>SPIB01000010.1 GCA_004535785.1 Gammaproteobacteria bacterium LSUCC0112 | reverse complement strand
CATAAAAAAAGGGCCATCCCCGTTGGGATGGCCCTTTTCGCTTTTAGATGCCTGACGATGTCCTACTCTCACATGGGGAGACCCCACACTACCATCGGCGCTGAGCGGTTTCACTTCTGAGTTCGGGATGGGATCAGGTGGTTCACACTCGCTATGGTCGTCAGGCAAACTGTTGATGCATCAGCCCGTTGGCTGACCATCGTTTACCCTTTGACAATCTGATGAATGAAGATCGTGTTCTTTAATGTGTATGCACTGTTATACAAGCTTGGCTGTTAAAGCCTCTATATTCTATGCAATCGCTTGCGCGTCCGTCTATCAATCTCAGGATCAAAAACCTGTGATTATATGGTCAAGCCTCACGTGCAATTAGTACTGGTTAGCTCAATACATCGCTGTACTTACACACCCAGCCTATCAACGTCCTGGTCTCGAACGGCACTTTAGGGGGCTTAAAGCCCCAGGGAGATCTCGTCTTGAGGGAGGCTTCCCGCTTAGATGCTTTCAGCGGTTATCCTGTCCGAACATAGCTACCGGGCAATGCCACTGGCGTGACAACCCGAACACCAGAGGTTCGTCCACTCCGGTCCTCTCGTACTAGGAGCAGCTCCTCTCAAATCTCCAACGCCCACGGCAGATAGGGACCGAACTGTCTCACGACGTTCTAAACCCAGCTCGCGTACCACTTTAAATGGCGAACAGCCATACCCTTGGGACCGGCTTCAGCCCCAGGATGTGATGAGCCGACATCGAGGTGCCAAACACCGCCGTCGATGTGAACTCTTGGGCGGTATCAGCCTGTTATCCCCGGAGTACCTTTTATCCGTTGAGCGATGGCCCTTCCATTCAGAACCACCGGATCACTATGACCTGCTTTCGCACCTGCTCGAGCCGTCGCTCTCGCAGTCAAGCACCCTTATGCCATTACACTAAGTGGGCGATTTCCGACCGCCCTTAGGGTACCTTCGTGCTCCTCCGTTACGCTTTGGGAGGAGACCGCCCCAGTCAAACTACCCACCACACACGGTCCTCGCCCCCGTTTCAGGGGCTGAGTTAGAACCTCAACAATACCAGGGTGGTATTTCAAGGATGACTCCACGATCACTGGCGTGACCGCTTCAAAGTCTCCCACCTATCCTACACAGATAGTGTCAAAGTCCAGTGTGAAGCTATAGTAAAGGTTCACGGGGTCTTTCCGTCTAGCCGCGGGTACACTGCATCTTAACAGCGATTTCAATTTCACTGAGTCTTGGGTGGAGACAGCGCCGCCATCATTACGCCATTCGTGCAGGTCGGAACTTACCCGACAAGGAATTTCGCTACCTTAGGACCGTTATAGTTACGGCCGCCGTTTACCGGGGCTTCGATCAAGAGCTTCGCTTGCGCTAACCCCATCAATTAACCTTCCGGCACCGGGCAGGCGTCACACCCTATACTTCCTCTTACGAGTTTGCAGAGTGCTGTGTTTTTAATAAACAGTTGCAGCGGCCTGGTCACTTCGACTCTCCTCAGCTTACGTAGTAAATACTTCACCAAAGAGAGCGTACCTTCTCCCGAAGTTACGGTACCATTTTGCCTAGTTCCTTCACCCAAGTTCTCTCAAGCGCCTTGGTATTCTCTACCTGATCACCTGTGTCGGTTTACAGTACGGTCGTCTGTTATCTGACGCTTAGAAGGTTTTCCTGGAAGCATGGCATCAACCACTTCGCTCACTAAAAGTAAGCTCGTCATCAGTTCTCGACCTTAGGATCCCGGATTTACCTAAGATCCCAGCCTACGACCTTAAACGCGGACTACCAACGCCGCGCTGGCCTAGCCTTCTCCGTCACTCCATCGCAATAACAGCCGGTATCGGAATTTTAACCGATTTCCCATCGACTACGCGTTTCCGCCTCGCCTTAGGGGCCGACTCACCCTGTCCCGATTAACGTTGGACAGGAAACCTTGATCTTCCGGCGGAGGGGTTTTTCACCCCTCTTATCGTTACTCATGTCAGCATTCGCACTTGTGATACCTCCAGCAAACCTCTCGATTCACCTTCAACGGCCTACACAACGCTCCTCTACCATGCGTGTAAACACGCATCCGCAGCTTCGGTTATCAGTTTGAGCCCCGTTATATCTTCCGCGCAGGCCGACTCGACTAGTGAGCTATTACGCTTTCTTTAAAGGATGGCTGCTTCTAAGCCAACCTCCTAGCTGTCTAAGCCTTCCCACATCGTTTCCCACTTAACTGATATTTGGGACCTTAGCTGGCGGTCTGGGTTGTTTCCCTCTTGACAACGGACGTTAGCACCCGCTGTCTGTCTCCCGTGATAAAACTTACTGGTATTCGGAGTTTGCATCGGGTTGGTAAGTCGGGATGACCCCCTAGCCGACACAGTGCTCTACCCCCAGTAGTCAATTCCACGAGGCGCTACCTAAATAGCTTTCGAGGAGAACCAGCTATCTCCGAGCTTGATTAGCCTTTCACTCCGACCCACAGCTCATCCGAATCTTTTTCAACAGATTACGGTTCGGTCCTCCAGTGCCTGTTACGGCACCTTCAACCTGGCCATGGGTAGATCGCCCGGTTTCGGGTCTATTGCCAGCAACTAAACGCCCAGTTAAGACTCGGTTTCCCTACGGCTCCCCTATACGGTTAACCTTGCTACTGACAATAACTCGCTGACCCATTATACAAAAGGTACGCAGTCACAGGACTAAGCCTGCTCCTACTGCTTGTACGTACGCGGTTTCAGGGTCTATTTCACTCCCCTCTCCGGGGTTCTTTTCGCCTTTCCCTCACGGTACTAGTTCACTATCGGTCAGTCAGGAGTATTTAGCCTTGGAGGATGGTCCCCCCATGTTCAATCAGGATTACACGTGTCCCGACCTACTCGTTTTCACATCAGCAGCGTTTTCGTGTACGGGGCTATCACCCACTGTCGCCGGACTTTCCAGACCGTTCCACTAACACTGCTGTTGCTTAAGGGCTACTCCCCGTTCGCTCACCGCTACTTAGGGAATCTCATTTGATTTCTTTTCCTGCAGGTACTGAGATGTTTCAGTTCCCCGCGTTCGCCTCATTAACCTATGTATTCAGTTAATGATGACCCATAAATGGGCCGGGTTTCCCCATTCGGACACCCCCGGATCAAAGCCTGTTTGACGGCTCCCCGAGAATTTCGTTGCCTACAACGTCCTTCATCGCTGCCAAGGCATCCACCACGTACGCTTAATTGCTTGACCATATAATCCCAGACTCTTACATCCAAAAATTACACAGACAAACTCGCTTTTTGATCGTACAGAATATTTATGCGCTTGTATAAGAACAGCATACACATTTTATCAACCTTAATATCAACACCTTAACGCATGAAGCAAAACGTCTTTGCAACACACAGCGCTGACTTAAAGCCAAAAAACTATGTCTTCATTCATCGATTGTTAAAGAACGCATACCTGAATCAACAGGATCCAGGGACAATTAATGGCTGGTCACATTGCTGCAATACCAGTAACACTAATATGGTGGGTCTGGGCCGATTTGAACGGCCGACCTCACCCTTATCAGGGGTGCGCTCTAACCAACTGAGCTACAGACCCGAATCCGTCTCAGGTCAGCCGCTTGCTAGAGCAACGACCCTGGGGTTCTTAAAATCCAGGACTAAGTAATAGAGGTGAGCACTTGACCGAAGCATCGTTACTGCTTCTATTTAAGGAGGTGATCCAGCCGCAGGTTCCCCTACGGCTACCTTGTTACGACTTCACCCCAGTCATGAATCACAAAGTGGTGAGCGCACTCCCGAAGGTTATGCTACCCACTTCTTTTGCAACCCACTCCCATGGTGTGACGGGCGGTGTGTACAAGGCCCGGGAACGTATTCACCGTAACATGCTGAT
>SPIB01000009.1 GCA_004535785.1 Gammaproteobacteria bacterium LSUCC0112 | reverse complement strand
GGTAAAGATGAAGGTGGTCGTCACACACCATTCTTCAAGGGTTACCGTCCACAGTTCTACTTCCGTACCACTGACGTAACAGGCGCTTGTGAGTTGCCTGAGGGCGTTGAGATGGTGATGCCTGGTGACAACACCAAGCTGGTTGTAACGCTGATTCACCCGATCGCAATGGATGATGGTCTGCGTTTCGCGATTCGCGAAGGCGGCCGTACCGTTGGTGCGGGTGTTGTTGCCAAGATCCTCAAGTAAATTTTGGGTGACAACGCGTTTCAGTTTTTGAAGAGCTGGAACGGTACAAGCCGAAACGCTTCAAAAAGGTGTTTCGGCTTGTGCATCTTGAAAAGAATAGGCCAGTAGCTCAATTGGCAGAGCGGCGGTCTCCAAAACCGCAGGTTGGGGGTTCGATTCCCTCCTGGCCTGCCATATAAACGTGGCAGCGCTGAGAAAAAATTATGTCCGAAAAATCTAACACCCAGTTGCAGAGTCAAGATTTGCTTAAGTGGGTTGCTGTTGCGGTAATAGTCGCAGGTGGTGTTTACGCCAATGCCTATTTCTCGGCGGAATCCCTCGTATTCCGCGTGTTGGGTATGCTTGTTCTGGGTGCCGCTGCAGCGTGGGTTGCGGTACAGACGACTAAGGGTGCAGCGTTCCTGAATTTGTGTCTTGAGGCCAGGACTGAGATTCGCAAGGTTGTCTGGCCAACTCGCCAGGAAACCACCCAGACCACAATGATTGTACTGGTTGTGGTTTTCATTCTTGCGATTGTACTGTGGATTCTGGATACGGCGCTGGGTGCTGTCATCTCACGGATAATTGGCTAGTCAGAGGATTTTAGATGGCGATGCATTGGTACGTGGTTCATGCCTATTCAGGTTATGAAAAGAGAGTGATGCAGGCGCTCAAAGAGCGCATTGCGCGTTCTGGCATGGAAGATCTTTTTGGTGAGGTGCTTGTGCCCACTGAAGAGGTGCTCGAGATGCGTGCTGGCCAAAAGCGAAAAAGTGAACGAAAGTTTTTCCCCGGATACGTTCTGGTGGAAATGGAGCTTAACGACAACACTTGGCACCTGGTAAAAGAGACGCCCAGAGTTCTAGGTTTTATCGGAGGAAAAGCTGACAAGCCTGCTCCGATTACTGCTCGCGAAGCGGGTCGAATTCTTCAGCGGCTTGAGGAAGGACAAGACAAGCCCCGGCATAAAGTTGTTTATGAGCCGGGTGAAATGGTGCGAGTAATTGATGGCCCATTTAATGACTTCACTGGAACGGTTGAAGAAGTTAACTACGAAAAGAATCGCTTGCGCGTTGCTGTGTTGATTTTTGGTAGATCGACACCGGTTGAGCTTGAGTTCAGTCAGGTCGAGAAAAGCTGATTTTAAAAAAAGCACGTCTGTCCAGTCGTGCAGTTTAAGCGGGGAGCCGAGACATAAAATGGTCTGGCGCTTGCACCCAAAGGAGAAAGTAAATGGCTAAGAAAGTAACCGCGTATATCAAGCTGCAGGTCGGTGCAGCAAAAGCTAACCCCAGTCCGCCCGTTGGTCCTGCACTTGGTCAACGTGGTGTCAATATCATGGAATTCTGCAAACAGTTCAATGCGCAGACCCAAGGTATGGAGCCTGGTCTGCCAATTCCGGTCGTTATCACAGTTTATGCTGACCGTAGCTTCACGTTTATCACCAAAACCCCACCGGCATCAGTTTTGCTGCGTAAAGCACTTGGTATTCCCAAGGGAAGTTCCCGTCCCAATACTGACAAAGTTGCAAAAATTACTCGGGCGCAGCTAGAGGAAATTGCACTGGTAAAAATGCCAGATCTGACTGCATCCAATCTCGAGGCAGCAGTGCGTACATTGGCAGGCACAGCCAGAAGTTCTGGTATTGATGTAGAAGGGGTATAAGTAATCATGGCTAAACTGACAAAAAAACAGAGAGCAATCGCCACCAAACTTGATACCACTCGCAGCTATTCAGTTGCAGATGCGTTGGCATTGTTGAATGAATTTTCTTCTCCAAAATTCAAAGAGTCAATCGATGTCTCTGTGAATCTTGGTGTTGATCCGCGCAAATCTGACCAGGTTGTACGTGGTTCTACTCTGCTGCCATTTGGCACAGGCAAGACCGTACGCGTTGCAGTGTTTGCTCAAGGTGAGAATGCGAATAAAGCTAAAGAAGCGGGTGCAGATATCGTTGGGTTTGATGATCTTGCAGAAAGTATTGCTGCAGGTAATTTGGACTTTGATGTTGTCATCGCGACCCCGGATGCGATGCGAGTAGTTGGTAAATTGGGCCAAGTGCTTGGTCCACGTGGCTTGATGCCAAACCCGAAAGTGGGCACGGTTACTGCTGATGTCGCTGGTGCTGTCCGCAATGCCAAGGCAGGTCAAGTTCGTTACCGTACTGACAAAAAAGGCATCATTCACGGCGCGATCGGCAAGATCGGCTTCGAAGCCCCTGCAATCCAGGGTAACCTAGAAGCACTGTTGAATGACCTGAAGCGCGCTAAACCATCGTCTTCAAAAGGTATTTATATCCAGAAAGTGGTTCTGTCATCAACGATGGGTCCAGGTGTTCAGATCGATCATTCCTCGTTGAGCGTCTGATTGTTAAAAATTTAAGGTGACCTCTCAAGGTTGCTTCAGACTTTGGGGTTTTGTCTGCTGCAAGTCAGCAGGCAGGGCTGTCAAAGACCGTAGGTGTCGCTGGCTCTTGCTGTTTAAGAGTGGTGGCTTAATGGCCTACGCAGATGGTGAAACCCGTGGCGGCTCGTTCGCCACCATTCCACCAGTTAATCTTGGGCAAATTGTTCGAATCAGGGCGATCTGTTCAGGGAAAAACAACGAAGGGTTGAAATATTAACCCTAATCAGGAGTAAAGCTAGTGGCTATTAGGCTTGAAGACAAACATCAAATCGTCTCGGAAGTCAATGAAGCTGCTACCAGTGCTTTGTCTGCTGTGCTCGCCGACTATCGGGGAGTTTCAGTTTCTGCCCTGACTCAGCTTCGCAAAAATGCTCGTCAAAACAATGTGTATTTGCGTGTCGTGCGTAATACCTTGTTGAAGCGCGCTGTTGCGGGCACTGAGTTTGAGTGTATCCAGGATGCACTTGTTGGGCCGACCATTCTTGCTTTTTCTATGGAAGATCCGGGTGCCGCTGCGCGTGTACTGAAAGATTTTGCCAAAGCAAATGACAAGTTTGAGATTAAAGCGCTGTCTGTCGGAGGCAAGTTATTGGGCGCCGACCAGATTGATGCTCTGGCAACATTGCCGACTTATGATCAGGCAGTGTCAATGCTGATGAGTGTCATGCTGGCACCGATTACCAAGCTTGTTCAAACCTTTAATGAGGTTCCGACCAAGGTTACGCGTGTGGTTGCCGCCGTTCGTGACCAGAAGCAAGCTGCATAATTCCGAAACGTTTTCGAAACGATTATTTTTAAATTTATTATTGGGAGTTACAAGTCATGGCATTGTCCAAAGACGATATTCTGAATGCGATCGCTGAAATGTCCGTAATGGACGTAGTTGCACTGGTAAAAGCAATGGAAGAGAAGTTCGGCGTTTCTGCCGCTGCTGCTGTTGCCGTTGCTGCTGCTCCGGCTGCCGCTGCAGAAGCTGTTGAAGAGAAAACAGAGTTCGACATTATCCTGAAATCTTCAGGCGAAAAGAAAGTTAACGTGATCAAGGTTGTTCGCACTCTGACTGGCTTGGGTCTGAAAGAAGCTAAAGATCTGGTTGATGGCGCTCCTTCGACTGTTAAGGAAGGCGCTAACAAAGCAGAAGCTGAAGATGCCAAGAAGCAACTGGAAGAAGCTGGCGCTACAGTTGAGCTGAAGTAATCCGCTTTTCGTACAGCCATTAAAATGCCGACAGGGAGCTCATGCTCTCTGTCGGTGTTTAATGTTTTTTAAAAGTGATGCAGTAACGTGTTTAGGAAGTAAAGGCCAGGCCAAAGCTGAAGTGGCCGATACAACAAAGTTCGACGCTGGAACGTTACAAGACAGTAAAAGCTCAAACGTTTGAAGTTAGTGGGATTTATCCAGTTGCCGCGAGACACTTGCAGAGCAATGGATATACAGAGTCTGCCCGAGAAAAGCTGCGCAGTTTTGTCGCAGGCAGGCATTAAGAACATACTTGCTAGGAAAACACTAATGGCCTATTCGTATACAGAGAAAAAACGTATCCGTAAAGACTTTGGTAAATTGCCGGGTGCGATGGATATTCCGTATCTCTTGTCAACGCAGATTGACTCTTACAGGCAGTTTACGCAAACCGATGTGTCCGCCGACAAGCGGCAGGATCAAGGTTTACACGCAGCATTTAAATCCGTATTCCCGATAATCAGCTACTCAGGCAAGGCTATTCTTGAGTACGTCAGTTATGAATTGGGCAAGCCGGTTTTTGATGTCAAAGAGTGTCAATTGCGTGGTACAACTTACTCGGCGTCGTTGCGCGTTCGTGTCAGGTTGATTCTTTACGATAAGGAATCAACAACCCAGGCCATCAAGGACATCAAAGAGCAAGAAGTGTACATGGGCGAAATCCCGCTCATGACTGGTAGCGGTACATTTGTTATCAACGGTACCGAGCGTGTTGTTGTGTCACAATTACACCGTTCTCCTGGTGTATTCTTTGACCACGACCGTGGTAAGACCCACAGCTCAGGCAAGTTGCTTTATTCAGCCAGGATTATTCCCTACCGTGGCTCCTGGCTTGATTTTGAATTCGATCCGAAAGATCTGGTTTTTGTCCGTATCGATCGTCGCCGCAAACTGCCCGCGACGGTGCTGTTGCGCGCGCTGGATTTCACATCTGAACAGATTCTGGCGATGTTCTTCGAAAACAATAACTACCGCCTTGGTAGTAACATCGAAGAACTTAAACTCGAACTGGTTCCTTCCCGTTTGCGTGGTGAAGTACTGAATTTCGATGTGGTTGATGGCAAAGGCGAGATAGTTGTTGAGCAAGGGCGTCGTATCACTGCCAAGCATATCCGACAAATGGAAAAGGCAAAGTTGACCGAGCTGAAAGTGAGCTCAGAGTATGTATCCGGTCAATCGCTTGCCAAGAGTATTGTGAATCCTGATACGGGCGAAATCCTGTATGAATGCAATACATTGGTAACACCTGACTTGCTTAACAGTCTGATCAAGGCTGGCATAACACAGTTTGAAACAATTTATACAAATGATCTGGATTGCGGTCCTTTCCTGTCAGAGACTTTGCGCGCAGACAGTACTTCGTCGCGCCTGGACGCATTGGTAGAAATCTACCGAATGATGCGCCCCGGAGAGCCGCCCACCAAGGACTCGGCTGAGAATCTGTTCGGTAATCTGTTCTTCTCGCACGAGCGCTATGATCTGTCCGCTGTCGGTCGTATGAAGTTTAATCGTCGTCTGGGTCGCGTCGAAACGACTGGCGCCGGCGTGCTGAGTGTTGATGACATCGTTGACGTGTTGAAAACGCTGGTGGCGATCCGCAACGGTTTTGGCACAGTGGATGATATCGACCACCTGGGTAACCGTCGTATCCGTTCAGTCGGTGAAATGGCAGAGAACCAGTTCCGTGTAGGTTTGGTCCGTGTTGAGCGCGCAGTGAAAGAGCGTCTGAGCATGGCTGACTCCGAAGGGCTGATGCCGCAAGACATGATTAACGCCAAGCCAGTTGCAGCGGCAATTAAAGAATTCTTCGGTTCCAGCCAACTGTCGCAGTTTATGGATCAAAACAATCCGTTGTCAGAAGTGACACACAAGCGCCGTGTTTCTGCGCTTGGACCGGGTGGTCTGACGCGCGAGCGTGCCGGTTTCGAAGTGCGTGACGTACACCCGACCCACTACGGTCGAGTATGTCCAATTGAAACACCGGAAGGTCCGAACATCGGTCTGATCAACTCCATGGCAACATACGCCCGCACAAATGACTACGGTTTCCTTGAGAGCCCGTATCGTCGTGTGATCGACGGCGTGGTCACCACCGAAATCGATTATTTGTCAGCCATTGACGAAGGTCAGTTCGTTATTGCCCAGGCAAGCGCAAAGCTCGACAAAGAGCTGCGATTTGTCGAAAACCTGGTAACCGTGCGATATAACGGTGAAACCACGTTGATGCCGAAAGAGCAAATCAATTATATGGACGTTGCTCCGCAGCAGATGGTATCCGTTGCTGCCGCGCTGATTCCTTTCCTGGAACACGACGACGCAAACCGCGCTTTGATGGGTTCAAATATGCAACGTCAAGCAGTGCCAACACTGCGAGCTGAGCCGCCACTCATTGGTACCGGCCTTGAGCGCAATGTTGCTCACGACTCAGGCGTTTGTGTTGTTGCCGATCATGGTGGCGTCATCGAAAGTGTCGATGCATCACGCATTATTGTACGCGTGAATGATGATGAAACCATGGCTGGTGAGGCGGGTGTGGATATCTATAACCTCACCAAGTACACCCGTTCAAACCAGAACACCTGTATTTCTCAGACCCCGCTTGTCAAGCAAGGTGATCGTGTTAGCCGTGGCGATATTCTTGCCGATGGTCCATCCGTGCATTTGGGTGAGTTGGCGCTGGGTCAGAATATGCGCATCGCATTCATGCCCTGGAATGGCTACAACTTCGAAGACTCCATCTTGATTTCAGAGCGGGTAGTGAGCGAAGACCGATTGACCACAATCCACATTCAGGAACTCACTTGCGTTGCCCGTGATACCAAGTTGGGTTCTGAAGAAATTACATCGGATATTCCAAACGTCGGTGAAGGCGCGCTGTCGAAGCTTGATGAAGCAGGTATTGTTTACATCGGTGCAGAGGTCGGTGCTGGCGATATTCTGGTCGGCAAAGTGACGCCAAAAGGCGAAACCCAATTGACGCCGGAAGAGAAGTTGCTGCGGGCCATCTTCGGCGAGAAAGCATCTGACGTTAAAGATACATCACTGCGCGTTCCATCCAGTGTGAAGGGTACGGTCATTGATGTTCAGGTATTCACGCGTGATGGTCTGGAAAAAGACCAGCGTGCGCGCGAGATTGAAAAATCACAGCTGGATAAGGTTCGTAAAGACATTAATGACGAGTTCCGTATTGTTCAGGGCGCTACCTTCTATCGATTGAAGAGTGCCTTGCTGGGCAAAACGGTAGCGGGTGGTCCCGGTCTGAAAAAAGGTGCCGAGCTGACGTCAGATTATCTGGACGGACTTGGGGCTGATGAATGGTTCAAACTGCGTCTTGTTGATGAAGAACTGAACAAGCAACTGGAACTGGCGGAGGCGCAACTTAAACGTCGTCGTGCAGATCTGGATGACCGATTTGAAGACAAAAAACGCAAACTGATTCAAGGTGATGATCTTGCGCCTGGCGTACTGAAGATAGTCAAGGTTTATCTGGCTATTAAACGTCGCATCCAGCCCGGCGACAAGCTTGCAGGCCGACACGGTAACAAGGGTGTTATCTCTGCGATTATGCCCGTGGAAGATATGCCATTCGATGAAACCGGTAACCCGGTGGATGTCGTTCTTAACCCACTGGGTGTGCCGTCGCGGATGAACGTTGGTCAGATTCTGGAGACCCACCTCGGTGCGGCGTCCAAAGGTCTGGGTGCGCGTATCAATCAAATGTTACATGAACGCCGCAAGGTCGAAGAGGTTCGCAAGTTGCTGGATGAGATTTACAACTCAGTCGGTAACAAAAAAGAACCACTTGATCAGTTGAGCGATAGTGAAATCATGGAGCTTGCAGAAAATCTGAAAGCGGGCGTGCCGATGGCTACCCCGGTATTTGATGGTGCAAGTGAATATGAAATCAAACAAATGCTCAAGCTCGCTGGCATTGATGAAAGTGGCCAGGTCACTCTCTATGACGGACGAACTGGCAATGAGTTTGATCGCAAGGTAACTGTCGGCATCATGTACATGCTGAAACTTAACCACCTTGTCGACGACAAGATGCACGCACGTTCTACCGGTTCTTATAGTCTGGTTACTCAGCAGCCGCTGGGTGGTAAGGCTCAGTTCGGTGGACAGCGCTTCGGAGAGATGGAAGTGTGGGCACTGGAAGCATACGGTGCAGCGTACACTCTGCAGGAAATGTTAACAGTCAAGTCTGACGACGTGGCGGGCCGAACCAAGATGTACAAAAACATCGTGGATGGCGACCATCGCATGGAGCCTGGTATGCCAGAGTCGTTTAATGTATTGCTGAAAGAGATCAGATCTTTGGCTATTGATATGGAGCTGGAAGTCTCCGGAAAGTAAGGTCTCGCTAAAGCAACATTTAACGAATCACTGATTTTGTGATGCCTGCTGTGAAGAGCGGCAGGCGGAGGAAAGTAGAATGAAAGACTTGCTGGGATTACTGAAGTCACAATCACAATCTGATGAGTTTGACTCAATCCGTATCGGCCTTGCGTCGCCGGAAATGATCCGCGCCTGGTCATTTGGTGAAGTCAAAAAGCCAGAAACCATTAACTACCGTACGTTCAAACCCGAACGTGACGGTTTGTTCTGCGCAAAAATCTTTGGTCCGGTAAAGGACTATGAGTGCCTGTGTGGTAAGTACAAGCGTCTCAAGCACCGCGGTGTGATCTGCGAGAAGTGCGGCGTTGAAGTGGCGCTTTCAAAAGTGCGTCGTGAACGTATGGGACACATAGAGCTGGCCAGTCCGGTCGCTCACATCTGGTTCCTGAAATCACTGCCGTCACGTATTGGTTTGCTGCTGGATATGACACTGCGTGATATCGAACGTATTCTATACTTCGAATCATTTGTGGTGACTGATCCGGGCATGACCACGCTGGAGAAAGGTCAGCTGCTGACCGACGAACAGTACTATGAAGCCATGGAAGAATTCAGCGATGAATTCGATGCCAAGATGGGTGCAGAAGCTATTCAGCAGCTGATGCGTGATCTCGACATCAATGACGAGATCGGCCGTCTGCGTGAAGAAATCCCGGCGACTAACTCAGAGACCAAGCTGAAGAAGCTCTCCAAGCGTCTGAAGTTGCTGGAAGCCTTTGCTGAATCAGGCAACAAACCTGAGTGGATGGTATTGACTGTTCTGCCAGTGCTGCCGCCGGATCTGCGTCCGTTGGTGCCGTTGGATGGTGGCCGTTTTGCAACGTCCGACCTGAACGATCTGTATCGTCGCGTGATCAACCGTAACAACCGTCTGAAGCGACTGCTGGATCTGAATGCGCCTGACATTATCGTGCGTAACGAAAAGCGCATGCTGCAGGAAGCTGTGGATGCACTGCTGGACAACGGTCGTCGCGGTCGTGCCATCACTGGCTCCAACAAACGTCCGCTGAAATCTTTGGCTGACATGATCAAGGGTAAACAGGGTCGTTTCCGTCAGAACCTGTTGGGTAAGCGCGTGGACTACTCCGGCCGTTCGGTGATCGTGGTAGGCCCTACACTGCGTCTGCACCAGTGTGGTCTGCCGAAAAAGATGGCTCTCGAGCTGTTCAAACCCTTTATTTTCGGCAAGCTTGAGCGTCGTGGTCTTGCTACGACAATTAAAGCCGCCAAGAAAATGGTGGAAAGAGAAACGCCGGAAGTATGGGATATTCTCGCTGAAGTTATTCGCGAACACCCCGTCATGCTGAACCGCGCACCGACGCTTCATCGTCTTGGCATCCAGGCGTTTGAGCCGGTGTTGATTGAAGGTAAAGCGATTCAACTGCACCCGTTGGTCTGTGCGGCATACAACGCTGACTTTGACGGTGACCAGATGGCTGTTCACGTACCACTGACGCTGGAAGCCCAGCTGGAAGCGCGTACGTTGATGATGTCGACCAACAACATTCTGGCACCGGCAAACGGTGAGCCGATTATTGTGCCGTCTCAGGACGTGGTATTGGGTCTATATTACATGACTCGTGAGCGCGTAAACGCCAAGGGCGAAGGCATGATTTTTGCCGACGAGTCTGAAGTGAAACGTGCCTACGATACTGGCCATGCGCACCTGCAGGCGCGCATCAAAGTGCGTATTAACGATTACGACCTGAACGACGCTGGTGAGAAAACCAAAATCCGTCGCATGATCGACACTACTGTGGGGCGTGTGCTGTTGTTCGCCATTGTGCCTGACGGTCTGCCGTTTGCCATGGTTAACCAGAAAATGACCAAGAAGCAGATCTCCGGCATTCTGAACGCCTGCTACCGAAATGTAGGCCTGAAAGAAACCGTTATTTTTGCTGACCAATTGATGTACACCGGATACCGTTATTCAACCGTGTCAGGTTCTTCTATTGGTGTGAATGACTTTGTTATTCCTGAAGCCAAGGCGCGTATCATCGGTCAGGCTGAGTCCGAAGTTGAAGAAATCGAAAACCAGTATGCTTCCGGCCTGGTCACCCAGGGTGAGAAGTACAACAAGGTCATCGACATCTGGTCACGTGCAAATGACCTCGTCGCTAAGGCGATGATGGAAGGTTTGTCTACCGAGCCGGTAATCAATAAAGAAGGCAAGGAAGAACGTCAGGAATCCTTCAATTCCGTTTACATCTACGCTGACTCAGGCGCAAGGGGCTCACCCGCGCAGATTCGTCAGTTGGCCGGTATGCGAGGTCTGATGGCGCGTCCTGATGGCTCCATTATCGAAACACCAATTACTGCAAACTTCCGCGAAGGTCTGAGTGTTGTGCAGTACTTCACATCGACGCACGGTGCGCGTAAAGGTCTGGCAGATACGGCGTTGAAAACAGCTAACTCCGGTTACCTGACGCGTCGACTGGTTGATATTTCCCAGGATCTGGTTATCACGGAAGAAGACTGTGGTACTCAGGACGGCCTGGTGATGCGCCCAATCATTGAAGGTGGCGATATCATTGCGGCGCTTGGTGAGCGCGTGCTGGGACGAGTTCTGACCCGTGACGTTGTTGATCAGCAAACCGGAGAAATTATCGTCGAGGCTGGCAGAATGCTGGACGAGAAGATGGTTGATCGCCTCGAGATCGGTGGCATCGACGAAGTTCATGTGCGTTCCGCCATTACCTGTGAGACACGTTTCGGAATCTGTCGTCAGTGTTATGGTCGTGATCTGGCGCGTGGCCATCTTGCTAACGTCGGTGAGGCAATTGGTGTTATCGCAGCTCAATCAATCGGTGAACCGGGCACACAGCTCACCATGCGTACATTCCACATTGGTGGCGCTGCATCACGGGCAACAGCCGCAGATAACGTCCAGGTAAGAACCACCGGTACTGCACACCTGCACAATATGAAAACAGTACAGAACGCCGCTGGCGGTCTGGTTGTTGTCTCTCGTTCAGGCGAACTGATTGTTAACGATACTGCGGGTCGGGAGCGCGAGAAGTACAAGCTTCCATACGGTGCGGTCGTTACCTTGAACGCCGATCGTAAAGTTGAGTCTGGACAGGTTGTTGCAACCTGGGATCCGCACACGCACCCAATTATTACGGAAGTAGGCGGAACAGCGACATTCACCAATATGGAAGAAGGACTGACTGTTCGCCGTCAGACTGACGAAGTAACCGGTCTGTCCAGCTTGACCGTAATAGATCCGGCTGAACGTCCATCTGCAGCAAAAGAGCTTCGCCCTGCGGTGACTCTGCTGGATGCAAACGGCAAGGCGATTGACATTCCGGGCACCAACATGCCGGCGGTATATTTCCTGCCGTCAAACTCCATTATTGCGGTGCAGGATGGCAAACAACTGAACGTGGGTGACGTAATTGCACGTATCCCGCAGGAAGGATCAAAGACGCGTGACATCACCGGTGGTCTGCCGCGTGTTGCTGACCTGTTTGAAGCACGTAAACCTAAAGAGCCAGCAATTCTTGCTGAAATTTCCGGTACCGTAACGTTTGGTAAGGAAACCAAAGGCAAGCGCCGCCTGGTCATTACGCCTAAAGAAGGCGAATCAATGCCAGATGGCAGTAACTTCTACGAGGCGCTTATTCCAAAGTGGCGCCACATGACCGTGTTTGAGGGTGAGTTTATCGAGAAGGGTGAAACTGTATCGGATGGCCCACCCTCACCGCACGACATTCTTCGTCTCAAAGGTGTGCCGTCGCTGGCGGAGTACATCGTGAACGAAGTGCAGGAAGTTTACCGTCTACAAGGCGTGCGTATTAACGACAAGCACATTGAAGTGATTGTTCGTCAGATGCTGCGTAAAGTTGAAATCAGCGAGCCGGGCGATTCTTCATTGATCCGCGGGGAACAGGTCACAATCACGCAAGTGCTTGAAGAGAATGACAAGCTGCGTGCAGCCGGAAAAGTTGAGGCGCACTTCCAGCGTATGCTGTTGGGCATCACAAAGGCATCGTTGGCCACTGAGTCGTTTATCTCTGCAGCGTCTTTCCAGGAAACAACCCGTGTTCTGACAGAAGCAGCAGTAACTGGCAAGCGCGACTTCCTGCGCGGTTTGAAAGAGAACGTTGTTGTAGGTCGACTGATACCGGCAGGTACAGGTCTGGCTTATCATGAAGCGCGACGAAAACAGGCTGCGGCAAGCAGGGCTTTTGAAGAAAGCCCAACTGTAACAGCCAGTGAAGTAGAAGCAGCGCTGACCGAAGCGTTAAAATCAGGCGTGTAAGGAGTTTTTGCTCGCCTGATTTAAGTTGACTACGGGATGCGGGGTCTTTAAACTCTCGCATCCTTTATTCCGGGTGGTGGAGTTGACTGTGATTTTTAAATCGCAGCAAATTCTCTCACGCCGGTGTAATTGAATTTATATGACAAAAACCAGGAGTAATGAATGGCAACTATCAACCAGTTGGTTCGTAAACCAAGACAGAGCAAGGTCGTGAAAAGCGACGTTCCTGCTCTGCAAGGTTGCCCGCAGAAAAGAGGCGTGTGCACCCGCGTCTATACCACTACCCCCAAGAAGCCAAACTCAGCACTGCGTAAAGTATGCCGTGTACGTTTGACCAATGGATACGAAGTCACCTCCTATATCGGCGGTGAAGGTCACAACCTGCAAGAGCACTCTGTGATCCTGATTCGTGGCGGTCGTGTTAAAGACCTTCCAGGTGTGCGTTACCACACTATCCGCGGTAGTTTGGATACCTCCGGCGTCGCAGCACGTCGTCAGGGTCGTTCCAAGTACGGTGCGAAACGTCCAAAGAATAAGTAAGCGAAGAATTTTATTAACCAGTAAGGCCGCATGGCATTGAAAAAAAACCAATGTGTATTGCGGATTACCTGAAACGATATAGGTGATTTATGCCAAGAAGACGTGTAGCGGCAAAACGAGAAATTCTGCCCGATGCCAAGTATGGCAGCAAAGTGCTTGCCAAATTTATGAACCATGTAATGGAAGACGGTAAAAAGTCAGTCGCTGAGAAAATTGTATACGGCGCGCTGGCTACTGTTTCCAAAAACGGCGCTAATGCGCTGGAAACCTTTGAAAAAGCCCTGGATGCAATTGCACCGATGGTTGAGGTGAAATCTCGCAGGGTGGGTGGTGCAACCTATCAGGTTCCAGTTGAAGTTCGTGCTGAGCGTCGCGCTGCGCTGGCTATGCGCTGGTTGGTTGATCACGCGCGCAAGCGTGGAGAAAAATCAATGGCACTTCGCCTTGCTGGCGAAATATCAGATGCTGCGCAGGGTCGCGGCAGTGCGGTTAAAAAACGTGAAGACGTGCATCGTATGGCTGAAGCCAACAAAGCGTTCTCGCACTACCGCTTCTAATAGTTTCTTTTAATTCATATCAATAAAGATATAGGTGCGACAGTGGCCAGGAAAACCCCTTTAAGCCGGTACAGGAATCTCGGAATCGTAGCTCACGTGGATGCGGGTAAAACCACCACATCTGAGCGGATCCTGTATTACACCGGTGTTAATCACAAGATTGGTGAAGTACACGATGGCGCAGCAACCATGGATTGGATGGAGCAGGAGCAGGAGCGTGGAATCACGATCACCTCTGCTGCGATCACGACTTTCTGGAAAGGCATGTCTCAGCAGTACGAAGAGCATCGTATCAATCTGATTGATACCCCTGGCCACGTAGATTTCACCATCGAGGTTGAGCGTTCACTGCGCGTTCTTGATGGCGCAGTTGTTGTGCTTTGTGCATCTTCTGGTGTGCAGCCTCAGACTGAAACAGTATGGCGTCAGGCTAACCGTTATCAAGTTCCCAGAATGATTTTTGTGAACAAGATGGACCGTTCCGGAGCTGACTTCCTCAAAGTTGTGGCTCAGGTTAAATCCCGTCTGGGTGCGAACCCTGTTCCAATGCAACTGGCGATTGGTGCTGAAGAGACCTTCAAGGGTGTTATAGACCTGGTGAAGATGAAGAGCATTGTATGGAGTGAGGCGGATCAGGGCGTATCTGTCACTTATGAAGACATCCCAGCGAGTATGAAGGCTGAGGCCGACAAGTGGCGCGAGCACTTGGTTGAAGCGGCGGCTGAAGCAAACGAAGAGTTCATGAACAAGTACCTCGAAGGCGAAGAGCTGACGGAAGAAGAAATCAAGATCGGTATTCGTCAGCGCACTCTGGCCAGTGAAATCGTTCCAACATTCTGTGGTTCTGCATTCAAGAACAAAGGTGTGCAGGCAGTGTTGGACGGCGTAATTGACTACCTGCCTTCGCCAACCGAAGTGAAGGACATCGAAGGTACTTTGGAAGATGGTACTGTGGTCAGCTGCGAATCCAGTGATGATGCGCCGTTTGCCGCGCTGGCGTTTAAAATTGCAACTGACCCGTTTGTAGGTACATTAACGTTCTTCCGCGTCTATTCAGGCACCCTGAATTCGGGTGACGGTGTCTACAACTCGGTCAAAGGAAAAAAAGAGCGCGTGGGTCGTATGGTACAGATGCGTGCCAACAACCGCGACGAAATCAAGCAGGTGCTTGCTGGCGATATCGCGGCGGCGATCGGTTTGAAAGATGTGACTACGGGTGAGACCCTGTGCGACCCAAATCGCATTGTTGTGCTCGAGAAGATGGACTTCCCGGATCCTGTAATCTCAGTAGCTGTAGAGCCCAAGACCAAGGCTGACCAGGAAAAAATGGGTATCGCACTGGGCAAGCTGGCGCAAGAGGATCCATCATTTCGTGTTGAGACTGATGAAGAATCAGGTCAGACCATTATCTCTGGTATGGGCGAGTTGCACTTGGACGTTCTGGTTGACCGTATGCGCCGTGAATTTGGTGTAGAAGCCAACATCGGCAAGCCTCAAGTTGCTTATCGAGAAACTATCCGCAAGAAGGTTGAAGTTGAAGGCAAGCACGTCAAGCAGTCAGGTGGTCGTGGCCAATTCGGTCATTGCTGGTTGCGTCTTGAGCCGCTGCCGGCTGACGAAGAGTATACATTTGTAAACGAAGTTGTTGGTGGTGTAATTCCTCGCGAATACATACCTGCAATTGATAAGGGTGTTCAGGAGCAGATGAAAAACGGCTGTCTCGCAGGTTATCCCTTGCTTGCAATGAAAGTGACAGTCTTTGACGGCTCTTACCACGATGTTGACTCTAGTGAAATGGCGTTCAAAATTGCCGGTTCTATGGCTCTGAAAAAGGGTGCATTGATGGCGGACGCAGCACTGCTTGAGCCTATAATGAAGGTTGAAGTGGTTACCCCGGAAGAGAACATGGGTGATGTCATGGGCGACCTTAACCGCCGACGTGGCCTGGTGCAAGGTATGGATGACAGCCCCAGTGGTAAGGTCATCAATGCCGAGGTGCCGCTGTCCGAGATGTTCGGTTACGCGACGGATATCCGCTCAATGAGCCAGGGACGTGCGACGTACACCATGGAATTCCTGAAGTATGGTGAGGTGCCGAACAATATCGCGGAAGGCATCATCAACAAGAACAAATCCTGATTTTGACTATTAATTTTCCAGACTTGTTTTAAGAGGTGATATTGTGGCTAAGGGTAAATTTGAACGTAAGAAGACGCACGTCAACGTTGGTACAATTGGTCACGTTGACCATGGCAAAACCACTCTGACAGCAGCTCTGACGCGCGTGTGTGCGGAGACGTGGGGCGGCGAGATGCGCGCATTCGACCAGATCGATAACGCGCCCGAAGAAAGAGAGCGTGGTATTACTATTAATACCTCTCACGTCGAGTACGATTCACCGAATCGTCACTATGCACACGTTGACTGCCCCG
>SPIB01000008.1 GCA_004535785.1 Gammaproteobacteria bacterium LSUCC0112 | reverse complement strand
CACATTAAAGAACACGATCTTCATTCATCAGATTGTCAAAGGGTAAACGATGGTCAGCCAACGGGCTGATGCATCAACAGTTTGCCTGACGACCATAGCGAGTGTGAACCACCTGATCCCATCCCGAACTCAGAAGTGAAACCGCTCAGCGCCGATGGTAGTGTGGGGTCTCCCCATGTGAGAGTAGGACATCGTCAGGCATCTAAAAGCGAAAAGGGCCATCCCAACGGGGATGGCCCTTTTTTTATGCGCAAAATTTGCGTTACTGAGATCAATAGATCCTCTGCCACATTTATGACATAATTAGTCATAAAGCATGCCCAATTGTCTCTTGACATGAAAATATATAGTTGATCTAGGCTATTGACTGGCGTGAGCCGTGATCTTATGATGCGCGCCGCTCGTATCCTCTACTAATATCCTTAACGAAACTTACATATGCGTATTTCTAGTCTGATTGTTGCAGTTTTGTTTGCAGCGGTTACTTTTTGCCTGTGGGCCTTAACCAATCGTCCCACAGATGTTGTTGCATGGCCGGAAGAGATAAATGGTTTTGCATTTGCTCCATTTCGCGCAGGCCAAGATGCCGTCATTAATGTAATGCCGACCTCTGCGCAGATTCGAGAAGATATCCAGCTGTTAGCAGGCACGACGAAGGCAATTCGTACTTATTCAAGCCTAAGGTCATTATCCGAAATTCCAGCTATTGCTCAGGAATACGGACTAGAGGTTATTCTTGGTGTTTGGCTTGGACTCGACGAGCAAGCAAATACGGATGAAATAAACTCAGCGATAGCGTTAGCAAACAAATATGACAATATAAAAAGTATAATGGTGGGAAATGAAACTGTACTCCGAGGAGAGTTTGAAGCAGCTGAGCTAAACGTATACCTAAATAGAGTGCGGCAAGCTGTCAGCCAACCAGTGAGTACATCCGAACCCTGGCATGTCTGGTTAAAGTATCCTGAACTTTCTGAGTATGTGGATTTCATAACTGTTCACATGCTTCCATATTGGGAGGGAATACACGTCGATGTTGCGATTGAGTACATTGTAAGTCGTATGCAAGAGGTACAGGCTGAATTTCCTCAGAAAGAAGTTTTGATTGGTGAGGTTGGCTGGCCTTCCAGTGGTCGAACAAGAGAAGCAGCGGTTGCTTCTACTTCAAACGAGGCACTATTTCTCAGGCGTTTTTTACATCGCGCAGAACAAGAAAACTATAGTTACTTCTTGATGGAAGCGTTTGATCAACCGTGGAAGGCGCAAAATGAAGGTGGAGTCGGTGCATATTGGGGTGTCTATGATGTAGATCGCCGCCCTAAATTTTCATTTGCTGAACCGATCGTAAAGTTGCCAAATTGGCATGTCTTGGCTGCGATTTCAATACTGACTTCCATCATCATGCTTGGAGTATTTGCAGTCAATAGCGAGACATTGCGTGCAAAAGGTTGGGGGCTTATGGCTCTGGTTGCTTTTGGTACCGCTACTGTCATGGTATGGATTATTTATGATTATTCTCAGCAATATTTGACGGTGACATCAATAATTGTGGGCGCCCTGTTAATCATAGGGATGTTGGGTGTTATCACAATACTGCTTACCGAGGCGCACGAGTGGGCCGAAGCGCATTGGTACACGGTTCGTCGACGGACTATTGAGCCGAGAAAAATAAACCCGTCTCAAGCACAGAAAGTTTCGATTCATGTTCCAGCTTACAATGAGCCTGCTGATATGATGATTGAGACCCTGAACGCATTGTCTCGTCTTGACTATCCTGATTTTGAAGTACTTGTTATTGATAACAATACCAAAGATGAAAGTGTGTGGCGCCCAGTAGAAGAACATTGCCTTAAGTTAGGGGCTAGATTCAGGTTTTTTCATGTTGCGCCTCTAAAGGGATTTAAAGCTGGAGCATTAAATTATGCTCTCGCGCGCACGGCTAGCGATGCTGAAATCATTGCTGTAATTGACAGTGACTACCAGGTTGAACCCAACTGGCTAAGCGAGCTTACGGGCGCTTTTTCCAACCCTAAGATCGCGATAGTACAGTCTCCTCAGGACTATAGGGATAACGATGAAAATGCATTCAAATCAATGTGTTTTTCTGAGTACCGCGGCTTTTTTGAAATTGGAATGGTCACGCGTAATGAGCGTAATGCAATTATTCAGCATGGCACAATGACCATGGTTAGGCGTCACGTACTCGAGGAAATTGGTGGTTGGGGGGAGTGGTGTATCACTGAAGATGCTGATCTTGGGCTTCGTATCTTCGAGCAAGGCTATGAAGCGATGTACTTGTCTTACAGCTATGGTCGTGGCTTGATGCCGGACACATTTATTGACTACAAAAAGCAACGATTCCGATGGGCTTACGGAGCTATGCAAATTTTGAAGCGCCATAGCGCTGAATTGTTTGGAACCAAGGCTTCTAAGTTAACGGCTGGACAAAGGTACCATTTTTTAGCGGGTTGGCTTCCTTGGGTTGCTGACGGTTTTAATCTGATTTTTAACCTAGCGGCAATAGCGTGGTCCGTCGCTATGATAGTGGCACCTACAMAAATCGACCCGCCATTAATGATGTTCTCTGTTCTGCCTTTGTCATTGTTTGTATTCAAGTTATCTAAAATGATTTATCTGTACCGGTCGCGAGTGAAAGCAAATCTGCGTCAGACGCTCGCTGCTGCTGTTGCTGGTCTATCTTTGTCGCATACCGTTGGTTTAGCGACATTAAAAGGTCTTGTTACGGACAATCAGCCATTTGTCAGGACTCCGAAATGCGCCAAGCCGTCGGCAGTCATTCAGGCTCTGGTGGATGTGAGAGAGGAGTTGATGATGCTAGTCAGTCTTTCGCTGGTGGTGCTGACTTTATCGTTTGTTCCACGTGAGTTCGGAAGTCCAGACATGAGTGTTTGGAGTCTGGTACTGACGATTCAAGCGGTGCCCTATGCTGCTGCGGTATTCGTTTCGTTTGTCAGCACCTTCAGGTGGCCTGCGCAGTTGCTTGGCAAGTCTATGAAAAGGAAAGTATATATACATCGCACTTAATATTGGTGTTCGGGGTAAGGGTTGACACGTTGCCCTTGCCCCGAATGCTATACTTTTTAAAGCAATGAAATCGATACGCTACCTACGCCGACTGTTCCATAGACAACTGAGTTTCCATTCCCGCTGGCAACCAAGTCACTGCTAACAAAAGCGCGTTTGGTTTTGACGTTGTTGGCCCCTTTTGCGGACGTTTCACCGACCCCTGCGCTCAGTTCTATATCGCCGGCGAACTCCTGAAGCATGTCAATTTCAATCGTCCCTACACCCAGATCTACTTCTATCATATCGGATTGGGCTAGCAGAAGTTCAACGGTTCCTAAGCCCAGATTGATTGATAGCTCATGTGTCGGAGGGATTCGAATATGCAAGTCTGCCTTGGCGTGCTTTTCATCAAAACCAAGCGTCAGTACAGAATCTCTTATTCGGTAATCAAGTTCCATATCGGTCAGATCGGGTGAACGCCGAAACCAGCCATTGCTATCCTCGCGTAATGTCATGTCGATGTCTATCATCGACGTATCAGTGTGCTCTATAGTAATGCTACCAACACTTACATCTACTTTTAATGTATGAACCTCAGTTGCATCAAATTGGTATAACCTGCTTTCGTCAGCAAACGCCATGCTGATGCTGAAGGACAGGAGCAGTGCTACGGTGCAGACTCTTTTAGTGACCATTTTAATACCCATTTCCCAGAATTAAAGTTGTTCAAGTTTCTAGTATTGTTATTTCTGAAACGCTATCTGGAATTAAGCAATATATATGCCAAGATAATAAATCAATATATAACAAGGGGATGAGAGGTGGGTTGCGGAAAACAAGGTTGTAAAAACTTAAATGTTGGTAATCTTCACCAAATCCTCTCGATCTGTTTAAAGACGCGGAGAGTATCTCGAAGCCATGAAGCAGGATGAAAGCCGAGGGGCAATTTAAAATAAAGCGGGCAGCTAATAGCTATCGCTGCCCGTTTTACCAAGACCACTGAGAATCAGGGGCGAACGTATCGTTTTATTCCGCCGACAGGGCCTACTTCTGCGCCATAAATAACGCCATTGCTGTCAACGGTGACGCCTTCTGCAGTGCATGTTCCGCGGCAATCAGGCTGCGGATCTGGAATCAGGTACTGCACCTCACCAGTTCGAGCGCTACCTATACGGATGCCTCGTAACCAAGCGCCATTTGCTGGGTTTACTGATCCAGATTCGGAGTCTGCGGAGTAAAGGTTATCGTTCGCATCGATAAACAACCCGCTTGCACGGCTAAACTGATACCAAGTATCTAACAACTCACCATTTTGCGTGTAAATCTGAATGCGATTATTGCTACGGTCGGCTATGAATAATCGGCCTTGCGAATCCATCGCAAGCGCGTGAGGTTGCATAAACTCGTTTGGCCCACTTCCGAGGGAGCCCCACGTTTGCACTAGTTCACCTGTTGCATTGAACTTCAGAATTCGGGCAGTAGAGCCTTCCGCATTGGAGTGCCCTTCTGCAACAAAAATATGACCGTCAGGAGCCACTAATACATCATTTGGTTGGAACAAGTATCCCGGTTCTCGTGCTCCCCCTGGCTCTCCAAGCGTCATCAAATGACGACCATCAGGACTGAACTTATGAACTTGATGCCCATAACGCTGGGCCGGAACGGTATCACCTACTTGATTGTCCCTGCCATCGGTTACCCAGACATTTCCCTCTGCATCAACCTCGATTCCATGAGGCCATGCGATCATCCCTGCGCCAAAACTGGTCACAAGATTGCCATTTTGATCAAATTTCATTACAGGATCCAAATGGCTATTTTGTACACAGGCATTGGCATTGCCGGAGCATCGCTCGGCGACCCAGATGCTCGTGCCATCTACATCGACATGAATCGCACTGGCGGAGCCCCACTGGCGCCCTTCTGGCAGTTTAAGAAAGCCAGCTACAGTTTCGTATGGGTTAGGTAAATCATTGGTGGGTGTCATTGCGGGATTGCTAAAATCAGTCTGTGCAGTGGCATACGAGATAACACCAAATGCGACAGTAAGCGACAGCATTGCCGACTTGATTGAGTGCTTATATTTAAACATGAGTGGAGTGTGCTCCCTTCTGGTAACTTGTTGGTCCATCAGGATAAACTACCTTTTGATTTAACTCAAACAAATGCCAATCAATCCTCTGCGTGGTTGATTCAATATCGAATCAGATATCAAGGATGTTCGGCAGTCCAGATTTGATGTGGATTAAAACTTCTTGTGTATAAAAGTGTGGAGTCAAAATTCAGCCTGTCAATTCCATAAACTTCATAAAGTGCCTCGAAACTGCCGGATGAAATTGCAGGTTCGAGGTTGCTCACCAAAGAACTCATCTCATTTGCATCTGATGCAATTCTTGCTGCCTGCATCACTCCAGCATCTCTGGTACCTCCAATTAATATAAACTGATTCCCATGAGCGGCTTTCCAGCTTGCCAATAATGCTATGTCCTTGAAAGGCTGTCCTTGCTCAGGCAGTCCAGCGTTACTCGTATAAACAATGCCTGTTTCCTTGTTGTAAAGTTCGTCAAATGAATTACCTGGAATCAATCCAGATGCGGAAAAGAAGAGGTTATTCAACTTGTCCATTGCGCTTATGTAGCCTATGTACACAATATGGCTGTTTCGCAGATCGGCTGTGTTTAGCCGCGACATCATTGTTATATTGACGGGCTTTCCAGTCGATTTGATCAATGGTGCTATCTGAGCCAACGCAAAAGCACTTCCTTCAGGAAGATAAGTCATATCGAGATCGCGAAAAAATAGTTGAAGTTCGGCATCTTGTAAAAACAGAGCTGCAAGATCCTGTCTTGAATTGATCATAAAGTCCCTGACCATCCTGCTGACGCGACCGCGCTCATCCAGTTCGCCAAAAATATAATAGTCGCCCATTACAACGAGAACAGGCCTGTCGTCCTGTTGGATCGCCTGCCAGACAGGGCTTGCCAGAATCGCAGAATAATCATCTACATAGCTATCATTCTGCGGGTAAAACCATTGAAATAAATTAGTAAACAGAAGCGCAAAGATCAAACCATATAGAAATCGTATAGAGATTCCAGGTTGATTGGTAACTGTTGTTAAAATTGGCTCCTTGACGACTTTAGACTTGCTCGTCGGAATTGATAACAACGTGTATTGCCCCTTGGGAATCAGCAAACGAACGGGCGCGTCTGGGTCAATGGTTTCAAAGTACGTGTCGAGCTTTTTGCGAAGTTGGTGTATGTACACCCGTACAATTGAATCTCTCGCAACATCAAAATTACTGTCTCTATTAAGCACATCAATAGCAATCTCAAACTCTTTGGGCTGCTTTCCATTCTCTGCACAGGTGATAAGGTAGTCAAACAAGCTTACGTAGATTGAAGAACGCCCCAATACACCACTACTCACAATGAGATGACGCAACTGATGCAGGTCAGTCAAAGTTTTGATTGGGGTTTCAGTTGACGTGAGCTTTTGAGTCATGTTGTTGGATTGTTCGGGTGGGTACGAGATTCCGGATCTGATTGAGTATTGATCTCATTAGACCGTTGCTTGTGCCATATTGTCCAGAAGTTCCATTTGAACAGGTACATGAATGTAATGTTATTCGAGATAGAGCGAGTAATCCCATCCCGGAAATTGTGGTAATCTTTCGCCGCTCCGAGTGATCGTTCGAGGTGTCAAAGTTATTTTTAAAGGCCTAAGTTAGTAGTTCAAATGCATTTTAAGCATGAATTTACTCGCGGGCTATTATTGACAAGGCTCAATGTTATTCAAGTTTCTGAGTTTATACTGAAACCCCGTCACGGGGTGTTAAGAAATGATTTGGTGATTTAACTCGCAAAGGCAGTAGAACCACAGGCAAGAAAAGCCGGTAAATAACAACTGAGGGAGGTCTGTAGAGTGATAAACGAAATTTTAGTCCAGTTCGCTGAGTGGTTGTATGCCACAGGGGGGAGCAGGGCGATTGAGGAATCTTTTTATCTATATAACTGGATAGAAACTACACATGTTCTAACAATTATGCTCTGCCTTGGCATGTTGGCATTTATTGACCTCAGAATGTTGGGGTATGCCATGCCAGACGTGTCTGCTTCGACCATAGCAGATCGATTGAATATACCTATGATGATAGGTTTTTCAATAATGTTCATAACGGGTCTATTGTTGTTCTATGCCAAGCCTACCTACACCAACCAGAGTATTTGGTTTCGGATAAAGATGGTGCTCTTGGTGGTCGCGTTTTTCAACGCAATAAGATTTCACCGGCATATGAAAGCATCTGAGTCTACTTGGAGCAATGAGCCTCGTGCACCTCTGAATTTACGCGTAAGCGCAGCACTTTCTCTTGGGCTATGGGCGGGAGTTGTCACAACTGGCCGGCTGATTGCCTATGATTGGTATCACTGCTATCGGGATCTGCCTGGTTGGTTGAGCGCTGCCGCTGGTTGCGTGGCGGAGTAAAGCACTAATAAAAATTTGGGGATTTTAACCAGCAGTATGCTGGATATCGGATAAGTCAGGAGTTCCTATGGAGCTATTACCTTTTTTTGAGTGGGCAGAAACATCTTTCCTGGGGTACATCGGGAAGACTTATGGTGGGGTTTATGCGACTTTTGGACAATCAGTACACTTGATGGCGTTGGCTGTACTTGGTGGCTCAGTATTGATTGCTGACCTGCGACTTTTGAATGTCATTTTAAAAGATGTGCCGTCAGAAATAGTCGCCGATCAGGCGCATAAGTGGTTCAAAGTTGCATTGGCAGTCATTTTAAGCAGCGGTGTTTTTATGGCTGCGGCGGTCGCGCAGCGTATGTACTACAATGATTTTTTCTGGGCAAAGATGTCGGCGCTACTTGTTGGAATTATTTTCGTTTTTGCGGTTAAGCGCCCTTTGCTCAATGGAACGCATGCTGATATTCATCCAATGGTTATCAGACTTGTCGCAATTGCCTCGATCCTGATTTGGTTCAGTGTTGCGGCCACAGGTCGATGGATCGGGTTTTCGGGTTAATTGCCGGGGGATAGAAAGATGACATTAAAGAAAGAGCTGGGAGCTAGAGAACAAATCGCGGCCGTTGTTGCTGGTGCGATTATCTTGAGCGGAATAATCTATTGGGGTTACCAGTTTGTGGTTATGCTTGAATTTCTGGAAATGGCATATGGTTAAACAGGCCTAAGTTGCGGTTTCTCCCGAAAAGAAGCGCTGCTGTGCTGCTGTGCCTAAGCAAGCAGCGCTTCAATAAACGTAAATCCAGACGATTATTTTCGAATTAAAGAACGCCAAGTTCCATCAGAAAGTAATCATCCCGGAATAATTCGGTTATCAACTTGTCCAATCCCAATGCAATAGCACTGGCAACATCTTGGCCATCCAAAACGGCCCGACCGAAGACGACGCTTTGCCAAGCGTTTCGTCCTTGATTCCGAAGAGTCAATTCGCAACGAATCAACACCTCCAAGCCTGTCTCAGTGTCCTGTACTTTCATTTCGATAAGTTTGCCATCAAGAGCCAAGGGCGATCCAGGCTCCCCAAGAGACGCACCGGAATGTTCAAACGCACTGACGATTGCAGACTGCACAAGCGCATGCGGCGCGAGTTCGGTCAAAGTAATTGGATCCTTACCGGGTCTTTGAATCTCCTCTGTTTGTGGCTCGTTTCGTTGATCTGTAAAGGCATTGACGGAGAGCGGGCCACCGACAATGCGACCCAGATTCACACCTGTTTTGCCCTGATACTCATAGGTTACCTCTACCGGCTCACCAGCGGAGGAGTGCTGTGCCGGTGATGAGCACAATACGGCAAAAATAACCATGGCTAATTGTTTATACATAAGTTTTTCTCCCAACAAAAAAGGCTGCTGTACCTAGTGGCGCAGCAGCCTTTTTTAGTACTTCATTAACCTAACATTATTAGAGGCGGCTTGCAGGCCAAGGCACACCTTGATGTCCTTGTGGAACATTTTTCATGCCTTGATAAACAAACTTCTGAATCCTCTTGCCTTCGTAAGTTTCAGTTGTGTAGATGTTGTTTTGAGAGTCAGTTGCAATGCTGTGTGGCGCATAGAATTGGCCTGGCTGACGTCCGCCACCACCAAAGCTAACAAGCACTTCAAGCGATGCACGATCAATCACATATACTTTGAAGTTCTGGCCATCGGCCAGGTAAATGAACTTCTGTTCGGCATCATTTGAGAAAGAAATGTCCCAAGTTGAGCCCTGATTCAAAGTTTCCGGTGCGATAACTACTTCACGTACATAGGTGCCATCAGGACGGAACACCTGGATTCGGTCTGAGCCTCTGTCACACACATAGACAAAGCCATCTTTTGATGGAATTGCACAGTGAACCGGACCACGGAATTGCTGAGGAAGTGCTGCGCCCGGTGTGTAATCAACGCGCTCATCAACGGGTCTGTTCCCATAAGCGCCCCAGTATCGCTTGAATGCTCCAGTGTTCAGATCCAGAACGGCAACTCGCTTATGCCGATAACCATCTGCAAGATACACTTCGTTGTTCGCAGCATCGATCGATAATTCGGCAACCTGTCCGAAAAACGTCGTGCTGTTGCTATCGGGCTCGCTTCCGGGGATACCATGCTGAGCAACAAATTGACCGTCACCAGTGAAGACCAGAACATGGGAGTCGCCGCCACCATTTCCGCCGATCCAGACATTTCCGTTAGGAGCAATGGCGATACCGTGGTTTGATGCGGGCCATGTAAAGCCATCACCAGGGCCGCCCCAAGCGTTTACAAGGTTGCCAGCAGGATCGAATTCAAGAATGGGTGGGGCGGGCGTGCAACATTCACTTACGCCCAATTTCAGGCCGATTTCAGTCCCGCCACCGAACATTGAGTCCTGATCGCGATGGACCATGAATACGTGGTCGCGGGCATCTACTTCAACACCGATCGCTCGACCGATAATCCACTGATTTGGCAGTGGTTTTGGCCAGAACGGATCCACTTCAAAACTTGGTGCGGAAACCATAGTGCCAGATTGCGCCTCAACCGGGTCCTGCAGCAAGGATTGTCCTGCAGTTATTGCTGCAACAGCCAAGGCCAGGCTTGCTCCTACTGCTATTTTCATTTTTCTTATCATTTTACTCCCTCCAGGGTCTCAACATTCCGAGCATGGTTTTCAGACAAAGCAGAAGTATACTCAGTTCTCCAGCCTCAGTATACTCACTGCAATTGTGGTTTGACCAGACCCAGTCCGCGGGATCAGCACTGGTGTTTTTCAGCGAGGTATAAAATAGTGATAAATAAGAAGAATAGACGAGTTATCTGTCGCGTGTTCGTTTTTGTTGCTTTGTTGTGCGGAGTGGTTTGGGGCTTGCGGCCTGACATCTCATTGGCAGACGAGATCCCCTCACGCGTCGCAGTGCAGGCCTTTGTCAAGGCGGAACCAGGAAAGCTTAATTTGCTGATGCGAGTGCCGATGGACGCCTTGGTAGAGGCTCAATTCCCTCTTCGGGGTGAAATTGGATACGTCATTTTTTCTCAAGCTGTTGGCGCTATGGAGAGTGCGGCGAACAGCGAAATTCTGCAAGGTATTCAGTTATTTGAGGGAGATAGATTGCTTCAGTCGCCTGCGTTGGAAGCTGTCAGGATAGCATTTCCCTCGGACCGATCGTTTGTGAATTACGACACGGCGCTTAGTAATGTGTATAGCGCCCCTATTCCTGACTCCCAGGATCTTTACTACCGGCAAGGGTTTTTGGATATTCACGCGACTTATGTGATCGAGTCGTCGGAGTCGCGTTTTTCGATTGATGCCAGGCTTGGCGGGCTGGGCCTCGAAACCACCACCGTATTGAGATATATCCTGCAGGATGGCTCAGAGCGAACATTCAGCTTCATTGGGAATCCTGGTCTCGTATATATGGATCCGAGATGGTATCAGGCGGTGTTTAATTTTATCGTGCTGGGATTTGATCATATCCTTGAGGGCACAGATCACTTGCTTTTCCTGTTTTGTCTTCTGATACCTTTGCGCAAAATTTCTGCGCTGATCCCGGTAATTACGTCGTTCACAGTGGCGCACTCCCTGACTCTTATTGCGTCAGCATTGGGCTGGGTGCCTTCAGCGATCTGGTTTCCATCTTTGATCGAAACGTTGATAGCGCTTTCTATCGTTTATATGGCCTGTGAGAATATGATGGGTGTCAAGCAGCGGCACCGATGGGTTGTCACGTTTGCATTCGGTTTGGTTCATGGGTTCGGGTTTTCGTTTTTGTTGACCGAAAGTATGCAATTTGCGGGCTCTCATCTGGTGATGTCGCTGCTAGCGTTTAACGCGGGCGTTGAGCTTGGCCAGGTTCTTGTTGTACTTGTTGCGGTACCGATTGTTCACTTGTTGTTCAGATTTGCATTGCCTGAAAAAGCGGGCGTGATCCTGCTGTCCGCGATTGTTGGCCACTGGGCGTGGCATTGGATGCAAGAACGTTGGCTTAACCTGGTAGCTTATGATCTTTCACTCTCGTCCTTTGGTGCTGATTTTTTAACGGGTTTGATGCAATGGAGCGCGTTGTTATTGTTGGCGGCAGCAGTGCTTTGGGGCATGAATGCCGTGTTCTCAAAATATTTTTTGAGTCCGGTAGAGGAAGCTGGTGTGACTAGCAGGCCGGGCAAGCCGGATATGGAAGGTTAGGGTGGAATGGGTCGCGTTGTTTTGTGGCGCATTAAATTGCTATGATGCCGCGCTGATTGGATTGCTGTTTGACTAATTGATAATAAAAAAGCGGAGAAATGCAGTATGACCGGGATAATGATTGTCTTGTTTGGTATCGCCGGCCTGTGCTTTGGCTGGTTTGTATACTCTAAGTTTATCGCCGAAAAAATCTTCAGACTGGATCCTGAATTCAGAACTCCTGCTCACGAGTTCAATGATGGAACAGACTTCGTGCCGACCAACAAATATGTACTTTGGGGGCATCACTTCACCTCGGTGGCCGGAGCGGCTCCGATTGTTGGACCTGCGATTGCCGTTTATTGGGGTTGGGTGCCGGCATTGTTATGGGTTGTTTTTGGCACAATCTTTTTTGCAGGCATTCATGACATGGGAGCGTTGTGGGCTAGTAACCGCAACAAAGGTAAGTCGATTGGAGCGCTTTCGGAAAACGTTATCGGCAAGAGAACCCGGTCCTTGTTCCTGATTGTAATCTTTTTGCTGCTGCTGATGGTTAATGCCGTGTTTGGAGTGATCATTGCACAGGGATTTGTTGCTACCCCGGGTTCAGTTTTCCCTGCCTGGATGGCGATTGTCGTGGCACTGATTATTGGCCAACTACTGCGCAGAAATTTCAGTTTGGCACTCTTGACGATTGCCGGTGTGGTTGTTCTGTATATTTCAATCTGGATGGGCACCTTTGTTGAATGGAGGTTGCCGGAGACCTTTTTGGGACTTACTGCTACTGCAAATTGGATCGTAATTCTGTTCATATATGCTGCGGTCGCGTCGATGCTCCCGGTCTGGATGTTGCTGCAGCCACGCGACTTCATCAACGGCATGCAGCTAATTGTCGGTTTAGCCCTGCTTTATGGTGCTGTCATTCTTTTTATGCCGGATATCACAGCGCCTGCTTTTAATACTCAAACTGCGCCAGGTACCCCCAGCATCTTCCCATTGCTTTTCATAACCATTGCATGCGGCGCTATTTCCGGCTTCCATGGTATCGTTGCGTCTGGTACCAGTTCCAAGCAATTGGACAAAGAGCCCGATGCAAGATTTGTTGGTTATCTGGGGGCAATTGGCGAGGGTTCACTCGCCCTGATCACAATCGTTATTGTTTGTTCAATCGCTTATGCAGTGAGCCCGGAGCAGTGGCATGTGCTCTATAACCAGTTTGGTTCTGGTGGTGCGCAGGCGTTCGTTACCGGTGGGGCTGTGCTCGTTAACTCTGCGTGGGGGCTGCCACGAGAGTTTGCACAAGTGCTGCTGGCGACCATGATCGCCTTGTTTGCGGGCACTACAATGGATTCCGGGGTTCGCTTGCAACGCTACATTATTCAAGAGTGGGGTGATATTTACGGCATTAGCCTTTTCAAGTCCGGGATTGTCGCAACACTGGTAGCTGTTGCAGCTTGCTTGCTTCTGGCATTTGGTGCAGGCGGCTCATCTGGCACGGGCGGCATGATTATCTGGCCACTGTTCGGTGCAACAAACCAGATACTAGCGAGTCTGACGTTACTGGTCATTACCGTAATGCTAATGAAAATGGGGCGTCCTTCATACTACACCATGGTCCCAATGATCTTTGTGCTGATCACTTCATTCCTCGGTGGCATGATTCAGTTGAAAGCTTTCTATGACGCAGGGAACTTCTTGCTTGTGGCGCTGGATTTCATCGTTTTGGTCGTCAGCGTATTGGTAATGCTTGAAGCGGCATCAGTTGTATCGAAACTGAAAAAAGACCAGGCTGCAGCGAAGTCCGCAGCCTGAGATTCAAAAGGTTTGAGGTCCCTGCGCACGAGCAAGTGTGCAGGGATTGTTTCGAGCGAGCGTTACAAATAATTGCAATGTTAAGACGGGTCCGGATGTCTCCAGTTTTTTGATTGACTATAATCAGATTGGTTTCAGCAATTTGGCGACCGGACCTCCGGCTTTGTGCCCCTGATGAAAAGACTGCTAGTGCTACTGCTTGCCTTCTACACACTGACTGCGACGGAGCTGTTTGCCAGTTCCGTGCCGGACTTTGCGCTCATTGATCAAAATGGCAAGTTTTATCAACTAAGCCGATTTGTAGATCAACGCGCCGTTGTCATCCTTGTTTTTCAAAGAAACTCTGAAGCGGGTCAGGCAGTATTGCCTGAGTTGGTCTCTCTGTCCCGGCGGTATCAAGGTGCGCCGGTAAAATTCATGGTGTTGGTCGCTGATTCCAGTGAAACAAGAGACACACTGAAGCAGCTAGCAGTCGAATTGGATACAGATCTGCCCTTTTTATTGGATGAGACTCAGCTGATTGCTGATGCGCTTGACGTCACATCCGTTGCAGAAGTACTGGTGATTGACCCGTTGCACCTCACTCTTTTGTATCGAGGAGGGGTTGGTTTGTACAACAACAGTCCTACTCAGCAGGCGCTGGCTGCAAATTTGCCTGGCATGACTTCCCACCTCCATTATGTTGTGCACTCAATTTTAAGGAATGAAAACTTCCCTGAGGAAGCGGTTGCGGTGTCAGGTTCGCCTCTTGTGCTGGATAAGCTGATTCAAGCCAGATTGGGCGACATTTCTTATGAATCGCATGTGGCTCCAATATTGACGGAACGATGTGTCAGTTGCCACCGCAATGGTGGTGGTGCACCTTGGGCGATGGATAGCCATTTAATGGTGCAAGGCTGGAGCAGAATGATCCGGGAGACCTTGCTGACGAGACGGATGCCCCCGGGCCAAATTGATCCTGCTTTTGCTGACAGGTATGTCGATGTGCACCATATCTCTGACGAAGAGGTGGCGCAGCTGATTGCATGGATCGACGCGGGAGCCCGTCGCGACGAAAGCAAACCGGATCCGCTCAGCTGGGTGGCTCCCAAAGACTCGTCTTGGGAGCTAGGCGAGCCTGATTTGATTATTGAATTCCCGGAACAGATTATTCCTGCTACAGGCGTGTTGGATTATGTTTTTGTTCCGCTTGAGATTGGCTTGACAGAAGATCGTTGGGTTTCTGCTTATGAATTTGACGTGGGTGATAAGTCAGCCTTGCACCACATCATTCTCTATACGCAGGACTCGCGTCAACGGCGACAAAACGCAAGCGGTGGCGGCAGCCGGACAAATTTTGGTGGATACGCACCCGGCAGGGAGTATGTTGTGCTAGATGAGGACACCGGAATTCTCCTCAAGCGCGACATGCGCTTTATGATCCAGTTTCACTACACAGCGATTGGAAGAGAGTTGGTTGACAAGTCAAGACTGGGCTTATATTTCAGGGATGAGCCGCCGGCAAGAGAATTGGCAAGAACCGCAGTAATGAATGGGGATTTTGTTATTCCCCCGGGTGTTCGTGAGTTTCCAGTCAGTGCCACCACCATCATACCGACTGACAGTTATCTTTACAGTTTCGCTCCCCATATGCATTTCAGGGGTAAACACATTCGGTTCTCTGCTCGATATCCCGATGGTCGACGTGAAAATTTATTGTCCATTCCAAATTTTCAGCACAACTGGCAGATGGTATATCGGCTGAGAGAGCCTGTGTTTCTGCCGGCGGGCACTGAAATCGTGGCGGAAGGCGCCTTTGATAATTCTCGCTACAACCCAATCAATCCTGATGCTTCGCAAGCGGTCTCCTGGGGAGATCAGATTTGGGACGAGATGTTTATCACGTGGATGCGCATTGCTGAAGCAAAGTAAACGTAATTTTTTTGGAATGCATTGCGCCATGGAAAATACCGTATGAATGTTGTTCCGTTGCTGACATTATTGTCAGATGGCTCTTTCCATTCTGGCGAGGCGCTTGGTTCACAACTTGGCATCAGTCGGGCGGCTGTCTGGAAACAGATTAAGTCGTTGCGCGATCTGGGGGTCAGTGTGCATGCCGTGACGGGTAAAGGGTATCGAGTCGCGGGCGGTATACAGTTGTTGGACAAAGATCAGATGATCGCCAATTTGTACCCCGGTGTTGCTGAGGATCTGGACGGTTTCGATGTCCACTTCTCTATCGGTTCGACAAATACTGAGGCAATGCGCAGAGGCAGTGAGTCTTTCTCTTCGTACCTCGTTATGGCTGAGCATCAATCTCAGGGGCGCGGGCGTCGTGGGCGAAGTTGGGTTAGCCCATTCGGGCACAATTTGTATCTTTCCCTTTTGTGGTCTTTTCAGGGAGGAATTGCTGCGCTGGAGGGGCTCAGTCTTTTATGTGCGCTCGCCGTCATTCGCACACTGAAGAAATTGTCCTACGAGGGAATGCAGGTAAAGTGGCCTAACGATGTTCTATACAAGCATAAAAAACTTGCAGGGATTCTTCTTGAGGTAAGCGGTGACGTAGCCGGACCATGCAAACTTGTCATTGGTATTGGATTAAATACCGACATGCCTGTACTTGCAGGCAAAAATATCGATCAACCCTATAGTGATCTGAGAACAGTAAAAGGTGCTCTTGAGGATAGAAATCTGATCGCGGCAACTTTGGTGAGTGAGCTGATTTTAATGATCAGGCAGTTTGAGATCTCAGGGTTTAAGCCTTTTGTAGGCGAATGGATGGCCTCGGATGCTTTCCTCGGGCGAAATATCGAGGTTCGGAGCGCGCTGCATGTTCAGGCTGGGGTGTGCGCTGGTGTTGATGAAACGGGGCGCTTGTTGCTGGAGTCAGGCGATGGGTGCATTGCCATTTCAGGTGGCGAGGTTATGCCAAGCGTACGTGCGGTTGGGGCAAACTGAGTTATGAAAGTTGGTGGCGTCAATCATTGAACAGTTATCGGCGAGTTTTGTTAGCGCTGATGGCGGGCAATGTCTTGCTCGCGCTGTGGTATTTGATAGTCCCAGCGCAGGACCTTGAGTTGGCAAGCCCAGAATCTTACCAACTACTTATTCACCGGCAAGAAATGGAAGTATTAGTCAAAAGAGCGCCCGAAGTTGCTTTGGCTTCGATGGTGGACGCCCAGTTAATAGAGAGTGAAAATTCAGTTGAGCCTCCGGGAGACAGCAACTCGCAGTGTTTTATGCTGGGCCCCTTTGAAAGTGAGGAGCAGATAAATAATTGGTTTGGTGATATCGGGGTTGAATTTGATCTGCGTGGAACTCGAGTCCAGGACATAAATGCTCCATTGTATAGGGCATACTCCCCTGCGGTGGGTGGACGGTCGAGCGCGTCAGTGTTGCTCAGCGAGATCCGGGATGCTATTCAGAGAGCCGGAGCCCAAATTGATTCCTATATTGTCTCAAGTGGGCCGCTGGAAAACGCAATCTCACTTGGTCTGTTTGGTGATCAGGCGAATGCACTAAATGTGCAGCGAATTCTTGTCGGGCAGCGTGTAAATGTATTGGTGGAGCCAGAGTTGCGTTTCATCAATCATTTCTGGTTGGTTGCCAAAAGTGATTATTATGCTGATTTTAAAAGAAAAATAGACAGTATGCCGGTCGTTTTATCGCAAGCTGTCAGCGTGGTAGAAAATCTATGCGAAACGATTGCACAAGCAGAGTAATTCCCCTAAAATGCCGCCTCTGCTTTAGAGACCCCGGGAAGTGATATCCGGTTGGCTCTTAATGGAGGGGTTCCCGAGTGGCTAAAGGGATCAGACTGTAAATCTGACGCGCGAGCTTCGGTGGTTCGAATCCACCCCCCTCCACCATTAAGAGTTAGTCGATTTCATAGAGTTCTGGCAGCAGGCGGGTATAGTTCAGCGGTAGAACCCCAGCCTTCCAAGCTGGTTGCGCGGGTTCGATTCCCGCTACCCGCTCCAGATAATCCTGATTTTTATTTCGGGTTCTGCGGTTTCAGACAAGCAGAGCGGTTTGCTCGCATAGCTCAGTCGGTAGAGTACTTCATTGGTAATGAAGAGGTCACCAGTTCGAATCTGGTTGTGAGCACCAGTATTTAATAATTTTATACTGCGGCGCGGTTGATGTGCGTCGATTGATTCTGAGGCGCAGTCGTTTGTACGGCTGCATCATAAAGGCAGCTCGGCTGGAAAATTAGAGGCGGTCACAATGGCTAAGGGTAAATTTGAACGTAAGAAGACGCACGTCAACGTTGGTACAATTGGTCACGTTGACCATGGCAAAACCACTCTGACAGCAGCTCTGACGCGCGTGTGTGCGGAGACGTGGGGCGGCGAGATGCGCGCATTCGACCAGATCGATAACGCGCCCGAAGAAAGAGAGCGTGGTATTACTATTAATACCTCTCACGTCGAGTACGATTCACCGAATCGTCACTATGCACACGTTGACTGCCCCG
>SPIB01000007.1 GCA_004535785.1 Gammaproteobacteria bacterium LSUCC0112 | reverse complement strand
CAGCTCGTGCGGTTTTGATGCACTGCGCTGCAACGGTCACCAGAGACAGCAGGATAATGCCCGCGATCACCATCAGATAGATGACAGGCGGCAAGGCGGCTGACGCTGAAAACTGGTTGAAGTAGAAGTCCGTGACAAAATACGCCAGCACGCTGGCCACCAGGCACGCGAGCACAACGGGTTTGATAAAGTCCATGCTCAGCAACCCAACAATCGAACGTGCGGTAGCCCCTAATACTTTACGCACGCCAATTTCCTTGGTGCGACGCTCAGTGGAGTAGTAGGCCAGCGCGTAAAGACCGAGGGCGGCAATCACAATGGTAATCATGGCCGCAAACTGCGCGGCACGGTTGATACCGTTAGTTTGCTCATAGATCTGTTGATTAAACGACTGTTCATAAAACTCGCGTTTGATGGGCGCATCAGGCCGGTGTACAGCCCACACACGGTCGATATGTTGCAGGGCACTGTCCCGTTGTGCGGGATCAATCCGAATCAGCAGGGCGCGCATGGGTTGCGCCACCGCACGTAGCACTGACGTAGACTGCAAAGTATCCTCAAGCCCCCCGGATAATCTGAAATCATTGACCACGCCAACTATTCGAAAACTCAGTGTGCCAATCATCAGCACCTGATCAATGGCTGCTTCGTTGCTGCCCAGCCCGAAGTTGCTCACAGCAGCGGGGGTGACCAACACGCCATAGGTCTGTTCCGGATCAGGTTGTCCGTCAGGCATGTAGTCAGCCGGAAAGTCCAACGAGAAATTGCGCCCTGCCAACAGTTCCAACTGCATGGCATTGACGTAATTTTCATCTACCCCCAAATGACTGACCGGACGTGCATCTTCCTCAGGCCAGCTGACATGACGCCACGGGTTATAACCACCATTGTTTGGCGGCGCTTGCTGTGCTTTTCCGACGCTCAGCACACCGGGATGCTGCCGCAACTCATTCACCATGGCATCGTAATTAAACTGTTCAGGATTACGCGGGTTGTACATGCTATCCAACACCACCAGATTGCTGCGATTAAAACCGATATCCACCTCATTCAGATAACGCACTTGCAATGTGATGCCAATTGCCAACATGACCAGCACCACCGCGAAGCTAAACTGAATGACCGTCAACCCCGAGCGAATCAGGCGGCTGGTTTTGCCGCCGTCACGTTTACCACTGATCGCGGCGGTTGGCGCAAAACGCGACATTCGCAACGCGGGAATCAGACCTGATAACAGCCCGGTCAATAACACAAACAGTACAATCACCAGCACCTGGCTAGAACCAAACATGGTGCCAAATGTAAACCCTGTGCCGGTAAGCGTGGTGTAAGGGCCAATGGCCACAAATACCACTGGCAATGCGACCAACAATGCAAGCAACGTCAGCAGCATGGATTCCACCAGAAATTGTGTTAACAGATCTGACTGAGTAGCCCCCAGCGTTTTACGCACACCGGTTTCTTTGCCGCGTTGCTGCATTTGTGCCAATGACAGGTTGGCGAAATTGATGCAGGAACTCAGCAGGATCAACGCGGCAAAGGTCACCAGTCCGCTGAGGACCAAACGACGGCTGTTGTCCGGCGCAGCAAAGCCCTGCCGTGGTGACAAATGAATATCTGCCAACGGTTCAAGATCGAGCGCTGTGTCTATTCGCATCACAAATTCGCGCTGAGCATCCGGTACATTGCGTTCGATAAAGTTGGGGAAATCAGCTCTGATGGCATCGGCGGAGGCTGGATCGGAAATCACCACATACGCCATGGTGCCGCCAAAACCTGCCCAGGCAGTGCTATTCATAAATTCCTCACCAATCATTTGACGGCCAGTAGATGTGCCTATCATGGCGTCGATGGTCAGGTGAGTATTGGATGGCAAATCTGCGATTAAACCTGTGACGCGCAACTCAGTCCGATTCTCCAGAGTGAGGGGTTTGCCCATGGGGTTCTCAGATCCAAAGTACTTCTCAGCCGTGCTCTGCGTTAATACGATGGTGTTGGGATCTGTTAACGCGGACTGTGGATCGCCTTGAATAAACTCAAATGAGAATATGGACAAAAATGCAGGATCAACCCAAGTGTAATTATTAGGTGCTGATACATTTCCATACGTAAACAGACCGTTGCCGCTGCGAATTTTGGCCGACATCTCGATTTGCCCATAATCCTGCAATAACGGGTTATAAATGCCTTCGGCAATCACACTGCTGTCGATTCGTTGATCCGTTGTCAGGCTGGTGACAACCCGGTAAATGTTCTGCCAATTGTCATAATGTTCATCGTAACTGTTGGTGTATTGCACGTGCATCAGCACCAGCAGACTGCACACCAGTCCCAGACTCAGGCTCAGTACTTTGATGGCGGTAAAGCCGGGTTGCTTGCGCAGATTTCGTAACGCCACAATCAGATAGTTGTAAAACATGGTGCATCCCTCACGCAAAACTGAAATCAAAGAACGGCGTCAACATTTGATCTGGCGTTGGCATCCACAATTTTCCCGTCCAGCAGACGCACTACCCGGGTGCCATAAGCGGCGTAGTGTTCGGAGTGCGTCACCATAATCACCGTTGCGCCTTCTTGATTGAGCTCTTTGAGTAACGCCATGACCTCGTCGCCATTGCGTGTATCCAGATTACCGGTTGGCTCATCCGCCAATAACACTTTGGGATTGCTCACAATCGCGCGAGCTATCGCCACACGCTGTTGCTGTCCACCTGATAACTGCTGCGGATAGTGTTTGCTGCGATGATCAATGGCAACACGTTTCAGGACGGTATCCACGCGTGCTTTTCGCTCGCTTGCAGGGACTTTCTGATAGAGAAGTGCCAGGTCTACGTTCTCTGATACCGTCAGTTCATCGATCAGATTAAAACTCTGAAAGATGACACCAATATTGGATTTTCTGATATGCGCGCGTTGGGACTCGTTGTACCCCGCCAGATCTTCATCATTAAAGAAATAATGACCACTATCGGGCGTATCCAATAATCCCAGCATATTCAGCAGTGTCGATTTACCACAACCTGACGGCCCCATAATGGACACAAACTCGCCCTTTTCCACCGACAGATTAATGTCGTCGAGTGCAGCAGTTTCAATGTCTTCCGTGCGATGAACCTTGCAAATACTATCGAGCTTGATCATGGTCATAGATTCCCTGTTATCCAAAAATTGATTACTGACTTAATTGCACACGATCGGCATTCAGAATGGCACCGTAACCGGATGTGATCACCCGATCGCCAGCGCTGAGACCCTCACGTACTTCGATAAAACGGTTATTGCGTCGTCCTACACTGATATTGCGGCGATGGGCTTGCTGTCCGGACGCATCCAGCACAAACACCCAGTTTCCACCGGTTTCCTGAACAAAGCTGCCGACTGGCAACAATAAGGTTTCCTGAGGACTGCCCAGCGTCAACTCAAGTTGCAAGGTCTGACCACGGCGCAAATTATCGGGCACGGCCGCATCAAAAATCAGATCAACGGTAAACAGGCCACTGGTAATCTCCGGATACACCTTATCGATCAGCACACTGTAGTTGCTGCCGGTCAAGGCAAACCGGGCAGGCTGTCCGGGCACCACACGTGACACGTAGAACTCATCGATTTGTGCGGCAATTTTGTATTGGTTAACCACATCAATCTGACCGAGTCGCTGGCCGCTGATTTTACTTTCACCTATTTGTACCGGCAGTGATGTCAGCTGACCGGTGATTGGCGCGCGTACCAGCAAGCTTTCAAAACTGCTTTGCGCAAGCGAGAGGTTTTCTTCAAGTTTTTCGATCTGTGCAGCGATCTGCATTTGCCGGTCACGTCGAATACGATCTTCGAGTGTCTGACGCGCACGGGTATTTACCAACAGTCGTTTTTGATACTCCAGTTCATCGACAATCGCATCAAAATCCTGCTGCGAAATCATGCGCTCATTCACAAGCTCTTGTTGACGGCGCATCTGTCTTTCAAGTGTGAGGATGCGATACTCAATAATGATGATTTCGCGCTCGGTATTCAGTTGGGTGGTCTCAAGACCGTTAGCGATATTGGTGAGATTATTGAGCTGTTCCGTGATAGCTGTATCGTTGCTGGCCACATTCAGGCGCAGTGAGGTGTTGCTTAGCTGCAACAAAGGCTGGCCGGCTTCAACAAACGCGCCTTCCTCCACAAAAATCTGCTCGACTACCCCACCATTTACTGCATCCAGAAACACACTGTTCAGCGGCTGAACTGACCCGCGTACGGAGATGATGTCTTCCAATGTGCCTGACTGCACGGTGCCGATGATCAGTTGGTTGACTGGTACACTTGTTGTTCTGACCGACGCATCTGAAACTGCCTGGTACAGAATCCATCCCAACACAGAAACAATCATCATGCCAACAAACCAGTACCACCACGGACGACGACGCTTCTGTATGACTTTATCCATTGCCATTATTTGATTCCATTATTGTTGTTTAACACGCACTAGTTCTGACACAGCAACCAAGCCTAAGTTCACGGTTTTAACAGACAACAGTCTTAAGCAACAATCAAACCAACTTTTTTGTTCTTAAACTTCAGAGAGTTAAAAATCAGCCTCATCATCAACGTGGTCAAAATAACCACTTATTGCACTTATTGGGGTCGGAGCGATCAAAAAATGATCCCTCCGACCCCGGCCTATCACCTATACTGGTTGCACAACAAAAAACCAAAAAGGAGTTCAGCATGTCAGGTAAACCCAATCTGCTCGTCCGCTATTCGCAGCTTGCGACGTTAATGGTGTGCTTGCTGCCACTATCCGTCAGTGCACAGTCCAATCGTTTTGACGCCTCTCGTCTTGATCGTATTGATGAAGTTTTGCAGGGTTATGTTGACCGTGGCGAAATTGCGGGCGCTGTAGCGCTGGTTCAACAAAACGGGCGTACCGTGTATGAACATGCCGTTGGCTGGGCAGATAAGGAAGCCGGCCGTGAGATGTCCACCAGCAGCATGTTTCGCATCGCCTCTCAAACCAAAGCGCTCACCAGCGTACTGATTCTGCAGTTGATGGAAGAAGGTAAGCTGAATGTCAGCGATCCGGTGAGTCGCTACATTCCCGCCTTTGCCTCCACCACAGTCGCCGTGCGTGAGGGTGACGAGGTGACAATTGTGCCCGCGCAGCGACAAATCACCTTGCAGGATCTGTTGACGCACAGCGCCGGTATTTCCTATGGCACGCAGCCGCACATTGCAGACTTGTATCGCGCGCAGGGCCTCGGACCCGCAGCCGGTAATGGCTGGTATACCGCAGACAAAGACGAGCCGGTGTGTACCACCATGGAGCGTCTGGCAACGCTGCCCTTTATCAGTCAACCCGGCGAGGCCTGGGTCTATGGGTACAACACAGACGTGTTGGGTTGTGTTGCCGAGCGCGTGTCTGGCATGCCACTTGACGAACTGATCCGTACTCGTATCACTGAACCGCTGGGCATGGTTGACACGCACTTTTTTGTGCCTGAGGACAAACGCAATCGCGTGGTGACAGTCTATTCCAGCGATGCTGATGGCAAGGCGGTGCGCGCACCGGAAGGCGCTATAGGTCAGGGTAGCTATATCGACGGTCCACGCCGCAATTTTGCGGGTGGGGCCGGATTGATATCAACTGCACGCGACTACGCGCGTTTTCTGGAAATGATTCGCCAAGGCGGTGAGGCCTTTGGGGAAAAAATACTGTCACCACGTGCGGTCGAACTGATGACTACCAATCAGATTGGTGACTTGCGCGGCGGAATTGGCCGGGGGTTTGGGCTTGGTTTTGAAACCACCGAGCGCTACGGCGCAAACGGCATGGATGCCGTAGGCTCTTTTGGCTGGGGCGGCGCTTATGGCTCCATTTACCGTATAGATCCAACCGCCAACATCAGTATCCTGCTGATGGTGAATCAATTGCCTCTGAGCAATGACATCCGCATCAAATACCCCACCATGGTTTACCAGGCACTGGAGTAAAAAAAACGGGTCGGAGGGATGAGGGTCGGAGGCATGCCTCCGACCCCAATCCCTCCGACCCCGTTCTATCTCGCAGACTTATGCAGTCAGCAGTTTGGTTACCAGGTTGTCCATCAATGGCATTTTGAAAGCATTCTGGTTCAGCGGGCGTGCGCCCTGGCTGGCCATACCTGCCACCATCGTTGCGGTTGCTTCATTACGAGGACGGCCCTGAATAGCACGCTCAACACTGGTCAGGCGACGGGGCGTGCACTGCACAGCGCCGCACACCAGACTGGATTCAACGATGTTGCCACCTTCGATGCGCATAGCGCCTGCGATGCTGACCAACGCAAAATCCCACACGTTACGATCAGCAACTTTCTCGTAGTAGAACTCAGCATTTGCCCATTTGGCAGGAATACGCACAGCAGTCAGGATTTCACCGTCACGCAGTACCGTGGTGCTTTCAATGTTGACATCGGGGCCAACAAAGAAGTCCTCAGCTGCCACCACACGCTGACCACTGGTGCTGGTGATGACCATCTGAGCTTCCAGCGCTACCAGCGCAGGCGCTGTGTCGCTAGGAGTAACAGCGACGCAACGACTGGCGTTAAAAATCGCGTGTTCGCGGTTCTGTGCTTCGGGAGTATCGGCGTAACACAGGTTGCCACCGGCACGGTAGCAATCCAGTCCACGACGGTAGTACCAGCAGCGAACATCCTGCGCCAGGTTGCCTGCAAGCGTACCGGCGTTGCGGATCTGAGGACTGGCTACCACAGAAGCCGCTTTGCTCAGCAAGGCGTAACGTTGCGTGATAATTGGATTGGTGGCCACCTCGGTCAGCGTGGTCAGCGCACCAATTTCGATACCGTTTTCGGTTTCCCGAACACCACGCAAGGACTCGATTCCATTCAAGTCAATCAGTGCCTCAGGTCGTTTATTTCGGTCTTTGATCCACCCATAGGTATCCTGACCTCCACCGACCAACCATCCGCGTTCAGCCAGACGGGCAGCGAGCGCAAGCGCATCATCGATCTGCACCGGCTGGTAAAGCTCCATATCGGGCATATTGTCAAAAGCTGGCATAGTCTATACCCCTTAGAATGTATTAGTTTGCAGGTTACGGGCATTAAAATGATCAAGCTGCGCCACATGATTCACAATCATGTCAGCCGTGATCGGCGCTCTGTTGAACTGGTGTCCGCCCATCGCATCTGAAATGGCACTGGCCAACGCCGCACAGGCACAACCCTGACTAGGCTCACCCACACCACGCGACCCGACAGGGCTCTGCGGATCCGGGATATTGGTTGCGCCATGTTGCGTGTTCTTCGGCACGTCCAGGTATGTCGGAATCTTGGCCTGATACAGCCCCACGTTAGCAGGCAGACCATTCTGAGGGTCATACACAAGACGCTCATAACCCGCCAGACCTACACCCCAAACGCCGCCGCCGTGCATACTCTGGCTGAAACCGAGGGGGTGAATAATGGTGCCACAGTCTGCAACACACGCGTAATCAATGATGTCGTACTTGCCAGTCATGGTGTCGAGTTCGATCTGCATAAAACCAACAGTCATGGACGGAACCGTACCCGAGTGGCGGGTATCCTTGGCAACACCGATCAAACCGGTGCCTGCCAGACCCTGAACAGAACGGCTGGTAATGGCGTTCAAATCTTCCGGGTAGGTCTGACCGCTGTACTCGCCACCTAACTCAACGGCGCGCTGCGCAGCCTGGGCATACGTCAGGCCTTGAGCCGGGTCGCTGATTTTGAACACACGCTGGCCATCAATGTCGTACTCCGCAGCGTCGCCACCAAAATCGGTTGCAGCTATCTGCTTGAGTTTGCGAATCGCGTCTTGTGCCGCCGCGTTATTGGTACGCACTTCGGTAAACATAGTGTTACTGCCTGCCTGGAACGTACTCCAAGGCAAGTGCAGGCTGCTATCGCCACGCACAATTTCGCAGTCTTCCCATTCGACTTTCAGTGCTTCTGCTGCTGCTCGCACAACTGCAGCATAGGAGTAAGTACCGAGGTTACCCACACCGGTGTGCAGATAAATCTTGCCGTCTGTGCCGATGCGCAGCAGACCGTCGTAACCACTGGCGCCGGCAGAGTGGTAACCCATGCCCACGCCCACACCCGTTACTTTGGTGCCATTGCGACGGCCGGACAGTTGCTTGCGCTCTTCCCAGTTAAACATTTCCGCGCCTTGCGCGATGGCTTGCGGGAACCAGGAGCCGGTCAATGTGCCACGCTGTGGTCCAATCGTGCCGCTACTGTCAGGCGCATTCTGGATGCGAACCTGAACGGGGTCGAGGCCTGCCATTTTGATGGCTTTGTCGTAGATTGGAGACAATGCAGTCGCCATTTCGTTCTCACCCGGGCCACGTTGTGCGGCGCGAGGTGTTGTATTGGTGTACAAGGACACGCCACGGAAACGCATGGCATTCGGCTGAGTCATCAGCGACACGAAGTTTGCTGCGCCCGGACCGCTGGCACCGCCGCCTGAACCTGCATCACCGATAACAATCATATCGATTGCGCCAACTTTTCCGTCAGCACGAATACCCATTTTCAGCCAACCCTGCATACCAGCGCGGGCGTGACCGATGTAAAACTCTTCTTCACGGGTAATACGCAGCTGTACCGGACGATTGACTTTGCGCGCCAGGTGCCCAGTGACGGCCATGATCGGGTACGGGAAAATCTTGCCGCCAAAACCACCACCGGTGTTTTCGTTGATGAATACGAGGTTAGCCGGGTCGATGCCGAGCATGCCAGCCAACGCTGGAATGCCAATGGTGTGGCTCTGCAGTGATCCGTAAAAGAAACAACGGCCATTTTCCCAATACGCCATGCCAGTACGGGCTTCCAGCGCATGGTGTGATTGACCAATGGTCACAAAGGGCTCTTCAACAATCGCGGTACACTGCGCGAATTCTGCTTCCAGCTCACCAAATTCCCACTCATTGCCCCAAGGCACATTCGGGCCTGGATCACGGCCGGCACGGAAGGCATTAACAGCGTCGCGCGACCACTTGATTTCAGCAACATCGGTACCAGACTGCGTTGTACCCGCAGCGGCTGCACCGCCATTACGCACCAGGGTATTACCTTTCGGATAAGGGTTCGGACCGCCCTCAACCAGCGTGTCCAGCGGGTCTACCACAAATGGACGACGCTCGAACTCAATACGGATTTTCTCGAGAGCGTTTTCCGCGATCTGCTCAGTAACTGCGGCGACCGCCAGAATAGGCTGACCCAAGTAGGTGATTTCGTCAGAGGCCAGCGAAGGGTTCGCCGGTGCAGCGGGCTGGGGCAGGTCTTCGGTGGTCAGAATGCCAACCACGCCTTCCATCGCCAACGCTTCTGAGTAATCGATACTGACAATACGGCCGGCGGGCAGTGGGCTGGTCAACAGCCGAGCGAACACCATGCCTTCTTTTCTGAAATCTTCGGCGTAGCGCGCTTCGCCAGTGACTTTGCCTTCGATATCCGGTGGAGTAAAGTTCTTGCCAAGAAGTTTATAGGTCATGACAGTTGCCCCGAGGCGCGCATGACGCCATTCAGATAGTGATCATAAGCACCGCAGCGACACAGATTGCCTGACAATGCCTGGCGTGCCTCGTCGCGAGTCGGTCGTGGATTGGTCTTCAACAGCGCCACAGCAGACATGATTTGACCTGGCGTGCAGAAACCGCACTGAGGGCTCAGTTCATCAATAAAGGCCTGCTGAACAGCATGCAGCGTGCCATCGGCAGCGCGCAGACCCTCAACGGTCACTACTTCCTTGCCCTTGACGGAGTGCGTCAGGGTGGAGCAGGCGTAATGGGTCACATCGTTGATCGTCACGGTGCAGGAGCCACATTCGCCGCGGTTGCAGCCAATCTTGGTACCTGTCAGGCCCAGCTTGTAGCGTAAGGTATGCGCCAGCGTTTCCTGAGGCATTACGTCTACCCGACGGGTGCGGCCATTGATGCTCAGGGAAACAAGGCGTTCAACACCGCCTGAAGGCCTGGTCTGAGCCGACGCGAGGTAAAATCCCGCGCCGGATGAAAGAGCGGCGCCTGAGAATATGACGCTCTTGATGAATCGTCTGCGAGTTAGTCTTGGGGTCACGGAAGAATTCTCCACTACTGTTTTTTTGTGGTTATCGGAGGTACAAGCCCTTCAACCCTAAAGGCTATGCCTACTTTGCAAAATGATCAAGTCGTAAGGCGAAAATGTCACAATTGGTTGATTATTTTTTCCTGCCTTTCCGGGTATGCCGTCACAAAAAGACACAGGTCACGGATACTCACTTGAACAGCTGCATTGTAGCCTCAGCAGCAACAATGATTAAATCTGTCAGGAGGCGCACATGTCGCACGCCAGGCTCATTCTGTCCGGAACCACTGCACTCTGCCTGTCTATCGCGCTGACCACAGCGCAGGCGCAGGCCCCCGAAGCTGATTCGACCGTCACCTACGGAGCTGATTTTTTCAGTGAGTTTGGTGTGCTGACCGTCAACGACATGCTCGATCGTGTGCCCGGTATCGAAATGATTCTGCAAGCGAGCGGCACATCCTCAGTGTCCAGTGATGGCAACCGAGGCTTAGGCGCCAGCGCGCAAATTCTGATTGACGGCAAACGTATGGCCGGCAAAGCCAACGAAGCACGCGCTCAATTAGCACGTATACCGGCACGGCAGGTTGCCCGCATCGAAATAATCCGCGGTTCGTCCAGTGATCTGGACGTGCAGAACAGTGGTCAGATTGTGAACATTGTGCTGCTCGAAGCGTTAGCAAGCAGCAGTCTGGCGGCGGAAGTCAACGCCACCCACTATCACGACGGGACACTGCGACCCGGTGGCTCACTGGCGCTCAGCGGACAAAACGGTCGACTCAATTATGTCATCAGCGGACAGGCCGCGGGTGCTTACGAGAAACTGGAGAGCTTTGAAACCAGCGTGCTGGGTGACTTCTCGCCAAACGACACCATTGCAATTAATCGCTACCGCGATCAGATGAACTACACATTCAACAGCAATCTGACCTTTGCCATCACTGAAAACGATCGTTTGGCATTCAACGCGCTGTATGGCGAGCAAGATCCGCCTGTCACACTCTACCGCAACATCGTTGACTATGTGCCCGCCACGCCAGTCGCTTATTACGAGCGCGAAGACATCCCTGCGACAGCTGCCAATTGGGAAATCGGTGGCGACTACGAGCGGCGTTTTGCCAACGGCAGCCGTCTGAAATTCCTGTACATCGCCAATCAACGCACCAACAACACCACCCGCGAACGCTACCGCTCGACCACACCTGCCGACATCGGCAACAAACTGCTGTTTCTGGACACCAGCAGTCGGTACCAGGAAAAAATAGCGCGCTCCTCTTACACGTTTAACCTGTCTGCATCCCAAGGCGTGGAAATCGGATTTGAACGCGCACAGACCACGCAGTACTCGGGTCTTCGCCAGGGTGTTCGCACGACAGCGCCTGGCGACCCGGCATATGGTGGGCTGACACCACTGGCCCTGCCTAACGCCTTTTCGGTGGTGGAAGAGATTCGGTACGAGCCATTTGCAGTGCACAACTGGCAAATTAATCCACGCATGACGCTGGAGAGCTCTTTGGTGGCCGAATACTCTGAAATCGAGCAAACCGGCGACGTTTCGCGTACACGCGATTTCAACTTCATTAAACCCAAGCTGGACTTTCGCTTTGACATCAACAGTACGCTGCAGCTGAAGGCATCCCTTGAACAATTTATCTCGCAACTGACATTTGCTGACTTCTCACGCTCGGTGAATGAACGTGATGATGATCAGGACACCGTTGCTGGCAATCCCGACCTGAACCCCGAAGAAAGTATCCGCGCTGAAATCAGTCTGGATTATCGCTTGCCAGCTGATGCTGGCACCCTCAATACGCGTTTCTTCTACTATGACTTTGACAACAAGATCGGCAAAATCGATATCTCTCCATCGATCAATAATCTGCAATCCACCAATGGCAATGTGGGCCCGGCAGTCGCTTATGGTCTGATCAGCAACGCCAGTTTGCGTCTGGGTTTTATCGGCCTGCCACGCGGCCTGTTAACGGCGGCGCTGACCGTGCAGGAATCCAAACTGCACCACGATCCTTTTGTGGGATTCACCCATCGCTTCCCGCCCTACGATCGCAGCAGTTTACGTGTAGGCTACCGTCATGATCTGCCCGCCTACAACCTGAGTTATGGCGTCACTTACAATGCACGCGCGCACGATGGCCGATATGTCTACGAGATCGATAATCGATTTACCTGGATTATTCCGACCAACCTCAGTGCTTTTGTGGAAATGGTTGGGTTTGGCGGCCTGACCTACCGGCTGGAAGGCAGCAATCTGGCTGACTTTGAAGCATGTTCCCAACGACGTCGTTATAACGGATACCTGCGTGATGGCGTGATCAAAGAAATCGAACGCAATTGCTCGGTCACTGGCAGTCAGTTTGCCTTTAAAGTGCGTGGTACGTTTTAATGGATGGGCATTTAGACGCCACCACATGCAGGTATCTGCCCATCCACTTGTACGGTTCCTGGCGTGCATACATCAACTCCATGGCCAGCACCTGCTCAGGTATCAGGTTGCCGCCACGCTTTTCCAGCACATAATCCGAGAACACCCGCAGGCCGCTTTCTGTCTGAATGGCAAACCCGGATTGCGCCAGCCAGTCCCGCACTTGCGCAAGGCTGCAGGGATTGTGCGGCGTCAGACTGCCGCGATCCGGCGTGTACTGCTGCGCATTGATGACACGATCGAAATTACCGCGCATCAGATTGCGATACACAATGGATGCCGGGTTGTAAAAACACAGCGACAGACAGCCATCGTTTGACACCAAGGGCTCAAGCGCCGGCATGAGTAATTCGGGATGCTGCAACCATTCCAGCAATGCGTGGCACATCACCAGATCAAAGGATCCGAGCGCCAGGTCTGTCAGGTCTTGATACGGCCCACAGTGCCAGGTTATCCGGTCTTCCACACCCGCCTCACGGGCCTTGTCGCGCGCAATGCCCAACATCACCGACGAGATATCGTTCACCGTTACCTGATGACCTTGTTGTGCAAACTGAATGGACAACTGCCCCAGGCCGCCAGCCACGTCCAGAATGCGCAGCGGCTCGCGTCGGTTCTGCATCAATTGCTCAACAACGGGCGTCAAATCACCTGACAGGATGGCCAGGCGAATCTTGCCTTTGAGTCCGCCATAGATCTTGTGTGAAAAGTGGTCGGCAAGGTCGTCAAAATTGCGGTCTGGCGTATTGCTCATGGTAAATATTCAGAAAAAGAGATTGCCGTATTATGCGCTGGATTTATACAACACACGATACGGCAAGCGCTTCGCTGATTAGCTTTCCTACTTTACAACGCTAACAGTCGCAGTCGATCGCAATTTTTTCTGCACGCCATCGTGCATGAAGTTGGCGGTGAGTGTCAGCGGTATAGCGGTCCCTTCCGGGATGTTGTTATCAATTGTACCTTTGTCAAAGGTCACAATCAGCGCGCTGTTATTTTCTGACATGACGGCTGTTGACGCTTCGAAGAGCTGGGATGTTAGTGGTGTCTCCAACAAAACACTCTCTTTGCTGTCCAGCACATATCCGCTCGGAACAGTAAAGCGTGCAGTTATTTCGCCCATGACGCTCGTAAAAATGCCGGTGTTGGCGCGCAAATCCAATTCATCCGGTGTGAACATCAGTGCACCCGGTTGATCCTGAGGGTCCAGTGTCACCACAACCTTACCCACCGGTCGAGGATCAGTACAATCATTGTAAAAATACTCGCCCTCTCGTGTGAAAGTATGCTGCGCAGTCTCCCCGGGTTGCAGCCTGAAATTGAATTCACCTTCAAAGAACTGTGTCGCACAATGCTCCAATACATTTGGTGAACCCGGAAACGTCTCCACGCCAGGGTTGCGGAATGTAACTGTTGTTCCAACCGGAACGGTTCTCACAGACGGCACCATAGAGCCTGTTGTTATACTGTCTGGTGCTGAGTTGTCATTACCTGTAGATCGTGCAAGCCAGATCTCGTTTTCAGGCACAATGCCTGCCGTCGTGTTGCCCACAGGACGACGCCATGTTGCAATAGGTGGTGGTGCGGGCGCTTCCTGACTACCAGTGACGTACTCAGGATTGGTGCGAGGCCCGGTGTGGTACAAGGCATCGCCTCCGAGTTTAAACGCAAAAACTGCCTGACCATTAAAGTCTTGAGAGTAAGGTTGCCGGCCGGCCATGTTAGTTGTTGCAATAAACTGCTCGCCGTTGATCTCGTAGGAGATTGTGCCAGCCTGGCTGGGAGCGCCCATCTGGTAACGCCACAACTCATCCCCTGTCCTTGCATCGCGACCGATCAGAAATCCATCCATTTGTGTATGAAACAGCAGATCTGTCGCAGTTACCAACGGATTATGCTGGCGTGACAAATCAAGTTTCATCGGTATGTACCAAACCATCTCACCGGTCGAGTTATCAAGCGCAGCCAAACCACCTGTCTGGTAGCCACCTATCTGTCGCAGGCCATTACCGCCCTGCTGCAATGGGTGACCCACAGGACTGAATGATATGCCGACGTAACGCAAATTGAGGCCTGGACTCATAGACGTATTGGTCATGTCGTTTCCGCCGTTCTGACTGGTCATCGACATGGTGACAAACCCGTCGTAAGACCCATCATACATACAGCCTTTGTAGGGCAACGGACCAATCAAAAAGGGCTCTGAGGGCGACAGGTAGTTGTTCGGATTCAATACCAACCGCATTTGACCAGGGCGTTCCGGATCGGGCTCAGCTTGATAGCCGTTCCAGTTTGGCACCATACGATTCTGGTCACCGGGCACCTCTGAACCTAGATTCTGAAGCGATACACATTGCGGATAAAAGTAGCCTTGCAGCGGGAAAGGCTGTGTTAACGCAGGAGCCTGACGGGTATCCGCCGGCACCTCACGATGTTCAATGGGCAAGGCTGGTTGGCCATTGGTGCGATCGAGTGTGAATTGGAATCCCGACTTGCTGCCATAGAACAGCACCTTCCTGACCTGCCCCTCAATCATGACATCCGCCAGCGTAGGAGGCAGTACGTTGTCCATATCCCAAATGTCGTGTCGAACCATCTGGAAGTGCCATTTATACGCCCCGGTCTTTGCATCGATCGCAACCACCGAACTACCAAAAAGGTTATCACCCGGGCGCCCTTCGCCGTTCTGGGAGCCGTTACAACTGCGCACGTTGCCAAAGGTCTGATAGAGAAGGCCAAGCTCGACATCAATCGTAGGGTGCATCCAAGGTGTGGCACCTGCCGTCAGGTAACAATCATTGGGCGTATCGTTTGGTGTCAGACGGGTCGTAAACGTATGGCCAGCATCAAATGTATTGCCATTCACATCAGTAAACGACGTGCCAGCCGGATAGGTGCTGTAAAAATGCCAGGCAAGACTGCCATCACGGGCATTAAGCGCAAAAAGCGTGCCGCGACCACCATCATTGGTACCCATATAGACCAGGCCTTCATGGTAGGTTGGGCGAACTTTGGCAATGTTGCCAAACGCACTCCCATCCGGAGCAATGGGCTGCACAGCCCAGACGATTTGCCCTGTCTCCTGATCCAACGCAACCATTCGATCGCCTGCAGCAGACGTGTAGACCTTGCCTTCACCAACGGACACCCCACGTTGCTGGAACGTCGGCCCAAATCCATTTGCCTCCTCAGAGGGCACCCACTTCCATTTCACCGCACCGGTTGCACCATCCAAAGCAGCAACACCGCCACCAGGTACGTTCAGATACATAACGCCATCTACCACAATTGGCGTAGTCTGCTGTGCAGTGACATCGTTACCCGGAGCAGGAACTGGTGAAGTTATCGGCTCTGCAGAAAGTTGAGTCACCCAAGCAAGTCCCAGATTGTCGAGATTTGACCTGTTAATCTGAGTTAACGCCGAGTAACCCTGCCCAGCATGACTACCTGTCGTAACTGGCCAATCGCGGGTTGCCGGCGCACAACAATTTTCAGCAGCACCGGCTGACCTGATTGCCGATGTGAGCGCAGCGACCGCTGCAAATGCAATCAACGCAGGCGCAATAGAATTGCGAAATCTCATTTTTGGAATCTCCACATTAATTTTTATTGCAGACCATGGCCTGAACGTACGATCCGACGGTACTAGACAACAATGCCGCTACCGGACTCTTGCAGCGCTGTGCGCACCGTTAAAACATCACGCTTGATTGCACCAAGAACAACATCCCGAGGTAGTGTAAGTTCTGTATTCCCATGGTTGGCACCACCCAGTGAGTTGTCATATTCGGCTTGAAGATCCATCAGCCCCGTGTAACCTATTTCACGAAGAAGCTCTCCATAACGGTAAAAATCAACCCACCCTGTGCCAAGCGCAACATCTTCATAACCCCATCCCAAACCCCGTATCGAATGAATAACCTGATCTGTCGCGATACGCGAATCCTGAACGGGTCTGCGATCCTTCCAGCTAATAGTTGCCAGGTACGGTACCGCGGTTCTGAGCAGGGTTTCCCACATCGCTCCATGGTTGGACATGTGCCCTGTATCCCAGTGAATTCCGACATACTGTGGGTCAAAATCCCCCATAATATAGAGTAGATCCCATACCACACTTCCGACTGAAGACGCATTAGATCGGGTGTGATACTGAATCCGGGTGCCATGTCGCTCATTAAGCCTGACAAACCGTTCTACTTTTCGTTTAATTGCATCCAGCTGTGGCATGATTGGCTGACTGAAATCGTATCGATCCGTGCCCAACCAGTAAGTATGGATATCAAGATCACTCATTGTTGCAACAAGCCGCTCCACATCGACATCGACATCCGTTTGATTGCCGCCGCGTATCTGGCGCACCTCAACCCCTTCACTACGCAATGCGCTGACAAAACGAGGCAATTCAGTTACAACGTTATTGATAGATACGTGTGCACTTCCCTCCCCCACTGAAAGCAACAGACTGTTGCACGTAAGTTCTCGACACGCTTCAGCAATCTCACCGGGATCCCGGAGCCAATGCAAATAGCGAGAGTAGGCATCGAGACCGGGCACTTGAGGGGAGTCAGATGGCCGGGACCTTGACGCAGCGGTTTGGGCATATGAACGGCTAGCCAACACGTTGTTCATCAGTCCAGCAACAACAGTTGCGCTTAAAAAATCTCGTCTGTTCATGGCCCTTTTCTCCTCAATTGGGAAGACGATCTGCCGCCGACGGAAGCAATCTTGTCAGCAATTTTTAATAGGTTATTTTCTCAGCAAGTGATTTCTGACTATCCCACAATCATGACAAACCAAACCACTTCGAAATTTGTACAGCATCATAAGTATTCGCTACGACGACTTGGATCCTGAGTCCACGATCGGTTTCAAGGGCTCTCACATTTTGTGCAAACCCTATTAGATTTCTATAAATTTGAGTAGCAAAATCGTTAGTCTTATGTTTAAGTTGAGAAAAAGTATCCCATAGTACTTGACGTGCTGGATCTTCGATTCACGCACCATGCTATTAGAATTAGCTATAACAGCAATAATTCGGAGGGTGTGTGAGCGAGCTTAGAAACCTTAGACACTTATACAGCCTGCTGGATATTGCAGAACTGGGTAGCATCACCAAAGCTGCCGACGCGGCCAACCTGTCACAATCCGCGCTTACCCAGGGTCTTAACAAAATTGAAGAGACGTTAAAAGCATCTCTGTTTGAGAGAACTGCCAGTGGAATGTTCCTGACCAGCGCAGGAGAAGTATTCATCGCACGCCTTGAAAGAGCATTGGAGCATCTACGGACGTTTGATGCGGAATTACAAAAAAGACAACGCGGCAAGAATTCCGGCAAGTTCCATAAACGAGTCAGTGTTTGTCAATTGCGCGCCGTCATTGCAACGGTAGAGCATGGCAGTTTTAGTCATGCTGCAACTTCAATGGGCATCGCCCAACCCACTGTTCATCGCGCCGTGCGTGACGTCGAAGGCTTATGCAATCAGCAACTTTTTATTCGCTCTCCATCGGGCGTCGACTCGACGCCAATAGCAAGACGCATGGCTCTTGTGTCCAGCCTGGCGTTTTCTGAACTTGAACAAGGCATCATAGAAGTACAGGAACTGGTCGGAAAAATGACCGGAAAACTCATTATCGGCAGCCTACCGCTTGCCAGAACAAAGCTCATCCCTGAGTCGGTGTCCGAGTTACTTAAACGCTTCCCGCAGGTCCAGGTCAGCATCGTTGATGGACCATACGACGAACTACTGCATTCACTGCTTCATAGCCGAATCGATATGATTGTGGGTGCGCTTCGAAACCCACCTCCCGTCAAGGAGATTACACAAGAGCATCTGTTTGACGCACCACTGTCCGTGATTGTCAGGGCGGGCCATCCGCTATTAAAGCGCAAACAACTTGATGTTGAGGATCTGACAACTCTGGACTGGATAGCGCCAAAAGAAGGCACGCCGGCACGCGAACGATTTACAAACATATTCTTGAATCAGGGACTGGAACCACCCAAACACGTCATTGAATGCAGTTCATCCGTTGCTGTTCGAGGATTGTTGCTTGTCAACGACCGCGCAGCACTGCTTTCGACAACTCAAATGCAACCTGAGATAAATGCAAAACTGCTTGCAGCCCTACCAATCAACTTAAAAGCAAGTCGCCCCATCGGCTTGACATTGCGAAAGGGATGGAAGGCTACGGCAGTGCAAAGTCACTACTTGAAAATACTGGCAGACCTTGCCAGAGCGTCATAATTTTTCAAAATAAAGATTACCAATATCTCAGTCCATAACTCCAACTCAAAGAATCCCCTTCCGTCTAGCTTCATCATTTAGTCAAAGCTGTCACTGCAATATTTTTTATCAAATAATCAATCAGTGGATCACTCGGAATTCTAGTCCGCAATGACCGCAAACCAGCATAGCCACACCTTTATAGGACACACACGTCAGGTCTTTGTAGAGGTTGAATCCTATCAGCGAAACCATAAGCTTTTAAGCACCTCCCCGCCAAAAAAGACAAACAGAATACTTACTCAGTCACTTACCACCCACTTATATTATCTATTAAATACAATATGTTAAAAGAATATTGCCAACGTAAAAAAGTGTTTGCTATAGAAAAACTTTATACCCCTTGACAGTATTTGAAGCAGGCAACGGAAATCAGGCATGACATACTCGATTTACTCAAGATTTCTAACTTGGGACTTTATTTAAATTAAAATAATAGCGGAGTCACGTCATGAGTCAGTCGATAACTGAATCGTTAAACCCATCAGAAAAAAATCAGGGGCAGCAAAAACGAAAGGTCGTTCGCCTTCATCCTCTCGCGTATGCAGTTATCCTTGCGAGCTGCGCTCCCTCACTATATGCACAGAGCCAACCCGACATTGAAGAAATCATAGTTCGGTCAACTGCAACAGGTACAGGTATTCGAGGTATCGCACCAGTTGGTTCGCCATCAATCAGCATTTCGCGGGAAGAACTTCTCGAATCCCCGGTTAGAAACGCGGCAGAAATCATTACCGAAATGCCACAAGGTTCCCAGTTAAATTCCGGTATAGCTAACGCATCAGGCGGCAATGGTGGTGGCGCACGCGGCCTTAATTTGCGCGGCCTAGGTACCAATGCCTCACTTTTGTTGATCAATGGACATCGGCCAGTCGGTCAAGGTATCTCGACAGTGGCACCAGACCCCGGGGCAATACCTTTCGCAGCCATCGAGCGAGTCGAGGCAGTCATGGATGGCGTTTCATCCGTTTACGGTTCCGACGCAGTTGCGGGTGTTGTAAATTTTATTCTGCGCAATGACTTTGAGGGCGTAGACGTAAAGCTGAGTGGACAATCCGGCCTGCAAGACGGTCGACAAATAGACATCGTGGCTGGTAAGAACTTTGCTAATGCCAACGTCATGTTTGGTCTGACCGAGGAACGTATGGATGCGATGAACACCAATGAACGTGGCTACTTGATGCAAGATCTACGACCCTATGGTGGAGCCGATAATCGCTTGACTACACCGTATGCAGGGACGCCTGGTACGATAGTACTTCGCAACCGCACCATGTTTGGTATTCCATCAAGTTTCACGGGCGTAACTGACCCCGCTACCGGATTAAAAAGACCCACCTTGGCGGAAGTCAATGCGCTTCGTGGGCAGCCGAATCTAGCCGACTCCGGCGATTACACTACATACAGAGGGGAAGAAGACAATACTAAAGCTTTTGCACGCGTGCGCGTTGACCTGAATGACACACTGCAATTGACCTATACTGGACTGCTTGGTGTCCGGACAACTAGAAATGAGGGAAATACGTCACTTGCGCTAAACATCACGCCGAACAGCCCCTACTATATTCCGGGTCTAGCAACCGCCGGCCAGTCTTATACTATCCGATACAATGTTGCTGATTCAGGTGTACCCTGGCCAATTACGACCTCTGAAACCACAATCAACCAATTTGTGGATGCAGAACAGGATATTGGCGAGTGGTTGTTGAGGGGATCATTTTTCTCCGGTTCAACCGATGGGGATGATATTAATCGTCCGGAAGCCAACAACGCAGCACTTACCACAGACCCAGCTGGAACCCCCGCGGGATATAAAAACTATGCCGAGTTTGGCAATAACCCTGAATGGTTTAACCCCTATCTGGCAACGCCACAAGCTGGTCTGGCAGAACATTTGATCGGTACAACCATCCGAATGGGCGAGCAGAAGCAACGAGGAACCCGTGTGGGCCTCGAAGGCCCAATATGGGACTTGCCTGGTGGTACCGCGCGACTGAACGTTGGTGCTGAATATGTCTGGAGTACGCATTGGAACAAATTGAACCAAGATGTTCGCTTTTATGACAAAACCAACTATGTGCTGCGCGATACACGAATCAATCGTGAAGTGAAATCAGTGTACGGCGAGGTATATATACCCGTTGTTGATACGGCAAACGCAATGCCATGGATGCAAAAACTGGTACTGAATATTTCCGCCCGTCACGATGATTACTCTGACTTTGGCAAAACCACAAATCCGCGCATCGGATTGAGCTGGGATATGAATGAAACTGTTAGTTTAAGAGCAAGTGCTGGAACAGCATTCCGCGCGCCCTCTCTTGATCAAATCAATCCAGGCGTCAACAGCACCTTGACACGTGGGACCATTCAAGTTAACTCAGCATTAACAGGAGAATTTCCGTTAACTATCCCATCCACTGGTACCACTGACATCTTTGTTCGAGGCGGCAGAAACCCGGATTTGGGCCCGGAAGAGGCTGATATGTGGTCTGCTGGTATTGACCTTACTCCGCAAATGTTTGATGGATTCCGTTCAAGCATCACCTACTACAACGTAAAATATCAGGATCGTATAGAAAACGTACCAAATGCGTCATCAGCACTCAACTCAGTGGCAAACAGGCAACTTTACGCCCCCTACATTACGCCAATTACGCAACCAGCTGGCTGTACCGATGGCGTATTGAACACCTACCATCCTTTGTTCCAGAAATTCCTGAATTTGGAAGGAACCCGGTTCGCAGGTGGCCCGGGGGATTGTGATGTCGTGGCTATTTATGACCAAGGTTTACAGAACGTTGGATCTGTTAATCAATCGGGCGTTGATGTTCAGGCGTCTTACAACTGGATGAATGACTTGGGCTTGTGGCGCGTCAGCGGTAATGTTGCAAAAATTCTTGAATTAGAACGGACATTAATTGAAGGTGGTGCCTGGTTTGATGTTCTTGATATTATTGGTTGGCAGACCTCACTGCGCTCCAACGTTCGTCTGTCCTGGTCAGGGGAAAACTGGAACGCTGCATTAACCAGCAAGCTCGAAGGTGGCTTCACTAATAATGCGACCCCGACCGTGAGTGGTGTCAAGATTCCAACTCAGGAAGTTGGCTCGTGGGCGACTTTAGACGCAACCGTTGCCTACACCGCACCTGAAAATGGTTCATGGATGTCAGGTTTCAATGCCACATTGGGCGTGCAAAACCTGACTGACAAACAGCCTCCAATCGTGCTGAACGGTGCCTTGGCTATAAACCCCAACGTTCACAATCCATTTGGTCGAATCTGGCGATTGGAAGTGAGCAAGCGCTTCCAGTAATCACCATTGCAAGGACATAAAAAGCCCGGAAAAACATCCGGGCTTTTTTATGCATACTGTCTTAGTGCGGGCGTGGAAGAATCAATTCGTTTTTGGTTAGTTGATACGTCAATTTCATCAAGTCTTTTTTGGCCAACTCCGCAAGAGCAGGCAGTAATTCAACAACTCGCTGAGCAATATCCGGATTCATGAGATCGACGAGCACTGCTGCCAAAGGATACTGGTCTTGCTGCCCTCTAATCTCCTGCTCTTTGGTTTTGATAGTTGATGTATTGGCATTCACAATCCAGCTCTCTACCGAAACAACACCATCGAGACCATGAAGTGTGTGGAGGTTATTGGCAAGTTCCTGTTGGACCTTTGCGCTGATACCGTTGCTGCCATCATCAAGGCGGAGTGACAGAAGATATCCACCAATGCCAACGCCCCAGCGCTCAGACACTGCGAACGCGCCACGGACAGTGTTGTGATACCGCGGGAAAATCGTTTGGGACCAGGCACTAGGGTTACGTAAAGAACGGAGGTATGCATCACACGACAGATCATCGACACTGACTGTGTCATAGCGACTGAAATACAAAGAACCCTCATCAGTTAAATTTTTGTAGTTTCTGGCACGCAAAAAGCCTTCAATAACTACTCTGTCATGATAATGCTCATTGATATACCAGCGCTCCACTTCAGCTTCGCTACCAGCCTCTACACAATGCCAGACGCCCAATGCGCCGTTGCCTGCAAGTTTCATTTTTTCTACTCCTTTCTTTCGGGATTGGGTCATCAAACTCATTAAAGAGGTGGTTACACCGCCAGACGCTTAATGTCACCCAATACAAATATATAGAGCAGTGCGCCAATCAGTGGCATTGCGCCAACATAGACCAATGCTGCTGCGTAACTCGTTGTATAAAACAAAATATATCCAATCAGTATGGGTGTGAGAATGCCAGCCAGATTAGTCACGAAATTAAACACTCCTCCGCTCATACCAATCAATTCTTTAGGCGCAACATCAGAGATGACAGTCCAGCCGAGATTAGTGATACCTTGACCAAAAAAAGCAACACACATAATTGCAATTACAATCATATTGCCTTCAGCGCCTTTTGGCACCAATGCTGCAAAGACAATAACGGACGCCATTATAAATCCGAGTGTAATTGGCACCTTTCGACCAATATTCGCAGAACCCGTTCGGCGCAGCAGATAGTCAGAAAGCTGGCCACCACAAAGCACACCCAGTGCCGCGGCTATGTAGGGTAATGCACCCCAGATTCCCGCTTGCAGAAACTGCATATCACGTTCGCTTCCAAGATAATTGATAAAATCAATCAGAAAAAATACCAGGACTGTGTTGCCGCAAAACATCGCGGCAGAGGCCACAAGAATTTGACGCCGACGGAACACACTACCAAGATTTTTCCAGTTGAATTTGAGTCTGGAAGTTTTAGGCGCCAATCCACCACCTGCTTCGATGTAGTCAAGTTCAGCCTGATTGGCAATCTTGCTATCGTTAGGCTCGTGATATTTGCCATAAAAATAGAAGGCAAACAGCATCCCACCCAGTCCTGCGATCAGAAACAACGCTCTCCACCCAAGCTCTGATGTAATCCAGACCAAAGGTACGCTTAGAAAGGCTAAACCGGCATATTGCCCGACTGCGTAAACACTGTTTGCACGAGCCCGCTCACCTTGTGGGAACCATGTGGCAAGAATTCTGCTGTTTGCTGGAAAACACGGTGCCTCGCACAAGCCCATACCCAGACGATATCCAAACATCGCTGCAAAACTGCCCGCGATACCTTGTGCCGCAGTAAAAAGTGACCAACTGAAGAGCGATAGGCCATATGTCACTCTGGTGCCGAATCTATCAAGAAATATACCTCCGGGTATTTGCGCAAAGGCGTACGTCAGACTGAAAGCTGCCCCTAAATAACCAATCTGAACGGCGTCCAACCCAAGGTCTTCCTGCATGCCTCCCACACGAGCAATTCCAAACACAGCTCTGTCGAGGTAATTAATTGTAGTACCGATCAATACCATAAACAGAATCGGGAACCAGCGCACGTTTGTGCGCCGTTCATTCAAGGTAGCGCCAGAACTTGTATTCACAACTCTCTCCTCCCGGCCCTTATTTTTGGCCAATTTTTTTCTGCTGGATCCAAACTTGACCCAAGGCAATTCCAATCAATGTGGATCGCCTGATTCAAGTCGAGTATTACCGACTCCAGTATTTCATAATCTAATGATTTCAACTGCGTCGAATCCAGCATTTGGCCATAAGTATTTGCTATACCTAACGCAAAAAAAATTAAAACTTCTTTTATCTTAAAGAGTTGGTATAGCAAATTCTTATAGCAGTATGCAGCATTCGAATCAAAGCAATGGATTTAGTGTGGAATAATTGTCTGACGCTATTTTCCGAGGTACCGCACCATGGCTATCGTTGTTACCGAAATAGATAGAGTGAGCAGGACAATTGCCGACAGCATTCGAGGCTTTGGTGTTGCTACAGTGCATGAGGCACAAGGCCGCAAAGGTCTGATGCTGCCGTACATGAAACCCGTATTCCAGTGTGCATCCGTTGCAGGTAGCGCTGTAACTTGCGAGGTCGCACCTGGTGATAACTGGATGATTCATGTTGCAGTTGAACAGTGCAAAGAAGGTGACATCCTGATCGTCACACCAACCAGTCCTTGTGACGATGGGTACTTTGGTGATTTGCTGGCAACTTCCTTGCAAGTACGTGGTGTACGCGCTCTTATTATCGATGCAGGGGTCAGAGATATCGCTACACTTGAAGAGATGAACTTCCCGGTTTGGTCGAAGACGGTATTCGCTCAAGGTACTGTTAAAGCAACCTTGGCTAATGTCAACGTGCCCGTGGTTTGTGCTGGTGCATTGATTCACCCGGGTGATTTGATTGTTGCGGATCGCGATGGTGTTGTCGTGGTACCACGTCTGCATGCAGAAGAAACACTCAGGAGATCCCGGGAGCGTGAAGCCAGAGAGTTACAAACTCGTGCGAGATTGGCGGCCGGCGAACTCGGATTGGACATTTATAATATGAGGAATCTGCTTGCTGAAAAAGGCCTTAAATACGTGACAAAAAACAAAGAAGAATAGACTGGAAAAGGTCTGACAATGCAAACTGAAATTCCATGTATGTTAATGCGCGGCGGCACGTCTAAAGGCCTTTACTTCCTCGCCTCAGACTTGCCTGAGGACATCAATAAAATCCATGATGTGTTGCTGGCGGCAATGGGCTCTCCAGATGAAAGACAAATAGATGGCGTGGGTGGTGCGCACCCACTCACCAGTAAAGTTGCAATAGTAAGCAAGTCTACATCTTCCGATGCCGATGTTGATTATCTTTTCATGCAGGTCTCCGTCGACAAAGCAGAAGTCAGCGCCTCGCAAAACTGCGGAAACCTTTTGGCTGGAGTCGGCGCTTTCGCCATTGAAACCGGCTTGGTGGACGCGAGTGAGGGGTCAACAGATGTCCGCATTCGTATGCTGAATACCGGCAGTGTAACCACTTCAACTGTAGTTACTCAATCTGGCAAAGTTGTCTACGAAGGTAATGCGAGGATTGATGGTGTACCAGGTACTGCGGCGCCGGTTAACCTCTACTTTCAAAACATCGCCGGATCATCATGCGGATCACTTTTGCCTACAGGCAACCCTGTCGATCTGATTGACGGTTTTCGTGCCAGTTGCATTGATAACGGGATGCCCGTTGTTATTCTTGATGCAAACGAGTTTGGCAAGACAGGCTATGAATCACCCGATGAACTCGAATCTGATTTACCCCTTAAGGACCTGATTGAAGCAATACGACTCAAAGCAGGTGCATTAATGAATCTGGGCGATGTCAGCAAAAAGACTGTACCTAAAATGTGTCTTGTGGCGTCAGCCAGAAATGGTGGGCTTATCAGCACCAGAAATTTTATCCCGCATCGCGTTCATGAGGCCATTGGGGTGCTTGGCGCAGTCAGCGTTGCATCTGCCTGCATCATTGCAGGTTCAGTGGCAAATAGTGTTTCAAATGCTGATTTAAGCCCAGGCAAACATACCATCGACGTCGAACACCCGACAGGCTTTTTTACCGTTGAGATAACGTCGGAATCAATAGCCGGAGAAACCAGGATTATCAGCAGTGCGTTACTTCGCACTGCACGCAAGATCATGCAGGGATCTGTTTTTATCCCTTCAAAGGTATGGAACCCGAACTAAAATCAGTTCGCAGTGAAGAAAAAAACAGCCAAATGGAGAAGAATTGATGATCATCGACTGTCACGGACATTACACCACGGCACCTGAGCCGCATCAGACTTTCCGCGAGCAGCAAATCTCGTTGTTCAACAACGGGTCGTCTCAGCAGGCTGAACAAGCCGTTATCAGCGATGACATGATCAGAGAAAGTATCGAGAATAATCAGCTAAAACTGTTGCGCGATCGCGGCGCAGATATGACTATTTTTTCGCCTCGCGCCTCTGCTATGGCACACCATATTGGCGACAACAAAGTATCCCAGCAATGGACCAGAGCCTGTAACGATTTAATACACCGGGTGGTGACCTTGTATCCCGACTATTTCATTGGGGTCTGTCAGTTGCCACAGTCACCGGGCATCCCTATTTCTCAGTCAATTGACGAACTTGAGCGATGCATTACAGAGCTTGGTTTTATTGGCTGCAACCTTAATCCCGATCCTTCAGGTGGACATTGGACATCCGCGCCGTTGACAGACAAAAGTTGGTATCCCTTCTACGAGAAAATGGTAGAACTTGATGTGCCTGCCATGATTCATGTATCAGGCTCATGTAATCCAAATTTCCACGCCACTGGTGCACACTACATTAACGCAGACACCACGGCATTTATGCAATTTATTGAAGGTGATCTGTTTAAGGATTTTCCGCAGCTCAGATTTATTATTCCTCATGGTGGTGGCGCAGTCCCCTACCATTGGGGTCGTTACAGAGGGCTGGCTGACATGCTCAAACGCCCTCCGTTACCTGAGCATGTTATGAAAAATGTATTTTTTGATACCTGTGTCTACCATCAACCAGGCATTGATTTGTTATTTGAAGTTATTGATATCGACAACATTCTGTTCGGTTCGGAGATGGTTGGTGCAGTCCGTGGCATAGATCCTGAAACAGGATTCTATTTTGATGACACCAAGCGGTATATTGACGCATTGGACATTTCTGCAGAAGAAAAACGCAAAGTTTTTGAGTTAAACGCCCGTCGGGTATATCCACGACTTGATGCAACTCTCAAAAAGAGAGGCCTGTAATTATGAGCGATTTTGTCATGGATCCTGATTGGTTATGTTGGGCGAGCAATCCGGTTAGACCTTCATTCAAAGTACCCCCAGGCGCTGTCGACGCTCACTGTCATGTGTTTGGACCTGGTGCTCGTTTCCCGTTTGCCCCCGAGCGCAAATACACGCCGTGTGATGCATCCTGGCAACAACTTTTTGCGCTCAGAGATTTCTTAGGTTTTGAGCGCAATGTCATCGTTCAGGCAACCTGCCACGGATCGGACAATCGCGCACTCGTTGATGCTTTGCAGAATTCCCATGGAAAAGCCCGTGGCGTCGCAACGGTAAAACCGGATATTACCCTTCAACAACTGCAACATCTGCATGACGTTGGCGTGCGTGGTGTGCGCTTTAATTTTGTTAAACGTTTGGTAGATGCATTGCCCAAAGACGGACTTTTGGAAGTCGCCCATAAAATTGCGCCGCTGGGCTGGCATATCGTGATCTATTTTGAAGGCCAGGAGCTGCCTGAGCATTACGACTTTTTCACTTCTTTGCCAACCACGGTTGTCGTTGACCATATGGGACGCCCCGATGTCAGCCGCTCCGTTGACGGTCCGGAGTTCGGGCTGTTCCTGAAATTACTGCAGGAAAACCCGAACATATGGTCAAAAGTCAGTTGCCCTGAACGTCTTTCAATCAGTGGTCCAGATAAATATGAGGATGTGATTCCCTTTGCAAAACGCGTCGTTGACAGGTTTCCGGATCGAGTATTGTGGGGTACTGACTGGCCGCATCCCAATATGAAAAATCATATGCCAGACGATGGAAAACTGGTTGATTTTGTTCCGATGATTGCAACAACGGTGGAGCTGCAAAAGAAACTGCTGGTTGACAACCCAATGCGCCTGTACTGGCCTGAGGAAACTAAATAATGGCACTGGAAAAACCGTACGCAGATGTCCCTGGGACAATCATCTTTGATGCTGACATGTCACGAAAAGGCTATCACCTGAATCAATTTTGTATGTCACTGATGAAGGCTGAAAACCGGGCAAAATTCAAAGCCGATGAACGTGCTTTTCTTGACCAGTGGCCGATGACCGAAGAACAAAAACAAGGTGTGCTTACCAGAGACTACAACAGAATGATGGCATCTGGCGGGAACATTTATTTTTTGGCAAAGATATTTTCTACCGATGGCATCAGCTTTCAGGATGCAGCCTCCACTATGACAGGTATGACTGTGGACGAGTATAAACAAATGATGCTTAACGGCGGACGCTCCATCGAAGGCAATCGCTACAAGGAGAACAGCAATAATGGCTAGAATTACAGCAGGCGTCACTACCTCACACGTCCCCGCGATAGGCGCAGCCTTGGACAACGGAAGATCTGCTGATGATTATTGGAAACCGGTTTTTGCGGGATATGACTTTTCCAAGGCGTGGATCAAAGCCGAGAAACCCGATGTAATTTTTCTGGTTTACAACGATCATGCGAGTGCATTCAGTCTCGACCTGATTCCAACCTTTGCCATTGGTGTAGGCGAACGCTATGAACCTGCTGACGAAGGCTGGGGCCGACGACCGGTACCAACAGTTGAGGGGCATCCAGAACTTGCATGGCACATCGCACAATCTGTTATCCAGAGCAATTTCGATCTGACCATGGTTAACCGCATGGATGTTGACCATGGACTGACCGTACCATTGTCATTGATGTTTGGCCAACCCGATGCCTGGCCCTGCAAAGTCATTCCTTTTGCCGTCAATGTTGTCCAATATCCACCACCCAGCGGTCGGCGATGTTACGAATTGGGTAAAGCCTTGCGTAAAGCAGTTGAATCTTTTGATGCAGATTTGAATGTTCAAATCTGGGGCACAGGCGGGATGAGCCATCAATTGCAAGGCCCCAGAGCCGGTCTGATTAATGCCAAATTTGATAACCAGTTTCTTGATCGACTGATAAACGACGCAGAGTCACTCTCCCACATGCCACATATCGATTACGTCCGCGAGGCTGGGTCTGAAGGTATCGAACTGGTCATGTGGCTGATCATGCGCGGCGCTTTGGAGGACCGCGTTAATTGTCTGCATCGGTTCTATCATGTGCCAGCGTCCAATACAGCGCTGGGTCACCTGATACTCAAAAATACTGGAAACAGGACTTAAGTGATGAAGATTGTACTTGCCGGAGCCGGCGCGTTTGGTACCAAACATCTCGACGCACTGCAGCTTATCGAAGGTGTGCAAGTGGTTTCTATCGCAGATTTTGAAACTGATAAAGCCAGAGTTGTTGCTGACAAGTATGGCGTGCCGCATGTGAGCGCAGACTTGAATGAATGTCTGGCGCAACCAGGTGTAGTGGCTGCAATTCTCTGCACGCCAACACAAGTCCATGCAAGCCAGGCAATTCAATGTATGAAAGCAGGCAAGCACGTGCAGGTTGAAATACCACTGGCAGATAACATCGACGATGCCCGAGCAGTTTTGCGCACACAACAGGAAACCGGGTTGGTGTGCATGGTTGGTCATACGCGGCGCTTTAATCCATCTCATCAGTGGATCCACAACAAAATAAAAAGTGGTGAGTTGAATATCCAACAGATGGATGTACAAACTTATTTTTTTCGACGCAAAAATATCAATGCGCTGGGCGAACCACGCAGCTGGACAGATCACCTGCTGTGGCATCACGCGGCTCATACGGTAGACCTTTTCCAATACCAGACCGGCGAAAGGGTTGTAGCCGCCCATGCGATGCAAGGCCCCATCCATCCTGAGCTGAAAATTGCGATGGATATGTCTATTCAATTAAAGACGGACAGCGGAAAAATCTGCACGCTATCTTTGTCATTTAACAACGACGGACCACTGGGAACATTTTTCCGTTATATCTGTGACAACGGAACATACATTGCCCGTTATGATGATCTTGTAAATGGCCGCGAAGAGGCTATTGATGTATCAAACGTGGATATTTCTTTAAACGGTATCGAGCTGCAAGACCGAGAATTTGTTGCAGCAATCCGTGAAAATCGCGAACCCAACGCAAGCGTCGCCAGCGTACTACCATGCTACGAAATTCTGCATAAACTCGAGATGACACTAACGTAACTATCCCGCTCCACTTCCCAATTTGAGCCATTACAGGACAGCCACTTCGAATTTTTTTTGTTGTCCTTTTTTGCATTGGCACGTTCAAATGAGTTAACGTCAAATGCGTTAAAAAAATCTGTCAATTGAACTCGTAGCAGCCCGAGGAAGTCATGACACATGATCAATGGATGATTCTGACAATTCTGGCCGCGACTGTTGGCATGTTTCTGTGGGGACGATGGCGCCACGATATGGTAGCAGGCGCTGCCCTACTCGCCAGTGTACTGTCAGGATTGATACAACCGGCAGAGGCATTCATCGGTTTTGGGCATCCAGCCGTGATTACCGTTGCCTGTGTCCTGGTACTGAGTCAGGGTTTGCAAAACTCGGGCGCAGTTGAAGCCCTCACGCGCACACTGTTGCCGGCTAAAGCGGGACGCTTGATCAGCTTGGCCGCGCTGCTGGGGCTTGGGGCATTTTTGTCGGGTTTTATGAACAATGTCGGTGCCATGGCTCTGTTGATGCCCATAGCAGTCAGCCTTGCCAAGCGGCTTGAAATGGCCCCGGGGCAGGTACTGATGCCGCTCGCCTTTGGCACCATCCTTGGCGGCATGACCACGCTGATCGGCACGCCCTCTAACCTGATCGTATCAGGTTTTCGCGCAGAAGCAGGATTGGGTCATTTTGCGATGTTCGACTTCTCGCCTATAGGTCTGAGCGTTGCCCTGGCAGGCTTGGGATTTGTTGTGCTGTTCGGCTGGAGACTAGTCCCGGCACGCAAACAGGCAGGTATCGAAGGCTTTGAATCGGGCGCTTATATCACTGAAGTCCGTGTTCAGGACAACAGCAAAGCCATCGGCATGAGCCTTCGTGAGATCGAGGCCGAACTTGCAGAAGTGGACGCGCAAATCATAGGGATTGTCAAAAACGACATCCGTTTGATCGCAGCCAATCCACGTCGGCGCGTGAACCGCGATGACATCCTGATGATTGAAGCCGAAGCAGAATCCCTGAGCAATGTGTTGTCCATTCTCGGGCTAACACTCGAGGAATCCGTCAGGCGAAATACCGCTGAGGACCAACCAGAAACAGACACAACAAAAGCAGAACCGGCTTCAAACACGGATGAGATCACGTTGATGGAACTTGCGGTGCTGCCCGGCTCACCATTAAACGGACGTTCAGCCAGCGATATTTTGTTACGAGCCCGCTACGGCATAAATCTGCTTGCGTTGTCGCGCGAAGGTAAACGTTCGATGAAACGGCTGCGCTCGATCACCTTACTTTCTGGTGATCTCCTGCTGATGCAGGGGCCTCCCGAAGCAGTTGCGGAGTTTGCAGTCGACAACGGTTGCGTGCCGCTTGCCCAGCGAGACGTCCGGATTCCCGACAAACGCAAAGTGATTGAAGCCAGCGTGATCATGCTTGGCTCGATTAGTCTTGCTGCATTTGCCATATTACCGGCAGCGATTGCGTTTGCTATCGGGGTACTCGCGTCCATGGTGTTGCGCACTGTTCCGCCACGCAAAGTACATGAAGCCGTTGACTGGCCCGTCATTGTGTTACTTGGCGCGTTGATCCCGGTTGCAGGCGCGATGGAAGCTACCGGGACGGCAGATCTGATTGCCCGCTTTATGATTGATAGTGTCGCCCAAGGCAATGCCATTATTGGACTTACGCTGATTCTGGTGGTAACGATGTTTTTGTCAGACCTGATGAATAACGCAGCAACGGCTGCCGTGATGTGCCCGATCGCTATCGGCACGTCAACAACGCTCGGCGTCAGTCCGGACTCATTTTTGATGGCGGTCGCAATCGGTGCGTCCTGTGCGTTCCTGACCCCGATTGGACATCAGAACAATACCTTGATTCTTGGACCGGGTGGTTTCAAGTTTGGCGACTATTGGACACTGGGACTGCCGTTGGAGATACTCGTGGTGGCGATAGCAATCCCGTTGCTGCTGTTTGTCTGGCCCTTGTGATACAGCATTCAACACTCACTCAAGCTAGTCGGAATTACGCGCGCCAGCCCGCCATCGGCAGTTTCCTTGTACTTATGGTTCATGTCCTGCGCGGTTTCCCACATGGTCCGGATGACGGCATCCAGCGATACCCGCGCTTTGTCGGGGTCACCGGATAACGCCAACTGGCTGGCGGTGATCGCCTTGATCGCACCCATGACATTACGCTCGATGCAGGGCACTTGCACCAGTCCGCCAATGGGGTCGCAGGTCATGCCCAGATGGTGTTCCATGGCAATTTCAGCGGCCATCAGACATTGTGCAACGCTGCCACCCCGGCATTCGGTCAGGGCAGCGGCTGCCATCGCCGAGGACACACCAATTTCCGCCTGACAACCGCCCATCGCGGCAGAAATGGTGGCACGCTTTTTAAACAGGCAGCCAATTTCCGATGCGGCAAACAGAAACTTGATAACCGCTGTATCCTCATCCTCAGGCGGATCAAACAACAACATAAACTGCAGTACGGCTGGAATAACACCTGCTGAGCCATTGGTAGGCGCGGTGACCACCCGGCCGAAGGCGGCGTTTTGTTCGTTAACTGCCAGCGCAAAACAACTCAGCCAGTCGAGCGTATTGGCAAAGCTCAGCCCGCCGCTGCGGATAGCCTCGCACCAACTGGCGTAATCATGGTAGGCAGCCCCGTTGAGCAGACGCTGACTGATGCCAAAGGCACGGCGTTCTACATGCAGTCCACCGGGCAACTCACCACCGGTTTGGCAGCCTTCGTAAATGCACTCACGCATCACCTGCCAGATGGTCAGCACTTGTTGATGGGTTTCCTCAGCGCTGCGCCAGGCTTTTTCATTTTCTGCGACCACGCCAGAAATTGGCAGCCCGCTGTTGCGACACCACTTGCTCAAATCTGCCGCACACTCGATGGGGTAAGGCAGCAGCATCAAGGTGCTGCTTTGCTGATCAAATTCCTGCTCGTGAGTGACAAAACCGCCGCCGGTGGAGTAAAAAACATCGCTGACAATCTCGCCATTGTCCAGATGCGCCAGAAAGTGCATGCCATTGGGATGGCGAGGCAAGGACTCTTCATAACGGAACACCAGATCAGTCAGCGGATTGAAGGCAATCGCGTGTTTGCCGCCCAAGTGAATGCGCTGTTGCTGGTGAATCTGATCGATCAGGCTGTTCAGCATCCGGAGATCAAAGGTCACCGGATCTTCATCACGCAGGCCCAGCAGAATCGCGATGTCAGTGCCATGGCCCTTGCCGGTTTTGGCCAGCGAACCAAACAGGGTCACCTGCATCCTGATCACTGGATACGGTGCTGACAGTACTTTTGTGACAAAGCGGCGCGCAGCCGTCCACGGCCCCAAGGTGTGTGAACTGCTCGGGCCAACGCCGATTTTGAACATGTCCATCACAGAGAGCGATTCTTTGAGCATGAGCTGATTTCCGGATTGGAAGGACCGTTGTAGCTTACCTAGAATCCTGACTCACGCACCAGAACAGCCATAATATTTCGCAAATATCGCGTGGCAGGTGCTTCTGCATCGGCTCTGAAGATCACTTTGCCTCGCCAGGCCTGTGAGGCTAACTCATCGTTAAAACCCGCCGGACGCTCATCGGTCTGAAGCACGACGCGAAAGAAAGAACCATCCGGCACATGTTCCCCCTGACTTGCCCGGGTCATGATATGACCACCCGCCTGTGCAGTGAGCATGCCGTCCGGCAATACCCGAGTGGCATCAGCATCAATATTGCGCACAGATAGCGTAAAAACACCGCCTTCCAAGCCATCAGGAATAAAAATTGCGCGATCTCCCGAACTAATCCGTTTGACTGCGGCTTCATCTAGATAGGTCTCGACCAGTAGAGGGCCATCCCCTACCAGCACTGCAATCTTTTCACGCTCTGCCAGCCACTGCCCACTTTCAAGATCGGGGTCTAGATCACGCAGTGTCCCGGCAAAAGGCGTGACCGGCGCATAGGGCAACAACTGTTCCTGAATTTCCAGCAATTGTGCATAAGCGGTCGCATACTGTTGCTGAGCAACTTGCAACTGATTTCTGGCATTAGCATCCAGACCCGTCGCCGCCGCCTGCCAACGAGTACTCTCTACCCTTGCCACTGCTGCTTTGTGCCGGGCGGTTAACTCAGGGGAATGTAGCCTGATGATTTCAGTCCCCTGCGCAAGCCTCTCTCCTTCCTCATGTAAAAGCGTCTCCACTTGGGCACCGGACGGAGCAAACACAGTCCAGACATCAAGTGGACGCAATAACCCACTCGCCACAACCCTGCCGGGCCAAGGCACAAAAAACAAGGCCACAAACCCGGCAAACAAAAGCACGCTGAGTGTGCCCCGTCGCTTGCTGTATGGATTCGCTTTAATGTCAGGGAGCCTCCCGCGCCACTCGTTAAATTCGTGCGTGATGGGTCGTGCTATAAACCACCAGATTTCCACCACAAAAAGGAAGATACCTATAATTTTCACAAAAAAGTAATAGACCAGCAGTGCAATGCCGAGAAACACCACCAGACGATAAACCCAGGTGATCCAAGCAAACACAATCAACCAAAACTGTTTGCGGGCTGAAAAATGCTCCGGTTTGGGTTCTCCCAGTGCAAATAACCATTCGCGCAACCTCCAACGCGCAAGGGCAAAACTTCGTGCGTGCAGGTTGGGCATATCCAATAAATCAGAGAGGATAAAGTAGCCATCAAAACGCAGGAAGGGGCTTGCGTTAATCATAACCGTCGCAATCCAACTTGTTGTGGCCAGCATAAAAGCAAGCCCGCGAAGCTCTCCATCCGGCAGCAATCCCCAGGCCAGCGTTGCCCAGGCGGCAATCATCAGTTCCGTTGCAATGCCTGCAATCGATACCTGTAGCCGTTGCCATCGATCAGCGAGGCGCCATGTCTCATTGGTATCGGTATAGGCCATTGGAAACAGCACCAGAAAAGCCACACCAATCGCGGGAATTCGGCAACCAAAACGCTTGGCAGTAAACGCATGCCCAAGTTCATGCAACAACTTGACAACAATCAGTGTACCGCCGTAGGCAAGCAGTCCGTTGAATGTAAAGGTATCAACCAGAGAGGTAAAAAAAACCTCAGAGTGACGAATAACCTGCGTTAGTCCCACCAGCAAGGCCAGCAATGTCAGCAACAGGAATCCGCGTGTGTAAAGTGGCGCGACAACAGGCAACATCCGCTGCAACCAGCCATCGGGTCGCCAAAGCGGGACACGAAAAAACAGATAGTGGTGCAACAACCATTTAAAAGGCGTTCCCTGCATGACTGCAAGGCGCTCGGCGAGCTTTTTGGCGCTTTGTGGACCACTCAGTACAACCAATTGGTTATCCGTTAGAAACTTGACGATATGCGTGACATCGTCGACATCCGGGCGCAAGGTTGTCGCTGTGGTGATGTTTTTTGTGATCTCGACAGGGTCGCCCATAGACCAACGCCGAAGTATCTCGAAGGTCTGCCAATCAATGCGAAAGAACAGATTGCGTTCAGGATCATGTAAGGTCCAGCTTGGCTGACCATCGGGTAGCACCGGGCCGGCCAGCAGGTCCAACTCTTCGCGTAAGCGGGGTAACGATGCCATGTTTATACAGCCAACATGGAGCGTACGCTGGCGATTGGCCTGCGCATAACCCAATAAATCAATGGCACTCGTTCACCACTGATGCGGGCGGTCCCTTTCAGCCCAACTCGATGCTGTATCTCGCCATCAATGGTAGCCCGAAGCCGATAGGCATATGTACCATCCGGACGTTCCATTGCATCATGCGCGAGATAACGCAGCGACCCACGCACTGGATCCAGAGGACTGGCATTCAGATAAAGGGAGACCGGCGCATCCAAAGGAAGAGGAATAGCATCGGAAATTGGTACCCAGGCTTCGACCTCAACATCTTCCACGGCAGCAACGCGCATGATGCGCTCACCAATCCGCACGGGTCGCCCCACCCATTCGGTCGGATCATCGAACAACACGACGCCGCTACGCGGAGCTCGCACCTGCGTTCGGGTCAACTGGGTTGCCTGATAGTCTGCCTCAGCCTTACGCTCCTCGATTGTGCCGGTCAGCGACGACAACATTGCCTTGGAGCGTTCATCAAAAAGCGCCTGCTGCGCTGCCTGACGGTATTCAGACTCAGCGGTGGCGAGCGCAAAGCGTGCGACTTCAAGCCTGCTGCGAATGATCGCCTCATCAAACTCGAATAACAAATCTCCCTCGTTGACCTGTTGGTTGGGTTGCACATAAAAAGTACCTAGCACGCCTTCCAACGGCGATCGAATCACGGCAGGATCAGAAGGCACCAGCTCAGCCGGTGCAAGCACTGCCAGTCGCACCGGAATGAATGAGGCGATCGCAAGTAAACCGATCACCAGTGTCGAGCGACGACGCCACCAGACCCGTTTACTTTTCTCTGCATGGATTCCGTGTGAGCGCCCCAAGGTCAACAGCCGCGTAAACCAGTTCCCACGAGCACTCAGGTTACTCTGCAATCCTCGCCAGGCATGTAACCAGATACCCATCCACTCCCCTAACAATGCTTTGTCTCTGTCCATCCATGGCAGATCGCGCGCCAACAACAGCCCTCCTGAAATTTGTCCATCGTCATCGCCCAGAGGTAACCACAAAGCGTGCCCAGGCAACCACTCTCGCCAGTGCTCCTTCAGATCGGCGGGCAGATCTTCTGCACCAAACGACTGCGGCTCGAGAAAGGTTGTCGACAGAACTTTGCACACCTTGTTCAACCAAAGCACGTAGTGTGCATTGGCCTCAACCTTGACGACTCCCGAGAGCGCGCATGCGCCCTTGCCGGCCAGCCAGAGCGCCGCTTGTCGATACGTTGCCAGCTCATGACTGTCGTTGACCGCCATAAACCGCAGCACTGCCGGTTCTTCAGCCAGCCGGGCGCGGCGGGCCAAATCCAGAAGTGCCAACAGCGGCCGCGCATCAATGGATTGTGGCTCAGCCATGCATCAATTTCCTTGTGCCAACACAGTGCTAACCTGACTCTCCAACGGCACAACACCACTCTGATTTTGTCTGGCAGCCGCAGAGAAACGTTCAGTCAAACTGGCTCGGGCTGAATCCGCCGTGTTAACGCCCGCCGCATGGATACGGAAAAGCGTACTGCTTTCACGCCCATACTGATCAATCGCCGTCAGACGCAAGTGCATGTCCGTGCGGATATAACCCGGATTTTCGACAGCGAAAATTCCATGACGACTATCGAAAGTAATCCACGCTGGCAAAGGTTCACCGTTAATCATTTGTGCACTGACACTCACTGTTGCCTCATTACTTCCTCGCATGAAAGTATCTCTGGGCACTTCAAATTCCTGTCGAGTAAGCGCCATGTCCAAAAATAAATCTGGCATGCCACGGAGAACTTCCAACGTTGGAATCGACCCAGGAATGACCACCGGTTGCCATGGTTGATCCTCAAATATTTTCAGATGCATGGCCAGACCGTCTAATCGCTGCAACGGATCCTGAGGCGATGTTACCGGCTCAGTATACTCCGACTGGTCAACTGCCATCATCGCCTGAACAGGATGCAGCGCCGAATCGAACTCCTGAGCTCTGCGCGGCAATGTATCCTCTTCAAGATCGTCGAATGGGCTGAGCTCTTTCAGCAAATTGAATCGATGCGCATCAAAACGCCATGCCAACGCCCTTGATTCCCGGTCTTCAGCAGGTGGAATAACAGGATCAACCACCGGCGGATTCACTGGTGGAGTCTCAGGCTCTATCACAGGCGGCACGACCGGCGGCAGTCGCCCTACAGGCATGCCAGGATCAAGAACTCGGTTTACCCGCGGATCGTTGTCACCGAAACTGTTATCGGTGACGATAATATCAATACGCGTAATGAAGCCGTTGGTAATAACAAACTTGGCGCCGTCGCCACCCTCAACTTTCTGGGTATAGTCATACCAGCCCGGCTGGGTAATCACATGACCGCTGAGATCAATCAAACCGCCTAGGGAGGCATAAGCATCAATGGTGCTCTGACCGATGAACTTCATGTAGGCTTCAAATTCGCCCTCGCGGATCCCGCTGCGCGAAATATCGAGTTGAATCAGCTGCTGAATACCCGGGCGACTTGGATCCGCGTCCAATAACCCCATGCTCTGTAACGGTTCAACTGCAAACTGGAAGGCGTCCCACGGTGCAAACAGATTTTCCCCCGTTGGACGTGACGCACCCACAGCACCACGGTCATCACTGTGGTTGATCACTTTGACATCGGTTAACTGAGCACCAACATCCACCTCGCCTTCCGAAGTTCGCACGGAGACTGACATGATTGGTTTGATATCTGTGAGCTCACCGTCAAGTGCTGCTTTAAACGTGGCGAAAGTGTCCCACGCCAAGGTCGCTAAAGCATTTTGCGCTGCATCCGCGATACCATCGTTGTTCAAGTCACCCGCAACACGACTCGGGTTACTGCCTGACTCGGTCGCAATCACCAGATCTGCCAGACGTGCTTCAACCAACGCAGGGATACCATCACGGTCAAGCGAGTCCGCCGCATCAAATGTCATTGTCAGACCCGCACCTTTATCCCCATCGGAGGCGAACAATGTCCACACATCCAAGGTAGCACCGGGGGCTGGGTCGTAGGTGTAAGCACCCGTGCGCGTGTTGATGGTCAGTCTGGATCCATTCGGCAAGGTGTTGGTGATCTGCTCGCCATCCGGAATCGCCGCACGATCAAAGATCATCAGTGCGTCGAACGAGAAGCGAATGATTTCACCATCCGAGTCACGCCATTGACCTTCTGGCCCGACCCATTCCGAATTATCCTGAGGTACTGGCCACTCAGCACCATCCCAGAACGTGGGTTTACGGTCTTGGTCCATGCCGCCGACACGGCCACGGGTAAACCCTTGCGTTACACTCCCTACCTCAACCGACACAATGCGTCGTGCACTGGTGACGTCGTAGAGTCCGGGGGTACTGTCAACGGTAAAGCTGTTGGACAGTTTGCTCTCGATTCCCAGCTTGGTGGTGGTGACGGCGTACTGGCCAACCGTTAACGTTTGCCCGGTAAAATCCAGTGTATACGTGCCAGCAGGTCCCTCAGTGGTCACAAACGGCGTATTGATGGGACTGCCTGTCAGGAAATCATAAAGCTTGATCACCGTCGCGTTTGGCTCACCGATAACGGTGACAATCTGGTCTTTACCCAAGACTGTTAGCAGGTCATCTGGCGTTGGGTCTGGAGGAGACTGTTCCAGTACATTAGTGATCACTGGCGGTAGCAGATCGAAATTCAGGTTGTCAGTGGACACCACTGGGGTGCCATCGTCATTAACATCGCCCGTGAACTTGACGCCTGTACCGTCATCTCTGATGGTGCCGATGCCATCACTTTTGATGCCACCGGTGTTGGTAACAGTCAATGTAAAGTCTTCACCACCTTCAAAAGGCGCATCATTATTTACTGTTGTTCTGACCAACAATACACCGGTATTGTTCAGCGTAACCTGTGTACCCGGTGTATAAACAACCCAATTTGTGCCGTTGAAGACCTCAAGTCCAGGCCCAAAGTCCACAAAGGTGGCGCTGCCTTCGGTGATATTGATCGTAACCACTTGATTGGGCTCACCACCAATCCTGAAAATTGCGAATGGTGACGCTTCATTCACGATCGGACTACTGACCGTCAAGGAGCGATCATCATCTTTGACGGCCTTTGGATCACTGGCTCCGCTCAAATCATCACGGAATACTTCACCGACACCGTCATCTCTGATCGTGCCAGTCCCAGTCACACTCACCCCATGACGATTGGTCACAGTCAGTACAAAATTTTCTGTCCCTTCAAACAAATTATCCTGTTTGATTGCTGTGCGAACCAATAGGCGGCCACTGGCATCCAGCGCTACTTGCGAACCCGGAGAATACGGAACCCAGCCGCTGCCATTGGATATTTCCATCCCTGGACCGAAGTCAGCATCAGGCGTCGCTGTGCCACCATCGAGGGACAGGGTAACCACCTGGCCACTGCGACCGGACACGGTGAAAACCGCGAACGGCGACGACTCATTAACCACCGGGCTCGTGACACTGGCGGATGGATCATCATTGTGCTGGTTGAGCACGGCTACCGAGGTTGTCATACCCTGATAATTGCTGTCAGCTGATGAGCCAGTCAACGTCAGGGTGTAACCAATGTCACCATCCTTCAGGACATCATCAAGACCTGTCACGGTAATCGTCTGAGCAGCATTCCAGTTCTCTGGTGTGAATGTAATAGTACTGGTGCTCAAACGTCCTTCCGTGGCATCCAGACCTGAAACTGTAAACGTCACTGTGGCGCTTGGTTGAGACTTCAACTGCAGGGTAAAACTTTCACTTATACCGCGTTCGCTGGTAATGAGCGCGTTGTCGCTAAGCGTCAAGCCAGCCTTGTCGTTATCAAGGTTGGTGATATTTACAATCGCCGTTCGACCATTGAAGTTGGCATCACTAGAACTGCTTGTCAGTGAGACCTCATATTTGATATCACCGTCTTCCTGACTGTCGTCCCGTCCAGTGACTACAACAGTCTGGGGACTGTTCCAGTTCTCTGGCGTAAAGATCAGTGGTTCGGTATTCCATGAACCTTCGGTCGGGTCTGTGCCCGTCACATTGATGGTAACTGGGCCAGTTGGCTGTGCATCCAGTTTCACGCTGAAACTGGAAGATGTGCCGGACTCGCTGGTTATGAGATCACTACCAATCAGGCTCAGTCCTGCTTGGTCGTTGTCCTGGTTCGTCACGGAAATACTGGCAGTTCTCCCCGAGTACTCACTGTCCGTGGAACTGGTAATCAATTGCAGTGAGTAACCAATGTCACCGTCAACCAGCAGGTCATCCATTCCTGTGACGGTCACCGTCTGCGGTGTATTCCAGTTTGCCGCGGTAAATATCACGGAGTTGGCACTCAGACTTCCCTCGGTACCATCGAGACCATTGATCCCTACGGTGACATCAGCGCTGGGCTGAGAATCCAGCACGACAGTAAAGCTGGCACTGGCGCCTGACTCAGTCGTGATCAGTGCTGTTTCGCTGACTTTCATACCAGCCTTGTCATCGTCAAGGTTGGTGATATTGACAATCGCCGTGCGACCATTGAAGTTGGCATCACTGGAGCTGCTGGTCAATGTGACTTCGTATTTGACGTCACCGTCCAAAAGATCATCGTCACGTCCGGTGACAACAACGGCTTGTGGCGTATCCCAGTTCTCTGGCGTAAAGACCAGCGGCTCGGTATTCCATGAACCCTCGGTCGGGTCAGTGCCTGTCACACTGATGGTAACATGCCCGGTGGGTTGTGCATCCAGTTTCACGCTGAAGCTGGAGGATGTGCCGGACTCACTGGTTGTCAGGTCGCTCCCAACCAGCGCAAGGCCAGCCTGGTCATTGTCCTGATTTGTGACACTAACGCTGGCACTTCTGCCCGAGTAATTGCTGTCTGCAGAAAAACTGGTCAATTGCAGCGCATAGCCAATATCGCCATCAACCAGCAAATCATCCAGACCCGTAACAGTCACTGCCTGAGGGATACGCCAGTTTGCGGCTGTAAAGGTGACAGAATTGGCACTCAGGCTACCTTCGGTACCGTCCAATCCAGTGATTGCAACAGTGACATCAAACGTTGGCTGCGAATCCAGCACCACCGTAAAGCTAGCGCTGGCGCCTGATTCGGTTGTGACCAGTGCCGTTTCACTAACCTGCATGCCCGCCTTGTCATTGTCTCGATTGGTGACCGCAACACTGGCGCTTTTGCCAGCATAGTTTGTGTCTGATGAACTTGCGGTCAACTGAAGTGTGTATGCTACATCACCATCAACCAACTGATCATCCACACTAGTGACGGTCACCGTCTGCGGCGTATTCCAGTTAGCGGCTGTGAAGGTCACCGAGTTGGTGCTCAATCCACCCTCAGTAACATCCAGGCCACCGATAGCAAATGTGACATCAGCCGTTGGCTGGGATTGCAGCACCACGGTAAAGCTGGCGCTGGAACCAGCTTCGGTCGTAATCAGTGCAGTTTCACTGACCTTAAAGCCGGCTTTATCATTATCTTGATTGGTAACAGCGATTGAGGCGTTTCTGCCTGCGTAATTACTGTCAGCAGAATTGGCGGTCAGCTGCAGCGTATAGCCAATGTCGCCATCAAACAGCAAGTCATCTACACCGGTGACTGTCACCGTCTGCGGATTGTTCCAGTTTTCGGCTGTGAAGGTCACTGAGTTGGCACTCAGACTACCTTCGGTAGCATCCAGGCCGCCGATGCCAACGGTAACATTAGCAGTAGGCTGCGAATCCAGCACCACCGTAAAGCTGGCACTGGTGCCTGATTCGGCGGTGGTCAGTGCTGTTTGGCTGACCTTCATGCCAGCTTTGTCATTGTCTTGGTTGGTGACAGCGACTGTAGCGCTTTTGCCTGAGTAATTGCTGTCTGCTGAACTGGCAGCCAGTTGTAACGTGTATCCAATATCGCCATCAACCAACAAGTCGTCCACACCTGTAACCGTCACCGCTTGTGGCGTATTCCAGTTCGCAGCTGTAAAGGTCACTGTGTTGGCGCTGAGATTTCCTTCAGTACTATCCAAGCCGCTTATACCTACAGTAACGTCTGCGGTTGGCCGTGAATTCAGCACGACAGTAAAGCTGTCCGTTGAACCGTTTTCGCTCGTGATCAGAGTCGCTTTGTTCAGCGTTAGAATGGAAGGGTCGTTATCGCTAATCGTTGCCGTCCCCAATCCAAATCTGACAGATCCATCAGGCAAAGTTGCCGAGACTTGCATACGCACAGTCTCGTCTGACTCGGTGATGACGTCATCGACACTGTTATAAGTGACAAAGAACTTTGTTGTGCCAGCCGGCAGCTTAAACGCCTGGTTTGCCGCTTCAATCAAGGTTACCTTGTTCCCATTGCCATCCAGGTAATAAGCCTTGAGGGTGGCTGGTGTGAAGTCATCCGTTGAAGTGGCGGTAGCACCACTATTGGTCGGGAGTAATCTATAGTCGGTATTTGCATCAGCACCCGCATCCAGATTGACTTCAAAAACAACATCCTGACCTTCGGTGTTGGTCTTGCCAATCATGCGTATTGCATCATTATCATAGATACGGATGGAGGCTTCGGGGTCACCCAACACCGCATTCGCTGAAATCCCGGTCAGATTCACCTGCAGGAACTCCAGTTTTTCCACGACAGCGTCATCTGTGACGGAGATCCTGATCTGAGCAGAGCTCTCGCCTGCGCGGATGACTACTGTCCCTGTAGAAGCAACATAATCACTTCCGGAGAGCGCGCTTAGATTTTCTGTTGCGTACGAGATGCTCACATCTTCAGTGAAGGTGCGCGATGTCTTGTCAGGGTTGACCAGTGACACAGTCAACACTGCCTCTCCGTCATCCTCACTGACAATCGCAAAGTCAATTTCGACAATAGGTTTATCAGTGCTGGGATCGTTATCGATAATCCCCGGCTGTAAGCGCTCCGTATAAAATTTATCGCCTTCCACCAACATGTCGATCAACTCAACACCTTGCGTGGCTCCCTGGTGTTGGACCTCTTTGCCACTTACACCTGACTCATCATAAGGGTCGTCAACAATCGGAATCCGGATAACAACATCCTTATTCCCTGCGGCCAAGGTAAAGGCAAACAACGGCAGCGGTTTGTCGTAGTCATCACGCGTATAGTCACCAATAACTTGCATGGTCTGCCACGTGACACCGTTGTCATTCGAGTATTCAAGGGGTACTTTGAAATCATCGGAGTACTCGGCAATGCCTTTTCCATCTTCCGGTGAAAATTTAACTGTGAGTTGTTGATCCGTATCAAACGCCAGCGTGCTCTTGATGGTGAATTGCGTGTGGCCCGCATCTTCTGCCACATTGTTAATGACGGCTGACAAGTGTGACTTGTACTGATCTATAGCAAGCGAGGTGACTTGCTTGTTTGCAGTCCAGTCCCAAACCCGATAATCAATTGAGAGCCCTTCCAGATCGTAAGCGGTAACACCTGCGTTAAGTACAAACCGGTAGTTGTCCCCATTCTTTTCCAGAGTGCCGAGGCTACTGTACTTGGCATTGATTGCGACATCGGTGACTTCCATGTTAGCGATATGCGCCACCTGCTGAGGAGTTGCCTTGGCAAGCAGATCCTTTGCACTGAAGCTAACAACTAATTGACCATTCAGTTTGTCATTCTCGAAATGATAGGAAACCTGCGACTCTCCCGGAACAATCAGGTCAACTGTGCGGACGTCAAACGCAGCTGGCTTACGATCACCAGCAATATCCTCAATCGTGCCTTTGACATGATTAATGGCCATTGATTCGAAGACATTTTGATTGGGGTTAGTATCAAATTTCGCTGCTTCAGATTGACGTGTAAAGACAATGTTCAAGGTGCTCAGCGCATCAGAAATCATGTCCTTGCCGGAGTTCTCAAGGTTTAATGCTTCGTTCGTGGTGGGATCAACGTAAGTCGCAAAAGCGTTTCGAACCGCAGCAGAAATGGTGATATTCGAATCGTAGCTTGCCTGCGAGTTTGCAATATCATTTGTGTCCAGCGTGCCATTCGCAGGCGTGGAATCCTGTATGTCATCATCCAGCGCTTGCAGGAATATTGCGATATTTTCTACAGCCTGTGCATTAACTACAGAAAGTGCTTGCTCAGCGATATCTTGAATGAAGACGATACCCTTTTGGACCCGATCGGCACCAAACGTTGCAACCGTTATATTACCGATCTTAAAGGTCACAGTGTCGTTTTCACGATACTTGAATGATCCAGGTTTGCCTGCATCCCCCGTCAGCCCAGACAGGCCGGAGGTCGTCGTATACTGCAGACCATTAACAAAGTTATCACTGAACTGTGCAGTCAAAATGCTTTCATCAATGTCGGTGACATTGAGCGATACATCAACGGCCGTTGACCAGTTGCCACCAGCATCACTGGCCTGAATGGCATAGGTGAAGCTGTTAGGTGTGGTTTCAAAATCGTTTCGATCAACGCCTGCAACGACACCTGCGGCTGTAATACGAATCTTGCCGTCATTGGCAATGCTGAAATAACCATCAGTACTGGTCGTGCCAGGCGTACCACCGGTATTGGCAAAGCGGAACTGGGTCACGCCCAGGTCGTCAGTGGCTGCTACGGTAGCGACCACCGCATTAGCACTTTGATTTTCAGCGTAGTTGAAGTTCTGGCTTGCCGTGACGACAGGCGCAGCGTCGTTATCGGTAATTGTGGCTGTGCCATTAGCACTGCCAGTGTTGGTCACTGCACCGGTGATGGTACCGGTGGAAAGACTAAATGTCTCAGCGCCCTCTGCGAGTGCATCATCGGTAGTCGCAACACGCAGTTGCACCGAGGTCTGACCTGCCGCAATGGTTACTGTGCTGGAGACGGTGTTCCAGGTGGTGCCACCGTCAGTGGATACTTCCAGTGTGCTCGCCGCAGCAGTATCAGTGCCAATGGTGGCGGTGCCACTGCTCAGACTCGGCGTAAAGCTCACAGCTGTGGTTGAAGCCTTGCTCAAGCTTACGGTGAAGATCGCATTGGAGCCTTCGGTAATGGTCGGGCTGCTCACTGACAGTGTTGGTGTATCGTTATCACTGCCACCACTGCCAGAACCATCATCTTTGATAGTGCCCACACCAGTGTCATCACTGATGCTCGCGCCAGTGGCATTGCTCAGCGTCACGTTGAAGGTCTCACTGCCCTCAAAGACATCATCATTGCTGATGTTGATCGTGATGGTTTTTGTGGTCTCGCCAGCTGCAAAACTCACCGTGCCATTGGCCGCGGTGTAGTCAGTGCCTGCAGCAGCGCTGCCATTGCTGGTCGCGTAATCCACTGTCGCTGCAGCGCCAGTGGCGCCGTTTCGAGTCACGGTGAACGTTACAGTACCCGCCGCCTCATTGACCGTCACATCATTGATGGCCAGGCTTGGGGCGATGTCGTTATCAATAATGGTCGCCGTGCCGCTCGCTGCACCGGTGTTGGTCACTGTACCAGTGATCGCACCCGTGGACAGACTGAACGTCTCAGCGCTCTCATGGATCGTGTCATCGGTGGTGGCAACACGCAGCTGCACCGAGGTCTGACCTGCCGCAATGGTTACTGCGCCAGAGACCGTGGTCCAGGTGGTGCCACCGTCGGCAGAGATTTCCAGTGTACTGGCCGCAGCCGTATCAGTGCCAATGGTGGCTGCGCCACTGCTCAGACTTGGGGTAAAGCTCACAGCCGTTGTTGAAGCCTTGCTCAGACTCACAGTGAATACCGCGTTGGCGCCTTCCGCTACCGTTGGGCTGCTGACTGACAAGGTCGGGGTATCGTTATCGGTACCACCTGTGCCAGTACCATCGTCTTTGATGGTACCCACGCCGGTGTCATCACTGATGCTCGCGCCACTGGCATTGCTCAGCGTCACGTTAAAGGTCTCACTGCCCTCAAAGACATCATCATTGCTGATGTTGATGGTGATAGTTTTAGCAGTCTCACCCGCAGCAAAACTCACCGTGCCAGTGGCCGCTGTATAGTCACTGCCTGCTGTGGCTGTGCCGTTGCTAGTGGTGTAATCCGCTGTCGCTGCAGCGCCAGTGGCGCCGCTTCGAGTCACGGTGAACGTTGCCGTACCGGCCGCCTCATTCACAATGACATCATTGATGGCCAGACTTGGGGCGATGTCGTTATCAGTAATGGTCGCCGTGCCACTGGCCGCGCCAGTGTTAGTCACGGTGCCAGTGATGGTGCCAGTAGAGAGCGAGAAGTTTTCGTTGCCCTCGTGGATCGTGTCATCGGTTGTCGCCACACGCAATTGCACCGAGGTCTCTCCGGCGGCAATGGTTACTGCACCGGAGACCGTGCTCCAGGTGGTACCACCGTCGGTGGACACTTCCAGTGTGCTGGCCGCAGCAGTATCAGTGCCTACGTTAGCTGTGCCATTGCTCAGGCTCGGCGTAAAACTCACTGCTGTAGTCGATGCCTTGCTCAAGCTGAGCGTAAAGACCGCACTCGCGCCCTCCGCTACCGTCGGGCTGCTAACTGACAGCGTCGGAGTATCATTATCGGTACCACCAGTGCCGGTACCGTCATCTTTGATGGTGCCCACACCAGTGTCGTCACTTATGCTCGCGCCTGTGACGTTGCTCAGCGTCACGTTAAAGGTCTCACTGCCCTCAAAGACATCATCATTGCTGATGTTGATCGTGATGGTTTTTGTGGTCTCGCCAGCTGCAAAACTCACCGTACCCGTGGCAGCCGTGTAGTCAGTGCCAGCCGTGGCTGTGCCATCTTTAGTGGCGAAATCAACCGACGCTGCAGCGCCAGTGGCGCCGCTTCGAGTCACGGTGAACGTTGCCGTACCAGCCGCCTCATTCACTGTCACATCATTGATGGCCAGGCTTGGGGCTGTATCGTTATCGGTAATGGTCGCCGTGCCACTGGCCGCGCCAGTGTTAGTGACGGTGCCGGTGATGGTGCCCGTGGATAGGCTGAACGTCTCAGCGCTCTCGTGGATCGTGTCATCTATGGTGGCAACACGCAGTTGCACCGAGGTCTGACCTGCCGCAATGGTCACTGCGCCAGAGACGGTGGTCCAAGTCGTGCCACCATCAGTGGAGACTTCCAGTGTGTTGGCTGCAGGCGTATCTGTGCCTATAGTGGCGGTGCCACTGCTCAGACTTGGGGTAAAGCTCACCGCTGTGGTGGAGGCCTTGCTTAGGCTCACAGTGAATACCGCGTTGGCGCCTTCCGCTACCGTTGGGCTGCTGACTGACAAGGTCGGGGTATCGTTATCGGTACCACCTGTGCCAGTACCATCATCTTTGATGGTGCCTGCACCGGTGTTATCACTGATGCTCGCGCCACTGGCGTTGCTCAGCGTCACGTTGAAGGTCTCACTGCCCTCAAACACCTCATCATTGCTGATGTTGATGGTGATAGTTTTAGTGGTCTCACCCGCAGCAAAACTCACCGTGCCGGTGGCAGCGGTGTAGTCACTGCCTGCTGTGGCTGTGCCGTTGCTAGTCGCGTAATCCACTGTCGCTGCAGCGCCAGTGGCGCCGCTTCGAGTCACGGTGAACGTTGCCGTACCAGCCGCCTCATTCACTGTCACATCATTGATGGCCAGGCTTGGGGCTGTATCGTTATCGGTAATGGTAGCTGTGCCACTGGCTGCGCCAGTGTTAGTGACGGTGCCGGTGATGGTGCCCGTGGATAGGCTGAACGTCTCAGCGCTCTCGTGGATCGTATCATCGGTTGTCGCCACACGCAGTTGCACCGAGGTCTGACCTGCCGCAATGGTTACTGCGCCAGAGACGGTGGTCCAGGTCGTGCCACCATCGGTAGAGACTTCCAGTGTGCTGGCCGCGGCGGTATCAGTACCAACCGTGGCGGTGCCACTGCTTAAGCTTGGGCTAAAGCTCACTGCCGTAGTCGAAGCCTTGCTCAAGCTCACGGTGAAGACAGCATTTGAGCCTTCTGCCACTGTCGGGCTGCTGACTGACAGCGTTGGAGTATCGTTATCGGTGCCACCTGTGCCAGTACCATCATCTTTGATGGTGCCCACACCAGTGTCGTCACTTATGCTCGCGCCTGTGACGTTGCTCAGCGTCACGTTAAAGGTCTCACTGCCCTCAAAGACTTCATCATTGCTGATGTTGATCGTGATGGTTTTTGTGGTCTCACCCGCAGCAAAACTCACCGTGCCAGTGGCCGCGGTGTAGTCAGTGCCTGCAGCAGCGCTGCCATTGCTTGTCGCGTAATCCACTGTCGCTGCAGCGCCAGTGGCGCCGCTTCGGGTCACGGTGAACGTTGCCGTACCGGCCGCCTCATTCACTGTCACATCATTGATGGCCAGACTTGGGGCGATGTCGTTATCAGTAATGGTCGCCGTGCCACTGGCCGCGCCAGTGTTAGTCACGGTGCCAGTGATGGTGCCAGTAGAGAGCGAGAAGTTTTCGTTGCCCTCGTGGATCGTGTCATCGGTTGTCGCCACACGCAGTTGCACGGAGGTCTGACCCGCAGCGATGGTCACCGCACCGGAGACCGTGCTCCAGGTGGTGCCACCGTCAGTGGACACTTCCAGTGTGCTGGCCGCGGCAGTATCCGTACCAATAGCGGCTGTGCCACTGCTTAAGCTTGGGGTAAAGCTTACGGCTGTCGTTGAGGCTTTGCTTAGGCTGACAGTGAAGACAGCATTGGAGCCCTCTGTAATGGTCGGACTGCTCACTGACAGCGTTGGGGTATCGTTATCCGTACCACCATCGCCGGTACCATCGTCTTTGATGGTGCCTACACCGGTGTCATCACTGATGGTCGCGCCACTGGCGTTGCTCAAGGTGATGTTGAACGATTCGCTGCCTTCAAAAACAGCGTCGTTGGTGATGGCCACAGTGAAAATCTTGGTCGTCTCACCCGCTGCAAAGTTCAAGGTACCATTGGTAGCGGTGTAATCACTGCCAGCCGTGGCTGTGCCATCTTTAGTGGCGTAATCAACCGACGCTGCAGCGCCAGTGGCGCCGCTTCGAGTCACGGTGAACGTTGCAGTACCCGCTGCCTCATTGACCGTCACATCATTGATGGCCAGGCTTGGGGCAATGTCGTTATCAGTAATGGTCGCCGTGCCGCTCGCAGCACCGGTGTTGGTCACGGTGCCCGTGATGGTGCCGGTGGACAGACTGAACGTCTCAGCGCTCTCGTGGATCGTGTCATCAGTGGTGGCAACACGCAGTTGCACTGAGGTCTGACCCGCAGCGATGGTCACCGCACCGGAGACGGTGGTCCAAGTCGTGCCACCATCAGTGGAGACTTCCAGTGTGTTGGCTGCAGGCGTATCTGTGCCTATAGTGGCGGTGCCACTGCTTAAGCTTGGGGTAAAGCTTACGGCTGTCGTTGAGGCTTTGCTCAGGCTGACAGTGAAGACAGCATTTGAGCCTTCAGTAATGGTCGGACTGCTCACTGACAGCGTTGGGGTATCGTTATCCGTACCACCATCGCCGGTACCGTCGTCTTTAATCGTACCGACACCGATGTCATCACTGATGCTAGCGCCAGTGGCATTGCTCAGCGTGATGTTAAAGGTCTCACTGCCCTCAAACACCTCATCATTGCTGATGTTGATGGTGATAGTTTTAGCAGTCTCACCCGCAGCAAAACTCACCGTGCCAGTGGCCGCTGTATAGTCACTGCCTGCTGTGGCTGTGCCGTTGCTAGTGGTGTAATCCACTGTCGCTGCAGCGCCAGTGGCGCCGTTTCGAGTCACGGTGAACGTTACAGTACCCGCCGCCTCATTGACCGTCACATCATTGATGGCCAGGCTTGGGGCTGTATCGTTATCGGTAATGGTCGCTGTGCCGCTCGCTGCACCGGTGTTGGTCACTGTACCAGTGATCGCACCCGTGGACAGACTGAACGTCTCAGCGCTCTCGTGGATCGTGTCATCTATTGTGGCAACACGCAGTTGCACCGAGGTCTGACCGGCAGCGATCGTCACTGCGCCGGAGACCGCGGTCCAAGTCGTGCCACCATCAGTGGAGACTTCCAGTGTGTTGGCTGCAGCCGTATCTGTGCCTATAGTGGCGGTGCCACTGCTCAGGCTTGGGGTAAAGCTCACAGCTGTGGTTGAAGCCTTGCTCAAGCTTACGGTGAAGATCGCATTGGAGCCTTCGGTAATGGTCGGGCTGCTCACTGACAGTGTTGGTGTATCGTTATCACTGCCACCACTGCCAGAACCATCATCTTTGATAGTGCCCACACCAGTGTCATCACTGATGCTCGCGCCAGTGGCATTGCTCAGCGTCACGTTAAAGGTCTCACTGCCCTCAAAGACATCATCATTGCTGATGTTGATGGTGACGGTTTTGGTGGTCTCACCCGCTGCAAAGTTGATTGTGCCATTGGTAGCAGTGTAATCACTGCCAACCGTGGCTGTGCCATCTTTAGTGGCGTAATCAACCGACGCTGCAGCGCCAGTGGCGCCGCTTCGAGTCACGGTGAACGTTACAGTACCCGCCGCCTCATTGACCGTCACATCATTGATGGCCAGGCTTGGGGCTGTATCGTTATCGGTAATGGTCGCCGTACCGCTCGCCGCGCCAGTGTTAGTGACGGTGCCGGTGATGGTGCCGGTGGACAGCGAGAAGTTCTCACTGCCCTCGTGGATCGTATCATCGGTTGTCGCCACACGCAGTTGCACCGAGGTCTCACCGGCTGCAATGGTCACTGCGCCAGAGACGGTGGTCCAGGTCGTACCACCGTCGGTGGACACTTCCAGTGTGCTCGCCGCAGCCGTATCAGTGCCAATGGTGGCGGTGCCACTGCTCAGACTTGGGGTAAAGCTCACAGCCGTTGTTGAAGCCTTGCTCAGACTCACAGTGAATACCGCGTTGGCGCCTTCCGCTACCGTTGGGCTGCTGACTGACAAGGTCGGGGTATCGTTATCGGTACCACCTGTGCCAGTACCATCGTCTTTGATAGTGCCCACACCAGTGTCATCACTGATGCTCGCGCCACTGGCATTGCTCAGCGTCACGTTAAAGGTCTCACTGCCCTCAAAGACATCATCATTGCTGATGTTGATGGTGATAGTTTTAGCAGTCTCACCCGCAGCAAAACTCACCGTGCCATTGGCCGCGGTGTAGTCAGTGCCTGCAGCAGCGCTGCCATTGCTGGTCGCGTAATCCACTGTCGCTGCAGCGCCAGTGGCGCCGCTTCGGGTCACGGTGAACGTTGCCGTACCGGTTGCCTCATTCACTGTCACATCGTTAATGGCGAGCGTCGGGGCGGTATCGTTATCGGTAATTGTAGCCGTGCCACTGGCTGCGCCAGTGTTAGTCACTGTGCCAGCCGTGCCACTGGCTGCGCCAGTGTTAGTCACTGTGCC
>SPIB01000006.1 GCA_004535785.1 Gammaproteobacteria bacterium LSUCC0112 | reverse complement strand
GGTAAAGATGAAGGTGGTCGTCACACACCATTCTTCAAGGGTTACCGTCCACAGTTCTACTTCCGTACCACTGACGTAACAGGCGCTTGTGAGTTGCCTGAGGGCGTTGAGATGGTGATGCCTGGTGACAACACCAAGCTGGTTGTAACGCTGATTCACCCGATCGCAATGGATGATGGTCTGCGTTTCGCGATTCGCGAAGGCGGCCGTACCGTTGGTGCGGGTGTTGTTGCCAAGATCAGCGTTCTGCTGTAAAAAGAGGCGGCCTCTGGTCGCCTCTTTTTGTAGGTAGTAACTAAATGAGTAATAAATAGTTTTGTTGTTGACACTGGCGGGCTTCAGCCTTAGAATTCCGTCTCCTTTTTTCAGGTGCCCAAACAGGTTTGGCGACTGATAAAAAGTAACTGTTTAATTTAAAAAAGTTTTTGGAGAGCAGACTAGATGCAAAATCAGCGTATCAGAATCCGGCTAAAAGCCTTTGATCATCGGCTGATCGATCAGTCTACTCAGGAAATCGTAGATACTGCCAAGCGGACCGGTGCGCAGGTGCGTGGGCCGATTCCGCTGCCAACGAACAAAGAGCGCTTTACCATATTGATATCCCCGCATGTAAACAAAGATGCGCGCGATCAGTATGAAATCAGAACACATAAGCGCCTTCTGGATATCGTTGAGCCGACAGAAAAAACAGTGGATGCACTGATGAAGCTGGATCTGGCGGCGGGTGTTGAAGTGCAGATCAGTCTTGGGTAAGGGCTGAAATAATCAAGAGTTTTGTGTTAGGCCGGTTTGTTTAATAGTAGCGAGAAATGATTCAGTAAAAGTATCACTGATAACAGCGAGCTCAATGGGCGTAATCTGCCCTAAAGCAGACATGGTGTAATGCGATAGCAGCCATAGCGGGTTCAAGCCCCGTACACGATGAGGTTCAAAAAATGTCGATTGGTTTGGTCGGTCGAAAGAGCGGCATGACCCGTATATTCACTGAAGCTGGCGAGTCTATCCCGGTAACAGTGGTTGAGGTCAGCCCGAATAGAGTTACTCAGCTCAAGACTGAGGAAGTGGATGGCTATAGCGCCGTTCAGGTGACTGTGGGTGAACGCAAAGCTTCCCGCGTAAGTCGTTCCGAAGCAGGGCATTTTGCCAAGGCTGGTACTGAGGCTGGTCTGGGCCTTTGGGAGTTCCGTGCTGGTCAGCAAGAGCTTGCAGATTTCGCGCCTGGCAGCGAGCTGACCGTGTCAATTTTCGAAGCGGGTCAAAAAGTCGACGTAACTGGTACCTCTAAAGGTAAGGGTTACGCTGGTGCGATCAAGCGTCATAACTTCCGCATGCAAGATGCTACTCACGGCAACTCATTGTCTCACCGCGCGCCTGGTTCTATCGGTCAGTGTCAAACTCCAGGTCGTGTATGGAAAGGCAAAAAGATGTCTGGCCATCTTGGTGATGTGCGTGTGACTACTCAGTCTCTCGAAGTAATTCGCGTGGACTCCGAAAATAATCTCTTGATTGTGAAAGGTGCAATTCCCGGTGCGACTGGTTCGCGCGTGATTGTACGTCCTTCCGTCAAGTCAGTCGGATCCAGGGGGTAAGCGATGATCGAAGTTAATCTTTCAAAGCTCGGTAACCAGTCCGGTGCAGCTACCGTTTCTGTTTCAGAAGAGACGTTTGGCAAAGAATTTAATGAAGCGCTGGTTCACCAGGCGGTAGTTACTTATCTAGCAGGTGCTCGTCAGGGTACTGTTCAGCAAAAGACCCGCTCTGATGTTCGTGGTGGTGGTCGCAAGCCGTGGCGTCAAAAGGGCAGTGGTCGTGCTCGTGCCGGTACTACTCGCAGCCCAATCTGGCGATCAGGTGGTGTGACGTTTGCTGCACGTCCTCAGGATCACAGCAAGAAGATCAATCGTAAGATGTATCGCGGCGCAATGCGCAGCATATTGTCCGAGTTGCTGCGTCAGGATCGTCTGATCGTTGTAGAGCAGTTCACGCTTGATTCGCACAAAACCAAAGATCTGGCTAGCAAGCTGAAAGAGTTTGCAGTTGAAAACGTATTGATTGTGGCGCACGAAGTGGCAGAGAACCTCTACCTTGCTGCTCGCAATCTGCACAAAGTTGACGTGCTTGATGTGGCAGGCCTTGATCCGGTTAGTCTGATCGGTTTCGAAAAGGTGATCATGACCGTTCCTGCTCTGAAGAAAGTAGAGGAGATGCTGGCATGAACCAAGCGAGACTGTATTCCGTTATCGTAGGCCCGCATATTTCCGAGAAGGCTGCCATCATGGCTGAGAAGCGCAATCAAATTGCCTTCCGCGTTGCCAACGATGCTACCAAGCCGGAGATTCGCGAGGCGATCGAGAAGTTGTTCAACGTTACAGTTGAAGATCTTCAGGTGCTGAATGTGAAGGGCAAGACAAAGCGCACTTCGCGAGGCAAGATTCGTCAAAAATCAAACTGGAAAAAGGCTTACGTCAAGCTCGCGCAAGGTCAGGAAATTGACTTTGCAACAGCGGTGTAAGGAAGGGTCGCGGTTATGGCAGTCGTAAAATGTAAACCCACCTCGCCAGGGCGCAGGTTTGTCGTAAAGATCGTAAACAAAGAGTTGCATACAGGCGAGCCTTACGCACCTCTTGTGACCGCCAAGGCAAAAACAGGTGGTCGTAACAATGCTGGTCGTATCACAACCCGTCATGTGGGTGGTGGTCACAAGCAGAAGTATCGAATCGTAGATTTTCGTCGTGACAAAGACGGTATTGTGGCGAAAGTAGAGCGTTTGGAGTATGACCCGAACCGTACCGCCAATATTGCTCTGGTGTTGTATGCAGACGGTGAGCGTCGCTACATCATTGCACCGGCAAAAGTGAGTGCTGGCGATACATTGCTCTCTGGTCACGATGCGCCAATCAAGACTGGTAATTGCTTGCCATTGCGTAATATTCCGCTGGGTAGCACCGTTCACTGTGTTGAGATGAAGCCTGGCAAAGGTGCGCAGATCGCGCGTTCAGCTGGTGGTTCCGCTCAGTTGGTAGCAAAAGAAGGTAACCATGCGACTCTGCGTCTGAAGTCAGGCGAGATGCGCAAAGTGTTGGCTGATTGCCGTGCAACACTGGGTGAAGTTTCAAACTCCGAGCACAGCTTGCGCTCACTGGGTAAAGCCGGTGCCAAGCGATGGCGTGGTGTACGCCCAACAGTGCGCGGTGTGGCAATGAACCCGGTAGATCACCCAATGGGTGGTGGTGAAGGTCGTACTTCAGGCGGACGCCATCCTGTATCACCGTGGGGCGTTCCAACCAAGGGTTATAAGACCAGGACAAACAAGCGTACTACCAAGATGATCGTACGCCGTAGAAATGCTAGCCGATAAGGCCTGACTACAGAGGAAATAAAAGTGCCACGTTCACTTAAAAAAGGTCCATTTATCGACCTTCATTTGATGAAAAAAGTGCAGACAGCGCGGGATGCCAATGACAAGCGTCCGATCAAAACCTGGTCGCGTCGCTCGATGATTTCTCCGGATATGCTCGGTTTGACTATTGCCGTGCACAACGGACAGCAGCATGTGCCCGTGTTTATTTCCGAAGACATGGTAGGCCACAAGCTGGGCGAATTCGCGCTGACACGGAATTACCGTGGCCACGCGGCTGACAAGAAAGCCAAGCGCTGATTAGCGGGGAAAATGAGATGGAAGTTGTAGCAATATTGCGCGGCGCTCGGCTCTCTGCCCAGAAGGCAAGGCTGGTTGCTGATCAGATTCGCGGCAAAGCAGTAGAAGAAGCGCTGCAGTTGTTGACGTACAGCCCGAAGAAGGGCGCTGACATCATCAAGAAAGTGTTGAATTCTGCAATCGCTAACGCGGAGCATAATGAAGGGGCGGATGTGGACGAGTTGAAAGTCTCCACTATCTATGTCGATGAAGGTATGAGCTTGAAGCGTATTCGTCCGCGTGCCAAAGGCCGCGCTGACCGGATCGTGAAACGCACCTGCCACATTACCGTTAAAGTAGCCGATAAGTAGGAGATCAGGATGGGTCAGAAAGTACATCCAACCGGAATTCGGCTTGGTATAGTTAAAAAGCACACTTCAGTATGGTTTGCTGAAGGCAAAAATTATGCTGAGCATTTGCTTGTTGACTTGCAGGTGCGTGAATACATTCGCAAACAGCTGGCTAGTGCTTCTGTTTCCCGGATTGATATTGAACGCCCGGCACAAACAGCTCGCATCACCATCCATTCTGCCCGTCCTGGTATTGTGATCGGCAAAAAAGGTGAAGACGTCGAAGTTCTGCGTTCTGCATTGATCGCAAAGATGGGTGTGCCTGTGCACATCAATATCGAAGAAATCCGTAAGCCTGATCTGGATGCGCTGCTGGTAGCAGACAGCATTACACAGCAGCTTGAGCGTCGTGTGATGTTCCGTCGTGCGATGAAGCGCGCGGTACAAAATGCCATGCGCCAAGGCGCTGAAGGTATCAAGATTCAGGTAAGTGGTCGATTGGGCGGTGCCGAAATTGCTCGTACAGAATGGTATCGTGAAGGTCGGGTTCCGCTTCATACGCTGCGCGCTGACATTGATTATGCCACGTCGGAAGCCAGTACAACTTACGGGATTATTGGCGTTAAGGTCTGGATTTTCAAAGGCGAAATCCTGGATCTGAAGGAAGTCCACGCGGCTCCGCAGAAAGCGTCCAAGTAGAGGATAGGCCAAGATGTTACAACCAAAGCGTACCAAATTTAGAAAGATGATGAAGGGCCGCAACCGTGGCCTGTCACATCGCGGCAGCAATGTTGATTTCGGCGAGTTCGGCCTGAAAGCAATCGGTCGAGGTCGTTTGACTGCGCGGCAGATAGAATCAGCCCGTCGCGCAATGACTCGTCACGTGAAGCGTGGCGGTAAAATCTGGATTCGTGTGTTTCCGGACAAGCCAATTACCCAGAAGCCTCTTGAGGTTCGTCAAGGTAAAGGTAAGGGTAGCGTTGAATATTGGGTGGCGCAGATTCAGCCGGGTCGCGTGATGTTCGAGATCGAAGGTGTTGACGAAGCACTGGCTCGCGAAGCGTTTCAATTGGCTGCTGCAAAGCTCCCGTTTGAGACCACTTTTGTAAAACGGACGGTGATGTAATGAAAGCCAGCGAATTGCGTGAAAAATCAGTTGTAGAGCTGAATGAGCAGCTTGTCGGTCTGTATCGGGCCCAGTTCAACTACAGAATTCAGAAGCGTACGGGTCAACTGGGCCAGACACATCTGCTATCTGCAGTGAAGGGTGACATCGCCCGTGTAAAGACCATCATTACTGAAAAGCAGAAAAGTGGATCCTGATTATGTCGCTTAATGAAACCAACGAAGCAAAAACCGGTCGTACCGTGACCGGTAAAGTCGTCAGCGCCAAGATGGACAAGTCCATTGTTGTGCTGGTCGAGCGTCGGGTTAAACACCCGGTATACGGCAAATTTATTACCCGTTCCTCCAAGCTGCATGCTCATGATGAAAAGAATGAGTGCTGCGAGGGCGACAAGGTGACCGTTAAGGAAGTGCGTCCTATTTCAAAGACCAAAACCTGGGCTTTGATCTCTATTGATGAGAAAGCGTCGCAAGTCTGACAGGTCAATAAATGTTTTTCTGACGCCAATCGGCGTTGTTGCTTAAGCGACAGTTTTAAGGGTTCGGAGAGAATCGATGATTCAGGTACAGTCATATTTAGATGTGGCAGACAATAGTGGTGCCAAACGAGTAATGTGTATCAAAGTGCTCGGCGGTTCACATCGTCGTTATGCCCGCATCGGGGATGTCATCAAAGTGACAGTGAAAGAAGCGATTCCCCGAGGAAAAGTGAAGAAGGGCCAGGTGCTTTCTGCGCTTGTTGTTCGCACTAAAAGCGGTGTTCGTCGTGCTGACGGTTCGCTGATCAAGTTCGACGACAATGCTGCGATCCTGCTCAACAATCAGCAGGCGCCGATCGGTACGCGTGTGTTCGGGCCGGTGACACGTGAACTGCGTACAGAAAAGTTCATGAGAATCATCTCACTTGCACCCGAAGTGCTGTGACAGATATTGAGGCCGCAAAATGCGAAAGATCAAAAGTAACGACGAAGTAATTGTCATCGCTGGCAAAGACAAGGGCAAGCGCGGAACGGTGTCGCGTCTGGTTGGCGAGAACAAAGTAATAGTCAGTGGGATGAACGTTGTAAAGCGACATACCAAGCCGAATCCTAACGCAGGTATCGCTGGTGGTATTGTTGAGAAAGAAGCGCCGATGGATATTTCCAACGTAGCTATCTTCAATCCTGAAACCAACAAAGCTGATCGTATTGGCTTCCTGGTTGAAGATGGTTTGAAGAAGCGCGTTTACAAATCCACGAACAAAGTCATTGATTAACGGAAACGCAGGTCGCCAACATGGCTCAGTCGAAAGAATTTTACAAAAGTGACGTTATCCCCGCGCTGACCAAGCAGTTCGGGTTCGATAATCCGATGCGTGTGCCACGAATTACCAAAGTGGTGCTGAATATGGGTGTGGGTGAAGCAGTCGGCGACAAAAAGTTGCTCGATAATGCTGTTGCTGAAATGGTCATGATCAGCGGTCAGAAACCGGTGATTACCAAGGCGCGCAAGTCAATCGCCGGATTCAAGATCCGCGCTGGCTGGCCAATTGGTTGTAAAGTGACATTGCGCGGCGATCGTATGTACGAATTCATCGACAGGCTCGTTGATATCGCGATTCCCCGTATTCGCGACTTCCGTGGTCTGAACCCGAAGGCGTTTGACGGCCGTGGAAATTACGCAATGGGCGTAACTGAACAGATCATTTTCCCGGAAATCGAATACGACAAAGTAGATAAAATCCGCGGTATGGATATCACCATCTCCACCACTGCACAGAACGATGACGAAGGCCGTGCTTTGTTAGCCGCCATGCGTTTCCCGTTCAAAACTATGGCAGTTAAAGCTGCAAAGGAGTCATGAGATGGCCAAGACCTCAATGATTGCTCGTGAATTGAAGCGCACTGAAACGGTAGCAAAATTTGCTGCCAAGCGCGCTGCGTTAAAAGCAATTCTTGCAGACGTGAATGCCAGTGACGATGACAAGTGGCAAGCACAGATTGCATTTCAGAAGTTGCCGCGTGATGCAAGTCCGGTTCGTCAGCAAAAGCGCTGCCGTATCACAGGTCGACCACACGGTGTTTATAGAAAATTCGGCATGTGCCGTCACAAGCTGCGTGAAGCCGCCATGCGTGGTGACGTTCCCGGCCTGACCAAAGCCAGCTGGTAAGCGGAGTATCTAGTATGAGTATGTCAGATCCAATAGCAGATTTGCTGACACGCATTCGTAATGCCCAGATGGCCAAGCTGCCGATTGTTAGCTGCCCGTCATCCAAGCTGAAGCTGGCGATTTGTGAAGTGTTAAAAGACGAAGGTTACATTGGCAACTTTGCTGTCGTTGAAGACGGTGCAAAAAGTCAATTGACGGTAGATCTCAAATACTACCAGGGTAAGCCGGTAATTGAAGAGATCATTCGCGTGAGCAAGCCTGGCCTTCGTCAATACAAGGGCAAAGACGACATGCCGCGCAATCGTCAGGGCCTTGGTATTGTCATCGTGTCCACCAATCAGGGCGTGATGACTGAGAAGAAAGCCCGTGCCGCCGGTATCGGCGGAGAAGTTTTGTGCTCAGTATTCTGATGCACGACATTCTTTGATACAGCACATATAGAGCACGATTATGTCCAGAGTAGCTAAAAACCCGATTACATTGCCAAAGGGTGTTGAAACAGTCATCGCAGGAAGCGCGATCACTGTTAAAGGCAGCAAGGGTAGCCTGAATACCAATCTGCATAACGACGTACAAGTTGTCGTTGATGCCGGTGTACTGCAGGTTTCCCCTAAGAATAACTCCCGTCAGGCAGATGCGCTTGCCGGTACTTTCCGTGCCCTGATCAATAACATGGTAACGGGCGTGAGCACTGGATTTCAGCGCAAACTGACCCTGCAAGGCGTCGGATACCGCGCTAAAGCCCAGGGCGATGTGGTAAATATTGCAGTTGGATATTCTCATCCGATCGATTACAAGTTGCCGGCTGGCGTCACTGCTGAAACGCCAACTCAAACTGAGATCGTATTGAGCTCAACAGACAAGCAGTTGCTCGGACAGGTTGCATCTGAAATCCGGAGATTCAGACCGCCAGAGCCTTACAAAGGCAAAGGTATTCGTTACTCGGATGAAGTTGTTTACAGAAAAGAAGCGAAGAAGAAATAATTAGGGCGTGACATCATGAATGTTAAGAAGCAGGCTCGTATCCGTCGCGCACGACGTACCAGGGCAAAAATTTCAGAACTCGGTGTAAACCGTTTGTGTGTATACCGCACTCCGCGTCACATCTACGCGCAAGTAATTGCGCCGACGGGTGACGTTGTGCTGGCGAGCGCCTCCACGGTGGAAAAAGAATTGCGTGGCACTGCCACGGGCAATATTGAAGCTGCTGGCAAGATTGGCGCTCTGATTGCTGAACGTGCGAAGCAGGCGGGCATCAGTAAGGTGGCGTTTGATCGCTCTGGATATAACTATCATGGTCGTATAAAGGCTTTGGCTGATGCGGCACGTGAAGGCGGCTTGGAATTCTAAGGGTTTAAGACTATGGCACTGAAAGACGAGGCGAGAAAAAACGAAGAAGGTTTACAGGAGAAGTTGATCCAGGTAAACCGTGTCGCCAAGGTAGTTAAAGGTGGTCGAATTTTCGCCTTTACTGCACTGACTGCAGTTGGTGATGGCAATGGTCGTGTTGGATTCGGTCGCGGTAAAGCGCGTGAGGTTCCGCTGGCCATTCAGAAAGCCATGGAAGCCGCTCGACGCAACATGATTTCTGTTTCACTGGATGGCACAACACTGGAATATCCTGTGAAGTCTCGTCACGGTGCTTCCAGAATCTATATGCAGCCAGCATCAGAAGGTACCGGTATTATCGCCGGCGGCGCGATGCGTGCGATTCTTGAACTTGCCGGTATACAAAACGTATTGGCGAAGTGCTATGGATCAACCAATCCTGTTAACGTTGTCAACGCAACGTTCAAAGGTTTGAAGACAATGCGTGCTGCAGAAAGCGTTGCAGCTAAGCGTGGCAAAACACTCGAAGAGATTCTGGGTTAATCGTTATGTCCAAGAAAATGATTAAAGTGACACTGGTTCGCAGTCCTGCGGGCCAGATGGAAAGACACAGACAGTGTGTGAAAGGTCTGGGTCTGCGTCGTATGCACCAGAGCGTGGAAGTTGAAGATTCCCCGTGTGTTCGCGGCATCATCAATAAAGTACGCTACCTGTTGCTTGTCGAAGGCGAGGAGTAAGTCATGCATTTAAATACATTGAGTCCGGCTCCCGGTAGTACTCACGCGCCACGTCGCGTCGGTCGCGGCATCGGCAGCGGTCTTGGTAAAACAAGTGGTAAGGGACACAAGGGTCAGAAAGCCCGCTCAGGCGGTACTGTCCGTCCTGGTTTCGAAGGCGGTCAAATGCCTTTGCAGCGTCGCTTGCCAAAATTTGGTTTCACTTCACGTGTTGGACGTATCACCTCTGAAGTTCGCACCAGCGAGTTGGCTTCAGTGGCAGGAGACGTCGTGACCGTTGAAACGTTGATGAGCGCCGGTGTTGTCACCAGCAGCATCAAGCGCGTCAAAATCATGCTGTCTGGGGATGTTACCCGTGCACTGACGATTGATGGCCTGCGTGTTACCAAAGGCGCTCGTGCCGCAATTGAAGCGGCTGGCGGCAAGGTGATAGATCCGGTCGTACCAGCTCACGCTGGCAAGAAAAAGACCAAAAAAGTTGTAGCCCAGGACTGATCGACACAAAATGGCAAAAAAACCTAACATCGCCGGTGACGGCATAGGCGCAGGCCTCGGCGAGCTTAAAGCTCGTCTGCTGTTTCTGCTGTTTGCCATTTTTGTCTACCGGGTTGGTACGCATATCCCTGTGCCGGGTATAGACCCGGCTCAGTTAGCGAATATGTTTAGCCAGAACGAGGGTACTTTCCTCGGCTTGTTTAACATGTTTTCGGGTGGCGCACTGGAGCGTATGAGTATTGTGGCATTGGGCATCATGCCGTACATCTCATCCTCGATTATTATGCAGTTGTTGACGGCTGTTAACCCGCATCTTGCTCAATTGAAAAAAGAGGGTGAGTCGGGACGTCGCAAGATTACGCAGTACACGCGCTACGGTGCGTTGGCCTTGGCTGTTGTGCAGGGCACCGGTATGACAGTTGGCTTGCTGGCACCTATGTCGTATAACCCGGGTTTGGGTTTTACACTCACGGCAATCGTATCACTGGTAACCGGTGCGATGTTTATGATGTGGCTGGGCGAGCAGATTACTGAGCGTGGCGTCGGTAATGGGATCTCGATGCTGATTTTTGCGGGCATTGTTGCCGGTCTGCCGGCTGCAGTGGGCAGTTCCCTGACTCAGGCCTATGAAGGTCAAATCAGCGGTTTATTGCTGTTTATCGTCGGAATTATCGCTGTCGTCGTGATCGCAGGCATCGTATTTATAGAGCGTGGTCAGCGCCGCATTACGGTGAACTACGCAAAACGACAGCAAGGAAATAAAGTTTATCAGGCTCAGTCCAGTCATTTGCCTCTTAAGGTCAATATGGCCGGGGTTATTCCCGCGATTTTCGCCAGTAGCATACTGCTGTTCCCGGCTTCTATTGGTCAGTGGTTCGGCCAGGCTGAAGGGGCAGAATGGTTGCAGGATCTCGCGCTGTTGATCGGTCCAGGACAGCCGCTTTATGTAATTCTATTCAGTGCAATGATTATATTTTTCTGCTTCTTTTACACCGCGTTAGTGTTTAACCCGCGTGATGTTGCAGATAACTTGAAACGATCGGGTGCTTTCATTCCTGGCATTCGTCCGGGCGATCAAACCGCTCGATATATTGATGCAGTACTGACCCGCTTGACGATGTTTGGTGCAATCTACATTACTATCGTATGTCTGTTGCCCAACTTTTTCCAGATGATGGCCAATGTGCCATTTAACTTGGGTGGCACTGCAATGTTGATCGTCGTAGTAGTCAGTATGGACTTTATGTCTCAGGTTCAGGCGCATCTGATGTCTCATCAATACGATTCGCTAATGAAAAAATCCAACCTCGGAAGTTTTGGGCGCGGTTAATTGGTTTGGCGGGTGGCGCATTCAAGTGGTCACCGAATGGAGAGAAAAACGTGAAAGTCAGAACATCGGTCAAGAAAATCTGTCGTAAATGCAAAGTGGTCAAGCGCAACCGTGTGGTTCGTGTCATCTGCTCTGCTGAACCCAGACACAAGCAGCGTCAAGGCTAAGTATCTGGTTGATTTTTATATCTCCAGAGTATATTCTTTGCGCCCCTGAAATTGCGGGCTCATGCACTCTGGTACATGGGTAAATTATAAGATTGGAGTTTAACTATGGCACGTATTGCCGGTGTCAACATACCAGATAACAAGCACCTGGTTATCTCTCTGGAGTATATCTACGGGATCGGTGCAACACGCGCTAAGCAGATCTGCGAGCGAGTGGGTATTGCCCCGTCGACAAAGACCAGCGCTCTGTCACCAGAGCAGCTCGATATCGTGCGTGCCGAAGTTGGTAAATTTACTGTGGAAGGCGACTTGCGTCGTGAGGTTTCCATGAGCATCAAGCGTCTGATGGACCTCGGCTGTTACCGTGGTATTCGTCACCGCCGTTCTCTGCCAGTCCGTGGTCAGCGTACCAAGACGAATGCAAGAACACGTAAGGGTCCTCGTAAGCCTATTCGTAAGTAAATAGCGCCGATCCGTAAATAAGAATTGATGGTCGGGTTGTACATCGCAGCCCGAACAACGAGATAAACGCTTTAATCTGATTTAGGAAATATCTATGGCAAAGCCAGCAGCTAAAGCAGCCCCGAAGAAAAAGGCGCGTAAGGCGGTCGTTGACGGGATTGCATTTATCCATGCTTCCTTTAATAACACGATTGTGACAATCACTGACCGTCAGGGCAATGCTCTGAGCTGGGCTACCTCTGGTGGTTCTGGTTTCCGTGGTTCGCGTAAAAGTACACCGTTTGCTGCGCAAGTAGCGGCGGAGAGAGCGGGTAAAGCTGCTATCGAGTTGTACGGTCTGAAGAACCTTGACGTTAAAGTCAATGGTCCTGGTCCGGGGCGCGAATCAGCGGTACGTGCATTGAACACTTGCGGACTTAAAGTTGGCAACATCACAGATGTAACGCCAATTCCGCACAATGGTTGTCGTCCCCCGAAAAAGCGTCGCGTTTAATCGTAGACTTTTTGGATCAGTTACAGCTCATTCCGGCTTAGTGCCGAGATTAGTAAAACAGGAGTCAGTGTATGGCCCGTTATCTAGGCCCGAAATGCAAACTCGCCCGACGTGAAGGAACAGATTTGTTCCTGAAAAGCGGCGTTCGCCCGCTGGAAAGCAAGTGCAAGGCAGAAACCAAGCCCGGTCAACATGGCCAAGGTCGTGGTCGTTTGTCTGACTACGGTGTTCAGTTGCGCGAGAAGCAGAAAGTTCGTCGTATTTACGGCATTCTCGAACGTCAGTTCAGCACCTACTACAAGGAAGCTGCGCGTCGTAAGGGCGCAACAGGTGAGAACCTGCTGCAGCTTCTCGAGTCACGACTGGACAACGTTGTGTACCGTATTGGTTTTGGTTCAACGCGTGCTGAGTCCCGACAGTTGGTTTCACACAAGGCGATTCTGGTAAACGGCGCGGTCATCAATGTACCTTCATATCAGTTGTCAGCCGGTGACGTGGTTTCTGTCCGTCAGAAAGCCAAAGAGCAGTTGCGTATCAAGGCGGCGATGGAGCTTGCTGCGCAGCGCACTGCAAGCGACTGGATTACCGTAGATACCAGCAAGCAACAGGGTCAATTTACCCGCAAGCCGGAACGTGCCGACCTGTCAGCTGATATTAACGAAAACCTGATCGTAGAGCTTTACTCTAAATAAGTCTGAACAGGCCTTCGACACCTCTGATGAGGAGAAGGCTTCAGTCCAGTAAACTCAAAGATTGCCAGGCTAATTGTTAAGGGTGAACCCATGCAGATTTCGTTGTCGGATTTTCTTACACCACAGTTGATCAAGGTTGAAGAGTTTGACAAGTATCATTCAAAAGTGGTGCTTGAGCCTCTCGAGCGTGGTTTTGGCCACACTCTGGGCAATGCGTTAAGAAGAATCCTGCTGTCTTCCATGCCAGGTTGCGCAGTGGAAGAGGTTGAAATCGACGGTGTTGTACACGAGTACAGCAGTATCGAAGGCGTGCGTGAAGACGTTATAGAGATTCTGTTGAACCTCAAAGGCGTGGCGATCATTTTGAATGGTCAGGATCACGCTGTGTTGACGTTGAACAAGAAGGGTGCAGGCGTAGTTACTGCTGCAGATATCGTCGGCGATCATAATGTTGAGATTGTTAACCCTGAGCATGTGATTGCCAACCTGAACTCAGCGGGCTCTCTGAACATGCGTATCACTGCGCGTAAAGGTCGTGGTTATGTACCGGCTGATGCACGTCGTCGTGATGATGATGAAACCAGAGCAGTCGGCAAATTGATGTTGGACGCATCGTACAGCCCGGTGTTAAGCGTTGCTTACTCAGTGGAAAGTACACGTGTTGAGCAACGTACTGACCTTGACAAGCTGGTAATAGATTTAAAGACAAATGGCACAATTGATCCTGAAGAAGCCATTCGTCGTGCTGCGACTATTCTGCAGCATCAGTTGGCGGTATTTGTTGACCTGCAGAGCCACGAAACGGCTGCGCCAGTCGAGCCGGAAGATGAAATCGATCCGATCCTGTTGCGCCCGGTTGACGACCTTGAATTGACTGTACGTTCTGCAAACTGCCTGAAAGCAGAAGACATTTACTACATCGGTGATCTGATTCAGCGTACCGAAGTAGAATTGTTGAAGACTCCTAACCTTGGTAAGAAATCACTCACCGAGATCAAGGACGTGCTGGCAACCCGTGGTTTGTCTCTGGGTTTGCGTCTGGAGAACTGGCCACCAGCCAGCCTGCGCACTGAAGAGAAATCGAATTAATCATAACGAGTCAGCCGTGAGGCTGCGGTTAGAATAGGAAAAGAGATATGCGTCATCGTCATAGTGGACGTCAACTGAATAGAAATTCTTCTCACCGCAAGGCCATGTTTCGCAACATGACCGCTTCACTGGTTGAGCATGAGATTATCAAGACAACTGTTATCAAGGCAAAAGAACTGCGTATGGTTGCAGAGCCATTGATCACGCTTGCCAAAAATGACAGCGTTGCCAATCGTCGTCTGGCGTTTGCCCGACTGCGCAGCAAAGAAGCAGTGGGCAAGTTGTTTACCGATCTTGGTCCTCGTTACCAGGGCCGTCCTGGCGGCTACATCCGCATCCTGAAATGCGGGTTGCGTGCTGGCGACAAGACACCCATGGCTTACGTGGAATTGGTTGATCGTCCAAACGGCGTAAACGCAGACGCCGCGTCGGAATAAGAAGATTGCTGTAAACAAAAATAGCCGGGCTTCTGCCCGGCTTTTTTTTGTTTCTCTTACTGATAATCCTTCAAGGGTTCTACCAGGCAAGTCCGGTGTTACTGCGTCGTTTCTTTATGCAGAAAAATACTGATAAACAGCATCGGCCATAGTCCCAGATGGATGAATGTGTCGGCTGTGTTAAAGATGTAATGCCAGTAGGGTATGCCTTTGATATCGATAAAATCGATCACGCTGCCATAAATCAATCTATCCAGAACGTTGCTGATTCCCCCGCCAGCTACAAGACCAAAACAGATAAACTCATAAGTGCGTACTTGTGTGCTGCGCCATAGGTAGATCACCAGTCCTGCAATCAACCCCAGACTAAACACGGCAAAGAGCCAGCCCTGTCCTTGAGCCATACCAAAGACTCCACCCATATTCCGGATATGAGTGAAATGTAAAAGCGACGTGATAACAATACTGTCGCCCTGCGCGATGGTTTGTTCAACCAGATAGCTACCAATTTGTGATACCGCAAGACAACTGAGTGCAATGCCAACAAACCAGGCAAAATGCCTGGTTCTTGACGGGTGTGCTGTTTGCAATAAAAACGCTTTCAAACTCATGCCGCGCTGGTCCTGTGTGCTCATCGCAATTCGGCAAAAAACGCCCGCAGTCTGGCGGCATTTTTGCCAACATCACTGACGCCTACGCGGGATGTGGAGCGTGCATCCAGCACGGTTCCTTCGGGTGTTTCTGCTATACGAATAACAACATCGTCTTTGAATCTGAACCAAAAGGTCGTGTCAGTGGCTTCAATACGACCCTCCTCAGGCACTGCCGCTACCAGTTCCCAGCCAAGTGTATCCACTGCCGCCCTCGCGCGCTCAAACACCGCGGAAGCTGGTTCATTAAAACGTTGTGTCACCACATCCGGGTATGCATCGCGTTGACGCTGAGCATGCTCTTCCGGCGTCATATTGCGGTTGCCCGTTCCATAGACCGTCGGATTGGAGTTGTCACCCCGCAAAGGGAGCACATCCACAAACGCTGGTGGGTTCTCCAGATCGGTGCTGATGTCATGGATGGGAGGTATCGTGACGCCACTGCCGGGCAAGTATGATTGAGGTACGTACCAGGCAATGGCGGCTGCAATTGTTGCGGCGCCGGCTATTGTTAGCATACGCGACAGGTTAGCGAGGCGAGCAGTTCGACCCAAGGCCACCAGCAACACGGTGATGGCAATGCAACCATAGGTAATCCAGGCCACGTAAGGCTGTGCCCCGCGTAACATACTGAAGCCCTGTGTGAAATTCCACATACCCAACCAGACACCTGCAGGCGCGGCGAGTGCAAACAGTGCAAGCCCTACGCCTGCGACGCCTGCCAGCGTGGTCAGTGCGGTCAGGAATAATTTAAGTTTATGCTGATTTCCAGTATCCATGTTGTAGCTCTCGTTATTCAGGATTGATAGGGTTGATCGGAATACAAACTGATACGTCGTGTGCCATCTTCATATACGTCGATGATGCTGCGAGCACAATTGTGCATGGCCGGCGCTTGCCATAGTTGGCTAAGCGCACGATTTTCGGTATCGCACAACAAGGTTTTGATCAGTACTCCATGGCTGACGATTGCAATTTCCATTGCGGGACTTTCTTCGAGTATTAATTTCAGTTGCTGTAAAGCACGTTTTTGCACTTCTTCAAACGTTTCCGCGCCTGGCAGATTAAACGCATCAGGTTGGTTCCAGAATGCATAAAACTGCTCGGGATGCGCGGCCTGTAATTCCGAATATAACCTGCCTTCCCATGATCCCATGTGAATTTCCCGAAACTGGTCACAATAAATAATCGGGATGGGCGAGTCGCCAAACAGGATGTCTGCCGTCTGCCGCGTTCGAACACTGCTGCTGCAATAGACCCGGCAGATGCCTGAATTCTTCAACGTTGAGCGTAAAGCCGTTGCTTGGGCGACACCCTCCTGAGTCAGAACCGATTCCATCTGGCCTTGGGCGCGTTTTTCTTTGTTCCAATTGGTTTCGCCATGACGAATCAGGTGGATTCGTTGAACAGGTTGCGAGTTTTTCATTCAGGTTCCCGAGCGATCGCTTCTGGTGCGACTGACCGCGTCCAGCCAGCGAATCTTCTGTTGTTGTCTCCAGGTGTCATCTGCTGCTGGCTCAAAGGTGCGATCCAATTGCCATAAGTTGGCGATTTCATCGATAGAGTCATACAGACCGCAGTGTAAACCTGCCAAGCATGCGGCACCAAAGGCCGTGGTTTCGGTAAGTTGAGGCCTATCAACGGGTGTGTTGAGCAGATCGGCAAGCCCTTGCATCACAAAATTGTTTGCAGCCATGCCGCCGTCTGCACGAATTCTGACGGGTTTCAGACCATCAGAGGTCATCGCTTCAACCAGATCACGCGTCTGGTGACAAACAGACAGCAGCGCAGCGGTCACAATATCCTCAACACTGGTGTCGCGCGTCAATCCGAAAATCGCACCACGCGCGTCAGCATCCCACCATGGCGCGCCCAAACCGGTAAACGCCGGCACAAACATAATGCTGTCAGCATATTTGGCGCGCGCAGCCATCGCCTCTGTTTCATGGCTACTGGAAAAAAAGTTCAGCTTGTCCCTGAGCCATTGCATGGTCGCTCCCGCCATAAAAATACTGCCTTCCAAGGCATAGGTGGATTGGCCATTCAGGCGCCATGCCACGGTGCTTAACAGGTTATGGCTGGATTCAATAATTTGTGAGCCGGTGTTCACCAGCATAAAGCAGCCTGTGCCGTAGGTGCTTTTGGTCATGCCGGGTTTAAAACAGGCCTGACCAAATGCAGCGGCCTGCTGATCGCCAGCAACGCCACCTATCTGGATAGGGGATCCAAAAATTGAGCTGTCAGTTTTGCCAAAGTCCGCGGCACTGTCCAGCACGACTGGCAGTAAACTTTCCGGTATACCAAAAAGGTTCAACAACTCCGGATCCCAGGACTGAGTGTGGATGTTAAACAGCATGGTGCGAGACGCGTTACTGGCATCCGTGTAATGGTGTTTGCCCCCGGTCAGTTTCCATAACAAATAACTGTCGATCGTGCCAAACGCCAGATGGCCCGCTTCTGCGTCGCGTGCGGCACCCGGCACGTTGTCCAGAATCCAGCGAATTTTACTGGCGGAAAAGTACGAGTCCAGTAACAGACCTGTGCGGGACGAGATCAACATTCCACGGCCCTGCAGGATCAACTGCTGCTGGAGTTGTTGACACCAGGCCGCTGTGCGCCTGTCTTGCCAGACTATTGCACGATAGACGGGTTGGCCTGTGCGTCTGTCCCATAACACGGTGGTTTCACGCTGATTGGTGATGCCTATCCCGGCAATCTGCTCGGCGGTAAGTCCGGCACTGGCCAAGGCTTGATGACAACTGAATATCGTTGTCTGCCAGATGTCATCAGGCTCGTGTTCGACCCAGCCTTCCTGAGGAAAGTGCTGTGTGTACTCCTGTTGCCCAATACCCAGTCGCTTGCCATCACGGGAAAAGACAATAGCCCGGCTGCTGGTCGTGCCCTGATCAATTGCGAGTAAAAAGTGGCTCATGATTTTGTTGTTGGTTTCCATTTCCAAAGCGCATGTTACCATCACGCAGCTTGCCAGCAGGTCGTCACTACTGGCAAGCTGTTTTAGTCAATTCATAACGTGGGTTTGGTGATATGTCGGCAACGCTTTCCATGGTAGACCTGTTGGTGATCGGCGGTGGCGTGAACGGCACAGGCATCGCCGCTGATGCCGCCGGTCGTGGGCTTTCCGTTATGTTATGTGAACGTGCCGATCTGGGTGGAGCAACATCGTCATCCAGCACAAAGTTAATTCATGGAGGCTTGCGATATCTGGAGACGTACCAGTTCCGTCTGGTGCGGGAATCACTTGCTGAGCGTGAGGTGCTTCTGCATGCGGCGCCACACATAGTCTGGCCTTTGCGATTTCGACTTCCCCATCATAAAGCCCTGCGTCCGCAGTGGATGATTCGATCCGGTTTGTTCCTCTATGATCATTTGAGTAAACGCGTCAGTTTGCCCGCGTCACATGGTGTGAAATTTGATGACAACGATCCGCTGACACCTGAGTTCCGATCAGGTTTTGAATATTCCGATTGTTGGGTGGATGACGCCCGCTTGGTGGTGCTGAATGCCATGCAGGCAAAACAGCTGGGAGCCAGCATTCTGACCAGAACGGTTTGTGAGCAGATTGACGCTCAGGTCGACCCGCAGACAAAAAACACATACTGGACGGCCAGACTTAAAAACACTCAAACCGGCGAAGAGCACTGGGTAAATGCACATTGTATCGTCAACGCCAGCGGGCCCTGGGTTGGAAAACTTGGGCGCCAGCTGCAGCCGCGCACCCCGCCATCAGATGTGCGTCTGGTCAAGGGATCGCATATTGTTGTGCCCCGCATGTATGAGGGCGAAGAAGCTTATTTATTGCAGAATCCGGATGGCAGGGTTGTGTTTGTGATTCCTTATGAAGATGAGTTCTCGTTGATCGGAACAACCGAAGAAGAGTACCAAGGCGATCCGTCTGCAGCCGTTATATCGCCGGCGGAAATTGCTTATCTGCTGGACGTGGCAGGCAACTATTTCAAGAAGGTGCCGGATGCATCACAAATACTGCATCATTTTTCCGGTGTCCGTCCTCTGATTGATGACGGTGATGAAAACGCCAGCAAAGTCTCCAGAGATTACACCCTCGATCTCATCCAATCACCCGCCCCTTTATTGACTGTGTATGGTGGCAAAATCACCACCTATCGTCGATTGGCAGAGTCGGCGATGGAACAGTTAAAAGCCATTTTTCCGACCATGAAACCTGCATGGACAATCAGTGCACATTTACCGGGCGGCGATTTTGAGTCGCAGGAAACCTTGTTGACTATGCTGGCCATTGAGTTTCCGTGGGTAGACAGGACGCTGCTGCGGTCATGGATCAGGCGCTATGGCACACGCTCCAGAATCTTGCTGAATGGTGCAAAACACATCGAAGACCTTGGGGTCTGTTTTGGGCCGGGTATGTATGAACGAGAAATCAGATACCTGTTCGATCATGAGTGGGCGCAAACCGCAGATGACGTATTGTGGCGCCGGACAAAATTGGGTTTACGTCTGAATGCACAGCAACAGTCTGATGTCGCGCAGTTCTGCCAACGGGGTTTAACACGTTAAATCAAAAGGAAACCCGACCATGAAAAATAACAACAAACGGTTTTTCCAGCCTGCACTTATAATGCTGACTATCATGTGTGCTCCAGCACTTGACGCTCAGGTGCCCGCTGCGCAAGTGACAGGGCCCGTGCCTGCTGCGGCACATGGCGACCCCGGACGCAACAACCAACTGAATCCCAATGCGATTGTGGTACCGGGTATTGAGTACATCGAGGAAGAATTTTTTATTGAGGGGACCGCTCACCAATATAGCACACCCGAGCTGCAAACCGGTGAAATTACTGACAGCGGTCATCCCTATAAAACCCGGGTTGTTGTGCGTCGCCCCGCTGATGCATCACACTTTAATGGCACTCTCGTTGTTGAGTGGAATAATGTCACCGCCAGTCGTGATCTGGATATTGACTGGTGGCAATCGGGTGCGCATCTGATGCAGGAAGGTTATGCTTTTATTGCGGTGTCTGCTCAGCGTGTTGGCGTCAATCATCTGCGCGAGTGGAGTGCTGCCCGCTACGGTGATCTCGATGTCACGCATGACGGCATGGTGACCGATGATGCGCTGTCCTACGATATCTTCAGTGCGGTTGCCAAATCGGTTGTCAGACCCGGGGAATCCTTGCCTGCAGGCGCACCGGATCTGTTGTCCGGATTGCGCCCATCTATGTTGATCGCCACCGGCCATTCGCAGTCAGCGAGCAGGTTAGCCACGTATATCAATAATATTCATGGGCTGGATCCGGTATACGACGGGTTTATGGTGCATGGTGGCGGTGGCCGGATCAGGGACGACCAGCCAGTAAAAATATTCAGGATCATGGCTGAAACTGACATGGCCACGCGTGCCGCAACACCCCAGCCCGACTCCAACAATTTCAGGCATTGGGAAGTGGCAGGCACATCGCATGTTGATGTGCCCTTTGAGCTTGAGTACGCGATGATGGTTGCTCTCGAAGAGGGCCGCCGATTGAGCGATCCGCAGCCGCGCAGCCCGGTTTGTGACAAACCAGCCTACAGCCATGTGCCATTCCGGCACGTCATGAATGCCGCGTTCGAGCATTTGCGCGCCTGGATTGCAGAGGATATTCCACCGCCGCGCGCGCCGACCATGCAGTTGGCACAGGCTACAGCGCCGGTGAGTTTTGCCCGTGACCCGCATGGCAACGTGCTCGGAGGCATTCGTCTCGCAGAACATGCGGTGCCAACCGCAACCAATACCGGGATCAACAGTGGTGATTCATTTTGCAGGCTGTACGGTTCACATGAGCCGTTTGCGCTGGATACGTTAAAAACCCTGTATCCAACGCCACAAAGTTACATCAATGCTGTGAGGCAGGTTGTTGAGCAAAATCTGGCGGACGGCTTTATTCTGCCGGTGGATGCACAGGAAACTATTCGTCGCGCGGAAAACTCGGCAATTGGTCGTTGGTAACCGCGCATAACAGGGCTACAAGGGCTGCAGGCGTCGAGGTTACTCCTGCAGCCAGACGTCCCTGATCCATTCCGCCAGATTTGCCCATTCCTTGTTACCTTCCGGATCTTTTCCCAGTTTGATGCCGTTCCAGAAATGCACGTCGCCTTCTTCGCCAATGCAGTAGTAACCATCGCCCAATTGGCATATCGGGATCAGGTGTCGCGGTAAACCGTCATTCCAGGCTTGCGCAGCGACTTCCGGTAAATAGGTATGTGATCGTGGGTCTGCCACCGTCACGGGTTCCAGTGATCCATACACTACATCGCTGGCTTCCAACAAATATTCACGCAGATCGTCCGGTAACGCCATTAACAACTGTTCTTCAATTTCCACCAGCAGATCATCGTCAGGTAACTCCAGAGGCACGGAGACCGACTCATTTTTTTCACGCAGTAACTCAATAATGTCATCCATGTTTATGCATCCGGTTTGCGTAGTCGTAAAAGAAATTGATCCGTGCCGCGGTTAAGGGCGGGATCAAAAATAGATCGGCGAGGATTATCGCGAGCATTTGACAGCAGATCGCTCTCAGCCTCGACAGAAAAACCTGCCCGTGTGGCCGCGTCCAGTGCTTGTGATTTCTGCATGCGGTGCAGGCGGTTATTGTCGTTTTCTGCGGTCCCGGTATGGTCGATGATACCAACGATGCCGCCGGGTTTCACAATGCGATAGAGCTCGATCAACAACTCATGAGCTGCGCGCGGGCTGCGGTTGTAATAGTCATGCAGAATTTGCGACACCATGATGAAATCAACGGATGCATCCGCCAAGCCGGTCTCGCTGATACGTTGGTGGATTAACACAACGTTGTCCAGTTTGCCGTTGATAATTTTCCCTTCCAGCGCTTCGCCTTGCGTCATGTCAGAGCGATCTTCATCGTAGCGCGAGGCGGTCGGGGAGTTCTGGGCATAGACCGTTCCGTCACTGCCCACGGCCCGTGACATCACAAACGTGTAGTAGCCACCGGCCGCGTATACGTCCAGCACGGTCATGCCTTGTTTAAGGCCCAGAAACTGAAGCACCTCTACCGGCTTGCGTGCAGCATCACGCATGCGATCTGAAATCTCGCGATCGGCACCGCGCAAGCTCTCTGTCAGGGCTGCCGCGTCAAAGGGCTGCGCCAGACTGTGCATCGGAACTGTTAACACGCTGAGCGGCAACAAACACAAAAAAACCAGGCGAGCAATAATCCGATCGCAGTTGTTCAGGTTAGATACTGTTTTCATTTTTGTCTGTCCTGTTCATCCGGTTAACCTTGTTATTATAATCACGACCTGTTTTGTTTATCGCTCAGGAAAATCATGACTTCGTTATTGCCAGCCATTACCCGTGAAACCCGTTCGGACAAACCCGTCGATGCTGCTGTTATCTGGTTGCACGGTTTAGGGGCTGATGGCAATGATTTTGCGCCAATTGTGCCGGAGTTGCGACTGCCATCGTCCATGTCGGTCAGATTTATTTTCCCGCATGCGCCGTCCATACCCGTGACCATCAATGGTGGATACATCATGCCTGCCTGGTACGACATTCTGCAGGCAGATGTCAGTCGTCGGCTCGACGAGGTGCAGCTGCGCCGATCTGCGGCAGCGGTGCATGCGTTTGTGAAACAGCAGCAAGATGCGGGCATCGATTCCCGTCGTATAGTGTTGGGAGGGTTTTCTCAAGGTGGTGCTGTTGTACTGGAAGCGGCGCTCAGTTGTCCTTCGCAACTGGCCGGCATGATGTCGTTATCGAGCTACTTTCCGACAGCTGACAGTGTGACTGTCAGCGATGCCAATCGCGCCTTGCCTGTGCTGGTTTGCCATGGGAGTCAGGATACTGTGGTGAATGAATCGCTTGGCAAACAAAGTGTCGAATCACTGGTTAAACTCGGGTTTCAGCCGGAATACCACCGTTACCCGATGCCACATTCGGTCTGTCCGCAGGAAATCAACGATATTTCCTTGTGGTTACAACGGGTTCTTGCTTAGTAACCAATGCCGCGCGCCATCAGGTAGGCGAGTACCGGGATGGCAATCAGCAGTGGGATCAAGGCTTTTTGTAGACGGCGATGGGTGTTGCCAAGCGGAATCAGTGCATCAGGATCGGTTGTGTGGGTACCCGGCAAGTGATGTACCCGATAAGCGTTGTAGCTGAACAAGGCACCAAGCAACAGAAATAAACCGAGTTTGGCGTGAAAAACCGGATTGTTGCTGTAAAACGCAGCGGGCTTTCCAACCCATAACCACAGAATTAATCCGGCAATCGCCACCAAGACAAGCAACACGCCCGTCAGTTTGTAAACACGCTGAATGGCGAGCAAATCCTGTGCCGATACTTGCTCGGCGCTGGCAAGTAAAATCACCAGAATGCCCACGACCAACGCCAGCACCAACAGCAGATGAATGCCTCCTACAATGGCAGCCAGCATGTGCGTCCCTCCCGGGTTATCGGCTTGAACCTGCAGGCAAGGTGATTGCATAGGGTTCAAGCAGTTTTTTAAGCCGACCGCTCCTGAGGGCGGCCTGCGTGTCTGTATACCCACCGACAGACTCAGCGCCGACAAACACCTGCGGCAATGTGTTGCTGCCAGTCATGTGGTGAAGTTCTTTTCTCAGGCGCTGGTTCAACACTGGCTCTCGGTACTCTCCGGTATCCAGTTCAACTACGCGACACGCCACATTTAATTGCCTAAAGAGCTGTTTTGCCGCATGACAGTAGGTGCACCAGGAGAGAGAGAACAGAGTGACCGGGTGTGCGGACGATGCGATCAGTTCCTGCACACTTAATGGATCTCGATGTTTAGTGTCTGTCATGTGAAACTGGGGTCCGCGTTTTGGAATTGGTGCTTATTGTGCCATAGTCGATTATGTTAATCTTCAGCCGGTTGCGGACAGTGCTTATTTATCAGGAGCGAAGGCTGAGGCAGAGTGACAGAGCTGAGATCGACAGGATGAGTAAAGAGAATATGGCAGGTCGGTTAGAACAGGAAGATCCGGATCTGGCCTCAATGGGGCTGAGGGAGCGCAAAAAACTGTTGCGGCTTCAGCGAATTGTTGGCGCTGCCAGAGAATTGTTTATCAATAAAGGTTTTAATACCACGACTATACAGGACATTGCTGTTGAAGCAGATGTCGGTCTGGGCACGCTTTATTTGTATGCAAAAAGCAAAGAAGACCTGTTGGTGATGGTGTTCAAAGACGACATCCTGAAAATGATTGAGACGTCGTATGCCAGTATCCCGCCGGATGCGCCTTTGCTTGATCAGCTGATGGTGTTTTTTGATGGGCATATCAGCTATCACACACAAGATCAGGCCTTGTCGCGGACGGTTTTAAAAGAGTTGTCATTCTCGACCACAGAACAGCGTCGGCAGGATATCGACCAGATCATGCACAGCACCTACTCCAAATTGATGAAGCTGATTGAGCGGGCACGCCGGGACAAACGAGTGACCAAGGAAATGTATACCGGCACCATGGCGTGGAGTGCGTTTGCGTTGTATTACCATTTATTGCAGGGTTACCTGTGTGGTTTCCACACGGAAGAGGAATTCCGCAGGAGTCTGCACAACGCCTTGTTTGCGCTGCTGAGTTGAGCCGATAGTTAAGGTGAACACATATTTCTGCTAAGCAGGAAGTTGATTTGAGCGGGTCATCGCACGACGGATACAGTCTGGCGCACCCGGTGCAAATTGACTTTTGGCACATTGACATTAAGTTGGTCGATGCTACGATCTGAAATCTGAACGGGCTCAGATTTGACTGGCGTGAGTCTTTTGATGCGGTCCGACGGTAAATTCGCGGGACAAGAGTCGATAATAAAAAGAATTCTCTTGATGATCAGGTCTTCTTGCAGGACCTGAGATTTTTTTTTGTCCGGTACAAACGTTTTGGGTGCCGGTAATAGGCTGGAAACAGAATTTAAAAGAACCGAAAAACAGTACTGAAAACGTGAGTATTCGGAATAGTTAACGAGTTGGAGGTTTATATGATTGGTTGGTTGCAGAAAAAGAGCAAAGCAACTGCGGGTTTGACCTTGTCTGCATTGGCGTTGGCCGTGGCAGCGAGCGCCAGTCACGCAGCAGATGAGCGTGTAGGTGACTTCGCGTTGCTGGATCAGGAAGGTTACTTCCACCACATGGCCTGGTACGACAACAACAAAGCGGTCGCATTCCTTGTGCAGGGTAATGGTGCGCAGGAAACTCGTCAGGCACTGGCAAAGTTTGAACAGTTGAAGGCTCAATATGAGTCTCAGGGCATCGTCTTTATGATGATTAACCCGCTGGGTCAGGATCGTGCGGATGTTGCAGCGGATGTTGCAGCCATGGGCACCGACATTCCTGTGCTGATTGATGATGTACAGGCTGTATCCGAGTCCATTGGTATCGAGCACATCGGTGAAGCCGTTGTGTACGATCCAAAATCATTCCGCGTGATTTACCGTGGTGATGCTGGCCAGCCACTGGCTGATGCGCTGGCACAAGTAGCTGCAGGTCAGGCCGTAACAAACGCAATGGTCGCTGCACAAGGTACGCCGGTCAGCTATCCCGAGCGCGACATTACCGCCGTTTCTTACGAAAAAGATGTCGCCCCAATCATTGCTGAGAATTGCGCCAGCTGCCACCGCGAAGGCGGTATTGCACCGTTTGCGCTGAACAGCCATGCCATGGTCCAGGGCTGGAGCCCGATGATTCGTGAAGTCATGATGACCAAACGTATGCCTCCGGGACAGCTTGATCCGCACGTTGGTGATTTCCGCAACAGCTACGTTGTGCCATTCGAAGACCAGCGCAAAGTGCTGGACTGGATTGCCGCTGGCTCCAAAAAAGATGGCGCTACTGATCCACTGGCTATGATTGAATGGCCTCCTACCGAGTGGGCCTTTGGCGAACCTGACTACATCATCGAGATTCCAGAGCAGTCAGTTCCTGCCACCGGCGTTCTTGACTACCGTTATGAGTTCATCCCGATCAATCTGCCGGAAGGCAAGGACTACTATGTTCGTGCCAGCCAGTACATGCCGGGTGACCGCACCGTTCTGCACCACACATTGAATGCGATGTTTGGTCCTGGTGAGCGCCCGAATGGCCGTGGTTTTGTTGCACCGGCTAACCCCAACGTGGCACACGTCACGCCTTATATCCCGGGTGCCGCACCGTCTGTGGAAGAGCCCAACACCGGTGGATTGCTGAAGAATGGTTCGACCATTGCCATTCAGCTGCACTACACAACCACTGGCCGCGAAGCCAAAGATGCAAGCCGCATCGGTCTGTGGTTCTATCCGGAAGATCAGATCCCGACTGAGCGTCGTACCGGTGAATGCGCCTGTATCTTCACGCCAACCTGGACCAACATTCCTCCGTACGATCCTAATTTCGAGCAGACTGCTGAAATTACCATCCCGGATGATGCTTATGTCCTGAGCTTCCTGCCGCACATGCATTTCCGTGGCAAGTACATGCGTTTTGAAGCGCATTACCCGGACGGTTCAACCGAGCTGCTGGCAAACGTAGCGAACTACAACTACAACTGGCAGATGGAATATCAACTGGCCGAGCAGAAGCTGGTGCCAGCAGGTACCCGCATTGTGGTCACCGGCGCATTTGATAACTCATCACAGAACAAAGCTAACCCTGATCCGGCGCGCGAAGTACCTTGGGGCGACCAGAGCTGGGATGAAATGTTCTTTGGCCAGGTTTACTACAAGTTTGTAGATCAGAGCCGCTATGCTGCCGATGCAACTGTTGAAACAGCAGATGCCAATCTGGTGAGCGCTGCTCAGTAATTCCTGACGGAATTGCCGGGACAGAGAAAAGGGGAGCTTCGGCTCCCCTTTTTATTTTATGATCGCGGGACATAAACGGGTGAGGTGATGACATGGGTGCGCACTATTCAAACGAGCAAAGAAAATCTGCCCGCATCGGGGGCGCGAGATTACTGACTCTGGTGATAGCAGCGAGCTTGAGTGCAAACGTGTCCGCCCAGGATTTGCCGCGTGTTGATGCAGAGCAGGTTGGCATGTCGTCGGCCCGTATTGCGCTGCTGGACACCACCTTGAAGCACTATGTAGAGAGCGGACATGTGCCGGGATTTGTGGCGGGTATCGCGCGTCACGGCAAGCTGGTTTATCTGCAAAGTGCAGGCTGGCAAGACATCGAAGCGCAACAGGCAATGCAGGACAACGCCATGTTCCAGATACGTTCAATGAGTAAACCCATTGCGTCGCTGGCGGTCATGCAGTTAATCGAGCAGGGACAGCTACATCTGACTGACAAGGTGTCGCAGTTCATCCCATCATTTGCCAGCATGGAAGTGTTCGATAACCCTGCGGATTTTAACAGCAGCACACACAAACCCCTGCGCGAGATCACCATTGAAGATTTGCTGCTGCACATTGGCGGGCTTAGCCATCGGGATCGTGCTCTGTATCAGAGTCGGCAGGTCCGTTCCCGGTCTGACACGCTTGAGCAGTTGGTTGAGAAAGTGGCCGCCGTGCCCTTGATTGCTGAGCCAGGCACCTTGTGGAACTACAGTATTTCAACAACGGTGCTGGGTCGCGTTGTGGAAATTGTGTCGGGTCAGGCGTTTGATGACTATTTACACACGCATGTGCTGGCGCCGCTGCAGATGTCAGACACAGGGTTTTATGTAGCGCCGCAGAAGATCGACCAATTGACGCAAATCTACCGTATCAGTAATGGTGTCATGACGCGTGAGCCCGAGATGGAGGTGCCGATAACCGTGGATCCCCCGCTGAAAGAAGGCGCAGCGGGCTTGGTGAGCACGGTGCCGGATTATCTGCGTTTTCTGCAGGCCATGTTGAACGGCGGCGAACTCGATGGGAACCGGGTATTGAGTCCTGAAAGTGTGCGCCGAATGGTCACTGATCAATTGCCGGCTGCAGTGTTGCCCATCAGCCTGAATCCGCCCACAGCCATGGCTGATCTGGGCTGGGGTTATGGCTTCAGCGTGGTGATTGATGGCAGCCAGAGTGGATTCCTGCGCAATAACGGTGAATTCGGCTGGAATGGATCACTGGGGACATTTTCGTGGGCTGACCCTGAAACGGGAATAAGCGCTGTGCTGATGATGCAGGTTCAGCCCTCAGGCGCATTTAATCTGTCGTCACTGTTCAAGTCGCTGGCGTGGCAAGCGATGATTGATTGACTTGCAGCGGAGTGCTTTTTACTATCCATGCCAATCATTCATTAACGGACACGTCACATGATAAGACGCATACTCGGTGTTCTGCTGATGTTATCTGTGCTTGGTTGTGGCGGCGGGCAACCCTGGCAAGCGCCACCGGCCCGGGAAAGCCTTATCCCTGAGATACAGGCGGATGGCACCAAATTCTTTATTTTTCAGCGCGACTACCTCAGACCAGACCCCGGTCAAGGTGCAAACGTCGGTGTGATTCCCGGTGATCGCATGAACGGAGGCCGACCTGACGTTGAGCGCGGTATGCGCATCGGAGAGTTTGAAGTTGAGTCACGTATTGAACTGGTGATGGTCGCGACCGGTTACTGTCGCGAAGGTTTTTTTGAGCTTTATCGTGAGCAGACCTTTCAAAGTTTTTCCGTGCGCGGGGAGTGCCGTGAGGAAGCGACTGAGGTTGATCGACGGCAGTTCACCCAACCCATCGTGTTGAACGCAACCCCCGGTAGTTGAATATCCCGCATTAATCAATTGTGATCGCTGGAAGGTATCCATGAATGCTCGTCGTTTCTCCTTGTTTCGCGCGACCTGGCAAATTGCCCTGAGCGTGTGTGCATTGACTGTTGTATTGGTTGGGCACATCCAGGCACAGGCGCCGTCCAACAATCCAACGCCACCGCCTTTGCCCGACGGCTTGCGCACGGTCAGTTTTTTCAGTCCCGCGGTGAACCGGGAGATGAAGTTTGACATCGTATTACCCGCTGACTACGAGATATCAAATAAACGCTATCCGGTGATCTATCTGTTGCATGGATTTATGCAGAATTACACGGTGTGGGGCAGAAATCTTGCAGCGGCGTTTTATGCCAGAGAGGTGGGTGATCTTATTGTGGTGATGCCCGATGCCGGGAATAGTTGGTATATAAACTGGGCACAAAACAACAACGGACAACTTAATAATTGGGAAGATCACATCATCAAAGATCTGATCCCTTATGTTGATGCAGCGTTCAGAACAGAAGCCAGTCGCGCAGGTCGTGCCATTGCAGGATTGTCTATGGGAGGGTACGGCGCATTTACGTTGGCGCTGAGAAACCCGGAACTGTTTGTGTCCATGGCCAGCACCAGTGGAGCGCTGGGACATGCACGTAATCGGGCTCAGGCGATCGAGGCCGGCGCTCCTATGCCGCGGCCGCGCAGTACCAGCGAATCTGAAGAGCTGGCACGAGCTGATGCCTTTATTTCAACCATCATTGATATCCCCGGGTTCAGTAAACAGGATGACCGTCATCCGGATGGCATTGATTTTTTGACCGTCGCGCAGGCGCAAGCCTATGATCCCTTTCAGATTCTATTTAATGTCCCCAAGGCCAGCTTGCCACACATTTATATCGACAGTGGTATGGAAGACGATCTGATTAACACCGCCCTCGAGTTTATGCAGATTCTGCTGATCAATGATGTGCCGTTTGAGTTCAAGCAGGCGCATGGCCGGCACAATTCCGAGTATTGGCGCCGCTCGGTCGGGCATTTTATGGCCAGTCAATACGAAGTCATGCAACGTGCGCTTGGCAATCGTCCCTGATTGCCATGCGTGACTGATGAGGCGAGTGTGTCAGTAGGGGGCGCCTGTGATACTACCGTCGCCCGGGATAAACAGTCTTGCATCGTCGGGCGCCTGATACATCCGGGTAATCATTAACAGCACACCCGGTACATCCAGCAATTCTTCATCGGACAACACCAGCTTGTCACGGATGCGCTCACGCTTCATATACATCATGCCGCGATCCGTATACTGAATCAGATTGATGTGTTCCCCATCCTCACCCCAATCGCTGGAGATCAGCTCCTGACCTACCAGACCGTCCAGTCGCGCAAACGGATAAAACCATCGCGCGCCTTTCACACCAGCAAGGTAGGTCACGATATGACCATCCGGGTAGTACCAAGGTTCATTGATGGTGCGGAAGCTGAACGTGGCTGGATTGCCATTTGGCCAATAGATGCTCTGGCCTCCTCGCATCCAGCGATGTGCCATTGCTTGTCCATTCGGGTAGTAGAGCGTTGTGTCGCGGCCTGCCCGCGATGTAAACACTTGCCCGTTGGGGAAGTGCCAGGCGCTTTCATACAGGTCGGTGGAGACACGTCGTCCGTTGGTGTAGCGACTGTCAAATCGCGCGGTCTCGCTTAACAGGACTGGCTGACAAGCCAGTCGATTGAGTTCCAGCAAGTGTTCCCGCATAACAATCATCTCGTCCAGATCGTCTCGACCTGCGGGTAACAGAATGTTCAGTTCGTTCAACTTCGCCATGAGCTCAAGGGTGGCGCAGGCACTACTCACATTCTTGTTGTATGCATGAGAGGTTTTAACCGTCAGTAAACAAATCGTTATGGCAACTATCAATAACATGTTTTTCATTTGCGGCTCTCTTTGTGAAGTTTGCTGAGAGCAGCTTAAATGCAACTGAATTAACGGTCGCTGAACATCATTCTCAACGCTGTCTTTATCCCCCAATCCACAAAAAACTCTACATGCCGCGTGCTTCAGTGTGTTTTGAAATCATGCTGAGTAACTCTTCCTTGCTGAACGGTTTGGTCAGCACATCATCCATGCCAGCTTGGAGGCAGGTTTCCCGATCTCCTTCCATGGCGCTTGCCGTTACAGCAATAATCGGAATATGTTGCCCCCTCTCTTCCTGACGTCTGATAATTTTTGTTGTTTGAAAACCATCCAGTTTAGGCATCTGGCAGTCCATCAGGATGATGTTGTAAGAATTCTTTAGACGGGTTTCGAGCACCGCTTCGCCGTTCGCAACAATATCCAGTTGGCAGCCAGACCTCATAAGGTAGGCTTTTACCAATTGTTGATTGATTGGATTATCTTCAGCCAAGAGAATTTTGAATCCGCCAAGAATCAGCGAGTCTTTTGCGCTGTGCAAAGGACGCGTTTCTGCCTTGGTCGGGTTCCCGATGCGCAAGGTCATATTGACGGTAAATTTTGCCCCGTTGTCAGGTTGACTTTCAACAGTGATAGAACCACCCATCTTCTGAGCTAACAGCTTTGCGATGGGCAGACCCAATCCTGTGCCGCTGAGATGTTCGTATCGTGGGTCTTCCGCTTGATAAAAGGGATCAAATATTTTATCGAGCTCCGACTCAGCAATGCCGATACCGGTATCCTTAACCTCAAACTTGACAGACACGAGCTCCTGTTGATTCGTATGGCAGTAGAGTTTCTCCGCCAAACGTATCTGCAAATTTACAGAGCCTCTTTTTGTAAACTTGATGGCGTTGCTCAACAGATTGCTCAGAATCTGCTTGATACGCAAATGGTCGCCGTGCAAGTTTTCAGGTATTCCGGACTCGCATTCAATCAGTAGTGCAATACTTTTCTGGTCGGCCAGAGGTCTGAACATTTTGGTCAGCGTTTCAGCGAGCACTTTTAATGAAAAATCCGTAGTCTTGATGCTCAATTCATTCGCTTCTGCTCTGGAATAATCCAGTACATCATCGATCAGTTCCAGCAGTGTGCTACCTGCCTTTCGAATCGTCGATATATCATCAATCAACTCGTCATCATCCGTTTTTTGCAAGGCGAGATCGGCCAGTCCAAGAATTGCATGTAAAGGTGTTCTGATCTCATGACTTACGCTGGCGACAAAGCGCGATTTGGCGACACTGGCGGAGGCCGCCTCGCGGGCCAAAAAGCGCGCGGTGTCTCGTGACCTGATCAGTTCCTCCTGAGTATTACGAATGGTCAACTCGTTTTGTGCCTTGATTTTGGCGTTTACCAGCAGTTCAGCCAGAAGCTTCAGCAGGCTGATATCGACTTCATTCCAGTGCCTTTCCTGCCTGACTGAGTCAAATCCTATAAAACCGGTACATTGATTACCTTCCATCAGAGGAATGGTGACAATCGATCGAATACCTTGTGGTGCCAGGATGACTTTTAAGCCATGACCGTCTGGTAAATCAAAGACCCGGGTCACATACATAGGCAAACCGCGTTTATGGGAATTTACCCAGATATCAATATCATTCAACGAGGTACCTTGCAGGTTGTGAATTTCCGGTTCGATACCTTCGTTACACCATTCGTGGGTGTTGGAGCAGTTATGCGCATCAAAATCATAACTGAAACAGTATGATCGATCTGCGCCAACAAATTTGCCAACGACCTCTAACGCTTGATTGGTTACATCGTCCAGATCGTCAGGACCTGAGCGGATGACTTTCATTGAAAGTTCGATTAACAAGCTTTCTAATTGAGAGCGATATAAAGACTGCGTGCGGGCTGTTTCCAGCTCTGAGATGTCGTAGTTCACTCCGATCAGTCGCTGGTGTTCCCCCTTATGTTTTACCTTGTTTGCATAACCGGCAATTTTTTTGGTTATACCGCCAGGTGTCACAATACGGAACTGGTAATCAATCGGGCCCTCATCTTCACTGGATAGATAGGTGTCGATAAAAGCGAGCAAACGGGGTGCATCCTCTGAGTGCACGATACTTTCAAAAAACGCGTAGGTGCCACTGAAATCCTCATGCTGCACCTCATAAAGGCGAAACATTTGTTCGTCCCATTGCAACTGCCGGGTGGTTGCGTCGAGCTCCCAGGTGCCAATTCCGCCTGCTTTGGTCGCCAGACTCAATCGCTCGTTTTGAGTAGTGACTCGCGAAAGTTTGAGGCAATTAAGGTATGCGAATGAGAGTTTGACAGCAAAACCGGAAATCAGTGCGACGTAATCCTCGGTGACCTCCGTAGGTTTTGTCAGCACCATTAAACCGGCAGCGCCGACATTGAATGCCAACAGATCGAGAGTATTGGTTTGCAAACGCGCATAGGCACCCTGCTCAAGAGATGCCAGCATGGCATGTGCGTTAGTGTCCAGGCAATCAAGTGTTTCGGCAACGTTATAATGTGTGGGCGCGCAAACGGTCACCTGGTTTTGGTCCAGCGTCGGAGGCGAGACGTGTATGAAAAAACAGGCTCGGCAAAGGGCGTATTCAAAAAATCGATTGGCTACAAGCTGCAGCATGTCTTGTGGCTGATCATCAAGCCTCAGCGCCCACAGTATATCCAGCAATGATTGATTAGTAGAGCAACTCAATTCTGCAACCCTTCCCTTTTGCACCGATTGGTTCGCCCGCATTATAAGCCAGGGCGTCGAAAACACACGCAGAGTTTATGCGGGGTTATCTTGTTGGCTGGCCATGATAACAACGATGGCATCGCGATCGTATTTCAAGGCATTAACGCAGCTGATATAAAGTTTCCCACTGCTTGCCAGATTCTCCAGTTCATTCAATGCATCGTCCGCCATCCAAGGCAGTTTATGTGGCCGCAAGCAGGTCTGCGCATCAAAAATGTCAGCCACCGTAATGATACGTGTTTCAATCGGTATCTCGTCACCTTTAAGTCCACGCGGGTATCCACTGCCATCCAGGTATTCGTGATGACAGGCGATTATGTTGAGCATTATTCTCGAGTCGATATGTCGCTCAAGATTAAAGTCTTTGAGAATTTGCCGGGCAATCTGTTCACCTTTTGTCACACGTAACTGCATGACAATCCGTTCTTCCTGGCTCACTTGACCATTTTTCAACAGGATTTGGTCGGGTATGCCTATTTTCCCGATATCGTGAAGCGGGGCGAACAATTTGATCAGCGCAATAGCCTCGTCGCTTAGCTGAAACGCTGATGCGACTCGCCGTGCGATCACCTCGGCGTACAGAGCGATACGATTCAGGTGCGAACCGGTTTCAAAATCTCTCAGTTGTGCAAAGTCCCGAGCCATTTTTACCGAGGACAGTACTGATGACACCGCTGCCCGCTTAGTGTTAATCGTCATGTTAATGAGCGAGCTATACTGCAACAAGTCGCGTTGAACAGTTTCAGTAAACGCAAAAGCTCGCGAAGAATCAAAAAAGATCAGCCCTGAAAAACAGTTTTTATCGTACATGGCTACAGTGCAGGAAGATTGGTAACCTTGATTCTGAAGCCAGCGCGAATGTTCTGTCTGCGTAGCTGATAACTCACTGATGCGGTCGATGACGCGAGGTAATCCGTTGTTCTTTATATCTGAGAGAGATGTGCTGTCAGACAATCGATAGTGGTAAGAACTCGGTGCGACACCGCTGCGTGTGCTGTTAAAAAAGGTTGATAATTCATCGGTGCGCGGTTCATTGAAGGCGCAGGCGATCCTGTCGAGGGAAGGTGTTGCGTTGAGCAATCGACTATGGATGTCATGTAATCTTTTTTGAGGGTTGCTGCTGTATCGGCTTATGTTGTGCATAAAGGCCTGCCAGTCTGTTCGTAGACTCCTTTGCTCAGCGTAGCACTGGCAATTAACCGGATAATGTACAAAAATGTACAATGCGTGGCTTGAGACAGACCGTACGTATATAGTGCCCATGGGAGCTGATATGAGATCAGATGCTGAGTGGAATCTATGATGCAATCAAGCAGTATTCAATCCGGACATCCCGACAACCACCCGGGCAAGCAAACGTTGTTGCTCGTTGATGATACGCCGGAAAACCTGACAATATTGGGTCAGATATTAATGCCCCATTATAAAGTCAGAGTGGCAAGCTCGGGTGTCAGGGCGCTCGACATTGCGCGTTCGGAACCGAGGCCTGATCTGATCTTGCTGGACGTCATGATGCCAGATATGGACGGTTATGAGGTGATCCATCAGCTAAAGTCAGGCATTGAAACGCAGGATATTCCAGTTATCTTTGTTACTGCTCTGAGTGAGGCTGAAGATGAAGCCAAGGGCCTTGAGCTGGGCGCTGCTGACTACATCACCAAGCCAGTCCGCCCGGCTATTGTATTAGCGCGGGTTAAATCCCAGCTTGAGCTTAAAGATGCCCGAAACATTCTCGTCAATCAGAATCAATGGCTGGAATCAGAAGTTGAACGACGCATCCATCAAAATCAGCTTGTACAAGATGTTACGTTGCGTGCGCTTGCCAGTCTTGCTGAGACAAAAGATAACGAGACCGGAGCACATATCAAGCGTACACAAAACTACGTCAGAGTACTGGCAGAGAAACTAGCTGAGTTACCAGAGTACGCATCAATTCTGGATAGCGCCACCATTCAAAAGTACACGCGCGCAGCCCCGCTACACGATATAGGCAAGGTAGGTATACCTGATGCTATTCTCAAAAAGCCTGGCAAACTGGACGCCTCTGAATGGGAGATAATGAAAACCCATGCCAAAGTCGGGTCGGATGCCATTTGGCGTGCATTGAAGGATGAAGAGGATCTTCAGTCTTTTGACTTTCTGTATATCGTTATGGATATCGCACACTACCACCATGAAAAGTGGGATGGCAGTGGCTATCCTGAAGGTTTGAAGGGCAATGCCATTCCATTAGCAGCAAGGCTGATGGCGCTGGCTGATGTGTTTGATGCCATGGTTTCGCGTCGCGTCTATAAAGACCCTATCGACATTAATGAAACCAGGCGACATATCAATGCCAATAGCGAAACCCATTTTGATCCCCGGGTTGTTGAGGCCTTTAATGCCAGTTTCGATGAATTTTTAGCGATCGCCGCGCGATATCCGGAAACTTGATGATGCCTGAACCGCATGTTAAGGAAACGATTACCCGCCTGATTGGTAATAAGTCCGGCAGCACCTTCACTGACTCGCTGATCAACGTATTCCCTGAGCCAGTCTGGATCAAGGATACAGATGGCCACCTGATAAATTGCAATGAGCTGTTTGCAAAACACTTTTTTAACACGGAGCCGGTTTATGTTCTTGGCAAAACCGATTTCGATTTGTTTGATGACCAGCAGTTGGCGGAGCGCTTCAGGCAACAAGATGAGCGGGTTTGCAAAAGCCTGCAGTTACTGGAGACAGAGGAGCGCATAAACCACAAAAACGGCACCGTGGGCATTTACAGAACCTACAAGGTTCCTGTCTTTGATTCACGTAACATAGTGGTCGGTGTTCTGGGGGTGGCGCAGGATGTTACCTCGTTCAAAAGCACTCAGCACATGCTGGCTGAGCGCATCAAGGAGCAGGTCTGCCTGCATGAAGTTTTTTTAGTGACAGAGCAAAGCAAGACATTCGAAGAGATCCTTCAAGCGCTGTGTTTAATCATTCCTGCGGGCATGCAGTACCCTGACGACTGTATTGTTGAAATCACGTGGCACAATAAAACCATCCGCAATACCGTGGACGATGCCGCCTCTCTTACCTCAATTTGTCATCCATTGGTCGTGCCCGGTTTATCAGATGGACAGATTAAAATTGCGTATCGGCAAGGAGGGCAGCCAAGCAGCAGCTATGCCTTTTTGCCTGAAGAACGCAGTCTGCTGAAAGCGATCGCTCAGCGAACAGCGGGCGTGTTTCAACGTCGCCGGGCCGAAGAGAGCAGTGAACGTCAGAACAGATTATTCAAATCAGTGGTCACTCAGGCCGCTGAAGCGATCGCACTTGTCGATAACAAGACGCTGAGCATCATCGAAGTCAACAACAGCGCCTGCGAGCAGCTCAGATACACGCGCGAAGAATTGTTGAGACTGAGGCTGCCAGACATACAGGGCGAGATGGACGAGCGGGAGATTCGTGACAAGTTGGCGCTCTTAGGCCAAGGCAGTTCGGAAACCTTCAAAAGCCGCAGAAGACGTAAGGATGGCAGTATTTTTGATGTGCGGATCAGTATCAGCCGGATTGAACTGCAGGAAAGCACCATTCTTTCTGTGGTGTGGACTGATCTGACCGAGGCCCTCAAGGCTCAGTCAGCGCTCGCGGAAAGTGAAATGCGTTTTCGCAGCCTTTTTGAGAAAAGTCTGCAACCGCTGATGCTGATTAAAGATGGCCTATTTGTGGATGCCAATCAAGCGACTCTTAATCTGATGGCAGCAACTGACAAGTCACAGTTATTGAATCTCGGCCCTGCGGATATCTCACCGCCACGCCAACCTGATGGGTTGGACTCTCTCAGCAAGTCTGCACAACTGGTCGCAGAAGCCTTTCGTGTTGGCTCATCGCGTTTTGTTTGGGAACATCTGAAATTGACCGGTGAGCCCTTTCTGGCCGAAGTGTTACTGGCAAGTATCACCATTGACGATGAGCCTTATTTGCATGTGACCTGGAACGATATCACTGCAAAAGCAAAGGCAGAGCAGGCTCTGAAGCAGCGGGAGATGGAATATCGACTGGCGATTGAAACCAGCCGTGATGGTTTCTGGTTGGTCGATCAGAAAGGCGCTCTGAAAGAGGTCAATAAGGCCTACTGCGATATATCCGGCTACACGCGCGATGAGTTGTTGTGCATGAAGATCGCGGACATCGATATTGAGCATCACACCGAGGCCATGAATCAGCACATACGCAGCATTATGGAGGGTGGCTACGATGTGTTTGACACCTGGCATCGACGCAAAGATGGCACGATCTGGCCAGTTCAAGTAACTGCAAATTACTCGCCGGAATTGAAAGTTTTTTATTCTTTTCTCAAGGATCAGACTGAGAAGAAAGAGGCTGACAAAAAGATACAGGACTACCAGACTCACCTTGAGCAAATGATTGAGCAGCGGACGCATCAACTGGAAGTAGCCAAGGCGCAGGCCGAGGCCGCGAATCAGGCCAAGAGTACCTTTCTGGCTAATATGAGCCACGAAATTCGCACCCCTATGAATGCGGTATTGGGTTTTGCCCATCTGTTACAGCGGGAGCTGAAAGACAGCAGTCAGCTCGATAAAGTGGGCAAAATTATGAGCTCAGCAAAACATCTGTTGGGCATCATCAATGACATTCTGGATATGTCAAAAATTGAGGCAGAGCACATTAGGCTTGAAGAAACTCCTGTTAACCTGAGCAGTCTGATTGATCACGCCTGTTCGAATATCAGGGACAGGGTTGCTGCTAAAAACCTGGTGCTGAATGAACAGGTCGATGATTCATTAAAAAAATTGACCGTGCTGGGTGATTCATTGCGATTGAATCAGATTCTCATCAATTATTTGAGTAACGCCGTCAAGTTTACTGAACAGGGTCAAATTACTATCAGGGTGCTGATGGTGAGTGAAACTGACGAACAAGTGACGGTGCGCTTTGAGGTGGAAGACAGTGGTGTTGGTTTGTCACCTCAGCAATTACAACGTTTATTTATGCCCTTTGAACAAGGCGAGACCAGTACCACTCGCAAGTATGGCGGTACAGGCTTGGGGCTCGTGATCAGCAGGCGGTTGGCACAGTTGATGGGTGGGGATACAGGCGTCATCAGTGAGTTGGGCAAAGGCAGTACCTTCTGGGCGGTCGTGCCGCTAAAAAAGTCCAGTGAAGAGCTTGCTCCAACCGTCAAATTCGATCCGCGGACAAGCAGACCGCGCCGTGGTGCCCGTATTTTGCTTGTCGAAGATAACCAGGTTAACCAAGAGGTTGCCACCGACCTTTTGGAAAGTGTCGGTCTGCAGGTCACTGTTGCAGATAACGGCCAGGTCGCTGTCGATAAGGTATCCCATGAAGATTTTGATCTCGTACTGATGGATATGCAGATGCCTGTCATGGATGGTTTGGAGGCCACCCGCCGCATCAGGCAGTTGGCCGGTCGTCGTCAATTACCGATTCTGGCAATGACAGCCAATGCGTTTGAAGAGGATAGGCACCGCTGTGAGTTGGCGGGTATGAACGGCTTCCTGGCTAAGCCAGTGGATCCTGAGTCGCTTTACAACACGCTGGCGCACTGGTTGCCGGGGGGGCACAAGGCAGAGCATGTAACGCGCGGTGCCGGCGCCGTCTCAGCCGAGGATAAATCAGATGAGGTGCTTAATGAGGCGTTAGGGCTGCGTTATATCGGTGGTGATCGCCAGCGGTATCATCAATTATTAAGTAACTTTTTAGATAATCACAGTGATGATTTGCGTGCAACCCGTGAAGCCATCAACAAGGCAAATTATGATGTTGCGATGAATCAAGTTCATGCCATCAAAGGTGCCAGCGCCACCTTGGGTGCTTCTGCTCTCGCGCAGGTTGCGGGTACTCTCGAGCAGAGCCTCAAGCACCGCGACGAGACCGCTGTAATCGAGACGGGTTTCATGACATACGAGCAAGCGTTTAATCAGCTGCTCGCAGCGATACGACAACTTGTTGCAGATAACGAAGTGAGTCTGCAAACATTCGACGCCGCCAATCTCTCTCCGCGGCTTGCTGAGCTCCAGGCACAACTTGAAAATGACGATATGGATGCCATAGCAACCTGGGACGAACTTAAAGCCAGCATCAAAGAGCTGGCTGGTGAGGAAAACGGTCAAAAAATATCCGGGCACATTAGGCGCTTTGAGTTGCGAGAGGCGGCTGAGCTGGTCCGGCAACTTAAAGCTTGATGATTTACATGCCGCCGGTTGCAAAAATTTGCACCAGCTCCCGCGCTGCGCCCATGTTTTTTGCAAAATCCTGTAGAGACAGAGACTTGTTAAGATATTGGTTGAAGCCTTCCAGAGTCTTTAAATCAGGGTCGGTCAGGTCACGGAAGCCCATGGACCATTCAGCAAACTGCCGTTCTTCGATTTCGGTTTCACCTACCATAAAAATATCTTTATGCCGATGGTCTGCGCAGATAATGTTATATCGGTGTTCAACGTCTGCCGCTTCACCCTCAAGGACCTGCATAATACTGCCGTCTTTGTAGAGCAGAATGCCCGTGATGTTTTCACGCTTATTATTCTCACGGGATTTTTGCAGTATTTCCATGAGGTCGTCTTTTGACAAGGGTTGGGATGCTGAACTGTAATAAATTAGTTGAATCATTTTGATGTAAGCGTCCGGTCATTAAAATTCGCCAATTTTTTGTTGCAATGTCTGCAATGCTAGCCATAACATGTCGGCAACGCAAGATTGGGTCGAACATGGCACTCACGTCAGTCAAAACATCCGAGCTGGGTAGTCGGCGAGAAATAATCATCGTTGATGACGACCAGTTTTTTTGCAAACTGCTTCAATATCAATTGAAGTCGCAGGGCTTTAATGTGAGCTATTTCACATCGGCAACGCTGATGTTCGAACGACTCAAAGTTCAGGCTCCACCAGACCTGTTTATTCTGGATTACTCGTTAGGTAGCAGTGAGCCCAACGGTCTCGATCTGTGCCGAAAGGTGAAGAGTTATTTTCAGCGGCCGGTAGTGATGTTGACGGGTAATGACAGGGTTGAGACCTTGGTGAGTTGCCTTAGCGCAGGAGCTGACCAATACATTATCAAGCCCTGTGATATCAGAGAGTTGGTTGCCAGAATTGAGTCAAGCCTGCGCAGTCAGCAGTTTACTATTGAGGATCGTGCCGTAGAGGCGATAACACGTCTGGTTGTTGACGAAAATATTCAATTGGATTGGGAGGAGGAAAGCCTGGTTCATAACGATGGCAGGCAGGTTCCGGTGACTCAAAAAGAGATTGCGCTGCTGGAATTGTTCTTGAAAGAAGGCAGTCGCAGCATCGAGCGATCGAAGGCATTTATTGCCATTTACGGTTATGAGATGGATCCCATGAACCGCTCTATCGATCTGTTAGTCAGTCGTCTGAGGAAAAAACTTCAGGAGCTCGACAATACTTACCGAATCAAAACCCTGAGGGGCCACGGTTACGCGATGTTCCGGAAAAAAACTGAAAGCAATCAAGTGTCTCATCTACTTAAATGATAGGGTGAAATCCACTCCTGCGCTTTGCCCTGCCGCGTAAATAGCTGATGGAACAACGCGTCCGGCTCCCCCATTAAAATGTGACAAATAATAATGTTTATCGCCTGCATTACGGAGCCAGGATGCTACCCGCAGTGTTGTTGAGCCCAGTGCAACACTAGCCCCTGCCTGAATATTAACAACGCCGTATCCGGCTATACGATACTCGCCAGCGGTGATTGTCGAACTGCCGAATACATCTGATTGGTAGCGGTAAGCTATGGTTGCAAACAGGTTTGAGCTGCCGTTAATCGATCGGCTCATGTCCAGGGAAGTACTGCATGACTGCTTTGGCGCGCCAATGATGCGGTACTGGTCGGCAACATTCAAATTATTCGCACCGCGCACATCGTACAGGTTCGAGTGTAACTGACTGCAGTTAAGGTCTAACTGTAACCAAGGGCTTATTACCCAGCTGACATCGATTTCCATACCTGACATGGCCGCGCCGCCAGCATTAAGTACATCGGACAGGACAATGTTGTCAGGGTCAGACTGGACGTTAAGTTGAATGTCACGGTAATCACTATAAAAAACGGCTGAATTAATGCGCAGGCGACGCTGCAGCCATTCCGATTTAAACCCCAGCTCTGTTGACAACAAGTGTTCGTCATCAAAACCTTCGCTGAAACGCTGAACGCTGCTTGCGCGTGCGTTGAAGCCACCGCTTTTGTATCCCTGCGAAATCTTTGCGTAAAGGAATCGGTTGTCATGCAGCGCGTACTCAATAACAAGCTCGGGAGTAGCATTCCTGAATTCGCGGCGACCACTGTAACGCTGCGGATTCAAATTGATGACGCCAGTTGAGACATCCTCTACACCACGTTGTATTTCGGCGCGTCGCTTGTCATCTGACAAGCGCAAGCCGCCAGTCAGCGTCAAGCGATCGGCGAATGCGTCGGGAGTCCAGCTTAGTCGGGCAAACAGGGCGGTGGAATGATTTTTAATGTCTCTTCCAAACACCAGCGCACGGCGATTGTTGGCCGGCGTCAGATTGCCAGCGCTGCGCGAAGCGTCTTCTTCAAACAGATAGAGGCCGGCAAGCAATGACAGCCTGCTATGCAGATGCCCGCTGAGTTGAAACTCCTGGCTATGCATCGTTTGCGCTCCGGCGGCTGAGGTTACCAGCAATGGCTTATCACCGAACAATCCCTTATGAAAACTCTGAGATTGGCTGTCATCGATGGTTCGGGCTGCACTGATTGACTTGACCGACCACTGTTCTGCCATTTTCCAGTTGATTGTCAGGGTGTGGCCATTGCTATCAACGTGATTGGGTGCCAGGTCCGCGATACCCGCCATCGCAGATTCAGGGCGGCTAGTGTTGATGGGGAACAGAGGCACTGCCGCGATGTAGGCCGGCAGGTCGTCGGCGGCGTTACGATCAAACGAGTAGCGCGCACTCACAGTTGTGCTGGGGGACCATAACAGATCAACTCGATTGGATTGTCTGTCCATCGTGCCAAATGGCTGGTGTGCCGGGTTTTTGATAAACCCATTCTGCTTCAACTGGCCATGGCTGAACCGAACCGCCAGGCTTTGCGTCAAGGGCAAGTTGACCATTGCCACCGTGCGTCGGTGACCTTTGTCACCAATCCCTTGTGTGAAACTGGCCTGAAAATCGTCATCAGGCTCCGGCGTAATGATATTAACAGCACCACCGGTGGCGTTACGACCATACAGCGTGCCCTGGGGACCCCGCAGCATTTCAATCCGCTCGACATTCAGTAGATCCAGATTCAGCCCCTGATTCCTGGGTAAATAAACACCATCGACATACACTCCAACCGATGGATCCTGAAGAACTTGTTCATCGCTGTTACCTACCCCGCGCAGGTACAGGGACAGTGTATTGGAGGAATTCGGATTGGGCTGTACCTGCAGCTGCGGCAGTGCAAGAGCCAGATCCTGGACGTTAAAGATGTTCATCGATGTCAGCGACTGAGAAGTCACCGCCAGCATCGAGATGGATGTCTCCTGCAGGTTGGCTTCCCGTCTTTCAGCGGTTACAACTATTTCTTGCAGCCGGTATTCGGGGGTGTCTGTATCTGATTGTATCGTCTGTGCTTTGGACGTCTGATTTATCGCAAGCAGTGATACTCCGAGTGTACAAGCTAGCAGATAGTCGATCTTAATCATTTGGTTTACCGGGGGCGTTAAAGATTAGTCTTTAATTTTCTAGCATATATTCATTGAGTGCATAAAGTCAGTATTCAGCAGGGGCTTGTACATATTTTTACGATGTGCATAAGCCTTTAAGGGGACAATCGTGCCGGTAAATACAAGCATGATTAACAAGTGGTTGCCGCGATACTATGGCTGAAATGTCCTACCAATCAATCGTAAACAGGCTAAAGAAACTCGAGCTCTTCATTATCGGGCTTTTTATTTTTGTCACGATGTTCCCTGCATTGATGTTTTACACGCGACAGTCGGTTGAGTTGGGCGCGATATTGCAGGATGAAGTGCAGATATTAGGCAGGTCTTTAATGACTGCGAATGCAATGTCTTCAATTGTGGAAAACAACAGGACACTCGAACAGGCTTTAAATGTAGTTCTGGGGGAAGCGAACAACAAAGCAGTAAAAATAGTTGTCAATGAAACGACCTTGATTGACCAGATGTCATCCATGAAAAGCCCAGTGGTGAAGAGGTATTACGAGGCATCGTTAATTGATGGTTCTGTCTTGAAGCTGGAAATGGCAGGCAGTCTGGCCAACCGTCTACCTCTGATGATCATGGTCTTATTGATTGCCTTGTGCGTTTGCGGCGCTGCCAGTTACATCATTCATCGATTTGTGTTTTTGACCTGGCTTACATCGGAGCGTGACCGTGAGTTATCGCGCCAGCGCATGAGTGATGTTGTATCGCTGACGTCCGACTGGTTCTGGGAGCAGGATGAAAAGCAGCGCTTCAGATTTATCACCAAAAATAATGTCAGTGAATTCAACGGATCCGTAACACTCGGCAAACAGTGGCCAGAACTGGGTCAAGTCAGGATGATTCCTGATATCAATCAATGGCTTAACTACGAAGAAATGCTTGTCACCGGTTTTGTTATCGAAACCCTTGGTGCAAATCCTTGTTTTTTCAGAATCAAGGGCAAACCCATCTACGCGCAAGATGGCACCTTGCTGGGTTTCAGGGGCGCTGCCAGCGACGTTACCCTGGAAATATTGCAGGAGCGTAAACTTGATTCCTACCGCGAACACTTGACGCGGGTCGTTGACAAACGGACTGCGGAACTCTTGATTGCCAAGCAACAGGCGGAACTCGCCAACAAAGCAAAATCAGAATTCCTCGCCAATCTCAGTCACGAAATACGGACCCCGATGAATGCTGTGCTTGGGTTGATTCATCTTCTGAAAGCGACACCACTTGAGCGTCGGCAAAAAGGTTACATCGACAACCTCGAGTCATCCGGAAATCACCTGATGGCACTTCTTAACGATGTTCTCGATCTCAGTAAAATTGAGTCAGGTAAGTTGCAGATTGAATTGACTGAATTCAGGCTGGAGACGTTGGTCAATGAAGTCGTGCAATTAATGGGTGAACGTGCCAGTTCCAAATCACTTTTTCTTCGCACTGAACTGAATGGTCGTGTTCCGGATTATGTGGTTTCAGATGCCCAGCGGATTACACAAATTTTATTAAACTTTGTCAGTAACGCAATCAAATTTACCGAACGCGGTGGTGTCATCATTCGGGTATCGATGATCTCTCTGGAAAGCGATCAGGCGGTTATAAAATTTGAAGTGACGGATACGGGCGTAGGTATCGATAAGGAAAATCAGGCTCATATATTCGATGATTTTATCCAAGCGGATTCCAGCACCAGCCGAAAATACGGTGGTACAGGTTTAGGGCTGGCTATTGCGAAAAAACTTACGGCGTTGCTGAAAGGCAGCATTGGTGTGGACAGCGAGCCGGGTCGAGGCAGTAGATTCTGGGTGTCCATCCCGCTGAAAGTCAGTGCGCTCCATGATTCACAGGTTATCCACCGCTCGGATATTGACCTGGTAAAAACGCCAAAGGCAGATGTCAAAAACAGTCTGCCTGAATATCTGTCAAATACCCGTGTGGATGAGTCGCTCAATGGTAAAAACGTACTGATCGTTGAGGATAATCCGGTAAACCAATCTGTGCTTGAAAAAATACTGTCGAGTGCCGGTATGTTTGTGACTACGGCAAACGACGGTGATCAGGCAGTCAGGATTTGCGAGAAGGGAAAACCATTTGATGTGATTTTGATGGATCTTTGGATGCCGATCATGAACGGCTTCGATGCTACCGCGCAGATAAAGCGCCTAGCCAAATTCAAAGAAACCCCTGTTGTGTGTATCTCTGCCCGTTTGGATGAAGATGTAATGCGCTCCTGCGTCTCTGCAGGTTTTGCCGGCATTATTTCAAAACCGGTCAAGGCCGAGAAGCTTACAGCAGAGCTCAAGAAACTCCTTGCCGAGGCCGGAGAGGTGCCAAACTCGTCGAATTGTGCTGAAAACTTGGTAGGACCTTTACTGGACTTGCTGGCAGACGGTGATGTGAGAGCCCTGCAATACATTAATAAACACGAAACAATCTTCAGAGACTGTATGGGGTCTCATTTCGCACTATTTTACCGCTGGCTTGAGGAGTTTGATTTTGAGCGCGCTCAGCAATTGATTCTCGAACTACGAAATAGCAAGCAATTTAACCAGGATCCAGAAGGTAAATCATTGAATGAGTGATATCACAAGTCAAGACGAAAAGAGCCATCAGGCGACAGTTCTGATCGTGGATGATGTCGCACAAAATCTCATGGTGCTTTCCGAAGTGCTGAGAGATGATTATCGAGTGATGGTTGCAAACAGTGGGGAACGTGCGCTGAATCTTATTGAATCCGGTAGGGTGCCGGATATTATTCTTCTTGATGTAATGATGCCGGGTATCGATGGTTATGAGGTCTTGTCGAGACTAAAAAAAATGCCAATCGCTGAACATATCCCGGTCATTTTTGTGACAGCGAAGAATCAGGTGATGGACGAGGCAAAAGGTCTGCATCTGGGAGCAGTTGACTACATCAGCAAACCTATCAACCCGCGATTATTATTGTTACGAGTCAAAGCTCACCTTGCATCAAAAGCGTACGCTGAGTCACAAAGGGACAGGGCCGTCAAGCTGGAAGAAATGGTCATACAACGCACACACGAAATACGCTCCTTACAGGACGTAACTATTCTGGCATTGTCGTCCATGGCTGAGACGCGGGATAACGAAACCGGTAATCATATTCTCCGGACACAGCGTTATGTGCGCGCCATTGCTGAGGAAATGTCTACGCTTTATCAGATGCAGGATAGATTGACGCCTGTCTATATCGATCGATTGTTCAAGTCTGCGCCGTTGCATGATATCGGTAAGGTAGGTATCCCCGATCATATTCTGCTGAAGCCGGGGCCTCTCACTCCTGAGGAATTTGAAATCATGAAAACCCATACGACCATTGGCTATCAGGCCTTGGTCAGAGCAGAGCGATCAATCGGGGTTGACCTGGAATTTCTTGATTGCGCAAAAGAAATAGCACTGTCACATCAGGAAAAATGGGATGGAAGCGGCTACCCTCAAGGGCTTGTCGGTGAGGATATTCCCTTATCTGCACGCTTGATGGCCGTTGCTGATGTCTACGATGCGCTCATCTCTAGGCGGGTTTACAAGCCGCCTTTCAGTCATGAGAAGGCTCTTTCCATCATGCTTGAAGGGCGAGGAACTCACTTCGATCCGTTAGTGCTGGACGCGTTTTTGGCGATTGAAGACAAAATCATTGCGATCGCAGCCAGTTATAATGATGAGTAATCTATGGTGGTATTCAGGCTTCTGATAGGGCTTATTCTTCTGTTCTCTCCAGTCGTGGCGGTCAGCCAGGATCAGAATACTGGCGTTACAAAGCTGGTCAGTGCCGAGCTTGTGTATGATAGCGCCACCGAGCAAGTCACCCTGCCTCATATTCTTCAGGACGCGCAGATTAGTAACACAACGGGTCGCGTTTTTTACGTCTTACGTTTTGAAAGACCTGCTGATGTCACAGAATCACTGGCTATCTATATACCCAAAATGAGCTTGTCAGGGCGCGTATTTCTGAATGGTCATGACCTGGGTGGTTGTGCAACAGGCCCCCTGGAATCTGTGCGCTGCTTAAACAGGCCAATTTTGCTTTCCCCACCACCTAGCACTTGGGTTGAAGGTGACAATACACTCGAATTGGAAGTGTTTGCAAATAAAAGACAAATGAACGGGCTCTCCGCCATCTACGTGGGACCGGCCGAAACATTGTTCTGGACGCGATATCTGCCGCGACGTTTTATCCAGATTGATCTGGTGTCGGGCCTGGGTTGGGTATCCTTGACACTTGCAGTGTTATCACTTGCCACATTCAGCATGCTCTCTGCTGAGCGGCTCTATCTTTGGTTCAGTATCGCCTGTCTTGCAAATGCGCTGAGCAATCTTAATATTGTCAGTTCCATTCCGTTATGGGCAACAGAGTATTTCAGTTGGCTTATTTTTTCGTCACGCTATATGTCGATCGCCTTTATCTGGTTAACGTTGGCAAAAGCTATCAAGGTGGGTTACTCATGGCTGTCGCCTCTGTTGGTGGGAATAGCAATCACGGCATCTGTGTCGATCTGGTTTGGTGACAATAATCGTTGGGTGACGGTGGTGGCCTATCTGCCTCTGGGTGTGATCTCCTTGTTGCTGACCGTCATCATCGTCAGGGAAGCTTTCAGACGGCGAGGCATTGCTGCCATCATTACTGCTGCGGTGTGTTTATTGATTATGGTCAGCAGCATCACAGATTGGTTCCGATTGGCGGGCAGAGCAGCCTTTGATGGTATTTACCTCAATATTTATAGCATCGCCGTTGCTATGTTGGTGATTGGCAGTTTACAACTATCATCGCTGGCGGTGGCCTTGAAAAAAAGTAGAAAGCTCGCTGAAGGACTCGATGCCGAGGTGTCTGCACGAACCATGGAGCTGGAGCAGTTAAATCAGCAACTGATGGTACTGTCGCGCACCGACAGTTTGACGGGGCTTGCAAACAGACGTTGGTTCGATGAAACGCTTTCCCGAGAGTTTGCCCGCGCGCAACGCAGCAGATCCACGTTAACGGTAATGATTATTGACGTTGATTATTTCAAGAATTACAACGATCACTATGGACATCCCGCCGGTGATGTTTGCTTGGTAGAAGTCACTGCTTGGCTGCGTCAACAAAGCCGCCGGGAGACTGATTTTCTGGCGCGAATCGGCGGAGAAGAGTTTGCGCTGATAGAGACAGTCGGTACTGGTGATGCAACTCGCATGATGGCGGAAAAATTGTGTGAAAGTATCAAACAGGCGCAGTTGCCTCATGCCCGTTCGCCGCTGGGATATGTGACTATCAGCATTGGGATAGCCACGTATAACACTGAGCTCGATCAGACTGCTGGCGACCTGCTGTCAAGAGCCGATAAGGCTCTTTACAGAGCGAAAGCAAATGGTCGCAACCGTGTCGAGTTCGCCGATGAACAGTCTTTATGACTGATCATCACGCCGGAAGTCACGCCGGAAGGTGAGGGACCAAGCACCTACCTCCTGTCTGGGATAAATTGCCTGCGGCAACTGATCGCCCGACTCAGGTCCCGGTATTCTGAACAGGCGCGTGTACTGAATCCCTAAATGGTTTCTGAGAGAGAGCTGTCTTTCCAGCCCGGCCCGGAGCTGCCAGATAAAGTCTGATCCATCCGCCTTGGGGAAACACTGGCAGCCATTGGTGAAACCCATCTCCGGGAGTCTTGAGTGTCCCCAGCCTATGCCCGCGCCGATAAAACCCGTTACGCGCTGCCCTAACTCCTTGGTCCGGTACGCATTCAGTGTCCATACCTGGTATTTGCCACTGTCATCCACATCCTGCGAGCGTTTGCCTAAATTAATATCATTAATATCGAATCGTCCCTCCTGATATTCGAGTTCATAGCGATACTTTTTGTACTGACGCCCAAGCAGGGCGCCGTACCTGAAGCCAGCGTCAAGATCAAGCCGGCCTGGCAAGCGTATGTCATTGCCGAGGTTGACCTCTACCGGCCATTGTCTAAGATCGTGGGGGCCTGCATGTACGCCAACATAGTTAAACGGTTCAAACTCAACTTGATCTGACGGTGATTGTGACCAGGCAGTACTGATTCCCAACAACAATGGCAGCGCAATAACATTTGTCAGCTTTTTCGAAATATTCATGTTCTATAATTCCTGTTCAGAATGCTCAGCCAGTAAACCCGGTACCAAAGACTGTGTTCAGATCAGCGGCACTGGCATTCCCATAATTGGGCACTCCCACCACGGTCAGTTCGGTTAACCCTTCGAGATAGTGGTTTTCGACTGCCTCAACAAAATTTGCGTCATTGGTGCTGCTGTATTGACGAGCCAGCTCAGACACAAACAGTTGAATGTCTGCTCTCTTACTGTTGGCGATCAGATACGCTTCTGCATCAAAGGTAAATGCTGTCTTGACTGTCGTGTTAAAAACAGCACCGAGGTCGCGATAGCCTTTTGAAGCGAGTGCTAACTGTTGCGCTTCGGTTTCGGTGACTAACTGCGTCAAACCATTACTATCAAGCCACAGGTGGAAATTAACACCCGGGCCAGCGCCTGCATCGGCAGCGGCAAAGCCTGCACCAGGTTCAGGCTCATAACAAGCGTAGGGCATCGGGTCACCATCAGCTGCGAAGTACCAGTCCCCGGTCAGGAAGTTCTGATAAGCCTTGAGAGCACGCCCACCGTTTTCAGCAGACAGGGAGTCAAATCGCACCCCTTCAAAAATATTACCCGCACCTTTGGCTACGTTCAGGATTTCCTTCACATCCGTCGAGTAGTAACGATCGCCGGACGCCAGCAGCACACTGTAAACCGGTGTCGTTTTCTCCACCGGCAGAGCTTTTTTGGCCAACACACCGGGGTCAGAAACCCGGTCAATAGCCATATCGTTGTCACCAAAGGCATTATCTGTCAACGTCAATTCGACGCCGGTTACCTTACCGTTTTCAATAATGATACGGGCGCCGTCCCCATCGGGGGTGCGCTGTGTAAAGTCATACCAGCCTTCCTGTGTGATAGGGTTGCCATCAAGGTCTACCAGCCTGCCAGAGCTGGCCGCCTCGGCTGATACAAACTTGATATAACTGTCGAAGTCGCCTTCATTGAGGTCTGACGCACGCAGGTCGATAAACACCCGCACTTGCGTACCGTCACGTCCGGGCAATAAGTCAGACAGTGCGCCGCCATCGGTTTTGTTGGCAATCTCAAAACGGATCGGGTCCCAGGTGGTGTCCACGGAACCGCCTGTCTCGAGGTTAACCGAACGCACCCCGGTATCCTGATTGATATTGACCGAGCCGTTGGCGCTGCCAAACTGCGCGTCGTTAAAGTCAGACACACTGATATTTTCCAGCTGCTTGCTCGAAGACACATCCCTGTTGCTGGTGTTATCAAGTACCTTGAGTGACACGATGGGTTTTACATCGGTCAAGGTGCCCTGGTTGGCCGCATTAAAATCACCGACATTACGCCATGCCAGTGTTGCCAGAGCGTTCTGTTCAGCATCGGGGATGCCGTCACCATTCAAATCACCCTCTCTGGCATCGCCTATTCCTCGTGAAGCGACCAGGGTCGCCAATGCTTCTTCGGTGGTTGGGGTTATACCATCTTTATCAAAGTCATCGTCCAAGCGGACACCGGCGGCGGCCAGTGCGCTGGCAGTTGCCGGCGACAGGCTATCACCGAGCCAGATGGCACCGGTTCCGTCATCACGAATGGTGGCTGCCGCTAGAGATGGGCCGCCAATGCCGTCAACAACCAGTGTAAAGCGCTCGGATCCCTCACGCAGTTCATCCTGCTCCTGGCTGATATTGACGCGCACTGCCAGCTGGCTGCCGGTGCTGAAGTCCACCAGCGGCGAGAGTTTTTCGCCGCGGTACGCCGCCCACGCACTGCCGTTCCAGTACTGCAGATCCGGCGCGATGTCGGCGAAACCCGAGCCGCCACCGATATCCTGTAACGCGAGGTTTACCTGGCCGGTGATTCCGGTGACATTAAAGACCACATACTCTGATCCTTCGTTGACAATAGGGCTGTCGACTTTCAGCTTACGGTCATCATTTTTGGCGGTGTTGCGGTCCTCGGCACCACTGTCATTAAAGATCGCACCGGTTCCGAAGTCACCAATGATACTGCGGCCAGTGGCTGCTGTGCCCGAGGTTGGCGTCGCTTTTAAGGTCATGGCGTGCGCGCCTTCGTAAACATCATCGTCAATCAATTTGACGCGCACCAACAGAACGGATCCTCCTATGGGGACAGAGACCAGTGCTCCAGGCGCATAGCTGTTCCAGATGGTGCCGTCATAAACCTCAATCTGATTCAGATAGTCAGAATTGACAACAGCCGCCTGTTTGTTGATATCGTCGATGTTGCTGCTGTTATCCGGTCGATTGAATCCGGTACCGCCGTCTGACAAACTCAGCGAAAACTGTTGACCGCCGCCAGCAGAGACGCGGAATACCACGTAAGGAGACGCTTCGTTTACGTTGACATCCGGAATTGACAGGGCAGAGCGGTCATCATCCAGCGCACCAGCCAGTTCGACCGGCGTACCCGCACTGACTGTGCCATCAAACAAGCTGCCGGTGCCATTGTCGACAATCGATGAGATGGCGGTTGCTGTGCGACCAGACCCACCTGCATAAGCTGCCGTCAGGGTAAAGGTTTCCGCCCCTTCAAACAGGCTATCCAGTTCACTGCGGATATTTGCCCGGACAAACACTCGCCCGGTAGCGGGAACCGAAGGCACGGTGTTGCCAGTGATCCAGTCAGTGCCATTACTTGACCATTCGATACCAAACCCTGCGCTTGTGGCATCAACATCCAGCAATGACGATGTGTTGCCCAGTGATAGTGTCAGCGCCTGGCCAGCACCTGCGGAGATTGCAAACATCGCAAAGGGCGAGGCTTCATTCACAGGGCCGTAGGATGTTACTGAGAGCGGGCGGTCATCATCGCGCGCCGCAGCAGTATTAATCGAACCGTCATTGTTGTAGGTGACGCCGGTGCCATCATCTTTGATGGTCGCATTGCCTGTGCTGCTGGCCCCGCCGGTAACGGCGGCGTTTAGGCTGAACGTTTCACTGCCCTCAAACACTCCCTCCTGCAGCGTGGGTACGCTGACAAAGAAGCTGGTGATGCCAGCGGGCAGACTGACTTTACCATTGTTAACGGTCAGCGCAACCTGGCCGCTGCCGTCGAAGTAGTAAGCGAGTAATCCAGCTGCATTGTAGTCACTGTCACTTGCGCTGCCGTTGCCCGGGTTCAAGGTGATTTCGGTTGCTGTGATGGCTGGACTGGACAAGGACACCGTAAAGATGGCGTTGCTGCCTTCAGAGATATCATTTTTGCCACTGACAGAGATGCCCAGTGAGTCGTTGTCTCTGTTGACTACGCCAACGCTGGCAGTCTGGTTGTTGTAACCACCGCCGAATGCCGTGCTGGTCAAGGTGTAGCTAATGTCGCCATCGACCTGCGGGTCATCCACGCCGGTCACGGTCACACTCTGAGGGGTGTTCCAGTTGCTGGCATCAAACGTCAGAGTGTTGGCACTCAGGCTGCCTTCAGTGCTGTCCAGACCGCTCAACGTGACGGTGACGCTGCCGGTGGGCTCGGCATCGAGTGTCACTGTAAAGCCATTGCTGGCACCGTTCTCGGTCGTGATCAGGTTGCCATTGGCATCCACTGCGCCCTGAGCATTGTCGCGGTTGATGGTGACGCCGTAACGGTCGTTGTCCGTGTTGGTGACCGCGACGTTTGCGGTTTTGACATTGCTGCCGGCGTAGGCTGCATCCCCACTGCTGGTTAACGTCAGGTTGTAGTTGATGTCGCCGTCGACCAGCGCATCATCCGCACCCGTGACCGTGATGGTTTGTGCTGTGTTCCAGTTACCCGGTGTAAAGACCAGCGTTGTCGCACTGAGTATGCCTTCCGAGCTGTCCAGCCCGGTAACGGTGATAATCACATCACTGGAGGGTTGAGCATCGAGTCTGACCGTGAAACTGTCAGTGGTTGCGCCCTCACTGGTGATCAGACTGGCCTTGCTCAGCGTGATGCCAGCATTGTCGTCATCGCGATTGACGACGCCGATGCTAGCGCTCTGATTGGTATAACCGCCGCCCGTCGCGGTCGCTATCAGGTCGTAGTTGATATCCCCGTCAGCGAGTGTGTCATCCAGCCCGGTCACGGTAACCGTCTGTGGAATGTTCCAGTTGCTGGCATCAAAGGTCAGCGTCGTAGCACTGAGACCACCCTCGGTCGTGTCGAGTCCGCTCAGGGTCACGGTGACACTGCCTGTGGGTTGTGCATCGAGCACCACGCTGAAGTTGTCGGTTATTCCTGTTTCGCTGGTGACCAGATTGGCCTTGTTTAGGGTGACACCGGCCTTGTCGTTGTCACTGTTGACAACGCCAATCGTGGCGCTTTGATTGTTGTACCCACCGCCGACGGCTGTGGCGGTGAGGGTATAAGCAATGTTGCCGTCAAGCACAGGGTCATCGACGCCGGTGACGGTGACGGTTTGTGGCGCGTTCCAGTTGCTGGCATCAAAGGTCAGGGTCGAGGAGTTAAGACTGCCCTCGGTGCTGTCCAAGCCACTCAGGCTGACCGTTACGTTGCCGATGGGTTGCACGTTCAGTACAACAGTGAAGCTGTCAGTGGTGCCAGCTTCGCTGGTGGCGAGACTGGCCTTGCTGAGGGTGATACCGGCGCTGTCATTGTCGCGGTTAAGCACACTGACGCTGGCACTCTGGTTAGAGTAACCACCGCCGTTGGCGGTCACGGTCAGATTGTAGGTAATGTCTGCATCAATCAGGATATCATCAACGCCGGTTACCGTGACCGTCTGTGGAATGTCCCAGTTGCCGGCATTAAAGGTCAACGCCGGCGCGCTCAGACTGCCTTCGGTGGCATCCAGACCGCTCACGCTGATGGTCACATCGCCCGTGGGTTGTGCCTTGAGTACCACGCTGAAGCTGTCTGATGTCCCTGCTTCGCTGGTGATCAGGCTGTCTTTGCTGAGGTTGAGGCCAGCAATGTCGTTGTCGGTGATCGTGCCGGTGCCGGTGATGCCGTCGGCAGTAATGGAGAGTGTTTCCTCCGATTCGATCAGGCTGTCATCGGTGGTGGGCACGGTCACACTGAAGTTGGTCACACCCGCCGGCACTGTGAGGGTGCCTGTTGTGCTGTCGTAAGATACGCCATTGCTGAAGCTGAGTGCCGCGTAGTCATTTGCCGATGCTGAGCCACCGATGCTGAACGGGAAGCTTGTGCTGGTCAGGCTGGCGTTGGTCAATGTCACTGCAAATGCCAAGGTGCCGCCTTCAACAACACGGTCGCTTCCAGCACTGGGGACAACGCTGGCGATTCTGGGTGCGTCATTGTCTTTGGCGGCTTCGTTGTTCACGCTGCCGTCGTCATTAAACACGGTGCCGGTGCCATCGTCAGCGATGGTGACCTGTGCGGCGCCTTTGGTGTCGCTGATCAGTGCGCCGCTGGTGGCATCGGACAGGGTGACGGTTAAGGTCTCCAGACCTTCRTAGGTGCTGTCCTGCGCGGACTGCACAAAGAACGTCTGGGTGTTCTCACCCGCCTTGAAGGTCAGCACCTGGCCGCTGATGGCGGTGAAGTCTTCRRCCTCAGCGCTGTCGCCTTGTGCCAGTGAGGTGCTGACCTTAACGGTCTGCTCCACGGCAGAGGCGCCAGTGCGGGTGACGGTGACAAAGGCTTTGCCGCCCTCGCTGACGGTGACCGGGGAGATGGAGAACACCGGTTTGTCGCTGTCTTTGGCGGCTTCGTTGTTCACGCTGCCATCGTCATTAAACACGGTGCCGGTGCCATCGTCAGCGATGGTGACCTGTGCGGCGCCTTTGGTGTCGCTGATCAGTGCGCCGCTGGTGGCATCGGACAGGGTGACGGTTAAGGTCTCCAGACCTTCRTAGGTGCTGTCCTGCGCGGACTGCACAAAGAACGTCTGGGTGTTCTCACCCGCCTTGAAGGTCAGCACCTGGCCGCTGATGGCGGTGAAGTCTTCRGCCTCAGCGCTGTCGCCTTGTGCCAGTGAGGTGCTGACCTTAACGGTCTGCTCCACGGCAGAGGCGCCAGTGCGGGTGACGGTGACAAAGGCTTTGCCGCCTTCGCTGACGGTGACCGGGGAGATGGAGAACACCGGT
>SPIB01000005.1 GCA_004535785.1 Gammaproteobacteria bacterium LSUCC0112 | reverse complement strand
ATAGCTCGTAGAAACAGCGGAGACCCCCAAGTAGTAAGTTCCAACCGAGGGCACCCCCACCGAGTATGTCTTGTCCTCTCCTGTTGAGAAGCTCGAGAGCAAAGTCCCAGCACTGTCGTACAAACCGAGTTTGAAATAGCTGGCGTAACTGATATCCGTAGGCACATCAAAAACTACCGACAGTGCTCCTACCGAATTGGCGGTGACCTTGAAATAGTCAACATCACTTGCGGTCGAGAGCTGCCCAGTGGCCGCCGTACCTAGGGTAATTGCAGTTGCAGTAGCAATTGAATTGTTGTTTTCAACTTCCTTTGTCATAAGTTAACCGCCTTATTTTATAAACTTCGCGCCAGAACTATTCGCTTATCCCCATGTATCAAATATTGGAATAAATTCCTACTCAATATTCCGATACACAACTTACTGATGGGCAGCCCATTGTTTATCCATCAGTTAATGCTGAATAACATTGATATAAGGCAAATCATGGCGTGGACGTATCAACGATTTTCTGGACAGCCAAACCTGTTCTGTGGATTGATTGCGGGGCCATCTCTCAGCCCCAATCACGCCCCTTCCAAAGCTGGCCGACTAAGTAGCTACTTTCTGCCTGCCAGACATGAATTATCTCGTAAGCAAGGCTTTGAATCATTGTGGCTAACTTGGAATCTGGATCTACTTCTTCAAAGGCGAAATCTTTAGTTACAGCTAGTTATTGACCCAATCGTAGTGCAATTAGTTCCATTCGATCCATATGTGGTATTGCCTATCTTTTGCACTGTTGTGCCGTTTGAATTGTAAAGAGTATTCCCTATCTGCTGTGATGAACTGCCATTCGAGTTGTAAGTTGTATTGCCAATCGTGCTAGAAGTCTGGCCGTTTGAACCATAGGTCGTATTGCCAATATTGGTGTACTTAGAGCCACCAGAGCTATAAGTGGTATTCCCAATCTGGGTATAAGTATTGCCAGATTGACCATGTATGCTCGTTGCCTGGTTTGTCGTGGTCTGCGCTAAGGCCATACTGGAAACCGTGGAAAGTGCGATTGCTGCAATCAATTTTTTCATAACCATGTCCCGTTGTGTGGCTTCAGAATGAACCCTCAATGACCATACTCTGATTCTTGTCATTAAGCACTAGGCCAAGTGGCTATGTGTTGATGTGCGACAGTTTTGGGTAAACCTGATCCTTGGGGGCGCTTTCGTTGCGTGTTCATAACTCAACGAATTCTGGCTCCATTCTGTCGAGTAGCACCACCACTGGACGTAGTAAGACACTTGTGGGAACTACGCGAACGGGATAATGTCCGACGTTAAGTGCAAAAATAACCAAGCAACGCTGGAAGCCGGAGTATTGAGCAGCTGTTTCTGGACCTGACTGAGCTGTCCAACAGCCTGAACGATGAGCAGGAACGGCATGTGCGGGAGAACCTAAGTGAGGAAGAGCTGGTCATCTTTGATATTTTGACGCGGCCGGCACCGGAACTGTCTGACAGGGAGCGAGCCGAAGTGAAGAAAGCGGCGCGCGAATTGCTGGCCAGCCTGAAGGCGTTGCTGGTGCTCAATTGGAGGCAGAAGTCAGCAGCGAGGTCGCAGCTGCGACTAACCATTGAAGATACTTTGGATACCGGCCTGCCCCGCGCCTATACCCCGGAGCTCTATCATCAGAAGTGCTCAGCGGTGTTTGAGCATGTTTATGAGAGTTATCCGGAGAGGAATTTGGGGGTTTATGCGGGGTGATGTGTCCAAGGTTTGGACTAATTCCGAATGGGGGGGCAACTACAGGGGCGGACAATATCTTGGTCATATTTAATTGAAATTTAACACAATACAAACTAGCCCTCTCCCCAGAACCCTATACCTTCATAAATCCATTGACCTGTTAATTTAATTTCATCAACTTCATTCTGATTCGCTGTGTAGAAGTGACGATTAAGGTTTGAACTATAGAATCTATGAACAGCAATCTCTGATCCTTGGGAGTTTGGAGTAGGATCATTCGCATAAACATTAAAAGCAGCGCCTTCGTAATTGAATGGCCACCCATCAGAAGCTGATTTTGCTTTCACGTAATCAGCTTCATCTTTCGACGCGGTAAAGAAGTGGTGCCCAGTCTCCCTGTTGTAGAATCTGTAAAGGGGAGTAGCGCCTTCGTATGAATGAGCCTTATTAAAAGTTGAACCTTGATAAACGTAAGGCCAGCTTGTGTCTTCTGAGTTAGCAGAGCCAGGAGTGCTGTTGGTAATAATCCAATTTTTCTCACCAGCGTCTGCAGTGTAAAAAAAAGCTTTATCTCTTGTATTGTAGAGCCTGTGAATAGCCTGCAGATTTAACTCACTTACGCCTGTAAATACCCCAACATAACTTAAGTTTTTTGTATCTACCGATTGATCTTTGAACTTAATCTGCTCGAAATTCGCCAAGAGCTCGGTTGCACCTGTATAAAGTATCAACTCGACTTCGCCATTGCTTTTTTTGGAGACTGCATAATTTTTTGAAGCTAAAGGGTATGTTATTGAATCGAATCCTGAGCCGCCAATAATTTTATCGCTGATAACAACGGTCGCTGACTTACCTTGAGCGGTGAGTGTTAATGTCTCCGGTCCTTCGGTAAGATTATCTGCGGCGATCCCGATATCAATCGTGGTTGTGCCGGTTGAGCTCACASTTAAAGTGCCAGTCAACGCACCAGAGCTCAGATCAGACGCCGTCACCCCGGAAATGGTGTAGGGGATTAATGTCYCCGTTGCAACGCCTGTTGTTWCTAAGGTAAATCGAGCGGCTGAGCCTTCGTTAACTGTTGGAGCATTCGCACTGAGGGTGTATGTAGGAGCTATTGAGGTGTCCGCGATAACAACGGTCGCTGACTTACCTTGAGCGGTGAGTGTTAATGTCTCCGGTCCTTCGGTAAGATTATCTGCGGCGATCCCGATATCAATCGTGGTTGTGCCGGTTGAGCTCACACTTAAAGTGCCAGTCAACGCACCAGAGCTCAGATCAGACGCCGTCACCCCGGAAATGGTGTAGGGGATTAATGTCYCCGTTGCAACGCCTGTTGTTACTAAGGTAAATCGAGCGGCTGAGCCTTCGTTAACTGTTGGAGCATTCGCACTGAGGGTGTATGTCTCAAAAAAATCTGACAGTTTATAGATTATACGATCGGCTACGATATATTCGATATTACTTAGCGTATCCACTCCCTCACTCTTTGAGGTAACAATAATGTCTCTTCCGATTCTACTCAAAATAAGGTCTGAAAGTTTGCTCTCGTAGACCGCAAAATCTATTCCTTCCCCGCCATCCAAACTATCGTTACCAGAGCTACCTGATAAATAGTTATCTTTGGAGTTCCCTGTCAATACGAGTGCCACCGAGCCAAATCCTAAAACATTCTCCACATTATTGAGACCAGCTATCGAGTAAGATACTGAGGTCCAAACTGTATCTATGCCTTCATTTTCGTTTTCTACTATTTTGTCAAAAGCAGAATCAATAACGAAAGTGTCATTTCCTTTGCCACCATAGAAAGTGTCATCACCTGATCGACTATTCGAATTCCAATCAAATGTGTCATCGCCATCTCCGCCATACAAAATGTCGTTTCCTGCGCCGCCAGAGAGCGCGTCGCTCCCACCTTTACCATAAATAAAATCGTTACCTGCGCCACCAGTGATCTCGTTTGCGACATTGTTTCCGTGTAGCTCGTCGCTAAAATTAGTGCCAATGATATTTTCAAGCACAGTGCCAAAATTTACTGTGATTTGCCCGGGCGCTGTAATTTTCCCTGCCTTTTCAACACCCACAAAACCCCAGTAACCAGGCTCTAGGTAAAGCGTTGCGCGCTGAGATAATTTTGATGCGTCAACGGTATCTAGCCCGTTACCATCCCAGAGAAAGTTTGGCCAACTACTTGATAATACATATGTGTCATTTCCAGATCTTGCTGCAGGGCTCACTCCGTAGATGTAATGCAGCGCAGCGATATCTAGGGGACTTAGTGTGAGAGTATATTCAGCTGTTGTCTCGGTATAAGACATCTTTGTCCAGCGAGCATGATCTTCACTGCCAGTTAAATATGGTGGGTCGGCTACGCTCCCATCGTCACCAGCACTTCTTGCTGAGAATGGGTGCTTAAGACCAAGAGCGTGGCCAATCTCATGAACTAATACGTTTGCACCATAGGTTCCTGTATTAAGTGTTTGGTTATAGATTTTATTGGCAAGAAACACATCTGAGCCACTTGATTCTAGATTTGGGTATTGAGCGTATCCTGCAGTACCTTCTTGATTATTAATCGCAAATGAAAACGTATTTCTTTGATCAGCATTTGTCGTTTCAGTAAAAGATAGATTTAATATCGTCGCGAGATACTGCAAGAAAGTTACAGTATTTTGCTTTTGTGCTTGATTGAATTGAGTATAGCCTTTTGCGTGATCAACAGTTGTATCGTAGGAGGGTATGACTGATGGAAATGTATATTTAAATGTTTTAGCGCCAGCTAAAATTTCGTCGACATACCTTGTACCATTGCCTCGGTCCGGTATGAGAGCATCAATCCAGTACGGGAGAGGCATTGCGCCGTCAACATAAACAACTTGTTCGATTGATGAGGGGATTTTTACAAACGAGACTGAAACAACAGCTTTATCATTGCCGCCTTGGTCATAAATATAAAAATTCCTATCTGCTATTATGTATGTGTCGTCGCCATTTCCGCCTGAAAGATAGTCGTAGCCTGATCCGCCGAATAAAGTGTCATTGCCGTCACCACCATAAAGTTCGTCATCACCCTCACCACCATCTAAACTGTCGTTGCCAGCATAACCGCTAAGATAATCGTTGTCTGATCCGCCGACTAAAGTGTCATTGGCGTCACCACCATAAAGCGTGTCATCACCCGCGCCACCATCTAAGTAATTTTTACCTTTATCAAGATATACACTTAAATAGTCTCTACCTAAACCACCGTAAAGTTTGTTATCGCCCGCGTCACCATAGAGTGTATCATCACCCTCGCCACCTTCTAAAATGTCATTACCAGCATCACCATCAAGTCTGTCATTACCTAATCCGCCTAATAAGGTGTCGTCGCCATCGCGGCCACGTATTATGTCATCACCCTCGCCACCATTTAGCGTGTCTGACGAGCTGCTGCCTACAATAAAGTCGTTACCCATCTCGCCATAGACGAGTAGGGGTCCGTTAGAATTCCAGAAAGTATATGCCCCAGTAATCTTTGCTGGATCTGACGGATATCCGTTTATTTCATCGTCGCCATCTCCACCGTAAACCGTGTCAGCTCCATTTCCTGTAATAATTCTATCATTACCAGCGCCAGCACTAATCTCATCCGCTTCAGGCGTGCCATAAAGTGTGTCGGTTGAATTTGTTCCATTTATTTTTGCCACAGATTGTACGCCCTCTCTTTTGGCTTCGTATGCAACCAATTATTTTTTAATATTTATCAATACCAGAGGGTTCTACGCCGCATTTGTTGACGAGTGTAAACCGGCTGAAAACTACTAATGACTCTCCACAATTAAACGTCTAACCCACGGGATTCGGAGTAGTTTGATTAAGTTACAGACATTCGCTTCGGTTTGTGAACTTTATGATGAAATTTGAGCATCTCACGATGCTACTTCGATCTCAAGCCAAAATTAACCCAACCGCTCCACCATATCAGAATGTAAATACAGCAAATGGTACCAAACTGAAAAAGGGGATGCCCCCTGGTGGGTGGGGTTACGTATTGTGGGCTACAGAAAAGTAAGGGGTGGACCTTAGGGGGCGCTTGACACCCCGGGTTATTATCCAGACCCAACAACCCACACGCAGAGGCCTTCTTTGTGCAGATCAAACGGTACCTAGACGACAAAGCTGTAGCCAAAGGAGACAGTCTCTTTAATAGCCAAGGCGCGGCTTTTGAGTTTGTGGACTTTGAAGGGGGGGCCAATTAACGGCAATCTCATCAGCCGGCGTAACAGTCCGTATAGCGCCCGCTGACCTTGGCTGCTATGTGCTAAATGAGAACAGAACTGAGGACGGAATTGCTAAGGAGCGACTATGCAGTTATTGGGACAAATAGTGGCGAGTGATGACCCAGAATAGGAAATCGTTCATTTGGAATGGTATGTAAGGGTGCTGAGGAGTCCCTATCTGACAAAGTTGGGGTACCGGGGTGGGTGGGTCGTCGCAGGCTAGGTTTGGGAAAGTAAGGGGTGGGGCAAGTAGGACAAACGCTAATTGCCTACAGTAATTCGATTTAGCAACACCATTAGTAACACCACAGATATTTTAATATTAAATATATATTACTTACATATAGTTATATTCATATAGACAATCCTGCCCGGGGCACCAAACATAAACGGGTCACCTTTTAAGGTGGCCTGTTTATGTTTGTGCTTCGGGTGGCTGATGAGATAAAACGGCAGGATTGCCGTTTTAGATGACAGAATGTCACCCGAAGGGCGAGGGGTAGGACACCCCTAGTCAACCTGCCGGTTCGACTGATTGCATCGCTATCAGGACGGCTGCAAGCCGCCCCGCAGGGGTGAGGTATTTGGCTTAGCCAAATAACGAATCAATCCTGCCCGCCCCGTCAATTCCTCAAGACTTATTGTTCTGCTTTTCCTTTTTCGCAGCCTTTTTCTCCTTTGGGCTCAGCAGCGGCTTTTTCTTGGTCTCTTTAACACTTTTCTGTTCTTTAGCCATCAATAATTCCTCCAGTAGGGGCCATCAATATAACACCGGGCAAAATTGGCTGATAGACAAATAAACAACACTTTCAACCGGTTCTGGCGCATACTGCTGACTCTCTATTCAAGAAAACAATATATGTCTAAAACGTCAGCAGCACCTGAGTTAAAACCCTGTCCTAAACAAAACCGTTTGCTCGCTGCTTTACCCCTCTCTGATTACCAACGATTGTTGCCAGACCYTGAACTGGTGGATATGCCCCTGAACTGGACGCTGTCTGAGTCCGGCGATCATGTGAATTACCTGCACTTTCCGGTGTCAGGCATTGTGTCTCTTATTTATGCACTGGAAGATGGTTCTACCAGTGAGACCGCCTTGGTGGGCAAAGAAGGCTTGGTCGGCATTTCCATTTTTATGGGTGGCGAAAGTATGCCAACCAGCACCGAAGTACAAAGTCATGGCCAGGCTTACCGGTTAAATCGCAAAGTGATGAAAAAGGAGTTTGCGCTTGGCGGTAAACTGCAACATCTGGCGCTGCTGTTTACCCAGGCACTGATTTGTCAAACATCACAAACAGCGGTGTGTAATCAACACCATGATCTTGATCAGCGCATGTGCCGCTGGTTATTGACCAGTATTGATCGCCTGGAATCCAACGTCATTCTGATTACTCAGGAAATGATCAGCAGTTTGCTGGGTGTGAGGCGTGAAAGTATTACACAAGTGGCAGGCGAACTGCAGAAATCAGGTCTGATTGAGCGATCCCGAGGCAAGATTACAATCATCAACAGGGAGGCACTGGAAAAACGCGTGTGTGAGTGTTACGTCGTGGTTAAAGACGAATACAACAGGTTACTACCCAAGGTTTGAAAAGACTTATTGTTACCGATGACCGGGCAAAGCTCACCACTGCTCTGCCCGGTCCCGATTCAATCAGGCTATGTCAAAGCGATCCGCATTCATTACTTTGGTCCATGCTGCCACAAAGTCTTGCACAAACTTCTGCGTGGCGTCACTTTGTGCATACACTTCAGCAATTGCACGCAACTGTGAGTTGGAGCCAAAAATCAGATCAACTCGCGTGCCAGTCCATTTCACGTCGCCAGTTTTGCGATCACGCCCTTCAAACACATAGTCGTCGGCATCAACAGGTTTCCAGTCCGTGTTCAAATCAACCAGATTGACAAAAAAGTCGTTGGTTAACTGGCCCGGTGTTTTGGTCAACACGCCATATTGAGTCTTGTTGTAGTTGGCACCCAGCACACGCAAACCACCGACCAACACAGTCATTTCCGGCGCACTCAACTGCAGAAGCTGCGCTTTGTCGATCAACATTTCCTCGTCTGATACCGTGAACGCTGCACGACGGTAGTTGCGGAAACCGTCAGCTTCCGGTTTCAACGGTTCAAAGGATTCTACGTCTGTGAGTTCCTGCGTTGTGTCACTGCGACCGGGCACAAAGGGCACGCCTACAGACTGACCGGCATCACTGGCCGCTTTTTCAACCGCCGCACAACCACCCAGCACAATCAGGTCCGCCATGGATACTTTTTTGTTGCCAGTCTGGGCCTCATTAAAGGCAGACTGAATGCCCTCCAGCACTGTCAGCACACGGGCCAATTGTTCAGGTTGGTTCACATCCCAATCCTTCTGCGGGGCAAGTCGAATGCGCGCGCCATTGGCACCGCCGCGCATATCGGATCCACGGAACGTAGACGCAGACGACCACGCGGTATACACCAACTCAGAAACCGTCAGACCACTTGCCAGAATTTTGCTTTTCAAGACAGCGATATCATCGGTGTTGATCAGTTCATGATCGACCGCTGGTACCGGGTCTTGCCAAATGAGATCCTCTGCGGGTACTTCCGGGCCAAGATAGCGGGACTTGGGCCCCATATCCCGGTGTGTCAACTTGAACCAGGCCCGCGCAAACGCATCGGCAAATTCATCCGGATTCTTGTGGAAGTGCTCAGCGATTTTGCGGTACTCAGGATCCTCTCGCATGGCCATGTCAGCGGTGGTCATCATGATACCAACACGGACAGCCGAATCTTCGGCATCAGGTGCATGGTCTTTGTCAGCGAGGTTGACGGCAGCCCATTGCTGCGCACCCGCCGGGCTTTTCACCAACGTCCAGTCATAGCCGAACAGGACGTCAAAATAACCAGAATCCCATCGAGTCGGGTTCGGCGTCCATGCGCCATCGATACCACTGGTAATCGCATCACGGCCTTTTCCGCTTTTATAACTGCTCTTCCAGCCAAAGCCCATTTCCTCAATGGGGGCGGCTTCAGGCTCCGGGCCAACATGTGACGGATCGCCGGCACCATGGGCTTTGCCAAATGTATGGCCACCGGCTGTCAATGCGACGGTTTCGTAGTCGTTCATGGCCATACGGGCAAAGGTTTCGCGAATATCTTTTGCCGACAACAATGGGTCTGGATTACCGTCCGGACCTTCCGGGTTGACGTAGATGAGTCCCATTTGGACAGCTGCCAGTGGATTCTCAAGGTTACGGTCGCCGGTGTAGCGCTTATTGCCCAACCAGGTGTCTTCTGCTCCCCAGTAAATATCTTCTTCAGGTTGGAAGATGTCGGCGCGACCGCCCGCAAATCCAAACGTTTTGAATCCCATGGATTCGAGTGCAACGTTGCCTGTCAGCACAAACAAGTCAGCCCAGGATAACTTGTTGCCATACTTCTGTTTGATGGGCCACAGTAAACGACGGGCTTTATCCAGATTGCCGTTATCTGGCCAACTGTTCAGCGGCGCAAAACGTTGATTGCCAGTGCCGGCACCACCGCGCCCATCACCGGTGCGATACGTACCTGCTGCATGCCATGCCATACGGATCATAAACGGACCATAGTGACCATAGTCTGCCGGCCACCAATCCTGCGAATCGGTCAGCAAGGCCTCGATGTCTTTTTTTACCGCAGGCAGATCAAGCTTTTTGAACGCTTCTGCGTAATTGAAATCCGCACCCAACGGGCTGGATTTTGGCGAGTGCTGGTGCAAGATGCCGAGATTGAGTTGATTTGGCCACCAATTCTTGTTGGTTGTCGCCTGCCCGCCAAGTTTGGTGTTGGATCCATGCATCACCGGACATTTGCCGGCGGTATTGCCTTTAGTTGTATCCATAACGATCTCCATTCATTCGGGTGATGAGTGTTCTTGACAAGGTCTCATTCATTCAAGACTGACTATACATCAACTTCATGACAAGGTTTAAAATTATTAAATTTCATTTTTCAATAGATTACATCTATCAATAAACAGACCTACTGTTGACAGCGACAGAGATTGCCTGAGATGCTCAACCCGACCAATAACAATAACGGAGCCACTGTTATGCGCACTCGATCGAATCGTCCGGTAGTCGCTGTCAAAATTTTTGCTGCAGCCACCTCGCTCATTATGTTGGTAACAGCATGCTCTGAACCCGCCAGCAATCAAAGCAACTCCGCAGCAACCCAGCCAACAACTGCAACGACAGTTTCAGAAACAACATCCACAGGTAATTTTATTACCGGTGACGGCATTCCTAATCCCAATCCCGTGATCACCCAAAACTGGGGCCAATTGCCTGAAGGTCGCGTGTGGGGGTCATCCGCAGGTGTCGACATTGATCCGTTTGATGGTCATATCTGGGCATATGAACGCTGCGGTGCAGGCAGCTTTGGCGCAGGGGTACCGGTGACATGCGACACAAACCCGGTCGATCCCATTTTTAAATTTGATCGCAATACCGGTGCAGTGCTGGCCAATTTTGGTGCTGGAGTGATGGTGACACCGCACGGCATCTATGTGGATGACGAAGGCAATGTCTGGGTCACTGACTTTGCCACCAACGCTGACGAAACCAAGGGACAGCAGGTCCATAAATTCAGCCCCTCCGGTGAATTGTTGTTGAGTCTGGGTACCCCCGGAAAAGTTGGCAATGATGGCGCGCACTTTAATCAACCCAATGACGTTATCGTCGGCCCTGATGGCAGCATTTATGTCTCCGACGGCCACAGTGGTCAGGGTATGACCACCAATCAGGCGATGGCAGAAGGACGAGCTGCCGGGTTGACAGCTCGTGTCATGAAATTTGCGCCCGACGGCACGTTTATCAAACAGTGGGGTGAGATTGGCGTTCGCCACGGTGAGTTCCGCACCCCGCATGCGCTGGAGTTTGATTCCCGCGGTCGATTGTGGGTTGCTGATCGTGGCAACCACCGCATCGAAATTTTCGACCAGGATGGCAACTATCTGGAGTCCCGTTATACCTTCAGTCGCATCAGCGGACTGTTTATCACTGATGATGACATGCTGTATGCCATTGACTCGGAATCCAGCCCGACCAACCACGTTGGCTGGCGCAATGGCATTCGTATTGGCCATATTGACCACGACCATGTCACTGGTTTTATACCGCCTTTTGAACGCGAAGACCGCGTTTACCAGGGCACTGCGGGTGAGGGAGTTGCGGTGGATGCAGACGGCAATGTCTATGCCGCCGAAGGCCCCAACTCGCTGAACCAGGCTGGCGGGGCGTTTACCAAATATTCCGTGCGTTGAACACGGACAGGTTGCTGGCCGATGTATGACATTACCTACAAGACACCTGAGGAACTGGCGCTGATGCGCGAATCCGGTCGCCTGCTGTCCAAGGTTTTTGCCTACCTTGATCCCCATATCTGCGCCGGCATCACAACCCTGCAGATAAACACCTTGGTGGAGGATTACATCACGGGTCCGTTGGCGTCACGACCCGTCAGTAAAGGCCAGTGCAACTTTCAGTACGTGCTGAACTCGTCAATCAATGATGTTGTGTGTCACGGCGTGCCATCGGATACGGATGTATTAAGAAGCGGCGACATCGTCAATATTGATATCACGCTGGAAAAGAACGGCTTCATCGCCGACTCCAGCAAAATGTATACGAAGCCATGTGATTAGGTATCCAGGCCGTCAAACCCGGGGCCACCTTAGGCGATATAGGCCATGCCATCCAGCAGCACGCCCGAAGCTACGGCTACTCGGCCATCACCGCTTCCAGCGCCTGCTCATCCCGCCACTTGCCAGACCAAAGTCGAAGCAGAAACACCAACGCTATCGCCAGAATCATCGCGCAGAACACCAGCCAGGATGCCCTTGGCCCAAACTCCCAGACTCGAATGACCAGATACTGGATAACCAACATAGCCCAGTGCAGTGCCGTTGACGAATACATCACCCATTGTGTGTCACCCGCGCCTCTCAACACACCACCGGATACCTGAATGATGGCATCAGCCATGGTGTAACAGCATAGCCCTATCATCATAAAGGCAGCCAGCGTACGGATATCACTGAAATCCCCTTGTGGCGGGGCAAACACCTCCACCAGCGGATATCTGAAAATGATGTAAAGCAATGCCAGCATCGACGAGTAGGCAATTGCAATCACAAARCCCGCTGCAATGACTTCATTGGTTTTTTCCATACTGCGTGCGCCAACCGAATGACCAATCAAACTGACAATACCAATGTTTAATCCAAGCATGGGCACAAACGACAAGATATCCCAGTTAAACACAATAGCTGCGGCGGCACCTTCGGTAACTCCATACGATTGAAACATCAACAGGAAAAGGTTGAACGCTGCCACGTTCAGGAACAGTTCAACACCCGATGGCAGACCAAGTCGCAGAAAACGACGCATGACTGGCATATCCAGCTGAAATGAATGCATCACAAAAAAGGCGATACGATTCTGGCGAGACAGGTAATAAATGCCGAATAAAACCAGCGAAAACACGGATGAAAAAACTGTGCTCCAAGCTGCACCAACAATACCCATCGCCGGAAACCCAAAGTGTCCGAACGCCATGGCCCAGCAAAGTGGAATGTTTATTATCAAACCGGCAACGTCACACACCATCACCACACGTGTGCGACCGATGCCGGCAAAAAACGAAGACAGACAAGCTTTCCACAAGGCAAACAAAGACCCCAGCATCAAAATCGAAAAGTAACTACTTTCCAATGCCAGCATGTCCACGTCATGCCCCATCACTGCAAATAGCTGTAGCACGTAGTAACCCACTAGCAACAGGATCGGCTGACATAACAAGCCCATGATCAGACCTTGTGTCACCACCCGTGAACACTTCGCTGGTTCAGCAGCACCCCGGTATTGCGCAACCAATGCGTTGGCATACGAAATCACACCGGAAAAAAAACACAAGCTGAAAAAAAATGCCACACCGCCACCTAACGACGCCGCCATGTGTGTGGGATCAATCTGCGACATAAAATAGCGATCCGTGAAAATCATCACGGCAAATGCGCCCTGGGAAACCACCATGGGCAACGCGATAGCCATCAGGGTACGCAAGGTGGCCATATTAAAATGCAAACGGGCGAGCAACATTGATAAAAACTCAATCTGGGCATGAAAACTGGCGAGCATGGTATGCGATCGGCTGGAACGGAACAATGCTGCGATGACAGTTGCAATGCCTCCGTGGCATAACCACAGTGGCATAACCACGGCGTCATAAAAGGTACAGTGGCATAAAAAGTATGAATGATGTTCAATCACCGACGTGTGATTCAGCGCACAATTAAAACTGAAAATCTGCAAACAGACAGACCGGATAAACTTGCCACGAAACAACACTATGAATTTTGAACTGAACGAAGAATTTCGCATGCTGCAGACACTGGTGGCGCACTTTGTAAATGACGAGTTAATGCCACTGGAAACAGGATTGTTGCAACAGGATATCAACGGTTACGGTGGTGAGCTGTCGACTGATGCCCTGCTCCCCCTGAACAATAAATGTCGTGAACTGGGTTTGTGGGGGCTGGATGTACCCAAGCAATTTGGTGGGGCCAATCTGCCGGCGCTCGCCATGGTCGGTGTCAATGAAGAAGTGGGACGCAGCGCGGTGCCGTTTCATTTTCCGCCAGATTCGCCCAATCTCCATATGCTGATCAGCAGCGTGACTGAGGCGCAGCGTGAAAAATATCTGCTGCCCTACTCTCGGGGCGAAACCATTTCTGCGATTGGCATCTCCGAACCCGGTGCGGGCGCAGACCCGGCAGCGATGAGCACACGCGCTGAGCTCGACGGAGACCATTGGGTGTTGAATGGACGTAAAATCTGGATCAGCAAAATGGACACGGCTGACTTCACGATTGTGATGGCCAAAACCGATACGGCGAAAGGTCGACATGGTATTTCTGCGTTTCTGGTGGACAAAGATACGCCGGGGTTTATTGTCGAGCGCAAAATTCCCATGATTGGTGGCACCAAAACCTATGAAATTCTGCTGGATAATTGCCGCCTGCCAAAAGGTCAGTTACTGGGGGAAATCAACAAAGGGTTTGCGCCGATGCAACTGCGCCTGTCAGTGCGCCGTCTGCAAATGGCAGCCTGGTGTATAGGCAAGGCTCGTCGCGCGGTCGAGATAATGGCTGATCACGCACGACAACGCGTTACCTTTGGCCAGCCCCTGTCTGAACGCCAGAGTGTGCAATGGTGGATAGCGGATGCAGAAACCCGCATTCATGCTTGCCGCCTGATGTGCCAGCACGCGGCCTGGAAGCTGGATCAGGGCATGGATGTGCGGACCGAAATCTCCATGGCCAAAATATTCGGCACCGAAATGGCACATGATGTGATTGACCATGCCATGCAGTGTCTCGGGGCCTTGGGCATGACCAAAGAAATGCCCTTACAATTGATGGCCGGCCAGGTCAGGACCATGCGTATTTACGATGGCCCATCGGAGGTACACCGCTGGGTTATCGCACGCAATCGTTTATCACAATAGTCTATTCTGAAATTTACAAGAGCAATCACTATGCAATTTGGAGATGTACACGTCAGCATAAACAACCACGTCGCGCTGGTAGAAATACAGAGACCGCCTCATAACTTTTTTGATGTGGCACTGATTGAAAACCTCGCAGATGCCTTTGATGCCATGGACAACAACAACGATTGCCGGGCCTTGGTGCTGGCAGCACAAGGCAGCGCATTTTGTGCCGGTGCCAATTTTTCATCGGGGCCATCCGTGTTGGAACAATCCGACGGCAAGGGTCGCAATCCGTTGTATGTCGCCGCCGTCAGGTTGTTCAGCAATACAAAACCCATTGTTGGCGCTATTCATGGTGCAGCCATTGGCGGGGGTTTGGGGCTGGCATTGGTACCGGATTTTCGTGTGACTTGCCCGGAAGCCAGCTTTGCCGCCAATTTCACCAAATTGGGATTTCATCCCGGTTTTGGGCTCACCCATACCTTGCCCGCACTGATCGGCCAGCAAAAAGCCGCGCTGATGTTTTTTACCGGTCGGCGTATAAAAGGCGAACAAGCGTTTGAATGGGGTCTGGCGGATGTGCTCACCCGTGCTGATCAGGTGCGGGCAGACGCTATCAAGCTGGCCGAAGAAATCGCTGGCAATGCCCCATTGGCAGTGGTGTCGGTGCGCGCAACCTTACGTCAGGGACTGACAGAGATGTTGCAGGCAGTTACCGATCATGAAGCAGCCGAGCAAGACTGGCAACGACTGACCGAAGACTTCAAAGAAGGCATCGCATCAGTCGCAGAACGCAGAGCGGGTCAATTCAACGGTAAATAAAAAAGCAATTACTTGTTTTTTGTCAATCTTAGTGGGTAATACTCATAAGTTGATTCGTAGACGCTTTTACAAAACTTAACATTTTTGCTTTAGGCAGGCAGCAAATCCATCGGTACACTACGACTGAAATCACGCGCGAGCGCCTGATCAATCTAACTTTAAATCGGCAAAGTTGGCTATCCAAATCTCTGCTTCATGGGCAACAATCAAAATGAATAAGCGATACTGCCTTGTCTGCGCACTAATCAAATCCAGAACTGAAATCCTCGAGAACGCTATTTTAATCAAAAAATTGCCTCGATCTCATACATTCACCAAAACGCTGCATACCTTGAATATGCAAAATAATCAGCGAGTTAGTCAAAGTTACCCGCTGAACGACTGCTGCGTTGCCGCTCATAAGAATTTGCTTCAAGCTGAGCAGGAAATCGATATTGTGTGCAAAGAATTGAATGATGTTCAGGATGATGGTCTCGCGCAATTTTACGGGCGGCAACACGCCCGCCAGCGATCACAGAGTCGGTTAGCCTGAGATCTGCTCCGGGCGGGTTAGGAGACTCAGTCTGCCAACCCGCCGAAAGCCGCAAACAAACTCTCAAACAAGCCTCTTAACGTCAGGCTCATCATGGCAAAGTCCTGATCAAACTGTTGCGCGGCCGACTCCGGATCAGACTCACGCGCCTGCTCAAGGATCATGTCTTCAAACTTGAGCCGGCCCAACGACAAATCGGCGTTGATGACACAGGCAACGGCCTCATTCCAGACAACACCCAGTTTCCTGACTTGTTTGCCGGCATCAAGGTGGGCCTTGATCTCATCCGCTGACAAGTCCTGGCTGCGGGCACGCAGCACATTGCCCTCTTCCATCGGATTCACCAGTTCACAATCCTGATCGATGACAAAATGATTCGACGCGGATTGCTCTTTTAACCACTGCGTCATCACCGCCATCGGCGCATGATCCACATCGGGAAGGCTCAACGGCAATGAACCCAGACTTTCACGAAGGCAGCCTATCAATTCTTCGGCCGCGGCGGCACTGCTGCCATTAACGACAAGCAATTTTTGTTTTAGATCCAGATAAGCAAACAACACGCGACTTCGGGTAAATGCGCGCGGCATCAGCGTTGCAATCACATCATCCTTGATCTGCATTTTTTCTTTGCGATACACCTTGCGGTCTTGCGCCTGTTCAATCTCATCAATTTTTTCCTGAACGGCCTCGTTTACAACCGCCGAAGGCAACAGACGCTCCTCTTTGCGCAAGCAAAACATGACACAGTCGCCCAGACGATGGCTAAGCATGTCACCCTCGCGACCGAGCGGACTTATCCAACCGACGCGAGCGGCTTCAGACTTGCCGCAAGGCTGAAACGTCTGAGTCGCCAACTGATCTTCCAGCGCATCCCATGGCATCACAAACTCATCAGATAATCGGTAAAGTCGGACAGTCTTGAACCACATAACAATATCCTGTAGCACGGGTCAGTTTTAAAAAATGGGGCCGGATTGTAACTCAAAGCGAGGATGAAATGCTGCCTGACGTTTTGGCAATTCAACCTGCCTCTGCCAGGAACATGAGCAGTTGTGCCGGCAAGATCGCCAGAGTAACCTAGCATCTGTCGCTTCATCACAATAACAAGAGGTTAGACCAACATGGCTCATCGCGCTCCAAATACGCATTTATTTGTTAACAAACTCTGGCAAGGTGTGGCAGCTCTGGCCATCACTGCCAGTGTTGCACTCAGTCACGTGGTCTATGCTGATACCAGCTGGCCTCAAAAAGCCGATGGTGCCGCTGCAGCCGGATTCTCCGCCGACACCATCGAGCGCCTTGATGCTGCGATGGGAAAAATTGTCAGCGACCAGGACGTCGCCGGCATGGTCTGGTTGCTAGCCAAAGATGGCAAAATCGCCACCTTTGAAACGGCAGGCATGGCGTCCATCGAAGACAACAGACCCATGGAGCAGGATGCCCTGTTTCGTATCTACTCCATGACCAAACCGGTTACCGGTGTGGCATTGATGATGCTGCACGAGCAGGGTTTGTGGGATTTTGATGACCCGGTGAGCAAACATGTGCCGGAGTTGGCGAATCTGCAGGTCATGGTGAGACACAACGAAGCGGGTGAGATGGTGCTGGAACCGCTGACGCGCCAACCCACCATGCGTGAATTACTTAACCACTCTGCCGGTTTTGGATACGGACTCAGTGGCAATGATCCGGTAAACAATATGTTCCGTGATCGGGGTGTATTGTCCGCCAGAGACCTCAATGACATGATTGCCCGCCTTGCTGACATTCCACTGTTGTTTCAGCCCGGTGAGCAGTGGTACTACTCGGTCGCGGTCGACATTCAGGGATATATCGTTGAGAAACTCAGCGGGCAGCGCTTTGGTGAGTTTCTGGATGACAACATTTTTACGCCGCTTGGCATGAATGACACGGCATTTTACGTGCAGGAATCCGACAGAAACCGTTTTGCTGATGTGTATCGGTGGGATCGCGAGCAGAACAAACTGATGCGCAATCAAGAACGTCCTGATCGCCCCAGCTATTTTGATGCCACACGTCTGGAATCCGGTGGTGGCGGTCTGGTGTCCAGTACACACGACTATGCGCGTTTTCTGCAGATGTTCATTAACGGCGGTGAGTTGGACGGCGCCCGGATTATCAGCCAGGATTCCATTGACATGATGCGTGTGAACACCTTGCGGGATGGTTTGCTGTTGCGCGGCTCTGATACCAGCCCGGGTCAGGCCGGCCAAGGTTTTGGTGTGGACTTTGCGGTTATCTTTGACCCGGCGGCAGCCAACAGTCCTCAAGGTGAAGGCACCTACTACTGGAGTGGCGCCGCAGGTACCTGGTTCTGGATTGATCCCGTACATAACATGTACTGGATTGGCATGATCCAAAGCCAGGGCGGCAACCGCCCCGGCGCGGCCAACATGCGTGATATCGCGGTGGATATCATTTATGCCGACGCCAGTCTGAAATAAGCGGATTACCGCAACTATCAGAAGCGATAGCGCACATTCAACTTGGCGGTGCGTGGTTCAAACACATGGAAATGCCGGTCGAGGACGGGACCCAGACCGGCATCCAACTCTGATTTCAAACGTGATTCATAGGCATACTCAATATCCCTGTCCGTTGAATCAAACAGGTTCAACACATCCAGTGACACATCAAAGCTGTCGTTTAGCCGGTAACCGATGCGCAAATTCGCCAGGGTGCTGGCATCAGCCCGCAGGCCACCATCCAACGGGTATTCATCAAAGTGTCGAAGCCGGATATTAAAAAACAACTCGTCTGACAATTGCGCATTCACGCCGGCACTGAACACATGCTCCAGCGCGCCCGGAATGTCGCGCGAGCCATCCAGCTCGTCGTCAAAACGCGCTTTTGACCAGGCGTACTCCAGATCAAAGGTCCAGGTGGCATCCAGATAATAATACGCAGTCAGTTCAACACCATGTCGTGTGCTGCCAACGCCGGTATCTTCGGTGCTGCCACTGTCACCGATAAACACCAATTCGGAATCAATCGCCAAAGACCACAAGGCAATGGACGCATTCAGTTGGTCATTGAGATAGGTACGCAGACCAAATTCAAAACCCCGGGTATCCACTAATGGATCAACCTGGTCCGCAGCCTCACCACTGACCGGATCCACCTGGATAGTTGTGCCGCGTGCATCATTGCTGTGGAAACCCTGGCCGGCATTCACATAGGCTTCAACAGCCTCTGAAAACGCATAACTCGCGCCTAACGACGTAGTCACAATACTGTCGCTGGCATTGCCACCGTTTAAAACCAACGACGGCAGAAAGGCGGCCTGCAACGGTGTTACACGGAAGTCATAGTAGTCATAACGCACACCCATAGTGGTGCGAAGTTGATTTGTCCAGCGTAGCTGATTGTCCCAATAGATGCCGGCGCTCCACTCGTCAACGGCGTCCGTGCGGTACACGCTGGTGTCGCGCCTGGCTTCACTGCGGAGCACTCCCACCTCACTGATGCTGTCATAACGAAGCTGCGACCCAACGGTATTGACAACCGACAGCGCACCCCATTGGCTGCTTTGTGTCCTGGCGACGTCCCAACCGTAAATCTTGCGATCGTCCAGTTGATGATGTTGATCCCCGTCAGTCTCAACAAAGTAGGTAAAATTTGCCCAAAGATCCATGCCATAGTCGATGGCATAGACACTGGCATCCCATGCCGCACTGCCACCCTTACGCGTCCAGTTTGCAGATACACTGTAACGGTGCGACGTGCCGCCCGAGGTGGGATCGATCGAGCCAAATTCCGAAATAAAACCCTGCTCAACGGCGCGCTGCGGTATCTGATCGGCAGAGTTCCAGCTGTTGTGATACCCCATGAAGATCACACTGAAGTCATTGTTCCCGTGCTGCCATTGCTGCTTAAGCCACAGGTTTTTGCGTTTCAGATCCGTATTGACATCATCCCAATAACCATCAGTGGTTTCCGCCTCAAGACCAACCATCAAACTGCTGCTCGTCCCGGTCGCCGATTGACCGGTTGCCAACAAGCGGTTCCAGTTCTCTTGTCCACCATCCGAGCCCAACTGCACGGTGTTGTCTCGCAGACTGTCGGCGACGCTAAGGCGAGCTGTACCGGTACCGGAGAAATCGCCTGTCGCCGGGTAATAAGAGCCTTTCTGATAATCAATTTGACCAATCAACTCGGGAATAATGAAATTCAAATCGGTGTAACCCTGACCATGCCCGTGGGTTCGCATGTTCACCGGCATAGCATCAATCAGTGTGGCAAAGTCGTTGCCATGATCAAGATTGAACCCGCGCAGATAATACTGGTTGGCTTTTCCCGGGCCACTGTGTTGACTGGCCACCAGTCCTGGTACGGTTTCCAGTACCTCACCGGTGCGCAACAAGGGCCTGATCGCCAGTTCGTCCTGAGTCACAATGCCTTCAGACGCCGTTGATGCTTGGCCAACCAGATTCACTTTGCGACCCAGCACGCGGATTTCCTCAACGGCATCGGCACCATCACGCAGGCTGCCTGAGGCTTGCTGCGCGAGCGCAGTATTGGCACACATTGCGGACATGGTCGTCAGCACCCAGACTGATGACAACGTGCTTAACCTGATCTTTGATAAATTCCGCATGCTTGCCTCACTTGTTATCGATAAAATTCTTTTGAGCCCACCGGGCGGCAAGTATGTGCGGCATCGCAGAAGCACAGCTATAACTTATTGTTTTTAAACTGTTAATTTAACGTTAACGGATTGTTAATAAATATGATTTTCTATTTACATATCAATAACACCGTGATGTTTTGGACGCGCCTTGAAAAAATAAATCAACTCACGTATTGACTTTGCGAAAAGCAGGCGTACGATTTCGCACCTTGAACCAATCGGGCCTTTTAAACCCTGAGCTATCAACATGACGTCTTATCACACACATCAACAGCAAGGCTTCAACAGCGGCGTAACCCAGCTGTCGACCATGCCGTGGGCGCAGATTAATGCTGCCCTGCATGTGTCATCAGTCTCAGTGTGCAATCGCAAGCTGCGTGATGAGATGTTGAAATGGGAGGTCTGCCTGACCTGAAATCTGAACCAATCAGATAACTCGCCGGCAACAAAAAGGCCTCTGAATTTCAAAAGAATTCAGGGGCTTTTTGCTTTCTGGCACTGAAAAAAAATGCACGACTTTACAGGAAAAAATCTGCTCACAAGGCGGAGTTTGGCGGCAACTTACACAACGTTGGTGCCTGGAGTGACAACATGGAAAATCGATTACGAAGGAACATAAAACTGGTTTACGGTCTGGCATTTTTTCATGCATTTATGCTGATCGTGCCGGTGTTGGTGCCATTCTTCCAATCCAAAGGTCTGGATCTGGCCGAGATTTTTTACCTGCAGGCAGTGTACGCGGCGGTGATTTTGCTGCTCGAGGCGCCTTCTGGTTATTTTGCTGATGTCATGGGACGTCGGCTTGCGTTGATTGTGGGGGCAGCGGCTCACGGTGCCGGTTATTTCTGGCTGAATTTTGCCACGGATTTCTGGGGCCTGATGATGTTTGAAATCATTTTGGGTATCGCCATGAGCATGATGTCTGGCGCCGATCTGGCCTTGTTGTACGACAGTGAACAAGCCCTGGCAAACAGCGAACAGGAGCATACGCCAAGTCTTGCGAATCTTGGTTTTACCAAATCAGTCGCCGAAGGAACTGGCGCCTTGCTGGGCGGTGTGCTGGCGATGTGGTCGTTTGACCTGATGATACTGATTCAATCGCTGACAGCGTGGATGTGCTTGTGGCTGGCATTGTTGGTGATGGAACCGCCACGTGATGGCATAACGACGGGCATGGTCGAAACACGCAACGCCGTCAGTATTCGAGAAATCTGGCAGCATCTGACCAACGGCGACCCGATTCTAAGACGCGTATTTATCGCGCTGCCTTTGTATAGTGTTGTCAGCATCAACGTGACCTGGCTGATTCAACCGTATTGGGACAGCATGGGCTTGTCGTTGGCGTTGTTTGGTGTGCTGTGGTTTGCGCAAAGCCTGACTGTTGCATTGGCCAATCGATGCAGTTACGCCCTTGAGAAAAAAACCGGTGCAGTCTTCGCGCTGTTTGTGATCGGTGTGTTGCCATTACTGGGCATATTTGGCATGGCATTCAGCAGTCACTGGGTTGGTATCGGCTTTGGGTTTGTGCTGTTCTTCAGTCGTGGCCTGTATCAGGTGATATTGGTCAATGCGCTGAACCGGCGTATTCCCGGCAAGTTCAGAGCAACATTAAACTCATTAAACAGCTTGTTGTTCAGGTTCGGGTTTATTGTGACGGGGCCGGCACTGGGCTATGTAGCAGACCGCTACAACATTCAAACGGCACTGTTGCTGATTGGCGTATTATCAGCATTGTCTTTTGTGTTGATTACACTGCCATTGATCAAAGCGGTGCGCATACTGCAAGCGGCAACGGTCTGATACACTGCGCAAAAAAGGAGCATTTGATGTCAGCAGCGGAAAAGCATTTGGATAGCAACGCGGAACGACCATCAATTGTTCTGCTCATTGCACTCGGCATGCTCAGTACGCTGGTGGCCGTCGTGTTTGCAAGACTGGCTTACGGGCTGGTGCTGCCCTCCATGCGCGAGGATCTGGGTTTGACCTATGCCCAGGCCGCCAACCTTGGAACAGTCACGGCGATTGGTTATTTGTCGGTTCTCCTGTATGCAGGCGTGTTCGCTGGCCGGCATGGCGGCAAAAAAGCAATATTGCTCGGGATGTTGTTTGCCTGCGCCGGCTTCACCGGTTTGAGTGTCAGCTCACAATATGGCTGGTTGATGTTGTGTATGGTTTTGTTGGGTTTTGGCACCGCGTTTACCTTTACACCACTGATTTCATTATTGGGCAGCTGGTACCCGGACCGGCGCGGGACAGTGATCGGATTTGCCAACAGTGGTGTGGGCATTGGCATGCTGATCAGCGGTGCGCTGGTGCCCGCGTTAACAGAAGCCGACCCGGCCGATGGATGGCGTCAGGTATGGATGATTTTTGCAATCAGTGCGGCCGTCACAGGGCTGCTTGTTGCGTTGTTCTTGCGTAGCCCGCCGCTCACTCATGCTGGCAGCAGCCTGAAACAAGGTCTGCTCAGCGTGTATCGCAGCCCGCATGTGCTGATCATGGGGCTGATTTATGGCATTGTTGGTCTGACCTACATCGTACAAACCCTGTTTATGTACAGTTTTGCATTAGCCTCAGATGTGCCGGCGATTACCGCCGGAAAACTGGTGGCATTGATGGGATTTATTTCGGTATTTGCGGGACCCACCTGGGGTGTAGCGGCTGATCGCATCGGACATGCCAATGCGCTGGTGATTTGTATGTTAATGGCCATGCTTGGCAATTTGCTGCCTGTCATCTGGCCAACCACACCGGTATTTGCCCTGCACTACGTGTTGATTGGTTTGTCGATCAGTGGACTGTTTACATCAATACTGGCCGCATCCACCAGCACGGTTCAACCGCAACTCGCCGCCATGGCTGTCAGTTTTGTCACCGTGTTTTTTGCGTTAGGACAATTAATTGGGCCGGCTGTTGCAGGGGTATTGATTGAATGGCAGCAGGATTTCCGCTTGAGTTTTGGTTTATGTGGGTTATTGCTGTTACTGGGAATCGGATTAAGTCATCGCAGTCGACGTTATTTGATTGTTACAAACGATTACAAACATAAGACGGCATCCCTGCAATAGTCAGTAAAATGATCTCAGTCCATGCCGATACCCAGTTATTGCGCATGTTTCTGCCACAGCCAAAAGAACACTGTTTTGCAAATGATTCCCGTTAAAAATACATCTGCCCGGATGCAAACAGTGCAATGACGAGGAACACAACCCCTTTGACCTGAGCTTTGCGTTTCAGCCTATTGTGCGTGCCAGCACCCGCAGCATTATGTCTTATGAGGCGCTTGCGCGAGGACCACAGGGCCAGGGTTTTGCCTTCGTCAAAGAACAAATCAATGAACACAATCTGTACCATTTTGATCAGACTTGCCGCGTCAAAGCCATCGAACTCGCGACTCGCTTGAAATTGACCGTCGCACTGAATATCAATTTCACGCCCAATGCCGTGTAAAGACCGGAGACGTGTATCCGAACCACCTTGACCGCCGCCAAAAAATATTGATTCCCGGTCGAAAATATCCATTTTGAAGTCACGGAAAGTGAGGAAGTTCAAGAAAATAGCCACTTGTTTAATATCATCGCCGCCTATAAAAAACTCAGCTTTACGACCGCCATTGATGATTTCGGTGCCGGATTCTTGGGGCTGAATCTACTGGCAGAGTTTCAACCAGACTACATCAAAATAGATCGGGCATTGATCGACCGTGTTGATCAAAAACCCGCCAAACAGGCCATTATTCAAGGTGTCCTGCTGACCTGCAAAATATGAACATCGGTGTGCTGGCTGAAGGTGTTGAACGCAGGGATGAGTACGAATGGCTGTACAGCAAAGGTGTCGACTTTTTTCAGGGTTATTTTTTTGCGCGACCGGGGTTTGAACAATTGCCGGGGGTTGCAGATTCGCTGTTCTGATCCTGCTTGGGGAAACCAACGTCTGTCTGCATCACCCCTGATCTGGAAACAACACGAGCCGGCTGCAAGCAGCCGGCTCTTGATTGGTTCAGTTGATCAGAACTGCATCAATACCCTTGCATACAGACGTCGACCTCGACCATCAAACTGGTAGGCGTCATAGTTCAGTGCGCCACTGTAGTGAAAGGGAAGCACGGCATTAAATGCATCCAACGCACCCACAGTAAACAAGGTTGTGCCAAAATTTTCATTAGCCCACTCGTGTGTATAGTTATATTGCAAGTCCACACTGTGATAACTGGAAATTTCACGATTCACAATTGAGCGTACGTAGTCATTACCATTATCGTAGGTATCCTGATACTGCAGATTCTGATACGAGCCGAGAAATCGGTTTATGACAGCCACAGAATGTCGCGCCGCACTGTCTGACCAACTCAATGTCAAATTGCCTTTTTTATCTGGCAACGACCTCACCAGCAAACCATCGCCAGTAGTGCCAGATGCATCAAAAATGCCCGTTTCACGCAAACCCAGTTCAAGCCCGGGCACATCGCTCAATGTGTACTGATTGACGTAGGTAAAATCTGAACTGATACGGAATCGACCCAGATCAGTCATCCAGGCATATGACACCTTGAGATCCACACCATCGGCGGTTACTTTKCCCGCGTTAATAGCACCTGCACTGATGGTGATAAGGTTGGCATCAATGGCACCCGCACTGCGTACGACGCCAGGAACCATGTACGTGCGCGGATCCACCACACAATCCAGTCTAGATAATGGAATCACCTGCCCTGCCGGCGTTCGCGAACCATCAGGATCATTACCCCAGACGGCAGACAGTGCGGCTGGATCGCAGGCCGTATAGGGTGAAAGTCCGGCATATGCTGACGACGGACTGCTGGCAATGGTGCCGTTGTAGACATAGTTGGCCGAATTGCCCGCTGCCGCGGTAAATGCCGCAATTTCATGCGCGATGGCGGAGATACCTGGCTGAGGCATGACTCTGTCTTCAACTTCAAATCGCCAGAAATCAGCGTTGACACTTAGTCCATCCAATCGCCCACCCGGCGTCCAGATAAACCCTGCGCTGTAGGTATTGGCATACTCATTCCCAATATCTGGCGCCGGTGAACCTACCGTATAGGTGGCTTCTGGCTCAGCATTTTCATTTGTCGGCGCCAACATACCAGCTCGCACCGCTTGACTGCTGATCGGATCACGGAATGTCACTTCGCTTGCCTCAAGTCCTTCCAGTTGCACACCAATATTCGGCGCACGGAACGATTGTGAGAAGGAGCTACGCAGTAACAGATCATCTGTTGGTCGCCAGCTCAGTGCCAGTTTGGGTGTCAGCTCACTGCCGATCTGCCCGCCGTAGTCTTCGAATCTCAAGGCAATCTGAGATTCAATTCTGCTCAGGAAGGGTAACGATAATTCAAGGAATGCGGCTTTGGTTGTCCGATCGTGATCATAATTAAAAATACACATGGAGCATTCAAAATTATTGGATACGTACTGGTAGCGGTTTGGCCGCCCCGTTGCATCATAGCCCAAAATGGCATTCAAACCGGGTTGGTTCATCTCCGGCGCGATGGACTTGGCATTCTGCTCACGATATTGAGCGCCGAACGCAAACTGTGCCATACCACCCGCCATATCAAACAATTCACCTGCTAACACCGCATCAAACACGGCAAGTTTATTACGTTTATCCGAACGACGAATGGTCGGCATCATCCAATCAATCAGTTCTGGGGAATTTGCCAGGGCAGGATTGGATTGACGGGTCAGGTAGGGATTATAAAATTCGCAACCATTTTTACCATGATTATTACTGGTCAATGCGAGCGATAAGGATTCGCGTGTGTTAAACACAAATCCCGGAAAAAATAATTGTGTAAAACTGGCACCTGTAAAATCCCATATTGTGGGAATGGCAGGTGAGATATGGCCTCGTGCTTTGACAAAATCAAAATCAGCCACGCCATTTGGCGTGCAATTTGGACCGCCCAGTCCATTGGCTGCCAAATGGGCTCTGTCCCGTTGGAAGGTTTTGTAATCCAATTCAAAGCTCGTGCCGCTCCAGGAGTAACTGACGTCGTAGTTAAAACGACGATCATTCATGGCGGTAAATTCTCCCTTGAACCCAGCCTGCACGCCCAGGGCTTCTGTGCGACTAACCTGATTACCACCTCCCGTGCGAGGAGAGCTGCCAATATTCATATTGCCGTAACCCGGTACGTTTGGGCCGCCATTCCGAATATCAATGGGTGCATTGGTAATATCTGCCGCTGTTGGTCTGCTCAGCCCAATTGCTGGAGCAAAGTAACCTAGCTCCATAGGCTGACCAATTGAATAACCACCCCACGCTGGATTGCCTTGATGCGCTCCGGGTTGGGCTAAAAATACTGTAGGTCCGCGACTAGTGTAAGCACCTGAGTCCGAGCGTTGTATGTCGCTATTTGAATACTGTGCAAAGGAATAAAATTCCAGACTTTCACTAAAAATATGATCAAAGGCACCGGCAACACTGTCGCGTTCCATACCCACATTCAATAAACGCCATTGCGTTTCATTTTCCCGGCAACTGGTGTTAGGGGCACCACGTTCAGACGTACGAGTACCAGTGAAATAGGGCGTGCCATCTGCGGAAGTCAATGAATAACACAAGGGGTCTGTGTAGCGAGGAGTATTATTCCCGCCCTCGGCGACGGCCTGTGCCACGGCGGCAGTATTTAAATACGCAGTATTTAGCCGAGACCCAAACGCTGGATTGACAACCAGTGTACCGAGACCACCGACGGTGCCCGAAAATTCTGAACGTTCGTCATAATAGCGTGCAGCCGTAATGGGTACCGGGTCTCGCCGGAAAGCCTCTGCTGACAAAACGAAGTGCGTATCACCGGCATCACTTGTCCATCCCCAAATGGCACTGACGGTTTGATCCTGATTGCCAATATCTTTTTCAATAGCTTGTACATCACCATATAACTCAAATCCTTCAAACTGAGTACGCATGATGACATTGACAACACCTGCAACAGCGTCTGAACCATAAAGCGCTGAACCACCATCTGTCAGCACTTCCAGTCTCTCTACCATAACCAGCGGGATTGTATTGATATCAACAAATTCCCCACCTGTGGGGGTTGTTGTCGCTGCGGAGGCCATACGTTTGCCGTTGATCAACGTCAACGTTGAGTTTTCACCCAGATTGCGCAGGTTGACGTTTGCCATGCCCGCCTGACCACCCATTGTAGCGAGTCCTCCGTCAGCACCTTCGTTGCTGATGGAGCCTGAGTTGACCTCCAGATTTTTGACAACATCCCATATCTGGGCCGCACCTTGAGCCTCTATCGAAGCTCGATCAACAACCTGAACAGGTGAAGGTGCATCCAGAGGACTGCCACGGATGTAGGAACCGGTCACGATGACCTCTTCTACTTCCATATCCTCATCGGCGATTGGATCGATATTTTGGGCGAATGCAGGCAGGCAGGATACGCCCGACAGAAGCCCTGTCAAAAACAGCGCTTTTTTGCGGAACTTGTTACGGACACCAGGCGTTTGATTGTCGAATAGAAATGACATAGCCATGGATTTTTCCCCCGTGTTTTTATTGTTGAGTGAGTTTCGATTGGCAGATATGCGCATCCTGCGCCAGCAATTCGATACTACTCCGGTGTATTCTCCGATTTTGTCACCGGAACTACAGGGAATTGACAGAAATGTATCCAATCAAACGACGCAGTGCAATCAATAATTGAACACGCTCATATTTTATTCTTGATTTTCATCTCTCAAAAAAAAGGGCCTTCTATTGAAGGCCCTTTTTTGTCAACCGGGTAAAAACGGTTGGTTGTTACAGTTGCAACAGTACGCGCGCGTACAGTCGACGGCCACGACCATCAAACACACCCGCATCGTAGTTGATACCACCCGCTTCACGGTAAGGAATGGTTGCGTTAAATGCATCCAGCGCTCCTACCGTGAATATGGTGGTGCCCATGCGCTCGTTAGCCCACTCATGCGTGAAGCTGTACTGCAGATCTACACTGCGGTAGCTGTCGATACGACGGGTCAGCAAAGCACGAACTGTATCATTCGCAGTCCGGAAAGCATTGTCGTAGGCCAGATCGCGGTAGGAACCGATAAAGCGGGTAATAATGGCTGCGCTGTGATTGTCCTGCATCCAGCTCAGACTGATATTGCCCTTTTTGTCCGGCAGTGAACGCACCAGGTTACCGTCACCGGTTGTACCCGCTGCATCAAACACGCCGGTTTCCAGCAAGCCCAGTTCCAGACCAGGGACGTCTTTCAGCTTGTACTGACGTACGTGGGTATAATCCATGCTGGCACGGAAACGGCCCCAGTCATTGTTCCAGGTGTAACCGACTTTCAAGTCAACACCATCTGCCGTGATAGTACCGGCATTGATGGTACTCAGTACGGTCGTGGTCAATGCACCCTGGTTGGTACCGAAAGTACGCACAACACCTTCGATCTGGTAAGCAGCAGGGTTCACAACGCAGTCCAGACGAGAGCCTGGTGTCACATTGTTATAACCTGTCACACCACCTACACCAGCTTGTGTTGCCGGGTTCGTGCCGAACTGAGCGGCCAGTGCATTGGGATCACACGGGGTGTATTGATCCATCGCTGCCCATGCGCCCGTTCGTGTTGCCGGGATAGTACCGTTTAATACGTAGTTCGCTGGATTAGCTGCGGCCTGTTTAAACAGTTCCAGTTCGTCTGCGATGGCAGAAATACCTGGTTGTGGCAGCACCTTATCAGTCAGATCAAAACGCCAGAAATCAGCATTGACACTGAGGCCTTCCCAGACACCTGAACCTGTCCAGATAAAACCTGCACTGTAGGTGTCAGCATATTCGTTACCGACATCAGGTGCGGGGCCACCCAGTGTATACGTGAAGTTTGGCAGGGCATTGTCATTGCTCACTGGCAGCAATCCGGCACGGACGGCCTGGTTACGCAGTGGATCGCGGAAAGTGTTGCTGGATGACTCCAGACCTTCTTCTACAATACCGACGTTCGGCGCACGGAATGACTGTGAATACGATGCACGGAACAGCAGCTCATCCATCGGCCGCCAGCTCAATGCAACTTTAGGGGTGACCTCACTGCCGATACGTCCGCCGTAGCTTTCCCAACGCAATGCGATCTGACTTTCAACGTTTTCAATCAGTGGCAGTGACAATTCACCAAACACGGCTTTGACGTTACGATCGTTGCTGTAGTTGAAAATACACGCCGAACACTCGTAGTTGTTACTGACGTAATGTGTGGTATTGGGAGCACCATTACGGCCCCAATCCAAAATCGCCGCCGGCAAACCCGGCTGGTTCATTTCGGGCGCGATGGAGGCGTTGTTTTGCATACGGTACTGGGCACCCACTGCAAACTGTGCCGTACCGCCTCTCAGTTCCATCAACTCACCGGAAACCACCGCATCAATGACGCCGAGTTTGTTGCGCTTGTCCGCACGCTTGATAGTTGGGTTCATCCAGTCCATCAACTCTTGCGAGTTGGCCAGCGCTGGATTGGTCATCTGGGTCAGGAACGGGTTGTAGAACTGACAGCCGCCCACACCATGGTTGTTACTTGTCAGCGCCAGCGCGAGGCTTTCGCGGGTTGTAAACACAAATCCCGGGAAGAATGTTTGGGTATAACCGTTGTAATAAGCCTTATTACTGACGTTCCACATGGTAGGAATTGCGCCACCAAAAGGACCGGGGGCATCACGGAAGTTGAAGGTACTGCTTCCGTTAGGTGTGCAGTTTGGACCACCCAGACCGTTGGCCGCCAGTTCTGCACGGTCACGCTGGAACGTCTGATATTCCTGTTCAAAACTGGTGCCGCTCCAGGAATAACTCACGTCGTAGTTAAAGCGACGGTCATTCATGGCGTAAAACTCACCTTTCAAACCTGCCTGAGCGCCCAAGGTTTCTGTGTCGGTCACATTGGTATTGCCGCCCTGTCGCGGGGCGTTGCCATTCCATACAGATGCATAAAACGGTACGTTCATGCCGCCATTTGCCAGTGCGTTAGGCACATTCGGTATGTTGGTCGGGCGGGTCAGGCCAATATAGGGCGCGTAGTAACCTAACTCGGCACTCATGCCGATGCCGTATCCACCAAAGGCAGGGTTGCCAGCATGTGAGCCCGGTGCTGCGAGAAACACGGTCGGACCACGGGTACCATTGGCACCTGAATCAGAACGTTGAATTGACGAACCGGAATACTGGAAGAATGAATAGAACTCGGCTTTGTCACTGAAGGTGTGGTTAAACGCACCCGCAATGCTGTCGCGCTCCATACCCACCGTCATATAGCTCCAGTCTTCCGTGTATTCACGGCAGGTGCCACTGTTGGACCCTCGTTGATCGGTACGAGTGCCTGTAAAGAACGGACGTCCATCAACGCCGGTCAGCGAGTAACATAGAGGATCTGTCAGAATCTGGGTTGCTGTGCCACCTTCGGCAACGTTTCTGGCAGTAATGGCAGTGTTGATGTACGCAGGGTTAATGCGTGAGCCAAACGCCGGGTTGGCCATGGTCTGGCTGATGTTCCCCGCGATACCGCCCACGACACCGGTATACTCTACGTTTTCATCATAAAATCGGCCAAACTCCACTTTAACAGGATCACGGCGGAAGGCTTCCGCAGAAATTACAAAGTGTGTGTTGCCGCTGTCACTTGCCCAGCCCCAGATGGCGCTGGCAGTCTGGTCCTGATCACCGCGCGCAGCATCCAGTGCCTGCACATCGCCATAAATTTCCAGACCTTCAAAATCGGTACGCATGATCACGTTGACCACACCGGCCACCGCATCGGATCCGTACAGTGCTGAACCGCCATCGGTCAACACTTCCACTCGCTCTACCATTACCAATGGAATGGTATTGATATCCACAAACTCACCACCACTGCGCGTGACGGTTGCTGCAGAGACCTGACGCTTGCCGTTGACCAGCGTCAACGTTGAGTTTTCACCCAGGTTACGCAGGTTGACGTTGGCGGTACCAGACAGTGCGCCGCCCTCACCCGAGCCTTCGTTGGTGAATGAACCGGAGTTTATTTCAAGATTCTTGATGACGTCCCAAATCTGGGCGGCACCTTGTGCTTCGATTGATGTTCTATCAACCGTGGTAACCGGTGAAGGCGCATCCAGTGGACTACCCCGCAGATAAGAACCGGTAACAATAACTTCTTCAATATCGGCATCTGTATTTGCCTGTTGTGCAAACGCTGGCAAACAACTGACACCTGAAATGATACCCAGCAGTAATGCATTTTTGCGGAAACCAGGTCTTGTCGACATGGATGTTCCCCCTCGTGATTATTATTGTTGAAAGCATTCGATTGGTCGTTCGCGCATCCCGGCGACTACAATTCGATACTACTCCGGCGCGATATCCATAAAACTGTCCGGAAATACAGGGAATCGGATCGACTCTAACCAATTGAACAAGTCAACGCAACATAATTTGAACGGGTTCACAGTTGAAGAGGTCAGCCCCCATGACAGGTGTCACCATAAGAAACACGCGGATGAAAAAATCAAAAAAATTGACAATTTGTCAGCCAATTAACAGTAAACATCGTGCACCTTTTTAACCGATAAAAAAGCCCCGGCGTTTTAAACCGAGGCTTTGATTAGGGCAGGTCAACCTGACGCAAAGGGCCAGTAACTAGATTACAACTGCATCAACACGCGGGCATACAGACGACGTCCGCGACCATCAAACACAGAGGCATCGTAGTTGATAGCGCCCGATTCGCGGTACGGGATAGTTGCATTAAAGGCATCCAGTGCGCCGACCGTGAAAATGGTGGTGCCCAAACGCTCGTTTGCCCACTGGTGAGTGTAGTTGTATTGCAGGTCGACACTCTGATAGCTGTCAATGGTGGGTTGCATCACCGCACGTACCGCATCGTTTGCCGTACGGAAGGTATTGTCGTACGCTAGATCGCGATAGGAACCCACAAAACGGGTAATGACCGCTGCACTGTGCTGAGACTGCATCCAACTCAGGCTGATGTTGCCTTTGTTGTCTGGCAGTGAACGCACGAGGTTGCCGTCGCCAGTGGTGCCCGCAGCATCAAACACGCCGGTTTCAAGCAATCCCAGCTCCAGGCCTGGCACGTTCTGCAGCAGGTACTGACGGACATGGGTGTAATCTGCAGATGCCCTGAAACGCCCCTGATCAGTTTCCCAGCTGTATGCAAGCTTTAGATCAATACCATCAGCGGTAATTTCACCGGCATTGATTGCTTTTAACTGAGTGGTTGTGAGCGCGCCCGTTGTGCTGCCAAACGATCGGACAACGCCATCAACGGTGTAGGCTGCCGGGTTGACGACGCAATCCAGACGTGAGCCGGGCGTGACATTACTAAAACCGGTCACACCACCTACGGTTGCCTGGGTCGCAGGATTGGTGCCGAACTGAGCAGCCAATGCCACCGGATCACACGGGGTGTACTGATCCATGGCTGCCCATGCGCCAGTGCGTGTTGCCGGAATGGTGCCGTTCAGCACATAGTTCGCGGGGTTGGCTGCTGCAGCCTCAAACGCTGCAAGCTCACCTGCAATGGCAGAGATACCCGGTTGCGGCAACACCTTATCACTCAGCTCGAAGCGCCAGATGTCGGCCGTCACACTCAGACCGTCGAGAGCACCCGATGGTGTCCATACAAATCCAGTGCTGAAGGTATCGGCATATTCATTGCCAACATCCGGTGCCGGTGCTCCCAGAGTATAAGTAGAGTTAGGCAAGGCGTAATCATTGCTGACCGGTAACAGGCCCGCACGAACCGCCTGGTTACGCAGTGGATCGCGGAACGTATTGCTGGCAGCTTCCAGCCCTTCCAGCACAATGCCGGAGTTCGGTGCACGGAATGACTGGGAGTACGAACCACGGAACAACAGGTCATCACTGGCGCGCCAGCTCAAAGCAACCTTGGGCGTCAACTCACCACCAATGTTTCCACCGTACTCTTCATATCGCAGCGCAATCTGAGACTCAATGTTTGTCCAGAACGGCAATGACAGTTCCGCAAATACTGATTTCACATCGCGTGTATTGTCGTAGTTAAACGCACACTGTGAACATTCAAAATTGTTGCTGACGTAATGCGTTGTGTTTGGCGCACCATTGCGGCCGTAACTCAGAATCGCGTTCGGGATACCTGGCTCGTTAAGGATAGGCGCAATCGATTTGTTGTTCTGCTCGCGGAATTGCCCGCCCAAGGCAAACTGTGCCATACCACCGCGCATTTCAGTCAATTCACCGGAGATTACTGCATCCAATACAGCCAATTTGTTGCGTCTGTCCGAGCGTTTGACGATCGGGTTCATCCACTCCATCAACGCCGGATCATTGGCGAGCGCAGGATTGGTCATTGCTGTCAGGAAGGGGTTGTAAAACATACAACCGTCTTTGCCGTGATTGTTACTGGTGAGTGCCAGCGAAATACTTTCGCGGGTAGTAAATACAAAACCCGGGAAGAAGGTCTGCGTGTAACCGTTGTAATATGCCGCGTTGCTGACGTTCCACATGGTCGGCAGTGCGCCGCCCAAAGGACCTCGTTCATCACGGAAGTTAAAATCCTTGATACCGTTCGGCGTGCAATTGGGGCCTCCCAGACCGTTCACCGCCAATTCAGCACGATCACGCTGGAAGGTCCGGTATTCTTGCTCGAAGCTGGTACCACTCCATGAGTAGCTGACGTCGTAGTTAAATCGACGGTCACCCGCCGCGTAAAACTCGCCTTTAACGCCCGCCTGCACACCCAGCGTTTCCGTGTCAGTCACGTTGTCATTGCCGCCGGTTCTCGGGAAATTGCCGGCATTGACCGCGTTATAAAACGGCACGTTAAGTCCGCCGTTTGCCAATGTGTTTGGCGAATTGGGAATACTGGTCGGTCGTGTCAAACCTGCTTTACCCGCGTAGTATCCAAGCTCTGCGGACTGGCCGATGGCATAACCACCCCAGGCAGGATTGCCGACATGAGAGCCAGGCGCAGCCAGGAAGACGGTTGGGCCACGTGACACGTTGGCGCCAGAATCGGCACGCTGGATGGACGTATCAGAGTATTGGAAAAAAGAGTAAAACTCGGCCTTTTCGCTGAACACGTGATTAAAGGCACCGGCAAAACTATTACGCTCGGTACCCACTTGCATGAAGTTCCATTCGTCGGTGTATTCGCGGCAAACGCCACTATTGGAACCGCGCTGATCGGTGCGGGTGCCGGTGAAGAATGGCGTACCATCAGCCGATGTCAGTGTTGAACACAATGGGTCTGTCAGCACTTGTGTCGGCGCGCCGCCCTCTGCGATGTTTTGGGCTGTAATCGTATTATTCAGATACGCACTGTTGATTCGCGATCCAAACGATGGATTGGCCATGGTGTTGCTGATCGTTCCGGTGATGGAACCCACCTGACCAGAGTACTCAACGTTTTCATCATAAAAACGGCCAAACTCGACGGGGACACCATCGCGTCTGAATGCTTCGGCTGACAACACAAAATGTGTGTCGCCACTGTCGCTGGCCCAGCCCCAGATGGCGCTGACGGTCTGATCCTGCTTACTGGTCGCTGATTCCAGCGCCTGCACATCACCGTAGATTTCCAGACCTTCAAAATCGGTGCGCATGATGACGTTGACCACACCCGCCACTGCGTCCGAGCCATACAGTGCAGATCCACCGTCAGTTAACACTTCTACACGCTCGACCATCACCAGTGGAATTGTATTAATGTCAACAAACTCACCTCCACTGCGGGTCGTGGTTGCTGCAGACACCTGACGCTTTCCATTGACCAGTGTTAGTGTGGAGTTCTCACCCAGATTACGCAGGTTAACGTTTGCAGTGCCGGAAAGGGCATCACCTTCACCAGCGCCTTCATTGGTAAATGAACCCGAGTTGATTTCCAGATTCTTGATCACATCCCAGACCTGGGCGGCGCCCTGGGCTTCGATGCTGGTTCTGTCGACGGTTGTCACCGGCGACGGGGCGTCAAGTGCGCTGCCTCGAATATAAGAACCGGTAACAACAACTTCCTCGATTTCTCCTTGCGCCGCATCCTGGGCGAAGACTGGCAGACAGGTGATTGCTGTCATGACCCCGATAAACAGGCGAGTCCTTTTGATATTCCCAAGCCGTGTGGACATGGTAAACCTCTCATGATTTTTTTTATGTAAAATGCCAAAAACTTCGGTTACATGTTGCTGATTTGTCAGGCAGATCAGTAACTACTCCGTGTGAAGCGGCCAGCAACAGGCAGAGAAAAGACACACGGTACGTCTACAAAAAAGCAACGCAACGATAGCCAAAGGTTCCCGCTAATGCAAACATCTTGACGCCAGACGCGCTCAGCTTGTCCTAAATAAGATTGGCTGATGCGTCATATCAACCCAATCAATACCCTTGATCAGCACATGCCCGAGGAATTCCAGAAGTTTATTTGTAACAAGGCCTTACTAGGCTAGAATAGCGGCCACGCTTCGTTAGCTCCCGAGAGCAGACCCCAATGAAATCCGACACAAATAGCACTCAAATCAAAGGCAACGGCCAAAAAGCCAAGCAACAGGAAAGCAGTGACAAACCACGTCACCTGTTTTCGTACCCACGTTATTGGGCCGAGTGTTTTGGCACAGCCCCCTTTCTACCCATGTCGCGCGCCGAGATGGATGAATTGGGCTGGGACAGCTGTGACATCATTATTGTCACCGCGGACGCCTACGTCGATCACCCCAGTTTTGGTATGGCGGTTGTCGGACGTCTGCTGGAAGCTCAAGGCTTCAGGGTCGGCATCATTGCGCAACCGGCCTGGGACAGTGCCGAGCCGTTTAAAGCGCTGGGCGAGCCCAATCTTTTTTTTGGGGTGACCGGCGGCAACATGGATTCCCTGATCAACCGATATACGGCTGACCTGCGTATCCGCACTGATGACGCTTATACACCCAACGCAGAAGCGGGAAAACGCCCTGATCGCTCCGTGATTGTGTACAGTCAGCGCTGCCGCGAAGCCTACTACAATACGCCAATCGTGATTGGTGGCATCGAGGCCAGCCTGCGCCGAATCGCGCAGTACGACTATTGGAGTGATCAGGTCAGGCAGTCCGTGTTGATTGATTCCAACGCCGATATCCTGCTCTATGGGAATGCCGAACGTGCGCTGGTCGAACTGGCCCATCAAGTAGCTGCCGGCAAATCAATAGACCAATTGACCAATCTGCGCGGCACCGCCATTGTGCGTCGCACTATTCCAGCTGGCTGGACAGAAATCGATTCCACACGCATCGATTGGCCGGGGCGGATCGACCAGATCCCCAACCCTTATGATGCCCCCCATGACCAAATCAGCGAACCTGACGCACGCAAACATCGTGAATCATCCGAAGCAAAGATGGCCGATCCTGATGTATCACCTGTGCGTATTATCCCGCTACCGCTGCACCGCAAGTTTGACAGTGATCCTGACAAGACCTACATCCGTCTGCCCTCTTATCAAAAGGTGAAAAAGGATCCTGCATTGTATGCACATGCCTCACGAGTGCTGCATCAGGAGGCCAACCCCTACAACGCCAAAGTGCTGGTGCAAAAACACGGCACATTGGAGGTATGGGTCAATACGCCCCCTATTCCCTTGGAAACCGATGAGCTTGATGGCGTGTTTGACCTACCTTACGCGCGCACGCCTCACCCCTCGTACGGAACAGCGCGGATACCGGCTTACGACATGATCAAGACCTCGGTCAATATCATGCGCGGTTGTTTTGGTGGCTGTACCTTCTGCTCCATCACTGAGCACGAAGGTCGCATCATTCAGAGTCGTTCCGAAGAGTCTATTCTCAAGGAAATCGAAAAAATACGTGATCTGGTGCCGGGATTTACCGGCACCATTTCCGATCTGGGCGGCCCCACCGCCAACATGTACAAGCTAAATTGCAAGTCACACGACATCCAGAAGAATTGCAAACGTCTGTCCTGTGTGTTTCCAACCATTTGCCAACATCTGAACACTGACCACAGCCCTACCACACAACTCTATCGCAAAGCCCGCGCCATCCCCGGCGTTAAAACAGTCGCCATTGCGTCGGGTCTGCGCTACGACCTGGCCCTGCGGGACCCGGAATATGTAGAGGAGCTGGTGACCCATCATGTCGGTGGTTATTTAAAAATTGCCCCCGAGCACAGTGAAGAAAATACACTGTCCAAAATGATGAAACCCAGCATCGGCTCGTACGATGAATTTAAAAAGATGTTTGATCATTTCTCGGCCAAAGCCGGCAAAAAGCAGTATTTGATTCCTTATTTCATCGCGGCCCACCCCGGCTCTGACAATGAAGACATGATGAATCTGGGGTTGTGGCTGAAAAAGAACAAGTTCCGCCCTGATCAAGTGCAGACGTTTTACCCGTCACCCATGGCACTGGCCACGGCCATGTATTACTCCGGCAAAAACCCGCTTAAAAAAGTGACTTATAAAAGCGAAGCAGTGGAGTCTTGCAAAGACTTAGAGCAGCGACGCATTCAAAAGGCCTTCCTGCGTTATCACGACGCCAAAAACTGGCCAATGTTGCGCACGGCGTTAAAACAAATGGGCCGTGAAGATTTGATTGGCACAGGAACACAACACTTGGTGCCGCCAGACAGACCCGGACGTGGATCAACGCGACCGCCGGTAAGACCACTCAAGCAACGACCGGGAATGAAGGCGGGCGCAAAACCTCGAACCCCCCGACCTTGATCGCTGGTTACCGAGCTTTGCATCTAACGAGAATCATTACTTGACGATAATGATTCTCGTTTGTACTATGTGCCTCATTCAGAGGGCATAACCCGATTTCCAACCTTATGCCCCTGTCACACAACACACTTTGTTGTATCAGGAGCACAACACATGCAACACAATGCGTCATCGGTTTTAATCACCAACAAACGACGTCCGCTGGCAAGCGCCATAGCGCTGCTGGGTACGTCAATTTTGTTACTGCACTCTACCGCGGTGATAGCACAAGACGATGAACCGGTTTTAAGACTGCCCACCATTCTGGTTGTTGGAGAAAACCCGGCCGATGTGTCACGGCAACCCGGCGCAGTGTCACTGGTCCACCTTGAAGAATTGATCCTGAGACAACCGCGTTCCACTGAAGAAGCATTACGTACCGTGCCGGGCATTACCATAAAACCCGAAGAGGAAAGCGCAATTGTTGCCAATATTGGTATGCGCGGCCTGAGTTCAGGTGACTATAAAACGCTGATTCTGGAAGACGGTGTGCCTGTAGCACCTGGTTTGTTTGTGGGCAATGGCCGCTATTACAACCCTCGCATTCAACGTATGGAAGGCATTGAGGTCCTCAAGGGAGCAGCCTCTTTACGTTACGGCCCCAGCACTATCGGTGGTGTTATCAACTATGTAACCAAACAGCCCCGTGATGGTGTGGAACTCGCCGTACGCGCCGGATCCTGGAACACCCGTGAAGCGACACTGGAGGTAGGCGGTAGCTCAAACTCGGGAGACGCCACGTTCGGCGCCATTGTTAACAATGTCAGCAGTGATGGTTTCCTGAACAAAGGTTATGACACAACCGATATCATGATCAAAGCCGGCATGGCGATCGGCAGCAATCAGCGTATCAGTGTCAAGTACGCGGACTACAGCAACGACGCCAACATCTCTTACCGCGGGCATTTTTTGCAAGAGTACTTGGATAATGCTGACAACAACCCGGCCCCTGACGACTATTTTCTGACCGAACGACGTTCGCTGGATATCAACCATCAGTGGGACATCAACCCGTCAGCGCAACTGAACACGCTGGTGTTTGGCAGTGAAATGTTCCGCGACTATTGGCGCTTTAATACCAATAATGCCGCCTCAGCGGCAGCACGCAGCTGGGTTTACACGGATGTGCTCAATGGAAACAACCGCGCATTTGAACGTTTTGGGGTGGATATGCGACTGCTGCTTGACCACCAGTTGTTTGGCATATCGAGCGAAGCTGAACTCGGTTTGCGTTATATGGACGAGGAGATGGATGACAAAACTGTGCAGGCGACTCGGGCCACGCCGCGTACCGGCCCATTGGGCAAAGACACACTGGATAGCGCAGAAAGTTACGCATTGTATGCCCAGAATCGCTTCTTGTTGACGGAATCCGTCGCACTAACGGCAGGCCTGCGTATTGAACAGTATGAGCAAGATCGGCTGGATCAGCGTCGCACCGCTGCACAAGGTAATTTTGCGTCAACCGACAATACAGAAGTCATGCCTGGTGTGGGCATGAGCTGGCAGATAAACCCTGAGTTACAACTGTTCGGCAGTGTTTACAAGGCCTTCTCGCCGTCATTAAACAGCGATTCCCTCAATGGTCTGCAAGACCAGCAACTCGACGCTGAGCGCTCCGTTAACATCGAATTTGGCTTACGTGGCGCTAACCCGCGCATGAGCTACGAATTTGCGATGTTCCGAATGGATTTTGATAACCAGATAATTCCAGCCAACAGCAACTCACTCTTTCAAGTGACCAATGGTGGTGAAACATTACACCAGGGCCTGGAGTTTGGATTGGGGTTTGACTTGGGATCAGGTTTCAGCCTGAACACCAATGCCACCTATGTGAGCGATGCCGAGTTTCGAGGCAATCGTCTTGCGCGCAATGGCACTGTCACCACGCCGGATGGTAACCGTATCCCTTATACCCCGGAGTGGACTGGCAATATGTCGCTGGAATACGAGAACGGAAATCTGCGATCAGGTCTGAGTGTGCATCACACCAGTGCGCAGTTTACGGATGTCCTGAACACCACAGGCATCAAAGAAAGTACCAGTGGATTTTTCACCGGTGAGACGCCCTCTTACACTGTTGCCGATGTGTTTCTGGTGTATTCCATCAACGATCAACTGAGTGTGAATGCGGCGGCCAAAAACCTCGCGGACAAACGCTACATCGCCAGCCTGCGGCAGGGCATTTACGTAGGGCCGGAGCGTAGCATTGATGTGGGTTTACGATACCGTTTCTGATGAAATGTGGCCGCGTTGGGTGTCAGCAGTCTGAATCGAGAGCACCGGGTGCCGGGGTGAGACGCGGACCAATCAGGTCGCGTTGATCCTCTGCACAAGCGACCGAACAAGTGCGAGCAATGTTCGAATCCTGAGCGGCAACGCCGCGAAGTTGAGTTGCGCAGCACCGGTCGCTTGTGCGGAGGATGCGACCGGTATGCGTCTCACCCCGGCCCCCGGTGCGGCCATTCCTCCTGATCCTTACATTTAACTGCCGCCCCCACCCAAACTATTTTTTATTCTTCAATGCCTGCTCAAACAAAGACGCCATTGTTCCTGTTGAGCGCTTGTTCTGCGCCGCCGCCTCAAAATCCTTTTTGCGTTTTGCCGACTCAGCGGTTGTGGGTGCCGGTCGGGCACCTTTGGGTGCACCCTCGGTTGGCAACGGATCAGACAGACGCATGGTCAACGCAATACGCTTGCGCTCGCTATCAACCTCCAACACTTTGACCTTCACAATTTGCCCGGCTTTAACCACCTCATGCGGATCTTTGACAAATTTTTCCGACAAGGCCGAGATATGCACCAAACCATCCTGATGCACACCAATATCCACAAACGCACCAAAGTTGGTGACATTGGTCACCGTACCTTCCAAGGTCATACCGGGCACAAGATCCTTCAGCTCTTCCACCCCCTCTTTTAACTCAGCAGTGACAAATTCACCACGCGGGTCGCGACCCGGTTTTTCCAGTTCACGCAGAATATCCTGAACCGTGGGCAAGCCGTATTTTTCCGAGACATAATCTTTGGCATTCAGGCTGCGCAAAAAAGCTCCGTCGCCGATCAGGGACTTCACACTGCGCCCATGACGCCGCGCGATCTCTTCAACCAGCGCATAGGACTCCGGATGCACCGCTGAGGCATCCAGGGGATTTTCACTTTCCTGAACACGTAAAAATCCAGCCGCCAGTTCAAACGATTTCTCACCAAACCGGGGCACTTTTTTCAATTGCTCGCGGCTGCGGAATTGGCCATTTTTGTCACGGAATTCAAGAATATTATTGACCAGCGTCTGCGTTAAACCCGACACGCGTTTCAGCAACGGTGCAGATGCCGTGTTGATGTCCACACCCACCGCGTTCACGCAGTCTTCAACGACGGCATCCAGCGAGCGCGACAGTTTGACCTGACTGACATCGTGCTGATATTGACCCACACCAATTGACTTCGGTTCAATTTTCACCAATTCAGCCAGAGGATCCTGCAAACGACGGGCAATAGAAACTGCTCCTCGAATTGTCACATCCAGATCCGGCAACTCTTGTGATGCAAATTCAGACGCCGAGTAGATCGACGCACCGGACTCATTCACTATGACTTTTTTAACCTTGAACTGCGGGAAGGCCTTGCAGAACTGTGCAACAAAACTGTCCGTTTCACGTGATGCCGTACCATTACCAATACTGATCAATTGCGCATTGTATTTTTCGCACAATTTTTTGAGCACCAGCGCAGCTTCTTCAATTCGGTTTTGTGGTGCGTTCGGAAAAATTGCATCGTGGGCCAACACTTTGCCGGTCTCATCGACCACAGCAACTTTCACACCCGTACGTAATCCCGGGTCGAGACCAATGGTAACTTTTTTGCCAGCTGGCGCAGCCAGCAGCAGGTCCTTGATGTTGCGCGCAAACACCTCGATGGCATCGGTTTCAGCCTGATCCCGCAACTCCGTCAGAAAGTCTGTCTGCAGATGGGTGTGCACTTTGACACGCCACGTCCAGCGCACAACATCCTGCAACCAGCTATCCGCGGCACGCCCCTGATCCCTGATCTGCCAATGATTGGCAATCATGGCTTCACACGGGTGTTTGACCGGCGGCGCATCGGGATTGACGGGTATATCAATTTTGAGATTCAGTATGCCTTCATTTCGCGCGCGAAACAGCGCCATGGTGCGGTGTGACGGGATTTTGGTGACCGCTTCGGAGAACTCAAAATAATCGCGGTACTTGGCACCTTCCTGCTCTTTGCCGCTGATCAATTCGGACATCAGGTGTGCGCTGTTCCAGAAATAATCACGCAGACGTCCGAGCAGCGTGGCGTCTTCACCAAACTGCTCAATCAAAATATAACGTGCGCCTTCCAGCGCTGCTTTAACATCGGCTACGCCCAGTTCCGCATTCACATAAGCGACCGCTTCCTGCTCCGGGTTTAATGTCGGATCCGCAAACAAAGCATCGGCCAGGGGCTGAAGTCCGGCTTCACGGGCAATTTGCGCACGGGTACGACGCTTGGGTTTGTAGGGCAGGTACAGGTCTTCGAGTGTGGTTTTGGTTGATGCCGCGCGCAACTGGGCTTCCAGTTCCGGTGTCAGTTTTTGTTGTTCGGCAATACTCTTGATAATGGCATCACGCCGATCCTCCAGCTCACGCAAATACAGCAGTCGCTCCTGAAGTTTACGTAACTGAATGTCGTCCAAGCCTCCGGTGACTTCTTTGCGGTAACGGGCAATAAAGGGCACGGTAGCGCCATCATCCAGCATGGCAACGGTTGCAGCAACTTGGTCGGGACGCGCCGCAATTTCTTCAGCAATCTGATCAAACATCAATGACATACGTTTTATCTAATCCTTTTTATTGGCAAGTTTGACGTGGTGGTCCACATATGTGAGTACACCACGCAGAACGTTAATTTCCATCGTATCGGGACGTATGCGTGTAAATAGCCGGCGCATACGTTGCATCAGCAACCGTGGGTTTTCGGGTTTGTGAAAAGTAAGATCAACCAGGGTTTTTTCCAGATGCTCAAAAAACAGTTCCAATTGATGCGCATCGGCTTTGGGCACATCCCAGAATTCAACTTCGTTGTCCGGATTGTAAAGACTGTCGGCAGCAAAGCGCTGCTCGCGCTGTGCAGTGTCGTTGCCCACTGGCGCCAGACGCTCAAGCATCGCCACGCGCACCTCGTAACAGATCACCATCACAGCAGCAGCCAGGTTCAGGGAGCTGTATTCAGGATTGGCAGGTATCTGCACGTGGTAATGGCACAACTGCAATTCTTCGTTGGTCAGACCGGTGTCTTCACGACCAAACACCAATGCTACGCGGTTATTACCAGCATCCATGACCACATGGTTTGCGCATTGACGCGGCGTCAGTACTGGCCACGGGATACGACGCGAGCGCGCACTGGCACCAATGATCAGTCCACAATCAGCAACTGCGTCCTCCATGGTGCCAAACACCTGGGCGCGCTCAAGAATATCGGTTGCAGAGGACGCTCGCCAGGTCGCTTCATCGCTGGGGAACGGGGTTCTGGGCTCCACCAGCCGGAGATTGGAAATCCCCATATTTTTCAAAGCCCTGGCAGCAGCACCTATGTTACCCGGATGCGATGTTTGCACGAGCACCACCGAGATTTTGTTAAAATCCGGCAGTGAATCAGAGTCAATCACTGGCACTGTCGATCTGCTCAAAATCAAACTCCAAAGGCTCACCGGTTAACACGTCGCCGGTTGGTTGGTTTTAAAGGTTGGGGATTATAACAACTAGTTGAGGACTGACTGCCAGCATTTTGCTATGATTGCGTCGTTTTCGAAAACGTGCCTAGCAGCCTTAACAGCAACCAGATCAGAAACAGCGGACACCATGCATCCTGTTATCAATATTGCCCTTCGGGCGGCGCGCGGCGCTGCAGAACAAATCATCCACGTCAGTGATCGTCTTGATCGGGTTAATGTCATTGAAGATAAAAATGGCACACTGGTCACCAGCATGGATATTGATGCCGAACGCACCATCCTTTACCACTTGCAGAAGGCCTATCCGGACTACAGTATCGACTCCCGTCTGAGTGGTTTCACAGCCGGTGCAGACAAGGATCATATCTGGCTGATTGACCCGTTGGTGAGCAATCGCAACTTTTATAAAGGATTCGGCTCATTTTGTATCTCCCTTGCCTTGAAAACTCCCAAAGGTATTACTCATGGTGTGGTGCTTAACCCTGTGAACAATCAGGAGTTCAGCGCCAGCCGCGGTGATGGCGCACAGCTGAATGATAGCCGGGTGCGTATCGGGAAAATGCTGAATCTGGAAAATGCATTTGTTTCACTGGATCCTGAGCAATCCGCCGACGATGATTTTCTGCCACAATTGCAGGCACAATTGCTGGCGCTGCCCGTACATTTACGCATGAGTGGATGTCCTGCGCTGGACATGGTCTATGTTGCGGCAGGTCGCCTTGACGCAGGATGGTGTCGTCAGCAACATCACACGTCGCTGGCGGCAGCTCAACTGATTCTGCTGGAATCCGGCGCATTGCTCAGTGACCCGCAGGGTAACCCGCAGACACAGGGCAGCAAGGAAATGTTATTCGGCAATCCCAAGTGTTTTAAACATCTGCTGCAGATCCGGCAGACCCTGAAAGCCCAGGCCTGATCACCCTGATAATTCATTAAAATGACGGCCTGATATGACAGCAAATGCAGCGCTCGATAATCAGAAAAAAAAATCCAATACTCGACAAAAACTGACTGACGGCCCCATTACCCCCATTCTTGTCAGCATGACCATTCCCATGATTGTTGGTATGGTCATGATGTTCAGCTTCAGCCTGGTCGATACCTTTTTTGTCAGCTTGCTGGGCACCGAAGCGTTGTCAGCTATCAGCTTTACCTTCCCTGTTACCTTCACCATCATGAGTCTTGCGATTGGTTTAAGTATTGGCACCTCTGCCGTTGTCGCCAAATACATCGGGCGTGGTGAAACAGAAAAAGCCAAGCAAGCGTCTACGGTCACTAACTATGTCGCTATTGTGCTGTCCGGCGTGTTAGCCGCGACAGGTTACATGTTTATGGATCAGATCTTTCTGGCTCTCGGTGCGTCCACCACGTTGTTACCGGTCATCCGTGAATATATGGATATCTGGATGCCGACCAGTGTGTTGTTGGTCGCCATCATTTGCGCCAACTCCGTGCTGCGCGCCAACGGCGACACCCGTACTCCAAGTATGCTGATGGCCGGTTCCGGGCTGATCAATGCCATCCTGACCCCACTGATGGTGTTTGGCCTAGGGCCGGTGCCTGCGTTAGGCATTGCCGGTGCTGCATGGGCAACCCTGATGTCGTGGATAGCAGGTGTGGTTTTCCTGTTTTATTTCCTCGCGATTCGCCATGAACTGATTTACAAAGGCATGCCTTCTGGACCGGTATTCAAAACATCAGCGTCGGAAATGCTTAAAATTGGCATTCCCGCATCAGGTTCCAATATGCTCACACCCATCGCGGGTGGTGTATTAACCGCAATTGTGGCCAGTTATGGTGAAACTGCCGTTGCTGCCTTTGGTGTTGGTTCACGCCTGGAATCCATTGCCTGTCTTGTGATTCTGGCGCTTTCCAGCACACTGCCCCCGTTTGTCAGTCAGAATCTGGGGGCGGGACGTATCGATCGTATCGAAGAAGCCTGTCGCACGTCATTGCGATTTGTGCTGACCTGGCAATTGCTGATTTATGCACTGATGGCACTGAGCGCAGGTTTGATTGCAGCCGTATTTACGCGAGACGACTCAGTTGCCGATATCATCAAACTGTATCTGTGGATCATGCCGCTGGGTTATGGCATGCAAGGGGTCATCATACTGTGCAATTCGGCGCTTAATGCTATGCACAAACCCATGATCGCCCTCTATCTGAGTATTGCGCGATTCTTTCTGTTTATTGTGCCGATGGCGTGGATCGGCAGTGAAGTGGCAGGCCTTCAGGGATTTTTTATTGGCGCGTTAACCGGCAATCTGTTGATGGCCTTGTTATCGTGGATGACATTCAGGCGTGTGCTGACGTTAGAGCGCGCGCACTACACCGACGCGCCGGCCAACTGATACTGTATCAGATGCCTGCTCAGGGGCTGCGGAATAAGCCCCTGAGGCTGCTCATCAACGAGCGCTGACGTTTAACGGTCAACTGATCCAGTGTGTCGTCGTCAACCGACTCAACAGCCGCAAGCTCTGCGACCGGCGCGGCGGGTTGATCCGTCATTTTGACAATGCGTGGTGCGTCTTCACCATCCGCAAAACTCAGCCGATTATTCTTTTCCTGAAAATCCAGCATCTCAAAACAAATGGATTCAAACTCATCCTGTGTTAACAGATCAGGGCATTCCTTCAGGTTGAGGAAGAATCTGCGGTTTAATGCGCCAGACAGGTAATGCAGACTTTTTCGATCGTGTAGCAACAATCCTTCGCGCTCCGCAACTTCGTACAAAGGTGTGCCACGCAGCGGAATATAGTTAAAAAAGAAGAAGAATTCTGGCGCTATGATGCGATTTAATTCCAGTGTTTGCCGCATGTTCTCGGCAGTTTCCAGCGGCATACCCACAATATTGAAGGTCAGCCGGTTGATGCCGGCTTTTTTGCAATTTTCTGCTGCGGTAATCACCTGTTCGTTGGTCATTTTTCGACCAAGCATCTTGCTGCGGTAGGTTTCATCACCACTTTCAATACCAAACCAGATGGTGTGACAGCCCGCCGCCGCTGCTTTTTCACAGAACTTCTCGTTCATCACTTCCACACGAGAATTGATCGAAAACGGCAATCCAACCTGCTCTTTGTAGAGATCAAAAAATGCATTTACAAATTTGAGATTCGACAGGAACAACTCATCCCAGAATTCAAAATAGCCCACACCATATTTGTCTCGCAGCCGGATCAATTCATCAACCATGGCCTGTGGTTCATACTTTCGCAAAAACTCTTTTTTGTTTTTCCAGCCATCCAGCAAAGGCGTATTACAACAATACGTGCATCGATACGGACAACCGCGTCCGGTCATGACCGGCAACACCAGCTTTTCCTTGGGTCCGAAGATGGAGGTATTAACGTTGTTAAACCCATCCTCCTTTTCAAAAATATCGTAATCCGGGAACGGTAATGCCGCGAGATCTCCTATCTGATGGGGTTCGGTTTCAAATACGCTGTCATCAGACATGCGTTCCCACATACCATCAACAGGGCCATCTTTGCTGCCGCGCAAAAATTGCACCAGGTTGCCCATGGCGTACTCGCCATCACCCGTGCAGATAAAATCAATGTGACGGTTCTCAATGGTCTGTTGTTGCGACAACATGGCCTGATAACCACCGATACAAATGGCGGTGTCAGGTCTCAGTTTTTTGATCTGCTCAAAATAAGGTTCCATCGGGAACCAGTGCGGACTCATCACCGAAAATGCAACGAGGTCAGGCTCGAGTGCAGCGACAGACTTTGCGAAGTTCTCCGGTGAAAAGCCTTCTTCATCACGCAAAATCAAAATCGGGCACAGATGCAGTTCAACCCAGGGGAAATCACGCTTCAAATACGCTGAAATGCTGGCCAGCGGCATCGCCACTTCATTGCCATCCGGGGAGTAAAAACTCAGCACCAGGCGCAGTGGTCGACCGGCAGTTTTAGCAAACCAGCGCGACAGAGACTGCGGATATACCGGTCTTTCGCGACTGATGGCAATAACATTGGCAATTGAACTCATTACTTCCTCAATGACCTTGGATGTCCGGTAAGCGGGCGTGGGAAATAATACCACTGACCACCCGACAGGGGAACTCAGCTTACACGGACGATTCTATTAAACCAATATTTGATTTATGCTCACTACCAGTTTAATGACTCACATGGAAAACCTGATGGACGCTCTGACAGCGCTGCACACGCGCGTTTCTGTATCACGGGTGCGAGCCCCCGGCCCGGATCCGCTCACACTGGAACACATTATCAAGGCGGGCCTGCGGACCGCGGATCATGGCATGCTCAGACCATGGCGTTTTCTGCTGATTCGCGACAATTCTCTGGAAAAACTCGCTGATCTGTTTGCACAGGCGAGCCTGGCCGATACACCGGATATCAGTTCAGGTGAACTTGCGAATAGCAGAGCCAAGGCATTGCGAGCCCCCCTGGTGTTGGTTGGAATTGCCTCTCCCAAAGAACACCCCAAAGTCCCGGTCGCAGAGCAACATCTGTCGGCAGCCGGTGCGCTGCAGAACATGCTGACCGCCGCACACGCGCTGAATGTCGGCGCAATCTGGCGAACCGGCCCCATGGCTGAACACCCGATCATACGTCAGGGGCTTGGTGTCAGCGATCAAGAATCAATTATCGGGTATCTGTATATGGGCACGATTGACGGCCCGGTTCGGCAATTGCAAGAGGAATCCATCAGCACGTTTGTACAGGATTGGTAAATGTCTGAAAACAAAAAAAACACAATAAAAATAATGCATACGACGGTGTTTAATACGCCCGTTGTGACACCGGTTCTCAGAGCTATCTCGTCAGCAATTTTGCGTCTGGCAGGTTGGCGTGCAATTGGTAAACGAATCGAGAATCAGCGCTTTGTATTGATAGGCGCGCCGCACACCAGCAACTGGGATTTCCCGTTAATGTTGATGGTGGTGCTGAAACTGGAACTCAAACTGCACTGGATGGGCAAAAGCTCGCTGTTTATGTTTCCATTTGGGGGCATTATGCGCTGGCTGGGCGGTATCGCCATCGATCGCAGTCAACACCATGGTGTGGTGGAACAAGTTGTTCAGCAATACAAAGACAATCCGCAGATGGTGGTGCTGGTCCCGCCTGAAGGCACACGCAGTAAAGTAAAAGAATGGAAAACCGGCTTTTACCATATTGCCAACAATGCTGGTGTGCCGATTCTGATGGGTTATCTGGACGTTGCAAATAAAGAAGCGGGACTGGCAGACTTTTTTTACCCAACCGGCATGGTTGAGCAGGACATCAGTGACATCCGGAAATTCTATAAGGATAAACGTGGCATAAAACCGCAAAACGCGGACTGACATCCCTGTCAGTGACAGACTGCAATCAACTTCAGTACTTTATTTTTTGTATGCCAGACTATTTAACAAATTCGACAAAATGAATTCCGCGTATTGTTGAATACCGGTACCCAATTGTTGAAACTTCCAACGTTTGAGATACCACTGTTGCAGCATGGCGGTGGTGCCGGCCGCCAACAACGGCAACTCGCCGTCGTAACGGAAAACACCTGCTTTTATGCCATCTGAAAAAATATCCTGCAACCGTTGATCAAACCGGAATTCCATCTGAATGGCTTCTTCGCGCTGGGCTTTGTCCAGACCTTTGGCTTCAAGAAAACAAAAGTAGTACCACTGATGCAAAATATCATTCATGTAAAGATCCGCATAAATGAGCGCTTTCAGACGCTCATAGGGATCGAGATTATGAAGTGTCAAATCTGACAGAACGTCATCAATCGTTTGCCGCACAACCGCTGCAATCGCTGCGGCCAGATCGCTTTTACTGCCAATATACGCGTACAGACCGCCCATACTGATCTCGGTTTCCCGACTTAGATCGCGCAAACTCATGGAATGAAAACCCTGACTATTGGCAAGGCGAAATGTACAGGTAAATATTTTTTGCAGATTTTTAAGCGCGGTTTTGCCGTTTTTAATCTGCATACGCTCGTGATGTACTGCAAACACTCGCTCCCACAAGGGCTCGCCTTCCAGTAACCATGCACGCTTGAATGCATCCATACCTGTGTTATGAGGCCACGACAGCTGTTCTGTTTCAACTTTGACAGCGTTATTCATCAACTATAACTCCTTGCCCGACACCTGCAGCCAACCACGCCCGTTTGCAGTGATTCACCCGGTGCACCACCAAGCTTGATTATTATTTTGAGAACGATCAGACGGTATTGATGTTGATCAGAAGCGCAGAAGTTTAACCCAATAAATGGTTTAACAACAGGCAGGTTTTTATCAGTTGATCAGTGTGCCAACGCAGAAACTACAGCGTACAGCCCCGACACGGCACACAGCGTCAGAGAGCCAGCCCGTATGGATGACGCTGACATGTGGCTCATGGTTTTTCTGGCGACCCAGTAGCCGGCAAACGTTGCTGGCAACAGCGGCAATGACAATACCATCTGGGCAATTCCAAAATGGCCAATAGGTGCCAGGATGATCAACGATATCACACAGCTCACCACAAAAAATGCAGCCAGATTGGCACGAATCAGCGCCAGATCCTGATGTTGCCACAACAACGCCATGGGCGGCCCTCCAATCGATGTGCTGGTTCCCATAAACCCGGACAGGAATCCTGCCGCCATCATGCGGTTATTGGTAGGATGCCAGCGCAATGAGCTTAAACTGACGGCGACCGCGAACAACACCGACATTCCGATCCACAGCGCCAGCATGTCTTTATCTATCCACAGCAACAACGCTGCTCCGGCAATTGAACCCGGAATACGACCAATCACTGCCGCCTGCAAGCCTTTGAGCGACACACCGTCGCGAAAAGCCCAGGTATTGATCAACGACAGCACCAGCGCGCACACCGTCACCGGCGCCGGCACTAAAGCTGGGTTAACAAAAAATAACACGGGTGCAGCAATGACGGCGAGACCAAAGCCAGTGGCGGTTTGCACATACGCGCCAACAAACACCAGCGCAACGGCGATCAGAATGTCCATTCAGGGGATACCAGCGAGCAAGGTCAGATTTAAAGTGCGCGTATTCTACGCTCAGATCCGAGCGACTGCTATAATCGCCGCCCATGTATCCCATGTCCTATATAGAACCGGTGTTTCGCCCGCCCAGTGAGTGGAAGTCCCTGATTTTACAGGTGACTAACGGCTGCTCGTGGAATAAATGTACCTTCTGTGACATGTACACCGAACCACAAAAACGCTTCCAACCTCAGGATTTATCGGAAATTGAAGCGCAGTTGCGTAATATCGTGGAAGCCGGCTACCCGGTTTACCGGGTATTTCTAGCCGATGGTGATGCCATGACCCTGTCCACACGGCGGCTCAATGACATTCTCGATCTGCTCAATCGTTGGCTGCCCCACAAACCACGCGTAAGCGCGTATTGCCTGCCGCGTAACCTGCGCAACAAAACTGTCGACGATTTACAAGTGCTGCGCTCAAAGGGATTAAGCCTGCTCTACGTTGGCTGCGAAACCGGTGACAATGAGCTACTGACGCTGATCAGCAAGGGAGAGAGTTTCGACAGCTCGTTGGACGCGCTGCAAAAAATGCATGCTGCCGGCATCAAAAGTTCGGTCATGGTGCTGAATGGTCTCGGTGGACCTGAACTGAGCGAACGCCACGCGCTGGAAAGTGCCCGCCTGATGAATGCTGCCCAGCCGCACTATTTATCCACGCTGGTGGTTGAATTCCCACGGGGCACTCAACGCTTTAATGACCCTTTCAAGGGCCGCTGGCGCAAATTGGCCAAACTTGAACTGTTCCGTGAGATGGAGACATTCCTGAGAGCACTCGAACTTAAAAACACCATCTTCCGCAGTGACCACGCTTCCAACTACCTGGTTCTGAAAGGTGTGCTGGGCAAAGACAAAAACGAACTACTTCAGCATGTCCGCACCGCCATCAACCAGCCCGGCCGTATCCCATTAAGAGAAGAATGGCAGCGGGGCTTGTGAATTCCCTCCCCTATGCGCTGGCGCCCAGCCATTGAGATGCCGCCTGATTATTATGTTACGCAGAGCCAGCGAACAGCAATCAAGCACGTGAATCTTCGGAAGTTCTGCTTGATGGACCGGCACAGCAGCCAATTGAGTCATGGGCCGGCGCTCTACTTGAGGAGCGTCGAGCGCCATGGATGGCGCGCGCCGAGCCCTACAGGGACGTATTCACGGGCGTCTCCACAAGTAGAGCGCCGGCCCATGACGATTGCATATGTCAAGAATCAAGAAGTCCTTTTTACCCGCTTCTGCTTCTGCTTCTGCCCCAGCCCCGCACTCATAATCAAACGCAACGCATCACCCGCATCCATGTTCACCACCTCCACATTCGCCTTCGGCAACACCACCATATAACCGCCTACCTGATAACTCATGGGCAGGTACACCGCGATCTCATCATCAGCAATCATCTGTCCAAGACGGGAATTTTTATCATCCCCCTGTTTGGTCACCACCCCTAACAAACGATACGGCGTGTCCGGCAAGCGCACCCAGACAACGGACTGCTGGCTGAAATCCTGTCCACCCAACAACTCAAAAAAGTCTTTAATCGTGTTGTAGATATAGTTAAGTACAGGGATTCGGTTCAACAAATCATGACTGTATTTCCACAGCGCACCAATGACCCGCACCCTGAAACTGATGCCCACCAACAACGCCAACAACAAAAAGCTGATAATCGCCATGCCCGGCAGGTACCATGTTTGTGGCAACACTAATTCCCACAATGGTTTCAGCCACGCTTCAACGGTACTCAACAACCAGATCAGCAGCTGAATGGATAGCACAACCGGCAACAACAGGGACAATCCAGTCAACAGATCGCGCGTCAGTTTTTTCACACAAGGCTCCAGCCCCGACATGGGGGGGTTATCACAACCAAATAATGGCAATCAGGGCAGATTGTAGCGCTTTCGTGCAATTTTAATCATGATAGAATCCGGTCGGCCTATCACTATGCGATGGAGAAATCGGACATGAGCGATCATCAACAACCACAAGCTACCTTCAAGAGTTTCAAAGAAAGTACCGCCGAAGACTGGCAAATTATTGGCAAGGCATTTAATGAATTTGCCTCCGATTTACCGGCGCGTGTGATCAAACATCTTGAACTGTTAAAGGGTGACTGTGGCGGTTTTCCGGTAGATCGCTTCGAACATTGCCTGCAGACCGCAACACGCGCGCATCAGGGCGGTGAAGATGAAGAGTATGTGGTGGTTGCTCTGTTGCATGACATCGGCGACACCCTTGGTACTTATGATCACGGTGAAATTGCAGCGGCCATCCTGAAACCGTTTATCAGTGAAGCCAACCATTGGTTATTGCGCCACCATCAGATTTTCCAGGGTTACGACTACTTTCACCACCTGGGCGGTGATCGTGATATGCGTGAGAAGTATGCTGACTCGCCTTACTACGAGCACACCAAACGTTTTTGTGAACTCTATGATGGCAAGGCATTTGATCCGGCATTTGACTCAAAACCGCTGGCGTTTTTTGTGCCCATGGTCAACAACGTGTTGGCACGACCCCGCAAAACTATTTTTAATGGCATAAAGGACGTCTGAAATCACTGACATGTCGGTTGTGAAACAAAAAGCCAAGGGCAGCACTGCCATTGAATCCATCGTGCTGCGCGGGGCGCGCCAGAACAATCTCAAGAATTTGTCACTCGAACTCCCCGTCAATAAGCTGATTGTGATCACGGGTGTCAGCGGCTCAGGGAAATCCACACTGGCCTTTGACACGATTTATGCCGAAGGGCAACGTCGATATGTAGAAACCTTTTCTGCCTACGCACGGCAGTTTCTGGATCGCATGGACAAACCGGCAATCGACAGCATTGAAGGCATCCCGCCTGCCATTGCAATCGATCAAAGTAATCCGGTACGCACGTCACGATCGACCGTCGGCACCATGACCGAGCTGAATGACTACATCAAACTGGTTTATGCACGCCTGTCGCATCTGCATTGTCCCGGCTGCCAGCGTGAAGTCAAACGTGATACCACCCCAACCATCATTGCGGATTTGATGGCTAGTCTGCCAACCGACACGCGCTTGCACATCTGTTTACCTGTGAATGTGCCGCATAATTTTTCCGGTGATGAAATTCTGCAATGGTTGAATCAGCAGGGATACACCCGTATTCAAGTGCAGAACGAGCACCATGTGCACGCCGTTCAGGACCGGCTGCGGCTCAATGAGGGCAATCGTGAGCGACTGGGTGAGGCGATCGAAACCGCCCTTCACCACGGCAGCGGTCACGTCATAGTGTATTGCGAACCGGACAGCGATCACCAACAGATCAAAGCATACTCCAGCCACTTGCATTGTCCGGACTGCGACAAACAATTCAGTGAACCTGGCCCCGGCTTGTTTTCGTTTAACTCACCCATCGGCGCCTGTGAGAGTTGTAAAGGTTTTGGGCGCATCATTGATGTCGATTTTGATCTGGTCATCCCTGATCACAACAAATCATTGCGCGACGGCGCGATCAAAATTTTCCAAAGTGCCAGTTACAAAGAATGCCAGGATGATCTTGAAAAGTATGCCCGCAAAGCCGGCATCCCATTGGATACCCCTTGGAAATCGCTCTCGGAACAACACAAATCCTGGGTGCAAGAAGGTGAAGGCGGCTGGCAGGACGGAGTATGGTATGGCATCCGCCGATTTTTTGCGTGGCTGGAAAGCCGTGCCTACAAAATGCATATTCGGGTGCTGCTGTCGCGGTACCGCGCTTATACCGAGTGTCATGCCTGTCATGGCGCACGCCTGAAACCGGAGGCCTTATGGTGGCGACTGCATCAGCAACCAACACAGGCTGGTGAACAGGGCTTTCCCGCGCACAGTTACCCTATCCATGAGTTGATGCTGTTATCGCTTCAGGACTGTGCGGCCTATTTTAAAGAGCTGCGCATGCCGGGCAAACTGGATGCTGCAACCGAGCTGTTGCTGGGTGAAATTCGCTCACGACTCAATTACTTGTTGGACGTCGGGCTGGGTTATCTCACATTGGACCGGCAATCGCGCACGCTCAGCGGCGGCGAGGTGCAGCGTATCAATCTGACAACGGCTTTGGGCACCTCACTGGTAAATACTTTGTTTGTGCTTGATGAACCCAGCATCGGGTTGCACACACGCGATATGCAGCGCATGGTCAGCATTCTGCATCGACTGCGCGATGCTGGTAACTCTCTGATTGTGGTTGAACATGATCCACAAGTCATGTTGGCGGCTGATCTGATTATTGATATCGGCCCCGGCCCCGGTAAACGTGGCGGTGAAGTGCGATTTATGGGAACTCCCGCCGAGTTGCTGCGCGACAAAGACTCACTGACCGCGCGTTATTTACGCAGTGAGTTGCTGGTGGCGGAGCCATCCGCCTCCGCGTTGACAGACAATCTGCTGGCAAAAACCAACATCGCCATCAGAGGGGCGCGTGAAAATAATTTAAAAAATATCAATCTGGACATCCCGCTGCAAAAACTGGTGTGTATCACCGGGGTCAGCGGATCCGGCAAATCCACGCTGATGCGGGATGTGTTGTATCGCGGCTTGTGTCGTCACTTTGGCATCACCACTGAAGCACCCGGCGCGCATGACAGCATCAACGGCCAGCAACAACTGTCTACGATTGTATTTGTTGATCAAAGCCCGTTAGGCAAAACCACGCGTTCCATTCCGGCAACTTATGTCGGCGCGTTTGACGTCATTCGCAAACGTTTTGTTGATCAGCCTCTGGCAAAAGAGCGTGGTTACACGCCCGGCATTTTCAGCTTCAACTCCGGCAACGGCCGCTGCCCGGTGTGTGCAGGCAATGGTTTTGAACACGTGGAAATGCAGTTTCTCAGCGATGTGTATCTGCGCTGCAGCGAATGTAACGGAAAACGCTATCGACGGGAGATTCTGGATATCACCCTGCTGGATCCTGCCAAGAATGCCCGCGCACTATCCATTGCCGACGTGCTCGAGTTAACGGTTGAGGAAGCACTCGATTTTTTTGACGGCGACAAGGAAGTTGAGCACTGCCTGCAGCCGTTAATTGATGTCGGCTTGCACTACCTGCAACTGGGACAAGCGGTACCTACGCTGAGTGGTGGAGAATCGCAACGACTGAAACTCGCAGGCCATCTGGCGGAGTTACCGACCGCCGCAAAAGCAGGCAAAAAATCTGCAGCGGCCAGCAAAGGCATATTATTCCTGTTTGACGAACCCACCACCGGGCTGCATTTTCACGACATCCATGTGTTGCTCAAGGCCTTCCGGAAACTGATGGATGCTGGTCACTCGCTGCTGATTATCGAACACAATCTGGATGTCATTCGTGCTGCCGACTGGCTGATTGATATCGGCCCGGAAGGCGGCGCTGACGGCGGGCAGTTGATTGCCAGCGGCACGCCCGGCTGGTTCAGCGCGCATGCCCAAGGTCATACTGCTGACGCATTACTTCAGTATGAGCAAGAACTCCAACGCAGCAAATCGGGCAAATTGCCGGTCACAAGCACCGGCTCTGGTCACACGGTCAAACGCGAAGCCGCCATCCAGATTCATCACGCACGCGAACATAATTTAAAAAATGTCGACGTCAGCATTCCTTGGAACAAGTTCACTGTGGTGACCGGCGTCAGCGGCAGCGGTAAAAGCACACTGGCCTTTGATATCGTTTTTGCTGAGGGCCAGCGCCGTTATCTGGAATCGCTTAATGCCTACGCACGGCAATTTGTGCAGCCGGCCGCTCGCCCGGATGTTGATGCGATCCATGGCATCCCGCCGACCGTGGCCATTGAACAACGTACCAGTCGCGGTGGCCGTAAAAGTACCGTCGCCACACTGACCGAGATCTATCACTTTTTACGGTTGATTTTTGTCAAGCTCGGTACGCAATACTGCCCGGGCTGCGATGTGCCGATTGAACCACAAAGCCGCGACATGATTCTGGCGCGCCTGATGAGTGACTGGCAGGGACAGACGGTAAACGTGTTGGCACCGGTTGTTGTTGGACGCAAAGGCATTTACAAAGAACTGGCTGCCTGGGCCGCCGGCAAAGGTTATCACCAGCTACGGGTAGACGGAAACTACCTCCCCAGCGATGACTGGCCTGTGCTGGATCGGTTTAAAGAACACAATATTGAAGTGCTGATTGACCAGATCACCATCACGCACACGAGTGAAAAAGCACTGACCTTATTGCTGGATGAAGCGCTGGCGGTGGGTAATGGCCTGTTTATGGTGAGCCCGCTTGACGCAGGAACGGGTGTCAAACCCGGCGCCCGCAAAAAGCCGGCCGCCACTGATGCCCTTTTCTCAACCCGCCGCGCGTGTCCGTCCTGTGGCGACAGTTTTGATGATCTTGACCCGCGCCTGTTTTCCTTCAACTCAAAACACGGCTGGTGCCTCAGCTGTTTTGGCACAGGTGAAATTCTGCCGGAATTTTCAGAGGAACTCACCGGGGAGGAAGAGCACTGGCTTGACCCGGAAAATAATGACGTCGGCAAACCCTGTAAAAAGTGCAAAGGCACACGACTGAATCCCGTGGCGCTGGCAGTACGGTTTCAACAGTGGAATATAGCGGAGCTGACTCAACAGTCCGTTGATCATGCAGCCACCACCATCAGCCGCATCAAACTGGACAAAAAGCAGGACAATATTGCCCGCGACATTCTGCCTGAATTGACCGGACGACTGAATTTTCTGCAAAAAGTAGGGCTGGGTTATCTCAGTCTGGATCGCGCCGCCCCCACGCTCAGCGGCGGGGAAGCACAGCGCATACGTCTGGCCTCACAGCTGGGCTCCAATCTGCAAGGCGTGTGTTACATTCTGGATGAACCCACCATAGGCTTACATGCCCGAGACAATGCGCTGCTGATTAAAACGCTGCGCGAACTACAGCAACACGGCAACACAGTTGTGGTGGTGGAGCACGATGATGCCACTATGGCCGAAGCGGATTACCTGATAGATGTGGGACCTGGCGCCGGCGTCAAAGGCGGGGAAATCGTGGCGACCGGTACACTGGCACAGCTAAAGAAAAACAAACGTTCCCTGACAGGGCAGTTTCTTGCCAACCCCATTCGACATCCGTTGTCAGATGTTCGTGACAATCACAGCCGCGACCAATTTGAGGTTGAGCAACTCAGCATTACTGGCGCACGCCTCAACAATTTGCGCACACTCGATGTCAATATTCCTTTGCGCCGACTGGTGGCGATCAGTGGGGTCAGTGGCAGCGGAAAAAGCACCTTGATTCGCGGTGTACTGTTTAACAATGTGCACGCTGCGGTCAGTACAGCGGGAAGATTCACCAAAAAATCAGCACGTAAAGCAATCAAATGGCAAGGATGTGACACCCTTGACGGTTGGCAATCCATCGACAGTATTCTACAGGTGGATCAGACCCCTATTGGCAAAACGCCGCGTTCTTGCCCGGCCAGTTATGTGGGCATCTGGGACATCATTCGTAAATTGTTTGCCGACACGGTGGACGCGCGATTGCGTGGGTATTTACCGGGCCGGTTTTCATTTAACGTGTCAGGCGGTCGTTGCGAAACCTGCGCTGGCAACGGCATGCAGAAAATTGAAATGAATTTTCTGCCCGATGTGCGCGTGGATTGTGAGGCGTGTGGGGGCTGGCGATTTAATCCGGAAACCTTGTCGGTACAATACAAAGGCAAACACATTGGCGAGGTACTGGCCATGGACATCGACGAGGCCGTGGTGTTTTTCGAATCGGTACCGTCAATTTTTCATGCCTTGCGCTTGCTGCAGGATGTTGGCCTCGGGTATCTGACGCTCGGTCAGCAGAGCCCGACGCTGTCCGGAGGTGAGGCGCAACGAATCAAACTGGTTGCTGAACTGGCCAAAGCCAAACCACATCTGAGCTTGAGGGGCAGTAAACCACCGCATAAATTGTACGTGCTGGATGAACCCACCGTAGGCTTGCACATGGCAGATGTGGAGAAATTATTGCGGGTCTTGCATCGCCTGGTGGATGCGGGGAATTCGGTCATTGTGATCGAACATAATCTGGATGTCATTGCGGAAGCTGACTGGGTGATTGATATGGGGCCCGAGGGAGGCGACGGTGGCGGCAACGTGGTAGCGCAGGGGCCGCCGTTGAAAGTAGCCAGGAGCAAGAAGTCGCATACCGGGCGTTATTTAGCTCCTTTGCTGGGGCAGAAACTTATAGCTTAATGAGTCTGACCGATGCAACTGATCACAACAACACCGTCCTTCTATGGACAGATGACCAACGTCCGGTCTGGTTTGTGCTCCATCTTTGCGGGTCTTCGTAAAGGCTGCTTGGCATCTGGCTTCATGTTGATCTTTAGTCCCATCAGCCTCGCGCAGACAGCGATTCCGCCAGCAGTGCAAGTAGTGATTAATGGGCACCGTCTGCCTGAGAATACTTACACCCTGTATGTAAAAGAAGTGGGTCATCAAACGCCGCTGTTAGCAGTTAACGAACACCTGCCATTAAACCCGGCATCTACCATCAAGACACTGACGACTCTGGCAGCGTTGGAACTGTTAGGCCCGACGTATACATGGAAAACAGACGTGTATGCGTTGGGTGAGATCAGTGAAGGCACGTTGCAAGGTGATTTGCTTATACGGGGTGGCGGTGATCCATTTCTGGTCGAAGAGCATCTCCGTAGTTTGTTAAAAACACTACAGCGCCGTGGTGTAAACAACATCACCGGCGACCTGATTATTGACGCCCACCTGTTTCATCCATCCGTGAGTCAGGAACCCTTGATCGACAATGACAGCCGCCGCGCCTATAACGTGTTACCGCATGCGCTGATGGTGAACTTCCAAACGGTAAATTTTTACTTTTACCCACATGCCAACGGCCGTGATGTCATCATCAACGCTGATCCGGCGTTACCCAATCTTGCCATCGTCAATCAACTGAGTCAGCGTGATGCCGCTTGCAGTGGTTTTCAGCGTGGTATCCGATTTGATGTCGACAGTGCTGGCAATACCGTGACATTCAGCGGTCGCTTTCCTTCACGCTGTGATGAATACGTACTCGCCCGCTCGGTGCTCGACGCACCCGCGTATGCGTATGGGTTGTTCAAGCAGTTGTGGCAGGAGTTGGGAGGCGAATTTAATGGCAGCCTGCGCGAAAAAGCGCTGCCATCCGACCCATCGCTAACACCGATTGTTCGCCATGCTTCCCCTCCGCTCGCCGACGTGATCAAGTCCATCAACAAATACAGCAATAACATGATGACCCGCCAACTGCTGCTGACGATGGGCCTGGAGCGCGCAGGCGCGCCAGCAACGGTTGAAAAAGGTATCGAGGCTCTACACGCTTACCTCCAAACCCACAACATCGATCATTCACAGATGGTCATGGTCAATGGCTCCGGTTTATCGCGGGACGTGCGTTTGACCAGTGCCATGCTGGGAGACGTACTGGAGCGGGGTTATCAGCGTCCGGTCATGGCGGAGTTTGTGGCATCTCTGCCGTTGTCCGGGATGGACGGCACCATGCGAACACGGTTGACCCGGGAAGGTCCGGCCGGCAGCATGCATGTCAAAACCGGGTCGCTGGACAATGTGGCCGGTGTTGCCGGTTATGTGCACGCTCGCTCCGGCAAACACTATGTGGTAATCGCTATACTGAATCACACCGCCGCCGATACGGGGCCTGGCCAGGAACTCGCTGACGCTCTGCTGAACTGGGTCTGGACTCAATAATATGTGGATATCGCACGCTGACGAGCCACTGCAGCACGATTTTGAAGAGATGTTACCAGCATCGACCTCAGAGCCGTTGCTTGAGCCTGTCTTCAATTTGCTTGTTAATCCTGGCATGGGCGAGACACTGGAGGGTGTTGATCAGGACGAGAGCGACGCCCATGATGCTCAGACACCCGTTCGTACGCTGCAACAACAGCTGCTTCCAATTGGCGCAAGCATCCTGTTGCACGCGTGTTTGTTGATTGTTGTGCGTGAACTGATGTCAAGACCGGATGTTCAACCCGAGGCTTTTCAGGCGCCTCCTGCCAGCATTCAGATCAGTTTCCGGCCCCGACCTGTGCCACAGGAAACACCCATCGAAGCACCAATTGCAGAAGAACTGATTGAGGAGCCTGTCACTGAAGCAGCCACCGAAGTCGCGGCAGACGTGCCGGTAGACGTACCGGCGTCCAACACACCTTTGTCAGAACCGCTCCCCGACCCGATTGTTCCGCCCGAGCAACCGTCACAGGTACCGAGGCTGGTGGCCCCCGCCTTACTGGATCTGAGGGATGTCATCCGCTCTCAGGCACAGAGTGATGCTACCGGCAGGGCATATAACAACATCGACTGTGATGAGCGTCAGCGTCGCAGTGATCTCATCGATTGCGGCGACGAAGACCCCAATGCCATCTACCGTTTTGCGGGTGTTGAGCAAAATAGTACGGTGGAGTTTTTTGCGGAACTTGAAGCACCTGCTGCCAACCACAGCGGCCAGCCGAGAGATGCCACCAATCCCGACACGCGTGCTAATGTGGCGCGCGACAACCTTACCGGCAATCTCGGCGCAGGGCCGCTGATCCGCAGCGTGATGGGCGCTCCGTAACGAGGTACGTGCTAACCATAACGACCGGTGATGTAGTCTTCCGTTTGTTTCTTGTTCGGGTTGGTGAACAATGTGTCAGTATCACCGTATTCGACGAGGTTACCCATGTACATAAAGGCAGTGTAGTCTGACACACGCGCAGCCTGTTGCATGTTGTGAGTCACGATAATAATCGTGTAATCCTGCTTCAGTTCGTTAATCAGCTCTTCAATCTTGAGTGTCGAGATGGGATCCAGCGCTGAGGCCGGTTCGTCCAACAGGATCACTTCCGGCTCAATGGCAATTGCCCGGGCAATCACCAGACGTTGTTGTTGACCACCTGACATACCAAATGCGTTGTCCTGCAACCTGTCTTTGACTTCATCCCACAAAGCAGCAGCGCGCAATGATTTTTCAACCGCTTCGTCAAGAACCCGACGGGACGTCACGCCTTGCAGACGCAGCCCATAGGCCACATTTTCATAAATGGATTTTGGAAAGGGATTTGGCTTCTGGAACACCATCCCCACACTGCGACGCAGATCCGCGACATCAACGTCACGGTCATAGATATTTTTGCCATCCATGACAATTTCGCCTTTGATGCGGCAGATGTCCACCAGATCATTCATGCGGTTAAAACAGCGTAACAAAGTCGATTTACCACAACCGGATGGACCGATAAACGCAGTGACACGCTTTTCAGGGATCATCAGATTGATGTCTTTTAACGCTTGATCAGCCCCATAAAACAGATCCAGATGGTTGACCTGTATTTTTGCGACCTCGGCGCTCAGGGACATGGTATCCCGATCACCTATCTTGCGAGCCGAGGCAGCTGAGATAGCCGGGCGCTCACGTCGGGTTGGTGATTCTGGCGGGGGCGCCATCAAATCCACTGCTGTTGTATTTGGCTGTTCACCTGTCATGTCAGATCCTGTTGTTGCAAAAACACATATTTATCAAAGGCTGATGTTATTCACCGGCGCTGCGATAACGTTCACGCAGATGGTTACGAATGCTGATCGCCGCCAGGTTGAGCACCATAATAAGAATAACCAGAATCAAGGCCGTCGCATAAACCAGTGGTCGCGCTGCCTCCACATTCGGACTTTGGAAACCGACATCATAAATATGGAATCCAAGGTGCATGATCTTGCGATCCAGATGCAGGAACGGGAACGTGGCGTCAATCGGCAAGGCTGGGGCCAGTTTCACCACGCCCACCAGCATCAACGGCGCTACTTCACCTGCAGCTCGCGCAATCGCCAGAATAAGCCCGGTCATCATTGCTGGGGTTGCCAAGGGTACAACAACTTTCCACAAAGTTTCGGACTTGGTTGCACCCAGTGCCAGACTGCCTTGTCGAATCGTGCTGGGAATACGCGCCAGGCCCTCTTCGGTGGAGACAATCACAATGGGCAACGTCAACAAGGCCAGTGTCAGAGATGCCCAGAACAAACCGGGTGTGCCGAAGGTCGGTGTGGGCAGCGCGGCTTCGTAAAACATCTGGTCGAGACTGCCGCCAAGGTAGTAAACAAAAAAGCCCAAACCAAACACACCATAAACAATTGAAGGGACACCGGCGAGGTTATAAACCGAGATACGGATAATCCGTGTCATGGTGCCTTGTTTTGCATACTCTCGCAGATAGATGGCCGCAAGTATGCCAAACGGGGTCACCATGATTGACATCACCATCACCATGGTCACTGTGCCGAATATCGCCGGGAATATACCACCTTCCGTATTGGCTTCCCGCGGATCGTCGCTCAGGAATTCCCACAGACGCTCAACATATTGCGCAGACTTGCCAAACACAGACATGGCATTGGGTTCGGTAATCCGCACAATGGCTGCCAATGAAATATTAACCTCATTGCCATCCGCCATGCGCATCTGCAAGGTGTCTCGTCGGGTACTGGCATATATCACATCCAATTCCTGACGCAGCACTGCATATTCATCATCGAGGGTTGCACGCGTTGCAGCGATGCGACCCAATTCTGCCGCCTTAACATCGGCGGGTGGTTCGTCAAGCTCAAGGCGACGCTCGTCAAGCCTTAGCCGTTCCAATTGCGTATTGATCCGCCCGACAGCACCACGTTCCAGCCGACGGATCTCTTCATGTAAGTCGATGCTACGTGATACAGCGGCCTGCAACTGAGACATAAAATCTGCGGAGTCTGGCGTGGCGATCACAGAACCTTCACTCAGCAATGCGACTGGTTGACCATAAAAATTCCCCCATTCCCGCCGCTCGATCACCATGATGTCGCGTGGATACTGCCAAGGTTGCATCCCGAGTTCGAGGTACCAGACAAAGTCCTGGCCCGTCTGGTCACGGTTGCCAGTTTTGATAAGGTGACGGGTCACCAGCTCGACATCATCGGGTACCGTTTCACCTGAATCACGCGCAACTACAGCGGGTACGGTCTGACTACGCACCAGTTGACCAATCAAGGTGCGCTGCTCACCACTGGCAGTGGTCAGATTGATCAACGCAACATCAGATGGCCAGAAATGACCAAAACCGCGCACTGCAATCAATCCGATCAGACCAGCGACCATGATCATACTGAAGGCTACTGCCCCGCCGTTAAGCCAGATCCATGGGGTGCCGCTCTTAAACCACTGTCGCATATACGCCATTATATTTGTGCTCGTCTCTCTGAACTGGCTCTTTCGAATTACAGGTTGCTGTAGCGTTGTCGCAGACGCTGGCGAATAATCTCAGCCAACGTGTTCACAACAAATGTCAGTGCCAACAACACCAATGCTGCAAGGAACAATACTCTGAAGTGTGAAGAGCCTACTGCAGTTTCCGGCAATTCGACGGCAATATTGGCTGACAATGTCCGCATACCCTCAAAGATATTGAAATTCACCACCGGGCTATTGCCGGTCGCCATCAGTACAATCATGGTTTCACCCACGGCGCGGCCGAAACCCATCATCACCGCTGAAAAGATACCTGGACTGGCGGTAGGCAGCACCACGCCCATGACGGTCTGCCAACGTGTTGCGCCCAATGCCAGAGAACCTTGAGTCAAGTGACGTGGTACGGTAAATACCGCATCTTCGGCGATCGAAAAGATGGTGGGAATGACCGCAAACCCCATGGCAATACCCACAATCAGGGCATTCCGCTGATCGTAGTTGACACCGATGTCGGTAAACCACTGACGCATGCTGCCGTTGAACAACCAGACTTCTACCCACGGACTGGACTGCACACAGACCGTACCAAATATCAAAATCACAGGCACGCACAATGCCGCTTCCCAACCTTCCGGAATGTGCGAACGCAGGCCACCAGGCAGGCGCGTCCACAGAAAAGCAAACAACAGTAACATTAATGGCATCAACAGGAAAAAGCTGAACACGGCTGGCAGGTTGTTTTCGACAAACGGCGCCAGCCACAGACCTGCCAGGAATCCCAAAATCACCGTTGGCAAGGCTTCCATGATTTCGATACTGGGTTTGACCACACCGCGCAATTTGGGGGTCATAAAATAAGCCGTGTAGATTGCTCCCGCGATGGCCAGCGGCATGGCAAATAGCATGGCGTACAGGGCCGCCTTTAGAGTACCTATTGTCAGCGGAACCAGACTGAATTTGGACTCAAATTCATCCGAGCCTGAAGAGGACTGCCAGATATATTCGGGATCTTCCCGTCCTTCATACCAGACTTTATTCCACATCGCCGCCCAAGACAGTTGCGGATGTTCGTTCCATAGTGAGGCTGAGCTAACCTGCTGCTGGTCATCAAGCCACAAAAGCCGGCTATTGATTTGGGAAATCGCAATATTCGCCAAACCGCGCTCACTGACCTGATCCAGATACAAGGTACGCGAAGAACTGCCATAGTGCACACCCACCTGCCCGGCAGCATCCACAGCAATAAACCCTTTCCGGGTATGTTCGGGAGCAATTGCCGTAATGCTGGCTTCATGGCTGTCAAATTCACGAATCTGCGTCAGCGTCGAATTGTTGTTCTCATCGCGCACCAGAAACCACTGACTGAGTTTCCCTGACTCAGTACCAATGACAATGGAAACAGACCCGACCAGAAACTCTGCCGCAGTGATACGTTCGCCCTGCCCAGCGTTGACAGATTCGACCAGTCTTGCCTGTGCTGGATCAACAATGTCGTAATAGTGGATAACACCTTGATCATCAAGCACAAACAGATTGCGCAAGGACTTGTCCAGCAATAACTGCTGCGCGCGTCCGGGGATGGGGGGCAATGTTTGTACGCTGGTATTCAATTGCACAGCGCCGGTTAGCAAATTGCTTCTTGATGTGATGCGCGTCAGCAATAACCGGTTGTCCTGTGTAACCGCGGCGACCGCGGTGGTTGCAGCACCACGCGCCAGCACTTCCGTTGTGATCAATCGCAACGGTTGACCTTGCGGGTCAATTTGGACAGCAGATTCACCGAGAGGGTAGTCGATGCGTGGCGCAACCACACGTTGATCGTTTGGAAAACTGACTCTGAAGGCATGTCGCGCAAGCACGGCAGCACCGTTGTCAAAACCATACACCACCGTGTTGGAAATGGTTTCGCCATAACCGAAACTGCTGACATTCGCGCCCGGCGGCACAGGAATGGCAACCCGGAGCTGCTCGGCACCCGATGCGGCGTCAAAAAACACAGCCTCACCGGCACCGGTATATTGAATGCCCAACATTTCATAGCGATCAATCAGCAATCGGTGCGTATCAGACTGTTGCTCAGGCAATGAGTATTGATGTTGATTATCGATTGATGCGCCGCGCAAAATCGGCGCAACTTCGTAAAACAGGTAAACAAAGATAGTTAACAGCGCAACAACAACACCGTATCCGGCTGTTGTGATACCCCAGCGCGCCAGTTTGTCGCGGCGAGCGCGTTTTTTTCTCAGGGTGATGCGGCTGGCCAGATCGGGTAATAGACTGCTTCCGGATTTACGCGTCAAGGTCATGGCCAAAGGTTCTGCAGGTTTCTTGTCTGCAGCGGCAATCGAGGGGGTTCCCGGGTTTTTGTCTGTCATGTAAAAGCGTGCTCCTGCCCGGACTTGCCTTTTGTTTTAAAAATCCACACAAGTCGCTTGTCTGACCCGGTCATCCCGGGTCGACAATAACCTGCTTTATTGCTTAGTTTATACCGAGTTGCTCCAGCATGCGGTCAACAACGGCAGCGGGCAACGGAACGTAACCGTCACGATCAACCACTTCCTGACCCTGCTTGCTGTATACCATTTTGATGAACTCGCGTGTTACCGGATCCAATTCGCGGTTCGGGTGTTTATTGATGTAAACCAGCAGGAAACGGGACAGCGGGTAATCGCCGGAGATGCCATTTTCTGCGGATGCCTCAAACACCTCTGCACCTTCGGATGCAGACAGCGGAACTGCACGCACGCCAGATGTGCGGTATCCAATACCCGAGTATCCGATGCCATTTATTGACTCAGTGACACCCTGCACGACTGACGAGGAGCCTGGCTGTTCGTTGATGCTGGATTTGAAGTCGCCGCCACACAAAGCGTTGTCTTTAAAAAAGCCGTAGGTTCCGGACACTGCATTGCGGCTATACAAGGTGAAATCACGATTTTCCCAGGCGCCCGTTAACCCCAGATCACCCCAACGCTCAATATCAGCAGGTGCACCACAACGTCTGGTGGCGGAGAAAATGGCATCAACCTGAGGCAAACTGAGGCTGGTGATGGGGTTATCACGGTTGACGTAAACTGCGAGCATATCAATCGCTACCGGCAACTCTGTTGGCTGATAACCAAAACGCGCTTCAAATTCCTGAATTTCAGATTGACGCATCGGACGACTCATGGGTGCCAGCATGGCCGTACCTTCAGTGAGTGCGGGCGGCGCAGTGGAGGAACCTGCTCCCTGAATTTGTACGTTCACGTTCGGGTAAAATTTTGCAAACTCCTCGGCCCAGAGTGTCATCAGGTTGTTCAAGGTGTCAGAGCCAATACTCGACAGATTGCCTGAAACGCCAGAGGCACGGACGTACTCGGCAAGAGACGGATCAACATCAGCCATTGAAAACATTGGCATTGTCAGCCCGCTGGTCAAACTGATTGCTGCAATCAGTTGTTTGAATTTGTTCATCCCTTGTTCTCCCTGTCAGAGCATGTGGTCAGGTGACTGGATTCAGTCAATGACGGCACTATAAACGCGGGATATGACAAATTTATGACAATACTGTAATACAAGCGCCTCAGTCATTTGACTTACCTGTTTCTGCTGACACGTTGATGTTGGAGACGTCATCGGCAGTCTTGACGCGGACTTTGTTATCAACAGCTGGTTGCTCGCGACCAAGCTCTGCAAGACGCACGGCGATACGCGTTGAGCGCTCACAGACCCTCAACATCATGCGCAGACTTTCGATAGCCGGGTTCATATGTCGCAAGGGAATCACGCCGCGCACACTGGCCTCGAGCAAGGTGGTTTTTAATTGCCTGAACTGAGCGCGCAGTAATTGATAGTCTGCCTCAATAGCATCTGCGCTGAAATCAGCGGCACGCGGATCACAACGTCCAATCATCGCCACAACTGCTGCCTGAAAAGCAAGAATCTCGCCCTTCACGGGTGATTGAATCAAAAACTCCACATCCCGGTCGGATTCAGCATTGGCATGCGCAAGCGCCACCGCCTCATCAATATAATTGGCGATTCTCAGAATCATCGGCAACTGCCTGGCAATCGATGCCTCCAGCCGATCAGCTTCAAGGCGGGTGACTGACGTTTCTACAAACTGAGCCAATTCCCGCAAACCATCGTGCTGCTGTTGCAAAGCTTTGCCCGGGGGACCTTCATTATTAAATGAATCAATCGCGTGTGCCCTGGTCAGCTCGGCCATACGCTGTAATTCCAGCAAGAAGGCATCCATGGCCAACGATGGCGAGACCATCACGTTGCTGTCCAGATACTGGGGTCGCCCCAATTCCTCCGCCTTGCTGATAAAACGTTGCTCCAGAAAATGCCCAAGTCGGCCCACCAATGGACGCATCAACAGCACACCGAGCAGATTTAAAGACGTATGAAAAAAAGCGATTGCCAGCGCCGGATAATCGTGAATCCAGGTGTCGTGTGTGGAGGCCCATAGCACAACTGGCAAGATAGCTACCCCGACCGTCGCACTGAAACTGTTGATGCAGACGTGGCCGGCAGCCACTCGCTTGGCGTTTGGTGTTGCACCAATAACTGCCAGCGCAGATGTAGAGGTCGTGCCAACCGTTGCACCAATGACCATGGCCGCACCGGCAGGGAAGGTTAAAAAACCACCTGACAGCGCCGTTAATGCAATGGCAATGGTTGCGCTGGAAGACTGGGTCAACATGGTCATCACCATGCCAATCAGCACACACAACATCATGCCTGTAAAGCCTTCGGGAGACAGACTGGCTATGTCGACCGAACTGGCGACGCCTTCAAACGCGGTTTTGAGAAAATCGATGGCAACAAAAAACAGTCCAAACCCCGCCAAGGCTTCGCCAAATGCGCCCGTGCGACTTGACGCACCGGCCAACCGCATAATCATGCCTACACCAATCATGGGCATGGCAAAGGTGCTGATTTTGAATTGAAAACCTACCAGAGCCACCAACCAGCCCGTTGTGGTCGTACCGATGGTTGCGCCCAGCACGATACCCAACGCCTGATGGATACCCAACAAACCGGCGTTTACAAACCCGATTGTTGCAATGGTGATAGCACTGGATGATTGCACCAGGCTACTCAGGATAAATCCGGAACGAATACCGGTCCAGGTGGTGCGCGTTGAGCGCCCGAGAATATCGCGCAGCGCCCCCCCAGCGGCCAATTTCAGACCGTCCGTGATCATGGAAACGCCGAGCAGAAACAAACCCAAACCACCGGCAAGGGTACCTAAAGACACCAGCATAGGGTGTAACTCCCGTTACTTGAACACCACGGTTTTGTTGCCATTAACAATGATGCGATGTTCGCAGTGCCACTTTACTGCGCGAGCAAAGGCAGCGCACTCGGCATCACGTCCAATCTGCACCAGTTCATCGATATCAAAGTTATGGTCGATGCGTTCAACCGCTTGTTCAATGATGGGGCCTTCATCCAGATCCATGGTGACATAATGCGCAGTGGCACCAATGATCTTGACCCCGCGCATGTATGCCTGCCGATAGGGATTCGCGCCCTTGAATCCAGGCAGAAATGAATGGTGAATATTGATCGCCCGGCCCGCCATCAACTCACACATCCGCGGCGAGAGAATTTGCATGTAGCGGGCGAGCGCCAGCAAATCGACTTGCTTCGCTTGGATGATATCGATCATCGCCTGTTCCTGCTGCAACTTGGTCTCCGGCGTTAACGGCAGATAATAAAAATCCAGACCGTACCATTCGGATATGCCTCTCATCGCTTCATGATTGGAGACGACGCCCACCACATCCGCGGGCAGTGCACCACTGCTCCAGCGGTGCAACAAGTCGGTCAGACAATGACCATGAGTTGACACTGCCAAGAGTACTCGCGGACGCTTGCGTAGTTCAAAAAAACTCCACTGCATATCAAATTGACGTGCCAGCGGTGCAAAATCCTCATTGAGTTTTTCAGCAGACGGCAAATCCGCTTCAACTTCTTCAAATTCAACACGCATAAAAAACCGGTCAATGACCGGATCACGATGTTGCGCAGCTTCACTGATGGTTGCACCGCGCTGAAACAGAAAATCACTGACTGCACGCACAATGCCATTGGCTTCGGGGCAGGATACGGTTAATACATATTTATTGCGTTGATCGGGATTCATGATGTCCATGTCTGAAAAGCAACTGATGTCCAGGCGAAATCTTAGCACCTTTTACCACGCTTAAAACCCGCCCCCCGATCAGGGGGTCTACAAAGCATGGCGATTCATCTAATCTTTTCAACCGAAGTGCAGGGACGCACTTTCTTCGCAGGCCACTTTTTGACACCTACGTAAAGTCTTACCATGGAGCTGAATCGATGAAAACACTCAACTTCCCCCTTCGTCTGGCATCCAGACTGCTTGCCATCGCGGCATTTGCCCTTGGCTCACAACAGCTTGTTGCGCAAAGTTCGGCAACCATTCCCGCCGGGTTGGAAGGGACGTACTCGCTGACATTTGGTTCAGCACATCAAGGCGCACCGTTGGTAAATGGTGACAAACTTGATGTTGTGATCTCGTCAGACGGCACGTTGTGCATCGACAAGTACATTCTGGCTAACCCGGTGCTGGAGGGCAGCAATACCGCTGAAGCCGTGTGGCACGCACCGACTGTGGGAGTCAAGTTGGCACTCTCCAACATCAGTACAGGCACGTTTAATGAACTGAATGTATTTTCCACGACAAATCAGTTCCTTGGTCAGTTTACCGGCACAAAAACCAGCAACAGCAAGTCCTGTAATCTGCTGGGTGGAACACCACCAGACCTCGCGGCCATTTCCGACATGTTTAAACTGGCTGAACAAGTTTACAGTGCCATCTTCCCCAAGGCATCGGTGTCGTTGAATCACGCGTACGAAATTGTTGATGGATTTATCGGTCGCCAGTATCAGGGCACTGGCACGGCCATCGGCATCAAGGACGGCACGGTGTATGTCACCGGCGGTCAGTTTGGAAACTCGCTGGTCACCATCGGCGCACTGGCCAACACTGTCGCTCAATTGCGCGCCGAACTGGGCGGTAACCCTCCGCCACCGCCCATTGATGAACCGGTGATTGATATCCCTGCAGGTGACTATCGACTGAACATCAATGGTACCGTGGCTGCCACCATCTTCGGTTTCACGACCACTCAGCCATTCTCGCTGTCGATCGATTCCATCCCGGCACCAGGGTCGGCTGATATCAACAAACTTGAGGAGCAAGTGCGCGACTCACTTAAAGGCGCAGAAGGTATTGATGCATCTACTTTCAGCAACTTCCAGATCACCGAAGTCAGTGTCACTGACAGTCGCGTGTTCTTCCGCGCCCGCTTTGCTGCCAGTTTTGTGGTGAACGGCATGAATGCCACGCAGTCTTACAACATCACCTACGAGTATCTGAAAAAGTAAGTGATTGACAGGAATGTGACGTGAAAAACCTGTCGACCGGGTTAACTTGTCATGCCGGTTCCTTGTCCGGCATTTGTCACAGGGCCGTTGCTGCTTGCATCGGCCCTTTTTTTATACCCTTACGCGCGCTATCCTTGCGACAGTTTGCACATTTCACTGCCCCGGATATCACGTTCTATGTTTACTCTCAGCAAGCTCAGTGCGGCGTTCAGTACCGGCCGAGTGTTTTCATTTGTTGTCATAATGATGCTAGCAGCGCTCTGGTTAAAACCGACACTGGCACAATCTGAGATACAACTGACGGGCACCTGGCGTGGCACACTGATCGCTGCCCAATTTGATCCTCTGGAGATTGTCTTGCACATAACTGCTGCCGGGGGTAAAGACGCTTATTCAGCAACACTGGACATCCCTGCCCAGTTCCGAAACGGTTTACCCGTCGCAAGCATCAGCCTGAAAAATAACAACGTACTGCTCAGCATACCAACACTGGATGCTGAGTTCTTTGGCAGTTTGATGTTTGATGCCGAGGGAGTGCAGGTTGTTGCGCTCAACGGGGACTGGAGCCAATCGGGCGAACATATTCCCTTGCGACTCGAAAGGAGTAACTGAATTTGAAATATCTGCACACAATGGTGCGCGTCAGTGACCTTGATGCATCCCTGGACTTTTACTGCAACAAACTGGGTCTGAAGGAATTGCAGCGCCGGGAAAGCGAACAAGGACGCTTCACACTGGTTTTTCTGGCGGCTGAAGGTGATGAGCATGCACAGATTGAATTGACCTATAACTGGGATCCGGAAGTGTATGGCGAAGGTCGTAATTTTGGCCATCTCGCTTATCAGGTCGACAACATCTATGCCGTCTGTGAACAGCTTATGAAAAAAGGCGTGATGATCAACCGGCCACCACGTGATGGTCGCATGGCATTTATTCGCTCGCCGGACAACATTTCAATCGAACTGTTGCAACGTGGAGCGCCGCTTTCTCCTCAGGAACCCTGGCTCAGTATGCCCAATACGGGCAAATGGTAACCTGATCAACATTGGAAATGCCGCGGATCAGTCCGTCTTGTTGAGGCTACCGCAGCGCTCGTTTATCATTGCGCGTTTTTGGACAAGGTAGCAGCATGCAAATTCTTGACGGCAAACTCACAGCAGAACAGATCAAGTCAGAAATCGCTGACGAGGTAAATCGTATCAAAGCGCGCGGAGGCAAAGTCCCGCATCTGGCTGCGATTCTGGTTGGCAACGATGGCGCCAGTGAAACCTATGTCGCCAATAAAGTCCTCGACTGCAAGCAGGTTGGTTTTGACTCAACTCTGATCAGATTGCCAGCGGATATCACCGAAGACTCTCTGCTCGAGCATATTCAACAATTGAATCTGAATCCCGACATTGACGGTTTTATCGTGCAGGTACCTCTGCCCAAACACATCGATGAAACCCGGGTAACGTTGGCGATTTCCCCGGCAAAGGATGTTGATGGTTTCTCCCCGGCTAGTGTAGGACGCATGTGTCTGGCCCTGCCAACCTTTATCTCCGCAACCCCCAATGGTGTGATGGAACTGCTGAAACGTTATCAGATTGAAACGTCAGGAAAACATTGTGTTGTTGTCGGTCGCAGCAATATCGTTGGCACACCGATGTCCATTCTGATGTCGCGCAACAGCAATCCCGGCAACGCCACTGTCACGCTGGTTCACAGCCGGACGCCAAATATGGCAGACATCTGCAGAACCGCCGACATTTTGATTGTTGCCATTGGCAAACCCGACTTTGTGACCGGTGATATGGTCAAAGAGGGTGCTGTTGTCATTGATGTGGGCATTACACGTGTGGCCGACGCCAGCAAGGCAAGTGGCTTCAGACTGACTGGCGATGTGCACTTTGATTCCGTAAAAACAAAATGCTCCTTTATCACACCGGTACCCGGCGGCGTTGGCCCGATGACCAGAGCATCGCTGCTTCAAAACACACTTAAAGCACAGGCACTGCGTGCTCAGATCTGACTCTCTGTTTTTTAAAGGATAATGACTATGTTTGAAGCCATAAACAGCTTGCCGGCAGATCCCATTCTCGGTTTGATGGCAGCCTTTCGTGCCGATACCAATGCTCACAAAATCGATCTGGGCGTTGGAGTCTATAAAGATGAACGCGGACAAACACCGGTCATGCGGGCTGTCAAACAGGCTGAAACACGTCTGTTGGCAAATCAACAGACCAAAACCTATGTTGCTCCGGCAGGACAGGAAGAATATAACCACCTGATCGCCGGCCTGATCTTTGGCAATACACTGCGCGATCAACTCGCTGGACGCCGGGTAACGTTTCAGACACCCGGTGGTTGCGGTGGTTTGCGTCTTGGCGCCGAGTTTCTGCAAAAAGTAAAACCCGGCGCAAAAATTATGGTCAGCGACCCTACCTGGGCCAACCATATTCCCTTGCTCGGCGAGGCAGGCCTGAACATCAGTAAATACCCTTATTACGACTACCAGCATCATGCCATTCGTTTTGACGCCATGATGGACAGCCTGAGCAGCGCTGGCGCCGGTGACCTGGTGCTGTTGCATGGTTGCTGCCACAACCCTTGTGGTGCGGATCTTGACCAGCAGCAATGGCAGGCAATTGCTGAGTTGGCGCACAAAAATGGCTTCACACCGTTTATCGACCTCGCCTATCAGGGGTTGGGCGATGGCATTGTAGAGGACTGCTATGGCGTGCGTTTATTGGCTGAGACACTTCCTGAACTGGTGGTTGTCAGCTCGTGCTCTAAGAACTTTGGGTTGTACCGTGAGCGCGCCGGTTCATTGACCGTAATCAGTAGCAATGCCTCGTCGGCCAGAGCAGCCGGTAGCCAAATAGCGTCAATAGCACGCAGTATTTATTCAATGCCGCCAGATCACGGCGCCGCAGTGGTGATTGAAATACTGGGTGACAGTGAATTAAATGCCGATTGGGAAATCGAGCTGACAGAAGTGCGCAACCGCATCAATGGATTGCGTACTGAACTGGTGAACGCGCTGGCCGCCAAGGGTCTGGATCACGACTTCAGTTTTATTCAGCGCGAAAAAGGCATGTTCTCGTTTTTAGGCTTGAGTGTTGATCAGGTTCATCGCCTGATCAACGACTACAGCATCTATCTGGTCGACTCCAGCAGGATTAACATCGCAGGTATCAACCACAGCAACCTGGATTACCTGGCAGACAGCATCAAGAAGGTGCTGACTGAGTAGGATTTATACCCTTACAATCAGTACATCGCAGCCAATGCCGTGCAACACGGCATTGGCGGTTGATCCCAACACCGCACGGATCGGGTTATGACCATGACTGCCAATCACCAGCAGATCTGTTGCCGAGTCAGCCACCAGCTTTTTGATTTCGGTTGCAGGCTTGCCGGCGAGGAAATGAATGTGGGTAGCGGGCACACCCAGTCCTGCCATTGATGTCCGCACATTGTCAGCAATCCTCGCCTGATGTTCCTTCTGTACCGTCTCAAAATCCGCCATGTTCAGCTCAAACGAGTAACTACCCAACAGCGGTTCAAACACCAGCACTGCGTGCAACTCAGCTCCGTTGGCACCCGCAATCTCGACGGCCTTGTTTACAATCGTGTCAGACTCGTCTGACCCATCAATGGCAACCAGAACTTTTTTGTAGTTAGACATACAGTGACACTCCCTTCGTTGAAGATGTATGCGCTTAAGAACCATCAGCGCTGATTGGATCATAGTTAAAATATTGAGATCGATCAATGAAGCATATTCATCCCGCCAATTCAGCATTAACTATTTGACACAGGTCAAAATTTTCCAGATCTATGTGCAGGATTATTGCACCGTGGGTGTGGTGCCGAACCAGCAGCAAGGAACCAGAAACCTGCATCTAACTTCACTCGGATACTGGAGACTGATAATGGAAGACAAAATGGTTGCACGAAATATCGCGGTAACAGTTGGTGTAATTATGTTGGTAGCGTTGGGCCTGGTCACCCTGTCTACCATCATCGGCAACAGCTTCTGACAGGCAGGGCACAAGAAAAATCAATTACCGGTCGCCGGGGACTATCGTCGCCCCGGCAGGACAGGTTTAAGCTGAGCGGCCAGCTTTCTAAGCGCGGTTTCGGTGCTGGGCCAGTCAATACAAGCATCGGTGATCGACACCCCGTAGCGGATTTCTTCCGGATCTTCCGGGATAGGCTGGTTACCTGCGCAGATATTGCTTTCTACCATCACCCCCATAATTGATTTGTTCCCGGCAATGATTTGCTGAGCCACATCGTCCAGTACCTCAAGCTGCAATTCATACTGCTTGCGTGAATTGCCATGGCTGCAATCCACCAGAATATTTTCAGGCAGGGCAGCTTTCCGTAATTCTTCCTCGCAGGCAGCCACAAAAGGCGCCTGATAATTGGGCTCTTTGCCACCGCGCAGAATCACGTGACAGTGGGGGTTGCCCGAGGTCCGGAACGCAGCGACCCTGCCCTGTTCAGTTACGCTGATAAACGTATTCACCGCACTGGCGGATCGAATTGCATTCACTGCCACTGACAAACTGCCGTCTACATTGTTCTTGAAGCCAACCGCTGACGAAATACCACTGGAAAGCTTCCTGTGAGTAGGGGATTCGGTTGTTCTGGCACCAATAGCCGTCCAGCTCACCAGATCCTGCAGATATTGCGGGGAAATCAGATCCAGCGCCTCTACGGCAATCGGGAGGCCTAGCGCATTAATATCCAGCATTAGCTGTCTGCCTATGCGCAAGCCATGTTCAATGCGATGACTGCCATCAAGATAGGGATCGTAAATCAGGCCTTCCCAGCCAACAGTTGTTCGCGGCTTTTCGAAATAGACCCTCATCATGATCATCAGTGTGTCTTTTAACTCATCTGCCAGCGGTTTTAACAGGCGGGCATAATCCATCGCAAGCGCGGTATCGTGAATTGAACAGGGGCCAACAACCACCAACAGCCGGTGATCTTTTTTATCCAGAATGCCTTTCACACTGTGGTGGCCATACAAGACGGTATCGAGCGCCTCTCCTTTTAAGGGCATTTCGCGTTTAAGATCGGCAGGAGTCGGCAGCTCCTCCTGTGAAATGATATGCAAATTATCGACTTCCCGCGTTTTAGCTGACATGACTGCTATCCTGAAATATTTAATTGCTGCAGTATTCTGGGGGCTGTCTGCGCTGCAATCAAGCCAACACGATGTGATAGCCAGAGCAATCACGCTTGGCGACGAAAATCAGCAGGCCGCATACCGGTCACGAACAGGGCTGCAAGGTAGGTCAGCAGACCGCCAAAACAGACCACAGCCAACATGCCTGCGCGCCGGGTAATATCCCATTCCAGCCACACACGCCAATCTCCCGCCAGCCAGACTATCAGAATCGACATAAGGGTGTTCGCCAATAACATCCTTGCCAGAAACGTCAGCCAGCCAGATTGGAAATAAAAAACCCCGCCCCGCAGCAGGCCTGTCAACAACAATCCTGAATTGAGGAATGCCGCCAGTGATGTGGCCAGCGCCAGCCCGGTATGTGCCATATCGAGGACAAAAACAAACAGAATATTCAGTCCCATATTGGCCACCATGGCGATGATGCCAATACGGACAGGCGTGCTGGTGTTTTGCCTTGCGTAGTAGCCCGGCGCAAACACCTTGATGGCCATAAATGCCGTCAAACCAATTGAATAGGCTTGCAGACTGGCGGTTACCTGAGTCACATCAAAGGCATCGAAGTTATCGTTCTGGAACAGTGTAATAATCATCGGCTGAGCCAACAACACCAATGCCAGCGACGCAGGGATGGCAATCAGCAGGATCAGCCTGAACGCCCAATCCAGTAATGCAGCAAACTCCTGAGCCGATTTTTCCGCATGACGGCGAGATAGACTGGGCAGCACCACCGTCGCAATCGCTACGGCAAAAATCCCCAAGGGCAGATCCATCAGGCGTTCCGAGAAATACAACCAGGAAACACTGCCTGAGACCAGCAACGAGGCGATCACTGTATCGAGCAACAGGTTGATCTGACTGACCGATACGCCAAATAATGCAGGCACCATCAATCTGAGGATGCGACTGACACCTTCGTGCCCGCGGATAAATCGCGGCTTCGGCATCAATTGCATGCGCACCAGAAACGGCAGCTGGAATAGAAACTGACTGATTCCTGCAATCAAAACGCCCCACGCCAATGCGATTTCAGGCTGGTCAAAATAGGGGCTGAGCAACAACGCTGAACCAATCAACGAAATATTCAGCAGCGAAGGTGTGATAGCCGGCACCGCAAAACGGTCGTAACTATTCAGAATGGAGCCCGCAAAAGCGGTCATGGAAATCAGGAAAAGATACGGAAAAGTGATGCGTAACATCTCGACAAACAGCGCAAACTTGACGGGTTCATCCGTAAAACCATACGCAATGGGCCAGGCAACCAACGGCGCAGCGGCAACCACTACCACACTGATTAGCAGCAGAATCGTGCCCAGATAGGCAGCGACCACATTGATCAGGGTTTGCACATCCGCAAGACTTCGCTGGCTGCGAAACTCAGACAATACCGGAACAAACGCCTGGTTAAATGCGCCTTCTGCAAACAACCTGCGTAAAAAATTGGGAATCTTGAAAGCCAGAAAAAACGCATCGGCACCATCGCCCGGTCCGAACACCCTTGCTAAAACGACATCTCTGACCAAGCCTAAAATTCTTGAAAAAAACGTCATACTGCCGGTAATGGCACTTGAGCGGAGCAATCCCGGACGCACTTTGACGGGTTGGCCGGGAGTGGCATCCACGGCTTTTTGCGCGGAACTGCGATCGCGATGATCTGGGTCAGGAGAATCGATATCAGGGCCGTTCACGTTCAAGTCTCTTTCTCTCGTTTCAGCATTCCATTATGCTGCGCTGTGCGCATTATGGGCACCCTGACAATAAAAAACGATATAAGAAAGCACTAAAACTTCAGAAGAACAAAATAATGGACAAGACACAACGAATCACTCGATGGCGGGCACTCGGCCCTGGACTGGTCATGGCGTCTGCGGCAGTCGGCGCATCGCACCTGGTGGCATCCACACAATCCGGGGCACTGTTTGGATGGCAATTATTGTGGCTGATTGTTCTGGTCAATATATTTAAATATCCCTTTTTCAGATTTGGGGTTCAGTACACTCTGATCAACAACAAAAGCCTGATTGAAGGTTATCAACAAAAAGGTCAGGGCTGGCTGATAGCATTTACGGTGCTCAACCTGATCGCTGCGGTAGTGAATACCGCCGGGGTGTTGCTGCTGACAGCCAGTCTGCTGCAATACTTTATTCCCGGGAATCTGAGTCTCACCGTTCTGTGTCTGATTCTGCTGGCGATCTGCCTGACCATATTATTGGCCGGGCACTACCGGCTACTAGACGGACTGTCACGGCTGTTGATGCTGAGTTTGACGATTTGCACCTTCGCGGCGCTGTTCATTGCCTGGCGCAATGGTCCTATGGCGCCAGCAGACTTTGTCAGCCCCTCTCCCTGGCAGCTGTCAGCTTTGGCGTTTATCGTCGCAACCATGGGCTGGATGCCGGTACCGATTGAACTTTCTGCCATCAACTCACTCTGGCTACGGTCGAAACAAAAACTCACACAAGTGTCTCTGTCTGACGGATTGTTTGATTTTAATCTGGGGTATGCTGTGGCGGTTATCCTCGCCGTGGCATTTGTGGCGCTGGGCGCCTTGCTTCAACATGGCACTGAACAACCGATAGCAATGGCGAGTGCCGCCTTTGCGCAACAATTGGTGTCTATGTACGCATCCACCATCGGTGAATGGTCGCGCCTGTTTATCGCATTTATCGCGTTTATGTGTATGTTTGGCACAACGCTGGCGGTGCTTGATGGTTATGCACGCACACTCAACGAGTCATTTCATTTGATGTTTCAGCGCGAGGATACGCCTGAAGCCTGGACTTTGAGTGCGTGGACAATCATGCAGGCGGCTTCTGGCATGGCAATTATTCTGTTTTTCCAGACCGCGTTAAGCCCGATGCTGACGTTTGCCATGACACTGGCTTTTTTAACTACTCCGTTTTTTGCCTGGCTGAACTTCAGCCTGATTCGGGGCAGCGGCATCTCCGCCTTTATGAACGTGCTGGCATGGGCAGGTATGATTTACCTGACGGGTTTCAGCTTGCTCTACTTGCTATGGTATCTGTTCTGGCGCTGATCAACGCCAGAACAAAAAGACGATATGCTGCCAATATTACTTGTTGAGTACTCGCAGCATCCATGCGGTTTTTTCATGGACACGCATACGGTCTGAAGCCAACGCGGCTGTTGATTCATCGTTAGCATCTTGTGCAAGCTTGAGTACCTTGCGGCAGGTCTTCACCAATTGCTCGTGACCGGCGGTTAATATGTTCACCATCGTCCTGCCATCCGGTACGCCGTCGACTTCCTTGATAGCGCTCAGTCGGGACAATTCCTTGTAAGTGCCCGGCGCAGGAACGTCCAGTGTGCGTATGCGTTCAGCTACTTCGTCCACTGCCAATGCCAGCTCTGTGTAGTGTTCCATAAACATCAAATGCAGTTCTCTGAACTGCGGGCCTTCTACATTCCAGTGAAAATTGTGTGTCTGCAGATAAAGTGTGTACGAATCAGCCAGCAGATGCTTGAGTCCTTCAGCGATTTCAAGACGGTCGGATTCTTTGATTCCTATATCAATTTTACTCATATACTCCTCCTCTCAAGATCAACAACAGCGTCATTGGACGTTGACCCCATCGAGCTTAACACAGACTGGATAGTGATGCAGAACAGGGAATCTCGGCGCGTGAATACCTGCACATCATTGAGCAATGGAGTCAAATGACCGGGACTTCCGCCTTGACAACAGAAGTGATAATCGGCATAGTACCGCGTCTCAAAATTTGCCACACGTTGACAGTAACTCAAGGAGCATCAGTTGGCCAACACTGCACAAGCCCGCAAACGCGCGCGTCAAAACGAAACCGCTCGTCGCCATAACGCCAGTTTCCGTTCCATGGTTCGCACCTACATTAAAAAAGTAGTGTCCGCTATCCAGGAAGGCAACTATGACAATGCAACAGCTGCTTATCAGCGCGCTGTTCCTGTGATCGATCGTATGGCCGACAAAGGCATTATTCACAAGAATAAAGCTGCCCGTCACAAGAGCCGTCTGAACAGCGCCATTCTTGCCCTGAAAACGGCTTGATTGCCTGTTGGTGTCTGGCGCCGACCAGACACAAAAGACACGTTTTAGATGATCGCCTGACATAAAAAAGGCCGCCTTGAAAAAGAGCGGCCTTTTTGTCTTGGCGATAAAAACAGCACAAGCAGAACCTTATTCAGTCAGTACCAGATTGTCGCGGTGGATAATCTCCTCGTCGCCAACATAACCCAGAATACTTTCTATCAGACGACTCGGTTGCCTGACCAGCAACTCCGCTTCGCGGCTGTCATAGTTCACCAGACCACGTGCGATTTCATGTCCTGCCTCATCTTTGCAGACTACAACATCGCCTCGATCAAAGGGGCCTTTCACCGCCATCACACCAACGGGTAAAAGACTGCGACCGGACTCGCGCAGTACTTTGACAGCACCCGCATCCAGGACCAACTGTCCCTTGGCTTTTAGCTGCCCGGCGAGCCACTGCTTGCGCGCCGCCATCGGTTGTTTTTCCGGCAACAGGCGAGTGCCTATTGAATCGCCCTGACTCAAGCGGATCAGCACATCGGTCTCTCTGCCATTGGCAATAATCGTGCGCGCACCGGAACGTGCAGCCAGTCGTGCCGCGGTAATTTTCGTAATCATGCCACCGCGCCCCAAACTGCCGCTGCCGCCTGCCATCTGCAACAATCTGCTGTCTTCAGCCATCGCCTCGCTGATCAACGCGGCATCTGGATTGGAGCGTGGATCAACCTCATGTAAACCCTTTTGATCAGTCAGAATTACCAGCGTATCTGCACCCAACAAATTGGCTACCAAGGCACCCAGCGTATCATTGTCACCAAAACAAAGTTCAGCGGTTGCTACCGTGTCATTTTCGTTGATAACTGGCACAACCCGCATCGATACCAATCCAGCCAGCGTGCTTCGCGCATTCAGATATCGTCGGCGATTGGAAAGGTCATCATGTGTCAACAACACCTGGGCAGTGTGTACCCCATATTGTTTGAAGCTGGTTTCATAGGTCTGAATCAAGCCCATCTGACCCACGGCTGCAGCAGCCTGCTGCAGATGTATTTCTTTCGGGCGGGATTTTAATCCCAATCGGGCGACCCCTTCAGCAACCGCACCCGATGACACCAACACAACTTCGATGCCATTTTGTTGCAAAGCAACCAGCTGTCTAACCCAATTTTCGATTGCAGCCCGGTCAAGCCCGGTACCATTGTTGGTAATTAACGAGCTGCCAATTTTTATTACCCAGCGACGCGCCAATTAAAAATCCTCGTCAAAGTCATCAAAATCATCCACATCATCCGGATCTTCTTCCATACGACGCTCGCGGCTGCGCTCGATGCTGCGCCGGATTTCAAATTCCATCTGGTGATCACTGGTTTTGTGCAATTCCAGATAGTCTGGATCCTGAGCCAGGCGCTCACGATGCAACTCAACAGAGCGCATGATGTCCTGACACAATTTCTGACATCCCGTGCCGTCAATCGCCGCAATTCTGTATACCGGAATATCCCAGCCGAGCTCATCAACAAAACGCTGCTGTAACGCATCAAGCGTTTCTTCATCGGCCATGTCAGCTTTGTTCAGCACCAACCAGCGTTCTTTTTTTGCCAGGGTCTCGCTGAATCCAGCCAACTCATCAACAATTGCCCGCGCTTGCGCCACCGGATCAACATCTTCATTCATTGGGGCAGCATCAATCATGTGCAGCAGCAATCGCGTGCGTGACAAATGCTTGAGAAATCGAAAACCCAAGCCGGCACCCTGTGAGGCACCTTCGATAACTCCCGGGATATCCGCCATCACAAAACTGCGCTCAAGCTCGATGCGGACAACGCCCAAACCGGGTACAAGGGTGGTGAACGGGTAATCCGCGACCTTGGGACGCGCAGCTGACACCGCACGCAGCAACGTAGACTTGCCAGCGTTAGGCATACCCAACAACCCGACATCAGCCAGCACTTTCAGCTGTAACTGCAGCGTTCGCACTTCTCCATCGGTACCTTTTGAGGTCTTGGTGGGTGCACGATTGGTACTGGACTTGTAACGGGTATTGCCCAGACCATGGAAACCTCCACGGGCAACCAGTACTTTCTGGCCTTCTTCGGAAATATCTGCAATCAGTTCTTCGGTGTTTTTATCAACAACGGTCGTGCCGACCGGTACCCTGACCACCAGATCTTCTCCCGCCCGACCGGTACAATTGGCACCCATGCCGCCTTGCCCTGCCTGAGCGATATAACGACGCTGAAAACGAAAATCCACCAGGGTATTCAGCGCAAGATCACCGATCAGGTAAACACTGCCACCATCACCACCATCGCCTCCATCCGGACCGCCCTTGGGAATAAATTTCTCCCGACGAAAGCTCATGCAGCCGTTGCCGCCTTTGCCGGCTTCTACAACGATCTCTGCCTCATCTACAAACTTCACGTATATTTCCGCCCATATAAAAAAGCCCCGTCGACTGACAGGGCTTTATTTTTTTGATCCATGGCACGTATTGAGCCGGAACCTGATAAACAACTATTCAGGTCACCCGCCTAAGTGCCGGATTCGCTCAAGCAGTCACAATACTGACGAACTTGCGATTGTTTGGACCTTTAACTTCGAAAAGTACTTTACCTTCAGCAGTTGCAAACAAGGTATGGTCTTTGCCGATACCTACGTTTCTGCCGGGGTGAAAACGCGTGCCGCGTTGACGAACAATGATGTTACCCGCCAGCGCGTGCTCACCACCGAATTTTTTTACGCCAAGACGTTTGGCTATCGAGTCGCGGCCGTTACTGGTACTACCGCCTGCCTTTTTATGTGCCATTTTCTATATCACTCCAAGCCTGACTCAGGCGTTGATACCGGTAATACGAACTTCAGTAAACCACTGACGGTGGCCCTGACGCTTACGGTAGTGTTTACGACGATTGAACTTGATGATTGTGACTTTCTTGGCACGACCCTGAGCAATCACTTCCGCGGTTACTGAACTGCCTTCCACGTAAGGAGCACCGATCTTGACAGACTCGCCCTCACCAACCATCAGCACTTTGTCAAAGTTAATCGACTCACCCATTGGAACTTCGATCTTTTCCAACTTCAGTGTTTCGCCTTCAACAACACGGTGCTGTTTGCCACCACTTTCAATAACCGCGTACATATCAAACTCCAGTATTAGGGAACGTCAGCCCCGGCATCCTGAACTGCAAAAAACATCACAATTCTGCAGATCGGTGACCTTTGATTCGCAGCACACCGGTTAAGTCCGTCGTGCTATAAGCTTTAAGGGCGGGCATTTTACGAGAAGCAAGCGCTACAGGCAAGCACTTATCAATGATTTATCGTCTTGACACATGACGCCTCCCCCCCTAGCATTGCCGGCGCATCAATTCTTAAGCGTACATGAGCTACAGTCAACCCATGGTCAAAAATATCCGCGCGGCAGTCGCCAACGACTTTGAGGCTGTCAACACCTTTATTGTTGAGCAACTGCACTCAAATGTGGATCTGGTCGAAAATATCGGTCACTACATCACCAATGCGGGCGGCAAGCGTATGCGACCAGTGTTGGTTTTACTCAGTGCCCGTGCCTGCGGTGCGAGTTCTGATGACGCCATCAAGCTGGCTGCAGTCATCGAGTTCATTCATACAGCAACGTTACTTCATGACGACGTTGTGGATATGTCTACCATGCGCCGCGGACGCCCAACGGCCAATGAACAGTGGAATAACCCGTCCAGCGTATTGGTTGGCGACTTCATCTATTCGAGAGCCTTTCAGATTCTGGTCAGCATCGGGCATATTGGCATCATGCAGGTGATCGCGGATACAACCAATATCATCGCCGAAGGAGAGGTTCTTCAGTTGCTGAATAAACATCGTGTTGACACCACTGAAGCCGATTATCTGCGTGTTATCAGTGACAAAACTGCCGTGCTGTTTCAGGCTGCGGCTTACTGTGGTGCGCTGATTGCCAATGCGGATGCACATGTACAACTGGCCCTCAAAGAAGCTGGTATGCATATTGGCCTGGCATTTCAACTGATTGACGACGCGCTGGATTATGATGGCAACGCGGAAGAGCTTGGCAAAAATATCGGTGATGACCTTGCTGAAGGTAAACCGACGCTGCCACTGATTTATGCGATGAAACACGCCAATGAAGAAGATCAGGCGGTTATCCGCCAAAGCATAATGACCGGCGGTACCGATCGATTGTCCGACGTCGTCGAGATTGTTCTGCGCTGTGGCGCACTGGATTATACCCGCCGGCTTGCCAGACAACATGCCGATCTCGCTGTCGAAAAAGTCATGCATTTGCCCGATTCAGCATACAGAACTGCACTGCTGCAAATGTGCGAACTGGCCGTTTCTCGCGCCAATTGAGCCGAGACACTCCGAAATTCTAGAGTTTATTTTTCAGTTATGTTAAATCAAGTGCGGGCTTTATCTCAGGCCCGCGTGATCACATACAATAACCAGAAATTTTGCTCAAAGACCGGAGAGTCCACCCAATGCTAGTTACCGAGACCAAACCCGTACTCGACACCGTTGCTGATATTGAAGCATTTGAGGGCATGCCTTTTGATCAACGATTTCCAGCCGCTCACGCGCTGGAGCTGATCGAAAAAAGTGAAGAATTGTATGGTGATGATCCGGCGATCGAGTTTTTGTTAACGGGCCGGCGCGATGAATTGCCCGCTACCACCAGTTTCCGGGCGCTTGCCAACCAGACGCGGCAAACTGCCAACCTGCTGAACTCACTGGGTTTGCAGGGACACCAATCGGTGTCAATTTTGCTCCCAATGTTGCCGCAATCACACCCGCTTATTCTGGGCAGCCAGATGGCTGGCCTTGCAAACCCCATCAACCCACTGCTTGAACCATCACACATCAGCGAAATCATGCAGGCCACCGATGCTCGCATCATCGCCTGCCTGGCACCGTCTGCTCACAGTGATCTCTGGCAAAAACTGATTAAAATTTTGCCAGATCTGCCCAACGTTCACACAGTATTGGCGGTTCATCAACCCGGTCTGACCGATCCTTCGGCCAGCCTTGAGTTATCTGTGCCCAACGTTCGGGTTCTCGACTTTAACGCTGCACAATCCATGCAGGTTGCTGACAGAATCGTAAATCCCAGAGTGATTACAAGGCACACATTGGCTGCCTGCTTCCACACAGGAGGCACAACCGGTAAACCCAAAATTGCACAACTGACTCATGGCAACATGGCATATCTGGGACAATTGGCGCGCGTCTTGAATTCACATATTGGCCGCCAAACAGCCTTATGCGGACTGCCGTTGTTCCATATCTATGGCGTGATCATCCTGGGTATCGGGGCATTCAGTTCCGGCAACAGAGTGGTACTGATGACACCGTCCGGTTTTCGCAATCCTGAGGTCATCAAGAACCTCTGGCACCATGTCGCACGCTTTAAAGCTAAAAGTTTTGCCGCCGTCCCTACGGTGTTGACAGCGCTGGCCCAGATCCCAGTAGGCGATGAGGATATCAGCTGTTTGAAACGCATCAACTCTGGAGCCGCCCCCCTGTCACCAGCCTTTGAACAGCGCTTCGAGGAGCGCTATCAGCTTATCGTGACTAACGGTTATGGCATGACCGAAACCACGTCATTGATCTCTCGCGCCCCGGATACACAACCGCCCGGGAGTGTAGGCTTAAGACTGCCTTACTCAACCATCCGCATAGCATTACTGGGCAACGATCAAACCGCTGTTGATTGTCCTATCGGGCAAAGTGGCGTTGTGCTGGTCAAAGGGCCCCAGGTATTTGCTGGCTATAAAGCGGCCAGCGACAATGCCAATGCATGGATCGACGGAGATTGGTTTAATACCGGCGACCTTGGTTATCTGGATGATGATGGTTTTCTTTATCTGACCGGCAGAGCCAAAGACTTGATTATTCGAGGCGGCCATAACATTGACCCGGAAATCATCGAGGAACCATTAAACAAACACCCAAGCGTACTCAGCGCAATCGCCGTTGGTATGCCCGACCCGTATGCCGGAGAGTTACCCATGGCCTTTGTTGTCTTGCAGCCAGGAGCGGCGGTTAACACTGCGGAATTGCTGAGTTATTGTGAAGCCGAAGTGTCAGAACGCGCGGCTATACCAAAACGCATTKAGATTATTTCAGCAATGCCCATGACCGCGGTTGGTAAAATATTCAGACCCGTACTTCGCGAACAAATCAGCGCCACAGTATTGACCGAGCATCTCACAAAGTCAGGCATAAACGCGGAGGTCATCTGTAAGGCTGATAACAAAACAGGTATGAATGCAACGATAAAGCTGCAGGATGACACTCAACGATCAGCAACCGAGGAGTTATTGAGCGCTTATAACGTGGTGTTGCACATCACATCCTAATCAACAACCTGAATAGTCAGTCCAGCGCTGGTTGAGCGAAGAATCGAACGAGATTCAAGACGTCGCAACCGGTTCTGGCTGGCACGGTAGGTCTGGTCACCCAATTCTCTGATGGCGACGGACATCATCGAAAGGTCATCATACGCTTTTTCGTCGCCCAACTCTCTGAACGTCATCCCCAACGCCAGATAGAAATCGGGCTCCAGATCATTGCGGCGAATAGCTTCCTTAAAATGCTCCCGGGCGGCCTCAAAGCTTTTTTCTTCGAACGCAAGATTACCGAGCATGTAATGGTAATAAGGGTTGCGGTTGTTATACGACTGTACCGCGCGGCGATAGCGCTGGGATTTAGCCGTTTCACCTATCTCAGCATAATAGCGAGCAAGATTGTTGACGGCACTGGCATTACTGCGATCGAGCAATGACGCCTTCAAAAAGCTGTATTCCGCCAACTGGGGTTGATCGAGGCGTCCCAGCGCGCTACCTATATTATTCCAGGCCATCGCCAGCGAAGCGTCCAGTGCCAGTGCCACCCGAAAAAGCTCAAGCGCCTGCTGCGGCTGCCCTTCAACTAGCAACTCCACCGCCAAATTGTTGAAATAAAGTGCCTTTGCCTGCTCATCGGTGATGACCTCTGCAGTCTGTTGCTGCAGTCTGACCTCAGGCGTAAAGTCAACGATATATTGAGTACTGGGCCCCATACGCCCGAGCGCATTGATATGTTCACTGAGTATGAGCAACTCGCCGCGCCGATTCCACATAGGACGGATCTGGACCGTCTGATATCGGACATCCAAACCGAGATGCCGTGCCATACCAATGTACAAATTGACCAATGACAAACAATTTGCCCGACGCGCTTCAAACGCTTCGGATGCGGTAAAATTTGCCCGGTCATCATATTGGATATCGAGAAATTCGGGTGTGAATAACAAGGTCTGCAAGCGCTCGACCAGTGCCCACCCACCGAGTCCTGGCTCGATATTGGCATCCAGATAGTCGATCACTGACTGATCAAGGGCCAGTAAATCGATGTCAGGGACCTGCAAATTTGTGCCTAGTATCCGGGACTCGAGTTCAACATCTTCCCTGAATCCCGGACTCAGGCCAGCAAACTGACACGCACTCAGCATGAGCAGCGCTGTCAGAAAAAAGAATGTTCGAAACGTCTTTTGCACCCGCGTCACCCTGTCGGAAACTCGTACTGATAAAGACCGACCGGTGCTGGGGATTATTCCAGCACCTGCACTTTATTCTGCACCAGAATAACGCAAACCAAAAGCCAGAGTCTGTTTACATATTCGGGTAACTCGGACCACCACTGCCTTCAGGCACCACCCATTTGATGTTTTGGGATGGGTCTTTGATATCACAGGTTTTGCAGTGTACACAGTTTTGCGAATTGATCTGGAAGCGTTTGCCACCCGCACCATCATCCAGCACTTCGTATACGCCGGCTGGGCAATAACGCTGCGCAGGTTCGTCGTACATTGGCAAGTTGTGGCCAATGGGAATTGATGCGTCAATCAACTTAAGATGACACGGCTGGTCTTCGGCATGATTGGTGTTGGACAGAAATACCGATGACAACTTGTCAAAACTGATTTTGCCGTCAGGTTTGGCATACACAATCTTGTTACAGGCGGATGCCGGCTTGAGTTGCGCGTAATCCGGAGATTTGTCATGGAATGTCAGCGGGAATCGACCTGCAAAAATATTGTGCTCGATAAAGCTCAGGCTGCTGCCAATCCAAAATCCGAAATTATGAAATCCTGCACTGAAGTTACGGGTTTTGTACAACTCATCCTGCAGGCTGGATTTTGCAAAACGATCACCATACTCGGTCAAATCGTGCCCTGCCGGAACCGCTTCCTGTTTCAGCGATTCCATAATCGATTCCGCCGCCAGCATACCGGACCGCATCGCAGTGTGACTGCCTTTGATTTTGGCAGCATTGAGCGTGCCTGCATCACAACCAATTAACAATCCGCCCGGGAAGCTCATTTTGGGCAAAGAATTCAGTCCACCTTTGTTGAGTGCTCGCGCGCCGTAACTCAAGCGTTTGCCGCCTTCAATGTATTGCTTGATCACCGGGTGGTGTTTGAATTTCTGGAACTCGTCAAAAGGACTGATATGCGGATTTTTGTAACCAAGATCCACGATCAAACCAAGGTAAACTTGGTTGTTTTCAGCGTGGTAAAGAAAGCCGCCGCTAGAGCCAGCATAGCTGTCACCCAGCATCGGGTAACCCGCAGTATGCACCACCAGGCCCTCTTTATGTTTGGCAGGATCAATTTCCCACACTTCTTTCAAACCAATACCGTAATGTTGTGGGTCGCTGTTTTTGTCGAGTTCAAATCTGGCAATCAATTCTTTGCCCAGATGACCGCGGCAACCTTCAGCGAGAATGGTGTACTTGGCGTGAAATTCAAATCCGGGCTCGTAAGCCTCTTTTTTCTCACCGTGGGCGTCCACACCCATATCACCTGTTGCCACGCCTTTGACTGTACCATCTTCATGATAAAGAATTTCAGCGGCAGCAAAGCCGGGGAAAATCTCGGCACCCAGCTCCATGGCTTGCTCGGCCAGCCAGCGACACAGATTGCCCAGCGAAATAATGTAGTTGCCATGATTGCGCATGGGCTTGGGCACCAACAGATCAGGGAAGCGTATTGATTTTTCGGAACCCGGCAAGTAATAAATATCATCACCGGTGACGGCGGTATGTAAAGGCGCGCCACGTGCTTTCCAATCTGGGAACAACTCATTCAGCGCAGAAGGTTCAAAGACGGCTCCGGACAAGATATGAGCACCCACTTCGGAGCCCTTTTCCAGCACACAGACAGAAATTTCCCTACCAGCCTCCTTTGCCAGCTGCAGCAAACGACAGGCAGTCGACAAACCGGCCGGCCCCGCTCCCACGATGACAACATCAACTTCCATAGACTCGCGTTGCATGGCTTGTTCTCCCCTTAAAACGTGCTGATGCCAGCTGCATAAAATCGTGCTGAATTGTTATCCGACGATACGTAAACTGTCTGCTTGCGAAAGCTGGGTATTATCCTTAATTAAACCGTAAATCGCAAAACAAGGCTGCCTTTGAGCGGGCAATTATTCAATCCAGACACGGTCATTCGCGAACATCCGGTCAACTGCTGCGGTGAATGATGTCATCAAGGGCGTTACCCAGGGCGGGATACCTGAAACCATATCCCTCATTGAGCAAGCGTGACGGGACAACATGCTGCCCATTGAGCAACAATTGTTCACCCATCTCACCGAACATCAGTTGCACAATTGTTGCCGGTTGGTGAAATACACATGGCCGCTTGAGCGAATCCGCCAGCAGCTTGCTGAATCGGGCGTTTGTCACAGCTTCAGGTGCAGTAACATTAAAAACGCCTTGCAAGTCGGCTTGCATCATCAGGTCCATCACTTCAATTACATCGTCTCGGTGAATCCATGACAAAACCTGTTTTCCATTGCCGGTTTTGCCGCCCAAACCCATTTTAAAAATTGGCAAAAGACGGCCTAACATGCCACCACCAGAACCCAGCACCACGCCGAGACGCAAAATGCAAACCCGCATTCCCAGAGCCTCGGCCTTGCTTGCCTCCTCTTCCCAGCGCTTGCACAGTTCGTGGGCAAAACCGACGCCACCTGAGGCCAGTTCGTCCAAAGGCTGATCGCCCGAGCTGCCATAAAAGCCTATCGCAGACGCACTGATCAACACGGCAGGCTTGCGTTCTAGGCGCTGCGCAAGTGCCACTAAGCCACGCGTGGTCCGCACACGACTGTCGAGTAATATCTGTTTGCGCGCATGACTCCAGCGCTGGTCGGCTATACCCGCGCCAGCAAGATTGATCATGACATCAATCTGATCCGAACTCTGAATTTCGTCCAGGCTCCGGATCAAGGTGGGTGCCGCACCCAATAATTGGCGAGAACGGGCGTAGTCTCGCACCAGGACGGTCACGCGCCACCCCCGGTTTATCAAGTGCAGACTTAAGGGTTTGCCTACAAAACCTGTGCCGCCTGTGATCAGTACGTGCCCGTTTTTTGCCATAATATTGTCTCAAACAACATGAATTTATCGGCAGAATCTCACAAATTGTCACAGTAAGCAGCGACAAATTTTTGATAACATTAATAATATTAAAATTTATTGTAAGATCTTTGCGCACCATAGCAGCTTCAATCGAAAACCGCTTGCCAGTGCCTGACAAAACACCCGGAGCTTACCATGACTCGCAGGTTCAAAATCTCACCCTGTTTCCGCGCCAGCGCACTTGTTGTCGCCATTTTGAGCATAACAAATGGCGTGTCGCTGGCAAGCGCCAATGAACCCGAGCAAATCGAACCACACAACGCCACCGTGATCTACCCCGCGTCGTTTTTCCAACCCTACAACCCCGTCTCGGTTAATGACATGATTGACCGTATCCCCGGCGTCAGCATTAATAGCGGCGGCGGTGGCAGAGGCCTCGGCTCTGGTGGCAACCTGCTGATCAACGGTCAGCGTCTGGCCGGGAAAGATAACTCACCCAGAGCCCAGCTCAGCCGCATACCCGCCAAAGAAGTTGAGCGCATCGAAATCATAAGAGATCCCTCTGGCGAGTTGGCCGTGCGCGGCTCAAACCAGGTGGTCAATATCATTTTGCAAGAAGTAGACACTCGCTCCAGCACATCCGTCGAGGTCAGCGGCGACTACCATCGTGAGGACGGCACGCTCACTCCCGGCTTGTCGTTATCACATAATCGTCAATCCGGACACTTCAGCTCAGTTTTTAACTTGCAGGCCGACCCTCAGTATCGAATCGAACATCGGGAAGAAAACAGTTACGCGCCGGATCTGACTCCAACCGAGCATATGCTTGAGACCAATGTACGTGACAAGACCCACTTTCAGACCAGTCTCACACTCGGGTATCGCTTGAATCAGCATCGTATGCAACTCAATGCGTTGATAGGCTCATCTGAGCACCCGGTTGATATCGACCGCCGTTATTCATCACGCGGGACAACAGCGTCTGCACTGACCGGAGAGCGCGAGCGTGTTGATTATTCACTTGGCAATTGGGAGGTGGGCGGCGACTACGAATACAGTTTTGACAATGGCAGTCGCGCGTTGCTCGTGTTTATTGTAAACGACGAGAGTAACAACAATATTCGCGAGCGTTTTGATTTGGAGGCGCCGCTGCTGTCAGATGATGAACAAAAACAACAGTACGTGGAGTCAAACAGCCGCACACGCGAACGCATCGCACAAACCAGCTATAACTGGTCAATGACGGACACGCAGGACATGCAAATCGGCGTTGAACGCGCACAAACGATTCTGGATTCAAGTCTGTTTATTGGTCGAATCAGCGGCACCACTGAGCCTTCTCCCGCGTTTGGCGGTTTGCGCCCAGCCTGGTCAATCTCCAACCCGGGCACAACTGTTGAAGAGATGCGGTATGAGGGTTTTGCGGTTCACAACTGGGCACTAAATGACCGGATGTCGCTGGAAAGCAGCCTCGTGTATGAAACATCCAAAATTGCCCAGACCGGAAATCTGAGCAAATCCCGGGAGTTTAACTTCTGGCGCCCCACACTGGACTACCGTTTTAATGTAACCAGCGCACTTCAAATTAAAGCGACCGTTGGCAAGGAAGTTCAGCAATTGAGTTTTGCCAACTTTTCCGCAACAGCCAATAACGCTGACAAAGATCAGGACGTCAATGCTGGCAATCCGGATCTGTTGCCTACAGAAGAAGTGCGGTATGAACTGGGCCTTGAGTACCGTTTGCCCGACGACGCAGGAGTCTTGAGCTCGCGCTTTTTTATGCGCGAATTGACCAACACCATCGGGCGCATTAATGCTACGACCAATCCTGCTCAACCCTTGTCAGCAGCCGGCAATATCGGTGATGCCAAACGTTGGGGCGTGTATCTGGACGGCAGTACCCGGCTTGCACAGCTTAGTTTGCCAGATGCCACCTTGACCACCAGTCTGCATCTTTTTGACTCCGAGGTGATCAACCCGATTTCTGCCACAAAAGAGCGCATCAATGGTCGGGGACGCGCAGGCCTCGGATTCAGACAAGATGTTACTCATCTGAACCTGAATTATGGAATGAATTACAATCACCCCCTGAATGGTGGCAATCGCAACATAGAGATCAGCACGATCGATTGGTACAACGAAGCACCGCAGTTGTCTTTATTTGTGTCAAAAGTGATGTTTGATGATGTGACCTTCAGATTGGAGTCACATAATACCTTGGGCGAAGAAAACTGCCGCAACCGAGTGCGTTATAACGGCTCCTCGGCCAGCGGCAACATCAGGGAAATTGAAGATGCCTGTTGGGGCGGCGGACAGACTCTGGCGTTGAAGGTCAGGACGACGTTTTAGAAACCCCGCGCTTATTGCGCGGGTTTGCTGAATACAAACATATGCTGCCAAGGTAAAAAATCCAGGGTATCGTCCCAGTTCAGACCAAACACACTCATTTCCTTGACGACCTGTTCAACGCTCATTTTGTGCAAAGGTCTGATCGGCACAGATTCATCTTCGGCACGATATTCAACCAAAAACAGTCGCCCACCGGGTTTTAGTGCGTCGTAAATACCTTGCATCATTTCAAACGGATGCGAGAACTCGTGATAGGCATCCACCAATAAAACGGCATCAACACTGTTGGCTGGCAGCCCGGGGTTATCTATCTGTCCCAGCAAAGGTTCTACATTGGTGATCCCGGTTTCTTGTTTGCGTTGCTCCAGCAGCGCCAGCATTTCTGGCTGTATATCCGTAGCCAGCACTTTGCCCTGCGTCACCACTTGAGCGATCCTGAACGAGAAGTATCCGGTGCCCGCGCCAATGTCGGCGACCACTTCATCCGGGGCCAGAGACATGTTGGCAACCACGTCATCGGGCATTTCTTCATGAGTACGTTCCTGACGCTCCAGCCAACCTGCGCCTTGATGCCCCATCACCCCGGAGATTTCGCGTCCCATGTAGAATTTGCCAATCCCGCCGCGGCTTTGCTGGGGATCAAAATCATATCCCGGATGTTCCGCGGCCTGCGTGGACAGGCTGCCAAAGGCAATGAGCAACAAGGCGAGTTTACAGACTGAACGACGCAGAGCACATGGCAGTTTCATTTTCAGCTTCCCCGACCAAAGGTCAGTATCAAGTGGGATGATTTGGCATCGATTGTAATCCATGGACCGCGGTTTCAACAGACACCTTTTACGGCGCATAACAAGAGCAGCTTTTATTGCCTGTGCTATTATCGCGGGCATCAAAAAAACATGCCTGAACTGATGGAGACAGCATTGATATGAGCAAGGTTCTGGAAGGTATCCGAGTGCTTGATTTTGGCCGTTATATCGCAGGGCCTTTTTGCGCAAGCCTGTTGAGTGATCTGGGTGCAGAAGTCATTCGCATCGAAAAGGTTCAAGGCAGTGAAGACCGGTTTTTATCTCCCGTCAGCGATACCGGTGATGGCGCGTTGTTTATGCAAATGGGTCGCAATAAACTGGGCATGACCTTGAATCCGATGAAACCCGAGGGCCGGGAAATTGTGCGCAAGCTGGTGGCGACTGCCGATGTGGTGGTAGCCAACCTGCCGCCAGATACCCTCGAAGCCATGGGTCTGGACTATGAAAGCCTCAAAGCGGTCAAGCCCGATATTATTCTGACCATGATTTCAGCATTTGGAACCGGTGGACCTTACAGCAATCGCGTCGGTTTTGACGGACTGGGTCAAGCCATGTCAGGGTCCATGTACATGTCGGGAACACCAGAGCAACCGGTTAAGGCCTATGCACCGTTTATTGATTTCGGCACGGCCAGCCTCAGCGCGGTGGGCACAATGGCAGCCTTGTTCGAACGTCAACGCACCGGCAAAGGTCAGGTAGTCGAGGCGTCTTTGTTCAATACAGCATTAACCATGATGAATGGCTCACTGATCGAGCAGGCGATGATTGCGCCCAATCGGACGGCTACCCTGAACCGCTCTCAGACGTCCGGTCCGGCTGATACGTTCAAAACGCAGGATGGCTGGGTATTGATTCAATCAGTCGGTGGGCCCCTTTTTGAACGTTGGGTTGAACTGATGGGTGAGCCTCACTGGTTGTCCGACCCGCGTTTCAAAGATGACATCAGTCGCGGCAATCATGGTGAACTGATCAGTGCACGCCTCGCAACATGGTGTGCTGAGCGCACATCAGAACAAGTACTGAAGGCTATGGAGGCATCCCGTATTCCGGCAGGCCCGGTGATGTCGCCGCAACAGGTGCTTGATGATCCGCACGTTGCGGCTCGCCAGATGTTTAAATTACTGGCTTATCCGGGCGCAGATAAACCTGCACCCGTCATGCAGACACCGTTCAGTTTGTCGGGCAATGCCACCGAGATTCATCGGCGGGCCCCCACCTTGGGCGAACACACAGAGCAGTTGATGCTGGAACTGGGTTATACCACCAGCGACATCAAGCGCCTTCGCGACGCCCGAATCATTTAAACAGAAAACCTTGCTCAGCGAGAAAGCCACGCATGTGCGGGCGAGCTTTTTCGCTGAGCAAATCAGCCACCTGCTCGCTCCAGCAAATGCCATGCCCGCCACCCGTGCGGGTTCGGTAGTACTCGCGTACCTGCTCATCATAAGCGGCAATGGGTGCTTGATCGACGCTATCATCATAAACTTCATTTTTGACAATCACGGACAAGGGCAGACGCGGCTTCACTTCCGGATTCTGATCCGGATAGCCGAGGCACAAACCAAACACCGGATACACACCCGCCGGGAGTTTCAGCAAGTCCGATACTTCTCGGGGATTATTGCGGATGCCGCCTATGTAGCAGATACCCATGCCCAGCGACTCCGCTGCGACAACAGTGTTTTGCGCCATTAACGCCGCATCAACCGTTGCAATGATGAAGTGTTCGGTGTAATCGCCGGAAAATGACTTTCCGTAGGTACTACAGCAGTTGCCGGCACGGCGCAGATCGGCACAAAACACCAGAAACTCAGGCGCACTGGCCACATACGGCTGGTTGCCTGCATATACCGCCAACTTTTGCCGGCTTTCCGGATTACGCACCCGAATGACCGTTGCGCCTTGCAGGAAACTGGAGGTCGCTGCACTCTGCCCAGCCAGTAAAATTTGTTCCAACGCGTCATCTGTGACTGGCTGGCTGCTGAATTTTCGGATGCTGCGGTGTGAGCGCAACAAATCAATGGTGGCGTTTGACACTCTTTCCCCTTCGTTGTTGTATAGAAATCGGACTGACTGTTGTTGATCGCAAAGGTAAGTTTACAAAACATGCTTTGTTCAGGGTGCAACAACTGTTAACAACTGATCCAGAAACATGGGCACAACATCATTGGCTAATGGTGTGGAGGCGTTAAACAATACGACCAATCCGACATTATGCTCAGGAACCAACACCATCTCTGAACGATAACCGCGAACGCCACCGCCGTGATGAATCACACGCAGGCCACTGTAATCCATCACCCGCCAGCCCAGCCCGTACCAGGCTTTATCCAATCGAGGCCATCGGTTGAAGTAGTTACCATGAGGGGTTTCCACAATCGGGGTGTGTTGCATGTCCAGCAATGTTTTCGGCAGCACGTCCGGAAATCCGCCCAGCTGCGCTTGCGCCCATCTGCCCATATCCAAAATGGTGGCATTCACCCCTGAAGCCGGGCCAACGGTGTAGTACGCTGGATTCAGACTACTGACCTGCCAACGCCCTCGCCCGAACTGATGAGCCTGACTCGCGTTGGGATTATTCTCGTAACCATCGAGCCCCATCGATGCATTGTCCATGCCCAGTGGGGAAAAAATATTTTCTTCAACAAAGTCGTCATAGTGGGTGCCAAGGCTGACCTCAACCACGTCGGCAACCAGTGAAAACACCACATTCTGGTAACCGTAGCAGCGCCCCGGCTCACACACAGCAGGAATTTCATGCAGCTTTTCCTGAATTTTATCATAGGCAACACCGGCATCCAGTAAATTTGAGAACGCGTGCGGCATCAGCCCGGTGGTATGACTGAGCACATGCCGCAAGGTCATACGATCGGCCCCGGCGGCGTCAGTGCCCAATGTGTAGCCCGGCAGCACCTGCGATATCGGCTCGTCCCACCCAAGTATATTGTGATTTACCAACTGCGATGCCACGGTGCCTGCAAAGGTTTTCGATACCGACGCGATTCGGAAAACCGTGACATCCGATACCGCTTGTTGATCATCCACACTGCGCACGCCCAGGGTTTCGACATCAAGAATACCGTTTGACGACACGATGGCAAGTGCCACGCCGGGGATCTGATCCTCTGCGACTTTCGCTCGCAACCATGATTTATACGCTTCAAAAACCTGGATGTCGGGTGAAGACACGGGTTGCGGAAGCTGTCCTGGTAATTGGCTGAATGCGGCCTGTTGCAGATATTCATTTGAAGAAGATTGGGCGATAACCAACAAGGGCGCGATAGCCAATCCAACTGACAAGGACCTCAGCACGTGCTTTAAATAACTAATACGACGAGCTTTTGCAGTCCCGATCAATTACTTTTTCCTGTCTGACTAACTATTGGCTCTAAAAACTGGATTGGAAAATAGCATGTCAGCGGGATTTTGCAAGCACGAAAAAAAAGCCGACCTGTAAAATCCAGACCGGCTCTAGGGCAGACCCCCGGTACCCTTTCACTTGTCGATCAGGGTACAACGACTTCCAGCGGGCACATCAAAAACTCAGGGAAATCAAGATAGTCAGGGCATGATCAGTAACAGAGTCTGACCGTCTCGTTCGACCCCCAACGCCAGTAACGACGGCTCCTCAGTGAGCAGCGCATTAAAGTCAGCCAGATCGTCGACCGATTGTCGGTTCAGCGTGGTGATCACATCACCGGTTTGCAGTCCACCCGCCGCGGCACGACTCTGCGGATCTACTGCAGCAACACCGACACCCGGGCGACCACGAGGCAAATCCTGGAGTTGCGCGCCAAGGAATCTGGACTCATCCGCTCTGCGCTCACTGGCGCCTTGATTCCCTGTATTGGCTGTTTGATTTTGGGCCGAATTGTCCAGACGCACGGCAATAGTGAGAGGATCACCATCACGCAGCACGCGAAGCTCCATATCCTGATTCACACCAGCGAGACCGACCGCATTACGCAAATCGCGACTGCTGTTGACTGCTTTGTTGTCAATAGCAACTACCAGGTCGGCAGTCTTGAGACCGGCGCGCTCGGCGGCCGAATCAGGGAACACCTGAGTAACAAGCGCTCCTCGTTCAGCACCCAGTTTTAATGTCTCTTCTACCAGCGCGCTGTGATCACGAATCAATACGCCTAATTGTCCACGTTCAACCACCCCATCGCGTAACAGATGCCCCATCACGGCTTCAACCATATCAACCGGCACGGCAAAGCCGACACCTGAATTTGTGCCCGACCCTGAGATGATCGCGGTGTTGATACCTACCAGTCGCCCTTGCAGGTCGACCAGCGCTCCACCGGAATTACCAACATTGATAGCGGCATCCGTCTGAATAAAGTCTTCATAGTTTTCATCGTTGAGACCGGCGCGCCCCAGGGCACTGATAATGCCCGATGTGACGGTCTGCCCAAGGCCAAACGGGTTTCCTATCGCCACAACGTAGTCGCCCACACGCAGATTTTCTGCTTCCGCAAAGGGCAGCGCAGTCAGGCGCTCAGCATCAATACGCAGCAACGCGATATCAGTTTTTTGATCACTGCCGATCAATGTGGCCTCAAGTACGCGCCCATCCTGCAAGCTGACGCTGATATTGTCCGCACCGTTGACCACATGATGATTGGTGATGATCAGCCCTTCACTGCTGTCAACCACAACGCCAGAGCCTGCACCCCGAGACTGACGTACAGGGGGTTGAGGCGATTGAGGGCCGCCAAAAAATCTTAGCTGTTCTGGCATGCGCTGTGAGCGGGTTACCGAGATATTGACGACGGCAGGTGTTGTCGCCTCCAGCATGGGCGCCAGCGAGGGCATGGCATTACTGGTGCCAGTATTGATCTGAGCCTTCAGCGCGATGGGCGTCAATGCTGTGACAAGTACAATGCCCACACCTATGGCCAGTCGGCGAAACTGCTTTCCGTGATGTACAGATGTTGAAAAATTGAATTTTGACATTATAGATAGTCTCCATCGGGTAAAGGTTTACAGCTGACGGAAGCTGGCCGACACCGGGTGTGCCCGGACCGTGTTTCCGACGGCACAAACGTAGTGTGTCGATGCATCAGAAACCTGATGAAAAGTGGAAAAAAATATCCAGATTTTGTGAAGATGGCACTAACGGAGCTTTTTGCAGTCAAAGAACATAGCAAGTTGTGGCAAACTCTTGCTGTGAACATGTCGCACGTGACACAACTGAGATTCGGGTGATCAGAATGCCTGCTGAAATGAAGTTTTCAACATCAAGGACCTTACCTTCTACCCAGCAAAACCTGTTTGAACAGGCATGGACGTTGCTGCCAAACCCGCAAGGTCAGTCGTCGGGTTCACTTGCAGCGCCAGAATTGCTAGCCTGGCGGGTAGATCCGCTGCGAAATCTGATACAGACCTGCGACTCGGCATCGCAGATTGTCAAACGACAACTTGAGCCCCGATTGATGCACCTGCTTTGTTTACTGGCTGCTGCAGACGGCAATGTCGTCACGCGTGAGCAATTGATGGAAGCGCTATGGCCTAAAGTTATTGTGAATGAGAATTCACTGACACGCGCGGTATCGGAACTTCGTAAAGCGTTGGCGACGCCTGATCGGTTGCACACCTCAACAACGCGCTGCACGCTGATTGAAACCTTGTCCAAAAAAGGTTATCGCCTGAATGCCCGCGTGAATACAAGCCTTGAAACTTCCCCTGTTGTGGTGGCTGATGCGAATTTTAGGACGGCGTTTGCACACCCTGCGCTGCAATGGTTACCTCGTCTTCACCTCGGCAACGCGCTGATAATCACCGCACTGCTGTTAATGTTGCCATGGTCACTTGGTTTGATGAAAACACCACCATCGTCAGCACCAGCCGGCTTGGCAGAACTGAGCGCAGGGATCCGGGAAAACTTGAGTACGACGCCACTGTTGGAAGACCGTGTGGTAACTGACACATCGGCGCTGCCGACCGGGGTGCAATGGCTTGAGTCCCTGCATTTTCAGATCGCGGACAATGATTCACCGGTATCTGCATGGATTAATGACGCATCAGATCGCACGACCCGCCACTCTGTCTTGTCACCGGGCGGAGACTTGCTGGCTGTTGTTGAAGAATTTGCCGGGCAATCGCAATTAAAACTTCGCAGCCTGAATAATCCGGATGAAAGCTGGACTGCTTTTACGGTGTCTTCACCCATAACACATTTACAGTGGTCGCCCTTGGAGGACGGCATTCTGTTTACGATTGTCGAACACACTCAGGTATCCGCGGCGGTTTTGTCAGACCAAGCAGACGCGTACGCCGTTGGCCGATTAATGTTGCTTGACCTGCAAACCATGCAGGTGCGTGAGTTGTATCGCCGAGAGCAATCAGCACCGAATGACTTAACAAATCATGCAGGCAGTCTGACATAAATCTGAGTCGTGCCATTCGCTGAGTATTGAATGCCGTCGACCACCCGTAAGGCGCTTACCACCCCGTCTTCGTGGAAACCTTTACCCCACCAGGCACCACAGAACCAGGTGCGATTGACACCATTGACATCAGACCAGCGTGTTTGAGCGTCCGCCCCGGCGCTGGTAAAAATCGGATGTGCATAATCAAACCGCCCATGGATTTTCGCGGGATCAATGTGATCGGTATGATTCAGGCTTACAAAAAAATGATCTGGCCCAGTGATACCCATCAATCGATTCATATCATAGGTCAGCCTTGGCAAACCTGACCGATCATCATTCAGGTGATAATTCCAACTGGCCCAGGCACGGCGATTTTCAGGCATGACTGACACATCGGTATGCAGCACAACATCGTTGGCCTGGTAAGCAATAGCCGACAGCACTTGATGCTCTGCCGCACTGCTATCCGACAACAACGCCAACGCCTGATCACTGTGACATGCGATGATCACTTGATCAAAACGTTCCCAACCATGATTGCTGTGCACATCAACACCAAGTGCATCTCTTTTAACTGCAAACACGGGTGACTCAAGCCTGATATTGTTAGCAAAACCGGCTGACATAGGCGCAAGGTAAGCCTTTGAACCACCGGTCAGCGTGCGCCATCGTGGTCGATTGTGCACATTGATCAATCCATGTTTATACAAAAATGGCAGCAGAAACCGGGTTGGAAACTCGTACATTTGCAAAAAGGGTGTTGACCAGATTGCTGAACACATGGGAACAAGATAATAGTCCATAAATTTGTTGCCCAGTTTATGGTGTTCTACATATTGCTTGAGCGTCATGTCAGGGATGTTATCTGTTTCAACATCCAGAATTGCTTGTTTGTTAAACGCCAGGATATCCAGCAGCAAACGCAAAAACGAAGGAGAAAGAAGGTTACGTCGCTGCGCAAACAAACTGTTGATCATTGCCAACTGACCGGTGACGCCGGCATATTGAAGCCCGGTTAACTCACAATTGACCCCGAAACTCATGTCAGACTCTCGCCACTGAACACCCAGTTCATCCATCAGTTTAATGAAGTTGGGGTACGTCCAATCATTGTAGACGATGAAACCGGTATCAATTGCGTAGTGTCTGTTATCGAGCTTTACATCAATTGTTGCTGTGTGCCCACCTAAACGGTCAGCAGCTTCAAACACAGTGATGTCATGGCGGGCGTGTAACTTATAAGCAGCAACCAGGCCCGAAATACCAGACCCGATAATGGCGATTCTCAAGATTTGTATCCTGTAGTGTTGATCGATAGTCAGCCTGATACGTCACACGTTAACGGGCAGACCAGCAGCAAGCACCTATGCAGACAATAAAAAACCCGGTATTGCGAGACCAATACCGGGCTGTTTAAGTAACGATCGGGATCAGGAATATTGCGCCAGCTCTTTTCGTGCAATCACCCGACGATGCACTTCATCCGGACCGTCGGCGAGACGCAACGTTCGTTGCGACGTCCACAATGCGGCCAGCGGGAAATCCTGGGAAACACCTGCTGCGCCATGCATCTGAATGGCGCGATCGATGACGCGCAACGCCATGTTTGGCACGGCTACTTTTATTTGTGAAATGGCGTCTCTGGCAGCTTTGTTGCCAATGGTATCCATCAGGTACGCTGCTTTAAAAACCAGCAAGCGGCACATTTCAATTTCGATGCGACTATCAGCGATCACATCGTAGTTGCCGCCCAATTCCGCCAAGGGTTTGCCAAATGCTTCACGGCTGAGTGCGCGTTTACACATCAAGTCCAACGCTCGCTCTGCGGCACCAATCGAACGCATGCAGTGGTGAATACGACCCGGTCCAAGACGACCTTGGGAAATTTCAAATCCTCGCCCGCGACCGAGAATAATGTTTTCTTTCGGAACGCGGACGTTGCTGAAGCGAATATGCATATGACCGTGCGGCGCATCATCCTTACCAAACACCTCCATCGGGCGAAGGACCGCAACGCCAGGCGTATCCATGGGTACAAGGATCTGCGATTGACGATTGTGTTTGGGCGCATCCGGATCGGTGACAACCATCACAATCATGATCTTGCACCGTGCGTCACCCGCACCGGAAATATAGAATTTTTCGCCGTTGATCACCCATTCATCGCCATCAAGCACTGCCCTCGTCGCAATATTGGTCGCGTCGGATGACGCTACGTCGGGCTCGGTCATCGCAAATGCAGAGCGAATTTTGCCTTCCAGCAAGGGTTTCAACCAGCGATCTTTCTGTTCTTGTGAACCGTAACGCTCCAGCACTTCCATATTGCCAGTGTCAGGTGCACTGCAGTTAAAGGCCTCGGATGCCAGACGACTGCGTCCCATGATTTCTGCGAGGTGTGCATATTCCAGATTGCTTATACCAGCGCCCCCTTGGCTTTTGGGGAGGAAAAAATTCCAAAGACCCAAAGCACGCGCCTTGGCTTTGAGACTTTCCATGATCTCTTCCTGACGCGGTGTGTGTGACCAACGATCTCCCACACTGACCTGCTCGTGATATTCATGCTCAACTTCAGCAACGTCAACTTCAACAAATGTGCGAATTTTTTCGCGTATTTCCTGCATTTCTTCAGAGAGACCCAGATTCATTCTATATTCCTCGTTATTCAAATTGTAGTTGGTCTTAACCTGTCGTAGCCGGTCTTAACCCGTGATAGTGCCGCCGCCATCAACGACCAATGTTTGTCCGGTTGTGAAACTTCCCGCATCAGATGCCAGGTAAATGGCTGCGCCAGCAATTTCATCGGGCTCACCAATGCGGCGAAGTGGGTACTTTGAGACGGTTTGTTTGTATGTTTCAGGATTTTCCCAGAGCGCACGCGCAAAATCAGTGCGAATCAAACCCGGTGCAATGCAGTTGACCCGAATGTTATGAGGGCCCCACTCCACGGCAAGGTTTCGCGCCATCTGCATATCAGCCGCTTTGGATATACCATAAGCACCCAATACGTTACTGCCTTTGATACCGGCAATAGAGGAGACAATAATCACGGCACCACCGCCAAGTTTGGCCATGCCAGGCAATACCATCTGACAAAGCCGATGTGCACTGCCGATGTTTGAATTCATAATCTTGTCAAACGCCTCATCAGGAATGTCCTGCGAGGGGCCGTAAAAAGGATTCAGCGCGGCATTAACAACTAGGATATCAATTTTCCCGTAATGCTCGATTGTTTTGTTAACAAGTGCCTGCAGCTGCTCCTTGTAATTGATGTTGCAAGCAAACGGGAATGAATCACCACCGTTGGCATTAATCGCTGCAGCGGCTTCATCACAGGCGGCCTGATTGCGACTGGAAATCACCACCTTTGCACCTGCCTCAGCCATGCGATGTGCGATCGCAAGACCAATACCTTTGGTAGAGCCTGTAATCAGTGCCACTTTGCCTGTCAAATCAAACAATCCCATGCTGCTTCTCCTTACCACAGTCTCTTTTTCGGATAACTGCTCCGTCCGCGACTGTTATAATTTTTGTGAATTTTAGTCGCCTCAATCATAACAGCGAGGACAGTGTGTGAAAAGACCCAGACTCACAGTGAGTCCATCCAATCCCTGCGGCCTTTGCTGATGTGTGTCCCACCATCAACCGGCAGGATGATGCCATTGGTGTACGCACCAGCACGCGACACCAGATAAATCAGCGCGCCGGCAATTTCTTCCGGTTCGCCGCAGCGACCGAGCGGACTGTCGCCCGCGATATCATCGCCGTACTCTTTCAGCACGTGATCAGCCATTTTCGAGTGGAAAAATCCGGGAGCAATGGCATTAACAGTAATGCCTCGTGGCCCGAGGTCAACCGCCAGCGTGCGGGTTAAATGGTGTAACGCCGCTTTGCTGGCAGAGTAGGCAAACGTCGGTACACGTTGAACGATAGGCACATGCAATCCGTCCATGGACCCAATGTTGACCACTCTTGCAGGGTCAAGCGCTGTTGCCGCGGTTTTGAGCAAGGGCAGCAGATCGCGGGTCAATGCAAATACCGAATTGACATTGGTATTCATGACTTTGGAAAACGCATCGTCGGGATATTGCTCAATACTGGCACCCCAGTTGGCACCGGCATTATTCACAAGTATCGACAGACCACATGAGCCAAATAACTCGGTGGCATAGTCACATAATGCCTGTCGGTGCTGTGCAATTGTCACATCAGCAGCCAACGCAGAGCAGTCACCAAACGCGGATAAATACGCTTGCGCCTCATCACACTTTGACTGCTTTCGAGAAGCAATCAGTACGCTGGCACCGCCTCTCAGCAAAGCTTCAGCCATGATCAGCCCAAGACCTCCGCTGCCTCCCGTGACCAACGCTGTTTTACCCTTCACTGAAAACAGACTGGGCACTTCGAATCCGGAACCGTCTTTTGTCATCATAGTCAGTCCGCGATTTTAACCAGTTGCTTGCCAAAATTACGCCCGCGCAGTAACCCGCGGAAGAGTTCTGGCGCATTCTCAAGTCCCACACCAATGGACTCACGGTATTTGATTTTGCCCTCGCTGACCCACTGCCCCAACTGTTCAGTTGTCTGTTGCCAGGTGTCTTGCCACTCCGTGACCACAAAAAACCGGTGCTCAGGCACGTCAGACAGTGTTTTGAGAATATGGAAAGGCGTTTCTGCCTGAGTAATATCCTGATCGTTGTAGTTAGAGATATAACCACAGATTGGCACGCGCGCACCGGCATTCAGTAGCGGCGCCACGGCGCGGGTGACATCGCCACCAACGTTTTCAAAATAAATATCAATACCATCCGGGCAGGCAGCCTTGAGTTTCTCGGACAGATTGCCGGTTTTGTAATCCAGACACTCATCAAAACCCAGTTCTTCCTTGACGTAGCGGCACTTGTCTTCACCGCCCGCAATACCAATCACCCGCAAGCCCATGATGCGGGCAATCTGACCAACGACCGACCCGACGGCTCCGGAAGCCGCAGCAACTACCAGTGTTTCACCTGCCTTGGGTTTACCAACTTCCATCAGACCATAAAACGCGGTGCGTCCCGGCATGCCAACCACGCCAAGATGAGCCGACAACGTTCCATTTTTTAAATCTACCTTCATCAGTCTCGGTTCGTCATCGTCTGCGACGATCAGGCTCTGCCATCCCATGTGCGCCGTAACATAGTCACCCACCTTGAATCGTTCGGATCTCGAAGCAATCACCTGCCCCACAGACTCACCGGTCATCACGTCGCCAATTTGCAGAGGTTTGGCATAAGACTTCACATCATTCATACGACCACGCATGTACGGGTCAAGAGACAAAAACATCACTTTGATCAGAATCTGACCGGATTCCAGCGCCGGCACGTCTTCTTCAACCAATTTGAAACAATCATCTCCCGGCTCACCCAAAGGGCGCTTGGCCATCAACATCTTCTGATTCTTCATACTTGTTCCTCTGCAACTTTCCGGATGTCATGCATTACTGGCGCCGGACAACCCGACCTCAGTTCTGCCCGCATACTAGCGCAGGCGTATGGCGCTCACAACCAGCAACAAACGCTGCCATTGCCCGGGTCAATTGCTCAAAACCAGCACGCCATTCCTCTTTCGTCAGCAACAGCGATGGCAACAACCGTATGACCGCATTTCGGGTAGGTGTGACTAACAGACCTGCGCGTTGACACTCATCCGTCAGCGGCCAGACTTCACTATCATGCTGAAGTTCAATTGCCAGCATCAATCCAAGACCTCTGACGTCCTTTACAACATCCGGGAAGGCGATTTTCAGCTGTAAGAGGTCTGTTAATGCAAGAGCACCCAGGTCAGCAACGTGAGAAACAACATTGTTTTCACGCAGAAAACGCGTCACCTGGGCGGCTACTGCGCATGACAGGGGATTACCGCAATAAGTGCCGCCGTGATCACCCAGCTCGACCGCCGCCGCCAGTTTTTCCGTCATGACCATCGCAGCAAATGGTAAACCGCCGGCGATGCCCTTGCCCATGGTCAATATATCAGGCACCACATCGTAGTATTCGGTTGCAAAAAACCAACCTGTTCTGCAGAAACCGGTCTGCACTTCATCCACAATCAACAGACATTGATGAATATCACAAAGTGTTCGCAGATGTTTAACAAACGCCTTATCCAAAAGACGAACACCGCCTTCACCTTGAATCAATTCAACGATGACAGCAGCAACCGTACCATCGACAACACCATCAAGCTCATTAAAATTGTTGTGTGAACTGAATGCCTGCCCCGGTACTCTTGGCAAGTACCGCGCACCATTTTGAGGCCCACCAGACACCGACAACGTCGCCAGCGTCCTGCCATGAAATGACCCGGACAGCGACACCACCTTGGAACGGCCAGTTATCTTTCTGGCCAACTTGAGTGCTGCATCATTGGCCTCGGCTCCGCTATTGGCAAAGAACATTCTGCTTAACTGAGCGGGCAATACTTTTTGTAGTTCCAGCAATAATGACGCGCGCGCAGGTGAATATGTAAAACCGGAATTAGGATTCTGGATTATGCGAGCAGCCTGATCCTGAATTGCTCCCAGAATCAAGGGATGCGAATGACCCAGGCATGTCACGCCCCAACCCGCTGTAAAATCAAGATATTTTTCACCACTGACATCCCACACCCATACGCCTTGGCCACGCTCGATGACTAGTGACTGTTTTTTGCATACCGATAACCCCAGACTGTCTTCAACGTCTTTGACTGACATTTTTACCTCATCTTGTTGGCCCTTGGCGGCGCAACACTGTTTTGATTTTGAAAATCCAGCGCAAAAAAAACCTCTGGGGCCAGGGCCACAGAGGTTTTTGAATTTCTGCACTGATGCTTGGTTAGTTTTCAGCTCAACAGATTAATTCAGTCTCCCGGTCCCGGTCAGACACGCGCGCACGCGCCGCAGGCGCGCGGCGTGCAGCGGCTGCCAAGGCAGCTAGACGGGAACATCGTTTGGCGGAACTGATAAACATTGGTTTAGTAACCGGAAATTCTGTTGAGTTGGGCAACTTAGTGAAACACACCCGGCCCGTCAAGTGGACTTTTGAACTAATCAACAAAGGATTTGTCTTTAACTGGAGTAGCGCTATTTTCGCGCCCGGATTTGTATATACTGAGAATCAGTCCGCTATCCTGCATTAAGTGCTCTGAAAAAACGCTCTGAAAGATCAGAGGCTAGACCAGAAGGGGAATTCAATGGCACCCACTATCGTCATGAATCTGAGGCGCAGCGTCATGAATCCGAGGCGCAGCGTCATGAATCTGAGGCGCAGCGTCATAAATCAAAAGCGACGTCTAAGCGCATTTACGATGCTTGGCATGATGACCGCGAGCTCCTTTTTTTTTGTTTCGACGCCCTACGCAAACCAAGATCCTGAAAATGCCGACTTATTTATTCAGCCTACTGCACTTGAACAACTGCGGGCAGAACTGACTCAGAGTCTGGAAACGTCAGGCGCATATGATTACGAACTGCTTGAACCACTCAATAACCTGACTGCCGCACTCATCGCTGACGAATCCTATAACGAGGCAAATGCCCTGATTGAGCAGCAAATTCAGGTATTGCGCATCAATCACGGTTTGTACACTCCGACCCAGATAGAACTGGTCAAACAGCAACTTGGTGTATTGGCTGCCGCAAAAGACTGGGAACAAATTTTTGACAGAATGACATACCTGACACACATTCTTGAGCGTAGCGAAAATATGCCGGTCACCGACCGGCTTGCACATATCAAGGAAGTGCGCAACTGGTCACGGTTATTGTTAGCCAGAGGCCCACGAGTTCAGGAACCAAATTACCTACTACAACTGCAGGCGCTTGAAGAAATGGCGCTGGATGTTGCCCGCTCGAGCTTGGAACCCGGCCCTGAACTCCAGCAACTGATATACGAACGAGCCTTGGCCGAGCTTTATATTGCGCTTGGCATCGTCGCAACATCAGATACCAGTCGGCAGCTATTAAGTCGAAGCGAAGGCATAGAAACGCCTGATTTTCGTCGAAACCAGGTCATCACGACAGTCAGCGATCTGGAAGCCGTGTTTGGAGCCCGTGCGAGTACCGTTATCGACCGATCACATCGCAATGTGATGAATCGTCATCAACAGATGATCAAGTCACTGGCTGACAGTGCTGGTGGCGACCCCGATGACGCATTAGATGAGTTGTCGGAAACCGATCCTGAACAAGCGGCGATGATTCAGCTTTATATGGGCGATTCGGTTTTGCTCAGGCAGCAATATGAATTGAGAATGGGTTCCCATACCGGCCCACAAAGAGGGAGTAGTGCCGCGGGGTCTGCTGCGGGTTATTACCGAACCGCATGGTCTTTGTTGTTAAAAGCAGGACACACTGAACAAGCATTAAATGACTACTTTTCATGTCCCACGCTGTTGCCCGCAGGAAAATTTGAAACAACGCTGGCCGGTTTGCCTAGACGATGTACCACCGAAGAAGAAACCGGCGAGTTACTGTTGCCTGACGTAGCGATCATACGTGATGGCGTCCCAGGCCTGAGATACGAAAACCTGCCTGAAACCGGTCGGATTGGCACGGCTGCTGGCACGTTGGCAACCTTACAGTTCCATGTTGGCATGAATGGCCAGCCCGACAGAATCAATATCACCGCCTCTGTGCCTGACAACGCTGGCGCGAGGATTCAAGGCAAAGCAGCATTGGAAACGCTTCAATTCAGACCGGCCTTGCGCGACGGCCGGCCCATCAGATCCAGTCCGGTAGTCGTAAAACTTTACAGCCTTGAATCAGGCTGAACCACTCTCCTGCCCTGAGCGCTTCAGTGGTAACACGCCGCTGTCAGTCAGGTGCTTGATGTGTTCAGACTCAAAACCAGACTCGTTCATTATTTCCAACGTATGTTGAGCGAATTTGGGTGGTAACGCGCGGACAGCTCCTGGCGTTCTTGAAAACTTGATTGGGATGCCAGTCATTTTGTACCAGTCCCGGTTCACAATCATGTCTCTATGCAATGTGTGGGGGTGTGCAACGACTTGAGCGGTATTGTAAATCGGCCCGGACGGCAGTCCTGCTGACAATAATCGTTCGGCAAACTCTGCACCATCGATCTTGACCAGATGCGATTCAATTTCGGCCTTCAGCGGCTCTCTGTTTTTTACCCGGTCTGCATTGGTTAGAAACCGGAGATCCTTAACCAGGTCAGGTGCATCAAGTTCCTTGCAGAGTTTTGCGAATGCGCGGTTGTTTCCTGCACCAATAAAAATATCGACTGTTCTGGTTCTGAAGGTTTCATACGGACTGATATTCGGATGTGCATTACCGGTTGCTACCGGGATATTGCCCGTCATATTGTAGTTAATGACATGAGGATGCATCAGGGATACAGCACAGTCAAAAAGAGTCATGTCGATGTATTGACCCAAGCCTGATTTCTCTCGCTCATACAATGCCATTAACAGCGCAACAGCAGCGTAAAGCCCGGTGCCCATATCGACCATGGCGACACCCAGTCGGGTGGGCTCACCGCCACGCTCACCGTTAACACTGAACCAGCCTGCCATCGCCTGCACAATCGCATCATACCCCGGATAGCCCCCGAGGGGACCATCACTACCAAACCCACTGATCCTGCAATGAATCAAACGCGGAAAACGCTGTTTCAAAATTTCATGGTAGCCGAGGCCCCACTTTTCCATCGTGCCTGGTTTGTAATTCTCAATCAGCAAATCTGCGCCTTCCAGCAGTTTAAACAAAACCTCGCGGCCCTCACTGCAAGTTAAATCCAGCGCCATGCCACGTTTGTTTCTGTTAACACCAATGAAGTAAGCCGCATCACCTTCGTGAAAGGGAGGCCCCCAATCCCTAACTTCGTCTCCTTGCGGCGGCTCGATCTTGATAACATCCGCGCCGTGATCAGCAAGTACTTGAGTGCAATAGGGGCCGCCCAACACGCGTGTGAGATCCACGATTTTTAATCCTGTCAGAGCACTGCTTTCTACGTTATTGATCATGTTCACTTCCATATTCGAGCACTGATTTCGTGCGACCAATTAATTCAGGCAGAAAGAACTCTGCGACCAACAATGACTTGTTATCCAGAAAAAACAGGGAACGACGTCCCCAACAGTCGTTGTAACGACAGATTTCTGTTTCACCGCGCTTCAAACTACGCTGTTTGAATAAATAACCACCCAAAGGTTTGTTGCCAAGATGAATGAGCTGTCGGTGTGCGCCAAGTAAGGTTGTGACCGGGATCAGCGAGTGCGCCGCCACCCAGTTTTCACCATGGCCCCCAAGCAGCACACGCCTTGACCACATCAATAATTTTTGCGGACCACACGGGGACAAACCAGATCCCGGCACACTTTTGTAAACCCAGCCCTCTGACAACACACGAACACAAAAAGTACCGCCACTTATCGATTGTAGTTTTTTTGTTAACGAACCTGGCGCCAGCAGCCAATCAGCAGTCTGCGCATCGGGCTTGGGAAATTGCTGCTTCATACGTCGCCAGATTGCTGGCGCGTCAGCATCACACCCGGTGAAGTGTTTGTCTCTAAGCACTGAGATGCATTCCCGCTCTTGCCAATTTCAATCAGATTAATCCGCGACCACCTTAAAAAAAACTCCCTGCCAGCACGAGGCTGGCAGGGAGTTTCAGATTACGTCACCATATTCAAATCAGTTACGCAGTTGTGGTCTTTGCATCGTTGCCGTCATCGAACCAACAACACGACGGTTCTGGGCACGACCATCGGCAGTTTCGTTGGACGTCACGGGTCGCGACTCACCATAACCAACGGAAGTCACACGCGCGGCGCTCACACCAAAACGTTCAATCAGAACCTGACGAACGGCAGCAGCACGACGCTCTGACAATGACTGGTTATATTCATCTGAGCCGGCACTATCAGTATGTCCTTCAACGACCGCAACAACGTCATCGTTTGCCGCGAGGAAGTCTGCAACACGACGAATGTCTTCAAAGAACTCAGGCTTGACTACGGACTGATCGAAATCGAACTGTACAGTCAGATCAATACGCGCCACTTCATTTGTCATAATCGGACAGCCACGCGCATCCACTGCATAATTACGTGGGGTATCCGGGCAGGCATCACGACCGTCCGGGACGCCATCGCCATCCGCATCGGCAACCACTGCCGTGGCGGGCGCAGTCGAGGGTGCTGCGGCAGACGGCTCAACTCTGGCAGCAGGCGCTGCAGACCCAAGATGGAAAACCATTCCAGTCTCAATGCCGAGGTCAAATGTGCGATCAGCAATGCCGTAGAAAGTGCGAGCAGCAGTTCGCCACTCAGCAATATCATTAAGTCTGTAACTGAATCCGGCACCGACGTTCAGGGTTGTGTCTTTGCCTGCGTTCAAATCGGCATCACCGAGTCCGCCAACAAAATAGGGGGACAGCGCACCAATTTTATTGTCGAATTTGTAAAGCAAGTCGAGTCGGAGCGAGCGCAAGCGATCGCGACCAGCCAGGGTGTTCATGCTGATTCTGCTGTAAGTCAGCTCAGTCGACAGATTGTCAGACAGACCGTAACCTATGCCAAGGTTGTAACCGGTTTCGTCGCGGGATTGACGGTCACTGTCAAAATCCATCCATTGAACACCAGGGGCTATATAAAAACGGCCTTCATCCGCACTTGCTGCAGTTGCGGCAACGCCAGCTGCGCCAATTGCCAGAGCTAAAGACAGTGCTTTGAAAGTTTTACGATCCATGGTATCTCCTCACGCCAGGCCTCTTCGACCAATGACGCTTTTCAGGTTTATTGCGTTGTGTGGGTTTCGCGGGCGGAATTATACCCTAATATTACAAAAGGCAAGCGCGTAAAACGCTGTTGACCTGTGATTGCAGGCACAGAGCATAGAAAATACTTATTCAGTCCCTGTAACGCCTGATTTGTGCTAAACATTTGTCATCAAAATGTAATATTGCATTGATTAAATACATGTCAGCTTGAATTTCATCGGCTTGCACGCAAACAGGATTGACGGAATGACGCCGGAACCAAATATTTTAATCGTAGATGACGAAGCTGCCATTCGTGACATGATCGGTATCGCGCTTGATACCGCAGGTTTCAGGAGCACTACTGCCTCAACCGCCCTGGATGCACACGTTAATATCATAGATCAACGTCCTGATCTGGTTTTATTGGACTGGATGCTTCCCGGGGGTAGTGGTATCGAGTTGGCCCGCCGTCTGAAACGGGATGAATTGACCGCTAATATCCCCATCATCATGTTGACTGCCAAGACCAGCGAAGACAACAAGGTTCAGGGACTTGATGTCGGCGTTGATGACTATGTCACCAAACCCTTTTCGCCGCGGGAGTTGGTTGCGCGAATCAAGGCGGTTCTGCGACGTAGCACTGGCAATCTCAAAGACAAACCGATCCGGGTCTTTGACCTCGAAATGGATCCAGCGAGCCACCGTGTCATGGTTGAAGATCGCGCCGTTGAAATGGGGCCCACCGAGTATCGATTATTAAACTTTTTTATGACCCACCCTGAAAAGGTCTATTCCCGCGATCATATTCAGGATCAGGTCTGGGGCGCCAATGTATATCTGGAAGAGCGCACGGTAGATGTTCATATTGGCAGGTTACGCAAAGCCCTGAGCTCTGCATCAAAGACTGGCATTAACTACTCCGCTCTCATTCAAACAGTGCGAGGCGCTGGTTACCGGTTTTCGACTCGACACGATTAATATTACAAATCCCGATGAATGTGCACCTGCTATGACTGGTGAGTGCACATCCTTTTCGTTATAGTCTGCTCATTCGTTGTACTACTGGTTAATGTTCAAAGGCTTAAAGCTTGTTCTCAAATTGGCATGATGCAATCAAGCGATTATTGGTTTCGTTTCTGGCATTGCTTCTGGCAGGATGGCTGATTGGCGAACCCGCGCTGGTGGTGCTCGCCGGCACCTTAGGTTACCTTGTCTATCACTTGAGGCAATTGCGCAGACTTTATAATTGGCTGCGCGATACCGATTTCTCTGAACCCTCGCCCCCCCCCGAAAGCAAAGGTATCTGGGGATATATTTTTGATGGAATCTATCTTTTACAGCGCAGAGAACGCCAAGCCTTACTTGAGCTTAAAAGCATCATAGACAAGGCTCAGGAATCGACCGCCGCGCTGGAACTTGCGGTGGTGATGATCAACAACCGGGGCGGCCTCGAATGGTGGAATCCTGCCGCTGAGCAACTCATTGGCCTGCAAACCCCAAAGGACAAACAACAGCTTGTCATCAATCTGATTCGAGAACCTACATTTATCGACTATTACAATAAAGCCAGATTTAACAGACCCCTTAAACTCAGTTCTCCTTCCAACCCGGCCGTTATGCTGGAGTTTCAAATCACCACCTTTGGTGCCGGTGAGCGACTGATGCTGGTACGCGACATTTCTCAACTTCATAGACTCGAAATGATGCGAAAGGACTTTGTGGGCAATGTGTCTCACGAATTGCGCACACCGATCACGGTCATCACGGGCTATCTTGAGACCATGATTGACGATAAAAAAAATCTGCCGGCGCGCTGGATTAAACCCATTGAACAAATGGCACAGCAATCTCATAGGATGGAAAATATTATCAGAGATCTGCTTACACTCTCCCAATTGGAAACCCGCGCCAGTTCTAAACAACAAACTGCCATCCAACTATGCTCGTTGTTACGAGAAATTAAACAGGACGCAGAACAGGTTTTCGCAGACAAGCAGCAGAACATCAAACTTGATTGCCCAGATGACATTTATGTCAGTGGTAATCTAAGCGAGCTTTACAGTGCTTTTTCGAATCTGGTTTTGAACGCTGCCAAATATACTCAGCCACAAGGCGACATTGAATTAACAGTAGAGAAAAGCACTAAGGGTCTTGCCATCAGCGTCAAAGATAATGGGCCAGGCATTGCACCGCACCACATTCCCAGGCTCACAGAACGATTCTATCGAGTCGATGAGAGCAGGTCCGCTGATACGGGTGGAACTGGACTGGGTCTTGCCATCGTTAAACACGTACTGGCCAGGCACAACGGAAAGTTGGAAATCATTAGCGAACCGGGTAAAGGCAGCAGGTTTACATGCATTTTACCCGTTGAGCGAATTGTTGAGCCCATATCCGTCGCAGTGAATACAACGTCGCCTGATCCTGCAGTTTAGCCGACGGCGACCATATTCAGATTTATTCTTTACCTGATTTGACTTGCTTTTCCATGCTGGAGAGCCCCGCATGTCTGACATCCCTGCCCATGACCATGTATACAACATGCTCTGCGATATTTTTTGCATGGTCACCCGCGCGTTCCAGTGAACGTAGTGCCCAGATCACATTCATAACCCGTGTAATGCTGCGTGGATCTTCGATCATGTAGGTGATCATTTCGCGCATCGCACTGGCGTATTCCATGTCAACGTTTACATCTTCTTTTGCAACCGACAGGGCGGCATCTTCATCGTAACGAGCAAAAGCATCCAATGCCATATTGATCATATGGCGCACACGTTCACCAATATGTCTGATCTCGATATAACCTTTGGACGAATCACCCTGGCTGGCAAGCTCAACCGCCAAACGCGCGATTTTTGCCGCTTCATCCCCAATCCTTTCCAGATCATTCACGGCCTTGATGATGCCCAATACCAGACGAAGATCACTGGCAGCAGGCTGGCGACGTGCCAGAATGCGATGACAGGCTTCATCAATGCTCAACTCCATCGCATTGACGGCAACATCATTTTCACGCACAGCGCTCCCAAGCTCACTGTCAGCAGAGATAAGTGCTGCAATCGCATCGTTCATCTGCTTTTCAACCAGCCCGCCCATTTCGAGCAAACTGCTTTTAATTTCTTCAAGCTCAATATTGAACTGTTGTGAAATGTGATGGCTGTGAACACCTGCATCAGTTTTCATAATTGGAGAGTCCTCAAAAAGTAGCACTAGCATAAAGTCGATATATGACAGAAAGATGACGATTTTGCCACAGTCCTGTCAGGGATATATCAATGTATGCTCACTAAGTTAGAATAACAGTTCTCTTTTTTCCCGGTAGTCGTTATGAGCAATAGTCAGGTAAATCTTCTGGACGTACAGGAGCAGGAGTTGTCGAACTCGCTCGAATCAATCGGATGCCCTGCCATTGCAGCTGATGTAGATCTGAACGACAACAATTACTACATAAACCGTGAGTTGAGTTACATGCAGTTTAACTTGCGTGTACTTGATCAAGCGCGAAATAAACAACACCCGTTGCTGGAACGGCTAATGTTCTTGCTGATTTTCAGTTCCAATCTGGATGAATTTTATGAAATTCGAGTCTCTGGTTTAAAAAAGCAATTAGGCTATGGAAGACAAAGACCTGGCGCGGACGGAAAGTATCCTCAAGAGGTCATGAGCGAGGTTCATCAAATTGTGCGACAGGCTCTTCAAGAGCAGTACCGGATCCTGAATGAAGAACTTCTGCCAGCCCTAGCTGCGACCAACATCAAATTCCTCTATAGACATGAGTGGGACGAAAAACTATCCTCCTGGACACTTGAATACTTTCGCAACGAAATATTGCCTGTCATAAGCCCCCTTGGCCTGGATCCAGCACATCCATTTCCAAGACTTGTAAACAAAAGCCTCAATTTCATTTTGTCCCTGGAAGGCAAAGATGCCTTTGGTCGTGATAGCGGACTCGCCATTGTACCTGCGCCACGGGCGCTGCCCAGACTGATTAAAGTACCTGCACACATTACCCCGGATGGTGACAATTTTATTTTTCTGTCGTCCGTTATCCATGAACATGTGGAAGAGTTTTTCCCGGGCATGAAAGTAAAAGAGTGCCATCAGTTCAGGGTTACCCGTAATTCAGATCTGGAAATGAGCAATGTTGAGGTAGAAGATGTGGCCAGCGCCTTGCAAGGTGAACTGCATTTGCGCAGGTTTGGTGCGGCGGCCAAACTGGAAGTGGGTGCAGGGTGTCCTGCTGAATTGACCGATTTTCTTCTGGAACGTTTTAATCTGACTGAAGAAGAACTATTCCGATTGGATGGACCTGTCAATCTGCAGCGTCTGATGGCGCTCTTCAGCATGATCAACCGACCTGATCTGAGATTCCCGCCATTCTCTCCGGGTACACCTCCGGCACTTGAAGAAGGTAGTTGTATTTTTACTGCGGTCAACCGTGAGGACCAATTGCTGCTTCACCCCTATCAGTCATTTATCCCGGTTATAGACTGGGTGCGGCAGGCAGCCAAAGATCCGGGGGTAATCTCGATCAAGCAGACACTGTATCGCACAAATGAGTCATCAGAACTGGTTGAATCTTTGTCAGAAGCTGCACGAAACGGCAAAGAAGTGACTGTCGTGATTGAACTGAGAGCTCGATTTGATGAAGAGGAAAACATTCAATTTGCCAGCGTATTGCAGGAAGCCGGCGCAGTTGTTGTGTATGGGGTAATGGGTTACAAAACCCATGCAAAAATGCTGCTGATTGTGCGACGCGAAAATGGTCGATTAAAACGCTATGTACATTTGGGTACTGGTAATTACCACCGAAAGAATTCTCTGTTGTACACCGACTATAGTTTGATGACGTGTGATGAAATCCTGTGCTCGGATGTGCACAAGGTCTTTCAGCAAATCACGGGCATGGGCAAAAAAATATCGCCTGATCTCATTTTGCATGCTCCATTCAAACTCATGAAAGGCCTCATTCAACTGATCCAACAGGAAAAGCAGTTTGCATTGGAGGGCAAACCGGCACGCATTATCGCCAAAGTGAACGCACTGACAGATCCGACAATCATCCGTGAACTCTATTGTGCGTCACAATCCGGAGTGAAGATCGATTTGATTGTGCGAGGTATCTGTTGTTTGAAGCCCGGGGTACCAGGTGTCTCAGAGAATATTCGAGTAGTTTCTATCATCGGCCGCTTTCTGGAACATTCCAGAGTCTTTTATTTTGCCAATAATGCGAGCTCAATTTATTGCTCCAGCGCTGATTTGATGGAGCGCAATTTGCAGCGAAGAATTGAAATAGCTTATCCGATTTTACGAAAAAAATGGATTAATCGTATATTTGAGGAGTTGGAGCTCTATCTGGCTGACAGGCAGCAAAGCTGGGAATTAATGGCAGATGGCTCCTATAAAAAACTGGAACCATGTATTGGCGCCCCGGTTGATGGTGTGCAATCAATATTACTTAACACGCTCTCAACACACGTAATGGCGATTCGTTGAGATCTCGGGCTTTTATCATGTAGTGAAGCATACCCTCCCGGAGTGCCGCCGGGCTGAAATGGAGATTGGTCAGCTGATGCGCCCTCATAAAACCCATCAGCACTGCCCAACCGGGCATTACCAATTCTTTACGACTGTTTTTAAGGCCAGGCAAAGATCGGGCAGGGTTGAGCGTTGCTTCAATAATGTCGCTTTCGAGCATTGTGAGCACATCAAAATTAACCAGTGAAGAACCTGCGGAAGAAGGATGTTTCTGAGCGCAAATAGCACTTAACATTTTGGCTGTTCCAGAGGATGCATAGACCTCAGACCATGGAGTTCGAGCCAGATGCCCTGAAACCTGCGCAAAAACCTGTTCCGCCTCATCTGCCGCCATTTTTAACTGCTCTCGCAACAGATCTTCATTTGCAAATCTTGAATTGAACCAGCGATCCCGCCAACTGACACAACCAATCGGCAAACTGTGCGCCTGAAGCTGTTCAGGACCTTTACCAACAATCAACTCCGTACTGCCACCGCCGATGTCTATGACAAGCCTGGTTTGCTCATCTTGCGGAAGTGCGGACATGACACCAGCGTAAACAAGGGCAGCTTCTTCAAGCCCTGTCACCACATCAACGTCAAAACCACGATTTTTAGCCTGAGCGATAAATTCATGGGCATTCTCTGCAACTCGTAAAGCATTGGTGCCAACGACCCATAAGTACTGTATCGGATAGCGCTCCAACGCCAGCGCAAAGGCCTCAAGGCACAACAGACCTCGCTGAAAAGCATCAGTGTTAATATCGCGACTCCGGGAAAGCCCCTCTCCCAACTGAACTTTTTCGCTGAATCGTTCAACTATTTCATGTGCGCCGTCATGCCAGCGCGCGATCAGAAGGTGGAAGCTATTGGAACCAAGGTCAACGCATGCATACATTAGTAGTATTTTTACCGTGACAATTTTCTGGATTAGATCATGGAATTGCCGTACGTCTCCACCCTGACACCGGCATTTTTATTTTATTGAGTGCTTTTGCTCACTATAATGATCATCCACCGCAAATCTAAAAAAGTGAGCAGCGTCGATTGAACACTCCATCATACAAATATCTGCTCTTGGGTACGTTAGCGACCAACGCGTTTGTGTTTATCATCAAGGTAGCATTGGCTTTTCGACTTGAATTATACAGTGACGAGATATTTTACTGGCAAGCATCCCAATTTCCAGCGCTGGCTTACAGTGATTTACCTTTTATGGCGGCTCTGTTCGCTGGCATCGGCTCGGAATTACTGGGCAACTCACCTGCCGCCGTGCGATCGCTGTTTATGTTATGCGGTCTGATGTTGCCTCTCTTGATTTTTTGGGTAGCACACCCCCTTCAAGGGCGCAAGCGTGCGCTGATTTCAGCATTGCTTTGTCTGTGTTTACCTATGCTTGCCTTGATGGGCTTGCTAGCAGTACCCGATGCGGCATTATTGGTTTTCGGTTTGCTGTTTATCGGATTCCTTGAAAGAGCAACACGCTTGGGCGACACCTCTTTTTGGATTGCAGCAGGAGTCGCAGCGGCTCTTGGACTCTGTACGCACTATAGATTTGCACCCTATATTCTGGCAGCACTGGTATTTTTTCTGTTTGATAAACGTCAGTGGCGTTATTGGAAAATGCCCCGTTTGTGGATTTCTGCGAGTATCGCATCCGCGGGCCTTTTTCCTGCATTAAGTTTCAACTTTATCAATGGACTCGCGGGACTGGATTATCATTTGGTTGAGCGACATCCCTGGCAGTTTCAACCAGAAGGGCTGTTACACCCGTTGATTCAAGCAACCGTTGTTACACCATTGCTCTATGCGACACTGTTGCTGACTCTCTGGCGATTGGTGCAGCAAGCAAGGCAAGGCAATGACAGGGCATTGCTCTTCAGTTTGTTTGCACTGGCAAATCTTGGAATTTATTTGGTGCTTGCCCCTTGGAGCGATACCACAAGAACTACACTTCATTGGCCCATCTCAGGATACTTACCGCTACTTGTCTTTGCGCCAGCCACGCTGAAATCTTTACAGGAGAGCTTGTCTCAAAAATGGCCTCGCCATCTAGCATTCAGGTTAACGTTACTTGTACCAGTATCGGGCATGGTTGGGACTTTGTTGCTCTTCGCGGGAATTGGTTCACAAGGTTTTAACCAGTCATTGCAGCATCTGGTTGGCCCAGGCGTACTATCAAATAAAATGGCCGGATGGTCACCACTTGTAGAACATCTGGAGAGCCTGCGCGCGCAACATGGATTGTCTGAAGAGGTTTTAGTCGTTACTGATAACTACTACACAGCAGCACAAGTCAGTTTTGCCACAGGAAATGATAGGGTTTTCACGACAGATACCAACAAGGTGATCAGGGATGGTCGCCAGACGCAATACCGGATCTGGGGGCTCGATACACCCGGACTACAGGAGTACTGGAGCGAGGATGCCATCTTTATCACGGAGGACAGCACGCTGGATAGCATAGAAAAGTCCAGCATCATGGCAGGTACTTGTAGTTTATTTTCAGAAGTTGGCCTGCTTGATCAACTCTTCCTGTTTCAAGGTGACAAAGTTTTCAGTTTTTATCGTGCAACGGGCTTGCGGCCGGCCGGCATGGAGCGCAAAGCCTTTCCCGAGTGTCCGATGCCTTCTGAATCTTGGCTGGACACACCCGGCCACAATGCAGAAATAAGGGATCAAACAGTAGTTTCAGGCTGGGCTATCAACAGTTCGGGCATCACGACAATCCGTGTTTTGCTGGATGGTGAACTGGTTGCAGAAACTAATAGAACGTTGGCACGCGAAGATGTCATCCGCCTGAAAAATGCTGACTTTGATCCAGCAGCGCCGTTAGTTGGTTTTGCTGTTGAAGTCGACACCAGACGTTTTAAAAACGGACAATATCAATTGAGCCTTGAGCTGCTCACTGGAGCCGGTGAGCGTCAGCGCACTGGCTCCAGAGCGATCAGGATAAACAACGAGTAACTTAGTATCGGTTACCAAGTTTGAATTGATTGACCAAGCCGTCAAGAGAACTCAACAACTGATCGATCTCGGCATGGTACTTTTTACACTTGAGATAGTCATCGGTGTTTAGCCGCCCATCGGCAGCAATTTTTACACTGCTTTTTGCGATACCTTCAGTGACTTCTGATTGTTGTTTCACTGCAGCAGCAATATCTCTGCTCCGTTCGGCAATCAATGCAACCGAGGCCAGTACCAGATCGAGCAACTCATTTGCCGTATTCGCTGATCCTACACATTCTCTTGAAAGCGATACGCCTTGGTCCATCGCACTGACTATCTGCGTTGTGTTGTCCTGAAGGTTTTGAATAATTGTATTGATTTCCAGCGTCGAAGATTGGGTTTTCTGGGCCAGGCTTCTCACTTCGTCAGCGACGACTGCAAAACCTCGTCCTTGATCACCCGCCCTTGCTGCCTCGATCGCAGCATTCAACGCCAACAAATTGGTCTGTTCGGCAATACCTTGAATGACTTCCAATACCGAATGAACCTTTTGATTGTGGTCCCTCATGTAGTGGACTTTCTGTTGAATCATCGACAGTGAACCCGACAACTTTTCTACCGAACTTTTGGTCAGAGAAACAGCTTCTGTTGCTTTCTGAGTTGCGCCGTTGGCTTCTTTTGCCGCATCAACACTGGTTTGTGCACCATCAGCCACATCGGCCAATGACGACGACAACTCGGTTGTTGAAGAAGCCAACAGTTCGGTTTCTTCCAATTGAGACGCTGACCTGCCAGCGGTACGTTGAATCATTTCAGAGAACTGAGCGGACTTTCCGGTAACATCAGAGTTGGTTACCAGCACTTGCCTGATAATATCTGCCAACTTGCTGACGAAAATATTAAAGCTGCCACCAAGCCGGGAAAGCTCGTCAGTTCCATGTTCCTCAAGTCGTCTGCTGAGATCGCCAGATCCTTTCGCAATATCTTGCATATAGGCCTCGGCCTTGGTCAGCGGAAGCGTAATTGATCTCGACAGATAATATGCAGCCGCACTCAATGCCAAGAGAATTAATACTATGATCAGGGCGGAATCTCTGGCCCATTGAAAGAACTGGGCGTTAACGTCATCAACATAAAGCCCATGGATAATGACCCAATCCCAAGGCTCAAAAAGCTCAGCATATACTGTTTTAAGTTCAGCTTGGGGATGTGCGAGTGGATCATCCGTATAGGTAAGGAATCTGTAGCCGAACATAGGCTCCGGGTAGTACAAATATTCAGCAAAACCAGTATAGTCATCACCCGTGTAGCGGTGAATGATTTCAGTCATCATCGGTGTCGGATCACGATAACCATTGGCTTCCATGCGTTGCTCGGGTGTTGTCGCCGCCGCTTGTATTGCGTTACGCACTTGCGCTTCAGTATCAAGCGCACTGTCTACTCCACGCAGTGGGTGCGCCAGAATCTGACCAAGTCGATGATAAAGCAGCAGATAATTTCGCTCACTTACCATCGTATTATTGATGAGGAAGCGCCCTTGCTGCTTTGCCTCGGCATCTGTGATTTGACCACTGCGCACCTGATTTTGCAGCCCGCTCAATGCGTTATGAATCATTTGCACCTGATTGATACTGCCTTCTCGCAATTGATCCATAAACCGCTCTCGCGCCTGGAGCAGCAAGGTCAAACTCAGGCCAATGATGGCGAGCAAACTAACAATGACTATCAGTCCTACCCGGGTTCGGATTGTAAATTTACTGAACATTGGTCCTCTCTCTTGCGCGTGTCCGCATCCATGAGTGTGATCTGGTTTTTCTTGTCCTAAAGGTAGCGGCAGTTGCTAAAAAAACATTAGCGTTGTGTTGACCAAACCCTGCAATGACCATTCAGGCCGAGTGCGATATAATTCTGAGTGTTGTCAGACAGCAAATAACCAGCACTTCTAGAGATCAGGTGAGCAAATGCCCTTTTACATCTGGGAAAAACTGAAGTCCGAAGCTCAGGAACTCATAGACAGAGAACCTTTGTTAGCAAGCTATGTATATGCATGCGTGCTCAACCATCGTAATCTCAGTTCTGCCTTGAGTTATTTGTTGGCTCACAAACTGGCAAACTATGTGATGTCGGCCGTCTCCATCAGAGAGCTGATTGATGCTGCATTCAGGGATGCACCGGAAATTGTTGAGCACGCGGCCTTCGACATCAAAGCCGTTTACGATCGTGATGCGGCGACCAATTCTTTTTTGCCTGTCATCCTGTATCTGAAGGGATATCAGTCGATTCAAGTACACCGGGTGGCACATTTTTTATGGAAAAACGATCGTAAAGACTTGGCGCTCTATCTTCAAAGCCGTAACTCTGAAGTTTTTGGTGTTGATATCCATCCAGCTTGTGTGATGGGTAAAGGCATTATGTTTGATCATGCCACTGGCATTGTTATTGGTGAAACAACCGTTATCGAGGATGATGTATCTATCATGCAATCGGTGACGTTGGGAGGAACTGGAAACGAACAAGGGGACCGTCACCCCAAGATTCGTTCAGGTGTTCTTATTGCTGCAGGTGCAAAAGTTCTGGGAAATATCGAAGTGGGCAGAAGTGCAAAAGTTGGCGCAGGTAGTGTTGTCCTTAAAGACGTGCCCCCGTACACAACCGTTGTCGGTGTGCCAGCGCATCGTGTGGGGAAACCCTGTGATGAGAATCCTGCACACACGATGGATCAGCTTGTTGACAACGATTAAGGCTGAAACGCCTGTACAGTTCATTCGTTAGCACGGGCGTACAAGTTAACCAACAATCTGTATTAATACGCCCGCAGCGACTGCGGACCCGATGACGCCAGCGACATTAGGCCCCATGGCATGCATCAGCAAAAAGTTATGCGGGTTAGCTTCTATCCCGAGCTTGTTTGCTACCCTGGCCGCCATGGGAACAGCGGACACACCTGCAGCACCGATAAGAGGATTCACTTTGTTTGCGGAAAACACATTCATTAACTTGGCCATCAGTACACCTGATGCGGTACCGATTGAAAACGCCACGATACCTAGCGCCATAATGCCCAGTGTCTCAAGAACCAGAAACTGATCTGCTACCAGTTTAGATCCCACCGCCAGACCAAGCATGATGGTGACGATGTTGATCAAGGCGTTTTGTGCAGTTTTTGATAAACGATCAACTACACCACTTTCCTTCATCAGATTGCCCAGACAAAACATGCCAAGCAATGGGGCAGCGCTCGGAATTACTAACGCGACAAGCAACAATAACACTAGCGGAAACAGTATCTTTTCGCGTTGAGAGACCGCTCGTAATTGCGTCATTTCAATTCGACGTTCTTTTTCCGTTGTCAACGCACGCATGATAGGAGGCTGGATCAGCGGTACCAATGCCATGTACGAGTAGGCTGCTACCGCAATAGCACCGAGTAACTCCGGTGCAAGTATACCTGCGACATAAATCGCCGTCGGACCATCCGCGCCACCAATAATGCCTATTGCTGCGGCTTGCTTCACTGTAAATTCAAACAAACCCAGATCTGACAAAAACAAAGCACCAATTACTGTAGCAAAAATACCGAATTGCGCTGCAGCCCCCAGAAGCAATGTCTTGGGATTAGCCAGCAATGGCCCAAAATCTGTCATTGCCCCAACACCAAGAAAAATGAGAAGGGGAAAAATTGTCGTTTGCAGACCAATTGCATAAAACTGCGCAAGAATCCCTTCGCCAACTGCGATATCGACGCCCGGTATATTGGCGAGCAGACCTCCAAAACCGATGGGCAACAACAGCAAAGGTTCAAACTTTTTACTGATAGCGAGGTATAAAAGCAATCCACTGATAACCAACATCAGAAATTGATCGGCTTCGATTTGATAAATACCGGTTGATTGCCAGAGTTCTACGAGCTGATTCATGTGCTTACTCCAGCGTAATCAAAATATCACCTGCAGTAATATTATCGCCTTCAGCGACATGCACAGAGACGATAATCCCGGCCTTGTTGCTGCGGATTTCCGTCTCCATTTTCATCGCTTCAAGAACCAGTATCACATCGCCGTCGGCGACTTCAACCCCTTCTGACACCAGGACATTTTGGACCAGACCAGATAATGGCGCTTTGACTTCGAGGCGTTCAGTGCTCACTCGAGATTCTGTTTTCTGTTTTGAAGTCGACTGGGCTTGGCCATCTATCTCTTTAAACGAGCTGACATCACCACCTGGGGTGACCTTGACCTGATAACTTTTCCCATCGACTTCGACGATATACTGACCCGGCATATCGATAGTTGTTTGCTTGTCAGACTTGATTTGTTTTGTTGGCTTGGTGATATCTTCATTTTCCAGCACTGGAACCGGCTCAAATGCGTCGGGATTATCCCTGTTCTGGAAAAACTTGAGCGCCGGCTGAGGAAAGAGCGCATAGGTGAGCGTATCGTCAAACTCATCCTTTATTGCAAACTTCTTTTCGCCAGCGATATTCTTTAATTCGGCTTTTAACTTATCAAACTCTGGCGTCAACAAGTCAGCTGGCCGACAAGTAACTGGCTCAGCATCACCCAATACTCGCTTTTGAAGATCGGCATTCACCGGCGCGGGCGTCGCACCATACTCACCTTTTAAAACGCCCTCGGTTTCTTTTGCAATGTTCTTGTAACGCTCCCCTGAAAGAACGTTCAATACTGCCTGTGTGCCAACAATCTGGGATGTCGGTGTCACCAAGGGGATATATCCCAAGTCTTTTCTGACTTTGGGAATCTCGTCGAGTACCTCGTCAAGACGATCCGTTGCTTTCTGTTCTCTCAGTTGATTTTCGAGATTGGTTAACATTCCCCCCGGGACCTGAGCAACCAGAATTCTGGAATCGATACCTTTGAGAGCGCCTTCAAAACGAGCATATTTCTTTCGAACTTCCCTGAAATACGACGCAATTTCTTCCAGCAATTCAATATTCAAACCCGTCGCTCTATCCGTACCCTCAAGCATGGCAACCATAGTTTCCGTAGGTGTATGCCCGTAGGTAAGACTCATCGACGAAATGGCTGTATCAAGATTGTCGATACCTGCTTCAACAGCCTTAATGTAGGTTGCCGTAGATAATCCCGTTGTTGCATGACACTGCATGTGAATTGGAATTGAGATCGTCTTTTTTAGATTAGTGATTAACTCAAAGGCTGGGTATGGTGCCAGCAATCCTGCCATATCCTTTATACACAGTGAGTCGGCGCCCATATCTTCAATTTCACGCGCCATACTGAGCCAGGTTTCGAGCGTGTGGACCGGGCTTACGGTATAGGAAATTGTACCCTGAGCATGTTTTGACTGTTTTTTTACCGAGGCTATAGCAGTCTTCAGATTGCGCATATCATTCATGGCATCAAAGATTCTGAATACATCCACACCGTTAATAGCGGCTCGCTCAACAAAACGTTCTACCAAATCGTCAGCGTAGTGCCGGTAGCCTAGAATATTTTGCCCGCGGAACAACATTTGTTGAGGAGTGTTTGGCATGGCTTTTTTTAATTCTCTGATTCTGTGCCATGGATCTTCTCCTAGAAACCGGATACATGCGTCAAATGTAGCACCACCCCATGACTCAAGAGACCAGAAACCAACCTTATCAAGCTTTTCTGCGATTGGAAGCATGTCATCCAATCGCAGGCGTGTAGCAAACAGGGATTGGTGTGCGTCTCGCAGTACCACATCTGTCAAACCAAGAGGCGTCTTTGAAGTCATCATCTTTTGAGTGCCCTTATTGTTATGTGGCGCAGTTCTTCCCGACGCTGCATCCATGTTAATCAGCAAATCTGATTTGCTTAAGGAAATATCAATTCAATCCGCTTAACTGCGGTCTGAACGGTGCTGCGTGATTGCAGCACTCATAATTGCGATCAGCCGGCTTTTATCATCACTAGCAGAATGTGACACAGGTTTTGTACCCGCACGGCGTTCTATACCTGGCTTTTTAGAACCAGAATACTGCTTAAGTGCAACTGTCACTGCCGGGGAAAACCGTCTGACCAACGCAGACATCAGATTTGTCAAACCAACCAACAGTAACAGGAACAAAAAGACAAAGCCCATACCGTACAGAGCCAGGTTCAAGCCGCTCAACACAAGATCAGACATAATTCATCCCCCAAAATGCGTTCGGGCAGGGATCATACTAAAGAATCCCGGTCAGAGCTAACAGAGATAAGGGCAGTCTTTTCTACCACTGAGAGCAATCTCTTGTTATTCGTGAGCAGGGTAGCTAGCTAACATTTCCCTGAAAGCGCCGGCAAACTCAGGGCGTGCGCGCTCCTCATGCATATATTCACCAGGAACAACCGTATGTATGCGATTTATCTGCCCGGACCAGACCATTTCTCCGGTACTCGACTCACGGATATCTACTACGATAGTCGCGACATATCGCAGCGTCAGATCTTCGTCCAGCCGACGCTCGAATGGATCAATATTTTCCTGCTCTGCATTCAAATTTATATGCCTGTAACTCAGCGTTACCCTGAGCTCGTTTCTATTGTCATTTCGTATGAGACCCTTTTCCTGAAATACTTTGTCGAATTCCGCGATAACATAATCACCCAAGAAACTCGGCAGTTCTTGAGTTTCTATCCTGTATTCTTTGTACTCAGCATAGTTCCCGGGGCAACAAAGGTTCACTGAATAACCAATTTGCCCTCCATTCTGTGCACACGCCGATAAAAACAGTAATACTGCCAAAACAGCAGTTTTTAAAGACTTGCCTGAATTCGTCATAACACGCTCTCCCATTTGAGTTTTTTCTGTCGAACCAACTATAACCAAGGCCAGCCTATCCCTGACACCTTCCAAATTGTGACATGACGACGTCGGAATAGTCGGAAAATTACCAACCAAAATTGAAACAAATTGTCCCCATTTAACTTAACTTGCGCTAAATCAATTTCCAGACGGGGCTTGTTGTTAGTTGCGCTCAAAGTTAAGCTGCGGGCTTATTTTGAAATTGGATATTGCCATGACACTTCTTATTGTTGGCTTGTTAGTATTTCTCGGTATTCATTCTTTAAATATTGTGGCTCCGGATCAACGACTAAGGCTCGTCAACCGACTTGGAGCTGGACCATGGAAGTTATCTTTTTCAGTTATATCACTCATTGGCTTGATGCTGATCATTCAAGGCTATTCAGCAGCCAGAACTCAACCTGTATGGATTTGGTTACCACCTACTGGTTTAAGCCACCTAGTAATACTGCTGACTATCCCGGCATTTATTCTTTTGGCCGCTGCCTATGTGCCTAGCAACAGGATCAAGGCAAAATTGGGGCACCCAATGTTGGCTGCGGTCAAGATCTGGGCAATGTCTCACTTGCTCGCTAATGGAAGCTTGGCCGATATCATTATGTTCGGCAGCTTTCTATTGTGGGCTATTGCTGGATTTGCAGTTCTAAGACGCAGGGACCGAATGTCTGGCAAGTCATTCCCTGTGGGCAATTTGCGAGCAGACATAGTGACAATTTCAGCTGGATTGCTTGGCTGGGCACTGTTTGCGATGGTTCTTCACACGCTGCTTATTGGTGTAAGTCCACTGCCGTTTTAGGTGCTGCGCTCTGTTGCTGTATCTTGAGTTCCAGGCGTATCACGGATGCATTCCAGGATACGCCTATTTACACTCTCAGAAGCGGAATGTGTATTTGAATTTGAGGCTTAGATCAGTCAGTGCACTCTCAAACTGGTTATTTTTGTCCTTATCCTGCATGTTGTAGTTCAAAACAATAAAGCCCTCTTGTCCCGCTCTGGGTATCCACTGAATTCTAGTGTTGATACCAACCTCCTCGGAAAGATTGTCATACTGCACCAGACTAATCCAATAAAGCGTGGAGGAAAATGCTACCTGTGTAGAAACAGAGGTCAAGCGTGTGATGAAGTCTCCTTGCGGCAATTTGATATCATTCCAATCATATCCAAACGATGTTACGAAGTAACGAGACTGGTTCCAGGAAATTGCACCGCTTAAATTCGTTCTTGAGCCATTGTAGAAATCACCGCCAGTGAAACTGAAGCTGCCTGCGAATCGACGCTGACCGCCTGAGTTAATACCAATTTGGAACTCATTAAACTCATAGTCCCCAGGCTGAATGGCAACTCGTCTGTCAGGCGATGAGTAAAGAGTAAAAGCATTCTGTACTACCTCACGGTTAGTAGTGAAGGAGACATTCAGAGAATCTCGAGTATTTGTCTGCAACTCTGCCAATCTAAACACTATAACTTCACTTTGAAGATTTCCCTCGATAACATCGATTCGTTGTGCATCTATACCGGTAAAGAGAGACTGAAATAGCTCTCCTCCAAAAAAATGCGTATACCCTAGATCTGCAGTCCAGTCTCTGATGTTAGAGCGATTGACATACCCCATCGCCGGGTTAAAGTTTTTCTGGACTTCCTTAAATGCAAGTCGAGATCGCCATCCAGTATTATTCGGCAGGCGCAACCCAAAACCATAAGATGCATCAGAACCTTCAAGTCCCGGCGTGTCAGATACCTGATACCAGGCATCAGCTTCGAATTGTCTGCCATTCGACAAGCGATTATTGAGGTATTTGAAATCCATCCCAGCAACACTGTTTTCCCTATTTGAACCTGGATCACCATCGGTATAAATGAATCCAACACTGGAGTCATTCAGCACATTCGCTGATACGCGCGTCACGAATAAATCTGAAGATTCAACAGCTCCAAACTCATCTTGTCTGATTGCCAACGTGCCAATATTCCATCGACCAAGGCGACCGCTGATTCTGCCGCCATAATTTATGTCAACCGGAGCACCCGTCTGGCTCAGACCTAGCTTCCGGGAGAAGAATGGTCTGGCGTTCTCCCGTGCTCCCTGTGATGTAGCGTTATTGCCTCCGGCCATGGCACCAATGTTGCCAAACTGAAACAAGTCAGAGTCGTTCAGGAAAAAGTCCCGTTTCTCAGGAAAAAATAAATTGAATCGAGTCAGGTTGACCTGTCTACTGTCTACTTCTGTTGCAGAAAAATCCGTGTTGATAGTTAGTGCTGCATTTAAGGACGGGGTAATTCTATAAAATGCATCAAGAGACGGTACCCAGTCAGTTTTTTTTGTTGCAGGGTCGTATCTCTGCCGCCTGTTGACTGCCATGGACGGGACGATATCCAGACCGACTCCTTTATTCAAACCTGTTAGCCCTGTCATTTGACCGGATATACTTGGATTGTAGGTACGGTTTTGCGAAACCCATGCCATCTCCTCTCCGCGTCTACGAATAGCACGACCGAAGTTAAAACCCCAGGTTTCGATCGCCGGATCAAAAGGAATCGATTTGAAGGGGATTTCGATTTCCGCAACCCAACTCTTACCGTCTACGCTTGTAGCAACATCCCAAATAGTGCTCCAGTCCAAAGAGAAAGCGCTGGCACTTGTATAAAGGGCATCGTGTCGAGCCGCATTCAAATTTGTTTCAAATCGATATCCTGCACGGCGAGCATTAAAGGGATCCAGAATAACAACAAGTCTGTCATCCGATGGCATGCCAAGACCATGTCGAATTACCGGCGCAGCGATGAGTTCAGGTTCACTGTCAAACATCCTGGCACCGATATAAAGCGCATCCTCTGTGTAAACCACATATACTTCTGTACGCTCTGATGTCGGCGCACCGTTTCCTGGCCTTGTCTGGTGAAAATCCGTAATTACGTCTGCTGAAGTCCAAACGTCATCATCAAGAGCGCCATCGATAATTGGGGGGATTTCTACTCTAACGGCTCTAAATTGTTTTTGCGTATCTGCGGCAGTCGGCAAACGTTCCTGCGCGTTGGAAGATGCAGACGCCAAGGCTGCCAATACAGCTAACCAACACTTGATTCGACCTGAAACCGCCATTTCTAACTCCTAGTTTTCCCGAGCAACTATAGGCACTTTAGAGGGACAAGTTTAGGCAAAACCTTTTCTCAGGTAACGATTTTTTGTGCAATTTAGCGAAACACAAATTGTGATTCTTTTTTACCGTCAGTCGTAAATTGAAATCTGCTCGTTTTTTTGCACATAAAAAAAGGGCCATCCCCGTTGGGATGGCCCTTTTCGCTTTTAGATGCCTGACGATGTCCTACTCTCACATGGGGAGACCCCACACTACCATCGGCGCTGAGCGGTTTCACTTCTGAGTTCGGGATGGGATCAGGTGGTTCACACTCGCTATGGTCGTCAGGCAAACTGTTGATGCATCAGCCCGTTGGCTGACCATCGTTTACCCTTTGACAATCTGATGAATGAAGATCGTGTTCTTTAATGTG
>SPIB01000004.1 GCA_004535785.1 Gammaproteobacteria bacterium LSUCC0112 | reverse complement strand
CAGTGGACACCTCCAGGGTGCTTGCTGCTGCGGTATCTGTGCCCAGTGTTGCGGTGCCACTGCTCAGTGCTGGTGTAAAGCTGACTGCTGTTGATGAGGCTTTGCTGAGGCTGACGGTGAAGACGGCGCTGCTGCCTTCTGCCACCGTGGGACTGCTCACAGACAACGTTGGGGTATCGTTGTCGGTGCCACCGCTGCCGGTGCCATCATCTTTGATGGTGGCCGTACCCGTCACGCCAGACCCTGACCCAGCTGTTGCGTTTGATCCGAACGCCGGTGTGGCAGTGAGGGTAAATGTCTCCGATCCCTCAAAAAGGTCATCGTTAATCAAAGGCACGCGTACCAACAATGTACCGTTTGTGCCGTTTAAAACAACGTTTCCGGACGTGTAAGAGGTCCAGTTCTGACCACCATCAGTGGAGACTTCCATTGAGGCAGTGTAGTCGGTTGCAGCTGTAGCTGTTCCCGTGCCCAGTGCCAAGGTTACGCTTTGGCCCAGTGTGCCATCTACTGTAAAGACCGCATGCGCACTCGCTTCGTTGACGCTCGGGCTGGTGACGGTTAAAGCCACCTCAGCAACCGTAATCTCCACCGTATCCAGATCAAACAAATTATTACCATCAAGGCTGTAGACGTTCAGGTAATCCGTGCCATAGAAATCTGGATTTGGCGTGTACGTCAACGTCGCCAACGCAGCATTGATCTGCGCTTGCGTCCCGCTGAGCTTGAAGGTTGATGTTCCGGAGGCGCCGGCTGCAATCGTCGCCTGGTCGCTGCCGCCGGCGGTGACGGACAATACCCCGTTTTCCACCGACAAAGTGACCGTGGACAGATTGCCGTCAATATCATTGACGCTGATGGTGTTAGTGCTGTTGATCGCCAGCGTTGCACCTTGCGTGGTGCTCAGTGACGCTGGGATCGTGTTGACTGGCGCATCATCAGAGCCTTTCACGCTGATGGTGAGTTTGGCAGTCGTGGTAGCGCCGGCAGCATCGCTGATTTGGTAGGTGAATTCGTCCTGCAGTGGTGTATCACCCGGCTTGAGTCCCTGCACCGTTGTATTGCTGTTGTTCACGCTATAGGTGTAGGTGCCATCCGCCCCCAGAACCAGCGTTCCATAGGTGCCGACAATGGATTTCCCATTACTGCTTGAGGTAGAGCTCACACTGACGGCGTCGGCGGAGTCGAAACTTGTTGAGGTTCCTGCTTGCGCGTTTATGACAGTGCGCGTATCAGCGTTGTCGACATCGCTGTCATTGAGCAGCACTGAGCCGGAGGGGTTAACCTGATCCTCAACGGCCACCGCCGCGTCATTTTGTGCAACGGGTGCATCATTGGCACCTTTGATTTCGACGGACAGAGTGGCTGCAGAAGTACCGGTCCCTAGCGTGTTTCCGACACGGTAGTAAAACTTGTCGACCAGCGTCTGGCTGCTATTCAGAGCATTAACGGTCGTGTTGCTATTGTCAGGAGTGTACGTCCAGTTACCATCTGCTGAAACAGCAAGGCTGCCATAGAGTCCATTTAGCGAGATGCTACCAGAGCTGTTGACCGTCGTTTCGGTTGTGCTGTCGATGCTTCGTGCGGCCTTGACGGTAGTGCTGACCGGACCGCTTGCTGAGTTGGTTTCGAGGTCATTTGTCAGTAGATTGCCCGTCGCCGTTCTTCCGGCCGATACACCTGTTTCCACTGCAGCAGTAAGGCCGCTGACAGAATCATTAATGGCGACAGGATCGTCAGTGCCGGTACCCTGCACGCTGATAGTGAGCGTTGCCGAATCTCTGGAACTGACATTGCTGCTGCCCGCAGCGTCCCGCATGGTGTAGTTGAAAACCTCGGTGACGGTTTGCCCCTGAGAAAGCCCCGGATTGTTGGCCGTCGGGGTATAGGTATACGAGCCGTCTGCCGAAAGAACCAGCACACCATACTGACCCTGCAGGTTACTACCGAGCGTTCCGGTGGCCGAAAAACCGAGACTGGCGTTGTTCACCGCAACCGCCGCACTTAGCGTGACGCTGGTTAATACGCCGTCAAAGTAATTCAGTTCGGAAACGGTAGGTGCCGTGTCGAGGCCAGTATTACTGACAGTCATGCCAACGGCGATGTTGCCGGTTTGACCAGAGACTGCGACGGTGGTGGAGCTGGGTGCTTCAGCGGCAGTGATCGTACCTATGTAGTCTCTGCCACCACTGGTAAGTGGATTCGTTGTGTCAGTGCTAATAATGAAATCTGTAACAGATCGAAGGCTGGCTGAGTCCGAAAAGGTAAGCTTAAAGTTTGCGCCACTGCCGTCACGAGACGCTACAGTGACCCTGGTAGTTGAACTACCTACATGGAATAGAGGTGTTGCGGTCAGCCCATCTGACGATAGACTGTAAACGTAGTATATGTCGCTAACGCTAATCGAACTGTGTCCTGGAGTTGTCATGTTGGCTGTATAAGTCACTACACCCTGTGAAGTACCCGTCGCACTCCCCGTAATCGTGACCCCAACAACAAATTCTTCCTCTGAATTCCTGTCAACATCCGTATCATTATCCAGCACATTGCCGGTAGCCTTGCGCCCCAGCTTATCAGTCACCGCGTACTGATCTTCACTCAGGCTTTCGATAGATTCCTTCGCATAGTTGTAATCATTATTGGCATCGGGATGGTCATTTATGCCCTTGATGGTGATGCTCAGTGTGTCGGTATCCAGCAATCCTTTTGCGTTTGAAAGCGTGTAGTTGAAGGTTTCGGTCAGCGTATTGGATGAAAGACGCAGCGCCTGCACCGCACTGTTGGTATCGTCCACGTCGTAAACGTAACTGCCATTCTGGCCAATGGTCAGCGTGCCGTAGAGACCTGCAACAACCAGTCCGTTTGATGTGGAGGTAGAGTTTGCCGCTGGGCTGCCAGTCGCGCCAGATAACTGACTGGTGACTTGTGTCACTGTCAAACCGTTTGTTGTTGAGATCACCAGCGCGTTCGACACGATACTGTAAGTTGTTATCCCACCGGTGTCGTTTGAAAGGGTATTGCCGCTGGCATTGGGGTGAGCAGGATCGCCATCACCCGCATCTGACGTTGCATTGGCAGCACCGCCCTGTTCGTACGCGGTATCCGTGTCAGCGCTTGCAGTGGGTGCCTGAGGTGCACCCAATAACTTGTTAAGAGCCGAATCAACGGGGTCACTGCTGGTTCGTACTTCGTTTCCTGTTGCAAAGCTGCGACCCAGCCCAAAATTGATGAGAATCGTTGTCGATGGTGTCCCGGTAGCACTTGGATTTGCGGGGTCCGGATACACATACAGGGTTGCCGCCTCAACGTTTGCTCCAGTTTTAACCAAGCGGCTGACTTCACCAAAGTAACTGCCGACGACCTGATTACTGGCGTTTATGGCGTACAGCGTCCCTCTCACGTTGTTGCCAGAATAAATAGGATCGATTTCTGGATCAGACATGAACAAAAACTTGACCGCTGATTCAGCTTGATTAACCGGTGCAAGCAGTTTTAGCAGGTTGTCTTCAACATTTGCCTTACCAGCACCGGCTGCGCCGCGCGCGTCTTCAGCTAAGAAGGCTGATACTGAAAACAGCAGCGCCGCCAACTGATGCGGCCAGCTTTCAGCTGCTTGTGCTGCAAACGGCAGGTAATCGTCGCCGACATGGCCGTCCAGTTTCCAATGGCTCCTATTGCCAACCCGCCCCAGTGGGCCATCGCTGGCCAAGACCCTGGCGCCTGTTAATCGGGCCAGTGTTTGCACCAGCTCGCTGTCCGCGCCGACATGACAGCTCCACAGGCATATCTCGACAACATGCCAGGATGCCAGCAGATCAACGTGGCTTTCCAAGAATTCGGGGGTAATTAATGTGGTGCCGACAACGATGGTGTTTTCATAGCCGTGGGCAACGATATGCAGACGATTGGTTTGTTTGCCGCGGATAGTATCGGTGATGACGTCGAGCGGGTTGCTGTAGGCAGTTAAGTCATAGGCATTGAACAACGATTGCTCAGCCAGCGCACTGATGGATTGATCTGAGCCGTCAAAAAAAACTGCTGAAAAACCATAAAAGTCCTGCGCGCAAGAAATATCCACATCAAACCCTCAAAATCAAAAAAATTTGACAGATGGTAGTGATGAGACTGTTGCGTTGCTGTACAAATTTGTAACAGTCAAGAGTGCCAACGAAGCAGGGCTATTCCAGCGCCGTTTAGGGGCTAGTGCTCTTTTTTTGAGAACGATTGCACGAGATCGGCGAGTACTTTTGAGGAAACTGGTTTGGAAATGTACGCATCCATACCGCTGCTGATACAAATATCTTCGTAACCGACGACTGCATGAGCAGTCATGGCGACAATAGGTGTGTGTTGCCCTGTTGCTGCTTCAGATTTCCTTATATTGGCAGTGGCCTGCAAACCATCCATCTCCGGCATTTGTAAGTCCATCAGTATCAGATCAAAACGGTGTTGGCTGGCGAGTTCTACGGCCTGTTTGCCATCGTTGGCCAGCAGAACATCATGGCCTGCCTTCATCAGTACAGTCATGGTTAATTTCTGATTGATCGGGTTGTCCTCGGCCAACAATATCCGGAGTTTTTTATCGGGTATAGATACGGCAGGGGGGGTGTTGTTGGTGACGGTGGTGCGCATATCGAAGGCATCCAGCGCTTCGTGCAAGTTGAGTAAGTGCTTGGAACCCTGTCCAAAGCTTAAATCAAATGAAAAACGACTGCCTTTGCCGATCGTAGACTCCAAATGGATTTCCCCGCCCATCAATTTAATCAGATTTGAACTGATGACCAGGCCCAGTCCACTGCCACCATAACGCCGCGCGATGGACGCGTCAGCTTGTTGAAACGCCTTAAAAATAATGTTCTGTTGTTCAGGGCTTATTCCAATACCGGAATCCTCAACCACAAAACTGATCAGTACTGAGCGTGTTGTACTCTGCTGCAGTTTTACCGTGACCAGCACATTGCCAGCGTGGGTAAATTTTATAGCGTTCGATATCAGATTGATCATGACCTGGCGCACGCGCAGGGCATCCCCGATCAAGATGCCGGGGATGTTTTTGTCGATATCCAATTTAAACGTCAGGCCTTTTTGTGCGGCCCGGAGAGCAAACTCGCGGCCGATCAAACCAAGACTCTTGTTGAGATCAAAAGGAACTTTTTCAATGGTCAACTGCCCTGCATCGATCTTGGAAAAATCCAGGATGTCATTCACAACCCTGAGCAGCGATTGCGCTGAGTCGTACACGGCTTCCAGATACTCTCGTTGCTCGGGGGTAAGATCTGTTTCAAGCGCCAGTTCAGTCATGCCAATAACGCCATTAATCGGTGTGCGTACTTCATGGCTCATGTTGGCTAAAAATTCGCCTTTGGCTTTGTTCGCGGCTTCGGCCTGGGTTTTTGCCTCGATTATTTCCTCGCGATTGCGTTTCAATTCTGAAATATCTCTGACAATCGCCACCAGTTTGTATTCGTTGTTGAAAGTCATCAGGCTGAGCTTGATGTCGAGCGGGAAGGTTTCGCCGTTTAAACGTTGGCCAATCAATTCCTTACTGGATACCCCGAATGCATTCTCGGTTTTACTATGTTTGACAACAAGCTCATGGAACTCTTCCTGGTAGGCTGATGCAATCAACTGCTTGAAGTTGACGCCACTGATTGACGAGGTTTCGTCAGCAAACATAAACGCCATGGCCGGATTGTACCGCTCTATCATGCCGTCCAGACTGGTCAGTACGACGCCGTCGGCCAGATTATCGACCAGTGCGCTGAGGGTTTCTTCGCTTTTTATGAGCGCTTGCTGGGCCGCTTGACTTGCTCTTTCGGCGCGAAATGCCAAGATCAGGTTGGCGCAGGTTGCTATCAGCAGCTCAAGGTTGGAAGCAACACGATCATTGTATCCTCCTGGCCGGTTGGCAATCCCAATCATCCCCACAAGATCGTGTCCGCTGTAGATAGGCAGCCCCAGAAACGCGTTCAGAGGCGGGTGTCCTGGAGGCAGGCCAGCACGTCTGGGATCGCTGTAGGGCTGATTGGACATGACTGCTTTGCCCGATGTCATCACATGCCCGAACAAGCTGCGGAGATTGGTAAAGCTTAGACCGGTCTTAATGTTGTCCTCGTAAAGCTTGCGGGTAGCCTCATTCCACGCGATGTTGGTGAGCGCGTGCGACTTGAGGAACGGGTCGCCGTTTTCATCCTTCAAAATTTCGCCAATGAAGCCGTACTCACTGGACGTCATTTGAAGCAGGTGGGACAGCATCACGTCGAAAGGGTTCCGTGCATCTTTCGAACGAATATAGTCTGACAGCGCCTGACTGACCTCGGTCAACATGGCATTGCTGCGTTTGATGGCTTGCTCGGTTTCGACTTGATCGGTTATGTCTTGTGCTGATGAGAAAATAAGGCCTGAATCAGTTTGTACGCGTGAGGACCATGCCAATAATCGGTAAGAGCCATCCTTGTGGCGAAGACGATTTCTGAAGCTTTTTGCCGCCCCGACATTCAGTAACGCTTGCGTAGCAACAATGGTCGACTCAACATCGTCAGGATGAACCAGGTCGGAAACCTGAGTGGCACTGAGCTCATCAAGCGTGTACCCGAGGGTTTGCAAAAAGAACTCGTTGGCTTCAACCCAGCGTCCATCTGGGGTGCAGATGCAGAACATCGCCGGAACTTCATTAAACTGGGATTGCGTGCGGCAGCTTGAGTCAATCATCTGTAAGAGAACCGGTGAGGAAGTGGCGCCAAGAGTCTGCATAAAGCATCCAGAGCGTTATCGTTAATGTATTTATCTATTATCATCAGGTTGAGGTTACGGCACGGCGATTCGCTCAATTGTACAAATATGTAATATCTTTGCAGCTGACGTGGATTGCAGTCCAGAGCTAGTGGCATACTGCCATCCCGGCCGTCGGATTATCTTCTTTAATGATCCATGTACGTTGCCGATTTGTGAACAGGATCACAGATGATTTCAGAAAACGAATTTTTTTTCGATAAGACTGTCCTGCCTCAAGCATTGGAGGAAAATGATCCAACCTTGTTGCTCAGCTTCTATCAACTGTTTCTGGACCATACTTTACCCTCATGGCACAAGGCTGAGTTGGACGCCCGCGAGCACAGATGGGAGGACGTGAGACTGGTCGCTCACTCGCTGAAGTCGTCAAGCAGGGGGGTAGGTGCTCTGCAACTCGGTAATCAAATGGCAATGATTGAAAAAATGATAGAAGGCAACCTGCAGACGCCGGAAATCATAAAGGAAGCAACAGATATTATTGCCCGGACAACAATTGAGATTTCTGCTCATATACTTGCCTTGCAGGCGGATGCAGCGGATAGCCAGTCACAGTCATGAGCTCTCAGTCTGTCAGACAATTGCCCATGAGCAGCAACTCTGCTGATCAACACCTGATGTTGGTGGTTGATGACGATCCGGTATTTTCGTCGCAGATCAGTTTTTTTGCGCGACCACAATTCAATGTGATGCAGTACACAAATCCTGACCAGATCGATCCGATTGCTCTATATCGCGCAGAATTAATTGTGCTGGATTTGCAGATGCCAGGCCATGATGGTATCGAGTTTCTGAAATCGCTTTCACTGGTTTGTCCTCATAAACCTGTGTTGATCATCAGTGGTAGCGATATTCAGGTTGTGCGTATGGCCGAAAGAGTGGCGGAATTGCTAGGCATGACACATGTTCGCGCGGCTCAGAAGCCTGTCAGTCTTAGCCAGTTCCGTAACATCGTGAGTGTTATGCCTGCCAGCCCACAAAAGGACCCGGCGAATATAGCAGTATCGGGTGGCAAGTTGTGGAGCCTGGGTGACGACGGTAAGTCCGCCGTCGGCGACCGGCAGTCGCGTTATAAGCCACAGCTTGATATTAAGACCTTTGATGTGCTCGGGTTAGAGGCGTTACCGCCGTGGACCAGCTTGATCGATGACATTCAAAAGGCCGAACAGGCTGGTAAGGATTTGGTTTCTCCTGAAATTGGTTTGGACTTCAGTCTGAGTGCGATTGAGGCTGTGCTGGTGGATTGCGATGCGATCACCCGGGATACTGCAAGACACTACCGATTCAGTGTGAGTGTGAGTAGCGAAACGCTGGCCAGCGGAAATTTTGTCAAGACGTTGGTGGAGATGGTTGGTCGTCTGAAAATCCCAGCCAACAGGCTTGTCATTTGTTTTGCGGCCCCGTTGGCAGACGCCACCAGCAGCAGGGAGGTGATGGCTTCGATGGCGCGCCTTAAGTTACATGGGTTTCAGCTTTCGCTGAGAAATGTCAGCTCTTTGTTGGTTGAAGAGGCGAAATCTGTTGCCGAGGTTTTGGATGAAGTTGTCATAGACAGCGTCCTGCTCAGGAGTTTGACAACTTCGTTGATTTCACGTGGTTCGGTTGAAAATATTCTGCGTGTAGCGGGGGGGGCCGGTATACGTGTTGTCGCTGACGGCGTTGATGACGAACGGACATTGAGCTGGTTACGTCAGTTGGGTGAGCCTATTGTGCAAGGACGTTTGTTTGCCCACCCCATGAATTCTATTGAATTAAGAGCATGGTTACAGCAGCAGTTCAGGCATTGAGTTTATAAACGGGTCATTGTTGAATGCCTGTTTTGCCGTTATAAATTTCCTGCCAACTGATGATACGGTCATGACCGCCATATAAACCAAAAGTGGCTGTTGCCGAAGGATTGCCGGCATTTTCCGTGCCCCATTGAAGCCAGGTTGGTGCCTCATACTCAAATACCACATCGCCGGCAGCTCCGCTTGAATCGATCTTGATGTTTTCTGGTCCCGAGCTACCGCTGACCAGTTCTGAATTGATGCCAGTGAACGTCGCGGTACCCGGCTGCGGCTCTGATTGAATATTGAATCCGTCAAGGTTTAGCGCTGAGCAGCTATCGGCTGAGTGCTTGATAAAACCAACATCTGCTCCTGCCCAGTACTCGGCGTTGGCGGTAACTGGCAGTAATCCGGTTTCCGGACCAAAACTGTTTTCCAGCGTCAAGCGGCCAAATACAAAGCGCAGAGGAATGGACAAGGATTTGGCGTCACACGTTGCGGTGGCCTGGCAGTCTGTGTCACCAATTTTGAAGTCGGCACCAGTCTCAATCCCTGATTCATTACTCCGTATCATCGGTACATAAAGTGCCTCTACAGTGCCCGTGCCGGGCGCCGCAGCAAGCACTACTTCAGAGAATGGACCGTCCTCGTTACCATCGTTCCGGCGATTGAGCGTCAAGGCCGGATTCATCACATTGGTTTCGCCCTCCAACCACTGAGGTTGCAGCGTTTGAGTCGAGATACGATCTGTCAGGTTTGTCAAACTTACCTGATCTTGTGCTAGCAGCGCTATCGTTGCGCCACTGCCGGAATCCGGGTAGTTCTGCACGGTAACGCCGTTGCGATTTCTTGCGTTAAGTTTCAAGGTGAGGCTGAAGGCTTCGCCCAGATATGTAAATGACTGCAATGACGCAGCGCAGCTCTGGGACACGACAGCTATATCGATCTCAAAGTCCCATGGCAGAAAACGTCCGATGGCTTCACTTTGGAAGGCCAATGGGCCCGTACCTAAAAAGTCACCAGACTGATTCAGTGCGTTCAGCTGTATGGTGCCAACATCACGATAACGGACATCACTGCTGCTGAACACTCCAGGCCCTGTCTTGGCAAATGCCTCAACAATATCCACGGTGCCGTCCACACCTGCATCAGGAGTCACCGTTGTGGCGGTGGTGTCCAGGGTGAGGCGTTCAGGGATAACTTCATTGCCAAAGTTTTCGGTAATCTGTCCTGTTGTGCTTTTTGCTATCAGCTGCACAGATAATGCATCGCCGGCCCGTGCCAGGATGTTCTGATCATAACTTTGTGTGTTGCTGACGATTACATCGATAGTGCCTGGTCTGACTACTACAGGGCCCGACACGCCTTGCAGTAAAAATCCATTGGGTGCCTGCAATTTTGCGTGCAGTCTTATCTTGCCGGTGTCTTCATAACGAGCGGTGACGGATGCCACGCCCGAGGAATTGAATGATGCGGGTACGGCAGCATAGACAGGATATTCGCTCAGGTTTGTGGCGGCGCCGGCGATCAGTCGGCTTCCGCCTGCCGTGCAGCTGCCCGGATCCAAACACTCCACTGAGAGATCGACCTGACTGACGTTTTGAACAACACTTTGACAGGCGCCGGTTTGGGTATCCGTTCGTATACTCTGCAATTGGACGGAAAACGGATCCCCCGCAACCTGTGTGGCACCGACCTGAACGGCCAGTGCGGTATTAACAGCGCTTAACACACAGCCACTGGTTGATGAACATTGATAGGGATCTGGACCTGTTGCGGCCGGGGTTGCATTGCTCAACGTCAGTTCATATTGCCCTGCCTGTGTGATCGGCAGGACAACCGTGGTTTGCGACTGGTTTGCAAAGTTTGCTGTTGCTGACACGGTGGTTACTCCGACCGCAGACACCAGCACGGATCCCGTCACGCTCAGAACAGAACTGCAATCCGCCGATGTGCAGGCCTTCACTGTCACTTCGGTTGGCAGACACGTCAGGTATGTGCTCAGGTGGTCAATCCGGTAGAACTGTACGGAGGGTGTTGAGTTGCATCCCCCTTCGTTATCGTTAACGTCACAGATGGGGCCGGTCACCGTGCCCGGGCCCTCGACAACGGGAGCGTTGACATACCCGGTAACGGTGCCGCTAACAACCACCGTCTCTGTGGCATTGATATTGCCGTCGACGGTACTGCCGCTGGCGACAGTGACTGTCGTTGCGTCAAGGTCGCCGGTGATGGTGTTGCCGGAGCCCAGATCAATGGAGCTTGCAGTCACATCGCCTTGGATCACCACGCCTGTGCCGGTGGACAATGTGCCGGAGACGTCAATGCCACCAACCACGGTGGAGTTGTTACCAAGCTGAAGATTGCCGCCAATCACCATCGGTCCCGTCAATTGTGTATTGTTTAGCGCGCTGATGCTGCCTGTGACGCCAACCGACGCATTGATGATTGCGCCATTGCCGGGGATCAAATCTCCCGATACAAGAATAGTCAAGCTGGAAAAGCTGCCGTTTTGATTGACACGAAGCTGATTTCCAAACGACCAGTTATCCAGTATCCGCCATTGCGTGGGTTGGCTGACAGTGACTGTAACGTTATTACCCATCGATAGCGCTGGGCACTCAACATCGGAACCCACTAACGTGCAGCCCGGCGGCAAGGGGCCTCCGGGCAGTGAGTAAGTCTGAGCGAACAGTTCTAAAGGCAGTAACAAGAGAAACAGAATAATCGTGTAACGCGAGTTTGCCGGAATGCGAAACATTATCGCTGCGCGTGCTGCGGATAAGTGAAACACGGAAAGTTGAACCGAAGCAGTTAAAAGTCAACTTATATCAGTTAAATCAGTGTGTTATCACTTCAATATTTGTACAAGTTTGTATGATGCCAGTGCAGGATGCCCCCCTGAATATTGGCCAGTTGTTCATGTCCGGCTGCTTTCAGGATGCCAAGCGCCAATGACGAGCGTTTGCCGGACCGGCAGAGCGTAACCACCGGCTTGTCTTTGGGCACTTCGTCTACGCGAGCCCGCAACTCACCAAGCGGTATATGCAGCAGATTATTCAGCCCTGCCAGTGATTCATCGATTTCGTCGTTGTCACGCACATCCAGTATGGTGACGGACGGTTGATTCTGTATCACCCACTCCGGCTCGACCTCCGGAATGCCCGCAAAACTGACACGGATGTCTGCCCAGTCTGGTTCGTCTGGCAGTTTGCCGTCAGCGGGCATACCGCTGCGCATATTGGCGGGCAGGGCTTCGTCGATCTTTTTGGGATGCGGCAGCTGCATGGCATTCATGTACTGCACAAAGTCGCGTTCGTTGGCATCGCCACCCACTCTGGGATTATGGGTCTTTTCTTCCGCGACTGATGAGCGCGTCCGCCCGTTGTAATCATGGGCCGGATAAATCGCGCAGTTGTCGGGCAACACAAATATCTGCTGGGTGATTGAGTGATACAGGCGTGCCGCATCACCTTGCTGAAAGTCACTGCGGCCGCAGCCGCGAATCAGCAAGGTATCGCCGGTAAATACCATGCTTTGGTCGTCCAGCACAAAACTCAGACAGCCTTCGGTGTGTCCCGGCGTTGCCCGTACCTCCAACCTGACTCCGTCAACACCAATGACATCGCCATGTACCAAAGGGATATCCACGTTTTCGGCACCGACAGCCGCTGCCAGCGCAATCAGGCAGCCGGTTTTTTGTTTCAGTATCCACGCGGCAGTGACATGGTCGGCGTGTGCGTGGGTATCTGCCACGATTTTTAATGTCAAATTCAATTCCCGGAGCAAGGCCAGATCGCGGTGTACTTGCTCAAATACCGGGTCGATCAGCAGTGCCTCACGCGAGATTTCATCGGCTAACAAATAGGTGTACGTGGACGAAACTGCATCGTAAAGCTGACGAAAAATCATGGTGCATTACCCTCAAAATGTTTACTCAAAAATGACAATACTGTCATAAAAACCGGTAAAAAATATCTCTAACACTGTCAATTTTCTTTTGTAACCTGCTGTTTTAAATAGTTTATTGCTCTTTTTTTTTGTGTCGCGGGCAGGTCATTCAGTCGTCACTAATCTGTCACGCGCAACAGGCAACAATATTGCACCGCGTCGTTATGGCGTCCAGTGCCATCATGGCACGCACGTTTTAAGTCTGCGTCGGCACTGTAACCGACCCGACCACATGAATCGACTGAGAATTGAAATCCAGACAAGGAGATATGCCAAAAATGAACATCAAGACCCTGTTCAGTGTCAGCCTGCTCGCAGCAGCCGTAACCGCGTGTGATGGTGGTGGAGTGACACTGGCGCCAACAACGTCCGTCGCCAACTCTAATAACTCCACGGTGACCAATCCCCCCGGTCCAGTTGCAGTCGTGAATCCTTGTGCAAGTTATACCGTATCAGGTCAGTCAGTTCAGGGCGCCTTCGCCGGTAATAATTGCACCTACTCCAATACCTTTGTGAGCGACACTCGCCCACTGACCACGGATTTGGTCATTAATGCACTGCCAAACAATGGCCTGCATATATTTGAAGACAGTTTGTTTGTGGGTCGGGACATCAATGCTAACTCGGCAGCGCAAGGTGTTCGTATTCCACAGGATGGTGAAGGTCCCAGCCTGACGATCAGTGCCGGTTCGCGCATTGCGTTCCAGAATCCGGAAGATTACGTTCGAGTGGCGCGCGGTTCACGTATTATTGCTGACGGTACCCGTCAGGCACCGATTATTTTCAGCGCCGTCAAAGATTTGCGTGATGGTCAGGCTACTCAGGCAGATCGTGGTCTGTGGGGCGGTGTACAGATCAATGGTAATGGCATTACCAATAAATGCACCGATGCTGATCGTGCTGCAACGTCAAACAATGTGCACAACTGCCATGTGACCGCAGAAGGCCGTCCGGCCAGCTACGGCGGCAATAACAACGCCGAGAACTCAGGCATCCTGCGTTATGTTCAAATTCGTCACGCGGGTTATGAGGTTGTTGATGGTAACGAGTTGAATGGGTTGACACTGAATGCTGTTGGTTCAGGCACGACACTGGAGTACGTGCAGACTTTCACCACACTGGACGACGGCATCGAAATGTTTGGTGGTGCGGTTGATCTGAAGTACACCGTCAACGTCAACGTTGGCGATGACTCAATCGACTTCTCAGAAGGGTGGGTCGGTGACATTCAGTTTGCATTGATTGTGCAGACCTCTGGCTCTAACCGTTGTATCGAAGCGGATAACACCGGTGATTCCTTACCAGACAATATCGCGCCATTCACCAAAGGCCGTATATCGAACATGACCTGCATTACATCAAACGTGGATACCAATGGAGGCACCGCGCCCAGCTCCAAGGGGGATGCCGAAGGACCCTTGTTCCGTGAAGGTTCTTACTTCGAAATGTACAACTCCATCATCACGTCCAATGCCACTGGCATGGCAAGTAATGAGTGCTTCGAAATTGAGCACACTCAAACTGTCGCCGGTGTGCAGTCTGGTTTTTCAGTGGCCACTGGCAACGTCGTAGCGTGCACTGAAGCGCTGAAAATCGCTTCCAGTACAGGTCTTGATCTTCGCAGCTATTGGCTGGCCAACGGTAACGCCGTGGTAGATGGAGCGGCAAATTTGCCAGCAACCATTATCACTGGCCTGAGCCCGACGACACCACGTGCTTACATCACTGCACCATCCATGACCACAGCAGCGGGTGCAGCGGTTACTGTGCCGGTGTTTGATGTTACCCGTCTTCGTGACAGCTTCGCGGCAGCAGCGGTTCCGTCACTTGGATCAGCCGGCAGTAGCTCTTTCTTTGAGGCCGTTGACTTCATCGGTGCGGTAAAAACAGGTCAAGACTGGGTGTCCGGCTGGACGACTGGGCTGTAATACCCACGCTTGTGAGGTTTGAGATCAAGTAAACAAGCGGGGATAAGGCACCAGGTCTTATCCCCGCGCTGGCTTGAGAAAATTGACGGAAACGGATTGATATCATGAAAAAAACGTTGAATTGGCAGAAGCGAGAATTGGCGTTGGCGGTGGCCCTGATAGTGGCAGGCCCAACTTTTTTTCCTTCAGTGGTGTTGGCTCAGGATGCTGGCGCGACCCAGGTTGCACCACCACAAATTGATGAGATTGTGGTGATGGGGCGATTACGCGACGCTGCACGTTCGATTGTGATGGAGCGTGTTGAACAGCCGTTTGCTGCCGAGGTTGTAGGCGTGGAGCAGATCTCCCGGGCAGGTGACTCAGATGTCGCCATGGCGCTGCGTCGGGTAACCGGGCTGACGCTTGTGGATGGCAAATACATTTATGTGCGTGGTCTTGGCGAACGTTACTCCAGTGCCACATTGAATGGCGCCGAAATTCCGTCACCCGAACTCAGTCGCAACGTGATTCCATTGGACTACATTCCGGCCTCGATTCTTGAGTCCGTGAAAATCCACAAGGCCTACTCTGCTGATCAGCCGGCTGCATTTGGTGGCGGTAATGTTGATATCCGCACACGTGGCACACCGGATGATCTGGTGTTTGATGTGTCAGTGGGCACGGGCTGGGACTCAGAGAGTTCAGGCAAAGGTTTGCGCAATCTGGGTGATCAGGGCGATATGCCTGCGTCAATCCGCGATGCGATTAACAAGTATCAGGGTGATATCAGCCCATCCAATATCACTCGTTTTGAATTTCCCGGCGTTGGCACGCCGACCGCAGCACAGCAAGCGACCGGCATTCAGATTAACCGTGATCTGATGCGTGCACTGAATCGCGATATCGGTATCGAAGCCGAGCGTTCTTTGAAGCCAGACACCAATTTTTCTGTGACTGCAGGCAACGCCTGGGATGTCACCAATGACCTGTCGGTCGGCGCGTTGGCCAGTGTTGGCATTGGCGAGTCAACCCGCAATGCCGATCAATTTGAACGTACATTTTCTAATCCGGAAGAGTCGTTCAGTGATACCCGCCGCACGTTCACCAACGAAAGCATGACGGCTGCGGTCAATCTCAGCGCAACCTGGCAGGACCGACACACAATCGGTACTAACAGCTATCTGTTGCAGGACGATGAAGACCTGTCGTCGATCGTGCTCGGATTTAACCCCGACTTCCAGCAGGCTGGTGGACGTCAGCGTCGCACCAATGAAACGCGTCTTGAAAAGCGCGAACTGGAAGTACATCAGTTGACCGGCGAGCACCGATTTGAACGCTACGATCTGGATCGCTTTGGCTTCCCGGATTTTATGGAATCCATTACCAGCATCGATGTGAACTGGTTCTACTCAGATGCGCGGGCGGGCACCAGTGTGCCTAACGGTACGTCTGTTCAGGCTACTAACCTGTTAAATCCGGCAACCAATCAAGTGTTGCTCACGCAAGTCAACACCGGCTCCTCTGCGCAATTCTCCTTCCTTGATCTTGAGGATACGGTAGAGAGCATGGGTTATCAGGTTGATGCGCAGTTTGATCTCGGATTCACCAATGGCACCATCAGTGGTGGCTATCATCGCAGCAACAAGGCGCGCGAATATTATGGTTACACCGCCAATATTGTGATGGGCGCCGTCGGTCGTGATGGTCTGCCTTCTCAAGTGTTTGGTGACCAGAATCTGCAGGATCTGACCAATGGCTTTTTCCTCGGCATGGGCTCCAATTTCGGCACAGAAAGTTATATCGCCGGTGAGACCAAGGCGGCCGCCTTTGGTTCTGTGGATGCATTTTTTATGGATAACTGGCGAGTAACGGCAGGCCTGCGATGGGAGGATTTCTCCCGCGGGGTGTTGCCACTCGATTTGCTCGACTTCAAGGGCGATTCTCTGAATGCCATCATCGCGCAGATGAACCAGCCCGATCAGAACTATGCTCTGCGTGAAGATGATTTTTATCCGGCAGCAGCGTTGACGTACATGCGTGATGGGTTGTTTGGCACTGAGAACTTCCAGGTTCGACTGGGTTATGGCAAAACAGTCGTGCGCCCGGATCTGCGCGAGTTTGCTGACATCCAGTTTATCGACCCGGAGTTGAATGACCGTGTACAGGGTAACCCGAACCTGAAGTTCTCTGAGATCGACCATATCGATCTACGAACCGAGTTGTTTTTTGACAATGGCGACAACCTGACAGTGTCACTGTTCCACAAAGACATCAGCAACCCTATAGAGCGAGTCCAGCGCCCAGGTCCGCAGGATGGTCGTTTGCTGAGTTTTGAAAATGCGCTGGCCGGTGAGATTTACGGTGTTGAGTTTGAGGGTTTAAAAAATATCGGTCGCGGATTTTTTGTCAGTGGCAACGTGGTTTTGAGTGATTCTGAAATCAGTTTCAATGCTGCTGCCTCACAAACCAGTTTGCAACGTCGTTTGACCGGTCATTCTGAATATGTAGTGAATACCCAGTTAGGTTTTGACTCGGACAATGGTAAACACTCTGCCTCAGTGTTGTATAACGTGTTTGGCGAGCGCATCTTCTACGGCGGACGTTCTCCTGCGCCCGATGCGTATGAAAGCCCGTTTAACTCATTGGATCTGACCTACTCTTATTTCCCCACGGACAGAATCACGGTGCGTCTGCGTGCACAGAATCTGTTGGATGAGGATAGAGAGTTCCTGCAGGATGACGTCAAAATCATCGAAGTTGACAGCGGCTCCCGTGTCCGTGTGGATCTGCAATGGAAGTTCTGAACATCAAAAAGATGTCAGTGGTAACGATGGCAAGCCTGCTGGCGACAGCGGGTATGCTCGCATGGTCAGCGACACACGTTGCTGGCCTTGTCTGGCATGTACTGGCATCGGATGTGAACGTGTCTGCCACTGAAACTTTTTTTGTGGTGGAACCACCGTCCAATATCATGGCTGACTCGGCAGACAGTATTGATCTGGCGCGACTGCAGTCTGTATTTGGTTTACAGACGCAGGGCCAGCGCCCTATAACCGGCAGTGCGATCAATGCGGATACGACGGCAGAACAGACACGCCTGTCCTTGACATTAAAAGGTGCTGTGCTGAGCAGTGACCCACAGCAGTCACGCGCCATCATCGCCAGCGGTGATAGTCAACAGGGATACAAACCCGGCGACAGTATCGCCGATATGCCGGGCAGTGTTGTACTGCAAGCGGTCTATCAGACCTACGTGTTGCTGGATAACAATGGTCTGACTGAGACCTTGCGAATGGATGAGGCGCCTGCCCGTCCTGATGCACAGGTCAGGCAAGGTGCGGCCCCGGCGGAAAATCTGCAACAAGGCAATAGTGTGCAAGTGCTTGATGTGGCGGCAGCATCCGGGACATTCTCCACTCAGGCATTTACCGATCTGGTGCGTATTCAGCCGGTATTTGAGTCGCAAGACAGTGCTCGCGCTGGCGCACTGCGTGGCCTACAAATTCGTCATGGCAGTCGTCAGGATTTTTTGAGTGCGGCGGGTTTGCGTCAAGGCGATCTGATCACGGGTGTTAACGGAGCGGCACTGGAAAATCCGGCACAACTTCCGCAATTGATGGAGCAGTTATCCACTGCACAAATGCTGGCATTACAAGTCGTCCGCGATGATGTGCTATTAACTGTGCAACTCGACAGAACTCGTTTGTAACAGCACGTCTGCACTCGGATTGTCATCGTTCTGTAATATGACGGTCACATCACTGTCATATCCGAGTCATACCATTGTCATACGCAAATTGACCTTGAACTCAATCAGTCTGATCCGTCTGACACAAAGGACAGCGAATGACCGTCAGCATCACCCGAAAAATTATCACCCACGTCTGTGCAGTAACCCTGTCAGTGGTAGCGGCCTCGCACCTCTTGGCTCAGGACGTTACCTGGACGCCCAATTTCCGCGACAGTGATGTGCTGGAAGTGATCAGGGCGGTGCAGGACGTGACCGGCAAAACCATGATTATTGACCCGCGGGTGCGAGGTCAGATCACCGTCATGAGCAACACCGCTGTGGATGCTGATGCCTATTATCAGATCTTTTTGCGTGCGCTGGATGTTAATGGGTTTACCGCGGTGGAAACTGGCAACAACATGGTCAGCATTCTCCCGACCCAGGATGCACGCGCCGCGCCACTGCCCTTTGCTGACTTCAACGCAGGCGACAGCAGTCAATACGTGACCGAGGCATTTCAGTTGGAGAACGTCTCGGTTTCGCAAGTGTTGCCAGTATTGCGCCCGCTGGTATCACAAAGCACCGGTCAGATGTCTGCGTACCCGGCCGGCAATATGATTGTGCTGGTGGACACCGTGGCAAATGTGGAACGAATCCGACAAATTCTGCAGCGAATCGATCAGAGCTCCATTCCGGAAACTGACATTGTCAGGCTGCAGTTTGCCTCTGCCATTGATATGGTGGCCTTGTTGCAGGACTTGCAGGAAGAACGTGCTCCCACTGAGGAAGAACCAGTCAGCACACGTCTGCAGATCACCGCGGATGAGCGCACCAATTCCGTATTGGTCACCGGTGGACAGCGGCAGCGCGAGAATATTCGAGAGTTGGTCACCTTGCTTGATCAGCCACGCGAACAAAATGGTAATACCCGTGTGGTGTATCTGGAGTATGCCAACGCCGCACGCGTGGCAGAGGTGCTCAGTGCCGTTGTTCGCGACCGCTTTGGTCTGTCAACGGACGATGCTCAAAACACGCAGCCACGGCAGGCCAGCATTCAAGCTGATCCGGACAACAACGCACTGATTATTACCGCTGATCTCGACATCGTTGAGTCACTCATGGATGTAGTGCAGCGTCTGGATATTCAACGTGCACAGGTGTTGGTTGAAGCGATTATTGTTGAGATAAACGACGACGTCGGCCAGAACCTTGGCATTCAATGGTTGTTTCGTGATGACAGTGGCGGGTTTGCCAGCAGTTTTGATGCGGGCAACAATCTGCAGCAATTGGGTCTGGTGACCGACGGGGCGCTGTCCGATGATCGCCGTGACGCATTGACAGGTCTGGCGGCCGGATTGGCCGGTGTGGCCGGACAGAGTATCGGTATTGGACGGTTGGGCGGCAGTACGGATCTGATGGCATTGATTGACCTGCTGCAAGCCAACAGCGGCGCCAACATTCTTTCCACACCGAATATTCTGACCACCGATAACAGCGAAGCGGTGATCACCGTTGGCGAAAGTGTGCCATTTGTCACCGGCTCATTTACCAACACGGGCGGTTCCGGCAGCGTACAAAATCCGTTTCAGACCATCAATCGGCAGAACGTGGGCACGACCTTGCGTGTGACGCCCCATGTGAATCGTGGCGACCGCGTTGCGCTTGATATCAGTCAGGAGATTTCCAGTATTTCGCCCAAAGCAGGCGCTGTGGATTTGATCACCAATGAACGCAAGATTGAAACGCGTGTCACCGTGGCCGATGGCGAAACGGTTGTGCTGGGCGGTCTGATTCGTGATAACGTGATACAGACGGAGCAGCGTGTGCCGTTGCTGGGCAGTGTCCCTGGCATTGGACGACTGTTCCGGTCGCAAACCAGCAGTGTGCAAAAAACCAACTTGCTGGTGTTTATCCGGCCAACCATTTTGCGTGACGACGATGCGCTGCGCGGCGCAACTGCAGAAAAGTATCAGTTGATCCGCGAGCAGCAACTGCGACAAACCCCACTCAGTGGCTGGTTGTTTGAAGAGGATGACATGCCGGTGTTGCCAGCGTGGGAAACAACCCGATCGGGTCAGGCTGACAACGGGGATATCAGAAATCCTCAGACAGCGCCGTGAGGCTGATGCCATGAGCCACCCACAGGAACAGATCCGCCTGTTACCCTTCGAGTTTGCCCAGCAGCATGGTGTGCTTTGGGACGGCGACGCGTTGATCTGCCGCCAGCCCCCCACGTTGCCGGTGCTACTGGAGCTAAGACGCGTGCTGGGCAGTGGCTTGCAGTGGCAACTCAGTGATCAGTCAACCTTTCAGCAGTCACTCACTCGCTTGTATCAAAGCGGTGCGGACGCCGCCCAGCGAGCCGCTGAAGATCTGGATGATGATTTTGATCTGGATGCGCTAGTGGATGAGATTCCCCGGCACAGCGACCTTTTGTCGGGCGCGGAAAACGCTCCGGTGATCCGCCTGATTAATGCCTTGTTATCACAAGCTGTGCGTGAAAAAGCCTCGGATATTCACATCGAACCTTATGAGCGCAAAGTCTCGGTGCGTTTCAGGGTAGATGGTGTGCTGCGTGATGTCCTGTCACCAAAAGCCGAGTTGGGTCCGGTGCTGGTATCACGACTCAAAGTCATGGCGCGGCTGGATATTGCAGAAAAGCGTTTGCCGCAGGATGGTCGTATCAGTGTGCGTCTGGCAGGGCACGCCGTCGATATCCGTATGTCGACCATCCCGTCTAGTTTTGGTGAGCGCGTGGTGTTGCGTTTGTTGGATCAGGCGGCCGGGCAACTGCAGCTGGAACAGCTGGATTTGCCGCCGGCGATGTTGAACGCCTTACAACGGGCTCTGCATAAACCCCATGGCATCATTCTGGTCACCGGTCCTACCGGCTCCGGCAAAACCACCACGCTGTATGCCGGGCTACAACACATCAATAGCCGCGAACGCAACATCCTGACCATCGAAGACCCGGTGGAGTATCAACTGCCGGGGATTGGTCAGTCGCAGGTGAATACGAAAGTCGATATGAGTTTTGCGCGTGGACTGCGTGCCGTGCTGCGTCAGGATCCGGATGTGGTCATGGTCGGCGAAATACGTGACCAGGAAACGGCCGCTATCGCTGTGCAGGCGTCGTTGACCGGGCATCTGGTGTTATCAACCTTACATACCAATACCGCTGTCGGCGCGGTCACCCGCTTGCAGGACATGGGGGTTGAGCCATTTTTGCTGGCATCCAGTCTGACTTTGATTGTGGCGCAGCGCCTGGTGCGCAGTCTGTGTGCCGATTGCCGGCAGTCACACACCATTGATGCTACTGAAAGTTCACGTTTGCAATTGCCGGAAGGCAGCCATGTGTTTACAGCCGTTGGTTGTGAGCGCTGTAATCACTCAGGGTATCGCGGACGCACCGGTCTGTACGAAGTCATCGAGGTTGATGCGCCACTGCGTCGCCTGATCCATGACGGTGCCGGCGAGCAGGCGCTTGAACACTATGCGCGGCAGCACAGCGATTCAATTTATGAACATGGCCGTCAGCGTATTCTTGCGGGTCACACCACCGTGGAAGAAGTACTGCGGGTCACCAGTCTGAGCGATGATATTCAGGACACAACATCATCCAGCCGTACCCGGGGCAGCCAGCCGTGACCGCATTGCGATACAAGGCGCTGGATGCGCAGGGGCGTACAGTCACGGGTGTGATGGAAGCTGACGATGAGCGGCAATTGCGCCAACGTTTGCGGCAGCAGAACCTCAAACCTTTGCTGGTCACGGCAACCACCGGCACAGAATCCGGGTCGGGTGTGCGGCAGTTTTTTAACACTCGCCGACGCTTGTCCGTCAATCAGTTATCACTGCTGACACGTCAACTGGCGTCGCTGATCAAGTCCGGATTGCCGGTTGACGAAGTGCTCCGGTTAACCTCGGAACAAAGCCGGGGTGATCACATCAAAGGGTTGCTGGCACAGGTGCGTTCACGGGTGATGGAGGGCCTGTCACTGGCACAGGCCATGAGTGAGCATCCTGGCGCCTTTGATCGCATGTATTGCGCAATGGTGCGGGCGGGTGAAAGCGCCGGTTTTCTGGGTGACGTGTTGGAACGTATGGCCGTGCATACTGAAAACAGCCAACAGACACGCCAGAAGCTGCAGACTGCGCTGATTTATCCCATGGTGCTGATGGGTGTGAGTATCAGCGTGGTGGTGTTGTTAATGACCTTTGTGGTGCCGCGTCTGGTCAGCATGTTTGCCAGCTCCAACCGCGACCTGCCAATACTGACCCAGGTGCTGATCAGCATCAGTGATTTTTTCCGCTCTGGCTGGGCACTGCTGTTGTTGTTTGCCCTGGTTGCTGCCATGTCCGGTTTCAAAGCCTGGCTGCGAGTGCCCGAAAACCGGCTTCAGTGGCATACGCTGCTGCTGCGTGTGCCGGGCATAAACAACACCTTGTTGCAGATGGATTGTGCGCGGTTTGCATCCACACTGGCGATTTTGCTGGGCAGTGGCGTTCCGTTGCTGGATGCGCTGCGTATTGCGTCAGAAGTGCTAAACAATGAGCAGCTCAGAGCCAGTGCGCTGGCGGCTGCTGCGCGCGTTCAGGAAGGTGCCTCGTTCAGTAAAAGCCTGCAGCAGGAAGACATTTTTCCACCGTTGTTGGTGCAAATGGCGGCCAACGGCGAAGCCAATGGCACGTTGGCAACACAGCTGGACTATGCCGCCGGATGGCAGTCGCGCGAGCTGGACGTGCGACTGGGTACCCTGATGGCGCTGCTCGAACCACTGACCATCGTACTGATGGGGGGATTGATCACCTTGATCATGCTGGCTGTGTTGCTGCCGGTGTTTGATATGAGTTCGCTGATTTAAACATGCAAGGAATTGATGATGAATAAACAAACAAAAGGCTTCAGTCTGATTGAAATATTGGTCGTGCTGGTGATCATGGGGCTGCTGGTCAGCATCATTGCACCCAATGTGCTGGGCCGAGCTGACGAGGCACGCGTGCAGAAAGTGTTTGCGGATTTCAGTGCGATTGAAACCGCGCTCAGACTGTACCGACTTGATAACTACGCATACCCAAGCAGTGAGCAGGGATTGAGCGCGTTGCAGGAGCGACCCACGCTGGCGCCTGTGCCTGCCAACTGGCGCACCGGCGGTTACCTTGAAGACTTGCCGATTGATCCGTGGGGCAATCCCTATCTGTACCTGAGTCCTGGCCAGCAAGGCGACTATGACATTTTCAGTTACGGCGCCGATGGTGTTCGTGGCGGTGAAGGACAAAATACTGACTATGGCAACTGGCAGGACAATGCGCAGCAGGAATAAACAGCGATGAACGCGTGTTGTCACTCTCGGTTGAGTCACGGAATGACGTTGATCGAAATGCTGGTGGTGGTGCTGATCATGGGCTTGTTGGTCAGCGTCACCGCCTTGTCGATGGGGCTGGCCGGTCGCAGTAATACCGACGAAGCGGCGCGCACGGCCGAAGACTTGAGTCGATTGTTTGAGCATGCTGCGCGGCAGGCCATAGTCACCGGTGATGTGTTGGGCGCGAGCGTCAGCGTCGACAATAACAACAGCCCGGCCTTGCAATGGTGGCGCTGGACATCCGATGCCACAAACCGTGCTGATGGCAATCCTGCCGCAACGCAGCTGACAACCGCCATGTGGCAACAACAGGCAGAGACATTTATGCCTGCGCTGGCGATACCGGCCAACGTCACATTGCAACTGAGCGATTCACAGACGGCTGGACAACAAAACCGACCGGAGGATAGTCGTCCTCAGGTGGTGTTTATGCCGGGCCGTGAGCCTATGCCTTTTGAAATGCGTTTACTCGATGCCGGGACAGGGCGACCGCTGGCGCGCATCATCAACAATACTGAAGGACAGATGGCATGGAGCGTCATGTGAGCGCTTCCTCATCTTTCCGTTCTGCCCGCGAACAGCGGGGTTTCACGCTGATCGAAGTGATGGTTGCGCTGATGATCATCGGCATTGCGCTCCCCGCGTTGATGTTTCAGTTGGGCACTCAAGTGGACGCCACGCAGGTGATTAACAATCGCACACAGGCAGCCTGGATTGCTCAGGATCAATTGGCGTTGTTGCAACTCCGACAGGCCGCGGGTGAAACATTGTCGACAGGTGAGTGGCAGGGGGATCTGGAAAACGCGGGGCGTCGGTGGTACTGGCATCGACGGGCAGAGGCAACGCCGGCACCCGGATTACTGCGCCATACCATCAGGGTCTCTGACAATCTGCAAACCTTGTCATCCGCTGACACGGCGCTGGTCAGTCTGGATGCATACCTGATGACTGGTGTTGTTGCCGCTCAGAATACGGGAGGCACACAATGACCATCATGCTTGCTAAAACACGCGAAGCTCGTGGGTTCACCCTGATTGAGTTGTTGATTGCCATGAGCCTGACGGTATTGACAGGTGCTATCAGTTACCAGTTTCTGGATGCGTCCATCCGGGTGCAGTCACAAGGTGACGCAGCACTTCAATCATTGGCTGACATTGAGCAGACATGGCAGATGATGACATCCGATCTGCAACACAGTATCGACAGGCCGGTCGGGAAACCTGCGGTGGGTGCCGATATGCTGTCAGCGCTTGAATCGGGCAGTAACGGGCAGGGACGTCGGCCCGCCATGATGAGTGCGCAGTTTGACAATGTTTTGTTATCGGAATTAACGGGCCGCGACGGTGCCTTGTTGTGGTTTACCCGGCATGGGTGGGTTAATCCGCTTGGGCAACAGCGTTCCGGGCTGCAACGTGTGTTGTACCGACTGGACAATAATGGCAATTTGTTCAGGGATTATTGGCCCGAGCGCAATCAGCTGTTTTCGTCAGTGCCAGAAGGCAGTGTGTTGTTGCTCGACAATGTGCAGGCCATCAACATCACCTTTTTGCCACACGGGCAGTACCCGGACGCCGCGGCGTGGTTACCCTACTGGCCACCCACCCTTACGCCTATACCAACACCGCCGACCGCGTCGGTGCCGGACGAACAGCCTCAACCACGGTGGCTGCCGGCCGCGTTAAAAGTCTCCCTGCAAACCGGGGAACTGGGTCTGGTGGAACGCATTTTTATGCTGGCAGGGGGTTGAAGGTGACGATATGTTGAGACTCGCCACACAGGGGAAATTGCTCAGGCAGCAGGGCAGCGCGTTGATGCTGGCCTTGTTGATCGCAGCCATGGTGTCGTTGATGTCGGTGCGTTTTGCAGAGTCGTTTATGTTGCAACTGAACGTGACGGAAGCGCAGGACGATGCTCGTCTGATATCGGTTTATCTGAGCGGCGCCGAGCAATTGGCTGTGCAACTGCTGTCAGCGGACGCAGCAGGCAATCAGGCTGGCAACATCGATCATGAGCAGGAAATCTGGGCACAGCCAGTGCCGCCATTGCCAACTGATCACGGATGGTTACACGTCCGTGTGACGGATGCGCAATCATTGTTCAATCTGAACAATCTGCTGATCAAAACCGGGTACAGCGATGATGCTGGCGCACCGTTAACTGTGCGGCTGTCTCCGGCACAAAAACAGTTTGTGCGTTTGCTACAGAGTTTTGAGGATTATCCCATCAGTGAAACAGATGCCGTACTGTTGACCGAGGCGCTGATTGACTGGATTGACGAGGACGATCAAACCACGGGTCAAGGCGGTGCGGAATCACTGTACTACAGCACGGCTGGCCAAAACACGATAGCGTTGGACCAGGCCATTCAAGCGGCCAATCAACCATTGTTCGATGTCAGTGAACTGATGCTGGTCAGGCATTTTACGCCAGAGATTGTGGAGCGATTACGTCCTTGGGTGGTGGTGCTGCCGGCGCCAACGGCGCTGAACATCAATACAGCACCAGCGATGTTGCTGGCCACCATCAATCAGCCTGACGTCTTGCAGCCACTGGAGTCAGCGGGCGTGCAGACCTTGCTGAGGGGCAGGCAACGAGGCGTGTTCGCGGCTGTTTCTGATTTTTTTGACTCACCAGACATGCAGACGCTGGTGCCGGATGCAGAGACCAGCAGTGGCAGCTCTGACGCCGCGTTGTTTGCAGTGAACAGTGATTGGTTCCAGCTTCACAGCACCATATCAGTCAATGACAGTAGAACACGTTGGCTGTCCGTGCTGGCCAGAACAGAGCAAAAAACCAGTGTCTGGAAAAGGCACAGGACTTACTAAACGGGTCTTTACGGGGTTTTACGGTGAAAAGAACACAACTTTGGGTGCAGCTGTACCCTGTGGAAAAAGGCTCTTTACAACCAGGTGTTGAATCTGCGGAGCATCTGGACGGTACTCCGGACGACAGCGCACACGTTCAGGCACGCTGGTGTTTGTTCGCGGGCTCGTTGCAGGCTCCGCCGCAAGATCTGCAACACGGTAGTCTGGAGCAACTTGCCGGTTGGCTGCAGGCGCGCCAGTTGCCTGACGCCGGTGGGCTGCATACGGTGTTGTTGATGTCTGGTGATACGCTGGTTACCCGGCAGTTGTCTTTTCAGGCAAAGGAAAAAAAGCACCTGCAGCGTTTGCTGCCTTTTATGCTGGAGCCCGAGCTGGCGGCAGATCTGTCTCACGTGCATGTTACACACGGAAAGCAGTTGGTGGTGGCGGATGAAGGTCGCGTCACCGTGGCATACACCGACAAAAAAGTGTTGCAGTCGGCGATACAGACCTTGGAGAACATGGGGTTGGAGCTGGAAGAGATTTACGCGCTTCCGGCTACCTTGCCGACGTCACAGGGTGCCTGGACTTTGCTGCTGGATGGCGATCTCTGTCACCTGCATGCCGGTGGTTTACTGTGTGCCAGTGTTGAATCAGCCTTGGTATTGCCACTGATCGATGCTGCATTGGCCGGGCAAAAATTCGCGCAGACAGACGTCGGGTTGACCGTGTTGGTTAGCGCTGCTGACATACATTCACCCACCCTGTTGCAACTTTATCCGTCACTGAGCGAACATCCCCCACTGACTCAGGCCAGCATCACGGTGACGCAACAGGTGATACCGCATGTCTGGTCCGGATTGATGTTGCAAGGTGACGATCTGGTGAATCTGCGGCAGGGTGAACTCGCCGCCCCGTTACGGGTCGCCAAATACTGGAGGCCATTGCGGACGCCAGTGATTGCTGCCATGGTGGCTATATGCGCGGTGATCGGCAGTGTGTTTGTTGAGACCCGGATTAACCAGTATCGGTTTGAAGCATTGGAAAGTCAGGTGGAGCAGCGATACCGCGACGTGATGCCGGACGGCATGCTGGTTGATGCGGTGCAGCAACTGACAACACAACTGTCACGTTACCGTGCTGCCGACGCGTCGTCGGGGCCTGTTGCGTTGTTAAATGCCATGCTGGATGTATTTGAAGGGGCGGACAGTGTCAATCTGCACCGATTGAGTTACAGCATCAATGATCAAAACACACCGGAACTCCACATGACCATCAGTGCACCAACCACCGCCGACATTCTTGCACTCAGTGAACTATTGGGTGCAAAAGGTTGGACTGCGCAGGCGCAGAACATCAGCCGTGCCGGTGATCTGCAACAGGCTAATTTGATTGTGCGAGGGAATGGCTTATGAGCGCTGTCGTCACAACAATAAAGCGCTACCTGGCACGATGCACGCGACGTGAACAAGTGTATTTATTGGTTGCGGGCGTGATGATCACACTGACCGTCGGTTGGTTATTGCTCTGGCAGCCGGTTTTTGATGCGCGTGCAGCGTCGGAGTCAAGGCTGTTGGCTGCTGAACAGACACTGGCCCAGGTCAACAGTCTTGCTGCCGAATTGGCCATCTTTCGCCGTGACATGGCTGATGAATCCCCCCAGCCATCTTCGTCACAATCGTTACCTCAGGTACTCAATACGTTGGCTGCTCAAATTGCCATCCCCATCGCGGCCCTGGAACCCGCCGTCGATAACCAAAGTGCTGGCCTCAGATTTGATGCAGTATCGATGTCACTGCTGTTAGCTTGGCTAGCAGAACTGGAAACCTTGCCCAGTATGCGTGTTGAGCAATTGACGATGACGCCCGTGGCTGGCAGCAGTGCAACCGGTGAGGCGCAAATCAACGCCAGTCTTCGTGTCAGGAGTGTGGCGCAGTGACAAAAAAACGCACGTCCAGTTGGCGTCAGTGGCTGCTGTTTTTTGTTGTTGTGTGCCTGTTCAGCGTGATCTGGTCGGTGCCGGCAAGTTTGTTGCCGCGTTTGCTGACGTGGTCAGGGGTTAACGATCACAACGGCAACGCATTGGTTGAGGTTTACCGGACCCGTGGTCGCTTGTGGGCTGGCCGGGCAGAGCGCGTGCAAGTGCACAATAATCAGCAAACCCTGTTGCTGGAAAATGTTGAGTGGCAACTCCGTTGGCGGGCGTTGCTGTCCGCGCAGCTGTGCCTGAAGATTTCCTCAGACGGAGCACCTGGTACAGTTGAGGGCGACGTATGTGTCAACTCAGCAGGAGAGTTCACCGCCACCGATATGATCTTTGAACTGCCAGCTGCCGAGCTGGTATCCACACAACTGACGGGCGCTGCGCTGGTGCGTTCGCTGGACAACAGTGTGCAGGTACAGGGTATGGTCAGTGGAACTGTAGAGGAACTGCACTGGCAGCCGAATCAACAACATCTGCAGATCAACGCCCGAGGTCTGTGGACGGATGCAGCCATTGCCTTGCAGTTGCCCGATCCTCAAACCGGCCGTATGCGAATGCAGGCCATTCGTTTGCATCAACTGCCCTGGCGTTTGTCGTCTCGCGCGCCGGATCAGGTGTTTCTGCAAATCCACGGCACTCCGGCTGTGGCGGCCGATGCAGTTGATCTGGTGGTGGTTGCGCAATCGGATATCTGGCTGGACGGCCGTTTCCTGACCCGCTTGCAGGTCACCCTTCAAGAATCTACACCGCAAATATTGCGAGATATTCTAATGATTATTGCGGAGCCTCAACAAACAGGCGTTTACCAGCTTGTCTGGCGCAATAATGGCGCGTAGGCTGAACTGAGCAAATTATTCACATGGATTTGACATGGTATGTTGTTAAATTTGCATCAGACGATCTTTCAGGAGCACACACATGCAACAGGATAATTCACAACAAAGACAGGCCCATCAAGTCTGGGATCGGACCACGCGCATTTTTCATTGGCTGAATGTTATTTGTGTGTTGCTGCTCATTGTGATTGGCGTGATGATTTTAAATGCCAACACGTTGGGTGTCAGCGCGGAAGGCAAGGTCACGCTCAAAATACTGCACGCTTATGCGGGCTACGTTTTTGCGCTAAATCTGTTGTGGCGTTTAATCTGGGGATTTATTGGCGGCAAATACTCGCGCTGGAAGGCCATCCTTCCGGGCGGCAAAGGTTACGTAAGACAGTCAGCTGACTACCTTGCAGGATTTCGTAAAGGCGATGCGCCGGCGTACAAGGGGCACAACCCGCTCGGTCGAATCATGATCGCAATTATGCTGTTTTTGTTGTCAGCTCAGATGGTTACAGGTCTTGTGCTGGCAGGTACTGATCTGTATTTTCCGCCGTTTGGTCATGAGTTTGCGGAGTGGGCAACCGGGGCTGGCGAAGACCACAGCATGCTGGTCGGTCTGGTGCCCGGCAACAAAGAGATGCTGGATCCGGAAGGTTATGCCGCCATGCGAGCGTTTCGTGCGCCGTTTATCGACATTCACGAAATTGTGTTTTACCTGTTACTAATCGCCATTGTGCTGCATATTCTGGCGGTGGTTGTGACCGAGGTGCGTGAGCGAAGTGGCTTGGTGTCTGCCATGTTCAGTGGCATTAAATATCTGGATAAAAAACCCGAAGACTGAGGCTCGCCCAAACTCGCGCGGCAGGCACACTGAATCTGTTGCGATCGACTGTTATGTCAAATTTATCATTCTGAGGTTGCCTTAATATTATATTAAGAATCACTGCGTAAAGTCTGCCACATGATCCGAACTTGAGGAGTACACGATCATGTGGCCACAACCTGTCGCCCAGCCCGACCCTGCTTTGACGCCCGTCACCACCCAGAAGAGTGTCTGGCAAATTGCCCTGAACAACCCGGAATCAGCACAAACCGCCGTGCTACACCATTTTATTCGTCAGCGTTATGCCGATACCTATCAGGCGCAGATCAATCACTTCTTGCCACTGTTGCTGGCGTCCTCCACTGCACAAGGTTTTCAGGGTGTCCTGGGCCTGCAACCGGGGATGACCGGGCAGTTTTTTGTCGAGCAATATCTTGACTCGCCAATTGAACACCAGATCAGTGGCGCAACCCGGCAGTCGGTGGATCGCAGCAGAATCATCGAAACCGGCAATCTGGCCAGCTTGAAAGGCGGCAGTCAGCGACTTTTTATTGTGCTGACAGAACTGTTGTTTCAGGCTGGATTTGACTGGGTTTGTTTTACAGCAACCCCTCAAGTCGCAGCGTTGTTGAACAGATTGGGGTTTGCGCCAGAAATACTGGGGCGTGCGGACCCAGCCCGCCTGCCGGATCGCGGACAGAGTTGGGGCAGTTACTATCTGAATCAACCCAATGTGCTGGCCGGTGATGTGCGCAAAGCCCGCGAGACACTGTTAAGAAATGAAATTGCCATGCGATTGTTGCAGGAGCATGCCGAGGAGTTGGCATCGGCGGTGACCATCCTGCGACCGGCTGGTATGACAGCATCGTCTGCCAGGGTGCAGTGATCATGATGACCATCTGGAATCACTTGGTATTAAACGCGCGGCATTGGCCAGCACAACCTGCGATTATTGATGCCAGTGGTGACACTGAGCGTCAGTTATCCCGACACGAGTTGGTGCAGGTGGTTAAAGTGCTGGCAACGGAACTCACTGCGCGCGGGTACGAGGCGATAGCACTGTATGCCGGAAACTCAGCTGACTGGATTGTGGTCGATCTTGCATGCCAATTGGCTGATGTGGTGTTGTTACCTCTGCCCGGTTTTTTTTCCGCGGGTCAGATTAAACATGCATTGGATACTGTGCCTGTGGATGCGGTCTTGACTGACAGACCGGACTATCTGCGTGGGTTATTTACCACCCTTGACGAAGGTGAACGCCTGAGTGTCAATCTGCAGGTGATGTTGAATACTGCAGATGTTGAGCAGCCTGCCGCCGACTATCAATTTGCCGATATTGCGCCTCTGGACAAAGCGGCCAGACGACGACAATTGTTGCCTGCACGCACCAGCAAAATTACCTTTACATCCGGTTCCACCGGGACACCCAAAGGTGTGTGTCTGAGTGCCGAACATTTGGAGAAAGTGGCCAGCGCTCTTGATCAGTCGATTGCTGAACTGAACATACAAAAACACCTCTGTGTGTTACCGCTGTCAACGTTGCTGGAAAATATCGCCGGGGTTTATGTGCCGCTTTTGCAGGGCGCCTGTATTGTCATCGCCAGCGAGCAGCAGTTGGGTTTCAACGGTGCCGCAGGTTTTTCGGTGCCCAATTTCCTGAATACCATTACGTCATTGCGGCCCAACAGCATGATCCTGATGCCACAGCTGTTGCAGGCACTGGTGATCAGTTGCGCGTCAGGATGGCAGCCACCGGATTCGTTAACATTTCTGGCAGTGGGTGGTGGTAGTGTCAATCGCATGGTGCTGGACAAAGCGTTGAAGTCAGGTCTGCCGGTGTACGAAGGTTATGGACTTTCCGAGTGTGGTTCCGTGGTTGCGCTGAATATCCCGGGTGAGCGCCGGAACGGCTCGCTTGGCAAACCACTGCCGCACGTCAAGACACGGATTATTGATGGCGAACTGCAGGTGGCTGACGCCGCGTTCCTTGGGTACGTCGGTATGCCAGCAAGCTGGACCAGCCATCATGACGAGACCTGGGTGGCGACGGGAGATTTGTGCACGACGGATGCAGAGGGCTATCTGCATTTTCAAGGTCGACGCAAAAATCTGTTAGTGAGTTCTTATGGGCGAAACATTTCGCCGGAATGGGTAGAGCGCGAAATCAGTCATGATCCGCGCATTGCACAAGTCATTGTTGTTGGCGACAGCAGACCGTTCTGCAGCGCTTTAATCGCCGGGCAAAGTACGTCGGTCACCGATCATCAGATTCAACAGATGCTTGATATTGCGAATAAACGTTTGCCGGAATATGCCCGTGTTCAGCGCTGGGTGCGACTCGACGCTCCGCTGGCACCGGGCACGGGGTCTGCCAACGATCTGATGACCACCAATGGTCGGCCACGCCGACCGGAAATCGAACGCTATTTTCAAGCACAGATAGATGCCCTGTACGTGGGCAGCGAGGAGAAAAAATATGCAAGCTGACACAGGCTTTTACCACACACTGCAACGCGTCACAGAAGCTGATCGTCAGAATCTTGTGCGGGCCACCATGATACAGCGCGCGGTCAATCGGCAGGTCACGCTGGAGCAATACATCGCCTATCTGACCCAGGCATACCATCACGTTAAATACACGGTGCCCTTGATGATGGCGGTCGGGTCACGTCTGCCAGATCGTCAGGAGTGGTTGCGCGAAGCAATCGCCGAATACATTGAAGATGAAATTGGTCACCAGGAGTGGATTCTGAACGATATCGCTGCGTGTGGTGGTGACAAGCAGGCAGTGCGCGCCAGCAAACCAGCAGCAGAAACCGAGCTGATGGTTGCGTATGCCTTCGATATGATTTCGCGCCGCGATCCAATCGGTTTTTTTGGCATGGTCCATGTGCTGGAAGGCACCAGCGTCAGTCTGGCCGATCATGCAGCGGTCCAGATCAGGGATTCCCTTGATTTGCCGGAACAGGCGTTCAGTTACTTGCGTTCACATGGCGCCATTGATCAGAAGCATATTGTATTTCTTGAAAATCTCATCAATCGGTTTGTTGACCCGGCTGAGCAGGACATCATTATTCATAGCACACGGATGTTTTATCGCTTGTACAAAGGCGTATTTGACTCCCTGATCCCTGCAGTTGAACACTAGCACTAGTCATCGACAGGGGAAGGTTAATGGACATTAACGGGAAAACAGTTTTACTGACCGGCGCCAACGGGGGCATTGGCAGTGCACTCGCCAAACAATTAGCCAGCGCAGGCGCGACGCTGGTGCTGGTCGGGCGTGATGAAAGTGCGCTTGTGCGCTTGCGCTCGACCTTGTCTGCGCAACAGCGCCACCACGCGCTGGCCTATGATCTTCAGGCCAGTGATGGCGTTGAACGACTGCTGGGGTTTTGTAGCACTCTGCCTTCAGGCATCGACATCTTGATTAACAATGCCGGGATGAGTGACTTCGCCTTTGTGGCTGAGTCAGATCCCGATGTGGAGCGTGCAGTGATTGGCCTGAATCTGTATGTGCCCATTGCGCTGACAACTGCCATGTTACCGGGGCTTTTGCTGCGTCCCGAGGCCCTTGTCATTAATATTGGTTCGGTGTTTGGCAGTATTGGTTATCCCGGGTTTGCTGTGTATGGGGCCAGTAAAGCAGGCTTGCGTGTGTTTTCTGAAGCCTTGCGTCGCGAGTTGGCAGACACAGCCGTACGTGTGTTGTACGTGGCACCTCGCGCTACTCAAACCCCCATGAACAGCTCGCGAGTTGTGGCAATGAATCAGGCGTTGGGAAATACCATGGATCCGCCTGAAAAAGTCGCCACTGCGATTCTGAACAGAATCCAAACGGGCCGCTGGCGCGCACTCACCATTGGTTGGCCAGAGCGCTTGTTTGTAGTGATCAACAATCTGCTGCCCGGCATCACGGATTCGTCTTTACGAGGACAATTGACGCGCATCCGGCAGTACTCACGAGTACCAGCAAGTGCGGCCGGCAAACATCAATCAGACAGCAACTTCGACAAAAGGAAAATATCATGATGACCAGACGATTTAACGTATTTGTTTATGTGTTGATGGTTGTGCCTTTTATGGCCATACAATCATTTGCAGAACTGCCCGTCGATGTGTTCTCTGTTCAGCAACGTTGGGCGGAAGTTAACTATCAACTGCAAGGAGAAGCCAGAGAGTCGGCTTATGAGGAGCTCATCGCGCAGGCCGATCAAGTGACTGCCCGACATCCCGATTCAGCACCTGCCTGGATATGGAGCGGTATCATCAAATCCTCGTTTGCCGGGGTAAAAGGTGGATTGGGCGCGTTGGGTTTTGCCAAAGATGCCAAACGAGACCTTGAGCGCGCGATTGCACTGGACGCCGATGCCATGCAAGGGGCTGCGCATACCAGCCTGGGTGTGTTGTACATGAATGTGCCGGGGTGGCCTGTGGCGTTTGGTGATAAAGACAAGGCACGCGAGCTGTTGATGCACGCGCTGACGTTGGCACCGCAAGATATTGATGCGAATTACTTCATGGCTGAGTATTATCTGAAGGAGAAGGAATACGCTCAGGCGCGTCACTATCTTGAACTCGCCAAAAATGCGCCTGCGCGACCCGGGCGCGACGTTGCGGATATGGGCAGGCACGGCGAGATTGATCAGCAATTATTGCAGTTAAACAAGCAATAGTGATCGGTCTGGCCTGACGCCGTTTCATGGCTGACAGGACAGGAATATGCAGGTTCTACTGGTAGAAGATAATCATCTGTTGGCCTCGGGCATCAGTCAGGCCCTGAGGGCGGCAGGGTTCATTGTGAATCATGTGAGTCGTGGCAATGATGCCTTGACGGCCATCAAGACCAGTCAACCGGATATCGTCATTCTGGATCTGGGGTTGCCAGACATGGATGGCATGGCGGTGCTGCGCAGCGCACGGCAGGATCGCTTTCTGAATCCCGTGTTGATTCTGACTGCCCGAGATACCACTTTTGACAAAGTTTCCGGTCTGGACAGCGGCGCGGATGATTACCTCGCCAAGCCATTTGAAATTGATGAGCTGCTGGCGCGTTTACGGGCGCTTGAGCGTCGGCTTGGGGGCAGTAAAAGCAACGATCTGGTGATTGGTCCGGTGTGTCTGGATACAAAAACGCTGGAGGTAACCGTGAATAATGAACCTCTGGGCATGTCCCGTCGTGAGTACATGTTGCTGAAAGCACTGATGGAAAGCCCCAACAAGGTGCAAACCCGGGACATGCTCGACAGCAAACTGTACGGCTGGGGCGAAGAAGTCAGCAGCAATGCTGTCGAAGTCCATATACACAATCTGCGCAAAAAACTGCCGGATGGCTTCATTCGTACTGTCCGTGGTGTGGGTTATGTGGTCAAAAGTACAACTTAACGCCGGAATTAACGAGAGTTGTTGTGGACGGCCGGGTCCATGATTTCCATTCGCTGGTTTCTGACATTGACCTTGATTGCACTGCTGGTGCTGGTCAGTTTTTTATCGTCTCTGCGCGGTTATCGCGAAAGCATGACCGAGGCCGAAACGCTGTTTGATTTGCAGTTACTGGAGCATGTCAAATTGCTGGGTCTGCTTAATCCGGCCAGTTTTTTATTTGGCAACACGCTGGTAATTGCCGACAGTGTGATTACCACGCCGGCTGAACTGGAGTTGAGTCTGCAGTTGCTGGTGGTTTATCAGATTTTTGATAATCAGGAGCAGCTTGTTATTCGCTCGGAAAACTCGCCGTTACAAAATATGGCCCCGTTTGAAGCGGGTTATCATCATGCCGAGTTTAATGGTTACAGCTGGCGGACGCTGGTCGCGCAGGATCCTTTAGACGGTCATTGGATCATGGCTGCCCAGCGCAATGATGTGCGTTATCGTCTGGCTGAGACGGTGACCTTGCAAGCGGTGTTGCCGGGGGTGATCGGGGTACCCATTGCCGGTTTGTTGATCTGGTGGATTGTGGGTCTTGGTTTGCGTCCCATTCAAACCCTGGCGGCCAGTGTGCGAGCACGGGAAGCAGGTGATCTGCAAGCAGTGGAGCTGGACGACATTCCAAAAGAACTGACGCCGCTGACATTGTCGACCAATGATTTATTAACACGTCTGGCGATGGCATTTGATCGGGAAAAACGTTTTGCCGCTGATGCCGCACACGAGTTGAGAACACCCATCAGCGTGTTAAAAGTACAGCTGCACAATCTGCAGCATGATTTACATACCCGACAGTTGCCTGTTCAGACCATCCAGGCAACACAGAAATCCTTGCAGGAGCTGGGTGAGGGGATTGACAGGCTTGCGCAACTCATAGAACAGATTCTGGTGCTGAATCGCTCGACGCCTGACCAATATATGCGGCAGTTTATACGTGTTGACCTGTTAGCGCTGGTGCAGGACGTGGTCAGCAATGAGTTTGAACAAATACTGGCGAGAGATCAGAATTTTTCACTGGATGGTTTGCCGGCCTTTGTTTCCGGTGACGAAACAGCCTTGCGATCGTTGATTCAGAACTTGCTGATCAACGCCTCAAAATATACCCCGGTGGGTGGTCAAATCCATGTAAACATTGTCAGCGAAGGCAGCAAGGTGCTGCTACAACTTGAGGATTCCGGACCCGGTATTCCGGAGCATCAATACGAACAGGTATTTGATCGATTTTACAGACTGTCTGATGAGCATCATGATGCGTCCATATCAGGCTCAGGACTGGGACTTGCCATTGTGAAACACATCGCAGACATGCACCAGGCTGACATCCAGCTCTCCCGTTCACTGAAACTGGGTGGTTTATGTGTCAGCATTATTTTTCAAGCATACCAACAGGAAAAGCTGCAATGACAAACACCCGATTCAAGTCGATAGCCCACGCTTGTTGCCTCGCATTAACGATGTTGAGTGTCATCGTCAGTCTGGGGCACGCTGATGCGCTGTTGGCGGACAATCATGGTGCTGAGGCTGATGGGCCGCTGACGATTACCCTGCACATCAAAGACCATTTGTTTGTTCCAGCGGAGCTGATTGTCCCTGCCAATACGCGATTCAGGCTGCGCATTATCAATGAAGATGCCACCGCTGAAGAATTCGAGAGCGCTTCGCTGAATCGGGAAAAAGTTATTATGGGTCGCAGTGAAGGCGTCATCCATCTGGGACCGCTGGCACCCGGGGAATACAGCTTTTTTGGCGAGTTTAATCCACGGACTGCGCGTGGACGTTTGATTGTAAATCAGGTGGATCATGATTGACGCTGTGGTGATTGTTTTGCGTGAAGTGCTGGAAGCCATGCTGGTGTGTTGTGTATTGCTCGCGTCCTCCTATGCATTGGGTGCCAAGCGCATCTGGCTGTTACCCGTCACGCTGTTTGCCGTGGGTGGCGCGTTGTTATATGCCACCAATCTTGCCCTGCTCACCGAACTGTTTGATGGCCGCGGACAGGAATTGGCCAATGTATTGTTATTGATCTTAACCGGGGCAAGTCTGTTGTTTTATCTGGCGCAACTTCCCGGAGTTCTTAAACAAAAAAGTAGCAAGATAACGCCTGCCCTTTATACGGCGCTGATTGTTGCGTCTGCGGCCGCGATGATTCGGGAGTTGGCCGAGATTTTTATCTACATTTTTTCGTACGGGATTGCTTCCGGTCAGACCGCGCCCGTTGTGTCAGGTGCTGCCATCGGTGCTGGTGTGGGTGTCAGTCTGGGGATTTTTATTTTTTTTGGTTTGTTATGGCTGGGAAAGAGGCGTTGCCTGCAAGTATCGGCCGTATTACTCGGCTTGATCGGCGCCGGCATGATGTCACAGGCGACCCGATTTCTGGTGCAATCCGGATTGTTGCCCGGTGAACGTATTTTGTGGGACAGCAGTTGGTTGGTGTCAGAGTCGTCGTTGCCGGGCGAGTTATTACATGCCTTGCTGGGTTATGATGCAACGCCCGGCATTGAACAGTTAATGGTTTATTTTGCCAGTTTGCTGTTTGCCATGGTGTTGTTACGCAAATTGATTGTTCGCCAGGGCAAGGATGTGGATGCCTTGCGATAATAACGCTGTTCGCAGTGCCGTGGCGAAGGCCAGTGCATGGGCTGAATCACCGTGAAGACATAAGGTATCGGCTTTGATACTGATCATGTGGCCATCCAGCACGTTGATCGGCGATCCGTGTATCAATGCCATACTTTGCGCCAGGGCTTCGGTGGTATCCTCGATCATGGCCTGTGCTTGTGAGCGCGGCACCAGCGTGCCGTCCACCCGATAACGCCGGTCAACAAATGCTTCGGCTGCTACCTTGAGACCTGCCTGTTTGCCCTCGGTCAGCAACTGACTGTTTGCCAGTCCCACGAGTATCAATGACGGATCAAAGTCTTTGACACAGCGTGCAATCTGCCGGGCAAGCTGCGCATCACCGGCAGCATCGTTGTATAAGGCGCCATGTGGTTTTATATGATGGAGTTCACCGCCCAGCTCGTTTACCTGCCGCTCCAGCCACTGCAGTTGTGCCATCACTGTGTCCCGCAATTGTTCAGCTGACAGTGTCATGGATCGGCGTCCCCAATGTTCCCTGTCCGGGTAAGAGGGGTGCGCGCCAATCACTACACCGTTTTCAATGGCCCAACGGATCGCCTGCCGGATGTCCTGTTCTGAACCGGCGTGTGCGCCGCAACTGATATTGGCGGAACTGACCACCGTCAGCAGTTCACGGTCAAATGCACCGCCCTCGCCCAGATCGGCATTTAAATCAATGTGCCTGTTCATGCGGGTGCCCGACGCAGTGTCAGCGCATCACGCAGACGGTCCATTTGCTGTTGCTGATGTCGTGCCAGTCCGTGCGCTTCGGCCAGACTGACTTCTGCAAAACGCACCCGGGTGCCGTTGGTCATGTAGGCGAGTTGCCATAAATCGGTGCTGATGATGCTGGCAATGGCAGGATAACCCCCCGTGGTCTGGGCATCCGCGGCCAACAATATGGGTTGACCGTCGGGTGGAACTTGAATCAATCCGGGTAAGACACCGATGGATAGGCCGCGCGACGATGGTTTGTTATCCGATTGATTCAGTTGCAGGCGGTCACCTTGCAATCTGAGCCCCATACGATTGGATTGTGCCGTCACCATCCAGCTTTTTTCAAAAAGAGCCTGGCGCGAACGTTGATCAAATTGTGTGAAATCAGGTCCTGTCAGTACACGCAATTGATGGTTCCAGCTGTGTTGGCGAACACCGGATTTCAGATGGATACACTTGTGTGAAGGCTGCCCCAGCGGAATTTTGTCGCCTGCGCGCAAGGCCTGCCCATGCAAGCCGCCAAACCCGCTCATCAGGTCCGTGCTGCGTGAGCCCATTACCAGCGGCACATCGCAGCCACCGCTGACCATTAACATGGCGCGTTGTCCGGGTGTTTTGGCGGCATTCAGCCGTAAACATTCGCCCGCGGACAGCTGATATACAAAACCGGTGAGCAGTCTTTGCTCTCGGGTATTTTTGTGAGTCTGGTCCAGAATGCTGGCTTGCATATCGGCGCCCATCAGCACAATTGCGCTGTCCTGCAAAAATTTGAGCAATACCGGTGCGCTGGTAATTTCCAGACCGGCGGCATGTTCATCATTACCCAATAACAGATTGCCCTGACGCAAGGCCAGTTCATCCATCATGCCGCAACGTGGCACACCCAGATGCCGCCAACCTGTCCGGCCAGTATCCTGAATGGTTAACATTGGAGAGCCCAACAGCACTTCTATCATGTCCGCTGCTCCGTGATGGCAACAAATTTGACTGTGTCACCCGGTTGCAGCAGACAGGGTGGCTGTACATAAGGGTCAAACAGCGTCAATGATGTACGTCCGATAATGTGCCATCCACCCGGCGATTCTGATGGATAGATGCCGGTATGGCTGCCGCCAATGGCGACTGAGCCTGCGGGTACACGCGCGGCAGGGGTGTTTTTGCGTGTCAGGTGCAAGGCGGGATCCAGTCCGCCGAGATAGGCAAAACCCGGCATAAATCCCAGGCTCTGTACAAAGTAATGCCCTGTTGAGTGGTGTTCCACAAATGACTGACTGTCCATGCCACAGGCGGCCGCTGCATGTTCAAGGTCAGGCCCGGCCTCACCGCCGTAAAAAACCGGGATAGTCACCAGTCGGGCTGCAATATTTTTTTGTGCGCTGGCTCGCCACAGGGTTTCGGCGTGCCTGAGCAGTCGTCGCGCCGTGCGCCCATCATGTAATACCAACAGCAGGCTGCCGGGAGCTGTTACTATGTCGCACAGCAACGGGCCAGTGTGTGAATGTTCGCGCAGCAGTCTGGCGAGTTGGCACAAGCGTTGTTGCAAGTCAGGCTCAATCACCACGCAGTCAGCAGTGACAAATTCCAGCAGGATGCCGTGTTCGGTCACAAAACTGATGGCGGGGTCCGGTATGCTCATTGCGCGCTCTTTTGTGTGATGTTGTCAGTCGGTTAAGCTGGGCTTAATGCTGGCCGCGTTATGTTCCTTGTAGCGTAACCGTTTTATGGAAAACAAGCAGGAGGCTCCTATGTGCTCTGATAAAAAAGTGCACCCTTTCACGCAATTTTTGACAGCAACATCCCTGATCTGTTCCACGTCATTGTTGATGATGACAGGACAGGTCTTTGCGCAGACCGGCACCATGGTGTCGAGTTTGCTGCCGGAAGGCCAGACCTTGATCAGTCTGACGGTCACCGAGCGCACCCGCGTGGGTCAGGATACGCTCAGTGCGGACCTGCGCATTGAGGTGGATAACCGTGACGCAACTGTCGTGCAGAATCAGATCAATGAAGCCATGGCGGAAGCGCTGGCAATCACCCGCGATGTTGATGGCATCAGCGTCAGCACGGGTTATTACGGTGTTTACCAATACAACCGCAACCCGTCTGGTAACCGTGCAGACGAAATGTGGCGTGGCAATCAAAGTATCACGCTGGAAAGCCGCGATTCAGCGCTGTTGCTGGAGCTGGCGGGTCGTCTGCAGGGCATGGGCTTTCTGATGAACCAGTTGACCTACAGTCTGAGTACCGAACGAGCTGATGAAGTACGCGACAGTCTTATGGAAGCGGCACTGGTGCGAGCACAGCAAAAAGCTGACCGAGCAGCCCGGGCGCTTGGCAAGTCAGACGTTGATATCGCATCGGTTGACATTGACGCGCAGTCAGGTGGTTATGCTCAGCCTATGATGATGCGTGCCTTGGCAGCCGACGCATCCATGGAGATGGCGGCGCCCAGTGCTGATGCCGGGGAAACTGAAGTCACACTGACGGTGCGCGTGCAAGCGGTTGCCAAATAAAACCCCGGTAATCCGAACGACTGCTCTTGCACCCTGTCCGGTGCCTGTTTATGCTCGGTGTCTGACGGCAACAGCCAATAAGAACATCAATGGAGACCGGGCATGAACACGCATCACGACCAGCTTTTAGTAACGACAGTGCACACAGGGGTTGCCCGGCGAATGCTGTCGATCAGCAAAACGTCCCGACTGACACTCGCAGCAGGCGCCTTGTTGTTGATGGTGGCATGCTCGGGTGAAACGCCAGCCCCCGCAGCGCCGGCAGACAGTCCGGACAGCGTGGCCGTGGATACAGCTGTCGAGCAGCCCAGCCCGGCAATCACACCGGTCAATGCGGCGCGGATTGCTGCTGCCAGCAACAGCGAATGGCTGACACATGGCCGCAGCTATTCAGAGCAACGAAACTCCCCGTTAAATCTGATCAACCGCAACAATGTCGCTGAACTTGGGCTTGCCTGGGACTTTGAACTCGATACCGATCGTGGTCAGGAAGCCACGCCGTTGGTGATTGATGGTGTGATTTATCTCACCACCGCGTGGAGCAAAGCCTTTGCACTGGATGCACGTACCGGTGAAGAAATCTGGCGGTTTGATCCCGAGGTTCCCGGGGCTAAAGCGGTGGATGCCTGCTGTGATGTTGTTAACCGTGGTATGGCGGCGTGGGGAGATAAAGTGTATTTCGGTGCGTTGGATGGGCGTTTGATTGCGCTCGACCGCGAGACCGGCGAGCAGGCTTGGTCGACCATGACGGTCGATCCGGAAAAGCGCTACACCATCACCGGGGCACCGCGCATTATTGACGGTAAGGTTATTATTGGAAATGGCGGTGGTGAGCTGGGTGTGCGCGGTTATGTCTCTGCGTATGATGCTGAAACTGGTGACTTGATCTGGCGGTTTTATACGGTGCCGGGCAATCCCGCTGACGGGTTCGAGAATTCAGCGATGGAAATGGCTGCGGAAACCTGGGCCGGTGAGTGGTGGGCCATCGGTGGCGGCGGCACGGTCTGGGATTCTATGGCCTATGACCCTGAGCTCAATCTGTTGTATATCGGTGTTGGTAACGGTAGCCCTTGGAACCATGAGATTCGCTCCAACGGACAAGGCGACAACCTGTTCCTGTCCTCCATCGTTGCACTGCGTCCGGATACCGGTGAATACGTCTGGCATTTCCAGACCACGCCCGCCGAATCTTGGGACTATACAGCCACACAACACATGATTCTTGCTGATCTTGAGATCGAAGGTCGTCAGCGTCAGGTCATTATGCAGGCACCCAAAAACGGTTTCTTTTACGTGGTGGATCGCACCAACGGAGAATTTATCTCCGGCAATAACTATGTGCCGGTGAACTGGGCAGCCGGTTTGGATGCACAAACCGGTCGCCCGATTGAGTCCGAAATTGTGCGTTATCGCGATCAACCGGCGATTGTGATACCAGGCCCCCTGGGTGGCCACAACTGGTACCCGATGTCGTTTGATCCACAAACCGGATATGTGTTTGTACCGACACAGAACACCACCTATACCTACAGCAATCCAGCCGAATTTGTGCCGCAGAACACCGGTTGGAATCTGGGGCTGGATGCAAATCCCGGGGAAGTGGCTAACCCTCAGGCAGAACAAATACTTGAAAACGAACCGCTGTCAGCATTATTGGCATGGAACCCGGTGACACAAACGGAAGCCTGGCGTGTGAATTATTCGGTGTACGGTAACAGTGGGTTGTTGTCCACCGGTGGTGGTCTGGTATTCCAGGGGTCTGCAGATGGTCAGTTCCACGCCTACCGTACGGATACCGGGGAGCAACTGTGGAATTTTGAAGTGGGCGACGCCATTCTGGGTGGACCGGTGACGTATGAGCTGGATGGTGAGCAATATGTGCTGGCGCTGGCCGGGCAGGGTGGCGCTATTTCTGTATCGATGGGCCTGTTGTCTGGTAACTATCCGCGTCAGCGCAATGGTCGATTGATGGCCTTCAAATTGGGCGCAGATGGGCAGTTGCCACAAATTGATATTGTGCCGCCACAGCCCTTGAATCTGGCTGGTATTTCCAGCACGGGGGATGCCAATGTAGGTGGTGTGCTCTACGGTGCTTATTGTCTGGTCTGTCATGGCCCGGCAGCCATGAGTTCTGGCCCTATTCCGGATTTGCGTTATACGCCGATGTTGCTGACGGAAGCAGGGTTCCATGGCATCGTGTTGGAGGGCAATCTGTTGTCGCGTGGTATGCCAGGGTTCTCAGCGGACATTGGGGCCGCTGAGGTTGAAAGTATCCGGGCGTATTTGTTGATGTTGGCGGGGCAGGTCCAATAAACCGCGCTTTTTAATTAAGGAGCCGGCCTGGCGTGAGGGTGGGTCGGTTTCAGAACGGTTGCCGTTGGCAACCTGATTGTTCTTCAACGGACACCACCCTCACGCCAGCCCGGCTCTTCTCATGTGGTGGGCCGCGCCCTCGTTGGTGGCACTGTTCATTGGTGCTTGCCGGTCCGGCAAGCGGTGACTGCTGATGCCAGGTTTCCAAGATGCGAAATTTGACCGGGATTTGAGAAAAATATCCGCATAAAGCTTCTTTTTGAGAAAAATACCCGCTAAACTCCGTGCTGATGATAAATCCGGCGATAATTCGTAGATGGTTATGGATGCCGGCTATATTTCAGAAGCTCCGGCCACATTTCTTAAGGAATTAAGATGATCCCCGTCGGTTACAGCTATTTAATCCGACATTATCACTTACCAGTGATACCCATGGACCTTGAAGCCAGGATTTCATCGGGTACACGTGGTCGTGAATTGCGGCAGCAGGGTGGCCAGCTTTTGCTGTTGTTTGAACCCAAGTATCAGCCAGCAGAATCACTGGCTGGACAACTGCAATTCGCCCTGCGTTATGAGGGGGTCAATCTGCAGGTGCTGGCCTTGTTGTTTAACACAGCGCTCCCGGAGCGCGTAGGTGAAGTGCAATCGGCATTGTGCGAATGGTTACTCAGCAGTCCTAATTCGCAGTATGCCCGCCGCGCCTGCTTTTTGTATGAGTGGCTGACGCAGACTGTTTTGCCTATTGCAGACCCGGTCTCTGAGCGAGCCAGCTATGTTGATGCTCTTGATACCCGCTTGCAATTTGCGCGTGAGCCCGGTGTGAAGTGGCAGCGTTTTCGCATCATTAATAGCTTACCGGGTACCCCGGCTTATTGCCCACTCGTGCGTAAGACTCCTTATTTGCAGGGCATGATCCATAAAAATCTCAAGGGTGTAACTGGTGCAACACTGGCTGAATATGATGAGGCGCTTTTGCGACGCGCTGCCGCTTGGTTATACCTGAAAGAGACCCAATCCAGTTTTGAACTGGAACGCGAAAAGCCTTCCGCCAGCAGAGCACAGCGCTTTGCTGATCTGTTGCGAGAAGCTGATACCGGCAAGCCTCTGAACGAAGATCGGTTGCTGGAATTGCAGCACGCCGTGCTGGATGCGCGCTTTCATGAATTTACCTGGCGGCAGCGCCAGAATTGGTTGGGAGATGACCTGGGTTATCGACAGCGCGTGGATTTTGTTCCGCCTCGGCCGGATGACGTTTCCGCTCTGATGCAAGGCCTGATGGATTTGGCTGAACGCGAAAGTGTGCGCGGAATGATGGAGCCTGTGATTTTGGCTGCGAGTGTCGCTTTCGGTTTTGTATTTATACACCCCTTTATGGATGGTAATGGCCGGCTGCATCGCTATTTGATCCATGACATCCTGGCGAAAACCGAGTTTACGCCCCGAGGCATTTTGTTGCCGGTGTCAGCGGTGATTCTAGCTAATCTAAAGCAGTACACCGACGCCTTAGAGCATTTTTCACGTCCACTTAATGCGCGCACAGAATATTACCCGGAGACGCCAGAAATGCCTGCCGTGGGCAACGATGCTGTCTATTTTAAATATCCGGATCTGACGCGTCAGTCGGAATTTCTGTACAACGCGCTTGAGCGCACCGTTACCGAGGATATGAGAAGGGAAATTGATTTTCTGCTGGGATTTGATCGCGCCAAACGTGAATTGAATGGCTTGCTTGATTGGCCGGCRCAGAATGTTGACCTGTTTATACAGCTTGTGTATCAGAACAATGGGCGGCTGTCGTCGGGCAAACGCAAAAGTCATTTCTCATGGATGACTGACATGGAGGTCAGCCAATCAGAAGTTTGTGTGAGGCAGGCGTTTTTATTGGGCGGTCAGGAGCAGCAACAGTCCTGATTAACATTGGTGAGTATTGCAACTGAGCAGCCGGGCTGGCGTGAAGGTGGGTGGGTTTCAGAACGACTGCCTGCGGCAGTCTGATTGTTCTTCAACGCACCCACCTTCACGCCAGCCCGGCTCTTCATTTACAGTGGAGCGCGGCCTTCATTGGTGCTTGCCGGACAGGCCGGGTGGGCTTCAGAACGGGTGCCATTGGCACCCTGATTGTTCTTCAAGGCACCCGGCCTTTCCGGCAAGCGGTCGCTGTTGATGCCACCATCGGCGATAAATCACATTTTTATGCGCATAAAAGTGTGTTTCAGGTTGTAGTGCAGGCAAGTTAACAATCTTGCAGGCATAAAAAGACGATGCAGCGCACTTTACTCAACGCATTAATGGCTTGGAAAAACCAAACTGTACGAAAGCCTTTGTTGATTGATGGCGTAAGGCAAACCGGCAAAACTTTCTTGCTGCAAGAGTTATTTGGCAACACCTTTGCCAATGTCCTTCGTATCGATTTTGTGGAAAACCCCGCTTACAAAGAAGCATTCGATGGCTCACTTTCACCAGACGAACTGCTGATGAACATAGAGCTGACCACTAACCAGGTGTTCAGGCCAGAAACAGATTTGTTGATCCTGGATGAAATTGGTGAGTGTGCACGGGCAGTGACTTCACTGAAGTACTTTGCTGAAAAAGCACCGTCTTATTTTGTCGCGGCCAGTGGCTCAAACATCGGTTTGTTGAATGCTTTCCCTGTTGGTAAGGTTGAACAATATAACCTGCGTCCGTTGACCTTCCAGGAATTTATTCATGCGTCGCAAGAACCTGCCCTGATAAAAGCATTTGATACACAAGCAAATTCCGCGGCAGCACATACCAAATTGCTGGATAAACTCACCGACTATTTTTTTACCGGTGGGATGCCGGAAGCTGTTGCGACCTGGTATCAAAATAGAGAGACGAGCATTCTGGAGCGTGTTGAAAGGGTGTCTAAAATTCATGCTGATCTGGTCGCAGGCTATCGCCGTGATTTTGGAAAATATGCCGGAAAAGTTGATGCAACGCTGATCGAGTCGGTGTTCAACAGCATCCCCGCGCAGCTCTCGCTCGTCACAGATGAGTCTGTTAAACGCTTTAAGTTTAAAAACGTCCATGAACGTAAGTCTCGGTACAGTGATTTTGAAACAGCAATCCACTGGCTGCAATCCTGCCGCCTGGCCTTGGCGAACTATCCTGTTGAGGGTCAGCCGAGAGTGCCGCTTGCAGCTTACAAAAAAGAGAATATGGTGAAGCTGTTCCTGTTTGATGTGGGACTGCTAAATCACATGCTGGGCAGCATTTATAAAGAAATCAAACAACAAAGCTACGAATCCTCTTTTTATGACTACAGGGGATATGTTGCCGAAAACTTTGTGCAGCAAGAACTCACTGCCATTGGTGTTGACCCAAGCTTTTCCTGGAGTGATGCCTGCGCTGAGGTTGAATTTATCCTTGCAACGGATGAGGGTGATGTTGTCCCTGTCGAAGTAAAAAGCGGTAAACGCACACGGGCCAAGTCACTGGCCTCCTACGTAGAAAAATGTGCGCCACGAAGAACCTTCAAGTTGACCGGCACTCAGGGGTTATCGGCGCTCGAGCAAACTAACATCGTGATGACTTTGTATTTCACTCAGTATTTGCCATTGAAGTGGTAGTTAAAATTACCCCAACATCCGCTTCAAATAAAACCCCGTAAATGACCCCTCACACGCAGCCACCGTCTCCGGCGTCCCCTCCGCCACAATAACCCCGCCGCCACTGCCGCCCTCTGGTCCCAGATCAATGATCCAGTCCGCGGTTTTAATCACATCCAGATTGTGCTCAATCACCACAATGGTGTTGCCCTGGTCGCGCAGTTGATGCAGCACCGCCAGTAGTTGGCGGATGTCTTCAAAATGCAGACCGGTGGTGGGTTCGTCCAGAATGTAGAGTGTTTGGCCGGTGTCGCGCTTGGAGAGTTCACGCGACAGTTTAACGCGTTGTGCTTCGCCGCCGGAGAGTGTGGTGGCAGCTTGGCCGAGGCGCACATAGGTGAGGCCAACGTCCATCATGGTTTGTAGTTTGCGGGCGATGACGGGCACGGCATCAAAAAACTCGCGGGCATCTTCGATGGTCATGTCGAGTACTTCGGCGATGTTTTTGCCTTTGTAGCGTACCTCGAGGGTTTCGCGGTTGTAGCGTTTGCCGTGGCAGACGTCGCAGGCTACGTATACGTCGGGCAAGAAGTGCATTTCCACTTTGACCATGCCGTCGCCCTGGCAGGCTTCGCAGCGGCCGCCTTTGACGTTGAAGCTGAAGCGGCCGGGATTGTAGCCGCGTGAGCGCGCTTCCTGGGTGCCGGAGAACAATTCGCGTACAGGCGTAAAAATGCCGGTGTAGGTGGCGGGATTGGAGCGCGGTGTGCGGCCAATCGGGCTCTGGTCGATGTCGACCACTTTGTCGAGTTGATCCAGTCCTTCAATGCTGGCATACGGCGCGGCGACCAAGGTGGTTGCCCCATTGAGTGCGGTGGAAGCGACCGGGTGCAGGGTGTTGTTGATCAATGTTGATTTGCCGGAGCCGGACACGCCGGTGACGCAGGTAAACAAACCCAGCGGCAGGTTGAGATCCACGTTGTTGAGGTTGTTGCCGGTGGCACCTTTTAAGCGTAACCATTTTGCCGGATCGGGCGTGTTGCGCTTCGCAGGCGTTTCAATAAAACGTTTGCCGGACAGGTACTGGCCGGTGACGGAGCGCTCGGCGGCAATAATGTCGGCGACCTGACCCTGTGCAACGATTTCACCGCCGTGCACGCCGGCGTCCGGGCCGATGTCGATGACGTGATCAGCTGCGCGGATGGCATCTTCGTCATGTTCCACCACAATCACGGTATTGCCGATGTCGCGCAGGTGGAACAAGGTTTTTAACAGCCGGTCGTTGTCGCGCTGGTGTAGGCCGATGGAGGGTTCATCCAGAATATACATCACACCGACAAGACCGGCACCAATCTGGCTGGCGAGGCGAATACGCTGCGCTTCGCCACCGGACAGGGTGTCGGCGCTGCGACTCAGCGTCAGGTAATTAAGACCTACATCAATCAGAAATTGCAGGCGTTGCTGCAGCTCTTTGACAATTTTTTCGGCAATGGTGGCGCGGGCACCTTCGAGACTGAGCTGCGCAAAATACTGCGCCGCCTGCAGGATGGTCATCTGTGTGATATGCGGCAGATTGATGTCGTTGATAAACACATGGCGTGCATCGTCACACAGGCGAGTGCCTTCACAATCCGGGCAGGCGTGTGAGCTCATAAACCGTGACAGGTCCTCGCGCACCGCCTGCGATTCGGTCTCTTTATACCGGCGTTCCATGTTGGGCAGGATACCTTCAAAGGCGTGGCGGCGAATGGTGTAGTCGCCGCGCTCGTTCATGAATTTAAAGTCGATGTCTTCGCCGTTGCTGCCGTGCAGAATAATCTGCTGGTGTTTTTTGCTGAGCGACTCAAACGGCACGTCCACCGCAAAACCATAGTGGGCGGCCAGTGAGCTCAGCATCTGGAAATAATAAAAATTGCGCCGGTCCCAGCCCCGAATGGCGCCTTCGGCCAGCGACAAACTGGTGTCGGTAATGATGCGGCTGCGATCAAAAAACTGTTTAACACCGAGGCCATCACAACTGCCGCAGGCGCCGGCCGGGTTGTTGAAGGAAAACAGCCGCGGCTCCAGTTCGGTAATACTGTGGCCACAGATCGGGCAGGCAAAACGTGCCGAAAACATCAGTTCAGGTTGCTGGGCGTCATCGTCCATAAACGCCACGGTCACCACGCCGTCGGCCAGATTGAGTGCGGTTTCCAGACTTTCCGCGAGTCGCTGTTGAATGTCCGGGCGCACTTTCAGGCGATCAACCACCGCTTCAATCTGATGTTTTTTGTTTTTTTCCAACGCTGGCGTGTCATCGAGTTCGGTGACAATGCCGTTGATGCGTGCGCGGATAAACCCGTTGCTTTGCAGGTCTTTGAACACATGCAGGTGTTCACCTTTGCGATCGCGCACCACCGGCGCCAACACCATGATTTTGCAGCCTTCCGGCAGCGCCAGAATCTGATCCACCATCTGGCTGACAGTCTGCGCCTGCAGTTTTTTATGGTGAGTGGGACAAAATGGCTCACCCGCCCGTGCAAACAGCAGACGCAGGTAGTCATAAATCTCGGTAATAGTGCCCACGGTCGAGCGTGGGTTATGTGAGGTGGATTTCTGTTCGATGGAGATGGCAGGCGACAGACCTTCAATATGGTCGACGTCGGGTTTGTCCATCATCGACAAAAACTGGCGGGCGTAGGTCGACAGTGATTCCACATACCGGCGCTGACCCTCAGCGTATAAGGTGTCAAACGCCAGTGAGGACTTACCAGAACCTGACAGTCCTGTAATCACCACCAGTTTGTCACGCGGAATGCTCAGATTCACATTCTTCAGGTTGTGCGTTCTTGCGCCCCGGATGGTGATCTTGTCCATGATGCCTTTTGTGTGCGTCGCCAAATAAAAACACACAATTATGGTCAGTTCCTGCCTGAAGCGCAAAGGGCAGATTCTGGATCGGCGAGCACCAAAGTTTCATGCTATGCTCCTTATGAACAAGCGAAACAGGCTTTCAAAGAACATGAGGAGATAACAACGTGGCTAGTCGGGGCGTCAATAAAGTAATTCTGGTAGGCAATGTCGGCAAGGATCCGGAAACCCGATACCTGCCCAGCGGTGGAGCGGTGACCAATCTGGCCATCGCCACCAGCGAGCAATGGAAAGACAAAAATACCGGTCAGCCGCAGGAAAAAACCGAGTGGCATCGCGTGGTGTTTTTTAACCGTCTTGCCGAGATCGTTAACGAATATGTGCGCAAGGGTAGCAAGCTCTATATCGAGGGCAGTCTGCGTACACGCTCATGGGAGCAGGATGGCGTTACCAAATATGCCACTGAAATTGTTGCCAACGAAATGCAAATGCTCGATACCCGTGGCATGAGCGGTGGCACAAACGATGGTGATTATGGTCAAGACGCCGAGCCAGCCTATCAGGGCGGCGCCCGTCAGCCGCAGGCCCAACCGGCCTATGGCAATCGGTCTGCAGCTGCTCAATCGGCACCTCAGTCCGCACCCCAGTCTGCACCGCGTGCGCCGGCGCCAACACGGCCTACTGATTTTGACAATTTTGATGATGATATTCCTTTTTGATTGGATGCTTCCGTGAACAAGGAGCTGGGTGATCAAATGGAGCGGGGCGCAATTCTCAGGTGAAGTTACTTATAATCGGCGCGCAGAGCGGTGTTGGTGTCGAACTGCTCAAGTTGCTCAAGGAAAGACACATTGAATGGGTGGCACCGGAACCCGGGGTCATCAACATTCAGGATCCTTTATCGGCTGCCCGGGTTATTACTCAGGCTGCCCCCGATCAGGTCATTAATCTGGCCGCGTTTCGTGCGGGCAGCCAATTGGCTGTGCTTGAGGCTGAGCACCAGGCGCAGCGTTGTGACGACATCAATCACCTGCAAACTGAACTGATTGCCCAGGTCTGTGACCACCTGCATGTACCGCTGATACACCTATCCTCCGTGTATGTATTTGGCGGGGAAAAAAAGCTGGCTTACAACGAGCAGGATCCTCCGCGACCCAATTGTGTTTATGGTCATGCCGCACTGGCCGGCGAGCAGGCGATCATCTCGACGATCAAGCAGCACATCATTATCAGAGCTGGCTGGTTATTCGGGCCTCAGCAAGATGAGATGATGCGTCAATGGGTCGATGAGCTGCGCGCCGGCGATGGTAATGTGACGGTATTCCGCCGCAAGTTTGCACCCACACCTGTCGAAGATCTGGCACGAGTGATACTGGCGGTGTCCCTGCAGGTTGATTGTCAGGTGGATGTCTGGGGTGTCTATCACTATGCGTCGCTGGAGGCCCTGCGCGAGAGCGAGTTTGTGCAGCAACTGGTCAAGTTTGCCGCCCAGCATGATGAGTCCGTGTATCGGCTGTTGGACCATCTCAATATCAATCTGGGCCGCACAGAGCCTCCACAAATCGCCAATGCGACACTGGCGTCCAAAAAAATCTTTGAAACCTTTGGCATCAAACAACGCCCCTGGCATGGCAGCCTGCAGCGTCTGGTCAAATCCTGGTACAAGGTCCGCAATGAAAGCTGAGTTGATGCCCATAGGGCAGGCGCTTGAGCACCTGTTAGCGCGCGTCGCAGGCAGGGTGCAGGCGGAGACGATTAGCTTGGCTGCGGGTGATGGAAGGGTATTGTTGGATGATGTCATCGCGGCGTGTGATGTGCCCCCCTGCGCTAACAGTGCCATGGATGGATATGCACTCAACAGCAACGATCAGCAACCGGGGCGACAGTTTGACGTCTCCGCTCGTTTGCCCGCAGGCAGCGCCCCTGCAACCTTGGCACCCGGCACGCTGGCCAGAATATTTACGGGTGCGCCTTTGCCAGCCGGTGCCGATGCCGTGGTGATGCAGGAAAACTGCGAGGTGTCATCGGCTGGTGTGGTGATCACTCAGGCCGTTACTGCCGGGGAAAATATCCGCAAACAGGGGGCAGATATTCAGGCGGGCAGCGTGTTGTTCAAGGCAGGGCACCGCTTGCGCCCCGTCGATCTTGGTTTATTGGCCGCAACGGGCGTCGCGACAATCCGTGTAGGCAAGCAGCCGGTGGTGGCCTTGTTCAGCACGGGTAATGAGTTGTCAGAGCCCGGGCAAACACTGGCCCCGGGACAGATCTACAACAGTAATGCCTTTGTCATTAAAGCGATGTTGCGGCGTTTGGGGCTGCAGGTCATCAATCTCGGTACGGTAGCAGACACGCGGGCTGCCACTGAGCAGACATTGCTCTCGGCGTGTGCTCAAGCCGATTGCATTATCAGCACCGGCGGCGTGTCTGCGGGTGAAGAAGATCACGTGCGCGCAGCGTTGCAGCATCTGGGCGAACTGGATATCTGGAAGCTGGCATTAAAACCCGGCAAACCGTTTGCATTTGGACGTCTGAACAATAGTCTGTTTTTTGGTCTGCCGGGTAATCCGGTGTCGGCATTTGTAACTTTCCTGATACTGGTGCGTCCGACACTGTTACGACTGATGGGCGCCAGTGCTTGCACCTTGAATGAAATCAAACTGCCAGCGGGGTTCGATGCACCTGCAAGTGGTGTGCGACAGGAGTACATCCGCGTAAAACTCACAACTGACAAGGCAGGCCTCCCGGCGCTGGTCCCGCTGCGCGATCAGAGCTCGGGTGTGCTCAGTTCCGTCGCGCAAGCGGACGGCCTTGCCATTGTGCCGCCACATACCGCTGTCTCATCGGGACAGTTATTGAGATTCCTTTCATTTGGTGACATAGTTTAAGGGTGTTTCCTCGACGGTGTACCCATGCTGCTGTTCCCCGAATTACCCGGTGCTGTAACCGGATTGCCAATCTGTCTGTTAACAGTGTGCCGCACGGGCGCAAAAAAAGGCTTGTTTCTGACGGTGCCGTTTCTGCTGGCTGCGTGTGTGCAACAACGTTCTGCCACTCCCGTCGAAACCGTTGTTGAGCCCACGCCGTCGCCTGTCGAAACCATCAGCGATGCTTTTGTGATTGATGACGCGGAACGCGCGCGGCGCTACGTCGCCGATATTTTGTTTGAAGGCATGCGCGCGCTGCGCGCTGATCGCTTGATGACCCCACCGGAGAGCAGTGCCTACCACTACTTTAACCGGGCGCTGGCGCTCGATCCCGAGAACCAGATTGCCAAAGACGGCATCCGGGACATTGCAGCGCGTTATTTGCAGCTAGCGGATCTGGCGGGTCGTCAGGGGCAATTCGACAATGCAGAGTCGTTTCTGCGACGTGCCGCGCAGGTCGACAATAATCATCCGGGCCTTGAACAGGCAACCCGACGCCTGCAAACCGAGCGACAAAGTACTCATAGTGTCGTTGTGCTGAATTCCCGCAGTGTCATCAATCGCGATGCGTCGGTGGTCACTCAACTACGGGATCTCGCGCAAGTTGTTGTTGATAGTAATACGTTTGTGATGATAACTGCGCCCAACGACGAACTGGGGCGCTGGATGTACATGCAGATACAGGACGCCATGGCTGAGGTCAGGGTACGTGGCGATATTGAAATTGGTGAGCAAGCCTCTGTGCGACTGGTGTTACCCCAAAGCCAGTGACCACACGTTAACAAGATCAGTGAGTCTTTATGAAAACAACAATAAAAAAACTCTGGCAAGGCTTGTGGGCCTCGCACAACAAGACCAAAGATAGCCTCAGAATTATCCCGGGCGCCCGCGATACAGCGGTCAGTCAATCCTATTCGCGGGCACAACTCATTGGGTTGCTGCTAGGGCCAATACTGTTTGCCTTGACAGTGCTGTTTTTTTCACCGGAAGGGCTCAGTGCCGACGGCAAAATAGTGCTAGGCATCACTCTGTGGATCGCCACGTGGTGGATAACAGAAGCCATTCCCATTCCGGCCACCTCGTTGTTACCGATTTTGTTATTGCCGGCCACCGGTGCCCTTGATAACGCAACGGTCACCTCTGCCTACGGCGACGATATTATTTATCTGTTTCTGGGCGGCTTTTTTATCGCCAGTGCCATGGAAAAGTGGAACCTGCACAAACGTATTGCGCTGGCCATCATTGCCTTTGTGGGCACCAGTACTCAACGGATTCTGCTGGGGTTTATGCTGGCAACCGGCTTTTTGTCGATGTGGGTGTCCAATACCGCAGCGGTGATGATGATGGTACCCATGGCGTTGGCCATCACCAATCAGGTTGCCAGATCATTAAAAGGCCAGGTCGGTGAAGAGCATGTGCCGTCCTTTGAGAAGGCACTGCTGTTTGGTGTGGGGTATGGCGGCACCATTGGCGGCCTCGGCACACTGATTGGCACCCCGCCCAACATCATCCTCGCCTCACAGGCCGAACTGCTCTTTGGTGTCAATATCAGTTTTGCCGGCTGGATGCTGATTGGCGCACCGCTGGTGCTGGTCATGTTGGTCGTCACTTGGTTCTACCTTGGTCATATCGCATTTCCGGCAAAAATTGAAAATCTGCCGGGCGGCCGACAAATGATTCAGCGTGAACGTGATGCCTTGGGCATTATCGGATACGAGGAAAAAGTGGTGGCTTCGGTCTTTGTGGCAGCTGCGATTTTGTGGATCACCCGCGGTATCCTTGACAACTACGTCCCTGAACTGCGCGATGGCATGATCGCAGTCGGCGCTGCGGTAATGTTGTTTGTATTCCCCTCCAGAGCGCCCGGACAAACCCGGGTGCTGGACTGGAAAGATTCCAAAGAAATTCCGTGGGGGATTCTGCTGTTGTTTGGCGGCGGACTGGCGATTGCAGCTGCTTTCCGTGCATCAGGATTATCAACCTGGATGGGCAATCAACTGACCATTTTTGACAGCTTCCACCTGATAGTGATGATTGCCGGCGCAACACTGCTGATTCTGTTTCTGACAGAGATCACCTCCAACACGGCGACAGCCACCATGATTCTCCCGGTGGTGGCGGCCCTTGCATTGGCACTGGAAATCCATCCCTATGCTTTGATGATTCCTTGTGCGATGGCAGCCAATTGTGCGTTTATGTTGCCGGTGGGCACCCCACCCAATGCCATTATTTTTGCGACGGAGAAACTCAAAATTACCGAGATGATGAAAGTGGGTTTCTTGCTCAATCTGATCGCGGCAGGATTGATTACCCTGCTCGTGTACTTTGTCATACCCGTGGTCTGGGGCATTGATCTGACCTCTGTACCACCGGAGTTTATCAATAACGGCCAATAAGCGGTTGATAAATACTGATGGTTTTTCGAAACGCGTTCATCGTTTTGTAACAAAGCGCTGCTAAGCTTTCAGCAACTCGACAAATAAGCCTCAGTTGTGCGGGGTGTGTTCGGAGGGTTGCAAGTGTTTTACTGATTGTTCTTTATTGATAGTAGTGGTTTCTCCCCATTCAGGCCGGCTCATGTTCATCCCCCCGAACATCAGCCGGCTTTTTTTATCCCCCGGTTTTTCTACAACAACAGGCTAATTGGTTAGTTTCTAGGAAAAGCACTTTTCAATATATAGCTTTGTATATATAGTCTGGCCTGACTATCCATTACGTGGCATCGACTGTGGGTCTTATGTCTGACACAACACGACAATCCATTGGCGAATTTGTTGCTCCCTTTGCACTGGCGACACCCGATGGCGAAATCTCACCGCGTCGTCTCGCCTTGTTAACGGCCATTGGCGAAACCGGCTCCATCAGTGCTGCCGCCAAGGTGGTAGGCATTACCTACAAAGCCGCCTGGGATGCCGTTGATGTCATGAATAATTTGGCGGGCGAACAGCTGGTCTGCTCACAACATGGTGGGCGTGGCGGCGGCGGGGCGACGTTAACTGAGGCAGGTCTGCGAGTGGTCAACGATCTGGCCAATTTGCAGCGTCTGCAGGCGCAACTGATGGCGCAATTAAAAGCCGCCGGTAATCTGGATACCTCGTTGGCCTTGTTAAGGAAACTCAGCATAAAAAGCAGTGCCCGCAATATTCTGACTGGCATCGTGGAGTCTGTGCAGGCCGGTGGCGTGAACGCCGAAGTCAATGTGCGTCTCAGTGGCGGCGAATCGTTGCACGCAGTGATCACGCGTGACAGTGTTGAGGATCTGCAGATTGCCCCTGGTCGTGAAGTACAGGCCTTGATCAAAGCATCGTGGATCATTCTGGCAGCTGCGGACGACGGTTTGCGTACCTCGGCGCGCAATCGTTTGTGTGGTGAAATCCAGCGCATTACCAGCGGTGAAGTCAACGCAGAAGTTGTTGTGAAACTGGCGGGTGGCAACACGCTGGCGGCGATTATTACGCAACAAAGTTTGCTGGAGCTGGGTTTTAAAACCGGAGATCAGGTGTGTGCCCTGATCAAAGCCTCTCATATAATTCTGGGCGTACAGTCATGACAGCGCTGCGTCGATGGGTGTTGCTGGCACTGGTGCTGGTCGTTTGCCCAAGCGTTTATGGCCAGCAACTTACTGTTGCAGCAGCGTCCTCGTTGCGCCCGACACTGGACTATCTGGTTGACGCGTATGAAACGCAGAATCCCGGGCATCAGGTTGAGGTCATCTACGGGTCATCAGGGCGCCTGATGGCACAGATTATCAATGGCGCTCCCTTTGATGTGTTTATGTCGGCCGATATGGAGTATCCACAGGCTCTGTTTGATGAGGGCATGGCGACCTCGGCGCCTGTTGTTTACGGACTGGGACGTATTGTGTTGTGGAGTGCGCACCTCAACGCTGCGGACATGACACTGACCGATCTTGCCGATCACCGTATTCGCCGGATAGCCATCGCGCAGCCTTCCGTTGCGCCTTACGGGCAGCGCGGGCAGGAAGCGATGACCGCTGCCGGCGTTTGGGACGCCGTGCAGCCGCGGTTGGTGTTTGCCGAGAATATTGCGCAGGTGGCACAGATGTCACAATCGGGCGCTGCCGATATCGGCGTGATTGCCTTATCGTTGGCCATACAGCCGGGGCTTGTGGAACGTGGCTATCATCTGATTGATGCAACCTTGCATCAGCCATTGGCGCAGGGTTTTGTGATCACCAGGCGTGCTGCTGACAGCACCGTTGCAAAGTGTTTTTCCGAGTTTTTACTGTCAGATATTGCCCGTGACATCTTCCAGAGCAACGGTTTTGATGTGCCGGGCAAACCCACCGCTGACCAATAAACAGCAGAGAACGTGACGTATGTTTGAACTCGGACAGACAGAGTGGCAGGCAATCTGGTTAACCGTCAGATTGTGTTTTTTCACCACGGTGATTCTGCTCATCATTGCCACACCGTTGGCCTGGTGGTTGTCCAGTGGTCGTTCACGCTGGCGTGTTGCCGTGCAGGCCATTGTGGCATTGCCGCTGGTATTACCACCCACAGTCCTGGGTTTTTACCTGTTGATGGCGCTCGGGCCTCGCGGGTTTATCGGCGGCTCTCTGGAGAGTGTCGGGTTGACCCATCTGGCGTTTTCGTTTGAGGGCATACTGATGGCCTCGGTGTTGTATTCCATGCCGTTTGCGGTGCAGCCGTTGCTGGAGTCTTTTAATAGTCTTGGGCGCCGACCGATTGAAGTATCTGCATCGTTGGGTGCTAATGCCATCGACCGGTTTTTTTCGGTGATTCTACCCTTGTGCAAAGGCGGATTTATTGTGGCCGCGACCCTGAGTTTTGCGCATACCGTGGGGGAATTTGGTGTCATTCTGATGCTGGGCGGCAGCATTCCCGGTGAAACCAAGGTTTTGTCGGTGCTGATCTACGACTATACCGAATCGATGAATTACGAGGCTGCGCATCAGTTATCGTTTTTGCTGTTGGCATTTTCATTTTTTGTATTGTTTGTGGTGTACAGCATCAATCGCCACTTTCAGGTAACTAAAATATGAGGCAGGTGGCCAACGTATGAGCAGTGCTCTGTTACAGATCAGTGCCAACATGCAGCGCGGCGACTTTACACTGGATGTCCACGCCAGCTGGCCGTTGACGGGTGTCACCGCGTTGTTCGGGCGCTCTGGCTGCGGGAAAACCACCTTGCTGCGCATTATTGCCGGGCTGGAAAAGCTCAGCGATGCACAGGTCACTTTTGCGGGCGCAACATGGCAAAACAACCGCCAGTTTGTCCCGGTTGAAAAACGCCGTGTGGGTCTGGTGTTTCAGGAGGCCAGCCTGCTGCCGCACTTGTCCGTGACGGGCAATCTGCTGTACGGCTACCAGCGCACACCTGATGCCTTGCGCCGTTTGCAACCCGATGCGGTGATCCGCATGTTGGGGCTGGAAACACTGCTGGAGAGACGTGTTGATCAATTGTCTGGTGGACAGGCGCAACGTGTTGCGCTGGGCAGGGCTTTATTGTCCAGTCCGCAGTTGTTGCTGCTGGATGAACCACTGGCTGCCCTCGATACCCAGACAAAGCGCGACATCATGCCATTTCTGTCGCGTCTGGCCAGCGAAAGCGCGGTGCCAATCGTGCTGATTACCCATTCTCCGGAAGAAGTGCAGCGCCTGGCCGATCGCGTGGTGTTTATGCGAGACGGTGCCATTGACGAGATCTGCGACCTGCAGCAGGCGATGGCCAGACCCGACTCACCGCTGTTTGCGGATGAAGGGCCTGCCACGGTGTTGAACGGCGTGCTCAGTGACACCGACGAACAGGGCGTGCGCAGTTTTGGTGTTGAACACGCCTGGTTGTTTGTACATACCTCGTCATCTGAGGTCGGTCAACAGCCCTCCCCGATGACAAATACCCGTTTGCGTGTGCTGGCGCGCGATGTCAGTGTGGCGCTGGACGACCCGGAACGCATCAGTATCCGTAACCACCTGCAGGTGGTCATTCAGCAGATCCATGAACTGCCGGATAACCGCCTGCTGTTAACCACCCGGCTTGCGGATGGTCAACACCTGTTGATCGAAATCACCCGCTGGTCTTCCCGGCAGTTGGGGCTGCAAACCGGGCAAACTGTCTGGGCACTGATCAAATCGGTAGCGCTGGTGCGGTAACGCCGGTCACTGTTTTTTGCCAGCTGCGCTCATGTCAGTGCAGACCTCCCGCTGTCATCGATAGTTCACAGAACTGTCGTGCATCTGAGTTATTTGTGTCACATGGTCTCCCTACACTGCCAATCTTCTCATCAACACTCGGGGTACATAACTCATGTACTTCACCAATGGAGATCTTTGGGATGTATAAGAAGTGTAAAAACGGCTTTGGGACAATTCTTGTTGGCGGTATCGCCTGTCTCGCTGCAATGCCAGGACCCGCAAATGTTGCGCACGCGCAGGCAGGCGCGGCTAATGTTGTCGCTGCAACCGGCGAAATCAGCGGTGTGGTAACAGACGCTGTGCGCGGCGGTTTCCTTGTGGGTGCGGAAGTGCGCGTCAGCGGCATTGATGTGGTTGCCGTCACCAACAGCGAGGGTCGTTTTACATTGCGCGCCATCCCAGCTGGCAATTACATCGTCAACGTCACCTATTTTGGCCGCCCGGCGCGTCAGGCAAATGTGACAGTGACCGGCAATCAGGTCGCGGTTGTGGATGTGGTACTTGGCGCCACTGGTGAAGACAACCAGCTGATCGAGAGCATGGTGGTTATTGGCGCTCGCCCGCAGGCAGAATCCGAAGCCCGTGCACTGCAGCTGCAGCGCTCTTCTAACGCCATTATCAACGTGGTGTCGGCAGATGCCGTGGGTCAATTCCCCGATCAGAATATTGCGGCAGCGTTGTCTCGCCTGCCAGGCATTGCTGTTGAGCGTGATCAGGGACAGGAGCGCGCGGTCAGTCTGCGCGGAGCGCCTTCGCGTTGGAGCACTATTTCTTTTGACGGTGTGAACGTGATAGCCCCCAGTGGCAGACGAGCCCGTACCGACACAGTGCCGGCAGCGATCGGTAGTGCTGTTGCTGTACGTAAGGCAGTAACACCTGCCATGCAGGGTGAGTCGCTGGCAGGCAACGTAGACATCATTACCCGCGGTGCATTTGATTACCCGGGTTTTAAATCAGCACTGAATGTGGGTGCCGGTTATAACGAGCTCGGCGGCACTGACCAGAGTGAAGTGGGTGGTTTTGTTGCCAACACGTTTGCGGATGGTCGTTTTGGTGTGCTGCTCTCAGCGTCGCGCTACGAGCGCAATATGATCACTGACAACTTTGAAACGGATTGGGAAACGGGCGATGACTCTGAAGATCGCGAGCCCGGTTACCAGGATCGCGCGTGGGCGGATGCCCACCAGAATAAACTGTACCGTCTGACCCGCAGCAACTCTGCTGTGTCTGGCCGACTGGACTTCCGTCCTTCGGATTACCATCAATTCTTCTTCAGCTCTATCTATACGGAATTCACCGATGATGAGCTGCGAAACGCCCATGAATTCGATCTGGATGATGGTGCGACGCGCACTGACCGAGTTGCTGTCACGCGTGGTTATGCGGATATCCGCACCGGCAATACGCCGTTGCAGGGCAGAATTTTTGGTGTAGAACTCGACAGTACACTCAACACCAACAAAACGCTTGAAAGCATCTTTACCAACACACTTGGCGGTGAGCAGCGCTTTGATCAGTGGGATGCCTCATGGCGCATCAACTACAGCAAATCCCAAGCGGAGAGCGGCCCGACCATTCAGTCGGCGTGGAGAAGCCCGCGCGGCGCAAACGCGCTGAGCATGCGTCCGACTGTGGTGTATGACTACACAGATCGTGCCAGACATGGCGTCACTCTATATGAAACCATCGTTAACCCGAATGGCACATTGTCGCAGGGCGCTATAAAGCGATCCCTGGATCCTCAGGATTATGAATTTGTTTATCTGCGCAATGTCCAGCGCTTACAAGACAGCCGCTCAACCAGCGCGCGTCTTGATCTCAGCCGCGACATGACGTTGTTTGGTCGGGCAACTGACGTGCAGTTTGGTCTGCAATATGACGACAGATCCAAGGAAGACACACGTCAGACGCTGGAAATTATCCCTTCTGCGCTGACCTCGCGCGGCCTGCCGCTGCCGTCTACCAATGACTTTGCGATCAACGATCCGTATCAGGGTGCGTTACCGCTTGGATATACCTTCCGCTATTTCTCAGACAGTGGTCTGCGTAACTTATGGAGCAGTCTTGCCGCACAAGGGGCGTCGCGCGTTCAGGCCAATACATCAGAGACCAATAATTACGAGGTTGAAGAAAACATCCTTTCCGCATACGCGATGGCAACAACCTATTTCGATTGGGGTAATATTCTGGCCGGCGCACGTGTTGAGCGAGTAGAGAATTCCGGTAGCGCGCTGGTTCGTTTTGGAAGTACCTTCCGGCCCGCCGATGTTGGAGGCGACAACCTGCAGTTCTTCCCCAGCGTTCATGTGAACTGGGATATCAATGAGGAGCTGAAGCTGCGTCTGTCCGCCAACAGCGGTGCGGCGCGACCTGATTTCACCATCCTGCGTCCTAACTTCAACGTTTCTGATGAAACGGAATCCATCAGCGGGGGTAACCCCTTCGCGGAAGCAGAAAAAGCCAGCGGCACAGATGCCTATCTTGAGTGGTATCTGCCAGAAGGCGGCTTCGTCTCCGTTGGCGCTTACTACAAGGCACTGGACGATGTGTTGTTTACCGTGCAGCGTCCGCAGTTCGGTAGCGATGTGTTGAATCAGCCTGGAATAGACCGATCCGGCTACCGATACACAACCACTGACAATGGTGGCAGTGGTTACCTCGCCGGGTTTGAATTGGCGGCATCACAGACACTGGAGCCGTTTGCAGATCGTTTAAACCTGCCAGATTGGGCCAGTGGATTTGGTGTTAATGCGAACCTGACTCTGAACGAGTCAGAGAGCGAAACCCCTGATGGCCGCAAGGTTCAGCTGCCTGGTTCATCCGACATGATATACAACCTCGCAATGACCTATGAGCGTTATGGTCTGTCCACGCGATTGAGCTGGCAGTACCGTACCAAGTGGATTGACAGTATTGGCGATGGCGATATTCTCGGTGATGGTTTCTGGGATGAAGTTGGCCGTCTGGATTTCAAAGTTGGCTACAGCTTTAATGACAACGCCAACGTCTATCTGGAAGCCAACAACTTGCTGGAAGAGCCTGGTATCCGTTATGAAGGCGAGACCTACCGTGTATCTGAGTATGAGGAGTTCGGACGCCGTTACATGATTGGTCTGCGTTTGAACTTCTGATCGGCAGTGCCCCCTTGGGTGATGATCATCGAAGGGGGCATTCAGACGTCACGTTTATCTGGCGGGCGATTGGGTACCCACCAACTTGCGTACGGCGGCCAGAATCGCCCGGCAGGTTATTTGACCGACCAGCTTGTTTTGTTCATTGACCACCGGCCGACGACGCTGGCCTTTGGCCAACATATCGGACGCCACATCAATAATATCGTCAGACGCTTTGGCAGAATTGATATTGGCCGACACCATATAGTCGCCCACGCTGCCAATCGAACCGTTGTCATAACTGGCAGTTAACACCCCACGCAGGCAATCCATCTCGGACAAAATGCCAATCAATGTGCCATCCTGATTAACAACACACACACCGGATACCTGGTTTGACGTAATCAGATCAACAGCCTCAAACAGCGGTGCGTCAGCCGCAATGGTGAGGGGTTTTTTGATCATATAGTCTTCAAGATTGACCGATCGCAACATGGGCAGGCTCCTTGGTTTTTTTATCATGAGTGTTTGCTGCTGTGCTTTTTTAGCATCTAAAACGAGTCTAGTACAATTTTTTTAAATATCCTGTTTTTAGTCTCTTGCCAATCACTGTCACAGGTGTCACACTGTTCGTATGACACCATTCGCTATCAAGCTTGACTCCAGCCAATCCATCTTTGATCAGGTGGTTTATGGTGCTACCCGGGCAATTCTCGGTGGCGCCATGAAACCCGGTGATCCGTTTCCATCCGTGCGGGTACTGGCCAAGGATCTGAAAATACACCCCAATACCGCGCATAAAGTCATACAGCACTTGATTCAGGAGCGTTGGCTGGTTGCCAGCCCTGGGCGAGGTACCACCGTGGCGATGCCGCCAAAAGCGCGCAGTGGAGACCGCCAGCGGCTGCTCAATGACGATGTTGAACAATTGGTTGTGGAAGCGCGCCGTGTCGGCGTCAAACTTGATGAAGTGTTGGATTCAGTAGAAACCCAGTGGAAAAAACTGGATGCACTGAAGGTGGTATCAAATGATCATTGAGACCTCTAATCTATGCAAACGCTATGGCAAAGTCGATGTTGTCCGCGACGTGTCGTTGAATGTACCCGAGGGGGCAGCATTTGCGCTGGTGGGTACCAATGGCGCTGGCAAAACCTCCACTATGCGCATGTTGTTAAATATTATTCGCCCGGATTCCGGCACTGCGTCAGTCCTCGGGCGCGACAGTCGTCTTTTGCAACCCAATGACTTTCACCAGATAGGTTATGTGTCTGAAAGTCAGGTGCTGCCTGAGCGGCTGACCATTGCGCACTATTTTGACTATTTGCGCGCTTTGTATCCGGGTTGGGACAAAGGTCTCGAAAAAACTTTGCGACGCGAAATGGATCTGCCGCCGGACCGGGCCTTAAACAAATTATCACACGGCATGCGCATGAAAACCGTGTTGGTCGCCGGATTGGCGTTCAGGCCAAAACTGTTGATTCTGGACGAACCGCTCAGTGGCATGGATACACTCACGCGAGATGAAGTGGTTGAAGGATTGTTGGAGCAGGCGGATGAAACCACCATTCTGATCTCGTCACATGAGTTGGCTGAAATCGAATTTTTTACCAGCCACATTGCATTTATGGACAAAGGACATTTGCATTTTCAGGAGTCGATAGAGTCATTGCGTGCCCGGTTTCGCGCGGTAAATGTCACGTTGTCAGCACAAAAGCTGTTGCCTTACGCGTTTCCCGAGAATTGGCTTTTTCCGGAGATAAGCGGTCATACGCTGCGTTTTATTGACTCATCATTTGAGAATGACGAGCAATTAAAAGCGCAATTGAATTTACATTTTGGTGCGATTCAGTTTGTTGAAGATGCCATGAGCCTGCGTGATATCAGTAACGTGCTCATCCGTAAAACACGCTTGAGCCGCAAGGACGCCGCCTGATGAAGCAACACATCAACATGATCACTGCCATGGTCAAAAAAGATCTGTTTGGCTTGTTGCCACTGATATTGCTGGCTGCAGCTGTGTTTGTACTGCAACCCGTGATTGCCAGTCTGGATGCCATTGCACTGTCAGGGGAGGCCGAGTTTCTGGTGGCTGTGCAAACCAATTTTTACTGGGTTGGCTACTTTATGGCTTGCTTGCTGATGGTGTCAGTCTTGCAACAGGACCCCGCCAGCAGCCTCAATCATGATTGGCTGGTGCGTCCGGTTCCACGTGTGGACTGGATGCTGGCCAAGCTGCTGTTTATGCTGCTGACCATCGTTGTCCCGATTGTGCTGGGCCGCTTTGTCATTTTCCACACGCAGGATCATGGCGTATTACACGCATTGGCATTGGCTGCAGCGGTGGAAAAATTGCCTGCAGTGCTGGTTGTCCCCCTGTTGTTTGCAGCCAGTTTGCTGACCTCAAGTCTCAGACGGACAATTGTGTTACTGATGTTGGTGTTGTTTGTTTTTTTGTTGCCGGCCTGGAGCGTCACGCGCCCGTTGCTGGCATTGTTGGGTATCGAACTGGGCACAGAATTTGACAGCATGATGTGGTTGCAGGCCGTGCCGGTGCTGCTTGCCGGCCTGTCTGGTGTGCTGGCGGTGTTCTGGTTGCTATACGTTCGCCGGCAGGAGCGCGCGGCCACACTGGCATTTGCTATCAGTGTTGGTTTGATATTTTTTACGGTCTACCCGCCCATGTGGTTATTGAACTGGGATCGCGCCATCGCTATCCACCGGCATCTGATCAATGCCCCAGACGATCAACTTGAACAGAGTGTCGTGCTGGAACCGGTGCAGGCCTGCTTTCCGGCTGCGTTTGTGGATACTCAGGCATCCGGCGAATCCGGTAGCAATTTGCTGATGAATGCCGGCTGGTACCCGTCTCAATTGAGCGACGCAGGTGCCGGTGCACTGACGTTTGCCAGCACAGTGCGTGTCCGCGAGCGATTGACAGAATGGCTGCCGTCAGCGTTAACCGGGCGTGACATGGGGGTCAACTGGCGTGTGGATCGCATCCGCACACAGGCGATCTTGAGCGCGGATACGCTCGCAGAAGACGTCGTGTTGCCGCGCTCTACAACGGCAGAAAATCGGTTTGCACCGATTTCATCGGTGGATACCGACTACTGGCTTGTGCCAGCGGATGTGTTGGCGCGTGTTTCAGCAAGTGACACCAGCCGCCTGTCGATCAGTTACGATCTTGCGCTGCTGGCACCACAGCCCCACGAGCTGAAAGTCGATGGCATGCGTCACTCCTTGCCGGGTTTGGGCAGTTGCCGTGCGATTGCTGACTATAACGCCAACACTATTGATATTGACTGTATCAAACGCGGAGCCCAGCCTGCGTTGATATCTGCCGAGCTGATCGGTGTGGAAGCTACGCGTGTTGACAGCTATTCACGTATCAACCAGACCCCGGGTTGGTTGGAGTCGATCGCGCGTCGTCAGACCCGGCTGACACTGGCAATGCCGTTGTTGGTGGACAGCTCAAGCATTCTGATGACAGCGTATAATGTTGAACGCATATTGCATAAAACTCTGACGTTTAATGGCATGCTGGGTGACCAGTCCTCGCGCTGCGGATTGCCGCAGCCAACCGACCAGGCAACTCTGAGTCTGCAGCAATCGAGCTGGCGCGACAGTTCGCCACACGAGACCCGTTCAGTTGCGGTTGAGCAGGGTGTTCACGTTGAGGTGCTGGACTGGCGCAACGGCGCACCCAGTGATGCACCAACACTTTTTCTGTTGCCAGGTTTGGGTGCCACTGCTCATTCGTTTGATGAACTCGCCGTAAAACTCTCGGATCGATACAACGTGGTGGCGATGACGCGACGAGGCACCGGTGCATCCGGCAAACCTGAAGGTGGTTATGACACGGCGCGCTTGAGCCAGGATGTGTTGCAGGTGCTGGAATCACTGGGTATCGAATCACCGGTACTTGTCGGCCATTCAATTGCTGGTGAAGAGCTCAGTTATCTGGGCGCCAACCACCCGCATCGATTCAGTGGATTGGTGTATCTGGATGCAGCCTTTGACCGGGCCAGCGACAGAGACAGTGATCGTCGACGGTATCGTGAACTCAATGCCAGGCTGCCTTCACAGCCACCCCTGTACCCGGATGAATCTGTTTCTTATGAGGCTCTCCGGCAATATGTACAACGCACCCAGGGCACAGGCATCTTGCCACCTGAAGGGGAGATTCTGGCCAGTTACGATCTGGCCACCGGCGCCAATAGACATCAGGAGCTCTATCTGGATGCCATCATGATGGGGCTGCAGTCACCGGATTATGCGCGAATTGCAGTACCTGTACTTGGCATCTATGCAGTGCCCTCTGGCCCGTCGGCATCGCTGGAAACCTGGTACAACAAGGATGATCCGTTGGTACAGGAAACCATAGATGAACTATTCCAGATGGACAGTCAGCGAAAGGCACAGGAAATGCAGCGTTTTGATACTGAAATTCCGGATTCAACGCTGTTGGCGATTGAGGATGCTGATCATTGGATATTTTTGTCACATGAACAGCAAGTGCTGGAGGCCATTGATGCGTTTATCCGTCGTTTGTAATGTGATTGTCCTGTGTGCGGGTTGCTACGCCTCCGTAAAGTGACTCCAATCGTCAAACTCACCGGTTTGTTATACAGTCGTGCTCACACTGTGGCGACAGACGGGTTATGACATGCGCAACGTAGAATCATCATCAACAAAAGCACGGTTGTTGACCTGGGTTTGGTCTGCGCATAGCTGGATGCATTGATTTATGCGTATTTTCTGGAACGTCTGAAGGAGTAGCGCGGGTGAAGCTCAGTTCACAGATGGCTGGCGTGGCTGCATTAGCTGGATTATGTCTGGCAACTACAACGTCTGCGCAATCCGCGGGAAACAGCATGGCTGCATTTGATGGTCGCACCGGGCTGTTGAACAGTTGTGTAGCATTGTTTGCCGGTGCGCCACGTGAACGTGCGGTGCTGGAGGGCAACTATGATGTGACGTTGCAACTGCTCAACGATCAGCTGCAGTTTGGTCTGACGGCGGCCACGGTACGCACCTCCACAGACACTCGGGCTTGTAGTGGTCATTTTGAAGGCGATACCTATCTCGACAAAATCGAGGTGACGCAGGTTGACGCACAAACAGATGGTCGATATTTTCTGCAGATGCAAGCGCTGCCCGGCGAGCCCATGCGTCTGCGGTTGAACAGTGCCTTGTTGACTCGGGAGATTCCTGCCGAGCGCTTTGCATCAGCCGCCTTGTATTCACGATTTTTTAACGGTGACGCGCTGCTTGTCGCTAAAAACGGACATATCGTGTTTGAAGATTATGTTGCACCGTTTGCGTCGGGCGATCCGCATCTGTTGGCCTCGGGGACCAAAAGTTTCAGTGTGGCGTTGTTTGCTTTGGGCGTCCGTGATGGCATCTGGACGCTGGACGAACCGGTGCACCAGACCATTACCGAATGGCAGGGTGATGCGGGTCGAGAAGCCATTACCATCAGGCACCTGCTGAATCTCAGTAGCGGCCTCAAGGATTCCGATCGATATAATGTGTTACGTGTTCCACAACTGGATATCTATGATCTGGCGATCAATCATTCGACGCAGGAATTTGCCGCAGGCACTGGCCTGATTTATGGCTCGGTCAATTTCTACGTGCTTTCTGCGCTGTTCGAACGTAAAACAGGCCAGGATCCGGCACAGTATCTTTATGACAATGTGCTGAAAACCCTTGGCATGCCAGAACAGCATCATCGGTTGTGGATTCGCGATATCAAGGGTAAACCCCAATTAGCAGGCGGTGCGTATCTGGACGCGCGCAGCTGGCTGAATTTTGGTTTGATGATCGCAGATGGCGGCTACTGGAAAGGTCGCCAGTTACTGGACCCAGCGACGCTGGCCATGATCAACAGTATCGATAATCCGGCCTATCAAGGGTATGGACTGAGCTGGTGGCGGAATAATGCGATTGTGGGCTCGTATCAGGCAGGCGTAGACAGTCTGCCCCCGGATGCTCAACCGATGGGTGATAGAATCCTGCCTGATCAGGGTGCAGATCTGTATTTTGCTGGTGGTCTGGGTCGCCAGCGGTTGTACATCCTGCCGTCACAGAATCTTGTCATTGTGCGTTTTGGCATGACATTGGGTGACAGTTTCAGCGATCAGGAATTGCTGAAACGTGTACAGCAGGCATTCCAATAACCTGCCCGTTTGTCGCCGCGCGCGTGCTCAGCTTTCCGTGCATTCCATACAACGTATGGCCATGGGATAAGCCGCCAGACGCTCAGGATTGATAATGTCGCCACAGGCTACACACACACCATATGTACCATTACGAATGCGGGACAAGGCATTATCAATTTCAATCAATTCGTTACGGGCATCCGCCGCCAGCGCGTGCAATACCTCGTCGTTTTCAGTTTCCTGGGCTTGCTCTTGCGAGTCCTGGCTGCGTCCGCGACTCAGGTCATTTTGAATTCCCACCAGTCGATTGTTGAGTTCATGGTGCAGTGAATTGAGTTTTTCAATGATATTGTTAACGTCGATGCTGGTATTGATTAACATGCGTTCCTCTGTGGTGTCCGGGGTTTCAGGCTACGCGAGATGCGATGCTGGTCACGGTACATGATAATTCTATGCCAATTGTTTATCGGTATGTTTGCGCACAGTCAAGACTGTGTGCTGAAAGCGTTTCGGAGGACTCATGAGTACGCTGCCTACACAAACACGCATCCGTTACCTGCCGACTGGCACTCTGCAGGTGGCTGAGCCGCTGTATCAATTTGTGGCGCACGAGTTACTGCCCGGCAGCGGGGTGGATGCTGCGCAATTCTGGTTGGGGCTTGAAACGCTGGTGGCTGATTTTGCACCCAAAAACAGCGAGCTCTTGCAGCAACGCGTGCGTCTGCAACAACAGATCGATGAGTGGCATCAGCAGCGAGCGGGGCAGACACATGATGCGGCGGCCTACCGTGCGTTTCTTGAGCGCATTGGGTACATGTTGCCAGAGCCTGCCGATTTTTTGATTTCTACCCAACAAGTGGATGATGAGATAGCCCGATTGGCCGGCCCTCAGTTGGTGGTGCCAGTGATGAACGCACGGTATGCACTGAACGCTGCCAACGCACGCTGGGGCAGTTTGTATGATGCCCTGTATGGAACTGATGTCATCCGTGATGACGCGAATCGACCGCGCAAGGCCGGTTATGACCGCCGGCGTGGCCAACAGGTGATTGAGTTTGGCCGACGCTTTCTGGATGAATTTTTCGCCTTGGCGAATAACGCATCGCATAACAAAACCAAGGCCTATCGGGTGAGTGACAGCAAACTTCAAGTGTCCTTGGCAGGTGGTGCTGTGACCACATTGTCAGACCCTGATCAGTTGGCAGGTTATACCGGCAACCCTGGCCGCCCGGGCAGCATTCTGCTCCGGCATCGTGGCCTGCACGTTGAGATATGTATCGACGCCAGTGACATCATCGGTCAACAGGATAATGCCGGCGTGCGCGATATTGTCATGGAAGCTGCCTTGACCACGATTCAGGATTGTGAGGATTCGGTAGCAGCGGTCGATGCCGATGACAAAGTGGTGGTTTACCGCAACTGGTTGGGTCTGATGAAAGGCGATCTGACAGACACCTTTACCAAAAACGGCCGGGTGCAAACCCGCAGTTTGGCCGCGGATCGCGAATTCATCACGCCGGATGGCAAGCCGCTGTGTTTGCCCGGACGTAGTCTGATGCTGGTGCGCAATGTCGGACATCTGATGAGCACTAACGCGGTGCTGGACGGGCAGGGACGTGAGATTCCTGAAGGCATTCTGGATGCTTTGATGACCAGCGCTGCGGCGTTGCACGATCTGCGCAAGCCGTTGATGCATTCCGGGCAGCAGTGTCGCAACTCCCGGACAGGCAGCGTGTATATTGTCAAACCCAAAATGCATGGCCCCGCTGAGGTAGCATTCAGTTGCGAGCTATTTGCTGCTGTCGAACGGATCCTGGGTTTGCCGGCAAACACGCTCAAAATTGGCATCATGGATGAAGAACGCAGAACGTCCGTCAATCTCAAAGCCTGCATTTACGAAGCGCGGGAACGACTGATTTTTATCAATACCGGTTTCCTTGATCGGACCGGGGATGAGATTCATACCAGCATGGAGGCCGGTGCGTTTGTTCGCAAGGCAGACATAAAATCCAGTCGCTGGATCAACGCCTATGAAAACCGCAACGTGGCCATTGGGTTGGCGTGTGGCTTGTCAGGCCGTGCTCAGATTGGCAAAGGCATGTGGGCCATGCCCGATAACATGGGCGCCATGATGAACGAAAAAATTGCACAACTGTATGCTGGCGCGAGTTGTGCCTGGGTGCCGTCGCCAACGGCGGCGACCTTGCACGCCTTGCATTATCACCGGGTTGATGTGGCCGGTGTGCAGCGCAGATTGGCACAGCAAGACATGCTGCCGCTGAATGACCTGTTGAGCTTGTCCCTTGCTGAGGCTGATAGCTGGAGCAAGGAACAGATACAACAGGAACTTGATAACAATGCACAAGGTTTGCTGGGGTATGTCGTGCGCTGGATTGATCAGGGCATCGGTTGCTCCAAGGTGCCCGATATCGCCGGCACCGGGCTGATGGAAGACCGTGCAACCTTGCGTATTTCCAGCCAGCATATGGGCAATTGGTTGCGTCATGGTATCTGCACTGTAGAACAAGTCACGCAGACCTTGCGGCGCATGGCGGTTATCGTGGATGCGCAAAATGCCGGCGATCCGCACTATCGCGCGATGTCCGCGGACTTCGATAACAGCGTGGCATTCAAAGCCGCCTGTGATCTGGTGTTCAAGGCTGAGCAACAACCGGGTGGCTACACTGAACCACTTCTGCACAAGCATCGTATCAGCGTTAAGGAAGGTGTTTGTGCTTGAATGTTTGACGGTTAGCCCGGCCAATGGCCGGGCTTTTTTTTGTCATGTAATTGTCTTGGTTTGTTTATCCCACTGTCATTCAGACTGCGTACACTGCAATTCCATCAAATGAGACTCTGGAGCATCTTGATGGCAAAGGTAACGCACTACCGAACGGTTTTTCTGTCAGATATTCATCTCGGGGACGCCGATTGCAAAGCTGATTTTCTGCTGGATTTTCTGGATCACAGTCGCATCGATACCTTGTATCTGATCGGTGACATCATCGACATGTGGGCCATGAGTCGACAATTTTGCTGGCCTGAGACGCACAACAAACTTTTACACCGGTTTATGCAAATGCCCTCAACGGGTACCCGGGTGATTTATCTACCCGGCAATCACGATGAGCCCGCCCAGCGTTACGACGGCATGGCGCTGGGAGATATCGAAATCCATCGAGAGTACATTCACACCCTGGCCAACGGCAAAAAATTGTTGCTGATGCACGGTGATCAGTTTGATCAGGAAGTCTGTTTTGGTCCCCTGCATGCGTGGATTGGCGATAAAGCATACAGATCGCTTATGTTTGTGAATCGATGGTACAACCGCTTTCGCGTCTGGCGTGGGCACGACTACTGGTCTTTAGCGGGATTTTTAAAGAGCCATGTCAGAGGCGCTGCTGAGGCCATCACCCGATATCGTGAAATTGGCTGCGCCTATGCGTGCGAACGTGGCATGGACGGCATTGTTTGCGGGCATATTCACCACCCGGAAGTCACCACCGTTAATGGCACCCTGTACTGCAACGATGGCGATTGGGTCGAAAACTGCTCGGCGTTGACTGAAGATCGGCGCGGCAATCTGCAGCTGATTTTCTGGACAGCGGTCAAGCAGTCTATCGACTCGGACCTGACCCCGCAGGGCGCAACCGTGCATCCACTGCGCGATCTGGGCGCGCGCGCCGCCTGATGCTAAACAGCCTGCTGGCCCCTGTGTCATAACAGGGGCATAATCAGCGCAATTTATCGCTGATGCAGGACTATTTTTCTGATGTATCTCTCCCGCATTGACCTCAACCTGCTGGTTTATCTGTTTCTGCGGCTGACATGTCACTGTGATGCCATGCTCTCAAAACCTCAAAATAGTGATAATCTCGCGCTTTAGCAGAGCAGAAGGTGCCACGTTTGCCAAACAACCCTGAAATCGCAACAACCATCATTGCCATTGCCGGCGCCTCAGCCTCAGGCAAAAGTTTGTTTGCATCAACGGTCTATCATGAACTTGTGGCTGAGTTGGGCGGCGATCGCATTGCTATTGTGTCGGAAGATGCGTACTACCGTGACCAAAGTCATCTGCCGTTCAGCCAGCGTGTCCTCACCAACTACGATCATCCCTCTGCGTTTGAGCATTCCTTGCTGGCATCGCATTTAAAGACGCTCCGCCAGGGCGGCGCGATTGACATGCCGCAGTACAGTTACAAACAGCACACACGACAGGAAAAAACCATCCGTGTGGCTGGTGCACGTGTGGTGCTGGTGGAAGGCATCTTGCTGCTCACGGATAAAAGCCTGCGCGAAAATTTTGATATCAGCGTATTTATGGATACTCCGCTGGATGTGTGCCTGCTCAGGCGCATCAAACGGGACATTGAGGACCGTGGACGTAGTCTGCATTCCGTTGTTGAGCAGTATGAATCCACCGTCAGACCTGCGTATTTCGAATTTATCGAACCTTCACGGCAATATGCCGATCTGGTGGTGACCCGTGGCGGGCAAAACCAGATTGCGATTGATGTGATCAAAGCCAACATCCGCCAATTAATGGCCAAATAGTATATCGGTTGCACTTTATGATGGGTCTTGTCGGAATGGTGTTCCTGTTGTTGGTGGCGTTTGCTGCCTCCAACAACAAAAAGCGAATTAACTGGCGTACTGTGAGTATTGCCTTTGCCTTGCAGGTGTTTCTGGGCGCGTTTGTCATTTATCTGCCGTTTGGACAGCAAGTGCTGTATCAGGTCACGCAAGTTGTGTCACATGTCATCAGTTTTGCCAACGACGGCATTGTGTTTGTGTTTGGCGAAATAGGTAATTTTTCTCAGGGATTCATATTTGCAGTCCACGTATTGACCGTGATTGTGTTTTTTTCCTCGCTGATTGCCGTGCTTTATCATATTGGCATCATGACTTGGGTGATCCGCGTGATAGGCGGTGGCTTGCAGAAGCTGCTTGGCACCAGTCGCCCGGAATCCATGTCGGCGGCGGCCAATATCTTTGTGGGGCAGACTGAGGCGCCGCTGGTTGTCAGACCCTTTATTCCAACCATGACACGCTCCGAGCTGTTTGCAGTCATGGTCGGCGGTTTGTCATCGATTGCGGGCTCGGTGATGGCAGGTTATGCAGGGCTGGGCGTGGAATTGAAGTACCTGATTGCGGCCAGTTTTATGGCCGCCCCCGGCGGTTTTCTGATGGCTAAAATGCTGCTGCCTGAAACCGAGGCCACCAAAAATGATCTGACGGAAATTGTGGGTGTACAGCCTCATACCAATGTCATCGATGCGGCTGCAGCCGGTGCGTCCAGCGGTATGCAACTGGCATTAAACGTCGGAGCCATGGTCTTGGCCTTTGTGGGGTTGATTGCACTGGTGAATGGCATTATCGGCGGCATTGCTGGCGTGTTTGGTGTGGAAGGTGTCACCTTGCAATTGATTTTTGGTTACCTGTTTCAACCGCTGGCGTTCCTGTTGGGCGTGTCGTGGGAAGAAGCACGGTTCGCCGGCAGTTTTATTGGTCAAAAGCTGGTGATCAACGAGTTTGTCGCCTATCTGGATTATGTCAGTGTCAAAGATCAGCTCAGTGCGCAGACACAAATCATTGTCACCATTGCACTGTGCGGGTTTGCCAATTTTTCGTCGGTCGCGATTCTATTGGGCGGACTTGGCGGCATGGCGCCGGAGCGGCGCAGTGATATCGCTGAGCTTGGCATGAAGGCGTTATTGGCTGCGACGCTGGCAAATCTGATGAGCGCCACCATCGCCGGCTTCTTTTTCTCTTTGCTCTGAGGTCCGTCTCCATGTCCTTGCAGGTTCCTGATCTTGATATCAGTCGTCTGGATTCAGACACCGATGCTTTTGTTGCTGAACTGGGTGGCGCGTACACCGAGTTTGGATTCTGCAGTATTCGCGGGCATGGTATCAGCAGCAAAACGGTTGAGGATTGTTATCAGGCGATCAAAGCATTTTTTGCCTTACCCACCGAGATCAAGCAGCAATATCATGTGGCTGGACTCGGCGGCGCGCGCGGTTATACAGGATTTGGTATCGAAAAAGCCAAAGACAGTCGTTACCCCGACTTAAAGGAGTTTTGGCATGTTGGGCTGCAGACTGCTGACCCTGCGCCGCACCCTTGTTTGTACCCGAACATCTGGCCTGTTGAAGTCCCAGAATTCCAGCAGGCCACCTATACGCTCTACACTGAGTTGCAACATCTGGGCAGCCGCGTTTTGCAAGGCCTGGCATTGTTTTTAGGCATGCCGCGCAATTATTTTGCGGACAAAGTAGATTATGGAAATTCGATTTTGCGGCCAATTCATTATCCGCCAGTGCCCCATGACGTATCTGGCTCGATCCGGGCGGGGCAGCACGAAGACATCAATCTGATCACGCTGCTGGTTGGCTCACATGAGGCCGGTCTGGAAATTTTGCGGCGTGATGGTTCGTGGCTACCGGTGACAACACAACAAGGCGAGATTCTGGTGAATATCGGTGACATGCTGCAACGACTCAGCAACCATGTGCTGCCGTCGACAACACATCGCGTGGTCAATCCGGTTGGCGCTGCCGTGGGACAGGCGCGCTACTCCATTCCGTTTTTTATGCATCCCAATCCGGATTTTTTGATCGAAACGTTACCAACCTGTATCCGTGAGGACAGGCCAAACCAGTATCCACATGCCATCACCGCCAATGACTATCTGCTGCAGCGATTGGCGGAGATCGGGCTGCTCAGGCATACAAATTAGTGCCAGGCACCAATAATCCCACCCATGATGGTAAAGGCCAGCGTGTGGTAAGACGCATTGATCAGAAACAGTTTGAATGAGCGTTGTTCAAACAAGTCGTTAATGGCAAACGACATGGCTACCCAGCCAAATCCTGCCAGAAAACCATAAAACAGACCGCTGTGCAGCGTGCTGCTACTGCCCAGAAACATGGCCAGATTAAAGGCAATGACCAGACTTGCCAGAAAAGCCAGACCAAACGTTCTGGGGATGTTCTGGTTGTTAGCGCGCTCCTCGGTAATGCCGGTTTCACGCATCCAGATCTTGCCAAACAGTACGCCGGAGTACCAGAGACCACCGAGCATAAAACAGGATAAGGCGGCTACAAATATTGCCAGGAAGTTAAGGCTTGAGATGTCCATGTGTTTCCCTCGTTATTGTTATGTCAGTCAGGGTTACTACACTGTCTTGCAGAGTTGTAAATATAGACCTTTGTCAAAAAGTTGACCAGTCACCTGTTGTTACAATACCGGCGGTAATACTGTGCCTTTTGCGACGCAAACATGCTTACAATAAGTGCTGGTGGATATCACTGTGATGCAGAACATGACACTCATTCGTAAATTGATCACTGTTGTCAGCTTGATAACAGCAACCCCGGTGTTGTTGATGCCGTCTGTTGTGTGGGCACAGCAGGGACAACCCACCATCGAGCAACTGCTGCAAGAGCCATTTCTGGACGATTACTACTCCAACGTGGTGTATGGCTACGAAATCATCACGGATACCCAGAACAACGCCAGTCGTTACGTCGGCAACAGCCTGAACTGCAGCAATTGCCATTTGCAAGCCGGCACCCAAAAGGAAGCGCTGCCGCTGAATGTTGCGGGTATGTATCCCAAGTGGCGCGCAAAAAACGGCAAACGCAATGGCATCGGTTTGCGTATTCGTGAATGTTTCCTGTACAGCATGGACGGCATCATGCCACCCGAAGATGCGCCGGAAGTGCTCGCCATCTCGGCGTATGTGAGTTATCTGTCACAAGGACAGATTATGGGCGCAGAACCTGAGGGACGCGGTGTGCCCACCTTGCCAGACACCGGCTATGATCCTAACCCGGCCAATGGTCGAGCGGTTTACCTTGAACAGTGCGCAAGCTGCCACGGTGTGCAAGGGGAGGGTATGGTTGGCATGCCGCCCGTATGGGGCCTGAACTCCTACAACAAAGGCGCCGGGATGAATGATATTCGTGAAGCGGCCGGGTTTATCTGGGCCAACATGCCTTTGGGTAATGGAAAATCGCTGAGCCATCAGCAGGCGCTGGATGTGTCGGCGTATCTTAATTTGCAAATACGCCCGTCTGATCCACGCGACAGCAAATTCCTCAAACTCTTGGAACACCTGATAAATTGATCCGTCAATATCTCTCAGAAGCTACCCCTTCTTTTGCCTGGAAAAATCGTCTGGGCAACTGGCGTACGGAGATATTTGCAGGCTTTGTGGGTGCCATTCTGGTGATTCCACAAGGTATTACCTTTGCCTATCTGGCCGGATTGCAGCCTGAGTATGGATTGTACTGCGCCATTTTTGTGACCTTGTTTTGCAGCATTCTGGGCACCTCGTCAATGATGAGTGGTCCCAATACTGCCGTGGCGATCCTGATCGGCACGGCGGTGTTGCCGCTGGCTGGTCGCGGCAGCCCGGTCTATATCGACTTTGTTTTTCTGCTGTGCCTGATGGTCGGCGCCATTCAATTGCTCTTCTGGTTGATGCGTGGCGCGCGTATTTTTCAGTATTTGTCGCCGGCAGCAATCTCCGGTATTTCTGCGGGCGCCGGATTTCTGATCATCATGTCGTCGCTGGACAGTATTCTGGATCTGTCGACGTTCAAAACCACGTTTTTTTACGAAAAAATTTACGTGATCATCAGCGATGCGCGCGATCTGGTGAACCCCTATAGTCTCTTTATCGGTCTGTGCACCATCGCTGGCGGCTATGTTGGTCGGCGTTTTTCACCACGCTATTTTATTATTATTGCGGTGACCGCCGGTTACCTCAGTGGTTTGTTGGTGGCGTTTATCTGGCCGCAACCCATCACAGAATTGGAATACCTGGGGCGTATGCCACTGGAGTGGTTGCCATTCAGTGTGCCCACCATCAACATGGAATACCTGATGATCAGCACCAAGTTGATCCCGTATGCCATCACCATCGCATTTATTGGTCTTGCACAGTCGCTGGTCATTGTTCGCGAGCTCAAGATGGAGACTGATCAGGACATCAATCTGGACAAGGAAGTGTATGCCCAGGGAATAGCAAATCTGCTGGCACCCTTCTTTTCCAGTTTTGCAGGCGCCGGCAGCTTTAACCGCACCAAGGCCAATCAAAGTCTGGGTGCCACCACACCTTTTTCTGGCATCGCATCAGCCGGTTTTGTGTTGGTGCTGATCACCTTTCTGGGCCCCATTTTGACGTACATGCCGATGGCGGCCATGGCCGGTACGTTGTTTATTGTGGGCGCGGATATGATCAAATGGCGTGACATCAAACACTACGCCAAAGTGCGCGCCGAGCTGGTGATTTATCTGGCCACGTTTATCAGCATCATGTTTTTTGGGCTGGCGACCGGTGTTGTGGTAGCGGTGTTCCTGTCGGTCAGCGTGTTTATGTTGCGGATCAGCCAGCTTGAGTTGACAGTTGAGTCGTCGGACTCGGGTGTGCTTCTAAAAGTCAAAGGCGCCTTGTTTTATGCGTCGCTTGCGCACCTTACCGAACGCTTTCACAGTCACTTCGGTAAAAACATGACCGTCGATCTGCAATTCACCACCCATATTGACCAGTCTGCTGTTGATTTTTTTATTCGGGAATCGAAGCACATGGCGGCGCATGGCGCCAGGTTGACGCTATTGATCAATGATAAACAAGGTCACTTTTTGAAAAAGTTGGGTGCGAGCAGTGATATTGAATTGGTCGCGTTGTAGTTTAAAAATCATCCGTTTGATAGATAACGCAGGAGAGTAAACATGAAAGAAGATGATCAGCAAACAGTCGGGCGTCGTGCACTGTTAAGCAATCTGGGCGTGGCCGCAGTCGCCGGTCTGGCTGTCAGCGCCAGCCAGGTCTCTGCTCAGCCAAGCACCCAGGACACCGGTTTTCAACCGGGCAGACATGGTCAGGATCTGTGGCTGGATGAATTGTCCGGGAGCCATCGGGTGATTGTTGACTCGTCGTCACCTGTGGGTGGTGCCAGTGCGTTATGGTATGCCAACAACATTATCAGTGCCCACGAGGAGTCATACGAGGGTAGCGCTTCTGACTACGCCATGATTGTGTGTTTCCGGCACTTGTCGACAACGTATGGATTTAATGATGCCATCTGGCAAAAATACGGCGCTATGTTTGACCGTGCAGCTAACCCGGCACCCACACAGAATCCCATGAACACAGCGGGGCCCTCTAACGGCGGGAACAGTATTGCGTCCTCGGTGGCGCGCGGGGTGCAGTTTGCCATTTGCGGCAGAGCCACACGACGCTTCGCCATGGCAATTGCGTCGTCAACCGGGGTAACGGCTGACGAAGCGTTTGCTGAATTGTCATCAGGTCTGATCGCCAACGCCCGAATGGTGCCGGCGGGCGTGGTGACAGTCACCCGGGCGCAGGAATACGGTTACAGCTTGTTGTACGCGGAGTAACAAGCCGCGGGGGTTTGGAGTAATTACTCCGAACCAACCAGTTCAAAAATCAGGTTTGTACCATCAATCAACAAAAACCGCAGGCCCCGGTACTCTACATTGTCCTCAATGTGGAGCTCCGGGATCCGGAATATCCCGGTCGCAGAGTTGAAAGTAGATGCTTTTTCAGGCATGACAGTTAATGGTTTCAACGTTGACTCGATTGCCTGTATGCGCACGGTGGGTTCCATTTGAAGCAAATTAAAACCCAGCTCGATATTGCCAAATTCACCCGCTGCGACGTTCGACGTTAATCGATTGCTGCACAGGTCAAAACGGTTGGCGACCCCGGGTAGGTTGCTATAGTTGATCGGCACATAGTTCATGGCAAGTGTATTGGTACCGTTGCTGTCATAGACAAACACCTCGGCAACACCAAACTGATTTTCCCCCGACAGTGGCGCACTCGCCCATCTCAGTCGATCCACTATTTCGGGATTGCTACTTAACTGCGTGCGGGAAACAGCACGAAGTTTTCCATTACCAGTATTCTCAAAAAAGGAGGTGGATTCGGCAGACGGATCCCGATTGTCTATCGCGACCACTTCCGGATAGCCATCGCGATTGATGTCGTGCAGCCGGAAAAAATAGGGTGTATCGCGTTCCGGGTTGGTATCTTGGGTTGGGCCGCTTAAACAGCTCTCGGTGCGGTCTGTAAATCGCCGACTGCCACGACCTTCGTTGTACAGGAATTGTATGCCCAGTCCTCTGAAGTTGCGATTATATGCACTGAACTGGATGTCGGGCACACCATCGCTGTTCACATCAAAGGTGGTTGCTTCGATCACGGCATACTCACCGTTGGCCACAAATCGGCTCATATCGGGCAGGAGCGTGACGTCACTCTTTGAAAAATCCCCATTGCCAGGATTCCAATACACACGGCTTGGCAGAGTTCCGGTATTCTCAACTCGACCTACCAACAAATCAGGGTAACCGTCTCCATCCAAATCCTTGATGTTGACTGCCCAGGTGGTTGGTGCCTGGATACCCAGGAGCGATGCAGGCAGACGGCTTCGGTCCAACTCAAAACCAGCGCTGCCTTTATTCATTAAAAAGTAGTTCTGTTCGGCAACTTCCCCCAATGCGTTATTGGTCACCAGAATATCAATACGTCCATCACCATCAATGTCACCGGCGGCGGCATTGTGTGTAAAGTCATCCAGTTTTGGGAGGAGATTGGTTGCGTCTGTAAAACCTTTACCTGTACCCAATAACAACTGGTTCTGGTAGCCAGGGAAAGGAGGAGCATCCCAGCCGTGGTCCGCAAGAAAAATATCCGGTATGCCATCACCATTAAAATCTTCAATGAGCAATTCACGCACCCATTCCGAATGTGGTCTGTCTCCGGTTGCTGGTGTAAATGTATTATCACCGTTATTCAAAAGGATGATGCCGGGGCGTCCGCCTTTGCGTGGTGCGTTAATGGGAGAAAAGGCTGTAACAACGATGTCAGTGTAGCCATCGCCATTAACATCCTCAAAATAGCGGAAAACATCCTGCGGCAGATCCGTTGGCATCTTGAAATGCTCCCAGCTGACCGGGCCTGCCGTGTAAGCTGAGCTCAGCGGCGATGGGGTAGTTTGGCTCATCGCAAGAGTCGAGCAGAGCAGCACCGGTAATGAGCAAAGAAGTGTAGCCAGCAGTGGATAAGTCTTTGCGGGTGTTTTTGTAAAATGCCCTGATGTCATGGTTACTACCTGTGCAGCTCTATGAAATATAAACAGTTATCGCTTGATATCAAAAAAAGGTATTTTGATCAATCGTTCACTGTTTACTTTCGGGGGGCGCTCCGAATCGGGCGCCCGTGCTGCTGCGTGTGTTAACCAAACACAACAAAATGGGAAATTTCCTTCTTTGCCCCAATCAGGCGCAGATGTCTGATCCACGCCACGCATCTGGCGTCTGCCAGCTGGCAAGCCAATGTTCAAGTTCCGCGACTGGCAAGGGTCTGGAGATCGCGTAACCTTGGCCATGCAAACAGCCCATCGCTATCAGCAATTTGCCTTGCTCGATGGTCTCAACACCCTCTGCCACCGTGCTCAGGTCGAATGCTTTACTGATACTGATAAAACCCTGAATGAGTGCGATATCGTCTTTGCTGTTGACCATGTCGCGCACAAAACCCTGGTCGATTTTGAGGCAGTCGATCGGTAGCTTTTTCAGATAGGACAAGGATGAATAGCCGGTGCCAAAATCGTCGATCGCAACAATCATGCCGGCGTCTCTGCACGCCTGAAGATTGTTGCTTGCCGTGTTGATGTCACCCATGGCGCTGCCTTCCAGCACTTCAATAGCAAGGCGTCGGGTAACATCCGTGTGCCCGGATGTTGTCATGGCAAGGATTCTGGAAGGGAAGTCGGGATCCTGTATGCTCTGCGCACACAGGTTTACGCTGATTCTTAAATCAGGCAGTAGGTCATACCAGCGTAGCAACTGGTTTGTTGCCTGCCTGACGACCCAATTATCTATCTGAAGACTGACTTTATGCCCTTCGGTTGCGGGCATAAAATATCCGGGTGTTAACAAACCCTTGGTCGGATGCCGCCAGCGGATCAGTGCTTCAACACCAGAGACCGCGCCGGTCACCATATTCACTTTGGGCTGATAAAATAATTCAAATTCGTTGTTGGTGAGCGCAGCTTCGATTTCATTGAGTAACAGATGTTTGTTGCGTTGCTCATTCTCCTGAGCCTGGTCAAGAACATGGTAACGGGATTTGCCAGCAATTTTTGCCATGTACAGCGCATGGGCTGCTTGACGAAGAATGACTTCCGAGCTGGTCTGTTCAGCACTTGCACGGAATTTTACGCCGGCACTCACTGTGATATAGATATCGATGCCATCAACAAAAACCGGTTGCTGCAATGTTGCCAGCAATGCAGTCATCAGGGTATCAATTGATCCCGGCGATTCAATATGCTCGATGACCAGCAAAAACTCATCCCCACCCAGTCGTGCCATCAGTGTGTCAGCTGACAAACTGGCAGACGCCTGGCGTGCAAATTCTTTAAGCAGCCTGTCGCCAAATTCTGAACTATATTGGGCATTGATTGCTGAGAAATCATCCATATCTGCATGGATTATCAGCACGTTTTTATCAGATTGGGCCTGCAATTGATCCAAGTGACGTTTTATGCCATTGCGATTTGGAAGTCCTGTCAGTTCGTCAAAATACGCCACATACTCTAGTTGCGAGCGATGTTTTTTGCGTTCGGTGATGTCCCTGAAAACACCCACCAGACATTTCTGTCCTTGCAGCAGAAGCGGGCCATGTACACTGACTTCGACATCAATCAGTTTGCCCGCACTGGTTATAACTTCCGTCTCAAAACTTTCCTCAGGGGCTTCAATAGCGCCCAGTTTTGCGAGGTTTTCGCGATGGAATGCCCATGTTGCGGGTGGATGTATTTCGAACACCTGCATGTTTCGCAGTTGTTGAGGGCTGTAGCCCAGCAGTTTCTCTGTGGCAATATTGGCATCAATGATGCGCGCAGACGCCATGTGCGCCACGATGATGGCGTCAGGCATGGCGTTGATCAGTATGTGATAGCGCTCTTCGCTGGCAATGAGTTTTTCGGCGACCAGTTGCTCGGCGGTATCACGGAGTTCTTTTTCCAGACGTTGCCGCGCGATTTTTTGTTTCATCAGGTCTATGGTGTTGGCACTGAGCTCGCCGTACATGTCCAACACCGCTCTGATCAGCAGCGCCAGTGACCCCGTCATATCCTGATTGGCTGATAAAAGTGCTTCGTCAATATCGGCGCCACAATCCATGCTGATCGTCGCCAGTGCCATGCGCTTGTCGTTATCCAGAATATGAAACGCCAGCCAACGTGTCAGAAAACCAAATAACTCGTCCGCAAATTCTTCAAGGTTGTTTCTGCTGTGCTGTATCTCGCTGACTTTAACAAAAAAGTCGTGATGTGCCTGTTCGTGGGAGGTCAGCAATGGGTGGCTGGAAAAGTGTTTGTGCCAGACCTCTTCTTCGGTTTTGAAGTGAAAGTCAGCATAGTCAGCCAACTCTTGAACAACGCAAGCCAGGCTTTCTGGTGCAGATGATTCTTGGACAAAATGATTGGCGAGCTTATTGAGGATGGCGACCAGCACCTTATGTTGCTCGTCAATAATGGCTATGCCGGTAGCGAAGTTGTCGTTCCAGGGGAAAATGACAAAATCATTTTGAGCGCGATTTACGTCGATATCCATTGTTATTATCCGGCTAAAGAGCATATACCCTGTTGACAGCGGTAAACAGGGCTGAGATGTAAAGGTTTGTAAGTAAATGACTACATTACACTTTGATCTTGTACCCGGTTTTGAAAATCCACCAGATCACACCCAGACACACCAGCATAAACAGAAAAATCATGCTCAGGCTGAATGCGGCATTGACGTCAGATACGCCGTAAAAACTCCAGCGGAAACCATTCACCAGGTACACCACCGGGTTAAACAGGGCGACGGTTTGCCAGATGCCGGGCAGCATACTGATCGAGTAGAAACTGCCGCCCAGAAAGGTCAGCGGCATCACCACCATCATCGGGACAATCTGCAGGCGTTCGAACCCGTCTGCCCATACACCCAGAATAAATCCGAACAGGCAGAAGGTCACCGAGATCAGTACCAGAAACGCCAGCATCCACAGCGGGTACACAATGGAGAAGTCCACAAAAAACCGGGCAGTTAATAAAATGATCAAGCCCAGCACCACTGACTTGGTGGCTGCTGCGCCGACATAGGCAATGACAATTTCAAATGCTGAAATGGGCGCCGCCAGAATTTCGTAAATGGTGCCGGTGAAGCGTGGCATGTAAATCCCGAAGGCTGCATTGTTGATGCTTTCCACCAGAATAGTCAGCAGAATCAGACCCGGCACAATAAACGCGGCATAACTGACACCATCAATGTCCATCATGCGCGAACCAATGGCTGAGCCAAATACAATAAAATACAGCGAAGTCGACAATACCGGCGAAACGATACTTTGTTTCCAGGTACGCAGGGTGCGGTGAATTTCAAATCCATAAATTGCTTTGATTGCCTGGATATTCATTTTGCGTCTCCCGGGGTTGCATCTGTGGCATCGTTGCCTGACACCAGGCTGACAAAAATGTCTTCCAATGAACTTTGAGAGGTGTGCAAGTCCCGAAACTCAATGCCATGTTCGTACAGGGTGCGCATCACACGACCAATTTCGCCGTAGTCGCTGCGTGTGTCATAGGTATAAGTGAGTTTGTTGCCATCAGGGCTGAGGTCCAACCCATCAATCTGAATCGTCGCGGGCAAGTTTGACAGGGGAGAGGGGAGTTCCAGCACCAGTTCGCGTTTACCCAGCTTTTTCATCAGCTCGGCTTTTTCTTCCACCAAGACTATGCGTCCCTTGTTAATGACCCCCACCCGATCGGCCATGTCTTCGGCTTCTTCGATATAGTGGGTGGTCAAAATGATGGTGACACCGTCGTCTTTGAGTTCGCGGATCATCTGCCACATATCGCGCCGCAATTCGACATCCACACCGGCTGTTGGTTCGTCCAGAAACAGTACCTTGGGTTGGTGCGACAAGGCTTTGGCGATCAGCACGCGGCGCTTCATGCCGCCTGACAGCGTCATCAGTTTGTTGTTCTTTTTGTCCCACAGGGACAAGCTGCGCAACAACTTTTCAAGATACACATCATCGGGTTTTTTGCCGTACAACCCGCGTGTCAGCTTAACGGTCGCCCAGACGGTTTCAAACATGCTGATGGCAATTTCCTGCGGCACCAGGCCAATCATTTTGCGCACCGCGCGATAGTCCCTGATGACATCGAGGCCGTCGACTTTGAGCTCGCCTGGCCCGGGATTCACCAGGCCACACAGGATGCTAATCAAGGTGGTTTTGCCAGCACCGTTGGGGCCCAGCAACGCAAAAATCTCACCGCGTTTGATGGTCAGACTGATGTCATTCAGTGCGGTGAATCCTGAAGGATAGACCTTGCTGAGGTGGCTGATGGAAATGATTGCGTCGTCCTGCATAAACTGACTCATGGCCGGATAATTCCGATATTGTTTTCAATGACGATGTAAGTGCCCAGTGGTGCAGACAAGACCTGTAGGGAGATTAAACGGCTGCAGCCTGGCAGTCCAGTCTGATGTTGAATTCCAAAATCGATGCCAATAGGCCTGATATCTCTACTAACAAACGTATTCTGTTTTCAGGCTGAGGGTCTTGTTAAGTTCCCTCCAGGATGAAGTGCTGACACGACATAACAGGAGTCGCCATGAAAAGCCATCAACATGTCCTGCGGAATGTCCACAGAATGGTTCCAACTGTTTTGATGGGTTGGCCGATGTTGTATACACCTGCCAGCGCGGACGTGCTTTACACCGGGGACACGGCGTTTGCGGTTGAAAATCGCGTGCAGATTCAGCAGCCAGCCGATCGTGTCTGGCAAATATTGGTGCAGCAGGTCGACCAATGGTGGCCTAAAGACCACTCTTGGTGGGGCGGAACGTTTTCGATTGCGCCTCATGCTGGCGGTTGTTTTTGTGAACGCTAGGGCGAACAGTCGGCACAGCACATGATGATCAGTCTGGTGGACTCCGGTGTCTTGCTGCGAATGACCGGTGGACTGGGGCCGCTGCAGGGGTTGGGACTCAGCGGGACACTGGATTGGCAGTTGACGCCGGAGGAGGGTAACAGTGAGATAACACTTGTTACGCTGACCTATCGCGTGAATGGGTATATGCCCGGCGGATTTGCGGCACTGGCACCGGTGGTGGACCAGGTGCAGGCGCTGCAACTGGGCGGGTTACACCGGATACTCAGCACCGCCGAGTAACATGGGAAAGGTCAGTCTGACCGGGGCCAGTGTGCAGGCACCACAAACACCCGATCGATCTCCTTCCACAATCCACTGATGTGTTCGTGCTGCAACACCGCAAACAGTCGGGGTGTTTGTGTGTCCTTGATATCCGCGAATGCGTCGGTAAGTGCAATATCATCCGGCATGTGTGTCTGACCCCACGGCCCCAGCCAATGCGGTTTTGCCAGCGGTACCCAGGTGCGGGTGTCTATGCTTGTCACCTTATCCAGATAGATCCATTGGCCACGCAAATGGTTCTCCGGACAGCTGATCGGGATAGTTACTTCAGTCGTTGGCTTGTGCGGATAAAACAGATAACCGGGCATAAACACGCGGGTAATCGCCGGTGCTTTGATGCCACGATGCGCCAACACGTCCAGGGTCTCGGGCAGCAGACCGCGTTGGCTTTGTGGGCCGAGCATGCGAGCGGTTTTAATGTCCAGACGGTCTTGAGGATTGGGACCGTACCAGCCTGACAGGTACTCCGCACTGCCGGGATAACCCAGATAAAACTTGATGGCGATTTCGTGATGCTCAACGGCATCGGTGTGCGGATTGTGCAGCAGGAAATCCAATTCACCGAGGGTTGTGCCACCCGTGCGAACCGGCAGATTTCTCGCAAGCATTGTCCAACCCAGCACGTCGGTGATGAGGCAGGCGTAAAGCGACTCAAGATAATAACCAAGCCGGTAATGCGGGGGTGCGTTTAGGGCATCAGGGCGGTTCGTCGGGTGTGTGTCCCATTCCTGAAGCATAGCGAGATAGTTCGCGGGCAAATATCTTGCAGGCTCGAAGACGCTTGCGTCTTGTATCAGTTGGGGAGCATGGCATAACCAGGCCAGGTGCCGCACGGCCGGTGTTTGAAACTGATGCAGATCAGGCGCATCCGGAGCAGCCATCAGTGATACCCTATATTGACTTGCCAACGGTGTGTTGTGGCAATCATGTACGCAGAATCTTTGCCATTGTTTTGCCTTTGGCCAGTTCATCCACCAGCTTGTCCAGCCAACGGATTTTTTGCATCAACGGGTCTTCAATGGCATCGACCTGAACACCACACACCTTGCCGGTGATCAGCGCGCAGTTGGGATTCATCGCCGGCGCTTGTGCAAAAAACGTGGTGAAGTCCGTTTCCTGCGCTAACTGCTGTTGCAGACCGGCCTGGTCGTAACCGGTCAACCAGCAGATGATGGTGTCAACGTCCTCTTGAGTGCGGCCTTTGCGTTCCGCTTTCTGCACGTACATCGGGTAGACTTTTGCAAAGGCCATGGTGAAGATGCGGTGTGTCATAGGTGTTTATTGCCTCGCGCTGCTTGTGGAGCGTATCGGTATTTTTATACGAGACGTTACCACCAAACAGCAGAGGAATCAGGTGTACAGCCTGGAATTCCGGTCATCCCTGAACACAATCAGCGGTTTTACCTCGTCCTCACGCAGATTCAGCCGTTGCGCCAGGGCCACCTGATCGGTGATCAGTGTGTGATGAGGGGATTTGCTGCACACCGGGTCGGTGTTGGCCGCATCCCCGGTCAACATAAACGCCTGACAGCGGCAGCCACCAAAATCTTTTTCTTTTTCATCACAACTCCGGCATGGCTCCGGCATCCAGCTGTTGCCGCGATACGCATTAAATGCGTGTGAGTCAAACCAGATGCTGCGCACGTCGTGATCGCGGACATTGGGGAAGTCCAGCCCCGGCAACATGCGCGCCTCATGGCAGGGCAGCGCCAAACCATCGGGTGCAATGTTCAGGAATACCGCGCCCCAGCCGTTCATGCAGGCTTTGGGCCGATCGGCATAATAATCCGGCACCACAAAATATAATTTCATTGTGTTGCCCAAACGTTCGCGGAATTGATTGCAGACCGTTTCGGCGCGCTCCAGTTGATCTCGACTAGGCATCAGGTATTCACGATTTTTGAACGCCCATGCGTAATACTGACTGTTGGCGAGTTCCACATGATCGGCTTGCATGCTTTCTGCCATCTGCAGAATCTGTTCGATATGATCGATGTTCTGCCGGTGCAGCACTATATTAAGCACCATGGGGTAGTCGTACTGCTTGATCAGTTTTGCGACATTCAGTTTCAGGTCAAAGGTTTTGGTGCTGGATAAAAAATCGTTTAATTTTTTGGTGGAATCCTGAAACGACAATTGAATTTGATCCAGTCCGCCAGCTTTGAATGCGGCTAACCGTTTTTCGGTAAGCCCAACACCGGAGGTCAGCAGATTGACGTAATAACCCATGTTGCTGGCTTCAGCGATGATGATTTCCAGATCATCGCGCATCAGCGGTTCACCCCCAGATAATCCCAGTTGCACGGCGCCAAGTTCGCGTGCCTCGCGCAGGGCTTTTAGCCACTGATCTGTGGTCAATTCCTTGTCAAAGGTAGACGCGTAGTCCAGCGGGTTGTAACAGAACACGCAGTGCAGCGGGCACTTGTAGGTTATCTCGGCATTGACCCACAGCGGTCCAGCAACATGAGGTCCTGCAATCTGTGAGGCGGCTGATGCCTCAGGCACTGATGATCCAGCCTTTGTCATGGGCATGCTCCAGAAAGTCGATGACGTCTTGTTTAAGGTCCGCACCCGGGTAGATCGCTTCCAGTGTGCTGACGATATCAAGCGCACTGGTGCTGCCGTCGATACGCTGCAGTATCTCACCGGCACTGCCGGCCAATTTGACCAGACCTTCCGGGTAAAGCAACACCCAGGCGTTCTGTGCGCTCTCCCACTGCAGTTTGTACTGCTTTGCAAAGCGCAGTGCTTTGTCGTGTGGCAGGCTCACGGGGCCATCCTCACGATTGCGCCGCGTTGAGATTCGCAAATGCCGTATCTCACCTGAATAGAGTCCAGCATGGCCCATAGCACATTCAGTTTAAACTGCAGAATGCTCAATGCACGTTCCTGTTCAGCTCTGGTTCTGAAGTGCTCGAGTGTGACACGCAGCCCGTGTTCGACATCACGACGCGCCTCCGAAAGCCGCTTGCGGAAATAGAAATATCCACGCGCATCAATCCACGGGTAATGTTCAGGCCAATTGTCCAGGCGTTTCTGGTGAATGGTGGGCGCAAACAATTCGGTGAGTGATGAACATACCGCCTCCTGCCATGGCGCTTTTCTGGCAAAGTTCACATAGGCATCGACGGCAAAACGTACGCCCGGCTCCACTCTGTTAAGGGACAGCACCTCATCACGCGTCAAACCCACAGCTTCGGCCAATGCCAGCCAAGCTTCAATGCCGCCCTCATCTCCCTCTAGTCCATCGTGATCAATGATGCGCTGTATCCACAAACGTCGATGTTCTTTATCGGGCATATTCGACAACACCGCGCCATCTTTGATCGGGATCATGATCTGGTAGTAAAAACGATTTAATACCCAGCCCTGAACTTGTGCCTTGGTGCACTGCCCACTGTTCATGGCAAGATGAAAAGGATGAAAGATGTGGTAACACGCTTCTTTAGCGCGCAGTTTTGCTTCAAATTCTGCGGCAGTCCAGGGTGTCAGTACGTCTTTGTTATCAGTTGTCATAAGCTGAAGTCCATGCCATCGAAGGCGACGTCGATGTTCTCGCTGTTCAAGATGAGTCTTTCTGGTGAGTCGTCGCGCAGAATAGGATTGGTGTTGTTGATATGAATAAGAATTTTGCGTGAGGCCTTGAGTGGGCGCAGAATCTCAATCATGCCACCCTCACCAGACTGGGGCAGGTGTCCCATCTCAAGTGACAGCGTCTGGCTGATGCCCAATGTGCGCATTTCATCATTGCTCCAACAGGTGCCATCCACCATCAGGCAGTCGGCTTGCTGCATAAACGGCAGCACATGCGCTTCGATGGCCGCCAGTCCGGGGGCATAGAACAGTTTTTTGCCGCTGCGCAAATCATGGAGTTGGATGCCGATGTTGTCGCCCTCGTGAGGGTCATGCCGATGTGGCGAATACGGTGGTGCTTTGCTGCTCAAGGGCACAGCAGTGATACGAATGTTGTTAATGCCTTCAACAAAAAAGCTGTTGCCCGGTGCGGTAGTAATCGCGTGCCAGGACACACCACAAAAATGTTTCAGGATGTTGAAGATGGGGTTGCCCTGAGTCAGATCCTCGTGAACCATGTCTGTGCAGTAAATGTTGAGTGGTGTCTTTCCCTCACGCAGCATAAACAGCCCTGTGGTATGGTCGATTTGCGCGTCCATCAGCACAATGGCTTTGACCGCGGTGTCGCGGATCTTGCGCGCGGGTTGTAGTTCCGGGAAACGCTGAAACTGCGCCAGTATGTCGGGCGAGGCGTTAAACAGCAGCCAGTTGATATTGTCGCTACTGATGGCAATGGAAGACTGTGTGCGGGGTGTTGCGGCAATGGTGCCCTTGCGCACGCCATCGCAGTTGGGGCAATTGCAGTTCCATTGCGGAAAACCGCCACCGGCTGCAGAGCCCAATACTCGTACTCTCATGGCGTTGCCTCAGCAGTGTTATGTGACTGGACCCACAAGGGGAAAGAGTCCCTGTTGCGAGGCGACTCTGTCCCCTTCCGTGCGGTTGCCGTTTGATTAACGGTTGGCAACGTACATCGTGACTTCAAAACCAAAACGCATTTCAGTGTAAGCAGGCTTGATCCACATAATTGTCTTCTCCTCGGTAACAGTGAGTTAACCCGGCGGGGCAGAGCGGACTGCTATGCTGTCGGGGTCATGCTGGCAAGCTGACTGCTGAAACAGTTGTTAACGGCAGCGGCAAGTGGTGCATGACGGGTTGATCTTGGCACTGTCTTTCACACCGGCGCTGCAGGATTATCAGCAAATACGGCTCATGATTTTCATGAGATTGTGTTTGCCACCCTTGGCAAAGCAGGTCGGTCCATGTAAACAGGTCAGCAGCGCGTTTTATTTGTGGGGAGTGACCTATCAACAGTTTGTATCCAGACATTGAGCCCTTTGATACCCGAATGATTCCGGTGTCATCGCGCCATAGCCTTTATGTGGAACGTAGCGGAAAACCGGGCGGTTACCCGATATTTTTCCTGCATGGAGGCCCGGGCAGTCAGACACGGGTGATTCACCGACGCTATTTTGATCCGCAGTTTTTTGAGATTGTGCTGTTTGATCAGCGGGGTTGTGGAAAATCAGTGCCGGCGGGTGAGACGCGGGAGAACACGACATCTTTGCTGGCAGATGACATCCTTGCCATCCGTGATGCGCTGGGCATCACCCGCAACATCAGTATTCTTGGCGGATCCTGGGGCAGCACGCTAGCGCTGGCGTATGCACTGCGTTATCCGCAGTCGCTGGATGAGCTGATCCTGCGCGGCGTTTTTCTCGGCACACAAGCAGAGGTGGATTGGTACACACAAGGTCTGTCGCGGTTTGCCCCGGAAGCCTGGGCACAGTTTGCCTGCGCCGGCTCAGCGGATCTGGTGGAGTTTTATTATCGGGCGGTTAACGATGCAGATGACAAGCGCGCCGCTGACGCTGCCGTGCGCTGGGCAAACTATGAGATGCAGATCATGGCGACTATGCCGATAGGGGCGGCGTCGCAGTCATTAACTCAAACCAGTCTGCCGTCAGGCACATTTGTGCAAGACACATTACACAGCACCCGGGTGCATTTACATTATTTGAGTCATCAGTGTTTTTTGGCCGGCAGTCCGTTGCTGGACGCCGCACATACCATTGAGCTGCCAGTCACCATCGTGCAAGGCCGGATGGATCTGGTGTGCCCGCCAAACACCGCCTGGCATCTGAGTCAGCGCCTGCCGTTTGCCAGATTGCGCATGGTGGACAATGCCGGGCACAGCGCCACCTCAGGCAGCCTGGCGCTGGCATTAAGAGAGGAAGTCGACGCCATGCGTGATCGCTTGATCAGTCAGTCAGCCGGGGGAAAAAGATGAGTCTTCGTTTCAGGGTGAACCTCGCCATTTCGCTGATTGGCTTGTTGTGTATTGCCGTCATGACCTACGTGCTGATCGACTACAAGCGCAAGTCGATTGGACAGGAAATCGAGGCGGGCACCCGCGTCACTATCCAGTTGCTGGAGTCTATTTTGTTATCGCCGGTTTACACGGCAGAGGCACCCGATCCGCTTGCAAACTTGACTCAATACCTGCGCAGCGTGGGGCGTGTGCGCGCCAACGAGGTGCGCCTCTACGACAGGAACAACACGCTGATTTATGAGTCGCCGCCGTCAGAGTATAAATTGGGACGTTGGGCACCTGACTGGTTCGCCGCACTGGTGGCTCCCAACATTGCAGCGGTACGGCTTTCATTGCGGGAGGGCTCGATGCTGATTACGCCAGACTCGTCGCGTTCCGTGCTGGATGCCTGGGACGAACTCACGCGCTTTGCGCTGTTTATTGTGGTGTTTTTACTGTTGTTAAACATCGCCGTCTTTCGCGTGTTGGGGCGTACAATGCAACCACTCAAGGACATCGTGGTGGCGATGTCCGATATGGAAAAAGGCAACTACCGTGTGCGTCTCAACAGTTACGATTTGCCGGAATTTAATGCCATAGGCCACACCTTTAACAGCATGGCGACGTCACTGGAGCGCGCGCTCACCACCGAGCGCGAGCTGGAACAGAATCGCCAGCTCACTCAGCTGATCCATGAGAAATTGGAAGAAGAACGCAAATCGATTGCCAGAGAGTTGCACGATGAACTTGGGCAGTGTGTCACCGCCATAAAAACCATCGGCACCGCCATCGCCAATCGGGTGGAAGACAAACAGGACGAAACCCGCCAAAACGCAGAGACCATTGTCGACGTTGCGTCGCATATTTACGATGTGGTGCATTCCATGATCCGGCAATTGCGCCCCAGTGCGTTGGACAATCTGGGGTTGTCCGATGCCATCACTGAACTGGTCTCCCAGTATCGGCGCCAACATCCCTTGTTGACGGTTGAACTGTTGATGGGTGATGGCCTGGATCAGTTTGATGAAAAGCTGAATATCACGGTGTATCGTGTTGTTCAGGAATGCCTGACCAATGTTGTCAAGCACGCAGCGGCATCGCGGGTGACTGTGGCGCTGTCGCTCACACAATCAACGCCTGTTTGTCTGGAGATGCGAGTCAGTGATGACGGCAAAGGGCTGGGGTCGGAATACTCGGAAGGCCAACGATTTGGCATGCTGGGCATCAAAGAGCGTGTGCATGCCTTTGGTGGGGATGTACGCATCGAATCGCGGCCCGACAGCGGCACGCTGATTGTGGCAACCCTGCCGGTGATGGTGGAACAACCATGAGCAACCACCGTATTAAAGTCATGTTGGTTGATGATCATGCAGTTGTGCGCATGGGATTCAAGTTGTTATTGCAAGGCTCGCCGGATATTGAGGTGATCGGTGAGGCGCAGAGCGGCGAGGAAGCGGTCCGGCTGTTTCAGGCGCTGGCGCCGGATGTTTTGGTGATGGACATTTCCATGCCCGGTATTGGTGGACTGGAAGCCATTGACCGGGTGTTGGCTAAAGATCCACAACAGAAAATTCTGGTGCTCTCGGCCCATGAAGATGTGATGCATGCCCGACGTGTGCTCAAGGCAGGGGCGGCCGGTTACCTGACCAAACGCAGCGCAGCTGAAGTATTGATGGAGGCGATTCGCGCCGCGCATAAAGGACACCTCTATCTGGAGCCTCAGATCGCTCAGGCCATGGCCATGGAGCAGGTGTCTGGATCTAAAAATCCGGTGGATGCGTTGAGTGAAAAGGAATTCAAAGTGTTTATTGAGTTGGCCAAGGGGAAGTCGGTGCAGGACATTGCGGACGTTATGTCGCTGAGTCCGCGCACCATCGGTACCCATTTGTACAACATCAAGCAGAAACTCGACGCTGCCAACAGCGCAGAACTGGCGATTATTGCGATGCGTGCGGGGTTATTGGAGCCGTAGATCAACGATCTGTGGTGGAATTCCAGCGTGACCATTCAGCCATAAAACGCGTTACACACTCCCCAGCCACCAGTTGCTCATTAAAGCAATTGGCCGCCACGGTGTTGATGCCACCGTGTTGCCAGAGCAGGGAGTTCACCTTGGTTGACTCCAGCTCCCAATATTCCACTGTGGTGGTGTAAGCAACCTGATCACCTGCAAGGGTTGCCTGTACCGCGCACACCAGATAGTTGCGGTTGGCCGGACGGCGTCGGATGCCTTCTTCCAGCAGGGATTGCTCAAATTGCCGCAGTGTTGCCAGTCGGAAACTGTCAACATCCTGTGGCATGTCACGCCAGTCATTCATCTGCACGTACAGGTCGAACTGTGTCTTGCCTGTCAGGGCGATGCCGTTGCCGCGTGGGAAAACCTGCGCCTGCAGCGGGGCGGCCAGCACCAGCCATGTTGCGAGCGCTGGCGCAATCCCGTGAGTCCATGTTTTCAAGATTGTTTTCCTGTTTGTCTGTGTTGTGATGGCGGGATGATAAGCGTAAAACAGTCGACAGTTGAAGGCTGTTTGTCCGGGTGAGGCGGTGATTGGCCGAAACACTTAAAGCAACCCAAGCTCGCGTTGCTTCTTTTTGCTTAGACCCAGCGCCACCAGCCGATGCGATTCACTCAAATAGTATTTAAGTTCATCCTCCGGTTTAGTCGATTCATCAAAGTGTTGTATCCACTTGAATCCCCGTGATGCCAAATAGGGTGCTGGGCGAAAACCCGGCTCGTCTTTCAGAATGTCGAAGTTCAATGCCGATGTTTTGAAAGAAAAGGCAAGTCTGCCGGCTGTCTCGAGCGTGGGCACTTGCCAGCCTCCGATGGCAAACACCTTACCGCCCACCTTCCACACATCGGCATTACCCCATTGAATGACGTGTGTGGTGGCGGGTAGTGAGGCGCAAAACGCGTTGAATGCTTGTAATGTCATCGGTCCGGGTTTATGAATCATCGTTCATCGGTCATGTTGCCGGGAAAATGCCAAATTATTTCTGCGGACAGATCAGGAACTTCTCCCCGGTACGCTTGGCGTAATACTGGCGCACGGTCTCTGCATCAAGGGCCTCGGCCAATGACAGTTCATTGGTGTAGTGGCTGGCGAAGGTGGTGGTTAGTTCCCGTGCCACGCGCGCGCGCAAACGCACCGCAACTTCCATGCCGGCTTTGGCAAGGAAGTTGGGCAACAACCAGCCGCCCACGCCCCACGCCATGCCATAGGCGCGTTGCAGCTTGGTGGCAGTCACATCGAGGTTGCCGTACAGATACACCTGCTTGTGTTTGACCGATCCATAAATGCTGTAGGCGCCAGGAGTGCGTGCCGCTGCGGCTTCCATGCAGGTCAGGATGTCTGACGCCAGTGTGCCGCCGCCGGTGGCATCAAAGGCCAGCGTTGCACCTGTGGCATGAATGGCATCCGTCAATTCAGCCATAAAGTTATCTGAACTGGTATTAATCACGTGTTTGGCGCCCATGTCGCGTAGCAAGGCAGCCTGTTCTTCTTTGCGCACAATATTGACCAGCTCAACGCCATCCGACTGGCAGATGCGCACCAGCATCTGGCCAAGGTTTGATGCGGCGGCGGTATGAATCAGCGCGGTATGGCCTTCCATTTTCATGGTTTCGATCATCGACAGTGCGGTCAGCGGATTCACAAAACATGAGGCGCCGTCTTTGGCGGTATGGCCGTCCAGCAGCGGCAGGCACGCAGCGGCATCCACACAACGGTATTGTGCATACATGCTGCCGCCCATCACCGCCACCAGCTTGCCGGCCAGGCTTTGGGCCAGCTCGGAACTGCCAGTAGCCACCACGGTACCTGCGCCTTCGTTACCCACGGCCAGCGCCTGCCCGACACGCGCTTTCATGGCGGGCATGGCCTGCGCGGGCACCGGTGCGATCAGCACGCGCTGGTTGCCGGCGCCGGTAGTGTGAGCGGCGCTGATATCGGCGCGGCCGAACATCACGCCCTGATCTGATGGGTTAATGGGTGTGGCTTCAATTCTGATCAGCACCTGATCCGGGCCAGGTGTTGGGATGGGTTTTTCGAGCAGTTCAAGACGGAGTTCTCCGGATTCGGTGATGGTGGAGAACATTTGTAAAAAGCTATTGTTTGTTGACATGGGTGCCTCGATGTTTAATTGCTGATGGTGTTTATAGCATTTTTTGACGTTGCGGAATCACTACTAATTTGTAACTGGTGTAGCAGGTATCAGTATCTTTATCCTGCGACAATCCGTCACACCCTTAACATTGCGCCTGCCCTTGGCAAGTGGCACAGTAGACTCAATATAGCCTATACAGCAGACACAGGAGTTTTCCTTATGAGCAGCAAGCAGCATTTCAGTATCGTGATCGTCGGCGCAGGTGCGGGCGGGATCTCGGTGGCCGCCAGTTTGCTTAAGCGCAAACCCGATTTACAGATTGCTTTGATCGACAAGGCTGAAAAAAACTATTACCAACCGGGGTGGACACTGGTCGGTGGCGGTGCCTTTGATGTGGCAGCAACCGAGCGCCCCATGGCCCCGCTGATTCCCAAAGGCACGACCTGGATAAAAGCGGCGGTGGCCGGGTTTGATCCTGACAACAATCAGGTGGAACTGGAGGATGGCTCCCGTATTGGGTATGACCGTTTGATCGTCGCGCCCGGCCTGAAACTGAATTGGGCGGGCGTCGAAGGTTTGCCGGAAGCCTTGGGTAAAAACGGAGTGACCTCCAACTATCGCTTTGATCTGGCGCCGTATACCTGGAAGCTGGTGCAGGAGCTCAAATCAGGCAAGGCCATCTTTACGCAGCCGCCGATGCCAATAAAGTGCGCTGGTGCGCCGCAGAAGGCCATGTATTTGTCGTCTGATCATTGGCACCGGCAGGGTTTGACCGGCAGTAAAATCAATGTGCATATGTACAATGCCGGTGCCGTGCTTTTTGGCGTCGCGGACTACGTGCCGGCATTGATGGAGTATGTGAAGAAGTATCAGATCACCCTCAATTTTACGCACAATCTGGTGAAAATTGACGGTGACAGTAAAACCGCCTGGTTTGTCAAAACCGGCGCGGACGGTACAAAAGAAACGGTAGAGACTCACTTTGATATGATTCACGTATGCCCGCCGCAACAGGCACCTGATTTTGTGCGCAGCAGTCCACTGGTGGATGCTGCTGGTTGGGTTGATGTGGATCAGAAGACTTTGCAACATAAGAAATACACTAATATCTGGTCGTTGGGGGATGTGATGAATGCCCCCAATGCCAAAACCATGGCCGCAGCGCGTAAACAGGCGCCGATTGTAGCGGTGAACATTTTGTCCGATATGGGGGTGCTCAGCGGTATTGCCGAGTATGACGGTTACGGCTCCTGCCCACTGACGGTTGAGAAGGGCAAAATTGTGTTGGCCGAGTTCGGTTTTGGTGGCAAGCTGCTGCCCAGTTTTCCGGACTGGATCATCAATGGCACTCAACCCACACGCGCGGCATGGATTCTGAAAAAAGACTTCCTCCCCTGGATGTACTGGAACGGCATGCTCAAAGGAAGAGAGTGGATGGTGACGCCCGTCACGAAATGACGCCAAACCGGGACGGAGGTACAGCTCCGTCCCCAAAGCCAAGTGATAGGGTATCCACACAAAAACCAGGAACGAAGCCTATGTCAGCTCCGTCCCCAAAGCCACGAGAGAATATTTATGACACAAGCAAAATGGGTAACCGACGACTTCGCAGTCGCCGAACAAATCACCGCTGACGATGTGGATGCGATGGCCGCTGCCGGCTTCAAGTCCATCATCTGCAACCGTCCCGACGGCGAAAGCTACGGACAACCACCGCGGTATGAAATTGAAGCCGTTGCACAAGAGCACGACATCAAGTTCAGTTACATTCCGGTTGTGTCCGGTCAACTGACGATGGAAGACATTGCAGCAATGAGCGCAGCGTTGGATGAGTTACCAAAACCCATTCTAGCGTTCTGCCGCAGTGGCACTCGCTCTATTCAGCTGTGGGGCTTGGCGTCAGGTATCAAGGGTCTGGCGCCGGAAGCCATTGTGTCGGCCGGAACAGCGGCTGGATACGACCTGAGTGGCATCGCCAGCTGGTTGAGTCAAAAAGCGTAATTTTGCCGGGAGAGTAGCTTGGCTGCAAAGGGTTTAAAACGCTGGTTGCCCATTGTCGAATGGGGTTCTGGATACCAAGGGCGCCAGTTTGCCGATGACATGCTGGCCGCCGTGATTGTAATGGTCATGCTGATTCCCCAGTCGTTGGCCTATGCCATGTTGGCGGGCCTTCCTCCTGAGATGGGTCTTTACGCCAGCATCCTGCCACTGGTGGCTTACACCTTGTTTGGCACCAGTCGGGCGTTGTCAGTGGGTCCGGTGGCCGTGATCTCGCTGATGACGGCAGCGGCTGTCAGCCGTCTGGAGCTGAGTGACCCCGCACAAATCATGTCAGCAGCGATGATTCTGGCGTTGATATCCGGGCTGTTTCTGGTGTTGATGGGTGTGTTGCGCCTGGGGTTTGTTGCCAATTTTTTATCCCATCCGGTGATTGCCGGTTTTATTACCGCATCAGGCATTTTGATTGCGCTCGGTCAGGTGCCTGCTTTGCTAGGCATCAGCGCGGGCGGACACAACCTGGCTGAATTATTGCACTCGCTGTTGGTAGCTGTTGTTGCTGCCGTTCCCGATCCCAATTGGCCAACGATCATCGTTGGTTTGCTGACACTGATTTATTTGTTCTGGTCGCGCAAAGCAATGGCGCCTCTGCTTGAAAAGATTGGGCTGTCTGCGCGGGCGGCAACCATGGCTGCACGCTTGAGTCCGATTCTGGCGGTGGTTGGCAGTGGTGTTGCCGCCTGGTCACTGAATCTTGGTGACCAAGGTCTGGCGTTGGTTGGCGCGGTGCCAACAGGGTTGCCAGGGTTATCGTTACCAGCGTTTTCCATGCCGTTGTGGCAAGCACTGGCCGGCCCCTCTGTGTTGATTGCCATTCTTGGTTTTGTAGAGTCAGTGTCTGTTGCACAAGGGCTTGCTGCCAAAAAACGTGAACGTATCGATCCGGATCAGGAGTTGATTGGGCTGGGCAGCTCCAATATTGCAGCCTCACTTGCGGGCGGTTTCCCTGTCGCGGGCGGGTTTTCGCGCTCCGTGGTCAATTTTGATGCGGGGGCGGCGACCCCTGCCGCCGGCCTGTTTGCTGCGATACTGATTGCAGCGGCGACATTTTTCCTGATGCCACTGTTGGCATGGTTGCCCCGCGCAACGCTGGCTGCCACGATTATTGTCGCGGTGTGGTCATTGGTCGATTTCAGTATTGTGAAAAAAGCCTGGAATTATTCCCATGCGGATTTTCTGGCCGTGCTCAGTACCATCGTAGTGACCTTGGGCGTGGGTGTAGAAGCGGGTGTGGGCGCTGGTGTTCTGGTGTCGATTTTTGTGCATTTGTACAAAAGTTCACGCCCTCACGTGGCGATCGTGGGTGAAGTGCCCGGCACCGAACATTTCCGCAACGTGCTGCGGCACCAAGTGATTACCCATCCGCATATTTTGTCGCTGCGCGTGGATGAAAGCCTGTATTTTGCCAATACACGATTTCTGGAAGATCTGATTTACAAAGAAATTGCCGAGCGCCCCGCGCTCAAGCACGTCATTTTGATGTGCAGCGCGGTCAACGAAATAGACTTAAGCGCGCTGGAATCACTGGAGGCGATCAACAGCCGTTTGGGTGAGCTCGGTATCCGCTTGCATTTGTCGGAAGTCAAAGGGCTGGTGATGGACGCGCTGAAGCGTAGCCACTTTCTGCATGACATCACCGGCAAGGTCTACCTCAGCCAGCATCAGGCGGTAGCCGATATTCTGCTAGCTGAATAGTTTTATCCTACAAGGTGCTGCCACCCGACAGGAAGTCGCGTTTACCCAGTGCCACGCCGTTGTGTCGCAAAATGTTATAAGCCGTAGTGACATGGAAATACAGATTGGGGAATACCCAGTGGTTCAGATACTGCAGCCCTTTGAATTCAAACTCACTGGGCCCAGCCTGAATTTTGATGTCTTTCTCCTCAGAACCGTCAATCTGTGCGGGTGTCAGCGTTTCCAGAAAAGCGATAGTCTTGGCGATGCGTGCCTGCAGTTCTTCAAAGGTGCTCTCGGTATCCTCAAATTTGGGATTGTCGACACTCGCCAAGCGGGCGCCGCCGCCTTTGACCATGTCACTGGCAATCTGAATCTGGCGGGAGAGTGGGAACATATCCGGTGCCAGTCGGCCATTGATCAGCACCGACGGGTCAATATTTCTGCTGGTAGCCGAGGCCTCAGCTTTTTCCAGAATGGCAGACAGATTTTTTAACACGTGGATAAACACGGGCACAGAGTTGTTGTACATGGACTGCGACATAAAAACCTCAATCAGTTGAAAAGTGCGCCACATGGCGCGGAAAAACCAAAACTATGAAAGGCGTGATGCTTATTCTTTAAACGAGCGAATGCATGCGGAGGCTCAGCGCTCCACTGCAATAGCCACGCCCTGTCCGCCACCAATACACAAGGTCGCAATGCCTTTGTGTACATCACGACGAATCATCTCGTGAATCAGGGTGACCAGCACGCGGCAACCCGAGGCGCCGATCGGGTGACCCAAGGCAATGGCGCCACCGTTAACGTTCACCTTGTCCATATCCCACTGTAGCTCTTTGGCGACCGCCAATGACTGCGCCGCAAACGCTTCGTTGGCCTCAATCAGATCGACCTCATCGAGTGTCCAGCCAGCTTTGGCCAGTACTCGTCGGGTAGCCGATACCGGGCCGATGCCCATGATGGCGGGATCAACTCCGGCATTGGCCCAAGCCTTGATGGTGACCAGTGGTGTGAGGCCAAGCGCGTCGGCGCGGGCTTTGCTGCAGACAATCACCGCCGCGGCGCCGTCATTGAGTCCCGAGGCATTGCCGGCAGTGACACTGCCGCCCGCTTTAAAGGCGGCAGGCAGTCGTGCCAGACCTTCTATCGTGGTGCCAGCGCGCGGGCCCTGGTCTTTGTCAAACAGCGTCACCGCGCCTTTTTTCTGGGGGATGCTGATGGGAATGATTTCGCTGCTGAAGCGCCCGGACTCCATCGCAGTCAGTGCTTTTTGCTGCGAGCTCAGTGCAAACGCATCTTGTTCCTCGCGGCTGATCTGATATTTGTCGACGAGATTTTCTGCTGTGATGCCCATGTGGTAGTTGTTAAACGCGTCCCACAAGCCGTCGTGCAGCATGGTATCAACTGCTTGCCAATGGCCCATTTTCTGGCCGCTGCGTGAATTGGGCAGCACATGGGCGGACAGGCTCATATTCTCCATACCACCGGCAACAATCATCTCTGCGTCACCTGCGACGATGGCTTGTGCGGCCAGATGAACAGCCTTCAGGCCTGAGCCGCAGACTTTATTGATGGTCATCGCTGGCGTTTCGATACCCAGTCCCGCCTTAATGCTGGTCTGCCGCGCGGTATTCTGACCGCAACCAGCCGTCAACACATGACCCATAATGACTTCGTTAACGTCGGCGGGATTGATGCCGTGGCGCGCAATCAATGCTTTGATAATCTGACTGCCCAGTTCGGTGGCGGGGACCCCTGACAACTCGCCCTGAAACGTACCAATGGCGCTACGTCCTGCGGCAACAATGACAACTTCCTGCATAAAAAACCTCGTTAACGATTGACGCGATGGTTAATCAACTGTTCAACAACGGATGGGTCAGCCAGTGTGCTGGTGTCCCCCAGATGCTCAATTTCATTGGCGGCGATCTTGCGCAGGATACGACGCATGATTTTGCCGGAGCGGGTTTTGGGCAAGCCAGGTGCAAACTGAATGATTTCCGGTTTGGCAAACGCGCCAATTTCATCCGCCACAAATTTGATTAATTCTTTGCGCAGTTCTTCGGATTCAGGGATGCCCGTCATCAGCGTGACATAGGCATACACGGCGTTGCCTTTGATGTCGTGCGGATAACCTACCACTGCTGCTTCCGCGACTTTCGGGTGTAATACCAGTGCGCTTTCCAGTTCAGCGGTGCCCAGTCGATGGCCGGAGACGTTGATAACGTCATCCACACGGCCGATGATCCAGTAGTAACCGTCTTCATCGCGCCGTGCGCTGTCGCCTGTAAAGTAGTAACCAGGATAGGTCTTGAAATAGGTGTCCACACAGCGTTGATGATCACCAAACACCGTGCGGATCTGTGCTGGCCAACTGCCGGTAATTACCAGATTGCCTTTGCCGGCACCCTCAATGATTTTGCCGTGGGAGTCCAGCAGCGCAGGTTTAACACCAAAAAAGGGCAGAGAAGCTGAGCCGGGTTTTAAATCGGTGACACCGGCCAGCGGACTGATCATAGTGGAGCCGGTTTCTGTTTGCCACCAGGTATCCACGATGGGGCGGCGGTTTTCGCCGACCACACGGTAATACCATTCCCATGCTTCGGGATTGATGGGTTCGCCGACCGAGCCTAACAAGCGTATTGAGGCGCGTGAGCTGGTGTTGACCAGGTCATCTCCCAGACTCATCAGCGCCCTGAGTGCCGTCGGTGCGGTGTAAAAAATATTCACTTTATGTTTGTCGATCACCTGCCAGAAACGCGAGGCATCGGGATACGTTGGTACCCCTTCAAAAATGAGTGAGGTCGCACCATTGCACAGCGGGCCATACACAATATAACTGTGGCCGGTGACCCAGCCAACGTCGGCTGTGCACCAGTACACTTCACCTTCACGGTAGTCAAACACATAACGGTGGGTCATGGCAGCCTGCAGCAGATAACCGGCTGTGGTGTGCAACACACCTTTGGGTTTACCGGTAGAGCCGGAGGTGTACAGAATAAACAGCGGATCTTCAGCGTCCATGATCTCAGCTTCGCAGACGGCACTGACACTGGCTGCTGCCTCGTGATACCAGACGTCGCGGCCAGGGTGCCAGTCAATTGAGTTGCCGGTGTGTTTGACCACAATCACGCTGTGTACATTGGGGCACTGCGTCAGCGCTTTATCCACGTTGGCTTTTAAGGGAATCAGCTTGCCGCCGCGCACACCTTGATCGGCGGTGATGACGGTCTGACAGTCGGAGTCCTGGATGCGGTCACGTATGGCGTCAGGCGAGAAGCCGCCAAATACCACGGAATGTATGGCGCCGATACGTGCACAGGCCAGCATGGCATAGGCAGCTTCCGGGATCATCGGCATATAAATGCACACACGATCGCCTTTTTTTACACCACGTTGTTTTATGACATTGGCTAGCCTGCTGACAGCCTCGTGTAATTCAGCATAGGTGATATGTTTGCTGTCGGCGGGATCATCGCCTTCCCAGATAAAGGCAGTCTGAGCAGCGCGCTGCGGCAAGTGGCGGTCGATACAGTTCCAGCTGACGTTGAGTTTGGCGTCTTTAAACCAGGTCACTGAACCTTTGCTGAAGTCGCCTTCATAGACGTTGCTGTACGTGGAAAAGAAGCTCAGATACTGATCGGCCTGTTCGCCCCAGAAAGACTCTGGATCAGTAATCGAGTGTTCATACATGCGCGTGTAACCGGCCTGATCAATCAGCGTATGTTTGCTGGTGAAACCACTGGCTGGGTAGATTTTTTCGTGCGACATGTTGTGCTCCTTGTTGTTAATGACCTGTAGCCCATCAGATGATGATTGCGGATTTACAGGTTGACCTCAATATTGTCAATCAGACGGGTACTGCCAACCCAGGCGGCCGCCAGAATCACCAGATCCGTGTCATCAGCGCTGGCTGGCGCCAATGTATCTGCCTTGCAGATTGAAAAGTAGTCCGGCCGGATCAGTCTGGATTCAAATGTAGCCTTAGCGGCTTGTTCCAATGCGGCAAAATCACGCGCGCCGTTCTGCATCTGTGCAGCGGTGTCACGCAGCGTCTGAATAATTGTCAGTGCCGTGTGTTTTTCCTCAGCGCTGAGATAACCGTTACGTGAACTCAAGGCCAAGCCGTTTTCATCGCGCTCGGTGGCTACACCGGTCAGCTGGATACCAAAACACAAATCTGCATTCATTTTGCGGATGACTTTGAATTGCTGGTAGTCCTTGAGGCCAAACACCGCATGGTCAGGCTGGACCAGATTAAACAGTTTGCAGACGACGGTGGCGACACCCTCAAAATGGCCGGGTCGGCTGGCACCGCAATGACGTTCGGAAATGGCAGGCACGGAAACCACAGTGTGGTCGTCCAGACCGAGCGGATACATTTCATTGACTGATGGCGTAAACAAAACAGCGCAGCCGGCGGCGGTGAGTTTTTCAATATCGGCGTCCGGGGTTCGCGGATATTTGTCGAGATCCTCGTGGCGACCAAACTGCATGGGGTTCACAAAAATTGTACTGACAACAACATCTGCCAGTTCCACCGCCTTTTCGACCAGACGCACATGGCCGCGGTGCAGATTACCCATGGTCGGCACCAGCGCAATGGATTTGCCTTCGCGCCGATAGGTGTTTAACAGTTGGCGCAGTTCACTGGCCTGATGGCAAATTTTCATAAGAGGGATTCCGTGGCGTGATGACCTGGCGTTTAATCGAAACAGTGTTCTGGCGCTGGAAACTGGCCAGACTTGACGGCGTCGGCGTAGGCTTTGATCGCACCTGCGATACCATTGTCCGATTCAGGTAAAAAGTTTTTAACAAATTTGGGCTTGATAGGTGAGATGCCCAGCAGATCGTGTAATACCAGCACCTGTCCGGTGGTGTGTGGCCCTGCACCAATACCAATAACCGGGATGTCGAGCGCGTCTGTGATGCGTTTGGCCAGCGCCGTCGGCACACACTCCAACAATAAAATGCTGGCGCCAGCCTCCTGCAGCAACAAAGCTTCCTTGACCATGTTTTCCGCTTGCACAGGATCGCGTCCCTGCACCAGATAACCGCCGATGCGATTGATGGACTGCGGGGTCAGCCCCATATGTACACACACGGGAATGCCGCGTTCCGAGAGCAGGCGTGTTGAGCTTTCCAGCCATGCACCGCCTTCGAGTTTGACCATTTCAGCGCCGGCACGCATCAGAGCGGCAGCATTCTCGAGGGTCTCTGTATCAGAGGAGTAGCTCATAAATGGCATGTCTGCCATCAGAAAGGAACGTTTGTTGGCGCGCTTCACACACTGCACGTGATACACCATGTCGGCCATGGTCACCGGCAAGGTGCTGTCATGGCCCTGAAGCACCATACCCAGCGAATCGCCCACCAGAATGACGTCGATACCGGCCTCATTCAGCAACCCGGAAAAACACGCATCGTAGGCGGTCAGGCAGGAAAACTTCTGCCCGCTGGCGCGTAGTTTGTTCAGTGTGTTCAAGGTGATGTGTTGTTGCGCTGATTGTGTGCTCATGACGATGTCCTCCGGGCCGCAACCGCTGGTTCAGCCGACCCGTATTGTCCGTGCCTTGTTGCAGTGATGGCAGGGGCAGCTTAGCCCTTGCCTCGGCTCACAGCAAGGCCGGGCTGGGATTGAAGTAATGGACACCTTGAGGTGCCTGAAGAATGCGATCAACCAGTTGTTGGTAGTCTTCATCTCTGCCAACCAGGTCGATATCCGTACTATTCACAATTAACAGGGGTGACTGGTCGTAATAGTGGAAAAACGAGGTGTAGGCCGCGTTTAACCGGTCGAGGTAGTCTGCCTCAATAGCCTGTTCTGCGAGTATGCCGCGTTTTTGTATGCGACTGAGCAGCACATGCGTAGGAGCCTGTAAATAAATCACCAGATCAGGCACTGGCGCGTGCACTGTCAGGTGTCTGTACACGTTTTCATACAGGACAAACTCATCAGGGTCCAGATTCTGATGCGCAAACAGGCGATCTTTATCAATCAGGAAATCAGCGACCCGCACGGGCTCAAACAGATCGTCCTGTTTCAGGTCTTGTAATTGCTGTGCGCGCTGAAACAAAAAGAATAATTGGGTAGACAGTGCGTACTGTCTGGGATTGCGATAAAAGCGTTCGAGGAAAGGGTTCTCCTCGGGTTTCTCAAGCACGATGTCGTAATTGAAGGTTTGGGCGAGTCGTTTTGCCAGGCTGGTTTTGCCGACGCCGATCGGGCCTTCTACAGCGATGTAGCGGGGCAAGGGTTTATTCACTGGCCGGCTCCACTCTGGATGCAGAGGACGATTTTGGCTTGCGTCGGCGTTTGCGTGGCGCTTTGACCGCGCTCAGGCCTTCGATCATTACTTCCTGTGCAGCGCGGTCTCCCAACTGGAATCGGGTCCACCAGTCGCCGGCATTGCCAAGTTGCTCACCCGACTCTTCACGCAGTAGCAGAAAGTCATAAGCGGCCCTGAAACGAGGGTGTGCAATCACACTTTCGACCTGCTTCCGGCTGTGAGGTTGCATGCGCCACTGCAATTCCCAAATTTCACGCATTACCGCAGTGAAACGCTTGGGAATCGCGGTGTATCTGAGTTGCTCCACAATCGTGTCCGTCGCGGCGTCCTGCATCGCTGACAGGGGGGCAACACGGTCTGGAAATTCTTCACGTAATCTGGCCTGCATCGCAGGCCAAAGTAGTGCGGCATACAAAAACGCGGGTGTTACGGATTTGCCGTCTGCCAGACGTTTGTCAGTATTCTGTAATGCCAGTTGTACCAAGCGGCTGTCGTTAGAGTTTTTGTCTCCAAGGCAGCGTAGGGTGGGTTTAAACAGATAGTCAGCCACTTTGTAGCGACGCAGCAGTTCAAAGGTAGCTTCTGCCTGGCCGCCGGTGAACAATTTGACGGTTTCATCAAACAAGCGGGCAGGGGAGATGGACTCTAACAGGGTCGCCAGGCGGGCAATCGGCGCTTCGGTGTCTTTGTGGATAGTGAAGTCCAGTTTGGCCGCCAGACGGATGGCGCGCAGTATACGAACCGGATCCTCTTTGTAACGGGTCTCCGGGTCGCCAATCATACGGATCAGTCTGTGTTCGATGTCACTGAGGCCATCCACAAAGTCCAGTAACCAGAAGCCATTGGCAGTGTAATACAGCGCATTGACAGTAAAGTCGCGGCGCACTGCGTCGTCGTTGATACTGCCATAGACGTTGTCGCGCAGGATCATGCCGGTGCTTGAATGGGCCGAATCGAGGTCGCGGATGTGACGACGCGATTCCCCCTCCTCAACTTCTGTCTCAATTTCGTGGTGGGCGCGGAAGGTGGTGACTTCAATAATTTCCTGACCAAAACGCACATGCGCAATTTTGAATCGTCTTCCGATGATTCTGGAATTGCGAAACACTTCCCTGACATCTTCGGGCGTCGCATCGGTGGAGATATCAAAGTCTTTGGGGTGGCCGCCCAGCAACAGGTCGCGGACACCTCCGCCAACCAGAAATGCCTGAAAACCCGCTTCATTCAATCGATAAAGCACTTTGAGCGCATTGGGAGAGATATCGCGTCGCGAGATGTTGTGATCTTCGCGCGCGACCACCCGGACATTGCGTAAATCCAATTTGCGCAGTGCTGCAGGTAGCTCGTGACGTGATTCGTTTGTTGTGTGCGCGTTGGATTTATTGCGCGGCGCTTCTCTGGATTTCTCAGCGCTGCGCCGTGAGCGGCGGTTTTTTTCTTCCGGTAACCCGGTCTGCCGTTTGTCAGCAGTGCTTGCGTCAGGTTTTTGCGTCACACCGGTGCCGGTTTGGCCGGATCTGCCAAAAAGGATGTTTACCAGCTTTTTAATCATCGGGTGTCAAGCTCAAGGTCACTACCGTTGATGGGTACAAGCTCTATTGGATACACCTGCAATAGCTTGTTGTCTACGCAGACACTGTCGGCGACAAAGGCGGCAATAATACACTGAAGTGTGAGATGTGTGCAGGGGAAATGCTCTGGGGGGTGACTTGACCCCCCCGCAAGGAAGGTATGTATTATTGTTATTATTGTTTCTTTTTGTTCTTCTTGGTAGGCACTCAAGTCAAGTGCGCCAGTTTCTAAGTCAGTACTGACAGCGTTTATGCAAATGCATTGATTACTGCGAGCCCGATCTGATTATTTTTATTATTTTTGTACACCAATGATTGATGCGATTTTTTTTGTTATGCGTCGTTATTTTTATTATTTCTTATTATTGTTGTATCGCTGATAAAGCATTAACCGTGCCAGATTGTTAAAGCGCATTAAAAACAATGAGATAGTATTTCTGTTAACGGGCTTGAAATGGTGTTTGGGAAGCAAGTGTTACCAAAAGTCTCTGTTTAAATGGGTAGATGGGTATCGGTAACAGTTTCAGGCGTGTTTCTTCTTGCGTGGCAGGCCAAAGCGTTGGCGGCGCTCCCACAGGCATTTGCGGCTGATGCCCAGCTTTTTTGCGAGCTGGGTTTCGTTCATCTGGTCCTGGTGTTCCAGCACAAACTTCTGGAAATAGTCCTCGAGGGACAACTCTTCCGCAGCATCCGACTCGTCGGTACCCTGATGATCCATCATGGAGCGCTCGGTAAGCGGTCTGATGGTGCGTTTGTTACCGGTCAGATCAATGGCCAGCAGTTCAGCGCCGATTTCTTCAGACTCGGCAAGGACAACGGCCCGCTCGATGGCGTTTTCAAGCTCGCGCACGTTACCGGGCCATGGGTAGGTTGCAATCGCCTGTGTGGCATCGTTGGTGAAAAACAGCAGCGGGGATTTCAATCGCTTGCAGGTTCGCTCCAGAATCGCGTCTGCGAGCTCCAGAATATCGTTGCCGCGCTCTTTCAGAGGCGGTAATAGCAGCGCCATCACGTTGATGCGGTAGTACAGGTCTTCTCTGAAATCACCATCAATGACCAGTTGTTTCAGATCACGGTGGGTCGCGACAACCAGTCTGACATCCACCTTTCGGGATTGTACGGAGCCAACCTTACGAATTTCGCTTTCTTGCAGTACACGTAACAACCTGGCCTGTGCATCCAGCGGTAACTCACCAATCTCATCGAGGAACAAGGTGCTGCCATTAGCAGCCTCTACCAGTCCGGTTCTATTGGCGGTCGCACCGGTGAAGGCACCTTTTTCATGGCCAAACAATTCGGATTCAATCAGATTTTCAGGAATCGCGGCACAGTTGACTGAGATCATCTCGGAGTCTTTGCGATCACTCAGTTGATGAATGGCACGCGCAACCAATTCCTTGCCGGTGCCGGATTCACCATTGATCAACACGGTTGAGCTGGTTTGCGCTACTTTGCGGATACGGCGAAACAGTTCCATCATCTGCGGGCAGCTGCCGATCATGCCTGGCACAGGAGGTTCTGGCGGGGGTTCAACGGATTTGGGTGCTACATTTTTGCCAGCATTGTCTTTGATAATGCGCTCAACCGTCTGCAGCATTTCCTCGTGTTCAAAGGGTTTCGGAATGTAGTCCACTGCGCCGAGCTTCATGGAGTCAATGGCGGAGCGCAGACTGGAGTAGCTGGTCATGATCAGCACAGGCGTGCGTGTGGCCTTGATCAGATCAGTGCCGGGCGCACCCGGTAAACGGAGGTCACTGATCACAATGTTAAAGCTGTTTTCTGCCAGCAAGGCAACGCCTTCTTTGACTGAGCCGGCTTCACTGACAACATATCCGTGCCGCTCTAGCAGGCGACGCAGGGCCGTGCGGATGACCGGTTCATCCTCTACAACCAGAACTTTGTAATGTGCAGTCATTCAATTACTCGATTAGCTGTTTGTTTGAGAACAGTCTGAGGAAGGCTGGCTCAGCTCTTGTTAATGGATTCATCATAACAGGGAAAACTCAGCACGACGCGTGCGCCCGGGTTATTCCGCTTTGCTGTGGCATTCATTATATCAATATGTCCGCCAAGGTTTTCAACCAGACTGTATACCAGTGACAAACCCAGTCCTGTGCCTTCTCCGGGTTCTTTGGTTGTAAAAAATGGTTCAAATACCCGATCCCGGATAGCTTCGGGAATGCCACTGCCCTCATCTGAGACGCTGATTTGAATAGACGCGGCAATCCTCTCGCAATCAATGGTGATGGTGCTGTCTGCCGGGCTGGCGTCACGGGCATTATTGATCAGATTAACCAAAACCTGCAGCAATTGCTGAGAGTCTCCGAGTATGCGGGCATTTGTCTCGCAGTGCACAACAAAGTGCATGTGTTTGCCTTTTTTATTGAGCGAGATCAGCGCAATTGCTTCTTCAATACACGTCGCAACCTGCACAACTTCATGACGTTGGTCGGCTTTATTGTGGCTGCCACTGTGCGCAAAATTGACCAGCGACTGCACTATACGTGAGGTACGATCGGTCTGTTCAATGATCTGACGCGCCATGCTACGCAGTTCGTCGTTGCTGGTCTCATCGCGAATGTTCTGGGCAAGGCAAGCAATGCCGGTAATAGGGTTGCCTATTTCATGAGCCACGCCCGCGGCCAGTCGGCCAATGGATGCCAGGCGTTCACTGTGAGCCAGCTCTTCTTCAAGCAGTTCGGTTTCGGTGAGGTCCTCGAGCAGAATGATGATGCCATCCTGCTCGATACGGCGCGTGGTGGATTTTTCAATCACCGCTTTATGCAGACTGATGTAACGTTTTCCACCGTTCACATTGATGGTCAGCTTGTGTTGATGCGCGGTCTCGCCGTGCAAAAACTGATTTAACAGTTTGTACCAAGGACTGCCGATCTCGCTGAGATGCATGCCGACCGCTTCCTCCGTCGTAATGCCTGTTAATGTCTCCATGGCATGGTTCCACATGATGATCTGATCGTCGGGCCCAAGAGAGCACACCCCCAGCGGCAGATCCATCAAAATTTGGCGATGATAACGCCGCAGATTATCGAGATCGGCAGCCATGCCTGACAAATTGCTGCGATATGCTTCGATTCGGCTTTCAATGGCAGTGACGTCGGCTGACACACTTTCGCTGGTTGATGTAAAGGGCAGGAACCGGTCAATAAGATCGTGTGCAATGGCCGGACCTAACAAGCCAGACAGGTTGGCCTCCAGTCGACTGCGCAACTGCCGCAACGCCTGGGGACGGCTGTCCTGTTTATCCATGTTGAGATCGCGCAATGCCTGCATTACCTCGCGCGTTGCCGTGCGCTCACCCAAAGGTTTGGTGAGCTGCGCAATAAACTCCTGTGGCGAACTGGCAGTCAAACCCGCACGTCGTTGACGCCTCAGGTTGTCCACAGAGCAGATATCAGCGGAGATTCTCTCCTCGGTTGAACTGCGTGTCAGCAGGGACACCAGCATAAACAATGCAATATTGCAGACCAGCGACAGCGCGACAATCTCGCGGGTATTCATATTGCCGAGGGTGAAAAAGTTGGTGCCAGAAGCGACTGGCAAGACCAGAAACACAAACCAGATAGCCGTGCCGGCAGCCAGCCCGGCCATAAAACCTTTTTTATTGCCTTTCGGCCAATACAACAAGGCAACAATTGCCGGTAAGAACTGCAAGCTGCCAATCAACCCGGTATTGCTGATGGCGCGAATACTCTGCTGATTATCGGGGAGGTAATAAAACAGGAACCCTCCCCAGATCAATGCGGCGATCAGGGCCCGACGTTTCCACAACAACCAACGGTAGATATCCTGACGCGCACTCGGTTGCCAGACCGGTAGTATCAAATGATTCAGGCACATGGTGGACAAGGCAAGTGTGATGACAATGATCAGTCCACTGGCTGCGGACATGCCACCAATAAATCCAATCAGCGTAAACAGCTCGGAGTTGTAATGCGCCCCGAGGGTCACCGGGTAATATTCCATGGGCGTGAGTGCACCAGAGCGTAAGCCTGCCCACAGAATGGGCAACACGGGCAAACTCAACAACAGAAAATACAACGGCAAACCCCAGCTGGCGACACTGAGCGCCCTGGGGTGATTGTTTTCATGAAAGGTCATGTAAAACATCTGAGGTGTTGCTACCGCGGCACTGAAAAACACCAGCACCATGATCTGAAATGTGCCGGGTGCTGCGGGTTCTTTGATGCGGCGCAGCAGTTCCGGTTGCTCGCGAACCCATTGCTCCATCATGTCCAGGCTGCCAAAACCCTGGTACACCGCAAAAATACCCACGGCCAACAGCGCAAGCAATTTAACCAGCGACTCAAAGGCGATGGTCATTACCAGGCCTTCGTGACGCTCTCTCCCCGACCCTTTGCCAGTGCCAAAAAATATGGCAAACAAGGTAATTAAAAGACAGAACGTGATTGCCAAGGTGGTTTGAGATGCATCCGGCGACAACAGACTGACTGTGGTGGCGACAGCTTCAATTTGTAGCGACAACAACGGCATGACGACCATCAGCATTACCAGCGTCGTCAATGTGCCAGCCCAGGGGCTGCGGTACCGGAATGACAACAGGTCGGCCAGTGAGCTTAGCTGGTAGGTTTTGGTCAGATTCAGAATCGGGCGCAGCAATAAGGGCGATAATAAAAATGCCAGAGAGATACCAATAAAAGGCGCCAGGTAACCGAAACCATCCCGAAATGCATTGCCGGTGGACGCATAATATGACCAGACACTGGCAAACACGCCGAGCGACAGCACGTAAACAACGGGATGGCGCACCACACGCTCAGGAATCCATCCACGCTCGGTGATGTAAGCGATCCCGAACAAAACGATCAGGTAACCCACGCCCAGCGCAAATAAGGTGCTTAGTTCAAAGTTCATCGGAATTCTGTTCCCGGAACGACCAGGCAGCCAAGGCAATAACCACAAAACAGATCAACAACGGGCGATACCACGCGCCATGGGGCTGCATCGCCCATTCCACGCTGAGCAGGAACAGCAAATAGCTGGAAACCAGAAAAATCAGGGTGGATGGCGGGATATACATACGGTTATTGCCTAGCCAAGTTGTTGTTCGACCGGGATATTAGCCAACTTGGGCACACGCTGTATATCCCAGCGTTCAATCGCCCTTTGCAGAAGACTGGACGTTGTCTCCAGGCGGCGTATCCCGGACATGTCCTGACCAAGAAAATTTAATGCTTCGCGCAGATAAAGAGCGGTGTTGTCTGGCGCCAGCGCTTTGGCGAAATGTTGTTTGCTGAGTTTTTGCCCCTGCTGGTTACAGGCCACCGGGATGTGGGCATAGCGAGGTGTTGAGCAGTGCAGCAGTTGCTGCAGGGCTATTTGCCGGGGTGTGGAATCGATCAGATCAAACCCTCTGACAACATCGGTCACACCTTGCCAGGCATCGTCTACCACCACCGCCAATTGATAAGCAATCAGACCGTCGCGACGTCGCAAAACCACGTCACCGCATTGCGAGAGCAGGTCCTGCTGGTAAGCCCCCTGAATACGATCGTCAAAACAAATACGGATATCAGGCAATCGCAAGCGGATCGCAAAGTCAGCCGGTGGCGGCGTTAAGCGATGCCGACAATGATTGTCATATATGCCGTTATTAGCGCGGGTACGTTGCCGAGAGCAGTCGCAGGCATACGTCAGTCCACGTTGCTCCAGCCATGCCAGTGTATTCTGGTATTCCGCCAATCGTGAGCTCTGGTATACCACCGGGCCATCCCAAAGCAGTCCGAACGATTCCAGCGTGTCAATGATCTGTTGTGCTGCGCCAGCGGGTTCGCGGCTTGGGTCCAGATCTTCCATGCGCAGCAGCCAGGTGCCGTGACTGGCGCGAGCATCCAGATAGGACGCCAATGCCGCAAGCAGGGAACCAAAATGTAACGCGCCGGTGGGGGAAGGTGCAAAACGACCGACATAGCCAGACGTTGTACCGTGCGGAAGCTGTTGACCCGGTGCAACAGTCACTGGCACACCGGGGTTTACAGGTCGCAATTCGATGTCAGCAGGCGGCTTATGCGCCCCACTGTTTTTCGCGGATTTCATCCAGCGTTTTGCAGTCAATGCATTTGTCTGCGGTAGGACGTGCTTCGAGACGACGAATTCCAATTTCTATGCCGCAGGACTCGCAGTAGCCGTAGTCATTCTGAACAATTTTCTCAATGGTTGAGTCAATTTTTTTGATCAGTTTGCGCTCGCGATCGCGCGTTCGCAGCTCCAGGCTGAATTCCTCTTCCTGTGTTGCCCTGTCGGCCGGATCAGGATAATTGGCAGCGTCATCCTGCAAGTGATGCACAGTCCGGTCAACCTCTTCCATCAGCTGGTTGCGCCAATCGCGCAAAATAGCCTTAAAGTGGTCTCTCTGTCCGTCGCTCATATACTCTTCGCCCTTTTTAGGAGTGTAGGGCGTAAAAGTCTTTAATAAGGTCGATGTTTCTGCAGCAGATTGATTTTTGGACATGGTTAACAAGGCCTCATACCCTATTAGACGCTTAACAGTAGCGCGATCCTGCGCACTTGCCAACTGACCGTTTAAGGGTCACGGATTTTGGCAAGCGCGGTAAGCTACCAGATTATTACCGCCCAGACCAGAAAAAATGTTATGGTCGGCCTTCTCACTTGACAACCACCCCCAATTGTAGAGCCGACACACAGCTCTTGCAGTAAATCCACCCAGCATACCGCATGACTATGACAGATTTCAGACTGACGCCCGCCGATAGAACCCTGCTTGTGAATCCATTTCGTGTCATGAATGTGCTTGAGCGTGCGCGACAGTTGCAGGCAACTGGCCGGGACATCATTCATCTGGAGGTTGGTGAGCCTGATTTTACGACGGCGCAGCCCATCGCCGAGGCTGGCATAGCCGCGTTGCGTTCCGGAAACACGGCCTATACTCCGGCGGCGGGTTTGCCGGAGCTGCGCGAGCGAATTGCAGAATTCTATCGGCAGCAGCATGGCGTGAATCTGAGTCCGAACCGAATTCTGGTCACTCCCGGGGCCAGTGGTGCACTGGTGTTGCTGTCCAATTTGTTACTGAATCCGGGTGATACCGTGTTGATGCCGGATCCGGCTTACCCCTGCAATCGCAATTATGTGCATCTGGCGGGTGCGCGCGCACGTCTCTTGCCTCCGGATATTGTTGGCGCGGCGGCGCCTTCCGTGGCGCAACTGGAGGCGGCGTTTGACGAATCGGTAAAGGGTCTATGGCTGGCATCGCCTGCTAATCCGACGGGCGCGGTGATAGCACACAGTCAATTGCAGGCGCTGGCGTCATGGTCACAGATGCGGCATGTGCACCTGATGGTTGACGAGATATATCAAGGCCTTGATTTTACCGTACCAGCGTCATCCAGTCGGCGAATGGGGGATTTGCCCAGCGCCTTGAGTTTGGGCGGCAATACCATCGTTATCAACAGCTTTTCCAAATACTTCGGGATGACAGGCTGGCGACTGGGATGGATAGTTGTACCGGAGTACCTCGTGGAAACTGCCAACATACTGGCTCAGAATCTGTTTATCTCCGCTCCCACGGTGTCACAAATTGCGGCGGTTCGCGCATTTKATCCGGATGTGGTCGACATACTTGAGCAGCGGCGCGCCGCTTTTAGGGAGCGCAGGGATTATCTGTCGTCAGCCTTGATATCGCTGGGGTTTGACTTGCCATGGCAGCCGATGGGAGCATTTTATTGCTACGCAGATATCAGCCGTTTCAGTGACGATTGTGAAGATTTTTGTCATCGGCTGCTCGAAGATCACGGCATTGCGGTCACGCCGGGTACTGATTTTGGCGAGTTTGAGGCGCGTCGATACGTCCGATTCGCTTATACCAGCGCGTTGCCGCGCCTGCAGCAGGCGATGGAGCGATTGGCCAAGGCGCTGGCCTGACTGCTAGATGCGGCCAAGGCGGGTAACGTCAGCGTCCTCTACCATCATAAAACCATTGCCCATCACAAACGGGATGGCACGCAGGGATTTGCCCCGGCAGGGGCCCTGAATACAGTGGCCACTCTCGATAACAAATAAGGCCCCATGGGTGGCGCATTGGATAAAGGTGCCGTCAGAATCAAGAAATTGATCCTCGAGCCATTCCAGTGGTGTGCCAAGGTGCGGGCAGTAGTTGTAATACAGATGCAGCTGGTTGTCCTTTTTTACAACAAAGAGCTGCTTGCCATGTAACTCAAATCCTTTGGCCCGACCTTCGTCAATATCGTCGAGGTGACACAGTGTCTGCATGTCAAGTCAATCCTGTAGGTGGCAAACGCCTGGTTTATGCCAATGCCTGCGCAAAATCGGCAAGCAGATCGTCAATATCTTCGATGCCCACGGACAATCGGATCAGATTATCGCCGATGCCCATTGACGCCCGACGCTCTGCACCCATTTCGTAAAAGATGGTGTGCGCGACCGGGATCGCCAGTGTGCGAGTGTCGCCCAGATTGCTGGAGGTCACCACACAACTCAGTTTGTTCAAAAAATCAAAACAATCAACATCGTCAACAAGTTCAATGCTCATGATTGCGCCAGGTTTTTTGAAAAGACGTCTGGCACGGTCATGCTGGGGATGGCTGAGCAACCCGGGGAAAAACACGCGTTTGATATTGGGGTGCGATTCGCAGAATTCTGCCAATTTTTGGGCATTGTCACTGGCGCGATCCATACGCATGGGCAAGGTTTCCGAACCTACTGCCAAATGATGGGCGGCTTCAGGTCCCAGCGTCGCACCAAAGTCACGCAAGCCTTTTTTGCGGATTTGTGTTGACCCCCACAGCGCCGGGTCACCCTGCTTGTAGAGATCAAGAATATTCGGATACCGGGTCCAGTCATAAAGGCCGGTATCCGTCAACATGCCACCCAAGGCATTGCCATGACCGCCAATGTATTTGGTCAGCGAATTGACCACAAAACTGGCATGAACAGTTTTGGGCCGGAACAGCCAGGGCGAGGTCATGGTGTTGTCGACGACATAAATCAGTCCCTGTTGTTGGCACAGATCACCAATGGCATCCAGATCAGCCACCTGGGTGACCGGGTTTGCAATGGTTTCGGTGAACACCAGACGGGTATTGTCCTGCAGCGCAGCACGGACATTGTCCACAGAGGTGGTATCCACAAAACTGACTTCGATACCAAAGTTGCGGAAAGTGTTAAACAAACTGTTGGTGTTGCCAAACAAAAATGCACTGGAAATCACATGATCGCCGGCGCGCAGCAAGGCAAACAGGGTGGAACCGATGGCCGCCATTCCTGTTGCAAACGCCGTACTGGTCAAACCCTGCTCCATGCGAGTAATGCGGCTTTGCAGGGCATTCACCGTCGGGTTCTGTTGGCGTCCGTAGTTATAGCCGGGCATTTTGCCCTGAAACACCTTGGCCAGATCACGGGCGTCATCGTAGCTGAACGCGACGGAGGTATGGATTGCTTTGTGCAAAACACCGTGCTCGGGTTTGTCGCGTCTGTCGTTGTGCAGATTGCCGGTTGTAAAACCGTTGTTGTCTGATTTGCTCATGCCTGGTCCGTTGTCAAACTTTCTGGTAGCGGGTCTGTATTGTAAAGCTGTAGCGCCTTTATTGTGTCGTTAATTTCCTGCAATCGTTGCAAGTAAGCAGGGCTGTCGCGGTCGCCAAACTTTTCGATAAAGGTGGCCTCATCAAGTCCATCGGTATCTGTGCGAGGGACCGGCATGTAAACGGTTTCCAATGCTGTTTCCATCAACAAGCGCTGAATGTGTTCTGCGTTTTCCTGAGTGGATGTCGCAAATTCGCCCAGCGCCACACCGGCAGCGTTGGCTGTCAGATCGCTGAAACTGAAACCGGTGCCGTAACGGGCATCATAAACTTCTTTGCTGTTTGAGAGCACCTCTGCCAGTGTGACACCGGCAGAGGCAGCGATTGCGGACGCGCTTACAAAATGCAGGGCCAGATCGTTGCGTTGATGCAGCATGACAATCATCGACGGTGCAGAGGGTGGCAAGGACGCGTTTGCGAGATCACCAACCGGCTGATCGCCGGTCAGTTGTGTGATGGGCAGGTTATTTACAAAAAATGACAGTGTTTGCAGCAGCGCCCGGTTTTCAGCAATCGCATCTGCGCCGTCCAGTACTGAACGCTGATGCGCCAATTCAAACAGTGGCGGGATAAAACTTTGTAAGGGCACTTGCCGACGCACCTCACGTGCCTCGATTGCGATTTCAGCGATACGTTGATGGTAGGCGAGAATCCGTTGTCTATCCTGTTCAGATACAAATATCTGCTGAGCTTGGGATCTGAGTTGCGATAACACACTGGGTTGCCACGCCAGTGTCAAATGCAGTTGGTCGTCACCCAGCTGATAGGTCAAAACGCTATGACGAATAGCGGCAAGCTCCTGACTGGCAGCACTGGCCGTTTCCAATCGGTAGCCAGCCAGACGTTCAGCGGAGCGCATAATGCTGCGAGGCACAGTCAAACGACCGGCGCGCAGTTCAAGCAGGCGCGCCCGTCCCTGGTCCTGGGCAAACCGCGCATGCAGATTGAGATAAATCGTGAATGGGCCGATTGCCTGTGGCACGCTCATCTGCGCAACCGCCTGGTCTCCATCAATATTGAATGACACCGCAATGTGTTGTAATTGAGGCACGTTCGACAGTGCAAAGGCGGTGAGCAAGGTCAGTTGCTCGTCATCGAGACTCAGCGCCCGCTCTCCCTGTTGCTGAAAACGTTCCGGGCTGTTGTCCACGATCAGCTGTTCGACCTGACGGAAATCTTCCTCGGCAAGCGGTACGGGGTGGGGAACGACCGGTCGCCAGCTCAGTGACAGAACAGCAAGCAGCAGGAGAACCCCCGCCAGAATCAGCAGTGGGCTGCACAAAATCAGAAATCTGCGCTGGCGCCTGTTCATGGTCATTGTCTGGAATGTGGCGTCCTGTTGATGAAAATCCATTCGATTATACGTTATACCGCCAGTCGCGGTCAGTGTTGGTGTTGCCCGAAAATAAGCCAATCATCTGTCCCGGAGTGGTCTTATGCTGGTCACAGACCTGTGACTCATTATAAAGTAGGCACTGTTGAGCAATCAGACACCACGGGACTATCATGACCATCAATGCACAGAACGCACTCAAGGTGCTTTCACTCGTCTCTTTGTTGGCGCTGACGGCGTGTGCCAACCAGAGAGCTGAGCAGGAAGCGTTATTGGCTCAGCAGGAAGCTGCGGCGCAGGCTGCGGAACTTGCTGAACGCGCGGAACTGGCGGAGTTGGCGCGTCTGGAAGCAGAACGAAATGAGCAAGCATTGCGTGAAGAGCTCGAGCGGCTGCGACTGGAAAGTGAAGCGCTGGCCATTGCCCGCGAGTCGGCAGAGCGCGAAGCAGAGCAACGTGCCCGACAGGCCGCCGAACTGCAACGCCAGCAGCAACAGGCAGAAGTTGCGCGCTTGCAACGAGAGCAGAGTGAACGTCTGGCCGCGCTTGAGCGACAGCTGGCGGCGACCGAAGAAACTGCGCGCCGTCGCGAGCAGGCCAACGCGCGACTGGCACAGGCCATTACTGCTGCAGAAGAGTTGCTGCAGATGCTGGCAAGTGAGCAGCTTAAGTATGAAAATCTGGATGCTCAGGGCAACACCGTTGAGCCATTGCAAAAGGCGCTGATTTCCGAGCTGGAAGCGCGTAAAAACGCATTGGTCAGAGAGGCGCAAGCGCTAGGCAATTAGCGCGTGCAGGCATCCGTTTATTCAAGCGGCAATCGTTCGAAATGGTACATCAACCACTGATTGTCGACTTGCTCGTTGTTGTTTTCGGGATTTACCCACGTGGTTCGCACCGAGCGCACACACTGGTAGATCCTGAACGAGCGCGTATCTTCGATGATCAGACCACGAACAGATGGGTTGAGTGTGTAATTTGAAATCTCAACAAGTTTCCAGTCATCTTCCATGGTACGTTTGACACATTCGTTACCCGCCAGAATATCCTGAAAAGGCAGTTGCAGTTCCGCCCATTTACCCGGTGCAATCAACATATTCAACTTCAGTTCAGAGTCGCCTGCGTTTCCTATCTCATCCCTGAATAAAATACTGCGCAATTCCACGGGCGATTCACTTTGGTTTTGGGCAACCACACGCAAACCGGCATTGGTGCTGAGATGCCAGGCCGCAGAATAAATCGCGTATTTTACAGGATGATCAAAACCTTCCTGTGCAGCAGTCAAGGGATCGCTGGATTGCGCACTGGCCGATACAGCAAATCCGGCAGCGACCAAAGACAGCAATGCTGCAACACCCATATGCCGTGCTACCGTGGCCCGAAATCGGGGAATTGGGTAACGGGTACGGGGTGATGCAACAAAATTTTTCACTATCATAAAATCTGACCAGGTTAATGCAGGAACTTCAGCAGCAATAGAACACCGTTTTCATCAATAGATCAAGTCTGAACTTGGGGTTGAACTGTATCAAATCGTGCCTGATTAGCCATGCATGACTGTATGCAGGCACGCTATGAATGCGCATAATGCACTGTCAATTTTAGGGAGCTTTTCCGTGGATAACTTATCTGGCATCAAACATGTGATCTGTGTTGCCTCTGGCAAAGGTGGGGTTGGAAAATCCACAACCGCATTGAATATTGCAATCGCCCTGTCACAGCAAGGTTTCAAAACCGGTTTGCTGGATGCGGATATCTACGGGCCCAGCCAACCCATGATGTTGGGTGTTGCTGCCGGAACCCGGCCAGAGATTGTTGACAAGCAGTACATGAAGCCGATCATGGCGCACAGCTTGGCCAGTAATTCCATCGGCTATCTGGTTGATGCGAGTACAGCGATGGCCTGGCGCGCTCCCATGATTGTGGGTGCATTTAATCAGTTGCTGAAATTTACGCTGTGGTCTGATCTGGATTATCTGATTATTGATATGCCACCGGGTACCGGAGATATTCAGCTCAGCCTGACGCAGGCACTCAGGCTCAGCGGCGCGGTGATTGTCACTACGCCACAGGATATTGCCTTGTTGGATGCCCGCAAAGGAATCGAGATGTTCCGCAAAGTAAACGTGCCATTGTTGGGTGTGGTGGAAAACATGGCGATGCATGTGTGCTCCAACTGTGGTCACGCTGAAGCGATATTTGGCCAGGGGGGAGGGGAGCGACTTGCGCAGGACTACCACGTCAAAGTGATTGGCACATTGCCACTGGATTTATCCATACGACAGCACGCTGATTCTGGCTTGCCGATATCGATTGCCCAACCCGAGAGTGCTTCGGCATTGGCGTATCAGCAACTGGCCCGACGGTTGGTAGAAGAGGTTGACGCCCTGTCTGAAAACAAGACGCCAGCCCCTGTTATTCAGGTGTCCGACGATTAATGACCGGGCAGCCTGATCTCTTCGACCATTTGCTGGATGTCACGCGGCGGAGCGGGAGTGAAGCGGCAAATGGTGAGCGCTACAACGGTATTAATCAGCGTGCCCATGGTGCCAATGCCTTCGGGTGATATGCCAAACAGCCAATGTGCCGGGGTGCTCAGCTCTGGTGCAATAAACTTGAAATAAATGATGTAGATCGCAGTAAAGCTGAAGCCGGCGATCATGCCGGCGATGGCCCCTTGTCGATTCATGCGTTTGTAGAAAATCCCCAGCACAATCGCCGGGAAAAACGACGCCGCTGCCAAACCAAACGCAAACGCCACCACTTCCGCTACAAACCCGGGAGGATTAATACCAAAGTAACCTGCGATCAAAATCGCCACAAAAATGGCGATGCGTGCATAGCGCAGTTCCTGCTTTTCGGTAATTTGAGGCATCAGGCTGCGTTTAAGTAAATCGTGCGAAACCGCGGTTGAAATCACCAGCAACAGACCCGCTGCGGTTGACAGTGCCGCTGCCAGTGCACCGGCGGCAACCAGTGCAACAACCCAATCAGGCAGTCCGGCGATTTCCGGATTGGCCAGTACCATGATGTCGCGGTTGACAGTGAGTTCATTCAAGGCGGGATCACCAACGTACTGAACGCGGCCGTCGCCGTTGCGATCTTCAAAACTGATAAGCCGAGTGTTTTCCCAGGTGAAGAACCATTCTGGCAGTTCCTCATAAACCGCATTGTTAACGGTGTTCATCAAATTGGTTTTGGCAAATGCGGCGACAGCTGGCGCTGTGGTGTACAACAGGCCAATAAACACCAGCGCATACGCGGCTGATGTGCGGGCTGCGCGAACGCTGGGCACGGTGAAGAAGCGGATAATCACGTGCGGTAGACCCGCGGTGCCAAACATCAGCGCTGCCGTGATAAAAAAGACATCCTGAGTGCCACGTTGACCTTCGGTATACGCAGCAAACCCGAGTTGTTCACTCAAATTATCAAGACGATCCAGCAGGTATCCACCGCCATACTCAGGTGTCAGCTCCGAGCCGAAACCTATTTGTGGAATCGGATTGCCCGTCATCATCAGTGAGATAAAAATCGCGGGTACCATGTAGGCAAATATCAGCACGCAATATTGTGCAACCTGTGTGTAAGTGATGCCTTTCATGCCACCGAGCACGGCATAAAAAAACACCACAGTCATGCCGATAATGACGCCGGTGGTGATATCCACTTCCAGAAAGCGGGAAAAAACGATACCTGCCCCCTGCATTTGTCCGCAGACGTATACAAAGGACACGGAAATTGCGCAGAAAATGGCCACCAGCCGCGCACTGCGCGAATAGTATCGATCACCAATAAAGTCGGGGACCGTAAATTTGCCAAACTTGCGCAAGTACGGTGCCAGCAACAGAGCCAGTAACACGTACCCGCCCGTCCAGCCCATCAGATAAAACGTGCCATCCCTGCCCAAAAATGAAATCAAGCCGGCCATGGAGATGAATGAAGCTGCCGACATCCAGTCCGCAGCGGTTGCCATGCCATTGGCAACGGGGTGTACACCACCGCCGGCAACATAGAATTCGTGTGTTGAACCCGCGCGTGACCAGACTGCAATGGCAATATACAGTCCAAACGACAATCCGATAAACAGGTAAGTCCACAGTTGAACGCTGCTCATGGCTGTGTGTCCTCTTCCGTGGTTGACTGACGACTCGCCGCTTTCAGATTCGCGGCTTTACTGTCGGTCTGGTAGCGGGCATCAAGACGGTCCATCCAGAACACATAAACAATGATCAGTACAATAAAGACGTAAATTGAACCTTGCTGGGCTATCCAGAAACCAAGCTTGAATCCGGCAAAACGAATGTTATCCAGAAAGTCGGCCAGTAGTATGCCGCACACAAAGGAGACAAAGAACCAAATGCTCAGCAGCGTCGTCAATATGCGGACGTTTGCTTTCCAGTAGGCTCGGGCGTGTTCATCGCGCATGCGTTACCCTCGGTTTTTATTATGATTTTCGAACGTGTGAATGATGGTAGCACTAAACAAAGAGAGTGCCTAGCCAGCGTTCCGCTGGTGTTCAGGTTGTCAGAGAGCGTCCCATGTTGGCCAATGGCTGCACCAGTTTGCCCATGCGCACGGCTCGTTCGCTGGACGCGTTACCATCCAGTCCTCGTTTGTACACACCCTGAAGAATGGCTGCCAGCCTGAAAAAACTGAACGCCAGATAAAATGCCCAGTGCTCGGGGTGTCGAACACCGCGGACCTGGCAGTAGTGTGCAATCAGTGAGGATTCATCCGGTATGCCCAGTGCGGACAGGTCTTCACCTTGCAAGCCTTTGATTTCCCCGATGCGTGGCAAGCGTAACGCCATCAGGTAATAAGCCAGATCGGCCATCGGGTGCCCCAGTGTGGCCAGTTCCCAGTCGAGCACGGCCCGAATGCGCGACTGGCCAGCATGAAAAATAACGTTGTCCAATCGATAGTCGCCATGAATGATGCAGCTCTCGCCGTCATCTTCGGGCATATTGGCGGTAAGCCATTGAATCAACACATCCATGTCGTGAATGACATCAGTCGCTGAAGCCTGATACTGGGCGCTCCACCGGGAAAGTTGGCGGGCATAATAGTTGCCAGGCTTGCCAAAATCAGACAGCCCCAGCGCCTGATAGTCGACGCTGTGTAGTTGTGCCAGAGTGCCCACCAGCGAATAGTAATAGTCAGCTCTGTGCTCACCGGTGACCTCTGGCAAGGCGGGATCCCAGAAAATGTCACCTGGCTCGTAGCTCATCAGGTAGAACATACTGCCAATCACCGAATTGTCGTCGCACAGTGCGATGGCCTCAGGCACAGGGACGGCTGTCGGCTGCAACGCACGGATCAAACGAAATTCCCTGTCCACGGCATGTGCTGATGCCAACAACTCGCCGTCAGGTTTTTTCCTGAGTACGACCGACTGATGACTGCATTCCAGCAAAAAACTGGGATTTGACTGCCCCGCAGCAAATTTTCGTATGGCCACAGGTTCCCCCAGATGTGGCGCATGTGTCTTCAGCCATTTCCCGAGTGCGTGCAGCATGATCTGATCGGCGTGGGCATTCATCCGCGTTGTTTCCTTTGTTTCGTTATTGTTATGTGTAAGTCAGTGCGTGCAAGCGACCTTGTTTTTGTAAATGCGGTTGGTTGTTAAACCCTGCCAGCTGGAAACCTTTTGCGTTGAAAAACAGATGATGGATGCCGGTATTACGCGTTTGCATATTCAGATTGATCAGCGTTTCCACACCACAATCAAGGATCTGGCTGAGCGCCATGGCCATCGCACCACCGGAACTGACCACCAGAACATTGTGCTCACGTTCATGAGCGCACAGGGCCTGCATGGCATTGGATACCCGATCACAAAACATGGACCAATTCTCCAATGCCGGCTGAGCGGGCGCCTGCGATGTGGTGAGTTCAACTGTGCGTGCATACAACTGATCCTGTGACCAGGCATGGATGGCCTTGCGTAACATCTGAAAAAACAAGCGCCCGCCATCGTGGGTATCTGGTACCTCGATTCCACTGCTGTGGCAATACACGCGGACCAAGGTGTGGAAATCAAATTCGTTAAAACCCGGATCGGTTTCGATAGCGACGTGTTGCCCGCTGGTTTCCAGAATTTGGGCGGCTGTTTGTTGTTGGCGTGCCAGTGTGCCCGTGACCACACGGCTGAATTGGATGCCCAACTCGGCAAAGTGTTCACCTAACCAGGCCGCTTGCTGGTATCCAAGCGGTGAAAGTTGATCGTAATTTGCAGCACCAAACGACGCTTGTCCATGTCTGACTAAAAACAACTGACTCATTAATTACAATCCTTCTTTGCTCGCGGTGGTCGTTTCTGGCGAGTCCCAGACAACAAATGTCTGGAATTATAGATTTGCCTTATGGGAATTTTTGATTATCATTCATGGTAACAATAAATCTAACAGCGTACCGCGAGGCACCTTTTCTGAAAAAACTGGATCTTAATCTGTTTTTGGTCTTCGATACCATCTACACCGAGCGCAATCTGACACAGGCGGCCAAATCGTTGGCGATCACACAACCTGCGGTCAGCAATGCCTTGTCCAGGCTGAGGCGCATGTTTAATGATGAGTTGTTTGTAAGAACCTCGAAAGGCATGTTGCCAACACCCATTGCGGATGGCATCGCGCAGAACATCTCGTCGGCATTGGGCATGTTAAACGCCAGTGTGCTTGAGCGTGAGGAATTCAGCCCGGCATCGGCTGAGCGCACTTACCATTTCAGCATGACGGATCTGGCAGAGGCGGTCATTCTGCCGCGCCTGTTTCCATTTTTTGAGCAGCAGGCGCCACATCTTGCGCTGCAAAGCTACTACACCAAACGCCATGAACTGGTTCGTCACTTGTCCCGTGGTGAGCTGGACTTCGCCATTGATGTCCCGTTGATTGAAGATACACAGGTCTCTCACGAGTCATTGATTCGTGATGACTATGTTTGTGCGATGCGACCTGATCATCCGTTGGCCAATGAGCCGTTGACGCTGGATGCCTATCTGGGCATGAAACATATTCATGTGTCCAGTCGACGCAAGGGACTGGGACAAGTTGATATGTCCTTGCTGAAGTTGCAGGGCGAGCGGCGTATACAGTTGAGGGTGCAGCACTATCGGGTGGCAGCTGAAGTCGTCAGCGGGACGGATCTGGTACTCACTGTGCCGAAGTTTCTGGCATCGCAGTACTCGCTGAGCCTGAGGCCATTGCCATTTGAGGTGCCAGCACTGGATCTGCACTTGTACTGGCACCGGCAGTCGGACAGCGATCCGTCACATCGCTGGTTGCGTGAGAGTTTGCTGACCCTGTTTCAGAAGTAACAGCCGTCAGGTGAAACAGCCGTACGCTACTGCATGCAACTTTTGACATAGTCGAAGATTCGACGCCTGGCCGCTTTGGCGGGTTCGCTGATGTCTATCGGCTCGTCGGCGTCTGATCGGGTCTCGGTAAGTTGCTGAAAGCGCCGCAACAATTGTCTGAGTTCCTGACGCTCGGCAAGCGGGAATGCCTCAACAAACGCCTCAATATCCTCAGTGTCACCGCCGCTCAGACGTTCGCCCCAGCGCTCGATTTCCTGGCTGCGACGCACTTGTTGGCGATCGGGTGTGCGCAGTTTTTCAAGCGCAGCGCGGATGAGCTCGTGGTCAGTTGCACGCATCAATTTGCCAATGTATTGCAACTGACGCCGGCGCGCTTCGTGGCGTGGCGGAATGCGCTGGTATTCGCGTAAAGCGCCCAGCAGCGGCTCTGAGACATCAATCTGTTCAAGCTGCTTTTTGTTCAGGCTCAGCAGTTCTTCACCCATCTTTTGCAGTTCAGTGCTGTTTTTTTTACGTCGGGTTTTGCTGATGTCCTCGTTTGAAGAGGCAGTTCCCTCGTCAAACAGTTCATCGTTTGGGCTTTTCATAACAGTTGTCGAGTTTTACTCGCCTTCGTCAAATCGGTTGTTTACCAGAAACTGGATGGCATCCAGCGCGTGTTGTTCATCTTCACCGTCAACAACAATTTTCAACGTGGTGCCTTTGCCGGCGGCCAACATCATCAACGATAAGATACTGCGACCGTCTACCAGTTTTTCATTGCCAATTTTTACGGAACTTTGAAACTGTGAGGCGACGCTGACCAGTCGGGATGCAGCGCGCGCGTGAAGTCCTGCTTTATTGCAGATAGTTATGTTTGATTCGATCACGATTTTTTAGTGGCCTCAGGTTTGCTCAGTTCTCGATGCAACACCTGTACATTGGCGATTTGCCCGGAAAATTGTTGTTTAAGTTGTTCGCACAAATAGACTGATCGGTGTTGTCCACCTGTACATCCAATCGCTACCGTCATATAGCTGCGATTACTGGCTTCGAAGCGAGGCAACCATTTTGATAGAAAGTCAGCAATATCGGTCTGCATGGCGTTCACATCCTGTTGAGCCCCCAAAAAGTCCATGACCGCTTGATCCATGCCGGTGAGCGACTTTAACGCGTCATCCCAATAGGGATTGGGCAAGCAGCGCACATCAAACACAAAGTCGGCATCGACAGGTACACCGGTTTTGAATCCGAAAGATTCAAACATCAAGGCCAGCGATGAGTCTTTTTTCTCCAATACCCGATTGCGGACGATTTCGCGCAATTGATGGACTGACATCGTGCTTGTGTCAATGGATAGTCCTGCCAGTGCTGAAATAGGATCCAACAGCTCGCGTTCGCGATTGATCGCTTCGCGTAGCCCGATGTTCTCGGTGGTCAATGGGTGCTTGCGGCGACTCTCACTGAAACGTTTGATCAGGGTAGGACCACTGGCGTCCAGAAAGATAATTTCGGTATGCAGAGTTGAATGCTGCAGATCAGCAATAATATTCGGCACCTTTTTCAAGTCATCCGGCAGATTACGAGCATCGATGCTGACCGCTACCCTTGGCAGTTCGGGGATTTCCCGAGAGATACGCGCAACAAACGCCGGCAGCAAACTGGCAGGGAGGTTATCGATACAATAATAGCCGTGATCTTCCAGCATGTTCAGTGCCGTACTTTTCCCGGAGCCAGAGCGGCCACTGATTATCAGAAGTCTCACGAAGCGTCGTCCGTTTTATCAATCGGTATGTTCATCAAAGTGAATGGCGGTCTGGAAAAGCTCATCATTGCTCTTGCATGCGCGCAGTGCCTGACAGAAAGCATCCTGATGGAACAATCTGGCCAGTGCACCCAGCACTTTCAGATGTTCCGCCGTTTCTTCAACAGGAACAATCAAAACAAACAGCAGGTCCACTTGTTGAGCGTCCACGGCATCAAAATCAATGCCCTCACTGAGGGTGATCAGCGCCCCGGTGGTGCGCTGACATTCTGCAACGCGACAATGCGGTATGCCTATGCCATTTCCGATTCCCGTACTACCCAACTGCTCTCGTGCCAGCAATGCTGTATAAATGGCATCCCCGCTCATGCCCGGCGTTGTTTTGGCAATATGTTCACTGATTGTAGTCAAAAATCGCTTTTTGCTAACGCCCGGCAAATTACAAAGTGTGCGTTCCGGGGCGAGAATGCTGCTCAGTTGCATGGATGTATCCCGTCTTATAGTGCTCGTTATTCTAGAACCTAAGGCTGGCGCTGGCAATCAAAGCGGGTGTATCAGACCAGTCGTTTGCGCTCATTGGATGGCGGTATATTCAAGGACTCGCGGTATTTGGCAATTGTCCGGCGAGCCACATTAATCCCTTGCTCATCCAGCAATTCCGCAATGCGACTATCACTAAGAGGCTTTTTGGTGTTCTCTGCGCTGACCATCTTCTTGATCAGGGCCCGGATCGCTGTCGAGGAACACTCGCCCCCGGCCGTGGTGCTGACATGACTCGAGAAAAAATACTTCAGTTCAAAAATGCCACGCGGTGTGTGCATGTATTTTTGCGTGGTAACCCTTGATATGGTTGATTCATGCATCTCAACGGCTTCAGCAATATCGTGCAATACCAACGGCTTCATTGCTTCTTCGCCATGTTCCAGAAACCCTTGCTGATGTTCAACAATACGGCTGGCTACCTTTAATAGTGTTTCGTTACGGCTTTGCAGGCTTTTCAGAAACCAGCGTGCTTCCTGAAGGTTGTCTCTCAGATAGTTATTTTCGGTACTGTTTTCGGAGCGCTTGACCAGTGCTGCGTAGTCAGGATTGATGCGCAGTTTGGGGGCTGTTTCCGGATTCAGCTCGACTCGCCATCGGCCACTGCGTTGGTCTTTGCTGACAAACACGTCAGGCACAATGTAGGTAGTCGAGGAGGGCGCAATGTCGGATCCCGGTCTGGGGTTCAGTTTTTCGATGATACTGATGGCATCCCGCAGGTCGTTTTCCTTGATTCTCGTCAGACGGATAATCTGCGCGTAGTCACGGTTACCAAGCAGATGCAGGTGGTCTTTCACCAAAATGCGCGCGTTTTTGACAGCGGTATTGCTCAATTCCGGTGGAATTTGATTCAGCTGAATGAGCAGGCATTCGGAGAGGTCGCGGTACGCCACGCCAATCGGGTCAAATTGCTGAATTCTGTGCAGTACCGCGACAATTTCATCAAGCTCGATATCGAGATGTTCCTGCAGACCTTCGGCAATGGATTCCAGAGAGACAGACAGCCTGCCATCTGAGTCCACCGCATCAATAATCGCCATCGCAATCAAGCGATCGGTGTCTGACATGTTGGTCAGATTCAATTGCCATGAAAGATGATCCTGCAAGGATTCTGACGCTGAATCCCTGGACTCAAAGTCATTGTCGTTATCCTGCGCCGGGCTGCCTGTGGAGTAGGAGTTCTGGTAGATGTCATCCCAGTTGGTGTCTACAGGCAGCTGATCCGGAATGCTTTCATCCCAGCTGGAGCTGTCTTCTGAGCTTTCATAAGAGTTATCAGTAGAAGGCAGTTCGCGATAAAGCTCTTGGGCTTGTTCATACTCGGGCTGATCGGTTTCCTGCGTATTGCTGACCTGTTTCTCGAGAAAATCGCCGCCTTCGCTGTCAAAATCGGTGTCGGCGGTGCTGGCTGCATCGAAGTTCTCATCCACCTCCAGCATGGGATTCGATTCAAGTGCCTGATGGATTTCCTGTTGTAGATCCAGTGTGGACAGTTGCAGAAGCCGAATTGCCTGCTGCAGCTGCGGCGTCATGGTCAGTTGCTGACCTAGCTTGAGCTGTAGCGAGATTTTCATAACGGTCGATCGATCATAATGTCTTGAATTCTGTATTGAGCCAAGTGTGCGCTGCCGAACTGACAGCGATCATCTAGCAATCATCATGCCGATGTTCACTTCTATTTGCAATATCAAAAAACAGAGGCCATTTGACTATATCTGGAAGTTTTTGCCCAGATACACTTCACGTACCTTCTGATTGGCGAGAATTTGCTCGGAGGTTCCTTCGGCGATGATGCCGCCTTCACTGACAATGTATGCTTTTTCACAGATATCGAGCGTTTCTCTGACGTTGTGATCGGTCAGCAGGACACCAATGCCGCGCGCGCTCAAATGTTCGATGATCGATTTGATGTCGCTGACCGAGATCGGATCAACGCCGGCAAACGGCTCATCGAGCAAAATAAAATGTGGATCGTTGGCCAAGGCTCGCGCGATCTCGGTGCGTCTGCGTTCACCGCCAGACAAACTCATGCCCTTGTTGCCGCGAATGTGGTTGATATGAAACTCGGTCAGCAGGCTTTCCATTTTCTGTTTGCGCTGCACACGATCCAGATCTTTGCGCGTCTGCAAAATCGCCATGACATTGTCCTCAACACTGAGGTTGCGGAAAATCGATGAATCTTGCGGCAGATACCCCACGCCTAAACGCGCTCGGGCGTAAATCGGCAAATGGGTCATATCGATATCATTGACCAGAATTTTCCCGGCTTCTGCGTTGACTAGGCCAACAATCATGTAAAAACACGTGGTTTTGCCTGCACCGTTCGGCCCCAATAAGCCAACAATCTGTCCACTGCTGACGGTCAGGGAAACATCCCGGACAACTTGTCGGCCCTTATAACTTTTGGCCAAGTGATGCGCGCGCAGAGTGTCCATTATTGTTGTGGCGCCAGCACGCCGCTGCACGGCCCGGGTGAATCGGTCGCGCCAGTCTCGACAATGTGTTTTATCTCGACGCATTGCAGCGCAGTGCGTCCCCTCAGAAAGCTGGCATCACCAACAAATTCAACAACCGACAACAGCGAATCTGCAGTGCCGCTGGTATCTGCCTGATTGTAATAAATGATTTGCGCACTGCTGCCGGTAATGGTTTCTGAGCTGATTTCGGCTTCACGGGTAAATCTGGCAGGTTGGCCTTCAACGGTAACGCGTATCAGATCACCGGACACCGTGTCCTGTTCGAGCCGGGCGGTGTCCCCGACAATGACAACCAGCCCTTGCTGTATGCGGACGTTGCCGCGCAACGTGGTCGTCCGCGTATTTTCAATTGTCTCGATGCTGCCACCGCCGTCCGCACTGTAAACAATGTCTTCGGTCGTGTCGGACAGTTGAGCCGCCAACAAAGGTGTCACAAAAAGCAGGGCAAGTGCTGGCAACAGTAGCTTGCGCAATGGCTTATACCAGCTTGATTCAGTTTGCTTGGTCAATTGCACGGTAATAGCGGCCCTGGATGTTGGAGTTAAAATTCAGCTGGTTAGCGGATAAATCCGCAGACATACCCGCTGATGTTTGTTCGATACCGCTGCCGACGACATGCACCAGTGCGCTGGTAAACAGGGTTTGTGATGGCGGTTCAATATTCAGCCAGTCAGTTTGCAAGCGTATTTCGGAATTCTGTGAAACCAGGTGCGTAATCTGAACGTCATCCTGAAGATCCAATTGTAATATCTCGCCACCCGATGACGCCCGAATTCTGCCTGAAGCGGCTGATATATTCCAGCGCTCACTGAGCCCGTCATACATCTGCAGGTGTGGTTGATCAAGTTCGGTCAATTGGTTGGGGAATTGCCGCTGTTCACTGGCGTTCAAGGTATATGCCTGCAGGCCATTTTCGGCGTAGATAACGCTGCTGATGCCGCGGCCAAACCCTTCGTATTGAGCCGCCAGCGGGAGTTGCTGGTTCATACTGTCGGTCGAAGGTGTGACCGTTTCTTCCTGACCGATCAGCAACCAGATGGTCAGCGCGGCGGGTCCGAGGGCAAAAAACCAGCGTCTGTTGGGAACACGAACCTGCATCAGGCGAGTCTCCCGTCTTCTGTGTAAGCCGAAATCGCCGCCTGATAGCGTTGTTGACTGAGCAAAAGAAAGTCACACACGTCACGCACGGCGCCATGGCCACCTCGGCGCGTGGTGCAGGCATGCGCAACGCGATGCACTTCATAATGCGCATCGGGGACAGCCACAGGCAAACCAATATGCCGCATGACCAGCAGGTCAGGCAGGTCATCACCCATGTAGGCGATTTCATTGAGCTGAACGGATTGCGCGGCCAATAACTCGTTCAGGGCTGCCATTTTGTCCTCACGCCCTTGCGCCATCAGTGTAATCCCCAGTGCCCGTGCTCTGTTTGTTAATGCGCCGGACTGGCGACCACTGATGATGGCAACCTGTATGCCTTGTTTTTGCAGAGATTTGATTCCCTGCCCATCCAGCGTATTAAACGCTTTCAGAAACTCGCCCTGATCACTGAAATACAGTTGCCCATCAGTCAGCACACCATCTACATCAAGCACCAGCAGGCGGACATTCGCGGCGGACTGTCTGACAGATTCTGCATCCTGATAAAAGCGCAGGGGTTCAAATGCTTCCAAAGTTGGTGTCATGGTGTCAGATCACATTGGCTTGCAACAGGTCGTGCATGCGGATAATTCCGCTAAGCTGGTCGTTGCCATCAACCACCACCAGTGTATAAATGCGGTTTTCTTCCATCATGCGCGCGGCCTCAGTAGCCAGTGCCTGCTCTTTGATGGTTTTACTGTGTCGTGACATGACTTCATGAATTCGTGTTTCCAGAATATTGCAGCCTGCGTCCAATGCCCGGCGCAAGTCTCCGTCGGTAAAAACGCCTGCAAGCGAGCCGTCAGCGGCAATTACCGTTGTCATGCCCAGCCCTTTGCTGCTGATCTCATACAAAGCGTCTTTAAGCAGTATATCTGAATTAACTCGCGGGACGAGATGACTGCTATGCATGATATCTTTGACCTTCAGCAGCAAACGTCGTCCCAAACGTCCGCCGGGATGCGAAAAAGCGAAGTCTTCGTGTGTGAATCCTTTGGCTTCCAGCATGGCCATGGCCAGTGCATCACCAAGCACGAGGGCAACCGTTGTACTAGCCGTTGGTGCCTGACCCAGCGGGCAGGCTTCCTCTTTGACGCTGGCGTCAATGTGGACATCGGCACTGCGCGCAAGCATCGACTCTGCGTTACCGGTCATACACACCAGTGGAACTCCCTTGCGTTTGAAGAGAGGCAGTATGGTTAGAATTTCTTCGGTTGTTCCCGAGTTTGAAAGGGCAAGTACGACGTCTTTGTGAGTAATCATACCCAGATCGCCGTGGCTGGCTTCGGCTGGATGGACAAAGATGGCGGGGCTACCAGTGCTGGACAACGTCGCCGCAATTTTTCGTGCGATGTGACCGGATTTACCCATGCCGGTCACAATAATGCGACTCTCACAATCGAGCATCAATTGGCAGGCTTTGACAAAGCTGCTGTCAATCCGGGCGCTCAGTGCACCAATGGCGTCATGCTCTATGCGAATGGTGCGTTGGGCGCTGGCGATAAGTTGCTGACTTCTATCCATAAGCTGGTATTCCTGCCAGGTCTGAAACCGGGAAACAGCGGCTATTATGCCCAAGCGGTCGGGCCGGCGCAGCATAAAAAAATTAACTGCCTTTTTGTGTGCTCCGGTGTTGGCAATAATTCAGCCGTCATTCATCTGTAAATCGCCATACTTGTGGCTGTAAACAGTAATTTATTGACTTGCCTAATTAAGGTACACTGCGTCGCGTTCATTACCCGAGTTGAGGGATTTGTTATGAAATCATTATTGAAGGTCGGCTTTTTGGGTTTTGCTCTGTTGCTGTCATCTCTGACAGTGGCGCAAACCGGTTCATCGACGACAGCCGGTCTGAGTGCTGTCGAAGCCGCTGAACAATCTGTAAATCAATTGTTGCAGACTGTGCAGGAATTACGCCCTTATTTCGATACCGATAAAGATCGATATTATGCGGGCGTCGAAGCCGAAGTAGCCAAGTTTGTGGATTTTCGCGAAGTAGCCGTGGGGGTGATGGCGCGTTTCTCAGAGCAGGCAACCGAAGACCAGATTCTCGCATTTGGGGAGAAGTTGCGCTCCACACTGACACGCTTCTACGGATCGGCATTGGTGGAGTATGGCGGACAGCAATTGAATTTCCTGCCTGCAGGAGAAGAACCGGCTGACCCTACTGCAGGCACCAATGTACGAATGCAGATTGTGTCGGAAGGTGCTCGTATCGAACTGCAATATGCGTTGTTCAGAAATGCTGACAATGAGTGGAAGCTGCGTAACATTTTTGTTGGCGGGATTAATCTGCGGCGCCAGTACCATACACAGTTTGCAGCGTTGATGACCAGAAACAATAACGATATTGATCAGGTTATTGCTGCCTGGCAGTAAGTTGAATTCATTCCTGCATAGCTGGAGTAGGCCCCATAGATGAGCATAGATGCACAAACTATAAAAGAGTTGTTGTCAGCTGAATTGCCCGGCTGTGATATTCAGGTCGAAGGCGGCGGCGGCAAGTTCCAGCTTGCCGCGGTCGGTTCAGTATTTGCCGGGCTTGGCGCCGTCAAACGCCAACAGCTGATTTATCAATACTTGAATGCACATATCGCGTCCGGGACGATTCATGCGATCAGTATGAAGTTGCAAACCCCCGAGGAAGCCGCCAGCTGATCTTGCCGGTATCGGGATGGTGTTAATACAACCGCATTAATCCTAAAGAGTTAGTCTTATCCGCAGGTATTATCAGGAAACAACATGGACAAGCTTTTAATACAGGGCGGAATCAGGCTGAGTGGCGAGATTCGGATTGCCGGTGCAAAAAACTCTGCGCTCCCCATTCTCGCTGCAACTTTGCTAACAACGGACACGGTACAAGTGCGTAATCTGCCGCATTTGTATGACATCACAACCATGCTGGAGCTCTTGGGTTGCATGGGCATCGAGCATGTTGTTGATGCCAAACTCAATGTCGACATCAGCAGTTCTTCTATCAAGCATTGCAGTGCGCCCTACGATCTGGTGAAAACCATGCGTGCGTCCATTTTGGTGCTGGGACCGTTGCTGGCACATTTTGGTAAGGCGGAAGTCGCTCTGCCCGGTGGATGCGCAATTGGCAGTCGACCTGTGAATCTGCATATTTCTGCGTTGCAGAAGATGGGCGCAGACATTGTTGTGGAAGATGGTTACATCAAGGCATCTGTGGATGGCCGACTGAAGGGCTGCCACATCTTTATGGATATGTGCACCGTCACCGGCACGGAAAACATTTTGATGGCGGCGACACTGGCTGTTGGTCAGACGGTCATCGAAAACGCCGCACGTGAACCGGAAGTGGTTGATCTGGCGAACTGCCTGATCGCCATGGGGGCGGACATCAAAGGTGCCGGCACTGATACGATTGTGATCAACGGCAAGGACAGGTTGCATGGCTGCAGCTACGCGGTGATGCCTGATCGAATTGAAACCGGCACCTACCTGATTGCTGCTGCTGCAACGCGTGGACGGATCCGATGTAAGGACACCTGTCCTGATACGCTGGATTCCGTGTTGAGCAAGTTGCAGGAAGCCGGCGCAGATATCAGTGTTGGTGAGGACTGGATTGAGTTGGATATGCATGGTCGTCGCCCGAAGGCGGTGTCGGTGCGAACGGCGCCTTATCCAGCTTTTCCGACAGACATGCAGGCGCAGTTCACTGCGTTAAATGCTATTGCATCGGGCACCGGTTCGATTATCGAAACGGTGTTTGAAAACCGGTTTATGCACGTGCAGGAAATGAATCGCATGGGCGCAAACATGGTGGTGCAGGGCAATACAGTGATAGTAACCGGTGTCCCCGTGCTGAAAGGTGCCCCGGTCATGGCAACGGATCTGCGTGCCTCAGCCAGTCTGGTGATAGCCGGTCTTGTTGGAGATAATGAAACCCTGATTGATCGCATTTACCATATTGATCGCGGTTACGAATGTATTGAAGAAAAAATGCAGTCGCTGGGTGCAATCATTCGTCGAATTCACTCCTGAGATCGAATTCAAAGCAAGGAATTAATAGCATGATGGATATGACAGGGCAGCCGATTGTCATAGCGCTGACCAAAGGTCGGATATTGGAAGAAGTGATGCCGTTATTGGCTGACACGGGTATCCATCTGCTTGAAGATCATAGCAAAAGCCGTAAATTGATATTTGATACCAATGTGCCGGGACTGCGCATCATGATTGTGCGTGGTTCGGATGTGCCGACATATGTCGAGTTTGGCAGCGCAGATCTGGGCGTTGTCGGCAAAGACCTGCTGATGGAATACGGTGAGGATGCATTTTATGAGCCGTTGGATCTAGGCATTGCGCGCTGCCGTTTGATGACAGCTGCGCCGGTGGGAGCCAATGCGCCACGGGGCCGTGTCAAAGTTGCCAGCAAGTTCGTCAACATTGCGCGTCGTTATTTCGCCGGACAAGGTTTGCAAACCGATATCATCAAATTGAATGGCGCACTAGAACTGGCACCATCCATGGGACTGGCTGACTGGATAGTTGATATTGTTGACAGCGGCAATACCTTGCGTGCCAACGGACTTGAACCGCTGGAGACCATTGCGCATATCAGTTCGCGCGTCATCGTTAATAAAGCCTCAATGAAAATGAAACATCAGGCTGTCAGTCAGTTGCTGTCAAAACTCGGTGAAGTGGTGGCAAGTCGGGGTGAATCATGAGCGAGCAACTGATTATTCGACGCATGCAGTCAGACGCAGCGGGCTTTGATGTCGCCCTCTCGTCATTGCTTGATCGACGCATGATTGAGGACAAAAAACTCAATAGGGTGGTCTCGGATATTCTTGCCGATGTTCGCAAGCGTGGTGACGAAGCTGTTCTGGATTACACCCGTCGTTTTGATCGTCGTGACGTGAACAGCATGTCTGAGCTGGAAGTCAGCAAGACCCAGATGCAGACCTCGCTGGATAGCCTCACAACCGTGCAAAGAGATGCGTTGTTAAACGCTGCTGAGCGTATCCGCTTGTATCATGAGCGGCAGATGCAACCGTCCTGGCAATACGAAGAGGCGGATGGTTCTGTTTATGGACAACACGTCATTCCTCTGGAGCGTGTGGGTCTTTATGTGCCGGGTGGTAAAGCCAATTACCCGTCGTCGGTACTCATGAATGCCATTCCAGCGCGCGTGGCGGGTGTTGACGAAATCATCGCCGTTGTCCCAACCCCTTACGGGGATGACGCAGGGGGTGCGGGTCGGCTGATATTCGCCGCTGCTGCTGTTGCAGGCATCGATCGACTGTTTACCATTGGTGGTGCACAGGCCATTGCCGCGCTGGCGTTTGGAACTCAGACTGTTCCGCGAGTGGATAAGATTACGGGTCCGGGTAACGTCTATGTCGCCGCCGCCAAGAAGCAGGTGTTTGGTGAAGTTGGCATTGATATGGTGGCAGGCCCGTCTGAATTGACCATTGTCTGTGACGGTAAAACCGACCCGGATTGGATTGCGATGGATCTGTTTTCACAGGCCGAGCACGATGAGCAGGCGCAATCAATTTTAATCAGTACCGACCGTTCGTTTCTGGATGCTGTTCAAGACAGCATCAATCAACTGCTGCCGCAGATGAGTCGTGAGGCAATCATTCGGACGTCACTGCGCGAGCGTGGTGCGTTGATCTTTGCGGCGAACAAAACCGAGGCATTGCGTATTTGTAATCTGATTGCACCCGAGCACCTGGAATTGTCTGTCGACGACCCACAGTCCTGGTTGTCCGGTGTTCGACATGCCGGTGCGATTTTTATGGGCAGACATACACCCGAGGCCTTGGGGGATTATTGCGCTGGGCCGTGTCACGTTTTACCGACCTCGGGAACTGCCCGGTTTTTCTCGCCGCTGGGTGTTTACGATTTCCAGAAGCGCAGTTCCATCATTAACTGCTCGCCAGCAGGCGCTGCAGCATTGGCGCCGGTGGCAGAAACGTTGGCGATCAATGAACATTTACAGGCGCATGCACTCTCTGCTGCGTGGCGTATTCCCGGCCGCCACACGCGAGGAAAAGCCTGAGAGGATAGCTAAACCCGCGTTCAGTCTTCTTGTGCTTGGGTTCGGTACTGAGCTGTACCGGTGCCCAGCACAACTGAAATCGTTTCGTAGCTACCACTGCGGAAAATTCTCAGATCCACCGTTTGCCCGGGTGCTTTCCGATTGATTTGCTCAATCGCACTGATCACACTGCGAATGGCGGTCCCGTCAATTGCCGTCATGACATCCCCGGCCCGTACGCCTGCATTTTCGGCGGGACTGCCAGCGGTGACCTGTTCGATCAAGAGTCCATCAATATCCGGGGTGCCAAAAAAGCTGCTGCTGGATTCCTCTGTTAACATCTCGCCAGTAATCACCCCCAGATAACCGGGCGTCACTTCACCACGCGCAATTAATTGTTCAACAACAATCATGGCTTTATTGACGGGCACAGCAAAACCGATACCGTCGGAATTGCCAGACTCGGAATAAATAAACGAATTGATACCAATCAACTCTCCCCGGGTATTGATCAATGCACCCCCGGAGTTGCCATAATTCATGGCGGCATCCGTTTGAATGTACTCAACAATGGGCAACCCGTCGCGAGGAATACCGAGTGCGCTGACAATGCCGCTGGACACGGATTTTTGTGTCATCAGATCCCTGCGCGGATAACCAATGGTCAGCACTACGTCACCCACTCGGACACTGTCCGAAGATCCTATAGGGATGGCAGGTGGTAACATGCCACTTTCAACTTTGAGCAGCGCCAGATCTGTGCTCGGGTCAGACCCGATCAGTGTTGCGCTAGCGGTAACACTGGCTTGTTGAGCATTATAAAAATGCACCTCAATGTCTTCAGCGCCTTCAATGACGTGCAGCGCAGTGAGTATATGCCCTTGGTCGCTGACGGCTACCCCCGACCCGAGGCTTTCCCAGAGTCGCTCGGCCGGTATGTTCTGCAACAGGTCGCGTAACGCTGCGGGTATTTCCTCAGCCGGGGGCAATTGAATCTGTTCGCGGATTGTTGAGTGTATGCTGACAACGGATGGTGCGGCCCGGGTAATGGCATCGGCGAAGGATGGTGCTGACAACTGATCTGCGGGAGCCGATATCACCGCAGTTGGTTGACTGTCTGTCCGCTCAAGCAACAAGCGGCGGACGTCCTGCATTTGTTGAAACTGCACAAGCACCAGCGCCAGAAGAACACCGCTAATCACCGGCCAGCCTATGAATTGCAGAACTTTTTTCATGAGTAAATCGGTCAAGCCTGGTTGCGAGTATTTGGAAGTCAGGCGCATTATGCGAAGATTTGCTGAGTAAGTGAAGGTAATTAGCGAAAGCTGCCTAATTAAGGAAGAGCGCAATGCAGATAGAGTTACGTGAATTGTTAACTGAAACAAACCGACTGTTAAAACCGGATCAGTTTAATGATTATTGCCCGAATGGGCTGCAGGTGGAGGGCAAGACCGTCATTCGTCATTTGATCAGCGGGGTAACAGCCAGTCAGCGTTTGTTGGACGCGGCCGTGGAGCAGGGGGCTGATGCCATTCTGGTGCACCACGGTTATTTCTGGCGAGGTGAGGATTCAGTGATTACTGGACTAAAACGCAAGCGTATCAAAACCTTGCTTGATAATGACATCAGTCTGTTGGCCTATCATCTGCCGTTGGATGCGCATGCAGAGTTTGGAAACAACGTGCAGTTGGCGCACAAACTGGGGTTTGTACCCTCGGGGGAGTTGCTGAAGCAGAACAATCAGGTCATGGGTTTGATTGCGGATTTGCCTGAGGCGCTGACGGGCACTGAGTTACGCGCACGTATCTGCCTGGCGCTCAATCGTGATGCGCTACACATCGATGCTGAAAACCGACCGATACGCCGAGTTGCGTGGTGTACAGGCGCCGCTCAGCAATACATCGAACAGGCTGCAAAGCTGGGCATTGATGCCTATATCTCAGGCGAGATTTCAGAGCCTACGGTGCATATCGCACAGGAACATGGCATGCACTATTTTGCTGCCGGACACCATGCGACCGAGCGATATGGCGTGCAAGCGCTGGGAGAGTTTCTCGCCCAACGCTTTGGTATCCGCCATACCTTTATCGATATTCACAACCCGGTCTGAACACCGGGTCAACGGCCGGCGATAATGCCTTTGTCTTGCATCAGGGCAATAACCTGATCGAGGCAGTCCTCGACTGTTAATGTCTCTGTATTCAGCTCAAGATCTATGTGTTCCGGTTCAGGGTAGGGGAAAGTGATACCCGGTACTTCTGCAGTGCCAGTGGCTTCTGCTGCTGCATAAATGCCGCTGGGGTCTCGGTGCTGGCATACCGACATAGGCGGATTCAGGTACACAGTGACACAATTGTCCTTGCCGATGACGCTGAGTGCATGTTCGCGCGAATCAGGGTTCGGGGCGACAAAGGCGGCACAGCAAATTAAGCCAGAGTCGTTCAGCAAACGCGCGATATGGGCGCTTCGACGCAGGTTTTCAGCCCGTCCAGTTGCGTCATGAGCCAGATCTTTGCTGATCCCCAGTCGCATGGCTTTGCCGTCGAGCACCGTGCTGACTCTGCCCATGTCAAACAATCGTCGCTCAAGGCCATGCGCCAGTGTTGATTTGCCAGAACCGGACACGCCAATAAACATGATGGTGACAGGCTTCTGGCCATAGCGAGCAGAGCGCTCTTCTTTGGTCACATGCACCGTGCTGCTACGTTTGATCTGACGCTTCGCTGCGGCAATTTCCAGATTAATCATGCCTGCCCCAACGGTGACGTTGGTCAGTCGGTCGATCACAATAAATGCACCGGTGCTGCGGTTTTTTTCATAACTGTCTATGCAAACCGGCTGGTCGACACTGATTTCGCACAAGCCAATTTCATTCAGTTCAAGACCGGGTGCCGGCAATTCTTCAAGAGTGTTGACGTCGATGCGGTGCTTCATAGCAGTAACGCGACCGCTCACGGTTTTGCTGCCCAACTTGAAGTCGTACAGTTTGCCGGGTAGCAACGCAGCGTCGGTCATCCATACCACCGTAGCGTCAAAATCTTCAGCCACCACGGGCGTGTTGTCGCGATGCACTATCATGTCACCGCGGCTGATATCAATTTCATCTTCCAGCGTCAGTGTAATCGCCATATCGGCGAATGCCATTTCAAGTTCTTCGTCATAGGTAACAATCGATTTGATTCGGCTCTTTTTGCCTGAAGGTAGAACCGCAATTTCATCACCTTTGCGCACGACACCGGAGGCAATCGTGCCGCAGAAACCACGGAAGTTCAGGTTGGGACGGTTAACGTACTGAACCGGGTAGCGAAAATCATCAAAGTTTCTGTCTTCGGATATCTCTACGGTCTCCAGAAGTGACATCAATGCAGGGCCTTCATACCAGGGCATAAACTCACTGCGATTGACAACATTGTCACCGTCCAGTGCTGACATGGGTATGAAATGAAACTCAGCATTGCGTAGTTTTTTACTGAATGCGATGTAGTCAGCTTTGATTTTTTCGAATACATCCTGGCTGTAGTCCACCAGATCCATTTTGTTGATGGCAACAACAATATGCTTGATGCCCAACAAGGATGTAATAAAGCTGTGCCGACGAGTTTGTACCTGCACGCCATGACGGGCGTCGATCAGAATGATAGCCAGATCACAGGTGGATGCGCCTGTTGCCATATTGCGGGTGTACTGCTCGTGGCCAGGGGTGTCAGCAATAATAAATTTGCGTTTTGACGTTGAAAAATAACGATACGCGACATCAATGGTAATGCCTTGTTCGCGTTCTGCTTGCAGACCGTCTACCAGCAGCGCCAGGTCGACTTTGCCGCCGGTCGTGCCTGATTTGATGCTGGCTTTGGTAATTGCCGCCAATTGATCTTCATAAATCATTTTAGAGTCGTGCAACAGACGCCCGATCAGTGTGCTTTTCCCATCGTCAACACTGCCGCAGGTCAGCAGTCGTAGCAGTTCCTTGCGCTCATGCTGCGCCAGATAGGCTGTGATATCGGTGCTGATAAGTTCGGATTGATGTGACATCTCAGAAGTATCCTTTGCGCTTTTTCTCTTCCATTGAACCTGCCTGATCAGAGTCGATCAGACGCCCTTGGCGCTCTGAGCTTGTGGTCAGCAGCATTTCCTGGATGATTTCCGGTAATGTTGTCGCGGTGGATTCCACAGCCCCGGTCAGCGGATAGCAACCCAGTGTGCGGAATCTCACCATCTTGTGTTCAATTTTTTTGCCTTCAACAGGCATCCGATCGTCGTCGACCATGATGTCTACGCCGTCCATGTTGACAACGGGACGTTTTTTAGCGAAGTACAAAGGCACAATATCGATATTATTCAGATAGATATATTGCCAGATATCCAGCTCTGTCCAGTTGGATAAAGGGAATACGCGGATACTTTCACCTTTATTCACTTTGCCGTTGTAGATGTTCCAAAGCTCAGGGCGTTGGTTTTTGGGGTCCCAGCGATGATTTTTGTCACGGAAGGAAAACACGCGTTCTTTTGCTCGAGACTTCTCTTCATCTCGCCGGCCTCCACCAAACGCGGCATCAAATTTATGCTTGTCCAGTGCCTGCCGCAGACTTTGGGTTTTCATCACATCTGTATGCTTTTCACTGCCGTGTGTGAACGGGCCAATGCCAGCATCAACACCTTCCTGATTGATATGAACAATCAGGTCCAGACCAAGCTTTTTCATCTGAGTGTCGCGAAACTCAATCATCTCGCGAAATTTCCAGGTGGTATCCACATGCATCAAGGGAAAGGGCAGTCGTCCGGGATAAAACGCCTTCAATGCCAGGTGCAGCATCACGGATGAGTCTTTACCGATCGAGTACAGCATGACCGGGTTGTCAAACTCCGCGGCTACCTCGCGCATAATGTGGATGCTTTCTGCTTCCAGTTGTTTCAGGTGGGTCAGGTTGTAATCAGCCATGATTTCGCCTTGCAGGTGGCGCAACAACGCGCAGCAAACATGCTGTGGTTGTTCAGCCAGGTTATCAGGTTTATTGGTTTAAACAGGTTCGTCAGGTGACCTGATTATTTAACGCTCATCTTCCAATGACTTGTCGCGCTCAAGTCCGAAACCTTCGGACAGTGCGCCGCTCTGAGTGCCTACCCTTCGCGGTGCGTAGTCTTTTGGTGGTTCCATGGTATCGCCATCGGGGCCAGAGAACATGGATTGCTCTGACGAAGGCAGCAATTTGCCAGCCACTTCATCGTTACAAAGATCTTGAGCGCCTCTGGCGAGATGTTGATAAACGTCGCGATAGCTCTCTGTCATATTATGGACGAGATCTGCTGTTGCGCTGAAATGTTCACTGACGTGCTCCCGGTAATCAGCGTGATGACGCTGAAGATCCTGGATTTTTGTCTCAAGCTCGACAATTTTTTCAGGATTGCTGTTGCTGAATCGCGGTGCTATGAAAAAGCCTGCTGCCACGCCGATTGCAAGGCACACAACGCCAGTTAACCATATCATTGGTGGTAATCCCTCTGAGAAATGCCACAAGTATAACGTGGATATCAACGTTTGGCCCGCAGGAATTCTAGCACGAAGGTTGTTGATTGTTGACGGGCTCTCCGGATTTGGCGTGGTGCCAGCACACAAAATGACTTAAAATGCGCGCCTTTTCATTGGATCAAATGCTAAATGGCTACGCCTTTGCAGTGCTACAAGAACGATCTGGCGCAAGGGATCATTAAAGCTGATGTCGCACAAGCGGCGGCGGTTGAAGAATTGCAGCGTTTATATGATGAGTTGCTGCGCACTCAAAAGAAACCCGCAGGACTGATCTCCGGTTTGAAAGCACGCATCATGACTGCGGCAGGGTCACGAGAGCAGTCATTTCCTATCAGAGGTCTCTACATTTACGGAGGCGTCGGTCGAGGCAAAACCTATCTGATGGACACGTTTTATGAGTGTCTACCATTTGATCGTAAACAACGAACCCATTTTCATCGATTTATGCAGCAAGTGCATGCTGAGTTGGCTCAGCTCAAGCAACAGAAAAATCCGCTTGAGATCGTTGCGGCCAGTATCGCTGCCCGTGCACGGGTTTTGTGTTTTGATGAGTTTTTTGTGTCAGATATTGGCGATGCCATGATTCTCGGTGGACTATTGGAGCATTTGATGAAGGGAGGTGTGGTCCTGGTGGCGACGTCAAACATTCATCCAGATGGTTTGTACGCCAATGGTCTTCAGCGTGCGCGATTTCTACCGGCGATAGAACTGCTTCATCAACACACTCGCGTATTTGAGTTGGATGGCGGAATTGACTACCGCTTGCGAGCACTCAAACAGGCCTGTTTGTATTTTTCGCCGTCTGGCCCGGCAGCAGATGTCGCATTACAAGATGGCTTTGACCGACTTGCTTGTGAGCATGCGGAGCGTCTGGTGAGTGGAAGGATAGACATCCTCGGCAGGGCAGTCCCAGTGCGCCTGGTGTCTGAGGGGGTTGCATGGTTCGATTTTGACCAGCTGTGTGGGGGCGCCCGCAGTGCATTTGACTATATTGAGCTCGCGCGACAGTTTCATTCGATTGTGTTGAGTAATGTGCCGCAAATGAGTGCAGGGCAAGACGACATTGCCAGACGGTTTGTCAGCCTGATCGACGAGCTGTATGACAGGCACGTCAAGTTATTGGTGTCTGCGGCTGTTCCTTTACAGGATTTGTATACAGGAACGAGTTTGTCGTTTGTTTTTGAGCGCACACGTAGCCGATTGCTGGAAATGCAATCAGAGGATTATCTTGGGCTGGAGCATAGGCCTTGATATGCAACTTGTCGTTTTAGCGAACAAAGTGCTTGAAGTTTCCAATATGCTTCGGTAGTATTCGCGCTCCCTGAAGATAATGCCCGTTCGGTGACGTTTCATGAAGACTTTTAGTGCCAAACCACAGAATGTAGAACACAACTGGCTGCTCGTGGATGCAGAAGGCCAGACCCTCGGCCGTATCGCGACCGAGATCGCTACCCGCTTGCGCGGTAAGCACAAGCCTGAATACACCCCACACGTAGACACAGGCGATTTTGTGGTCGTGATTAATGCAGAAAAAGTGCGTGTCACCGGCAACAAAGCCAAAGACAAGATGTACCATCATCACACCGGTTTTCCAGGTGGGCTGAAATCATTCAGCTTTGAAAAATTGATTGATCGTGCCCCTGATCGCGTGCTCAAACTGGCGATCAAAGGTATGCTGCCCCGCACTCCGTTGGGTCGTGCAATGTTCAAGAAGCTCAAAGTGTATGCGGGTAACGAGCATCCGCATGCGGCACAGCAGCCGCAGGCACTGCAACTGTAAGTTTTCGACGAGGTTTACTGAGTCCTTATGGCTACAACACAATATTACGGCACCGGCCGACGCAAGACTGCAACTGCGCGCGTCTTTATCACCAAAGGCACCGGCAGCATCAGTATCAATAACCGCACTATCGATAATTTCTTCGGTCGTGAAGTGGCGCGCATGATTGTGCAGCAGCCGCTTGAACTGGTTGACATGGTTGGCAAGTTTGATCTCAAGATCACAGTTGCTGGTGGTGGAAGTTTTGGTCAGGCTGGCGCAATTCGTCATGGATTGACACGTGCCCTGATTGCTTATGACGAAGAGCTGCGCTCTCCATTGCGTAAGGCAGGCTTCGTAACGCGTGATGCGCGTGCGGTCGAGCGTAAAAAGGTGGGCTTGCGTAAAGCTCGTAAGCGTCCTCAGTACTCCAAGCGTTAAGGTTTCCTTGGTGTGCATGTCAGCTGCCAAGTTGACGCGCTCATTGAGTCATTAAAGCGTTGTTCCGGTCAGGAGCAGCGCTTTTTTGTTTGAAAAAAATAAATTTTCATTTTTTTTCAACAGGTTAACGTGGTTTTGGTGAGGGGTGAGCTTGAAAAAAGTCGCCAAATTAACTACCATTCTGCGCGTTTGCCGGTTTGCGTAATTCGGCCAATCGTTAGCGGCTATCCTCAAACGCGCAGCTATGCAGCACTAGTAGATTTCGCACGCCAGCTCACAGCTTGTGTGCACATTTCTTTTTGACAGACGACAATGCTCAGGAGATTACACGGTGAGTGAAGACGGTACTGATTCTGGCCGCAGACGGTTTTTATTGGGGTCAACCTCGGTAGTTGGGGTAGCCGGTGTCGTGGGGGCAGTAGTCCCCTTCGTCGGTTCCTGGAACCCCAGTGCCAAAGCGCGTGCAGCAGGCGCAGCAGTTCGGGTTGATATCAGCCGCATCGAAGAAGGTGCGATACTCGGACCCATTCCTGCCTGGCGAGGGCGCCCTATATTTGTTGTGCGCCGCACAGCAGAGATTCTGGAGGCTTTGCCGACGATAGAAGGGGATTTACAGGATCCTGCGTCTGCTCAGCCTGAGCAGCCGGAATATGCTACCAATGCCTATCGTTCGCGCGAGCCAGAGATTCTGGTTCTTGTAGGTCTTTGCCCGCATCTGTTTTGTTCTCCGACACCGCGCCTTGCGATTCGCGCAGAACCGTTTGAAGAAAACTGGAAAGGGGGCTTCTTTTGTCCATGCCATGGATCAAAATTTGACCTGGCCGGCCGCGTATATAACGGTTCCCCAGCGTCACGTAACATGGAAGTCCCTCCTTACTACTATGAGACAGACAATATCCTTGTAATTGGTGAAGACGGGGTGGGCGCATAATGAGTGATACAAAGAAACAGGGTTTGATCGTGTCCTCACTCGTAGGCCTGAGGGATTGGACGAATGACCGCTTGCCCATCATCAATGCTTGGGAAAAGCATATGAGCAAGTACTACGCACCGAAGAACTTTAACTTCTGGTACTTCTTCGGCGTGTTGTCACTGGTGGTACTGGTGATCCAGTTGGTGTCCGGTATTTTCCTGACTATGCACTACACGAACAGTGCTGAAGCAGCCTTTGCATCTGTCGAATACATCATGCGTGATGTTGAATTTGGATGGCTGATACGCTACATCCACTCCACCGGTGCATCTGCTTTCTTCGTGGTTGTGTACCTGCACATGTTCCGTGGACTGATGTACGGCTCGTACAAAAAGCCACGTGAATTGATTTGGGTATTTGGCATGGCCATCTACCTGGTGCTCATGATGGAAGGCTTTATGGGCTACGTGCTGCCCTGGGGTCAGATGTCCTACTGGGGTGCGAACGTAATCGTATCGCTGGTGGGGGCCATTCCTGTCATCGGTGAAGATCTGTTGGTCTGGGTTCGCGGTGACTTCCTGATTTCAGGTGCAACACTTAACCGCTTCTTTGCGCTTCACGTGGTTGCTCTGCCGATCATTCTGATCGCGCTTGTAGTACTGCACTTGTTGGCACTGCATGAAGTTGGTTCGAACAACCCCGATGGTATCGAAATCAAAAAGAACAAGGATGCAAATGGCATTCCGGTCGACGGTATTCCTTTCCACCCGTTCTACACTGTTCACGATCTGGTTGGCATCACAGTCTTCTTCTTTGTGTTCTGTTTTATCATATTCTTTATGCCTGAAATGGGTGGTTATTTCCTTGAGCCGCCGAATTTCCAGGAAGCCAATGCGCTGGTAACACCGGCTCACGTACCACCAGTCTGGTATTTCACGCCGTTCTACTCAATGTTGCGCGCCGTGACAGTGCCTTTGTTTGGTATTGATGCCAAGTTCTGGGGCCTGATAGTCATGTTTGGTGCGATAGCCATTCTGTTTGTGGTGCCCTGGCTTGACCGCAGTCCGGTTAAATCCATCCGCTACAAAGGCTGGTACAGCCGTATTGCTCTGCTGATCTTTACTGCCAGTTTCCTGATTCTGGGTTACCTCGGTACGTTGTCTGTGAGCCCGGGCCGCACTGTGCTTGCCCAGATCACCACCATACTGTACTTCCTGTTCTTCTTCCTGATGCCCTGGTATACGAAGAAAGAGCAGACTTTCCCGGAGCCGTCACGTGTGACAGGTCGCTGGATCACCAACAAGCAGGTCGTTCTGACATTGGCTCTGTTGGCTGCACTGGTGCTGTTGCCGCTGAAAGCAGTTGGCGCTGAAGTCACTGTTGAGCTTGATCACGTGGAGATGGATCCGCGTGATCAGGCATCCATGCAGCGTGGTCTGAACACCTACATGAACTACTGCCACTCTTGCCATTCGCTGCAGTACGCACGTTATGAGCGTACAGCGAACGACTTGGGCATACCGGTAGAGTTGATGATGGACAATCTGGTATTTGGTGAGGCTGCAATCGGTGATCTGATGGATAACACCATGCGCCCCGAGCACGGCAACGCCTGGTTTGGTGTTGCTCCACCGGATTTGACGTTGATTGCCCGTGTACGCAGCCCGGAGTGGTTGTACACCTACCTGCGCTCATTCTATGAGGATGGTATGCGTGTCTGGGGTGTCAACAATTCGGTATTCCCTAACGTGGGTATGCCAAACGTTTTGTATGAACTGCAAGGTGACGTGATTTGCAGCAACAATGCGTCTGCCCCTGAAGATTGTGAACTGACTCATGTTGCTGGGACGGGGCAGCTGTCTCCAGAAGAGTTCGATGCCATGATTTATGATCTGGTTAACTTCCTGTACTACGTTGGAGAGCCAATACGTCTCAAACGTCAGGAGATTGGTGTATATGTGCTCGGTTTTCTCGCGATACTGTTTGTACTGGTAACGCTGCTGAATCGTGAATACTGGAGACGTATCCACTGATACGCTCTTCACCAGTCAAATCTGGCTGAGATGATTTATTGAGGACAGCAGTATGGGTGTGGTCGCTAAACGCTCTTCCATGATCTTTTATTCCGATGGCCGTAGCCAATACAGCCATCGGGTAAGGATTGTGTTGGCAGAAAAAGGGGTTACTGTCGAAACTATTAATGTTGACCCCGCACATACGCCCGAGGACCTGGCCTCATTAAATCCTTATAACAGCCTGCCCACGCTGGTTGATCGTGATCTTGTGCTTTATGAAGCCAATATCATGATGGAATACCTCGATGAGCGGTTTCCGCATCCGCCCTTGTTTCCGGTTTATCCGGTAGCAAGGGCGCAGAGTCGTTTGTGGATGTATCGCATTCAACGAGACTGGTGTTCGGTAGTGGATGATCTGAGTGCCGGCAAAGGCACGGCTGGTCAGCAGGACAAAATGCGTCGGGAGCTCAGGGAAAGTCTGGTCTCTATTGCGCCCATCTTTGCTGAAAAACCGTATTTCATGAGCGACGAGTTTAGTGTGGTGGACTGTTGTGTGACCGCCATACTGTGGCGATTACCTTCACTCGGTATTGACCTCGGTAATCATAAGTCTGTTCAGCCTCTTCTTGAATACCGGGCTCGTTTGTTTGCACGTGACTCTGTGCGAATGAGCTTGTCTGATCAGGAAAAGGAAATGGTATAGGCCTTCGCCGATGAGCATGAACTCTAGTCGGCCATTTCTGCTCCGTGCTTTGTACGAGTGGATACTGGAGAATGATTGCACGCCCTACATCGTGGTGAATGCCTACGCTCAGGATGTGCAGGTTCCTCAGGATTATGTCAAGGACGGGCAAATTATTCTGAATATATCGCCTGTCGCTGTGCACGCGCTGCATATGGGCAACGAGGCCGTGGAATTTAATGGTCGCTTTGCCGGGATTCCAACACCCGTGTACGTTCCGGTTTCCGCAGTGATGGGGATCTACGCAAGGGAAAACGGGCAAGGGATGGTTTTTGAAACGGAAAAACCAAGTCCGCTACCCCCGACTCCGCCAAAACCTACCGCAACGTTAAGCTCAGTCAAAACCACGGATGTTGACAAGAAGACCCGCGGTCGAGCATCGCTACGCGTCGTGAAGTAAGCCACACGGCGTAAGGCTTTTTTGCACTCAAATAAATTCAAATACGTTTACCACGCGAAGAACGCCACCAACGCTACGAGCGAGATTGCTTGCGCGTTCTCCTTCAGCCCGGTCAACAATGCCCATCAGATAAACAGTGCCATTGTTTGCGATGACTCTCATACGATTGGAATTGATTTGATCATTGGCCGCCAGTTGTGTCCGTACCTTGGTGGCCAGCCATGTGTCATTGCTTCTGGATAGAAAGCTGCGTGGGCCTGATATCTCCATCTCATTATGAACACGTCGGACATGCACGCTCGCTTCTGAGGCAATTTGTGTTGCCTGCTGTTTGAGATCCTCTGACTGCACCTGTCCAACCAACAAAACGACACCATTGTGGCTGACCACCTCAAAGCTGGCGTCTCTGAATTGTCGTTGTTGAGATCGCATGTTGACCGCTACCTTGGTTTCAATGGATTCATCTTCCACAATTGTGCCAGCGGTACGAAGATACCTGTCTTCCTGCAATCCCTGGTCCCCGGTAGTTTCCGTCAGGATGGTTGTGCACGCGGTGCTGCCCAACAACAGTCCTACCAACACCAATCTTTTAATGTTCATAGTTCTTCTCCAAAAATTTGTATATCTATCAAGTCACACAGGCAGTGCAGGATCGTCAATTGGATTTCCTGGCTTCGGTATCCGGCGGGTGCGGGTACCCGTAACTCAAGATCACCGGATTGTAACATCTCCGTTACGTTGCCACTGTCTTCACAACTGATAACAATGACAGGCATTTCTCTGTCATAGGCCGCACTGACCGCTTCGCGCAGATTTGCGCTATTGCGCCCGGAGGTCAGCACCATAAGAATGTCAGAATGTTGCCCCAGCGCACGAATCTGTTGCGCGTAAACGGATCGATACTGTAAGTCAGTGGCAATAGCTGTCATGGCAACTGTATCTGCCGACAAAGCAATCGCCGGTAAGGCAGGTCGTTCACGCTCAAACCTGTTCAACAACAAGGCGCTGAAATAGGAGGATAGTGCGGCTGAACCCCCATTACCACAGACAAGCACCTTGCCGCCTTGGAGTAAAGACTCGGCAATACGCTCAGCGGCAGCACATATCAGATCCGTCTGAGAATCGAGGCTGGCGCTCAATCCACGGATACTTTGTTGAAAGTGTTCCTGTATTCGTTGTTCGGGTGTCATGTAAACCTGCCGGTGCCGGAAGTTTTGTATCTGCGGTCGCATTCTACTGCAATCAACCATGAATGGGAGACCGGCTATCGCACCTCTTCCATGCAAATGTTGTCAGTTATGAGACTCGATAGCATTCTTGATCCATTCGTACATCAGCACGCCGGTCTGTTTGCATCGGGTTATTCCTATCAAATCAATACGGCATGGGACGGCGTCGGTCAATCCGTGATGTTTGAGGTAGACTTGGGCGGTTCTACGGAGTTTTTGCTGCTTTTTTTTGTTGATACTGACAATAGGACTCATAAACTCACTTCTCAATCGATAACGTACTTCAACAAAAACCAGGGTGTTCTGCTCCCTCATAATCAAATCAATTTCGCCTAGCCTGCATTGGTAGTTACTGGCAATAGGTTGCAAACCGAATTCTTGCAGGTAAGCCGATGCTAATTGCTCATAAGCAACACCGGTTTTTCGCCGCTGATCTGGCGATGTTGCCGATCGGTTTATTTGTGTTGTCAGATTGTTGAGTTGGGACATCCATGTCTCCTCAATGATGATTAAAGACTAACAATCTTCAGGGCAGAACAGTGACTGATCCACCCGCTCCAGACGCGGGCAGCACGATGCTGCCTTCTACAAACTGCGCCGGCAATAGCTCACGTTGAATGCTGCCATCGTTGCGCATGGACAGCTTCCCTGTCGCGCCTTGAATACTCACGCCAGGAAAATTGGCCAGTTGAGCCAGACGATTGTGCAGGCGATAGCTGTCCACGCCCATGGCTCGAAGCCTTTCTACCGGGCCTGCGCCTGCAGCGAATGCCTGAGCGGTGGATGATTTCAGCGGGTCATTTGTTGTTAATACCCAAGGGGCATCAATAAACGTAATGCCATTCAGGTCGCGGTTGACATTGGTGCTGGTGCCGCCGTCGTAGGTCAGGCCATCATAAATAGCGGGTAATGCATAAATTGCGATATCGCCCGCAAAGTGGAAACCCATGGTTGGTCGAATTTGGCGACCCTCGGCAGGATTTGCCAGCAGGAATAGCACGTCTACGTCTTGTCGGCGGCGTGGCGTAAACACAAGATTGCTGCGCGGGATGATGTTGCGAAGCTGGCTGGCGCGCGCTTCACTGTCGTCAACATCCAGCATTTGTCTAATGTTGTCAGAGTAGGTGCCGCTTCCTCCAAATCCAGCAGCAGCCACAACATTGCCGCCCAATTTTTCCCATTCACTGGTGAACGTGTCCTGGATACGGGCGTACTCAGCGCCTGACGGCGTCATGATTACCGCGACAGTATGACCCGCTTGACGTGCCATTCTCACTGTTTGACGGATTTCATCTTCAGGAGCCAGCCCAAACTGATAGAGATTTGGAGGAGTTGCCACGCCTTCATCACCATAATTAAGCGCGAGTGTGGGGACGGGCAACGATGCTTGTGCTTGTAACTGTCTAACAGAATCCTTGCGCAACGGACCGATGATCATGTCAAAACCACTGTCTGCGATTTGCTGGTATAGCGGTAAGATATCGATAATACCGCTGGTGTCGTAAATCCGAATTTCAGGTACCTGTTGAGATCCACTGCGCGCCTCATAATAAGCTGCCAGAAATCCTTCACTGACAGCCTTGCCAGCCGCTTCAGACAGCGGCAGCATCAACGCAATTCGCTCTGCCCGGGTATTCAGGACTTCAACCGTAAACGACAGCGCGCGTGGCAGGCTTCCAGCCGCACTGTGTTGCGTCCAGCGGCTTTGCCAGGCACCTATGGCCCTGACTTGCTGCTCAACACTATTGCTCGCGTTGTTGACCAGATTCACCAGTTCTATCCAGCCACGCAGTTCATAAGAGTCAATCAGTGCGCTCTGGGCTTGCAGGCTGTCGGGCGGGGCTGACGCCAGAATCTGCCAGATCTGATCGATATTTTGCTGTTGCTGGTCCGGGCGTAATAAAGCTGCCATCCGGGTATGTTCGCGCGCGGCTGCCAGATACTGATTCATGCCGAGGAATGCTCTTGCACGCAGAGACATCAGGCGTTGGCGCACTTCGTTATTCAATTCGTTGACGCGATCAAATGGCGGACCGTTCAGCAAAATCAGCGCACCATCGAACTCACCTGCGTGAATGGAAAGTTCCGCGCGAAGCAGAGCCGCTCTTGTGCGAACTGTCATTGGCCAGTTTGAATCTGTACCGAGGCTGCCGAGAATGGCAGAGGCCGTATCGATATCATCATCTGCCAGCGCCAACTCAGCTGCCTGAATGGTAAGCTGCTCTGCGAGTGGTGACTGGGCATCCGCGGCCAGCGCGAGCAGGCGATTTATCTCACTGATATCGGCTGGAACCGCGAGCGGCGTCTGGCTTGGTCGGAGATTGTCCAGGGATCCGGATGCAGGTTGACTACCCGAGCTTGAGCATTGCAACAGTGCTATGGCCAACACTGTATAAGTCACTAAGCGTGAAAATGTTTGACTGGTCATAAGGGTATTCCACTGCTCCTATAGCTCTTTTTTATCATAGCAGGCCAGACCAATGGGTGGCGACTTTCCTTATTTGTTATCATCCTGTCCCCTTTTGCACAACGTTTGGAAATCAATTTCATGGCACAACAACCTGCTGGCACTGGTGCGCTATATATTGTTGCGACGCCGATCGGAAATCTGGGTGATATCAGCCAACGAGCGATTGACGTTCTTAAAGCGGCTGATTTGATTGCCGCCGAAGATACGCGACATAGCAGCAGGCTCACACAACACTTTGGAATCACAACGCGCCTGGTTTCGTATCATGATTTCAGTAGTTCTGCACGCGAAGATGCCATTCTGACTGAGTTGAGTGCCGGGCGCAGCGTCGCATTGATCAGCGATGCCGGTACGCCACTGATTTCTGATCCCGGTTACAGTCTGGTGGCACGAGCCCGGTTACTGAAAGTGCCGGTTATTCCGATACCGGGAGCCTGCGCGCTGACTGCGGCACTGAGCGCAGCCGGGTTGCCAACAGATCGATTTGTGTTTGAAGGTTTTCCCCCTCACAAGCAAGGTGCACGCAAACAACTCTTTGAATCACTGGCTGCCGAGCAACGAACCGTGATTTTCTACGAGTCTCCTCATCGCATCGCCGACAGCCTGCAGGACATGCGCGATGTGTTTGGCGGGCAGCGACTCGCGGTGATCTGTCGGGAATTGACCAAGACCTGGGAAACCATTCATGGCGACAGTCTTGAAGCACTGAGTCTCTGGATTCAGGCGGATGACAACAATCGCCGTGGCGAATTTGTTGTACTGATTCATGGTGCCCCGGCGCCAGACCAGATCGGGCTGCAAACCGAAGCTGATCGACAGTTACATATACTGCTGGAAGAGCTGCCTGTTAAACAGGCAGCTGCTCTCGTCGCAAAAATCACCGGACTCAAAAAAAATGCGCTCTACAAACGTGCCCTTGAGCTGGACGGTACCCGCTGATCAGGGTTTTCTGACCCACCGTCCGTTGGCATCTTCGAGGAAGTGACCCGAACGGGTTGCCTCAACGGCCTTGTTAAAGGCAAGTTGGGCCACCTGTTCAATACCGATGTTGTTCTCGCGTGCGATTTGTTCATAGCGCACTCTGCGCTGGCGATTGACATCCTCAACAAGGCTGATCACAGCGGGAGGTGCCGATCCCTGAACCAGACCGATATAACCATCGCGCTTTTCACCGATCAGGCCAGTGGCTTTAGCCTCATCAAGACTTTGTGCCAGCGCTGCGGGCAGGGTGATGAGCATCAGCCACAACAGCGCCACGTAAACGGATATTTTTGTGCTTTTATGCAATTTGCTGTTCATTATGTTTTTCCTTATGCGTCAGGGATTGATCCGCGGCTGGTTGGCCTCAGAAAAGTCCGCTGTCCTCGCTAAAAATATCATCCAGTTCACGCTCGACCCGCACTCGTATTTCATGCTGAATACGCACATTGAGGTTGATGGTAATCGGCTCGCTTGGCATCGCCACTTGAACCGTTGGAGTGCAAGCCGCCGTAAAAGTAAAAAGAACGCCTAGTGTCAGTATGCAGCCCAATTTTCCAAGGGCGCCGGACACTGGCTGGTCATCCGATCGTTTTACTGCCAGCATGTTGAGTACTTCCTCTGTGTGGTCTGCTATTACTGTAACACGCCATTCTGAATTGCAGCTGAATGTCGTTGATTGTATGTGTCAGGCGCATTTACTCCAGCATGTCCTGCAAACGCTCGGCCATATTATCTGCGGCTTGCAGGCTTTGCAGCAATGCTGGAATGTTGTCGGTAATGTTCAGGTTCAGGTTGATGCGTTGCCCTTGTCCCACATTCGGGCTTTGCCCTTGCATCTGCAGTGCCAGTGTTAGCTCACCCTCTTCATCAAAGTCCACACCCGCGCTGAGCGTGTCGTATTGATAATGCTCCAGCGCCTGATAAACCAGGTCGAGATTCTGATTCCCTGAGCCTGTGCCACCCTGATCGTAACGAATGGACCCGCCTTGTTGAGACGCGCTGAGTTGTCCAGCTTCGATAACAGGCTTGAGTCCCTTGAATCTTACAGGTAAAACGCCGCTGATAATGCCGGTGGCGCTGACTTGCTCATACGCACTCAGGCTGACTACCTGCGCAATATCAATGGCATTGATAGCAATCTCAAACGTCTCTCCCAATTCGTCAGTACGGTTTTCCCGGGGCAGAAAAATGTCGATTCTGTCTGCACTGACTGTTCCTCCAAAGACGTCTGCATTGGGCGTTTGCAGATGAATCAAACCGCTGGCAGTATCCACAGATACCAGACTCTGCACATTAAACAGCGGGATGCCGGGATCAATTTCACGAATGCTGAGTGGAAAAGCTGATTGTGATGCAAGAGTCCCGTCCGTACGCAGCGTCCAACGACTGCTCGCACTCAGTCCGGAAAACACGATCTCATCCACAAACCCTGCCAGTGCTTGCAAGTCGACTTGTAATTGACCTTCAGGTTGCCAGATCATCGCGTCGGGGTCTGCGTGCCAGCCAACATTACCTTCCAGCGAGATCGTACCTTCCAGCAAATCTGCATCAACAGGTAACGGTGACAGATAACTGCTCAAATGTGCACCGTCGGGGGAGAAACTCAGCGCCTCCAGTTTGAACGAGGCGGCTCCACGTAGTGCGCTGACGCTGTGATCAAGGTTGATGGACAACAATGATTGCCCGGCGTGTTTTGCGTCAAGTTTAATTTGCAACTGGTCTGCGTTCGACCATTGCAGTTGTGTGGACCATTGGTAAGGCCAGAAATTATAAGGCGCCAATGTTGTGTATATCTGCGAGGCTTCAAGCTTGGCTGACGCCGATAATTGTTGGAGCCAGGGCAGGGTTTGGTTTGCCGGAAAATCCATGAACGCAGTGAGCGCTTGCACATGTATGGTCATGCCGCTGAGACTAGGTGTGTCAGTATCTGCGCGGGTGCGAAGCACCGGTAACTTGATCATGGTCGATTTTGTGGCAACGGATGCATTGCGCGCCCCCAGATCGACTGATAACTGCCATGCCTCTTGTGACACGATGTCCAGTTGTTCAACCCGATAATCGGAATAACTGCCGGCCTCCAAAAAGACTTTCAGATCAGCAGGCAGTATGACTGCAAGCGTAGACCCCCGGTACTGCAATGTGACATCGCTGACAACACCCAGTCCGGTCAACGTCAATTCAGGATTCTGCAATTGAAAGGAATCTAACGTTATATCGACATGGGACTGGATGTCACATGAGTCCAGCGCGCTGCACAACACGCTGATGTTGCTGATGCTTGTTTGGGCGTTGGCAGCACCGCTGATGTTGAACGACACATTGGTTGAGTCTGCACTCAGAGAAAACGATTGCGAAGTGAAATAGACTTCCAGTTGCCAGTGTTGACGGGTGAGCAGCTCGATTTGTTCAAACTGAAAATCACCGCAACTGATATTATCCAGCGATGTTTGCAAGCCGGCAGGCAATGACAAACTCAATCGGCCCTCCGCGTAACGGAAGTCTACGGCGCTTGAAACCCGCGCAGGGCTTGACCGGAAAGGTGTGTCGACGGCATCGAACGCGCTGATATCCATCAGTAGTTGCGCTGATCCTGAACAGTGTTGCGCACTCTGACAGGCGATGTTGATGGTATTGATCTCAGACCTGATGTCGCCGTCGCCGCCTGGCCAGGATACAGAAAAGTTTACCTGATCCGCAGTGAGTGACTTAATGTTGCCGCTGATAAGGTCAAACGCGTCAAACTGCAGTTCCAGATTCTGGATCGTTTGAATGTCAGGCGATTGTCGCGCCCGAAATTCGATTGTATCTACGGTGATCAAGTGCAGACCCATGCTCAGGCCATCAATATGGGTGACATCAATCTGGTAGTCACTCAACAGTTCATTGGCAATGTCGATTGCCAGTGTATGCCTTTGCTCATAAGCCCATAGTGCGCCCAATCCAAAGGTAACAATCAGGGACAATGACACGGCCCAGCCGTAACGTTTGTGCTGATTGGTGGATGCTTTTTTCATGAGACCAGTGTGCCATGTGCCGGAGTGCAGACCAAGCCACAAAAAATAAAACGCTTGAATTAAGCCGGATGCTCACTTAACCTGCTTGCTGAGTCAGCCAGACAGTCGCTGTTGGAACCGCTTCTTTTTGCGCGCAAGCGCAAGTCGAGGCATCTGATGGAGGAAAGTCCGGGCTCCATAGAGCAGAACGCCAGGTAACGCCTGGGGGGTGAAAGCCCACGGAAAGTGCAACAGAGAGTAGACCGCCCGTCCATGCGCTCTGGCGCTGGAAAGGTAAGGGTGAAAGGGTGCGGTAAGAGCGCACCGCGCGGCTGGTAACAGTTCGTGGCACGGCAAACCCCGTTCGGAGCAAGACCAAATAGGGATCCATCGGTGTGGCTCGCACTGGATCCGGGTAGGTCGCTAGAGGTCAGCAGTGATGCTGATCCCAGATGAATGACTGTCCAAGACAGAACCCGGCTTACCGGCTGACTCAACTTATTCCTTCGTTAAATTTCCTCTCCGGATCGCTGCATTTAATAAAATACTTTAACTTGTCTCTCCAGCTTGTTGATTCTTTTTTCATTGTTGTAGTCATTCTGTTTTTAGCCCCCAAAAACCAATTTTTCCCTGAAATTTCAGGCGCTTTCCTGCGCCTCAAAAACTACAAATATCGCTTGCATAGCGCTTTTGCGATGCCTATAGTGTGGAAATGTGGTGATAAGTGGGGCGAAATGGAATTTTGTGGGGATCGATGGGTGTCAAGTGTGCTTTCGTAGCCGCGTGATACCGGAGTGGGAATTGTGTTCAGAGGATCCAGTGAAGTAACGCTTGATGTTAAGGGGCGCATGGCTATGCCGGCGCGCTATCGCGAGCTGCTGACTGAGAAATTTAATGGACATCTGGTTGCCACGGTGGATTTCAGCAAGCGCTGCCTGTTGTTGTACCCAATTGATGGATGGGAAGTCATTCAGCAAAAGCTGGAGAGTCTTTCGAGTTTTGATGAGGCTAGCCGGATGGTGCAGCGCATGATGATTGGACATGCACACGATCTGGAAATGGACGGTAGCGGACGGATCCTGCTGCCGCAAATTCTGCGTAGCCGGGCGCAGCTGGAAAAAGAGCTGGTACTGGTGGGGCAAGGTAAAAAGTTTGAAATCTGGAGTAAGGAAAACTGGGATGCCCAGGCGGATAGCTGGTTCTCGGGTGAGACGGGTGGTAGCGAATTGCCACCAGCATTATTGAGTTTGTCGCTGTAATCGATCGGGGCGTCTGTTTATAACAGAGCGGTACATTATGACTAACAGTCAGGGACATGAAACCGTATTGCTGCATCCCGCTGTGGATGCGCTGGTGACCGATCGCGCCGGATTTTATGTGGACGGTACATTTGGGCGCGGCGGGCACTCCCGATTGATACTCGATAGCCTGAGCGCTGATGGCAAATTGTTGGCAACTGACTATGACCCCGAGGCGATTGACGCAGGGCGACAGTTGATGCAACAAGATTCCCGATTTGAGATTTTCCAGGGCTCGTTCGCCGACGTCGATGTTCGCGTGGCTGAACTGGGCTATTCAGGCAATGTTGCCGGAATCTTGCTGGATCTGGGTGTTTCCTCACCGCAGCTTGATGACGCCGATCGTGGGTTCAGTTTTACACACGATGGTCCGCTCGACATGCGCATGAATCCAGCGAGTGGCCACAGTGCAGCTGAATGGATTGCAGCGGCTTCCGAAGAAGAAATTGCCAACGTTATCTATCAGTTTGGTGAGGAAAGATACTCCCGTCGCATTGCCAAAGCTATCGTGCGCGAGCGGGCACTGCAACCCATCACGCGTACCCTGCAATTGGCAGAAATCGTAAAGGTTGCAAATCCTGCTTGGGAAAAACACAAACATCCGGCCACGCGTGCATTTCAGGCGATTCGTATTTTTATCAATCGTGAACTGGAGTCGCTCGAGAAGTTACTTGCCAAAGCGCTCAGCCTGCTCGCCCCTGGTGGGCGACTGGTTGTGATCAGCTTTCACTCTTTGGAAGACCGGATTGTGAAGCAGTTTATCCACCGTCAAAGTAAGGGTGATGACTTTCCGCGGGATCTGCCTGTCATGACCTCGGCTATCAAGCCTTTGCTGGTGAAAATTGGCAAAGCGATAAAAGCGAGCGATGAAGAAATTGCACAAAATCCCCGATCACGAAGTGCGGTCATGAGGGTGGCCGAAAAACCAGTCTGACATGGAACAGCTGGCGCTTTAAAGACAAGGAATCAAAAAAACAGTAACAGACAAGAAGTCATGACTATAAAACAGCAACCCGTACGGCACAGCAAAAAAGCCTCTGAAGCGCAAGCGGAAACGCCGCCAAAGATCTTGGCGTGGCTGAGCCTTTTTTCGCCACAAAACTTGCTGGTAACCGGATTGTTGTTTGCTGTGATGCTCTCTGCGCTAGCCGTTGTGTACACCAGTTATCACCACCGTATGACTTTTCATGAACTGCAACAGTTGCGGGTCCAATCCAATGAACTGGATGTGCATTGGGGGCAGTTGCTGATTGAACAGAGCACGTTTGGTCTGGAAGGTCGCATAGAGCGTCGCGCCATGGAAGAGCTGAATATGGAATTACCGGATTGGTCAAAAATAATCATGGTGCGTCATGAGTGATGAGCAAACACTTCATACTCCCGGCAAATGGCGACTCGGACTGGTCTGGTTCTGTCTGGCTCTGGCGGTAGTCGCGCTGATCTGGAAGCTGCTGAGTCTGCAGTTGGTCGATGGCGAGTTCCTGCAGAATCAAGGTGACGCGCGTACGGTGCGTATCGAGCCACTGGTGGCACACAGAGGAATGATCACGGATCGAAATGGTGAGCCCTTGGCCATCAGTACACCCGTCAAGTCGGTGTGGGTCAATCCTCGCGAGCTAGCTGCCAATGAGGCGGGAATTCGGACGCTGGCGCTTGCGTTGGAACTCGACCCTGATAGTCTGCTGGCGCAAATTCAAGCCAGTGCTGGTCGCGAGTTCTTATACGTACGGCGACGAATGCCGCCAGCTGACGTGGACAATGTGCTGGCAATGGATATTCCCGGCGTGTATGCACGTCAGGAGTATCAACGATATTATCCTCAAGGTGAGGTGACCGCGCATGTCTTGGGATTCAGCAACGTTGATGATATCGGCCAGGAAGGTCTGGAACTGGCGTTTGACGAGTGGCTGAAAGGCGTGCCCGGCCGACAGCAGGTAATCAAGGACAAGCGTGGCCGTATTATCCGTGAGCTCAATACGATTCAGCCTGCGCAGCCCGGCAATGTGCTTGAACTGAGCCTGGATTTCCGTATTCAGAATCTTGCTTACAAAGAGTTGAAGGCGGAATACATTTATCGACAGGCGCGCTCAGCCTCCGCAGTGGTTCTCGACGTTAAAACCGGTGAAGTATTGGCGATGGTCAACCAGCCGTCTTTCAATCCGCACAATAGAGCTAACATTACTGACTTTGGTGCCTTGAGAAATCGGGCGGTTACCGACCTGTTTGAACCGGGATCCACGCTCAAGACCTTTACTGCGATCGCAGGTGTGGAGTCCGGGCTCTACGATCGTTCTACCTTGATTGATACCCGCCCCGGACGTATGCGTGTCGGCCGCGACTACGTGGTTGATCGCGGCTACAACTATGGCGAGATCTCCCTTGAAGAAATGCTGGTGAAATCCAGCAATATTGCTTCTGCAAAAATAGCACTGGCCATAGGCCATGAACGTTTGCGTGATGTGTTGCTGCGAGTGGGATTTGGTGAGAGTTCCGCCAGTGGTTTTCCCGGTGAGCGTGGCGGTGTGATGCCAAATCACCGGGTGTGGCACGACATTGAAACCGCGACCCTGTCATTTGGTTATGGCATGTCGACATCAACGTTGCAGTTGGCGCAGGCCTACAGTGTGATTGCAAACGATGGTATTCGTCTGCCAGTCACCATGCTGAAAAATGGCAACAGCATGCCCGGAGCCATCAGCCCCGAACGTGTTATTGAACAAAGCGTTGTCTCTGAAGTGCAGCAGATGCTTGAGGCTGTTGTTGATCCGGCGCTGGGTGGCTTTGATGGGGCCAGTGTGCCCTTTTACAGTGTGGCCGGGAAAACCGGTACAGCGCGTGTAGTGGGCGAAAATGGGTATCAGGCCAACCTGCACAATTCCATGTTTGCTGGATACATTCCTGCTGACGATCCGCGGATAGTGGTCATCATTGTCATTAACGAGCCGCAGGGTGCCCAGCACTATGGTAGCCAGGTTGCGGCACCTGTGTTCGCAAGAATTGCAAGTGGTGCAATGCGCATTCTCAACGTGACGCCTGATCGCGTTGACTCATCAAACATTATGCGTCTGAGTGCGAGATAATCTGATGAATACTGCCACACAGACAACATGCTCGATCCCGCTGCAAACATTGATTCCGTGGATATTCGACGGTGGTCCGGAATTCACTTCCTTGTCGGTGTGTGTCAGCGGTTTGCAGTTAGACAGCCGCAAAGTGAAGTCTGGGGATTTGTTCTGCGCATTGTTTGGAAAAAATCATGATGCTCGAGACTATATCGAACTCGCGGTAAGTAATGGTGCTGCAGCAGTATTGGCCGACGAGGGTGATAAATGGCAAGGGATCAGCTGGTCTGGCGGCGTTCCGATTATTGCTGTATCAGGGCTGCGTGCGAGACTTGGCGATATTGCAGCGAGGTTTTTTCAGCACCCAAGCCAACACATGTCAGTGATCGGTGTCACTGGCACCAACGGCAAAACCAGTTGTACACAATTTATTGCCCAAATTCTTGAAAAGCTGGCTCAACCGTGTGGGGTGGTCGGGACGCTGGGTTATGGTGTTTATCCTGATCTTAAGGACACAGGTTTCACAACACCTGATGCACTGGCATTGCAACGTGCATTGGCTGAACTTCTTGATAAACGCACAAACTTTGTGGCCATGGAAGCCTCATCACAAGGATTGCATCAACACCGTCTAAACGGAGTAGATTTTCACACCGCTATTTTCACCAACCTGACGCGTGACCATCTCGATTATCACGGCACGATGGCAGCTTACGCTGAATCCAAGCGCCGGCTATTTGAAAGCTCAAGCCTGAAGATTGGTATTGTCAATATGGATGACAGTCATGCGGCGGTGATGTTGAACGCATTGCCACGCTGTGCGCGAAGCTTCACCTACAGCATTCACAATCGTCTCGCCAATGTTCATGTCAGTCAGCTGACCTTTCGGACAACCGGGTTTGACGCCCAGCTCACGACTCCCTGGGGACAAGGCTTGATCACCAGTCAGTTACTCGGTGCATTTAATGTCAGCAATTTGCTGGCAGCAGTCTGTGCCGTCATGACGTTACCGGGTGGATTTCAATTGGATGCCGTCTTGAATGCAGCCTCTCAGTTGACAGCAGTGAATGGGCGGATGGCGGTTGTTGGTTTTGAGTCAGGTGTGACGGCCGTTGTTGACTATGCGCATACCCCAGATGGTCTTAAAAGTGCACTTGAGGCTGTTCGTCAACACACCACCGGTAACGTCTGGTGCGTATTTGGCTGCGGCGGTAACAGGGATCAGGGAAAGCGACCGCTGATGGCCGAGGTCGCTGAATCACTTGCCGATAAAGTTATCGTTACAGACGACAACCCCCGACTGGAAAATGCCGACGATATTGTCAGACAGATCATGTTTGGCTTTAGCAATAAAGACAAGGTTGTGATTGAACGTGACCGGGCCACCGCCATTCGACGTGCGATTGCTGACGCCGATGTGGGTGATGTGGTGCTTGTTGCGGGAAAGGGCCATGAGAACTATCAGGACATCGGTGGGCAACGCATGGTATTCAGCGATGTGGCGCAGGTTCGTTTGGCATTGCGTCATCGATTGCCGGTGTCGTCGAATGAAACGGCAAGAGAGGTGCAGCCATGATTGGTTATCTGTCTCTGAGCCAGTTATTTGCATTTATGCCAGCAAAGCTGATTGGCACCGATGTTGAATTTGACAGAGTAAACACCGATAGCAGAACAACGGGCGCCGGTGATTTGTTTATTGCGCTCACCGGTGAACATTTTGATGGCAACAAGTTTGTTGACGTCGCTGCGCGCAATCAGGCCAGTGGGGCAATTGTCAGTGAAGCGCAGACAGTCGACATTCCGCAACTGGTGGTGCGTGATACGGTGCAGGCGTTGGGATGGCTTGGCCATCTCAACAGATCAAAAAGCAGAGCGACGGTGGTTGGCATCACTGGCAGTCAGGGCAAGACAACCGTCAAAGAGCTGACTGGGGCAATTCTTGCCAGAAAATTTTGTACGCTCGTTACCCGAGGCAATTTGAATAACAACATTGGCGCACCAAAAATGCTGTTGGAGATTGACGCATCTCATGAGCGTGTTGTCATTGAACTGGGTGCCAACGCTCGTGGCGAAATCGCTTGGGGGACGCGCATCACAGATCCTCACATTGTACTGCTGAATAACGCTGCGGAGACGCATGTTGAGGGTTTTGGCGGCTTGCAAGGCGTTGTCAATGGCAAAGGTGAAATTATTGATTCATCGCCCTCGACGCATACGGTCATTCTCAACGCGGATGACCCGCATTTTTCAGTCTGGCAACAACGGGCAGGCAATCGCCGTTGTCTGAGCTTCTCCGGAAGCGGAGCAGTTGTTGCGGATTACCGCGCTCGGCTTATCGAAACCTGCAGTGAACGCAGCCGCTTCGAGTTATACACACCTATTGGTGCTATTGAGTGTGAACTGCCACTGCCTGGCCTTCACAACATCAGTAATGCAACCGCTGCCGCCGCGTTAGCCATCGAAGCCGGAGCATCATTGGTGGATACAAAAACTGCGCTGGCATCTGTGCACGCGGTTTACGGCAGACTCAATCGAATGGCGGGGATTCACGGTTCTCGTTTGATTGATGACTCATACAATGCCAGCCCGTCTTCATTCAGAGCCGCTATCGAGGTGCTTCAGCAAGCGGCCCGATCCGAGGGCCTACACAGCGTTTTGATTGCCGGTGATATGGCAGAGTTAGGTGAAATGTCCGATCAGGCTCACCACTTTCTTGGTGATTTTGCAAAGGCTGAAGGTGTGAATGAGTTGTGGGTGACTGGCAAGGCGAGTGCCATAGTAGCTACTGCCTTTGGTAATGGCGCATTGCACTTCAAGGATAAAAGCAGCCTCATTGCCCACGCGCTACAAGTGCTTTCGCCAAATCACATAGCGTTGGTCAAGGGTTCAAGAAGTGCAGGTATGGACGAGATTGTGGAAAAAATAAAAAACGAGGACCGTCACTGATGTTACTGCTACTCGCAGAGTACCTGACAAGGATAGATAGCGGATTCGCGGTGCTGCAGTACATCACTGTGCGCGGCATTATGGGCATTATGACGGCTTTGATTCTGTCATTGATGATTGGCCCCTGGATGATCAGAAAGCTCAGCCAACAAAAAATCGGGCAAGTTGTGCGTGATGATGGCCCTCAATCTCACTTCAGCAAGGCTGGCACTCCTACGATGGGTGGCGCTTTGATTCTGGTGAGTATTGCCGTCAGTACATTGCTTTGGGCAGATTTGCGTAACAGCTATGTCTGGGTTGTACTGCTGACAACACTGCTGTTTGGTGCTGTTGGTTGGGTTGATGATTATCGCAAGGTCTTTCGCAAAGATCCGCGCGGGTTGCCCGCAAAATGGAAATATCTCTGGCAATCAGTGATTGGGCTGGGTGCTGCACTATTGTTGTATTTCACTGCGACAGACCCTGTGCAAACTTCTTATATCGTGCCGTTCTTCAAGGATGTGTCTATCGATACTGGCCTCCTGTTTATCGTGATCAGCTACTTTGTGATTGTGGGCAGCAGCAACGCGGTCAATCTTACCGACGGGCTTGATGGGCTCGCAATTTTACCGACGGTTATGGTCGGTGGTGCGTTGGGTATCATTGCTTATCTGGCGGGCCATGCAGAGTTCTCAGAGTACCTGCGCATTCCTTTTGTTACCGGATCTGGCGAATTGGTCATTTTTTGTGGGGCCCTTGTTGGAGCCGGTCTTGGCTTTCTTTGGTTCAACACTTACCCGGCACAAGTATTTATGGGGGACGTCGGTGCGTTGGCTCTGGGGGCTGCGCTTGGTGTTGTAGCGGTGGTCGCCCGCCATGAAATTGTATTGTTTATTATGGGCGGTATTTTTGTTGCAGAAACAATGTCAGTCATTCTGCAGGTTGCCTCGTTCAAATTAACCGGCAAACGAATATTCCGTATGGCACCCATTCATCATCATTTTGAACTGAAAGGTTGGCCAGAACCACGTGTCATCGTGCGTTTCTGGATTATCACAGTCATGCTGGTGCTGTTTGGACTGGCGACACTGAAGCTGAGATAAAAACTGGCTATAACGTTTGGAGAGTCGGATGCAGGCAATTAATAACAGCGGCGTAAAAGTGATAGTGGGTCTTGGTCAGACCGGGCTGTCTTGCGCGCGTTATTTTGCCGCCAATAACATCAGTTTCCGAGTCATGGATAGCCGTTTCAGTCCACCGGCACTTGCTGAGTTCAGAGCGGAGTTTCCCACAGTTGATCTGGAACTTGGCGGATTCAGCTTTGATAGTCTGTTGAATGCATCCGAGATTGTCTTGAGTCCGGGTATCAGTTTAAAGACGCCTGAGATCGCCGAGGCGATTGGTAGAGGCGTACCGGTCACTGGTGATATCGACATTTTCAGTCGTGAGGCAAAAGCGCCAATTGTTGCCATCACTGGATCAAACGGTAAAAGTACTGTTGTCACCCTGTTGGGTGAGATGGCAGTAAATGCAGGCAGGCACGTCGGCGTCGGTGGCAATCTGGATGGTCGTGCCAGTACCCCGGCGCTGGATTTGTTGCGGGCGGGAGAGCGGGATCTGTATGTGCTTGAGCTTTCAAGTTTTCAACTGGAAACGACCCGGCATTTGAATGCAAGCGTCGCAACAATTCTGAATATCAGCGAAGACCACCTCGATCGTTATGCCGATATGCAAGACTACATGGTAGCCAAACAGCGGATTTTTAATGGCTGCAAGCACATTGTTGTCAATCGCGATGCGCCCGAATCGTTACCGTGGCAATCCTTCGTCGAGCAGAGCAGTCACCCTCAGCGCAGTTCATATGGCATTGAGCATTATTCTGCAGAAGGTGCCGGTGTTGTGATGCAAGCAGGGCAGGCATGGTTGGCAGTGGATGGCCGGCCATTGATTGCGGCAAACGAGATACGCATTGCAGGACGACACAATTTAGCCAATGCCATGGCGGCATTTATGCTTGGCAGAGCGGTTGGTCTGCCACAGGACGCGATGTTGGCTACGTTGCGGGAGTTCCCCGGCTTGCCCCATCGTTGCCAGTTTGTTCGTTGTCACAAAGGTGTTGATTACTACAATGATTCAAAAGGTACCAATGTGGGGGCCACGCTGGTCGCTCTCGAAAGTATCGGTGAAAGAACACAAGGCGACATAGTGCTGATTGCTGGCGGTGTAGGCAAAGAACAGGATTTCACTGACTTGTTACCGGCACTTGACCGCTTTGTTAAACGCGTGATCCTGATTGGCAAAGATGCTGACAAAATTGCTCATGTGATCGAAACCCGTGTAGATATCATGCGTGCGACATCGCTTGAAGAGGCGGTCACAGAAGCGTTTGTCAGTGCGGCGAGTGGTGATGCGGTGCTCCTGTCCCCCGCTTGTGCAAGTTATGACATGTTCAAGGATTTTGCCCATCGCGGCAGAGCGTTTGCTGCAGCAGTGGAGGCTTTGAGATGAGCCTTCTCACCTTCAAATTGCCCTTTCCTCGTAACAGAGGTGCAGAGCGTGTTGTTGCAGACACGCAAACACTGCCACTCAATACTTTGTGGCTCGTGACCTTGACCTTGATGGGGACAGGCTTGGTTATGATGACGTCTGCATCCATGGATCTGGGCAGCAGCCTGGCCAATGATCCATTGTATTTTTTCAAGCGGCAGTTATTTTTTATTGGTCTTGGTCTGCTCATTATATTTGTGGTGCTGACTATCAGCATGAAAATATGGTACCGCATCTCTCACATTTTGCTGATTGTCTCTGCGCTATTGCTGACTGTTGTATTAGTGCCTGGTATAGGTACCGTGGTTAACGGTAGCGCCAGATGGCTGGATCTCGGTTTTTATCGTTTGCAGCCTTCAGAAATGACCAAATTGTTTTTGATTTTTTACATGGCCGCATACCTGTCGCGTCGGCGCGAAGAGGTTCATAACGATTGGGCAGGCTTTTTGAAGCCCATGGGTATTCTGGGTCTGTTAGTCGTGCTGCTGTATCTGGAACCCGACCATGGTGCCATGGTCATTCTGATGGCCACCACGTTCACTATGCTGTTTCTTGCCGGTGCGCGATTGCATCGCTTTGTCCTCATCATGATGCTCAGTTTCGCAGGCGTTGCTTCGCTGGCCATTATGAAGCCTCATGTGATCAGCCGGTTGACGTCATTTTTGAACCCTTGGGCTGACGAATACGTTTATGGTGAAGGGTATCAATTGACTCAGGCATTAATCGCTTTTGGTCGTGGCGAGTGGACTGGCGTGGGTCTTGGCAACAGTTTGCAAAAACTCTACTTCCTGCCTGAGGCACATACGGATTTTGTGTTGTCCATTGTGGCCGAAGAAACGGGCCTGGTGGGTGTGGTCATTGTGCTGATTCTGTTTGCTGTTTTGATTGGCAAGTCGATGAAAATCGGCCGGTCCGCGGAGCAGCAGGGCGACTATTTTGTGGCCTATGTTGTTTATGGCATTGCCATGGTATTCGCCACGCAGACATTTATTAATTTTGGTGTCAATACAGGTTTGTTGCCCACCAAAGGACTGACTCTGCCATTTCTAAGTTACGGTGGAAACAGTCTGTTGATCAGTTGCCTGATGATGGGTGTTTTGTTACGGGCTGACTATGAACTGCAGACCGGACAACTCATGCTCCAGGACAACGAGGAGGATACAGAATGACTCCTCAAAAGATTCTGATCATGGCAGCAGGTACCGGTGGGCACATTTTCCCCGCATTGACAATTGCGCGGCATTTGCAGTCTCGTGGTGTGCTCGTGGAATGGCTGGGTACACCTGGCGGCATGGAAAATGATGTATTGCGTGATACCGATATTAAGTTGAATCGATTGAGTGTCAGTGGGTTGCGGGGCAAAGGTCGGTTGGCGTTGGTAAAAGCCCCCTTTATGTTATTGCGTTCTGTCTGGCAAGCCATTGTGTTGTTGCGCAGCATAGATCCTTGTTGTGTATTGGGTATGGGCGGTTATGTGACCGGTCCCGGTGGACTGGCGGCATTTTTGTTAGGAAAGCCATTGGTGATTCATGAGCAGAATGCCATTGCCGGCACCAGCAACCGCTTGTTAAAACCCTTGGCAAGGCGTGTGCTTGAAGCTTTTCCGGGCACTTTTCCCGCCTCTGATCGTGTTATCAACACAGGCAACCCAGTGCGTTCGGATATCGCAGTGATGGCCGCACACAAGCAGACAAATGAGAGTGCCCCGTTCTCAGGTGAGCGTGCGTTGCGCCTGCTTGTGCTTGGAGGCAGCCTCGGCGCCGCAGCCATCAATCTAATAGTGCCTGAGCTCTTAAAGGACAAAACGTTGGCGATTGATGTTTACCACCAGACAGGTAAAGACAAGTTTGAGGACACACTGGCAAGTTATGTCAAGGCTGGTATCGATGTATCCACCCGACACAAGGTTGTGCCCTTTATTACCGATATGGCTCAAGCCTATGGTTGGGCAGATATTGTGCTTTGTCGTGCGGGTGCAGGCACGCTGGCGGAAATTGCTGTTGCAGGTTTGCCTTCCTTGCTGGTGCCCTACCCCTACGCCATTGACGACCATCAGACGGCCAATGCCCGATGGTTGGCCGATGCGGGTGCGGCCGCGTTACTGCCACAAAACAAACTGACCGTCGACTTGTTAAAAGAAACACTGAACGGGCTGATTAACAGTCCGGCACAACTACGCGCGATGGCCACTGCAGCCGGATTCAATGCTGTACCGGATGCCGGTGAAAAAGTTAGCGCCATTTGCCTGGAGACGTGTCATGACTGATATGACTACACGAATAATCACAAACAGCGCCGGACGCTATTATCAGGTCCCGGAAATGCGCCGTATCAAAACAATACATTTTGTGGGTATTGGTGGTGCGGGCATGTGTGGCATCGCCGAAGTGTTGCTGAATCAGGGATACAAAATTACGGGGTCAGATATCAAAGCGTCTGCTGTGACAGAGCGACTGGTTGGCATGGGCGCACAGGTGTTTATAGGTCATCACGCCAAAAACATAGACGGTGCAGATGTGGTGGTGTATTCCAGCGCCGTAAACCACGAGAATCCCGAACTCAGCCAGGCAAAAGCGTCAGGTAAGCCGATCATCCCGCGTGCCGAAATGTTGGGGGAGTTGATGCGTTACCGTCACTCCGTTGCGATCGCAGGTACTCACGGAAAAACCACCACAACCAGTCTGGTTGCATCGGTTTTTGCAGAAGCAAAACTGGCACCGACCTTTGTGATAGGTGGCCGGTTAAACAGCGCTGGCACCAACGCAGGGTTGGGTGAAAGCAGATACCTTGTTTGTGAAGCAGATGAAAGTGATGTGTCCTTTCTGCACTTGCAGCCCATGGTTGCGGTGGTAACCAATATCGATGCGGACCACATGGGTTCCTACGATGGCGACTTCAATAAGTTAAAAAGTTACTTTATCGAATTTCTGCATAATCTGCCGTTTTATGGTCTGGCGGTGTTATGTATCGACGATCCAGTGATTGAAGAAATCCTGCCCCGCATCTCGCGCCCGATCATTACTTACGGGTTCTCTGAAAAGGCTGACTACCGAATTGTTGGTTTAAGCCAGCATCGGCAATTCACCAGTTTTGAGGTGATAAGACCCGATGGACTTGCTCCGCTGCACATCACACTGGGAATTCCTGGTCGGCACAATGCCTTGAACGCAACAGCGGCGATTGTGGTGGCGACAGATGAAGGTATCGGCGATGAGGCCATTTGTACCGGGCTGTCAACATTCGAAGGTGTTGGGCGGCGATTTGAATCCCAGGGCATGTTCCCGGTTAAAGATGGCAGCATCATGTTATTGGATGACTATGGTCATCATCCCACTGAGGTTGCTGCCACGGTTGCGGCGCTGCGCGCCGGTTGGCCGGAAGCACGGCTGGTCATGATCTACCAACCACACAGATACACGCGCACCAAAGATTTATACGACGACTTTGTCAAGGTGTTGTCCGACGTCGATGTGTTGTTGATGCTGGATGTGTACTCCGCCGGTGAAGACGCCATTCCCGGTGCGGATTCAAGAAGTTTGTGTCGCAGTATTCGTTTGCGAGGGCGTATTGATCCCTTGTTTGTGCAGACGGAAGAGGAAGTACGTGACGTACTCAGAGATCTGGTACGTGATGGCGATATCGTCATAACACAGGGAGCTGGCAGCGTTGGTGCGTTGTGCAGAACTCTGGCTACTCAAGGTTTTGTGTAAATGACTCAGAACAAGCGCAAGCAATCAGAAATCAAACCATCAGACGGCAGAATTGCTGTGTTGTTAGGTGGCAGTTCTGCCGAGCGCAGCATTTCGTTACTGAGTGGAAATGCCGTGCTGCAGGCATTGTTGCGCCGCGGAGTCAACGCGTTTGCGATTGATGTGGATGACCATTTGGTACAGCGGCTGACCAGTGAGCCGATCGACAAGATTTTTAACATGTTGCATGGGCGTGGTGGCGAAGATGGCACTCTGCAAGGGCTGTTGGAGTTGATGCAGATTCCCTATACCGGCAGTGGTGTGCTTGCCTCTGCACTGAGTATGGACAAAATCAAAACCAAACTCATCTGGCAGTCTCTCGGTTTGCCGACGCCTCGTTCCAGCTTGTTGAGTGCGGACAGTGACTGGGCAGGGTTGATCGCCGATATGGGTGAAGTGGTTGTAAAGCCGGCTCACGAAGGCTCGAGCATTGGTATGTCCATGGTCAAGACCGCTGAGCATCTCAAACTTGCCTACGAAAAGGCCAGTGTTTACGACACTGAGATTATGGCTGAGCAGCGCATTATTGGCGCTGAATTTACTGTGCCCGTCATTCATGGTCAGGTGTTCCCGGCGATCGAAATGCGAACACATCATGAATTTTACGACTTTGATGCCAAATACATTGCCAATGACACCCAGTACTTCTGTCCAGCGCCCTTGAGTGACGCAAAAAGCCAGGAATTGGCGGACATTTGTTTAAAAGCATTTAACGCGGTGGATGCTCGAGACTGGGGCCGCATTGATGTTATGCAGGATCAGTCGGGTCAATTCTGGTTACTGGAAATCAATACGGTACCGGGCATGACCGATCATAGCCTGGTACCAATGTCTGCCGCCGCATTGGGAATCAGTTTTGACGAACTTGTACTGCGTATTCTGGATGGTGACAGATACCAGTCCTTAACGCTGGAGGGCATCAAAAAGTCATGAATGAGCGACGCACGGGTTCATTCTCTGCCTATAACGAAGGCAACGAAACGCCGATTGACTTCGCGCCGATTCGTGCAGAGAGCCGCCATGCTGTCCGGCCTGAAGGAAAGGCGCCGGATGCGGTGGCTGAAGAGAAAGGACCTCGTCGTTTACGTCGATGGCTTTTTGTTTTGCTTTTGATTGGATTGAGCGGGATTTTTGCTAACCAGTACCGTGGTGTGATATCCGATTCGATCGCAAGTTTTGCTGAGCAAATGCCTGCACTGAATCTGCCCGACTTTGATCGACCAGTAATTAACAAACCAATTAATACAGTGCGCCTCGAGTCACCGTTGCATCGTGTTACGGAGCAGGAAGTCAGGACCTTGCTGGCGCGCTATACAGAATCAGGTTTTTTGGGTGTTGATGTTCAGGATCTGCGTGATGAACTGGAACTCAACCCGTGGGTCGCTCGCGCAACGGTGCGCCGGGTCTGGCCAGATGGCCTGGTGATCATGATCGATGAACACCAACCTATTGCACGATGGGGGCAGACAGCATTGCTAAACGAGCAGGGTGAAGTGTTTACACCAACCATGCGCGGGCCGGAAGTCGATTTACCGGGTTTGAGCGGACCTGAGGGAAGTGAAGCGATGGTGTTGACCATGTTTGAGCATATCAATCAACAATTGTCAGCCATTGAAATGAAATTGAATGAGATCAGTGTTGACGCGCGTGGCAGTTGGAACGGACAGATTATTGATGGTCCTGCACTCCGAATTGGCAGGGAAGATATCGATGAGCGCATCACACGTTTTGTTCGCCTGGTGAAAGGCGGACTTGCAGAACAATTGGCCAATGCTGAGACGATTGATCTTCGTTACAGCAATGGTATTTCAGTCAGTAACAAATCCGATGTGACGGACGCTGTCGCAAGTCGGTGAGAGCAGGGTTAATTATGAGTGCTGCAGATAACAGCAATATGATCGTAGGTCTGGACATCGGTACGTCCAAGGTCGTGGCGATTGTAGGGGAACTAAAAGCTGATGGCAGTCTGAATATTGTCGGCATTGGCAGTCATCGTTCACGCGGATTAAAAAAGGGAACAGTAGTCAATATCGAATCCACTGTGGAATCTATTCAGCGGGCAGTTGAAGAAGCTGAGTTAATGGCTGGATGCCGCATTCACTCAGTGTATGCGGGCATTGCCGGTAGTCACATTCGCAGCATGAATTCCCACGGAATCGTGGCTATTCGTGATCGTGAAGTGACTCGCGCAGACATTGATCGTGTGATCGATGCCGCACAGGCTGTTGCCATACCCGCGGATCAACGTGTGCTGCATATTCTGCCGCAGGAATACATCATTGATTCCCAAGAAGGCGTCAAGGAACCGCTGGGGATGTCGGGCGTCAGACTTGAAGCAAAAGTGCATCTGGTCACCTGCGCCATTAATGCTGTACAGAATATTGAAAAGTGTATCAAGCGCTGTGGCTTGCAGGTGGAAGAAATCATTCTGGAGCAACTTGCATCCAGTTACGCTGTGCTCACTGATGATGAAAAGGAGTTGGGTGTTTGTATGGTCGATATCGGCGGCGGGACAACCGATATCGCAATATTCACTGAAGGTGCCATACGTCACACGGCTGTCATTCCTATAGCGGGTGATCAGGTGACCAACGACATTGCCATGGCTTTGCGAACACCAACAGATAACGCTGATGAGATAAAAATCAAGTATGCGTGCGCGTTGACACAGTTGGCCAGCCCGGGTGATATGATAAAGGTGCCAGGTGTTGGAGAAAGACCAGCACGCGAACTTTCGCGACAGGCATTGGCGGAAGTTGTTGAGCCTCGATACGACGAATTATTTACGCTGGTGAAAGCCGAGCTGCAGCGCAGTGGTTATGAAAACCTGATGGCAGGTGGCATTGTGCTGACTGGTGGCACCAGCAAAATGGAAGGAGTGATTGAACTGGCTGAAGAGATTTTCCATATGCCAGTAAGAATCGGAGTACCGCAAGGTGTAAAGGGTCTGGCGGATATTGTCCGTAACCCGATTTATTCGACAGGTGTGGGTTTGCTGCTGTACGGCGTGAAGCAGCAACAACATCAACTGCGTAGCCACAATCCGGTGCCGGTTAAGGATTCGCAGATGCCGCTGATCAAACGCATCAAGAACTGGATAAAGAATAATTTTTGAACAATGCTTGAATAATTTAACTAAAAAACCTGTGCAACATGAGGGGGCCATATGTTTGAACTTCTGGATAGTATTCCGCAAAGCGCTGTAATCAAGGTGGTTGGTGTGGGCGGCGGCGGCGGTAACGCGGTACGTCACATGATCAGCAATCACGTCGAAGGTGTAGAGTTTGTGTGTGCCAACACAGACGCTCAGGCACTGACTAATGTTCAGGCCAAAACCCTGCTGCAAATGGGTAGCACGGTGACCAAGGGTCTGGGCGCCGGTGCCAACCCTGAGGTGGGTCGTCAGGCCGCTCTGGAGGATCGTGAAGAGATTGCGGAAATCCTGCGTGGTGCGGATATGGTGTTTATTACCGCAGGTATGGGTGGTGGTACCGGTACTGGTGGTGCGCCTATTTTTGCCGAGGTTGCGCGTGAGCTTGGCATTCTCACCGTTGCAGTGGTGACAAAACCTTTTCCGTTCGAGGGCAAAAAGCGCTCCATGATTGCTGAGCAGGGTATCGCTGAGTTGTCGCGTCATGTCGACTCTCTGATCACCATCCCCAACGAAAAGTTGTTGGCCGTGTTGGGCAAGCAGGCATCGTTGCTGGAAGCATTTAAAGCCGCCAATGATGTGTTGCTTGGCGCGGTTCAGGGCATTGCAGATTTGATCATACGCCCCGGTATGATCAATGTGGACTTTGCCGATGTTCGTACAGTGATGTCCGAGATGGGAATGGCGATGATGGGTACCGGCTACGCCACAGGCCCTGAACGCGCCCGCGAGGCCGCTGAAGCAGCTATCCGTAGCCCATTGTTGGAAGATGTCAACTTGCATGGCGCGCGTGGTATTCTGGTCAATATTACGGCTGGCGAAAGTCTGTCTCTGGGTGAGTTCACGGAAGTGGGTGATGCCATTGCAGATTTTGCGTCAGATGATGCAACGGTTGTGGTGGGTACCGTCATCGATCCGTCCATGGGTGACGAGATTCGAGTCACTGTTGTGGCGACGGGCTTGGGTGAAATTCGTGTGCAGGAAGCCCGGCCACCCAAGGCAATGGAGAACATCCGTGCAGTCGCCGCTTCAGCACCGGCCCCGGTCCGTCAGGAAACACGTGCCTACGCACCGGCACAACCGGTCACCCGTCCACGTGCACAGATGTCTCATACCATGCCGCAGGGCAACGGATTTGGCAAAGCTGTCGGGTCAGATACGAATATGGATTATCTGGATATTCCGGCGTTTTTACGACGTCAGGCTGATTGACCCGCTGCGCTGATCACCGGCGCACGTTGATAACTCCTGAAGACATCGAGCACAGGTCGGTGCCTTCAGGATGTGCGCGTCCAATCAGTGTTTGGGTTCTCAGTTGATATTTGTTATCATCCACGCCCATGAAAAGGCTGAACTCCCTTCTCAGACTCAATTTTCTGGAACCAGCACCCCCTATGTTAAAACAGCGAACACTCAAGAATGTGATCCGAGCCACTGGTGTTGGCCTGCACACAGGTCAGAAGGTGTATCTGACATTGCGTCCAGCGCCAGTTAACAATGGTATTGTTTTTATCAGAACGGATATTGAGTCACGTCCCGAGGTGCCCGCTAAAGCCCATCTGGTTGGTGAAACCACTCTGTCGACGACGCTGGTCAAAGGCGATGTCAAGGTATCAACGATTGAGCACCTGATGTCCGCCCTGTCAGGCCTTGGAATCGATAATGCCTATATTGAAGTCAGTGCGCCGGAAGTGCCAATCATGGATGGCAGTGCGGGCCCCTTTGTTTTCCTGATTCAGTCAGCAGGCATTGAAGAGCAGGATGCGCCCAAACAGTTTATACGAATCTTGAAACCCGTCCGCTTGGTGGAAGGTGACAAAACGGTCAGTCTGGAGCCTTACGACGGGTTTAAAGTCAGTTACACATTGCTGTACGACCACCCCGTATACCGACGTTACACCAAATCTGCCACTATCGATTTTTCCAGTACATCCTTTGTGAAAGAAGTCAGTCGCGCAAGAACGTTCGGCTTTATGCATGAGTTCGAAGAGCTCAGAAACCGGAATCTTGCACTGGGCGCCAGCATGGATAACGCCATTGCGGTAGGCGACTATAAAGTGCTGAACGAAGATGGCTTGCGTTATGAGGATGAATTCGTCAAACACAAAATTCTGGATTCAATCGGCGATTTGTACCTGACAGGTTACAGTCTGATTGGGGAATTCAAAGGCCACAAGTCAGGCCACGCTCTCAACAACGCCTTGCTGAGAGCGCTTGAGAAAAACAGAGACGCCTGGGAAATGGTCACTTTTGACTCTGATTCCCAGGTGCCCATTTCCTACGTTAAACCGGTACTGGCCGCCTGACGCATGAAATTGATTCTGGTCAACCAGCGCTACGGACATACCCGTACCATCGTGATCCGTGGTTGGATGAAAGGATTTTTATCGCTCTGTCTGATGGGAGCGCCTGTTGCGCTGGGATATCTTGGTTACGAGCTGGCGTTTGCGGATGCCGGCTCGAGTTCCTTGGTCACTCAGGAATCTGCGGTTGCCCCGGATGAATTTATCCGTGGTGGTCAGCCCGTTGTATTGGTAGATCAAGGTTCGGACGTCTCTGATCGTTATGCCGCTGATCTGGCATCTGACTCTCTCTCAGACATCAAGCCGATGGTTGCTTCGGTGTTCAGCCTGATTGCCACGCCGCACCTTGTAGCCATCACCGCCCATTCACCCGGACAACTCGCGTCGTTTCAACACGGCCGGATTGTCGACCCCGCGAGCTACGTTCGTCGCACGCTGCATTGATACGTCTCTGAATATTGTGTTTCACAGAGTGCACAACCAATCCAGACAGATCAGTATTTTATGTAGTGGGTAATCATGAATCTTAATATTTTCAGTGCTATTTTTGGCAGCAGCAACTCGCGCAAACTTAAAAAGCTGCAAAAAACAGTCAAGCAGATAAACAGTTTTGAGCCGACATTGGAAGGGCTTTCCGATGAACAGTTGCGTGCAAAAACCGATGAATTCCGCGTGCGTGTCGAAAAGGGCGAGTCTCTGGATGCGCTGTTGCCGGAAGCATTTGCTGTAGTACGCGAAGCAAGCAAACGTACCATGGGCATGCGCCACTTTGATGTGCAGATGATTGGTGGCATGGTGCTGCATTACGGCGATATCGCTGAGATGAAAACCGGTGAGGGTAAAACATTGGTTGCGACGTTGCCCGCCTACCTGAATGGTCTTGCCGGCAACGGTGTGCATATTGTGACGGTCAATGATTACCTCGCCCGACGTGATGCCAACTGGATGCGTCCGCTGTACGAATTTCTGGGTTTAACCGTTGGTGTTATTATCGCGGGCCAGATGGCACATGAAAAAAAGGCAGCTTACAACGCGTCCATCACCTATGGCACCAACAACGAATTTGGTTTTGACTACTTGCGCGACAATATGGCGTTTCGCATCGAAGACAAGATGCAGCGCAAACTCAACTTTGCAATTGTTGATGAAGTCGACTCCATTCTGATTGACGAAGCGCGAACACCTTTGATTATTTCCGGGGCCGCGGAAGACAGTTCCAAGCAATATCTCGCGATCAATGCCCTGATCAATCGACTTGAAAAAGGTGAGGCTGCTCCTGAAAAAAGCGGCATGATGCTGGAGCGTGAAGAGCGGGTAGAGACCGGACACTTCTCTGTTGATGAGAAAACGCGACAGGTGGAACTGACAGAGGCAGGACACGAATACCTTGAAGAGTTATTGACGCAGCACGGCCTGCTCAAACAGGGGGAGAGTCTTTATGCTGCCGCGAATCTGGGCTTGTTACACCATATTCACTCAGCATTAAAAGCACACTACCTGTTCCATAAAGATGTTGAGTACATTGTCAAAGACAACAAGATTGTGCTGATTGATGAACACACCGGACGAACGATGGAAGGCCGTCGTTTGTCGGAAGGTTTGCATCAGGCCATCGAAGCCAAAGAAGGTGTCGAGATTCAGAGTGAGAGCCAGACATTGGCATCCACAACCTTCCAGAATTATTTCAGGCTATATGCCAAGCTTTCAGGTATGACCGGTACGGCTGATACCGAAGCGTTTGAATTCAAACAAATTTATGATCTGGATGTAGTGGTTATTCCGCCCAATATGCCAATGAAGCGTATTGACATGAATGACCTGGTATTTTTGTCCATTGAAGAAAAGTTTGAAGCCATTGTGCGCGACATCAAGGAGTTCAGCGCCAAAGGTGCTCCTGTGCTGGTGGGTACAGCATCGATTGAAACCTCGGAAATGTTGTCCAAATTCCTGAAGAAGGAAAAAATTCATCACGAAGTCCTGAACGCCAAATTTCACGAAAAGGAAGCGTTCATCATTGCTCAGGCCGGTCGGCCAGGTGTAGTGACTATCGCAACCAACATGGCGGGTCGTGGTACCGACATCAAGTTGGGCGGCAGTTGGGAAACTGAAGTCCAGAGTATGGATAATCCTTCCCAGGAACAAGTTGATGCTGCCAAAGCACAGTGGCAGATCCGCCACGAGCAAGTGATTGCGGCCGGCGGGTTGCATATTATTGGTACTGAGCGTCATGAATCACGACGTATCGACAACCAGTTGCGAGGCCGATCAGGTCGCCAGGGTGATCCGGGCTATTCACGGTTTTATCTGTCGCTTGAAGATAATCTGATGCGTATTTTCGCCTCTGAGCGGGTGAAGAATTTTATGCAGGCGCTGGGGATGGAGCGTGGGGAAGCCATCGAACATGGCATGGTCTCCAAGTCCATTGAAAAGGCGCAGCGCAAAGTTGAAGGCCGCAACTTTGATATCAGAAAGCAGTTGCTGGAGTACGACAACGTTGCCAATGATCAACGAACCATTGTGTACAAACAACGCAATCAGATTATGGCCAGTGATGATCTGTCTGCGCTGCTGGATGGTATGCGAAATGACGTGATTGACGAAGTTGTCAGCAGCCACATTCCTCCACAGAGTATTTTTGAGCAGTGGGATATCCCCGGGCTGGAAGCAGCCATTGGTGCAGAGTTTGCCGTGCATTTGCCGGTAAAAACCTGGTTGGAAGAAGATCAGAAGTTGTATGAAGAGACCTTGCGTCAGAAAATCCGCGATGCTCTGACTGATGCCTATCGCATCAAACGCGAACTGGTCGGCGACAAAATGCATTTGCTGGAAAAACAGATTGTATTGCAGATATTGGATACGTTGTGGAAAGAGCATTTGCAGGCGATGGATCATTTGCGGCAAGGTATTTTCCTGCGTGGGTATGCAGGCAAAAACCCCAAACAGGAATACAAGCGTGAAGCATTTGCCTTGTTTCAAAGTCTGCTGTCGCGTTTACAGCACGACGTGATTCGGTTCCTGAGTCATGTGCAAGTGCGCTCCCCCGATGAGATTGACGCCATTGAGCGTGCGCGCCAGGCCGAGCGTACCAAGGAAAAAATCCAGCTTCAGCATGAACAGGCCTCGGCCATGGAGCAAGCCGCATCGGAAGAAACACAAAGCGCCGACTCAGATGATCAGCGTACGCCGTTTGTGCGCGAAGAGCCCAAGCTTGGCCGTAATGAGCCTTGCCCATGCGGGTCTGGTAAAAAATTCAAACAATGTCATGGTCGGTTGAGCTGATTCTCATCAGAGCAAAAGAGGCTGTAGAAAGGTGTTTTTGAGAGCAAAGTCAGAGTAACTATTATGGCGACAGGAACAAATGAGCTTGGGCAAATACTGCCAATCGACGGAATCAAAATTGCAGCAGTCAGCGCCGGCGTGCGTTATCAGAATCGGCTGGATGTGGTGCTGTTTGAATTGGCTCCGGGTACTCGCTCCAGCGGCATGTTCACACAGAATGCGTTTTGTGCCGCGCCCGTTGTTATTGCGCGTCAACACCTGACGAGCAGTGCTGGTGCCGCGCGTTACATGCTTGTTAATACTGGCAATGCAAACGCAGGTACCGGACCTCAGGGCATGATCGATGCTCATGTTTGCTGTCAGGCTGTTGCCGATGCAGCCGGCGTTGATGTGCAACAGGTTCTGCCATTTTCTACAGGTGTGATCGGTGAGCGTTTGCCAGCAGAGCGAATTGCTGCAGCAGTACCCAAGGCACTGGATGCGCTGATCGTGGATAACTGGTTGTTAGCTGCCAAAGGCATCATGACAACTGATACGCGCCCCAAGGCCGTCAGCCGCGTTATTGAGCACGCGGGTAAAACAGTCACCATTACCGGTATCACCAAAGGTGCTGGAATGATCAAACCCAACATGGCAACCATGTTGGCATTTGTGGCAACTGACGCCGCTTTGGATCAGGCCTTGCTGGACTCTCTGCTGCGCTCATCCGTTGAGCAGTCGTTCAACCGCATCACCGTGGATGGCGATACCTCAACAAATGACTGTTGTATTCTGAGTGCCACAGGTTGCAGCGGTGTACAGATTACTGAAGCAGACAGGGGACTGTTTGAGAAATTCAGCCATGCGCTGCATGAATTGATTCTTGAGCTCGCAAAACTGATTATTCGTGATGCCGAGGGCGCCAAAAAATTCGTCACCGTCGATGTTCGTGGTGGCGCAAGCAGTAAAGAGTGTCTGCAGGTCGCTTATGCGATTGCTGAGTCGCCGTTGGTAAAAACAGCCTTGTCAGCCTCGGATCCAAACTGGGGGCGCATATTGGCGGCCATAGGACGCGCGGGTGTTGAAAATCTGGATGTCTCCCGTATTGATATCTATCTGGATGATGTTGCCATTGTGAAACAAGGTGGACTCGCACCGGGTTACCACGAGGCGCTGGGGCAGGCTGTGATGAACCAGCAAGACATCACGCTGCATATTGAACTTGCCCGAGGCGATGTGCGCGAATTGGTGTGGACGGCGGACTTGTCTGAAGAATACGTGCGAATCAACGCGTCCTATCGCAGTTAAGGCCTTGGCCTCAACGCTTGAAAAGACGGATACCGGCTATACCGCGTGCACCTTGTTGACGGGCGGTTGGCAGATCGGATTGGCTGAGCCCTCCCATCGCGTAAACAGCCAACGACGTTGACTGCGTCAATTGTTTGAACCTGTCCCAGCCCATCCCGGCTTGCCCGGGATGGCTGTTGGTCGGCAGAACCGGCGAAAGCAGCGCGTAATCCGCACCCAATGTCTTGGCCAAGGCCAGCTCTTCAGCTGTGTGGCATGACGCCCCAAATAACAAATGATCAGCAACCGGGCGATGTTCAAGCGTCTGCAGCACATGGCGATTGACATGCACGCCACCCAGCATCGGTAAGAGTAACGGATCGATGGTGTCGTTTGAGGACACATCGATAAGCAGCCGTCGGCAGGTATTGCTGGTAACTGCGGGCTGTTGCAAAAAACGGCTGATCAATTCAGGATAATTTGACGGTTCAACGTGGCCCGTTGTGCTGTTACGAAGCCGCAACAGACAAGAGTCTGGCAAACTCTGCAAATATCCGTCGCTGATCGCTGTTGTCGAGTCTATGTTCAGCAACGCAATGAAGTCCGGCAACACAATGGATCTGATAATGGCACGGTTGGCGTCCGGAAAATCCTGATGGCGCAACTCATGCGGAAACAACCACCGCAAAGGTTGGCCTTCTTTACCCCTTGCTGTGCCAGCAAAGCGGTCAACGTTCCAGACATCAAGAAGCACAGACTTGTCGTTGTAGTCGTGTTGAATCGTACACAAGGAAGACTGGCTCAGCACGGTGATGCCGAGCTCTTCTTGCAGTTCCCTCGCCAGCGCGTCATTAACGGATTCCCCGGCTTCCACTTTGCCGCCGGGAAATTCCCAGAGACCACAGAGATGCTGGCCGGCTGATCGTTGTGCAATCAGAATTCTGCCATCGGGCCCGTAAATGACCCCCACAGCAACATGCACACGTTTATGTGTTGGCTGATCAGTCGGGTTCATCAGAACGTTTGGGCAGGTTTTCAAGTTGTTCAGGATCAACGGGCTCGCCGGGAATGCTGTGCCGTTCGTTTGCCCACTCACCAAAATCAATCAGTTTGCATCGCTCGCTGCAAAAGGGACGCCACGGACTTTGTTCGCCCCATTCCACAATGTCTTTACAATGAGGACAATTGACACGTAATACACGCTCGCTCATGAGTACAGTTCCTGATACAGGTTATGTTGTTTGTCCACGGCGGCATAAAGGGAAGGCAGATCCGCGTCATTTAAAATAATGTCATTTGCCATGGATCGTCGCTGATCGCGTGTCAGTTGGCTGGCCATGATGGTTTTAACCGCGTCCTGACTGGTGTTGTCACGCAGTTGAGTTCGCTCAAGCTGAAGTTGCTCTGGGGCATCTATCAACAGAATCCGATCACACATTTTTTGTTGGTCTGTTTCCAGCAGCAGTGGAGAAGACAGCAGGCAGTAGGGTGGTCTGCACCGTTGTAGTCGCTGCACAATTTCTTCACGTATCAACGGGTGCAGCAGGGCTTCAAGCCAGGCTTTTTGCTCAGCATCATTAAAAATGATGTGACGAAGTTCGCGACGGTTCAAGCTGCCGTCCGCAAGCAGAATACGATCCGCACCGAAGCGTGTGGCGATGGCTGTTAATGCTGGCGAGCCCGGTTTGACAACCTCCCTTGACATCAAATCCGCATCAACAATGTCGACACCAAGGTTGGCAAAACGATCTGTCGCAGCGGTTTTGCCGCTCCCGATGCCACCGGTAATACCAATGACAACGGCTCTTTGTGTTGCGTCCACTGCCATCATGCACCTACAGCCAGATTCAGGTACCAATCCATAATCACATCGCCCCAGATCAAAGTAATGAACCCGGCAATCGCAAGATATGGACCAAAGGACATGGGAATATTTTTATCACGTCCAGCAAAAACAGCCATGCCAATTCCAAGCACTGCACCTGCCATCGACGACAAAATGACAACACTCAGCAATTGTTGCCAGCCAAGCCAGGCGCCGATGGCCGCCAACAGCTTGAAGTCGCCATAACCCATGCCTTCGCGACCGGTCAGCATTTTAAAAATCTGATAAATACTCCACAAACTCAGGTAGCCGGCGCACGCACCAATGACCGCATCAGTGACCGACACACCGGTGCCGTAGGGTGTCACTGCCAACAACAGGCCGAGCCACAACAAAGGTAAGGTGATGTTGTCCGGTAGCAGTTGATGATCAATATCGATAACAGTCGCGCTGATCAGGCACCAGGTGAAAACAAGTGCGGCGACACAGCTCCAGGTCGCACCAAAATGCCAAGCTACCAGTGCGGACAGTGCCGCCGTCGCCAGTTCAACAACCGGGTATCGCCAGTGAATCCGGGTTTTACATTGGCTGCATTTGCCGCCCAGCATCAGGTAACTGATCACCGGGATGTTCTGCCATGGACGCACAGGCTTTTTACATACCGGACAATGCGAGTCCGGTTTCATCAGATTAAATACCTTGTGTTCAGGAACCGGGGCCACAGTCACGGCTTTTTTCGGGTCGATCTGCAGATAGTCACAGCATTGGGCATGCCATTCACGTTGCAGCATCAGTGGCATTCTGTAGATCACCACATTCAGAAAGCTGCCGACCAGCAGTCCCAGCACTGTTGCCAGCACCACCGTCAGGGTTGGAGACGCGGAGAGTAAATCCAATAAGGTCATAACACGGCTCCCAGCCGAAAAACAGGAAGATACATGGCCAACATCAATATCGCGACTATCGCTCCCAGCACAATCATGACCAATGGCTCAATCATGCTGCTTAATGTATCAACTGCCTGATCAACATCTTGCTCATAACGGGCAGCACAGGATTGCAGCATTTGATCCAGCGTGCCCGATTGTTCACCGGCATGGACAAGTTGCGCAATCATAACCGGAAAAAGGTTGTTCTTGCGAACTGCAAAACTGAGAGGTTGTCCTTCATTAACAAGTTCCCTGATTGACAGGCAGGCTGATTCAAAAACGCGGTTACCTGTGGCTGCTGCGGTTGTCTCCAGCGCTTGCATCAGCGGAAGTCCGGCGCGCAGACTACCAGCCAGTGTCTGACTGAAGCGGCACAAGCAGGCGTTTTGAACAATTTTGCCTGTCAGTGGAAACGCTATCATCAGTTTGTCCAACAGTAACTGCAGACTAGCGTAACGCGGGATTATCGAGCTTATTAGCAGCACGATGACCGTCGAGCCAATGGCTGCAACCGGTGCATAAACGATAGCAAGATCAGAAAGCGCCATGACTGCCAGCGTTAACGCGGGCAGTTCAGCCCCTAGTTCCGCGAACGTACTGGTGAAACTGGGTACAACCTTGACCAGCAGCAAGATTGTTACCAGCAACGCAACAAGCAGAACAGTGAACGGGTAAAACAATGCTTTTTTGACACGAGCACGAAGCCGTTCTGCCTTTTCGTGATCATCAGCCAATGATTGCAGTGTGCTGTCGAGTGTGCCGGACTGTTCGGCCGCCCTGATCATATTAACCAGCAGGTTCTGTGTGCCGAGTCTGCTGTGACTGATGGCCTCGCCTAACAGGCTGCCGTTTTCAACCTGTTGCTTGATGTTGCTTATCTCATCCCTGAACTGGGAGGCTGGCATGCAGTCGATGCTGATCGCCAGCGCCTGCACCAACGGCAGACCTGCTTGTAACATGCCGGCACTTTGTCTGAGAAAGACACTCAACAAGCCGGGTTTCAGGCGTAAGGGCTTTTTTCTAACCACCGACAATTTTGTTAACTTGATATGAGTGACAAGAATGCCCTTGAGGTAAAGTTCTCTGCAAAGTAAATCAGCGTTCTCAGCACTGCTGGTACCCTGCCTTGCTTGGCCGCCAAAGTCCTTGCCCACCCATGTAAAAGATCTGTTCGCCGTTTCTGTCATGACAAAACGCGCCTGATTTCGTCAAGACTGGTGTCGCCGGATGCCAGCGCGGACAATGCACTGCCAAACAAATCCGTAGCGCCGGTAAGTCGCGCAGTTGCCTCGATGTCGCGCACATCCGCGCCCAATGCAATTTTTTCAGCAATCTCGGCGTTGATTGGTAATACTTCGACCAGTGCGATGCGTCCACGATAACCGTCGTTGCACTGGCGGCAACCTTTGGCGATACAGACGTTCTCTGGCATGCGATGGATAAATTGCCCGGGTGTGTCCTGTGTGCTTGAATCTACCCATTCACGGCAATTCACACACAACCGTCTTGCCAGACGTTGGCTGATCACAAGTGTCAGCGCGCTGGCCAGATTGTATGCCTCTATGCCCATGTTCATCAGGCGATTGATAGTTTCCGCCGCACTGTTGGTGTGCAGTGTAGACAGCACCAGATGGCCAGTCTGCGCCGCTTTGACAGCGATATCAGCCGTTTCCTGATCACGAATTTCACCCAGCATGACTACATCAGGATCCTGGCGCAAAAACGCACGCAGGGTGCTGGCAAAGTCGAGCCCGCTGCGCCTGTTAACCGCGACCTGATTGACACCTTCAAGGTTGATTTCAACAGGATCCTCGGCGGTTGAAATATTGCGTTCGATAGCGTTCAAGTACCCGAGTCCGCTATACAACGTCACTGTTTTGCCGCTGCCAGTAGGACCGGTGACCAGAATCATGCCTTGCCGACGGTTTAGGGCGTCACGGTAAATCTGTAACTGCACGGGGCTGAAGCCCAGTGCGTTCATTGGCAATTTCACACCTGAAGAATCCAGCACGCGAAGCACAATTTTTTCGCCCCACAATGTGGGCAGGGTGCTTATCCGTAAATCGATAAACCGATTGTCAGCCAGTTTTATACGGATGCGTCCATCTTGTGGTCGGCGCCTCTCATTAATATCCAATGACGCCATGACTTTCAGGCGAGCGCCAACACGTGCTGCCAGTCTGGCGGCGGTACTGGTGTTTTCACGCAAGATTCCGTCGATACGAAATCGGATACGGCATGACGATTCGTAGGGCTCAATGTGTATGTCAGATGCGCGTTGGCGTACAGCATCCAGCAATACCTGGTTTACAAACCGTACGATTGGCGCTTCATTGGCTGATTCGTTGATGTCGGCCGCCTGCACCGGGTCATCGAACATTGAATCATTCATCAACACAGTCAGTTCCTGAGTCGTTGTATCAGTGGGCTGACAGTGTTGAGTATTCTCTCCTTTGCCATCCAGTTGCTTGAGAATGAGATCCAGCTGTTTGCCATCCACAATGACAGGTTGTAGCAGTTGTTTGGCAAAGACGCCTGACTCTGTCAACAAGCCCAGGCATGCGGGGTCTGCGATGGCAACGTGAACGACCTGGCCCGTTTGCGAAATTGGCAGTGCGGTGCATCGGCGCATCCATGATTTGAAAACCGGCAATTCAGTGTTGTTAAGGCAGGTAAGATCAAATAACGGACAGGAAAAAGCCCGGGCAATTAATGTCGCTAGGTCCAGCGTATTGATATTGTCTTGTCTGATCAGCAGGCTTATCAGTGGCAGCTGTTCTCGTGCTGCCAGTGCCAGCGTCTGTTCCATCAGGTGCGGTGTTATGAGTCCCTGTTCAACCAGAATATCGGGTAGTCGATTCGCCAGCATGGTTATCTCCTTGTCGACAGTTTTATAGCAGCCTGATCAGGGCTCTGCTATACCATCTGAGCGAGCGGTCCCCATTGGACGGTTCGAAACAGTTATCAACAGTGCACAAGGAGGTGCAAATATGCGTCAACTCAATATCAAAGGTTTTACATTGATCGAACTGATGATGGTGGTCGCCATCATCGGCGTGTTGGCAGCGGTCGCGCTGCCGTCGTATCAGGGATATGCCGCACGTGCAACTTACGCTGAACTGATTGCAGCGGCAGCGCCGGCCAGAACGAGTGTTGATATTTGCGTGCAAACACGTGGCCCTGAGGGCTGCACGTCCATCAGTGCGCAGGATGGTTGGTCAGTTTCTGCCCAGGTTGAGAGTGTGGCGGTCAGTATGGATGAACAGGACTTTCTGGTGACGGTAACGCCAACGGGGTCGCATGCCGGGATAACTACAGACGATAATTATATTTTGCGGGGAGTTGTCAGCAGCGGCACGCTGTTGTGGAGTACCGATGCCGACTCAGGTTGCCTCGCCAGTGGGTTGTGCTGAGTACGTTTCGGGCAAGCGGGTTTGCGCTGAGGCGTTAATTTGGTACATTAGCGCCACTTCAAACACTGAATATGATTGTTAAGCTGGCATTCAGCCCGGAAATAATATGCTGATCTTGCTGGTCGGAATAATCACACTCAGCCGCATGAGATCACTCAAGAACGTACCAGACGTACCGGAGTAAACAAAGATGAAAGCAGTAAAAAACACAGTTGTTGCAGTTTTGACCGCGTCGGCAGTGTTGGTGGCAGCTGGTTATGCCAGTGCGCAGTCAACAACAGTCAAAGATGGCGTGTACACCGTCGAACAGGCTGCTGCAGGCAAAGAGCTGTATGAGCGTCGTTGCGGCGCCTGTCACAATGCTGATTTTTACCGCACTGCGTTTACCAACCGTAACAATCAGCCGCTGCAGTTCATGTTTGAAGAGATTCTGGTCAACATGCCAGCAGATACCCCCGGCTCCCTGATGGACAGCGAGTATGAGGTTGTATTTGCTCATATTCTGTCACTGGTGGGTTACCCCGCAGGTGATACCGAATTGAGTTATGCGAATGGCAGCATGGCGGATATTTCGGTCGTCCCGCCAAGCAATTAAAACGTTGGTTGCCCAGGCTCGTTGTCAGGCGTTAAAGCGCTCGAACCGCATCGACAGGTCGATCGCTTTAACGTCTTTAGTCAAGATTCCCATAGAGATGTAATCAACCCCGGTTTCCGCCACCGCGACGAGGGATTGATCATTGATGCCGCCAGAGGCCTCCAGTCGACAGTTCGCCCCCTGAAAAGCTCGCGCTATCGCTACCGCTTTGTGTAGATCTGTCAGTTCAAAATTGTCCAGCATGATGATGTCTGCTTGGGCACTCAGGGCCTGGTCCAGCTCGGCAAAGGTTTCGACTTCAACCTCAACAGGTTTTCCGGGCGCAATCTGGCGGGCGGTTGCAACTGCCTGAGTAATGGAGCCACAGGCACTGATGTGATTTTCCTTGATCAGAAACGCATCATACAGACCCATACGATGATTAAAACACCCGCCAACCCGAACAGCGTACTTTTGTGCAGTACGTAATCCGGGCAGAGTCTTGCGCGTGTCGAGCAGTCTGACATCAGTATGTGCAACTTTTTTTGCATAGCTGCGACTGATGGTGGCAGTGCCAGACAAGGTCTGCAAAAAATTCAGCATACATCGTTCGGCGCTTAATAACGCACGCGCCGGACCTCTGAAACGCGCGATAGCCTGATTCGGCTCGAGGTCGGAGCCTTCTGTCGCCAGCCATTCAACGCGGATCGACGGGTCCACCTGCCGTAAGACTTCTTCTGCCCAGGGCGTACCGCACAGCACTGCATTTTCACGAGAGATGATGCTGGCCGATGCCAGGGTCTGCTCCGCAATCAAACGCGCTGTGATATCACCAGAGCCTATATCTTCCTCAAGTGCGCGCCGCACAGTTGCTGTGATATCGTCAGGAAGTGCAATTAAATCAATACGCATAAAAACATCCGGAGGTGTCGCCTTGAGCGCGCAATATAACCTATCTCGGGCTTGATGTTATACTCAGGCACAGATCAGGTAGGCGCGCCAGTACTGAACAACTGGCCAAAGAGATAAAGATCAGAGGGCACATGCATGCAGAGGGCGTTGGCTTGAGCATTGATCATTGGATGTCAGGGGCGCGCAGGGTGGAGTCCCCCAACTGCAGTGAGCGACCGGAGGGTCGTCCCATTGATATGTTGGTCATTCACAATATCAGTTTGCCGCCCGGAGAGTTCGGAGGCGGCTGGATTGACCACTTGTTTACCAATCAGCTGGATGCCAGCGCACATACCTACTTTGAGAGCATTGCCCATTTGCGTGTCTCCGCACATGTGTTGATTGCCAGAGATGGCGCAATCACTCAGTTTGTGCCTTTCAATCGCAAAGCGTGGCATGCAGGGCAGTCCAGTTTTGCGGGTGAGGAAAACTGTAATGATTTTTCGATTGGCATCGAACTGGAAGGTTGTGATGACAAACCCTTCACCGATGCACAGTACAAAGCGCTTGAAGAGCTTACACAGTTCCTGAGAGGCTGCTATCCTGCCATCTCGGCTGACAGAATTGTGGGGCACAGCGATATTGCGCCACAGCGCAAGACCGATCCTGGCCCCTGTTTCGACTGGCATCGTTACCGAAAGGCGTTTATATGACTTTTTTTGTGGTGCTCAGTTGTCTGTTGCTGAATCACTATTGGCGGAAGGAGCGCTTGCTGCCTGTCGACAATTGGTTTGGGCACTGGCAACAATTTTTGTTGGCGCAACAGTACAGACTCCCAGAAGGTTTGCAACAATGGCCTTTAACCTTGCCTTTGATGTTTGTACTGCTCCCCCTGATCCCAGTGGGCTTATTGCTGGTGATTGCCGACGGTCGACTGATGGGGCTGTTGACGCTGGGTCTGCACTTTCTGCTACTGATGTATTGCCTTCCGCGTGTGAACATCGACGATTTGATTGACGAATATCTGCAGCGCTGGGATCGTGGCAATTACGAAGCAGCCTATCTGCATACAGAGCAGGTTGCCCCTGGGGTGTTCAGCGAATCCTTTGATGATTACGCCCGCATGCACGACAGCTTCAGCAGATTCGTGTTGGTGTGCAGCTTCCGTCGCATTTTTGCGGTGTTGTTCTGGTACATCCTGTCTGGCCCGCTTGGGGCGTTGTTCTATGTGTTTCTACAACAAATGATCAATATGGGTGGGCTGTTGCAAGCCGGGCAAACGGATGCTGTTGCGCGCCGGCTTTTGGCCGTACTCGAGTGGGTGCCGGTGCGCATGGTGGCATTGGCATTCGCATTGGCCGGCGATTTTGTCGCGACATTTAAAGTCATCAAATCCCGAATTCTTGATCAACTGGATGCAGACGCAGGTCTGGATCTGTTAAAAGACAGTGCAACGGCTGCCATGATGACGTCTGAACGGACTGCCCATGACACTGACTTTTCTGCGCGTGCTGCAGCAGAACTGCGCGAGTTGCGTGGACTTCTGATGCGAACGCATGTGGTTTGGGTCGTGGTACTGGCGCTGATAATTCTTGTAGTCTAACTACATATTTGTCTTGCCTGGCTTGAAGAATACCGCTTTAAGAGATAGTATTTGCAGCAACCTGTAATTTAATTACAAGATGTGTCTGGCCGTGAAATCGTGTCACAAGCAGTCATGACTTGTTAAAAAATAATCACAACCACCTGAATTTTCAGATAAAGAATAGAGCTTATGACAGATAAACCGGTAGACCTCAATCCCTCAGAAACCGAAGAATGGCTGGAAGCCCTTGGCGCCGTCATTGAGCACGAAGGCGCTGATCGTGCACAATTTCTGCTCAGTCGCCTGTCCGACAAGGCGTTGCGCTCCACACAGCAGTTGCCCTATGCGGCCGTAACGACGCCGTACCGTAATACGATTTCTCCGCAGGATGAAGATCGTATGCCGGGCGATATGTTCATGGAGAGACAGATTCGCGGCATCATTCGTTGGAACGCGCTTGTCACAGTCATGCGCGCCAACCGTGACAGTTCTGAGCTTGGCGGACATATATCGACGTTTTCATCATCAGCAACCTTGTATGACGTGGCATTTAACTATTTCTTCAGGGGCCCGACCGAGAACCATGGTGGGGATCTGATTTATTTCCAGGGACACTGCGCGCCCGGCATTTATGCACGCTCATTCCTCGAAGGTCGAATCAGTGCAGAGTTGTTGGACAAGTTCCGACAGGAGTCCAATGGCGACGGCCTGTCATCCTATCCGCACCCATGGTTGATGCCTGATTACTGGCAGTTCCCGACGGTATCCATGGGACTTGGCCCATTGCAGGCGATTTATCAGGCGCATGTGATGAAGTACCTGTCGTCACGTGGACTGTTGGATCAAGGCGATCGCAAGGTGTGGGCTTTCCTGGGTGACGGGGAGATGGACGAGCCAGAATCCACTGGTGCGATTGGCAAAGCGGGTCGCGAGGGACTGGATAACCTGATTTTTGTGATTAATTGCAATTTGCAGCGTCTGGACGGTCCTGTGCGTGGCAACGGTAAAATCATTCAGGAGCTTGAAGGGATATTCCGTGGCGCTGGCTGGAACGTCATTAAAGTTGTCTGGGGACGACACTGGGATGCCCTGCTGCAGAATGACAAAGATGGCATTTTGCAAGCCCGCATGGATGAAGTCTGTGACGGCGAATACCAGAACTACTGGGGCCGCGGTGGTGCCTACACCCGTGAACATTTCTTCGGCAAGAGCCCCGAACTGCTGAAAATGGTCGAACACCTGTCAGACAACGACATCATGGCGCTGAACCGTGGCGGCCATGATCCCTTTAAAGTGTATGCCGCCTACAAACAAGCGATGAACACCAAAGGCCGTCCGACGGTGATCCTCGCCAAAACCGTCAAAGGTTATGCCTTTGGCGCCGGTGCAGAGGCGCAGAATGCGGCGCACCAGACCAAAAAACTCGATATCGAAGCCTTGAAGCGCTTCCGTGATCGTTTCAATATTCCGGTACCGGATGACAAATTGCCCGAGCTGCCGTATTACCGACCTGCGGAAGACAGTCTCGAATTGCGCTACATGCGCAAAATGCGCGAAGCCTTAGGTGGGGTCGTGCCGCAACGTCGTGCACAGAGTTACTCCTTGCCTATTCCGGATCTGAGCGCGTTTGATGCACAGCTGAAAAGCACCGGTGAGCGTGAAATTTCCACCACCATGGCGTTTGTACGGATACTGAATGTGCTGTGCAAAGACAAGGAAATTGGCCAGCGCATCGTGCCAATTGTGCCGGATGAAGCCCGTACCTTCGGTATGGAAGGCATGTTCCGTCAGATGGGTATCTATTCCTCGGTAGGTCAGCTTTATGATCCGGCTGATTCCAATCAGGTCATGTATTACCGCGAAGACAAAACCGGCCAGATGCTGGAAGAAGGTATCAGCGAAGCTGGCGCATTCTCGTCGTGGCTGGCCGCTGCAACGTCATACAGCGTCAACAACTATCCGTTGATTCCGTTTTATATTTACTACTCCATGTTCGGTTTCCAACGTATTGGCGACCTTGCCTGGGCTGCCGGTGATTCTCAGGCGCGTGGTTTCCTGATCGGTGCAACCGCGGGTCGTACCACGTTGAACGGTGAAGGTCTGCAGCATCAGGACGGACACAGCCACTTGTTGGCGTCCACAATTCCCAATTGCGTGACCTATGATCCGACGTACAGTTATGAGTTGGCGGTCATCATTCACGAAGGCCTGCGTCGCATGTACGGCGAAAAGGAGTCGGTGTATTACTACATCACCACCATGAATGAAAACTACACCCATCCTGAGATGCCGGCGGGTGCAGAAAAAGCTATTCTGAAAGGGATGTACCTGCTGGAAGACGGCAGCGCCAAAGAGTACAAGGTGGACAAGCCCGTGAGTGAAGAACGCGTGCGTCTGCTGGGCAGTGGCACGATATTGCGAGAGGTCCGTGCCGCCGCGGTTATTCTGCGCGACAAATACAAAGTTGCGTGTGACGTGTGGAGTGTGACCAGTTTTAACGAATTGCGCCGCGAGGCATTGGATCTTTCACGTTGGAATATGCTGCACCCTGGCAAAAAAGCCAAAGTGCCTTATGTCACCAAGTGTCTTGATTCGCAGAAAGGCCCGATCATCGCCGCAACAGACTACATGCGTATTTACGCAGATCAGGTGCGAGAATTTGTACCTGGCAGTTATCGCGTATTGGGCACGGACGGCTTTGGCCGCAGTGATACCCGTCAGAATCTGCGTCGGTTCTTTGAAGTGGATCGGCATTATGTCGTACTGGCGACGCTCACAGAGCTGGCCGCCAAAGGTGTGTTCAGCGCAGAGCAATTAAGCAAGGCCATCAAGGACCTGGGTATTGATCCTGACAAAGCCAACCCGACAACCGTTTAAGACCTGGTAAAAAATCAGTTCAGGAGCATTCAAGGTGCCTGTAGAAATTATAAAAATCCCCGACCTTGGGGAAACCAAAGATGTGGAAGTCATCGAAATCCTGATCAAGGAAGGTCAGAGTGTGCAGGAAAATGATTCCCTGCTGGTGCTCGAAAGTGATAAGGCCGCGATGGAGATCCCGGCTCCTAAAGCCGGTGTTGTCAAAAAAATCCTGATTAAAGTTGGCGATCAGGTCAATGCCGGTGACCAGATTCTGGAAATGGAAATCGAAGGCGCCGCGGCCGTGGCTGAAAAGGCCCCTGCCGTCGAGAAAGCGGCTGCCAACGTTGCTGACACATCCAAGGCGGAAGTCGCCAAGGCAGAGCCTGCAGCAAACGGGGAAGCGCCTGCGGCCGCTCCCGCCGAAAAGCGCACAGAGTTAGTGAGCGTTCCGGATATCGGAGGTGACAGCGACGTTGAAGTGATTGAAGTCCATGTCAAAGTAGGCGATGAAATCGCCAAAGAAGATACGCTGATCACGCTCGAGTCTGACAAGGCTGCCATGGACGTACCGTCCCCGCTGGCTGGCCGTATCACTGCCTTGAAGATCAAGGTTGGCGATAAAGTGTCCAAAGGCGCTCCCGTGCTGGAAGTGGAAGTCACTTCTTCAGCCGCCAGCACTCAAAAAACGGCGTCAGCACCCGCACACGCTGCCGTTGCTGCCCCGGCATCGGCGGCGGCGCCCGTGTCTGCACCTGTCGCAAAACAGCAAGCCGTGTCCGAAGCCACAGTATCAGTCAGCGCTGGCAGCGACGGCAAAGTTTACGCCGGACCTGCGGTGCGTAAGCTGGCCCGTGAGTTGGGGGTGGATCTGACCCTGATTCAGGGCAGTGGTGCCAAAGGGCGGGTACAGAAAGAAGACCTGCATAATTTTGTGAAAGAACGCTTGCAAGCGCCCGCTGCAGGGGTTTCTGGTGGTGCAGGGATACCCGCGGTACCGGATATTGATTTCAGCCAGTTCGGCGATGTCGAAACCGTACCGATGACTAAATTGCACAAAGTCACGGCTCTGAACATGCACCGTAACTGGTTGAATGTGCCCGCGGTAGCGCAGTTTAACGAGGCGGACGTGACAGAACTGGAAGAATTCCGTGCAGCTCAGCGTAAAGATGCAGACAAGCGCGGGTTGCGGCTGACACCCATGCCTTTCCTGCTTAAAGCGTGTGCCAAAGTGCTGCAGGAATATAAGCAGTTTAATGTGTCACTGCATTCATCAGGCGAGCATCTGATCCAGAAAAAATACATTCATATCGGTGTGGCAGTTGCCACCGATGCAGGATTGATGGTGCCCGTGCTGCGTGACGTGGACAAGAAGTCGATCTGGCAGTTATCTGCTGAACTCGCTGAGATGACTGAAAAGGCCAAAAACCGTCGCTTGAGTAAGGAAGACATGCAAGGCGCGTGTTTCACCATTTCCAGCCTTGGTGCGATTGGTGGTACGGGATTTACACCGATTGTGAATGCGCCTGAAGTGGCCATTCTGGGTGTCTCCAAAACCCAGATCAAACCGGTGTATATCAATAACCAGTTTGTACCGCGTCAGATGATGCCGTTCTCGTTGTGTTACGACCACCGCGCCGTTAACGGCGTGGATGCGGGTAATTTTGCGACGCGTCTCGCTGAAGTGCTGTCAGATATCAGGCTGTTGTTGTTGTAAACGTCGGAGGCCGGGCGACGGCCTCTGATTGCTCATCAAAATATCCTGAATAAAAAAAGAGGAACCCGGTGACAGGTTCCTCTTTTTTTATCCAACGTGGTTGTTGCACCAGAGATCACTGGTGCAATCTATCCTGTCAGTCAGTGCGGCCAGAATGCTCACGTGCGGTGCGCAGGTTGGCTTCAGTGCTGCCGGCAATACCGTCATCACCCCAATAACCCACTGTTGGCATCAGGAAGCCCTGATCCAGACGCGCGGTAATATCGTTGGCATTGGTGGTAATGCCACACGGTACGCTGTGCTTTTTGCACAACTCAACAACGCTGGCAATGGCAGCCTGAACTTCAGGGTGATTGCCGGGCAGGCCCATGCTCATGGACAGATCCGCGGGACCAACAAAGATTGCGCTCACGCCGGGAGTCGTCATGATGGCTTCCGCATTCTGAACGCCCAGCGCCGACTCAATCTGCAGGAAAGAAATCAGTTCACCACGGGGGTTCAGCGGCCAGGTATCCGCGCGCTGCGTGTAATCCGGGACGCCCCAGAACCAAGAAGCGACTGCTGGCGAAGATCCACGTGTACCGGCTGGTTCCGTGATGTCGGATCCGCGTGGTTGTGGGTAACGCATGGAAGCGACCGCTCGGCGGGCATCTTCAGCGGTTTCGACATACGGGAACATAACGCCAAAAGCACCGATATCGAGAATCTGTTTGACCATCCACTCGGAGTCATTGCGGCCATTGGCCGGCAGGCGAACGATGGGCGTTGTGCGCATCTGGGCATTGCCCTGACGCACGATAGCTGCTTTATCGGTCATGCCCAGCAGGAATTCCTGCAGTTTTTCCATATCAAATGCCGTGTGCTCCATATCAATCAGGATGTAATCCAGGTTCGAACGTGCAAGCGCGCGGGCATTAGCCAGTGAGAAATTGCCGGTAAACAGACCAAACACCGGGTCGCCTTTTTCCAGCGTTTCGATGCTGCGATTAAGACGCACATTATCCTGCGCCATCGCAGGAACAGACGCCAGGCCGACCACTGTCAACACAGAAAACAGCGCACTGAGGCATTTCTTTTTCATTTTATATTTCCTTTTTTTTACCATCTGTAAAGAGATGTTACAGTTGTAAAGTTTTGTAATAGTTTGATTTGACAATAATTGCTGTTATTGATGTCGGGGCAGAGAGTAAACCACAGCTGCGCTTTAATCAAATTTCAGACAAGTCATTGCCGGGATTTATCGGGTGTTCAGTGTGTGAAGAAAAACCGGCAGGGAAAAATAAATCATGCCCTTGATGGCTGATTTTCTGAATGTCGAAACTAAACGCTGCGCTCAACTGTGACGCCGTCAACACCTCTTGTGCAGGACCCTCATAGTAGTGACCACTACCCATTAACAGCAGCACACGATCACAAAAGCGTGACGCCAGATTGATATCGTGGGTAGCCATAATCAACGCACGCTTTTCCGTTTGCACAAGATCACTTAAACCCTGCAATGATTTTATTTGAAAGGATATGTCGAGGTGATTACTGGGTTCATCCAGTAAAAACAGTTGCGGTGATTGGGCAAGTAATGCGGCTATCGCCACCCGTTGACGCTCTCCTCCGGACAGCTCGTTGACATCCCGGTACAGGAAATCATGCAGCTCCATCTGCGTCACGGCACGCTCGACCTGCCTCCAATCCTGGTCGGACATTGCACTCCAGCTGTGTTGGTGCGGCAGTCGTCCCAATGTAATTGTTTCGAGAACCGTTGCTGGCATCTCGTCCAGCGCGGATTGAAAAAGCAGGCCAACGTGCCGGGCGAGTTGGACAGCAGTCATCCCCTCGATGTTTTGGCCATGCAGGATGATTTGACCTGATGTTGGTTGTTGCAGGCCCATCATTGTGTGAAGCAGACTGGTCTTTCCACTGCCATTTGGACCAAGAATAGCCAGTCGCTCGCCCGCATGAACTGTCAGATTCAGTGCCTGAACCAGGGATTTGCCGGCTATTGTCAGCGTCAGTTGTTGTATCTGCAGTAGTGCAGAAGCACAGTTTTCTGTCATGGCAATGCCCGGTTGCGGCTTGTATTGGTTGGCATGCGTCCGCGATACAGGATGAACAGAAAGGCAGGAACGCCGAGCATGGCTGTCAGCACACCAACTGGCAGTTGCTGAGGTGCGATGACCGTGCGCGCAAGACTGTCAGCCATCATCAGAAAACTGCCGCCCAGCAATGCCGCGCCCGGCAACAGTTTGCGGTGATCACGGGCGCCTGACAGACGCAGCATGTGAGGAATGATTAATCCTACAAAACCAATGCTGCCAGCCAAGGTCACGGCACTGGCGGTTAACAGCGATGCACACAGGTAAAGCATCAGCCTTAATCGCCGCACATTGACACCCAGCGCGGCTGCCTGCAAATCTCCTCGTGCCATGGCATTCAGCGGTCGCGCCTGCGCCATCATCAGAGCCAGTACCACCACGATCAATAGAAAATGCCAGCGTTCCCCGCGGCTTTGACTGAGGTCGCCCATCAGCCAGAACAACATGCTGTGCACGGTCTGGTTACTGCTGGTGCTCAGCATCAGATTGATCAACGCCCCCCAACCGGCAGAAATGACAACGCCGGTGAGCAACAACCGCGTTGTTGACCAACCTTGTCGGCGACCGGCAAGTCCGAACACCAACAGCACCGAAAACAGGGCACCAGTAAAAGCGGCATAAGGCATCCACAGTGCGGCCAGCCCCAGCATGATCACGCTCAGGGCGCCGACTGCTGCACCACCTGAAATGCCTAGAATATAAGGGTCGGCTAACGGGTTTCGCAGCAGCACCTGCATCATCACGCCGGATAATGCCAGCATGGCACCCGTTGCAAAGGCTGCCAAAGCCCGTGGCAGTCGTAACTCCTGAATGATGCGTGATTGTGACGAAGAGATTGCCGTGGAATCCATACCAAACAGCAGTTGCCAGATGTCGCTGAGCGGAATACTGACGCTACCACTGGTCAGCGACAGGATAAATCCAATTACAACAAGCATGATCAACAGCCCGAACAATAGAGCGTCGGCGCGCACACTGCGACCGGTTTGTTCTTTTAAAGATGAAGGGCCGTCCACTGTGTATGTTTTCCCATTGAAGTCGTCAGGCAGGGTGATCATAAAACCAGTCAAGTCAGCCTGGCGCCGGTGCAAACGAGTCTGCTTTTTCTGTAAGTGGCTGGATTCTAACACAGTCAAAAATGACTGGTTTGTCGCTGTCTGACATGATTGAGTAAGGTATCGTTGAGTGGGCAAGGTAGATGATGTCGCCCGGCAAGTTCACACAACCAGCCATTCAAATGTTCAATTTCTGTGGGTCTTTTGCGTTGAATGTCTTGCAGGGTTGATGAATAGTTGTGTCGCGTGGCCGTAGCAACCTGTTGTACGTGCTGCCACAGATCTGGCAGAACGGGGCACTCAGGGATGGCGTCTGTCAATTCACTGATTTCACGGCAAAGTGCTTGCAGGTGATTTTTTGCATGTGGATTGCTGAGCAATTCACCATTCTGGCAATTGTAAAAAACAGTGAGGGCGTTAATCGCGCAGTTAACGGCAAACTTCAACCAGAGTCGTGAGGCCATATCGTGGTCAATACTGATGTGCATATCACTGGCGGGCAGTTCACCGATTAACTGAGTCAGTGCGCTTGTTGCTGCGGCCGTGTTGGCCGGGGGCAGCAAGCCCAGCCAGGCGTTGCCTTGTCCTGCATGCACAACGTGATACGGAAACTTGATCCAGGCTCCATGACTGGTGCTCAGGCAAAAAACGCTGCCGGGCGGTCTATGCAGGGTCAAGGTTTGCTGAACGCGTATGCCGTTTTGCAGTAACACAATCCGGCTGGTGTCACTCAAACACGGGGCGATACCGGCCAATGCCGACTCTGCGTCCTGGGCTTTACAACTCAACACAAGATTCTGCACAGGAGATCGCGCTTGCGCTAACGCCAGACTTGAAAATGCGGGGATCTGAAAGCGCTGCACGTCGCCAGCAAAGCCTTCAATGGTGATCTCCCCCGGATAATTGGCCACTGCTGCCTCATCGCGCACGATCAGTGCAGTGGCAGATGGCCGTCGTAAGTGGGACTGCAAAGCTGTTGCCCACAAACAGCCCATGGCACCTGCACCCAGCACATACCAGCGACTTGATTCAGGACTGCGTTGATTGGCAGGCACACCGAAACTCCCATCGTGTGTTTTTCGGGCATGATGGTACTATAGGCGGCACTAAAAGACTTGTTTCCAGAATTGAGGTACGCCCATGCCATCGTTTGATATTGTTTCAGAAGTGGATCTTCCCGAAGTACGTAATGCCGTCGATCAGGCAACGCGTGAAGTCGGCACCCGCTTTGATTTTAAAGGTGTTGATGCCAGTTTTGAGCTTGAGGAAGCGCAGATCACCTTGACTGCAGAGTCAGATTTCCAGCTTGAACAGATGATGGATATTCTGAAAAACAAGCTGGTCAAGCGTCATGTTGATATCAAAACCATGAAAGAAGAGGACATTGTTCTGTCGGGCAAAAAAGCCAGCCAGAAAGTTACTATTCAGCAGGGTATTGAAGCCGACATGGCACGTAAACTGGTTAAAATGATCAAAGACAAAAAGATGAAAGTGCAAACTGCCATTCAAGGTGAAAAATTGCGCGTGACCGGCAAAAAGCGGGATGACCTTCAGGAAGTCATTGCGATGTTGCGTGAAGCGAATCTGGAGATTCCTTTGCAATACAATAACTTCAGAGACTAAGTCTGCCCATGCCAACTGCAGGCAGTCCCGAGGTCAAGGTCATCACTGGCTGGCGAGCACTGGCGGTCTACGGCGAACGTCGTGTGCTGGTCATGCTGCTGCTGGGCTTTGCCGCCGGACTGCCATTCCTGCTTATTTTTGACACCCTCTCGGTCTGGCTGCGCCAGTCCGGTGTATCGCTGCAATCTATCTCCATTTTTGCGTTGGCGACACTCAGTTATGCCTTGAAGTTTGTTTGGGCGCCGCTCATCGATCGGGTCCGGCTGCCACTGTTGGATCACTTGCTCGGTCGGCGTCGTTCATGGATGTTGCTGACGCAGCTAATCATCATGCTTGGGCTGTGGATGATCGCGGGCTCCGATCCGGAGTTGAGCTTGATGCGGGTCGCCCTGCTGGCTGCCTTTGTGGGGTTCGCTGGTGCCACACAGGATATTGTGATTGACGCATGGCGTATTGAAGCCGTCGATGAAACTCGTTCCGGCGCCATGGCGGCCGCTTATCAATGGGGTTATCGCGTCGCCATGATTGTGGCGGGCGCGGTGCCATTATTTCTGGCAGAAGCCTTCAGCTGGAATGTGTCCTATGCAGTGATGGCAGCGCTGATGAGTATCGGCATGCTCGGTGCATTGCTTGCACCCCGGGAAGTCAGTGTGCGTCCGTTTGTGAGTTTGGTCGCCGATCTGCCACGTAAACCCGTTTCAGAAGTCTTCGAGTGGCTGGTGCGAGGTCTGATTATTCTGTTGGCGGCATTGCTGATGGGGTCAGGATTAACCGGCAATGCTGTGATGTTGCGGGACGTTTGGCTGTTTTTGGGCGGCAACACGGAGTCAGGCGCACAATTGGTCAGCGTATGGCGTAGTGCTCCGACTGGTATCTATTTGCAGGTTGCAGGGGTACTTTCAGGTCTTGGTTTGTTGGCCCTCGCCTGCATACCTGTGCCCGGGCATCAGACACGTCCGGGCATTCATCTACAACGCGCTTACGGTGATCCATTAGCTGACTTTTTTAAACGGTTTGGGCCTCAGCTGGGCGGTTTGATTCTTGCGCTGATCTGCTTGTATCGGCTGTCAGATTTTGTATTGAATCTAATGGGACCGTTTTACGTAGATCTGGGATTCACTCTTGGGCAAATCGCTGAAGTGCGAAAGATTTTTGGTGTATTGGCGTTGATGGTAGGCGTGGCGCTGAGCGGGTATTGTGTGGCGCGTGTCGGCGTCATCAAAACCATGCTTTATGGCGTGTTTGCGAGCCCGTTTTCCAATCTGGTGTTTATCTGGCTGGCGACACGTGGGGCCGATGTGCCATCGCTGTATGTGGCAATCAGCGTGGACAATCTGGCGACCGGGTTTGCCGGTACCGCGCTCATAGCCTACATGTCATCGCTGACATCAGCAGGTTTTACGGCAACACAATATGCGTTGTTCTCGTCCTTGTACGCGCTGTTAGGCAAGTTGGTCGCCTCTCAAAGTGGCCGGGTGGTTGAGTCTGCCGCCCGCTCTGCGGAGGCAGGCGGTCCCTTATCGGCATTAATGCCCATGTTTGCAGACTTGTCACCGGAAACCATGGCCAATGGTGCGCAAATGGCCGGTGTTTCACCGGCAGCATTGGGTGCCGGTTACACGGCTTTTTTTCTTTATTCAGTAGCCATAGGCGTAGTCGCAATCGCGCTGGCTTTCCGGGTTGCATCCCGGCAAAGTGCGCTGGAACGAGTCTCAGGAAGCTGATTTATGCGTTTTGCTATGTTGATGTTTTTAATTATTCCGATCACAGAGCTGTACCTGCTGTTTGCATTGGCAGATTTGATTGGCGGATTGGCGACCTTGTTCATCGTGATTGTGACCGCGTTTACCGGTATCACTGTGTTGCGACGACAAGGGTTATCCACCCTGCGCAGGGCGGATCAACGCATGCGTGCAGGACAAATGCCGGGTCAGGAAATTGTTGAGGCCCTGTTGCTGACCTTTGCGGGTGCCTTGCTGATTACGCCGGGATTACTGACGGACTGCATCGGCTTTGCGCTGCTGACACCGGCGATTCGTAGCCGACTCGCCGCTCGCTTGCTCGCCAGAGGAAACGGCATGTTTATGGGTGGGTTTTATCGGTCATCCACTACAATTAATGGTTTTTCAGGTTTTGGACGCCCGGCGGGCGAGCAAGGCGATGTGATAGACGGTGAGGTGGTTGATCGTGATCAGCCTCGGGATGGTCAGGCGGCCTTTCCGGATGACCGCGACCGCAATACCCGCAAATCGCCACAGAATGACAAGTAAAGACCGTAATTCCAAAATTTTTTTAAACCAGCCATTGAAATCCGCACCACCAGCCCCATCTATCGAACACACGTATTAACTCAAGTACCAAGCAGCTTTGTCGCGTGGGTTTATGCCCACCGGCTTTTGTTAACCATAGACGTTTGTATAGTCAGTAAGGAGAGTGCGAATAATGAAAATTCGACCATTGCAAGACCGTGTTGTTGTTCGTCGCAAGGAAGAAGAGACCAGAACAGCCGGTGGTATTGTGCTGCCAGGTTCAGCGGCTGAAAAGCCTGCTCAAGGCGAAGTGCTTGCTGTCGGTCCAGGCAAGATCATGGAAAACGGCGAAAAGCGCCCGGTTGACCTGAAAGTGGGCGATACCGTTGTATTCGGCAAATATGCCAGCAACACCGTCAAAATCGGCGACGAAGAGTTGCTGATTCTGAGCGAAAACGAAATTTACGGTGTGATCGAGAAGTAACACTTGCTCACCCGTCCGGCCTCTCTGTGTAGCCGGGCCAGAGACACATTCATAATTTGAAGTAATAGGAAGAGAGAACATGGCTAAAGACGTAAAATTTGGTGATGCCGCCCGTCAGAAACTGCTGACCGGTGTAAACATACTGGCTGATGCCGTTAAAGTTACCTTGGGCCCAAAAGGCCGTAACGTGGTGCTGGACAAGTCTTTTGGTGCACCGACTGTGACCAAGGACGGCGTGTCCGTTGCCAAAGAAATCGAGTTGAAAGACAAATTTGAAAACATGGGCGCGCAGATGGTGAAGGAAGTTGCTTCCCAGACCTCTGACGTCGCCGGTGACGGTACCACCACTGCAACTGTGCTGGCTCAGGCAATTCTGAACGAAGGCATGAAGTCAGTCGCTGCCGGCATGAACCCAATGGACCTGAAGCGCGGTATCGACAAAGCCGTTAAAGCACTGGTCGCTGAAATTGGCAAAATATCTACGCCATGCACAGACTCCAAGTCGATTGCTCAGGTAGGCACCATCTCTGCCAACTCCGACAGCGACGTAGGGCAGATCATTGCCGACGCGATGGAAAAAGTGGGCAAAGAAGGCGTGATCACCGTTGAAGAAGGGTCCGGTTTCGACAACGAACTGCAAGTTGTTGAAGGTATGCAGTTTGACCGCGGTTACCTGTCTCCTTATTTCATCAACAATCAGGACAACATGAGCGCGGAACTTGAAAACCCGTTCATCCTGCTGGTTGATAAAAAGATCTCCAACATCCGTGAAATGCTGCCACTGCTGGAAGGCGTTGCCAAATCCGGCCGTCCGCTGCTGGTGATTGCTGAAGACGTGGAAGGCGAGGCTCTCGCAACGCTGATCGTCAACAACATGCGAGGCATCGTGAAAGTGGCTGCCGCCAAGGCGCCAGGTTTTGGTGACCGTCGTAAAGCCATGCTGGAAGACATCGCTATCCTGACCGGCGGCACAGTGATTTCTGAAGAAGTGGGTCTGAGCATGGAACAGGCTGACCTGTCCCACCTCGGTCACGCCAAGAGCGTTGTGTTGTCCAAGGAAAACACCACCATCATTGATGGCGCAGGTGATCCTAAAGCAATCGAATCTCGTGTTGGCCAGATCCGTCGTCAAATCGAAGACACCTCGTCTGACTACGACAAAGAGAAGCTGCAAGAGCGCGTCGCCAAACTGGCCGGCGGTGTTGCAGTGATCAAAGTCGGTGCCGGCACCGAGATGGAAATGAAAGAGAAGAAGGCTCGCGTGGAAGACGCTCTGCACTCTACCCGCGCTGCGGTGGAAGAGGGCGTGGTTCCTGGCGGTGGTGTGGCGCTGGTGCGTGCACTGCAGGCCATCGAAGGCACGCTGAAAGGTGACAACGAAGACCAGAACGTGGGTATCGCGCTGTTGTTGCGTGCGGTTACCGCACCACTGCGTCAGATCGTGAAAAACGCGGGTGATGAACCTTCAGTTGTTCTCGACAAAGTCAAAGCAGCCAAAGGCAACGTGGGTTACAACGCAGCCACTGGCGAGTACGTTAACATGGTTGAAGCCGGTATTATCGACCCGGCCAAAGTCACCCGTAGCGCGCTGCAGGCGGCTGGTTCAGTGGCTGGTCTGATGATCACCACTGAGTGCATGGTGACTGAGATTGTTGAGGACAAACCAGCTGGCGGCCCGGACATGGGTGGCATGGGTGGTATGGGTGGTATGGGCGGCATGATGTAATCGCCGGGGTCGGAGGGCGCAAGCGCGCTGACCCCACGCTTTCCACTTGGAAAATCAAAAGGGACGCAGGGAAACCTGTGTCCCTTTTTTTATGCGCCTGATTCTCCGGTCTGCGCCAGGGCGACTGAGTCTTGGAACGAGGCTACGCCTCTAATTGTTCCTCGACGCAGATCGCCATGCCACAGGCCTCCATATTTTGCGGCGCGATGCAAAAAAGATGTACTGCGCAACCACAGGTCTGAGAGAGCATCGGGCATCAGCTGCAGTAGTGGACCAATCAGGCCGCGCTTATCCTATGCGTGTACGCCCGAGCATGCGCGAGGACTGTTTGAGCTCTGAGCCCGCGTAGCGCGCGAAGGCGAGTTCCGCAGCGCCGGGCGTTGACGCAGAGGATGCGGCCGGTCCAGTACTGCAGCTGATGCCCGAGGTTCCTGCACTGATGTTGAAACGCCCCAATCTGATTGATCGCCATCCGCCCTTTGGGTAAGCTGTCGCGACGCTTTTGGAGGCATTATGGGTTGGGATCCGGTCGTACTGTTTTTTGTGTTTGGACTGGCTGCGGGGTTGATGCGCAGTGAACTGAAATTGCCACCTGCACTTTACGAGACACTATCCATAATCCTGCTGTTGGCGATTGGTTTGCACGGCGGCGTGGAACTGGCAGCCCAAGCGAGCCCCGCCCTGGTTGGGCAAATGGCACTGGTTCTGCTGATGGGATTGCTGTTGCCGTTGGTCGCCTTCCCGCTGTTAAAAATCCTGCGATTCAGCAGAGTTGATGCGGCCAATATTGCGGCGCATTACGGCTCGGTGAGCGCAGGAACATTTGCCGTGGTTGTTGCCTACCTGACCGCACAGGGTGTGTCTTTTGAAAGCTACATGCCGCTGTTTGTGGCGATTCTTGAAGTGCCCGCGATACTCGTGGGTATTGTGCTGGCACGAGGTGTCAGTCGCGGTACCCCCTGGCGCGAACTGGGACGCGAGATTTTCCTCGGCAAAAGCATCATGTTACTGCTGGGTGGTTTGATTATTGGTGTACTGGCCGGCAAAGAAGCGGTAGCGCCGTTGGAACCGCTGTATACCAGCATGTTCGCGCCCGTGTTGGCGCTGTTCCTGCTTGAAATGGGGCTGATAGCCTCCAAACAAATGGGCGCGTTACGCCGGGTTGGTCTGCGTCTGGTGGGTTTTGCCTTGATCATGCCCTGGATAGGCGCTGCCACCGGATTTGGTTTTGCTACCTTGATGGGGTTGTCGGTAGGAGGCACTGCCATGCTGGCGACGCTGGGTGCCAGCGCGTCCTATATCGCGGTACCGGCAGCGATGCGACTGGCGTTACCACAGGCTAATCCGTCCCTGTCTCTGGGGGCGTCGCTGGGTATTACTTTCCCGTTTAATATCTTGATTGGAATCCCCCTTTATCTGCAGATAGCCCAATTTTTAAGTGAGGCGCCGTTGTCATGAGTAACGCACAAGCACACACCCGTCATGAAAAATGTTTGCTCACGGTGATCTGCGAAGCGGTACTGGAGGCCCGCTTGCTGGATGATCTGCAGCGTCTGGGGGCGCCCGGCTGGACGGTGTCCGATGCACGTGGCCGCGGCAATCGCGGTGTGCGCAATGCCGGTTGGGACAACGATGGCAATGTCCGCATCGAAGTCGTGTGCAGTCGTGCAATGGCAGAAAAACTCAGCCAACATGTTCAGCAGCACTATTATGCTGACTACGCCATGATCTGTTTTTTGTCATCTGTGGAAGTGTTGCGTCCAGAGAAATTCTGAAAAGTTCTGAATTTTATGGTTTTCCGGTATACTCGCGACTTTTTCCGCTCCGGCCAAGAGGCATGAGAAATGACCCAAAACAATTCAGGGAAGCCGGCGCTGGTCGGTGTCATCATGGGCTCCAAGTCCGATTGGGCCACCATGTGCCACACCATCGAGATGTTGGACAAGCTCGCCATCCCTTATGAAGTTCAGGTTGTCTCCGCCCACCGCACGCCGGATCTGTTGTTCAATTATGCTGAACATGCCGCGGGACGTGGCATCGAAGTCATCATTGCCGGTGCTGGTGGGGCTGCCCATTTGCCGGGTATGTGCGCCGCCAAAACACATTTGCCTGTGCTCGGTGTGCCCGTCCAGTCATCCATGTTGTCTGGCGTAGACTCCTTGCTGTCTATTGTTCAGATGCCGGCCGGTATTGCGGTCGCAACGTTGGCGATAGGTCGTGCAGGCGCGGTCAATGCAGCCTTGCTGGCCGGTTCCATACTGGGCAATAAGTATCCGGCGATTCAGGAGGCTGTTATTGCCTTTCGTACTCAACAGACCAACACCGTGCTGGATAATCCGGATCCGCGACAACCATGAAAATCGGAGTGATTGGAGGCGGGCAGCTTGGACGTATGCTGGCGCTGGCTGGCACACCGCTGGGCATGCAGTTTATATTCCTTGATCCTGCCGTGGATGCCTGTGCAGCCGCATTAGGCGCGCATATCTGCGCGGATTACAATGACCATGAACATCTGCGCCAACTGGCTGATCAGGTCGATCTGGTAACCTTTGAATTTGAAAACGTGCCTGCTGAAACCGTCGCATTCCTGTCACAGTATGTGCCGGTTTTCCCTTGTGCAGAGGCGTTACGCATTGCCCGCGACCGCCTGAATGAAAAAACGCTGTTCCAGCAGTTGGGCATTCCGGTTGCGCCGTTTGCTGCCGTTGAATCCCAGCAAGACCTGGATGCTGCTGTGCAATCGATCGGCTTGCCGGCAGTGCTTAAAACCCGCACGCTGGGTTATGACGGCAAAGGTCAAAAAGTATTACGCACACACACTGATGTGGAAAACGCGTTTGCGGAATTGGGATCAGTGCCGTGTATTCTGGAAACCTTTGTACGCTTTAGCGGCGAAGTGTCTCTGATTGCTGTGCGCGCGCGCAACGGCGACATTCGCGCGTACCCGCTGGTTCACAATACTCACGAACAGGGCATTCTGCGGTTGTCGATCCCGAGCACTGACCATGCGCTGCAGGCATTGGCGGAAGGTTACGTTACCTCGGTGCTTGAACATCTGGACTATGTGGGTGTACTCGCATTTGAGTTTTTTGAAGTCGATGGCGGCCTGCGCGCCAATGAAATTGCGCCCCGTGTACATAATTCCGGCCATTGGACAATTGAAGGCGCTGAGTGCAGCCAGTTTGAGAATCATCTACGAGCAGTCACCGGTTTGCCGCTGGGTTCTACCGCAAAACTCGGCGAAAGTGCCATGATTAATTTTATAGGTACCGTACCTGCTATCGACAAACTGGCAGCGATAGAGGATTGCCACGCGCATCACTATGGCAAAGCATTCAAAGCTGGTCGAAAAGTGGGGCATGGCACCATCAGAAGTCATTCCGCAGACCGATTACAGGCACAACTGGCACAACTGAAAGCGCTGATTTGACGATCAGTCACATAACACAAGAATAAAATCCAGGGTGGACTATGTCAGACGCAGGCAACCTCACACGCAAATCCATCCGGCGGCGCAGCGTTCGATCCTATCTGATCAGCTGGTTTCTGCGTCGGCGTTTTAAACCCAAATTGCTCAGCCCCGATTTTGACGCGCCGCGTTTTCGCCGCTCGCTGGATAAAGACATGGGCAGCAACCCGGTGGCTGCCGACGTCGAAATTAAGCCCTTTGAGCAAGATGGACTGAGAGGTGAGTGGAATATCCCGGCAGCCGAATCATCCTCTCAGGTGATTCTGTATTGCCATGGTGGTGGTTACCTGTTCGGGTCGCCGTTGGCGTATCGCTCATTTACCACCCGATTGGCCAAACAAAGCGGTGCCAGTGTATTCGTATTGGACTATCGACTGGCACCGGAGCATCCCTTTCCGGCAGCGGCAGATGATGTGATAGCCGCCTATCAATGGCTGCTTGAAACCCGTGATCCGCATAACATTGTGCTGGCAGGCGACTCAGCCGGTGCCGGTTTGTGTTTGTCATTGCTGGTACAAATCAAGGACGCAGGGTTACCCATGCCGGCGGCAGCTGTTTTGTTGTCGCCATACTCGGATCTGAGCGCCACCGGCGTATCGCTGGACTGCAACAGTGACAGTTGCGCGATGTTCAGTGGTGACTCCATTCGACGTGCTGCGGCAACCTACCTCGCCGGCGCAGATGCGCGAGACCCCCGTGCATCGCCGTTATTTGCTGACTACAGTGGTTTCCCGCCACTGCTGATTTATGTCAGTGACAGTGAGGTGCTCAGGGATGACGGAATTCGTGTGGCGGAAAAAGCGGCGGAGGCAGGTGTGACAACCGAGTTGCAGATCTGGCGTGGACAGCCTCATGTCTGGCCGCTGTTTGTGCCGCAATTGCCCGAAGCGGTGACCGTGCTGGATGAAATGGCCAGGTTTTGTAAAGCGGCCAGCTAATCAAGGTTCGCGCAGAATCAGCTCCACACGACGATTGGCAGCGCGATTCTGCAGGCTCTCGTTGTTTTGCAGGGGCCGGGTGTCTGCGTACCCGATGGCTCTCATGCGATTGGCCGCAATGCCATCCTGCTCCAGAAACTTCAACACGGAAATTGCCCGCGCGCTGGACAGCTCCCAGTTGGATGGAAAACGTGCCGTGTTGATGGGCACATTATCGGTATGGCCCTCCACAGAAATTTCGCCGTCAAAGTCCTCAAGCACCTGCGTCAATTGGCTGATCAATATCATGCCTTCGTACATCAGTTCCGCCTGACCGCTGGCAAACAACAGGTTGTCTGCGATGCGCAGCGTCAGCCCTTCGCGCCCGGGTGTGGCATCAACACCTTGAAGTGCCAGAGAATTCAGGCTGTTTTCCAGTTCACCAAACTGCGCTTCATAGTTGTCATCAGGCGTCTCGGTTCCGGTGTCTGTTGCATCAGGCACGGATTGCCCACTTTGACCGGGCAACACGGCATTGTACTCAGGCAGTACACCGATGCCGCCCGGCGCAATCCCTGACTCAATGCCTGTGCCACTTTGGGTAATGGTCACCGTCTCAGCACCAGCCGGTGAGCCCTGCGCTTGCGCGACCGTAACGATGGGAACCTGCTCTGTACGAATTTCTGACATCGACATCAGCATGACAAAAAATGCAAACAGCAAAGTCATCACGTCCAGATAACTGGTCATCCACGGCTCGCCCTCGCCATCGTCAACGGGGCCATCGTCGCCAATCAGATCGACATCATATTTGGTAGACACAGGTCAGACGTCCTGAAGCAGTGAGTCATTAATCATTTTTTGCGTGTTACCGGTGGAGCCCCGCCATCGCGGATTTCGTCTTCGAACTGCGCCGCAAAAGATTTCAAGGTGTCTTCAATAAACGAGGGGGGGCGACGTTTACTCATCATGGAAACCCCCTCCAGTACCATGTTCATGGCAATCAGGCGTTCTTCAGTGCGGCGTTCCAGTTTGACTGCGATGGGTTTAAACAGAATATTACCGAGCAAAATACCGTAAAACGTGGTCAACAGCGCAACCGCCATCTGTGGGCCAATGGTATCGAGACTGCCGGCATCCATCACAAACAACATGTTGACCAGTCCCACCAAGGTACCAATCATGCCAAATGCAGCCGAGTAGCTGGCCATGGTGCGAAAAATCTGCGCTTCGGCGCGCTCGCGCGCCTTGACCCGGGCAATCCGCCAGCGCAGGGTATCGATAATTTCCTGTTCCGAGGTGTTGGCGATGACCAGTTGTATACCGTTACGCAAAAACGGATTTTTAGTTCTGGCCAGCGCGTCATCCACATCTTTGATGTTGCCCTGAAACCACAAACGCGACAGCTGTACCAATTCCTTGATGTCATCGCGGGTATAGGTGTTTTCCCGCCGGAACACCAGTGCCACCAGTTTGATGACCCGGACAACTTCTTTCATCGGATAACTGATGAAGGTGGCAGCGATGGTTCCGGTAAGCACTATCATCAGGCTGGCAGGATCAAAAAACGAGGCGGCAGATTCTGCAGTAAAAAACAGTACACTGACCAGCAAAATCAAGCTGGCCAGCATGCCTATAATGGTTGACGGGTTCATCATCCCTCCTGCAGTCACTATCAGTAAGGCTATCGGCGTTGCGCGGCCTGGCTTTAGCAGCACTTGAAAATTTACAATGTATCCCCAGAATTTCCAGTGAACCATAAACCTGATGTTGGTAATTGCGAAGGAGGCTAAACATGCAAAATCCCGACTTCAATCAGGCAGCGCCTGCGCAAAACAAGCTACTGGTGTTGCTCCTTGTTCTCAGTGTGTTGAGTATTGGCGCTTTGATAGCGCTGGGTTTCTACGCCTGGCAACTGAACAGGCAGATTGATTCACTTGCGCCGCCTACAACCGGACCCGCGATGCAAGCGTTGCTGGAGTCTACTCAACAACCCGCTGCTCCGCTGTCAAACAATCCTCTTTCCACGCTTGATCCATTTCAACAGATGGAGAGCATGCGCCAACACATGGATGCCATGATGAGCAGTGTATTTGGCGGGCCACTGCCCTCGGTCACGGGCATTCCCGGGTTGAGTGCGATGCCTGACAACTCACTGTTTGGTGCGGCGCCTTTTGCCGGGCTCGGCTTGCATCAACCGGACATTTCGCTGAGAGAAACTGACACAATGCTTGAGGTTGTGGTTACTGTACCGGAAGGGCACGAGTTTGAGCTGGGCACTGATGTGCAAGAAGATAAACTCACGGTGACCGGCACAATCCGTTGGCAAGCCACTGCCAATAACAGTGGGTTTTCTGGTAGTCGCAGTGGCAGCAGTCAGTTCAGTCGGACTATCATGTTGCCAGACACAGTGGTCCCGGCGGGGATGGTGACCGAGCATCGTGACGATGAAATTGTGATCAGCCTGCCCAAGGCGTAACACCGCCAGTTTTTGTGGAATACAGCACCGGAGCAACATGCCCAAACGACTACTGATCATCTACACCGGTGGCACCATCGGCATGAAGCAAACTGCCCATGGCTTGGCACCGGCACCTGATCTTGCTGCAGAGATCACTCAGCTGATCGAGATGGGACCTGCTTTCCAGAAGAATCCACCGGTGCTGCATACACTCAGCTACGAACCGTTGATCGACAGCTCCGATATGACGCCGGCTGTCTGGTTAAAAATCGCCACAGACATCGAGGCGTGTTACGACAACTACGATGGCTTTGTTGTACTGCACGGCACCGACACTCTGGCGTATACCAGTTCTGCGCTTTGTTATTTCATTCGCCGGCAGGGTAAACCCGTGGTGCTGACCGGTGCGCAATTGCCGTTTGGTTTTCCGCGCAGTGATGCGCGCAGCAATCTGATATCAGCGATTGAGGTAGCCGCTACCATGCCAGCTGCAATGGCTCAGGTGTGTGTGGTGTTCGGCTCAAAGATCATGCGCGGCAATCGTGTAACCAAAGTGTCGGCCAATGCGTATGATGCCTTTGATTCCCCCCGGTGCCCGGCCGTAGGCAACATCGGCATCGATATTCACTTTCAGGGATCACGCCGCCCGGTTCAGGAGCAATCCAGCCCGTTGCCAGTATTGACGTTGCCGCCAGACAATGCCGTGGTGTTGCTGCGACTGTATCCCGGTATCAGTGCACAATTGTTGCGCGCGGTGTGCGCAAACCCGGCCACCAGAGCCGTTGTGCTGGAGGCCTACGGATCAGGCAATGCACCGTCGCGTTCGCCGGTGTTTCTGCATGAAGTGAAAGCCGCAGTTGACCAGGGTATCGTGGTGCTGGTTGTCTCTCAGCCGCTGGATGGTGTGGTGAGTTTCGGGCGCTATGCGTCAGGCAGCAGTCTCGCTGGCGTCGGCGCCATCAGCGGCCGGGACCTGACCACGGAGGCTGCCATCACCAAGCTGTATTATCTGCTGGCTTGTGGATGTGATTCGGCGCAGATTGCCAACAAACTTAGGCATCATGTCTCAGCTTGAAGCGATCGGCGGTCAGCGTCAGCACAGCAAACAGGTCTGAACGCCGAACCGGCTCGGCGATGGAGTCGTCCATACCAGCCTCAATACAACTGTCTTTTACTTCGGGCAAGGCATGTGCCGTCATGGCAATGACAGGCAGGTGTTTTCCAGTCTGCTGTTCCGACTCACGAATCCGGCGCCTGGCTTCAAGTCCATCCATTACCGGCATCTGCAAGTCCATCAACACCAGGTCATAGTCGCGCTGTTCAGCTTTTTGCAGAGCTTCCAGACCATTGTTTGCCACATCAACCGTGTGACCATCGTTCTGCAGGATTTTTACCGCCAGCATCTGATTCATGGGGTTGTCCTCAACCAGCAGAATGATCAGTGGCTGCAGATCAGGTTCGTTTTGGTCAGCGGGTAGGGCCGCCACGGCATGTTTATCTCCTTGTAACTGCGCCACCTCAAAGTCGAGTTCAAAATAGAAGACACTGCCTTTGCCCACTTCACTGATGACATGGATTTGCCCGCCCATCAACTGCACCAACGCTGAAGAGATCGTTAAGCCAAGGCCTGTGCCGCCATAACGCCGTGTGATAGACGAGTCACCTTGCACAAGTGCCTGAAAAATTTCCTGTTGCTGTTGATGGGGAATACCGATGCCGGTATCGCGGACTTCAAAATTCAATCGCAGGGTTTTTCGTGTTTATGGACCAGTCGGATAAAAAATTCGACGTCACCCGTTTCAGTAAACTTGATGGCGTTACTGATAAGGTTGATGGCTACTTGCCGCAAGCGATTGCGATCGCCAATCAGGTGTTCCGGTATTTGTTTATCAATGGTGAAGTTAAAGTGAACGCCTTTGTCACGCGCCTGATGTGCAAGATTAAAGGCTGTCCGGTTCAGAGTGGTGCGTAATGAAAACTGTGCATTGGATAATTCCAGTCTGCCAGCTTCGATGCGGGAAAAATCCAGAATTTCATTGATTAGGTTCAACAGGGACTCGGCAGATTCCTGGATGTTTCCAAGATAATCTCGCTGCTGCTCATTCAGGGGAGTGTTGAGCGTAAGTTCAGTCAAGCCCAACACCGCATTCAGGGGTGTTCTCAGCTCATGGCTGATATTTGCAAGAAAATTGCTTTTGCTTTGTTGACAGCCTCTGCCTGTTGTTTGGCAGCGATCAGATTACTTTCTGCCGAGCGGCGGTCACGCTGGGTTTTGAATGCAAGAATCATGTGCGCGCAGGAGGTGATAAACAGCTGCTGATGCGCGATGATTTTGTCATCGTAGCCCCCGGGACGGTTGGCAAGGCCAATCATGCCAATCAATTTGTTATCACTGTAGATGGGCATGCCCAGAAACGAGGTCATCGCCGGATGACCGGGCGGCAGGCCACCTTGACGTGAATCATTAACGGGGTCATTGGCTATCACCGGTTTGCCGGTGGTCATCACATGACCAAACAACGTGTTCAGGTTACGGAATTCAAAGCCATTTTTGATGTTTTCCTGATACAGCTTCTGGGTTTCCTCGCTCCACGCAATATTGGTCAATGCCTGTGATTTAAGGTAGGGGCTGCCAGTGTTGTCATGGAGAACCTCACCGATAAACCCGTATTCGCTGCAGGATTTCCAACATGTGAGCCAACATGGTGTTAAACGGATTAAAACTGTCGCCGTCAACGATATAACGGGACAAGGCTGAGCTAACGGCAGGCAGCCAGCCTATTGTTGTTCTGTCGGATGCTGGACTCAATCAGCGTTTGTTCAGTGATATCGCGGACACTTGCATAGATCATTTGTTGTTCAACGAGCGCTCGAGCCGACCATTGCAGAACACGATAGGACCCGTTTTGGTGGCGATAGCGGTTTACAAATTCGGTGACCAGCTTGCCATCCGATAGGTGCTTAATAGCTTCAAGGGTGCCCGGTATATCGTCCGGGTGCACCAGTTCAAGAAATGAATTGGCAAGGATTTCGCTTTCGGTCTAGCCCAGTGAGCGCCAAAACTCTGAGTTGATTCGCACAAAATGACCGTCGAGCCGCGCGATACACAACATGGAAGGCATGATCTCGAAAAAGATATCCAATGCCTGACGATCCAGCGAATGATCTGCCGGGGCATCTGGTACTGAGCTCATAACTTGATTCCTGTGTCAGGTCTGCACGAAGCGTTATGCGCATTTTACATCGATAATTCTTGATGCCAATGTAAAAAAAATGGCCTCAATTGAGGCCATTTCAGCGAGCGGTTAGCGCATCAGGCAATATTTTCGTTGGCAAAATCCCAGTTAGCCAGATTGTTCAGGAAGCTGGCGAGGAAGTCAGGGCGACGATTCTGGTAGTCAATATAGTACGCATGTTCCCAGACGTCACACACCAGCACCGGCGTAGCACCTGTGGTCAGCGGTGTTTCAGCGTTAGGCGTCTTGACGACTTTCAATTTGCCAGCGTCGAGCACCAGCCACACCCAGCCACTGCCGAACTGGCCAATGCCGCCGTTTACAAATTCTTTTTTGAAGTTCTCGAAATTGCCAAAGTCAGCATCGATTTTGGCTGCAATGGCGCCAGTTGGCGCACCGCCGCCGTTTGGCTTCATGCTTTTCCAGAAGAAGTTGTGGTTGTAAACCTGAGCCACGTTGTTAAACAGCGGGCCACCAACTTTGGCGCTGGCTTTGACCAGATCTTCAAGGTTGTCGGCATCGATGCCTGCGTCGGCCAGCAGCTCATTGCCTTTAACCACGTATGCATTGTGGTGTTTGCCATGGTGAAAGCTGAAGGTTTCCGCTGACATGTGCGGTTCCAGTGCGTTGGCAGCATAAGGTAATTCTGGCAGTTCTAATTTCATACAGTCCTCGAAACGTCTGATGATGGTGATCGCCGGGCTTGGCGACCACACTCAAAATGGGCCTGTGAGCATAATCCACATTCCCCGGTGATTCAAGGCAATGGCCAGTGTTCTGCCTTTGCCCATCGTCATGCAAACCGTCTACAATAGCGGCGATTTCCAGACAAATGGCTGTGCCGAGGGTGTAAGTGATGCGAGACAACGACGATTTTGACGATATCCCCTCCATGGTTCCTTCGCGGGACGATGTAACCTCTCGCCAACAGGCACGACAACAGCCTGATCTGGTCAAGCCGGTCAGTTATGCCGAGTTGGTCAAAGTGAGCACCTGGCCGGTGCGAATCATGCTGGCGTTGCTGACCGTGTCGCTGGGCGGTGCGGCGTATTACGGTTACGAGTTGCATCAGCAAACCTTACAGCAACTGGAGCAGTCCAACCGCCGGATCACAGACCTTGAGGGACGACTGGCCCTGGTCGGTGATTCAGCCGAAGAAACCATGGGCAATATCATTGAGCGTGTGGATTTTAACTTTTCTGAAATCGACAAGCTGTGGGCTGCCCGTAATGCCACCAACCGGGACGTGACTGATCTGACGGGGCGTGTGGCTGTGGTGGAAAATCGCTCTCAGGAGAATCTGACCGCGGTGGAGGAAACCAATGTGCGACTGGTGCAGACCACCAATTTTGTTGAGGATACCCGTCGCGACGTCGCTGCGCTACGCACCGGTGCCGAGCAGCTGACCACACAATTAACAACCTTGAATACCCAAGTGCAAAGTCTGCGTGGTGTGGCGCAGGATCTGGTGAATCTGCGTGCGGAAATCAGCACCGCCGAGACTACCTCTGGTGGCCTCAGCGACAGACTGATTCGTGTTGAAGAAGCCGTCGAAGCCATTGATACCTTCCGTATGCAGATGAACCAGACAGTGCTGCGACTGCAACAACAAATCGAAGCCGCAAATAGCAGCAACAGCAACTGACAGACAGCTGCGCATGTGGCTATAATGCGCGGCCTCGATTTAAACCCTGCGGACATCCCCTGTCCGCAGCGGCCAGTAAGCGGACGTGGTGGAATTGGTAGACACACTGGATTTAGGTTCCAGCGCCGCAAGGTGTGAGAGTTCGAGTCTCTCCGTCCGCACCATTAAGTGACGACAGTGATGGTCAACCTTCGAGGTCTGGCAACATGACAAAAAATCCCGCCTGGTCCCTGATGATGATCGCCGCCATCGGCGTCAGTGCCTATGCACTTGTGCAGGCCTTTGCGCCTGGTTTGCGCGGCGGTTTTGTTGAAGACATGGTCTCGCAGACACCGCTGGCAGCCATCTTGCATTTTGTGGGAGGTGGCATCGTGTTATTGGCTGGCGCCAGTCAGTTTCATGCCGGACTCAGAGCGCGTCATCCGCAATGGCATCGTGGTCTGGGACGTATATACGTGGGCGGCGTGCTGATCGGGGGTGTTGCGGGACTTTATCTGGCAATGCAGGCAGCAGGTGGTCTCGCGGGCAGGTTCGGGTTTGGACTGCTGGCGGTATGTTGGTTGGTGTCTACCTCATTGGCGCTCAAATATATTCTGCAGCGCAATATTCAACGGCATCAGTGCTGGATGATTCGCAGTTATGCCTTGACCCTCGGAGCGGTTACGTTGCGGGTGTACCTTCCGTTGTTTCTTATGCTGGGATTGCCGTTTGAGCAAGCGTATCCCGCCATTGCGTGGCTGGCATGGGTGCCTAATCTGATTATTGCTGAATGGGTGTTCGTGGCGGCGGTGATAATGCGCTCATCGTCACCATTAAATAGCGAAATTCGCCAGTCTGTGAAAAGCTGATATTGATATAAAGCTTTCAAAACAGTGGGTTAGAGATCTGGTCTGGTAATTGCTTTGTCTTTTCAAGCGAAGGCGTTGGCCCTGGCTGCTTTTATAACTTTTTAAATGATTTTGAAAAACGTTTAAACCTCTGCATAGGCCTGAACGTCTCAAACTAAAACCCCAAGAGGAATCTGCATTGTGAGAACCCTGACCTGTTTTGTTCTGGCTGCAAGTTTGTTATCCCCATTAGCGATGGCTGACAATTGCCGATACTCACGCGACATCAATTTTGATGTCGCGGTACAGGGGCTGATGCGGCTGAGCATCGATGTGGGTGCCGGTGAGTTAAATGTCACCGGCGCGCAGCAGTCTGACATGATCAGCGTCCGCGCCGTGGCTTGTGCGGACTCACAAAACAGATTGGATGATCTGGATATCACGCAGGACCGGCGAGGTGATCGTCTGGAAATTGCATCCGAGTCGGGGGATAGTGGTTGGGGTTCCGTCAATTGGTTTGGCTCAAGTTATGCCTACATAGACGTCAATATTGCCATTCCGCCTGGGCTGGTGATCGATATTGATGACGGTAGCGGCGATCACAGTGTGATGGACGTTTCCGGTGATTTCAGGATTGAAGACGGCTCTGGTGGCATTGAGTTAGCGCGTGTGGTGGGCGACTTGCGAATCAATGATGGTTCGGGTGATATCCGTATTGAAACGATTGATGGCAATGTGTCCGTTGATCACGACGGGTCAGGTGATATCAGAGTGCGAAATGTCACCGGCAGTTTTGAAACTGGTGAGACTGGATCGGGCGATGTGGACTACCGTGATGTACAAGGACGTGTGGACGTGCGTCGAGACTGATTTTCTGATCCGGGTTTAATCTGATACTCTCCTGACATATAGAAGAGCTATCCCATTAACCCGCGCAGCGAACATGCGCACTCCGATGGATGACGCATGGACTTGATAACACATTGGTTACAGGCGCTGGCAGGTTTTTTATGGGGACTGCCGCTGATCTTTTTATTAGTGGGCGGCGGTCTCTACTTTGCCATCATCAGCCGCTTTCAACCGTACCGTTACTTCGGGCATGCCATTGCCATCCTCGCCGGGCGTTATGACAAAAAAGACGATCCCGGTGATCTTAGTCACCTGCAAGCGTTAACCGCTGCCCTGTCGGGCACCTTGGGCATGGGCAATATTGCCGGTGTTGCTTTAGCCATTGGTATGGGCGGCCCTGGGGCCGTCTTCTGGATGTGGGTGACGGCCGTGGTTGGTGTCGCAACCAAGTTTTTCACCTGCACGCTGTCAGTGATGTATCGCGGCAAAGACAGTCGCGGCGACATTCAGGGCGGCCCGATGTACATCATTCGCGAGGGACTTGGCCCGCGCTGGCACTGGTTAGCCACCATGTTTGCGGCGGCGGCACTCATCGGCACCTTGCCGGTGGTGCAGGTCAATCAGCTGACTCAAGTCATGCGCGATGTGGTGTTTGTGCCGGCCGGTCTCGCCAATCCGGACGAGCCATTTGTCTTTAATTTCCTGTTTGGTCTGTTTGCGGCAGCACTGGTGGCCTCCGTCATTTTTGGCGGTGTCAAACGTCTGGGTTACGTCACCGCGCGTCTGGTGCCTTTTATGGTGGGTCTGTATCTGGTGATGACATTTTTTGTGTTGATCCAGCATGTGACGGAATTACCTACTCATCTGATGACCATTGTTCGTGATGCCTTTACCGGCCAGGCGGTAGCGGGCGGTTTGGTCGGTGTGATGACCATTGGTGTGATGCGTGGCGCGTTTTCCAACGAGGCGGGCATTGGGTCAGAAGTGATGGCGCACGGCGCAGCCAAAACCAAAGAGCCGGTGCGCGAAGGCTTGGTGGCAATGATGGGGCCGGTCATTGATACCTTGGTTGTCTGTACCTGTACCGCACTGGTGATTCTGGTGACCGGGGTGTGGGAGTCAGGTGACCTTGATGGTGTCAGTATGACAGCGATGGCGTTTTCGCAAGTTTTCCCGGGTAACCTGGGTGCTTGGTTGATTGCCTTTGTGGTGCTGATTTTTGCCTCGAGCACCATGTTTACCTTCTGGTATTACGGCGCCAAGAGTCTAGGCTTTCTGATCGGCGCGCATCGGCAGGACAGTTACAAATACTATTACACCGTGTTGGTGTTGATTGGTGCGTTGATACCGCTGGAAGCCGTGTTTGCCATCATCGACTCGGGCTTTGCGCTGATGGCCATTCCTACCATGACTGCCACATTGTTGTTATCCGGCAAAGTGACTGCGGCTGCGAGTGATTATTTCAAACGGCAAGCGTAGAGTTTTCTGAACCGCTTTTTGCAATACGTTTGCAGGGGAGCTGCACACATCGTGAATGTTGAATTTACGCAGGACCAACTGGCCATCCGCGATGCCGTCAAAAAGATCTGTCAGCCGTTTGATGACAAATACTGGTTTGATCGTGACCACGATGGTCGGTTTCCTCATGAATTTACGCGTGCCATGGCGGCGGGTGGGTGGCTGGGAATCGCTATGCCAACCGAATACGGTGGTTCCGATCTGGGAATTGTGGAAGCGTCCATCCTCATGCAAACCATCGCCGAATCCGGCGGCGCATTTGCAGCTTGTTCCTCGATTCATCTGAATATTTTTGGACCGCACCCGATTGTCAAACACGGCACGCCTGAGCAAAAAGAACGCATGTTACGCCCCTTGATTGCAGGCAAGGATATTGCCTGTTTTGGTGTGACGGAACCCGATGCCGGGCTCAATACCGCAGCGCTGAGCACCCGCGCACAGTGGGACGGTAAACAGTATGTGGTCAACGGCACTAAAGTCTGGACGTCCACCGCCCAGCAAGCCAACAAGATATTGCTGATTGCGCGCACCACACCGATTGATCAATGTAAAAAACCCATTGATGGGCTGTCGCTGTTTTATACCGATCTGGACATACGCTTTGTGCAGATTACCGAAATTGAAAAGATGGGCCGCAAGGCGGTGGATTCCAATCAGGTGTTTTTTGACGGTCTGCCCATACCGGCCAGCGATCGCATTGGTGAGGAAGGCAAGGGCTTTCGGTATCTGCTGGATGGACTGAATCCGGAGCGTATCCTGATTGCTGCCGAGTCAGTGGGTATCGGCCGCGCTGCGCTGGCGAAAGCCACCGACTATGCAAAACAGCGAGTCGTGTTTGATCGGCCGATTGGACAAAATCAGGGTATACAACACCCGCTGGCGGAAAGCTGGTGTGAGCTGGAGGCTGCCGATCTGATGGTGTATAAAGCCGCCAGCCTGTATGACCAAGGCCTGGACTGCGGGCAATTTGCCAATGGTGCAAAATATTTAAGCGCTGAAGCCGCGTTTAAAGCGTGCACGCGCGCCATGAATACCTTGGGTGGCTACGGTTACGCCAAGGAATATCACGTCGAGCGTTACCTGCGTGAAATCATGATTCCCAAAATAGCACCCGTCAGCCCGCAAATGGTGCTCAATTACATTGCCGAACGCGTGCTGGGATTGCCCAAGTCTTATTAAGGTTTGTTACACTGGCCTCGAATTTTGCAGGCGGGACTCAAGCCATGAAAGATTTAAAAGCGCTGTTCACGCTAAAAAAAGCGGAAAAAACCTCGTCGGCGATGCCCGCTGAAAAAGCGCGCGGCGAGGTTGCACCTGCGGGTAGCAAAGACATCAGCGCCTTTTTACAGCAAGTGGCCAGTATGCCCAGAGTCAATACCCACGGGCGCGCCGGTCGACTGATCTTTGCGCTGGATGCCACCGCCAGTCGGGGTGCTACCTGGGATCAGGCCATGCAATTGCAGGCAGAGATGTTCACCAGTGCGCAGTCTCTGGGTGGTCTGCAGTTACAGCTGGCATACTTTCGCGGGTTTGCGGAATTCAGAGCCAGCGACTGGTTGCAGGATTCCAAACGCCTGCTGAGGCTGATGACCGGGATTTCCTGTGAAGCGGGTATCACCAAAATTGAGCGGCTGTTGCAGCATACCTTGCAGGAAACCCGACAGGAAAAGGTGCATGCAGTGGTCTATATTGGTGACTGTGTGGAAGAGAATATCGATGTGCTGTGTCACAAAGCCGGTGAACTGGGCCTGCTAAACGTGCCGCTGTTTATGTTTCAGGAAGGCAATGACGAGGCCGCGCGGCGTTGTTTTACCGAGATGGCGCGCTTGTCAGGCGGCGCCTATGCCCCCTTTGATCATGCCAGCGCAGACCAATTGCGTGATCTGTTAAAAGCGGTTGCGGTGTATGCCAGCGGTGGGCTGACCGCCTTACGTGACTTCAGCAAACATGCTCATCCCAGTGTCGGCTTACTGGGTCACCAGCTCAAGCGTTAGGTTTTTTGTTGCTGTTAACTTTTTTTCAGCCGATTTAAGGAACACCCGACTCGCATGTTGATTATTCGTTTACTCGCGCCGTTGCTGTTGGCATTGCTGGCCTGGTGGGGACTGCGCAATCTCAAGCATCGTTATGCATTGACCACGTCGCAGTTTCGTTGGCTGGTAGGCATTACCGCCTTATTGTTGGTGGTTGTCATCCTGATCGTGATGGGGCGTTTGCCCATTCAGGCGCTGCTGGCACCGTTTATTTTTATCCTGAGTTTTATGTTGCGAAACGTGCACTTGCTTATCCGCTTGTTGCCGTTGCTGCGCATGGGCCACAGCAAGTGGGGCAGTAACCGCAATTGGGGCCGGGCGGGCAATAACACAACACCCGGCGCGTCCGGTATTCGCACCTTGTGGTTGGACATGAGTCTTGATCATCAGACAGGCAACATGGATGGAGAGATCCTACAGGGCGCGTTTCAACACAAAAAACTGTCGGAACTGACGATGGAGCAGTTGCTGGCGCTGGCTACTGCCTGTCAGCAGGACGCCGATTCCCTGCAATTGCTGGAGGCCTATCTTGATCGTATGCATCCGGACTGGCGTGAGGATCCAGCGGCGGCAGCAAGCAGTACTGGCAGTCAGCGTGCCTCTGCCAGCGATGCTGACATGACGGAAGCACTGGCGCTGGAGATACTGGGGTTGTCTGCAGGCGCCAGTGCGGAAGAGATCACCCTGGCGCACAGGCGACTGATGCAGAAGTTACATCCTGATCGTGGTGGTTCAGATTATCTGGCGCAGCGGATTAACGCTGCGCGCGATTTTTTGCTGGGTTGATTCACAGTACCAGGCATGTCCTGTCAGGCTTTTTTCTTGTTCAGAAATGCCTGAATGATGGCCTGTGCATCCGGTGACTGTAACAGCCGTGAAAACTGCAACAACTCCGCCTGAATGGTCTCATTCATCGGTGTTGCCTGATTGCGCTTCATCAAGGCCTTTGACGTTTGCACGGAGTCAGCCGGCAGTTTGGCCAGATGGTGTGCTTTGTTCATGGCGTGTTCCAGATAACCGGCCGCCGGCAACACCTCGTTGACAATGCCAAACTCTTTGGCTTTGGTCGCAGAAATACGCTCGCCCAGTAACAGCAACTCACTGGCACGCTGGTGTCCCACAATCTGTGGCAATAACAAACTGGAACCGGCTTCCGGGCACAGGCCCAGATTAGTGAAGGGCAGTTGCAGGAACGCATCCTCTGCTGCATACACCAGATCACAGTGGAACAGCATGGTGGTGCCAATGCCAATGGCCATCCCACCTACTGCCGCAATCACCGGTTTGCGCGCAAGAGCGATGGCCTTCATAAACTGCACAGAGGGACGCTCGGTGCCCATGTCCTGCGCTTTTACAAAGTCATTGACGTCGTTGCCACTGGTAAAACAACCTTCCGTGCCCCGAATCAGAATAACGCGGACTTCACTGTGCTGATCCGCAATTTTGATACCGTCGGCGAGCGCGGCATACATGGTCTGAGTGAGGGCGTTCTTTTTGTCCGGCCGGTTGATCTGCAGCACAAAAACACCGTGGTCTAGCTGGTATGTAACATTCAGATCGGGCGAAGTGATCATGGCATTAACTCGTTTAAACGCTTGTACAAGCGGTAGTTGATTAAAAACGTTGAGCCCGATTGTAGAACAAGGAAAGGGGTATTGGTAGTGCAACTGTTATCTGCGTAAAAATCGGTTGAGACGTTGTTCAAGGGCTGGGCTCATCAGCCCTATCGCCTTGATATTGATAGAAAGTTGCCTGAATCTCTGTTGTATGAATGCCGGGTTGTTGATTCGTTGTCGGCGCAAATGATGGCGTAATTTATAGATGTCCCAACAAAGAGGAGTGGCGATGGAGACACAATGATTGTCGGACGCGGCCAGTTCAAAGGCCTTCTCAACGATGTAATTTCCAACATTATGTAATTGCTCAGCACTATGATGTTGTCAGCATTATGATGTTGAAAGTGCGCTGCCAGGTAATCAGCGCCAAATTTAACGTGTCGGGCTTCATCATCCAGAATGCGTCGCAAACCTTGTCGCAGTGAGGTTACCTGTGTGGTGCGTGCGAGCTGGCTGAATTGGGCCATGGCAAGACTTTCTATCAGCACCTGGCAGATCAATAACTTGATTTCCCAATGTGGGCTTTGCAAGGCCTCGACAGTGAGTCGTTTGAGTGCCGGGGAAGGCGGGCAGACACTTAAATCAACGGAGTCCAGATAGTCCCGAAAAAATTCGAAGTGACGTGCTTCATCAGCCGCCTGTCTGCTGGTAAACAATCTGCTTTCCATACATGGCATCAGTGTCATCAATTGTGATGCACACAACATCGCCAGTTGTTCTCCATGCAGAATTTCACTGATTTCCATCTTATGGTATCGCCAACTGATCTGGCGCCGCGTATCTATTGGCAGTTTTTCATACTCATCAAACCCGACGAGGGGATTTGCATCCGGGATACAAGGGAACTGCTGGTTGCCAGTTCTGAAAATCCAATCGATATCGGTCGCAGGATTCCAGCGCTTGTTTTCTGCAATTTTGTTTAGTCTTGCGCATGTTAAATTCATCGATTGGTCTTTTGTATGGGGGTTCCACAATATGCTTCCATGACAATGATGGGTAAAAGACTCTGGTGTTGTTTCCAACTCAAAATTATTGGAATAATTCAAAAAAATGGACATGTTTCAACGCCGGGTCACTCGACAAAAAAGAATCTGAGGTTACGATTATTCAAGATGAAGAATCATTTGCTTGCCCGCATTTTTTTACAAAAAAAGTCAAAGCAACAAAAAAGTGTGCACAAGTTCACACTTGGGAATGTGCAGGTGTGGTGACACGAAAAATATTTTTCACCGATGATTTTTGTTGTTTATTCTTAACTGGTAAACACGTGATGTTTGATAACCAAATGGTGAGTGCCCAAAAACAAGGAATACTTTATGCCCAAGGACCGGGATCTGATCAGCCTGCTGGAAGCAGGCGCTGTCGCAACACCTGAAAAACCCCTTTACTCTTTTCTGGACAGGGAGCTGAGATGTACTGACACGTTGACCTATAAATCGCTGTTTGACGAAGCGCTTGTGCTGGCGTGTCAATTGCAGCGTTGTGGGCTCAATCGCACGCCGGTGCTGCTGATACAACAGAAGAATATCGAGTTTGTGCGCTCTTTCTGGGCCTGTTTGCTGGCCGGTGCCTGGCCAATGCCCTGCGCCAGGCCACGTGGAAAAAAATGGAGTCAACTGCTGACACTTGCTGTACAAAGCCGGGCGGCAGCCATCATGACCAGTTCGGCGATTGCCCGTTTGATACCTGCACAAGCATTACTTCCTGTCCCCATCGTCGTTTCCGATACAACCCCTGCCGGGATGCCAATTGATATTGGTGAGCTCAACAAAGTGTGGGTAAGACCATCGATTTGCGCAGACGATATTGCATTTATCCAGTACACATCCGGGTCCATGTCAAATCCCAAAGGCGTTGTGATCACACATGGCAATGTGATGAGCAATCTTGCCGCCATCAGCAGGGCGTTTTCATGTTCAGATCGAGATATCGGACTGAGTTGGTTGCCACTGCACCATGATATGGGGTTGATTGGCCATGTGTTGCAACCCGTGTTTGCTGGTATTCACAACTACTTCCTGAATCCAACGGATTTTCTGGCTAACCCTTGCCTGTGGATTGAAGCTATCTCTACTTTTCATGTGACCATTGCCGGAGGACCGGCTTTTTCATATGGATTTTGTACCCGGCAACGTCGCCATCAGACTGGAAAGTTACAGCTTGATCAGTGGCGAATTGCGTACTGCGGAGCAGACCGCATCGCTGCAGAGACATTACGACAGTTTGAAAGACGTTATGCAGAGTCAGGTTTTAAACGGGATGCCTGGTTCCCTTGTTATGGCCTCGCAGAATCGACACTTTTTGTGTGTGGCACTAAAGGTGTAGGACTTTCAACGGGCGTTGACGGCAACGAGCATTATGTTTGTATCGGCGCGCTGGACGATGGTGACAGCTGTGGTGATGCCGACATCAAAGTGGTTGATCCGGTGTCGAGAATGGTTTGTCTCGAGGGAGATATTGGCGAAATATGGGTAGCATCGGATTCCGTCTCACCCGGTTACTACCACCAATCGATTTTATCCAGACAAAGTTTCAATTTACTGATTGAAGGACGAGGGGCCTATTTCCGCACAGGTGATTTGGGTTTTATTGTAAACCGTCATTTGTACTTCACCGGCAGTCTTAAAAATGTCATCAAGGTTCGTGGACGCAGCTTGCATGCTGAAGATATCGAAACACTCCTGCAACTGGAGACTCTGGATACCGGACTACAACGCTGTGTTGCGGTAGGTATCCAGGTCGATAACGTCGATTCTTTTGTCATACTGGCTGAACATCGCAGTCGGAGGCCAACTCAGCAGCTGACCGGGATCGGACAATTGCAGCGTCAATTAAAAAATCTGGTTTGCGATACTTTTGGAGTGACGCCCCATGCAGTATTGATTTTGCCTTCTGCCAGCCTTCCTGTGAGCAGCAGCGGCAAACCGGTGCGTTCACTGTGTCTTGATATCTACAACGACCTGACGAAAACCCCCTGTAACAAAAGCAGCATCATGCCTCGCGGTTTGACTCACTCACCTATGGAGGCCGGATCAAATGCCTGATTTGACAGGAACAACCGTTGAAAATACCCGGCTGCAAGTGTTCAGGAAGCTGTGTTGTCTGATTCAGGCAATACCTTGCATTGACGGTGACGTTGAGCTGACGGACCAGACGCTCATTGCCGATCTGGCGATGGATTCGTTGAGACTGGTTGAGATTATTTTTGAACTGGAACGCCATTTTGATTGTGAAGCTGATGAAGGTTTGATGGCTGAGTCGCGCACTCTGGGTGATTTGGTGTCGCTTTTTACGGCGGAGGAATTGACCAATGTCTGAACACGCCGATGGTCGTCATCAATCCCCCTATGATGAGTCCGCGCCAGTGTTGATTCAAACAATTGAAGCCATGTTGAATGGCCGTCTGGAACCGTTCAGTTTTAATCTGTTGATGGCCGTGCCTGACATACCCGGTAGTCCTGGAATCGTGAATAGTGAGCTTGGTTTCAGGCTGACCCTGCCCGGTAATGTTGAACAACATAAGGCGGCATTGACGTCTGTAATCGATATCCTCAAACACGCCGATCAACAACTGCCACCTGTCAGTTTGCCTGAAAAACTGGCATTGCAGACCAGACACGCGGTGTGGAGACTGACCAATTCGTCTGTTCCCTTGCTGCTGGTGCGATCGGGTCTGACGTTGCTGATCCGCTTGCAGACTGTACTGCAATTACAGATTACAGCCGTCCGGGGATATCACCAGCTAAAAGTCGACATATTGTCGAATTTTCTGCAGGAACCTGAACGAAAAACTGCAAAACTCATACAGAGCAACCAGTTCTATTTGTATTGGAACTACGCCAGGCGGCTGAGGCACCTGCATCAGAAAAATCCAGGCAGCGCATTGATCCCGGATTTTTACTGGGCCGAGCGGACTGATTATTCAGCGATGACAACGGTATGTAAAGACTCAAGAGTGCTGGCGACCATTCATATGGGCGATTTTTTTGGCGCATTCAAGTGTATCGCTGATGAATTGCAAGAGGCTCGCCCGACGATCTTATTGCGTCGTGATGGTGAAACCGAGGGCATTAAAAATCTGAGTCAGCGTCTTGCAGACGAGCATCAGGTATACATGCATGGCAAAGATAACCCGGTATGCATCGTCAATGCACTGAGAGCGGGCGGCCAGACTCTCTCGATTCTCTTTGATTTAAGCAACGACTTTGGTGAGACCACCGAGGTGATATTTTTTGGGCATCGTGCGCGGTTTGTCCGAGGGCCGGCAGTACTGGCCATACTGGGTCGCGCAAGAATCTATCCATTTGTGTGCTTCGAAGATGCGGGTCGGTCACGTATCTGTATGGAGCCCTCCTTTATGCCTGAGTTGCGGACAGGCGAACGTCTGCAGGACGCGGTCACCAGAGTCACACAGACACTTGTCAGCCTCGCGGAGCGATGGATCAGGCAAAACCCGGCGCAATGGAAGTATCTGGACAGACTTCCACACTATCTGATTCTGGACAAGCCAGCCCCTGATGTTGGTGCAGAATTCAATGAGCATCAGGGAGCCGGCTTTAATGCGTAAAAATTTGTTCCGGCGCGAAGTGCTGATGGTTCAGCATGATCATTTTTTTGGGGATCCGGTTTTTTATCAGCCTGTGCCACTTCGTATTTTATTGCTGACAGCAGTGGCGGTGTTTTGTGTCCTGACAGGATACGCTGCGACTGCGAACATAAAACAAACCGAGCACGTGCGTGGATATGTGGTCGCGGCCAATGGCGAGGTGAAGGTATACAGCAATCGCAGTGGCGTCATCCAACGGCTTCACGCTGCAAATGGAGAATTGGTCCTGAAAGGCCAGTCATTGGCGTCCGTCATTGAGCCGGGTTATGGACAGTCGGGCGAAGCCGCCAACCACACCGTGATACTGCATCTGGAACAACAGATATTGCAGCTAGAAGACCGGCTGGTTTTGTCAGCACAAAGACAACAGCTGGCAATCGAGCAATCACATCGGCGACAGTCTGCTTTGCGTGAGGAGTTGTTAATTCGCGCTGATGAGGACGATCTTTCCACGCAACAGTTGCAGCTGGCAGACGACGAATTCCTCAGGCTTGAACAGCTGCACGCACGCGGTGCAGTATCGGACAGCGAACTGTCCCATGGCAGGTCTTCGTTGGTGTCTTTGAAGAAATCCTCACAAGTTTCGCGAATTGCCCTGCAATCAACTCAGCGCATGCTGAGAGACATCGGTCATGAACTTGCACTGGAGCAGACTCGCTTGAAAGACGAGCAGATTGCGTTGCGCATCTCCTTGTCGCAGTTGCAGCAACGACGGGAAGAAGCGCTGTACGCACAGCAATTTTTGATCACTGCACCGGTTGCCGGTCGCGTCAACAATTTGTTACTGACGGACGGTGATCAGCTTGATTCACGTCGCCCATTGTTCAGTATTGTCGCCGAACCCCCCGACTACGAGGCGCAGCTATTTGTACCTTCCCGCGCGCTGGGCAAGCTGTCCGCCGGGCAGACCCTACTGTTGAATTATGACGCGTTTCCCTATCAGCAATACGGCAGTTATGAGGCCACAGTGATCTCGATTGGCACATCAGCCATTGATCCTCGGGAACACCTGATTCCGTTGGATATCAATGAACCTGTATATCTGATCAAAGCGGAATTACACGACGGGATGAACAACCTGAGATTAAAAGCTGGCATGCAGTTCAGTGCTCAGGTGGTAACCGGGCAGCGCACAATCTTGCAAGGCATGTTTGAGCCGCTGACCGCGCTGGCGAGGAGGTTGTGATGAAAGCGCTATTTTCTTCGCGGGCAGCGATGCCCTGTATTTTGCAATCCGAACGTGCTGAGTGTGGCCTGGCCTGCCTGGTTATGATCGCGTCGTATTTTGGAAAAAAAATTGATCTGAACAGTTTGCGCCGCGAGCACGCGGTATCTGGTCGAGGTGCCAATCTTGCCGACATACTGGGTATTGCCGAAGCGCTAAGCTTAAGCGCGCGCGCACTCAAACTGGAAATTGAAGATTTGAAGTCCTTGCAGCTTCCTGCTGTTTTGCACTGGGATATGACACATTTTGTTGTGTTAAAAAAAGTATCTAAAAAAGGGCTGACTATTAACGATCCCGCCGTGGGGGAAAGGACCTATGGACTGAATGAGGCAAGCCGCCACGTGACCGGTATTGCGGTGGAGTTTACCCCCGCAGCAGGATTTGTCCCGCAGACACAAATTCTGCGCTCAAAACTAAGTGATCTGTTTGTGAAGTACCCGGGCTTTAATGCATCCGTTATTCAGTTGCTGGTCCTGTCGGTTTGTCTGCAGATAGTCTCGATCGGCAGTGCATTTTTTATGCAGACGGTCATCGATGAAAGTTTAAGCAAGCAGGATGCAGATGTATTAAAGATTCTGGCGATTGGCTTTTTGTTGCTGGCCCTGACCGGTGTTGTTATGGGGTTTGCACGTTCACAGATTAAATTGTACTTTTCCAATCAGCTTGGGTTTCAGATGGTTGGGAATGTGTTTACGCACATGATGAGTCTGCCCGCTGACTTTTTTGAACGACGCCATGTGGGGGATCTGGTGTCCCGTTTTGGCTCTATTCGGGAGATCCGCAGAATAATCAGTGAGGATCTGATCACGGTCGTCCTTGATGGACTATTTGCCATCGTGACTCTTTTGGTGATGTTCCATTTCAGCCCGCTGTTGGCTTCCTTGGTACTGGGTTTTGTAGTGCTGGTTTCCTTGTTGAAAATGCTCGCCATACCGTCTTTACAGACGCTTCAGGAGCAGTTGATTGTTGCTGAGGCAAAAACCAGCACTGGCCTGATGGAAAATATGCGCGCAATTCAGGTGATCAAATTCTATTGTCGGGAATTGCCTCGGGTTTTGATGTGGCGAAATTCCTATGCTGAACAGATCAATACGCAAGTACATCTGGCGCGCTTCACTATCCGGCTGGAACTGGTGTTTGGTGCGTTGTTTGCGATGGAGAATGTACTGATTGTCTATCTGGCAGCCACGCAGGTGCTGGCTGGCAAAATTTCCTTGGGTTTCCTGACAGCGTTTGTTGCGCTAAAAGGCAATTTTTCAAGCGCAATCCGTTCGTTTATCGACAAGTTGGTACAGATACGCCTGGTCAGACTGCAGCTGGAGCGTGTATCAGACATCACCTGTACTAACAAGGAGTTCGGTAGCATTCACCTGCCTGTGATTCGCATACCGGTGAAAGGAAAATTGACACTGGAAAATGTGTCATACCGTTATCCGGGCAGCCACAACCCTGTGTTGCAGCAGATAAATATTGTGCTGGAACCCGGTGAAATCATGGCAATTACTGGCCCGTCCGGCGCGGGAAAATCGACGTTGCTCAAAATTATGGCTGGTTTGCTTGAGCCGGATCATGGGTTGGTCAAGGTAGACGACCGGGATATCCGCGAATCCGGTGTCCGTCTTTACCGTGATGTGTGTGCGGGTATCTTGCAGACCGATCAATTGTTGTCAGGAAGCATCCTCGACAATATCACCTTATTTGATCAGCAGGCCGATATCGGTCGTGTGCATCACGCAGCACAACAGGCTCACATTCATGATCTGATTTTATCGCTGCCCATGAATTACAACAGCATGATTGGTGACATGGGATCCATGTTGTCGGCCGGTCAGGCGCAACGAATTTTGCTGGCCAGAGCATTTTACAAACAGGCAAAAATTCTGTTTCTTGATGAGGCAACTGCCAATCTGGATATTGAAACCGAACGTGCGGTGATTGAGTCTCTACGATCGTTAAATATCAGCATGGTACTGATCAGTCATCGACCTGAGATATGTGAGCTGGCTAGTAAAAAATTAACCTTGAACAAGGATTGTGGCGGTAGTTTTGTCACAGGGATGGATTCGTAACCACATATTAGGTTTTGGCTCCTTAGTGTTGTACTTAAAAAGGAGATATGAGTATGCGTGAACTAAAAGCGGAGGAAATTTCCCTGATTGGTGGTGGTGTAGTGCCACTTGCAGCGGTTGCTGTGAAGGTGGTGACTTGGGTGGCAGCTACTGCTGGCGCTGCAACTGCCTTTCACTATGCAAAGGAATTTGTGCCGAATTCTTGACAGGAGACGTGTCATGTTGAAACTAATCAAAAGTGAAATCGCTGAGGTTGCTGGTGGAAATCCAGTGGCAGTGATCGTGGTTTACGCAGTTGTCCGATATGCAGCACCCAGAATTGCTGCGGCGTTGGCGACTGAAGCGCTTGGAGGTGCCACAACAGGTTATCTGGAAAGCGATAGTTGATAGTTAAAAGCCGCTGAATATTCGTTTGGCGGCTTTTTTGTTGAAAACACTCAAGACATGGCGCCAGTCATAATGCTTGATGATATAAAAAGAAAATGCCATCGGTGTCATACCGAAATTACAGCCGTGCAGCGCATTACTGCAGTCTACGATTGGTTCATCAAGTGCAGAAAGTGTGGACACGAGATGGAGATCTCTCTGGTAGTTCTTTCCGCAAATATGCTGCTTTGCCAATATTTTGGATACTTGGTTGTTAGCTCCATGCTTGTTGAGCGCAACTATTACTTCTATTTAGTGACTGAAATTTGGGCTTTTTTTGTCTTTTTGCCAATAATTTCAATTTTCAGCTTTGGCGTTGTTAGGCATTGAACTTTACAAACCACTCAATCCAAAAACTCAACAATCAACTCAGCCTTCTGCCCCACACTATAAACCCCGTCCAGATGCCCCCAGGGGCCTTCAATCTCCTCGTAATAAGACTCCTTGCCCAGACTCAGCAAGGTGTCATGTGCGGCTTTGGCCATATACGGCTGCAACAGCAAATCATTGCTGGCGGGCAGAAACAGCACTTTGGCAGTGACGGCAGACAGGCCATTGCTGAGTGTGTCCTGAAACCCGGCCATAAACAGCTGATTGGCGCGCACCAGATACAACACGTGGTTGGCGTCTGCGTAAGTGGTGCGTGCCTGTGCCGCAGCATTTAACTGCTCAACCACCCCAAAATTGGCGCGGATATCCGCAAGGGGAGCGGCCTCGCGTGGGCCGCTGGCGGCGTAAGCCTGATTAAAAATCAGCGGGTGTATGGCTTGCAGGGTCACCATGCCCAGCGCCTGACGCAAGCCAACAAGGGGAGGCTCGCCATCGTAGTAGTTGCCGTTGTTCCAGTTCGGGTCTGCGATGATGGGGTTGGCCCATTGCTGCAGGCCGGCAATGGTCCACGGGTCAGCGGCGCCCATACCAATCACCGAAATCACGCGCTCAACCATGTCCGGGTAGGCGGTTGCCCAGTCCAGGGCTTGTAACGAACCCATAGAGGCACCCACTACGGCGTGCAGTTTTTCAATGCCCAGACTGTCCAGCAGGGCTTTTTGTACGTTCACAAAATCGCGGATAGTGACGACCGGAAAGTCCAGCGCATACGGTTTGCCAGTGGCCGGATTGATGCTGGCCGGGCCGGTGGTGGTGACCATGGGGTTGTGTGGCTCCTGATTGACCAGCGTGTCAGAACTGATTACATAGAAGCGGTTGGTATCGATGGTTTTACCCGGGCCGATGATGGCGTCCCAGTAGCCGGGCAGGGCGTCGGCTGCTGTGTATTTACCGGCGGCATGGCTGTTGCCGGAGAAAAAGTGGGTGATCAGAATCACGTTATCTTTGGCGGCATTCAGTTCGCCATAGGCTTCCCAACCCACCGTCACTTCCGCAATCTGTTGGCCATTAAAAGTCTGGAAGTTGTTGGTGGTGAACACCTGCTTTTGCACCAAGCCGAGCGTAGCAGCATCCTGTGCGCATGCGCTGAGCGTATAAAACGTCAGCACAAACAGCACACTCCGACCAGTCAACAAGCGCGGTTTTGATAAAAAGGCGGTGAATCCTGCAAAACATGCCTGCAACATAACGCGATACTCCAGAGTCAAAAACTCACAACAATCGATCAAACCTGAATGGCGGCCAGTAACACACTGCCATAGCGGTCACGTAATTCATTTTTTAATACTTTGCCGGTGCCGGTTTTGGGCAGCGCTTCTACAAACAGGATCTGATCCGGCATCCACCAGCGCGCGATTTTACCGTTCAGAAACAAGGTCAGGTCTTTTTCGTCAACCGTGATACCACGGTTTCCCACGACAATCAGTACGGGGCGCTCATCCCACTTGGGATGTTTGGCGCCAATCACACAGCATTCATTCACTGCCGGATGTTGGCTGACAATACTTTCAATCTCAAGCGAGCTGATCCATTCGCCGCCACTTTTAATGACATCTTTTTTGCGATCCACGACGCGCATGTAACCCTCAGCGTCGATCACGGCAATGTCGCCGGTCGCCAGCCAGCCGTTGGGAAAGGCACTGAGATCGGGGTTTTTATAGTACTGGCTGCAAATCCACGGGCCGCGTACACGCAGTTCACCGGTGGTTTCACCGTCATGAGGCAGCGGCTGATCATCGCCACCAAAGATGCCCATCTCAACACCAAATGCTGCTTGCCCCGCGGTGGTTTGCAGTGTGTAACGTTGTTCCGGCGGTAGCTGCATCACGGCAGGCGAGGGCGGCAGGGAGGTGGCCAACGGCCCGGTTTCGGTCATGCCCCAGATGGGTTGCCAGTAAATGCCGTAACGCTCCTGATACAGTTTGACCATGCCCAGCGGTGACGCGGCGCCGCCCACACAAACACGTGTGAGTGAGCTTTTGTTTACCCCTGCGTCTGACCAGTAGTTATGCAGGGTCAGCCAGATGGTGGGTACACCCAGACCCACGGTAACCTGTTCGGCCGCGATCAGTTCGGCCATGCTTTTTCCGTCCATACCATTGCCCGGCAATACCAGTTTGCAACCGGACAACGGCGCGGCATAAGGGGCTCCCCAGGCGCCGGCGTGGTACATGGCAACCATCGGCAGCAGCACGGTGTCGGGGGTCAGATCCAGCAGTTCACGCGAGGCGGTGGCCATGGCATGCAGCACCATGGCGCGGTGGGAATACAACACGCCTTTGGGATTGCCCGTGGTGCCGGAGGTGTAACACAGCGCGGCCGCGATGTTTTCATCAAAGCGAGGCCAGGTGAAGTCGATGGGCTGATCGTCAAGCAGCGATTCAAAACAAAACAGCGGCTCCAGCGTGGTTTCTGGCATGTGCGCTTCGTCGGTCATCACCACAAAGCCTTTCACGGTTTGCAGGCGCGCTTGAAGAGGTTCCAGGAGTTCCACAAAGGACAGATCAACAAACACCAGCTGATCCTCAGCATGGTTAATGATGTATTCGATCTGCTCGCTGAACAGACGCGGGTTCACGGTGTGCAGGACGGCGCCGATGCCGGACACTGCATAATACAATTCCATGTGCCGGTGTGTGTTCCATGCCAGACTGGCGATGCAGTCACCGGGTTGCACGCCGAGCTCAAGCAGTGCGTGCGCGAGTTGTGCACTGCGCTGCCAGATCTCCTGATAATTACTGCGGTGAATATCACCTTCCAGTCGCCGGGAGATCACCTGTTGCTGCGGAAAACGTTGCCGTCCGTGATTTAACAAGTCGATGATCAACAAGGATGAATCCATCATATTGCCGTGCATGTAAAGCTCCAATCAGAACAGCGTAAACAAAATCAGCGCCAGGCTCAGGCCCAGCAACGGCACAATCACAGTGACGGCGCCCACCGCCCAATAGGCATCTTTGTGGGTTTCCTGACAAACGCCGCGAATGGTGGTCACCACGTAACCGTTATGCGGGAGTGAATCAAGCGCCCCGGACGAGATTGACACTACCCGGTGCAATTGCTCGGGGTTCACGCCCAGATCGAGATAGTGTGGGCCTACCGCGGGCAGGGCAATCACCTGGCCGCCGGAGGCTGAACCGGTGAGTCCCGCGATCACACTGACAGCCACTGCCGCGCCAACAAGTTCGTTTCCGGGCAACGAGGTCAATGCGGCCACCGCCATGTCAAACGCGGGGGTAACGCGGGCAACGCCGCCAAACCCAACCACGGCAGCGGTATTACCAATGGCGACCAGTGCCCCGGTGGTGGCATGCCCGAGCGCGTCTTGCATGTTTTTGAAGTAGCTGCGGTTGATCAACATCAGCGACAACACGCCACCGAGCAGCGCAACGATCAGTGCGTTCTGCTTCAGGCTGTCGTGAAAAATGAAGGACAGTGCCAGCACAATGATCAATGGAATCAGGCTGGTCACCGGGTTGGGCAGCGCGCGTTCACTCAGATGAGGGTCGGAGGCGCGTGCCACAAACACTTCGCCACGGCTGACAGCTGATGCAATCATGCGCTGCAACCACCAGTACCCAAACACTGCCATAAACACGGCTACCACCAGACTGACTTCCCAGGCGGCATACGGTGTGGTGCCCAGAAACTCGATAGGAATCCAGTTCTGGATTTCGGGTGAGCCTGCTGAGGTCATGGTGAACGTCACCGAACCAAACGCCAGTGCCGCAGGAATAAAACGTCGCGGCAGATTGGCTTCTTTAAACAGACTGAGCGCCATCGGATACACGGCAAATGCCACCACAAACAGGCTCACTCCGCCGTAGGTGAGCACCGCACAGGCAATAACCACCGCCAGCACGGCACGTTGTTTGCCCAGTTTGCCGGTGATAAACGCGGCGACACTGTCCGCAGCGCCGGTGTCTTCCATAAACTTGCCGAAAATCGATCCCAGCAAAAACATAAAAAACCAGGACGCAATAAAACCGGTAAAACCGCTCATGTAACTCTGTACAAAATTCACCTGACCGGTGAACAGGGGAATCTGACTGCTGACAGCGACCAGTACCGCACACAGTGGGGCGCTGATAAACAGGTTCCAGCCGCGCAGGGTAAGCATAATAAGCAGAGCGAGGCCGCCAATGAGGCCAAACAAACTGACAGCGTCCAACATGACGTCCCTCTTATGATTTTTAGTTGAGCGAGGGCTATTGTTCATCAATGTGGCGGTGCAACCCATAATACTATGGTACTACTCACAATTCGCTGAACTTGGAGTAAGGTGTCCCCCGACAATTAAAAATCCACGGGGAGTCTTACCGATGAAACATCACACATTTAAATTATCTACCTGCGCATTGGCAGTGTCGGCGGCCATGAGTGGTATTGCCTTCCCCGCTTACGCGCAAGAGACCCGGCAGCCTGGGACGCAACAGACTGAGGGCCGCGTGCTGGAGAGTATCGAAGTCACCGCGCGTCGTACCACCGAGAACCTGCAGCAGGTGCCACTGGCGGTGACGCAACTGGGCGCAGAAGACATTGAAGCGCGCGGGTTGGAAACCATTCTGGAAGTGCAACAATATTCGCCGAATACCACGTTGCAGGAGAGCCGCGCGACCAACTCCACATTAACCGCGTTTATCCGCGGTGTGGGTCAGGAAGATCCGCTGTGGGGATACGAGTCCGGTGTGGGTATTTATGTAGACGACGTCTATATCGCCCGTCCGCAGGGCGCCGTGCTCGACATCCTGAACGTACAACGCGTTGAAGTGCTGCGCGGTCCACAAGGCACGCTGTATGGTAAAAATACCGTTGGTGGTGCACTCAAGTATGTGACCAAGCGCATGACCGGTGAAGCCGATCTGGACGCAGCAATTACCTTCGGCAGCCATAGCCAGCAGGATTTGAAACTGATTGGCCAGCTTCCGGTGACAGACAATTTTTATGTGGGTTTTGGATATGCCAATCTGACTCGCGACGGTTTCGGAAAATTCCTGGTCAGTGACCTGCCAAACCAGGATCGCGAGAATTACAACAAAGATCTGCAAGCCTATCGTCTGACCGCTGAATACACCCCGTTGGATAACGTGTTTATCCAGTTTGGTTATGACAAAACCGAGGACAAATCCAATTCTAAAGGCGGCTACCGTCTGCTGCCGAGTCTGCTGACCAACGCGGCGCCGGTGCCCGACAGCATTTATGACTCGTACACCAGTTTGCCCACCAATAATCTGGTGGAAACCGAGGGTATGAACCTGACCATGGAGTGGGAAGTCAGTGACACCACAACGCTGAAGTCAATCACTTCGCAGCGTGAAAACTATTCGCCGGTCAGTATCGATTTTGACAACACGCCACTGCGTATTTTTGATGTGCCGGCCATTTATGAAGATGATTGGTTTACACAAGAATTCCAACTCAACTATCAGGCGGACAACTACAAAGTCGTCTCTGGGCTGTACTACTATGATTCAGAGTCATGCGGCGTGTTTGACGCCATTCTCGAACGATTTGGTCAGTCACTGGGATTGCCCGGTCTGACGCGGGAAGTAGGCGGTTGCAGCAACAGCAAAAGCACGGCTGTTTACGCCGATGGCAGCTACCAGTTGAATGACCAGTGGAGCATCAGCGGTGGGCTGCGTTACACCAAGGACAAAAAGCATTCAGTTGTCCGTAACGGCCTGATCTTCGCAACCGTTTACCCGGAATCCGGTTGGGTGCCAGGGTATGTGCGTCCGGCGGGTACCGGCACCCCTGTTGTTCTTGATGCCAGCAAGGATTGGTCAAAAGTCACGCCACGTATTGGTGTGGAGTATCAGGCCAGCGATGACACCATGTTCTACGCCAGCTACAGCGAAGGTTTCAAGTCCGGAACGTTTAATCCACGTGCAGAACGTGCCGAGCCGGCAGCAAACCCGGAAGACGTGCAGTCCTACGAGATTGGAGTCAAAACCGACCTGAGCTCGACGTTCCGTCTGAATGCTGCGGCGTTTATGCTGGATCACAAAAATCGTCAATACATCTCGGTAATTCCGGATCCAAACAACGGCGCAGCGTTGAACCAGCGTCTGGGTAACGTTGGCCAGTCTGATGCGACGGGCGCAGAGTTTGAGTTCACCTGGCTGGCGACTGACCGCTTGAGTGTGTTTGGTAATGTCGGTCTGATCGACGCCAAGTTCAACAATGTCATCAGCTACGATGCCAATCTGAATCTGATTGATATCACCAATAATTTTGTGATTACCAATACACCCAAACGCACCATCAACGTGGGTTACAGCTATGACATGCCGGTTGCCACCGGCGATCTGGTGCTGACCGGCAACTACAGCTACCGCAGCAAGTACAGCCTGAGCGAATTGGGCAACGTACTGGAGCAAGACGCTTACGGCATTCTGAATCTGGGTGTGAGCTGGACCAGCACCGATGGTAAATGGTCAGCTGGCTTGCATGGCAAAAACTTGACGGAAGAAGAGTTCCTGGTTGGCAACTATGCCTTCCTCGGTGCTGCCAACCCGGCATTGCCGAATGGTTATGCGACAGGTCTGGGTGGTGATACCACGTTGATCGGCTACTACGGTGCACCACGCACAGTCAGCCTGTCATTGGGCTACAACTTCTGATTCTGCGATTGATCGCTTGACCTCTTGCCACCATCGCAGCCGTGATGGTGGCATTTTTTTTTGGCCTGTATTAGTTTGGAGCGTCCAGTGTTACCCCTGCGAGACCAGCCATTGCCTATCAAAGCGATTATTGCCGACGATCATCCCTTGTTTCGTGCGGCGCTGCGCCAGACCCTCGGTGCCAGCCTGCAAGGCGAGGTGCGCGACGCTGAAAGTTTCAAGCAGCTGATGGATATTCTGGAGCAGGAACCGGACGTTGAGTTGGTGCTGATGGATCTTAATATGCCGGGCAACCAAGGGCTGACCGGGTTAACAGCGGTGCGCAACCAATTTCCGGATGTGCAGGTGATGATTGTGTCAGCCAATGAACAACTTAATGTGATCGAGCGTGCCATGAGTTTTGGCGCCAGTGCTTATGTGCCCAAGTCGGCACCATTGGCGGATATTGTGGAGGCAGTTGAAACGGTACTGGCGGGTGACAATTGGTTGCCTGCTTATTTGGGCGCCGGATTTGCCGAGAGCAATCATCCGTTGCACAAAGATTTTGCGCAAAAACTGGGGCAGCTGACGCCTCAGCAATTCAAAGTGTTGCGTGCAATAGCCGACGGGTTGTTAAACAAGCAGATTGCCTATGACATGGATGTGCAGGAAACCACCATCAAGCAACATGTCTCTGCGATTCTGCGCAAGCTGGGTGTGATCAACAGAACCCAGGCTGGTGTGTTGTTTCATGACATGTTGCGTGCTGACGACGAAGATAACTCACCCCAATCCAATACTTTTTAACAGCCGTTTGAGCGCCGCCTGTTTGACGGGTTTAGGCAAAAACAGTGCGCCGACCTCCACCACTTGTTCGCGGACATGTTCGTCCGGATCGGCCGTACTCAGGATGGCGGGTATGTCGGTTTTCCAGTGCGTCCGCAGTTGGATAATTGCGTCTGTACCGGTCTCGTTGTCTGCCAGATGGTAATCAATAAATAATAAATCCGGTAGCTGCGTGTGTTGCAGTGCTTCAGTGATCGTGGCACACGCCGTGACCTCAGCGCCCCAACTGCGCAACAGCGAGGCGAGGGCGTCACGTATATCCGGTGCATCGTCCAGCAACAGCACATGTGTGTGGTCAGGCAGTTGCCATGTTGACTGATCACGGTAGCTGCGTTTTCGTTGCAACGCCGGACTTTGCCAGCTGACCACCGGTAACGTCAACGAAAAGCAGGTGCCACGATTAACCGTGGATCTCAGCGAAATGGGGATCTCCAGCAATTTGCACATACGGTCAACAATCGCCAGCCCAAGTCCCAGTCCCGGGTTATGATCCTGTTGATCAAGCTGTTTGAATTCCATAAAGATTTCGTTGAATTTTTCGGCGGGAATACCTTTGCCGGTATCCCAAACCTGCAGTTCGATGGTGTTTCCTGCGCGTCGTTTGATACCACAGACAATCCGTCCCTGTTGTGTATAACGAATGGCGTTGCTGAGCAGGTTTTGCAGGATACGCTGCAGAATTTTCTGATCGGTATGTACTACCACCTGGCTCGGGTGCATTTTGAAGGACAAACCTTTGTCGCGGGCCAGCATGGAAAAGGTGGCGTCCAGTGGCGCGAGTATGTCCCATAGTGCGATGTCTTTTTTGTGCGCCTGCAGATTGCCCGATTCGAGTTTGGTCATTTCCAGCAGCATGGTCAGCAACTCTTCAGCATTTTGCAGAGATTGTTGTATCTGCAGTGCCAGGCGTGCTTCGTCATTTTTCAGCCGTTGCAGCAACATGCCGCAGAACAGACTGGCGGCATTAAAAGGTTGCATCAGATCATGACCGGCGGCCGCAAAAAATTTCGATTTACTCTGGTGGGCTTGCTCAGCAGCTTGTTTGGCAACGGACAAGGCCTGTGTCCGCTCCTCCACACGCTGCTCAAGCTCGGTATTGATCTGTTTCAGTTCGGTCTGAATGGTGACCAGTTCGGTAATATCCGTGTACGTGGTGACAAACCCGCCATCCGGCATGGGATTGCCCTGCAACTCTATGATTTGACCGGATGGTTGCTGGCGCTGATAACGATATCGACTGCCGGTGCGCAAGTACTCGAGGCGTTTTTGCACTTCACGTTCGATGTTGGATTCACCGCTGCCAAACAGTCCACGGCGTGCGTTGAAGCGCAGGATCTCTTCAATGGCAACGCCTGCCCGGATCAACCCTTCCGGGTAATTAAAAATTTCAAGGTATCGCCGGTTCCAGGCCACCAGCCGTAATTCTTTGTCAATCACACTGATGCCTTGCGGAATATTTTCTACCGAGGCCTGCAACAGTTCGCGGTTGAAGCGATACAACTGCGATGCCTCGGACGCCCAGTCCACCACTTGATCAACGGCGACGGTAGAGGGACTGGCAAGGCTGCTGATCAACAGGCGGCTGGCAGAGCTGCCGATGGCGCCGGCCAGTTCCCTCTCCAGCCGGATCAGCAGTGCCGGGTGCACCAGGCGTTCATCCGGAATATTGGCAACCGCCAGGCCGAGACGTCGGTCCAGTCCAGCTGCGTCACGCGCATCCATAAACCGCGATAACACCGCACGCAGTCGTCCCCAGCTCACCTGCTGGCCATCAACCACGGTATCCGCTTTATGTTCGGGCCGGGTAAAACGCAGGGCTTGTTGCTGGTCGGCGGTTGACTGTGTAGTCAGCCACGATACCAGCACATATATCGCCACATTGACTGCCAGACTGACCACCACGCCGTCACTGATGGCGGTGTCTGTGAGCGCCTGAGCCGGATTGACCGACGGCAGCAATAACATCACGCTCCACACCAGCGTGCCGGCAAACAGACCACTCAAGGCGCCGGTCAGGTTCGCTTTGATCCATAACAGACCGCCAAACATGGCGGGTGCCAACTGCGCGAGCAGCGCCATGGCGATCAGGCCATTGCTGACCAGCGGCAGACCGCCCTGGGTGAGTTTGTGGTAGACATAGGCCAGCACAATAATCACCACCATGGTCAATCGTCGTGTCAGCAGAATCACGTGCGGCGTCAGGTTAGACATCAGGTTGCCGCTGCGGCGTGCGCGAATCCACAGCGGTGTAATCACATCGTTGGAAATCATGATACTGAGAGCCAGCGTGGCCATGATCACCATGCTGGTGGCGGTCGATAATCCGCCAATAAAGGCGATCAGGCTGATATCAGGCCGATCCGCCAGCAGCGGCAATGCTAGCAGGAACGTGTCCTGAGTGCGCAGTTCCGGGGCAAGCAGCATGCCTGCCATGGCAATCGGCAGAATAAAAAAGTTGATGGCAAACAAATACAACGGGAACGCCCAGCGCGCTTTTTTGAGTTCTTCAGGATCGGTGTTCTCAATAAAATTCACCTGAAACTGCCGGGGCAACACAAACATAGCCAGCGCGCCCAGCAGCATGTGTGTTAGGTAAATGTAGACGCCGTTTTCCTTGGGCTCAAAAAGTGAGCGGGCGGTCTCGTCAGCGGCCGTTTTTACAATCAGGTCATTGATGCCATCAAACAATTGCCAGGTAACAAAAATACCCACGATACAAAACGCAGCCAGTTTTACCACGGACTCAAAGGCGACTGCATCCATCAGGCCGGGGTGTTGCTCCGCCAGACTCAGGCGGCGGGCACCAAACAGAATCGAGAACCCGATCATCGCCAGGCCAACCGCTGCCGCCAGATCCAGAAACCACGGTGCGACCGCTGGTCCCAGGCCGGTAATGGCAGCAAAGCTGGCCGCGACGGCGCGTAACTGCAGTGAAATATAGGGGATCAATGCAACCAGACAAATCAACGCAACACTGGCGGCCAGCAACGGGGACTTTCCGTATCGTGAACCAATCAGGTCAGCGATTGACGTCAGGTTTTGTGCTTTAACCAGTTTCAACATGTTGAGCTGAAACTGATGCGCAAACAGGAATATACAAATTCCGCCCAGATACGTGGGCGCGAACCACCAGCCATACTGTGCGGCTTGTGTCACTGTGCCATAAAAGGCCCAGGTAGTGCAGTGCACGCCCAAGGCCAGGGTATACCGCCACGGGCGTGGGCCATGACTGGTTTTGCGTTCACCGCGCGAGGCGATGCTGAACAACAGCAGCAGATAACCAAAGGCTGCGATCAGGACAAACGAAATCGGTAACATGGAAGTAATCCGCTTTATGCTAGAATTTGCGCCGTTTTTGTCATTGCACCAATCAGGCCTGTTTCCACTTAAAGACGGGTAAACCGGGAAAACATCACATGACTGTTATTAAACAAGACGATCTGATCCAGAGTGTAGCCGATGCGCTGCAGTACATCTCCTATTACCATCCGCTGGACTTTATACAGGCTGTTAATGAGGCCTACGAGCGTGAAGAATCCCGGGCGGCCAAGGACGCCATGGCGCAGATTCTGATCAACTCGCGCTTGTGTGCAGAAGGCAAACGCCCAATCTGTCAGGACACGGGTATTGTCACCGTGTTTATGAAAATTGGCATGAATGTGCAATGGGATGCCACGCTGAGTGTCACCGACATGGTCAATGAAGGTGTGCGCCGTGCCTATCTGAATCCGGACAATGTGCTGCGCGCCTCCATTCTGTCCGATCCGGCCGGTGCCCGTAAAAACACCAAAGACAACACCCCGGCGGTCATCCATATGGAAGTGGTTGCCGGCGACACCGTGGACATCACTGTGGCAGCCAAAGGTGGCGGGTCGGAAAATAAAGCCAAAATGGTGATGCTCAACCCCAGCGACAGCATCGTGGATTGGGTGGTGAAAACCGTGCCGACGATGGGTGCGGGCTGGTGCCCACCCGGCATGCTGGGTATTGGCATCGGTGGTACGGCTGAAAAAGCTGCCGTGCTGGCCAAAGAAGCCTTGATGGACCCAATTGATATCCATGAACTGCGCGCACGTGGCCCACAGAATCGTGTTGAAGAACTGCGTTTGGAGATCATGGACAAAGTCAATGCGCTGGGCATTGGTGCTCAGGGTCTGGGTGGTCTGACCACGGTACTGGACATTAAGATCAAGGATTTCCCGACACACGCGGCATCGTTGCCAGTGGCGATGATTCCAAACTGTGCGGCAACACGACATGCGCACTTTGTCCTCGATGGCTCGGGTCCCGCTAACCTGACACCACCAACACTGGAAGACTGGCCACAGATCACCTGGGATGCCGGCCCCACCTCGCGTCGGGTCAATCTGGATACGGTAACACCCGAGGAAGTCGCTACCTGGAAACCGGGCGAAACCTTGCTGCTCAATGGCACCATGTTGACTGGCCGCGATGCCGCGCACAAACGCATGGTGGAAATGTTTGCACGTGGTGAGTCTTTGCCCGATGGCGTCGATTTAAAGGGCAAGTTCATATACTACGTTGGGCCAGTGGATGCCGTGCGCGACGAAGTCATAGGACCAGCGGGCCCCACCACGGCAACACGCATGGACAAATTTACCGAGACTATTCTGACCAAGACCGGGCTGTTGGGTATGATAGGTAAAGCCGAACGTGGTCAGATTGCCATTGATGCGATACAAAAGCACAAAGCGGTCTATTTGATGGCGGTGGGCGGTGCGGCGTACCTGGTGTCCAAGGCTATTCGTGACGCAAAAATTGTTGCGTTTCATGATCTGGGCATGGAGGCAATCCACGAATTTGTGGTGGAGGATATGCCGGTCACCGTGGCGGTCGATGTCAACGGTACGTCAGTGCACAAAACCGGCCCGGCAGAGTGGCAGGCAAAAATTGCCGCCGCGCAACCGATCACCGTCAAGTAGCGCTAACATCTGTCAGCTGTTGGATTCAGGTGGTAACTGTGCAAACAGGCGCACCTGATTCCGGCCGTTTTGTTTGGCGTGGTACATAGCGGTGTCGGCATGACGGATCAGTGTTTGTTCGTCCAGCCCGTCCTGGGGATAAACACTGATGCCGATGCTGGCGGTGATCACCGTGTCCTGAGATTGCAGCTTGTATGGCTGACACACGGCGTGCAGCACTTTGACCGCAATCTCATTGATTTCCTCTGGATTACCCGACCTGCGCAGTAAAGCAACAAATTCGTCGCCACCCAGTCTTGCCACGACATCACTCTCTCGCAGTGTGTTTTTGACCCGCCGCGCCACCTCAATCAATAAATCGTCTCCCGCCTCGTGACCTAAGGTATCGTTAATCAATTTGAACTCGTCCAGATCTAGAAACAACACTGCAAACTGATGATTGTCGCGTCTGCCATCTGTTCGTCAACCGAAACGCCGGTGACCAGCGTAAGCGGGAAGCCGAACAAACGTTGAGTTGTATAAAAACGGTTGATATTGTCGAAAGGATGGGCAAACTCAACCAGATGACCATCGCCGGCTAGCAGCGATGCCGGGACATCATCTGTGATCAATGGGCCATCGATATCAATGGTATCGCCGCTGCGTCTGACCAATACACGCCCGTTGTCGTCGATAAGTGCGAGCATGCCTTGTTCACCCAGTCGTGTCGCTTCGTAAGAGCTGACAAAAAACTCAGCATCGATGGTCACGGTAATAATCAACGGTGAGGATTGAATTGTCTGCGACAGGCTTCGGACAAAAATCAACGACCAGCGATGCGCATGTTCATCAAATTGCGCAGTACTGATCCACAGGTGATCTTCTGGATTGCTGGCTATGATCGCTTCCAGCACTGGCCCGGACAGTGTAGTGGCGCCTGCGCTATTGGAGGCAAGCAATTGACCCAGCCCATCATAAATGGACACGCTGAACAGCATGGCTGAAGGCAGCATACCGCGATCGACCAGCACATTAACCGCTGTCCCGGCAGGCTGACCTTCCTGCACATAGGCAACCATACTAATGGATAACTCGATTTCTCTCAGGGTGCGAAGCAACTGCGCGTGATAGGTGACTGCCATATCACGGGCAGTTTCCTGAGCTTGTTGCAGCGCACTTTGGTGGCGCGTACGGATCAATTCATATGCGGCAGACCAGATAACAACCAATAGCACCATGGTCAACAACGGGAACAGGATGTGAGGCTCACTCAATCGATGCCCCAGTTTTTTTGGACGCATCACTGGCGGCATCACTTAAATACAACGTTGATCTCACAGGTCATTGACGAGGCCTTGATATCGCTAATGATGCGTGCGTCCTGCACGAATAAAAAACCAATCGGTAATCTGTTGATTGACGTTTTCCCATTCCGACTTACCTGCATCACGGTTAGCCCGCACGCATTATAACAATCAACAGAGCGTGTCCACGTTGCACGTTACCTCGGGTACCTGATACGCCTGCTGTTGGTACAACCATGATGGCAGCAGAACTTGCGCTAGGGCGCGTTGCACGTGTGCGGAAGATGGCTCCTCGTTGCTCAGCAGGAGTGTCTTTGACTGCGGATCGTAGGTCCCGGAAACAGCCTGTTGCTCCGGGCGCAAAATCGTTACTTGATTACCTTCAAGCAGCGCAAAATTCTGGTCGTACTGCATGACGGCGCGTCCCGGACTGTGATCATCGTGGGTAAAATCGCGACCGGTCATCGGGGTTTGCGCGGAAATGCCCATCAAGGATAACAAGGTTGGCGCAAGATCGATCTGACTGGCCACACTGTTGATGTGTTTGGGTGTCATGTCTGCGCCAATGATCAGTGCGGGTATATGAAATTTGCTGATAGGCACCAACTCGTTGCCAAACACGCGACTGTCATGATCAGCAACAATTAAAACGAGGGTGTTTTCCCAGTAAGGCTGTTGTTTGGCGTGTTCGATAAATTGTCCAAGCGCAAAGTCCGCATATTTGACTGCATTGTTGACTGTTGCGGCAGGTTCATCGACGTGTTTGATGCGGTCATCCGGGTATTCAAACGGGGTGTGATTGGAGGATGTAAACACAAAACTGAAAAATGGTGTTCCGCTGTTATGTTGCTCAAGCAAGTGTTGTTCGGTAGCGTTAAACAAGTCCTCATCGCTGGCGCCCCAGCTGCCGACAAATTCCGCATCCGGCATATCGTTTAAATCGATGACTTCATCAAAGTCATTGCCGGTAAAAAAGCTGCGCATATTGTCAAAATGCGCCTCGCCACCGTACACAAAACTGGTGTGGTACCCTTGCGCTTTTAACGTCGAGGCCAGCGTGTAAAAATTTTGCTGAGCTAAGGAAAGTTTCACCACACTCTGCGCCGGGGTTGGCATAAAACCACTGACCACTGCCTCAATACCACGGACTGAGCGTGTGCCTGTGGCAAACATCTGTTCAAACCACCAGCCTTCGTGACTGAGTGCTTCCAGTTGCGGTGTCACCGGCAAGCCGCCAAGCGATTCAACATACGTTGCACCGAGACTCTCTTCCAGCACAATGACCAGGTTTAGGGGTTTTGCTCGGGGGACGCTGGTTTTGTGGTAGTGCATTGTCGGACGTTCGGGTGAGTCAAAGTCTGAGGACATTAGCCACGGCCAATCCAATGCGGCCGCCAGCATCGCCGACTCAGGCATGGAGCCATAAATGTCGCTGGATGCAGATTCATATTGCAATGTGTAGAGTGCGTGCAGCACTGAATACGGTGAACTGATCATCAATGAGTTGACCAGGGGATCGCCCGTTGTAGAAAACATCGCGGGGTTTGCCGGGCGATGGTCGGTTGTGGAACGTATCGCAGCAAAAACCAGTATCACCACCAGCGGCCAGCTCAACCAAAGGTTTATGTTGTTGAACGGTTGGGTGCGACGACAGGCGCGTTGTATTACCCGGTGCATCAGGTAAATCAATGTTGCGGTAGCGGTAACAGCAAGGGCCACGACCAACAAGTAACCTTGCCATAACATGCTGAGGACTTCTTTGGGGTATTTCAGATACTCAATATACAAGCGGTTGGGGCGAACATCGTACTCAAGAATAAATTGCGGCGACGCCAGTTCCACAAAAATACTTAACGATACTGCCAACATTGCCCAAAGGTAACAAAATATCAGCCAGCTGCGACTGAAGCGCTGAAGTCCCCAAACAGGCGCCAGCAATACGGGTATGGCCAACCATAACCCACCCAGAATCAAATCTGCGCGAACGCCCTGTCCCATCAGAAACCAGACGGATGTTGCATCGGTGACGCGTTGCCATTGCCAGCTAATCAACAATAATCGACTCAGGCTCATCAGCACGAGCAGGCTGAGCAGCATCATCACCAGTGGATAATAGCTGCCGGTCCACTTCCTGATGGCATAATCAAGTTGCATGTTGTTCTCGGGACTTGAAATTGAATGACGGTCACCCTATCAGTTAAAACTTAATGTTTTCTTAAGGTAGCAGTCGTAAACTCTCGCGGGTCATCACAACAGGTTGTTCAAGGTATGAAATCAGAGGCAAAAGGCTGGCGGCGATGGGTTGCTGCCACTCGATATTCGTGGCAAGGACTTAAAGCAGGCTGGAAGTCGGAAGCCGCCATCCGTCAGGAAATTGTGGCAATGGCGATTCTGTTGCCCGTAGCCTTGCTGGTCGATGTCAATCCCGCCGAGCGCGCACTGTTATTGCTGAGTCTGACATTGGTACTGATTGTAGAGCTGTTAAACACAGGCATTGAAACTGTTGTAGATCGATTGGGAGAGGAGTTCCACGAATTAAGTGGAAAAGCCAAAGATCTGGGATCGGCGGCGGTGTTGCTAGTCTTGTTAACCGCCACTGCTGTCTGGTTGTTGATCGTCCCTGCCAGTCTGTTTTGATGCCGACGTACCGTTTATAACCAGCGCGACGGATAAGTAGGGAAGGTGCGTATAAATACCTGAACACACTTCTACAGGAGTTACACACGATGTCCATCAGCAATCACGTCAAACGTATTATTTATGTGGGATTTGCCACACTGGCGTTGCCACTGTTAACTCACGCGCAGCAACCAGAACAGGCTGCGTCACAACCTCAAGGCCAAGGTCAGGGTCAGGGGCAGGGCCGCATGCAAATGTTCAGTCGTCTGGACGCTAACCGCGACGGCGCGCTCAATTTCGAAGAGTTCTCTGCTATGCCTCGACCTGAGAATCGGCCAGAAGGCGCCGTTACTCCGGAAGCGCTTGAGCAACGATTTACCCGCATGGACAGCGATGGCAATGGTTTGCTGTCACCTGAAGAGTTGCAACAAGGGCAACGTCGTGGGAACGGTGGCGGCATGCGTCCTCAGGGCCAGGGTGACGGGCAAGGACAGGGCAGACATGAACGTCAGGGTCAACAAGGTGACGGTCAGGGGCAAGGTCAGGGCAATATGCGACAGCGTATGGAAAACATGTCGCCAGAGCAGCGTGAACAGATGCGGGAAAGAATGCAGCAGATGACCCCGGAGCAACGTCAGCAAATGATGCAGCGACGCCAGGGCGACGCGGCGGCGCCTGCGGCCAGTGGCGCGCCCGTTCACGACCACGGTCAGTAAACAACGTTGATGCCTGAGCGGCTGCGATGACTGAACCCGGTTTACCCCAAAAGGCATGACAGAGGCCATTGGCAGTCGGTACATGTTAACGGACAAGCAAATAATGACAGCAATTGCCGACGGTAATCAGCGTGTGTACGCCGATGCCGTTCGGCAACATAGCCGGGCCATTGGTTTTTATGCATTCAGGATGCTGGGCAATAAAGACAGCGCTGAAGATATTGCGCAGGAGACGTTTTTGCGTCTGTGGACTCACGCAGACAAATGGCAGTCAGACAAGGCAAGCATGTCTACCTGGCTGCATCGTATTGCACACAATCTGTGTATTGATTCCATGCGTAAAGATCGATCGTCCCAAACAGTGGAACTTGAAGATGAAATCCCTGACCAGCGCCATGATATTGAACAGCAGCAGGAATGGGATGAGCGGCAGCAGCGGCTGCAAAGCGCGTTAATGGCGCTGCCAGAGCGCCAACGCAGTGCAATTGTGTTAACGCACTATCAGGGGCTAGGCAATCAGGCAGTTGCCAGCATCATGGACTTGTCTGTTGATGCCCTGGAGTCGTTATTGTCACGATCTCGCCGTGCCCTGCGCACGATGTTGGCAGAATTGCAGGACCCGGAGCGTTACAAACAAACGCTATCGCATCTGAGTAATGATAAACAAGCCGGTCACGCGGGACCGGGGGAGCAGACATGACAATTTCCCTGCAACGATTTGAGCAACTGTTGGATGCTTATGGCGCCAGTCCTCAGCGCTGGCCGGCGCATGAGCGTGTAGCCGCTTTACAGTTACTGGAACAATCTCCGCAGGCAGTGCAATTGATGCAGCATGCCCTTTGGCTGGATCAGCAACTCGATCAGTTGTCCGCGCCTGATTTTTTACAATTGGGTTCACAAATTTTGCAACAGCCGTTGCCTGCCCGGCGCAAAAGTCTGATCGAACAACTGCTGGCATGGTTACTGCCATTACAGCAGCATTCTGCGGCGGTGTTCTGGCGACCCGCTGCGCTCGCCTGTGTGCCTTTGATGTTGGGGCTGGTGCTGGGCAATCAGCTGGATTTCTATTCCGATGCCTATGCAGATGAGTTGTACAGCGATGAATTGGAAGAAACGGAATTGGATCTGATTTCTCTGGCTGACTATTCGGAGATCCTGTAATGAGTCTGAATCGCAACAATGTGCTGCTGTGGATCGTGGTGATCTCGGTCAGCATCAATCTGTTTTTTGTTGGCACTTTGACTGCGCGTTATCTTGAAATGCGCAATTCCTCGGCGGCACCTGTCAATATGCGCTGGGTGATGAGAGATCTTGAACCCACCGCACGAGAGCAGTTGTTACCGCAGATCCGCACACAAAATGAGGTGTTACGCCCGCTACGAATGGACATGTTTCGTGCGCAGCGCGAAGTGAATCAGTTGCTCGCGGCTGACCCCGTGGATCAGGCAGCGGTGCTGGACGCCTTTACGCGTTTGCGTGAGGCCAATCTGCGTTACCAGCAATTGTCCCACGAACAGCTGACCGGTATCTTTGCGCAGTTAACACCCGAGCAGCGTCAGCGGGCGTTCAGATTTATGTCGGAGCGCGGCAATCCGATGGAAGGCGGCGGTCGCCCGGGGCCAGGTCCTGGCCCTGATCGAAATGGTGACCATAGTGAACGGGGAATGCACCGCCCGGTCACCAATCCGCCTGCCGTGAGCGAACAGGATAATTGACTGGCTGCGATGTACTGACGGCTAGTCCGCGAGCATGTCTGCGTATGGCGATTCAGTTGGCAATGTGATCGCTTGCGACTGGCCGGGAATTGAGATGCTGTCAGCGGTGATGGCGAGTGAGGTGCCATCCAGCACCTGGTGATCAAACCGGTAAATCAACCCAGCCATGCCACGCTGCGCCTGCTCATCGTAATCACGCGAATTCTGCTGAACCTGCGCCTGTTTGAGCTGCCACGCTGCGAAAGCCTTATCGCCATGACGTCGTTTCAACATGTTTGCTGTGACACCCGGCGCCAGAATCGACGCGCTGGCGTTGTTACCCCCAAACCCCTTGGCATTCAATATCACTGCATCCATGCCGGTACAACCGACTTCACGGTGCTGTAACAGGAAATCCAGATTGTCCTGATATACGTCATCTGCGATGGATTCGGTGCTACTGATTCCGGGGATGATGCCATAACGCCAGACGCCAAGGCTGTTCACCAGCTGATCCGCCGAGGCGGATGCCAGTGAATGACCCAGATAGGCTTTAATTGCGGTCACTGGCCAGTGTTTGATGCCAAATGTGTCGGCCAGCGTGCTGAAAATATGCGACTCGGTCACCCTGTTCTGCGGTGTCCCGGTGCCGTGCGCCTGCACATACGAGCGTGTTTGTAATCCTTTCTGTCCAATCACTGCCGCGGTGGCTGCCATGGCTTTGGCCATGGTGATGTAGTTGCCGGCACCAGGACTGGAAATGGACTTTTTATAACCATCGGCATTCACAAACACATCATTCACGGCGCCGTAGACGTTGGCGCCCAGCTCAAGCGCCAGTGTATCGTCACACAACACAACAAACTGTGCGGACTCACCCAGCGTAAACCCTGCGTTGACACCAAAAGGCCGGCAGGCGCGACGATGATCCGGTTTGCTCAGGTGTTTGTCTTCGTCCAGTGCCAGTAATGCAGCGTCATCTACCAGCGCACCCATGGTGGTATAACCATCCATAATTTCTGGTGTCAGCGGCGCTTCCGATGTGCCAACAATTACCAGCTTGTGGGTACCACTGCGGATGTCGCGCATGCCTTGGCGCAGGTTATACAGGAACGTGGCGCAGGCTGCGGCATTGGTGCCAGTTGTGCCAAGATTTCCCAGGACATAGGCATTGATAAAATCCGCCGGCATTTCAGCAAAACCCAGTGCCAGTTGTTTGGATGACACTTTTTTACCGAGCAGGCGTGCCTGTAACAGGCCGCCGTTACCGTCGTAATCCATCTGACTCATGCTGCTACCGGCGTACACACTGATCTGGTCGGCAGGCACGGTGCGCAACACGGTTTCCCAGGGAATACCCAGCGATTGCAGCGCGTCACTGGCACCAAACACTGTCAGCTGCAATCCGCGTGGATGATTGCGTGACGCATACAAAGCTTTAGGATCAAAACCGCTGGGCAGTTGGCCGGCAGAATTCACCGGCGATTTGCGCCAGTTTTCGGTCAGGATGTCCATGCTGGTAGGGATTTCTACGTGCAGATGGCCGGGTTCAGCCTCGCTGATCAGCCAGCCAAGCGGGATGTGATCAGGCAGATGCTGGCGCTTGATGGTAAAGCTGACGGGTTGGTCATTGCTGGCCTGCAGCGTCGCGCGCTTGTGATACAGCAGTCGATCGGGGTCAAACAGGTTGTTTTCCAGCTTGCGAATCAAGGTGCCGGCCTTCAGTACCGGATCCAGTTGCATCAACGTCGTGTGCAGATCCACACTGTCTCCGGCAGCATCCAGCCAGTGTCCATTGTCGTACTTGATCAGTCCCATGAGCGTTGCCAGACTGGTTCTGGTCTGCATGGCATCTGCGGTCGGCAGCATGTCCATCACCAATCGTCGGTAGCCATGGTGAGCCGAGCTGCGCCCGGCCGGGTTGATGCCCCCAAAGCCAATGATGACAGGTAATGCGGTCATGTGTTCTCTCCGACGAATACGCTCAACGGCGCGAAAGGCGCTACTATAGCCATGGCAGCAAAAAGCAAATAGGTCTTGATGGTCATTTGATATGGTAATAAAGACAAATACTGGGTTGTCAGCAGCCTTCGACAGTATGTACAACGCTCGCATTGCCATGCTGCATGCTGACTTGGGCATTGCAGCTGGTTACGCACAACGGTCAGGTTTACCGCTACAGATAGAGCCTGAGGAGTTGGTTGATGCCGGCAAGGATATGTTTGGCCGTGACCAGAAACTCACCCCTCTGGCGTTGGCGGCGTGGCAAAAAATGCAACTCGCCGCGGCGGACCAGGGCGTCACCTTGTTGCTGGTCTCAGCGTTTCGAAGTGTTGACTATCAGGCACAACTGATTCGTAAAAAACTGGATGCAGGTCGCACACTGGAGGACATCATGCAGTTCAATGCCGCGCCCGGATTCAGTGAACACCATACAGGCAGAGCCGTGGATATCGCCTGCCCGGATGCCGAGCCTCTTCAGGAGGAGTTCGAAAAAACCATTGCATTCAATTGGTTGAAAGTGAATGCCAAGGATTTTGGGTTCGTTATGTCCTATCCCCGTGACCATCGCCATGCCATCAGTTATGAGCCCTGGCACTGGTGTTTCCAACTGGATCAATAATTTAAATTATCTGTCAGGCGCCCCTTAGACAAACTCAAAACAAAGGAGTAGGCTTGAATCGTAGCAAGACGTTAGACACACGGAGAACGTGACGCATGAGATGGAGCAAGGCGAGGGGTAGAAGGCGCAGTCAGTCGTTAACTGCGAGATTGACCACGTATCTGTTAACGCTGTTGTTGACTGTCTCCCTCGCACCGTCTGTCAGCATTGCCAATACCGGGACGGATGCTGATTTCCAGTCCTGGCTGCAGGCCTTGATTGACGAAGCCCGAGCCTCCGGCATTTCCGAATCGATTATCGAACAGGCACTGGTGCCTGTCACACCTATTCCGCAAGTCATCAGCAACGATCGCAATCAAGCCGAGTTTGTTGAAACATTGGCCATGTATCTGGAAAAGCGCGTCACCGCCTGGCGCATCAACACCGGTCGTACCCGCTTGGAACAACATGCCGCACTGCTAGAGCAAGTCGGGGAACGCTACGGTGTGTCTCCACGCGTTATTGTGGCAATCTGGGGTATTGAAACCAACTTTGGCAGCTTCACCGGCGGTACCGATGTGATCCGTGCACTGGTGACACTGGCCTACGATCCACGCCGCGCTGAGTACTTCAGACGTGAACTGCTGGCGGCCTTGCAAATCTTGCAAGAGGGCCATATCGCCCATCCTGACATGAAGGGTTCGTGGGCAGGCGCCATGGGACAAAGTCAGTTTATGCCCAGCAGTTTCCGCGACTTTGCCGTTGATTTTGATGGTGATGGTCGTCGAGATATCTGGACAACCGAGGCTGATGTGTTTGCATCCATCGCCAATTATCTGGCAGCTGCGGGCTGGCGAGAGGGGGAGCGCTGGGGGCGCGAAGTGGCCGTTCCGGCAGATTATCACGCGAGGGCAGAACAATGGCAACAAGTGGATGCCGCACATTCATGCAGCGTACTGCGTCGTCATACCGTGCAATTACCGGTGAACGAATGGCAGATGCATGGTGTCAGACAAGTCAGTGGTGACGATTTGCCGTCCGCTGATATCCCGGCATCGATTGTGTTCCCTGATGGCGCAGACGGACAGGCCTTTCTGACCTATCCGAATTTCCGCGCCATTTTACGATATAACTGCGCCAACAATTATGCGCTTGCAGTCGCAAGATTGGCCGATAGTTTCTAACGATGAATGATTCAATGGCTCCAGGCGGAGCAGGAGGGTAGCCGAAGTAGACAGGGTAAACACTTAGAAAAATGAACAGCGTTAATCAGGAGACAATTGATTATGTCCAATGAATTTCAAGTAGTGTTTCATAATATCGACACTTCCGATGCCGTAAACGATGTTGTGCAAAAGCGCATAGAGAAGTTACGTCGCTTCAGCAGCGACATTATTGGCGGTCGTGTAGTTCTGGATTCACCTCATAATAATCAACACAAAGGCAAAGTCTATTCCGTCGCAATCGAGATTCATACCGGCGGCAAACCTGTTGTTGTCACTCAGGAGCATCATGACAATCATGCTCACGAAGATTTGTACGTTGCCATCCGCGATGCATTTAATGCTGCAGAGCGACAAATAAAGTCTGTCGACAAAAAACATCGTAAAGAAGCCGTTCACAAAAATCCAGATGCCGTGGATGACGGCCTTGATGACATCGTCGACGACGAGTTACAGGAATATACCAGCGCTGTCGGCTAAGTCTGTTTTAACTGTGTAACAGACCGCACACAAGGAGCCCGTCCACCGATGGGCTCCTCTTGCAACAAATCCAAGCCCTGTCAGTAGCATCACAACGCTGTACAATACACATCTCATTTCTCAAACCGCAGGGAGTCAACGCTGCCATGTCTGCCACTGACCTACTTACTGATTATCAACAACTGGAACTCGACGCTGCTGCCTTTCGCCAGTTGTTAAAACATTTGGACGAAAACAAACAGGTACAGAATATCGACCTGATGAACCTTGCCGGTTTTTGTCGTAATTGTCTGGCCAAATGGTATACGGCGGCAGCAGACGAGCGTGGGTTGGAAATAACCTACGAAGATGCCAGAGCACGCGTCTATGGCATGCCTTATGCCGAGTGGAAAGCAAAATACCAGACGCCGTGACTGCCGTGGAATTCAAGCCGGTTGATTGGCCACGTTAAACATCTTGGTGCGCACCAAGCGTCGATAAGCGTTAGGTGTCACACTGTGCAGGCGTTGGAAGAGTCCGGTAAAGTAACTGACGTCTTGGTATCCCACTGCAAATGCAATTTCAGCAATACTCAGGTTGCTGTGTTTTAACAACTCTCGCGCCTGATTGATGCGCACTTCCTGCAGATACTCTACCGGTGTTTGATTGGCAGCTTGCCGGAAACGCCGGTTGAAGGATCTGACATTCAAGCCAAACTGTGCCGACAGCACCTGCATGGTGATGTCGCGCTGATAGTTTATTTGCAGCCACTCCTGAATTTTGATGATCAGCTCATCGTGATGGCTATGCTGTGGATCAGCCGCCAGCAACAACGATTCATAAGATCGTTTGATTTCATGGGTGAAATGGCGCGCGACTTCGTCAGCCACCGTGCTGCTGAAAAGCTGCTCAACAAAATGCAACATCACATCACGCACCGCATTCACACTGCCAGTGCAATACAGGCGGTCTTTGTGTGTGATAAATTTTTTACGCTCCAGTTTGATGGCCGGGTAGTGCGCGGCAAAATCATCAAAGTAGCGCCAGTGGGTGGTGGCTGGTCGTTGGTCCAGCAATCCCGCTTCTGCCAGAAAGTAGCTGCCGGTGCCCACGCTGCAAATGGATGCGCCACCCGCGTACTGTTCGCGCAACCAGTCCGCTGCCTCCGGAAACTGGCGCACGGCTGCACGTGGATTGCCCCACAGCGCCGGGATAAACACCATGGTGTTTTGGGTGTTGTCTGACAGATCTGCAGTCGCTTGCAGCAACAGGCCTCCGCTCATGCTCATTAACGCAGAGGTGTCGCGTGCCACGGTTTTTAATTCAAGGCCAGGTTGGCGTTGGTGATGTTTGAGTCGGTGAATAGTATCGGCGGCATTGAGCATTTCCAGCGGAATGGCTACGCTGGAAGCCAGTGCTTGTGGGCAGATAAGGATGCTGATGTGTTTCATGGCGGCATGGTATACCGGATTCGGGCAGGTGGTGAAGTTCTGTGGGATACTGTCGCAAGGAGGCTAACAATGCGGAAAAACCTGATTACCAAAGCCGGCATGCTGCGCTTGAAAGATGAGCTGAATCAACTCTGGCGGGTAGAGCGTCCCGAGGTCACCAAAAAGGTGTCATGGGCCGCCAGTCTCGGTGATCGCAGTGAAAATGCGGATTACCAATACAACAAAAAACGCTTGCGTGAGATTGATCGTCGCGTGCGTTATCTCAGCAAGCGCGTCGAAGAACTGCAGGTTGTGGACGCGCTGCCGGACAACAAACACAAGATTTTTTTTGGCGCATTTGTTGAGGTGGAAAACGACAATGGTGATGTGCGCAGTTTCCAGATTGTGGGTTACGACGAGATTTTTGATCGCAAAGATGCCATTTCAGTCGATAGCCCGATGGCCGTGGCGTTACTGCAAAAAGAAGAAGGTGATGAGGTCATCGTCAGAACACCGGACGGGCAAGCTGTGTGGTACATCAATCGTGTCCGCTATGGCGTCTTGGAGGCAGCCCATTAAGTGACTGCCCCCGAGAGTATCCTGCTTATCCGTTACGACGGGCAAAATCCGCCATAAAGTCAGCCAGTATCTGACAACCTTGCACCGGCATGGCGTTGTAAATCGAGGCGCGCATGCCGCCGACCACGCGGTGCCCTTTGAGCGCATACAGTCCGTGCCCCTGCGCTTCGTCAAGGAACTTCTTGTCCAGCTCGCTGTTGGCCAGCGTGAAGGTGATGTTCATCAGTGAGCGGTGCGCTTTTTGCGCAGCACCACGGTAGAAATCCGTGCTGTCGATGGCGTCATAAATAATTTTTGCTTTTTGTGCGTTGATTTTCTCCATCGCCGGCACACCGCCCTGATCCTTCAGCCAATGCAAGACCAGATTCATCATGTACACCGCAAAGGTGTTGATGGTGTTGGGCATGGAATGGTTCTTTGCGTAGGTGTCGTAGTTCAACAGATTGGGCGTCTGTGGCATGGCGTGACCAATCAGATCCTTGCGAATCAGTACCGCCGCCATACCTGAAGGGCCGAGGTTTTTCTGCAAACCGGCAAATACCAGCCCAAATTTGTTGTAGTCGATAACGCGTGACATCAACTCCGAGGTCATGTCGGCAACCAACGGGATATCACCGGTATCAGGGAACTCATTCCAGCGTGTGCCGAACAGGGTATTGTTGCTGGTGATGTGGACATAAGACGTGTCTGCATCCAGCGTTGACACATCATAGTCAGGAATATGATTGAAGTTGCTGGCTTCACTGCTGGCCACCGTTACTGCGTTGCCATAACGCGCCGCTTCTTTGCGCGCCAATACGGTCCAGTGACCACTTTCGATAAAGGCGGCTTTATGCGCTGGTTTTAAGGGCATCAGGTTAAGCGGGATGGCAGCAAACTGCATCTGGGCGCTCCCGTGCACGTACAGAATATCAAAATTGTCAGGCAATCCAGCCAGTTCGCGCATCAGTTGGTCAGTCTCGGTGAGCAATGCTTCGAATTCAGCACTGCGGTGACTGACCTCAATCACGGACATGCCCAGCCCTTTCCAGTCCAGAAACTCCTCTTTGGCTTTTTCCAGTACAGGCAGTGGCAACATGGCCGGGCCGGCCCCAAAATTAAAAATGCGGTTCATTTTCAAGTCCTTGCTAGCAGTTAATTAAAATTCAAAAATCAGCTTGTCAGTGCAAAATCCCGTTGCGGCGCGGCGTTACAGCAGCGTCACTTTGACCACGTCGTCGGTGGACGCAATTGCCTGCACCGCGGCGGGCGACGGCGCACTGGCCAGATCAATCAGGTTATAGGCGATGTCGTCGCGGCTTTTGTTGATCATGTCGACCACGTTGATGTCCTGCTCCGCAAGAATGGACAGAATCTTGCCCAGCATGCCCGGCACGTTTTTATTGCTGATCGCCAGTCGGGTACCGCTGGCTGCCCCTGGCACCCGGTCGAGTGACAGCGGGGGGAAGTTCACGGAGTTGCGGATGTTACCATTCTCGAGAAAATCCTTCAGCTGCTCAGCCGCCATGATGGCACAATTTTCTTCGGCTTCTTCGGTGCTGGCGCCGATGTGTGGCATCAGGATCACGTCATTGCGGCCAATCAGTTCATGGCGAGGGAAGTCGCTGATGTACATGCGCAGTGCACCGGCATCCAGTCCGGTGACGATGGCGGCGGTGTCGACAATTTCGTCACGTGAAAAATTCAGCAGGCACAATCCCGGTTTCATCACCGCCACCATGTCGGCATTAATCAAGCCGCGTGTGCTGTCCAGTACCGGCAAATGCAAGCTGACATAGTCGGAGTTTGCTAACAATGCACTGACGTTCTCGATCTTTTGGACCTGATTGGGCAAACGCCAGGCGGCATCCACTGACAACGCGGGATCGTAACCCAACACTTTCATGCCGAGGTTGATGGCCATGCCCGCAACCAGCGAACCGATGGCACCAAGGCCAATAATGCCGAGGGTTTTGCCCGCGAGTTCATTGCCCGCAAAGCGTTTCTTTTCGGCTTCCAGCAGCTTGTTGAGTTCCGCGTGATCGGTCACCGTGCTGAGTGTATCGACATATCGGATGCCGGGAATGATGCCGCGTGAGGCTAACAGCATACCGCTGAGCACCAGTTCTTTCACGGCGTTTGCATTGGCACCGGGGGCATTAAACACCACAATGCCGCGGGCTGTGCAGTCACTGACCGGTACGTTGTTGACACCCGCGCCGGCTCGGGCAACGGCTTTGATGGTGGACCCCAGATCCGCGGTACTGAGTTTGTGGCTGCGTAATAAAATCGCATCGGCATCACTGATGTCTGCGCCTACCGTGTAGCGCGTACTTGGAAATCGCTGCAGTCCCAGGTCGGCAATCTGATTAAACGTTCTTATTTTATACATGATAGTTGTGGTTGCTCTTTTTGTGGTCGCTCTGTGATAGCACGCGCTGCATTTACCCCTGAGTCGTGCGAGTTCTGAAAAGCGCCTTTTATAACGTGAACCGCGACGAAAGGCCAGTTGCCAGTTGAGTCAAACCCGTTATCATGGCGGCTCGTTGCTGATGACCCGGAAATTTTTGCGAGTGACTATGGAAACTTCCCGATTTGTTGCCGGCGTTCCGGTAGATGTAACTACCGGACGCGTACCTGTGCAGCGATTGCTGTGCCCGAATGCCGGTATGATGACCGGGCCAGGCACTAACAGTTATTTGATTGGAGGCAAAGAGTTAGCGTTGGTTGATCCGGGTCCGGAGATGCCAGTCCATACCCATGCAATTATGCGGGCATTGGCTGGTCGCCCCTTAAAATGGATTTTTGTCACTCATACCCACGGGGATCATTCGCCAGGCACCCCGGCCTTGCAGGCGCTCACCGGTGCTCAATTGATCGGTTTGGCGCCACACGCGGATGCCCAGTATCAAGACCGGAGTTTTCTTCCTGACCGCCTGTATGTGCACGGCGAACAGATTCACTGCTCAGAGTTCACCATCAGCTTGCTGCATACACCCGGGCACGTGTCGAACCATCTGTGTTTTCTGTTGGAAGAAGATGGCATGTTGTTTACCGGGGATCATATTCTGCAGGGCACTACACCGGTGATTCTACCGCCGGATGGCAACATGTCAGACTATATGGCATCGCTGGAGTACCTCAGGACTTTGCCGCTACGTTCGCTGGCGCCGGGACACGGTGAGGTGATGACGGAGCCGGAGCAAATGATCAGCACGCTGATCCGACATCGCCAACGACGAGAACTCAAGATAGCGGCTGCGCTGGCCACGCTGAAGTGCGGCATTCTGGATGAACTGGTATTGCTGGCATACGATGATGTGCCTTCGCATTTATTGCCATGGGCTAAAAAAACATTGCTGGCGCACCTGTACAAATTAAAAGATGAAGGTCGTGCACGGATGACATTGCCTGACCCGGCCTCCCTGATACAAGGACCTGATGTGGACGCTGTTATCTGGGAAGCCATGTGACCGCTGCGCCGTGGTACGTTTATATCATTCAATGTGGCGATCAAAGCTTGTACACGGGGATTGCCAAGGATGTAAGCCGCCGCTTTGACGAACATCAGTCTCAGGGGCGCTTGTGCGCACGCTACCTGCGTGGTCGCACGCCGTTACAGTTGGTGTATACCGTTGAAGTTGCCGATCGTGTCGCCGCCTTGCAATTGGAGTACCGTATCAAACAGTTACCGCGTTTAAAAAAAATCCAGCTGATCAACGGTGAGTTGCGGATGGAAGGTGTTGCACAGGAGCAGTCAAGTTGACCGTTAACAAACATCAGGATCACAAAATACCCGTCGGCATCAGCGCCTGTCTGCTCGGTGATGAAGTGCGGTTTAATTCCGGACATAAACTGCACTCGTACATCGAGCAGACGTTGGGAGAGTACTTCGAGTATCGCAAGTTCTGCCCGGAAGTAGATATTGGGCTGGGCGTTCCACGAAAACCCATTCGCCTGGTGCGTCACAATGACGATGTCATTTGTGTTGACAGTGAAAATTATCAGCTGGATTACACACAACGGCTGCGCGACAGTGCCGATGCGCAAATGCATTGGGTTGCCGGTTTGTGTGCCTACATTTTTAAACGTGACTCCCCTAGTTGTGGCATGGAGCGCGTCAAAATTTACCAGACGCGTGGCGACGCGACGACCACCGCCAAAGACGGCGCAGGCATTTTTGCCGAGCGCGTGATGCAGGCGTTTCCTGCCTTGCCGGTGGAGGAAGAAGGCCGTCTCGGTGATGCCATTTTGCGCGAGAACTTCATTCAGCGTGTCTACGTGATGTACCGTTGGCGGCAGATGATGGCCCAAGGCCTGACGGTTAGCACGCTCACAGACTTCCATGCGCGCCACAAACTGATTTTGATGAGTCATTGTCAGAAAACTTATCGTGAGCAGGGACCTATGCTGGCGGCGGCACGCAAGGACAATGTGGCAGAGATTGCAGATCAGTATCTGCTGGCGTTGATGACAGCGCTGAAAAAACGCGCCAGTCGTGGCGACCACGTCAATGTACTGCAACACATTCAGGGTTATCTGCGTGAACATCTGCAGGCGGATGACAAAGCAGAGCTGCGCGATTCTTTCGAGCAATATCTGCAGGGATACCTGCCGTTGATTGTGCCCATTACCTTGCTCAACCATTATTTCCGTCGTTATCCCAATGAGTACATCAGTCGCTCTTGGTATATGCATCCTTATCCGGCAGAGATGAGTTTGCAGAATCATATTTGAGACGGATTCGGGGATGGCGCGCTGCGCCATCCGTCACCGAAGCCTGTGTTCGCCCTCCGCCCCCTTCTGGGCTATAATGCCGGCCTTTTCACCGGACTGACTGGATTCGCACGCGCATGAGCGACATTTCCACTTACATGTATACGCTGGGGGCGCAGGCCCGTGCGGCGTCTCGCATCATGGCTGCCGCTACAACAGCGACTAAGAATGCCGCCTTGCTGGCCATGATTGATGCCATTGAACTGGGTCGTGCCCAGCTGGAAACGGCCAACCAGCAGGATCTGCAGGCGGGCCGTGAGAAGGGGCTGGACGCCGCCATGTTGGACAGACTGGCGCTGACGCCCGCGCGCATCGACGGCATGATTGAAGGGCTGCGTCAGGTTGCGGCCCTGCAGGATCCGGTGGGTGAAGTGACCGACATGCGTTTTATGCCCAGCGGCATTCAGGTGGGTAAAATGCGGGTGCCACTGGGTGTGGTGGGCATTATTTACGAGTCACGCCCTAATGTGACCTGCGAAGCGGCGAGTTTGTGTCTGAAGTCGGGCAACGCCACCATATTGCGGGGCGGTTCGGAAGCCATTCATTCCAATCAGGCGATTGCGGGTTTTATCCGTGCGGGTCTGGCGAAAGCCGGTTTGCCAGAGCAGGCCGTGCAGGTGGTCGATACCACCGACAGAGCCGCCGTTGGTTTATTGATTACCATGCCGCAGTTTGTGGATGTGATTGTGCCGCGCGGCGGCAAAGGGCTGATTGAGCGCATCAGTGCCGAGGCGCGCGTACCAGTGATCAAACATCTGGATGGCAATTGCCATGTTTACATAGATGGTGGCGCCGATATCAATAAGGCCGTGAAAGTAGCGTTGAATGCAAAAACCCAGCGCTATGGCACCTGCAATACCATGGAAAGCCTCTTGGTCGCGGAGTCACTGGCCGCTCAGGTGCTGCCGTTGTTGGCGGCTGCCTATGCGCCGCACCATGTGGAGTTGCGCGCCTGTGAAAAGTCTTTGCCGCTGTTACCCGGTGCAAAACCTGCGCAGGAACAAGACTGGTTTGAAGAGTATCTGGCCCCGGTATTGGCGGTGAAAGTGGTGTCTGGTCTGGATGAGGCAATTGCCCACATCAACAAGTACAGCTCGGCGCATACAGAGTCCATTATCACGGAAGATTTCCGACATGCGCAGCGCTTTTTACGCGAAGTGGACTCCAGCTCTGTCATGGTGAATGCGTCGACGCGGTTTGCTGATGGCTTTGAATATGGTCTGGGCGCCGAAATTGGCATCTCGACAGACAAGTTACACGCACGTGGCCCGGTTGGACTGGAAGGGCTGACGTCGCAAAAATACATTGTGATCGGTGACGGCCACATCCGTACCTAAAAGGGTTTTGAATGCTCAGGCGTATCGGTGTTATGGGTGGCATGTTTGACCCGGTTCATCTGGCACATCTGGCTGTTGCAAAACAGGTATTAAACACGCTTGCGCTTGACGTTGTGCATTTGGTCCCGTGCGCGGTGCCCAATCATCGGGGGCAGCCGGGTGCAACGGGTGAGCATCGAGTGCACATGTTGTCATTGGCGGTAGCCGATGAATCGCGGCTGGTCGTAGATCAGCGCGAGTTACAGCGGGCGGGTGTGTCGTACATGGTTGATACACTCAACTCATTTGCGACTGAATTTCCGGACGCTACGCTGGTCTATATACTGGGTCTGGACAGTTTTCACTCATTGCCTGCCTGGCATCGATGGCGTGATTTGATCGACATCTGCCACCTGTGTGTGACCGGTCGCCCAGGTGTTACCCGGGAAATGCCTGACGAACTGGCGCTTGAAGTAGCCCGTCGTCAGGTTGACAGTGTTGCTGCGTTGTTTAAACAGCCGCGCGGCAGCGTGCTTTACATGGAAGATCTTGATCTGCCGATTTCGTCCAGTGCCATCAGGCAGGCACTGGCACGTGGGGAGATGCCAGCGCAATTGCCACAATCCGTGCAAACGTATATCCGTGAGCACAGGCTATATTTTTAATTTTGTCAGTGTCCGAATCAACGGAAACTGCAGTCAGGAGCAATACATAATTGAATACCGAACAAATCAGTGAGCTGGTGGTTGATTCACTGGAAAACATCAAAGGCCAACACATCGAAGTATTTGACGTGCGCAGCCTGACACCCATCACTGATTGCATGATTATTGTGACGGGCACCTCCAGCACCCATATCAAAGCCATGGCTGATGAGGTGATTGTGAATGCCAAAAAGGCCGGTGTACCGGTTCAGGGCATTGAAGGTCGCGGCCAGGCAGACTGGGTATTGGTGGATCTGGGTGATGTGATTGTGCACCTGATGTTATCTGCCACCCGGGCGCTGTATCGTCTGGAAGATCTGTGGAATATGAAAGCACTGGTACCCGCCAGTCAGTCGGATGTTCAGTGAAGATCAACCTGATTTCTGTGGGAACCCGCATGCCTGACTGGGTGCAACAGGGGGTGCTGGAATACAGCAAACGCCTGCCCGCAGATTTCAGTCTGCAATGTATCGAAGTGCCGCTAGGCAAACGTGGTAAAAACAGCGACCCCCAACAGGCCATGCGAGCGGAAGGCGACGCCTTGCTGAGCCGACTGACCGCGCGGGATCATGTGGTCGCGCTTGATGTCTTGGGGCGCTCATTGAGTACCGAAGCCATGGCGGCGCGGGTGGCTGCAATTCGTGATGATGGCAAACAACTCAGTTTGTTAGTCGGAGGGCCCGATGGTCTGAGTCCGGCATGTCTGGAACGGGCAAACGAAAAATGGTCGCTGTCGGCGTTAACCCTGCCGCATCCATTGGTCCGGATTGTGCTGGCGGAACAGATTTACCGGGTCTGGAGTGTGCTGGCAGGTCATCCTTACCACCGTGCATAAAAACAGATACAAGCGAAGTCTGGACAGAATTAGAAACCCATGTAAACTTATCGCCCAAATACCTGTCCTATAAGCAATTCACGCTTTTTTTCTGGGCATTCAGTATTCTCGGGTGACTATGGTCAAGAAATTCCGCCTGGACGAACACAAACACGAAATTCAGATATTCAGTCGGCGTCTGGTTGTTGCCTGTGCGGTGGTGGCCTTATTGGCGCTCATACTGATCAGCTGGATGATCAATCTGCAGTTTATAAACCACAGCTATTACTCTGAGCGATCAGAGGGCAATCGTTTACACTCACAATTTATCCCTCCGACCCGGGGCTTGATCTACGATCGCAACGGTGTATTGCTGGCTGACAATCGACCCATTTTTAACCTCACGGTTGTGCGAGAGTTGGCAACAGAGTTCGACAGCTCATTGGCCTTGCTTCGTGAGGAAATTGGGCTGAGTGACGAGGAGCTCGAGCAGTATCAGGCGCGACTCAGTCGACGTGCTGTGCCGATGACGTCAGTGCCATTGAAGTTCAAGCTTACCGATGAGGAAATCGCTCATATTGCAGTGAACCAGCATAAATTGCCCGGTTTGGCAGTTGAAGCGCAGCTGGTGCGTTATTACCCGTTTGGCGAGTCTGTTGCCCACGCGCTGGGGTATGTATCAGAAATCAACCGCGAAGAATTGCAGGCCATGTCTGAGGAGCAAGTGCTGGATTATCGGGGCACCAATCAGATCGGTAAAACCGGTATCGAAAAGACCTACGAAGATTATCTGCATGGCAGTGTCGGATTTGAGACGGTTGAAAAGAATAATCGTGGCCGTGTGACGCGCGTATTGGGGCGTACTGATCCGATTCCTGGGATGGATGTCCAACTGCATATCGATGTTGCATTGCAGCGCGCAGCCGAGGCGGCCCTCGGTGATCGACGAGGCGCCATCGTAGCCATTGAGCCATCAACTGGCGGCATTCTGGCCATGGTCAGTAAACCCGGATATGACCCCAACCTGTTTGTGACCGGTATTTCCCGCGACCAGTTAGCCGCACTCAACAATTCTCGCCACTCGCCCATGTTCAATCGCGCAGTCAATTCACGTGTGCCTGGTTCAACCATCAAGCCATTTATTGGTCTTGCCGGGCTTTACCACGGTGTAGTGACACCGGAAACCCTGATTGCGGATCCCGGTTATTATCGCTTACCCGGTCGCGCGCGGCCCTATTACGACTGGACCTGGTGGGTTGACAAGTCTGGCCATGGCTCGGTTGACCTGGAGCGTGCCATTTACCAGTCCTGCAACACCTACTTCAGTCATGTCGCGGTCGAGTTGGGTATCCAAACCATCCACGATTACCTGCTGACCTGGGGATTTGGTGCCAATGCCAGCATTGATGTGCCTGAGGCCAATCGCGGTATTGTGCCGTCCCCGGAATGGAAACGTGCCGTCAAAAATGAGCCTTGGTACCCCGGTGAAACGCCCGCAGAGGGTTTTGGTAACGGCATGTTCCAGGCGACCACCTTGCAGATGGCCAGCGCAGTCGCCACGATTGCCAACCACGGCGTTTTTAAACGACCGCGGTTTCTGAAGGCGGTGCAGGAGGGTACGGATGATTTTGCCGATATCCTGTTTGATGGTGAAGAGGTATCGCAGCCCTTATTGCCTTCGCCAGAAAATATCGCTTTGGTCAGGCGTGCCATGGAGCATACCGTCAGCAAGCCCTATGACCGCAATAACCGTCGCCACGAAGGCACGGCATATCCTTATGTGGCGGGCGCCAAACCGTTGGCTTACCCGATGGGTGGGAAATCCGGCACTGCACAAGTTGTTGGTGTGCAGGTTGACTCGCGCGGAAATCGTATCGAACCGGATCACATCAGTGATGAACACCTGAATCACGCGATGTTTATCGCCTTTGACGCATCCCCTCAATCCAGAATTGCAGTGGCTGTATTTATTGAAAATGGCGAAGGCGGCAGCTCGATGGGCGGCCCCCTGGCGCGCGAGGTTCTCGACGCCTATATGCTGCCATTGCTCGAGAAAGAGGCGGCAGCATCAGACAGCCTGTTACTGACAAGTCAGCCTTAACGCGATACCATCAAGGCGTTTTAAAATGCAACCGAAACTAAAGAGACAGCGCTTTGAATTTTAAATTATTTCTATTGTCATCCTGTTTGCTTCTGCTGGCAGCCTGTCAAAGCGCACCCACTCCGCCATCGTCGTCTGCGCCTGTTGCAAACGCCGGACGTTACAGCATTTCCCAGGATCGTGCGCCGTCACAACCACTGGATCCATCACAGATCCGGGAAGTGATTCCTGTGCCAATCAATCGCACCATGGCAGGCAATCGTTCTCCCTATACGGTCAATGGTCGCAGTTATCGCGTCATGCAGAGCGAGGAAGGTTTTCAACAGACCGGGCTGGCCTCGTGGTACGGGGAAAAGTTCCATGGTCACCAGACCTCGAATGGCGAAATATTTGACATGTTTCAGGTGTCAGCTGCACATACCAGTTTGCCGATCCCGAGTTTTCTGCGCGTGACCAATCTGGAAAATCAGCGCAGCATTATTGTGCGAGTCAACGATCGTGGCCCGTTTCATAACGATCGTGTGATAGACCTGTCTTATGCAGCTGCATATAAACTGGGCTTTTCCAATCAAGGCACGGCACTCGTTCATCTGGAGGCCATTGTGCCCGGACAGAATGTCATTCTGGCAGCCAACACCGCCAGCAATGCGGTGACCTCGTCGCCAGCCCCTGCTGCACGCGATGCAGCGACAGCAGCGGATCGTTATCTGCAAGCTGGCGCGTTCTCAGACCTGAGAGCTGCGCAGCGTCTGTCTGACCGGCTGCGCGACCTGACCAGCAGGCCGGTGTTTATCCGGTCTATTCAAGCAGCAAATTCAAATCAGCAGTTGCATCGCGTTCGGGTTGGCCCCATATCTGACCCGCGGGAAATCGAACGAATTTCCGAGTTGATGCAGTCAGCAAATCTGGGGCAACCCTACGTGGTTGAAGAATGAAGTTTCAAAACAGGATTTTTGGTATGAATTATCAAACACAACAAGTTGTCACCGCAGTCAGTGGCTGGCGTCGTACTCTGGTGTTGCTGCTGGCGGGGACTGTTGCACTGAGTTCTGCGGTGTTGTCGTTTGCCCAAACACCCACACCTACGCCTGCGCCAACGATGCAAGCCATTGTGCCGCGTGCACCCGATATAGCGGCGAGCAGTTACATTCTGATTGACGCTGTCACCGGCCACGTTGTGATGGAACAAAATCCGGATGAGTCACTGCCGCCGGCCAGTCTGACCAAAATCATGACAGCCTATGTGGCTGAGTACGAAATTGATAACGGTAATCTGAGTCTGGATGATCAGGTGTTTATCAGTGAGCGGGCCTGGCGTACTCAAGGTTCAAAAACCTTTGTCGACGTTAACAGTTACGTACGTGTGGAGGATCTGTTACGTGGCATCATCATTCAGTCCGGCAATGATGCCAGTGTGGCCATGGCTGAGCATATCGCCGGCAGTGAAGAGGCGTTTGCTGACTTGATGAACCAGCACGCGCGTCGTTTGGGCATGACCAACTCTTACTTCGTCAACGCCAGTGGGTTGGACGATACCGGGCAGACCAATCTGATGTCGGCACGTGATCTGGCAACATTGGCCCGAGTCAAAATTCTCCAACACCCAGTGCACTACCGGATGTATTCCGAGCGCGAATTTACCTTTAACGGCATTCGGCAGCCTAATCGAAACACACTGTTGTTCCGCGATAACACAGTGGATGGCATGAAAACGGGCTGGACAACCCCGGCGGGATATTGTCTGGTGGCGTCTGCCCAACGTGATGGAATGCGCTTGATCGCAGTGGTGATGGGTACCGCCAGTGAGGAAGCGCGTGCTGTTGAAGCGCAGAAAATGCTCAGTTATGGTTTCCGATTCTTTGAAACGCATAAATTGTATGAGCCGGGTCAGGTGCTGGAATCCTTGAGAGTCTGGTCAGCAGCTGAAAACGAAATTGAGGTTGGCATACCCGACCAGGTGCTGATCACGCTGCCACGCGGACGCGCCAGTGAACTGGTGACCACCTTGAGCACTGAAGAAACCTTGCGTGGTGCCATTGAAGCAGGTCAGGTCCTGGGCACAGTACAAGTGACCTTGGGCGAGGAAGTGATCTACAGCGGCGATGTTGTGGCGATGAAATCGCTTGAGCGCGCGGGTCTGCTGAAACGCCTGATTGATGCACTGACTTTATTCTTTATGGGTTTGTTCAGCTGATCATGCAAAACTTCACGACTGACAACACGCCCGATGCACCGAGAATCGAGTTTCCTTGCCGATACCCGGTCAAGGTCATGGGCGAAGCGCATGAGACATTTCATGCGGAAGTACGTGCCGTTTTTGAACGTCACGCGCCCGGTGTTGAGGATGACCACATCAGCGTTCGTCCCAGCACCAAAGGCAACTATGTCGCAATTACTGTGGTGATTGAAGCGACAGGCAAGGAGCAGCTGCAGGTGCTGTTTGCAGAACTGAAAACATTGGCAGCCGTCAAGCTGGTGTTATGACTCAATCTGACAGTGCCCGCGAGAATCGCCAGTTGATTGTTCGGCAGCTGGGGCTGACTGACTACGAACCCGTCTGGCACGCCATGCAAGCCTTCACAAACTCGCGCCAGCAAGACACGCCGGATGAAATTTGGTTGTTGTCACATCGACCGGTGTTTACACAAGGCCAGGCTGGTAAAGCCGAACACCTGTTGGCGCCCGGACAAATTCCTGTGATTCAGATCGATCGGGGCGGGCAGGTAACGTATCATGGCCCGGGGCAATTGGTTGTCTACCTGTTAGTCGATGTGCGCAGAGCCGGTATCGGTGTGCGCGAACTTGTCAGCATCATTGAACAGGCCATTGTTGATACGCTGGGTTGTGTAAAAATTGCCGCGCAACCGAAAGCGGGTGCGCCCGGTGTCTATGTTGGAGACGCTAAAATTGCATCGCTAGGACTGCGCATCCGGCGCGGCTGCTCGTATCATGGCATGAGCTTGAATATTGCGATGGATCTGGAGCCATTTAATCGAATAAATCCATGTGGTTATCAGGGGTTGCAGGTCACGCAAGTGATTGAGCTTGCGCCGGAGAACAATGCGGCAACGCTGATGGAATCAATGGAAAAACTGGTGCTGCAGAATCTGATCCTGCAGCTTGGACCTTATAGCTGGATAGATGTCAGGCAGGAGTTGTAGTCTCATGTCAACGCAACAAGAAGTCACGGGCCGACGTAATGTGTTGGTCGAAGGGGAGAAACTGCGAGGCGCCGAAAAAGTTGCCCGTATTCCTGTGAAAGTTATTCCGACCGTGGAGTTACCAGTCAAACCTGACTGGATCAGAGTACGCATTCCGGCATCCCCCAAAATTGCCCAGATCAAAGACCAGTTGCGCAAGCATAAACTGGCGTCCGTTTGTGAAGAGGCCTCCTGTCCCAATCTGGGTGAGTGTTTCAGTAATGGCACTGCAACCTTTATGGTGATGGGTGAGATCTGCACACGTCGCTGTCCTTTTTGTGATGTCGCGCATGGAAAACCCAAGCCATTGGATGAAAATGAGCCGCGCGAATTGGCGCAGGCGATCTCCGAAATGGGGCTGCGCTATGTGGTGATCACCTCGGTAGATCGTGATGATCTGAAAGACAGTGGTGCTCAGCATATTGCCAACTGTATTACCGAGACCCGCCACTATAATCCCGGTATCAAGGTGGAAGTGTTGGTGCCCGATTTCAGAGGCCGTATGCGGGCCGCACTCGATATTCTTGAAAAGACACCGCCGGATGTGTTTAATCACAACCTCGAAACGGTGCCAAGGCTGTACAAGCAGGCACGCCCTGGTGCGGACTACCAGTGGTCTTTGGATCTGCTCAAACAATACAAGGCCCGACAGCCCAATGTGCCAACCAAATCAGGGTTGATGTTGGGTCTGGGTGAGACCAAGGAAGAGGTGATGCAGGTGTTGCAAGACCTCAGAGCGCATGATGTTGAAATGATAACGCTGGGTCAGTATCTGCAACCCAGTCGCAATCATCTGGCGGTCCAGCGTTTTGTGCATCCGGACGAATTTGAAGAACTGCGGCTGTTTGGTGAAGCACTGGGATTTAAACAGGTTGCCAGTGGGCCGATGGTTCGATCTTCTTACCATGCAGACAAACAAGCGGCTGGTGAATCGGTCAAGTGAGTGGTTTTGCCACTCAGCGTAAAACAAGCAGTTCAAGAGGATTAGGCATGAATGTCAGGCAGGTATTAGTCAGTCAAATCAGGCGCTACGGTGCTCTCGTCGCGTTGTTGGTGGCGGCGGGTATACCGTCCGTACATGCAGCCAATCCATTGGTTCGTGTTACCACGACTTATGGCGACTTCACCATGGAGCTTCTTCAAGACAGCGCGCCTGATACCGTGTCCAATTTTTTGGGATACGTTGATCGTGGTGACTTCAGTCGCATGGTGGTGCATCGTTCCGTGGCAGATTTTGTGATTCAGGGCGGTCAGTTTCGCTGGACTGGCGACTGTATCGCTCTGATTGTGGGTAATTGCGGCCCGGTGATGGTACCGGTTGGTCCGACAGTGGTGAATGAACCCGGCATCTCCAATGTGCGTGGCACCGTAGCCATGGCAAAACTGGACGGGTTTGTTAACAGTGCAACAAACCAGTGGTTTATCAATCTTGCGGATAATTCGACTAACCTCGATGCCCAGAATGGCGGGTTTACTGTGTTTGCCAGAGTATTGGGCAATGGTATCAGCGTAGCGGACGCTATCAATGACCTGCCATTGACCTTTGTCAGTGATTCCGTCACTGACATGCCTGTACGCGACTATGGTGCCACCTCAACAGGCCCTGTCGAAAAAAATCTGGTGTTGATGAATGTGTATCGCGTCCAGCGATTCAGTGAAAGTATGCATGTGTTTGACTACAGCACTGGATTGCTGAATACCTACATTAACGGGGGGACAACACTTGGCAATGTTGGACTGGTGATGAAAATTGTCGAAGATGGTGCTCAGATTGTGTTTCAGGTCGATCCACGCAGCATGATTCCATTGGCGATCACCCCCGCTGGCATGGCCAGTTATGCAGACAGTGACCAACGTTTGCGAATACCTCAGGTTGAGCTCAATCAGAATGGGCAGGTGAGTCACATCAACAATGTGGTGATGCGGCTGATTGATGCGGCCAATTTGCGATTTGTGGTTGAGTCTTACGAGTAAACTATCAATTCAAGCGGATAAAACGTCCCGACACACAATAATAATTCCAGTCTGGCAGGAGCAAGACAGCCATGAGTACAGCGCGCGGAGAATTCAGTTCAAGATTTGGTTTTCTCATGGCAGCCACGGGTTCAGCGGTAGGCCTTGGCAATATCTGGGGTTTCCCAACTAATGCCGCGAGTAATGGTGGCGCGGCGTTTCTGTTTACCTATCTGATTCTGGCGTTTGTGCTTGCCTATCCGGCACTGATGGCGGAGTTGATTATCGGGCGGCATGCCAAAGCCAATGCAGTTACCGCGTTGCGGGGATTGGCGAGTTCGCCAGGGGTTGCGAAGGTTGGGGCTGGTGTGGGTTTCGCCGGCATGGTTACCGTTACCTTGATATTGAGTTTTTACGCCATCGTCAGCGGTTGGATGCTATCGTTTATGTTTGCATCGTTGGCTGATATTGCCCGCCTTGAGTCGGCATCCAGCTGGCTGACACAATCAGGTACTGTTCGCGATGCCTTATTTACGGTGATTTTTTATCTGCTCACGATTTACATCGTGGTGGCAGGTGTGCGTAATGGCATCGAGAAGTGGTCTTCGCGACTGATGCCATCCTTGTACCTGATATTGATTGCCTTGATTATCTATGTGTTGACCCTTGATGGCGCGATGCAAGGTTTGCGTATGTATCTGGTGCCTGATGTCAGCCGGGTTGCTGATCCGGAGTTGTTGTTGAGTGCCATGGGACAGGCATTCTTTTCACTGTCTTTGGGTGTTGGCACGATGCTGATTTATGGCTCATATGTCAGCAAAAAGGAAAATCTGCCTGCTATCGGCGGTATGGTCACACTGATGGATATATCTGTCGCAGTGCTGGCTGGGTTGTTGATTCTGCCCGCGATGACCGTGGCACAGTTAAATGGTATCGAAATTTATGATGCGCAAGGCGGCTTGATTGCAGGCCCGGCATTGATTATTTCGGTGCTACCGGCCTTGTTTGAGCAGATGGGTGATGCCGGGATTCTGGTTGCGCTTGCATTCTTTACGTTGATGAGTATCGCGTCACTTACCTCATCAATTTCCATGTTGGAGGTGCCTGTCTCGTACTTTGTGGAAGATCGCGGAGTATCAAGACGAAAGGCCGGTGTGTTGCTGGGTGCTGTCACGGCAACGGCCAGTTTGACCATTGTGTGGAACTTCGACATATTGTTTGACTGGGTTGTGCGTTTGACAACAGAGTTCAGTCAGCCTCTGCTCGGATTCTTTTTTGCTGTGTTTGCAGGCTGGGTCTGGAATCGCAATGCGTTGCTGGCTGAAATCAAACAAGGCCATGCCGAGGTAGAGTCAGGTCTGTTCTGGCGCATCTGGCCTTGGTACATCAAATTTGTATGCCCGCTCATTATTCTTGCGGTGTATATACAGATGATTTTTTGATTCACAAGCTGGATAAGGCGGCGATAAAAGCAGTCACCTCTGCGTCAGTGTTGTAGTAATGCACTGATGCCCGGTTGATATCACCCAGTTGTCGTTCGTGGAAGTCCAGCTGCGTATTCTGGCGCCGGATCACCGAGGTGTTGATTCGATGTCTGCGCAAGTGGTTCTGAACATCAGCAGCCGCATGGCGGTCGCTGCTGAATGTGACGATACCGCCAAGCTGCTGTCCCCGTTCATGCACTGACATACCCGCTACAGAAGAAATTGCCTCGCGCAGTACGTTTGCTCGGGCTTGAACTGCCTTTTCAATACTGTCCAGACCAATGCCCAACGCATAATTGGCAGCGGCGGCCAATCCGATTTTGCCAGCCACGAAGTGTTCCCATACCTCAAATCGACGAGCGTCATCCCGGAGCACATAATGATCGTGTGCCAGCCAGTTGGCCGCTTGCAGATCGATGCTCTGCGGCTGCAAGTAGTCCAGCACACTGTGTCGCACATACATAAAACCCGTGCCGCGGGGCCCTCTCAGGTACTTGCGGCCAGTGCCAGTCAACATATCGCAACCAAGCTCATTCACATCCAGATGCATCTGACCTGCAGATTGACAGGCGTCCAGTAAATACAGGATGCGATGTTTTTGGGCCAGTTTGCCAACAGCCGCTGCGGGCTGAATCACACCACTTTGGCTGGCGATATGTGTCAGCGCGATCAATCGGACATCGTTGTTGAGGTGCTTTTCCAACGTCTCAAGGCATATAAGACCGTCGCCATTGTTAGGAATGACATCAATATTGACACCTGTGTGTTTGGCAAGATGCAACAGGCTCAGATAGTTGCTGGCATATTCCGACTGCCCGGTGACAATCCGGTCGCCTGCTTCAAACGGCACTGACAGCAGCAACTGAGTCCATGCCCGTGTGCAGTTTTCAGCAAAGGCGATTTCACGAGGGGCACAATTTAATAGTTTGCCAAATGCATGATAAAAGTCGTCAGACAAGCTGGCGTTAAGTTCGGCTGCCTCATAGCCACCCATCTGTTGTTCAAGCAGCAGATGATGTAAAACCGCGTCGGTCACGGCACGAGGCTGCAACGCAGCCCCGGCATTGTTAAAGTGGATCAGGTCCTTGCAAGCAGGCGTTTCACTGCGGACCTGAGCAATGTCGATGGGCATATTGGTCACGCCAACTTGATCGCACGGCCGTGGTTATAAATCTCAACCAGCTGGGAATGCATGGCTTTGACTGCTGTGTTGTAGTCCTCTTCGTCCAGTACAAACTGCATATCTACCTGACGCATACACTGATGCACACCCAAAATGTCAACTCCGGCGTCTGCGAGTGCTTTTGCTGTGCGTGCCAGCATGCCAGGAATCTTCAGATCGCTGCCAATTGCAGACACAATACAGACTTTGCGTACATTGATTTCAGCATCCGGAAACAACTCGGCCAGCGCTGCCTGAATTCGTTTTACCGTCTTCAAGTTGGCTGACAGGTAATGGGTGATGGTGTTGGCATTCAGGTCCTTATTGATCACCTGTGCCTTGAACCGCATGATCTGACTGAGAAATTTTTCTTCGTAGTGGGACAGGTCGCCCACCATGTCCTGATCAAACAATTCAATGGCATAAACGCCCATGCGACCGGCAACAATCTCAACGCAGGGCGAATCACTGACGTAGTCCCGGGTAATTAATGTGCCACTGTGGTCTGGTTCAAATGTGTTTTTGACACGCAAGTGGATATTATTCTGACGTAGCCCCTTTGCTGCGCGTGGGTGGATGGCTTCCATACCAAGGTTAGCGAGCTGGTCAGCGACATCGTAATTGGTGCGACCAATCGGTACAGCCTTGTTGGCGCCGACTATTCCCGGATCCGCGCTGCTCAGGTGAAACTCCTTATGGATAATGGCTTCGCTGGCACCGGTCAGCACTGCAATGCGGCTGAAGATCATCTCGCTATAGCCGCGATCAAAAATTGCCATTAATCCGCCCTCGCAATGGCTGTAACCAGTTGCAATTGGCAGTTGTTTTTCTAGGTCCAACCCGTCAAAGGCGCGTTGAATATTTTCATCCAGAGAGAAGTGTTTGGTATTCGCCCAGCCGGAAAGATCAACAAAACAGGCATTTAACCCGTGCAATTGCAGCAGTCTTGCGGTGTTCCAAGCGCTGTGTATCTCGCCTAGACTGGCCAGCATTTCGCGCACGGTCTGCAAGTAGTCAGACAGCGCAAAGTGTCCATGCTGGCAAAGGCTGGCGACATCTTCGAGCACTTTGCTGGCATCATTTAACCGGCTTTCGATAAACAGATTGGCTTGCACAACTTCCGCATCACCGTGTTGCTCAAACAGTTCTTTGTTGATTTCGAGGATGCGCGTGCGTAATGCATCAAATGCATCGCGCCAACTTTGCTGCTCTTCGGCATCCGAGAACAGCGCGTAAATACCGGGTTGCCCGGTTTTTTTGTGTTCAAGCAACATATTGGTAATCCCGGAATAGGCAGAGACTACAAAAATGCGTTTGTAGTACTGTCCGTTTAACGCCGGGTTCATAAAGATGTTTTTGCGCACAGCATCAAACTGACTCATGGAGGTGCCGCCGATTTTCTCGACAGTATGGCCCGATTGCTGAGTAGATGCGTCTGGTAGTGTCATATCAGATCCTGCGCTGTTGATAAGATGGAAAGAGTCAAAGCGGGCGCGATTATAACGCAGCAGTCCCCGGGTTTCACACAGCAGCCTGCAACGGTATTGTTACTCCAGAACATGGAAAAAAACAAAATGGGCGTTCGGGTCCTGCGGCATGTGGAAGTCTATTTGTTTCAGATCAATGGCATTGAAGAGTTGTTTGTATCGCTCACACAGTGAGTTGTATATTACTTCCTGCACAATCAGGATGTTGTAGTGCTTGAGCCCCAAGGTTAAGGCATGCTCTCTGATAATGTTTGCGATTACGGGTGTCTTGCGAAGTTCCTCATAACGGTATGCCTGTATCAATGCATCACCAAACAGGTCGTATGCCCTGATACCGCTGCTCTGGAACGTACCCTGCACCGAATTGTAAGCAAGCCCCATGGCCGCCTTGATGGGGTTGGAGTAACCAAAACGGTCAACCTCGGAGTTGAATGCGCGAAACATCAGTAATGCCGTTTCAACAGCGTGATCTGCCAATGCGTCGACCCTGTCGGTTAAGAAGGGATAACCGATCGCACTGATAAAACCATCTCCAGTCTCCTTGAGGCGGAAGGCTCTGGATTTCAGGGGGTTGTGCTCGTAACCCATCATACATATCTGAGAGAAGGCCCGGAAAATCTCCAGAAAAAAGGCCTGGGTTTTTTCGTGTTTAATGTTGCTGGACCCTTGTACGTCAAAGACATTCACAATGGCTTGCGCGGGCGCAACCGGCATGGTTTCTTCTAATTGGTCACCGGCTTTGATGCGTGCCAACTGGTGCGGATACACCAGTTTGGACAGTTGCTTGTAGAGGTGTTGACGCGTATCGGCGTCAATTGATTTGTAATAGAACCGGGTCTGGATACGGGCAAAGAACAGCCAGCTGACAATAATGCCGCCGAGAAAACCCTGAACCACCTGTATGGCGTTGATCGCTAGATAGGCTGGATCGATAAGATAAATCAGAACTGCCGTCAGCAGGGTATAGACACTGTTGCGCAGCAGGGTGATGCCAAAGCTGGAGTGATAGGAAAATGCAGTGGTCATCAGGATCACAAAATTTATCTGACCTGACAGTGCGATGTACAGATCTGATGGGTCAACACCAGCCTCAATGGGTTTAAACACGAAATGCAGCGTCAGGCAAAAACCGAACAGAATGCTCAGCAGAAAGATATCCAGAACACTGCGGGAGTATTTGTCCAGCCGTGCAAACACCAGCGAGGTAAGCGGATAGGCAAATGCGATGGTGACAGGCAGGGCGTAGGTAAACAGTACCTTGTTGGCATCCGGGTTGCCGGATGCGCTCATGCTCAACCATGAAATAAGGGATGACACGATTAGCAGAAATGCTGCTGTTTTACCTGGCCAATTGCGTAACGCACGCGAGGCGTCGTCCCGGAGTTCATCCCTGAACTCGTTGGCATGTTCTTTGCAGTATGCTGAATAGTTATCTGAATTCATAAGACATCTGTTGCTGTGGGTTTACCAATTATGGCGCTCCTGCCGGCAGGTCTGGACGGGATGTGCTGATAGGGGTTGCACACCCACTTGCTTGGAGCACCGATTATACAGATTTGCCTGCGCGCAGCAATTGCAGATCCGCTGTCGGGTGTGTATCAACAGGTTTTTTTTTGACATGTAATTCCGACAGAGGCTTTGAAAAATAATGGTTATGGCGATCGCATTGTTTTTGTACCTAATGATTGTTATCAGCCTCATCTGGGGAAGATTTTTCTTCTTCAGTCTTTCGGGAGGTACGCCAAGATTATTGGCTTATTCTTATGATCTTGCTGTTGCTGTTCAGATGATTTTTACTGTTTACGGATATATATATGTGATGGATGTCTCAAAAATATTTTCTTATGCAGTGGCTGTCTTGTATATGATTTCGATGGTGATATTCTGGTCAGCAATTGTGACAGCAAAGTCGTTGGATTTTGCATTCAGCAAGCAAGTTGGTGATATTGTGACAACCGGACCCTTCGGGTTTTTCAGGCATCCGTTTTATGTCTCTTACCTGATTGCGTGGTGGGCCAGTACGGTGATTTTTAATTCGGTATTTATGTGGATTTCAGCGTTATATCTGACCGTTTTTTATGTGGTATCAGCTAGAAAGGAGGAGCGCATTATTCTGGGCTCCTCACAGTCGGAAAAGTATCAACTCTACCAACAAAATGTAGGTATGTTCCTACCGAGGATTATAAGATGGAAGCGATAAAATTCAGAACCCTTAAAACAGATAGCGAAATAGAATTTTTTCTCGGTCGATTCGAAAGTTATGTTGGTGTGAAGCTCCCTTACGACTACGCTCAACGCAGTACTTTTGTTGCGGGGTTCAAAGGCGATGATATGGTCGCTGGATACATGCTTGTCACAAAGCCTGATTTCAGAAGCCTCATGTTTGTGCCAGATCATGTTAAAAGAGAGCATGATTTTTTCAAGAACGATAGTTACGATATGATGGAAGTTAATGGCGTCTGGATGAGCGCTTCCTTGAAGACTGCTTCCGAGCAGTTCTCTGTCTGGGTGAAATTGATTCTGGATGCATTCAAGTGCAGGAAACAATTTGTGCTGCTGATGGCCAATCAGCGCAATATCAACATCCGTCATGTACATGCAATGACCGGTGCAACCGATATTTATGAAGGTGAGCCCATGCTGATGTCGGGCGAAAAGAGCCACTCAACCATCCGGGTCAGCTACACAACGCGCTGGGCGCTGTTAATGAACCTGCCGCGCTACTGGCTTGAGTACAAAAGCCGGGAGCGTCGTTTCCAACGTCGACTCAAGCAGCGTGAATATACCCGTATGCCGAGCAAAGCCAGCTGATGAGGGGGCTTGATACCCCTAATCTGTCTGTCAGATTGGGGGTGCCAAGCATGGTCTGCATAATCGTCAAGGAATTGACAGTGACGACATGCTGACGCGTGGTGTGCTATTGTGGTGCGTATACCGATGGCCAGACAGGCATTCGCCGGTGCGATGCCAATGTTTTTGTCAGGAGAAAATGACGTGGGGCAGGACAAAGTAAGATTTTTATTGAGTGAATTGAATCAAGAGTTGGCGACCGCTGAGAACCTTGATCAGGAAACACTGGATCTGGCCAGAAAGCTGGAAAAGGATATGGAGCTGTTGATCGAGCGTTCGGAGCCTGTCTCCGCTGAACTGGGGAATGCCATTGCTCTTGAGGCGCGTTTTGCAGCAACACATCCGGTTGCTGAGCGCATACTGCGGGAATTGGTAGCTGTGCTTGGGCGGATGGGTATTTAAGCATTCTCAGGCAAACTGAGACCACTGAATCCCAGACAAAGTTGTTCCATTAACATCCACGCGGGCAGGGATTGCATACCTTTGATGGCCAAGTCGACTTGTCGAGCCTGCATGATCAGTTCGTCTATTTGACTTGATGTCAGACGTCGCAGTGCGTGGCGTATCATACCTTGCTTGTTTTTCCAAACGTGATGTCGTTGTATGACATCATCCATGCGATGGCCACGAGCAACGTCGCCTGCCATGCCTGAGAGTTGCCGTAACTCTTTGCAGATCATTGCGTTAAGGGGAAGTAGTTCCTGCCCTTCCTGTTGCAACCGTTGCAACGTCCTTGCGACGCGTGCACTGTCACCTGCCAAACAGGCGTCTATCAAGCCAAACACATTAAATCGGGCGTTGTCGGCAACGGTGCGGGCAATATGCTCGATACCCAAATGCTTACCACTGCCAAATAGAAGCTGCAGTTTTATGATCTCTTGATCGGCGGCCAGCATATTGCCTTCAATACGATCGGCAAGCAGCTGCACCGCATCTGCATCAGCCGTGATACCCAACTCTTTCAATCGACCGGAGATCCATGCGGGCAGTTTATCGGCGTCCAACGGGTAAATCTGTACCAACAAAAGTTGGCTTTCCAGTTTGCTAAACCATTGGGTTTTGACAGTCGCTGGTTCTATTCTTGGACTTGTCAGCAGCAACAAATTGTCAGGACTGGCATGTTCCAGGTACTCGGCCAATGCCTTTCTGGCTGCTTCGTCCAGTTTGCTGCTTTTAAGATTCAGCTCTATCAGTTTTCTATCCGAGAAAAGTGAGAGGCTATTGCCGGCTGCGATCAAATTGCCCCACTCGAACTGAGCGTCCACGTCATAACGTTCACGTTCGCTGAATCCCTGGTGTTTGCAGATATCTCGCACAAGATCTGTGCTGTCACGCATCTGCAAGGGTTCATCGCCACTCAGCCAACATGCCAAAGGCAATTTTCTGCTCAATGTTGAGCGTAGCTGATTGGCATACACCTTCATAGAGTGATTTCACGCAGTCGACGGATAATAAAATCAGCCATGTCCTGGCGCATGTCATTGAGGGTTTGTTCCACGCCATTATTGCTGCCGCTGATGTTGGCCGTATCCTCATAAAAACTGCCGGTAACTTCAACAGTCTCCGGTCCATCCAGTAGTTGACCGGATAAAAAGACACTGGCGTCGATCTGCAAGGTCAGCGCATATTGTCCGGCACCACCACGGTTATTCAACGTTAATGCCCGACGTTCAAGTCGCTCCGGGGACAGTCTCAGTTCAAGCGCATCACCGGGAACAGCGGGTACGGTGACACCGTTGGCGATCAGCGCATCGCGCAGCACTTCGGCCAATGGATATCGACCGCCGGGATAGGAAATGGCAAGTTCATCGATAGGCATGGCCGCCTGTTCTGTGCCGCGCAGGGTAAACCCACAGCCGTTCAGCAGGCTGGCACACAGGACCAAAACAACGCCTGCGCGAAAAAGACGCATCAGGCCACCACAATATTGATAAGTTTCTCGGGCACCACGATGACCTTTCTCACCGTCATACCGTCAGTAAATTTGCACACGTGACTGTCAGCCAAGGCAAGTCTTTCGATGATGGCTGGATCACAGTCTTTGGGAACAGTCAGTTTGCTGCGCAATTTGCCGTTAACCTGAATCACCATTTGTATCTCATCCTGAATCAATGCCGTGTTGTCAGCAATTGGCCACGGGCAGTTGATGATGGCATCGGCGTGCCCAAGATGCTTCCACAGTGCATGACAGAAATGCGGCACAATCGGTGACAGAGCCAGCAGGATGATCTCCAGCGCTTCATGCACCACACTCAGGTTGATACGGGCAACCTCGGTATCACTTTGGATATCCTGCTCTTCCTGAAATTTGGTGACGGTATTTACTAATTCCATCACTGCCGCAACAGCGGTGTTAAACGTCTGTCGGCGGCCGAGATCATCCCCTACCTTTAACAATGTGCTATGCGTCTTGAAGCGCAATGCCTTCTGTTCACTGTTCAGAGTCAGGTCGCGGAAGTCAATAATATTGGCGGCGTCGTGCGACATCATGGTTCGCCACAACTTGCGCAGGAAGCGTGCACTGCCTTCCACACCACTGTCAGACCATTCCAGCGATTGATTGGGCGGCGCCGCAAACATGGTAAACAGACGTACAGTATCTGCGCCGTATTGTTCAATCAATGCTGCAGGTTCAACGGTGTTGCCCTTGGACTTGGACATTTTGCTGCCGTCTTTTAACACCATGCCTTGTGTCAGCAAGCGAATAAATGGCTCATTTGAGCTGACCAATCCCTCATCGCGCATCAGCTTGTGAAAGAAGCGCGCATACAACAAATGCAGGATGGCGTGCTCGATGCCGCCGATGTATTGATCAACGCTTAACCAATAGTCGGCACGTTTATCCAGCATGCCGGTTTTTAAATCAGGGCAGGCATAACGCGCGTAGTACCAGGAGGACTCCATGAAGGTGTCAAAGGTATCGGTTTCACGCTCTGCATCGGCGCCACATTGTGGGCACTTGACCTGATAAAACTCAGGCATCCTTTTGATGGGTGAACCCGCATCCGTAAAACTGACATCCTCCGGCAAAATGACCGGCAGATCGTGTTCTGGCACAGCCACGGCACCGCAGTCTTTGCAATTGATAATCGGGATGGGTGTGCCCCAGTACCGTTGACGGGAAACCCCCCAGTCTCGCAGCCGGTAGTTGACCTGCTTCTCGCCTTTCCCGCGTTGGCGCAACCAGGCTTCGATGGCCGTAAACGCACTGCTTGAGTCCAGACCATCAAACTCGCCGGAATTAATCAGGATACCTTTGTCTGTGAATGCCTTTTCATTTAAATCACAGGCCTGGCCATCAACGGCTGGTTTGATAACCTGTTTAATTGGCAGCCCATACTTGTGGGCAAACTCAAAGTCGCGTTGATCATGGGCAGGCACCGCCATAACGGCACCTGTGCCATAGGTCATCAACACAAAATTGGCGACATACACGGGCACGTGCTGATGGGTAATGGGGTGTACCGCTTTGAAGCCGCTGTCCATGCCCATTTTTTCCATGGTGGCCATGTCGGCTTCGGCCACCTTTACATGACTTTGCTCCTGGATAAATGCCGCTAATGCCGGGTTGGACAGTGCAGCAGCTTCAGCCAACGGATGTTGTGGTGCTACAGCCACATAGGTGACTCCCATCAACGTGTCCGGGCGCGTAGTGTATACCGTCAGTTCTTCCGGTCTGTCGACAATGCCAAAGCTGAGTTGCACGCCCTCCGAGCGACCAATCCAGTTTGCCTGCATGATGCGCACTTCTTCCGGCCAACCGTCCAGAGTGGCAAGATCGTCCAGCAATTCTTGGGCGTAAGCGGTAATTTTGATGAACCATTGAGGAATCTTGCGACGCTCAACCAGTGCGCCCGAGCGCCAGCCACGACCATCCACAACCTGCTCATTGGCAAGCACTGTCTCGTCGACTGGATCCCAGTTAACTTCCGCTTCTTTTTTGTAGACCATGCCTTTTTCAAACAGGCGAGTAAAAAACCACTGTTCCCAACGATAGTAGTCCGGGTGGCAGGTTGCCAGTTCTCGGCTCCAGTCATAGGCGTATCCCAACTGTTTAAGTTGTTTACGCATGTAATCGATGTTGCTCCAGGTCCAAGTGGCCGGGGCAATCTTGCGCTGCATGGCGGCATTTTCTGCGGGCAGACCAAACGCATCCCACCCCATCGGTTGCAACACATTTTTGCCAAGCATGCGCTGGTGTCGGGCGATCACGTCACCGATCAGATAGTTGCGCACGTGCCCCATGTGCAGGTGGCCACTTGGGTAGGGGAACATTGACAGGCAGTAGAATTTCTCTTTGCTGCTGTCTTCACTGACTTTGAAGGATTGGTGGGTTTCCCAATATTGCTGGGCCTGTGACTCCACGTCCTGTGGTTCGTACTGGGTATCTGCCTGTGTATTCATGTTGGTTTGGTGCATCTCAAAAAAGCGTTATGCCAGATATAAGTGTATTTCAGTTATGTTGCTCTGCTTTGTAGGGGTTTTCAAACCCCAGTTCCGCCAGAATTTGTGTTTCCAGTGTTTCCATCGCCAGTGCTTCAGCGTCGGTCTCATGATCAAAACCATGCAAATGCAGCATGCCGTGAATCAGCATGTGTGCCCAATGTGCGGGCAGGCTTTTTTCCTGTGCGTCGGCTTCACGTGCAACCACCGACGCACAAATCACCAGATCCCCGAGTGGTACTTCATCGAGGCTGTTGATGATCTCGTCCGGGATGTCGACAGCAAACGACAACACATTGGTGGCATAGTCTTTCTGACGATAAGCCAGATTGATGGCAGCAGATTCATCTTCATCGACGATACGAAGACCCAGGCTGACGGGTTTCTCAGACGCGTCCAGATGTTTTAATACGGCACCCCCCCACGTCTGCAGTTGAACAGCACCAGGTATATTGGTGCTTGCGCTGTCGTTGATGACATCAATAATCACGGTCATAGAGATTGCTGCTATCCGGGTTCAAGGGTGATATTGTGGTTTTCTTTTCATAGGCATCGTAAGCCTCAACAATGCGCTGCACCAGTGAATGGCGGACAACGTCCTTTGAATCAAAATAGTTAAATCCGATGCCGTTTAATCCTTCCAGTACCTTGATGACATGAACGAGACCTGATCGTGTGCCTTTGGGAAGGTCGATCTGCGTGACATCCCCGGTGATAACAGCGGTTGACCCAAAACCTATTCGGGTCAGGAACATTTTCATCTGGGACACCGTTGTATTCTGACTTTCGTCCAGAATGATAAAGGAACCGTTCAAGGTTCTGCCGCGCATGTAAGCCAGCGGTGCCACTTCGATGACGTTTTTTTCGATTAACCGAGTGACTTTTTCAAACCCCAGCATTTCATAAAGCGCATCGTAAAGGGGTCGCAAGTACGGATCAATTTTCTGACTGAGGTCGCCGGGCAGAAAACCCAGCTTTTCACCGGCTTCAACCGCCGGGCGCACAAGCAGCAAACGTTTGACCTTGTCCTGCATCAATGCTTCGACGGCGCAGGCCACAGAAAGATAGGTTTTACCTGTGCCCGCCGGTCCAATACCAAAATTGATATCCAATGTCTGAATAGACTCTACATAACGGCGCTGATGTTTGCCGCGCGGTTTAACAGAGACATGCGGGGTTTTGATCAAGATGGGTTTGAATTCATCCGTGTCCTGCGCGGCCGTTGGCTGTTCAACCTGAATAGCAGCGGCAACACCGGTATCTCTCAGTGTCAGATGAATCAGATCTGGTGTCACCGGGTTACCATCCGCAGTGTTTGCGTAAAGCGTTTCAAGCACGCGCGCAGCCTCAGTCACTGAAGACGGCACGCCAGACAATTGAAACATGTTGCCACGTTGGCGAATCTCTATCGCCAGGGACTTTTCAATCTGATGGATGTTTTCGTTCAGTTGCCCGCACAAATTTGCCAGACGATGTGTATTTTCAGGCTCAAGGATGAGACGTTGGGTTTGCTGTTCAGTGGTCATGCCGCTCGGCTTATACCTCCGGAGTCGCACACGCATGTTGCGCGTAAGCAGACGCCTTATGATTCAGGGAAGAAGCCGGAAGTATAGTGCAATTTCCGGCTAAAGTTCACCTGCCAACGAATTCGGGAATGCATCAGTGATTTTTACATCAACAAACTGGCCGATCAGACTCATATCATCACAGGTGAAATTCACAACTCGGTTATTTTCCGTGCGTCCGGCCAGCAAGCTGACGCCATGCCGGGCCGGACCATTCACCAGAATGCGCTGGGTAGTCCCGACCATTTTTTCGCTGATGGCCGCCGCTTGTTGCAGAATCTGCGCCTGCAACACGGCCAGGCGATGCTTCTTTTCCTGTTCACTGGTGTGATCAGGCAGATCTGACGCTGGCGTGCCGGGGCGGGGGCTGAAGATAAAACTGAACGAGGTGTCGTAACCAACCTCGATAATCAGATTCATGGTGTCCTCGAAGTCTTTTTGCGTCTCGCCCGGGAATCCGACTATGAAGTCAGACGACAGACTGATATCGGGACGTATGGCCTTGAGTTTACGAATGATGGATTTGTATTCCAGCGCGGTATGTCCGCGTTTCATGGCCGCCAGTATCCGATCTGATCCACTCTGTATTGGCAAATGCAGGTGGCTGACCAGTTCTGGAACATGGTTATAAATATCAATCAGAGTGCTGCGAAACTCGACTGGGTGCGAGGTCGTAAAGCGAATACGATCGATGCCATCGATAGCGGCGATGTAGGTGATCAGTGTTGCAAAATCCACAATCTGCCCGTCATGACTGAGGCCACGATAGGCGTTGACGTTTTGACCCAGTAAATTGATTTCACGAACGCCTTTGCTGGCCAGGTGGACCGCTTCTGCCAGCACATCATCCAGCGGGCGGCTGACTTCTTCGCCACGTGTGTATGGCACGACACAGAATGAACAGTATTTGCTGCAGCCTTCCATGACCGTCAAAAAGGCTTCGCAACCGGATACCGAGGGTTCAGGCAAACGGTCAAATTTCTCGATCTCAGGAAAACTGATATCAACGATAGGGCCATAGCCGTTCGATTTATTTAACATCTCCGGGAGTTTATGCAAGGTTTGCGGGCCAAACACCACATCAACATAGGGCGCGCGTTTGCCAATGGCTGCGCCTTCCTGGCTGGCAACACAGCCGCCCACCGCAATTTTAATCTCCGGTCTGGCCTTTTTTAGCCCTTTCCAGCGTCCCAATTGGTGAAACACTTTTTCCTGGGCTTTTTCTCGAATGGAGCAGGTGTTCAGCAGCAAGATGTCTGCTTCTTCTGCCGTGGCAACCAGATCGGCGCCATGGGTTTCTTGCAGTAAATCAAGCATGCGAGACGAGTCATACTCGTTCATCTGACAACCGTGGGTCTTGATAAAGACTTTTTTTCGCACTGTGCTGGAAGGTGTGTCGCTGCTCATGTTTTACATCGCTCAGAAGGACATTCAGGGATTGACCCTGTCGAAAAGCCGCGGATTATACCAGCTAATTGGCGGTGCCGCTGTATCTGGGCGACTACTTTGAGCTACAATGCGCGCCTTGACCCGAGATATCCCCTTTGTTTTATCCGCGTTTTTGAGAGAGTACGATGGCCATCCGCCAGGAAATTTATCGCATCACCTTCCTCAACAAAGGCAAAGTCTATGAGATTTTTGCCCGCCAGGTCTATCAGAGCGAGCTTTACGGTTTTATAGAAGTTGAAGAGTTTCTGTTTGACGAGCGTAGCCAGATGCTGGTGGATCCCAGTGAAGAAAAACTGAAAATGGAGTTTCAGGACGTCAAGCGCAGCTTTATACCGCTGCAGGCCATTTTGCGTATTGATGAAGTGGAAAAGACCGGTGTTGCCAAAATCAGCAGCGGTGACAACATCATGCCGTTCCCGCTGCCCGCATTTGGGACACGCAACTCCGGTAATACCGGCAACGAAAGCTGAGCAAACTGCACGGTTAACACGTTCCCATCTTTTTATCAGAATGCCTGCTTTTGATGCAGGCATTCAGTTTCGATTCAGACTTGCTGCTGTATAACTGAACCTGTCAGCACTCAACGCCAAATAACTCTCTTTAGACGTTGCAACAAAGTGCTTTATTCGACGGAGGGCAAGTGATGAAACTTTTTCCGACTGCAGTTAAAACGTCAAGACCCCAACGCTTGATGAATACCATGATGCTGGGCGCCGTGATTGTATTGGCTGCCACTGGCGCGAGCACAGCGTTTGCTGATCGAACTTATACAACCGTTGTGCGTGAGACGGTCTATCACACGCCGTCCCGGGTTATTGTATCGCCGACAGTGATAGTGCCAGTCAGCAACTCGGTTTACATCGGTTTTGGAGGCGGTGGTTATGTCTCACATCAGCCCAGGCAAACAGTTGTTTATCGCGAAGTGACACGCCATAACGACCGGTATGATGATCACCACTACCGGGGTAACGACCACAGGCATAATTCGGTTTGGGGTTATTCAGGTCGAGGAAATGCCTGGGGTCACCGCAACAAAGAGCCTGTCCGTGGTCGTTGGTCAGGTTCCGATCGTCGCCGTGATGTGATCTATGTTGAGAAAGACGGTCGACGAAACTCCAGCTATCGCGAGACCGAACGACGCAGCGTGGAAATCCGTGACCGTAGCCGGTAAGGAAGGTTAATTAGTCAGACTGGTTTTACAGGGAGGGATGGTTTGTTAAACCAGACCTCCCTTTTTTTATATTTTGCAGATAATGCCACTGTTCATTCAGGCTGCTGTGTCCATAGCGGCCAGTTCAACACACAGGACAAACACCTGCATGGCTTCATCAATTTCCGCCAGACTTGGGAATGAGGGGGCCAAGCGAATATTGCTGTTCTGCGGATCCTTTTTGTATGGCCAGGTCGACCCTGCGGGCGTCAGTTTTACACCAGCGCCAGCACACAGTTTGACAACCTTGTCGGCCATGCCGGGCAAGGTATCAAACAGCACAAAATACCCGCCGGCCGGCGCGGTCCAGGTTCCCAGAGATTGGCCGTTAACGGTTTTGCCCGCCAGACTCTGCTCCAGATGTTTCAGCACCAATTCAAACTTGGGTTGCAAAATGGCGCGATGTTGTTGCATCAAGGCGCGCAAGGTTGGTATGTCTTTCAGGAAGCGGATATGCCGCAGTTGATTTACCTTGTCTGGCCCGATCGTGGATATGCCCAACAAATCAGCAAAATGCTTGATGTTGGTTTCAGAGGTGGCAATAAAGGCAATGCCAGCGCCTGCCAGGGTAATTTTCGACGTTGAGCCAATCACAATGACATTGTCGAGGGTGCTGTGTTTCTCGCTCAGGGTGATCAGATTGGCCAGCTCCGGGGGATTGTCTACCAAATGGTGTTCTGCGTAGGCGTTGTCCCACAGGATTCTGAAGTTTGCGCCGGCGATCTTGCCGAGTTGTGCAAAACGCTCAACCACCTCAGCGGAATAAACCACACCATTGGGGTTGGCATACTTGGGTACACACCAGATGCCTTTGATCAGAGGGTCACTGCTTAACAAGGATTCGATAACATCCATGTCAGGTCCATTGTTGTCCATGGAGACCGGAATCATCTCGATACCCAGCGCTTCACAGATGGAAAAGTGACGATCGTAACCCGGCGCCGGGCACAGGAATTTGATGCGCTGGTTTTGTGTCGCTTCCTTGATCCAGGCGGAGTCAGCGCCACGAACACCGTGAAGGTAAGCGCCTTCCACGTACTGATACATCATTTGCAGAGAGCTGTTGCCGCCTACCATGATCTGCGCTGGTTTTGCGCCAAGATAGTCGGCTGCAAACTGTCTGGCTTCCGGGATGCCTAGTCCGCCACCGTAGTTACGCGCATCCGTACCGTCTGCACACTTGAAATCACCTTGCAGAATGCCATCCATTGCATTGCTGAGATTCAGCTGAGCCGTGGCCGGTTTTCCCCGGGTTAAATCCAGGTTGAGATTTTTCGCCTGAATTTGCTGATACTGATCCAATAATGCCTGGCGACGCGCCTGTGTATTGCTGGTGCTCAAGTGAGACTCCTTGATCAAAACGGAACTGGGAAGCGGTTTATATCGAATGCCGGAACAGTCAACAGACAATTACCGGGAAAGCGGGCCGCGATTTTACAGTATACTCGCGCCAACTTCGATGCACCGGGCGACAATTCATGCACAAAAGCAAGTCGGGTAATGTTCTTGAGCAACCGGTTGACGACGCGTTGTCGGAGTCAGCAGACATTGCTGCGCGTCACCCTTACGATGTGCTGGGGCCGGATCAAGTGCTGGATGCGGCGGAAGGTTTGGGCTTGCAGACCTCAGCACGCGTCTTTGCGCTTAACAGTTATGAAAACCGGGTCTATCAGATTGGCCTGGAAGACGGCAGTTTTGTGATCGCCAAGTTTTACCGGCCAGAGCGATGGAGCGACGCACAGATTCTGGAGGAGCACGCGTTTACGCAGGAACTGGCGTCTCTGGAGATTCCGGTTGTGCCGCCTATGACGGTCCATGGAAAGACGCTGCACAGCTTTTTGTGTGGCACACAAACATTCAGATTTTCACTGTTCCCCAGGCTGGCAGGGCGTCCACCCGAGCTGGATAATCCCGATAATCTGCAGGTGATGGGGCGCTTCCTCGGGCGTGTTCACCGGGTAGGGTCGCAGGCCTTGTTCAAGCATCGTATCGAGTTGAGTATTGAGCAGTGGGCGGTGAAAAGCAGGGCTTTTCTGATTGAGAATCGGTTTATTCCCGCAGCGTTAATGCCTGCGTACGAATCCTTGTCGCTGGATTTGATTGCGCGAATTAACAAGGCATTCAGCGCGTGTGGTCAGTTAACGCATTTGCGATTGCACGGCGATTGCCACCCTGGCAATGTACTTTGGCGAGGCGATCAGCCCTGGTTTGTTGATTTTGATGATGCTGTGAATGGTCCGGCCATTCAGGATTTGTGGATGATGCTGTCAGGGGATCGTGATCAGCGCCAGGCACAATTGCTGGAAATTATCGAAGCGTATGAAGAGTTTTTTGACTTTGATGCAAACGAATTGACATTGATCGAACCGCTGAGAACCCTGCGTATCATGCATCACAGCGCCTGGTTGGCAAAACGCTGGACTGATCCAGCGTTCCCTCGCAGTTTTCCGTGGTTTAACACAGAGCGTTATTGGGCTGAGCACATTCTGGAATTGCGCGAACAGCTGGCCGCGCTGGATGAACCCCCATTGCGGCTATTTCCTTACTAATGGTCGGATTATTCTGCCAGTAAACCTTGTAAAGCCTGTTCCAGCAGTTCAGTATCGCCCTGTCTGAATCCTTTGTGCACCTTGCGCACGGTGCCTTCCCGGTCGATGAGAAACGAGGTTGGCATGCCGACCACACCATACTGATCCATGACCTCCGCGGTTTGATCGAGAGCGACGCGGTACGCGAGCGGTACGTCAAGGTCATCGAGAAAATCCAGTGCATCCTCCACAGGATCGTCGATTGTGATCGCAATCACCTCAAAACCCTGATCGCGGTATTTTTCGTATAGGGTGTGAATTTCCGGCAGAGAGCGCAGGCACGGCACGCACCATGATGCCCAAAAATCTACATACACAATCTGACCGCGAAGTGCACTCAGCGTCACTGCCGCTTCATTCTCCCGTACACCCGGTAAGGTGAAATCCGGTGCTACCACACCTTCCTCAACGGCCAACAAGGGTTGAGCAGCCAGACCCAGACTGACAATCAATGCGATCGAAACAGACTTAATCAGCGTTAACATGGCGTTACGTTCTCGCTCAGTGATCATGCGGTTGTCGCGTGTATATTAGAGAATCCCTGCATTAAATCGTGCCAGCGCTGGCGCCGTAACTTCAGTTGATAACGCGCCTGACGGTAACTGTCGCGAAGTGCCAGTCGTTCCCAGCGCTCATGTATCTGATCATGAAGTTGTGTGCTTTTAGCGTCGTACCACTCCTGCTGATGTTTGGCCCACATGTCCAGTGTGTTTTTCAGCTCCTGATACTCTGCTTCGATGCGTGCGCGCCATTTGTCGGCGTTGGCCAGTGTGTTGCAGCGCTGTGTGGCGTGTTGATACTGCATTTCAAGGCGCGCCGTCTCAATCGCCAACGCGGGCACACGCTTTAGTTCACTGGTTAAACCAACCCAGGAGCACACCAGAATTAGCCACTTGGTTGGGTCGAAGTGCCACCAGCGGATACCATTGCGGTAATCCCATTGAAAGGTGTGATGATAATTGTGATAACCCTCGCCGTACGTCACCAATGCCAGAATCGGGTTGTCCCGCGCCGAGCTTTTATCGCTGTATGGCTGACGACCCCACATGTGAGCAATTGAATTGATCAGCCAGGTGACATGTTGGCTAAGGACAAGCCTGAGCACGCCACTCAACATCAGGCCTGCGATAATGCTTCCACCGAGGTAACCCAACAGGGCCGGGACAGCAATATTCATGATAAGCACCAACGCCAGATAGTGTTTGTGCTGCCACTGCAGTATGGGGTCTTGCTGCAAATCCTTGATGTTGGAAAAGTCACGTTTGCCGCTCGGGTAGTTTCTCAGGATCCAGCCCATATGCGAAAACCAGAAGCCACGACCTGCCGAGTAAGGGTCGCGATCATTATTGTCAACATACTGGTGATGTCGTCGATGATCAGACGCCCAGTTGAACACATCGTTTTGCAGCGCGCAGGCACCACCCAACGCAAATATCACGCGAAGAATCGGGTGAGCCTTGTAAGTCTTGTGTGACCACAACCGATGGTATCCTGCGGTAATGGAAATGCCACAAAAACCCATCATGCACACAAACATGACCCAGTGTATGGTGCTGTATCCAAACAAAAATCCATAAACAGGAACCAGTGTGGCAGCAGCCAGCGGTGTAGCTGTAAACAGAATCATGTTGGTCCAGTTGATTGGAGCTTTTGCTGCAGCGCTGGTTTTAGAGTCGTGAGTGGACATAAATATTGGCGATTCCTGAAAAAATTTGAATACATGCATAAGACAGCAGTGGCTGCCCGTTTATTGCACAAGCGGAATATTACATGTGTATTGTCCGATTAGAAACATCCCTTATGGGCGGGGTATGATGCAGGTCATGGCAAGAAAAGATTTAAAGCACGATTCAGCAGGAGCCGCAAACGATGACAAATACTCAATTACAGGATCTGGTGATTGATCTGCAGTCCCGGTTCGCCTTTCAGGAGGACAATATCCAATTCTTGAATGATATTGTGACCCGGCAACAACGTCAGATCGATGTGCTGGAAAGAGAGCTTGAGCTGCACCGCGAAAAACTCACAGAGCTCATTCAGTCAGCGGCAGAGCGCACCCCCACGGCCGCTGCCGTGGATGAGCGACCGCCACATTACTGACTCTTGATTAACGTACAATGGCGGTCGCTGACGTACCGCTTGCTCAGTGACTGTTTTTTTCTTACCGCGATATTGCCATCACATCATCAGCCTGAAGGCCTTTGTCGCCAACACTGACTGAAAATTCAACGCGTTGACCATCTTTGAGCACCCGGTGTCCTTCGCCACGGATGGATCTGAAGTGCACAAAAATATCCTCTCCACTGTCTCGAGTAATAAAACCGAACCCTTTGCTGGCATTAAACCATTTGACCTGCCCGGCTTCACGTTTTCCGCTGATCGTGGCAGCAGTCTGGACGGATGCCTTGGGAGCGACGTCGCGCTTTGCCGATGAAGCAGCCTTTACCTGCGTCCCGGCTGAACGTAGATAGGATGTTCTGATTGTTATCCAAGCGCTGAACCCGCTGAAAACAAGGACCAAACCAGCCATGGCAATAATCTGGATTGCCAGAGAGCTGGCTGGTATTAGCTGGATTACAACGTAAATAACGGGAAAAGAGACGACGGTAGATAATAAAGCGGCGCTGACTATTTTGCGGAACATTGAGTATCTCTTGAAGCTTTGTGCTTGATCACGAAGATGATTTTAATTGTTGTTTTGCCAGGGCAGTCGGATTTTACCGCTATCTGATACTAAATCAATCAGCTCAACGACAAGTTGCCTTGCAATAGCGTCAAGTCACAGGAAGTCATTGGTAAAATTGCGTTTTTGTTCAGTCTTGATTCAGCTTGCCTGCATTAACCTTCTGCTGTGTTCGCCGTATTACAAGACTTTTTTCAAAATAGAGCCGAAAACAGGGGTGATCCATGAAAAACTCAAAAGAATCTACACGCGTCAGAGCAGCGGTCAAACGCACGGCTGTTTTGCTGGGTATCGGCGGGGCGATGTTGGCGTTGCCCGTCTTTGCTCAGTCGCAATATGTTTATGCACAAGTGCTTGAGTCGCGAGCAATTTATCAGTCAGTGACGGTCGCTGCGCCGCGAGATGAATGCTGGGAAGAAGAAGTGCAAGTACGGGAGTCACGTCACCGTGGCAGTCAGACGCCTGTCTTGATCAGCACAATCATTGGTGGTGCGATAGGTAATGCCGTGGGCAATAATAAATCCAGTCAGCGCGTCGGCACAGTTGTGGGAGCGATGTTGGGGCACTCGGTCGGTCGTGATATAGTTCGGTCTGATTCCCAGACCCGGACAGCGCGTTACCAGACCGTTCAACACTGCGAAACTGTCACAGAATACCGTGATGAAGAGCGTTTGATGGGTTATCAGGTGCGTTATCTGTATAACGGGGAAGAGTTTACCGTCCGCACTGAGCAAGACCCCGGTGAGCAGATTCGACTGCGTGTCAGTCACGATCCGGTGCTTTGAGTTCGGGTGCCCCAATATCATGGAGAGTTATGAAACCGTCAGGCTCAACATCAACTGTGTACAAATCGATTCGGGGAGCACTGCAGAGAGTTCTGCTGATTGCTGCAGTTATCCTCGGTCCATTGGGGAGCCATACGGTATCAGCCCAACAGCAGGAAAATGCCGACGGAAGTAATCAGCAGACTCGGGCCGTGAGTGAGAGACAGGCTCTGGAAATCGTAAGATCCCGCTTCCCCGGCAACATTATCAGTATCAATGAAGTCCGACAGGGCGACCGGGTACGGTTCAGAGTCCGTATCGACAATGAGGGCAATATTTATACAGTGTATGTTGATCAGGCCACAGGGGCGGTCAGCCGGGAGTAAGATATGCGCTTATTGGTGGTAGAGGACGAGAGTCTGCTGCGGCAACAGCTGGTGATGGGTTTGCAGCGCGCAGGGTTTGTTGTGGACGACGCATCTGATGGCAAAGCCGGACTGTTTCATGCCCTAGAATATGATTACGACGCAGCTATTATTGATCTGGGGCTGCCGTTGCTGGATGGTATCAGTGTCATACGCAAACTCAGAGAAGCTGGCCGAAAGTATCCTGTACTGATTTTAACGGCACGGGGCGACTGGCAAGATAAGGTTGCGGGACTGGACGCTGGTGCCGATGACTACGTGGTCAAGCCTTTCAGAATTGAAGAAATTCAAGCGCGTCTAAATGCCTTGTTACGTCGGGCAGCAGGTTTTGCCAGCCCGGTCATTGCTGCGGGTCCAATCTGTCTGGATACCAGCAGTAAACGAGTCACGGTCAGTGGCAATCCGGTCGAGTTGACGGCGTATGAGTACAAGACGCTGGAGTACCTGATGTTGCATATTGATCAGGTTGTTTCCAAAGCCGAACTGACTGACCATCTTTACGCACAAGACTACGACAGAGACAGCAATGTGCTGGAGGTGTTTATCCGTCGCCTCCGTCAGAAGCTGGATCCGGATCAATCGTTGCAACCCATTGATACTGTTCGTGGCCAGGGATACCGGCTGCGAATCATGGACTGATATGTCGACCGGGCACGGTGCCGGATACTCCCTGCAAACCCGTCTGCTGTTGGCAGTGACGCTGTTATTGACGGTATTTCTGGGGCTGACAGGTTTTGTGCTGGACAGGGCCTTTCGTAACAGTCTGGAGACGGGTGTTGCCGGACAATTGCAGACGCAGCTTTATGTGCTGTTGGCCGCTGTTGATGAAAATGCCGGTCAATTTTATGTCAGCGAAAATTTGCGTGAACCCCGATTTAGTCAGCTTAACAGCGGCCTGTATGGGCTCATCAGCAGTCCGGGGCAGGGAGAGCTGTTACGCACACAGTCAGCCCTTGAGTTTGTGTTGCCAGACAACGTGCTGTCGGACAGTTCCGCCGCTGATCTCAACCGTGGTGAGACCCGATTTGGCCGGATTTCTTCCGTCGATGGCCCATTCGACTTTTTTGAAATCAGTTATGCGGTGACCTGGGAAAACAGACCTCAGGCAATCATTTTTCGTGTACTTGAATCAGCCGATGGTTATTGGGCCGAAGTCGCAGAATTTCGTACCAGTCTGTTTTCCTGGTTTGGTGCGTTGGCCGTTTTATTATTGGTTTTTCAGCTGTTGTTGTTGCGTTGGGGGTTATCGCCCTTACGCCGTCTTGCCCGTGACTTAAAGCAGATTGAGAACGGGCTTGCTGAATCACTCGGAAATCACTACCCCTCAGAACTGAGTTCCGTCACCCAAAACCTCAACCTGCTGATCCAGTCTGAACGAAAGCAGCAAACGCGGTATCGCATCACACTCGGGGATCTTGCACACAGTTTAAAAACACCTCTGGCAGTGATTCAAGGTGAGGTGTCGGCAAGTACAGAACCGGCCTTGCCTCATGAACAACGCATTGAGCGTCTGGCCATGGTGCAGGAACAGCTCGACAGAATGAATCAGATCATTACCTATCAGCTGCAGAGAGCCGTCCGTTCGGGCAGTGTCGGCAGTCTCGCAAGCCAGGTCAACATAAGGGACAGCGCAGCCAGTTTATGCCGTGCTCTTGAGAAGGTGTATGTGGGTAAGTCGGTTGAGATCATCCAACTCATTGATTCGCGCCTTTTGTTTTTGGGCGATGAGCGTGACTTGATGGAACTCTTGGGCAATTTGCTCGACAACGCCTGTAAATATGGCCATGGAAAGATTCATGTGAAGGGGCATTTGATCGGCGACAATCCGCCGCGACTGGAGCTGCTGATAGAAGACAACGGAGCTGGCATCAACCCGGAAGACAGCGACCGTATCCTTCAACGTGGTGTGAGACTCGACACACTGGCGCAGGGACAGGGTATTGGCTTGGCGGTGGTCGCGGATATTGTGCAGAGTTATGGCGGCAAAATCAGCGTGGGCCGCAGTGAAAAATTGGGCGGGGCAGCCATTTCAGTGCAGCTGAATAACATCAGAGTTCAGGCCTAGAAAAATATCGCAGCAAGACACGATGCCAATGTCATCGCAAACAAAAACCACTTGATGGTGTTTTGACTGGCGTTGATGGCAAACCGGACACTGAAATAACTGCCCAACATGGTGCCAAGCGCCAGAATTAACCCCGGAATCCATTTCACTTGGTCAAACCAGATAAAAATACCCAGTGAGACTGTGGTGAATGAGAGTGTGCAAACCATCTTCAGGGCATTTGCCCTCACCAGGTCATAACGCAAGCCACCAGCCAGCGCAGCAAGCAAGATAAAGCCGACACCCGCCTGGACAAAACCACCGTAGATACCCGCCAGCACCAGACCCCACCAGGCGCCCCGGTTCTGTTTGACGGACTGCACGGGTGTGCCGGGTTCGGGCGCCAGAAAACCAGGTTTGATGAGAATGATGGCTGACATGGTCAGTACAGTGCCCAGCAGCAGGGGCTTTAATGCAACATCCGGTGTCAGCGCAGCAGCCAGTGCGCCAATAACACCGCCAATGAGATTGGGAACCAGAATGGGCAGGATAGATGGTGTATCCAATCGTCCGTAATGGTGGAAACCGCGCACTGCAACAACGGCTTGCAGCAAGACGCCAATACGATTGGTGCCATTGGCCGCATCTGCCGGCAGACCCAGCACCATCAGCATCGGCAGGGTAAGATTTGAGCCACCACCTGCAAGTGTGTTGATCCAGCCCGCGATCATGCCCATCAGCACCAGTGCACCCAGCAAAACGATATCGTATTCCATGCCTGACCGACCTGTCTGCTGAGCGCAAGTGCTTTGAGGGCGCGGATTATAGGTAACTTGCGAGCAAAATTGCAAAACAGGGTTTCCAGCTGACTATACTTCTTGAGGATGTGGATCGGGAGGTGAGAAATGTGCAAAGGGATTTTGCCTGACTTAACGCGCTGCGGGTTGTGGCGGCAACAACAGGGGATAAGCTTGATTGAGGTGCTTGTGACGGCCCTGATTCTTGGGATTGGTGTCATGGGTATGCTCAAGCTGCAGAGTTACAGCCTGGTGTTGGCGCACGCATCGTTGCAGCGTCAGACAGCGTCATGGCAGTTGATGGACTTAGCTGAGCGAGTACGCAGTGATTCAGAAGCATTCCGACACCTCGATAACGCCTTTCTGAATAGTTCACCATTTCAGGCAGCAATCTGTCGCTCAGGAATACACTGTACCCGCGAGCAATTTGCGCAACAGCTAGTCCTTGATTGGAATCACAGCACGGCAGCGCTGCTCCCCGATGCCGATGTGGCAATCTATCGGGCGTCAGCGCAAAACAAAGTGAGTTGGCAGGTGTCGATAAGCTGGTTTTCTGATGCCGGCGAAATGATCATAGGGCGCATCGTTTTATGACAACAAGTCGCAATCTTCAATCGGGTTTGTCGCTGTTGGAATTATTGATAAGCAGCGGTATTGCATCAGGGTTGTTATTGCTGATGTTGCACATGTTCAATGTCAGCAATGCAATCGCGCTGGAGCATCAGCGTTTGAGTCGGCAGCTGGCAAACGCTGCATCAGTGAGACATTTACTCAGTCACAGTGTTCGGGACGCCCTGCATACCCGGCTGGTTGAGGTCAAATCCGACATGACCGGGCAAGTGTGTGCAGGGATTTTTCTGAATGAAACCTGCTATCCGCCCATGCAAAGTTGGAAACAAGGCGCATCAGGACCTGTCGTTTCTCCGATTGTGCTGCGTGATTCCTATCTGCTTTGGGTCAAGCAGGTGTGCTGCCCGGGTGTCATTGCTGATCTCTGGTTTATTGCCTTTCGGGGAGGGAATAACAACAATCCGCCGTCGTTATTCCGCCGCAGGCAATTCACTGACGGCAGATTTTCAGCGTCCGAGGAGATGGTCGAAGGGGTTGCCAGCTTGACGCCTGTGTTCACACAAACCGTTTATGATGAAAATCAGCAGTCCCGGGTTTATGTCACCGGTTTGAGCCCGGATTCCATTGATAACTGGTGGAGTATTGCTGCCGCTCACTTTCACGTCAGTCTTGTGGCTGGCGCATCAGCTCATGCTACACACGACACATTTTCATTCACCATTGCGCCGCGTCAGTGGTCTCATTGAGGTGAATTTTGTCTGATTCTCATTCGGTGCAACGTGATGGCGGTTCTATCCTGTTGGTATGTATGGTGTTTCTCGCTGCACTTTCGATAACAGCATTGACGGCTGTTGAGGTGTCCCTGATCGGGCAGAAAATGGTGTTTGCCTATGCCAGACACAATACAGCGTTTATCGAGGCGGAAAATCAGTTGCTTGAAACAGAACAATACGTCTGGTGGCAACTGGAGAGCACAGGCCTTGCAGCAACGGCGAAATTCTGGTCTGCCGAACGGGTTGCGGACAGTGCCGGGCGCCCCGTTGTGGCATTCTCTGCGCAGTGGGCTCAAACCGAATTCACTCATGTTCAGTGCGGCGTCCTGTTTTCTGCCATCTCAAATCCTGATTCACAACCAAGCTCAAGTATGTTGCGTCCCGGGGTTGATTGGTGGGTTTGTTGCGAAACGTCGCAGCTGTGTGAGCAAGCACAATTTCTAGCTACACGCAGGGGTTGGCGGCGAGATCCGCATCAACAGGATTGACCGTTACGGACACTCAACGGTGTTGTCCGATGCATAACGTACCCGGCCTGCTGAATTGATCAGCATTTGTTGTGGCGGTAGCGATACGTGCGCAGCGGGGCACCAGGTGAATGAACCATTCTGGTCAGACAACTGCCCAAATGCATCTATTTTGATTGATTGTCGATTTCCGAACGCCCGCCAGCGCAGCGTGCCATGTCGTATATTTGCGGAGTGAATCTCACCCTGAGCCCATGTCAGCACGTCGATCAGTGGATCGTCATCATTTCGTTGACGATCATGGTTGCTGTCAACAAACGAAATTGCTCCCCCCGTCCAGTTGCTGTCACACTTCAAACCATCAAGGCTGGGGCAAATTACTGTCACGACGTGCGAGGCAATGGATGTCGCACGCGCATTCGACAACAGCGACGTCAGTTGTGTAAACACCCGGTTTGCCTCGTTGCGCTGGGAGAATTCCATGGCTGGCAACGCGAGTCGAGCAAGCACTGCTATAATCGCCAGCGTCAACATCAGTTCCAACAAGGTAAATCCCTGATAGATATGGTTTGGAGATTTCCCGGCGATGTGCACTGGTGTCATTTGGTGATTTTCCGGTTAGAGATGTCTTCTATGTGTCTCTGCAATCAGTCTAGCTGCTGACCAGGACGGGTGCATTTTTTGTTCGATTTCTTGATTGTTGGTGCCGGAGTTTCCGGATTGTTGGTAGCCCGGGAATTGTTGACCGAGGGCGCTTCTGTCTGTCTGGTTGATCGGCATACGTGCGGCAGGGAGGCGTCGTGGGCGGGCGGCGGGATTGTTTCGCCGCTGTATCCCTGGCGATATTCTGAAGCCGTTACCGCTCTCGCGAGCAAGGCTCAGGATGCATATCCTGCGTTAACGGCTGATTTACTTAATGAAACTGGCATCGATCCGCAATATCGCGCCTGCGGTCTGTTGATGTTGGACGCGCAGGACCGCGAGCAAGCGTTGCAATGGTCGTCCCGTCACACGCGGCATATCCATGTCTGGAGCGAACACGAGATTTATGCGCACGAGCGTGAGTTGGCACCGGGCAGAGTCAGTGCAATGTGGATGCCCACGGTTGCCAATGTGCGTAATCCGCGCTTGTTGCAAGCGCTGCGCGCGTCGGTAAATTCTTTTCCGACTGCCGTCATCAAAGAGCACTGCGACGTGCAGTCCATCAACATCATTGGTGGGCGCGCCAGCAGTGCGCGTGTCATCCAAAACGGCATTGCCAGTCTGATACAAGCCAGCTCTGTGATCGTCACTGCGGGGGCCTGGACGGGCAAACTGCTTACGGACATGCAGACTGGTGCAGAGAGCCGACTGGATTCTCTTGTGCAGATTGCGCCGGTGAAAGGAGAGATGTTGCTGTATCGTACAGAACGCCCCTTGTTAACGGGTATTGTTTTAAGTAACGGACGTTATCTGATTCCGCGCTCAGATAACCTGATTCTGGCAGGCAGCACACTCGAATACTGTGATTTTGATAAAACCATCAGCGAACATGCACGCACCAGTCTTGCGGCCAGCGCTGAGGGTCTGCTGCCAGCATTGGCGGAGTCATCCATCATTGCGCAGTGGGCAGGTCTGCGTCCGGGCTCTCCAGCCGGCATCCCGTACATAGGCAGGGTTCAAGGTCTGGACAATCTTTATGTCAATGCAGGTCATTTCAGAAATGGGCTGGTGCTGGCGCCCGCTTCTGCAAAACTGTTGGTCGACATCGTGCTGGGGCGCACACCTGACATTGATCCGTCGCCTTATGATCCGGCACTACGCCGTGCCACAGACAGTTTTGGTTCTTGAATTTACTTGTTTGGTCGCTTTGACGACAATACGCAGGCGAAATGGCGGTGACGGTGGTTGTGCGGTTTGCACACGCAGAGGTTGGAATGACAGATCAGTTAGTTGTTGTAATGGCGCAGGTCAATTTATTGGTCGGCGATATTCAAGGGAATACCGAGCGAATCATTCGTCTTTCACAAGAGGCGGTTGCAAGTTTTGGCGCCGATATTGTGGTATTTCCCGAGCTGGCAATCACGTCGTATCCGCCCGAAGATCTGCTACTGAGACCGGCCCTGCAGGAACGAGTAGATCTTGCGCTGTTATCCATTTCTCAGGCCCGCATTCCGGCTGCGTTGATCATCGGTCATCCCCAGCGAGATCAAGGCCATTTGTTCAATGCGGTCTCTGTTATTAGCGACGGTCAGTGTATTGCACGTTATTACAAGCAACATCTGCCCAACTATCAGGTGTTTGATGAGGAACGCTATTTTGTTGCGGGATCAGCACCGTGTGTGACGTCAATCAATGGCCTGAACGTCGCTTTTACCATTTGTGAAGACCTTTGGCATGACTCACCGGTTCAACAAGTGTCCGCAGCAGGCGCTGACTTGCTGATCAATATCAATGCCTCGCCGTTCAGCAAACACAAATTGGAGCAGCGCATCAAGCTGTTGAGTCAACGCTCGCAACAAGCGGGTGCGCCAATTGTTTACGTCAATCTGGTAGGTGGGCAGGATGAACTGGTGTTTGATGGTTTTTCTCTGGTATCGGACGCCGACGGAAATGTCAGTGTTCCCGGGCCAGGATTCTGTGAAGCGTTGATCCCGGTGACGTTTGACATCGTGCCAGGCCAACCTGCCGTTCCGCGTTTATCCGACGTTTTTTCACTACCGTCAGTTGAGCAGCGATGTTACCAAGCGATGGTGATGGGGCTGCGTGATTACGTGAGCAAAAACAGATTCAAATCCGTGCTGCTGGGCTTGTCCGGTGGTATTGATTCTGCGTTGACTCTGGCTGTTGCTGTTGATGCCTTGGGGGCAGACAGGGTCAGCGCAATCATGATGCCGTTTACCTATACATCGGATCTGAGTATCAATCTGGCAAAAATCCAGGCCGAACGATTGGCAGTTAACTTCAGTGTGATTTCTATTAAAGACAGTTACAACGCTTTCATGGCGGCCTTGTCAGATGAATTTACCGGGCTGCCAGCTGGACTGGCTGAGCAGAATATACAGGCGCGCTGCCGTGGTGTGATGCTCATGGCTGTGTCGAACAAAAAAGGTGCCCTGGTGCTGACAACCGGCAACAAAAGCGAAGTCGCGGTTGGATATTGCACGCTTTACGGTGATATGGCAGGCGGCTTTGGTGTGCTTAAAGATGCCGGCAAACTGTTTGTGTACGCCCTTGCGCGTTACCGTAATGCGTGCGCGATGGAAGAGGGCGACGAGATCGTGATTCCTCAACAGGTCATCGACAGGCCTCCGACAGCTGAGCTGGCGCCGGGTCAACGTGATGATGACAATTTGCCGCCCTATGAGCGACTGGATCAGATATTGGAATACTATGTCGAACAGGATCTCAGTGCCGACGATATTATTGCGCAAGGATTTGATCGGGAAGAAGTGTTACGGGTAATCAGGCTTGTTGATCTGAATGAATACAAACGCCGTCAGAGCGCACCGGGTGTGCGTTTGACGGAACGGGGTTTCGGCAGAGATCGCCGATATCCCATCACACAAGGTTGGAATGCGTGAGTTCAAGGGTAGCGTTATGAGACATCACATTCTGGAAACGTTGGCGCAAACCCGGGATTATTTACAGCGGTTTATGGCATCCGGTGACAATCTGGAGGCTATCGATCGTGCAGTAACTGTACTGATCAGTACGCTCGGGCAGGGTAATGCAATTTACGCCTGTGGCAATGGCGGGTCCATGAGTGACGCCATGCATTTTCCGGAAGAGTTGACCGGGCGATACCGTAAGAATCGTGCAGCGCTCCCGGCTACCGCCATCAGTGATCCGGGGCATATCAGTTGTGTCGCCAATGACTATGGATATGAGTACATTTTTTCCCGCTACCTTGAAGCACGAGCCAAGCCAGGGGATTGCTTGTTTGCGATCAGCACCAGCGGTCGAAGTGCCAATGTTATCAAGGCGGCAGAGTACGCGCGATCACATGGCATACAGGTGATCAGTTTAACGGGCGCAGCTGGTTCGGCACTGGGGGATTTGGCAACGGTCGATATCAGCACTGGCGCCAGTGAGTATGCCGACAGAGTTCAGGAAATGCACATAAAGATCATACACATCCTGATCGAATCAATTGAAAGACACTATTTTCCAGAAAACTACCTGGCCTGACGATTGGGGCTACATGTACGTCAAATCGTCAGGCACGTACTGCTGATTATTGCGCGGGTAACTCATCTGTCGGCGACACGGGTGGCACATCGCCGGGCATACCCACCGGGCCGTTGTTGCCAAATCTGCCCATCGTCAAGATGTTAAGCAATGAACGACCGGTGTTTGGCGCGGCTGACTGAGGCGCAATTGAGGGGTTTGGACGAGTGGTGGGTGCCAACGGCGTATTGTCCGCATTGCTGCCCAGCAGTCCAAAACTGACGGTATACAAAAGCGACGGATTGGTCACGTGATCGCGCACGGTGAAATTGCCTTGACCATCCAATGATGGATGATCAGGGAAATTGGTTTTTAACAACGCGATGGATGTGTCTGCCAGATCATTGAGCCCAAGGCGTAAATAGCACTCAGCCATGATGGATACTGCTTCCGCTACTGCCGGGCTACCCTGGAAGTTTTCTACGACATAACGCGCCCGGTTCAAGGCGGCTATGTACGCACGTCGTTCAAGGTAGTATGTCGAGACGTGAATCTCATAGATGGCGAGGTTGTTGCGCAGAAAAATCATTCTTGCCTGCGCGTCTGCGGCATAGTCACTGTCTGGATAAAGCGCTAACAGAAGGGAAAACTCGGTAAAGGCATCCCGAGCGCGCGTAATGTCACGTTTTGATGGGTCAGTTGGCAGGAAGCGACTGACAAAACCGGAGTTTTCCGTAAACGATGCAACGCCCTTGAGATAGTACGCATAATCGATGCTGGGGTGGTCAGGATGCAATCGGATAAAACGATCTGCCGCTGCGCGGGCGCCCTCTACATTGCCACTGCGATAGTTGGCATAAATCAGCTCCAGTTGCGCTTGCGCTGCATACTGGCCAAACGGGAAGCGTGCTTCTAGCGCCTGGTACGTCCTGACAGCGCCGGAGTAGTTGGCTGAGTTCAATTGGCGATTGGCATCACGATAAAATTGCTCCTCGGTTGAGAGGTTGGCAAATTCATCACGCTCTTCTCTGAGTGAAGAGCAGGAAACAGTCAAACTAATCAGTATCAGGCTGAGCAGGACTCGCACACTTTCTCTCCGACGGTGCACCCTTATCTGTCCGGGGTGCGACTTAATAAAGACAAAACAGACTATAATGCCTGCCAATAGAGCGCTATTTAAACACAGCAAGCTGTTTGAACCCAAGCACCTGCTGCGCTCACCTTAATTTGGCCGGAGGCCGCTCGAATATCATGACTGAAAAAATCGCCATGACGGCAGTTGTTCCCGAAAATCTGGATGGTGCCCGGCTGGATCAAATTGCTGCCAGCCTGTTTTCCGAGTACTCCCGGGGGCGTCTGCAAACCTGGATTAAAGAGGGGCGCTTGCTGGTTAATAATGCTCTTTTACGTTCCAAGGACAAACTGACTGCCGGCGACGTGTTGGTGCTGGAGACAGAAATGCTGGTGCCGGAGGAGGGGCATTGGCAGGCGGAACCGGTGCAACTGGATATCGTGTTTGAAGATGACGATATCCTGGTATTAAACAAGCCGGCGGGCACGGTTGTTCATCCAGCCGCCGGCAACCGGTCGGGGACATTGATGAATGGTTTGTTGCACTATTGCCCGGCTTTGCAGAATTTGCCAAGAGCCGGCATTGTGCATCGACTGGATAAAGATACCACCGGGTTAATGGTGGTGGCCAAAAGTCTGCAAGCTCACCATCGATTGGTGAGACAGTTGCAAAAACGTGATGTCAGCCGTCAATACGAAGCTGTCGTGCTGGGTGTGCTGACGGCGGGAGGCACAGTAGATGCACCGCTTGGCCGTCATCCTGTCATGCGCAAAAAACGAGCGGTCATCCAAAGTGGTAAGGATTCGGTGACACATTACCGGGTGATTTCGCGCTTTCGTGCCCATACGCATGTGCAATGCCAACTGGAAACCGGTCGGACGCATCAGATCAGAGTGCATATGAGCCACATCCGCCACCCGCTGGTGGGCGATCCCGTGTATGGCGGAAGACTGCATATCCCGGGTGGTTGCAGTCCTGAGCTGGCCACTATCTTGCGGGAATTCAAACGGCAGGCTCTTCATGCCGCCCGTTTGGGTTTTACGCATCCTATAACGGGTGAAGAAGTAGGCTGGGAGGTTCCTCTGCCAGAGGATATGCAAAACCTGTTGGCTGTTCTCAAGGCGGACATGTCGTAATGAGTCCGATATTAAAAGGCGGATCAATTGAGGTTGCTTTGCCAGAAATCATCAGGCCGGATTGGCCTGCCCCTGCAAGCGTGACTGCATTTGTGACTTGCAGGCAAGGTGGCCTTAGCAAAGGCCCCTTCGCTGGGTTTAACGTCGGGCAGCATGTAGGTGACGATTCCCTGGCCGTCAGGCGAAACCGGCATCAACTCAAACAGCTATTGCCTGTCGGTGCCAAGGTGCAATGGTTAAATCAGGTGCATGGTACTCATGTCGTCAAGGTAGCAGCGCGTGTTACGCCGCTGAGGCGCAAAACCGGTGATGCTGCCGTTGTCAGTTGTGTTGGGTACGGGGCGGTTGTCATGACGGCGGACTGTCTGCCGGTTTTTTTTACGGATATAGAGGGAACGGTGGTCGCCGTCGCGCACGCCGGTTGGCGTGGATTGCTTGACGGCGTGTTGGAAAAAACGATTCAGGCGATGGGGGTTTTACCTGATCACTTGATGGCGTGGATGGGTCCAGCCATTGCCCCGTGTCATTTTGAAGTAGGTGCCGAGGTCATGGAGGCGTTTGCGGAGCATTCTGTCTGGGGGCGCCGCCATATCCCGGTTATCGATGCTGCTTTTGCACGGTCACCCGCACACGCGAATAGATTTATGATGGATATCTATCAAGTTGCCCGCGAACGGCTGTTACATGCGGGTGTCCAAAAAGTTTCCGGCGGCGGGTTGTGTACAGTGTGCGACAGTACACGGTTTTATTCGTATCGACGTGAAAGTATCACGGGTCGAATGGCCAGTTTGATTTATCTCAACACATCACGTTAAAAGTCTCTCAAACAGCATGTTTGCGCTTGCCCGGCTTGAAATTTCAAGTCCTCACCCTTATTAAATTGTCAATCGTTATCAAACACACGGCCGGCTTTGAGACCTTGTCATGTCGGTCAGCAGAGGTGAATTATGCGCATGGAACAATTGACCAGCAAACTTCAGGCAGCGTTGGCAGATGCTCAATCTCTGGCACTGGGAAATGACAATAATTTCATTGAACCCGTCCATTTGATTCTTGCGTTGCTTGATCAGAAAAGTGGGTCTGTACGACCGCTTTTGTCGCAAACAGGTTTTAATCTCAACGCGTTGAAGACAGGCCTTCAGGGTATCCTCAACCGCTTGCCAAAAGTCGAGGGCACTGGCGGGGATGTGGCCATGTCTAACGAATTGGGGAGATTGCTTAATCAGGCTGACAAGCTATCGCAAAAAAGTGGCGATAAATTCATTTCCAGTGAAACCGTTATCCTTGCTGCCATGTCAGACAAAGGGGAGTTGGGTAAACTCCTCAACAGTTTTGGCATCACAGAAAAGGCACTGGAAAACGCCATTGCCAATCTTCGTGGTGGGGAGAAAGTCACTGATGCTGACGCTGAAGATGCGTTTCAGGCATTGTCTAAGTACTGCATTGATTTAACAGAGCGAGCTGAAAAAGGAGAGTTGGATCCGGTTATTGGCCGCGATGGAGAAATCCGACGCACTATTCAGGTTCTGCAACGTCGCACCAAAAACAACCCGGTGCTCATAGGCGAGCCCGGTGTGGGTAAAACCGCGATCGTTGAAGGACTGGCCCAGCGCATCATCAATGGTGAGGTGCCGGAAGGCCTGAAAGGTAAAAAAATTCTGGCGCTCGATATGGGCGCCTTGATTGCGGGCGCCAAGTTCCGGGGAGAATTTGAGGAGCGTCTGAAGGCTGTTCTGAAGGAGCTTTCCAAACAAGAAGGGTCCGTCATTCTGTTTATCGACGAAATTCATACCATGGTTGGTGCCGGTAAAGCAGAAGGCTCCATGGACGCCGGCAATATGCTCAAACCTGCTCTGGCGCGAGGTGAATTGCACTGCGTTGGCGCAACGACGCTGGATGAATACCGAAAGTATATCGAGAAGGACGCTGCACTGGAGCGGCGGTTCCAGAAGGTGTTGGTCAATGAGCCCACGGAAGAGGACACCATTGCCATTCTTCGGGGCCTGAAAGAGCGCTATGAAGTCCATCACGGGGTTCAAATTACAGACTCGGCTATTATTGCGGCAGCGCGACTGTCACAACGTTATATTCCTGACCGGCAACTGCCGGATAAAGCGATTGATCTCATCGATGAAGCTGCCAGCCTGATCCGTATGGAAATTGATTCCAAACCTGAGGAAATGGACAAACTGGAGCGCCGTTTGATTCAACTTAAAATTGAGTGCGAAGCATTAAAAAAAGAGGAGGATGACGCGTCGCGTAAACGGCTCGACAAACTCGCAGAGGATATTCTGCGTGTCGAAAAAGAGTTTTCCGATCTCGATGAAATTTGGAAAGCGGAAAAAGCTTCAGTTCAAGGTACGCAATCAATCAAGAGCAATCTTGAAAAAGCCAGGGCCGATCTGGAAACTGCACGGCGTGCGGGTGACCTGGCCCGTATGTCAGAGCTGCAATATGGCGTTATCCCCAATCTGGAAAAAACACTGGATATGTCCACACAGGCGGACATGATGGATATGCAGTTACTGCGCGACAGGGTAACCGAAGAAGAAATTGCTGACGTTGTGTCGCGATGGACAGGTATCCCGGTCTCCAAAATGTTGCAGAGTGATAAACAAAAGCTGCTGCAGATGGAGAGCGCGCTCCACAAGCGAGTCATTGGGCAACATGAAGCTGTGGCCGCCGTCGCCAATGCTGTACGTCGTTCGCGTTCCGGGCTCTCGGACCCAAACCGACCCAGTGGATCTTTCCTGTTTCTCGGTCCGACCGGGGTAGGTAAAACTGAATTGTGCAAAGCGTTGGCAGAATTTTTGTTTGATACCGAAGAAGCGATGGTGCGGATTGATATGTCCGAGTTTATGGAGCAACACTCGGTCGCTCGTCTGATTGGTGCGCCACCGGGATATGTTGGGTATGAAGAAGGTGGATATCTCACTGAAGCGGTCCGTCGTCGCCCTTATTCTGTCCTGCTGTTGGACGAAGTGGAGAAAGCCCATCCGGATGTGTTTAACATTTTGTTGCAGGTGCTGGATGACGGCCGCCTGACTGATGGCCACGGGCGTACTGTTGATTTTCGTAATACCGTTATTGTGATGACCTCTAATCTTGGTTCTGATCGAATTCAGGATCTGATGTCAGCAGGTGTGCCTGACGAGCAGACCTATGAGCAAGTGAAGCGTGAAGTGATGTCGGTGGTAACACGTCACTTCCGACCCGAGTTTGTAAACCGGATTGACGAAACAGTGGTGTTTCATCCACTCGCGGCTGCGCAGATTCGTAACATTGCAAACATACAGATAGCGTCTCTAAACAAGCGCTTACAGTATACCGACCTCAGCATTGAGGTTTCTGATGCTGTGCTCGACAAGGTGGCGGCGTTGGGATACGACCCGATCTATGGAGCTCGGCCCTTGCGTCGTGCCGTACAGAACTGGATAGAAAATCCACTGGCGCAGAAAGTGATTGGCGGCGACTACGGCCCCGGTGACCGCATCGTTGTTGATGTCAGTGATGAGGGCTTTCAATTTGGTAAACGCGAGGCAGGCAGTTTTCAGCCTTGACAATGCCTGAAATAGTGGGAAAATTACGTGTTCTTAACCGAGTCTGGCTGGTTTGGTCAGATTCAGTAAGACGCAGACTGAGAAGGTAACCCCCTCCCCCAATCTGCATTAGCCGGGACGCGGCAGAAAGTGTCCGCCCGGGGCTATTGCTTAGGTGCCAGACAACTTCACCTAAGGTTCCAACACGTTACCGCGTAAGGAACCGGCATAAGCCAGGATTTTTCGAAGGATTTATGTTTCACGGAGTCTGTCCGCTGCAATTGAATCCATGGATGTCCGGTTTGTGTTAAGGAGCTGTCTTGCAGCTCCGATATTCTTGACGATTGATCTGAAGGTAAACTTAATCTGCGAAGACACCGTTAATTAACGGTGTCTCATCGATGCCATATGGCATTTGACTTTTTACGAGGCTTAGACTGTGGAATTGCTTTCTGGTGGTGAAATGCTGATTCGTGCTTTGCACGACGAGGGCGTTGAGCTGCTGTTCGGGTATCCGGGCGGCGCTGCGCTGCATATTTACGATGCGATATTTAACCAGGACAAGGTGGAACACATTCTGGTACGTCACGAGCAGGCTGCAACTCACGCCGCCGACGGATATGCCAGAGCCACCGGTAAACCCGGTGTGGTGCTGGTGACATCCGGTCCGGGTGCAACCAACGCCATTACGGGTATTGCAACTGCATTTATGGATTCAATTCCCATGGTGGTGATTTCCGGTCAGGTGGATAGCTCGCTGATTGGATCTGATGCATTTCAGGAAACCGATATGGTGGGGATTTCCCGACCGATTGTGAAACACAGTTTTATGGTGCAAAACGCCGAAGACATTCCTGTCATTGTCAAAAAAGCATTTTACATTGCAACCACCGGGCGTCCCGGTCCGGTGGTTATTGACGTGCCAAAGGACGTGACTGACCCTGCACGTAAATTTGAGTATCGCTACCCCGAAACAGTAAAGATGCGCTCATATTCGGTGCCAGCCAAGGGCCATACGGGTCAGATCAAAAAAGCGGTTGAGATATTGTTATCAGCCAAGCGACCTGTCATTTATGCTGGGGGCGGTGTTATTCAGGGCAATGCCTCTGAATTGCTGACGCAGTTGGCGCGTATGTTGGGTTATCCGGTTACCAACACATTGATGGGGCTTGGTGCTTTTCCTGCGCCGGATACACAATTCCTGGGTATGTTGGGCATGCATGGCACCTACGAAGCCAACATGGCAATGCACTTTAGCGATGTTGTGTTGGGTATCGGTGTGAGGTTTGATGACCGGGTCACCAATGCCGTTTCCAAGTTCTGTCCGGGCGCCAAAATTCTTCATGTCGATATCGATCCTGCATCCATCTCAAAAACGGTTGCTGCTGATGTGCCCATTGTGGGATCGGTGACCAGCGTCCTTGAAGAAATGTTGGAATTGATCAAGCAATCAGAGACACAAGTTGATAAAAAGTCTATCGATATGTGGTGGCAGCAGATCGAGGGTTGGCGAGCCAAAGATTGTTTGAAAGTCGTCTCTGCCGACAATGATGTAATCAAGCCGCAGCAGGTTGTGCAGGCTGTTTACAAAGCAACCAAAGGTGAGGCGTACGTGTCATCTGACGTTGGGCAGCACCAGATGTTTGCAGCGCAGTATTATCATTTCAACAAGCCGCGCCGTTGGATCAATTCTGGTGGACTTGGCACGATGGGTTTTGGTTTTCCTGCTGCATTCGGCGTTCAGCTTGCTTTTCCTGATGCGATTTCTGTTTGTATCACGGGTGAAGGCAGTATTCAGATGTGTATTCAGGAGTTGGCAACCTGTCTGCAGTATGGCTTACCGGTAAAAATTGTATGTCTGAATAACCAGTCACTTGGAATGGTCAGGCAGTGGCAGGACATGCAGTACGGAGGTCGTTATTCACACAGTACTTATGCGGAATCACTGCCGGATTTTGTGAAGCTGGTTGAGGCTTATGGTCACGTCGGAATTCGAATCACTAAACTTTCAGAACTCGATCAAAAAATGGAAGAGGCGTTTGCACTAAAAAACCGTCTGGTATTTGTTGATGTTTCTGTTGATCCTTCGGAGCATGTTTACCCGATGGCCATCAAAGGTGGATCGATGAAGGATATGTATCTGAGTAAAACGGAGCGCACATAACATGCGGCATATAATTTCCCTCTTGCTGGAAAATGAACCCGGTGCATTGTCCCGCGTAGTAGGACTATTCTCGCAACGCAACTATAATATTGAGTCATTGACCGTTGCGCCTACCGAGGACAGAACGTTATCGCGATTGACCATTACCACGATTGGAGACGATCGTAAGATTGAGCAAATTACCAAGCACCTCAACAAGTTGATCGACGTGGTAAAGCTGGTTGACTTGACCGAGGGCTCGCACATTGAGCGCGAGTTGATGCTGGTAAAAGTAAAAGCGACTGGTGCGCAGCGCGCAGAGATTAAGCGTACAACGGATATATTCCGGGGGCAGATTGTTGATGTAACCAGCACGGTTTACAGCATTCAGTTAACAGGAGCGTCGGATAAACTGGACAGTTTCCTTGATGCTATTGGCAATTCCTCAGTGCTGGAAGTCGCTCGTACAGGTGTGACTGGCATTTCTCGCGGTGACAAGGTTTTAAGCTTGTAGGATAAATTGTCGGCAGCGGCGGTTTTAAACGCTGCTGCCGTCAGTTTGTGTCAGATTGCTTTTTTCATCGCTGTCATATACGAGCGCAGTTTGAGTCCCACAATCTCAATAGGATGATTGCGGATTGACTGGTTAACTGCGATCAACTCGGCGTTGTCAACATTGTTGTCTTTCAGACTCAGGCCTTTCCCAATCACATCGGTGTCGACTTTTTCCATGAAGTCTTTCAGCAGCGGCACCGCCGCGTGAGAGAACAGATAGCATCCATACTCTGCAGTGTCGGAAATGACTTTATTCATCTCGTAGAGCTTTTTGCGACCAATTAGGTTGGCGATAAGTGGTGTTTCGTGAAGTGACTCGTAATAAGCTGACTCCTCAATAATGCCGGCTGCCGTCATTGTTTCGAATGCCAGCTCTACTCCAGCTTTAAGCATTGCTGCGATCAGTATGCCGTTGTCGTAGTATTCCTGTTCTGAAATTTTCATGCTGCCGGCAGTGGATTTTTCAAATGCAGTTTCAGCAGTTTCCTCGCGCCAGGTCAGAAGCTTCTTGTCGTCATTTGCCCAGTCTTCCATCATGCCGCGGGAGAACTCGCCGCTGATGATGTCATCCATGTGTTTCTGGAACAAAGGTGCCATGATTGTTTTCAGCTCTTGCGCCAGTGAATTGGCAACCAGTTTTGCTGGATTGGACAGACGATCCATCATGTTGGTGATGCCGCCATGCTTCAGACCTTCAGATACAACTTCCCAACCATGCTGAATCAGTTTGGATGCATAACCTGCATCAATACCTCTTTCAATCATGCGGTTATAGCAAAGGATTGAACCAGCTTGCAGCATGCCGCAAAGAATGGTCTGTTCTCCCATCAAGTCTGATTTCACCTCAGCAATAAAGGATGATTCCAGCACGCCTGCGCGATGGCCGCCGGTTGCTGCAGCATAGGCTTTTGCCAGTTGCAGGCCATCGCCACGCGGGTCGTTTTCAGGGTGAACAGCGATCAGGGTGGGAACTCCAAATCCGCGTTTATACTCTTCGCGAACTTCTGAACCGGGGCACTTTGGTGCAACCATGATGACTGTCAGATCTTTTCGAATCTGCATACCTTCTTCAACAATGTTGAAGCCGTGTGAATAGGCCAGGCAAGCATCCTCTTTCATCAATGGCATTACCTGATTGATAACAGAGGTATGTTGTTTGTCAGGGGTCAAGTTCAATACCAGATCTGCTGCTGGTATCAATTCCTCATAAGTCCCAACAACAAAACCATTTTCAGAGGCATTCTTCCAAGACTGACGTTTCTCCGCAATGGCTTCTTTGCGCAGTGTGTAACTGATATCCAGTCCGCTATCGCGCATGTTCAATCCTTGGTTCAGCCCTTGCGCGCCACAACCAACAATGACGATTTTTTTGCCAAGCAGGCAGTTGACACCATCTGCAAACTCGGAGCGATCCATAAAACGGCACTTACCAAGCTGCTGGAGCTGCAGACGCAAAGGTAATGTATTGAAGTAGTTCATTATTGTGTCCTGTCTGGGTGAAATTCAGGTGACTATAATAGACGTACAGAGTGGTTGCGTAAAATGATATATTTGCAACTCATTGTTTCGGTATTTAAAACGTCAGTCTTGGTTAGCCTTTGTAGGGTGCTTTATGGATCTAAAGGATCTGCGGTATTTTCTTCATTTGAGCAATTCGTTGCATTTTGCCAGGAGCAGTCGCGAACTTCATATAAGCCCATCCGGACTGACTCGTTCTATTCAGCGACTTGAACAGGAGCTTGATGTTGCTGTGTTTGAACGGGACAACCGAACCGTAGCGTTAACGCATGCTGGATTGCTCTTGCGAGACTATGCACTGCACACTCTTGATGAATACTCGCGTTTGAAAACTTCGATTCAGGAGCAATCGCAAGATCTGCGAGGAAAACTGAGTCTGTTTTGCTCAGTTACGGCAAGTTACAGTTTCTTGCACGATTTGCTGGATAGATTCAGGATTAATCACCCGAACATCGAACTGCAATTGCATACTGGTGACTCGGCTGAAGCTTTGCAACGAGTATCAGATGAAACGGATGATGTGGTAATAGCTGCCTTGCCACCAAAGTTGTCTGACAAACTGGAGTTTTTACCACTGGCGCAATCTTCACTTGTTTGTATCGGGCCAGTCAGTATCAGTCCGGTTCAGAGTATGATTAAAAATGTAATAGTTGAAGAGGATATAGATTGGAGAACATTGCCATTTATCATGCCAGAAAGTGGTCTTACCAGAGCCAGAGTCGATGAGTGGTTCTCAAATAAGCAGATTAGACCTCTCATTTATGCACAGGTAAGCGGCCACGAAGCCATGGTTAGTATGGCAAGCCTTGGTTGTGGGATTGCCGTTGTACCTGAAGTAGTCCTTGATAATAGCCCCATGCGAGATAAGGTTCGAATACTGCCAGTCATGTCAGAGTTAAAGCCATTTGTCATTGGCTTGTGTGTGATGAGGCGAAAATTGTCAAATCCGCTCATTGCTGCGTTTTGGTCAGTAGCAGAGTATGGTGGTTGTGTTAACAAGCAGGCAGACTGTAAGGATGTCGGGTCGCGTGTATAATCAGCGTCATTTTATGGCTCAGGACTGAGAATTGATGGATAACAACCAAGATAGCCAACCGATCCAGGAAAATGACCTGGATGACAGTATCCTTCCTATCGATGAACACGAGGAATTTGTTTCACAGGACGGTAAGAAGATCAGCCGAAAGGGAATTTACCTTTTACCCAATCTTCTGACACTGGGCGCGTTGTTTGCGGGCTTTTATGCAATTATTGCCGGCATGGATGGAAATTTTAATGCGGCTGGATGGGCTATCTTGATCGCGGCAGTCATGGATGGACTTGATGGGCGGGTTGCTCGTCTGACCAACACGCAAAGCGCTTTTGGGGCGCAATTCGATAGTCTTGCCGATATGGTTTCGTTCGGCGTGGCCCCCGCATTGATCGTCTTTAGCTGGGCATTATCCTCACTGGGTAACGCTGGCTGGGCAGCAAGCTTTATCTACATGTCGTGCGCAGCGCTTCGGCTTGCAAGGTTTAATGTGCAGTTGGGAACTGTTGATAAACGGTTTTTTGTTGGTCTGCAAAGTCCGGTCGCAGCTGGTCTAGTAACTTTTATGGTCTGGGTCGCTGCAAAATATGAAGTTCAGCCAGGAACTGCTGTCGCTATCGCAACTGCATTGCTGACGGCCTTTACAGGTCTGTTGATGGTATCGAATTATCGATATTACAGTTTTAAGGAAATCCATTTCAAAGGTACAGTTCCTTATGTTGTTTTTCTGATGACTGTAGTACTGCTGGTAGTTATCGCGCAGAGGCCTCATGAAGTTTTGCTGACTATGTGTGTGGTCTATGCTTCTTCAGGTCCTGCCATAGCGATTTATCGGAAACTTTTATCGCGACGACTAAAAACTGAAAGCAAAGAAATTTCGTAATGAGTCGAAGGTGGAATACAAAAGCGTGTAGTAAAGGTCTATTCTGCTAACAAGAGTGAAAAGTTGAGCCTAGGGAGGCGAAAGACATACCATGCTGATAAAAAGTCCTTCAGATATCAAATCGTCGGAGATTACACCTGAGTCAGTTTACCGTAATCGTCGCCAGTTTATAGGCGATGCATTAAAAGCTGGTTTGATTGCTGCTGCTCCCGGTGTTATGCCCTCTATGGCCAGCGCCGCTGAAGGCGATGGCCTGCGAGCCAGGGCACCATCGGATATGGTGCGTTCTGCACCGGCGCCTTGGTGGGCTGAAAAGTTCGATAATATCAAGCCTGCCGATCGCAATGGTCCTTTCAGCACAAATGAGGATTTAACGCCTTATCGCGATGTTGTGAGTTTTAATAATTTTTATGAGTTTGGCACAGACAAAGAAGATCCCTCTCGTCGAGCTCAGGAATTCAAGGTTGACCCCTGGTCGATCGAAATTGCAGGCGAGGTTGACAAACCCGGTGTTTACCATCTTGAGGATTTCCTGAAACCCCACCAATTGGAGGAGCGAATTTACAGGCTTCGATGTGTTGAGCGCTGGTCAATGGTGATTCCCTGGATAGGTTTTTCGCTGGCCGATCTGATTGCACGAGTCGGCCCTAACTCCAAGGCCAAGTATGTTGCGTTTGAGACGCTTGTTGACCCTGACCAAATGCCAGCGCAATCAAGTCGCTTCAATGTAATCGAGTGGCCCTATCGAGAAGGTTTAAGGATGGATGAAGCGATGCATCCTCTTACGTTCCTTGCTGTGGGAGTCTATGGGAATTACATGCCGCCTCAGAATGGTGCTCCCATACGATTGGTCGTGCCATGGAAGTATGGATTCAAGAGTATAAAGTCTATTGTAAAAATCAGTTTTACAGAGACAGAGCCCGCCACGAGTTGGAATATGCTGCAGGCAAATGAGTATGGATTCTATGCCAATGTTAATCCTGAGGTGCACCATCCAAGATGGAGGCAAGATATGGAGACCAGACTGCCCAGAACATTATTCAGTGCTGCCAGACAGGATACGTTGATGTTTAACGGTTACGCGGAGCAGGTGAGTCACTTATACCAAGGAATGGATCTTGCGAGATATTACTAAAGGTGGCTTCGCTTGATCAGCTTGGATTCCAGAGTAAAGAGTCGAAAGGGGCAGTACGGGAATTGGATAAAGAGAATAGTTTTTATAGTTGCTCTTCTGCCTTTTGTACTTTTAGTGATGGGGGTTTTTCAAAATAGTCTTGGCGCTGATCCTGCCAGGACTCTGGCGCTTGATTCAGGTCGTTGGTCACTCAGGTTCTTGCTTGCAAGCTTGGCGATCACGCCGCTAAGAGAGTTGTTTGGGCTTTCTATTCTGGCACCTTTGCGTCGTAGCCTGGGCCTGTACGCCCTGTTTTATGCATCATTACATTTTTTGGTTTATGTCATTTTTCTACTTGAGTTGCGCTGGTCAGAAATCGGTAGTGATATCCTTGAGAGACCCTACATTACTGTGGGTTTTACCGCATTTTTAATTCTCATTGCGCTAGGTATCACCTCTCCGAAATCAATGGTTCGAAGATTGGGTAGAAAATGGAAAGCGTTACACAGGCTTGTGTATATGGCGGCCATACTTTCAATCATCCATCTTATCTGGATTCTTAGAACGGATTTGTTTGATGCGGTGATTTACGGCAGCATTCTGTCAGCACTTCTTCTTTACAGAGTGGCAGGACTCTTGAAAACTTACAGGAATCACACATAATTTCTTTTCCACAGTATTGTTTTAAATTTTCCTAACAAAGTCTTGCCAGATAAAAATACTGTGGCATAATGCGCGCCCCTGACATGAGAAGCTCATGAAGGGGCTGGATCGGTTCGCTGATTTAAATAGTTGTTGAGCGGTTTTGGAAACGAGATTGGTCGATAAAAGTTTAAAAAAACAGCTTGCCAGAATGATTCAGACGCGTATAATACGCGGCCTCTTAGCCACGAAGGCTGAGGCAAAAAGTTCTTTAAAAGACAGAGATTAAGTAATGTTCTTTAAAAGACAGAGATTAAGTAATAGAGGTGGGTGCTTGC
>SPIB01000003.1 GCA_004535785.1 Gammaproteobacteria bacterium LSUCC0112 | reverse complement strand
ATGTTGACTATTTCAAGGTCACCGCCAATTCGGTAGGAGCACTGTCGGTAGTTTTTGATGTGCCTACGGATATCAGTTACGCCAGCTATTTCAAACTCGGTTTGTACGACAGTGCTGGGACTTTGCTCTCGAGCTTCTCAACAGGAGAGGACAAGACATACTCGGTGGGGGTGCCCTCGGTTGGAACTTACTACTTGGGGGTCTCCGCTGTTTCTACGAGCTATTACAACTCAGGTGCTTACACCCTGACAGCCAGCAACATAGCCGGTTCGTCTGATGCCAATGAATCGGAGGCTAACAACACTGTCGCAACGGCAGATCAAATGACCCTGGGTGCGGCCATTACCGGACAGCTCTCGACCGCAAGTGATGTGGACTATTTCAAGGTCACCGCCAATTCGGTAGGAGCACTGTCGGTAGTTTTTGATGTGCCTACGGATATCAGTTACGCCGAGTACTTCTCCATATCAATTCTGAATGAAAGTGGAACGTTATTAGCCAAGCGTACTACAGGCACAGACTTGAGTTTTAATTTTTTGGCAGCCCAAAAGGGGGTCTACTATGCAGCCATTTCGTCGACCAATAGCAACTATGACTCCAGAAGTTATTCAATATTACTGACTCAGTCAAATAATTCCGACAACTCCATTGAATCTGAAAACAACAATACAAGTGCTTCCGCTAACGCTCTAGCTCTAGACAAGTCCATCCGTGGTCAGCTCTCATCCTCATCTGATTTAGACTACTACTCTATTACTTTGGCCTCAGCAGCAAAATTGCGCTTTGCGTTTGACTCACCAATGGATAGTAGTTTTCAAAAGTATTTCACTCTTTCGTTGATTGATGCAAAAGGTATCACGCTGTCAAGCCAGACATCCGGTAGCGATATGGTTCTCGAAAGCAGTGTGGATTCTGCAGGTACTTATTACGTTATTGTCGCAAAGGCCCCGGGGGCAGCATTCAGCGCTAGCGAATATGTACTGACGGCCTCAGCAGAGCTGGATATTCCAGTTCCAGTGGGGGCGATCCTAGGAACTAACCTCAGTGACATCATCACTGGCACTGTCAACAATGACCTCATTTTTGGGAATGGAGGCAACGATCGGATTAATGGCTCAGCAGGTTCGGATACAGCGTATTTCGTTACACCCAAGTCTAATCTCGCGATCACGACAATTGCCGGACTTACTACAGTCCGGGGTAACTTCAGCGCTGGTGCCTACTCGGACTCTGTTTCAAAACTTTGGAATGTTGAGGCGATACAAACAGCCAGTGGTTCTGTACCGATAACAGCATCTGTTCTGGATAGTTCGCCGATATTCGGTAGCAAGGGAGACGATAGAATCGCTGGAACTAGCGGCAATGATCTCGTTGATGGGTTGGGAGGTAGTGACATCATCAATGGGGAAGATGGCAACGATACGGTCGCGATTTTTGCGTCTAAGTCACAATTCCAAGTAACAACGATTGCCGGCATTACTCTACTTAAAGGAGGAGCATCTGCTGTTGAATATTCCAACACATCAACATACATCACAAACGTAGAATTGATTGCGTTTGAGCAGAATCAGGAAGTTATGCTGCAACCTTTAGCGGGCAACGCCATCTATGGATCACCTGGTGATGATCAGATCATTGGCACAGCGGGTAATGACGTCATCGTCGGGCGAGGGGGCAATGATGTCATTAATGGTGGCGCAGGCACTGACACTTTGGTCTTGTTTGCTCCCTCAAACTCTTTCATTGTGCAATTCGTTGATGGGACAGATAACAAAGTTTCGATTACGGGTTTTGGTACTAGCGTTTATGCAGGCAAAACTATTTCAGTCGAGAATGTTCAGGCTATAGCATTTTCAGACAGAACTGAATTGATATCATCGCCGCCGGGGTTGGTTCTAACCAATCAATCTCTGACCCTATCGGAGGGCGGAGTTACAAGCAAATTGGCTGTTTCTCTGGCGATAGCCCCCAGCCAAGTAGTTACCGTCAATTTAACCGGTGATGCGCAGTTGACCTCATCACAGGCCCAACTTGTATTCACAGCACAGAACTGGGATATCCCGCAGCAAGTGATAGTCTCAGCAACTGACGATGCTCTTTATGAGCAACAACACTCAGGGTTGCTCAAGCTAGCGTTTAGTAGCAGCGACACTCTATACGCTCATTTGCCCTCGCGGCAAATCTCCTACTCGATAATCGACAATGATAGTCCTTCTTATGGCACGGTTACGGGGCAGGTGTGGAGCGATGCTGACCGCAACGGCGTAGCTGGAGGCAACGAAGGTGGTTTGGCTGGCTGGACTGTTTTTGCTGACAAAAATCTAAACGGCAAACTGGATGTGGGGGAAATCAGAACAACAACAAATGCCTCTGGACATTACGCTTTACAAGAGCTGCCGCTGGGGACACATTCTATCTCGATAATCCAAAAATCTGGTTGGACAGCTACATTTCCGAATGCAAATAGCTCCAGTGCCTCTGTGATTTCGCCGGCAACTGTTAGCGGAGAGGTTTCATTAGGTGGAACTATTGGGTTTGACGTCAATTTGTCTAGCGTGGGTTTTTCTAACTTAGGTACCACCACCAATATTGATGATTTTCATAAAGACCCGCGATTTTCGGGGATTGATGGCAAAGGTTATTCGGTGGCTGTTATTGATTCAGGTATTGATCTTGATCATCCATTCTTTGGCAAAGACGTCAATCTTAATGGCATCGCGGATCGCATAATTTATCAATACGATTTTTCCGGCGCAAACGATACATCCGCGCAGGATTGGAATGGGCATGGTACGCATGTAGCTGGGATCATTGGGTCATCAGACAGCAACTATCCTGGGATAGCCCCTGGGGCCAATTTAGTTGTGCTAAAGGTCTTTCCAGATTTTGGAACCCGCGCGTCTAGCACTGACATTTTAGAGGCGCTGAATTGGGTTGTTGCAAACGCTTCAAAGTACAATATTGTTGCCGTCAACATGTCACTTGGGCATGGCAATTTTCAGTCTGTTGTTACTTCTGGAACATACTCTACTCAATTAAAAGCCTTGGCAGCTTTGGGTGTTACAGTAGTTTCAGCTTCTGGGAATGACTACGGCATAACTCAAAGAGTAGGTGTTGCCTACCCATCTGCCGATGCTTATTCGCTGTCTGTGGGTGCTACATGGGCAGGAAGTGGTTCCATCTCAAGTTCGAGTGGATCTCAGACAGGTGTGCCAGACGCGATTGCGTTTTTCTCACAACGTGACTTAAATCTATCGGATATTTTCGCTCCGGGGATATGGATCGATTCCGCGAAAAATGGCGGAGGTAACCTAAAAAATGCTGGCACGAGCATGGCAGCACCTCAAGTTGCTGGCATGGTGGTTTTAGCGCAGCAATTAGCTGAACAAGAATTGGGACGTCGTCTGAATTTCAATGAAATTAAAGACCTGTTCCGCTCGACCGCAGCATCGATTATTGATGGCGACAATGAGAATGATACGGTAGTAAACACTGGAGGCACATACTATCGAATAGACATGATGGCGCTGGCAAATGCAGTCCTCGAACTAAAGCCATTACTTTCTCAGCAAATAAAAGTCTCTGCAGTTGGACAAACAGTCACCAACGTTAATTTTGGCTTTGCTGGACTAAGCCAGGTGTCAGGATTGAGCACTGGAGACATCATTGTTGGTACGAGTTCTGGTGACAATATCCGAGGCCTTGGTGGTGATGACGTGATTAATGGGCTGAGCGGCGATGACATAATTTTTGGTGATGATGGTGATGATGTAATAACTGGAGGAAGTGGTAACGACATAATCGATGGCGGCTCAGGAATGGATACAGCAGTTTTTCAGAGCTCGCGTGCGCAATCGACCATCACTAGAACAATTAACGGATTTTCCGTTGAGTCTGTGTCGGAAGGCTTTGATACAGTAACTGGAATCGAGCGTCTTCGTTTTTCTGATTCGAGCATTGCGCTTGACTTTGATCGGAATGCTGGTATTACCGCAAAAGTACTAGGAATAGTGTTTGGTGCCGCCGCTGTCAAAAACAAAGAGTATGTAGGAATTGGGTTGGACTTGCTGGATGGTGGTATGAGCTACGAAGAGCTTATGCAAACTGCCCTTGATGCAGCACTTGGGGTCGGGGCTAGTAGTGAAGCCGTGGTGAATTTACTTTACACGAATGCAGCGGGAGTTCCTCCAACCGCTCAAGAGCTTGTTGAGTTTGTTGGTTTGATAAAAAACGGAACATACAGTCACGTAACCCTAGGTATTTATGCTGCTGAGCATCCTGTCAATTCTTCAAATATTGACCTCGTTGGACTTAATACGGTTGGCTTGCCTTACTCAGCGCTTGGATGAAAAAAGAGAAACGTGCCTTAATCGATTTTTAGGCTAAGGTTTTTGAATTGTACTTAAAACTGACCCCTGGGGCGGACAACATCTTGGACTTGTTTATTCCGTGATTCCAAGATTGGCTCGCTATTCCAAAGGGCCGAGTGAATCAAGAGAGGGCTTGTTTCGTTCTTTGTCATACCAATAGATGTAAGCATCAGCTGTTTCGGTGAATTTGTCGATTGATATGTCCTGTCAATTTCGCGGATAGAATAGTTCTGTTTTCAGTTGCCCAAAGACCCCCTCACATGCAGCATTATCTACCGAACATACCGCTCGCGACAATGACCTGACTAGCCTAGCGCTCTCCATTCGCGCCAACCAGCCTAGCCAACGGTAATGGCCACCTCGATCAGATTGATTGATCTACATGGAGCATTCAGTTACAGTCAAATCTGCATCAAGAAAAGGCCCGACGGCCTTACCAACCTGCCCCCGGGCAAGGTGGACGCTAAAGCGGATGCGGCTCCAACTGGAGCAACCAACCGGGAGATGCGTCGGCCCTCCACAGACTCTCTGGAGGGCTTTTTTATGCCTGAAAAAACACTGATCCACCCCGACAAAGTCCGAGCCTATCTCGCCACGGACTACCACATCGGTCAGCGCTCACAGCGCCTGGCCGAGTTGTTCACTGCCAGCAGTGTCGAATGTGGTGCGTTTCTGACCGCCTACAACCCCCAGGGTGCGATCCAATCCGATGCTGCCAATGAGCGTGCTCATGCAGACCTTGCCGCCTTGCTGCATGAGCAGGGGATTCGTGCCCTTGAAGGATCAGGTGGCGAGGAAGACTCTGACTGGCCTACTGAGAAAAGCTGGTTTGCTCTGGGCTTGCAGCTGGAGCCCGCCAAGGACTTGGGACGCCACTTTGACCAGGACGCTATCGTTTGGGTCGATGCCGATGCCGTGCCGCAATTGATCTTACTGCGTTAATTTTTTGGTCTGGCCTGCCACTTCGGGCTGGGGGGGATTTAATCCAAATTGCCGCCCCCGACAAAACGTCAAAGCGGCTAAAAAGGAGTGAATGATGTTTATACGCAATGGTCTTTTCTCTTCGGAGTCTGTATCCGAGGGGCACCCTGACAAGTTAGCTGACCGCATTTCCGATACAGTGCTTGACGAGTTCCTGCGCCATGACCCATCGGCGCGCGTTGCCTGCGAAACCTTGCTCGCCGATCAGTGTGTGGTAGTTGCCGGCGAGTTCAAGACCCGTAGCCCGGAAACCTTTCGAGCCGTCCGGGAAGGCGCGGTGAAGATTGTATCCGATGTCCTGCGTGATGCCGGATATCGAGACAGCGCTACCGGCATTGACCCAGAGCGCTGCGAGATCCAGATCCGCTTCAACGGCCAGTCGGCGGATATCAACCAGGGTGTGGATCGGGAGGACGGTGTCATCGGCGCCGGCGATCAGGGGTTGATGTTTGGCTATGCCAGCGATGAAACACCTGAGCTGATGCCAGCTCCGATCATTTATGCACATCGCCTGATGCGCAGGCAGGCGGAACTGCGCCGCAGTGGCGCACTGCCCTGGCTGGGGCCGGATGCAAAGTCACAGGTCACCTTCCGGTATGAGGAAGGGAGACCGGTGGCTATTGAGAGTGTGGTCCTGTCTACCCAGCATGATGCTGAGGTGGATCAGAAAACCCTGCTTGAGGCCGTGCGCCGCGAGATCATAGAGCCGGTAATACCGCGCGAGCTGCGCGCGGCCAATTACCGTGAATTGGTCAACCCCACTGGGCGCTTCGTCACCGGCGGCCCCAAAGGCGACACCGGTCTTACTGGCCGCAAGATCATCGTGGATACCTATGGCGGTGCCGCACCGCACGGCGGTGGCGCCTTCTCCGGTAAGGACCCATCGAAAGTGGACCGATCAGCGGCCTACATGGCTCGCTATCTCGCCAGGCTGGTGGTGACCAGGGATTGGTCGAGCAGGGCGCTTGTGCAACTGGCCTATGCGATTGGTGTGGCTGAGCCGGTGAGCTTCCTGGTTGAAGCCGATGGCGTGAGTGGGGCACGCAGTGCAGAGATCGTTGATGCATTGCGCCAGGAATTCGACCTCACTCCGGCTGGAATCATCCGTCTTCTGGATCTTCAACGCCCGATCTACTACCCGACTGCGGCTTACGGTCACTTTGGCAGAGATGATCTTGACCTGCCATGGGAGAGTGCTCGACCAACTGAAACTGCTTCAAGGAGCTACCCATGAGCAGCGGCATCGATCTGGACTACTGCCCAAAGAGCTACTTTCGGCCCGAGAAGCTGGAGAAGTACCTCCTCTCGAAGGTAAAAGGTGCTGTGCTGCGTAAAAAGCTCAAAGCCTTGTTTGAAGCCGGTCGGCATGACGAGCTACGAGAACTCCTCAATGATGCCGCCCTTTCGGTTGCAGACCGCAAGGCGCTGGAGTTGATTCACCCGATGTTCATGGGCGGGAACTATCTGCCCGACACCGAAGACAGCGAAGTCGAGATCGCCAGGATCAGCATCCAGTCCACCACCTTTGATGTGACCTGCGTCTACGCCAAACCAGCATACGGAGCCATCCACTACCGTGTTGTTGACGAGTATGGCGGTGATACCTTGCAGGGACCGTCTGAAACGACCACCAAGTCGCCGATGACCTTGGGCGAATTTGCGGATTTCTTCTTGACGGCCTGGCCTCTGATTGACGTACTGGATATGAACTTCGATGACGACGTTGAAGGCGCACTTGGATTCTTTTCGGCCGACTCGGATTTTTATCCTGATCTGGATCTGTTGTGCCGCCAAAAGGTGATCAATTTTTATCGACAACGTTAGTTAGTTGACTGGCCATAGGACGGAGGTTAAGTGTGATTGCCGTTGAAAGTTTGACTATCGCCAGTAAAAACAACTGAGATCTTCTGGGTGCCTAGCTCCATGTACGGAACTCAGGCATCCCAGTTGGACATGTCCGGAATAGCAAGATCCTAAGTTTTTGGACAAGCCGAGGGCTGATGTACGTTACTTATAAGATATGAACAGGAGCAAATCATGGCGTTAATCGGTTATGCGAGAGTTTCAACAGTTGGCCAAGACCTGACAGTACAAATGGAGCGGCTGACAGCGGCGGGGTGCTCAAAAATATTTGCAAGCAAGCATTCCGGAAAATCAGATGCCAACAAAGAACAGTTGAGTGAGCTGTTAGGTTATGTACGTGAAGGCGACACGGTGGTAATCACCAAACTGGATCGTCTCGGTCGCAGCTTGTCCCAAGTGCTCAATACCATTGAGTTGTTGAAGCAGAAGGGCGTTTGCCTCAGAGCGTTGGATCAGAATCTGGATACCTCCGACGATGCACCTTTGTCCCAGGCGATGGTCCAGCTGCTCGGGATGTTTGCGGAACTCGAGCGCAATTTTATCGTTATGCGGACACAAGAAGGCAAGATTGCTACCGGTCGGTTTGGCGGCAGGCCTTCCATTTTAACTGACAGCGACAGGGCTGAAATACGCAGACAGCATCAACTGGATGTCACCAAAAGTGCGCTCGCCAGGCGCTTTAAAACAAGCAGGCAGACCATCATCCGGGCGCTGAAAGTATAGATATGCTATTGACTGTGCCTGGCACAGTCTATGGCATGTCAGCCTGGGTCCTGGCAGCCTCGTTGACTTTGATCATGTGCAACAGCACCTTTAAAACGCGCTTAGTTCTCGCATTTTGAATGGATCTGCAGCCATGAATTTTGGGTCTTCCTGAGCGTTTCGCGCCACCATGGAATTTACAGCGGCTATATCCGAGGCTCGCCCATTTTTTGCACGGTTCGCCCGTTGATCTGGCTTTTGCTCCGCATTTTACTGATACGTGCGGGGGGTAAAGTAGGTCATCTATGGGGTTACGTTTTTTCATGGCGTAATCTCCGAGAGTATCGCATGAGTAAAAGGTGTGACTGAAATATTGCGACCTATAAACAACTTCGGTTTTTATAGAAGTCGTTCCAATTTTCGAAGCAGTTGCAGATTTTGGCATATAAAGTCCGCTTCCAATAACTTTTCAGCTGTCTCTATGTCATCGAATATTTTACCACCAACATAATTTTTTGAATCCGCCCTGAAGTGTCCGACTTTTGAAACCAGATCTCTCTCCAGCACAGCTTAGTGATTGTCGGAGCGCGCTGCAATTTTAAAGTTAATCTCTTCTCGCTGATGCTGTACCAACTTCCTGATTCCGACAGAGCTGGCATCTACCCCAAGTAAGTACCGATTTTCAACGAGCCAGGCGAAGAGAGTAAAAATATTTGAGATCTGTTGATGTCGTAAATTCTATGACTATTGTTACAAGGAATGCAGCATAACCAAGAATTCATTCAGGCGGTTGGCCTAGGCCTCTCCTTGATACCACATGGCCATCCAGGACCAGTTTTAAGTAGATGTGGGCGCCCTTTGCGAGCGAACAACACGCAAAGATTTTCTGGCAACCAGGCGATCTGCCGCAACAGTCGGGCACGCACCCGTTTGCTGGGATTACCGATTTTAGCCCACATGGCGGGACCAAGTGCGATCTCACTGGCGCCACACATGCGCATCTCAGCAAGCGCGACTAGAAGCAACGCAAGTGCATCCCCTGCTATGAGCGATTGTTGAATGAATTCCATCGGTATGGCAGGGATGTATCGAAGTTTCTTAGCATGAGGATTGAAGTGTTCAGCCGGCAAGGTTTCGGAATGGCGCATCCAGTCGGCATCGGGGTCGACGGTCGCTGGTTTTAACCCAACAAAATACTTAGGAATAGGAGACATATATAACCAATATAGAGATAGATACAGGGGCACCATTGCGGTGCCGGTAATGGGTAGAAGTGGCACCAGCAGGGTGCCGGTTAACCTGAATTGTCCGCGCTGCCATTACAGACCCCGCGCATCAAGATGCGCCATGACGCGATCCCACATTCCGACGCCGGCCTCGTCGGCGTAGCGATCGGGGTAGTGCACGACATCCACGTCGGTCCTCACGATACGTCCGGCACCTAGCACCAGCTCGCTAGCACGCTCCATAGCGACACGGGTCGTTGCAATCAGGTTGTCAATGTCAGCAGCGTCGCCTTCAACCAGCAGCGCGTCATGCACCGGGCAGCAGACCATGATGCCCTGTTCGATCAGTTCACAGCAGGCCAGCCGCATCATTTCGGCGCCGTTGGCTTGCATCGGCCAGTTGAGCAGTGAGCGGGGGTTGACCGTTGTGCCGAACCCGGCCTGCCAGGTCCAACCATAGGTGGTTTGGAGAGTTAGCCCCAGCAGGCCTGCGTTCTGGTTTTGCGTGGCCCAAGCCCAGAATTGCGGGTAGGTGAGCTTGTGCCGTAGGAGCAGGTCGCGCGCCTCGTCAAGGTGGAGGCCGGCTTGCACCGCCATGGATTCAGCCGACATGCCATAGCCGACGCCAAGCACGATGGCTTTAGCGCGCTGGCGCTCGCCCTTGTGAGTGGCCTTGGTGGCATGTTCCGGCGCCAACCCGGCCTGCTTGGCGAAGGTCATGTAGGGATCGCCAGAGTTGTAGGCTTCCCACAGGGTATCATCGCCAGAAAGCGCGGCTGCGATGGCAATTTCCTGGCTCGACCAATCGACATACGCCAAGGCACGCCCTGGAGGGGGTTGAATCAGACTACGCAGCCAGCGCGACGCACCGAAAATGAAGCGTGAATTGCTGGGCTGATTGCGGCCGGTCTTGCTGCCGAAGGGCATCAGGCCGGTGCGGTTGCGGCCATCCTGCCCGACAGCCAGGCTGTTGTCACGCATCTTACCGAGGGCATGGCGTAGCTCGCGTAATGGCGCAATGGCCGGGTACGACTTGGCGCGTTCACGGAACGTATCGTCGTCCAGCATCAACGCGCCCGAAGGCAGGCGCGGCCACGGTATACCTGCGTGTTCGATGTAGGTGGTAAACCGGATGCTATCGAATTTGGTGCCGTCAAAAACGCCATAGTGCTGGTCGATGTCGGCAATCAGATCGAGCTTGATGTCATCCCATGAATTGTTCAGGCGAGCAAGCGTAGCCACGTCTATGGGGGTGCCATTCCACTCCATACGCGCGACGGCGCAGGTGTAGCGCCCGCGTAGCAATGCGCCGCCCAATGTGGCCGGGTCACGACAGACCACCGGCCACATTGCTCGGAATAGATCGGCCGTCATCCGAACGTCGGCCGTGCAGTAGTTGAGAATCCCCCGCCGCTGTGCATCATCCCACGGGCCTCCGGAAAGAATGAGATCGCGCATCGCGCCCTTGTGGTCTGCATCTGTGGTGGTGATGCCGAAATGGGAGGCAGCGGCTAGCAGGCTAGGGAACATTTTACTGTCGAAGGCACCGTTGGTGACGCGTGTAAACTCGGCGAAAAGATCGATACAGCGCGGTGGCATTGGCCAGCCGAGTGCGATGAAGCAGGACCACTCGGCAGCGGCCGAATACCCGACAAAAAGGGTATCGGCCGTTAGCGGGAACGGTGGTGTTGTAAATCCATCTTGCCATATACGTAACCATTGGCTACTGATGAGGTCGTGTGCCACAAGGCACACAACCTCCGGGTGTTCGCCATCGCGGGCGATGAATTCGAAATCCAGCGCCCAGACGGCAGTGTATGGCAACGCGTTCGGTGTCATGTTAATCCCAGCAGACGTTTGATCACTGGGTGACCGGCGTCGCGAATGATGAAGCTCTCACCGAAAGCTACTGCCAGAATATCGCGCAGAGGCTTGTCGGGCCAGGAGGGCGTACAAAGTGCGCCCGGTGCACTATGTACGTCATACGCGCCCTGCGGCATGTTAGCAACAATGCGCACCCACTTGGTTTCACCACTAATCGCGGCAGCACGGGCAGAAGTGCCCCAGCTCGTTTCGCGTCCGTCTAGGCTGGGTTCTGGCACGGGCCAGAGAAACACTGCGCCCTGCCGGCTTACAGTAAGGCGCAGATTGGCTGTGCGCGTCTCGCCAGGCAGCGCTGCTGCGACTGCTGGCATCACCAGATAGGTCTCCCGCTCCTCCTTCAATTCAAGTATGTGGGCACGCAACTGGTATTCCACACCGGGATGCACGCGAACGAATTCTTGCTTGTTAGGCTTACGCACCGGGCAGGTAACCATCTCCTTGGTGACACCAATACCGCCGAGCACAGTGCTGTTGGCGGCGAACTGCGCGGGGTCGAAGGGGTCGGGGGACGAGGTCTGCAAAGCTGACTCTGACGAAGTGGTTCTCCCTTTTTCTTGAGTTGCTGGCGCGGCGGCGGTAACGCCGAATTCGTTGGTGAGGCCAAGGGTGGCTTCTTCTTGGATATGGATGCTCATGACTTTGCACCCCCCTGAGAAGTAGAGTTTCGTGCCGTGGGGTTAATAGAATTGTCGCGACGTTGTAAACGCGTATTCAGCCATTCGTTTATGTCCGTGTCTGGAAATCCGATACTGCGTGCACCAAGTTTTACAGGTTGGGGAAACTCACCTTTTGAGATTAACCAATAGATCGTTGATTTACCTAGGCCCGTTTTTTGAATTACTTCGTGGATGCGTAAGATTCTGAAAGACATATCTACCTCCTTAGTTAATGGGACTTAATGGAACCGGGTTAGGCTCCATTGGGGAGGGATTTGACATCAGAAGGAGAGGAGGGAGGTGCGATAATTGGGCTGCTTTTATCGTGCTAATTATCGCTCATTCTTTTTAACGCCTTGGTAATCAGGGTTCTAACATCTCTATTTATTGGACCAATTTCCTTGTCTCGGTAATTTATACCCAGAATTCTCATTAGCTCTCTCAGAATTTCGGAGAATATTTCGTTTCGGCCATTGTTCAGATTTTCGATTCCTGCTTTGGTTAGTGCATTACCGACAGCCACAGCTAAATTTATTCTAGCGTGATCCTCAGGTTTTTTATGTCTGGATGGTATTTCATGCAGGGTTCGTTCTAGCAATTCTAACAAGCCAATTACCGCACGGTGGGCTTGTAAGTAAGATACCCCTGTGACTGATTTGAAATTGGTACCGCATTCGATGTGGGTACCATGACTTGAACCCATGATAGATACTTCAACCGGTCCAGATATTCCGGCCTTTTGAAGACGAATTTGCCCTGTTGTCTCGATACTACCCAGCGACTTAAGTAGCTTCTTTGTTTTTTCTAAACTGTCCTTTAGTTGAGCGCGCGTGGCTTGAGCGTCATTTCTTTCATAGTGGTTTTTTTCACCTTTATAAATTTGATAAGCCAGTGTTAAATCCGCTATCACGGAACCCACGTCGGCCACTTTGCCTGCAAGTAGTTTTTTTAAAATGTCCTCGTCTTTTGGCTTGAATTTATCCCTGAAAGGAATTTTCAGGACGCCTTGTGACTCCCAGTTATGATCTTGGTCTTTGTTCGCCATATTGAAACCTCCGCAAGATAACGTGTGCGAAATTGTTATTTTGCTAGTCGCTAGCTCTTTGCCGGTTCTATCGTGACGGATTGGCATTGTTCAATATGCTCAGACCACCAATCCATCATTTTTCTCCGCTGCTCAAGGTACTCCGCCCGGTTATAGGTTGCGCGGATCGCATTCCTGTCAACGTGTGCAAGCGCCGCCTCGATAATGTCATGGCTAAATTCCTGTTCATTCAGTGTCGTGCTGGCAAGTGACCTAAGGCCGTGTGCGACCAGCTGGCCTTTGTACCCCATGCGCTTCAGTGCCATGTTTGCACTTGATTTGTTGATTGGCTCCCGTGGCTTGTGAGCTGATGGAAATATGTACTCTCTATGGGCGCTGATGGGCTTCATTCTGTCCAGTATTGCCAACGTATGTTTTGTCAGCGGGACAATATGGTCACGTCTCTGCTTCATGCGCTCGGCAGGGATAACCCACAGTTTTGTTTCAAAGTTGATTTCGGTCCATTTGGCCTCGGCTGCTTCTCCCGGCCTGACCATCGTATGAAGTAACCATTCAATCAGGCACCGGGTGGTCAGTGTTATTTTGGCGCTATCCAGCGTTTTCAGGAAATCAGGCAATGCCTCTGGCTTGATAGTTGGCCGATTCTCGACCTTGGGAGTCTTGAACGCTTTGCTGATGCCCGACAGTGGATTCGAGTGTACCAGGCCGGTATTGACGGCAAATGTCATGACCTCATTAAGCCATCTGGCAAGTTTACGAACAGTCTCTAGCGCCTGCCGTTCTGCGATAGGTTGTAACTCTTTGATGGTGTCTGGTGCGTTGATCTTGTGTACCGGGATGTTACCAAGAGCGGGAATTATATGGAGTTCAAGCGCCTTGGTGAGTCTGTGCAGGTAAGACGCTGATTTGTCCTGTTTGGTGGTCAACCATTGCCGGTAAACGTTCTCAAGGGTGTTGGAGTGAGCCAGGGTATTATCGGCCTCCTTCTGTTTTCGGTGCTCCGCCGGGTCAATGTCATCGGCAAGCAGGCTTCTGAAAACCTGCCGTTCTTCCCTGGCCTTGCTGAGCGATACGTCAGGATAAGTTCCCAAGCTGATATTGGTTCGCTTCTCGGTATGCGGCACGTAGTAGTTGAATAGCCAGCTTTTGGTGCCGCTGGGTTTCACGCGCAGCGCGAGGCCACCGCCGTCAGACAGGGAATATTCTGCGGCTTTAGGCTTGGCCTGCTTGATCTGGGTATCTGTCAGGGGTTTAGTAACACGCGCCATAGTAACATTCCTCGCGGCCTGATGGCCGGTGTGACTATGGATGTTACTATTATCGCTGGATGTTGCAAGCTGTTATTGGACGTAGCTAGAAGAAGAGCCCTGTATTTGCTGTGCTTTTCCTGAGGCTTGGGGCCGCACTGGACCGTCTAAAACATTGATTTGGTGCCCCGGGCAGGATTCGAACCTGCGACCTGTCCCTTAGGAGGGGACCGCGCTATCCAGCTGTGCCACCGGAGCAAATGGTGTTTAGTCTGGCAATATTGATAGCGGGCGCGATTATAGCAGTGAAAAACGGATGGGTGCGAGGCAGGATTGACTCGGGCCATGCCTGGCCCTCGCCCTACGGGTGACCTGCGGTCATCCAAAATTGCTCCCGGCAATTTTGTCGAACCTGCGACCTGTCCCTTAGGAGGGGACCGCGCTATCCAGCTGTGCCACCGGAGCAAATGGTGTTTAAGTCTGGCAATATTGATAGCGGGCGCGATTATAGCAGCGAAAACCAAATGGGTGCGAGGCAGGATTAATCCGGCCTGCGTCAGGATGCTGTAGGCGCGGGAACCAGACGGTTACCGTGCAGCGTGACAAGCCATGTGCTGGATGACGCCGGGTTTGTGGCAGGCGAGTTTGCAGATGCTGTAATGATAAGTGCGAGCACACGGATCCAATTCAGCAGCTTCGTCGATCGCTGCCTGCATATCAGCCTGTGCGGCTTTTTGAGTCAGATACGGACCGGAGATGTTCACCTGAAGCGTCGGTGTGTCAGGATCTGTGGCTACAATATAAAAATTTTCAGAATTCATGAGTGTCTTAAATGGGTACAACGCGCTGTCTTTCGTAAAGAGAACGGCACCGGGGCCACTTTATTGCGTAATCCGAGACTTTTGATCTGCTGGCAACAATGGCGGCGCATTATCCTCCTTTAAATCTGCTTGTGCCAGTATCGATAGAATTTATTTTTGGCGTTTACAGTCGCCGGTCCTAAGGATACGCTTTGCCGGTGAAAATTATCAGCATTATTATCCCGGTAGTGAATGAATCGTTGGCCTTGAGGACCAACCTGCCTCTATTGCAGGGCTGGCGTAAAAAAGGCCACGAGGTCATTGTTGTTGATGGCGGCAGCAAGGATGAAAGCTTGAGTGCCTGTGATGGCTTGGTAGACCAGGTGATCACCAGTGCTGCGGGGCGCGCCCGTCAGATGAATGCAGGAGCAGCGATCGCCAAAGGGGATTTGTTGTTGTTTCTGCATATCGATACTGTGCTGCCCGACATCTCGGTAGAATCATTACTGCACCGAATGTGTGGCGTCCGGCGTTTTGACTGGGGGCGTTTTGACGTGCGTCTCAGTGGTGAACATGTTGCGTTCAGGGTCATTGAAGCGATGATGAACCTGCGCTCGCGTGTCAGTGGTGTAGCAACGGGAGATCAGGCAATTTTTGTGCGCAGGGTGTGTTTTGAGGCAATTGGAGGTTACGCGGACATGCCGCTGATGGAAGACGTTCAATTGTCAAAGACCTTGCTGAAACAGGTGGGGCGCCCATTATGTCTTCGCTTGCGCGTTCAGAGCTCAAGCCGGCGCTGGGAAAAACATGGCATTGTACGCACCGTGTGTCTGATGTGGTGGCTGCGCCTGGCGTTTGTGATCGGTGTGACACCGCAGCGTCTGCATGCTCAGTATTACGGCAAACCTCATGATTAATGATGATGTGCGCGTGCTTTTTTTTGCTAAATCACCCATTGCGGGGCGGGTTAAAACCCGATTTATACCAACATTAGGTGTCGAGGGAGCCTTGGGTCTGCATGAACAGTTGATTCGTCTGACCTGGCAGCGCGTGACTGAAGGTGGCAAATGGCCCATTGAGTTGTGGATGTCAGAATCCGGACAGGAACATTGGTTCTCTCAATTGTGTTCGCCGCAGCAGATGTACGTGCAGCAGGGGGACGATCTGGGCCAGCGTATGTATCACGCCTTGAATGATGCGTTACAACGCGCCCCGAATGTTCTGGTGATTGGTGCTGATTGTGTCTCACTGGATGATGAGTATGTCAGCGATGCAGTTTCAAAATTGCGCGCCGGTGCCAGGGTTGTACTCGGACCGGCCGAGGACGGGGGGTACGTGTTGTTGGGCGTTCGCAACCAGGTGCCAGCTCCCTTGTTTGAAGGCATTGATTGGGGAACGGCAAGGGTGCTGGACCAGACTCGGGTCAAGCTTCAGCAAATGTTGACTGATTGGCAGGAGATGCCCACGCGCTGGGATGTTGATGTGCCTGAAGACTTGACGCGACTGGAGCGTTTACTGCAGTCAGGCAATGCGCTCACGTTGTAATTGGGTGACAAACCGATTGATGGCGATTTGTTCGGTTCTGCCAAGATTGCCGAATCTGAAACCAACAATGGTGTGATTGCGCTCTTGCACAAACTGCGCGTACACCGCATCGGCATCACATCCTAGATCCTGGTCAATTAATGGCAAATGGGTGGTGATGTTAAAACTTTCCAGCATTTCGGGTTCCGGCGAGACTTTTCCGTCAACCAGCAAACGAAAGCCGGTCGCTGACATATTTTGAATGCGACCTTTGATGCCAATTGGATGATTCTCACTTTTGCACAAGGCATTGACCATCAGTGTGCCAGGCACCCAGGCTCTGAAAGCGTCCCGGCGTTGCAGATAAAGCAGTTTTTCAGGGAAATCAATTTCGTAAAAAAGACCGTTGGAATCCTTGCCTACCCGCGACAGTTTGAGATCTTTGGCCAGCACTTTGATGCCGTTTACAGACGCGCGCAACGTAAAAGGTATGCCAGATTCCGCTCGTTTGTGTGCTTCGCCGTTGGAAAATTCATCCAGTGTGAAATTTTTATCTTTTAAATTGACCCCAAGCACCATTGACGTGTAATCAGTGCCGGAGTTGTCAAACTGTATACTGATACTTGAGCGGTCGGTCTGTAAGGCGCGCAAGACGGCATAAATATCACCTGTTGAGGTGTAATGCCGCTCCTGATTGAAGTTAGTCGCCATGAGTGAAGTGCCTTGCGGTCAAAAAGCGCTTATGCGCTGCCAAGGTTGCGTTTTTCATTGCTGCCTGTTGTGGCACCATGGCTGGTATACAAGTTGGTCAAAGGCGACGATCCGCGCAAAATACCCAACGCTCTTTGGGTATTGATTCGGCTACGATGCACAATAATATTGTTAGTCTCGGTCAGCTCTTTGCAATGTTGCAACCGGCTTTCGATACTTTCAATGAGTTCAGCCAGCGCGAGATGATCCGGGCTGCGGCTGAGCAGTTTTCGCAGATTCGGGAGACTGGTTTGATCGTCCTTCAGACCTGCTTTAGCCAGTAACTGGCGTCTGGCGAAGTCATCACTTTCGAGTGTGGCGAGGATGGTCTGCTTTTTTTGAAGCAAACCGTTTAATGTTTCCAGGTCGCGTTTTTCAAGGCAGGCTTTCTCTTCGAGCAACAGGGCGGACAGCGCATCAAGCTGTAAATGATCTTTCTCCAATAACTTTTGCAGTTCGGTGCTGATCATGCGGACATGGCCTCGCGATAACACTCAGTCAGCCTAAGCATACTTCTTTATATCAGGCTGAAACTCAAAATCTCTCTTCGAAGGCGAGGATATTATCCGCCAATCGTCCGCTGTCAACGACAAATTGCCCTGCATTTATTTTGTCGCGCAGTTCTGTGACGCGCGCCGCATCGACTTCAGGCAAATCACGAATCTTGGTTTCCAGAGCCTGCAGGTCCGCTGCCTGCGTGCTGATCGACACAGCATCGGTACGAGCCTGTGAGGTGTTGCCTTGATTACCCGCAGGACGACTACCAGCGCTTGCACCGGGAGCAGTCTGACCAGACGATGACTTGACAGCGCTACGGCTGTCAGAGGCCGGTGCGGGGCTGTTGCTAATCGTTGGAATACTCATGCCTAATCACCCATAACAGTTAAATATGAACAGCTTATTTCTTGATTACCTTCAAGTAGCGGCCGTTGACGGTATAACTTTAGACTAAAGAATCAGATTAAGGACGCTTTTTTAAAAAATTACTTTTACTTCACCCGGGCCCGTAACAATCGCCTGAACAACTCTGTCAGATCGGGTATTCCTGATCTGTATCTGCTTGCCAGACTCGCCATCCTGCAGGGCAACGCCTTGTTGCCTGATGACAACACCGGCGCGTTCAGCGGTGACGACCACCGTTTCTCCACGTTTTACCATCAGTGGCGTGACCAGCATGTCAAGACTCAACACCGCATCCGAATTTGTATGTCGTCGGACCTCCATGCCAATCGCGGCCTCAGTATTGTCCAGAATCTGGCCCCTGATCATGGATACATCGACCTCGCGAAGCGCAATGTCATTCGCTGAAATAACGGCGCCGCGCGGCATATTGCGAACAGCGACCACTGCATCGCGGTAAACGCTGACATGTGCGGCGACGTGCCTGGCCCAAGGGGTCGCGTCCCGACATTCAACTTTCACGCTGACCCGCCCACCCTGACTGTTATGTCTGCTGACGCTGGTTTCCAGTGGTATGGAGCACACTGGAATCTGCAGTCTTGGGTCAGCCGCGGGTAACTCGACGTCGATCCGGTTGCGTTCAAGGTCAAAGGACTGCTCAATCGCCTGCAGAGCCGCAGACGTCATTTCGCGGTGCCCATCCGATGTTGCTTGAGCCAATGTCGCTTCCGCCGATAACAGCAATATGACAGCTGACATAAATCCTGGCAGGCCAAATTTCCCGGGTGTAGTCACGCATGAACCAAAGTTTATTAACATAGTTATCGTCAAGAATCCGTCGTTCTTAAGGCCAAAAAGCGGGTTCACACGTGAGCGTCCGCCTTTTTTCGCGATTAACCTACCTTTTTACTGTTGAGACGCGTCAGAAATTGGCTGATCACATCCTTCTTAGTATTGAAAGCAATAACTGTGCCGGCCATCCTGGTTTTTTTTTGGTTAAGACCTTATGAAATCGCTTCAATTGTCGACATACAGGTACATGGCATTTCACAAGACCATTCGGATGCTCTGGTCTGGCCAAAACTAAAAATGTTGGAGGAGTCTACATGGCAGGCGTATTGGACAGCGTTAACAAAAGAACCCAGCTTGTCGGTCAGAATCGACTGGAGCTGCTCATGTTCCGGCTCAACGGCGGACAACTCTACGGTATCAATGTGTTCAAGGTGAAAGAAGTATTGCCGTGTCCGGCATTAAGTATCCTGCCACACAGCAGCCCTGTCGTCAGAGGCGTAGCGTATGTGCGTGGACGAACAATTTCCATTCTTGATCTGAGCATTGCGACGGGCGGACGGCCACTGGCCGATGTTGTGGGTGGTTTTATTATCATCACCGAGTACAACAACTCTGTTCAGGGTTTCCTTGTCCGCGGCGTTGAGCGTATTGTTAACCTCAATTGGGAAGATGTTCATTCGCCGCCCAAAGGCTCCGGGCGCGAGCACTATCTTACTGCCGTGACAGAAGTTGACAATAAACTGGTTGAAATTCTGGACGTGGAACGAATCCTGTCCGAAGTTTCCCCTGCGGGTCGCAGTTTGAGCGAATCATTGGTGAACTCCGGCAAGCATGCTGAAGAGATCAACACGGTGCTGATCGTGGATGACTCAAGCGTCGCAAGATCACAGATCAAGCGTTGTTGTGAAGCCATTGGTTTGCAGACGGTGGTTTTAAATGATGGCAAACAAGCCTTGAATCATCTGAAAGACATGCTGGAACAAGGGCAGAATCCGCTTGAAAAGTACGTATTGTTGATTTCAGATATCGAAATGCCTGAGATGGATGGTTATACGCTGACTGCATCTGTAAAAGCAGATCCTGGACTGTCGTCCTTGCACGTCATGTTGCATACTTCGCTCAGCGGTGTCTTTAACCAGGCCATGGTTGAAAAAGTTGGGGCAAATGATTTTCTGGCCAAATTCAATCCGGATGAGTTGGCTCAGCGCGTCTTACAGCAGCTTGAAGCTCGCCGCAAGGCAGCATGATAGAATAGATTGGCCTCGATTGGGGCCAGTCTGGCAACAAAAGAGAGACTATGTTGGACGAACAGCAGTTTACGATAGATGATTATCAGGTTTTCAGAACGTTTCTGGATAAGGCCTGCGGCATTGTGCTGGGTGATAACAAACAATATCTGGTCGCTAATCGCATGCGACGAATTATGGAAGATTTACAGATAAAGTCTTTGTCGGCCTTGGTCACGCGTATAAATCAGCAATCAACACCCGGTCTTAAGGAAAAGGTCATTGACGCAATGACAACCAATGAGACCTTCTGGTTTCGCGACAGCGCCCCGTTTGATGCTTTAAGGGATGTGTTGTTGCCTCGGTTGATTCTGCAAGAAAAGCGCCCGTCTATTCGCATCTGGTCAGCGGCTTGCTCGTCTGGACAGGAACCCTATTCGATCAGTATGGTGATTGAAGAGTTCAAAAGCCGTAACCCCGGGACACTGATGCGTGATCCGGAAATCGTGGCGACTGACATTTCCATGTCCATGCTGAACAGTGCCAAGCAGGCTGAATATGACAGTCTGAGTGTCAGCAGGGGATTGACTGAGGCGCGAAGACGGCAATTTTTTGATGAATTGCCCATGAGCCGTTATCAACTAAAACGGTCTATCACTCAGCGGGTCAATTTCCGGCAACTCAACCTCAAGGATTCCTATTCTTCGTTGGGTCGATTTGACATTGTTTTCTGTCGCAACGTACTGATTTATTTTGCGGCGGATCTGAAAATAGATATTTTGCAACGCATGCGCACCGTGATGAATCCAGGCGCTAGTCTGATTCTGGGAGCGTCCGAATCGTTACCCGCTGCATTGGCCGACAAATATACGCTGGAACGTGTCAGTCCTCACACCAGTGTCTATCGCACCTGACCACATCGCATCCGGTTTTCCTGCATCTTAAACTTCCTCCGGCCAATAGCGGCAATAACTGTCGCTCACGGCAAAACATCATGCTCAACGGGTTTAGCTGACAGGCAAAAGCTTGCCTCTTTTTTCGGCCTTTTTATCTTATCTATCTGATATTGTTGATATATTAACAGTGGCATGGCTCTTGCTTAATACAGATTGTCGCGAACATGGCAATTCTGGAGCAAGACAACATGACGATCAACTTCTCAAAAGCGTTAGGTGTGCATGAGCAAGCACTGGTGTTGCGTACCCAGCGCACCGCGTTGCTTGCCAACAACATCGCTAACGCCAGTACACCGGGCTACAAGGCCAGGGATATTGATTTCCAGTCCATCTTGAGCCAAGCCTCTAACCGAAACGTTCGTCATGTTGACGTTGCAAAAACCAATGCCCGTCATATCGGTGGTTTCACGCTGAGCACTCAGGCTGAAGCCTTGTACCGTGTGCCTGCTCAGGCATCACTGGACGGCAATACCGTTGATGAGCAGATTGAAAATGCTGCTTTTGCTCGCAATGCCATCGAACACCAAGCCAGTTTCCAATTTCTTAACAGCAAGTTTACCGGCCTGATGAAGGCATTGCGAGGAGAGTAATCATGAGCCTGATGCAAATTTTTGATATTGCAGGTTCTGGTATGAGCGCCCAGTCGCTGCGCTTGAATACAACCGCCAGCAACATGGCAAATGCCAACAGCGCCGCCAGCAGTGCAGATCAGACGTATCGCGCGCGTCACCCGGTGTTTGCGCCAATGTTCAATGATGCGATGTCCGGAATGTACAGCGGCGCAACGGGTGCTGCTTCTGCCGGTGTTCGTGTCGCTGGCGTTGTTGAAGACAGTCGCCCTTTGCAGCCCCGATTTGAACCTGGTCATCCACTCGCCAACGAAGAGGGCTTTGTGTATTACCCAAACGTCGATATCGTCGAAGAAATGACCAACATGATTTCGTCCTCGCGCGCGTTCCAACTTAACGTCGACGTGATGACCGCCGCCCGCACCATGATGCAACGTGTCATGAGCCTGGGCCAGGCCTAACCAATAACTGGAGTTGAATATTATGGAACTGACTAACAACAATGCCTTGGGTCGTGTACTGAATGACTATGCATTGCCAGAGCCAACAAAGTCCAGTGACCCCAAAAAGGCACTCGGCCGTGACGAGTTTCTCAAATTGCTGATCGCTCAACTTGAGAATCAGGATCCCACTGCCCCTCAGGAGAACGGTGAGTTTGTTGCGCAGTTGGCACAGTTCTCACAACTGGAAGAGTCGCAAAAGATGAGCCAGAGCTTCTCTCAGTTCTCGTCGGCATTTCAGTCAACTCAGCACTTGCAGGCAACGTCTCTGGTCGGTCGTCCAGTGCATGTTCAATCCTCTGAAACCATGTTGGGTGCAACAGGCGCGATCAGTGTGCTGGCTGACTTTGACATTGCTGCACAAGAAGCCACGCTGAGTGTTTACAACGAAGCCGGTACCGTGGTGGATCAGTTCTCTCTGGGTCAGCAAAGCGAGGGACGCAAAGAGTTTATCTGGACAGGCATTGATACAAATGACCAGCGTTTCCCTCAGGGCAACTACACATTTGAAGTGTCCGCATCACGTGGCGGTGTGACAGAAGCATTGCCTGTTTATCTCAGCGCCAATGTCAACAGCGTCACAATCGAGCCTGGCGGAAAACTGACTTTGAACCTGGCTGGAATAGGTCCCAAGTCAATGTCAGACATCATCCAGATTAATTAACACGAATTTAAAGAATCATCGTTTATAAATAAAAATTGAACCCGGCCAGAATCAAGGCCCGCCAGAGAGGTAAAAAAAATGAGTTTTAATATCGGTTTGAGCGCGTTGAATGCGGCACAGCAAGAGATTAGTGTGACAGGTAACAATATCGCCAACTCGGGCACCAACGGCTTTAAAGCGGCCAAAACTGTATTCGGTGACGTATACGCGGCATCGGTACTCGGTGGCGGTGGTACCCAATCTGGTAGTGGTGTAACACTTCAGGAAATCAAGCAAAGCTTCACGCAAGGTAACATCAGTTTTACCCAGAACACGCTGGATCTCGCCATCAATGGCGAAGGTTTTTTTGTACTAAAAGGAGAGTCAGGAATCGCCTACTCGCGAGCCGGTGCATTTGGTACCGACCGCAACGGATTTATTGTTAACAGCGATGGCGAAAAGATTCAGGGATTTGCACCATCGGCAGCAGGTAATGCCACTGGCGGTGGACCACTGACCGACCTGCGAGTGACCACTGGCGAGATTCAACCGCGCCCGACCACCAGTGTGAAAACGATCATTAACCTTGATGCAGCCACACAGCCCTCTGCTGTTATCGGCAGCACCTTGACGCTCAATCAGGGCCGAAGTACTGCGCCAATTCTGATGGACGCTCTGGACCCTCGTGACAACGGCTATCAGTCAAATACCATTGAAGTCATTGGTGCCGATCGACAATTGCGTCGCATTACAGTCCCCGCCAATTCAAGCGCTAACCAGGTGGCAGAAATATTTGCCGGGGCCAGCGGAGTTGCCGCCCAGGGCACCACAGTTGCGTTTATCACCAATATCACCGCCGGCCCAGTCGCCCCGGCCACAGCACGTTTTGCTATCAATGGTCGTGAGTTTGAAGTGGATCCAGCCGACCCGGATGCATTCAATTTATTGGCAAACTCGATTAACAACGCGAACACCAATGTCAGCGCACGCGTCGTGAATGGTGCCTTGCAAATTTCTCACGATACAGGTGCTGATCTTAACTTCACCAGCGGCTCAGTTGGTAACGGCACAATCACTGTATCGGGTTCTGAGAAAGACACTGTTACTGGTGATCCAGTGCCGGTTGGTGCAACAGCGGTTGCCAATTTTAATGGAACCGATGTGATTGTGGTGGGTGGTAGTGTTGAATTCACCCTTGATGAAGATGTTGTGCTGCGTGCGTCCAGTGTTGATGCTGACGGCAATCCGATTGACCAGACACTGCAAATCGGCAGTATATTCGGCGATATTTCACAGCCTGATGCGCTGGATGGTCAGTCGTTTATTACCAATACTTTTGATCCAAAAAACCCTGAGACTTACTACCGATCTACTGCAATTACAATCTATGACACGGTAGGTACCCAGCACTCACTGGCTATGTACTTCGTCAAGGAACGTCCGAATGAAACCGGGGACACCAACTTGTGGAGTGCGTACTTTCAGGTGGATGGTCGCGATATTGGCTTTGATCCCAATTCACAGGATGGCCTGCCTGTTCCCGCGCGTTACGATCTTAAGTTTGATGACACTGGTCGGTTTGACCCCAATCAGTTGCCAATCGAAATCACCAACTGGTATCCGGTTGACTCCGCAGGTCGTCGTATCGGCGCTGGTCCAGTGCCTGGTGACCCTAATGTCTCTGATTTATTAAACAACTCTAACTTTAAAATTGATCTGACTGGCATGACGGCGTTCGGAGGAGACTTCTCCGTTCAAGAAAATGACCAGGATGGTTTTGCCAAAGGCCAATTGACTGGTCTGGAAGTTAACACGCGTGGTTTGATCTCCGCGCGATTCTCGAATGGTCAATCCCGTGTACTGGGCGAAGTGGCACTTGCTAATTTTGCCAACACCAGTGGTCTTGCGAACCTGGGCGGTTCCAAGTTCGCCGAAACCAGTGAATCAGGTGCTGCGTCGGTGTCCGGTGCCGGGACTGCAGGGTTGGGAGCGATTCAGTCAGGTGCGTTGGAAGATTCCAACGTCGATCTGCCAACAGAACTGGTGCAATTGATCATCTCCCAGCGCAACTATCAAGCGGCTGCTCAGATCATTTCCGCTACCGATGACGCGACCCAGACCATTATCAACCTGTAACACACTGACTTGACCCGGAGATAGCAATGGATAAGGCCCTTTACATCAGCATGACCGGCGCGTCGCAGACCATGCGCGCTCAAGCCGTACACGCACACAACATGGCCAATGCCAGTACCACTGGTTTCCGTGCAGATCTGGCGCAAGCGCGTTCCATGCAGGTGTATGGCGATGGGATGCCTACCCGCGTTTACAGCATGACCGAGAACCCTGGTACCGATTTCAGCAAAGGCCCACTGCAACAGACAGGCAACAGCCTGGATGTCGCGGTCAGCGGTGATGGCTGGATAGCGGTACAAACTGCTGACGGTAGTGAGGCCTATACCCGGGCGGGTGATTTGAAGATCAGCGTGTTTGGCGAACTGATGACCGGTAATGGATTGCCGGTGCTTGGCAACGGCGGCCCGATTGTGTTGCCGCCCCATGAGTCGATTGAAATTGGTGAAGACGGCACGGTGTCCCTCAGGGAGTTGGGACAGGCGGCAGATGTGCTTGCCGCGGTGGATCGCATCAAGCTGGTTAATCTGGATCAGGCGGAAATGATCAAAGGGTCAGATGGCCTGTTGCGCAGTCGTGATGGTCTGGATGCGTTCCCCGATGGCAGCGTGCAACTGGTGTCCGGTTATCTGGAAGGCAGCAACGTCAATATGGTCGATTCCATGGTGGAAATGATCAATCTGACTCGCAACTACGAGATGAATGTTAAGTTAATTCAAACACTTCAACAAAATTCTGAAACTTCGGCACGGCTCTTGCAGATACAGTAACAAGAGCAGAAGTAGCGGAAAGAAATTGCCGCTGTGAAGGGCAAAGTGAGTGAGGTGCCGGCTGACCCGGCAACAGGAGTAAAACAGAATGCACGCAGCACTATACATTTCAAAGACCGGTCTGAGCGCCCAGGATACGCGCCTTGCGGCGTTGTCAAACAACCTGGCAAACGTGGCAACCAATGGTTTCAAAAAAGACCGAGTGGTTTTTGAAGACCTGCTGTACCAGATCCAACGCCAGCCAGGTGCCAACTCTACCCAGAACACAGAGCTGCCTTCAGGTTTGCAAGTGGGTACCGGTGTACGCGTGGTCGGGACTCAGAAGCTGTTCAACCAAGGCGCGCTGCAGACAACGGGTGAGGCTCTGGATCTGGCCGTCAATGGCCGCGGATTTTTCGAAATCCTGATGCCGGATGGCACGTCTGCCTATACCCGTGATGGGCAATTCCATATGAGTTCTGATGGAGAGATTGTCACCGCCTCTGGCCACTTGCTGAATCCTGGCCTGAACGTTCCACAAAATGCCCAAAGCATCACCATTGGTTCCGATGGTGTCGTGACCGCCAAACTGGTGGGGCAAGCTGAATCTGTAAATATTGGCAATTTGAATCTCGCAGATTTTATTAACCCGGCTGGATTGCAGGCCATTGGCGGCAACTTGTTTGTGCAGACCGTATCCAGTGGTACCCCGCAACAGGCGGCACCTGGCCAGAACGGTATGGGATTGGTGGTTCAGGGGGCACTTGAGAGTTCCAACGTCGAAGTTGTTGAAGAGCTGGTGGACATGATTACCACACAACGCGCTTACGAGATGAACTCTAAAGTCATTTCCACTGCTGACCAGATGTTGTCTTTCCTTAGCCAGAATCTTTGATCGCTGAAACCAATTGAATTGCAGGAGTAACGCATGAACACAACACAGATCAAACGCCTCGCAAAACTCAGCCCCGTGCTGTTGCTGGTGGCTTGTGGTGTGCGTTTGCCGGAAGCACCGTCGCCCGATGACCCACGTTATGCACCTGTCTGGGTCAGTGCAGCGGATGATTCCGGTCGCGTGTCAGGCTCTATCTACAGTCCGGGTACTGCGGTCAATCTGTATCAGCGTCGCGCCCACCGACTTGGTGATGTGTTGACCATTAACCTGAATGAATCGACCAGTGCCAGCAATTCCTCAGGAACAACGTTTAACAAAGAATCCAACACCAGCACTGGCGAAGTGTCCTTGTTTGGTCGCAGCGAAAGTGCTCTCGAGTTTGGCGGTGGGTCTGATTTCTCAGGTTCAGCCAACACAGATCTGAGCAACCAACTCAGTGGCAACATCACCGTAACGGTTACAGATGTGCTGCCTAACGGCTTGTTGGAAGTCCGTGGAGAAAAATGGCTGCAGATCAATCGTGGCAAAGAATACATCCGCATCAGTGGCTTGGTCAGACGTCAGGACATTGCACCGGATAACACCATTGCGTCAACCCGTGTTGCAGATGTGCGGATCGCATACAGCGGCACTGGCACCCTGGCCAACACCAATGAGCCTGGCATTCTCAGTCGATTTTTTGTCGGACCCTTTTGGCCGCTCTAATACAACTGACCTAAACAAATTTTGACTCAGCACGATCAGGAAACACACATGAAACACTTGTCAGCAAAATCAAACGCCAGACACCACGCATGCAAAACCATGCTGTGTGCCGTGCTGATTGTTGCGCAGATACTGGGATTTTCAGTACCTGCGCATGCTGATCGCATCAAGGATATCGCAAACATTCAGGGCGTGCAGGCTAACCAGTTAGTGGGTGTGGGTCTGGTGACAGGTCTGGATGGCACAGGTGATCAGACAACCCAGGCGCCGTTTACCGCCGAATCTTTCCGTGCCTACCTTGATCAGTTTGGTATTCCGATGCCAGCCAATCAAAACTTCCAGCTGCGCAATGTTGCCGTGGTGTCTGTACAGGCCGAACTGCCTGCATTTACCAAACCCGGTCAGAACATCGACATCACCGTATCGTCCCTGGCGAATGCCGCCAGCCTTCGTGGCGGTAGCCTGGAGCGGACTTTCCTGATGGGTGTGGATGGCGAGGTTTACGCCATTGCGCAAGGCAACCTGATTGTTGGTGGCCTTGGTGTGGACGGGGCTGATGGCTCACGAATCTCCATTAATGTGCCCAGTGTTGGCAGAATCCCGGGTGGCGCAACCACGGTGCGTGAAGTAGAAACTGCCTTTAATACCGGTGATTATGTAACGTTTAATCTGAAAAGAGCCGATTTCACCACGGCGCGTCGATTGTCAGGTGCGATCAACGGTTTTCTGGGTGAGGGAACTGCCGAAGCGCTGGACGCCGTGTCAATTCGTGTTCGCGCGCCGATCGATCCACAGGCACGCGTCGCGTATGTTTCCGAGCTTGAAAATATGCAAATCGAGCAGGGTGCGGCATCCGCACGTGTCATCGTCAACTCACGTACCGGCACCATCGTGATTGGTGAGCACGTGCGTGTTTCCCCGGCTGCAATCACCCATGGCAGCCTGAGTGTCACCATTACTGAAGGTTTTGCAGTCAGCCAGCCCGCGCCATTCTCTGATGGTGAGACCGCCGTGCTGCCTCAATCCGACATCACAGTAACCCAGGAAGACAGCCGTATGTTCCTGTTTGATGCCGGCACAACACTCTCAGACATCGTGCAAGCGATTAACGCAGTCGGTGCGGCACCGGGCGATCTGGCTGCCATTCTTGAAGCCCTCAAACAGTCTGGTGCATTACGCGCCGACCTGATTGTGATCTGAGGAATAACGTCATGATCACCAACATCCGCGACGCGTCAATTTACACAGATCTGAATGGCCTGAATGCCATCAGTCAGTTGGGTCGTAAAGATTCAACCGAAGGTCTGCGTGAAGTGGCCAAGCAGTTTGAGGCCATGTTTTTAAACATGATGCTCAAAGGCATGCGTGCCGGTGAGGAAGCCTTGTTTGGTGATAACTACTTGCGTAGCAATGAAACAAATTTCCACCAGGAAAATTTTGACAACCAACTGGCCTTGCATATGTCGGCATCCGGTGGAGTAGGACTTGCCGAAACACTGCATCGTCAGTTGATGCAGCGTTATGAGCCAGCTCGCGCCAACGACTTGTCAGCAACGGTCGCACTGACTGGCGACCTGACGGGTGCGCGTCGCTTTACTGGCAACGTGCAGCGCGCGGAAAGCCGAATTGTCAGTGACGCAGTCGCGACTGAGCCACGCGTGGCTGAACTCAGATCACGAACAGTGAATGCCCGACAGGTTGCTGAATTTTTACCTGCGGCAATAGAAAAGCCGGCACACCAGCCAGCACCGGCACAATTTGATTCGCCTGAGTCTTTTGTAGAACACCTGCTGCCTGTGGCAGAGAAGTTTGCTGCGGAATTGGGTGTTGACCCGCGTGTCTTGCTGGCCCAGTCGGCTCTTGAGACCGGTTGGGGCACAAAAATGATCCGCGGTACTGATGGTGCGCCCAGTTACAACCTATTTGGCATCAAAGCGACGGCTACTTGGCAGGGTGGTCGCGCCAACGTCAGCACCCTGGAGTTCCGTGATGGCGCGATGCACCGCGAAGTGGCCAGCTTTCGCTCGTACAATTCTTACGAGGAAAGTTTTGCAGATTATGTGCAATTGATGCAGAACCAGCCGCGTTATGCGCAAGCGCTGGAGAACGCTTCCGATTCGTCTGCCTATAGCAATCATTTGCAAAGGGCAGGGTATGCCACTGATCCTGACTATGCAGAAAAAATTCAAAGTGTTCTTCGTAGTCCTTCTCTGAATCAAGCCAGCCTGGGCGTGCGCTCAGCAACATGGGTGAACTGAGATGAGTGGACTCATTAACACAGCAATCACTGGGATCCGACTTAATCAGACAGCCATGTCGATTACCGGTAACAACATCGTCAATGCCAATACTGAAGGCTACAGCCGGCAGTCTATTATTCAGTCAACCAATCCCTCGCTGAGAACAGCGGCAGGTTATTTGGGCGCTGGGGTCAAGATCGATGATATTTATCGTCATACCGAAAAGTACCTGGTTGATCAGGTTGTTCGCGATATCTCTGTGCTGAGCGATTCAGATGCCTACCTGTTCAACATTTCTCAGGTGAACAACCTGCTGGCCTCAGATCAGACCAATTTGTCACGCTATGTTAATGACTTCTTCGGTGCGGTTAATGAGTCTGTCAACGATCCGGGATCATTACTTGGCCGGCAATTGTTGCTGACGCAAGCCAATCAAATGACTGCTGGGTTTAAAGCCGTTGAATCCCGATTGGTCAGCCAGAATGAATCCGTCAACAAGCAGTTGGTCGCTGTTGCAGACAATATTTCTACCTTAGCCAAGCAGATTGCTGACTTGAATAAAGTCATTGGCGAGTCTTCACAGTCTGGCGGACGCAATCAACCCAATGACCTGCTCGACAAACTTGATGTGGTCATACGCGAGTTATCCAAGTTCGTCAATGTCAGCACAGTATCCCGTCCGGAAGGTGGCCAGGATGTGTTTATCGGGCAGGGGCAACCGTTGGTTGTCGGTAATGCAACCCAAACCTTAAAAGCGGTTCCCGGTGCAACCGATCCCAGCCGTTTTGATCTGGCGTTTGTCAGTGCTCAGGGTAATCAGATCGTTAATAAACTGATGACGGGTGGTGAGTTGGGCGCACTGATGCGATTCCGTCAGGAGGCGCTTGAGCCTGCAATCGGTGCTATAGGCCTGTTGGCAACTACGATTGCTTTTGAAGTCAATGAGCAGAACAAATTGGGCATGGATCTGGAAGGCAGTCTGGGCGGGCTGATTTTTGCTGATGTCAACGGCGCGGTTGCCTCCAAAGATCGCGTGCGCGCATCGCTCAACAACGTGCCACCAAATGATCGCATTCTCAATGTCACCATTGATTCTGTGTCTGAGTTGCAAATCAGCGACTACGAACTCAAATTCCCGGGCCCGGGAAAGAAATACTCACTGGTGAGATTGTCTGATGGAAAAGTAGTCAGCGATGGTTCACTGGGTACAAGCTACCCGCAATCTATTTCAGTGGATGGTTTTAAACTGAATTTTGAAGCCGGCAGCTTCCAGAGCGGCGACCGTTTCTTGATTCAGCCAACCAAACTGGGTGCCAAGCAACTTCAGGTACAGATTTCCCGCGCCGAGGAATTTGCCTTTGCGTCTGCAATCCGTGTTGATTCCTCTGTCTCAAATCAGGGTGGTGTAAGGCTGTTGTCTACCGAAGTCAACAGCATAGAGACCGACTTGTTCTCAAAGGCCGGCGAATTGAGTCCACCGATGATGGTGCGGTTCACCTCAGCGACTACCTACGATGTGTTGGACTACTCTGATCCGGCGCGTCCCGTGCCACTGAGCCCGCCGCTCACCAACCTGAGTTTTACGCCGGGTGCCCGTAACAATATTTTCCCGGGAGAAGCCGGCGGTACCAGTGTTACCAGCAGCGGATTGGCCGTTGCCCAGGTGCAGCCGGGGTCAAGCACGAATGGCTATCCGGGCGAAGTACTGCGCTTTCAGACAATTGATGATACGACGGGTTTCATCAAAGAGCAGCACCTGACGTTGCTGCCAGACGAAACCGCCGCCAGTGCGGCGCGCAGAATTTCCGGTCTTAACGGTATGCAAGCGACTGCCTACTCTTCGGTGGTACTCACTGATTTCCAAAGTGGTGGCCCGGACCCATTAACACTGACACTGAACGGAATCGAGCTGACTAACCCTGCGTGGGTCGGGCCGGGCGAGGCTGCACCTGAAAATATCCCGAATCCGCTGACGCCAGATTTTATTCGCGATCGCATCAACAGAATGGCCGATTTTCAGGCCCAAGGTATCAGCGCGCGAAGTGATGGCATCAATCTGACAGTGTTTTCGACACTCGGCGTTGATTTGTCATTTCAGCTGGACGGCTCTGGCTCGCTGCGAGCAGGCGATCCCTCTCAATTGATTAATGCGCCAGCCCCGGCAGATCCAGCGGTCAACTTTACCATCGGTGGCAAAATTGATATCCAGCTGACGGCCAACTCCCAGATGTTTTCGAACAGAAACGATGGTGTGTTTGGGCCTGCGCCGGTGGGGCAGCCAAGTTACCGTGGAATACAGGTGTCAATGACGAGCGGGACGGGCGTTGATGGAGCCCCGAAAGCAGGCGACAGTTTTGTCATTTCCTACAATACAAACGGTACCGCGGACAGCCGTAATGGATCGGCAATACTGGGTCTGAACAGTCGACCAACACTGTCCAACGGTAACCTGACGTATCACGCCGCTTACGGTCAGTTGGCCGAGAGCCTCGGCATTTTGACCAGTCAGGCTCGCATCAATCAGAGCGCTGGTGAGTCCATGTTAAGACAATCCATGGACGCCTTGCAGTCGGTGTCTGGCGTAAACCTCGAAGAGGAAGCCGCCAGACTTATTCAACTTGAACAACACTACAACGCGTCGGCACGACTGATCACTCTGGCGAGAGATTTGTTCGACACACTGTTGAACATGTAAGGACGAGGCTGAAGGGAAAAATTATGTCAGTACGTATGTCTACAAATCAGTTGTTCAGCCGCGGCCTGAATCCAATGCTTGATGTGCAAAAGGCTGTGAGTAAAACACAGGAACAAATTGCCACAAACAAGCGTGTGCTGACGCCGGCCGATGATCCGATAGCTGCAACACGCATTTTGCAGTTGAATCAAGAACTGACGGACATGAAAAAATTTAACAGCAGTTTGTCCACACTCAACAGCAGATTGCTGAGAGAAGAAGCAGCGCTGGCGGGCATCAGTGATCTGCAGCAGAAAGCTCAGGAACTGGTGCTGCAATCTGGCAGCGCGGCGCTCAACAAAGAGCAACGTGGTTACATCGCAACTGAGTTGCAAACTGTGGTGGATAGCATGGCGCAGCTGATGAATACCAAAGATGCCAGCGGCGAATATTTGTTTGCCGGATACAAAGGCAATACTGCACCTTTTGCAAAAGATGCTGAAGGCAGATACCAGTACCACGGGGATGAAGGTCAACGCTTTGTGCAGGTTGGCCCGGTCACTTCCATTGCTGCCAACGACTCAGGTTTTGACCTGTTTTTGAATATTCAAAGCGCCAAGCCAAGTGTGTCTGTATCTGCTGGTGCTGGTAATGCTGCGGTGCCCCCTGCGCAAGTGAGTGGTGCACAAGTCCGGAACGCCGAACGATTTGCCGAGTTTGTTCCTGAAAGCGCTGTTATCGAGTTTCGCCCGGTTGATGAAATTGTGCCGCCTGGCCTGAACTATACAGTCAAGCAAATATCGGATGGCCGGGTATTAATGCAGAACGTGCCATATGTCTCTGGTAATGAAATTGAGTTCGCCGGTGCTGTTCTCCGCGTTCAAGGCCGTCCAGCTGAGGGTGATACCTTTGTTGTGGAGTCTAGCAACAAGAAAGGTTTGCTTGAAGGTCTCGAGGACTTTATTTCCAACCTTAATAGATTGGGTGATAACACTGCGGAGCGATCCTTGCTGGCAGACTCAATGAAAACAACAATCAGTAATCTCGAAAATGCACAGACGCAGTTATTGCAGACTCGCAGCGCTGTTGGCTCTCGCATGAATCAGATTGAAGCGACGCAGTCAGCAAACGAAGATTTTGAATTGGTTGTCCGAACAGCATTGTCTGAGTTGTCGGATCTGGATTATGCCAAGGCCATAAGTCAATTGACTCAAGAGAGTTTTGTTCTCGAAGCCGCTCAGACAAGTTTTGCAAGAATATCAAGAATGTCATTGTTTGATCTTATATAGAGACAGGTAAATTAAAGTAATAGAATAAGGAGTATATAAAAATATGAATGAAAAAAGGATAAAAAGCTAAAGAATTAAATTTTATTGTCGTTATATGTTTTAACAAAACGGGTTTAAAAAAATATAGCGAGTTGCTTTGATATTTGCGATGTGCAACTCAAAACAAACTTAAGAAACTGGAGTTATAATAATGGGTCAAGTAATCAATACCAATATCGCATCACTGAATGCTCAGCGTAACCTGAGCACATCCCAGGCCGACACCAATCAGGCACTGCAACGATTGTCCTCAGGTCTTCGTATCAACAGTGCCAAGGACGATGCGGCTGGTCTGGCAATCTCTACACGCTTCGATTCCCAGATCAAGGGTATCGCGGTTGCTATCCGTAACTCAGGCGACGGCGTGTCGCTGGCTCAGACTGCAGAAGGTGCGCTCGGTTCCATGACCGAATCCTTGCAGCGCGTTCGTGAACTGGCGCTGCAAGCGGCTAACGGTACCAACAGCGCATCTGACCGGGAAGCTCTGCAAGCGGAAGCCAAGCAATTGATCGAAGAAATAGCTCGTACCGCAGAAGGTACTAACTTCAACGGCGTCAAGCTGCTCGATGGCAGTTTTGCCACGTCTATTCAGGTAGGTGCCAATGCAGGCGATACGGTTGACATTGGTATCGCCAAGCTGACCACCGACACCTTGGGTGTTGCAGCCAAAAATGGTGTGTCTTCAGTAGGTACAGACATTGCGCTGGCTGCGGGTGACTTGGTCATTAATGGTGTGTCTGTTGGTGCTACACGTGCTGCAGACGATACAGCGTCTACGTCAGAAGCTAACACCAGCGCCATTTCCAAGGCTGCAGCAATCAATCGCATTTCAGACCAGACAGGTGTGATGGCTGTGGTTGATGCAAACACCGTTGCGGGTAGTGTCATGACAGCATCCGATGCGACTGGTTCGGTAACCATTAATGGCACGTCCATTTCAATCCAGACAACAGGCAACGCGGCGTCGTCCAGAGCGGCGGTTGTTACAGCAATCAATGCGCAGTCTCAGTTAACCGGCGTCACGGCAGTTGATACCGGCGATGATGATCTTGGTGTCACGCTGGTTGCGGCGGATGGTCGTAATATCGAAATCGCACTGACAACTGTGACAACAGCCAACACCGGCCTTGCCGCTGCCGAGACTTATGCAGGTGGTTTTACCTTGGTTGCCAATTCAGATGTGAGCGCAATCGAGATTACAGGTACTGATGTTGCGAATGCTGGATTGACAACAGGCAGTTATACCTCTGGTGTGTCAAATGTCAGCACAGTGGCACGCACTGCCGCTGATGCTACGGCTGATGCCACGATCAGTCTGGATGCAGGTGATCTGGTTATTAATGGTGTAAACATTGGTGCCGCCAGTGCGGCAGATGATACTGCCTCTTACACTGTTCCGGCTGATGCAGACTTCAGTAGCTTGAAAGAGGGTTCTGCTATTGCCATCGCAGCTGCAATCAACAAGGCATCTGATGCAACCGGTGTCACTGCGTCTGCGAATGCAAACGTTATTGAAGGCTCGCAGACAACAACGGCGGCTGCGGGCGAATCCATGGTATTGAGCCTGAATGGTGTCGATATTACCTTGACCTCAGCCGGTGATCAGGATGCCGATCGTGCCTCTGCGGTGGCAGCAATCAATGCTGTGTCCGGTCAGACCGGTGTTATTGCTGAAGACAATGGTGAAGGCTTGACCCTGACTGCTGCAGATGGCCGCAATATTGTGATGGGTGTAGACTCAACGCTGTTGGCAACTGCTGACGACTTTGGTATCGCTAACACGGCTGCAGCTGCAACTCCGCTGACAACCTACGGTACTGTAACTTTGAGTTCAGGTGGTCAATTCACTGTGTCAGGTGGCACTAATGGCAATGTGGCTCTGGAGCAATTGGGCTTTACGGCGGGCACGTTTGGTGGCGCCGAGTCAGGTCAGTTCCTGAATGAAGTAGATATCTCCACACAGGCAGGTGCTAATGCTGCGCTGGCGGCGGTTGATAATGCGTTGAACAGTATCAACAGTGCTCGTGCGGATCTTGGTGCGGTGCAAAACCGTTTTGAGTCTACGATCTCCAACCTGGCGGTAACCTCAGAGAACCTGTCGACAGCCAATTCGCGCATCAAGGATGCGGATTTTGCGGCTGAAGCAGCTGCGCTGTCCCGTAGTCAGGTGCTGCAACAGGCTGGTATCTCTATCCTGTCACAGGCGAATGCTGGCCCTGAGCAGGTATTGTCGCTGCTGCAGTAAGCGGAAGTATCAGGTCTGATCGCCCCTCTGTTACCTTCAGCAGAGGGGCGAAAGCCATGTTAGAAAGGATTAAAGTTTTTTATCGCCTGCCGATAGATAGCTGTTGATACGTTTTTTCATAGCATGTAATTGCTGTGATTCATCTCCCAATTGTTGCTGGTTATTTTTAACCAATCGAACAATTTCTTCATCCTGGTTTTTGATAGTGAGGATGTCATTTCTTATCGTGTCGACAATGCCTTCATCTATTGATTCTTTGAAAAAACTGTCGAGCAAATCATCACGCTTTTTGTGAAGATCCATTAAAGATAGCCAGTTTTTCTGGTACGCAAGTTGTAAAAGCTGTGTTGATAAGGAGAGGATTTCTTCCCACTTAACAGTTTGATTTGAAATGGTATTTTTATAAAAAGTTGAAATGTCGCCTGTTACGGCTTTTTCGTTTTCAGAGCTCATCTGCAAATTCCTGAAAAAAGTTCTAAAGAAAAATATTTTCTGCCGAACCCGAAAAAATCCTTGAAATTCAATTAAAGATTTAAAATTTCGTGTCGTTAAATGGTGTAACGCATAACAGTGAGCTGGTTAAAGTCTCCTCGGTATGCGCTCAGTTTAATGTGTAAACTCAGGAGTAAACAAGCATGGCTCAAGTCATAAATACCAATATCGCTTCACTTAACGCGCAGCGCAATCTGTCCAGCTCGCAAGCTGAAACTAACCAGGCCCTGCAGCGTCTGTCTTCTGGTCTGCGTATTAACAGCGCCAAAGATGATGCTGCCGGTCTTGCGATTTCTACCCGTTTTGACTCGCAGATCAAAGGTATCGCGGTAGCGATCCGTAATTCAGGCGACGGCGTGTCGCTGGCTCAGACAGCAGAAGGCGCACTCGGTTCCATGACCGAATCACTGCAGCGTGTCCGTGAACTGGCACTGCAAGCAGCTAACGGTACCAACAGTGCGTCAGACCGTGAAGCTCTCCAGGCAGAAGCCAGTCAGCTGCTGGAAGAACTCGGTCGTACTGCTGATACTACTAACTTCAATGGTGTAAAACTGCTGGATGGTAGCTTCTCTACCTCTATTCAGGTCGGCGCCAATGCCGGTGACGTAGTGAATATTTCTATCGGCAAGTTGACTGCAGACACCTTGGGTGTGGCAGCCAAAAATGGTGTATCTTCTGTTCGTACAGATGACGCCCTTGCTACTGGTGAACTGATCATCAACGGTGTGTCTGTAGGTGCTACCCGTGCTGCAGATGACAACGCTTCAACCGCAGAGGCCAGCACTAGCGCGATTTCCAAAGCTGCGGCCATTAACCGTGTATCTGACCAGACTGGTGTTACTGCTGTTGTAGACGCTAACAGTGTTGCTGGTAGCGTGATGACCGCTGGTGACGCAACGGGTTCTGTCTCAATCAACGGGACCAGTATCTCCATTCAGACGACTGCCGACGCCGCTACTACACGGGCTTCTGTCGTGACAGCAATCAACGCTCAATCTGCGCTCACCGGCGTTACTGCTGTTGATACAGGAGATGACGATCTGGGTGTAACACTGGTCGCTGCTGATGGACGCAACATCGAGGTTGCATTCACTACCTTGACTGCGGCCAACACAGGTCTTGCGGCTGCGGACACCTATGCAGGTGGATTTACGCTGGTAGCCAATTCCGATGTCAGCTCAATCGAAATCAGCGGTACGGCTCCTGCAGCAGCCGGTTTGACAGCAGGCACCTATACCTCAGGCGTAGCCAATGTCAGCACCAACACACGTCAGGCAGCGGATGCTGCTGCTGATGCAACGATCAGTCTGGACGCTGGCGACCTAGTGATCAACGGTGTGGCGATTGCGGCTGCCAGTGCAGCCGATGATACAGCGTCATACACGCTGTCATCAGATACTGACTTCAGTAGCTTGAAAGAAGGTTCTGCCATCGCTATTGCAGCAGCCATCAACAAGTCTTCAGATGCAACGGGCGTAACCGCGTCAGCCAATGCCAATGTGATTGAAGGTGAACAGACAACAACAGGAACAGACGGTGACGCAACAACGTTGAGCCTGAATGGTGTTGATATTGCCTTAACCTCAATTGGCGATCAGGATGCAGACCGCGCCTCTGCGGTAGCAGCAATTAACGCTGTATCCGGTCAAACCGGCGTTGTGGCAGAAGATAATGGTGCAGGTCTGACGCTGACTGCAGCGGATGGCCGCAACATTGTTATGGGTATGACGGCAGCCGGTGCTGGCGTTGCGGATGCCACGGATTTTGGAATCGCAAACACTTCTGCTACTGCAACACCACAGACAACCTACTCTTCAGTAACGTTGAGCTCTGGTGGTCAGTTCACGGTATCAGGTGGCACCAACGGAAATGCCGCTCTCGAACAGCTTGGCTTCACTGCCGGCACCTTCGGTGGCGCAGAGTCAGGCCAGTTCCTGAGCGATGTAGACATCTCCACACAGGAAGGCGCCAATGCTGCCCTGGCGGCGGTCGATAACGCGCTGAACAGCATCAACAGTGCTCGTGCGGATCTCGGTGCGATTCAAAACCGTTTTGAGTCTACCATTTCCAACCTGGCTGTGACCTCAGAGAACCTGTCAACTGCAAACTCACGTATCAAAGACGCTGATTTCGCATCTGAAGCAGCGGCGCTGTCACGTAGTCAGGTTCTGCAGCAGGCTGGTATTTCCATCCTGTCACAGGCGAACTCTGGTCCTGAGCAAGTATTGTCACTGCTGCGTTAATAAATAACTAAAGTCTGCCCGGTTTGCACCGATAACACGGTAATACCGGGCGGATTTTGTTTTGCAGGCCCGGGCCGGACGTAGGATCCGGAATTTGTGAGTGTCCACCCGGAAACATTAACCCTGAGCTTGTTGGGGGAGGCGCGTTGTGAGTGAAATCAGTATCACCCGATTCCAGCCTGCGTTAGTTGCCAGGGAAAAAATCAATTCTGTGCAGGTCATTGATACTGAAAATGGTCTTGAGCAAGCGGAGAATCCGCTTGAAAACAAGCAGGAGCAGCAGTCAGCCAGACACAAGGAACAATCTGACACCCAGTCACGCGGTGGTTTGAAGAAAATTGCCGACAGTGACAAGGATGATGTGGTTTCGGCGGCAAAAAGCGGTACCACCGAACATGCAGTGTCTCGCTTGAATGAGTATGTTCAGTCAGTTAAACGCGACATCATTTTTGATTTCGACCCGGACAGTGGTGAGCCGTCGGTGACAGTTGTCGATCGCGAATCGCGCAAGGTGTTAAGACGATTTGACAGTCAAGAAGCTCAAGAGCTTGCCCGTAAACTGGAATCTCAGGAGCCTATTTCATTGTTCAAGGCGCAAGTCTGAAAACAGCGCATGCAGTCTGTAGTCAATCAAGTAAGTGTAAAAAAGGGATGATTCTTTGAATCATCCCTTTTTTTTTGGGGCGGGCGCCGGCAGATTTTATTGTTGCGCTGCAGCGGCCTTACGGGCCTCTTCTTCCGCCAATCGCGCGCCAGCCAGTGTGCCAGCCAATGCATAATTACCTTCGTGACATGCGTACTCGTAGATTGGCTCATCAAACGATGTCAGTGCCAGCTCGCCTGTAAAACTGGATTCAAACACGCTGGGATCTTCAACCGTAAAACTGTAAATGATTTTGTGTTCGTTATCGCGCCGGAACTTTTCAATGACGGTCAAACTCTCTGACGCGCCGCGGAAATTCTGGTCTGGATTAAAGTGACGCGTTTCCACAACCAGCGTGTCACCTTCCCAGCGCCCGATGGAGTCACCCATCCACTTTTCCATAATCTCGGCACCGGGTGCGTGTTCGTCCACAATTTTTATAATACGAGCATCATGAACCATCTCAGCCAGAATAACGACGTAACCGGGTGACTGGAAAATTTCGTAGTGGCTGTTGTACATGACCGGCAACATGGGCGGCCCGGAATGTGACCCGAATGACAGCAAGCAGCGTTCACCGACACCCCGACCTTCAGGACCGTCAAACGGTCCTGGCCCGTTGGCGCGCTCTTCAGCCCGCTTTGCCAGAAACTCTGGTTTGTAGCCCGGGATCTTGCCATTTTCCGGTTCGATGATAATTGATGTACGGTACTCACCATTGATCGTCGGCATAAACATGCCGCGGTCAGTCCAGAACAGATCATAGTTGCCTACGGGCGGCAATGCGGTTGCAGGGGGTGGTGGGCGGTTCGGATCCAGCGGTTCATTGTCTTCCTCAACTTCCTGTTGAGCGGCGCGTTCCAAAGCAAACGCTTCCTCGCGAGTGTAAGCTCGCTTGGTCCCCAGTTCTGAAGGCCGTTCCAGTGGTGTCACGGTTGCGTTACGCCAAACACCTTGCAGATCAGGTGCGCCATCCCAGGTGCGCGGGACGATGTAGCCGTCTTGGGCAAGGGCATTAACTGACAACATCAAGGTCGTTGCAATGCCCACGCTGAGGAAGGTCATTCTGCAGGCAGGTACGGGTCTATTGTTCATAGCTTCTTCTCCTTATCAAGTTGGCCTGATTCTAGCCAAGCCGGTCACGACTCTCAATGGTTTGAGATGTTAATCCTGCGATCTGCGTTAAAGCGAGGATTTTATTGCCCGATATATGTCGTGCTGGCAAAACGTGCGGCAAACCCTTGCCGTCGGCAGCGTCAAGTAAAGGCGGGTTCGGTCGATAACACTGATTACACAAGGGCAGCACATGGCCTTCAGATGCTGGCGCGTTTCTTGCTAATTTTTTGGTGAAACGCAATGTGCGGCTGCAATCGTTGGTGGCAACGACGATTTGACAGCAAATGAGCTCGAGTAAGAGGCAGATATGGCAACAATTCAATCACTCGGTATCGGTTCAGGGCTGCTGACCAGTGAGCTATTGGAAAATCTGGTTAACGCTGAGCGCGCGCCAGCCGAGTTGCGTCTTGATTCCCGAAAAGCGTTGGTCGATGCCAAAATTTCCGCATTTGGCGAAGTCAGCAGTGCTGTTAGCCAGTTCAATTCATCTATGAAAGCGCTAAACAGTGTGTCTGCGTTTAATGCCAGCACAGTGACGTCCAGCAATCAGGATGCGCTGTCTGCTACAGCTACCAGCATCGCAGGAAATGGCACGTATTCAGTCAATATCCAGCAATTGGCCCAGCAACATACCATCGCAACACAGAGTTACAGTTCTATCAATGAAGCCATCGGCACGGGCGTCCTGACATTCCGGTTTGGTACAACGGATATTGATGAGTTTGATGTGTATCAGGGGTTTGCCGTCAATGCTGACAAACCCTCTCGCAACGTCATTATTTCCAGCAGTAACAATACGCTGGCCGGGATGCGGGATGCGATCAATGACGCTGATATCGGTGTTCAGGCGACTATTGTTGATGATGGCAGCGGCTTCAGATTATTGCTGACCAGCGATGAAGCGGGTGCTGACAACAGTATTCAGTTGACCGGTACGGGTACGGCCGGCATGACAGCGTTCAATTTTAATCAGATATCGCAAACAGCAACACAAACCCAGGCAGCGCAGGACGCACAATTTACAGTCAATGGCTTGGCAGTTACTCGAGAAGACAATCTCGTTGTGGGTGTTATTCCCGGCGTGACACTCAATTTAAAAGAAACCACCAACGGCCCGATCAGTTTGTCTGTCAGCAAAGATCCTGCTGCCTTACTCGAAAAAATGCAGGGTTTTGTTGACAGTTACAATCAGCTGAAAACGCTCGGTGATACCTTGACTGCATTTAATGCTGAGGCAGGGGAGAGCGGCCAGGGTAGTTTGTTGACGGGGGATGCTGCACTGCGCCGAATGATGTCTGAAATCAACGGTACATTACGCTCGTTTAACACGACATTGGATGTCAGATCACTCGCGGAAGTCGGCATTTCCACCGATCAGTTCAGCGACTATCAGCTGAAACTGGATGCGGCAAAATTCCGTACCGCTTTTACTGCAAATCCATCAGCGGTAACGTCTTTGTTTGCGGCGAATGGCGTGTCGTCTGACAATCAGGTTGAATTTATACGTGCCGGGTCTCAGACAAAGGCCGGGCAGTTTGCTGTTGAAATCACCAGAATGGCAACCACAGGCAGTTACGAAGGTGTGTCGGTGGCAGCGCTAGGTGCCGGCACGATCGCGATCGATAGCAGCAATAAAACCTTTACTGTGCGATTAAACAGTTCAGAGGCCGCCATCAGTCTGACCGAGGGCACCTATGATACTGCCGATGACCTGGCTGAGGAAATTCAGCGACAGATTAACAGTAACAGCGAAGTGCTGGATGCGGAAGACACCATTACGGTGAGTTTTAACGCTGCTGATAACCGTTTTGAAATGAGCTCAAACCGATACGGATCCGAATCGGTTGTCCGTATTGTCAGTATTACAACCGCAGCTGCCAATACCTTGGGTTTGGTTGAAGATGGTTATGGACCCTTTCAGGGAAACCAACTCGCCAGTCTGGCCAACACCACCGGGGTGAGCTCGGATCCATTTGATACCGCACTGGTTGTGGACAGTGACACCGAATTTGAGTTTTCCGTCAATGGCATCAGCACCGGTCTTTTGAGTATGCCACAAACAACGTATACGACACCGGATGAATTGACGACGGCATTAAAGTCCATGCTGGACACGGCGTTGTCCGGTGACGGTATCGAAGTATTTGTGGATTATGTGTACGACACCGAAGACGAATTGGGACGGCTGGTGTTCTCTACAGCAGATGCGGGTGATCTGTTTGAATTCAGTCAGGTTAATGTGGCAGCCGCGCAGAAATTGGGGCTTCATGAAAATGTGGGTGCTGCGCCGGTATCCACGCGTGGGGTTGATGTTGCAGGTACCATCAATGGCATCGAGGCAACAGGAAAGGGACAAATTCTGACGGCGTCCAGCAGCAAAGATCCGGCGGTGCCGGGTTTTTATCTGAATGCAGCACATGGCGATTTATCCACAAGTTCTGTGCTGGACAGCTTTAAAGTAGACGTTGACGGTATTCTCTCTGGCAATATCACGCTGGGAGTATTGGTAGATACCGATCCCGATGCGGTGGCTGCGGTCATGCAAACAGCCATCAATAATGATGCGACTCTGATGGCAGCGGGTGTGTCTGTCCGCGTGGAATACGACACGGCCTCGGGTGGTTTTGGCATTATTTCCAACACGGTTGGCCCATCTTCCAGTGTCTCCATCAGCAATCTGCAAGGAGACGCCAGCAGTATTTTTGGATTTGCAGCCGGCAAAGGCTCTCAAGGGGCTGTTGGTAAATCGGCAAGCGGCGAAGCAGATGCCTCGGCCGGACTGATGGTAAAAATCACAGGTGGTAGCACCGGCAGCCGAGGATCCATCAATTACAGCCGCGGCGTAGCAGATCAGCTTAACCGGCTATTAGACGCCTATTTAACCCCCGGAGGAATTCTGGGCGGGCGACAGGCAGCCCTCAATCAAGAGTTGGTCAACATTGCCGATGACAGAGTGTCCTTGAACGAGCGGCTGGCACGTACAGAAAGTAGATTAGCGGCATCATTTACTGCGAATGACATCATCATCAACAAATTCAACACCACGGCAGACTTTCTGACTTCGCAATTGTCGATGCTGGAAGCAATCGCCAAACCCAAATCAAAGAGCTAAGCCAACAAATGACTAACGGAGACGTGATCTGATGTATTCGACAAACAGCGCTGCCGCGCAGTACAAGCGCATCAATACTGAAAGCGCACTGGAGCAGGCTAACCCCCATCAATTGATTCAAATGTTGATGAATGGCGCGATTGAACGGCTGATTCAAGCCAAAGCTGCCATGCAAAACGGTGATATTCCACTGAAAGGGCTGTTACTTGGCAAGGCAACCATGATTATTGCTGGACTGCAAAGCAGTCTTGATCCCAAACATTCCCGTGATTTGGTCGACAATCTGGATGCTTTGTACGATTATATGCAGCGACGTTTACTTGAAGCGAACATCAAGAATGATCCGGTCATGATCGATGAAGTCAGCAATCTCATGCGAACCGTAAAATCTGCATGGGACGCTATCGCGCCTGCTGCATAAAATGATGGTGACGGGTATTGAAAGTAGACGCCCGGTAATGGTCTTATAAGGATCAAAATAGACTGACAACAAGGCACGAGTACATCAAAAGGCCAGCATATCTTGCACTTTTATGTACCGGAACTGGGCATGGCTGATATTTTATTAATAGAAGACAGCAAGAAGCTCAGCCACGATCTTGGTATCGTGCTTGAATTTCTTGGAGAGCGGCCTATCACCGTGGCTCGCTCAAGCTGGCGCGATGATGCATCGAGCCTGGGAGTATCACCGGAAAAACTCCGTATGGTACTCGTTGGGCATTACAAAGATTCCCTGATGGCCAACCTGCTGCAAGATCTGGTTGCCTGGGATCCCGGTTTGCCAATAGTGTTGTTGGGCGGTCAGGTTTTGCCCGAGCTTGCTGAATCCATCAAAAATCGTGTGGTGGCAACCCTCCCGTTGCCGTTGAGTTACCAGCCTATGCTCGATGCGCTGCACAAGGCGCAGGTACATGGCGCTCATTTCGCCCGCTTGAGTGAGTCAGGCAACGTTCGTGACTACAACATGTTCCGCAGTCTTGTCGGTGCCAGTCCTGCAGTTCAGCGTATTCGTCAATTGATGTCACAAGTTGCCGACACTGAGGTCACGGTGTTGATTACTGGCGAATCCGGAACAGGCAAAGAAGTTGTCGCGCGCAATCTTCATGCAAACTCCCGTCGTGCCAGCAAACCATTTGTACCCATCAACTGCGGCGCAATACCCCCTGACTTACTTGAAAGCGAATTATTTGGTCACGAAAAAGGTGCGTTTACCGGCGCTATATCGACGCGCATAGGACGTTTTGAATTGGCGCAAGGTGGCACGCTGTTCCTTGATGAAATTGGTGATATGCCGCCAAACATGCAAGTCAAACTGTTGCGTGTACTGCAAGAGCAATGTTTTGAGCGGGTGGGTGGCACAAAAACCATGCACACCGATGTGCGCATTCTGGCGGCCACACATCGACATCTTGAAGACATGATCAGCAATGGCACGTTCAGGCAGGACTTGTACTATCGATTAAATGTGTTCCCGATAGAAATGCCGTCTTTGCGTGATCGTTCCTCGGATATTCCTAACCTGCTGAATGAATTGATCAGTCGACTTGAACACAGCAAACGTGGGTCTGTGCGTTTTAACTCGGCGGCAATTCGCGCACTGAGTTTGTACAGTTGGCCAGGCAACGTACGCGAACTCGCCAATCTGGTCGAACGTATGGCCATCATGCATCCGCATGCGGTGGTTGGTGTCCAGGATTTACCTCGCCAATTTCAGTTGGCAGACGAGGAGTTGCCACCATTAAAGGTGCTGGATAGCGCGGGCGAAAAGTCTGTCAAGCCAGTGTCGTTTGATCTGACACCCCATGAATCTGATGATGAAACAGACACGGTTGCTGTGGACCCCGATCGCGTGGCAGGTGAGCGTGTTGCGCAGGATCCACATTTGCTCCCGCTTAATGGCCTGGATCTGAAGGAATATCTTGCCAATCTGGAAAGAAATTTGATTGAGCAGGCGTTGGATGACTGCAGTGGAGTGGTTGCACGCGCAGCTGATCGTTTGAACATTCGGCGCACCACGCTGGTGGAAAAGATGCGTAAGTACGATATGATGCGCTGATTATGGCCAGGTAACGCCTTCCAGTGTCAACGCCATTTCGGATCCGCTGCTTTCGATTTGCAGCAGTTTTGCAAGAATGTATTGATGTTGTGCAGATAGCCAGATGACAGTCGACCTGCCACTGTCACTGTCCCGAATACGCTCAAGTTTGATGGTATTGAGCTCTCCTGCCGGGGTGCTGATGCGCTCTTCTCCAATAACCTTGTAATCCTGGATTTCCAGCCGACGTGCGTCGAGAATCTGGTATGACAGTATGGTGTCAGGTGTGCGCATCTCAGGCTTGTTCAGCAGATCGGCACTCATTTGCGCCGAAAAGCTGAGATTATCCTGAAAACCCGCTTCGAGGATTTGGGTCTGCTCTCTTCCATCCCGGTTCATGGTCGCTGACTGTTGAGACCAGTCAAACGTGACACGCTCATCGCGTCTGCGCACACCGCTTTGTTTATAGTGATATTGTAAAGGCATCGCTTGTTGTTCGTGCCAACGAAACTCCGTGCGCTCATTGACAGTGATTAAATTTGCGCCCAAAACGGATACCGCCAAGCCGTGATCAAGCTGATACACATCATTGCTCAAAGCCAGCGTACGCCAGGCAGAAGTTCGCATACCCATGGCGCGGGCTTCATAGCGGGCTTCGTAGGGTGTCGGTGCAATTGGCTGGGCGATACCTGGTTGAGCAGTCAGCAAAAACAACAGACAGACTAGAGCACCTGACCAGGCAGAGCGGCTTGAGTGAGGCTGTTTGAATGGTGTGCGTGTCTGTAAGCGCATGTCTGTGTACCCCGATGAAAGGCTGGCGTTATAAGCGGACTTACGCATTTTCAACGTTGCTCAGCGTTGAATTGCACTCCTTGCGCTGGCAGTATCAGTTGGTCCAGGCATGCAGTTCCGTTGTCAAACATACGGAGTCTGCCTGCTGCAAACCATGACACCACCTCAGGGTATAGTCTGTGCTCTTGCGTAGCAACCCGTTGCGCCAATGTCTCTTTGGAGTCTCCTTCAAATACGGGAATAATTGCTTGTGCTACTACCGGGCCGCCATCCAGTTCTTCTGTCACAAAATGCACACTTACCCCGTGTACGCGATCCCCCGCATCGAGCACACGTTGATGTGTGTTTGTACCCTTGTATAACGGCAACAATGAGGGGTGAATGTTCAGTAGTCTGCCAGCGTAATGCTGAACAAAACCTGAACTGAGGATGCGCATAAACCCGGCTAGTACTACCAGATCAGGTTGCCGGGCATCAATCAGCCTGATCAATGCCTCGTCAAAACTTTCCCGGGTTGCAAATCGTTTGTGATCAAGCACCGCTGTGCTGATGCCGGCGAGTTCAGCACGTTGTAGTCCATAGGCATCACTCCGGTTACTGATCACCTGACTGATGACATAATGCGTTTGAGGATAGTCGATCAGGGCCTGTAAATTGCTGCCGTTACCAGAAATCAGCACCACAACCTTGCAAGAGGGTTGTGTGAATGCGCCTGACGTCATGCCAGTTTGCCCTTTACTATCACTTCAGGTGATTGTTTTTCGCTGGTTTCGATACGGCCAATAACCAGAGCACCGCGCGTCATGGGCTGCAAAATTTCCAATGCCCGCGCAGCGTTTTCTGCAGCGACACACACAATCATGCCAATACCACTGTTAAAGGTGCGCAGCATTTCTTTAGGTGCAATATTTCCCTTGAGTTGCAGCCAGTCAAATATTGCGGGTCTGACCCAGGTATCCGAATCAACAATCGCCTGTGTGTAGTCCGGCATGACGCGCGGCAGGTTTTCAACAATGCCACCACCCGTGATGTGGGCCATGCCGTGCACGGGAATTTCAGCCATCAGCGCATGCATGGCTTTGACATAAATTTCTGTCGGCGTGAGCAAAATCGCGCCCAAGGTGCTGTCGCCAAAGGCGTCATGCAACTCCGCGCCACTGACTTCGATCACTTTCCGAATCAATGAGTAACCGTTTGAATGCGGACCGGATGACGCCAGACCAATCAGCACGTCGCCGGGTTTGACCAGATCATTCTCAATGATCTGGTCTTTTTCTACGACACCCACGGCAAACCCTGCCAAGTCATAGTCACCTTTCTGATATATGCCCGGCATTTCAGCTGTTTCACCACCAATCAGTGAACAACCCGCTTGACGGCACCCTTCGCCAATGCCACTCACCACTTCGGTGGCAACGTCGACATTCAAACCACCCGTAGCATAATAATCGAGGAAAAACAGGGGTTCTGCACCACACACAATCAAGTCATTCACACACATGGCCACCAAGTCTATGCCTATCGTGTCATGTTTGCCCATGTCAATCGCGAGTTTGAGTTTTGTGCCGACACCATCGGTCGCAGATACCAAAACCGGTTTTTTATAACCTTCCGGGATCTCACACAGGGCACCAAAACCACCGAGGCCTGACAAAACTTCTTTGCGACGGGTCGACTGGGTAACGGATTTGATTTTTTCTACCAGCGCATCGCCGGCATCAATATCCACGCCGGCATCCTTATAACTGAGGCCAGTTGTTTGCATTGGGGTATGGTCTGAAGAGTTAGCGTTACGGGTCATGGACGTGATCATCTGTCTGCTAGGGAAAGTTGAGGCCGTCATTTTAACAGCTGCAGGTCTCTTAGTCAGGCAATAATGTTAAACATTAGGGTGATCGGTTATGATTAAGGTCATGGAAAACCACAGTCAATCAAGATTTATTCCCTGGCCCAGCCGCTTTTTGCCGCGCAACGCGCTTCGTACCGCCATTTTAGGTGTGTTGCTGATGTTCGCCGTGTGCAGCGGTGTTCAGGCATTGCCGGTTCAAGGGCTATATCAAGAGGAAATTGCTGTCGCCAACCAGTCAGATCAGGAGCGCCGGCGTGCGTACAGAGAGGCTTTTGCGCTGGTGATTACCAAAGTGACAGGTGAGTCGCGGTGGCTGGAACATCCGCAGATTGTCTCTGCACTGAACAGTGCTGATCGTTATGTTGCGGAGGTCAGTTTCCGATCGGGTGGTGGCGCCTCTCAGCAGGCCGGGCAACTCGAGGTCAGGTTCGATCAATCGCTGATTGATAGTTTGCTGGAGGGAGCCAATATTCCTGTCTGGGACGTAAACCGTGCCAGTGTGTTGTTATGGATCACCGTGCAGGATATTGCTGGACGTCGCACCATGCTTGGATCGAGTTCCGAGCACGAATTGTTGGATCAAGTCCGGGCATTTTCTGATCGACGTGCTGTCCCGGTACTAATTCCTTTATTGGATCTCGAAGACCGGTTGCTGGTTACCGCAGACAGAGCCTGGACACTTGACACAGAGTCCTTGCGCAAAGCTGCAGATCGATATGCCGCAGACAGCGTGCTTGCGGGACGAATTCTGGTGACACCGACAGGTGATCTGGTCGGTTTCTGGCAATTCATTTTTCGCGATGATATACAAGTTTTTGATCATATTCATAATGACATGACCAGCTACATGGAGATGCCGTTGGATCGAGCCGCTGTGACCTTGGCCAGCTATTTTGGACTGGTTGCCAGCGAATTCGAACGTGAAGACAGGGTCGTGCTGCGCGTGAACGATATTAATGATTTGCAGAGCTACGCTCGTCTTGTTCAATACCTCGAAAGTCTGTCAGTTGTCCGACAAATCAAAATAGATGCCCTGCGCACCGACAGTCTGGAATTGGAGTTGCAACTACTGGGTACCCGACAGATTCTGACCGAATTTATCAGTCTGGGACGCGACCTGCAGCCCGTAGACTTTGTCCCCGGTCAGGCAGTGGGTGAGGTGCTGCATTACCGTTGGACACGCTGATGTTTGAATCTCAGCAAATTCTTCCGCAACAATTGACCTTCAGGCTCAGTCTCGATGATGACGCCACCTTTAAGAACTTCTATCGTGGAGATGCGAGTTCCTCCAATAACCAGATTGTACAATTGTTGGAAAACGCGTTGCAGCGCTGGGTGTTCCGTTCGCATGTCAGCGCCTGCAGCGGTACATTGTTGAATGAGTTCTACTGGATATGGGGATCTCACGGGGTTGGCTGTTCACACCTCTTGCAGGCAGTTTGCCATGAAGCAGAGTTGATGGGCGTTCGTGCGTTTTATCTGGATTTTTCCCGTCATACGGCGCTCCACCCGGATGTGCTGCTGGGTCTTGAGTCGATGGCACTGGTATGTCTTGACGCAATCGATGACCTCGCGGGTCAGCCAGCCTGGGAAATGGCATTGTTTAATCTGTATAACAGGATGTCGGAATCACAAACACCCTTATTAATAAGTGCTCATACAAGGCCTCAGCAACTGCAATTCACGTTGCCGGATCTGACGTCACGCTTGCTGTCTGCCGTGCAGTTTCATCTGGAAACGCTCAGCGACGAGGAGAAAGCCGTTGCGCTAAAACTGCGGGCGGATTGCCGGGGGTTTGAATTGTCGGACGAGGTGGCGCGCTTTCTGGTGGCCCGAAGTGAGCGCAGCATGACCCAGTTGCTGGCAGTCCTGTCGTTGCTGGACAAACATTCCCTGTCAACACAGCGCAAAGTCACCATTCCGCTGCTTAAATCTGTTATGGGTTGGTAGGGTTGGGCATCACCTGAGCAGCGACATGCCCAAATGTTTTTTTGCCAGTCTGATATAAACAACCAACGAGCAGAACAAGGCGACACACAAGGCGCTGTAGACCATGCCATAAAACAGCGTGCCTGTTGTGAAGGCGATTGTCACTGCATGCAGAAAATACATCAGTATCAAAAAACATAACCAGGCATAGGTCCGTAAAGTACTGTTACGGCGCAGACCGGGCAGAAAGATACTTAATGGCAACACTGCCACCAACCACAAAAAAATCGCCACACTTGCGGGCATAGTGCCCATCACATTAACAATCGAATTACCGGTAAAAAGTCCGATTAATCCAAAGTAAAAGACAAGAGATGCTTGTCTTGCTCGCTGCACGGAAGCAGGTATGGGAGCCCAGGTTTGTGTCATGTTGCGTATCCTCTCCGTGCGTGTGCGCTGAGTATTTTGATTCAATAGCGGATGTGGCTATCTAACCGCCAAGCTTGAGAGCGAGATATCCCAGACGTTTGCCAAGCGCGGTGCAAAGCTGCTGCTCGTCAGCGCTTAATGGCAGATCACTGTTGATGCCGGCCAAGTGACTGGCACCGTAAGGCGTTCCGCCTGACTGGGTTCTCATCAAGGCCTGTTCACTGTAGGGCAGTCCACAAATCAGCATGCCATGGTGCAGGAGCGGTAAACTCATGCTGAGCAGCGTGCTTTCTTGACCGCCATGCATGCTGGAGGTCGAGGTGAACAACGCAGCCGGCTTGTTAATCAGCGCACCGCTGGCCCAGAGTGCGCCGGTATTATCCAGAAAATATTTCATGGCTGATGCCATGTTGCCAAAACGGGTAGGGCTGCCCATCGCTAACCCGGCACAATCACGCAGATCCGCCTCCGAGCAATATACAGCACCTGTGTCGGGTACGGGTGGGATCGAGGCTTGGTGATCAGGAGACACGGATGGCACCGTTCTCAGTCGTGCTTCAATATTGCCTGCTTGTTCTACGCCACGCGCAATCAGTTTGGCCATTGCCGCGGTTGCGCCTTGCCGGCTGAAATACAGTACCAGCACATAAGGAGTTGTGGATGCCATCATTGTGTTCCTGAAAATTCGACTATAAAAACTGCGGATTATGCATCGGCATCGCCGACATTTTCCTGTTCGAGCAGCTTGCGAAAACTCACCGCACCCGAGGAACCCGCCCAATGCGAATCGATGTCCTCCATAAACCGGCGAATCTGTCGTTGTTCGGACGTTAAAATTTTAAGTTCCTGTGCGTTTCCGCTGCGTTGCCTGAGCAAAACCCGCAGATCATTCAAGGGGATATCCTCGACTGAGTGATGCGGCAGGTAGCGCCGGGGTTGTTCATCAACGGTGCTGATGAAGCCTGTTGAGATGAGTGCCTGTATAGCGCTTTCAAGCAAGGGCGTGCTCAGGTGAGTGTAACTTTGCAACTCATCAAGTGACCAAGGATTTTCGCGCCGAATAAATCGTTTTACGATCAGATAGGCAACGCTCAGACTGACTTCCTCCTGCATTTGCAGACTGATCTCCATCGGCTTGCGGCCAGACCTTGTTTTGGAAGGGTACTGGTGATAGAACGAGACACTCGAGCCGATCAGAAGCATCAGCCAACCCATGTACAAAAACAGCATCATCAGGATGATGGCAAAAAAGGCTGCGTAGATAATGGCGTTGGCAGACTCAACAGCGATGAAATTCTTGAATATCAAGGCCATAGTTTTCCAGGCAATCATGGTGATGACACCACCCAGAAAAGCAGACTGAAAACGGACCTTTGTGTTCGGGATAAAAATAAACGCCAAAGCGAATGCCAGTGACATAAAAAGTGCTTGCATGAATATTGCTAACGTCTGCAGTATCCAGGCACCAAAGGGCAGCTCTTCAAGGAAGTTGACAAAAAAAGCAGCATTCAGTGTTGACGCAATGCCAACAGAAATAAGGATCAGCAACGGGCTCACAATGACAGCAAACAGATATTCACTGACACGATTGGACATGGAGCGCGGCTGGCTGATATTCCAAATGTAGTTAAACGTCAGCTCTATCTGTTGCATCATGGTCAGCACACTGTACAACAACACCCCGAGGCTGACAGCGCTGAGTACATCAACACGAACATTATCAACAAAACTGACGATGTTTGTGGTGATCTGGATGCTGTACTCACCCAGGAAGGGCTGCAGTAATCCCAATAATGCAGGCTCCATTGCATTGTGCACGCCCAGCCCTTTTATGACCGCGAAGGTCAGTGCCAGCAAAGGCACAATCGCAATCACCGTGTAATACACCAGGCTCATGGCGCGAAGACTCAGTTGGCCTTCAGCCAGATCCCGCAATACGGCAAACGCAATTTGCAAGCCCCGAAAGCCTATTTGCTGCCAACGCGGCAGTTTTCCGTTGTTTTCACGCCACAGCCTGTTTTCAATAGCACTGACAAGATCATGTGCTGATCGTATAGACATAACGTCTCCCTGTGTCGTTTCACTGGCGGTGCGACCATGCACCCTGACTCAAGACGCCATTCTGGCGCTCAAAAAAGCCATGATGGATGCCAGAGGCACAACTTCTGCCTGATCTGCACGTCGAAACTTGTATTCAAGTTCATTGTTTTCGAGTCCGCGATCTGACACCACAATGCGATGCGGAATGCCCATCAGTTCCATGTCGGCAAATTTGACACCCGGACTGGTCTTTTTGTCTCTGTCATCAAGAAGCACTTCTACGCCCGCCTTCTCCAAGTCCGCCATCAATTGCTCACTGACTTCTGTGACGCGGGGCGATTTATGCGCATTCAGCGGTACTATCGCCACTTGAAACGGAGCAATAGCCTCAGGCCAGATAATGCCATTGGCATCGTGATTTTGTTCAATCGCAGCCGCAACAATGCGACTGACTCCGATACCATAACAGCCCATGGTCATCAGCACAGATCGACCGTTTTCATCAAGGACAGCGGCTTTCATGGCCTCACTGTATTTGGTACCGAGCTGGAAGATATGTCCAACTTCGATGCCGCGCTTGATCAGCAACTCCCCCTGACCATCCGGGCTGAGGTCACCTTCTTTGACCTTGCGAATGTCAGCGACCTGATCAAAGCGGCAGTCCCGTCCCCAGTTGGCATCAAGCAGGTGCGTTTCTGCTGTGTTTGCGCCGCACACAAAGTTGCGCATATTTTCAGCGCTGCGATCAACAATCACCGGCATGTTCAATTTATTTGGCCCGATGCATCCGGGTTTGCAACCTATCGAAGTTTCGATTTCGGTGTCACTGGCAAACGCCAGCGGGCAAGTAATGCCTGCAATCTTTTCTGCCTTGATATCGTTTAATTCCTGATCGCCACGCAATACAAGGGCCATCAATCCGGTTGGATTGGTTTCACTCACCTCGGCTTTTACAATCAGCGTTTTGATCAGGCGCGTGGCAGGCAGGTCCAGCAAAACACACAATTCGTCGATGGTATGTGCGCTGGCCGTGTTAATCGCGCGGCTGTCCAACATATCGGCACTGCCGTCTTCCAGATCTTTAATACCACCCACGGCGAGTTCAATGTTGGCTGCATAACTGCCCGTTGAGTTAAAGACAATATCGTCTTCGCCGGAGTCTGCCAGCACATGGAACTCATGTGAGGTGCTACCGCCGATGTTGCCGGTATCAGCCAGTACGGCGCGGAAATCCAGACCCAGACGTTTAAAGATGTTGCTGTAGGTCTGGTACATCAACTGGTAGGTCTGCTCAAGCGATGCCTGATTTATGTGGAAGGAGTAGGCGTCCTTCATCAGAAACTCGCGGGCACGCATCACGCCAAATCGGGGGCGACGTTCATCACGAAATTTCATTTGTATCTGGTAAAAGTTCGCTGGCAGTTGTTTGTAACTGTTGAACTCGTTGCGGATCAGGTCAGTAATCACCTCTTCGTGGGTTGGTCCAAGGCAGAAAGGTCGGTCGTGCCGATCTACAAATCTCAAGAGTTCCGGACCCATTTTGTCCCAGCGGCCTGATTCCTGCCAAAGTTCCGCAGACTGCACAACGGGCATGGATACTTCCATGGCGCCAGATCGATTCATCTCCTCGCGTACAATTGCGGTCACTTTATGCAACACCCTCAATCCTGCCGGCAGCCACGTATACATGCCACTGGCCAGTTTGCGAATCAGCCCGGCGCGTAACATCAACTGGTGGCTGATCACCTCGGCATCTGCTGGTGTTTCTCTGAGGGTTGCAATGAGGTATTGACTGGTGCGCATGCGGATTCCGGTTTCTTTGAGGTTTGTATTGATGATATTGGTGACAGCCGGGCTAATACGTGCCGGTCTTCACATGAGGGTCTGACAGGTTGCAGTATCGGCGCAGGGACGACGGTGTTAGCCGTCGCCACGGTTGCACAGGTTCGAATTATTGAGCGAACTCTTTGAGCTTCTTCAGCGGCAGTATCTTGACACGGGTACTGGCTGGTTTTTTGGCAATATCCATTGTTTCGCCCGGTTTAAACGGATTGGGCACATTTTTTCGGGCAGCTTGAGCAGGTTTTTTCACAGACTTGATTTTCAGTAACCCTGGCAAGGTAAATTCACCGACGCCGCGCTTCTTGATATGCCGCTCGATAATGCTGCCCAGTTCGTTTAGAACTGCATCGACCTGCTTTCTGGTCAGATCGGTGTTAGCCGCAATTTCCGCGAGGATAGCTGTTTTTGTGTACTTTTCCGTTATTGCTGTGGTTTTTTTAACTGCTGGTTTGGACGCTGCCATGCCGGATCCTGTTACTAGTAAAGTGGGAAATGAAAAATTGGGAGTAATATTCGCTGTTAAACGCCGCTCTGGTCGCTATTTATAATGGATTGGGCATATCGTCGCAAGTGTTCAAATGAGCCAGTGTAAAACCCGCAATTCAGGTGCTGCCGTCGGGCTTCTTGAGTTATAATCCGCGCCTTTGATTTGGCAGCATCTGCTGTAGCACGTGTTATTCGGAGCCTGAAATTCACTATGCCCATTTATGAGTATCAATGCAAAGAGTGCGGCCATCGCCTGGAAGCCATTCAACGCTTCAGCGATGCACCCTTGACACAATGTCCGGTCTGTCAGAAACAAACCTTATCTAAACAGATTTCAGCCCCCAGTTTTCGATTAAAAGGTGGTGGTTGGTACGAGACGGATTTTAAAACAACAAACAAACGCCATGGTACTCAGGACGCAGATGGTAATACGGCCAGCAGCAAACCTGACGTTGCAAAAACAGAGAGCGCAAAGACAGATACCAGCTCTGCTGCAGTTTGATTTGTAACCCGGAATCGCCTGATACTACTAACCACTTGAATATTCAGAGAGAGAAACAGGAAAGCGTATGCGCAGTCACTATTGCGGAGAGTTAAACGAACAGCTTAGCGGTGAAATCGTCAGTCTGTGTGGCTGGGTTCACCGACGTAGGGATCATGGCGGTGTGATATTTGTCGATCTGCGCGATCGCGAAGGTCTGTGCCAGATTGTGTTTGATCCGGATCGGGCTGACAGTTTTAATCTGGCAGAAACCCTGCGCAGTGAATTTGTGGTGCGCGTAACCGGCCTGGTGCGCGCGCGTCCGGAAGGCACAGTGAATCCGGATATGGCCAGCGGTGCCATCGAAGTGTTGGCGCACACTCTGGAAGTATTGGCGCAAGCCAAGACGCCTCCATTCCAGTTGGATGAACATGCCAACGTAGGTGAGGATATTCGCCTGCGTCATCGTTATATTGATCTGCGTCGCCCCGAGATGATTGATCGGCTGCGTTTTCGCTCCAAAGTCAGCAACTCCATTCGCAACTTCCTGGATGACAACGGCTTTCTGGATATCGAGACACCGATTCTGACCCGTGCTACGCCAGAAGGTGCAAGAGATTATCTGGTACCCAGTCGAACTCACCCCGGTCAGTTCTTTGCGCTGCCGCAATCACCTCAGCTATTCAAGCAGATACTCATGGTTGCCGGCATAGACCGCTATTATCAGATTGCCAAGTGTTTCCGCGATGAAGACCTGCGTGCTGATCGCCAGCCTGAGTTCACCCAAATCGACATCGAGACGTCGTTTATGGATGAAGAAGGCATCATGAGCGTCATGGAAAAAATGATTCGTGGTATTTTCCAGAAGCATCTGGCGGTGGATCTGGGGGATTTCCCGCGGATGACTTGGACCGAAGCCATGCGTCGGTTTGGCTCAGATAAACCGGATCTGCGCAACGATCTTGAGTTCACCGACATTGCTGATCTGATGAAAGACGTGGACTTCAAGGTGTTCTCAGGGCCTGCCAATGATCCAGCCAGTCGTGTCATTGCGCTGAGAGTACCGGGTGGCGCCTCGCTGACGCGCAAAGAAATTGATGACTACACCAAATTCGTGGGTATCTACGGTGCAAAAGGGCTGGCGTGGATCAAGGTCAATGATCTGAGTGGCGGGATGGAAGGATTGCAGTCGCCTATCATCAAATTTATGCCTGAGGACGTGGTGAACGCTGTGTTGGCCCGCACTGAAGCGGCGACCGGGGACATTATTTTCTTTGGTGCTGACAAGTTTGGCCCGGTGTGTGAGGCCATTGGGGCGCTGCGCCTGAAAGTGGGTGCGGATCTTGGCATTACCCGTACCGGATGGGCACCCTTGTGGGTGGTTGATTTCCCGATGTTCGAGCGTGATAAAGAGGGCAACCTCAACTCATTGCATCACCCGTTCACTGCACCGTCCTGCTCACCGGAAGATTTGCGTAACAACCCCGACAAGGCGCTGTCACGTGCCTATGATATGGTGTTGAATGGCACCGAGTTGGGTGGAGGTTCCATCCGAATCAACCGTCCGGATATGCAGCAGGCCGTGTTTGATCTGCTGGGCATTGGTGCGGAAGAGGCTCAGGAGAAGTTTGGATTCCTGTTGAATGCGCTGGCATCAGGTGCGCCCCCCCATGGCGGATTGGCGTTTGGTCTTGATCGTTTGATCATGTTGATGACGGGTGCAACGTCGATCCGTGATGTGATGGCATTCCCGAAAACCCAGTCGGCAGCGTGTCCGTTAACCGATGCACCGGGTCCGGTCTCTGCCAAGCAGTTACGTGAGCTGAATATCCGTCTCCGCGAGCAAGTGGCTGGCCCTGCAGTCCCTGCAGCGCAACAGGCGGAGTAATGTCATTGGCACCGACGGCGCCTCTGTCGTTGGTGTTTTTGAGCGAGGTATTGGGTGACACTGATTCTTGGAATTGACCCGGGCTCTCGCGCAACCGGCTATGGCATTGTCGAGTCAACAGGTAACAAACTGAAGTACATCGATTGTGGATGCATCCGTCCGACACCGGGGGAGCATCCGCAGCGTCTGCGTGATATCTTTTTTGCTTTAACTGGCATCATTGAGCAATATAGCCCCCAGGAATGTGCGATTGAAGAGGTTTTCCTCGGCAAAAGTGTGTCGTCAGCGCTCAAGCTTGGTCAGGCGCGTGGGGCTGCCATGGTGGCTTGTTTGCAGTTTGATTTGCCTGTGGCGGAATACACGCCGCGCACGGTCAAACAAGCTGTTACAGGCTCTGGGGCAGCTGACAAGCTACAAGTACAGCACATGATTAAAGTCCTGCTGGGATTGCAAGGTAAATTGCAGGCCGACGCCGCTGATGCGCTGGCAATTGCAGTCTGTCATGCCAATAGCCGGCAGAGCATGGTACGAATAGCTGCAGCGCGCAGTTTTGGTGGGCGCCGCTACAAAACCTGACCGACTTCTGGTTACATTATCTGATCTGACGCTGTTAGCAGGAGCAAAGCTTGATAGGTCGATTAAAAGGAATATTGCTGGAAAAGAAGGCGCCTGACCTGTTGCTGGATGTGAACGGTGTAGGTTATGAGTTGCTGGCTCCCATGAGTACGTTTTATCAGCTGCCACCCGTAGGTCAGGGTGTCATCTTGTTCACCCATCTCGTTGTTCGGGAAGATGCTCACCAGCTCTTTGCGTTTTTGGAAGAGCACGAGCGCGCCCTGTTTCGTGCGTTGATCAAAGTCACAGGCATAGGTCCAAAAGTGGCGCTGGCTATATTGTCTGGCGTGCCGGCGGATGAATTCGTGCGCTTTGTGCAGACCAATGATGTTAATGCCCTGACAAAGATTCCGGGCATCGGTAAAAAGACAGCTGAGCGTCTGGTGCTTGATATGCGGGATCGTCTGGCAGCATGGCAAGCAACGCCAGTTCTGGGCGTGCCTGCTTTACAAAAGGCTGCCGGTAGTCATCAACTCAGTGAGGATGCGGAAACAGCGCTTATAGCGTTGGGATACAAGCCGCAAGATGCAGCAAAAATGGTTATTCGGGTCTTGAAAGACAAGCCTGGCATTGAGCGCAGTGAAGAAATTATCCGCCTGGCACTCAGGGCAATGGTGTAAAGAGGCAAAGCGGCAGTTATGTCAGACTACAACAATGTTGAAAACGAACGGCTGATATCGCCGGGCCTCGCGCCTATGGAACAGTCTGTTGATCGGGCTATCCGACCACTCAGTCTCAAAGACTACATTGGTCAAACAGACGTCAAAAACCAGATGGATATATTTATCAGCGCGGCCAGACAACGGTCGGAACCTCTTGATCACACCTTGATTTTTGGCCCGCCGGGACTGGGTAAAACGACATTGGCCAATATTATTGCCAACGAGCTCAATGTGGCGATAAAAACCACCTCAGGTCCAGTGCTGGAGAAAGCCGGCGACCTGGCTGCGCTACTGACCAATCTTGAGCATGGTGATGTGCTTTTTATTGACGAGATTCACCGGCTCAGCCCGGCAATTGAAGAGATTTTATATCCGGCCATGGAGGACTATCAGCTGGATATCATGATCGGCGAAGGTCCGGGAGCAAGGTCAATCAAGCTTGAGTTGCCTCCCTTTACGTTGGTAGGTGCCACAACAAGAGCGGGTTTGTTGACGTCACCGCTGCGTGATCGCTTTGGGATCATCCAGCGTCTGGAGTTTTACACGTCGGATCAGCTGTGTGAGATCGTGATGCGATCAGCAAAAATTCTTGGCTGCACGATTGATCAACAAGGTGCATTCGAAATTGCCCGCCGTTCTCGTGGTACACCTCGCATCGCCAATCGCTTGCTGCGCCGGGTCCGTGATTTCAGTGAAGTCAAACATGATGGAACGATTACGCTGGAAACTGCCGACAAAGCGCTGGATATGTTGAGTATCGATAACAACGGGTTTGATCACATGGATCGTCGTCTGTTACTGACCATGATCGAAAAATTCGGTGGAGGTCCTGTTGGGGTTGACAGCCTGGCAGCTGCGATCAGTGAGGAAAGAGATACCATTGAGGATGTTTTGGAGCCGTATCTGATACAGCAAGGTTTTATCATGCGCACGCCGCGCGGACGAATGGTAACGCCTCATGCATACCTGCAATTCGGGCTTATAGCCCCTGTCCTTGGCTGAAGTCTCAAAATTCAGCTCAATTATCATGATTTCGCCATATTTTATCAGCCTTAAGCCACGGGCCAGAGTGTTATAAGTATTTAATTAAGCTTATAATGCCGCTTGTTTTAAGGTGTGTAACCGGTTAAAGGAATACTCTAGTGCACAGCAGTTCTATCAACGTCTGGTCGTTAATTCTTGAAGCAACAATTGTTGTGCAGTTGGTCATGCTGACTTTGTTGCTGGCCTCGATTATTTCGTGGGTCATGATTGTGCAGCACTGGTTGGTGCTGAGTAGCGCCGAGCAGGGTATGAGCGGCTTCGAAAAGCGATTTTGGTCCGGGATGGATCTAAGCCAGCTATACCGGGAAGGCAGTGATCAACAAAAAGCCAATAAACCGACTGGCGGTATGGAAAATATCTTCAGGGCCGGCTTTAAGGAGTTTATGCGCCTGCGTCAACAGGGCGGTGTTAACGCTGAAGGTGTAATGGCTGGCGCGCAACGTGCGATGCGAGTGGCTTACTCACGTGAAGAAGAAAAACTGGAGAAACATTTGCCTTTCCTGGCGACCGTAGGCTCCGTTACACCGTATATAGGTCTGTTCGGAACTGTTATCGGTATCATGAATTCATTTATCAGTCTGGCTGAACAAAGTCAGGCGTCTTTGCAAGTTGTTGCGCCGGGCATTGCTGAAGCGTTGATTGCGACGGCAATGGGTTTGTTTGCAGCGATTCCTGCTGTGGTGGCATATAACCGCTATTCGTCCAAAGTTGACGTGATTGCCGGTAACTACATCACGTTTACCGAGGAGTTCGCCGGGATCCTGCACAGGCAGGTTGTCAGCGCGCCCGCGACAAAGGTTTGAGACTGAGATCGCTGACGGAAACACGCAGTTAATATCAAGCAACGATCAAGGTTATGAGCGCCATGGAAATAGTCCGGAAAAAGCGTAAGCCAGTAGCAGAGATTAATGTGGTTCCCTACATTGATGTCATGCTGGTGTTGCTGATTGTTTTTATGGTGACTGCCCCACTGCTGACTCAAGGTCTGCGAGTGGATTTGCCACAGGCAAGCTCGGAACCGCTGGAAATGGATGAAAACGCAGAAACACTGGTCATCGAGCTGACTGCGGAAAACGAATTTTTTATCAGTCTGGGTGTGACAGAGCAGGACGAACAGACATCAGTACCTCTTGAGCTGATTGGTCAGCAGGTTGCCAGCATTGTGCAGGTAAATCCGACAATTCAAATTTTTGTTGAGGGCGATGCCAATGCCAGCTACGGTCCTTTTATCAGTTTGATGGAGGCATTACGAGTTGCTGGGGTAAATAGTCCCAATCTGGTTACCAAACCACTGGAATAAATGGCGTGACGGCATTTAATGGTTATCCGTTTTCAGTAATGCTGGCCTTGTTGATACACGGGCTTATTTTGGGGTCACTGCTGATTTTGCAACGGGCGGACTCAGAGGTGCTTGATGTGGTAAGGCCGCCGGCAGTCAAGGCGTTGTTAGTCGAAGAAAATCCGCAGGCGCGCAACGAACAAATGCAGCAGCAGCGTTCTGAACAACAACGGCAAGAGCGGCGACAGCAGGAACAGGCTCGGCAGGAACAAGCCCGGCAGGAGCAAGCTCGACAAGAACAAGCCCGACTGGAGCAAGCACGACAAGAGCAAGCAGCACGTGAAGCAGCCGCACAGCAGGAGCAGCAGCGTCAGGCAGTTATTCGGCAGCAACGTGAGCAGCAAGAGGCGGAACAGCAGCGTCAGCAGGAGTTGGCACGCGAGCAAGAACAAGCGCGGCAGCAGGAAGTAGCGCGGCAACAGGAAGCGCAAAGGCAGGAACAGCAGCGTCAGGCGGATGCGGCTGCGCAGGCTGCAGCCGAGGCGACTGCGCGTGAGCAGGCAGAGACTGAGTCAGAGATTGTGATGGCGTATACCGCAGTGATTCATGATCTGGTGCAGCGCAATTGGTCTCGCCCGCCAAGTGCCAGAAATAATATGACCGCCGTGTTGAGAATCAGACTGGTTCCAACGGGTGATGTGGTAGACGTGGAGATTGTCAGGTCCAGCGGTGACGCAGCGTTTGACAGAGCTGCCGAAACTGCTGTGCGTGCGGTGGGACGCTTTTCGGAGTTGCAGGGTATGCCACCGCGAATGTTTGAACGGAATTTCCGTTCTTTGTTGTTAACGTTCAGACCAGAGGACTTACTTAATTGAAACAAAGCAGCCTGATGTTATTGGTACTGGCGCTGGTATTTTCTTTCAGGTTATCAGCCGCTGAGTTGAATATTGAAATTACACGCGGCGTTGATAACCCGATCCCGGTCGCTGTTGTACCGTTTGCATGGGACGGCGCCAATCTGCTGGATGAAGATATTGCGCAAATTATATCCAATAATCTGGAGCAGGTTGGGGAGTTCAGGGCACTGTCACGTGCCAATATGCTGAGCTTGCCTTCCGAAGAACGTGAAGTGCACTTCAGAGACTGGCGTATTCTGGCTCAGCAGTATCTGGTGATTGGCAAAGTCAGCCAAGTGCCTGGTGGTCAGATGGTCCAGGTGCAGTGGGAGTTTTTCGATATCAATCGCGAGCGCAAAGTTCTGGGTGAAGTGCTCACTGGCAGTATGTCTCAATTGCGTGATATTGCTCATGAAATCAGCGACGTTGTGTATCAGGAAATCACCGGTAGTCGCGGTGCATTTTCGACAAAGATTATGTATATCTCGGCCGAAGGTGCCATAGGCAGCAAAGTCTTCAAACTGCACTACGCCGACTATGATGGTCGCCGAGCGCAGATTTTGCTGGAGTCCAGAGAGCCTATCATGTCGCCGGCGTGGTCGCCTGATGGCAGCCAAATCGCCTATGTGTCTTTTGAGACAGACTTGCCCCGTATTTATATACAGGATCTGGCCAGTGGACAGCGTCGTCAAGTGACCAACTTCCCGGGAATCAACAGCTCGCCTGTCTGGTCTCCGGATGGCAGCAAACTGGCCATGGTGTTGTCCAAAGACGGTAGTCCTGACATTTATGTGCTGGATCTGGCCACCGATCAGCTTCGCCAGCTCACTGATCATCCGCGCGCGGAAACAGAGCCGGCTTGGTCGCGGGATAGCCGCAGCGTGATTTTCACCTCGGACAGGACGGGGCAGCCCCAAATTTATATAGTCGACGCAAATGGTGGATTGCCAGAGCGCCTGACCTTTGATTGTTTTTATTGTGCAAAAGCCCAGTTTCTCCCTGATGGAGTGAATCTGGTACATGTGCGGCGAGAGACCCGTCAGGACAACAGTTATGGTATTGCCATTCTGAATGTTCAGACCTCAAGGGTGATCAAACTCACAGAGACTGCACTCGACGAATCTCCCAGCGTGGCACCAAACGGAAGCATGATCATGTTCGGAACAACCGCAGGTGGAAAGGGCGTGTTAGATGCCGTTTCCATTGACGGCCGCATCAAGTTCCGTTTACCATCTTTGCAGGGCGATGTACGTGAACCTTCCTGGTCACCGTACTTAAATTAGGGCATGTTTTTTATATAGTTTGTCTGTCGGAGGACGCTAAAAGTGGGAATGCAATTTAATAATGTATTTAAATCAGCTGTATTGGCTTTGACCATCATCGGTCTTGCTGCTTGCAGTTCAACCAGTGATACAGAAGAAATGGCACCGGTTGCACAAACTGCTGGTGAGTCTGATGCTGCTCGTGCTGCGCGTCTGGAACAAGAGCGACTGGAGCGCGAGCGTCAGGAACAACAGCGTCGTGAGCAAGCTGCTCTGAACACAACTGTGTTCTATTTCGATTTTGACGTTGCTGAATTCCAGCCTGCAGACCGTGAGACACTGATTGTTCACGCACGCAATCTGGCAGCTAACCCAAACCGTCGTGTACGTCTTGAAGGTCACGCTGATGAGCGCGGCACTCGTGAGTACAACCTGGCGCTGGGTGAGCGTCGTGCCAACAACATCCGCGATTTCCTGATCGTGAATGGTGCTTCACGTAACCAGCTGGAAACAGTGAGCTACGGCGAAGAGCGTCCTGCTGCTAACGGTCAGACCGAAGCTGCATACCGTCAGAATCGTCGTGTAGAAGTCCAGCCTGCAGGTTAATTGCATGAATCGATTCCAGGCGAAGTTTGCTGGAGCGGTAACGGCAGTCGTGCTTAGCACGACTGCCTTTGCTTCTTCTGAAAGGGCGATTTCAGTGATGGGCCAAGCTGGACTTGGACCAATCGTTATTGCCGCGCAAGTCGGTGCCTCAAACAATGATGCATTGCTGTTGCTGCTCGACCAGTTTACCGCGCTGCGCGGTGAAATGGAGACCTTGCGAGGCATGGTTGAAGAGCAAGCTTATGAGATCAGGCGCTTACAGCAAGACTCTCTGGATCGCTACACTGACCTTGATTCACGTCTAAGCTCAATTTATCAGGAAATGGATGCTGCACCAGTTGCCTCTGGCACCGTAGCGCCTGCGCCACAAATTGCCGGTACAGCATCAACTGCTGTCACCACGCCGGTTGGCTCAAGTCCCGTCGGAGCGAATGCCAATATACCCGGTGGCACAGCTACAGTGCAGGGCTCGTCTCCTTCAGCGGTTGCAACAACTGTAACTACTGGTGTCTCTGGAGCGCCTGCTATTCAGACTGGCATTTTGACAGAGCAACAGTTGTACGAACTGGCGCTGGATTCATTGTTGCAAGAGCAACAGTTCCAGACCTCAATCGATCAGTTCGGTCAATATCTCGCGCAGTATCCAAACGGCCGTTTTGTGACTAATGCCTTCTATTGGCAAGGTCAGGCCTATGTAAATCTGTCTATGTTTAATGAAGCAAGGCAGGCGTTCGAGACGATCCTTACGCAATACCCGGATGGCCGAAAAATTGAAGATGCCATGTATTCGCTGGGAGCGGTATACCACCGACTGGGTGATAACAGCAAAGCCCGGCAGATGCTTCAGGATGTCATTACGCGATTCCCGAATACATCAGCAGCGAATCTGGCTGATATCTACCTGCGATCAATCAATTGATTATTCAGAACAGGGTCTGATAGCGTCGGGATCGGAAGTTAGCCCGGCGCACTCATCTTTTCTGGATATCCATTAATACAACTCCTGTCAAAACCGTTTTTGTAAACACTTACAGAAAACTCTGTGAATATGACTTATATGGATACGGAACTGAGTCTTAGAATAAACGAGATATTTCATTCTCTGCAGGGTGAAAGCAGTACGGTTGGGTTGCCAACTACCTTCATTCGGCTGACCGGTTGCCCGCTTCGATGCGGATACTGTGATACGGAATATGCGTTTCACGATGGCCGACAGATCTCATTGCAAGAAATTCTGGCCAACGTAAAACGCGCTGGTGCGCGACGCGTCTGTGTCACGGGGGGTGAACCGTTGGCGCAACCCGGGTGTCTGGTGCTCTTGAAATTGTTGTGTGACAACGGCCTGCATGTATCGCTGGAAACCAGTGGTGCCATGAATATTGGGGATGTTGATGAGCGCGTCAAAATTATCATGGATCTCAAAACGCCGGGATCTGGTGAGTGTTACCGTAATCTGGAATCCAATATCAGCAAATTGAAGCAAAAAGACGAAGTCAAGTTTGTGATTTGTGATCACAAGGATTACGAATGGTCAAAGGCCAAAGTCGATCAATATGATCTTCAGAACAGAGTAGGGGAAATATTATTCTCGCCGTCGTTTTCACAAGTTGGATATCAGGACTTGGCGGAATGGATACTCAAAGATCGTTTGCAGGTGCGTATGCAAGTCCAATTGCATAAAATTATCTGGGGCAACAAACCGGGTCATTAATAGTTCAAGGGGCAGCTTGTGAGTTCGTCAATTAAAAAGGCAGTGGTACTGGTTTCAGGCGGGCTTGATTCTGCGACTTGTCTGGCTATCGCACGTTCTGAGGGTTACCAAAGTTTTGCCCTTAGCTTCAATTACGGGCAACGTTCCTCGAGCGAGTTAACCGCTGCAGTCAGATTGGCTGAATTTTTTGGTGTTGCAGCGCATCAGGTTATACCCCTTGGTATAGGCCAGTTGGGTGGCTCGGCATTAACAGATCATACCGTCGATGTACCGATCAATGGGGTCGTAGCTGATCATATACCCGTCACTTATGTGCCGGCACGAAATACGGTATTCCTGTCTTACGCGCTGGCCTGGGCAGAGGTGTTGAGTGCTGATGCTATATTTATTGGCGTCAACGCCGTTGATTATTCAGGTTATCCTGACTGTCGCCCTGAGTTTATTGAGGCGTTTGAGAAAATGGCTAATCTGGCCACCAAAGCCAGTGCTGAGGGGAACCTCATTCGTATTCGAACGCCGCTTATAAACATGACCAAAGCGCAAATTATTTCCGAAGGTGTGGCATTAGGTGTTGATTACGCGCTGACAGTCTCGTGTTATCAAGCCAATACTGCGGGGCAAGCCTGTGGAGCCTGTGATAGCTGTCGATTGCGTCATAAAGGTTTCAAGGATGCAGGACTTGAGGATCCAACGGTATATTTCTCACCCCCGTTGTATGTGTGATAGGCACTTTTACAAATAGAAAAATAGGCAATTGCAAACAAAATACTTGAGTTTTTTTGGTCTCATAGTATGATGCGCACTCTCTTTTGCAGGGCAACTGTCCCGAAAAGAAATTGATTTACGGGGCGTTAGCTCAGCGGTAGAGCAGTTGGCTTTTAACCAATTGGTCGATGGTTCGAATCCATCACGCCCCACCATTATCGTATCAGAGCTATTTCTATTAAGAAGAAAGTTTGCTCTTAGTCCTCTGCAAGCACTCCAATAAGCGCCACCGCGAAACAAATCAAAGCCACTGTCACGACCAATGCTGGCTGATCGAAGTCTATCTGTTGAACAAAATTTGCCTGCAGACTTTCCGCCAGTGAGGCTATCTGCTGAAGTGATGGTATGAGCATGGTCGCAATATACTGTTGAATGACTCGCAGCGTTGTTTGCCATGGCACAACCACTAGCAGTGATATTCCAAGGCAAAACCACACTGCCATAAGCATGACATCGTATCGCCATTTAACAAAATGAGTTCTGGCAAGCACGCCCTTGCTGAAACCATCGTCGTTCAGTGGCGGCAATGGGGGTATAAGGTTTGTCAGATCGGTTTGTTTATCGCTGTGCGGTTGCATCATTGATTCTCGCTGCTTGATTGATTCATGTATTGGCGCAATCGCTCCAGTCCGCGATTTATATGGGATTTGGTGGTGCCTAAGGGAAGCGCCAGAATCTCTGAAACTTCAGAATGTGAGTAACCAAGGTTTAGATTGAGTGTGATGGCTGCAGCCTGTATTGCGTCAAGTTTTGCCATAGCACGTTCCATATCCAGATACTCCGCCTTTTGATCAGCATACACCTTTGATGTTTCGGTAAGACCGTTGCTGAATCGCTGATACAGTTGTTTCAGATATCTATTGCGGCGATGGTGCTGCAAGAAGCAGCGATAAGCGATGCTGAGCAACCACCCGCCAAAGCTGCCACTGCCATTAAATTGCGCCAGCCGCTTGAATGCGATAACAAAGGTGTCTTGGGCAAGATCATCAGCATTTGCATCATTTTTACATAAACGACGCAAGAAGCCCCTGACGTGATTCTGGTGCATTTTAACCAGTTCGCCAAAGGCCCCATTGTCTTTTCTCAGAAGAACTTTTTGAATCAGAACTGATTCAATGTCTGAGTTGTTTTTGTCATTAATATCCGTTTCCAGAAAGTACCCTCAGGTTAAACGTTGGTCTACCCTCAGTGCTTCTCTGCTGCATGCTGGCGGCTGTATTTAATTGCCAATAAAAATGCAATGCCAACACACAACGGAATCCCACCCAGTAACACTGCCAGTTCGTACCGTGCCGTTATGAGCAGACTCACTATGACCGGCAGACTGATAGCTATAAAAATCGCCCCGCGCCTGAAGTCGGTTACCGGGCCGCTTTCACGACTGAGCAAATTCAGCGTATCAGCCTTAATTTCAGTACCGCTTTCTGCAAGTTTCACAAGTGTATCCATCTTTTTTACTCCGGTGAGATATCGGAGATAAAATGGAATCAGTACGCAGCTTCCTATCACAATTAATGCGACGATCGGGATCATTGTTTCACTCATTTGAATAGCCTCTGTCAGTAAAAAAATTGCGTATCAATATTCACCTTTCTGAATACAACTAACAGATGCCTGGCGACGAAGGTTTGGATGCAGCAACCTGCAAATTTAGTTTTGACCGACATGAATCAGGTGCTGTGTTATGATCTTGCCGAAGATAATCGTTTTTGTAACAGGGGCAAAGATGAGCCAGATTGAACCATCAAACGCTATTTCCAACAATGAAAGACTGGCGGCGGATACTGTGCTGGTTCGAAACTATCTTGCCTGCATCCCAGAAAAGAATGTGCTGGAAGAGTCAGAACGTCTGCAATACCGGCATGACATCAAGGCGTTGCTAAAAGAAAAAAATGCCGTTCTGGTGGCGCACTATTACACTGACCCCGAGTTGCAATCTCTGGCGGAGGAGACGGGTGGTCTGGTGGCCGACTCTCTTGAAATGGCCAGGTTTGGACGTGACTGTGCCGGTGATATGCTTGTAGTTGCTGGTGTGCGATTTATGGGCGAAACCGCTTGTATTTTGAGTCCTCAAAAAACAGTACTGATGCCTAATCTTGAAGCAACCTGCTCTCTGGATATTGCGTGCCCAATTGATAAGTTTTCAGCGTTTTGTGACCAGCATCCCGATCGCACTGTTGTGGTATATGCCAATACGTCCGCTGCGGTAAAAGCCAGAGCGGATTGGGTTGTGACCTCCAGTATTGCGTTGGAAATTGTCGAGCATCTCAAAGCGAAGGGCGAAAAAATTCTCTGGGCCCCTGACAAACATCTCGGACGCTATATTCAGGAAAAAACCGGCGCAGATATGTTGCTCTGGGACTCAGCCTGTATTGTCCATGAAGAGTTCAAGGCTAAAGGTTTGCTGGATATGAAAGTCATTTATCCGCAAGCCAAAGTGCTGGCACACCCGGAATCACCTGCGTCCGTTCTGGCCATTGCAGATGTGGTGGGTTCTACCAGCCAATTGATTAAGGCAGCATGCGAGTTGCCGGACAACACGTTTATCGTGGCAACCGATCAAGGCATTTTTTACAAAATGCAGCAGTTGGCGCCAGAAAAAACATTTATCGTTGCACCGACCGCGGGCAATGATGCGTCTTGCAGAAGTTGCGCTAACTGTCCCTGGATGGGAATGAATTCATTACAGGCCATGTATCAGTCGTTGCGAGATGGCAGCAACAGAATCACTGTTGATACGGAACTGGCTCAAAAAGCGATGATACCTTTGCAACGAATGCTGGATTTTGCCGCACAGCATCGATTGAGGGTGACAGGAAAGGCCTAAGCATCAACGCCGAGTCCGATCAGGAACCGGCGTTTTGTTGTTGCAAACTCTCGACGTCGTTGACGCGCTGACGAAGACGACTCACCAACGGCACATTGTTTTCACGACCATTTTCAATCCGCAAAGCATAGTTCAATTGTTCCCGGGCGCTTCTGAAATCGCCGACCAGAATAAAATATTCTGCTCTGGCCTGATGCACCTTGCTGATGTCGCCGGCTTGCCCTTGCGTTTCCGCGATCAGATACCAAAGGTCATGATCTTCAGGTCTTGCCACGGCATGACGTTCCAGAATTGCCACGGCGGCAGCATAATTTTGTAACGCGATGTGCGCTTTGGCACTGGCCATGGTTAAAGGATGGTTGCCTGGATTGATCAGCAAGTGGCGTTCAAGATAATCCAGTGCTGCCTGCGGGTCACCTGAATCGATCAGGATCTCCGCCCGGGTGGCGACATAGGTGATGCGATTGGGATCAAGCGCGAGGAGTTTGTTAAGCTCCTCAAGTGCGCGATCGTGCTGTTTGTCCGCATGATAGGCCAAGGCTAAACCATAACGATTTGAATTTTGGGCGGTGTCCGTGCGACTGGCAACCACAGCCCGGCTGAAATTTTCGATAGCGCTGGATTTGTTGGCTTCGTAATGAACCTGTAAACGTGCGCGCATTAAATGGTATTCGATACCATTGTCAATTTGTCGCGCAGGGTAGCGATTGGCTCGACTTCGGGCATCAGAGACCCGTGATTCAGTCACCGGGTGGCTGAGCAAGAACTCTGGTGGGCGACTGGTGAAACGACTGATATCCATCAGGCGTTCAAATAGTTTTGCCATATCAGCCGGGTCGTAACCCGCATTAACCATGGTCCGTAACCCAATGCGATCGGCCTCTGCTTCGTTCTGGCGGGAAAATCGCAATTGGTTTTCAATTGACCGGCCTTGGGCAGCCATCACCGCTGCCGGTCCGGCACTGCTGCCAGCGCCCATCAGCACGACACTGGCCAGCAAGGTAGCAAGTTCCGGAATTCGGCGACGTTCTGCGTCTTCGACACTACGCGCAAAATGTCGCTGACTGACGTGTGCAAGCTCGTGTGCCATCACCGAGGCAAATTCTCCCTCGGTTTCCGCATTTAAAAACAAGCCGCCATTCACACCGATGATGCCGCCGGGTGCGGCGAACGCATTAAGCACCGGGCTGTCGATCAGGATAAAAGCTAGCCGGTAATCCTGCAGGTCGCTGTGCACAGCAAGGTTATGAGTGAAATTGACTACGTAATCGTTAAGTAGCGCGTCATTGATGGTGGGTGTGCTTCGTCGCACAGATCGCAGGAAATCGCGGCCAAGGCGGTACTCCTCCTCCAAGGAGAAGATGCCAGAAATCCGATCCCCCAGCGTGGGCAGCTGGGGTTGGGCAAGGGCGACCGGAATCAGACCGAGTATCAAAACCCCGGCCGCGATCCTGCTGAACTGTTTGATTTTGCGCATACTCATCAGGCAACAACAACGCTACTGGAAAGTTAGACCGATATTATCACAAATAATTCCGAACGATTTTTGTAGCGAGTTACGGGTTTCAAGCAACGATTTTCATTGCTAGGCAATCGCTTGTTTTGCTTGCTAAAATGCCAAGCATGCATATATCGATTGATCAGGAACTTGATGTCAGCGGGTTACAATGCCCGATGCCATTACTCAAAGCAAAGTTGGCACTAAATGGGCTGGCGCCCTCGCAAGTGCTCAAGGTTATTGCAACCGATCCCGCGTCAGAACGGGACTTTAATTCTTTTGTCAGCCAGAGCCGGCACCAGATTCTGGCATTTGAAAAAAATGCCGATACATTCTGCTATTGGATTAAAAAAGGCTGAAAATCAGTATGAGGAAATTTTTTCGTGGATTCATGGATCGATATTTCCATGATGAAGAATCGATTATTTTTACTTTACTGCTGATTTCGGCACTAGTGTTGTTGTTGACCATTGGTGGCATCATCGCTCCATTGATAGTGGCCATCATTCTTGCCTATCTTTTGCAGGGATTGGTCGGCACCTTACAGCGATTCGGTTGCAGCTATTTATTGTCAGTGATTCTGGTTTACAGTCTGTTTATTAGCGGGTTTCTGGCATTGATTTTGTTGGTGCTACCTCAGGCATGGAGTCAATTTGCAAGGTTAATCAATGAATTGCCACGCCTGTTAAGTGAAGGCCAGGCATTGTTGATGCTGCTGCCAGAGCACTATCCCGGTTTAATTACAGAGCAGCAGATTCAAGATTTCATTCGCGGGCTGCGTGGCGAAGTTGCCGTGTTTGGTCAGACCTTGTTGACTTACTCCATTGCCAGTATCCCCAATATCATGTCATGGCTGATTTTTCTGGTTCTGGTGCCGGTCCTTGTTTTTTTTATTATGAAAGACAAGGTGGTACTGATTAACTGGATGGCCGGCATGTTACCCAACCATCGACCGCTGATGCGAACAATCTGGCAGGAAATGGACGTACAAGTTGCCAATTATGTTCGCGGCAAAGCACTGGAAATTATGATTTTGGGGTCGGTAAGTTACATCGCGTTTATGGTAATGGGTATTAACTACTCTTTGTTGCTGTCGGTGTTGGTGGGGTTGTCGGTGATCGTTCCATTTATTGGCGTCACCGTGGTTGTGTTTCCGGTGGCGGCGGTAGCCTATGCGCAGTGGGGTATGGGCAGCGAGTTTTACACCATACTAATGATATATGCCGTCATTCAGCTTTTGGATGCCAACTTACTGGTACCACTGATCTTTTCGGAAACGGTAAACTTGCATCCGGTAGCGATTATCGCGGCAGTGCTGGTGTTTGGTGGTCTTTGGGGGTTGGCTGGCGTATTTTTTGCCATCCCTTTGGCAACCCTGATCAAGGCGATTATTAATGCGTGGCCGACACATTACACTGTGTCGCAGGCCGACCCACCCAACGAGCAATCCGCGAATAGTTAAAACTTGGTTAAAACTTTCTCGCGACGGGGTTTTTCCATGTAGCCTGCTCTGTGGTAGAGTCTGCAACCGGAATGTTCCCTGGGAAAAATGAGGTCTGGAATGATACAGGGCAGTATAGTTGCCATCGTTACCCCGATGTTGCCAAACGGCGATATTGATTACCCGGCATTTGACAGATTGCTTGAGTGGCACGTTAAAAGTGGCACCGATGCAGTTGTGGTGGTTGGGACAACGGGTGAATCGCCAACATTGACCATGGAAGAGCATTGCGCCGTCATTGAGCGCTGTATAAAAGTTATCAACAAACGCATTCCCGTGATTGCCGGTACTGGCTCGAATTCAACAGCCGAAGCGATCTATTACACGAATGCAGCCCGGGATCTGGGTGCCGATGCGTGCCTGCTGGTGACGCCGTATTACAATAAACCCAGTCAGGAAGGCTTGTATCAGCATTTCAAAAAAATAGCTGAAGAAGTTGATATCCCTCAGATTTTATACAACGTACCGGGGCGTACCGGTGTCGATCTGTTGCCTGAAACCGTGTCACGACTGGCTAATATCACAAACATTGTTGGTATTAAAGAAGCCACCGGTGACCTCGACCGCGGCCAACACGTGATCAATCTTTGTGGTGACCGTATCGCAGTTTACAGCGGCGATGATGCTACGGCGCTCGACTTGATTCTGGCCGGCGCGAAAGGCAATATCTCGGTGACTGCCAACGTGGCACCGGCGCAAATGCATGAAGTATGTCGATTGGCGTTGTCTGGTGAAAAAGAAAAAGCCAGTTTGCTCAATGCCAGGCTGGCGGGGTTGCACCATGCACTGTTTCTTGAGTCCAATCCTGTGCCAGTTAAATGGGCTCTGAATGAACTTGGGTTTATCGAATCTGGCATCCGTCTGCCTCTGGTACCTCTGAATGAGGCTTATAAAATTCCCGTGCGTGAAGCTATCCGACACGCCGGCCTGGAATGATCTGACGTTTGCACTCAACAGGTTGCACAATTAATGCTAGCTAATACTCGTAATGTCCTGCAGTTCCCGGTTCTGATGTTGATGGCTGGTTCGATGTCAGCCTGCTCCTGGCTGGGCATTGGTGGTGAGGATGGTTGGCTTCGTGATCGCGAAGGCGAATATCTCGAAGCGCGCATTATGCCGCCCATGCAGATTCCGCCGGGCTTGGACAGTTTTACGATCGATGAGCTGTACCATATACCGGAGTTGCCACCGGGTGATCGAGCTATCTACGTCACACCGCCAGCGCCGAAACCGATTGATACACGCATTCGGGAAGGGGTGGTTGTGCAGCGTTTTGGAGATCGGGCCTGGATTGTTATCGGTGCGACCGCAGGCCAGGTCTGGCCGACACTGCGAGATTATTGGTCAGCTGAAGACGTTGCCATCGTGATGGAAAATCCCGTGCAGGGAGTTTTGGAAACTGCCTGGCTACCTCAGTCGGGAACAAATCTGCGGCATAAGTATCGTGTGCAGTTGGAACCGGGATTACATGCCGGCAACTCAGAGATTTATGTTCGCCATATCAGTGATACGGGTGAGTCGCCGGAAAGTATGCCGATTTCCTGGCCAGCCGAATCTCAAAATCTGGAAAGAGAAACCGCAATTCTGGCGTCGATTTCCTTGTATCTTGCCGATCGTACAGATATTTATCGTGCATCGTCTGTGTCGATGCTGGCTGGCAGCATCGAACTTCAAGGCAAGGCGCGTCTGATTGATGCCGGACCCAACAACACGCAAATCGAGTTGCGGCTGGATTTTGAGCGGGCATGGAGTCAAATGACCCAAGCCATTAACAATGCCAACATCGAAATTGTGGATTCAGCCCGTGAAGAGCGTCGCATCAACGTCGCCTTTACCGGCACCGAAAACCAGGAAGATCCTGGATTTTTTGGCCGTCTTTTCGGTCGCGGTAACGACGAAGTAACCAGAATAGATTTTATTGTCAGACTGATCGAAAACGGCGATAGGATCAGCGTGCAGGCGGAAACACTCTCTGGAGAGTCTGCTCCCTATGAGCAGGATCTGCTGATTCGCACCATCAACGATAATCTCATCTGACATGGATTCCCTGTTGTCAGTGCCAACGCTGATGCTGGTGTTGATGCTGACACTGGCCGCTGTCACCGGGGCTTTTGTCAGCTGGTTGTTCAATCGCAAGGCCTACCTGCAAAAAGCTGACGAAAGCCAGACTCTGCGAGAAAAACTCATACAGGTTGAAACGCTGCGCGAGCAAGAGCAGGCGCATGCTCAGGACCGGTTCCAGACCTTGCAGGCCGCCAGAGAGGAACTGAAACAGCAATTCAGAGCACTGGCCTCGGACCTTCTTGATGAAAAATCCGTTCGGCTGGCGGAAAACAACCGTGTTGGCCTGGGGAATCTGCTGCAGCCCTTGCACGAAAAAATAACCAGCTTTGAAAAAAGAGTCGAAGAAACCTATAGCCGTGAGGCACGAGAAAGGTTTTCTCTGGAAAAGGAACTGCGTAATCTGCAAACACTGAATGCCCGATTAAGCGAAGATGCGTTGAATCTGACACGCGCGCTCAAGGGCGACAGCAAGGCCCAGGGAAACTGGGGTGAGTTTATCCTAAGCTCCATCCTCGATGCCTCGGGACTGACCGAGGGGCGCGAATACGAAACACAGCGCACGTTGCTGGCATCGCAACCCCATGCCGCCGATGATGGGCGTATGATTCGCAGCCAACCGGATGTGCTGATCTATCTGCCAGACAATCGACAGGTCATTGTGGATTCCAAAGTGTCGCTGACCGCATATGAACGGTATTGCTCTGCTGACATCGAAGAAGACAGACAATCCTATTTGCAGCAACACGTGCTGTCGCTGAAATCGCATATCAAACAGCTCAGCGAAAAGCGCTATCAAAACCTTCCACAATTGAATTCGCTGGATTTTGTGTTGCTTTTTGTACCGATTGAGCCGGCATTTTCGTTAGCACTGCAAAAGGAACCCGGGTTATTTAACTCAGCGTTTGAGCATCAAATTGTGCTGGTTGGTCCTTCCACGTTATTGGCCACCCTCAGAACCATTCAGAACATCTGGCGATACGAAAATCAAAGCCGTAACGCCCAGGACATTGCTAACAAAGCAGGTGCCATGTACGACAAATTTGTCAGTTTTGCGGAAGACATGGACGAGTTGGGCAAAAAAATTGATACCACCCGCCGCAGTTATGATGCCGCGATGAACAAGCTGCAACTGGGGCGAGGTAATTTGATCAGTCGTGCAGAAACCCTGCGCGAGCTCGGTGCACGGGCCAGCAAAAAACAGCTGCCCGAGCGGCTGGAGCAGGCCCGGCAAAGTGACCCAGATCGAGATGATTGAAAGACCATTCTGAAGACGTTCCTGACTATGACCAGAACAATCAGTGCCAGTGCACTCAAAGACCTTGAGCAATTCCTCCCTTGCCCGACACCACAGGCATGGCTGGATTGGGCCTTGCAAAATCAGCAATTACTGTTGGTTGACCATGCCAATTGCGAAAAAAAAGCGGCGTCCAATGCCATGACCTTAATGTATCGCCATGTCGGCCACACAACCTTGCTGACAAAAATGTCGAGACTTGCACGTGAAGAGTTGCTGCATTTTGAGCAGGTTGTTGAGCTGATGGCCCAGCGCGGTATTAGGTATGAGCGCATCGGGGCCTCACGTTATGCTGCCGGTTTGCGCGCGTTGATGCGCACTGATCATCAGGGTGGTTTGATCGACAGTTTGTTAGTAGGTGCGATCGTCGAAGCACGTTCCTGTGAGCGGTTCTCAAAGCTCGCGCCATTACTGGATGAAGAACTCAGCAAGTTCTATCACAGTTTGTTGCGTTCTGAGGCGCGGCATTATCAAGATTATCTGGCGCTGGCACGCAGTTACAGTAAAGAAGATATCAGCGCACGGTTGCAGGCGTTTCTGCAGGTTGAGAAGCAATTGATTGAGTCAACGGATACTGAGTTCCGTTTTCACAGCGGTGTCCCTGCCAGCGAAACGTCAGCGCCCTGATGTCATCGTCGCATGGCGATCAGGGCACGCAGCGCTCGGGTGCCAGCAGGCTGTTATCCAGTTTGGCCTGTAGTAACTGGAGTTGATTACAAGGAATCAACACATTGCCCGTCATCACCGCACTGCTCAGCGTCGGGATGTTCAGGATTGCCGAGATATCCTGCAAGCGATTGTCTGGCGCATTGATTGACCTGAGATTTTTAGCGCCAGCCAAGCCGTCCAGATTTACCAGTTGATTGCCGGCAATATCCAGAAACCGCAAATTGACCAGTTGATCGATGCCGGCCAGAGATTCAATTTCGAGTAAAGGGCAGGCCAATACTTGTATTTGCTCAGCGTCCGTCAGATCACGCTGGCGCATCTGGACATTGATACAACTCTGTAAGCCTGCGTCTGCGACCACCACGCTCGAATTGCCAGGCCGAGGGTCATACAACATCTGTTCATTCACACTGATTGAAAATTTACGGCCGCAGCCGGTCAGCAATAATACTGCGCCAGCCAAGATGACGCCTGTGAGCAGGCGATGCCTGTTATCTACCCAAGAATTCAACATGTCATGCGCTCCTGACGTGATGCGCGCAGCATACTGCAAGGCCTCGCTTGCAGGAAGTACAAGTGAAGTCGACTACGCGGAAAACGCAGTGTTCTACCGCTGCACTGGAAATACCAATTAACTCGGTTTAGACTGCTTCCCGTTAAAGAACCCATGATCCTTACAGGAAATTATTATGAACAAATTTCGAGCCACAGGCCTTGGCCTGGCGGTATCGCTGCTGATGTTTGGCACGCAGTCACAAGCGCAGGACATCGACTTGACGGTAGAGCGCAATCAAATCAGCTACAGCGTTGGTGTCAACATCGGTCAGAATCTGGTTATGCAAGGGCTGACCGACCAAATTGATCTCGATGCGTTTATTGCTGGCCTGCGTGATGTTGTGCTGGATCAGTCAAAAATGACTGAAGAACAGATGGTGGCAGCACTGACACGCTTTCAGCAACAGTTGATGGAGCAACAGCAGGCTGAAGCCGATGCCGCGCGCGCAGAAAGCGAAGCATTTCTGGTCGAAAACGGCCAGCGCTCAGGCGTGGTAACAACTGCCTCGGGCCTGCAGTACGAAGTGCTTGAGTCAGGCGATGCCTCTGGCACATCACCGGCGGCAACAGACTCTGTGCTTGCCCACTACGAAGGCCGCTTTATTGATGGTGAAGTGTTCGACAGCTCCATCGCGCGTGGCGAGCCCGCACAGTTTATGCTGAATCAGGTTATCCCCGGCTGGACTGAAGGTTTGCAGTTGATGAAAGCCGGTGACAAATGGCGTTTGTTTATTCCGTACAGCCTTGGTTACGGTGAAGGCGGATCAGGTCCCATTCCACCATTCTCCACCTTGGTGTTTGATGTGGAACTGCTTGAAGTGAACCCCCAGTAAGTGGATAAGCTCGCGTTTAACAAGGGATTGCTGACGTTTTTGCAGCAATCCCCGACACCTTTTCATGCGGTGCAGACCATGCAGGCCCGGTTGGAAGATGCCGGGTTTGAGCTGCTGGATGAAGGTGCGGCGTGGCAACTGGAATCGGGTCGATCCTATGTGGTGCAGCGCAATGGTTCGTCGATCATTGCGTTTCGCACGGGCCACGGGGATCCGGCAGATGCTGGATTCTGTATGTCTGGCGCGCACACCGACAGTCCCTGTTTGAAACTTAAACCTAACGCCGTGATGCAATCTGCCTGGGCCGTGCAGTTTGCGGTGGAGGTGTATGGTGGGGCGTTGTTGGCCCCCTGGTTTGATCGCGATCTGTCGTTGGCTGGTAGAGTGGAGTATTTGTCTGACGCAGGTCAGATGCGTTCTGCGTTGCTTGATTGGCGCCGCCCCATCGCGATCGTGCCCAGTCTGGCGATTCATCTGGATCGGGAAGTCAACCAGAACCGAAATATCAATGCCCAAAAGGAGATGCCCCCTCTGGTGGCGTTGGCACCCACAAGCGGTCGTTTTGACTTTGACGAGTTTGTGCGCCAGGCCATGATTGCGCAGCATGGTGTGACAGACATGCACAAAGTGTTAGGGCACGAATTGTATTTTTACGATACCCAAGCACCTGCCATGGTGGGCCTGAATGAAGAATTTATTGCATCTGCGCGCTTGGATAACCTGCTGAGCTGTTATATCAGTCTGGATGCCATGCTCAGTGCCCATCGTGAGCAGTCGACTCAGTTTTCACTGATGGTATGTAACGATCACGAAGAAGTGGGCAGCTCCTCAGCCTGTGGCGCCCAGGGGCCATTTTTGCGTTCGGTGTTGTCGCGGATCAGTGCGCAACTGGGGGCGGGAGAGCCTTCCGAGGCGATGGAGCGGCTGATTCGTCGCTCCTTGTTTTTGTCCATCGACAACGCACATGGCATTCATCCCAATTTCCCTGAAAAACATGATGGCAACCACGGACCGATTCTGAACCGTGGACCTGTGATCAAAATCAACGCCAATCAGCGTTATGCCACCAATAGCCGCAGCACTGCGATGTTCCGCGCGTTGTGTGAGCAGACCGGTGTGCCATCCCAGGCCTTTGTGGTACGCAGTGATATGGCGTGCGGTAGCACTATTGGTCCGATCACCGCCTCAGGGCTGGGCGTGGAAACCATTGATATTGGTGTGCCAACCTTTGGCATGCACTCCATTCGTGAACTGGCTGGCAGCGATGATGGTTGGTTAATGGCGCGCGCGTTGCGCGCTTTTTTCCAGTCGTTTAATCCAGCGGCCTGATCTGGTCGTCCGTTAACACGGGATCCGCTGTCAGCGGCGCGATAGTTGCCGCCGCTGACGACGGATAAATCTGGCCGGATCAATCACATCGGATAATGCTTGTGGCAATGGGCTGTGTTCACCACAGATCAGTGCTGCTATATGCTCGGCAATAATCGGGCAACTGACGCTGCCATGGGAGCCATGACCCGTGCTGAGGTACAAACCGGGTAGTCGTGGAATGTCGTCATCCATGTCTTTCGCCGTGCGGCGTTCCAGCAATGCACCTCCATAAACACCTTCGGGTAATCTGTTGTCAGGTACCGCGCCTGCCATGGGCATATAGTCTCGTGATGCACCTCGTATGCCTGCACGACCTGACACAGGCATCTGCTGATCAATTCCCAACAGTACAGCAACGTTGCCAAGCTTTTGTATGTTTTCCAAATGCTCTTGTGTGGTTATCTCGGTGTCCGTGTTTTGTTTTACATAGCTGGCCCCGACACAGTGAGTGCCGTCTACATTTGCCGGCGCAATGTAACGCTGACTGCAGATGATCTGTTTCAGGTCTGCACTGAGGCTGTTTTGTGCGAGGTGGCTCACCTGACCGCGCAACGGTGAAACCGGCATGTCTGCTGTTTGTTCAAAGGTTCGCGCTGCAAAGCTGTTGGCGATCACCACCACATCAGCCGACATCAGAGGTTGGTCTGCGGATGATTGTCGTAAAAGAGATTGGCCATGCACCATCCACTTGTCATCGTCGAACACCAGTCGATTCACACGGGTATGGGTTTTAACGGTGATCAGTGGGTGAGACAGGCAGGTGATGCAGCTTTGTTTGGGATTCATCCAACCGCCACCTGCTTGCCAAAGGCCGTCCTCGTCCACGCTGAACCCCGTCAGTTCGCTGGCTTGCGCTGCGTCCAATGCTTGCAGGATTGTCGCTGGGTAATGTGCATAGGTATGCCGTAATGTCTCGGCGTCGGCAGCGTCGCGGGTGTTTGTGTAAGCGCTGTTCAGGGTCAAGACGCCACAGGGGTGCCAGTTGGGTGCTGAACCGGACACCACATCCTGATGCGCATAAAAGCGCAGTGCATACAAATAGCTCTGCACATGAAACTGCCATTGTGCATCTGCTTGTTTGTTCAGACGCAGCTGAACTATTGCCTGCAAGTTGCCGGAAGCGCCAGTGGCTATCTCATCAGATTGCTCGATCACCGTTACATCAATGCCGCGCGCTGCAAGACTGCGTGCAACTGTTGCACCAGCAAGGCCGGCCCCGATGACAACGGCGGTGCGGATCAGTCGCGGCGTACAGGCGATTGTTGAAGTTTCTTGTGGTTTTTGAGCAAACAGCATGTGGCGTTTGGGCCCAAACCCTTTGCGTTTTTGTACATCAAAACCCAGCGATTTCAGGTGTCGCACGACCCTGCCGGTCACACTGTAACTGCTGAGCGTACTACCGCCCCGGCTACGGCGGGCAATTGTGTCCAAGATTTCTTCACTCCATAACGCCGGATTCTGGGTGGGTGTAAATCCGTCCAGAAACCAGGCATCCACCTTGGCGGCCGGGTTTGATTGTTGGTTCAGCAAATCCAGTGCGTCACCAAAATAGAGTTCAAGCACGATCGATTGCTTATGTGGATAAGAAGATTTGTCCGACGGACACAGCATCGGAATCCGGTGATAACCGGGGCTATGATCCGGATATTGCTGCAGCAAGACGGCAGAAAACTCAGACAGATCCGGCCATTGTTGCAGGGCTTTGGTCAGTGCGGACTTCGCCAGCGGGTGCATTTCACAGCTGATATAGTGCAGTCTTAACTGTTGACACCCGGTTTGTTGCCAAAGTCGCCAGCAACTGAGAAAGTTCAAACCGGTACCAAAACCCAGTTCGCAAATGGTAAAAACGCCGGGATGTTCTGTTTTGTCGAGCGCTTGCCAACGACGTTGCAGTAGGTTGCCGTCCAGAAATACGTGCTCAGTCTCTGCCAGTCCGCCATTTCGCGAGAAATACACGTCCCCATACTGCGTTGAAAAAGGTGCACCATCGTCTTGCCACTGCAGATCGGCCTGCTCAAGCAAAGCAGGAATAGGTGGGGGTAGGGGAGTGCTCATGTGCTGTTTTTACATGCCTGATACAAGAAATGTCGTGTGTGAATTGTAGCGCATTCGCCCTGAATCCATGCCAACAAAGCTGATCCGGTATTTTGCCTGTGAAAACAATGGCGTACTGGTGTAAAATGCGCGACTCAAATTTTTGGTGTCGAGACTGTTCAGGAACCCTCATGGAAATCAATCCCTTCTTACTGAAAATCAAAGACTTCGCGGAGCGCACAGACACGCTCAGGGGGTATCTTTGACTACGACACCAAAAAGGAGCGACTGACTGAAGTCGAACTTGAACTCGGCGAGTCAGCAATCTGGGATAAACCAGAGGTGGCACAAGAGCTTGGACGTGAGCGTGTCAATCTCGAGCGCGTCGTTAAAACAATTGAGCGTATGAATAGCGGTCTCAACGACTGCCGCGAATTGTTGCAACTCGCCCAAGATGAGAACGATGAAGCCCTGCTTGGTGAAGTGAGCATTGAGCTTGATGGATTGGAAACAGCGTTGAAGGAGCTGGAGTTCCGCCGTATGTTTTCAGGCAAAATGGACCCAAACAGTGCTTATCTGGATATTCAGGCGGGATCGGGTGGCACTGAAGCCCAGGATTGGGCACAAATGCTGATGCGTATGTATCTGCGTTGGGGAGAGGCCAAGGGGTTTCAGGTTGACGTGGTGGATGTCACCGCCGGTGATGTTGCCGGGATCAAAAACGCCACACTGTTGTTCACGGGTGAATATGCCTTTGGATGGTTACGCACCGAGACTGGTGTGCATCGCTTGGTACGAAAATCGCCGTTTGACTCCGGTAACCGGCGTCACACGTCATTTTCTTCGGTGTTTGTATCCCCGGAGATTGATGATGATATCGAGATTGATCTGGACATGTCTCAGGTCAGGGTGGACACATTCCGGTCGAGCGGAGCGGGTGGTCAGCACGTTAATACCACCGATTCTGCGATTCGATTGACGCACTTGCCGACCGGTATTGTGGTGCAGTGCCAGAATCAGCGTTCGCAACACAAAAATAAAGATCAAGCCATCAAGCAGTTAAAAGCCAAATTGTACGAGCTTGAGGAATTAAAACGCAGGCAAGAGGCGCAGGCGGTTGAGGCAGAAAAGTCCGATATCGGCTGGGGCAGCCAGATTCGTTCTTATGTGCTTGATCAGTCGCGTATCAAAGACTTGCGTACCAACGTGGAGAATACCAACACGGGTTCTGTGTTAGATGGGGACCTCGACCGATTTATTGAAGCCAGCTTAAAAATGGGATTGTAACCGCAGATGACTCAGACAACTTCAGATCAGGCAAACACGCACGGCGCAGATCAACATACACTGTCAGCCCATGAAGAGAACAAGCTGATTGCCCAGCGTCGGGAAAAATTGCATGCCATTCAGCAGAAACGTAATGCATTTCCGAATGATTTCCGAAGAGATGTACACGCTCAGGATATTCATACAGCGTATGCCGACACCAGCCGGGAAGATCTGGAGAAGTTGGCTCGCAAAGTCAAAGTAGCCGGTCGTCTGATTCGCGAGCGCGGCCCATTTTTGGTGATACAGGACAGCAGTGAATCCCTACAGCTGTATGTTAATCACAAAGCGTTGCCAGCAGAGGTGATGGAAGAAATCAAAGCGCTGGATCTGGGTGACATCGTCGGCGTTCATGGCGAAGTGTTTCGCACAGGAAAAGGCGAGTTGACCGTGAATGTAGAATCCTTGCGTTTGTTGACCAAGGCGCTGCGGCCTCTGCCAGATAAATGGAAAGGCCTGTCTGATACCGAGGTGCGTTATCGTCAGCGATATGTGGATCTGATCGCCAATGAGGCGTCACGTCGCACCTTTATTCTGCGCTCGAAAATTGTCAACAGTATGCGTCAGTACTTTCAGGCCCAGGGTTTTATGGAAGTGGAAACGCCCATGATGCATGTCATTCCGGGTGGTGCGAGTGCCAAACCCTTTGTGACACATCACAACGCCCTTGATCAGGCGATGTACCTGCGTATCGCACCCGAGCTGTATTTGAAGCGCCTGGTAGTGGGTGGTTTTGAAAAAGTATTCGAGATTAACCGTAATTTCCGTAACGAAGGACTGTCAACGAGACACAATCCCGAGTTCACCATGGTTGAGTTTTACCAGGCATACGCGGATTATCACGATCTCATGGACTTCACCGAAGCCATGTTTAGGCAGATCGCCATGGAAGTGCTGGGCACTACAACCATTGTGTATCAGGGCCTGGAAATCGATTTTGCGCAGCCGTTTACCCGTTTAAGTGTGCGGGATTCGATTGTGCGTTACTGTCCTGGCGTCACGCATGAGCAACTGCAAACCCGTGAAGGTGCCGCTGAGCTGGCGACTAAACATGGCGTTAAAGTTGAGGCTTCCTGGGGACTGGGTCGCATCATGATGGAGATATTTGATGTCGCTGTTGAACATCATCTGCTGCAGCCAACGTTTATCACCGAGTATCCAACGGAAATTTCACCCTTGGCGCGGCGCAGTGACAGTAATCCTGATGTGACTGACCGCTTTGAGTTGATGATAGGCGGACGTGAATTGGCTAACGGTTTCTCAGAGTTGAATGATGCTGAAGATCAGGCCGCGCGCTTTCATGAACAGGTTGCGCAAAAAGACGCTGGTGACGACGAGGCCATGCATTTTGATGCCGACTATATCACCGCACTCGAATATGGTTTGCCGCCCACAGCTGGCGAGGGAATCGGCGTTGATCGTCTGGTGATGTTGTTTACCGATGCGCCTTCGATCAAAGACGTACTGTTGTTCCCGCACATGCGACCCACCCGGGAATAAACATGCGTGATGTGCGTCTGCAAGACTCCTGGAAAGCCTTGTTGGCGCCGGAGTTTGAACAAGACTACATGGAGAAATTGCGGGCCTTCCTGCTGCAACAGAAGCAGCAAGGCCGCGTGATTTACCCGCCGGGCGCACAGATCTTTAATGCGCTTGATCAGACTCCCTTTGAAAACGTTAAGGTTGTCATCCTTGGGCAAGATCCCTACCACGGTCCCGGGCAGGCCCATGGTCTGTGTTTTTCTGTGTCCCCCGGTGTGCCAAAACCACCCTCTCTGCAAAATATTTTTAAAGAAATAGCGCAGGATCTGGGCATCGCGCCTGCAAACAACGGCTGCTTGTTACCGTGGGCAGAGCAAGGCGTTTTGTTGCTCAATGCAGTGCTCACCGTGGAACATGCGCTTGCCGGTTCGCATCAAGGCAAGGGTTGGGAGATCTTCACAGATCGTATTGTGAGTTTGTTGAACGAACAGCGCGAGCATCTGGTGTTTATGTTGTGGGGCAGTTATGCGCAGAAAAAAGGCGCTATTATCAACCGGCAGCGTCATCTGGTGCTGGAGTCGCCACATCCTTCACCGTTGTCGGCCCATCGGGGGTTTTTTGGCAACAAACATTTTTCCAAAACCAATACCTACCTGATCAAACATGGCGTAGATCCAATTAATTGGCAACTGCCAGATCTTTCCTTATCCTCTGTTAAAACTGGAGACATGTATGAGTGACATGACGTTGCAGGATGTGCCCACTGCTGTGGTGGTCGGAGCCAGTCATGCGGGGTCGCAGTTGGCAGTGCATCTTCGCAAAAGTGGATGGCAGGGGCGCATTGTGTTGATCAGCGCTGAAACTCATCTGCCTTACCATCGGCCACCGTTATCCAAAGCTGTGATGTCCGGCACCAAGGACATTGAATCGATACAACTTCGGCCTGCTGCATTTTACGAAAGCCAGCAGATTGAACTGAAGTCTGGTGTCAGTGTGACCGCAGTGCTTCGCGACACTCAGCACGTTTTATTAAGTAACGGAGAACAGATTCACTATCAACGACTGGCGCTTTGCACCGGTGCGCGGCCGTTTCAATTGCCGATAGGGCAGGGTTTGCATGGTGTGTTTTATCTGCGCACACTGGATGATGTGTTGGCGATCCGGCAAACGTTACCCGATGTTAAACAGGCGGTGATTATTGGCGCGGGGTACATCGGTCTTGAAGCTGCTGCAGTGCTCAGTGGATTGGGAATTGATGTGACTGTGCTGGAGCGTGCCGGGCGTGTGTTGCAGCGTGTTACCGGCGAACATGTATCAGAGTATTTCAGCGCCTTGCACCGAATGCATGGCGTTAAAATTTTGTGTCAGGCTGAGGTCATTGCCATCAATGGTGAACAGGGTGTTGAATCCGTGGCCTGCGCCGATGGAAGCGTTTACCCGGCGCAACTGGTGATCATTGGCGTTGGTGTTGTGCCAGAAACAGGACTTGCGCTGCAGGCGGGACTTGTTGTGAACAATGGTATTGAAGTAGATGAGTATTGCAGGACCAGTGATCACAACATATTTGCAGCAGGTGATTGCTGCAGTCATCCTGCACCTTTATACCAGCGCAGATTACGTCTGGAGTCTGTGCAAAATGCCAATGATCAATCGCGTGTCGCGGCGGTCAACATGATGAGCGTGACGGAGAAGTATCAAGCTGTTCCCTGGTTTTGGTCTGATCAGTTTGATATCAAGTTGCAATCAGCCGGTTTGTCACAAGACTTTGATCAGAGCGACGTTGAAGGTTCACTGGATCCGGCCGACAAAGTTGGATTTGTGGTGCGCTATTACAAGCAGGGCAAGCTCATCGCTGCGGATTGTTTGAATCGACCAAAAGATTTTATGGCCATTAAATCCGTACTGGCAAACTCGCTTGCCTGATCTGCGGGCCCATCAACTCGTTGATGGGCCCGCATAAATACAGCCGCTGGTGCACGTTTCCCGAATTTCTACCCGGCACAACGCCGGTAATGCAGGTTTTAGTGCCAACCAGATCCATTCTGCTATTTTTTCGCTGGTGGGATTTTCAAGCCCTGGAATCTCATTCAGATAGTGGTGATCCAACTGCTCCCAGACAGGTTTGAATGCCGTTTTAATGTCACCAAAATCCATCACCCAGCCGCTGTGAATTCCCACCGGGCCGCTGACAACCAGTCGAACCTGAAATGAATGACCATGCAGACGCGCACACTTATGTCCCTCCGGGACATTCGGTAATCGATGCGCGGCTTCAAAATTAAATTCTTTGTAAATTTCCATGGATGCAAGGCCAAATTATTTCAGAAACAAGCAGCAGGTTGATTACTGCCGGAAAACGCATGCAATACTAGCGATGCACTTTACGCTTGTACAGTAAAGAGATGTTTTCAGTCTGGGAAAAGTTGAAAATCTATTTGACATGCGAGTTCAAGTCGGTAAAATGCGCTCCACTCAACGCAGCGGGATGTTAGCTCAGTTGGTAGAGCGTCGCCCTTACAAGGCGAATGTCGGGGGTTCAAATCCCTCACATCCCACCAGTCAGAATGTGACACTGACAGGCAACACACGATACTTGTGTAGCATGCATTAGTACTGCGGACCGGTAGTTCAGTTGGTTAGAATGCCGGCCTGTCACGCCGGAGGTCGCGGGTTCGAGCCCCGTCCGGTCCGCCATTATTTGTCAAAAAAGCCCTTGCCTAGCAAGGGCTTTTTTGTTTCTGCGTCTTGAGCCTGGTGTGTGCGGAGCCATGACTGCCTTTGAACCTCCACAGATAGCGTCAGTCGTGCAGCTGGCAGAACCGCTCTTCCTTGTTCAGGGTGTCAGCGTCTATATGCTGAGGCTTGAGCAGACAGATACTGTGCTCAGCGGCAATAAGCCTTTTAAATTATTTCCCAATCTTGAAATGGCCCGCTTGACGGGGCACACCACAGTGCTCAGTTTTGGGGGTGCATGGTCAAATCACATACATGCATTGGCTGAAGCAGGTCGACGATTCGGCTTTAAAACGATCGGTGTCATCCGCGGCGACGATGGCATGCCACTTACCCAAACCCTGACGTTTGCGCAGAACTGTGGCATGACATTGCTGAGAGTGAGTCGAGAGGACTACCGCCGCCGACATACGTCTGAACTCATTGACAGCCTGCGCCATAACCATGGCGATTTTTATCTGATACCCGAAGGCGGAGCTAATTTATTAGGTGTCGCAGGTTGCAGAAAGCTCGCTCCGCTGATCCAACGCAGCCTTGAAGGGAGGCATGTAGACGACGTTGTACTGGCATGCGGGACGGGCACGACCTTGGCTGGGTTGGTGTCGGGTTTACACCAGTCTATGGGATCTGCCATGCCTCATGTCAGAGGTATTGCTGTTCTGAAAGGTGCCGGGTTTTTAAAGACAGATATCAAGATATGGCTTGAGCGATTGGATACGCCCTATGTTGCCGACAGCTGGACGTTGGAGACCGATTATCACTGGGGTGGTTATGGGCGCTGCCCACCAGCTTTGATGCAGTTTATGCGGGATTTTGAGTGCAAACATGGCATCGCACTGGATCCGGTTTATACCGCAAAAATGGTATCTGCCGTGTTCCAACGTATAGAACAGGGGTTGGTAGAGCCAGGTAAACAGATCCTGCTGATTCATACAGGAGGCTTACAAGGGCGTTAAGAGTCTTGCAAAGGTGGAAAAATTTCCCACAAGGGGTTAAGCTAATTTCCCATTCATCACAAAATCGACCTGCCCGTAGGGTTCGAAAGGCATGTAACGAGCGCAACATGCAATTGTTCGCAGGCATGGCAGCAGCCATCGCAGTCTTGATGCTGTTGTACACCACAAGTTTTGCAGAAGGCTCAACCGATGCTGAGGTTGCGTTCGCTGACAGTTTGCAAAAAAAACGGATCCCAGTCGATTTTGATGCGGCGCAATTTGATCAGGTTGGTGTTGGTGATCAGTTTTCGTTGGCATTGCCGACGATTGAAGGGCTGATACATCTCACCGCAATCGTGCGTGATGATGACGTGTATATCAATGGTGATCGCGTCCTGTATGCGGTGGCTTCACCCGGACAGCCAACAACCTCAGCGTCACTCAGTATTGTAGTGACGTCAGGCCAACACAGCATTCTGGCAGATATTACGTTGTCCGATCAGCAGTGGGTTTTTGAAGGGCAACGACACAACGACCGAGTACAAGGGTTTTTGTATCAAATTGACGCGTCAGACATGATGGCGCAATTGCCCTCGGATTTTGTGGTCCCCGACGTGCTGACGCCGGATGGACTGTCGCGAGCCGTTGTCAGGCCAACGCCCTCTCCTCTGGTGCTTTTACCGCAGACAAGCAGTCTGCCGCCGGGGACTGATCATCCAGAACAATCCCCTATGCCAACTGGAGTATTGGCTTCATCAGTACTGGACATCAGCCAGTCTTTTGACCGGTTTGCCGCTTTTGTGGGTGAGTCGACGGAAATTGAAGTCAGCATCCGATTTCGGAACACCAGTTCGCAGAGCCTTTCCCGCTTGAGTGCAGATGTGTACTTCATTCTCGAAGATACTGAGTTGATCAGCGCACCGGCCTGCACACAAACACTGAGCAACACCGTGCCCAGACAGAGCATATTGCGCTGTGAATTACCTGGGGCGCTTGCGGCAGGTGCCAGTCGGGTGATGAGTTACCGGGTACGGATGCCTGCCAAATCAGCGCCGATGCGTCTGTGGAGCACCGTGGTATCGGGTGCACTGCGCGACGATGCTTACCTCAATGTGGTCAACAACATCGTCGACGAGATCGATGCACAAGGAGTGAGTCGCTTTAATCAGTCCTTGCTGGCCGGTTTGACGACAGATCGGTTGGGAAATGTTGTTATCGATGTGATGACGCTTTTTACGCCGGACACCGAAGCGCTGTATGGTGCCTCGACCGCCACCAGAATTAATCAACTGATCAGCGTGACCAATCAAATTTATCGCGACAGTGGCGTTGGAATCACACTCAGACCCGTTCATCACGCGCGCGTGGAATATCCTGCCGCCAATGCTGATATGTATCGGCAATTGGATGACCTGAGTAGCAGCAATCATCCGGCTTTCAGACATGTGCCTGCCTTACGGCAACAATTTGGTGCTGATCTGGTGGTGTTGTTCAGGCCCCTTGATGCGCAGTCGGATCTATGTGGACTGGCCAATTTGGGTGGCTATAAGACCATGGGAGATATGCTGTCATTTAATGAGCGGGATAACGCCTATGCGCTGGTTGCGATAGATTGTCCAACAAACTCCGCGCTGGCACATGAAATAGGCCACAACATGGGGCTCACCCATTCACATCGCGAAGACGGTGGCGGCGGCACATTGCCCTATGCCGCTGGCTATGGTGTAGACAGCCAATTTGTGACGGTGATGGCAAGTCCGTCACGCTTCTCCAATGCAGCCCGGATCGCCAGATTTTCCGATCCATCTGCTCGATGCGAAACGTTGCCTTGTGGTGTAGATCACGCGGATGCCGCCTACGGTGCCGATGCGGTGCGCGCGTTGAATCTGGTGAAATACCAGATCGCATCGTATATGCCAACCCGGGTACCTTTAATGCCCGGTCGCAAAGTCGGCAGAATTGATGGTGCGGCCAGTTCCGCCCGAATTGCCTTGTCAGTATCAACGGATAAAGGTTTAAGCTTCGCGCAGTCGGTGAAGTCCGGACAAACAATGGATATCACTGCCGAGTTTTATGTCGAACCCGCTCACATCGGTCAGGTTGGTCAATTTCATGTGCTGGCCGATTTAAGCGCTGCGGGTCTGGGTATGATTCAGTTAAATGATCAGGGGCAGACCTTTCATTGGGATGGCAGCGTTGCCGATCTGCAAGCTTTCAGTGTTAATGCAGTGCTCAAACCTATCGAGTACCTGCGCATCCTGACGGATTTTCAACCCATTCCCGCCATACAAGGCCATCCGCTTGTACTGTTTTTGGGTTATCAATTGCCTGAAACAGGCGAACTGGTTTACACCACCGAGCCCTTGGTTGTCGACATTGGATCGGCACCCTGACAGTCCGCTGATCTGCAAAACTGCGTGATATACTCTCGCCGTCGAGCGCATAGATGACGTTGTGTGTCTGGCAAAAAAAGAATCCTGCGGATGGATAATCAAAGCATGGCTAAATTTAAGCAAATAGGGCTTGTCGGGCGACCCGGTCATGGTGGTGTTGTCGAAACGCTTGAGCGTCTGATCCGCTTTTTAAAGTCCAGCGATGTGCAAATTGTGCTGGAGAGAGGCACCGCTTCGCTTGTTCCCCACAATGATTTTGCTGTTTTTGATCGCCATGAACTCGGATCAAAGTGCGACCTCGTGATTGTTGTGGGTGGGGATGGCAGTATGCTTAATGCTGCCCGCGCCTTGGTCGACCATAACGTACCCGTATTAGGCGTTAACCGCGGGCGGCTCGGGTTTCTGACCGATATTCTGCCGGATGAGATTGAAACCTCACTCGCCGAGGTGCTTGATGGTGCCCACCGTGAAGAGGCGCGCTACATGCTTGAATTCAGTGTGTTGCGCAATAAACAGGTTCAACCCGGCGGCACGGCATTGAATGATGTGGTGCTGCATCCGGGAACAGCAGCTCAAATGATTGAATTTGAATTGTTTATCAATGACCAGTTTGTTAATTCCCAGCAATCAGATGGATTGATTGTAGCCACGCCCACGGGGTCTACCGCGTATTCGATGTCAGCGGGCGGTCCCATCATGCATCCGGGATTGAACGCCTTGGTATTGGTTCCGATGTATCCGCATACCTTAAGCAGTCGTCCTGTGGTCGTCGATGCCGGCAGTGTGATTCGACTTGAGATTGTCAAACAGCGGGCTTTTTCTCCGCTTGTCAGTTGCGACGGTCAGGTTCGTTTTTACACCGAACCCGGCGACAGCATCATTATCCACAAGAAACAGGAACCTCTGAGGCTGATTCACCCGCTGGACTACAATTACTACGAAGTGTGCCGCAGCAAACTGGGTTGGGGCAATCGTTTGGTGAGGGACGATGTTTAGAGCGCTGACGGTGTCCGAGCAGCAGGATCTCAGACCGTTTATTGCAGTCTTGCGTGCCTATGCGCTGCCACATCATGTGACTGAGGAAAGTGGCAATCTGGTTGTGTGGGCGCCTGATGAAGGGCAGGCACAATTGATTGTGTCTGCGTACGAGCGCTGGCAGCAAGGGGCATTACACATACCGGTGGCGCCTGAGCAATCACGGGCCGCCATCTTGCCTGTGAAGTCCTTGCTGCAAGGATTTCTGCGCGCAGTGTGGCTTGCACCGGTCAGCGTGCTGCTGATCATCGCCTGTCTGGTGGTGGCCGTTGTCAGCAACCTTGGTGCTGATGTCATGGCGGTGAGAATGTTGTTTTTCCCCGAAATTGCATCGGGTGGACAATTGCCGGTCATGGCGCTGATGACAGGGCTGGATTCAATCAGCGACTGGTTGCGAACACTGACACCTGCGTTATTGCATTTCGGACCCATTCACCTGGTGTTTAACCTGCTCTGGTTGTGGTTTTTTGGTCGAATGATGGAGCCTGCATTGGGCGTCAAGTCGTATATTGCTGTCATTCTGATCATGGCGTTCAGCGCCAATGTCTTGCAATACAGCTGGTCAGGCACTTCAAATTTTGGTGGCATGTCTGGCGTGGTTTACGGGCAGTTGGGATTCATCTGGATGTGGCAAACACTGCGCACAGACTCGTCGTTGCGCCTGCCGTTGCCTATGATTATGGTATTTCTGGTGTCGTTGGTGCTCATGGAGGTGTTGGCGTCATCCATGATCGCCAGTGCGGCGCATCTGGGCGGGTTGTTATCCGGTATGTTATGCGGCCTCGCGATGGCGGCAATATCCACATTGTTTAAAAACAGAGGACAAAATGTCAGATAAACAGATTGAGTCATTGGAGGATATTCTCGCGATGATGAATCCCGAAGTGCATATGAATCTTAAAACAGCTGTAGAGCTTGGTCGCTGGCAGGATGGTCGCAAGCTCTCCGCAGAGCAGTTGGAATACTGCCTGCAGGCCATTATTGCTTACGAACAGCAGCACCTGCCGGAAAATATGCGGGTGGGTTTCATCGATCGCAGCGGTTTAAAAAAGACCCAGTGTGACGATCATGATCACAGCCATGATCCCGCCCGCGTTGATCCGATCAAAATCGTGACGCATTAGATTTCACAAGAGACTTTCTCCATGCAGGTATTGGCACAAGGCACTGTCCGTAAACTTCACTCGCGACTGCAATCCCCGGTTCAGTACCAGCTGCCATTGGGCGATTCCCTGACCTCGTTAAACGAATTATTGGGGAAGGGGCTGAGGCTCAGATACACCGGTAAAATCAACTGTGTGCATTGTGGTCGGGTCAGCAGCAAAAGTTTTAATCAAGGTTATTGTTATCCCTGTTTCCAGTCACTGGCGCAATGTGACAGTTGTATTATTCATCCTGAAAAGTGCCATTTTGAGCTTGGCACGTGCCGTGAGCCGGTTTGGGGTGAAGAGTTCTGCATGCAGGATCACATTGTATATCTGGCAAATTCCTCAGGCATCAAAGTCGGCATTACGCGCGCAACGCAGGTGCCCACACGCTGGATTGATCAGGGGGCGATACAAGCCTTGCCTATTATGCGTGTGCGCTCGCGTTTGCAAAGCGGCTCACTCGAAGTCATGTTTCGCCAGCATGTGGCTGACAAAACCAACTGGCGCGATATGTTGCGCGAAGGAGATCAGGTCGTGGATCTCAAAGCCGAGCGTGATCATCTGTTAGCGATCTGTGAACATGACATCCATGATCTGAAACAACGCTTCGGCTTTCATGCGATCAGTGTGCTGACCGGCATTGATCCTATTAACATTACGTATCCGGTGCAGGGTTATCCTGCGCGTATTGAATCGTTCAATTTTGACAAGACTGCGTTAGTTGAGGGTACCTTGTTGGGTATTAAAGGCCAGTACCTGATGTTCGATACCGGTGTCATCAATATGCGTCGTTTCAGTGGGTATGAGGTTGAAATCAGTCAACTCTGAACGTATATCCCAGATGATCAGCATTTAAAAACTTGACGAGACTTATCATGCGAGACGCACAAGCAAAAACCATTTATTTAAAAGACTATCAACTGCCCGCGTTTGTGATTGAGTTGACAGAGTTGCATTTTGAGTTGGGCGAGTCAGCCACCCACGTGCGCTCGCGTCTGCACCTGCGCCGTAACCCGGAACTATTGGGCAATCAACAGGATGTGTTGCGTCTCGACGGACAGGACATGCAGCTTGTCTGGGTGAAGCTCAATGACCAGACGCTGTCTGAGCAACACCTGGAAATCGATGAAGAGTCGCTGACAATTCGTGGTCTGGGCGCGTTATTGGGTGATGCAATCGACAGCGGGTTTGTGCTGGAGTGCGAAACGCTGATCAAACCTCAGGAAAACACCAGTCTGGAAGGTTTGTACAAGTCCCAGAAGATGTTCTGTACACAATGTGAAGCTGAGGGCTTTCGCAAGATTACCTATTACCTCGATCGCCCCGATGTGATGGCGAAGTTTGTGACAACCATTGTTGCTGACAAGGAGCGTTACCCGGTGCTGCTTTCCAACGGCAACAATATTGCCAGCGGTGAGCTGCAGGACGGGCGCCACTGGGCCACCTGGGAAGACCCGTTTCGTAAACCCTGTTACCTGTTTGCCTTGGTTGCCGGCGATTTGAAATACATTGAAGATCACTTTGTCACCTGCTCCGACCGGGATATAACCTTACGCATTTTTGTTGAAGACAAAGACCTCGACAAATGTGACCACGCCATGCTTTCCCTGAAAAATGCCATGCGTTGGGATGAAGAGGTGTATGGGCGGGAATACGATCTGGACATTTTTATGATCGTTGCAGTCGATGACTTCAACATGGGCGCCATGGAAAACAAGGGGCTGAATATATTTAACACGTCCTGTGTGCTGGCCAATCCGGCGACAACCACCGATCTGGCTTTCCAGCGGGTTGAAGCTGTTGTTGCGCACGAATATTTCCACAACTGGTCTGGCAATCGTGTCACCTGCCGTGACTGGTTTCAGTTGAGTCTAAAAGAGGGATTTACCGTCTTTCGTGACGCAGAGTTTTCTGCGGATATGGGGTCGCGTACCGTCAAGCGTGTTGAAGATGTCAGCTTCCTGCGGACCCAGCAATTTGCTGAGGACGCCGGCCCGATGGCACATCCCGTGCGTCCTGACTCCTTTATGGAAATTTCCAATTTCTACACCTTGACCATTTATGAAAAAGGCGCTGAAGTCGTCCGGATGATTCGGGAGCTGATTGGACCGGATAACTTCCGCAAAGGCTCGGATTTGTATTTCGAGCGCCATGATGGTCAGGCAGTGACAACCGAAGATTTTGTGTTGGCAATGGAAGAAGTCAGCGGTGTTGATCTGACGCAGTTCCGACGTTGGTATACACAGGCCGGGACGCCCCAACTGCAGGTGACCGGCCACTATGATGACAGCGCCCACACCTATGAGTTATTGGTACGACAAAGTTGTCCGCCAACGCCGGATCAGGCACACAAAGAGCCGTTCCATATTCCGTTACGCATGGGATTGCTCGACGCCTCTGGCAATGACATGCCGCTGGTTCTGCAAGGCGAGACGTCTGGCACAACACTTGTCACGGAAAGAGTGCTGGATGTCACCAGACCGATTCAAAGTTTTGTGTTTACCGGCATAAAAACCAAGCCTGTGCCATCGCTACTACGCGGTTTTTCTGCGCCTGTTAAACTGCAGTTTGACTATTCCCGAGACGATCTGTTGTTTGTCATGACACGCGACAGCGATGGATTCAATCGCTGGAACGCGGCCCAGGAATTGTCGGTTGCCGTGATTCATGACTTGTTGGCCAGTCATCAACAAGGCCTCACGTTAACCGCCAATGATGATCTGGTGAATGCATTTGGCGAAGTATTGCACAGTGCGATCGCTGATGCGCGTGCGGATAATCAGTTGGATCAGGCGATGCTGGCGCAGTTACTGGTGCTGCCATCAGAAGCCTACCTCAGTGAGCTCGCGGCTGAAATTGATGTGGATGGTATTCATCTGGTTCGAGAATTTGTTGCCAACCAGATTGCAATTGCGCATGCAGATGCGTTTGCTGACTTATATGCACTTTGTCAGCACCATGGGCCATACACTGCGGATGCTGGCAGCATTGCCAAACGAGCGTTAAAGAATGTCTGTTTGTCGTACCTGATGCGTCAACCAGAGGCCACCTGGCTTGATGCCTGTTATCAGCAGTATGTGGCCGCAGAAAACATGACAGATGTGGATGCCGCGTTGCGTCAGTTGGTCAACAGCCGTTACCCGGAGGCTGAGGCCATCCGCACCAAGGCTCTGGCAGATTTTTATGAGCGCTGGAAACATGAGTCATTGGTGGTTAACCAATGGTTTACGGTGCAGGCCATTGCAAGCCGGCCGGGCACACTTGAGCATGTCAAAGCACTGATGCATCACGAAGCGTTTGATATGCGTAATCCGAACAAAGTGCGATCACTGATCAGTGCCTTCTGCAATTCCAATGCGGTGAATTTCCACCACATCAGTGGAGAGGGCTACGCGTTTTTGGCTGATCAGGTGATTACCCTGAACCTGAGTAATCCACAAATTGCCTCGCGCTTGCTGACACCGTTGACACGTTGGAAAAAGTACAACCCGATCCGCCAGGCGCTGATGAAAGCGCAATTGGAGCGTGTGGCTGCACAGCCAGAGCTCTCCAAAGATGTCTTTGAGGTGGTCAGTAAAAGTCTCAAGTGATGGTTTGCAGGGGCGGGTAAACATCTGTTAACCCGCTCTGACGGTGAGACAACGGAGACTTATTCAGTCAGCACGTTATCCGCGTTCAGACTGAATACGCCGCTGAATTTTTCATTCAGTCTGTACTCATAGTTGCCGGCAGGCAGGCCGTACGCCGGCAAGGGAATGATATGGCTAAAGGGTCTGATGGCAAGCGTGCAGGCCACATCCAATGGATTTTGTAACCACAGGTCATTTTTGAAGTAAACCGAGATGACAAATGTGTTATCTGTCTTTTTCTGACTTATCTCGCCAATTGCGCCGCAGCCATGGGGAAACTGGCCACTGATCTTGAGAAACACCTGTACAGGAACGTTGCTGGTTTTGACAAGCTCCACGGTATCAATATGCGGTAGCAGCACACCTTCACGCATGCCGACCAGTCGCCACAGATCATCTTTTGCGTGTTCAATAACAACATCCTGAAAAATGCCGGGTTTGTTACCCGCATCAACAGCCCTGATTGTCAAACGTGAGGACGCGTCTGAATACAGCGGATTTTCGCTGGCAAACGAGCTGCCAGCGAAAATCAGCAACGCAACAAAACACACATTTTCATACAGACTTTTCATACATGATGCTTCCTGAAGAAAGGATAAACCGCTTTTTCCTGTTCGCGTGGGAATTTTTACCAATTGAGCGGGTTGAGTGTCAAACAAAGAAAACAACAATCCCATGCCTGTGTGATTGTTATCACACAGGCATGCATTCTGATGAGTGGATGGTGGAAACACGTTGGTGCGCGTTGCTTGATCAGTTTTACTCAGCAGGACTGATTCTAAGAATTTTGTCGGGTTGTTCACGGTGACTGGCAGTCATTTGCCGGCCATCATGGTTGCTGGTGCCAACATAAATTGCGCCATCCGGACCGATGGCAAGCGCGCGTAGACGTCCATAGACACTGTTGCCTTGTTCATCATTGAACCAGCGCTCAATGGCAGTCGGTCGGCTGGGGTCAGCGGGATCTTCAAAACGAATGCGCATCAGATTCTGACGCTCGATTGGTTGAAATCCCAACACCGACACAAACAGATCGTTTTTTAATGCTGGCATCAGGTCTGCGGTGTAAAACATGGCATCTCCGGGCGGGGATGACGGTACAAATGTCAGGATCGGGTCAACATAGTCGGGCAGGCCGCCAGCACCCACCATCATCGGCCAACCGTGATGCCGGCCACCTTCAAGAATAACAATCCGGTCATGTGCCATCAGCTGGTCTTCCCCGGTAGGTCCATGATCACCGGTAAATATGCGGCCGGTGGATGGTTGCCAGGTCAAACCATGAGGGTTGCGCATGCCGTGGGCCCAGATCGGGTTGTCAGGCCAGGGATTATCAGCCGGGACCTTGCCGTTCTCGTCGATGCGCAAAACGGCACCCGACAAATCGTTCAGATCATTTGAGCGCTGTCTCTCAAACGCATCCCCGGTTGCCACATACAGCATGCCGTCAGGTCCAAACTGCAAGGTCCCACCACTGTGACTGCCGCCACGTGCCTGCGCAGCCAATCCGTCATACAGGATAGTTTCTTCACCCGCGCGACCGTTGGTTTCGGTAAATCGACTGATACGGTTAAACGGACCATTGTCGGTCAAGTAGGTATACATCACGTATACCCAGGGCACTTCCGGATATCGTGGATGTAACGCCAGTCCCGTCAAGCCGCTCTCTCCCTGAAAAAACACCTTGTCTTCGATACTGAGCCAAGGCTCGGCATCCATGGTGCCATCAGCCGCAATAATCCGCACACGACCGGGGCGCTCGGTCACGTACATGCGACCATCTGGCAGAAAACGAATTGTCCACACGACCTGCAGATTGCTGGCAAATTCTTCAACCTTGTAGCCTGCCGGGGAGGGGTGGTAGGTGATTTCCGGCATGGGAGGAATAGCGCCCCGGATAATTTCGTTTTGTGCCAACAGTGAGCCTGAGTGCATAACCGCCACGGTGCTGATGAACACGGTGGCTGCCAACATGCTGAGTTTGCGAGGTGAAGTCATTGCAACATCCTGTTTTGAGGTAACGGATCAAATAGTCAGTGGATCAAACAGCTGCCAGTATATTCACGCCACTGGTGAGCGTCATTGCCGTCTGGCGTACACACAATTCATTGTATCTGAATGTCTGTTTTTTACTATTTGGTGGTGATTTAAACCAATGCGTGGTTGATTTAAACATGACGAATTTCGACATGTTAATAAATCCTTTAAATATCAATTTTTTAAAAATTTTCTTTGCTGGCACGATTTCTGCTGAACCCTAGTGTTACCTCCCGCCGTCTCAGTCGGGAGGAATCATAAAAAGTTTGTTAATAACACCGGTTTGACAGTGGGCTTGGAGGGAATATGTTGAAGTTGATTGGTACATCAATACTTTGTTTGAGTCTGATGGGGTGTCTGTTTGTGGTGGACTCCAAACAGAATGCTGGCAGGACACAGTGGCATGAGGACGAGCGCGTCCAGCTTGTGTCAGGGCAAACATCAGCGGCCTGGGTCAGGGATACATTTGGTCCGCCGGACAGAAGCTCGGTTCGGGATGATGGCAGTGAGGTCTGGCGATACCGAAACACGCGCTCCAAAGAAACGGAAATCGGTATGTTTTTGTTGTTCAACATTGATGTGTCGAGTGATGAAGAAGACACGCTGGTGATTGTCGTGCGTGATGGTGTGGTTGCCGATCATTGGGTTGAGCGGGGCTGAGGCTCTGGGCTATTGACGTTTGTGGTAAACGGAGCGCTGCCGGGTCACAGTCTCTGAACGACGCCTGCGGCGCCTGATTGTTCAGAGATTGTCACCCGGTATCACCCCTGTTGCAGTGACTGTGCCAGTTCCTCGCGTCAGCATTCGGGTCGGAGCGCAGACGCTCTCCGACCCCGATGGCAGTCGTTACGCTACCTCAACAATGTTGGTCACCGGAATCGCCTTCTGCCGCGTTGCCGCATCCATGTACGACTTGATTTCGTTAAAGTTCAGATAACGGTAAATCTTGTCAGACATGGTATCCACCATACCCATATAACCCATGTACTCCTCCATCGTCGGGATACGACCCAACGCAGAGGCAACCGCTGCCAGTTCCGATGAGGCCAGGAAAACGTTGGCGCCATCGCCCAGACGGTTGGGGAAGTTACGGGTTGAGGTAGACACCACAGTAGAGTTGGGGGCCACTCGCGCTTGGTTGCCCATGCACAATGAACAACCCGGCATTTCAGTGCGCGCGCCAGATACACCAAACACACTGTAGATCCCTTCTTCAGTCAACTGATGCTGGTCCATTTTGGTCGGTGGGGAAATCCACAGACGTGTGGGGATAACACCTTTGATTTGTTTCAGCACTTCACTGGCCGCACGGAAGTGACCAATGTTGGTCATGCATGAACCAATAAATACCTCGTCAATTTTGGTGCCCTGAACCGCTGACAGTGGCTTGATATCGTCCGGATCGTTCGGACAGGCCAGCAGTGGCTCTTTGATCTCGGCCAGATCAATCTCGATGATTTTGTAATACTCGGCATCGGCATCCGGTTGCATCAACTCGGGCTTGTCGAGCCATGCTTCCATAGCGCGCGCGCGTCGCTCCAGCGTTCGTGCATCGCCATAACCTTCACTGATCATCCAGCGCAGCAGAGCGATATTGGATTTGAAGTATTCGATAATCGGCGCTTCATTCAAGCGAATGGTACAGCCAGCAGCTGAACGCTCGGCAGATGCATCTGATAATTCAAATGCCTGTTCTACTTTCAGATTGGGCAGACCCTCGATTTCCAGAATCCGACCGGAGAATATGTTCTTTTTGCCTTTCTTTTCTACCGTCAGATCGCCGGACTGAATGGCTGCGTACGGAATGGCATTAACCAGGTCGCGCAGTGTGATACCGGGCTGCATTTCACCCTTGAAACGCACCAGCACAGACTCAGGCATATCGAGTGGCATCACGCCGGTCGCGGCAGCAAATGCCACCAGCCCTGATCCGGCCGGGAATGAAATGCCAATCGGGAAACGGGTATGGGAATCACCGCCGGTGCCCACGGTATCAGGCAACAGCATGCGGTTCAGCCAGCTGTGGATGATGCCATCGCCTGGACGCAGGGCGACACCGCCACGGGTCTGGATAAAGTCAGGCAGCGTATGCTGGGTTTCAATATCCACGGGCTTGGGGTATGCGGCGGTGTGACAGAAAGACTGCATCACCAGATCGGCAGAGAAACCCAGGCAAGCCAGATCTTTTAACTCATCACGTGTCATCGGTCCGGTGGTGTCCTGTGAACCGACTGTGGTCATTTTAGGTTCGCAGTAGGTGCCGGGACGAACACCCTCCACACCGCAGGCACGGCCAACCATTTTCTGAGCCAATGTAAAGCCTTTGCCGGTATCAGCGGCGGATGTGGGACGACGGAACACCGTGGAGTATGGCAATCCCATCGATGCACGTGCTTTGTCAGTCAGACCACGACCTATAATCAACGGGATGCGGCCGCCAGCACGGACTTCATCCAGCAACACGTCGGTTTTTAACTCAAAATTGCAGACCAGTTCATCGGTGCCATGGCGCAGGATTTTGCCTTCATAGGGGTAAATATCGATGACATCACCGGTATTCATTTTTTCAACGTCACACTCGATGGGCAGCGCACCGGCATCTTCCATGGTATTAAAGAAAATAGGGGCTATTTTGCTGCCGATACACACGCCACCATCACGCTTGTTGGGGATGTGCGGGATATCGTCACCGATGTACCACAACACAGAGTTGGTGGCAGATTTACGCGAGGAACCTGTACCCATGACATCGCCCACCAATGCAACCGGGAAGCCGTTTTTCTTCAACTCCTCAATCTGTTTGGCGGCGTTGGTGACCCCTTCGCGTGGCATTTTGTACATGGCGAGTGCATGCAAGGGGATATCAGGACGTGACCAGGCATCGGGCGCTGGTGACAGGTCATCGGTGTTGGTTTCGCCGGGCACTTTGAAAACAGAAATCGTCATCTTTTTCGGCAGTTCTTTGCGGTTCAGGAACCACTCAGCGTCAGCCCAGGACTGCATCAATGCTTTGGCGTTTGAATTTCCGGCTTTGGCTTTTTCTTCCACATCGTGGAAGGCATCAAACATCAGCAGGGTGTGTTTGAGTTCTTCTGCCGCCGCAGCGCCAAGTTCGTCGTCATCCAGCAACTGCACGAGCGTGGTGATGTTATAACCACCAAGCATGGTGCCCAGCAGTTTGACAGCGTGCTTTTTGTCGATCAAAGGCGAGTGTGCTTCGCCTTTGGCGATCGCAGACAAAAAGCCGGCTTTGACATACGCTGCTTCGTCCACGCCCGCGGGGACCCGGTTGGAGATCAGATCAAGAACCGTCTGTTCTTCGCCTGCAGGTGGATTCTTCAGCAGCTCAATCAGTTCGGCAACTTGTGCCGCATCCAGAGGTTTGGCAACGATGCCGAGTTCAGCCCGTTCGGCCACGTGTTTACGATAGGCTTCTAACACAGTAATCCCCTTCAGAAGAAATAGTGAATCAAAACGAAATGCATTAAGGCAAGCGGTGAAAAATGGGCTCTGATTCTAGTGTAGAATGCCAAAAATTTCCAGTTCGGCGGCCGTACGCCGGTTGCTGGATACGCAATATTTGGACTTTTATGATGAAGCCGGTCAGTGTCAAAACGCCCTGTATAGGAATTTGCTCAACAACATCTGTGGGTGACAGCATCTGCAGAGGTTGCAAGCGCTTTGCAGCTGAAGTGATTGAGTGGAATTTGTACAGCGATTTTGAAAAGGCAGCGGTGCTCTCGCGGCTGTCACAACTGGTAGAACCTCTGATGGAGGAGCGCTTTATCATTCGATCGCGTAGCGATCTGGCCTCGGGTTTGAAGCGCCTTGCGGTCCCTTATAATGAGGATTTATCGCCAGCCATCTGGTTGCATAACTTGCTGAAGAAGCGTCACCGGGCGCTGACCGAGTTGGCCAGCGTGGGTGTTGAGGTACGGCCGTTATGGCAGCATTTGTCTGTGGCAGAACTTGCCCAGGACGTTGATCGTCAGCTGTTGGTGCTGAGCGAAGCACATCTGAACCGGTATTTTCCGGAAATAGCGCGTGCCATTGACGGAGAATCGAGCCTCAGTGAACCGGGTGAGGGAAATACTTGAGATCATAACCCTCCGGACTAAACTCCAGTACCCAGGCTTTTTGATCCCAGCTTCCCAACACAATACGCACCGCTTCATGTTTGTCATTGATCGGGGCTTGCAGGCGGATGGTATGAATTCCGGGACGGTGCGTATGTCCGTGAATCATCAGATTCACTTGTTTGTCTTCCAGCAGGTTCAAGACTTCCTGATGTGTCACATCCATGATATCCGAGGCTTTGTGACTGTTTTCTGCCATGCTCTGCTGACGCAGTTGCTGGGCCACCATGTGGCGTTCAAGTAACGGTCGGGACAGAAACGCTTGCTGCCAGGACGGTTCCCGCACCTGTTTGCGGTAATTGATGTAGGCGGTATCGCGTGTGCACAAGCTATCCCCGTGCAACAGCAAAACGGACTGGCCGTAACAATTGATGATGGATGGTTCGGCCAACAGCGATCCGCCGCAGCGTGCAGCAAAACTTTCGCCCAGTAAAAAGTCACGATTGCCATGCATCAGAAAGATCTGCGTCCCCTGGCGGCTGAGCTTGTGCAGTGCTGCAGCCACACGGTCACCGGCATCATTGATGTCATCGTCGCCAACCCAGGCTTCAAATAAATCACCAAGGATATAAAGCGCGTCTGCACCTTGCGCGCGCTGTTCCAGAACGTTCATCAAGCTGTGCATGATGGTGCTGTTGGCTGACTCGATATGCAGGTCTGAGATAAACAGGGTTTTATTGTTATTGTTTGTTGTCGACATAGTCTTCCTGAGTCGGTCAATCAGTCTTCTTTAGCGGGTTCGTCGTAAGTCACGATGGTCGAATTGATGATGACTTCATCAACAGGTACATCCTGATGACCGGCTACATAACCGGTTTTGCATTGTTTAATGCGATTAACAACATCCATGCCGTCAGTCACCTTGCCAAAGACAGCGTAACCCCAGCCCTGACTGGTTTTATTTTTGTGATTCAGAAAGGAATTGTTGGCTACGTTTATGAAAAACTGGGCGCTGGCAGAATGCGGGTCTGAGGTCCGCGCCATGGCCAGTGTGCCGATGTCGTTTGCCAGCCCATTGTCGGCTTCGTTCTGTATGGGTTTGCCAGCGGTTTTTTGCTGCATGCCAGACTTGAAGCCACCGCCTTGCACCATAAAGTTATCAATGACGCGGTGAAAAATAGTGCCGTCATAGTAGCCGCTTTTGGCGTAGGCCAGAAAGTTGGCCGCGCTCAGCGGTGCTTTGTCGAAATCCAGTTCTATCTGTATGTCGCCGTAATTAGTCTTGAAAACAATCATGTTTACTGTCCTGCTGTGCAAATACCCGCGTATCGGTCGGAAACTCCAGTCATCACCGCCTCTTATTGCCAGCGGTCAAGTGTGGTTATAATAATGACTTTACTCCTGATGAGAAAGCAGATTCGCCACCATGACTGACACCAGCAATCCCGACCATACCCTGCCATCCCACTTTATTCGCCACATGATTGATCATGATCTGGCATCGGGCAAGCATGATGGTCGCGTGCAGACCCGCTTTCCTCCGGAACCCAATGGTTTTCTCCATATCGGTCACGCCAAGTCTATTTGTCTGAATTTTGGTCTGGCAGAGCAGTATCAAGGCGCCTGCAATATGCGTTTTGACGACACCAATCCGGAAAAGGAGAGTCAGGAGTTTATTGATGCCATCAAGGCTGACGTCAACTGGCTGGGTTTCTCATGGCACGGCGAGGTGCGATATACCTCTGCCTACTTTCAGCAATTGTTTGATTTTGCGCTGCAGTTGATTCGAAATGGTAAAGCCTATGTGTGCAGTCTGACAGCCGAGCAAGCCCGTGAATACAGAGGCAGTTTGACTGAGCCAGGTCGCAACAGCCCGTATCGTGATCGCAGTTTTGAAGAGAATCTTGAACTGTTTTTGCGCATGCAAAAAGGCGAGTTTGCAGACGGTGAGCATAGTTTGCGAGCCAAAATTGATATGGCATCCCCCAATATCAACATGCGCGATCCGATTATTTATCGCATTCGCAACGTCGAGCATCATCAGACTGGTGACTATTGGAAAGTGTATCCAATGTATGACTATGCGCACTGTATTTCGGATGCGCTTGAGCATGTCACCCACTCCCTGTGCACACTTGAGTTTGAAGATCATCGTCCTCTTTATGACTGGATTCTGAACAATCTGACGCTCGACTCGCTCAGAAATGCCTGTCTGGAACTTGGCAACTTGCCTGATGAAACCCGGTATGTGTTGCCGGAGCAGACAGAATTTGCGCGCCTCAACATTAACTACAATGTCATGAGCAAGCGTAAATTAAAAGAATTGGTGGAGCTTGGATTGGTGAGCGGCTGGGATGATCCGCGCATGCCTACCTTGTCGGGGTTGCGACGGCGCGGATACACACCGGCATCCATTCGTCGCTTCTGTGACATTATTGGCATGAGTCGCAGCGAGAGTATTGTTGATGTGGGGATGCTCGAGCACTGCATTCGCGAAGATCTTGATGAACACTCGGCCCGAGCTATGTGCGTGTTGCGACCGCTGAAAGTCACCCTCATTAATTTTACCGACGAGCAGGCGCAGACTCTGTCTTTGCCGCGTCATCCAAAAAAGGATATCGGTAATCGGCAGATTCAATTTGGCCCGACTCTGTATATTGATGAGACTGATTTTGAGCAAACGCCCCCACCGGGATACAAGCGACTGAGTCCAGGTGGTGAAGTGCGCCTCAGGGGCGCGTATGTCATCAAGTGTGAGGACGTTGTGCGAGATCAAAACGGCAAGGTCATCGAATTGTTGTGCTCGCTTGACCCTGCGACGTTGGGGCAGAATCCACAAGGTCGCAAGGTCAAAGGCGTTATTCATTGGGTACCGGCAGAAGGCGCATTACGCGCTGAAGTCCGTATTTATGACAGACTGTTCAATAACGCCAATCCGGATGACAAGGCGCTGGGGGATTTCAAAAACAGTCTGAACCCGGATTCTCTGCAAGTGCTGACGGATTGTCTGGTTGAACCGTCACTGGCCAGTGCCGCGGCAGAAGAAAGTTTTCAGTTTGAGCGGGAAGGTTATTTTTGTGTAGATCGATTCGACTCGCGCCCCGATGCGCTGGTGTTTAATCGCACTGTCAGCTTGCGTGACTCATGGACTAAAACAAACGGATGAAAACCAACGCGTTAAAAATACACAATTCGCTCACCCGCCAAAAGGAAAGTTTTGTTCCGATTGAGCCCGGTAAAGTCAGCATGTATGTGTGCGGATTGACTACTTATGACTATAGTCATATCGGCCATGCGCGCATGTTTGTAGCGTTTGATGTGGTTGTGCGCTATCTGCGATTTCTGGGTTACCAAGTGAACTACGTGCGCAATATCACAGATATTGACGACAAGATTTTGCGACGGGCTTCAGAGAATGGTGAATATTTTGAGGATCTGACGGCGCGATTTATCAAGGCTACCCGCGAGGATGAAGACGCCTTGTTTGTGTTAAAGCCCGACAGTGAGCCGCGGGCAACAGCGCACATTTCCGAGATCATCAGCATGATTGAAAAGCTGATTGCGGGTGATTTTGCCTACCGTGCTGATAATGGGGATGTGTATTACGCCGTCAGACAATTTGAGCCTTACGGCAAACTCTCCAATACCAATCTGGATGAATTGCTGGCCGGTGCCCGGATTGAAATTGGTGAACTGAAGCGGGATCCGCGTGATTTTGCGCTCTGGAAGTCTGCCACGGATGAAGAAGTGGGCTGGGATTCTCCCTGGGGATACGGCCGACCAGGCTGGCACATTGAGTGCTCAGCGATGTCTACCTGCTGCCTTGGGGACTCATTTGATATTCATGGTGGTGGCTCTGATCTGATGTTCCCGCACCATGAAAATGAGATTGCCCAGTCAGAAGCGGCCACCGGGAAAACCTTTGCCCGCTATTGGATGCATAATGGTCCTGTGCGCGTCGATAATGAAAAAATGTCCAAGTCGTTGGGTAACTTTTTTACAGTGCGCGAGGTGCTGGCCAAGTATCCTGCTGAAGTGGTGCGTTATCTGTTGGTGGCCAGCCATTATCGAAGTCCAATCAATTACTCTGATCAAGGGCTTGAGCAAGCGGCTTCGGCACTGGAGCGACTGTATCTGGCGGTGCGCGGCACCTCGGCCAAGACTGCAAAAGAACTGACCAACAGCCGTTATGAACGTGCTTTTATGCAGGCCATGGACGATGATTTTAACTCTGCTGAAGCCATTGGTGTGTTGTTTGAGCTTGCCCGTGACCTGAATAAAGTGAAAGAACAGGATGCCGAGTTGGCGGGGCAATTAGCCAGACTCCTGCTGAAATTGGCAGGTGTACTGGGGATTTTGCAGGGAGACGTTGAGGCATTTTTACAGCGTGGCTCAAACGATGTGGATGCCGCGCTGATTGACGCACTGATCGCTGAACGTAAACAAGCCCGCGCCGACAAGCTCTGGGCACGGGCAGATCAGATTCGTGATCAACTCAATGCCATGAAAGTGGTGATTGAAGACGGCGTAGATGGCAGCCGGTGGCGTATAGAACGCTGATGTCGCGATATCGCCACGGAAGGCGAAAAGTAGTGCTGAAATCAAGCCAGACGTTGACGGAGCTGTCCTGCATGAGTATTATGCCGACCTCGCGATGAAGACGTCAGTAATCACGGCGAAATCGGGGTATAGCGCAGTCTGGTAGCGCGCCTGCTTTGGGTGCAGGATGTCGGGAGTTCGAATCTCTCTACCCCGACCAATTCGTCGGTCTGATCGCGGGATTATTTGTCAGTTTTAGCATTATGGTGGTCGTAGCTCAGTTGGTAGAGTCCCGGACTGTGACTCCGGTTGTCGTGGGTTCGAGCCCCATCGGCCACCCCATTTTCCTCGCCAGCCTGGTTAGTGCAGTACGCTGCGCCCGTAGCTCAATCGGATAGAGCACCGGCCTTCTAAGCCGTGGGTCTCAGGTTCGAATCCTGATACTCCCGCCATATTAATCAAATACTTACGTTTACCTTCTTTAGAGAAAGTCTCGCAGTAGGCTCACGCTTCTAACCCCATACTTTTGTTTGTGATATTTTGTTACATTACTCGTGCTCGGGCAAAAACCTGAGCCATGCGCATGGCTCCTCAACTGAGGAGTCAGAGCATGAAGCTTTTAAACAAGCGCCAACTGCGTGAAAAGACATCCATCTCTAATCAACATCTCGACCGCTTGGAGAAAGAAGGGAAGTTTCCGCTAAGGATTAAACTGACTGACGGTATCCGTGTGGCGTGGCTAGAGTCTGAGGTCGATGACTGGATAGCAGAACGTGTACGTTTAAGAGACTCCCAGCACTAGAGGGAGTCACTGAAAGGGGGGAGCAATCCCCCCTTTCTTTTATACATAACCATATTATCTAGGTATGTACGTTTCCCATGTAGCAACATAGGGCACAATTGCTATACATGTCCGCACATTGTCGCATGGCTACTCGCCATGACCTTCTCCCTCACGTTAGTCCATAAAGGACATAACTCTCGCGTACGCTCGGAGGGAGAAGGTCATGGCGCATCCGCTTAGACGACAATGTGCGGGCAGTACCGTAAACAGGCACACAACCGTTCCAGGCATCACGTACCGTATAATGATCGTGGACCAGTTCTTTTACGGTTGCGCCCTATTTGCCCGTACCGCATACCACAGGGGTGCGTCTCAGATACGGTGCAACCGTGATGGAATTAGGACACTACAATCACCTTACAGAAACATTACCGTTCAATACTGAGAAACGCAGTACGCTTTTTATTGGCAAGCGACAGCCGGAACTTTCTGATTCGCTTATCCGACTTGCACTCGATGACATATACAACGGTGAATCTGTTGTATTCATTGACCCAATTGGGAATTGTGTCGCGGAGATACTGGAAAAAATCCCGAAGGACCGCCAGATAGATGTGCTGTACTTCAATCCAAAGACTCAGCCCTTCGCTTTTAACATCCTCCACAACGCGCAAAACGCCCCCTTGCTGGCCTCTACCATACTGGAAACGCTCAAAGGTATCTGGGGCTACGAACGCACGCCTACGCCCAATTTAGACCAGTATGTGAGGGGAGGGATTCAGACTCTACTCGGTACCGAAGGCAGTACCATGCTGCATTTAAAGACACTCCTCACAGACAGTCAGTACAGGGACTCAGTACAGGTACATGACCCAATCCTCAAAGACTTCTGGGTGGACTATGAGACATTGAGCCCGAAGGAAAAGAGACAGGACACAGCCAGCACTCTCAATAAGCTCAGGGCTTTTATGTTTGAACCTCTTGTCCGTAATTGTCTAGGACAAAAGACAAATAAGTTGGTCCTTAAAGACAAGATTGTCCTTGTGTCTTTGGCGGAGGGTGAGCTGGGGAGTGAAAACTCCAGCCTGTTAGGTGCACTTATTCTTGCTCAGCTTTATGTGGAAGGGGTAGAGGGGCTCAGTACCAATCTATACATTGATGGTGCTCACCGGTTTGGCTCTGCCATCCTGGGAAAGGTCCTCGCTTCCTGTCCATCGGTCCATACGCAACTCTCAATACAGTTTCTAGACCAATTCAAAAAGGACTTTCAGTCATTTATACTCGGGACAGTTGGGCAGATTGTGGCTTTCAAAACCAGCGTGAAGGATGCGAAGGAATTGGAGCCAGAGTTCAACCTCACCAATGACCACTATAAGCTCTTTGAGCAACGGCATGGTTATGCGACTGCCAGTATAGATGGTGCTCCTCACGTACTATTGATGTATCCGAACGAACGACCAGAAACGGGGCAGGGACTGCGAATCATCAAGCGGTGCGCTTCTCAGTGTACTCAGCCTTTGGAAACAATAGAAAAACGAATAGGGAGTATGTTCTAAATTGAATGACTTATCTGAGATTATTCGCGGCGATTTTCTTTTTGCAATTCCATTTTTCTTACTCGGCGCTTTCATTGAGTACAAGACTTATCTGTGTCAGAGGGATGTGTATGAAACCAAATGGCACAATTTTCTTATTGGTTTGATGGCATTCATCGCTGGATACTCATTGGTCAGATACGAGTACTACAACGATGACCCATTTTGGATGGAAAATCCGTATTTAGCAGGTTTTTTAATATTGGCGACTGTAATTATTATAGGCATGTTATCTGGTATAGTTTTTGTTCACTCAATTAGGTCTAGTTTTGATGTACCTATACCAGATAAGTACAACAAGAAACTCAAAGAACTAGAAGCTCAGAAAGCTGAACTCCGTCATGCTGAACAAGAATTAGCTATTAAAGCCAAAGAAAAAGAAATCAAGCGTAAAAGAGATGAGCTTGAAAACACTACCCCCGTACCTACTCCCGTACCTATTTCTGAACCTGAAGTAGAGGAACCCTTCCACATTCCACTAACTGCGCGCTTTGAACACACGATGATCCTTGGTGGTGCAGGTCACGGCAAGACGCAACTCATGAGTGAGTTCATTCTGTCAGATATATACAAACCTTGCTCAGTAGTTGTATTTGATTCACAGGGTGACTTGATAAATAAAATTATGAAGCTGGATATTCCACGCCAGCGTGTTGTGATAGTTGATCCAACTGATATTGAGTTTCCTGTGGCGCTTGGCCTCTTCGATTTTAAGCTCAGTCAGGGCACACCCTTTGAGCGTGAGCGCAGACTCAATACTGTTATTGAACTACTCACCTACGTACTCAATTCACTTCTTGATACGCAACTAACCGGAAAGCAGGATGTCGCTCTGCGGTACGTCATACGACTTTGCATGATTATCCCGAATGCAACCATTCTCACTCTGATGGATATACTTGGAAAAGATGGAACGCTCAAGTACGGGGAGGAGATAGCAAAACTCTCCGCCTCGGCGCAAAACTTCTTTGCCACTGAGTTTACCACTCGTGAGTTTTCAGATACGCGCGAACAGATACGCAGGCGCATTTTTGGCATCCTTGAGAACCAAACTTTGGAGAGAATGTTTAGCAGTCCAGTAACTCGTTTGGATATGGGGACACTTCTTGATGATGGTTCAATCATCCTCATCAACACCGCAAAAAGTTTCTTGAAAGAAGAGGGTTCCGCCTTCTTCTCTCGCTTCATGGTTGCCCTCATTGCACAGGCAGTCCAAGAGCGTGACCCGTCGGAGAACCTTATGCCAACATTTTTGTACATAGACGAGTGCGCTCCCATTCTCGATAAGACAGTCTCAAACTTGCTGGAGACAGCACGAAAGTATAAAACAGGTTTGACGCTTGCGTTCCAATCGTTGGGACAAGTGCCTTCCGATATTGAACACTCTCTCATCACCAACACTGCCATAAAGTGTATCGGGGGAACCAGTGCGAAAGATGCGAAGGCATTGCAAGGTGATTTACCTGATGTGTACACACGGCACAAGAACGTAGCTGAGTACCTGATGTCACTCAAGCGCCTTCAATTCCTTGTACACATAAAGGCGGGAAAGAATACTGAATGGCATGTTCAAGTGGGTGTACTGGATAAAGAGCCGAAGCGTGTGGACTTGAAGGAACTGATAGCGGAGAACAGGGCGAAATATTGCATAGAGATTCCTGTAGTGACTCCCACACCTACTGATGAAGTGGATGACATCGAAGCTTTTAACAAAGCGTGAGAAAAAATTGCTGGTCCTCATATTGGGCCAGCAATCCCCATATCAGACCATACCCCCACATTCCGCCAACTTGTCAATGCTATGATACGAGTATAAAAAGCTCGTATGAAATCAACGCACGACTCATTGGGAAGACGAACACGCTTCAAGCGTGTCTCTGAGGGTACGAATCATCGCGTGCTTTCTCGCGACATTGCGTGGTTCTCATTTCTCCATCGCCACGGTGGCAGGCTTCCGACATCGTACCTCTTCAATGCTACGAAGGACACGCATAGGAGCTTTCAGGTGTGCCAGGTGCGCCTGAAACATCTCTATCAAGAGCTCAAGCTTATTGACCGCCCATGGCAACAGGAAGAAACCATTGACCCACGGTATAACGAACTCATCCATGAACTGAATGAGAAGTCTAGGGCGGTGCTCCTCAGTGAAGGACTGCTCCACAAACACGCCCCCTCACCGAACGGCTCATTCAAACATCAGGTGATGCTCTCCTGCATAAGCGCATCCTTTGAGCTAAATGCAAAAGAAGCTGGCCTCACGTACATCCCCCAACATGAGGTTGTGACCAATAACTATATTGAAGTGGAGGGTGATAAGGTCTCTCCGGATGGAGTGTTCATGCTGGAAATCGGTGGAAAAAAGTTGCTGGTATTTTTGGAGGTTGACAGGGGGACGGAGGCTACATTCTCCGATAACTTTAATCGCAAGAGTTGGAAGCGGAGTATTCGTCAGTATCGGCAAATCATAGGCCATGGATTGTATAAGAAACGCTACGGAGTGGAGTGCGGTGCATTGCTTTTAGTGGTGACAATTTCAAGGGCAAAAGAGCTTGGTATCCTGAACGTGATTGAGCAGGAGTTTGATAAAGGATGCAATTACATGATGGTGACTCACCTCACTGAGTTTGGCCGTGTATTCCATCCGCCTAAGGTACTGGACATGTTGGGGATTGAGTGGCAGAGGAGTGGACATCAGCCTTTTAAGTTCTCGTAGGGTGATATGATTAGTAAGTAGAAAATTATTAGCCTTGTAACCAGAGGAGGTGTACTACTTACAAGGCGGTACACCCCTTCTTGTATCTATGCCATCACACGAAGAATTAAAGAATACTTTTACGTATTCAGGTGAGACAGGTTTACTTTACTGGAAAAAAAGAAACTCAAACAGAATCAAAATTGGAGACGCTGCCGGGAGCCTTTCCAATCTCGGAACAATACAGCTTCGGATTAACGGACGCCTATTTTCTGCACACAGAGTTATATGGGCTATTGTACACGGGTACGAACCGCCTGCTGATTTAGTTATAGATCATATTGATGGAGTTAGAAGCAACAATCGCATATCGAATCTTCGTCTTGTGACTCAAGCAGAAAATACTCGGAACACGAGAATTGGGCGGAGAAATAAATCTGGTGTTCTTGGTGTCTCGTTTAAAAAAAGCAAGCGCAGGTGGATCGCGATCATATCAGACCACGGAAAGTCTATCTATTTGGGTTCATTTATCAAAAAGGAGGGCGCAATCAAAGCGAGGCGTTATGCACAGAGGTGGCTCGGCTATCACCCCCTACATGGTACTGTTAAATCGGATACTCGATCTTTAACAGGAGCTTAGAAACAATGGTGGACTTCCAACAACTCAAGCTGTCAGTGGGGATTGAGGAGGTCGCTAGAAACTTCCTCGAACTATCCCTTATACCGTATGAAGATACACTCCGTGGCAAATGTCCCACTTGTGGAACAGATGACCCCCGAGCACTACTCATAACCCCTGGAAAGGGATTGTGGTATTGCTTCACGAAGAAGGTAGGCGGTGATCTCATCGCACTTGTTGCTCATGTATCTAAAATCAGCCAACGAGAGTCAGCCGAAAGTCTGGCAAACGTATACATGGTTGAAAAGAAACAGGAGCAGAAAACAGACGGTGCGCTTGAACCACTCAACTACCTTGAACCCGCTCACGAACAGTGTGCTGCTCTGGGATTTCCTGAGCCGGTGGCAACTCTCGTGGGCGTGGGGTATGCAAGCAAGGGAATGATGCGGGGAACCGTAGCTGTACCTATCCGGTTGCCCAATGGGTCCTTGATTGGATACATAGGCATCACTGAGGCGAAAGTCCCCAAATCATGGAGGATTGAGCCATGCCAAAGCTAAAGGATGAGGAAATACTACGCAGAGCACGAAACATCCTCTATACCCGCGTCACTAATGGGATACCGCTCACCAACTCGGACACGGTGAGAGAGTTCCTCAAGGTGAGAATCGGCACATTGGAGCATGAAGTCTTCTGGACTGTATTCCTGGACAACCAGCACAAAGTAATTTGTATGGAGGAATTGTTCAGAGGCACCATAGACGGCGCGGCAGTGTACCCACGGGAAGTAGTGAAGGCAGCGTTGCAGCACAATGCAGCAGCAGTCATATTTTCCCATAACCACCCCAGTGGGGTCTCGGAGCCAAGTCAGGCAGATGTTGCAATTACGCAACGTCTCAAGACCGCACTGAGTACCATTGATATACGAGTTCTCGACCACATAATCATTGGATGCGGAGAATGCACTTCCTTTGCGGAGCGCGGACTCATCTAGCATCACAGCACTTTCTTTTCATAAGAAGGTGCTTTTTTTAGTCTCTTCATATCGCTTCATTTCAACACATCCCGCCACAAGTCTCACCATTCCGGAAACTATACAGGCCATTTGATAGAGGGTATTTTCTGAGTCGCTGGGCTGGTAACCAGTATTATTAATCTAACCTAATGGAGTATGAAGAAAAGCAAACCGCAGTATGTGATATTCGCTGCGCATGATGATGGTTCGATTGCATTTGCATACAACGACATCCATAGCCGAAAACAGGCAATGAATGAGTTGGAGTACCAACGCACATGCTTTCCGCAATTGACTATCAGATGTCAGTTAGTAGAAAAATGGCCAAGGAAGCCGATTAATAGTTAAGCATTAACAAATGGAAAATTGTTGCCCGCGGTGTATCGAACAATGGGAAGACGACGATGGTGTAGAGCATGACGGAGAACTTAAGCCCTCGCAATGTAAGGAGTGCGGAGTTTGTAAGGATTGTGAACACTTAATCGAATGTAGTTACCAGTAACAGTGAAGCATTAAAAGCTCTAAGCAATAAAGATATGGGATTGGACATGTACGCAAACAGGAAGCATTACGTGAAGAACTGGGAGCATCAGAAACCAGAGGAGCGTTATTCAGTGCGCGTTGAACGTGGAGGTAAACCGGTCGCAGATATTAGGTCGGAAGATATATCAGAAGTGAGTGAGGAAGTAATGTATTGGCGAAAAGCGAATCATATACACAAGTGGTTTGTCGATAACGTGCAAAAGCAAGACGACAATTGTGAATCGTTCTACGTCAGCAACGATGATCTCAATGAACTACTCAAAGTCTGTAATAAAGTGATTAAAAACTCAAAGCTAGTGGATGGAGAAGTATACGCAGGTACGTTTTACAACCGAGAAAACCCGAAGGGGCAAGTGCAGCGCATAGCCGGTAAGGTAATCGAGGATGCAACCGTAGCTAAAGAACTTCTCCCTACACAAGAAGGCTTCTTCTTTGGAAGCCACGAGTATGATGAGTATTATCTTGATGAGGTGGTACGTACCCGCGATTGGCTGGTCAAAATGTTAGACGACATTAAAAATGGTTCGGAAGGCGATATTTACTACTCCTCAAGCTGGTAGTCTGAAGACTGATAGCTCGCTGGGATGCCACATGGCAACGAGTGCGGACGACACTCACTGTCCATGGTGACCCAAACTCTAAAGTGTTTCCTACTTATAGCCCCGCTTCGGCGGGGTTTTTAATTGCAGAAAGAAAAATAATTTGTGCTCTCATACCACATCACTGCACATCTTTTATATACATAACCAACCATTCCGGAAACTATACAGCGTAATGCATGATGGATATAAAGGAGCTTCCAACACATCGGAGGCAATCATGCGCAAATTGAATACATGTGTGCAATACGCCAGACCAGTTTACTCCACGCAGATAGACAACAACCTGTACAAGACGTTTGAAGGCCAAGTAGATCATCCTGTGCACGGATTAGTGTTCTGCATCATCCACCGTTCTGTGAGAAACGATAGTGGGCCTACTCGAAAGAAGGCTGTAGACATACTCAAAGCGCATGAGCCAAACGTGGGCTTCTGGGACGGTGACTGGGTGCAGTATTTTGACTCATACGGGACTTTGGTAGAGGAGAGACGATAATGGATACGCAGAAGATTCGTGAGTTGCTCGATAAGCGCGACCGCATAGATGAGGAGATTTATGCAGTGGTGACAGGGAAGGAGAAGAAGGGGTTGAAGTGCTCTATATGCCAGGACACTTCTCATACCGCGAGAACGTGTCCAGAGCGTGAGAAGCATAGCGGATAGCCGAGATTTCACACTTCCCCGTGACCATTTTGTCCTTGTGGGCACTATGGTCACACTCTCCCGATATACCTTTGTTTTAAGCCATTCTTTCACTTCCCTTCCCCACCGTGATGTCGCCCAAAGCACTCCCCCAGTCCGGAGAGAGTGACTCATGAGTGGGGTAGGGGATAAGGAACCTCGACACACACCAGCCACCTGTTATCCTTAATGGATAATCTCAATCTTTATGTTTGAACAATCATACATTCCCCTTAATAGACTCGGCAGACGTATTCACGCAGCCAATCTACGAAAAGCAAAAATGTTGGATAGAAAGTATAGGTTTGAAAATGCAATGCGGAAGCAAGCAAAGCTCATTCGCGAAGCCAGAGAGAAACGCCTAGATGCCATCAGAGCACGTACAGCAAGGCGGAAGAAAACTGTAACGCCTAGCCTTGCACCATACGGTCTGGACAAGTGGTAACCTCGTGGTATGGTTAAAGTAATGAATACTGAAAAAACAACAGAAGAGAAGATGCTCGCTTACATGGAGGAGCAGAAGAACAAGGAAAAGTTCAAGGCCATAATCGCAGGAATCATATTTTTCCCGTTTCTATTGTTCGCAGGGTTTATAGTTTTTATAGCATCTAGCATTTCGTAATGTGTCAAATGTCTCTCTTGAAAACAAAATAATCCTCGTAGCGGTTCCAACCATGGGAAGCATTCACCCGCTACTCGCTTCACGTCTCATTTACTGGGCACAGAAGTTCAAGGGCCATATACATTTCTATTTTTCTCAGAGAATCGCTCCAGTGGACCGCGCTCGCAATACTATTGTGGAGCAGTTCCTGCAAACTAAGGTGGGTGTAGACAAGCAACACTTCACTCACCTTTTCATGATTGACTCGGATACGATTCCAGAGGAAGACGCACTTGCTCGCTTACTTTCTCATGATAAAGAGATCGTGACAGGACTCACCCCAATACTTAACTACAACCGTGAAGATGGTGACTATGAGGTGTATGACAATTGCTTTGAGAGTAGGGAGGTAGACCCTGCTACGGGAAATGTTCTCGGAACCAATATCGTGAAGCGACACACAGGACTACACACCGTATTCAGATGCGGTGCTTCCTGCATCCTTATTGCCCGTGAGGTGTTTGATAAGGTCGGTACACCTGCATTCAATTTCATACCCAACGAGGCGAATACACAGCATGTGCGCTCAGAGGACATAGACTTCTGCGACAAGGCACGGGAAGTTGGAATCACCATCTATGCAGACTCTGATGTGGTGTGCAGGCATCAGAAGGAGGTGATGCTGTAGCACAACATAACACATCTGGACACATGTCAAAAAACACTGACAAAAACACTACAAAAGGAACAAGCAAGCTCAGCAAGCTTATCCCATGGAAGCCAGGTCAATCAGGCAACCTCAATGGTCGTCCCAAAGGCCAGCGCAATTACCGCACCCTCTATCGTATTGCTCTCGAAAAGATTGGAGAGACTGAGGGACTCACTGCGGACCAGATTGAGGAGATTCTTCACGGTGTTGGTGTTATGAAAGCACTCAAGGGAGATTTTTACTTTCACAAGGAAATTATGGACCGTGTGCATGGTAAGCCGAAAGATACTCTCGACATCGGCGCAGGCGGTAAGACACTCTCGGAGTTAATGCTGGCCGCAGCTAAAACCGCAAAGGATGGCAAAGCAACAACAAAACCTCGAAAACCTAGAGGAAAATAGCGATGCAGTATTAGCGCTTAAAGAGCGCTTCTGGCAAGACCCTGAGTTCTTTCATCGTGAGGTGCTTGGCTTCACCCCGTGGGCTAAGCAAATCGAGATAGGGGAGAGCATACGGGACCACCGCAACACCGCCGTCCGTTCCTGTAACGGTGCAGGCAAGACGTACTACATCGCCCATGAAGCCCTCCGTTTCCTCTACTCCTTCCCCAACTCAGCCGTCATCAACACCGCCCCTACATGGACGCAGGTAGAGAACCAGTTCTGGCGCTACTTCCGTTCTGCATACACCAATGCACTCGTGCCTCTCGGCGGAAAGCTCCTGAAGACTGAGCTTTCAATCGGTGAGACGTGGTACGCAAAGGGGATAGCAAACAACCCAGACAATGTTGCTTCGTTCCAGGGATGGCACGCAGAAAACATGATGATGATTTTTGATGAGGGTTCAGGTATCCCTCCGAAGATTTGGGAAGCTGCAGTTGGTGCGATGTCGGGAGGTACCGTAGTCCGCTTTATCGTCATTGGCAACCCAAACGTCAACAGCGGTCCTTTCTACGATGCCTTTAAGGACCCCACTTTCAATAAAATCCGCATATCTGCCTTTGATATTCCGAACGTCATAGAAAAGCGCGTAGTGGTTCCTGGACTCACTGACCATCACTTCGTGGAAGAAATAGCCACTCGCTATGGCATCAACAGCGCAGCATACAAAGTGCGCGTATTGGGAGAGTTTCCGGACCATGCAAGCGATACGCTCATCGGGCTAGATCTCATTGAGAATGCCTTCAATGCCGACCGTGAGCTCATCAATCAGGACGATGACATCACTGGGCTTGACGTTGCCCGCTTTGGAGATGATGACAGTGCTCTTGTTCGCCGTAAGGGTAACTGGTCCAAGGTAGAGTGGGTAATTAACGGCAACAACACAATGGAGCTTGCTGGAAAGTCTGCGCTCTATCTTCGTGCCAATCCAACGACAAGCCTATACATCGACATCACCGGAGGATTGGGGGCAGGTGTCTTTGACCGCCTCAGAGAGCAGCCTGATATTGCGGATAGAGTGTTTGGTGTAAACGTAGCAGGTACCGCACGCGATGCAGCTACGTACATCAATATCCGTGTGGAATCGTGGGCTAACGTGGGAGAGTGGCTCAGGGATGCCGTACTGGAGAAGCACGAAGGATTCTATGAGCTCGCACAGCCAAAGTACAAGATCACGTCAGCCGGAAAGATGCAGCTCGAAAGCAAGGAGGATATGAAGAAGCGTGGTGTGAAGTCACCTAACGTGGGTGATGCCCTTGCACTCACGCTCTCACGGCCTACAGAGGGTGGAAACCTTGGAATCACATGGATTTGAGCGTGGTATAGTTTTTTTACATGTCAATATTTTCATTTCTTAGGAAGGTGAAGCAGTCAGAAAAAGCGTTTGAAGCAAATTGGATGGGTAGTAGTGATGACATTGCAACCACTGAAAGCAACCTACTCGCAGCCAATAAAGAGTGGGTATTTATCGCTACTGACAAGAACGCAAACTCTGCAAAGGCGGTGCGTTATAAGGTAATGAAGTACACGAAGAATGGTGACGACCAAGAAGTGTTTTCTGGTCCTCTCGTAGACTTCCTGCAAAGCCCAGCTCAAGGATTTACCGGTAAAGATTTTATATACCTCAACACAGCCTGGAAGGAGCTTGTTGGTAACGCATTCTGGGAGATTGATGGGAAGAATCTCAAGCCTCTCATCCCTACCTCAGTTGTTCCGGTCCTGACCTCTGGTGTCATTACTGCATACGATGTGCATCACGCAGGGAAAGTGCGCCGTATTCCTGCTGAGAATGTCTTGCATGACCGCTATGTTGACCCTGCAAGGCCACACTGGGGCGCTGGTAAGCTTTCCAAGATTGCACGTTGGGTTGATACCTCAGGCTTCTCAAATGAGTTCCTACGCCGTTTCTTCCTCAATGGAGCGACATTCGGTGGCTTCATCGAGACTGAGGAGGAGTCAGAAGCACGTATTAAGCTCATCAAACTAGGTCTTGCTAACGATCATGTGGGTGTAGCGAACGCGCACAAGACAGGTGTACTGCCGAAGGGGGCTAAATACCAGCGTGTCACGGGGAACATGTCTGAGATTGAGATGGGCTCCACTGATGACCGGTATCGAGACAAGATTCTCGCTGCCTTTGGTGTACCTAAGAACATTCTCGGGCTCACTCAGGGAGAGAACCGCGCAACGGTAGAGGGTACCGAATACGCGTACATGAAGCACACTATCAAGCCTATTGTTGATGACCTCATCGAGTTCCTGAACCTCCACATCGCCCCTCTCTTCGACAAAACAGGCCAGTACTACTTTGCATACGATTCATTCATTCCGGTGAACATGGAAATAGAGCTCAAGGAGCGTGAGATTGCGCTTGCTAAGCAACCATACAAAACTGTGAACGAGGTACGCGCTTCGATGGGGCTCCCTCCGGTGAAGGGTGGAGACACTATCTACGGAAATCCATTCCAAGTCCCATTGGGAAGCCCTGCACCAGTCCAGGAGGAGCCTGATGATGAGGAGGAGGATGAGCCAAAGAAGGCTATACCCCAGCGTGCTCGTGCATTCCTCAAGAAGGAACATCTTGTTGATTCCATTGCTAAGAGCTTTGAGAAAGCCACCAAAAGCATAGATCTACGTGACATAGCAGACGAAGCGGCATCAAAGAAGTTTGTTGCCCGTGTTGCTGCACATGAGCTCCTGCTCGTTGACAAGATTCGTGCCTTCAATAACGAGCAAGAGCGCAATGTACAGATGAATCTGAACAGTATCACCAAGGCAGTATCAAAAGGTGATGTGTTCGACATGGATGTGGAGGTAAGTGCGCTCATCGACATCGTTTCTCCTCTCCTCAAGGGTCTCATGCTTGAGCAGGCTATCGAGGAATACAAGGCGCAGGGGTTCGTAGGCACACTGGATACCTCAGCATCTACCATCTCAAAGGCTATAGAGCTGGCTTCAAAGCGTCTCGCTAAGTCATACAACAACACTACAGCCAAACTTCTCAAGAATGCGCTCAATGAGGGTATTCAGGCAGGTGACAGCACTGCCCAGCTCGCAGAGCGTGTGAAAACTGTTTATGAGTATTCAAATCAGGTGCGTGCGCTCATGGTTGCGCGTACGGAGTCCGTTTATATCGCAAACGAAGGGAGCAAGGAGGCGTATAAGCAAAGTGGTGTCGTGAAGACGATTCGCTGGTACACCGCAGAGGATGAAAGAGAGTGTGAGTTCTGCGCTCCGATGAACGGAAAGATTATCGGAGTGCATGAGAACTTCTTCAAGAAAGGTGACGTGGCACAGGGACGTGACGGAGGGACTCTCCCACTCGACTATCGAGGTATAGACGTTCCACCGCTCCACACCAATTGCAGATGCCTGATACGGGCAGAGGAGATTGAAGTCAATTAACAGGGAATAGTGCATGTTATAAAAATTGTATGAAGCATTTTGATACAGAGGCAGGGGCAAAGCTACGCGCTTTTCTCGACTCGCAAGAAGTAAAGGATGTAATTAGTGGGATTGAAAAATCAGCAGAGTCAGATACTGGCTCTTTTGAAGTAGTTATCACCACTGAAAATCTCGACCGATACAATGAAGTTATCAAGCTTGATGGCTGGGAGCTTGAGCACTACCGAAAAAACCCTGTAGTTCTCTGGGGGCATGACCACAAGCTACTCATCGGAATGGCTACTTCACTCGAAGTGGTAGACGGGAAGATGATCGCGAAGGGTAAGTTTGCACCTAACGCGCTTGGGCAGGAAGTCCGCGCACTCTATGAGGCTGGATTCCTCAAAGCTACTTCCGTTGGATTCATAGAGAAGGAACGACAGGGAAATCTCATCACTCAGGCAGAGCTCATTGAGTTCTCATTCGTTTCTGTTCCTGCAAATCCCTATGCACTCTCTCTCGCCATGGAAAAGGAGCTCAACCTCAATGAGCTTGTGACCAAGGGCTTTATGGATATTAAGGAGGCGGAGGCAGTACAAGAGGAGGTGCCAAAGGTGGAGCCAGTAGTTGAGGAAACGACTGAGCCAGTTGTGGACGAAAAGAAGTTCTCAGCGAAAGCTGTGACGCCATTAGTTGACCAGCTCAAGAGTGTAATCACCGCGTTAGAAGCCCTCAGTGATGAGGAGCCGGAGCGTGTTGAAGAGCCTGTTGAAGATACCGATGAAGAGAAGGGGCTTAAGGAGTTTTCCGAAAAGCGCCGAATCATTCAAGAGGCTTCAACAATACTTGGTGATGTGTTAGCCGAAGCTCGCCAAGCAATTCAGGCAAAGAAGTAATCGGTAATAATAATTTTAATATTCATGCCAGACGAATTAAAGAGAGAACTATTTGACCATGTAGACGCAAGTATCAAGCAAAACATCAGCGAGCTTGCTGGTCCTGTACTAGCTGAGAAGGTTGCAGAGATGGTGAAAGCCGCTCGTTCAGCAGATGTTGTTGAAGGTCGCGAGTCACTCAGCGCAGAGGCTAAAAACCTCCTCGTTGAAGACATCAAGCGTATCGCAGCAGGTGAGAAGGCTGCATACCTCACGGTGAACGACCAAACTGGTGGATACCTTGTGCCTGTAGAAGTTCACAATGAAATCCTCCGTATCGCAGCAGTGACAGGTATCGTTGCTCGTGATGCTCGAAGATTTGGTATCTCTGATGTTGAAATCCCAATCTATACCGGTGCAGTAATGCAGGGTAGCTATGTGGGAGAGGACTCAGCAGGTACCGAGAGCCAGGAAGACCTTGGAGTTGCAAAGCTCGTATCAGCAGAGTGGATGAACATTGTTCGCCTCTCAAACAAGCTCATCAAGAAGGCCAATGTAAACGTAGCGGAATGGCTTATGGCTATCGTTGCGGAAGGTCTTTCATACAAGCTTGATCGTGAAGGGTTCGTAGGAGGCACATACGCTGGTTCACCATTCGTAGGTATCCTCGGTTCAGATGATGTATCTGTACAGACAATGCTTTCAGGGAAAGATGCCTTCGATGACTTCGACCTTGAAGAGGCTTCAATCGCTATCGGTGCGCTTCCAGAAGCAGCACTCGGTGATGCAGCGTTCTACTTTAACCGAACAGTGTGGGCACGTATCCGCATCAAGAAGAGTGGCGATAACTATGTTTTCGGACAGAGTAACCTTGCGTCCCTCAAGAAGGATGGAAACGGTCTCCAGGCGGTAGGTGAAATCCTCGGATTCCCTGTGTACACCACTGATGTACTTCCAACTTTCTCAAGCTCAGCAGCATCAACAAAGTTCGGAGTATTCGGTAACCTCAAGATGGGGCTTGGTATCGGTGAAGACGGTCCAATGTCAGTTCTTCGCTCAGAGAATGCAGTTGTTAACGGTGTAAGTACATTTGAGCGTAATCAGACCGCTATGCGATTCACGCATAACCATGCGGTGACCATTCTTCTCCCAGATGCATCCGTAGTTCTTAAGACAGCAGCTAACTAACACTCCGTATGATTTATCAAACCACTTGCGGAATCATCTTCAAGGGTGACCGCGTGAAGAAGGGTGTACAGCTTGACCTCACGAAGGAGGAGGCTGCACACCTCGGGACTGATGTGGTTCCCTTCGCTACTGTGGAAGCAAAGGAGGAGGTGAAGGTGGAGCCAAAGGAAGTTAGCGAGATGACTCATGCTGAATTAAAGGCATACGCAGAGGAGCTTGGACTCAGTAAAGCTGGTTCAAAGGCAGACCTCGAAGAGCGCATCAAGCTCTCATTGGAAGCAAAGGAGGAGGTGAAGAGTTAATAGAATCTAAGCAATAGAACATGCGTAAACTATTCGACAATATCAAGACAGGGCTCAGTCTCGTAACAGAGGCGTATACAGCCGCAACACAGGGAGCAACAGTTATTGATACCAAAGGGTATCGAGACGGAATGCTCGTTGTAGCAGCAGGTGACATCACTTGTACTACTGGAGACACCTATCGCGTTAAGGTGATGGAGTGTGATACTTCAACAGGTACATTCGAGGACACTGGAATCTATGTAGATTTCACAGGAGCATCAGGAGCTCTTGCTGGACAGAACACCAACAAGCAGGCTCGCATTAGTGAACTAAACCTCACTCGAAAGCGATTTCTACGTGTTGACCTCGCACTTACTGCAACCACTACAGCGTGGGAAGGAGCAGGTATCATCCTTTTGGGTGAATCATATGCAGGTCCAGTGAACACAGACTAATGTTGTTCCACTCAGGCTCCCAGCAATGGGAGTTTGAGATGGTATAGTATTTTTATGGCAGAAGCCCTCACCACAAAAGCCCTCATCAAAGACAGACTCGGTATGACCGTGACTACCTATGATGCTCTTCTCGACAAACTCATTAACGCAGTAGTAGCACGCATTAATCTGATGACTGGCCGTGTATTCACCACAGCAACCTTCACCAACGAGCTACATGATGGCTCTGATGCCCTTGGAAGCCTTCGTAGCACGTTAATTGTTAAGAATGCACCGATTACTACCCTCACCTCAGTTCAATACGATGCTGGGGCAAATGGAAGCCCACAGTGGACTGACTTCCCTGCTGCCGATTATCGCGCTGACCTCCCTCTCGGTATTATCCATTTCCCTTATGGACTCCCACGGGGGATGCAGAACGTGCGCGTGACGTATGTGGGTGGGTACGCATCGAATGCCTATCCTGAGGACGTAGTGGAAGTGGTCGAAGAAGTGGTAGTGAGAATATTCAAACGGCGTGAATCAGAGGGCAAGTCCTCTGAGAGTTTCCAAGAGAGCTCGATCACGTGGACTGAGAATGTTTTCTCTTCGGAGAATCTCGCTACCATCAAGAACTATCGCCGTGGATACAACATATGATTGGGTTACGGGTTCAGATTCAGAATCTTGACCAGCTCCGTGCGAATGTGAAAAGAGCGCCAAGTCTCGCGCTTAAGTATCTGGGCAAGGCAACGGAGGCAGCACTCTTTGAAGTGGAGAAGGAATCAGTTGATAGGAACTTCCAATTCAAGACACCTCGCGCCTTTCGTACTGGAGACCTAGAGAAGTCATTTAAGTTTGGCCGTTTCATACACCCGAGCAAGCTCACCGCATCAATCGGTCCTACCGTTCACTACGCACCACATGTGTACTTCGGTACTCGGAGGGGAAAGCCAAACTGGTTTATGGACAGGATAGCGAGAGCTGCAGAGCCTAAGGTGACAAAGCATTTTGAGAGGGCGATAGATTTATTCGTTAATGAAATATCAAATTGAGCCTAGCAACAGTAAAAGGAGCCGTTAAAACACGCCTAGATGCCCTTGTAACAGCAGGAACCTTGGCAGGTGCCACTATCACAGACATCAAGAAAAACCCTCTCTCAAGCGATTTTGGTGCGTATCCGCACGCTTTCCTCATGCCACCAGCTATCGAATCCAGCGCGTTGGATAATCGCACCAACCTCCGCACATACACTTTTTCAATAATGGTGCTCTATAACGCGGAGAATCTCACGACAACGAGTCAACTTGAGACCTCAATCGAGGCAATTCTCAATGCGTTTGATAACGACCCGACTCTCAATGGTACTGGCATGGGGGGAGTGGAACCTGTGAGTAGCTCACCGGAACCATTCCAGCATGGAGGCAAAGACCTCATCATGGTGGAGATAGTAATAAAAGCCCGCGACATTATTTCCCTCTCATTCGCGTAGGGAATTGGGCACGTATACTCAATATATGGCAAGGAAATATCAAGACAGGGCGATGAGCACAGACTCCGAGAAGGAGCAGGTGTTCTTTTTCCCGAAGGCTAACCCGCCTGTTTCTATACGGGCAATTAATCGAGAGGAGGCAGAGGAAAAATTAAAAGCATTAACTACAAAGGAAAATGGCTAAGTTTATAGGGCGATTGGCAGATGTAGGAATCGCAAAAGAGGCATCACGAGGAACCGCTGAGGCATCGGCGGACTTTTGGCTACCTAAGCTCACCATGTCAGTGGATGACGTGATTGAGCAAGTTGTGGATGAAAGCTCTGTAGGAGTAATTGAGGACTCTACGGGGGCTTCAATTGTAGGAAAGCGTGCGGAAGGAGAGATAGAGGGAAATATCAATGATAAATCCATAGGACTCCTTCTCCTTTCTGTAATGGGTTCGATTGATACCACTGGTCCTGCAGAGACCAGCGTATACACCCACACACTCTCAGTGCTTGAGACTGCTCAGCATCCTTCTCTTACCATTTTCCAAGATGACCCAAATCAGGACTACACCTATGCCAATGCAGTGATTGATAGTCTTGATCTAGACATCGCACTTGGGGCTTTCTCAAAGTACATGGCGACATTCCGCTCTAAGCCTGGAGCGACTGCAACTCTCACCCCGTCATACTCTGCTGAAAATATCTTCCTCCCGCAGCACGGAACAATAAAAACAGCTGCGAACCTAGCTGGACTTGGGGCGGCATCAACAATTGATATTAAGTCTGTGAAGCTCTCAATGAAGAGCAACGTGGAAGATGATATGAAACTGGGCTCTGTAACCTCAGCAGACATCCTAAACAAGCAGTTCAGCGTGGAGGGTTCACTTGAGCTTGTATTTAATGACAACACCTTCAAGACTGAAATGCTCGCAGACACTGCGAAGGCTATGAGAATCCGACTCACCAATAGTGATGTGACCATCGGGACCACACTCAATCCCCAAATCACTATAGACCTTGCAAAGGTAAAGTTCTCGAACTTTGCGCGCAACTTCGCAAACGATGACATCGTGACTGCAACTGTGGATTTCAAAGCGTTCTACAGCCTCGCGGATAGTAAGATGGTTACAGTCGAGCTTATTAATACTCAAGCCTCCTACTAAATATGAATGAACGAGAAACAACCACACTCACAATCGAAGGACATGACTTTGTAGTTAAAACCTACGCCACTGCGCGTGAAGTAAACGCGATTCAGGCGGCATACTTCAGAGGCACCAAAGTGGAGCTCGTGGGAGACCAACCGAAGATTAGCGATTTCAATCCTTCGATTCAGGGCGAAGTACACAAGGAGATGATCTCGCAGATGGTTCTTTCAATAGATGGAAATGCAGAGAACATTGTGGACAGATGTCTCGATAGTTTCCCTGCAGACATATACAACCAGCTTGTTGCTCAACTTGATGCAATAGTGACAAAAAAAAAGAGCTAGAAGAAGCGGTAAGTCACTACAGCATGGGGCGAATGAATGAGCTCATGCAAATGGTACAGATTTGCAGGGACTACGGGTGGACCTTTCAGGAATACCAGAGTCAGCCCGCATACTTTATCAAAGCCATCAAAGAAAAAATGGTACGGGACCAGAAGGAGCAAGTACGTGTAAATAAAAAAATCCGTGGCTAGTGATACAAGACTAAAAATCATCATTGACGCAGAGAATAAGGCAAACAGCGCCTTTGCATCTCTACAGAAGCAACTTGATGTCACACAGGTTAGTGTTGATGGTGTCTCTGATGCTATGAAGTCGGTCGGAAAGGTCGGAGTTACTGCTTTTGCAGGGCTCGCGACCTTTCTTGGTATCTCTACACAGGAAGCCAAGAATGCGGAGAGCGCCCAATTCCGCCTCGCACAAATCCTCCGGACTACAGGTGGAGCAACTGACGACCAGATTGACTCTCTAAAGAAGCAGGCTGATGCACTTGAGCGAGTGGGAGTAGTCAGCGGTGAGGCCATCACTCAAGCGCAGGCACAGCTCGCTACATTCGACCTGCAAGCTACTACCATCGAAAAGCTCACTCCTGCAATTCTCGATTACGTGGTGGCAGAGAAGGGTGCAGCAGCATCTACCGAAGACCTTAAGCAACTGACAAACGGACTCGCGCAGGCACTCAATGGAAACTTTGGCTCACTGACAAGAGTTGGATTTGTGCTTGATGATGTCACAAAGGAGCTCATCAGTAACGGTACTGAGGCGGAGCGAGCAGCAGCACTTGTGAAGGTACTCAATTCTACCTACGAAGGCTTTAATGAGGCTGCACGAGAGACCGCAGATGGTTCTATGGTTGCCATGCGAAATGAGTTTGGAAAGCTACAAGAGGTTATCGGTCAGCAGATTCTTCCTATTGTTCGAGATCTAACTGAGAGCATCACGCCTATGCTCATTCAATTTTCAAGCTGGGCAGAAGCAAATCCGACTCTTACCCGCAACCTCATCATCACCACCTTGGCTCTTACGGCAGTGCTCGCCGTGATGCTGCCAATCGGAATAGCTCTTCCAGGAATCGTGATGGGATTCTCTGCATTGGGTGGAGCAGTCACCGCGTTCGCTATGGCTTTGGGTGTTGCATCAGTTCCAGCATGGGGCGTACTCGCACTTATTGGGCTACTCACAACCGCCATTGTCCAGATAGGACGAGTGGTCCTACTTCTAGCAACTGATTGGGAGAACATCTGGCATGGTATTGAGCTCACTGCTGCAGAGGCATCGAATGCGGTAATTGACACCGTTGAGAGTATGGTTAACTTCATTATCAGTGGTGTGAACAAGGCAATTGATGCCATCAATCGAGTTATTAAGCTCGCGCAGAAGGTTCCAGGACTTGGAGACAAGCTCACCACCATTAAATCAATCCAGAAAGTGGACTTTGAGACCATCGACACTGATGCTATGACGAACCAGTTCATTGCCAAGCCTACTGCACAAACATCTAATCCAATCACCGTGAACGTTACCGGAAACAGCTTTATTGACGCATATAGTGCCGAGATTATTGGTGACCTTATGATGCAGCGATTGAAAGCCTCTAATGCAATATAGCTATGTCATTTGCTATCACCATAGATGCCGTTGACCGAACATCAAGCGTAGTTTTCAAGACACTTCGTAAAGTAGACAACCTGAATCAGCAGGTGGATACGCTCCAATTCACCATCCGCAAATACGGCGACCTCACCTACGTACCATCACTCGGTGATGAAGTGGTAGTGACCCGTGACAGCTCCACCATCTTTGGCGGAGTCATTGTGCGTATTACTGAAAACGTCATCGCTTCAACCATTCTTGAGTACGTGGTGGAGTGCAACGACTACTCGCAATTCCTGAAGCGTGAATTGGTTACCGAGCGCTACCAGAGCATGACCGTCGCCGCTATCGTGGCCGACCTACTCACCAACTACACCACAGACGGCTTCACCTCTACAAACACCACGAGCACTCAAGTCATCGAAAGTATCTCATTCAATCGTCTCACCGTTGCAGACTGCCTCCAGAAGCTCGCAGATGCCATCTCCTTCGTGTGGTACGTGGATTATGATATGGATGTCCACTTCTTCGCTAAAAACGCAGAGAGCGCCCCTTTTAGCCTTTCTGACACGTCTGAGAACTACATATACAACTCGCTGGAGATAGTGGAAGACCTTACACAGGTCCGGAATAGCATTCTTGTGCAAGGAGGTGAGGCTGTATCTACAGGAACCCGTACTGAGTACTGGAGCGGTGATGCTACCCGAGTCAATTTCCCTCTTGCCAATAAGTACGACTCGCTTCCAACCGTGACGGTAGGGGGAGTAGCGCAGACAGTAGGTGTTGAGTATCTCGGTGACGATGCCTCATTCGATTGCATGTGGAACTTCAATGAGAAGTACATCCGCTTCACTGCAGGCCACACACCTGCAAGTGGTACCAATAACATCGTGGTGACCGGAACCTATCTCTATCCTATTGTGGTATCCGTCCCAGCGCCTGCATCTCAGGTGCAATTTGGTGTGTACGAGTTTGCTATCACGGACAGAAGTATCAGAAGTCAGGAGGAAGCCATCGACCGTGCGCTTGCTGAGCTCAAGAGCTACGAGAATGAAATCTACGAAGGTAGTTTCAGGACGTATGAGGATGGGTTACGGGCCGGACAGGTGATTGATATTGACTCCACACAGCGAGGGAAAAGTATCTCAGTGCTCATTCAATCAGTGACAGCCATCATGCGTGACCCACTGGGTACGCAGCTCGAATATATGGTCCGTTTTGCAACGCTGAAGTCCATTGGAATTATTGAGTATCTGCAAAATCAGCTCAGGTCGAAAGAAGTGATTGTGGACGATCAAGAGACACTCCTCACGTACTACACCATGAATGATTCAATGGGTATGACGGATGAACTGAGTGTGGAGAGGTTAGTCGGTCCATACGTTTGGTCGAATGATGAAGGAACCACTCCAGGAAAAGGTAGGTGGGGATATGCGAAGTGGGGATAGTGTGTGACGGGTTATACTTAAACAATAGAAATATGAAAGACGCAATATCAGATTCAATGGGAATGGCAGGCGAGCTCGTCATCAAGTCATTCAAGGACGGCAAGCTCATTCGTGAAGCTGGTCCTTTCAAAAACAAAGTAGTTTCTTCCAATGGTTATGGCCGAAATCTCATCATGCGTCAGCTCGCAGGTGATACCACATACCCAATTGAAATTGACAGCGCATCAATTGGTGATGGCACTACTCCACCAGCTAACGGGGACACGAATCTAGAGAATCCACTGGAGACTGCCATTCCGCTCACGAACGTGGTTGTGTCAAACAACGTGATAACGATTGAAGTATTTATGCCAGATGGTGATCTACCTGATGATACATATTCAGAGTTCGGATTCTTTGCGAACCTCAGGCTTTTTAGTCGTATTCTCATAAACCCTGCACACGTCAAGGCTACTGGTGAAGATACGCTCTTTGTATACACTTTAACAAACACAGGATAATTTTTAATGATATATGGGAATAGTAGTTGGACAACCAATTGTAGCATCAGACTTTATAGATGAGTCAGAGAAAGACCCAACGCCTGCAAATGATGAGGGGCGTGTTCCGAAGCTGGAATCGACAGGGAAGCTCAGTAAGGAGTTTTTGCCTCCCACTGCAGATATTCAAATCTTCACAGCGTCAGGAACGTGGACAAAACCAAGCACAGGAACGATGGCACTCATTAAAGTCTGGGGAGGTGGGGGAAGTGGAGGAGCAGCGAGCTGGGCAAACCGTTCTGCAGCTTCAGGAGGGGCAGGTGGTGAATATCGTGTGTCCCTAATACCGTTGTATAAGCTTGCAGCAACTGAAACTGTCACAGTTGGTTTGGGTGGTCCCGCTGCATCATCAATGAGTTTAAACAACACAGCAAACGGTAACGTAGGAGGGGCTTCAAGTTTCGGTTCTCATGTCACTGCAAATGGTGGAAATGGTGGACTGGGCGCAGGCAATAGTTCTGGAACAGTTACAGCGAACGCTGCTGCAGGAGGTGTTGGTGGATCGAATGCAAATATCGCTTTCGAGAATGTCAACGGAGTTTCTTCATCCTCAGCGTCAACTTCAGGTACAACGCCACAGGCATCATCTGGGGGTGATGGTGGAGGTGTGCCAGGTGCAGAAGGTGGAGATGGTGGTGCCGGAGTGACAGCGGCAGGAACACTCGCGACAGGAGTGGCTGGTTCAACTCCTGGAGGTGGGGGCGGTGGTGCTGCTGCCGGATTTGTAGGAGCACAGGCAATTTCAGGGGCAGGGGCAAACGGTCGCGTAGAAATTATCGTATTTTAAAGATGCCACGCCGCAGATTTTCACATCTCTCAAAAGTTGAAATCCGCAACATCGTTGTTTCCCACTTCCAATACAATGAAACCAAGCAGGAAATAGCAAACCGATTGTCGGTAGACTTCTCCACGGTGGCGTATCACATACGTCAGTTTGAGACATGTCAGTTAGAGTCTGAGTCAGATGCGTATGCGCAGGTGAAGCGTGACCTCCATCCTCATTGTGACCACCCATCATTCAAATGCAGTCTTTGCGGTCGGCACAAGGACAATCTGAAGGAAGAGAATCGACTCGTTATTCAATCACTCAGAAAAAAGATTAAGCAACTTGAGTACAACATTACTCGGCTCAAGAGGCGAAGAAAACCAAACGCTTTTTGTAGGGAATTGTAGCCGTATACTGTATTTATGATCCGAATCATTCTCATAACTCTCACGGCATCAATTTTATTCGCCCTTAGCGTTTCAATAACACACGCATAGCACCATGGAGACATCAGTTTTATCAACACTCCCAAATCTTAGTATCGGAGTCGTATCAGTTCTCGCACTCGTATACACCGCCAGAGAGTGCATCAAGCACGTAGGCGCCGTAAACGAGAATCACCTTAATGCACTCAAGGAACGTGAGGATGCGATGCGGCAGGTGGAGAAAGAGGTGCGTACCTCAATCATGACTCAGCTCGGTGAGAATACCGCAGTGATGAAGGACATCATCAAGATTCATAACATCACAAAATAGCATGAAGCTCGACTGCATCATCTATACGACCTCGAAGGCCAGTAAGTTACGAAAAGACCTCGACCTAGCACGGGCGATTCTTCTGAAAACCAAAGGCCGAGAGGATGTGGTCTTTACTGTTGTAGAGTTTCAACTGAAGGGCAAGCTTCCCACCGTTAAGGATACCGATGGTGACGTGGTGCTCGACTGGAAGTTCCTTAAGAAGTTATGCCCTGCAGTCAACCACAACGCCGTGGGCTTCCACTTCACTACAAAGGAAAGGACAAAGTGGGGTGTTAAGAAGACGCTTAATGGTGCGTACCACCGTGACGTGGATAGTGTTCTCGACTTCTGGGTGTGTGCAGACCCTGGAAAGAAGGCTAAGCACTACCCCTATTCGGACTTCCTGCGCATCCTCATCCACGAGATAACCCATGGTGACGTTCACTGGACGGGTGCTGACAGAAACCTTGTGCATGAGTGGGACTACGAGAAGCGCCGTATCCACGATCTACCGGCAACCCTCTCATACGAGAAGTGGAACTTCCTCACCGCCATCGTGAAGCAGCTCACGGAGCAGTACCGCAGGATGACAGAGGCGACATTAGTCCACCCGCTCCCGAAAAAGTATCAAGAGAAGGTAACCCAGTCCTTCCTTAGCCCCAGCGCACACTACCTGAGCGGTGTTCACAATGGCACCGACTTTGGGTGTCCGGTGGGCACTCCGGTGGTGGCCCCCTGTGATGGAGAGGTGTACTACCGTGCTATTGACCACCCATCGCTCGGAAATGCCGTCTATTTTCGTTTTATATACAAGGGGAGCACCTATCATGCTCGATTCCTGCATCTCTCAATAGCGGGGCGTTTAGGGGCATATAAGCGCGGGGAGGTTGTAGGGGAGACTGGTAACACGGGGGATAGTACTGGCCCACACCTGCATTTGGACCTTTGGAATAGAGCGATAGACACAAGTATCGTCCGTAGTCGAGCTGGCGTTATCCGCTATATGCTAGATCCTGTAGTCTTCTTATCTGGTGCCAAATAGGGAATACTGCGAGATACTATGCATATATAAATATCAGTTAATACAGAGGATTATGAATGAACAGCTTTCGAAGAGACTAAAATCATTTACTTGGCGATTGGGAGTTGCAGTTGCTATTTTCTCCCTTGAATGGATTACTACTAATATCGGTTTACTAGATTTGCATCCAGCACTTGTAGGTTTGATTGCGCTAGTTGCTGCAGAAGTTACAAAAGCTCTAAACAGAGCAAATCACAATATATAGTGATAATAGAGCTAAATAACTGCAATATTTAGTACTACTGCCACAAATGCTTTAAGTTTTCCAAAAGTCTTAACTTTCGATGAAATTGCTTTATTTGATGTTTTCTATCCTTTCATCTTCCAATACATGCCACCAGTGGTATCAGTGGTATCAGCGAAAGTAGTGTAATAACTAATTGAAAAATAAGTATTATAATTTATTAAAAAATATGCCTGACTGGGGTTTGATTAGAAAGGGTTTCTATTAGGCATGGGATAGGTAGATAAAAATGCGCTTTCCTGAAAATAGTTGCCGCTGATAATTTGTGTGTTATAATGAGCGCACACAGACTATCCATGGTGCAACCCGATGAGCGAATTAGAGCAGGACCCTCCACCAGCCCGCCCTTCACAAAGCAAGTCAAAATACAATTTGCCTTCAGCGAAGCTGGCTGTTCAAAACCAGTTCACTTTGCTCAAGGCTTTTGCCGTTGCGAGCACTGATGCTAGAAAACCCGTCAGCATTCAGGATATAGCTGATATTCAAGGGCTTAGCCCAAACTCCGTTTCAATATGCAATCCATTCTTTGTTGAGTCTGGACTGATTCATAAATCAGGGCACAGCTTCACCCCGTGCCAAGAGGTCATTGCCTACCGGCAGCGGCTTGAGTGGGAGGACTTGGATGCGGGCAAGAAGCTTGCACCGGTTATCCGCAACACATGGTTCTCTGAGGCTTTGGTGCTGCGATTGCAGATGAACCCAATCACTGAAGATAATGCTGTTCAGGTTCTTTCAGAGGTCAGCAGTGCGCATCCCTCGGAGCGCAGACAGTTGTCTATGCTGCTCGACTACATGGAGTTCGCTGGCATTATTGCACGCGATGGCAATATGGTTCGGTTGGTAAAGGAAAAGCCGGTCCTGCCTCCTGCGTCAGAGGAGCGTGAATCAGGTGTCCCACCCGCTGGCACTGCACTTCCTGCAGCCGCACCGCCAATAGATGAAACTATCTACGTGGCTTTAAGTATACCTATCCCAGGTTATCCCAATGCTGAGATAGCAATACCCAAGAAAATGGACTCAGAGGACTGGGAGTTTTTTCGCTCTACGCTGGACAGTTACTTGAATCGGTTGCAGAAGAAGGCAGTGGAGAAATCCGCAGAGGCTGCTGAGAAAGTAACATTTATGAATACATAGAAATGAAAAACCTCTCCCAAGGGTGTCTCACCACCCGAAGGAGAGGTTTTGGCTGCGTGTGGGGCGTAACGTAACCCCGTTCGGCAGGTACTACTGGCTTCAGAACCCTTATAGTACCCTCCTTTCGGTCTAAAATCCAATCGCGCCCCTAATTTCTGATCCCGAAAGGGAAAGGAGCGTTAGGTATGCTTTGTACTTATCCGAAAGGAGTGAGAGTGCGTAGCTACGTGAGACGTCGATTTGGTCGATGGGAAAACGTATGCGCGCATTGCCGTAGCTATCCAAACCAGCTCAGCCTGTTTTAAGGTCTGACTGACACTCTGCTCATCCGTTCGCCGCTGGCAACATTGGCGGCTGACGGGTGAGTATCCACACTGCCACGCTTCCCATGGTGGCATGTGTGTTAGATACTTAAAGAGCGAGAGACTTAAATCTCGTATTTTGATTTATCGCCGAAACCCATCTGGAGCATCAGGTGGGTTTTTGCGTGTTCACTACTCACACCCCCACCTAGACGAATCGCTCCCCAGTGCAATAATTAATAAGTTGGTGGGAGGTAGTATCGGTTCGCGTCCACAAGCCGTTGCGGAACACGAGCCGAGTACTGTCTCTAACTTGATGGGAAGTTTTAAGGGGAAGGCGTGGAGCGGTGCCAGCTACACTATGCCACGTAATAGRAAAGTACCGCCTCTCCCTTAAAGTTTCTCATCTTGGAAGCGAGTGACACGCGCAACGTGACAGGTTGTATTGTTCATAAAATAAATATCTATGAGGCATCCATTAGTTGATGTATTCGTAGGGTTGCTGACGCTGGTATCTATACTTCTTTACGCATTGACAGTGCGAGCAGATACCATCACCTATACCGCAGTTGACGAACCTACTATCGAAGTTCACGAAGTTGCACAGATAGAACTACGCTCAGAGCTCAAACCAATATGCGCATGCGAGAGTGTCGGAAATCGTCATGCAGAGCCGCAACACTTTCACCCAGATGGCCGAGTCATCAGAGGAGTCATCAATTCTGATGACGTAGGCATGTGCCAAATAAATTTGTACTACCACGAAGAGACTGCTGGAAAGATGGGGTTAGACCTGTTTACAGAAGAAGGCAACATCACCTATGCAAACTGGTTGTACGAAACGCAAGGCTCACGACCATGGAACTGGAGTGCGGGTTGTTGGAATAAGTAAATGAAAAGGGCGCAATGATGCGCCTTTTTTAGTTGTCCCCATGTATATCCTTGCCGATACCGCGATATATGCTAAATTTAATGGAGGAGCTTATTAGTAACAAACATTTAATTGAAAAAGAAAAAAATAATGAAGCTGGCGACTTACCGCGCACACGATGACACTCATGTCACTGTACGCAAGCTCGCCCGAAAGCTCAAAGTGAGCAAGTCAGAAGTTATACGCACAGGCGTTTCATTACTCGCATTAACACATAATCTATGAACCCCTACGACGACCGCAAGAGCAGGCGCGACCGCATGGGCATAGACTGGGAAGCAGTTGTGAAGGATACACTCTTCTTCATCTACATCATCGGAGTAGCACTCATCTTTGCGTTCGCACTTTATTCACTCATTACTTGGGCACCCGATGTCGAAGCGATGGGTACAGCACTGCACTCACTTATAAGCTAATCATCAAGGGTATGAGTTTTATCACGGAAGACGCGGACACCGTAAACGCAGACATTGCGGATGTCATGAGGCAGGTGAGGGAGCAGGTGAAGGCAGGAGTCTTCAAAACATTCACTCATTTCTATCGTGATGGCGAATACGAAGCACCGCTACCACGTCCTAATGACTTAAACGATGACAAAAAGTGGGCTGACAGATACGACCATCCCAAAGACTGATATGCGAGAATCCATAACCGTGCAGGTGCAGATCCCAGAGACAGGACTATCGGAAGTGTTCTGTGCGCTACTGGAGGACGCATTTAGCAAAACGGACAAAGAACGAGAGGAGAAATTACTTAAATCTAAATCACAATAATTTTTATGTTAGACGAAACAATCGTAGTAGAGAAGAAGGAGTCAACCACATTCGCACCACTACCAAATGACATGTACCAAGTGGAGCTACTGGACATCACATCAAAGGAGCATGAAACATTCGATTCGAAAAAGGCGCGGGCGAATGATGCAAGTCTTACTCCAATAATGGAGACGGTATTCGATTTCCAGTTCACAGTCCTTGAGACTACTGAGGTGGATGGAAAGTCTATCCGTGGGCGCAACATCTTTGAAAACTTTGTACCTTCATACCTGTACATCGGTAAGAACGGCAAGAACACCCTCTACCAAATTGTTGAGGCACTACAGGGGCAGACTATTTCACCTGAACAGGAAGCTATGGGTATTACTGGCAAAGAACTTAACATGCTCATTGGCAAACAGTGTCGCGTTATCACCGTTCAAAAGACTAAGGGTGACAAGACGTACATGAACATCGACAACTACCTAACCATCAAGGCACCTCTCACACCTCTCACAGATGAGGAGAAGAAGGAAGCATTCATTAAGCCAAAGGTCGAAGAGGAGGCACAAGGGGAGGGGCAAGCCACTGAGTAATGACCATCGACCGCGAAGCACATCACGCCCTCGTTGAGATAGTGGAAGGAAAGCAGTGGGACGCTCACAAAGCACTCACAGCGCTCCTTCCCACGCTCACCGTGGCAAATGTCGAAGAGGCACCCAAATGCACCTCTGAGGGGCAGGTAGACGGCAAAGAGCGTACATCTGACCAGCACCGCGCACTGTTCCTTTGGTTCGGGATGATTGAGAAGGAAGCGGAGAATGCAGGGCTCACTTGGGACATGATTATCCGTCACACCCATCAGCTACGCATCACCAAGGAGACGCTGCATGGCATGTGCAAGAGCTTGCAGAAAGCCTTGTGGAAGACCACGAGCACGAAGGAGCTAAAGAAGCACGGCAACATCGACATCCTCATTGATCACTTCGTTGACGTGTTCAGCAAGGAGGGGCTTGAACTACCGCCTTTCCCATTTGACCCGAAGAAAAACAACAGCAGATTACAAGCAATGGAGAACCTGGCGAACGAGGATTATCCTGAATACCACGGCGCTCCCACCATTTAATTCTATGTCACATAACACAGCACAAACTAGCGTAGAGGCGTACCGTCACTATGACGCGTCATCTCTCTACAGTCTCATCCTGGGACTGATGCGGGACGGTGGCGAGTGGTGTATCAGCGACTTAGGGGAAGAGTTGGGCATCGAGCGGAGTACAATCTCAGCAAGAATGAACGAGCTTCGCAACATGGGAAAGTTCGAGTATGCAGGGAAGAAGCCGAGCAGGAGGACAGGCATCAAGTCGATGCACTTTAAGCTGAGGGTTCAAGACAGCCTCTTCCCTCGGATGTAGCTGTCCCCACACTTACAAAGAACTACCACCTCACCGTGGTAGTTTTTATGTATGACAATCACCATCGAGGGGGAGCTCTGCGACCTCAATACGTACGTCAATGCAGAGCGCTCCAACCGATTCAGAGCATCCAAAATCAAGAAGGAGGAAACTGAGCGCGTAGCCTGGGAGGTGTCTAATTGCCCCGCTATCACGCAATACCCCGTCAACATAACGTACACATGGTATTCAAAGGATTCGCGCAAGGACGTGGATAATGTGGCTTTTGCCGTGAAGTTCATTCATGACGGGCTTGTGGAGGCAGGTGTGCTTGCAGGGGACGGCAGGAAGCATATAGCGGGATTCAGTCATGCGGGATTTTTCGTGGACAGGGATAGGCCAAGGGTGGAAATTACAATACTTTCCGCTTCTTAGCGTATACTCTGCAGTTTGAGAAATTGGACAGACTACAGGGTTTCTAATGATTCCACAGCTTGATATTGCGGACAACGTTCGCCGTGAGGTAAGCCCTAAAATCAGTGGCGCACGTAAGTCCGAGTTTGGTCAGTTTATGACCCCATCCTCGGTTGCTCGCTTTATGGCTAATATGTTCCCGGCTAGCAACATCAAAAATTGCCGTCTCCTTGATGCTGGAGCAGGGGTAGGCGCATTGACTTGCGCTTTCCTCGATCGTTGGCTTCAAGGGGGCTTCAAGTTCGATTCTATTGAAGTCACTGCTTATGAGGTCGATGAAGCTCTCCGCGAGCACCTTAAGGAGCATTTGACGCGGTATGACGAGGTCAAGGCCGAGATAGTTGCGGGCGATTTTATTGAGCTGGCGACCGGACGCTCCCCTCCAAGCGACGGATACACGCACGCAATCCTAAATCCACCCTACAAGAAGATTAATAGCGACTCAAACCACCGACGAGCGCTGCGCTCAGTTGGGATTGAGACGGTGAATATGTATTCTGCCTTTGTTGCCCTCGCTGTACTTCATGCTTCAAAGGGCGGCCAGATTGTTGCAATCATTCCCCGGAGTTTTTGCAACGGGCCGTATTACAAACCTTTCCGTGAGTTCATTCTTGAGCGGTGTGCCATTCACCATATACATCTATTTGAATCTCGCAATAAGGCATTCCGAGATGATGAAGTGCTACAAGAGAACGTAATCATTCGTCTTGAGTGTGGTGGCGTGCAAGGTGACGTGACTATCACCACATCCACCGACGACAGGTTCTCTGATATGACGACACATGAGCATCCATTCGGGCGCATCGTTTTTCCAAACGATAAGGAACGGTTTATCCATGTTCCAACAACTCTCGGCGAGAGCGCACTGGAACTTTCTCCGGCTATACAAAGCTCACTTGCTGACATTGGAGTTCAAGTATCGACTGGGCCGGTTGTAGACTTCAGACTAAAAGAGCATTTACGCATTCTTCCTGAAGAAGGTTGCGCTCCATTAGTCTATCCAATGCATCTCACCGCTACAGGTACGATATGGCCTGTGATAGGGCTTCGGAAGCCAAATGCGATAATGCGTAATGAGGAAACTGAGCGCTGGCTGTACCCGAATGGGTACTATTGCGTAGTGCGCCGGTTTTCATCGAAAGAAGAAAAAAGACGTGTAGTGGCCAGTATTGTGGAGCCGTCTGCCTTTGGTGATCACACAGTATTGGGCTTTGAGAACCATTTAAATCTGTTTCATGAAAAAAAGCATGGCTTGCCTGAATTCTTAGCCAGAGGCTTGGTGATATATCTGAATACGACCGCCGTAGACGAAAGTTTCAGACGTTTTAATGGACACACGCAGGTCAACGCTACTGATCTGAAACTAATGAAGTATCCGAGCCGAGAAGTGCTTATAGAGCTCGGAAAGTGGGCAAATGAGCATGAAGAACTGACACAAGAAATGGTGGATGAACAATTAAGGAAGATCTTATGACCCAACAAGAATACATTGACGCTGCACAACAAATCATCGTTTCACTTGGGCTTCCTAGAGCGCAACAGAACGAACGCTCAGCGCTATCGCTTCTTGCACTACTAAACCTCAGCCCAGGAAAACAGTGGTCACAGGCTGAGAATCCGCTTGTTGGTATCACTCCAATCATGGATTGGGCGCGTGCGCATTATGGGAAAGAGTATGCCCCAAATACCCGAGAAACATTTCGAAGACAGACTATGCATCAGTTCTGCGATGCAGGTATCGCATTGTATAACCCAGATAAACCTGACCGGTCTGTGAATAGCCCTAAGGCCGTCTATCAGATCGAGCCTGCTGCTCTCGCTCTCATACGCACATATGGAACCAATAAGTGGCATAACTGCTTGACTGACTATCTTGCGCAACGCGAAACGCTTGTGGCTAAGTATGCTATGGAGAGAGAGCAAAACCGTATCCCCGTAGAGATTGCTCCTGGGAAGGAGATAACGCTTAGCCCTGGCGAACACAGCGAGCTCATACGGGCAATTATTGAAGATTTTGCGTCCAGGTACGCTCCTGGAAGCATCCTTGTCTATGCTGGCGATACTGGCGATAAATGGGGCTACTTTGATGCACCATTACTTGAGAGCTTGGGCGTCAGTGTGGACTCGCACGGAAAGATGCCTGATGTAGTGCTTCATTTCACTGAGAAGAATTGGCTTCTTCTTGTGGAGTCTGTAACTAGCCACGGTCCTGTTGATGGAAAGCGTCATGCAGAGCTTGCATCACTATTTTCTGGCTCCAAGGCTGGACTTGTCTACGTTACCGCATTCCCAAGCCGTGCAATTATGGGCAAATACCTTGGAGAGATTGCTTGGGAGACTGAGGTTTGGGTCGCTGATGCACCGTCACATCTAATCCACTTCAACGGCATTCGTTTCTTAGGTCCTTACACCGAGGAATAGTTTTTCCACACCTCTGATGTTTGCCGTTTACAGAGTGCATGCTTTACTTAAGGTGTGCCTAATACAAAGAATCAACTGAATATTGTCACAGCTAGCCAAGCCACGGGATTAGGCACACTTCTCTCTTTGGCTGGTGGTGACAGTATTCATCTCAAGCACGCTTCATAGGCGTGCTTTTTCGTGTGTTCTTTTCAGGGGTGGCGGAATAGGTAGACGATGCGAGAAGTGTGTAGTTGCGAGGGAAACAATCGTTAAATGCCTGAACCCGAGCAAAGAGGTTTATCCAACTCATTAAAAAGGGCGCTACACATTAGGCATGAAGTTCGCAAAATGATGCGAATATGCAAGGTGACTATTACGAGTAGAGGAGTACGCCCTTAGATAACAGTAGACGTAGGCTCACATGACTCTGCTTGCAGATAAGTCGCTTGTGAAGAAGTTATCTATCTCGTCAAATCCTTGCCCCCTGAGCAGAGCACACGAAAGCACATCTCATAGTGACGTAGTTCTCGATAAGCTTCCTACGTTAAAAACAGTCGATGCACGACTGGTTCTCAGATTCAAATTGTCCGCGCTGTCTACCCCTGACAACGGACAACCTCATCTGAGCGTCAGTTGTTTCTTCACATTTTCGTCAAAAGTATCTTCTTCGGAAGAGAGGGACACGGAGATGAATGAAGTATCACTATGATTTAGAGACCGCCAAAATTACCCCAGAAGGAGGTATGAGGGAAATAGAGGGGTTGTATCTACTTATAAGAAAAACAACATGGAACGGATTCAATTTAACAAAACCTTCACAGTAGAAAAGCCGGAGCGTATCAAAAGCGAGCGTGCTGATCTAATCAATCAATTCCTCACTCGTCTCAACGCTGAGAGGGTCGGAACGAAGTGGAAGCCACTGACCGCCCGAGCGGTAGCAATCAAACTCGGACATATCCCAACTGAAGACCTCTACTACTGCTTTAAGCAATGTAGTCATGGTGGCTCATTCGGAAAGGTATTCTTTGGGATGCTTAAAAATAAATCCTAATTATGAAAAGAACACTATCTGAAGAAGAAAAACAAAAGCGCTCTCAGAGCCACCGGATGCTATGGCAAAACCCAGTGTGGCGAGCTCAGATGATTGAGAAGCAAAAACGTGCAGGGCTCAGAAACTATGGGATGAAGTTATCAGGGAAAGTAGTAACAAACTAACATGCAAAACTCAGACATAAACATCAACGTAGACTCAGTTCACCTAGTAGACATCGCAGGAATGTACTTCGGATACAAGTACGTTGTGCTCTTCCTCATCGTGGCAGGGCTCATCGCACTATTCTTTTTGGTCAGATACTTTATTAGAACAGGTGCAGGGTTGCAGTTGCCTCAAGCGCCAACTAGCCGTAATGAATAGAGGTATGACTCCATTTACAGAAGTGATGATAGGACTACTATTGGTTGGTCTAGGAATGATATTAATTGTAGATTCATTAATAAAACTATGACAAACACACAGAAGAAGATAAGGATATGGGACATTATCCTTGTTGGGGTAGTTGCTCAACTAGCACTAATTTACCTTGTACTGAAATGTATTGGAATAACGATACAAATTGTATGACAAACACACAGAAGGGATGTTGCGAGAAGTGCTACCGTCACTGGCTAGATGAAGGTAGTCAGGACTGTGAAGGATGTGGGAATAAAAGCTGCCCATGTCACACCGCCCAAACCCCGAGCAAAACGGTTGATACCCCATCTGAACCGTCCATGGATGGTCGGGAGGATTGGGAGCGAGACTTCTTGAATCGCCTAACATATATCAGAGATATTCACGATGACCAAGAAGATATATACAACAGAGAGTTTCACGGAACTCAGAATGACGTTAGCCAAGTGATTGAGTTTATCAAAACCCTCATCACCACCCGTGACGCAAGTGTGCGGGAGGAGGAGAGACAAACAACATATAACATCTTGGCAGACATCATTGTCGGGGAGGCAAAGAGGATTACAGAACTGAAAGAGGGTGGAAGTAAGTCAGCGATAGAACGAAATATGGAGGGTGGTATCGTTCAGAAAATGACTGAATACATAAAGGAACTCCATCACAGTCTCACCCCCAAGGCGGATATTAGTAAAGAATAGAGACTTTCCAACAGCTATTGCATCCCTCCCAACTAACTGTAAATATATACAGTACTATGCACCGAGACGACCTTATCATAGCCACATTCCGAGAGAAGCGATGTACCTCCTGTAACAAGGGGGTTTTTCGTTTTGACTCAGCGCTCCCGCTGGACCACTACGCCAGCAAGCGTTGGCTACATCGCTGCAGCAACAGGGCATGTACCCAAACCCTAGAGTGCGATGAGGTTTGGCCGCAGATCATCTACAGAGGGAAGGTGTTCCAACTCCAGCAGGCTATGAAGCATCCGGACGATGGGAAACTGAACCCTCTGCACAAGTGGGGTATGGTCGGGAAGTCCTGAATATTTTTGCAAATAAATTGGCGGGGTTCAGAAACGTGAACTATAACCATAGTGTGGGCGGTGCCTGTGAAACCCCATTATCGCTTAGGCGAGCCAGCACAGCGACAACCGCCCACACCCTAACTCAATAGAAACGCCTCGTACTTCTCTACTGCCTCACGCATCTCTTTCATGTACGTGTAGCGGTTATAGGTACCCTGAACACCGCCGTGTGTCCCACTGACATGGTTCAGAAGCTTCTCTGTTACTGCTATCGGTATCCCTAACTCAGCAAAGTTGGTGCTCAATGTTCGCCGCAAATCATGCAAGGTATACGGACCTACCTTTTCCAGCTTGGCATCAAACAACGCCTTGGACTTTGACCAACTATTGAAGATGGTTGTCGGCTTCCCTCTCCGGTGGGACTTCCCAGCGGGGAAAACATACTGCTCATGTGTTCGTGGTATCTCCGCAATTACTTTTTGCGCGAGCCCGCAAATTGGGAACGTGTGCTCTAGCCCGTTCTTTGTAACCTCAGAGGGCAGGGTGATTGTATCCCCGTGTATCCAGTCCCACTGAAGGGATGCTATTTCAGTCCTCCTTTGCCCTGTAAGCGTTAAAAGTACGAAGATGTATCCAAACGTGCATTTGTACTCCAAAGCAGTTCTGAGGGCAGTTTTGAGCTCCTGAGGGGCTAATACGTGCTTCCTCTGGTTCTGCGGAGGTGCTTTGAGGCCATCCATAGGGTTATGCGGAAGGTATTGGTTGTTCACTGCCCACCTGAGAAGTCTTCTTAGAATCACAAAGGCGTGGTGTTGCTCACAGGGTCTATCCTTAAGTTTCGCCAGCCGCTTCTTTATATCTTCCTTGGTGATCTCGATAAGAGGAGTGCGCCCATACTTGAAGTATGAAGTCAGGAACCTTTTATAGTCATCGGTCGTGCGCTTCTTATTCCGCGCCTCGCTCTCTTCCAGGAACATTTCCTGCGCTGTTTCGAAGGACATATTCTTGGGGCGTGTCTTCCCTAAGGTATGCTCCGCGAGGACTCGCTTTGCTTCCTTTCGCGCTTCGGCCAGTGTTAGAATGCCGACCCTTCCGAGGGTCACCCGTTTACGGTTTGCACCATACACGAGTGTGTACGTCATCGTACCCCCTGGGGAAACTCGGACACCAAAACCATGGAGTGACGCGTCGTAATACGTGACTTGCGCTTCTGACGGTTTTAGATGTCTGATTGATATGTCAGTGAGCTGTACGGTAGGCATATTTTCTCACCATAGTCTCAGCTAGTCTCAGAGTAGCAGTGGTTTGGAGTGGTGAGACATGATAAGGCAGATGGCCTCTACTGTATAGTAACTAGCTGATGTATAAGTGATATGAATAGATATGAAACAATGCGCTCGTAGCTCAATCGGATAGAGCACCGGCCTTCTAAGCCGGGGGTTGCAGGTTCGATTCCTGCCGGGCGCGCCAAACATAAAAGGTCACCTTCAGGTGGCCTTTTTTGTTTGGCAAGTCCGGCAGCAGAAGCTACCCTGCCGGTTCGACAAAACGCATCGCGTTTTGGTCGCACGCCAGTGCACCCCAACGGAGTGAGCAATCCACCATAGTAGATTGCGAATCCTTCCTGCCAGACGCGCCAATCTCTAACTTAGTCTTCCCTAGGATCCCCAAGATGCCCAGTCTTCACATAAATCAAAGCACCTTCCGGCCCGGTAAAAGGCTGGTGTTTTGAAAGATGAGGGCTACGTATCCAGCTACCCTTTGGATAGACACCGTGTTCATCACAGAACACGCCTTCCAGCACCAGTATCTCTTCGCCGCCCCAATGTTGGTGTGGGTTAAATCGGGTATTGGGTGCCCATTTCACCAGAGCGACATGTTCTGTGCCAAATTCATGCAGTGGCATGACCTGCAATCCGGGGACCAGCCCCTGATACCAAGGTTGGTGATGCGTATGGATCACACACGGTGTTATATCCAGTTGATCAAATTGATGTAACTTCACAAAGATGACCGCACCCTCATCGCCCGCCCAAGGTGCGTGAGAGGTGCCTATTGGATTTCTGACATAGGTGCCGGCAGGGTAACTGCCCGCTGCATCATTAAACTCACCTTCCAACACCAGAAATTCTTCACCACCACCATGAGTATGGGTGCTGAAACTGGCATTGGGGGCATAACGCACCAGGCTGGTTGCGCGCGCTACTTCCTCACCAATGCGGTCAAGCATCTTTCGTTCCACGCCGGGCATGGGGGAAGGTATCCATGTCATATCATTTGTATTAATGACAATTCGTTCACTAAAATTCGCGTGTATTTTCATAGTCCAAATCGATAACGTAATTTGATAACCAATCTGTCGATGATCGGGTCAGTAAGTGCGTCGGTAAACAGCTCGTTGAAGTCGTCGGCCTGACCCCTTGGCACATTGCCGCCACGGGTATACACAATAAAAAGATCAGACAGTGGTGCAAGTTCCCAGCGATAACGAATTTGCGCAGTCGCCCGGCTTATACGCAAGTCATAACTTTGCAGATTGGCAGCGGGAATGCCGATTTGCTGCAGGTCACTGTAGCCTTGCTGTGCTCGCCAAAGGGCGCTGGTGCGGCCTTTGATACCCACCCATTGCAATGAAAATTGCAATTGCTGCCGCGCAGACAGAAACAGTGAGACATCAATCTCCGGTTGCCATTGTCTGGCATCGTAACTGCCCAATGTGGCGCCACTCAGGTGAATCAACCAATCATCAGTTTGCCGATAAGTCAGATCAACATCGACTGACAAACGATCGTTGGGTTTATAGGTCAGCCCCAGTTTGGACTGGTAGGTCACATCGCCAAAGGCTTCGGTGCTGGCGCTGAAGCCAATGCTGCTGCTGAGTGTTTTGCTGGTGTCAGTGCCGTAAGCAACATCAACCTGACCGCCTTGTACAAAGCGATAGTTGCCATTGCCTTTGCTGGTGCGGTCATCCCAACGTTCGGGCCGGAAAATCAGTGTGGTGTTTAACTGATTGCGGCTCTGGAATGTCAGCGTGTTGCGGTAATACAGTGATGCGCCAACCATCCTTCCCGCCGTGTTTCTTTCATAACTGGTTGTTATGTTGTGATTAACAAACCGGAAGCGTTCGGATGCCGAACTTTGTTGATTGAAAGTGTGACGCAAGGTGCTGATATCGTTGCGACGCAGAAAGCCCAGATCGCTGACATCAAGTTTGTCATCCAGATAGTCGAAGGAGAACCGATGCAGGGTGCCTTGTTGCGGCACATAGTTGACATCAAGGTACACACCGTTGCCCTGGACCCCATTGACGTCTGAATTGATCAATTGCACATCACCAATCAGGCGGCTGCGCGGGCTGACATAATGCAGATCCACACCATTGGTTTGTGCGCGGCTATCCGGATGGTCCACCACGGTCGACATCATGCCGATGCTGCGCCGACCGTTGTTGGTGTTTTCATACAGCAGACGAAGCACACCAAAGTCACGACCCACTTGTTGCAGGGCGACTTCCTGGCCAAGGGTATTACGCGCGTAGATCGAGGTATCCTCTTCACTCGCCAGCATCAGGCCATAACGCAGAGCGCCTTGCTGCCCGGTAATCTTACTTGCCCCATACAATTCACTGGGTTTACTGAGTTCATGATCAGCAACCGTCAGCCCGGGAGCAAGCGAGAGCCGTTCTGGTGCACCGCCGATTCGACGAGTATTTAACAAGGTTGTAGGCTCCAGCGCGAAGTTATTGGACACCTGGCGCGCACCGGTACTGGTTGCGGCGCTGCGCACCGCCGAACGTGGAGAGGTAATAAAAATTTCATTACCTTCCAGAAAAAATGGACGTTTTTCCGGAAAGAATGTTTCGAAGGCGGTGAGATTGATGACAACATCATCGGATTCGACCACACCAAAATCAGGCAGCAGACTGGCACTGATCTGCATATTGGAGCCGGGGCGCCAGTAGATATCTGCCCCTGCGCGAAGATCCTGATCCGATCGTATGCGATTAGCGGTACCGGATATCGCAGGATAAAAAATCAGTCCCTCTGTGCTGGCTTCAGTGAGTTCTTCCAATACAACAGGGTGTAAACCCGATAAAAATCTGGCCTGGCTTTCCGGTAAAGCGGGCCAGCTCCAGCTTTCATCCAGCCACGCTGCGCGTCGACTGATGCCAATGCCCAGTTTTCTGTTTTCTGTGGTCAGCGCCGGCATGGCCATCATGGACCACGGTAAAAACATCTCGACTTGATAGCCGTCTGCTGTTTCCTGCACCTCACCGGTCCATGGGCCATCCCACAAGCTGCTGAGCTGGCGCTCTGGCAACAGGGTGCCGTCGATTAATGTGCCACCCAGATTGACACCAAAAAAGTAACCGTACCGGGCATCACCAGAGGTATCAAGGAAAACGGTAATGCCATCGCGATTGATATCAGCATCACGGGAACTCAGTCTTGCCAGATGAGTACCGGCTGGCTGCAGGGCATTCACACCGATGTAGAGTCCATCAGCGGTATAGAAGAGTCGGGTTTGAGTGGGAAAAGACGATGGCTCGAGCGTGTCAGGGTCGGTGACACGAAGTTCGCCAAGGGTGTCGAGTGTTTGCCACACGGCCTCATCAAGGATGCCATCAACACGCATATCAGCATTGTCGAGAAAACGAATGTTGGTACCTGCAGGGGCGCTCTGAGCATACACGGGTAAATTGGCTGTCAACAGCAGCACACTTGTCAGGAACAGGAGCATCCTGCCTGCGAAATTTCCTACATGCATGTCATCAAATCCGTCAGTTTTTGTTATTGTTTTTTTTGCAATTAGTCAGCGGTATCTGTTGATACAACTCCTGCGGGCATAAGATCACATCATCCTGACCGCTGGCAAGCGGGCCGGGATAGGGAATCAGTTGGTACAAACCACTGGATCTGGCACGTGCGTTGTGGCGTTGCCGTTTGCGCCCGTCTGCACGCCGCTTGTCGAAACACAGCAGCAGATAATCCGGGGGCAAAACACTGGAAATCTCGTTCGAGGATTTAAATGACAGGGTGCCACCGTATGTCATTTCCACAATCAACAGCGGTCGATAACGCAACAGCGTCTGCTGCAGTCCATGCAGCACGGCTTTTTCAAACCCTTCAACGTCAATTTTGATCAGATCCAGACGCTCGGGTTTTTGATTCCCAAAAAAATCATCACCTCTGACAAGCGCCAGTTCGCCTATTGCGATATTGCCTTTGTTTGTGCTTTCAGGATCAAACGATCCAATACCGGCATTGTTGCCGGTAGGTGCAAAAAAAATCTGCTTTGTGTTGGCATCACTCAAGCCCAGAGCGTGAACGGCAACGTTGTTGATGGCATTCAGAGACAGTTGATGTTCGAGTCGCAAACGCACTGGTTCATACGGTTCAAACGCAAGGACTTGTGTTGCAAAACGTGACATGTAAAGCGAGTGTTGCCCGACATTGGCGCCCACATCGACAAACACGCCGTGGCCGTCTGATACAGCGCTGAGGGCGTCGCCCATAAAACATAACAATGGCTTTTCAAAGGCACCATAAAAGTAAATGGCCGCATCCACGTTATTAGTCAGATTGCCGTCATAGTGCATGCCGAAGAACTGATGCCGGAATGCAAAATCAGGCGCACAACCAGCCTTGTTTAACGCTTTGAATATCTTGTGTGCAATACGATCCGGCAAATGTCGGTGATGGCGCCATAGCCATAAAAGAGCTTTTCCACGCCAGCGATTGATCATGTATCAACTGTTCCCGTACGGTGTGTCCTCAGCATTTTAGTAGCGTGAGGCGTAGTCTTGTCAATTCATGGAGAATCCGGTTGCATGCAGTCGCCCCAACTGAAAGAATCCATCTCAACCTGATCACAAACAAGAGGCTTGTTGATGTATGTTAGTGTTTATCGGAGGAACCGGGCTGAATCAATTACCGGGGTTCAAAGTGAACCGCGAGCTGGCGATTGCGACGCCATACCAGGATGCTCCGGTCATCATCGCGTGTGGCAACGTGGGCGTTTGTGATCAGGAGATTGGTTTTTTGCCTCGTCATGGCACGGGCCACACGCTGCCGCCGCATCGCATCAACTATCGCGCCAATCTGTTTGCAATCCGTGTAGCAGGTGCAGGCGCTGTCATCGCGGTGAACGCCGTGGGTGGCATTCATGCTGAGTTGGGGCCGGGTGTCATTGCAGTGCCTGATCAGATCATCGACTACACACATAGCCGAGCGCACACGTTTTTTGATGGTCAACTGACAGGCATCGATTCGCCGGATCAGTTTTCAGCGACGGTCACGCACGTGGATTTCACCGAGCCCTATGATGGCAATTTGCGCAATCTGTTGATTAGCAGCGCGAAGGACTTTGACGTGCCGGTAAGGCCGTGGGGCGTGTATGGTGCGACGCAGGGCCCACGTCTGGAAACGCCTGCCGAAATCCGACGTCTGCAACGCGATGGCTGTGACATGGTTGGCATGACAGGTATGCCTGAAGCAGGCCTGGCGCGCGAATTGTCTCTGCCTTACGCCAGCATAGCTCTGTCAGTCAATTGGGGCGCGGGGCTGAGTAGTGACGCCATCACCATGGAAGGCATCCGGCGGGTACTTGCCAGAGGCATGGGCAACATTCAGTCGATATTGCTGCGCGCCGCCGATCGGTATCACGCGTAACGATCAAGACGACGTCGACGCCACCGGGTCTGACTGTACTGGCACTGACTCAGGCACTTGCCCACCCTCAATTGCCGGTACGGCTTGAAGCGCTGGCTCAGGCAGTGGCGGCACGTTGTACGGCTGAATCTGGACAAGGATGCCGACGGCGGGATGATCCAGGTAGTGAAATTCATTGCTGCGCAGTTCCCGCGTGTTAACAACAGGAATGACTTTTGCTGCTGACCATGGTAACGCAGCGGTGACAGGTGCCTGCAAACGGAGGCTGGTCACTGATTCGGGCAAGTCGGGCAATGTGACTGCCTGTGAATCGGCAGGCATCTGTGCAGTAAATTCTGTCAGCCACAGCCTTGCATTGAGCACAACGCGGTCCCGTCCGGGATTAAATCGAAAGGTCAGGCTGCCCTCCAGTTCGTGTCGCTGTCCAAACTGGTTGCCGCCTTCCAGCCAGACGGGTACCGATTGATTGCTGCCGCGCATGGGTTGTCGCCAAGCGTTGTGATACATCACCCGGTAACGACCATCGTTGACAAGCGCATGATTGGTGTCCTGAAACTGATGAGCGGAGGAAGGCAACGCCAGAAATGCATCACGATCCGCGTCAGGCAATCTGAACGTGGAATTGCGCAGCACCGGTGCGCCAGAAGCTCTATCGTCCACTGACAGCAGATCAGTCGGGAATCCGTCAGTCGCTGCGGACAGAGCAAGGTCAGGGCTCGGAATCAGCGTGTTGTCCAGCACACTCCAATCCGGCAGATTGTATACAGACATCAGGGTGTCCAGCGGGCGAGTGTTGCGCGCAACTGGCTCTTGCAACAGGGACATCGGCCATATTTCCTGTTCAGACATCGCGTTACTGTGTGCAAACACGGTCACTTCAATCTGGTACCAGCGTTCCTCTGGCTGATTCTGGGCCAGATTACGGGTTTGCGTCTGCGCCTGTGCATAAACAAGGTCAGGCCTTGCCAGCAGCAACACGGCAATTGCCACTGTCGCTCCAGCCCGGGAAACACTTGTAGAGAACGCTGATGTCACGCAATTAACTCCCTTGATCAGATTATGTTACGGGTAACAGTCTGAATTGATCCAGCGTTTTATTTATAAATTCGATACGGGCTACCGGTGTTGGTTTGTCATGTGTAAATGACAGCTGAGTGGGCCCGGAGAGTTTGTAAACTTTGGACTGCTTCTGCACCAACTGTACAATGGACAGCGGGTCGATACGTGTATGCTGGCGGAAAACAATGCGACCAGTCTGTGCGCTGGCGTCCACCTTGCTGATACCCATGTCCTCGGCGCGCAGTTTTAACTGGGTGACCTCGAACAGTATTTTGGCCGCGTCCGGCAATAATCCAAAGCGGTCAATCATTTCCACCTGCAGATCGCGCAGCTCTTTTTCGTCACGCGCCCCGGCAATACGCTTGTACATGATCAATCGTGTATGGATATCGGGCAGATACTCTTCGGGTATCAGTGCCGGTACGCGCAGATTGATCTCGCTGCCACTTTGCATGACCAGATCGATATTGGGGGTACGACCTTCGCGGATAGCCTTGACGGCTTCTTCCAGCATTTCTGTATACAAGGTAAACCCGATTTTTTGCAGATGACCGGTTTGTTCCTCGCCCAGTATTTCGCCCGCACCGCGAATTTCAAGGTCGTGGCTGGCCAAAGTAAAACCTGCGCCTAAGGTGCTGGCAGCGGAAATGGCATCCAGCCGTTTTTCGGCATCCGGCGTCAATACTTTTGGCGGCGGTGTCAGCAGGTACGCATACGCCTGATGGTGAGAGCGCCCGACGCGTCCGCGCAACTGATGCAGCTGTGCGAGGCCCAGTTTGTCAGCACGATCAATAATGATGGTGTTGGCACTGGGTATATCGATGCCGGTCTCAATAATTGTGGAGCAGACCAGAATGTTGTAACGCTTGTGATAGAAGTCCGCCATGATGACTTCCAGTTCCCGCTCCGGCAGCTGGCCATGGGCGACACACACACGTGCTTCCGGGATCAATTCCCGCAAATGCTCTGCGGTGCGCTCGATGGTTTTCACTTCATTGTGCAAATAGAACACCTGGCCGCCGCGCAGTAATTCGCGCAACACTGCTTCCTTGATCAGACTATCCTGGTGCTCACGCACAAAGGTTTTCACGGACAAGCGTTTGGCCGGTGGCGTGACAATCAGCGACAGATCCCGCACGCCGGACATTGCCATGTTCAGCGTTCTCGGGATCGGCGTTGCCGTCAGGGTGAGGATATCAACTTCAGCCCGGATGGCTTTAATGCGCTCTTTTTGCTGCACGCCAAAACGGTGTTCTTCGTCAATGACCAGCAGCCCAAGATCCTTGTACTGGATATTATTCTGTAACAGCTTGTGCGTGCCTATGATGATGTCGACTCGGCCATTGCGGATGCGCTCAAGGGTGTCTTCCTGTTGCTTACCACTGCGAAATCGTGAAATCAGGTCAATGCTGACGGGCCAATCGGCAAAGCGGTCTCTGAAACTTTCATAGTGTTGCTGGGCCAGCAAGGTGGTTGGCACCAGCAGTGCCACTTGCTTGTGGTTCTGAACGGCAATAAAGGCGGCGCGCATGGCCACTTCGGTTTTGCCAAAACCAACATCACCACACACCAATCTGTCCATGCTGCGGGTTGATTGCATGTCCGCAATGACCCCTTGTATGGCTTCGAGTTGGTCCGGTGTTTCTTCAAACGGAAAACCTGCGGCAAATTTTTCGTAGTCAATATCGTCAACACGAAACGTATGACCGGTTCGCGCTTCACGTTTGGCATAAATATCCAGCAATTCAACCGCGGCATCGCGGATTTTTTCGGCGGCCTTGCGCTTGTTTTTCTGCCAGGTGTCATTGCCAAGGGTGTCCAGCGGCGCATGCTCAGGATCGGTGCCACCATAACGACTGATCAAATGCAGAGAAGCAACCGGCACATATAGTTTGGCTTTGTTGGAGTATTCGAGAGTCAGAAACTCCGCCTGATCCCCATCAATGGTCAATGTCTGCAAACCCACATAGCGACCTACACCGTGATCGATATGCACAACCGCTGCGCCGGGGGTTAACTCGGTCAGGCTGCGGATAATAAAATCGGTGTTGTCATTTGCCCGGCGGCGTCGACGCCGTTGCGCAATTTTTCTGCCCAGCAACTGTGACTCGGTTATCACCATCCATTGCTCGGACGGCAACATCAGCCCTTTATCCAGCGCAGCAACAGTGATGGCAACGTGTTCTGTGCTGCGGATAAAGGCGGGCCAATTCTCAACAGGTTTTGAGTTGATACCAACCGAGCGCAGCAGTTCCGCCAAGGTTTCCCGGCGACCGGCACTTTCTGCGCAAAACAGCATGCGCCAGTTGGGCCGTGAGGCAATCAGGGTTTGCAAGGCGCGTAGTGGCGTGGCCAGGGCGTTGTCGGCTCCCAGCACAGGAAAATCGCTCAGTGCTGGCTGGTTGTCAAAGGTGATCAGGCTGAATGCTTTGAGTTGACGGAACAACTCTTCCGGTGACAGAAACAGCTCAGCCGGGGCGAGAATCGGTCGCTGGCGATCGTGGCGCCTGTCTTCATAACGGTTGTTGATGTCCTGCCAGAATCGTTGCGCGGGCTGATCGAGTTGGCGATCGCGCAGGATCAGGGTGTTGGGAGGCAGATACTCAAACAATTGACTGACATCTTCAAAAAACAACGGCAGGTAATACTCGATACCAGCCGAGGCGATGCCCTCGCTGATATCCTGATAAAGCGTGCACTTTCGGGTGTCAACATCAAACATCTCGCGAAAGCGTCCACGAAACGCCGTTCTGCCCGCCTCATGCAGGGGATATTCTTTACCCGGCAGCAAACGAATGCTTTTTACCTTGTCCAGTGAGAGTTGTGTTTCCGGATCAAACACCCGCAGGGACTCAACCTCATCGTCAAACAGGTCGATGCGATAGGGCAGTTTGCTGCCCATGGGGAAGATATCCATGATCGCGCCGCGCACGGTAAATTCGCCATGTTCGTAGACAGAATCGACATGTTGATAACCAGCACCCGCCAACCGTTGCCGAAGTCTGTCGACATTCAGTGATTCGCCAACACTCAGCATCAGGCTGTTGCCCTGAATATAACTGGGCGGCGGCAATCGGTGCATCAGACTGCTGACCGGCACAATCAGGATGCCGTTTTTCATGTCAGGCAATTGATACAGAGCACTCAAGCGTTCCGAAACAATGTCCTGATGTGGCGAAAAAGTATCGTAAGGCAGTGTCTCCCAATCCGGCAACGTCAGAATTGGCAAGGCGTCAGATCCGTGATCAGGAATAAAAAACTGCAGTTCGCGACGTCGTTGTTCCGCTTCTTCGCTGCTGTTAGTAATCAAGAGTACCGGGACTTGACTGCGACGCGCGGTCTGCGCCACTGCCATGCTGAATTGAGAATCCGGCAGAGCGGGCCACTGCAACGAGTGGCCCTCTTTGGGTAACGGTGGAGCGTTCAGTTCAAAACCCGACATCTTTCAATCCGCGCGATACAAGACAGAATGACACTGCCAGCCAAATGACTCCGACTGCCAGGCAACGCTGCTTGTGGTAAAAGAGGGCGCATATTCTTGCATAGCGCCGCTGTCATGCACAGGGAATGCCCCCCGAAAAGGTCATTTAAGTTGCACAGCCCGGTCAATCACAAGATAATATGCGCCGTTTTGGATCAATTCGCATTTGCCGGAATGACTTTCTTCAACCACTCGACAGACAGGTGCCCCACGTGACACGACCCAGCCCGGAAGACTATTTCAGTGATTGGAAGCAAAGAGAAGCCTTGGCACAGGAAATGATTCCTGTGGTGGGTCGTCTCTACAGTGAGCGTAACGTAGGTGTTTTTGTTTATGGTCGTGCGCTGCATAACCGCTCTGTGACCAATATCATGAAGTCCCATCGGTTTGTGCGTCAGATCGGGCGAAATGAAATGTCCGAATTTGAGTCTCATCCCATCCTGATGTCTGTTGCAAAACTGGATCTGTGGCATTGTCAGATCGATCTTGGCAAGTTGACTGTCAAGTATATGGAATTGACTCAGGCTGGAAATGCCCCTGATGTGGACACCTATGTCAAGTCAGAGTTGGCAGCGCTGATCGGTGTAAAAACGCCCCCCAGTGAAAAGTCGCAGGATATCGTGTTGTTTGGTTTCGGCAGGATTGGTCGTCTGATGGCGCGTTTGCTGATTGAGCGCACCAGCACGGGTGAGGTGATGCGTCTGCGAGCAGTGGTGGTACGTCCAGGTAAACCCGGCGACATCATCAAGCGCGCAAGTTTGTTGACTTCGGACTCAGTGCACGGTGCGTTTCAAGGCACGGTGCGTATTGATGAAGCAAATAATTGCCTGATTTGTAACGGTAATGTGGTTCAGATTATTTACGCCAATGCCCCGGATGAAATTGATTACACGCAATATGGCATTAACGATGCCCTGATCATTGATAACACCGGCAACTGGCGTGATGAAGAGGGTCTGTCTCGTCACCTGAAGTCCAAAGGTGCGAGCAAGGTCATGTTGACCGCCCCAGGCAAAGGCAGTCTCAAGAATATCGTCTATGGTATCAACCACGATCAGATCAAGCCTGACGATCGAATTATCACCGCGGCAAGTTGTACCACCAATGCAATTGCGCCTGTGTTGAAGGTGCTTAACGACAAATACGGCATTGTCAGCGGCCACGTTGAGACCGTGCATGCCTATACCAACGATCAGAACCTGATCGACAACTATCACACGGGCAATCGCCGTGGTCGAAGTGCTGCGCTGAACATGGTGCTGACCGAAACCGGTGCCGCCAAAGCGGTAGTGAAAGCCGTTCCTGAGTTGGTTGGCAAATTGACGGGTAATGCGGTGCGTGTGCCTATACCGAATGTGTCCATGGCTATTTTGATGCTGAATATGGAAACGGCCGTCACCAAAGAAGAAATCAACGAGTTTCTGAGGGTGCTGGCGTTGCACTCACCACTCCAGAATCAGATCAGTTACACCGAAGATCCGGATGCGGTGTCCAGTGATTTTGTCGGTTCGCGCGAGGCGGCCATTGTTGATTCCAAAGCGACCATAGCTGAAGGTAATCGCTGCGTGTTGTACTTGTGGTACGACAACGAGTTTGGTTACTGTAATCAGGTTGTGCGCATGGTTTACAAAATGGCCGGTGTCAATTATCGGATCTATCCCAGCGAAGTATGATTTTATTGCCCGGTGTCAGCGTTGGCTGGCACCGGATTCCTTCCTGAGCTTATTCATTTAGACCAAGAAAACGGTGGCAAATCAGGGGCCATATCCCTATAATTGTGCGCGTTTTCTCAGCGTAAGACACATCAAACCAATTGCATATCCTGAACACAATTTACTAGGCCTGATGAATGATCAGAATTAAGCGCGGGTTGGACTTACCTATTAATGGCGCTCCGGAACAGGTAATTCATGACGCCCAGCCGGTCCGTACGGTGGCGATTCTGGGGCAAGACTTTGTGGGTATGAAACCCACGATGGAAGTCAAAGAGGGAGACAAGGTCAAACTCGGTCAGACTTTGTTTACCGATAAAAAGACGCCCGGCGTCATTTACACATCTCCGGGGTCCGGTACAGTCGTCGCCGTCAATCGTGGCGACAAACGTCTGTTTTTGTCAGTTGTGATTGAACTGGACGGTGATAACAGTGAACAAGTGAGTTTCGTCCATTACAGCGATGCTGAATGCGCGTCGCTACCACGCGAAAAAGTGGTGGAAAACCTGGTGAACTCAGGTTTGTGGACGGCATTGCGCACTCGTCCATTCAGCAAGGTGCCTGATCCGTCCAGCAAGCCATCTTCCCTGTTTGTTAACTTGATGGACTCCAATCCGTTGGCATTGCAGCCAGAAATGGTAGCACGTGAACATTCGCAGGATCTGGTACGTGGTATCAACCTGCTGGCAAAACTTACGGATGGCAAGTTGTTTGTATGCCGCCGCGAAGGCAGTTTTGCTGGTCTTGAAAAAGAAGCATTTGCCGGCAATGTACAGGTCGAAGATTTCTCCGGGCCGCACCCCTCGGGTCTGACCGGCACTCATATCCACTTTCTGGATCCGGTCAGCCTGAGTCGTTGGGTGTGGAGTATTGGTTTTCAGGATGTGATCGCTACCGGCAAGCTGTTTAATACCGGATTGTTGTGGACAGAGCGGGTGGTTGCTTTGGCAGGGCCGCAGGTCAAACGTCCACGCCTGCTGCGCACACGCCTCGGTGCCAATTTGCTCGACGTCACCGCGGGTGAACTCAAAGAAGGTGAAAACCGTGTGATTTCAGGAACAGTATTGGCAGGCAGAAAAATCGCAGAGCCCATGCAGTTCCTCAGTCGGTATGATCAACAGATCTGTGTGCTGCGTGAAGGCCGGGAACGGCCGTTGTTTGGTTACCTGTCCCCTGGCAGCAACCGTCACTCCAATTTGAGTATTTACTTGTCCAGCCTGTTCAAGGGCAAAAAATTCGATTTCACTACCACGACCAATGGCAGTGAACGTGCGATGGTGCCAGTGGGTTCTTATGAAACCATCATGCCTTTGGATATTCTGCCGACACAGTTACTGCGCACATTGATTGTCAGTGATATTGAAGCAGCGATGAATCTTGGTGCGCTGGAATTGGACGAAGAAGATCTGGGGCTGTGCACCTATGTGTGCCCGGGTAAATATGAATACGGTCCGATCCTGCGTGACAATCTCACGCGTATCGAAAAAGAATGCTAGTGGAAAAAACTCACCATGGGTCTGCGTAAAATACTTGATGATCTGGCGCCGCAGTTTGAAAAAGGCGGCAAGTACGAAAAGATGTACCCACTGTATGAGGCGGTGGATACTATTTTTTATTCCCCGAGCAAAGTCACTGTCGGTGGATCTCATGTGCGTGATGGTATCGACCTGAAGCGCATTATGATCACGGTCTGGCTGGCGGTGTTCCCAGCCATGTTTTACGGTATGTACAACGTGGGTTATCAGGCCAATATGGCCATGATAAATATGGGTATTACCGAGATGGAAGGCTGGCGTGGTGTGCTGATCGGGGCACTGGCCGGCAATGATCCCACCAGTATCTGGGACAACTTCTGGCACGGCGCCATGTATTTCCTGCCCATATATGCCACCGTGTTTATTGTTGGTGGATTCTGGGAAGTGTTGTTTGCCATCAAGCGTGGTCACGAGATAAATGAAGGGTTCTTTGTTACATCAATCCTCTTCTCATTGATTGTGCCCCCGACATTGCCACTGTGGCAGGCGGCGTTAGGCATTTCCTTTGGCATTATCGTTGGTAAAGAAGTCTTTGGTGGTACTGGCAAAAACTTCCTGAACCCGGCACTGACGGGGCGTGCGTTCCTGTTTTTCGCCTACGCGCCACAGATTTCCGGTGACTCTGTCTGGACAGCAGTTGATGGTTTCAGCGGCGCGACCGCGCTCAGCCAGATCGCTAACAACGGGCTGCCTGTTACCTTGTCAGCAACCGGTGAGCAGTTGACATGGCTTAATGCCTTTTTTGGTCAGATGCAGGGCTCAATTGGTGAGGTCTCGACACTCGCAATCATGATCGGCGGTGTGATTTTGTTGGCAATGCGTATTGCGTCGTGGCGCATCATGCTGGGTGTGTTCCTCGGTATGGTCATCTTCTCGACTATGCTGAACATGATTGGTTCGGATACCAACCCCGGGTTTGCAACACCTTGGTACTGGCATCTGGTGCTCGGTGGATTCGCCTTTGGTATGGTCTTTATGGCGACTGACCCGGTGTCAGCATCCATGACCAATACCGGTAAATGGATATTCGGTCTTTTGATCGGTTTTATGGTGGTGATGATTCGTGTGCTGAACCCAGCATACCCTGAAGGCATGATGCTGGCCATATTGTTCGGCAACCTATTTGCACCGCTGATTGACTATTTTGTCGTGAAAGCCAATATCAAACGGAGGATCGCCCGCCATGTCGTCTAACGTCAACTCCGTTGCCAACACATTAAAAATTGCACTGATACTGTGTGCTATTTGTTCGGTGGTGATTTCCGGTGCTGCTGTCATTCTGAAGCCAATGCAGACCGCCAACCAGATTCTGGATCGCAACAAAAACATTCTGATTGCGGCCGGCATGTTTGATCCGGCGGTGAACAGCAATGCTGATGTTGCCTCGATGTTCGAGCGTTTTAACGCACGTATCGTCGATCTGGACAATGGTACGTTTCTGAGTGATGAGGACGCCCAACGTTTAGGTCTTGATCCATTGACGTACAGTGAGTCAGCAGCCAAAAACGATCCAGCATTGTCAGACGCCTTGGGTGGTGAAGACGACGTCGCCAATATCCGGCGCCGTGTGAAATATGCCACTGTCTACACCATCGATAATGCTGATGGCAGTTTTGAAAGTGTGGTGCTGCCGGTCAGCGGATATGGTCTGTGGGGCATCATGTATGGATACCTCGCGCTGGAAGGTGATGGCAATACAGTGCAGGGCATCGGCTTCTACGACCACAAAGAAACACCCGGTCTGGGCGGCGAGATCAGCAATCCGCGCTGGCAGGCGCAGTGGCCGGGTAAACAGATTTATGGCGCTGACAGTGATGTTGCCTTTGAGGTCGTCAAAGGTGGTGGCACCGGCGAGTCGCAGGTGGATGCCTTGTCTGGCGCAACACTGACCAGTCGTGGTGTGGAAAACATGATTGCATTCTGGCTGGGTGAGCGCGGATTTGGTCGCTTCCTCAACAACGAAGTTAAAGGCTGAGAGGGGTTATCTGATGTCCGAGATGAGCAAAACAATTCTGATCAAGCCGATCTTCAAAGAAAACCCGATTGCGTTGCAGATTCTGGGTGTCTGTTCGGCGTTGGCGGTGACCACCAGTTTGCAGGTAACGCTGGTGATGTGTATCGCGCTGACAACCGTCACAGCGTTCTCCAATCTGTTTATCTCCATGTTGCGTAACAACATGCCGGGCAGTATCCGTATCATCATACAGATGACGGTCATTGCCTCTCTGGTAATTCTGGTAGACCAGATTCTGAAAGCGTATGCCTACGAAATCAGCAAGCAGCTCAGCGTGTTTGTGGGACTGATTATTACCAATTGTATTGTGATGGGTCGCGCAGAAGCATTTGCCATGAAAAATCCGCCTATACCCAGTTTTTTGGACGGTATCGGTAATGGATTAGGCTACAGCCTGGTGTTGATTATCGTGGGCACGCTGCGCGAGCTGTTTGGAGCAGGCACACTGTTCGGCATCACAATTCTGCCAACGGTTGCCAACGGTGGCTGGTATCAACCAAACGGTTTAATGCTGCTGGCGCCAAGTGCATTTTTTATCATAGGTTTCTTCATCTGGATTCTGCGTGAGCGTAACGTAGAGCAAATCGAAAAGAATGAGTTCCCGATGTCTGCTCATACTGCTGAGAAAGGAGCCCACTGAGAATGGAACACTACTTAAGCCTGTTTGTAAGCGCAGTATTTGTTGAAAACATGGCGCTGATGTTGTTTTTGGGTATGTGCACCTTTCTGGCGGTATCAAAAAAGGTAGACACAGCCATTGGATTGGGTGTTGCCGTTGTTGTGGTGCAAGCGATCACCGTGCCGGTCAACAACCTGATTTTTAACTACCTGTTAAAAGACGGGGCACTGGCTTGGGCCGGCTTGTCAGAGATGGATCTGAGTTTCCTGGGTTTCCTGTGTTATATCGGCGTTATCGCCGGCATCGTGCAGATACTGGAGATGTTTCTGGACAAGTTTGTGCCGGCGCTTTACAACGCGCTGGGTATCTTTTTGCCACTGATCACTGTGAATTGCGCCATCATGGGTGCGTCATTGTTTATGGTTGAGCGAAGTTACACCTTCCCGGAGAGCGTGGTTTACGGCGTTGGTGCAGGTGTGGGCTGGGCATTGGCGATTGTGCTGATGGCGGGCATCCGCGAAAAGCTCAAGTACAGCGATGTGCCTCAAGGATTGCGTGGTCTTGGAATAACCTTCATTACCACTGGCCTGATGTCGCTGGGTTTTATGTCATTCAGCGGACTGACTCTGTAATCCAATCCAATTAACGTTAACGTGAGTAGGTTTCAGTAACAATGGATATCTCAACGATTGTAGCCGGTGTGGTGATGTTCACCGTTATCGTGATGCTGTTAGTCGTCATGATTATTGCTGCGCGTGCAAAACTGGTCAGTTCCGGCGATGTAAAAATTGAAATCAACGGCGACCCGAGCAAAGCCATCACCGTGCCGGCCGGTGGCAAACTCCTCACCACGCTGGCTGACGCAGGCATCTTCCTGTCATCTGCCTGTGGCGGTGGCGGAACCTGTGCACAGTGCAAATGTAAGGTGCTTGATGGTGGCGGTTCCATGCTGCCAACCGAAGCGGGCCATTTCACCATGGGTGAAGCCAAAGAACATTGGCGTCTGTCCTGTCAGGTGGCTGTCAAACAGGATATGAAGATCGAGGTCGAGCCGGAGTTTTTTGGTGTCAAACAGTGGGAATGCGAGGTGATCTCCAACCACAACGTGGCAACCTTCATCAAAGAACTGGTACTGAAGATTCCTGAAGGCGAAAGTGTGGATTTCCGTGCCGGTGGTTACGTACAGCTGGAAGTGCCCCCCCACGAAGTTGAATACAAAAACTTCGAGATCGAAGAGCGCTTCCGTGGAGACTGGGAGAAGTTTGGTCTGTTTAATCACAAGTCCAAGTGTGACAAAACCACCATCCGTGCCTACTCCATGGCCAATTACCCGGATGAAAAGGGCCTGATCAAATTTAATATCCGAATTGCTACACCGCCGCCGCGCAGCAATCATCCACCCGGGATTATGTCGTCCTACGTGTTTAACATGAAGCCGGGCGACAAGATCAAAGTGTTTGGTCCATTTGGTGAGTTCTTTGCCAAAGATACGGATAATGAGATGGTCTTTATCGGTGGTGGTGCTGGTATGGCGCCAATGCGTTCACATATTTTTGATCAGCTGTGCCGCTTGAACAGTAAACGCAAAATCACCTTCTGGTACGGTGCTCGCAGCAAAAAAGAAATGTTCTACGTTGAGGACTTTGATCGTCTGGCGGCAGAACACGACAATTTTGTGTGGCATGTGGCGCTGTCTGAGCCGCAGCCGGAAGATAACTGGACCGGTTATACCGGGTTTATCCATAACGTTGTGCTTGAGCACCATTTGAAGGATCACCCGGCGCCTGAAGACTGTGAATACTATATGTGCGGACCGCCCATCATGAATGCCTCGTGCATCAAGATGCTGAAGAGTCTGGGTGTGGAAGACGAAAACATAGCATTGGATGAATTCTCCTGATTCTGATCAGGTCACACATGATGGCAAACTAAACAGGGGAGCGAGGCAACTACCACCAAGTGCCGCTCCCCTGTTTGTTTTGGGAAATCCGACTTACTGAAGGGCAGTGCGAACTGCGGAGTGTCAAGTGTTGAGTAACAAGGCGACAGGTGTTTTCGCCCTGCAGTGGATCAAACGATTGCGCTACACGCTGATTTTTCTGGCGCTGTATTTCCTATGGGTGATGATCAGACCCGAGCCGATTGCGCAGATTTATCAGCTCAACGGCGCTACCATGGGTACGACTTATCAGATTCTGGTGGCCGGGTTTCCTCAGGACCTAACCGATAACGAATTGGCGGCGGGTATCGAACAGCGTCTGTATCGTCTTGATCGGGAGTTAATGTCGACCTATGCACCAGACTCTGAATTGTCCCGATTCAATCGCAGTGAGCCCGGACAATGGTTCAGTGTGTCGCCCGAGTTGGCGTTGGTGCTTACCAAAGCACTGGAATTTTATCAGCTGACCGGTGGATATTTTGATGTCACGGTCGGCCCGCTGGTCAATCGCTGGGGATTTGGACCGTTGATAGGCCAACGCGTTGATCAATCGCGTATCCCAAGCGATGAAGAAATTGCTGAGTTGTTACAGCAAACCGGGTCGCGTTACCTCGAAGTCAGTCTGTCTCCACCACAAGTACAAAAAAGTGCACAGGTGTATGTGGATCTGAGCGGTATTGCTAAAGGGTATGCAGTTGATGCGCTGGCAGAGTACTTTGACTCGCTGGAGATGCCCAGTTACTTCATCGAAATAGGCGGTGAGTTGCGCATCAAAGGCGTGAAACCGGATGGCAGCGGCTGGGTGCCGGCTATAGAAAAGCCAGTGGATACAGCTGAGCCTGGGGTCTATCAGATTTTTTATAGTCAGGGACAATCGCTCGGTGTTGCAGGGTCAGGTGATTATCGTAATTATTTTGAACAGGATGGTGTGCGATACTCTCATGAGATCGATCCATTCAGTGGCCGACCCATCAGTCATACACTGGCGGCTGTGACTGTGATTGCCCCAACCGCGATGGAAGCTGACGCGTTGGCGACAGCGTTTATGGTGATGGGCGAAGACAGATCGTATGATCTGGCTGAGGCCTTGGGACTGGCGGTGTATTTTATTAGCAAGCATCCTGACGAGGATGGGTTTATTGAACGTTTTACCCCGGCATTTGAAACGTATCTGGAGCAATGATATGAGTACCATGATTGCGAGTTTTGTCATTTTGTTATTGGTGGTGGCAGGCATGGCGGTGGGTGTGATGTTTGGTCGTGCGCCGATCAAAGGTTCTTGCGGTGGCTTGAATAATGTAGGTATCGATGGCACCTGTGAGCTGTGCGGTGGCAATCCAGCACGTTGTGAAGAAAGCAGCAAATAAAAGGAGATCACCGGTAATGGCACGAAACACGTACGATATTATTGTGGTAGGCAGTGGCCCTGCAGGGGAATCTGCCGCCATCAACGCTGCCAAACATGGCAAAAAAGTAGCGTTGATATCGGATCGTGACAAGGTGGGGGGCAACTGCACACACCTCGGTACCATTCCTTCCAAAGCATTACGACATTACGTCAAACAGGTGATGCAATTTCGCAGCAACCCGTTGCTGCGCGAATTTGCCACATTGCACAAGCCAAGTTTTCCTGAAATCATTCGGCATGCCGACCGCGTCATCGATGAGCAAGTGTACTTGCGCAGTACCTATTTCGAAAAAAACGACGTCAATATCATTCAAGGTCACGCGTTTTTTAACGATGCCAACAGCATCAGACTGGGCAACAAAGGTCCTTTATTAAAAGCAGATCATTTTGTGATTGCAACGGGTTCGCGCCCGTATCGCCCCGCGAATGTCAATTTCGACCATCCGCGCCTGTTTGACAGTGATAAAATTCTGTCCCTCGATCACTCGCCCAAAAAGGTGACTGTTATCGGGGCAGGTGTTATCGGGTGCGAGTACGCGTCAATATTTGGCGGCTTGGGCTGCAAGGTCGAGTTGATTAATCCAGCCAACACGTTGTTGTCATTTCTGGACTGGGAAATCTCGGATGCGCTGAGTTACCACCTGCGTGATATTGGTGTACGCAGTCGCCACAATGAGGAATATGACAGCATTGAGTATCACGATAATTATGTGGTGACTAATTTGCGGTCAGGAAAACGTATCAAAAGTGACATTATTTTGTGGGCGAATGGTCGCACCGGTAATTCAGACAATATGGGCCTTGAAGAGCTGGGTATTGTGCTGAATGCCCGCGGTCATATTGAAGTGAATGAGCGTTATCAGACCGCCGTACCGAATATCTATGCAGCGGGCGATGTGATTGGTTGGCCATCACTGGCCAGTGCGTCTTACGATCAGGGCCGTGCGGCCTGTAACGCCATTGTGGACCCTGACGCATTTGTGGCCATCGATCGGGTCGCCAGTGGTATTTACACCATTCCTGAAATCAGTACGCTGGGGAAAACCGAACAGGAATTGACCAAAGCGCAGATCCCCTACGAAGTGGGCAAGGCGTTTTTTCACAATACCGCGCGTGGACAAATCACCGGCGAACAGGTGGGTATGCTCAAGCTGATTTTTCACTTCAATACGCTGGAGATACTGGGCATCCACTGCTTTGGTGACCAGGCATCTGAAATCGTACACATCGGCCAGGCAATTATGCAGCAGGAAGGCAGCGCTAATTCCATGAAGTATTTTCTGGATACCACGTTTAACTACCCCACCATGGCTGAGGCTTATCGCATTGCAGCACTCGACGGATTAAATCGGGTGTTTTAAGGAGCTTTCGGTGTTTCCACCTCGTCTGATGATTGCGATAGTGGTATTGCTGTTGGTCAGTATCTGGCCAGTGCAATACTTTGCCGCGTCCTTACAGGCAGCCAGAATTGAGTATGATCGCAACAGCCTGATCTCTATGTTGGGTAATGACCTGATCGACAATGATCCGGTGGCTGATGCGTTGTTGATTCGTGCCGAGGCGGGCAGTCAGAACCTGGTCAGTCCAGAGTGGCTGGGGTTGCGTCGTGATCGTCTGGCGTATGTGGGTAAACAGGGCGATGAGGTGGTGTTGATCGCGGTGCCTTTTACCGTTGATGATGGGTTTAATGACAGCCTCGACCTCTTGGTGGCCTTTGATATGCGCGGTGAAATCGTCGCGGCACGTGTTGTTGCTGAGCCGCTGCAGCCTGGTTTAATGGGTGGTCTGACATTTCTTGAATCGCGCTGGATGCGCGAATTTTCCGGGATGGCATCCCGGGACCTCAAGCGCCCAAGTTGGCAAGGGATTGCAGCAGATGATGGCGTCGATCAGTTTGTAGGTGCGTCCATCACGCCGAAAGCCGTCGCCGCAGGCATGTATGATGCCTTACTGTTTTTCCAGTCCAATCGCATGATGCTGGTGCAGGGTGATCCTTCATTAAGACCGGATCACTCACCAGAATAAACAGGGAACTTGTTTAGTCCACTATTGCAGGAGAATTTAATGCCCGCACAGACGGTCAGTGTTTTGGGTGGTGGTAGTTTCGGAACGGTTATCGCCAATATTGTTGCCCAGAATGGTTATCGCGTTAATTTCTGGATGCGTAACAAAGCTCTGGTTGATCAGGTCAATGCAACGCGGGAAAATGCCCAGTATCTGCCGGGTTACACTTTGCACGATGGCGTTTTTGCCACCGATGACATTGAACTGGCTGTCAGCGGCAGCCGACTGGTTTTTGTTGCCGTGCCCAGCGCGTATTTTCGCACGGTAGTGCGCACCATGCTGCCGGCGCTGAGCGCTGATACCATTCTGGTCAGTACAACAAAAGGCATAGAGGCAGGCAGCTTTCTGCTGATGAGTCAGGTGATGCGTGAGGAAGCGCCCGATGCCCCCATCGGGGTGTTAAGCGGTCCCAATCTGGCGAGTGAGATCGCCCGGCGCAGTCTGACCGGCACGGTGATCGCCAGCGTTCAGGAGTCCGTGCGTGAGCGCGTGCGTGAAGTGCTGAAATCAGACTATTTCCGCGTCTATACCAACGACGACATGTTTGGTGTAGAGCTTGGTGGCTCACTTAAAAACATTTATGCCATCATCGCCGGACTGGCATCGGCCATGGGCATGGGACAAAACACCAACAGCATGTTGATCACGCGCAGCCTGACAGAAATGGCACGCTTCGGTCGTGAACTGGGTGCCGATCCTATGACGTTTCTGGGGCTGGCCGGGGTGGGTGATCTGATCGTGACCTGCTCGTCTTCGCTGAGTCGCAATTTTCGTGTAGGCTTGGCGTTGGGTGAGGGTAAGCCCGTTCATGAGGCTGTCGCTGGCATAGGACAAGTTGCCGAGGGTGTAAACACACTGAAACAGGTGAAAGAAAAAGCTGACGAACTGGGTGTGTATATGCCACTCGCGTCAGGGTTGTACCAGATCGTGTATGAAGGTAAACCTGTCAATCAGGTGATTGCGGCATTGATGCTGGGTGAAGGCGCGCTGGACGTGGAATATGAAGCCCACCGCGCCAAACAACTGGATAAGGGAGTTTGTTCTTATGGCCGAAGAATTTGTTGAACATCTCAAAAAACCCCACGCCTGGTTGCGAATATTGTTTATGGCCGGGTTTGTGGTTGCATTGTATGTCAGCGGCATAATTTTGATTGTGCTGATGCTGGCGCAGATTGTGTTCAGTCTGTTGACGGGTGAAGACAATGCCAATCTTCGCCGTTTGGGCGCGAGTCTGTCAGCCTATGTTGCTGAGATTCTGGCATTTTTGACCTACAACACGCAGGCAAAACCATTTCCATTCATGCCGTTCCCGGTCGGTGAGTCACCCGTTTCACCGGATGCCGATCCACAGGATCTTGATCCGCAGACCCCGGACGTACCCTATGCCGATGCAGTGCAACCCTCGGTTGTTGTTGAGTCTGAAAGTCCAACCGCTGTTAAAAAACGTACCAGTACACGTCGCAAAAAAACCGTCGCAACGGATGAACAGGAAACTGATGCCTGAATTTTTTAGTATACAGTTATCTCCCTTTCTGGGCCGGAAACAGCCGGTCAAGACTCTGTTTCGGCGCATGGCAGGCATGCTGGTAGTCGGCGGTTTGCTGTTGCTGCCTGGCTGGCAGGCAAATGCAGATGTGTCCGGTTCATCTGATTATGCCTTTGAGCGCTTCCCGGGTTCGCAGATTGTTGATTATCGCCTCGAAAACAACACGGTGTATAACCTGGCTCTCGGACGCATGCAGCGCGCAGCCGGTCGGGTAGCGCCCAGTCAGTCCGAGCGTTTTCAGGGGGACTTGCGCCGCATCACTTATGAGATTCCTGATGGATTTAATGCGGCTGAAGTGTTTGAACATTTCCGCACGCGACTGTTAATAGAAGGACAACAGGAGCTTTTCAATTGTCAGGGCAGGGACTGTGGCAGCAGTAATTTCTGGGCCAACGATGTCTTTGGCAATCGGATCCTTTACGGTCCTGAAGCCGGGCAGTTTTATATGGCTGCCAGTTATCTGGGGGAGCAGGCAGGCCGCGAGGTCAGTGGCTATGTGGCCTTGTATGTGGTGACACGTGCCAATCGACGACTTTATGCCCACCTCGACTTTCTTGAATTATCAGAACAAGTGGCCGCTGAGCGCCGTGCAGCGTCTGTACCTGATGCGCGCACGCTGTTGCAGCGTTTAAATCAGGACGGCATGGTAACAATTCCGGCGCTGGTTTTTGACGAACAGGATCAGTTGACTGAAGACGAAGGGTTGGCGCTGCTGATTGAGGCGTTGACAGAGGCCGCACAGACCCGGGTCTACATTGTCGGACATCTGCAGGCGGAGACTTCACTGGACGAGCAGATAGGCCGTTCGCTGGCGCGTGCAACGCTGGTGCAGGAGCGATTGGTGGCGGCGGGTATTGATGTCAATCGGTTGGAGGCCCATGGAGTGGGGCCACTTGCCCCGTTTTGTCGGCCGGGGCCTTGCCGTCAGCGCATAGAGGTAGTGGTGCGGCCCTGATCTTGGCGGGATTACCGTTTGATCAGTGACAAGAACTCATTGCGGGTATTCTGGCTGTTGCGAAACGCACCCAGCATGCAGGAGGTGGTCATCACCGAGTTCTGCTTTTCTACACCACGCATCATCATGCACATGTGCTGTGCCTCGATGATCACAGCTGCACCGGATGCTCCCGTCTTCTCAATGATGACCTCGGCGATTTCCTTGGTCAGATTCTCCTGAATTTGCAAACGTCGAGCATACATATCCACAATACGGGCGATTTTTGATAATCCCAGTACCTTGCCTTTGGGCAGATACGCCACATGACATTTTCCAATAAATGGCAGCATGTGGTGCTCACACATCGAATACAATTCGATGTTTTTAACAATCACCATTTCCTCGGAAGAGGATGGGAATAATGCGTTATTAATAACTTGATCTACGTCCTGCTCGTAACCGCGTGTCAGAAACTGCATGGCCTTGGCGGCGCGCAGTGGGGTGTCCACCAGTCCTGGCCGGGAAAGATCCTCGCCAATGGCGGCGATAATGTCACGATAGGCATGTTCCATCGTGTTCAGGGACAGTGCGTTTTCAGGTTTGGACATAGTAGAGAGTGGTTTCCGGTTAAAGGGCCAATACCGTACGATATCAGTGTGCGGTCGTAAAGTAATTTTTGCCGTTGAGGCAGCATAAGACGATGGTAAACAGATGAACCTATTGCAATGTGTGCAGAAGTTGGCAGCCCGGTTTGAGCAGGCAGACCTGTTTTATGGACACGGTACCGACAATGCCTGGGATGAAGCGATCTACCTCGTCTTTACCGTGTTGGGTATTGCGTTTGAACAAGAGCCGCAAGAAGGGGATGACCTAACGCTTGAGACACAGGAAATCAGCGAAGCGGATTTAAAACATATTCAGGCATTGGCAGAACAACGCATTAAACTGCGCTTGCCAATGGCGTACCTTGTGAAGCAGGCATGGTTTGCCGGATTGCCTTTTTTTGTGGATGAGCGCGTACTGGTGCCGCGCTCACCGATTGCGGAATTGATCCTGAGTCAATATGAACCGTTGCTGGAAAGCGCTCCAAATCGAGTGCTGGACCTGTGCACAGGCAGCGGCTGTATCGGCATCGCCACCGCCTTGGTGTTCCCGTCAGCGCAGGTTGATCTGGCCGATATTTCAGTTGATGCACTGGCGGTCGCCCAGCGCAACATTGAGCAACATGGGTTGACTGACAGGGTGAGGGCGATCCAATCCGACTTGTTCAGTGGGTTGCTTGGCACCTATGATCTGATTGTCAGCAATCCGCCTTATGTTTCAGCAGATGAAGTTGCCGGGTTACCAGCGGAATACCACCACGAGCCTGTCTTGGGTCTGGTATCCGATGATGATGGGCTTGCCATCCCGTTGCAGATTCTGCGTAATGCGCCGGCCTTTCTCAGCGAACACGGCATGCTGGTGCTCGAGGTCGGGTACAGTTGGGAGCTACTCGCCCGGCGTTATCCTGATCTGCCAGTGCTTTGGTTGGATTTTGACAGTGGTGGTGAAGGGGTCTTTGCAATTTCGCGGGATGCGCTGATTCGTGCGGTTTGGTGAATTCGTGTACAATGTGCGCCTTTTAAAGGCAGGTGGAACGCTGACAGATGTCGGGTAACAGTATTGGAAGCTTGTTCACAGTCACAACCTTTGGCGAAAGCCACGGCTTGGCGCTGGGCGCAATTATTGATGGTTGCCCGCCTGGATTGGCGCTGTGTGAGGCTGACCTGCAGCATGATCTGGATCGGCGCAAACCGGGTCAGTCGCGCTTTACCACACAGCGGCGCGAAGATGATGCAGTGAAAATTCTCTCCGGGATATTTGAGGGTGTGACCACGGGTACCCCCATTGGCCTATTGATAGAGAATACCGATCAGAAATCGAAAGACTATAGCAACATCAAGGACTTGTTCAGGCCAGCTCATGCGGATTATACCTATCAGCAGAAGTATGGTATCCGCGATTATCGCGGTGGTGGGCGTTCCTCTGCACGTGAGACAGCGATGCGAGTGGCCGCCGGGGCGATCGCCAAGAAGTATCTGGCGCAGTACTGCGGCGTGCAGGTACGCGCGTATTTGAGCCAACTCGGTCCGATCAAAGCGCAAACGCTGGATTGGGATCAGGTCGAGCAAAATGCGTTTTTCTGTCCCGATGCCAGCAAGGTACCGGAGATGGAAAGTTACATGGCAGCCCTGAATAAAGAGGGTAATTCCATCGGTGCAAAAATCACGGTGATTGCTTCGGGTATGCCCGTGGGGTTGGGTGAGCCGGTGTTTGATCGCCTTGATGCCGACATCGCGCATGCGCTGATGAGCATCAATGCGGTAAAAGGTGTTGAGATCGGTGCCGGATTTGAGTGTGTGACCCAGAAAGGTACCGAGCATCGTGATGAGATGACTCCGCAAGGTTTCCTCTCCAACAATGCCGGTGGCGTGCTCGGTGGCATTTCCAGCGGACAGGATATTGTGGCGCACATCGCGCTGAAACCAACTTCCAGCCTGCGTATACCGGGTCGTTCTATCGATGTGCATGGCAACGAAGTGGAAGTCATTACCACCGGTCGTCATGACCCTTGTGTCGGGATTCGGGCGGTACCGATCGCCGAAGCCATGCTGGCGATTGTGTTGATGGATCATTTGTTGCGCCATCGGGCGCAGAATGTTGATGTGCGTAGCAATACGCCAAGAATTTAATAAATAACTATATAAAGCATAAAGATATAGAATTCACTTAAAGTCAAATAGTTAGTGGGATACATTCATGTCTGGTAAAACCTTATACGACAAACTCTGGGAATCTCATCTGGTCAAACAGCGTGATGATGGCACCGCATTGATTTATATCGATCGTCAGTTGATCCATGAAGTGACGTCACCACAAGCGTTTGAAGGTCTGCGACTGACCGGCCGTAAACCATGGCGCGCCGATGCTAATCTGGCAACACCAGACCACAACATCCCGACCACCAAGGCTGAGCGCAGTCGTGGGCTCGACGGCATTGTTGATCCGGTATCGCGTATTCAGGTGCGCACGCTGGCGGATAACTGCCGTGACTTTGGCATTACCGAACTCGACATGAACGATATCCGTCAGGGTATTGTGCACGTGGTCGGCCCGGAGCAGGGCGCCACACTGCCGGGTATGACCATTGTGTGCGGCGACTCGCATACCTCAACACACGGTGCGCTGGGTGCCTTGGCACACGGTATTGGTACCTCGGAAGTTGAACACGTGATGGCGACGCAGTGCCTGATCCAGAAAAAAATGAAAAACATGCTGATCCGTGTGGATGGCAAGTTGAATCCCGGCGTCACCGCCAAGGACATTGTGCTGGCCATCATTGGTGAAATCGGCACCGCGGGCGGTACAGGTTATACCATCGAGTTCGGTGGTGAAGCCGTGCGCTCACTGAGCATGGAAGGTCGTATGACCATCTGCAACATGGCCATCGAAGCAGGGGCACGCGCCGGCCTGATTTCTGTTGATCAGACAACGATTGACTACATCAAAGGCCGTCCCATGGCGCCGCAGGGTGAGCTGTTTACCAAAGCTGCTGAGTTCTGGAAGACCTTGGTCAGCGACGCCGATGCACATTTTGACCGTGTGGTGGTGCTGGACGCGGCCGACATTATTCCGCAAGTCACCTGGGGCACGTCGCCCGAGATGGTGGCGCCAGTGACCGGTGTGGTGCCTGATCCGGATCAGGAAAAAGATCCAAGCCGTGCCGACAATATCCGCCAGGCGCTGAAATACATGGGCCTGAAGCCCGGCACCGCGATCAAGGATATTCAGCTGGACGTCGTGTTTATTGGTTCCTGCACCAACTCGCGTATAGAAGACTTGCGCGCAGCCGCTGCAGTTGTGAAAGGTCGTAAAGTTGCCAGCAGCATTCAGCTGGCGATGGTTGTGCCCGGCTCCGGTCTGGTCAAACAACAGGCAGAAGCAGAAGGGCTCGACAAGATATTTACCGACGCAGGTCTGGAGTGGCGTGAGCCCGGTTGCTCCATGTGTCTGGCCATGAACGCCGACCAGCTGCCCGCCGGCAAACACTGCGCTTCTACCTCGAACCGTAACTTTGAAGGTCGTCAGGGTTTTGGTGGTCGTACGCACCTGGTCAGCCCGGCAATGGCTGCCGCAGCGGCCATCCACGGTCATTTTGTGGACGTGCGTGACATCCTGCTGGAACCGGCACGCGCTTGAGCATACCCAAACACAGTAACCTGAGCACACATCAGACTGACAGAATTGAGTGACATGATATGAAAGCATTTACCGTACATACCGGATTGGCCATGCCACTGGATCGCGCCAACGTGGATACCGACTTCATTATCCCCAAGCAATTCCTGAAGTCGATCAAACGCAGCGGCTTTGGCATCAATCTGTTTGACGAGCACCGTTACCTCGACAAGGGCGAGCCTGATACTGACAACAGCCAGCGCCCGCTCAATAAAGATTTTGTGCTGAACCAGCCACGTTATCAGGGTGCCAGCGTGCTGCTGGCGCGTGAGAACTTTGGTTGTGGCTCCAGCCGTGAACATGCGCCGTGGGCGCTGGATGACTTCGGATTCCGTGTGCTGATTTCCCCCAGTTTTGCGGATATCTTTTTTAATAACTGCTTTAAGAACGGCATTCTTCCTATTGTTCTGGACAAGGAATTGGTGGATACGCTGTTCAAAGAGGTAAATGCCGCTGAAGGTTACACGCTCACCGTGGACCTGCCAGCGCAATCCATCACCCGACCCGATGGTTCCGTCATTCATTTTGAAGTGGACGCGTTCCGCAAGCATTGCCTGCTGAACGGTCTTGACGATATCGGCCTGACACTGGAAGACGCGGAAGCGATCAAAGCGTTTGAGAACCAGTGGCGGGAAAAATCACCCTGGTACTTCACGGCTGCCTGAGGCAAGCCTGACGCGGGGAATTTAATTCGGGAGTGTTAGTGAAATGAAAAAGTACAACGTAGCGATTGTTGGCGCCACTGGCGCCGTGGGCGAAGCCCTGATCAGCATTCTGGAAGAGCGCGATTTTCCGGTCAACGAACTGTTTCTGTTGGCCAGTGAGCGTTCAGCCGGTAGCAAAATCAAATTCCGTGGCAAATCGATCACGGTGTTAAATCTGGCAGACTTCGATTTCTCCAGAGCCGAAATCGGTTTGTTTTCAGCCGGTGGCAGCATATCGGAAATCTACGCACCCAAAGCTGGCGCGGCAGGGTGTATTGTCATTGATAACACCTCGCATTTTCGGTATGACGCTGATATCCCGTTGGTGGTACCGGAAGTTAATCCGGAAGCGATTGCGCAGTATAAAAACCGCAACATCATCGCCAACCCCAACTGCTCAACCATTCAGATGCTGGTGGCGCTGAAACCGATTCATGACAAAGTCGGCATTACCCGCATCAACGTGGCGACCTATCAGGCGGTTTCCGGCACCGGTAAGGAAGCCATTGAAGAGTTGGCGGCGCAGACAGCCGCACTGCTCAACGGCCGCGATGTCGAGACCAAAGTGTATCCCAAGCAGATTGCATTTAACGTGCTGCCACATATCGACGTATTCCTCGACAATGGTTACACCAAAGAAGAGATGAAAATGTCCTGGGAAACCAAAAAAATCATGGACAACAACATCGAGGTAAATGCCACTTGCGTGCGGGTGCCGGTGTTTTATGGACACTCGGAAGCGGTGCATTTCGAAACCAAAACACCGATCAGTGTTGAGGAAATCCGCGAATTGTTGAGCAACGCCCCCGGTGTGGTGCTGATGGACGAGCGCGTGGCGGGTGGTTATCCAACACCGGTGACCGATTCTGCTGGCAAAGATGCGGTTGCAGTGGGCCGTATACGCAAGGACATCAGCCATCCGAACGGAATTGATATGTGGATTGTGGGTGATAACGTGCGTAAGGGCGCAGCGACCAATTCTATCCAGATCGCTGAAGTGTTGATAAAAGACTACCTTTAATTAATACTCGCGGACACACCTTGTCTAGCGGAAGCACCCTGTCCGATAAAAGGAAATAAAAATGGCCAAACGCTTGCTGCCCGGGATTGCTGCGCTGTCTTCATTGACGATGGCGCTGCTCACCATGGCGCAGGCCGAGGCTGTTGAATTGGGCAATATCACGTTGCAGTCAGCCAGCGGACAACCGCTGGTCGCCACGGTGCAATTGGCTGATGTCGAGGGTTTGCTGGCCAGTGATATTCGCGTCAGTGTTGCCTCCCAGGCGGACTTTGAGCGCTTTTCGGTTGAACGTCTCGGCGCGCTGGACAGTTTGCAGATTGCTGTGGACCTCTCCGGGGCTACGCCCGTTTTGCGCTTGAGCAGTCCGCTCACAATCAGCGAACCGTATATCAGCCTGATACTGGATACGCGTTGGCCGTCCGGTCGTCTGCTGACAGAGTACACCTTACGTCTTGAGTCCCCGGCGTTCAGTTCGCAAACTGGCGCACCTGGTGCAGTCGCACCGGTCAGATCAATGAATGTGCTGCAGGAACCGGACGCGCCCGCTCTCGCAGACGCTGCACCGGCGGTGACCGCACCTGAAACCACCGAGACGACTGCTCAATCCAGCGCAGCTGTTTCAGCATCTACAGCCAGCACGACGTCCAGCACAACAGCCTCGAGTGCTGCTACCCAGCAGCCTGTCAGCGCGGTGCCTGCTGACACCACCACAATCTCCAATGCCAGCACCATCACGGTGAATGCCGGCGATACCTTGTGGGAACTGGCATTAAGGGTTCGCCCGGACGCATCGGTCTCTGTACAACAGACCATGCTGGCGTTGCAGAGTCTGAATCCAGAGGCTTTTATTGGTGGCAATATTAATCGGGTACGTCGCGGCGAAATCCTGCAAGTACCTGAACTGAGTGAAATTCGACGAATCACTGCGGCGGATGCCGTGGTGGAGGTAACCCGACAAAACCGGCAGCTGGCCAGTGGCGCAGCCAATGTGCCCGCACAGCCCGTGGTCGCTGCGCCTGCCCAGGCACCTGCTGGTGCTGGTGCTCAGGGAGAATTGCGTGTTGTCACAGTGGATGAACAAGCCGCTGATCAACAACCCAATGCGGCCGCGGCTGGTAATCAGACCTCACAAAACGCTCAACAGATTGAAGATCTGGAGGATCGAATTGCGGTACGTGAGGAGGATCTGGCGCGGCTGGATTCCGAAAACAACGAGCTGAACGCGCGTTTATCCATGTTGCAGCAGCAGATTGCCTCCGCACAGGAACTCATTCGTTTAAGAGATCTTGAGTTGGCCAGAATGCAGCAGACGCTGGCAGAAGAGCGTGCGGCAGCGGAAACCACACAAAGCGACGTGCCCGACACGGTCATCACCATGGCGCCTGATGTCGGTCCCGTGCAGCGGTTTATCCAGATGGTCACCAGCAATACCTGGGCGATGCTCGGTGTGGTGGCAACCCTGATTCTGTTGCTGGTGTTGGTACTGATCAGACGTAATCGGGCGGCCGCGGAAAACGAGGCCAAGATTAATGCCCGCGATGACGACGGCGTGGCGCTCGGCAACGACGCGGATGATCTGTTGTTTTCGGGAGTTGATGAGGCAGCAGCGGCAGCATCGGCAAGCAGTAATAACGATCAATCAACCTCTCCTGCAGCGGCAGATAACACCGATCAGGAAGCTGAATTTGCCGCGGCATTGGCCAGCGCAGCCAGTAACGCCTACCAGCAGGTGGATGAGCAAACGGAGACCATCGCCGACATTCAGGACAAAACAGAGGCTGAGGACGATTGGCAGCCTGTTGATCTCTCCGAAGAGGAGACACAGGCCGATGTCGTGTATGACGAGCGCTTTGAGTTGGATGACACCGGTTCTGATGAGCCGCATGAGGTTGATAAATCCGAATGGGGCATGCCCATGGAGCCTTCAACCAACCGCGTTGACATCATCGATGATGAGGCCGGATACGCCGTGGAAGACACCGGTGCCGATCTGGATTGGCCAGATGCCGAGTCAGATAACAACATCGACAAGGCCGACAATACGGCGCTGGCATTTGACGATTTTGATATCAGTGCTGATGAGCCAGACGAGACATCCAAGCCCTCGGTACCAGCGTCCCCAGCCAAATCGTCAACGCGTGTTGCAGATGATTTTGATGACCTGGCGTTTTTGCCATCAGACGATGATTTTACGGATCAGGTTGAAGACGAGGACGAGGAAGACTTCAGCTTCATGAGTGACGCGGATGAAGCGGCCACCAAACTGGATCTGGCTCGCGCCTATATCGACATGGGTGATGCGGATGGTGCCCGTGAAATTCTGGAAGAAGTGTTGAGCGAAGGTACGGAAGTGCAGCGCGTGGAAGCTAAGGACTTGCTGGGACGGCTGTGACTGAGATGACCCGATATGCGCTGGGTGTTGAATACAACGGCGCTTCTTTTTCTGGCTGGCAGCGACAACTCTCGCCAGCGCTCCCCACCGTGCAAGGCATTCTGGAAGAGGCATTGGCCTTTGTTGCCAACTCCCCGGTTGCTGTCAGCTGCGCGGGTCGCACCGATGCGGGTGTTCATGGCAGCGGTCAGGTGGTGCATTTTGATTGCCCGGCTGTCCGTAATGAGCGGGCCTGGGTGATGGGCACCAACACGCGTTTACCCCCGGAAGTCCGCGTGCAGTGGGCGCGTGTGGTGCCGGATGACTTCCATGCCCGCCACTCTGCATTAAGTCGTCGTTATCGTTATGTCATCTACAGCGGCAAGGTCAAACCTGCAGTGTTGATAGGTCAGTTGACCCACATCCCTGAATCTCTGGATACTGACCTGATGCACCGTGCCGCTCAAAGTCTGGTGGGGGAGCATGACTTCAGTGCATTTCGGGCAGCGGGCTGTCAGGCGAATACGCCGATGCGAGCAGTCCGCTTTGTCGACGTGCGCAAGCAGGGGCGCTTCATTGTGCTGGAAATTGAAGCGAATGCCTTTTTGCAGCATATGGTGCGCAATATTGTAGGCAGTTTGTTGCAGGTGGCGATGGGGCGGCAACCGGTGGAATGGGTGGCGGAGGTGCTTGCTGGTCGTGACAGGAAACTGGCAGGATTAACTGCGCGGCCGGATGGATTGTATCTGGTTGGGGTGGAGTATCCGTCGCGGTTCGGGTTGCCGGTGTTGCCTTACGGACCTGTTTTTCTCTGATAGCCTTAGCGTCAGCTGCAGCCGCAACTTCAGTCGCAACTTCAGTCGCAACGGCAAGGCTGTGCAGCACCGGACCGGCCGCATCATGTGATGGGGCGCCCGGCGGTGCGCAACTCAACGTCGCGGCTGCGCCGCTACGGATTCGAACAGTGCTCCCGCTGGATCGGGCACCCCATCACATGATAAGCGCGGCCTGATGGGTCCGGCACTGCACAGCCTTGCCGTTGCTCACGCTGGAATTACTGTTCTGTGTTGGTCCTGTTGCGGGGTGATGCGACGGGAATTATGCTGAGGGTACATATTCTCTGTAATGTTCTTCGGGGAAAACAGTGACCATCATTGCCATAGAAGGGGCAAGTGCTGTCGGCAAAAGCACAGTGTGCCGCATCCTTGAGGCAGGGTTCGGGTATACGAGAATTCCCGAAGTAAATGAGCTTTATTCGCGCGGCCGGGACGCATCTTCAAACGGGTACTTCGACCGTCAGATAGACCGGTGGAGGATATCAGCCCATGGCCGAGGTGATAGGGTTTTACCGTGAGAAAGTGCATGCCGGAATGATTCGCTGTCCAGACAAGTACTATGTGTTAACGTCAACTGAGTCGGAATTGCGGCAAAGAAAAGCATCAGATCAACGTCGCTCCAGACGAAACTTTGAAAAACACCTTCGCCTGATTCAACCACATAAGCAACTTATCCAGACGACCAGCCTACTGGCGGGTGAAAACCAGCGTAAGCCAGTTTCTTAGTGAGGTTTCTGCATGATGAGTAAACGTATTCTTGTTATTCAGGGGCACCCGGACAACAGTGCACCTCATTTGAATTACGCGTTGGCTGATGCGTATACCGAGGGTGCTAGAGCTACGGGTCATGAGGTTCGCGTGGTAACGGTGAGTGCGCTGGATTTCCCGTTATTGCGCTCGCAGCACGACTGGGAGCACGGTAAGGTGCCAGCCAGCCTGAAATCTGCGCAGGACAGTATTCTGTGGGCGCAGCATCTGGTGGTGTTTTTCCCGCTGTGGCTGGGCGGCATGCCAGCTGTGCTAAAAGCATTTATTCAAAAGCAACCTGATGGGCGTCAAGGGCTTACAAGGCCGAAGTGCCCGAGTGGTTGTCACAATGGGGATGCCGTCTCTGATCTATAAATGGTTTTTTCGCGCGCATAGCTTGAAGGCGTCGAAACGCAATATTCTGGGATTTGTAGGTATTGCACCGATTCGGCAGACGATTATCGGTATGAGCACCAACCTCAAACCAGAAGAGTTTAAAAAGCTGCTTGGTTTGATGCAAAAACTGGGGCGCGCGGGGCTGTAAGTGAATTTGTCTGTATCAGTGCGAGGGATGTGATGCCCGCAATCGTTCAACTTGGTCAATTGATCATCCCGGTGGTGTTGTTGCTGTGGTGTCGGCAGGCGATCCGGGCAACGGCAACGGGTAGTGTCCTGCAGCACTGGACCCATCATGCCGCGCTTATCCTCTGAGTAGCCGAGCGAAAAAGTGCGAGCACTGTGCGAATCCGGAGCGGCGCAGCCGCGACGTTGAGTTGCGCAGCACCGGTCGGCTACTCAGAGGATGCGGCTGGTCCGGCGCTGCGGGACACTGCCCGTTGCATACTCTCCGAACAGTGCCTTCTTTGACTGGCCGCTGCATACTTCCTCGATCAGAGACCGAGCAGACTGCCATGCCGGACTGACCGCTATTGATGCGACGTGAAAAATGTCTCCCGGTCATTTTTAAGTCTGTTTAAAATCGCCGTGTCTGTTAAAATCCCCGCCTTTGTTATTGGCTGACACCGGGCAGGCAGGATCTATTGTGCCATCACGAACACGTGTAAAAATCTGCGGAATTACCCGACCTGCCGATGCCAGGCTGGCTGCGCAACTGGGTGCTGATGCACTGGGTCTGGTGTTTTATGCCGGCAGTAAACGTGCTGTCAGCATTGAACAGGCGCAACAGATCCGCGCGGTGGTGCCGGCATTTGTGTCATTGGTGGGATTGTTTGTGAATCCCACACAAAAACAAGTCGAATCGGTACTGGCTGACGTACATCTAGACTGTGTGCAGTTCCACGGCGATGAAACGCCGGCGTTCTGTGCATCGTTTGGGGTGCCGTATGTCAAAGCCCTGCGCATGGCACCGTCGCTGAGCACCGCCGACGATGTGTTGACACTGATTGAGCAGTACGCAACAGCCAGCGGAATACTGCTGGACGCCTGGGATCCTTTACAGGCGGGAGGCACCGGGAAGCAATTTGATTGGTCACTGGCGGCGCAATGTGTACAGCAATGTGAATTGCCAATCATACTGGCAGGTGGACTGGAAGCGGGTAATGCCGCACTGGCTATTGATCAGGTCAGACCCTGGGCGCTGGATCTCAGCAGCGGGGTAGAGAGTGAGCCGGGTCTTAAAGACCCACAACGTTTGACAGCATTTTTTGACGAGGTAAATCGTGTCCGCACTTGAGACAGTAGTACCCGGCGCAGCACCCGGAACAGTACCTGACACAATCGCCAGCACCGGGCAGGACCAGTTCAGCGGTCCGGATGTGCATGGTCATTTTGGGCAATATGGTGGTGTGTTTGTCGGGGAAACCCTGATGGCTGCCGTGGAAGAACTCGACCGGGTTTATCGCAAACTGTCAAAAGAGCCATCGTTCTGGCAAGCCTTCGATCACGATATGAAGCATTACGTGGGACGTCCGTCGCCGCTTTATTACGCGGAGCGCCTGAGCAAACAGTTTGGCGGCGCCAAAATCGTTCTCAAACGCGAAGACCTCAATCACACCGGTGCACACAAGATCAATAACACCATTGGTCAGGCACTGCTTGCCAAGTACATGGGCAAACCGCGCATCATTGCTGAGACCGGTGCCGGTCAGCATGGCGTGGCCAGTGCCACGGTGGCAGCGCGTCTGGGCCTTGAGTGTCACGTCTACATGGGGGCGGAAGACGTTCAGCGTCAGTCAGCCAACGTGTATCGTATGAAACTGATGGGTGCCAATGTGATTCCCGTGACGTCGGGTTCGCGCACCTTGAAAGATGCGTTGAATGAAGCGCTGCGTGACTGGGCCACCAACGTCGACAACACCTACTACATTATCGGCACCGTTGCCGGTCCACACCCATATCCCATGCTGGTACGCGACTTCCAGGCCATTATTGGCCGCGAGGCACGTGCACAGTCACTGCAGGAGTACGGCCGACTGCCCGATGCGCTGGTGGCGTGTGTCGGCGGTGGTTCCAACGCGATCGGGCTGTTCCATCCCTTCCTGCGTGACAGTGACGTAGCGATTTATGGTGTGGAAGCGGGCGGTGATGGTGTTGAAACCGGCCGTCATGCGGCGCCGTTATCTGCCGGTAAACCCGGCGTGTTACACGGTAACCGTACCTATGTGATGAGTGATGCCAATGGCCAGATCATGGAAACCCATTCGGTGTCTGCAGGGCTGGATTATCCCGGTGTGGGGCCAGAACATGCCTGGTTGAAAGACATCGGCCGCGCCAACTATGTGTCGGTGACGGATACCGAGGCGCTGGATGCCTTCCGCATGCTGTGTCGACTGGAAGGAATTATTCCGGCATTGGAATCGGCGCATGGATTGGCCTATGCCTGCAAGCTGGCAGCCACCATGAGACCGGATCAGTTTATTGTGGTGAACCTGTCTGGCCGCGGCGACAAGGACATTCATACTGTTGCAAAAATTGATGGCATCACCGTGTAATCGGGGTGATGCATCAGCAACATTATCAGGAATTATCGAGGGAAATAGGAAGAACATGAGTCGTTTAACTGCCTGTATTGATGCCGTCAAGGCTGCCAATCGCAAAGTGTTGATCCCGTATCTGGTGGCAGGCGACCCGGATGCAGACACAACCGTTGCCCTGATGCATCAGTTAGTCAGTGATGGCGCTGATGTGATTGAGTTGGGCATGCCATTCAGCGATCCATCCTCCGATGGTGCGATTATCCAGTTAGGGGCCGAACGTGCACTGCGCCAAGGCACCGGATTGCACACGGTATTCGGTATCGTCAGCAGCTTTCGTAAAACCAATCACACAACGCCGATTGTCTTGATGGGATATCTCAATCCACTGGAAGCCATCGGCTATGACAGTTTTGTCACTCAAGCGGCTGATGCGGGTGCAGATGGTATCCTGATTGTGGATCTGCCGGTCAGTGAGGCGCAGTCCTTGCTGGCACTGACCCGGCCGCGCAATCTGGATATGATTTTTCTGGTAGCGCCCACCACCACGGAATCGCGTCTTGATGCTATCTGTGAAAACAGCTCCGGGTATATTTATTACGTCTCATTAAAAGGTGTCACCGGTGCAGCGATTATCGATACCGGTGAGATCAGTGAGCGTGTCAGTGCCCTGCGCCAACGCACCATGCTGCCGATTGTGGTGGGTTTTGGTATCAAAGATACTGCCAGTGCCAATGCGATGGCGGCAATCAGCGATGGCGTGATTGTGGGGAGCGCCCTGGTGCAGAAAATTGGCGAACTCACCGACAGTGGCAAACGCGATGGCGCTGCGATTGCTGGCAGCACGGCATTGATCAAGCAGATCCGCCAGTCGTTGGATGCATAAAAGTATGCAAAACGAAGGGCGGCAGGATCATCTGTCAAATAGTGTTATAGTAAGTAGCAATTGAAGAGCGCTTTTTGACAGCGCAAAAGTACAGGACAACGTTATGAGCTGGATTAATAAAATCCTTCCCTCCATTCGCAACAACAGTGACAGTGCTGAAGGCAGCAAACAGAAATCCAGCGTGCCTGAAGGGCTATGGAAAAAATGTCCACGTTGTGAAGCGGTATTGTATCGGCCGGATCTGGAACGTAATCTGGAAGTGTGCCCCAAGTGCGACCACCATATGCGCATCACCGCGCGTCGTCGTCTGGAGCTGTTTCTTGACAGCAATGGTCAGCGCGAACTGTTTGCTGATATAGAGCCTGTCGACATTCTCAAGTTCAAAGATCTGAAAAAATACAAAGATCGCATCACTGCTGCCCAGAAAAGCACCGGTGAAAAAGATGCGCTGGTCGTGGTTCAGGGCCGTATCGACAATGTTGAGATGGTGGTAGCTGCCTTTGAATTTGGTTTTATCGGCGGGTCGATGGGCGCTGTGGTGGGTGAAAAGTTTGTACAGGCCATCAATACCTGTATCGCCCAGAAGCTGGCATTTGTCTGTTTCTCCACCAGTGGCGGCGCGCGCATGCAGGAAGCCTTGATTTCCCTGATGCAGATGGCCAAAACAGCGGCAGCACTGGAAAAATTGCGTGGGCACGGCTTGCCGTTTATCTCGGTGATGGTTGATCCGGTCTACGGTGGTGTGTCTGCCAGCCTGGCGATGTTGGGTGATATCAATATCGCTGAACCGCGTGCGTTGGTGGGTTTCACTGGCCCCGACGTTATCCGTCAGACTGTGCGCGTGAAATTACCGGAAGGATTCCAGCGCAGTGAATTTTTGCTTGAACATGGCGCCATCGACATGATTGTCCATCGCAAGCAGATGCGCGATACCGTGACCGGATTAGTGCGCAAGTTGATGCAACTGCCACCGGCAGCCTGAGTCGTGAGTGAACCACTGATGCCGGCAAGTGAGCAACCGAGATTGTTGCTGGCGCAGTGGTTGTCCAGAATACTGCTGTTACACCCGCAAGAGATCGACATGGGTCTCGAACGAGTGCAGATCGTCGCCGATCGGCTTGCTATCAAAAAACCAGCCCCCGTTGTGATTACAGTCACAGGCACCAATGGCAAAGGCAGTCATGTTGCCACCCTCGACGCCCTGTTCAGAGCCGAAGGTATGACGGTCGGATGTTACACCTCTCCTCATCTGCTGCGATACAACGAGCGTGTGTGTGTGCAGGGTGAACCCGTCAGCGATCAGGCATTGGTGGATGCTTTTGAAAAAATAGAAGCCGCTCGCCGTGAAGTGTCCCTGAGTTTTTTTGAGTTTGGTACGCTCGCGGCGTTGCTGATATTTCAGGATGCAGCGCTTGATGTTGCTGTCCTTGAGGTTGGTCTGGGTGGTCGGCTGGATGCCGTCAATATCATTGACGCAGACATCGCCGTTGTTTCCAGTATCGATCTTGATCATCAGGAATGGCTGGGGAATACCCGTGAGGCCATCGCCCGCGAAAAAGCTGGCATCTTCCGCACCGGCAAACCGGTTGTGTGTGCTGAGCCTGAACCGCCACAAAGCCTGTTGGATGCGGCGGCCGCATTAAATTGCCCGGTGTATCTGCCGGGAAAACAGTACACCTGGTCTACGATAGAGGGCGGTGATTCAGCATCAATCTGGCAGTGGCACGGAGGTTGCGCTGTCAATAACACCGTGCTGCCTCTGCAATTTGACCAGCTGATTGTGCCGCGGTTGGCATTGAGCAATGTGGCCAGTGCGCTGCAGGCTGCAGCCTTGAGTGGTTTGTTGGGCAGGGCAATTGTTGATACGGCGGGTTTTCAGGCGTCAATCAATCGTAGCCTGGGCAGCTTGCAGTTGGCCGGACGCCAACAATGGTTGGCAATCCCTGGCAGTCATCAAAAGGTGATGGTGGATGTTGCGCATAATCCCCATGCAGCCCGCGCATTGGCCGAGCGTCTGCAGCGTGAACGCGCCGCACGACTGGCAGATCCCCGGGTAAAGACCTGCCAAATTCGCCTGGTGTTGGCGATGATGGCTGACAAAGATCATCAGGGATTCTATTGCGCCTTAGAAAAGCAGGTCGACTTCTGGTATATTGCGCACTTCGATTTAGCAAGATGCCTGCCGGCAACGGCACTGGCAACGAAATGGCAAGATCTGGCCCGGGCATCTGCTGCACAGATTGATGTTCAGGTGTTTGACAGTGTGGTGCAGGCCTTTGATTGTGCGCACAAACAGGCAGCTGAACAGGACATTATTGTGGTTTGTGGCTCGTTTATCACCGTGTCCGAGGTGATGGCCGCACTGTCAGGCAGTTGAAACCGGCAACGAGGAAGCGTCCACTTTGAATCAGACCACCCGTCAACGAATTACCGGCTCGCTGGTGCTTGCGTTCACCGCATTGATACTGCTGCCGGTCATCTTCGACGGAGAGGGCAGCTACCAGCCCGCTGTCCAGATTGATATTCCTGCCCGTCCAAAACAACCTGTACCTGCTCAGCTTGACCCGCAACGTCCGGTGATAACCGCTGACTCCGATGCGATCAGAATTCGACCGGAATCACCCGCCACCGTTATCGCCGATAATCTGACAGACACTGTGCCTGCTGATGAGCCCGGCGCTCAAAACGACACAAATACAGCCGATGATGTTGCGTCCGTGACTGTCGCACCCGCACCGGCTGTGGCTGCACCGCTGACGCCGTCATCGACCGCAGCAAACACAGACACGCCCGCTCCATCACCCACAACCGCATCCACGCCAGCCACATCGACCGCCAGTATTTCCACCGCATCACCCGTGACGACCAACAGCAGAACATCCCCAGCGTCACTGGATCCTCAGGGGTTGCCGGAAGGCTGGAGTGTGCGTCTGGGTTCATTTTCGAATACCGATAACGCCAGCGCGTTGGTAACGCGTTTGCAAGCTGCGGGGCATCGCGCCTATTCCCGCAGGGTAGATTCCAGTCAAGGCATGTTGACAGCTGTTTTTGTAGGTCCTCTGGTTAATCGCGCTGCCGCGCAAACCTTGCTTGAGCGCTTGCGGCAGGATTTTCAACTGAACGGTATGATTGTTCGATACGAGATCGATCCCCTATGAACGTGCCCGATATCGTGATACTCGTCATTGTAGGATTTTCAAGTGTGTTTGGTTTGTGGCGCGGTTTTGTGCGCGAGGTGCTCGCTGTGATCGCCTGGGTCACCGCCATCCTGATTGCCCGACTGTACAGTCCTTTACTAGTGCCGTATTTCGAAGGCATTACCGACAGCGAGACGGGGCGGTCAATTCTGGCTTTTGCGGTGCTGGGATTTGGCACCTTGTTTATCGGTTCGCTGATCATCAAATTTATGACCCGCCTGATTTCCATGGCAGGTATGCAACTCACTGACCGTTTATTGGGCATGATTTTCGGGTTTGCCCGCGGCGTGATTATTGTTGCGGTCGTGATCTTTTTTGCCCATGAGCGTTTTGACACCGAGAGCTGGTGGGTAGAGTCTCGGGCCATTCCTTACGTGGATATGGTGATTGATCGGGCAGGGTTTACACCGGGTGCCACAAATGCCGCGGTTTGATTTTTTTGCACGTCTACGGAGTAATATTGCATGTGTGGTTTAGTTGGCATTGTTGCCAGATCCGAAGTAGCGGTCTCTTTATACGACACTCTGACTGTTCTGCAGCACAGAGGCCAGGATGCCGCAGGAATTGCCACCTGTGATAACGGTATTTTGAATCTGCGTAAAGATAACGGTCTGGTCAAAGACGTATTCCGTACCCGTCACATGCGTCGCCTGAACGGAAAAATGGGCATCGGTCATGTGCGCTATCCAACCGCGGGCAGTTCAAGCCCGGCGCTGGCTCAACCGTTTTATGTGAATTCGCCTTATGGACTTTGTCTGGCGCACAACGGCAACCTCACCAACTCTGCGCAACTGGCCGAGGAGCTGTATTCCGAAGATCTGCGTCATATCAATACCGATTCCGACTCTGAAGTGCTGCTTAATATCTTTGCCCATGAATTGCAGCAGGTTGGAACCATGGCGCCCAGCCCGGAAGATGTTTTTGCAGCGGTGGAAGGGGTGCATCGACGTTGCCGTGGCGGTTATGCGGCACTGGTGCTGATCAGTGGTTATGGCATTGTTGGTTTCAGAGACAAAAATGGTATTCGTCCGCTGGTGTTTGGACGACGCGTCACCAAAGGCCGTGCAGAATATATGTTGGCCTCCGAGAGTGTTGCGCTTGATTCACAAGGCTTTTCACTGGAGCGTGATGTGGCACCTGGTGAAGCGGTTTACGTGGATGTACACGGGCACATACACACTAAAATGTGTGCCGAGCCTGCGGAATATACGCCGTGTATCTTTGAGCACGTCTATTTTGCACGTCCCGACTCGCTGATGGATGGCATCTCCGTCTACAAAGCCAGGCTGCGCATGGGCGAAAAACTGGCAGACAAAGTCAAACGGCTGCGCCCGGATCACGATATCGATGTGGTCATTCCCATTCCCGATACCAGTCGCACGTCCGCGCTGGAACTGGCAAACAGATTGGGCGTGAAGTATCGCGAAGGGTTTGTAAAAAACCGTTATATCGGCCGAACCTTTATCATGCCGGGACAGAGTGAGCGTCGTAAATCCGTGCGCCAAAAACTCAATGCCATCGAATTGGAGTTTCGTAGCAAAAACGTACTGCTGGTAGATGACTCGATAGTGCGTGGCACCACCTGTAAACAAATCATTCAGATGGCGCGTGAAGCCGGCGCCAGAAAGGTTTATTTTGCGTCGGCCTCGCCGCCTGTGTGTTACCCGAACGTGTATGGCATTGATATGCCGGCAGCCAGTGAACTGATCGCTCATAATCGCACCGAGCTTGAAGTGCAAGAGTTGATTGGCGCGGATTGGCTGATCTTTCAGGATCTGCCGGATTTGATTGCAGCCTCTCAGGAAGGAAATCCGGACATCAAGAGCTTTGAATGTTCAGTGTTTGACGGCAGTTACATTACTGGTGATGTGGACGCGGCATATCTGAAGGCGCTGGAGAAAGCGCGTAATGACAAAGCCAAAAATGGCGACAATCGTAAAAAGCCTGAACCGCCGGATGATCCGTCTCAGGATTAAAACCGCGATGATGCAAAGCCGGTATTAACCACCGGCTTGTTTGGCCGCAAACCCCTTGCTTTGTAAAAAGGCCATCACCACCGGGCGGTGATCACCCTGTATTTCAATCACGCCGTTTTTCACGGCGCCTCCGCTACCACAACGCGCTTTTAAAGTTTTTGCCAGCGTTTCGATGTCAGCCAATGTCATGGCCAGCCCGGTCACTTGTGTGACGGCTTTGCCATTTCTGCCTTTGGTATCCAGCATGACACGCACTTTGCCATCACCGAGTGGTTTGTTGGCAGACAGCGAGGCGCAGCGACAGGCAGTCACCGCCTCGCCACATCCTGTGCACAAACGTCCTTTGTCAGTGCTGTAGACGCGGCTGGAGGTCATTACTGGCGATAGAGTGGGGGCAGTTCAAACAATTTGTTCTGCCGATCCGTTTTGGTTTGTTTAACAGCGCTGCTGCGCGCGGCCCGCAACAATATCAACAAACGTTGTCTGTCGTTTTGCTCGAAGGCATTGTTACTGCCGGTCTGACTGCCGCCATACAAAGAGGCTTGCAATTGCTTGCACAGGGCCACAATCTCCGGATTTTCCAGATGTGCTGCCAGGTCGTCCAGATTGTGCAGGCCCGGATCACTGAAATACTGTCTTCCCCAGGCGATCAGGCGCACACGCACTTGCTGTGCGGAGTCTTTGGCCAGACTTTTTTCCAGATCAGCAAAGGTCAGTCTTTCCTGGCCTTCTGCAATATCACGCTCGTATGCAGCAGTGCGCACGATAGTGGGGGTAGCAAGCTCAAGCAGCCGATTTTGACGACGACGCCATAGCCACCACATGGCAGCCAGAATCAGCACAATGGTGACCGCCATCAGGTTCAGTATCCAGGCAGGTGTGCGGGCACTGCTCATCAGATCATCGGTCAACGCATCCTGCATCAGATTGCCCGGTGTGTTGCCAGCAGCGGTGGCCGTGGCTTCGGTCTCATCGCCGGGGAATACGCCACCCACGGGTGTGATTTGTATCAGAGATGCCGGGATTACGCTGCTGCGCAGTTCATTGTTTTTGACATCCCACCACGGCAGATTGACTTCAGGAATCACCACGGATCCCGCACCTGTGGCAACCATCACATATTTCTCAATGCGTGTGCCCACAATATTGCCGTCAACGACCATGCGCTCGATCACCGGTTGTTCCGGGTAGACGTTCATTCTATCGATCTCAGGTCGTCCCAGCGGCGGCAATGCAGCGCCGTCAAGACCATTGGCAACGATGGTAATGGTGCGCTCGACGGAATCGCCCGGGTTCAATCGCGTTATGTCCCGGTTCCAGGTTTCGCTGATCTGTATATCGCTGGCAGGGAGCCAGGTGCTGTCAGCGGGGAATTCGGCAGGTCGTTCTTTGACCTCGACATTGTATCCCTCGGCAAACGCTGTGACTGGACGCATATTGGGGTTACGGAACACGAAATTACTGGAGCCATCGGTCAGCTCGCCACGAAACACGATGTCTGGAATCACCAGTTCGCCACTGCGCTGCGGGAAGATAACGTAGTTCTTTTCGTAAATGCCATATCGCACGCCGTCGACCAGTTGTTCGTACTGGTGCGGTGCACCCAGCATCTGCACCACAGCATTTTCTGGCGCTATCTCGGTAAACACCGGATTACGAATACCCGCAATGGTGTAGTGCAATCGCACGGTAAACAGCAATTGTTCCTGCACGTAAACCGACTCACCAGACAGAATGGCTTCCAGAAATACATCATTGCCGGCGGCCAGCCCGGTGGCGGTGGGTTCGGTGACGGTGATGGTAAACGCTTCTGTGACCTGATTGCCGACAACCAATGCGGGGATCTGTTGTTCGCCAAGTTCACGCGGGAACAGCACCAGCAGATAGTCTGTCCAGGATTCAATACGATTGTTTATCGAACGCAGGTGGCTGGCAGAGCGCGTGGACACCACTTCAAATTGCTCACGTAACGGCTCCAGATCGATCTGCACACCGCCTTGCTGACCATGAACGCGGATGCGCAAGGTGACGGTTTCCCCGCGCTCAAGCTCGGTGCGATCGAGGTTGGTTTCCACGGTTTGTTGTTGTGCCAGCGAGACTGCACACAACAGACTTAAAAAACAAAATGTGATGATGCTGATGAGTTGTTTCATAAGTGTCCGTTATCGGGGTACCTGGCTGGCGGCACGTCGTTCAATCATGCGCCGGCGTGATTCAAACTGGAATTTGCGTTGCAGCAATTCACCCGGATCATCCTCGATGCGGCGCAGGAACTGCTCCAGGGATTCCTGATCTTCTTCAACCTCAGTATTGGCGCGCTGCTGGCTGTTGGCATTGTCGTTTTCTGACTCTTCCTGCTGCTCGGTAGGTTCTTGTTCCTCAGACTCTTGTGGGTCCTGCGGTTCTTGCTCCTCTTCTTCGGGCGACGCTTCCTGCTGTTCGCCTTCCTCATCTTCAGCCTGCTGTTCCTGCTGCTCTTCCTGCTCCTGCTGTTCCTGTTGCTGTTCTTCCTGTTCCTGTTGCTGTTGTTCTTCCAGCAGTTTTTCCACAATCTCTTTGTTTTTCAGGGCATCTGCATGATCAGGTTGCAGATCGAGGACGGACTGGTACGCGGCAATAGATTCCTCAAAACGCTCGGCAAATGCGAGGGCATTACCGAGGTTGAATTTGGAGTCCAGATCATCACCCAGACTGAATTCAGCGATCGCACCGCTGTAATTGCCTGCGCGGTAGTTGGCTGCACCGCGCCAGGCGCTGTTCTCAAACAGCACCGCCGCGGTGACCGGGTCTTCTTCTTCCATGGCGCGCAGACCGCGCTGGTCTCTGTTCAGCCACAGACTTCGGATATCAAAACCGGTTTTGGGTTGTGCCGGTACCGCCTGACCGGGTTGAGACCCGATGGGCAAGGTATTCATCATCATTTCATCTGACATGCCATCGTCAGACAACGGAATCGGCGTGTTGGTCTGCTGCGCCCATGCCGGTTGTGGCGGACTCACCAATAACAATGCCCCACCAATAATGGCAAGTTGCAATATCCATCCGCGACGGAAGCACAAGGCGCACAAAGGCACTAGCAGCAGTAACAGCCAGGGGCCGGCGTCGTACCATAGTTCCACTTCTTCATCGGCTTCGAGGTAACTATCGGCATCTGCCATCAGACTTTCCGCCAGAATAAACTCGATGTCGGCATTGTCGATGCTGATGTCCTGATAGCGCCCATTCAACTGCGCTGTCAGGGTAATCAGATTGTCCCTGTTCAGGGTGCTGACCACCATTTGCCCATTGCTGTCGCGCAGATAATCACCATTGGCGGCTGGAATCGGTGCTCCTTGTGTACTGCCAATACCAATAATGCTCAACGGATACCGGCCATCATTCAGCGAGTCCCAGATTGCATTGTTCTGTTCAGGCGGAATTCCGGCCGTCAGTAACAAAATGCGACCATTCACCGCCGCAGCTTCGTTCATTAACTGTCTCGCCATCTGCACTGCATGACCGGGATTGTTGCCAATGACTGGCATGATATTGGGATTCAGGGCTGGCACCAGAGCCCGGATGCTGATCGAATCATCGGTCAGCGGAGTGACCAGATGGGCTTCGCCACCGTAGACCACCAGTGCGGTCTGGCCTTCGGTGCGTGCATCCAGAATATCCATGATCTTGCGCCGGGCAACCGTGATCCGGTTAGGTTCAAAATCATTGGCAAACATACCCAACGTCAGATCCAGCACAATCACCAGTGCATCCTGGCGTTGTTGCACAGGTTGTGTCTGCTTGGACCAGGTCGGACCGGCCAGTGCCAGCACCGCCAACGTCCAGACAACCATCAGCATATACAGCGGCAGACGTTGAGACGTATTTTTGGTGGAGTTCAGCAAGTAAGGCAGCAGGCTTTGGTCAATGACTTTATGCCATGCCGTCCCTTGTGCATCCAGATGCCAGAGCCTGCGGACAAAAAACAGTGCCGGCAACAGCGCGATCAGCCACAAAGGCCTCAAAAAGTGGAAGTCGGTGATGGCTTGCGCAAACGTCAGGGAGTCATTCATACAATTTCTCCGGACGCGGGTGTTTTAGCCTGCGGGGTTTGGCGGTTGGCTGCCGGTATGCGGGCAGCAGCCGGCAATGCCAGCAAGGCGAGCAGGAAACTCAGCAGCAGGGCTGCGCCCAGTGGCCAGTGGAACAGCAAGGTAATCGGGCGATAGGTTTGTTCATCTTGCTCAATCGGTTCCATCTGATCCAGTTCGTCATAGATGTCGACCATGTCTTCCAAGGTCCGGGCGCGGAAGTAGCGACCCCCGGTCATTTCGGCAATTTGTGTCATGGTGGCATCGTCGATTTCAGAGATCAGTGCGCCCGGTCGGTTGCCAAACATGGAGCGCTGGGCAAACTGATCCGAGGCAATACCCACTACGTGCATGGTGATGCCTTCGGTGCGGGCCAATTGTGCCGCTTGCACAGGCGTCAATTCACCCGCGTTGTTGATACCATCTGTCAGCAGAATCATGATGCGACGGTTTTCGGGTTGTTGACGAAGGTGTTTGACACTGATGCCAACCGCATCGCCAATGGCCGTGGCTGACTCATCAATCATGCCGATTTCCAGTTCTTCGACCAGACGTTGCACAGTGCCAAGATCATAGGTCATTGGAGTCAGGATATACGCGTGAGCGGCAAACAGTGCCAGGCCGAGGCGATCGCCTTCACGTTTTTCAACAAAGTCGCTGATCACCGCTTTCATGACCTGAAAACGCGACAGCTGCGTGTTATTCAAAAACATGTCGCGCGCTTCCATACTGCCGGACATGTCCAGCGTCAGCATCATGTCACGACCGGTGGTTGGAATTTGCACGGGCTCGCCAACCCACTGTGGGCGGCTGCCGGCGATGACCACCAGAATCCAGATGAACGAACATACAATCAGCATCAGCACACTTTTATTGTAGTGCCGGTTGGCATCCGTATGCAGTTGCACCAGTTGACGATAAAACGGTATGCGCAGCGCTGCGTCCTGACGCGGTGCACGTGGCATCAGCCAGTACACAAGCAGGGGTAGTGGAAGGGCCAGAAACACCAGGGGCCAGGAAAATTCAAGCATGATTATCAGCCGCCGCGCTTGTTTTGTTTTTGTGTGGTTCGGTTGTTGACGCTGTATCGAGTTTAGCCAAATACAGATTTTTAATCCATTCACGTGCCATGCGCTCAAGCGCATCTGCATCAACATCGCAGCGCGGCGCAAACCGCCCTTGCGCCAGCACCTGCGCCAGTTCTGCATCCAGAAGGCCGGCTTTGTCATGCTGTCTGAGCAGGCTGACCCAGGCCTGACCACTCAGACCCGCGACCGCCTTGTGTTCAAGGTGTAACAGGGCAACCCGGCGCAACACTGCGTTGACGTTGTTAACAAACACCAGCCGGTTCGCCATGTCGCTCTCACCAGCGGCTTTTAACAACTGACGCGCGTTGGCCAGTTCACTGGTGGCTGCATTAAGACGCTTTTGCAGAGTCAGCCGTTTTTGCAAACGCCAGGCACCATAGATGGCCAAGGCCAGCAACAACGCGGCCAATACCCACCAGCCTGCTGCCAGCGGCCAGTAACTGACCTCGCCGGGCATGTGGATGTCTGCCAATTCACTTAAAGCGTCTGCGATGTCCATTGATGTATCCGTTCTACAACCGGTTGATCGGTTCTGAGTGTCAGCAAAGGAATTTTTAGTTTGTTCAGTTCAGCCTGCAATTGATCAAGTCTTTGCTGATAAAAGTGTTGATAGTTTTCGCGGGCTTTTTTGCTGAAGGTATTCAAGGTGCCTTTTTCGCGGCCGTCAGTAATATTGTAATAACCGGGCAGCGGCAGATTCTCTTCCAGAGAGTCGTGTACAAAGCAGCACACCACATTGTTATGCAAAGAGATCTGATACAGATACTGGAAGCCTGCCTCATTGATGCTGCTGAAATCGCTGATGATATAAAGCGTACTGCCGGGTTTGGTGATACGACGAATGCGGCCCAGTGCATTGGCAAGGCCACCAGAATCGCGTTCCGGTCTGGCCGCACCACTGGTCGCTTTGGCAGCCAGATCGGCATTGGCCAGCTGAATCTGATTTAACAAATGCAAGGCTGAGCGTCGACTGCGTTTGGGTCTGACCAGACTGTAGTTGTCATCGGCGTACACCAGACCGCCGACCCTGTCACCGTTATCGATGGCCAGCCAGCAGAAAATCGCCGCTGCCTGTGCAGCAATCACCGACTTGAATGCTGTTTGGCTGCCAAAAAACATTGAGTTCGACTGATCGACCGCAATGATCACCGGCCGCTCGCGTTCTTCACGGAACACTTTGGTAAACGGTTTGCCAATCCTGGCGGTGACACGCCAGTCGATGGTACGGATATCGTCCCCGGCCTGATAGGGCCGGAACTCTTCAAAGTCGATGCCGCGTCCGCGGATTTTGGACATGTGCTGCCCGGAAATGCCGGCGACCGAGCGCTTGTGTGTGACGTATTCCAGTGTGCGTGCAGCATAACGCTGCAACAGCAGATCCTGCAGGCCAATAACTGCCCCTTTGGCCTGATACAGCGCCTGATGGGGCAGAATGCGTGGCGACTTGCTCATGGTGTCTCCGGGCCGGGGCGGGGCAATCCGAGATCGGCGATTAGCGTAAGTTCAGTCAGTGGTTGGCGACGCGTCAGCATGCCAGTGTCTCAGGCTGACGGAACCCGCTCCAGAATGGTGGCCAATACTTTATCCGGGGTGATACCACTGGCTTCGGCTTCAAAACTGAGCAGTACACGGTGACGCAGTACGTCAAACATCACTGCCTGAACGTCGTCCGGTGATACAAAGTCGTTGCCTTTGATCCAGGCATGTGCACGTGAACAGCGATCCAGTGCGATGGTGCCACGCGGGCTCGCGCCGAAATCAATCCAGCCAGCCAGATCGGCGCCGTACACATCGGGATTACGCGTCGCCATGATCAATTGAATAATGTATTCCTCAACAGCCGGTGCCATGTGCATGGCCAGAATTTCCTGGCGGGCAGCAAACAAATCGTCCTGGCTGACAATTTCCGGAATAGTGGGCACCACGTTCTTAGCTTCGTTTCGCACCAGTTGCAAAATGCTGCGTTCCGCCTCTGCGGTGGGATAGGTAATGGACACGTGCATCAGGAAGCGGTCAAGCTGCGCTTCAGGCAGCGGGTAGGTACCTTCCTGTTCAATCGGGTTTTGTGTTGCCATGACCAAAAACAGTGGCGGCAATTTAAAGGATTCCCTACCGACAGAGACCTGATGTTCCGCCATGGCTTCCAACAAGGCTGATTGCACTTTGGCCGGCGCACGGTTGATTTCGTCCGCCAGTACCAGGTTATGAAATATCGGGCCAGGCTGGAAACGGAACGAGCCATCTTCAGGACGGTAAATTTCGGTACCGGTAATATCGCTGGGCAGCAGGTCGGGCGTGAACTGGATGCGGTGAAAGTCACCTTCAATGGCGCGGGACAAATCTTTGATTGCCTTGGTTTTTGCAAGTCCCGGGGCACCTTCCACCAACAGATGGCCATCGGCCAGCAGGGCTATCAGCAATCGATCGACGAGTTTTTCCTGTCCGATGATCTGCTGTGTGAGCCAGGTTTTCAGTGCTGTTATTGTATTGTGATGACTCATAAATTTACCTGTTCTACGAAGCGGGTTGCTGGCCGGAAGTCAGCGATTGTAACCAATTTAAGCCTGATGTCTAGCAGGCGCTCGGATCAGTTTGTCATAGAATGTGGCAGCATCGTCGCAAGCACTGACTTATAATGCGGCGCTTTGGCGTAGCGCGTTCGCTTACGCCGCTGATTTAATGCTCAGCTGACTTTCAGAGAGAGATACCATGTACGGCCTAATGCGCTCATTGTTGTTCACCTTGCCAACCGAGACTTCGCACCAGGTCGCCATGGGTAGTCTGGATCTGGCTCGCAATCTTCACCTGCAAGGACTCCTTGGCGGCGCGCGTGCCGGGGTTGGTGTGCCTGTCAAGGTCATGGGTATCGAGTTCCCGAACGCCTTGGGTCTGGCGGCGGGTCTGGATAAAAACGCCGACCACATCGATGGATTGGCGGCACTGGGTTTTGGTTTTATTGAAATAGGCACACTGACTCCGCGCCCGCAGCCCGGCAACCCGCTGCCTCGTCTGTTCCGCTTGCCGGATCAGCAGGCCATCATCAATCGCATGGGTTTTAACAACAAAGGCATGGATCATGCGTTGGCGAAAATTCGCCACAGCCGCTTTAAAGGGGCCCTGGGCATCAACATCGGCAAGAATTTTGACACCCCCGTGGAAAACGCCGCGGACGATTACCTGATTGGTCTGCGCAAAGCCTGGGAGCTCGCCAGCTATGTGGTGGTCAATCTGTCATCGCCCAATACACCGGGTTTGCGCAGTCTGCAGTACGGAGAGGATTTGCGTCGTTTGCTGGATGTGCTCAAGCAGGCGCAACATACGTTGTCGCAAGCAGACGGGCGACACGTGCCGCTGGTGATCAAAATTGCGCCCGATCTGAACAGTGACGAAATTGGCCTGATCGCCGGCAGTTTGCTGGAGTTTGCGGTCGATGGCGTCACCGCCACCAACACCACCTTGTCGCGCATCGGGATTGAGTCCAATCCCCTGCATAAAGAGGCGGGCGGTCTCAGCGGGGCACCCGTGCGCGCCGCGTCAACCCGGGTGATCAAGGAGTTGCATCAGGCGCTGCACGGGAAACTGCCAATCATTGGGGTGGGAGGCATTGGCAGTCTGCACGATGCGCGTGAAAAACTGCAAGCTGGCGCCAGTCTGTTGCAGATTTATACCGGTTTTATCTATGGCGGCCCGCCGTTGGTGCGCGAGATTGTGGAAGGGCTCACGTCCGATGATCTGCAACACGTGTTAACTCCCGGTCACCACGGACGCTGATCATGTTGCAGTTGTATACCACGCTGGGTTGCCATTTATGTGAAGATGCCGAGGCCATCCTCGCCTACTGCCGGGGTTATTATCCTGAGGTGCAATGGCGATCCATCGACATTGTTGAGCATGCTGACTTGGTACAGCAATATGGCGTGCGCATTCCAGTGATCCGATTTATCAACACCGGTGCAGAGCTGGCGTGGCCTTTTGATCCGGGGCAGGTGATGGCGTTTATCACAGACCAAACAAACGCCGGGCGTTATCGGTAGTTTCCTCGGCAATCGTTGCCGGTGAGCGTTCTGTATAGCGTGCAACCGTGTGCAGCACCTCGGTCAACCAGGCCGGCTCATTGCGACGGCTTTTGGGTTTGGGGCGCAAGCTCCGCGGCAGTAAATAAGGCGCGTCTGTTTCCAGCAACAATCGGTTGTTGGGAATATCCTTGACCAGTTCAAGCAAGTGCTGTCCGCGCCGCTCATCACAAATCCAGCCGGTGATGCCAATGTACATATCCAACGCCAGATAGTCGTACAACGCAGCTTTTTCATCGGTGAAGCAATGCACGACACCGCCAACCAGGTGGTCGCGAAAGTCTTTCAGGATGGGATAAAAGCGCGTATGGGCATCGCGTTGATGCAGAAACACCGGTTTGCCAATCTCAACAGCCATCTGCAGATGCTCGGCAAATACACGCTCCTGATCCGCACGGGGTGAATAGTCGCGATTAAAATCCAGACCGGTTTCCCCGACTGCGCGCACCCGCGGATCCTCGAGCAGCGCGCGGATTCCCTTCAGAATCTCCGTATCCGCATGGGCCGCTTCATGCGGATGAATGCCGGCTGTTGCTGACAGATTGGCAAAGCGATGACATAACTCCAGCGCTTTTTGCGACGCGCGCAAGGTGGTACCGGTGACCAGTTGGTGCACAATACCAGCAGCCTCGGCCCGCTGGATTACCTCAGGTAGGTCGTGGTCGAAGGACTCATGGCCCAGATTGGCGCCGATATCAATAAGTGAAAAATTCATGGCGCGCGAGTATATCAGAGCATCAGCGCACGCTGTATCGCTGCAGACAATCGATTCTGTGAGGTCTTATGTGTGGACTGAGTGTGGTAGATTCACAGCTGATCAAGGATAATACTGGCCGCTGACACCAGACCAACTCGCACTAAGCAGGTTTTTGCACATGACTACTTCAATGGCGCCACACACACATCTACCCGAAAAAAAGGCTCTCAACTGGGCTGAACTGGGCTTTTCATACCAGCCGACTGAATACCGCTTTCGCGCTATTCACAAGGACGGTCATTGGTCTGAAGGCGAATTAATTACCTCGGATATGATCAGTGTGCATGAAGGTGCGCCTGCGCTGCACTATGCCCAGCAGTGTTTTGAAGGCTTGAAAGCCCAGACGGCGCCCGATGGACGCGTATTGCTATTCCGCCCGACGCTCAACGCTGAACGTATGCGCCAGGCAGCTGGTCGTCTGCTGATGCCGGAAGTGCCTGAAGCGTTATTTATTCGTGGGGTAGAAGAGGCCGTGCGCGCCAACTATGCCTGGATACCGCCTCACGGATCTGGTGCTTCTTTATATATACGTCCCATGCTAATTGGGGTCGGCCAGAATCTGGGTTTAAAAACCGCCAAAGAGTTTGAATTCCGGGTATTTGTATCGCCGGTGGGTCCGTACTACAAAAGCGCCGGGTTGGCGGTCATTTCATTAGCCGTGTCGGATCTGGACCGTGCTGCACCGTCCGGCACCGGCAACTACAAAATCGGCGCGAATTATGCGGGCGGACTGTTGGCCACGCGTTTGGCGCAGGATCTGGGTGCCAATGAGGCGTTGTTTCTGGACGCGCGTGAACGCCGCTACATCGATGAAGCCGGATCCGCCAATATTGTGGTTTCCATGAAAGGTGGTCGATTTGTGACGCCAGCCTCCAACGCGGTATTGCCCAGTGTGACCCGTCGTTCGATCATGACGCTGGCTGAACAGGAGTTGGGCTTGACCATTGAACATCGCGCCATCGATTTACGCGCAGAAATTGCAGAGTTTGAAGAAGTTGCCGCTTGCGGCACGGCGGCCGTCATATCTCCGGTAGGCAGAATTTATGTGGATGGCCAATGGCACCGTTTTTACGGAAACGGCGAGCTGGCCGGACCGGTGATGCAAAAACTCTATGCCTTGCTGGTGGGGATACAGCGCGGCGAACTGGAAGACAAGTACAACTGGACCCACAACGTAACCCTCTGATTTACAAGTTTTTCAGTGCCACCAATCGCGCGAAATCGCAGATTGGTGGGCTGAATGACCAATTCCCTCGTATACCCGTCTGTTGCCAACTAGAGCTTGACCCTCAGTCAGCGAATCTTTATATATGACGGCTTGATCAAGCCACGCCTACGCCGCCAGGCGCCGCCGGAGCGCTGCGCCTTTTGCTTTATTATCAGGAAATGAACAACTGAATGAGTAAAAATCTGGTTATTGTTGAGTCGCCTGCCAAGGCCAAAACCATTAACAAGTATCTTGGAAAAGAGTTCGTGGTGAAGTCCAGCGTGGGCCATATCCGCGACCTTCCTGTCTCTGGCAGTGGCAATGGACTGGCAGTTGATCCAGCCGAGCGCGCCCGCGAGGCGGCCAAAACCCGCAAACTCAGTCCGGAACAAAAAGCCGAACACAAAGAAAAAAAATCCCGTGAACAATTGATCACGCGCATGGGTGTTGATCCTGAACATGGCTGGCGCGCCCGCTATGAAATTTTGCCGGGTAAAGAAAAAGTCGTGGCTGAGCTCAAGAAGCTGGCAAAGTCAGCTGACACCATCTATCTCGCAACCGACTTGGACCGCGAGGGAGAAGCAATAGCCTGGCACCTTAAAGAAGCCATTGGCGGCGACGAGAGCCGTTATCGTCGGGTGGTGTTTAACGAAATCACCAAAAAAGCCATTAAAGAAGCATTTTCCCATCCGGGCGAGCTGGACATGCGTTATGTGGAAGCACAGCAGGCGCGCCGCTTTCTGGACCGGGTTGTGGGTTTTATGGTGTCGCCATTGTTGTGGGCAAAAGTGGCCCGCGGTTTGTCGGCTGGACGCGTACAGTCTGTTGCCATGCGTCTGATTGTGGAGCGTGAGCGTGAAATTCGTGCGTTTATCCCGGAAGAGTTCTGGGAGTTGTTTGCGGATACCCGCACCGGACATAAAGCTGCGTTGAGACTGCAGGTCGTCAAGCAGGCCGGTGAGAATTTCCGTCCTGGTAACGGTAAAGACACCGCAGCGGCGCAAGCTGTGTTGCAACAGGCACAGTTTATTGTCAGCGGCCGTGAAGATAAACCGACCAGTTCCAAACCGAAACCGCCGTTGATTACCTCCACCCTGCAACAGGCAGCCAGCACCCGGCTGGGATTTGGCGTTAAAAAAACCATGACACTGGCGCAGCGTCTGTATGAGGCGGGATACATTACCTACATGCGTACGGATTCCACAAATCTCAGTGCTGATGCCGTAGCCATGTGTCGCAGTTATATTGAAGAACAGTTCGGCAAAAAATATCTGCCGGAAGCGCCCATCCTATACAGTGCCCGCGATGGTGCGCAGGAAGCACACGAGGCGATTCGCCCGACGGATGTCAGCACGCTGCCAACGCAGTTGTCAGGTATGGAGCGAGACGCTGAGCGTCTGTATGCCTTGATCTGGGCGCATTTTGTTGCGTGCCAGATGCCGCCAGCGCGGTATTTGAGCAGTCAAATTACGGTAATGGCCGGTGAGTTTGAGTTACGCACCAAGGGCCGCATCATGCAATTTGACGGTTACCTGAAGGTATTGCCGAGCAAAGAGGAAGATGTGGTACTGCCTGATGTGTCCTCAGGTGAGAAGTTGACGCTGGAGCAACTGGAACCCAAACAACATTTCACCAAACCGTCACCGCGTTATACGGAAGCGAGTCTGGTCAAGGAACTCGAGAAACGAGGTATCGGCCGTCCGTCTACCTATGCGGCGATCATCTCCACCATTCAGGAACGTGGTTACGTCAAGGTCGAAAGTCGGCGCTTTTACGCACAAAAGATGGGCGACATTGTTGCCGAGCGACTGGAAGAAAGTTTCACTGACCTGATGGACTATGACTTCACCGCGAAAATGGAAAGTTCGCTGGATGAAGTGGCTGCCGGCATTAAAAACTGGAAGCAGGTGCTGGATGAATTCTATGCAGGATTCTCGGAGCAATTGACCCGCGCCTCGGCAGATGACAACAAGGGCATGCGAGAGAACAATCCAACCGACACCGATATTCCTTGTCCACAATGTGGTCGTCACATGCAAATTCGTACGGCCTCCACGGGCGTATTTCTGGGCTGTTCGGGTTATGCCCTGCCACCTAAAGAGCGGTGCAAGAGCACTTTGAATCTGATTCCCGGTGAGGAGGCGATCAACACCGATAGCGCCGAGGAAGCCGAAGAGGTCGAGAACCGTCTGTTGCGCGAGCGCAAGCGCTGCAAATTGTGCAACGCTACCATGGACAGTTATCTGATTGATGGTCAGCGAAAAATACACGTGTGTGGTAACAACCCGGATTGCAGTGGTTATGAGCTGGAGGCGGGTAACTATAAAATCAAAGGATATGAAGGTCCCATTGTTGAATGCGACAAGTGTGGATCGGATATGCAATTAAAAACCGGTCGGTTTGGAAAGTATTTTGGTTGCACAAGTGAGAGCTGTGGTAACACGCGTAAGCTATTGCGCAGTGGAGAAGCGGCACCACCCAAAATTGATCCGGTGGTGATGTCGGAATTGCGTTGTGAAAAAGTGGATGACCATTATGTGTTGCGTGATGGCGCTGCAGGTCTGTTTCTTGCGGCCAGCAAGTTCCCCAAGAATCGTGAGACGCGGGCACCTTTGTTAAAGGAGTTGATTCCGCACAAGGATGAGATTGATCCCAAGTATCATTATTTGTTGGCGGGGCCGGTCAAAGACAAAGAAGGTAATCTGTCTGTGGTGCGTTTCAGTCGTAAGTTACAGGAGCATTATCTGTTGACTGAGGTGGACAAAAAGCCAACGGGCTGGAAGGCGGTGTACCGGAATGGTAAGTGGGTGGTGGAGGTTTGATTTAAGTTGGTATGTTGGCTTGTTTAAAGTGCAGTCGCATCGGGAGGGCAGCGCGGTGGTGGACCGGCCGCATCTTTTGAGGGGGCGCCCGGCGGTGCGCAACTCAACGTCGCGGCTGCGCCGCTCCGGATTCGAACAGTGCTCCCGCTGGATCGGGCGCCCCCTCAAAAGATAAGCGCGGCTTGATTGGTCCACCACCGCGCTGCCCTCCCGATGCTCACGCCGGCTTTGCGTCCAACTCAATAATCGTTGAGGAGAGTAAAAGCGTCATCGAGGCAGGCAGATCAAGGCAAAAGCGGATTCAAAAAGCGCAGTTTACAAATAGTAAATGAGCATTTTTGAATCCGCTTTTAACGCAGAGCTGGCAACGCAGATAGCTTTTAGCTGTGTCTTCGAATGACGCCCACACTTATACCCTCAATCACAAACGCCTGCCGGCGAAGATCAACCACAATAGGCTGATAGTCTTCGTTTTCCGGCAGCAGACGCAGCACATTGCGGTCGGGAGTGTGTTGCAGGCGTTTGACGGTGACATCTTCGTCAAGTCTGGCAACTATGATATCGCCATCACGTGCCTGCGCGGTTTTGTGAACGGCGAGCAGATCGCCTTCAAAGATGCCGGCATTGATCATGCTGGTGCCTTTGACGGTGAGCAGATAATCCGCTTTCGGGTAGAACAGTTCTGCAGGAATGCTGACGTACTCGTCGATGCACTCTTGCGCGAGAATCGGGCTGCCGGCGGCGACTTGTCCGACGACCGGCAAGCCACGTGGCCAACTGTTCGCGGCGTCCAGATCGCGGGCATTGGCAGCGTTGGCCACATTCTCGACGATGCGGATACCACGTGATGCACCCGGGATCATCTCAATCGCCTTTTTTCGTGCCAGTGCTTTGAGATGTTCCTCGGCAGCATTCGGCGATTTAAACCCCATTTCCTGAGCGATTTCCGAGCGGGTGGGCGGGTATCCGGTTTCCTGCTGGTAACGACGGATATACTCCAGTATCTCGGTTTGTCTGGGCGTCAGCGTCTGCATGGCAACTCCATCCTTTGGGTTAGATGGCTGTAATTATATACAGTTATCGATGCCTTGCAAGTCAGGGTTTCTGGGCAGCAGTCTAATCGGTCATAATGCGCGCTATGACCCCCGGCGGGGTTGGAACGAATTCATGCACGAATGAGGGGTTATCCAGTGATTGAGGTGGCAAAAAAAAACACACCCGGTGTTCTGATGCTGGACGTGCAAGGCAAAACACTGACGGCTGACGATCTGGCGTTGCTTCAGCATCCTCATGTGGGCGGCGTCATTTTGTTTTCACGCAATGTCGACGAACCGGAACAAGTGCTGGCGCTGACCAGTGCCATTCGTGAACAACGCCCGGAAATATTACTGGCGGTGGATCAGGAAGGGGGGCGGGTACAACGTCTGCGGGAGGGTTTCACACGCTTGCCGCCGATGTTGATGTTTGGTCATCTGTGGCAAAAAGAGCCTGCGCATGCGCTTGGTCTGGCGCGTGATACCGGATGGTTAATGGCCTCAGAGGTATTGGCGGCCGGGTTTGATTTCAGTTTTGCGCCGGTACTGGATTTGCAGACGGGCTTGAGTGAGGTGATTGGCAATCGTGCGTTCTCCGAGGATAAGGACGTACTGGTCAAGCTGGCCAACGCGTTTATGACGGGCATGCATGAAGCCGGAATGGCCACGACCGGTAAACATTTCCCGGGCCATGGCAGTGTCGAAGCCGACTCGCATCTGGCCTTGCCGGTCGACAATCGTAGCCTGCAACAGATTCGTGACAACGATCTGCAACCGTTTATGCGTTGCTTGCCATTATTGGACGCTGTGATGCCCGCGCATGTGTTGTACGCGCAGGCTGATACCCAGTGTGCCGGGTTTTCGCCATTCTGGTTGCAGACCGTGCTCCGAGGCGAGCTCGGTTTTGACGGCGTGATTTTCAGTGATGACCTGGTGATGGAGGCGGCGACAGCGGCCGGTGCCATGCCACAACGCGTGGAGCAGGCATTGCAGGCCGGTTGCGATATGTTACTGGTGTGCAACAACCGGGCTGCCGCGCGCGAGGCGCTGGCAACGCTGGACAATATCAGCAGCGCTGGCAAGTTTGAGACGCAGCTCAGACACAGTTCTGTCAGGCTCGATACCATGCGACGTCGGCAAACACCGCAATGGGGCGACTTGCAACAATCCGCCCGTTGGCGCACTGTACATGAATCTCTGAAACAATTACTGGCGCATCACACGTTGTAGAGCCACGTGCTGTGCAGATGAACACGCCTGGCTTTTGTACCCTCTATTGACGCAAAGCCTGTTGATGAAAAGACTCTTGATGGAAAGGCAGTAGACTATGGATCAAGCAACATTACACTCGGTTTTTACTAATGCCCGTTGTCTGTTCAGTGCGCAGGATATTGCGCGCGCCATGGATGCCATGGCCAATGACATCAGCACGGCGCTGCGAGATACCAATCCTGTGCTGTTGTGTGTGATGAACGGCGGGGTGATTTTTACCGGGCAACTGGCCACGCGGCTACAGTTTCCGTTGCAGATGGATTATGTGCATGCCACGCGCTATCGCGAGCAGCTCAGCGGTGCTGATCTGCACTGGCGTGTGATACCTGCTACGTCGTTACAAGGCAGAACGGTGCTGGTACTTGATGACATTTTTGATGAAGGTGAAACCTTGAGTGCCATCAAATTGTGGTGTGAAAACGAAGGGGCTGAAAAGGTTTATACGGCCGTATTAGTCGACAAACAACACAATCGCAAAACTGCCGCACTGAAACACGCTGATTTTACCGCGCTGTATGCCGAGGACTTTTATCTCTTTGGTTACGGCATGGATTACAAAGGCTACTGGCGAAATGCGCCTGGCATCTATGCGGTCGAGGCGTGAATGGACACCGCCAGCACTGAGCAACTGCTGCGCAGCCTTGGCAAACAAAAGGGCCCGGCGCCCGTTCACCTGTGGAATCCGCCCTATTGTGGTGAGATTGATATCAGGATTGCTGCCGATGGGCGTTGGTATCACGAAGGCGCTGTGATTACTCGCCTGCCGATGGTGCAATTGTTTTCCTCCATTTTGCGGCGTGACCCCGATAACCATTTTTATCTGGTGACACCTGCCGAACGTGTGCGAATCAAAGTGGATGATTGCCCCTTTGTTGCACAACTGTTGGATGTTGATGGTGAGGGGGCATCGCAACAGTTGCGCTTTACCCTCAATACCGGAGAACAGGTCATTGCCGGCCCTGACAATGTGTTGGCTGTCGGTGATGACAGCAACGGGGCGCCGCATCCAACACTTCACGTCAGGCATGGGTTGTGCGCACTGATCAGCCGCTCGGTTTTTTATCAGCTGATTGAACTTGCTGCGCTGGTTCCATTGTCTGAAGATGATAAAAAAGATATAAAAAACAAAGGGAAGGACGCAAAACTGGTGCTGCGAAGTGCAGGAAAAGACTTCGATTTTGGTGCCGTTTGTGCGGACCTTTGACCGGCCTTTTTGTTGACGAGTCTGGATAAACGGGGCATCATTAGCAGCCTTTTTTTATGTGCCTCGCTGTTTACTCAATCAGTGATGTTTTTAAATCAGTGAATTTGGAGAATCCATGAAGATTCTGGTAGCGATCAAACGTGTAGTTGATGCAAACGTAAAAGTACGTGTCAAAGCTGATAACAGCGGTGTGGATTTGACCAATGCAAAAATGGCGGTCAATCCTTTTTGTGAAATTGCCATAGAAGAGGCGATTCGCCTGAAGGAAAAAGGGCTTGCTGAAGAGATCATTGCAGTCTCTATTGGTGAAAAAGCCTGCCAGGAGCAAATTCGTACCGCGCTGGCGCTGGGCGCAGATCGCGGCATTCACGTGGAAGCGGCGGCGGATCTGCAGCCCTTGCCCGTTGCACGTCTGTTGCAAAAACTGGTTGAAAAAGAAGGCATTGGTCTGGTCATTCTGGGCAAGCAGTCCATCGATTCAGATAATAACCAGGTTGGCCAGATGCTGGCGGCGCTGGCGGGAATGCCACAAGGCACGTTTGCCTGCAAAGTGGATATTGCTGATGGCCGCGCGTTGGTGACGCGTGAAGTGGATGGCGGCGAGCAAACGGTGTCGCTGAGATTGCCGGCCGTGATCACCACGGATTTGCGCCTGAATGAGCCGCGTTACGCGTCGCTGCCCAACATTATGAAAGCCAAGAAAAAGCAACTCGACACTGTGACCCCTGAAGAATTGGGTGTGGATGTCAGTTCCGGTTTAAAAGTCATTGCTGTTGAACCGCCACCCAGCCGCTCTGCGGGTGTGAAAGTGGCCAGCGTTGATGAACTGATCAGCAAATTAAAAACTGAAGCCAAAGTCATCTAAGGGGTAGCAGATATGAGTATTTTGGTTATCGCAGAACACGACAATACCGCCCTGAGACCGGCGACGCTTAATACCATTACTGCCGCAAAAGCCATCGGTGGCGACATTGTTGTGCTGGTGGCAGGTTCAAATTGCGCAGCAGTGGCCGCATCCGCCGCCGCAGTGGCTGGTGTCAGCAAAGTCTTGCTGGCCGACAACGCGGTATATGCCAATCAGTTGCCTGAAAATATTTCCGCTTTGGTGGTTGAGATTGCAGGCGCGTATTCACACGTGTTGGCACCTGCGACCACAACCGGCAAAAACTTCATGCCGCGAGTGGCAGCGTTGCTGGGCGTGGCGCAGATTTCTGACATCACGGCTGTGAAAAGTGCAGATACCTTTGTTCGTCCCATTTATGCGGGCAACGCGCTGGCCACTGTGCAGTCCAGCGATGCGGTGAAAGTAGTGACGGTGCGTGGCACCGGGTTTGAAGAAGCGGCCAAAGACGGTGGTTCTGCCGCCGTGGAAACTCTCGCTGTGGTCAAGGATCAGGACATCGCCGAGTTTGTCAGCCAGCAGTTGACCGTGTCCGAGCGACCCGAGCTGACTGGCGCCTCCATCGTGATTTCCGGTGGCCGCGGCATGCAAAATGGCGACAATTTTGTGTTGCTGGAAAAAGTGGCTGACAAATTGGGCGCTGCCATTGGTGCGTCGCGTGCAGCTGTTGATGCGGGTTTTGTGCCCAATGATATGCAGGTTGGTCAAACCGGCAAAATTGTTGCGCCTGACTTGTATATTGCAGTGGGTATTTCCGGCGCGATTCAGCATCTGGCCGGTATGAAAGACAGCAAGGTGATTGTGGCCATCAATAAAGACGAAGAAGCGCCCATTTTCCAGGTCGCCGATTATGGTCTTGTGGCAGATCTGTTCCAGGCAGTGCCGGAGCTGGCTGAGAAGCTGTAAACCCTCCCGCTGTAAACCGTTTCAAAAATGCCATTCATAAAAAAACCCGGTTAAACCGGGTTTTTTTATGCGCGATGCGTTTACTCCGGATTATTGGCAGCTGCCTGCGCGGCCAATCGGGCTTCTTCTTCAAGGCGACGTCGACGAATTTCTCGTGGGTCGTTGGGTGCTCTGCCACTGCTGCTGACAGGCGCTGGCGTGTCAGCAACAGGCGCTGGCTCAACGGCAGGTGTATTAACAACCTGCGCCACAGGCTCTGCTGGTGCCGCATACACGGCCGCAGCCGGTTCTGCGATCAAGGCGACGTCTGCTGCCGGCACAGCTGGCTCGGCAACCGGGGCCGATTCAGCGGTAATCTCGACAGTAGTCTCGTCTGCGACAGTCGCAGATTCACTGTCAGTGGTTTGCTCGGCACTTGCCGCCTGCGCTGCCAGTGCGGCATCGTTTGCGGCTTGTTTGGCTGCCGAGCGAGCAGCTGCAGAGCGACCTGATGAGCGGGCAGCCGGTTTGGCTACCGGGGCGTCGTCATCGCTCGCTGCTTCTGTGTTGATGACAGGTTCAGTCACAACAGTGTCCGTGACAACCGTTTCCGTGACAACAGGGTCTGCCTGGTCTGGCTGCTGATCTGTCAATACGCTTTCGTCAGCTGCTTGGTTAAACTCATTGCTGTCGGTATCTGTGTCAGCATCAGCTTCATCTGTTTCATCGGCCGCATCGACACCCTCTGCAGATTCAACTGCGCCGGTATCACCCGTCTGACCGCGGCCACGACGTGATCGACCGCCGCGGCTGCGACGGCGACGTGGTTTGGCAGCCGCTTCATCTGTTTCTACCGCTGTGGTGTCAGTAATATCACTGGCAACAACATTGTCTTCATCACTTTCAATCACTGGAGCGACGGCAACAACCTCGATAGTTTGAACGGGCGCGTCAGCCGCAGCGATATCCTGTGTTGTGTCCAAGCCATCAGGGTGCGGACCACGCACGCGCTTGTTGGTATTGCGAGGTCTGCGATCACCGCGACGACGTTTGGCTTCGCCGCTGGTGTCTTCAGCTGCATCGGTGTCAACAGCCTCAACCGTGCTGTCTTTACGCAGTGCTTCGTCATCCGCTGGACGTTGACGGTTATTCGCTTGTGCCTGACCGCCTTGCTGGTTGCCACCACGACGGCGACCCCGGCTCTGACCCTGGGCAGCTTCTGCGTCCGCAGCGTCACGTGATGGGCGCCGCTCGTCCTTGCGTTCGGTTTTTATATCGTCGTCTGCTTTCGCTGCGCCTTTGTCACGGTCCGGACGATCGCGCTCATTACGGTCTCGGTCATTACGATCCCGGTCGCTGCGGCCGCCACTGCGACCCTGGCGAGCGTTACGATTCTGCGCACCCTGACCTGAGCCCTGCGGGCGTCGGCCACGCTGCCTATCTGCGCTGTCGGCATCGTCTGCCTTGTCCTTTGCAGCTTCCGGCTCGTCTTCAGCTAGACCAATGATGGACAACAAGGAAGCAAAAAAGCCCTTTTTGCGCGGTGCGGCCGCGGCGAGCGGCGCACGTGCAGGCGCGGGTGCCGACGGCGCCGGCGCTTGAGGCACAGTGGGCGCCTGCACAGCAGCTTGCTGGGCGGGTTTGGTTTTTTCTGCGACAACCACGTCTTCGTGATCGTCGCGTGCTGTCACAATTTCATAACTGGCTAGCGGTGTACCACCGTCTTGCAAGGTCAGACTCTGTATTTCGTAATGCGGGGTTTCCAATGACGGATTGGGAATAATCAGCAAACGCGTTTTGCTTTGCACTTCAATGGCTGCAATGGCGTTGCGCTTTTCATTCAACAGATACGCGGCCACTGACAAAGGCACAATTGCGCGTATTTCGGCGCTCTTTTTCTTGTTTGCCTCTTCCTGCAAGACTCGCAAAATGGACAGGCACAATGACTTCACATCACGGATAGCACCCTGACCATTACAACGCGGGCACACCACGGCACTGGTTTCTTCCAATGAGGGACGCAGACGCTGTCGTGACATTTCCAGCAAACCGAACCGGGAGATGCGACCAACCTGTACCCGCGCGCGATCAGCTTCCAACGCGTCACGCATACGGTTTTCAACTTCTTTCTGGTTTTTGGTGGAGCTCATGTCGATAAAATCGATCACCACCAGGCCGCCCATATCACGCAGACGCAATTGACGGGCAATTTCATCGGCCGCTTCAAGGTTGGTGTTCAGGGCGGTTTCTTCAATATCAGAACCGCGTGTTGCCCGCGAGGAGTTGATATCGATGGAGATCAGCGCTTCGGTCGGGTCGATCACAATCGAGCCACCGGAGGGCAGTTTCACTTCGCGCTGAAAGGCTGACTCAATTTGCGCTTCGATCTGGAAGCGGTTAAACAGCGGCAGCGATTCGTTATACAGACGGATACGGGACTCGTACTGCGGCATCACCTGACGCACAAAATTCAAGGCTTCTTCATGGGCTTCTTTGGTGTCGAGCAACACTTCGCCGATGTCCTGGCGCAGATAGTCGCGGATGCAGCGAATGATGACGTTGCTTTCCTGATAAATCAGGAACGGTGCATTTTTCTTCTCGGATGCGTCGGTAATTGAGGTCCACAGCGACAACAGATAGTCGAGGTCCCACTGCAGTTCTTCCTGATTTTTGCCCACACCGGCGGTGCGCACGATGATGCCCATGCCGTCCGGAATCTCCAGACCATTGATGGCTTCACGGATCTCGGAGCGCTCATCGCCTTCAATACGACGGGAAATGCCACCCGCACGTGGGTTGTTTGGCATCAACACCAGATAACGACCGGCCAGACTGATGAAGGTGGTCAGCGCTGCGCCTTTGTTGCCGCGCTCTTCTTTTTCCACCTGCACAATGACTTCTGTGCCCTCGGACACCGATTCTTTGATGTTAACGCGGCCGCCCTCAGAACCCTTTTTATTAAAGTATTCCGGTGCGATTTCCTTGAGTGGCAAAAAGCCGTGGCGTTCAGCGCCAAAGTCAACAAACGCGGCTTCCAGGCTGGGTTCTACGCGAGTGATGCGGCCTTTGAAAATACTGGCCTTTTTCTGAACACGGGTGCGGTTTTCGATGTCCAGGTCGTACAGTTTCTGGCCATCAACGAGGGCAACACGCAGTTCTTCTTCCTGCGTGGCATTGATCAACATTCTTTTCATGATAGATACATGTCTCTATAGAACCAGAGCAGGTATCCAGGATATCGTTGACTAAAGGTCGGTCAGGAAAACAAAACGAGGGATAGACAGCACGCACAGCCGGGTATGGAGTAAACAGGAATACAGGTGAGGCGTCGGCGAAAAAATAAAATAGCGCCTGACTCGTTGAGAGATCGGGTATTAATCAGGCCAACTGCTGAGTTTCAGCGTGGACTTGTCCGGTAGTACGTCTGCAAATCATGCGACGCTTTGTTTCCCGATTACCCTGCTCACGACGTCTGCTTCAAAAACTGATCGCGACCCTGGGTCTTTGCTGATCAGCCTTTATTCCTTTGTTCAATTCCATACGCTTGCTTCAAGCGCGTACTGTCCATCCGTTTACCGTCGGTCAGCCTGTGACACTGGCCGCCGGTTGCTACGATGTCAGGTTTTGTTTTTGCCTGGCCGTCATTCAGTGCGGCTAAACAGGAACACTGTGCTTTTGATCGTTCACAAAACGAGACGTCTCAAAAGCGTACAGCTGGTGTGCCGGCACTGATCGCGGCGGGGTCAGCAATACTGGCTGCCCGTGCGCAAAAATCTTCGTTCCTGGAGTCCTCACAGCAGCACTGAGTGTTGCCGGGCGCTCCGGTTACAGCATTGTTAAAAATTACAGTTAATAACGTTTGGTCGTGCTATTCGGGTTTACTGCTATTGGTATAACAGGCGCTTTTGCCTGTTCATACGAATTCATGGTTATCTGCTTTTTTCAGCCCGCCGACTATAACAGTAAAGCCTTTTTTATTCAAACACCTGCATTAACAACGCTGGCAAGGTTTGTTTTAAACAGGGGGCTCGACTAGAATCGCGCCATGTTAAAGCGTCCCCGACTGTTATCACCATGATGTTCCGTCCCCTAGCTCTGTTTATTGGCCTGCGGTTTGTGCGCGCCCGCAAAAAGAATCAGTTGATGTCCTTTGTGACACTGATCTCCATGCTGGGGATTGCGTTGGGTGTGCTGGCGTTGATTGCAGTGTTGTCGGTGATTAATGCTTCAACCAGCACCATGCGCGCCGAAACCTTGAAAACCGTGCCACACGCAGGACTGGTGTTGCCAGATGAGTCATTGCCATGGCAACAGGCCGTGACAGCACTGACCGATCAGCCCGGCATCGTCGCCGCGGCACCGTTTGTGAGTGCCGAAGCATGGTTGCGCTTTGAAGGATATGGCGATTTTGTGGAAATCAGAGGCATTGATTCAGCGCTTGAATCGGGCGTGTTGCAGCAACCCGATCAGCATTTGCGCGCGCTGATTGCGCAACTGGAACAGGCGCCGGACGGTATTATTCTGGGTACTCGCCTGGCCTCGCGCTTAGGCATATTTACCGGGATGCCTTTGTCGGCAACACCCTTGTCCAGTCTGTTGACGGGCTCAACCGAGGCAGCACGCACGTTTCGGGTCGTCGGCATTGCGGACTTCGGTTTCTACGACAATGACAGTATCGCGCTGATTCGCCTTGATGCCGCTCAGGCGTTGTTTGCGGCGGGGCAGGGGGCGGATGTGCAGATCCGGCTGAAAGTGTCTGACATTTTTAATGCGCAAGCCATCGCCGTGCAGGCTGCCAGCGGATTGCCAGCGGACGATTACCGCGTCAGCAGCTGGAGCGAGACCCGTCGCAGTCTGTTTGATGCGCTACGCATGGAAAAAATCCTGACCGGCTTTATGCTGCTGATGATTGTCATCATTGGTGCCGTCAACATTGTGGCAACACTGGTGATGGCAGTGGCGGATAAGAGCGCAGACATCGCCATCCTGCGCACCATGGGTGCCAGCCGGTTGACGGTGATGACTGTATTTGTGATTCAGGGGTTTGCTGCCGGTGTGCTTGGCACTTTGCTGGGCGCGGTGGGCGGCATTGTCTTGACCCTGAATCTGGCCAGCATTACCCGTGGGTTCGAAAACTGGATGAACACGCTGTTGGCACCCGGTGACGTATACATGATTGCCCACTTGAGCGCGGAGCTGGTGTGGTCCGATGTTGTAGTGGTCAGTGCCAGTGCCTTGTTGATATCGTTGCTGGCGACACTTTACCCCGCGTGGCGTGCCGCCCGTATACAGCCTGCGGACGTTTTGCGTTATGAGTGAATCAGTGCAGATCAATACGATGGATGCCAACCAGCTTGACGGAACCGCCATGGACTTAAATCAACACACTACCGCCACTCGCCCGAAAGACCTGATTCCCGTGATCAGTTGTCGGCACCTGAGCAAGCGTTACACGCAAGGGCCACAACAGGTGGATGTGTTGATGGACGTGAACCTGGATGTGTATCCCGGTGAGCGCATCGCCGTGGTGGGCAGCTCCGGTTCCGGCAAAACCACCCTGTTAAATATGTTGGGCGGACTCGATATGCCAAGCGGTGGCCATATTGAGGTCGCCGGTTGTGATCTGGCTAGCATGAATGATCGTGCCCGCGCCAGTCTGCGCAATCGTTATCTGGGGTTTGTGTATCAGTTCCATCATCTGTTGGGTGAGTTTTCGGCGTTGGAAAATGTGGCCATGCCGTTGTTGATCGGTGGCAGTTCCACCAAAGCGGCCAGCGCCAACGCTGCAGAATTGCTGGCTCAAGTCGGCTTGTCACACCGTCTGACACACAAGCCCTCAGAACTGTCCGGTGGCGAGCGTCAACGCGTGGCGATTGCCCGCGCCTTGGTCAGTGAGCCGCGCTGTGTGCTGATGGATGAACCTACCGGCAATCTTGATCATCGTACTGCACAGGGCATTCACGAGCTGATGCGGTCGCTCAACCTGCAATTGGACACCAGCTTTGTAGTGGTCACCCATGACGAACGTTTTGCCGCGACACTGGATCGTGTGCTGGTGCTCAGTAATGGCTGTTTACAGGCAGCAGACGCGTGAACACCAGCAATCACTCTGACCGTAAACCCGTGTGGCTGGCAGCGCGCATTGCACTGCGCTATGTCAGTGTGGGACGGCGCAGCCAGCTGGTGAGTTTTATGTCCCTGCTGACCATCGGGGGGCTGGCGCTGAGTGTCACCATCCTGATCGCCGTGTTATCGGTGATGAACGGCTTTGATCGGGAGGTGCGCGAAAATGTGTTGGGTGTGTTGCCACATGCCACGGTCACCACTCAGGAGCGACCACGCTCAGCAAGCTGGCAGACACTGGACGAGCGCTTGCAGGCGGTGTCGGGCATCGAACTGACTGCGCCGGTACTGACAGCCAATGGGGTGTTATCGGGGCCGTTGGGCAGTAAAGGCGTGTTAGTCAACGGCGTTGATCCACAACGAGAGCAGATGATTTCCCGGTTGCCACAGTTTATGCGTGCCGGGTCCTTGCAGGCGCTAGGCGAGCAACGTTTTCAGATGGTGTTGGGTCAAACACTGGCGGATCTGATGGGCGTTGGCATTGGCGACAGTGTCAGTCTGTATTCCCTCAATGTATCCATCAATCCGGTCGCACCGTTGCCGTTGCAGCGTAGATTTACCGTCGCGGGTATTTTTCGGGTCGGCACCCAGGAGCTTGACGAGCAATTGGTGATGATCGCCTTGCCCGATGCACAGGCGCTGTATCGACAGCCTGACAGTTACGATGGTCTGCGCCTGCGCACCAGCGACGTGCTGGCGGTTAATCAGTTGCGTGGTGACATAGAACAAGTTTTACCGCAGGGCTTTTACGTGGAAACCTGGACACAGTGGTTCGGGGCGATATACGACAACATACGACTCTCTCGCACCATCGTCGGATTTTTGTTATGGCTGCTGGTCGCCGTTGCCGCGTTTAATCTGGTGGTCAGTTTGGTGATGATTGTGCGCGACAAGCGGTCGGATATCGCCATCCTGCGCACCATGGGTGCGTCGCCCGGCATGATTGGTCGCATTTTTGTGCTTCAGGGTTGTCTGATTGGTTTGATGGGTGCAGGACTTGGACTGGTGCTGGGGTCGGTATTGGCACTCAATATCAGTGCTCTGTATCGCTGGGTGGAAAGTCTGACCGGCACTCAATTGCTCAGTGCCGACGTGTATCCGGTCGATTTTTTGCCGTCGCAGTTACGCTGGTCCGACCTTGGTTGGGTCAGTGGCGGCGTGCTGCTGTTATGCCTGTTGGCCAGTTTGTATCCTGCCTGGCGCGCTGCGCGGGTATTGCCCGCCGAGGCCTTGCGCGCTGACTGATTAACCTGAACGCAGACTTTTTCCGGCAGCGTCGTCATATCCCCTCTATAAAATCTGTGCATCCCCTGTGAGCGGGGATGCCTTTTTTTGTCAGGGCGGGAGTCTGAATGCGTTTGCGGCTGCTGGTCCTTTGTTGTGGTATTGCCCTTCACAGTCGGGTGAGCGAGGCGCCACGGCTGTTGATGGAGAGTTTTTATGCCGCCAGCGTGCTCTCGGCTGTGTTGTGTTTGCTGGCCTTGGTGTTGGCATGTGTGTGCAACAGAGCAAAGACCTGGCCCAGACTCACAAGGCGGGTGCTTAGTGATGGTCTGCTGCTGATTGCCGGCTTTTGTTGGGCAATGATGCTGGCACAGCAACAACTACAGCAGCGTTTTCCGCGTGAACTGGAGGGACAGGATTTCTGGGTTGTTGGCAAGGTAGCCAGTCTGATCCGCGGTCAGCCACAGACCGACACCGAGGACGCTGGCGGGTTTGGCAATCAACGTTCCCGCCAGTTTGAGTTTGAGGTGGCAGCGGCCTGTCTTCGCCTGAAGCCCGAGCAGTGCGCAGCCGACAACCGGTTCATGCAAGGCGTGCGTGTCACCTTGAGTGATTATGGTGCACTACGGATTCATCCTGGTGAACACTGGCAGTTGCGTGTACGTCTGAACAGGCCGCATGGTTTTTCCAATCCCGGGGTGGCTGACTATGAAGCCAGTCAGTTTCAGCGTGGCATCATGGCGCGCGGTTACATCCGCGAAACGTCCTTTAATCAACGTGTAGCGCCGGCCAGCGTAAGCATTAACGCCTGGCGGGCGGCGCTGGCAACCGGCATTGATACTGTCGGTGGCGACCCAGACAAAGCGTTCAGGTACCCGGGCCTGCTAAAAGCCTTGGTGATCGGCGACCGTGAGGGTATCAATGATTCGCAATGGACGCTGTTTACCCGCACCGGGACCAATCATCTGGTGGTGATTTCAGGTCTGCATGTCGGGTTTATTGCCCTGTGTGCGTGGACACTGGTCAACACACTGGTGCGATTGAGTCCAGCCCTTATGCTGGTCATGCCCGCGCAACAGTGGGCGGCGGTGGCGGCCATGCTGGCTGCTCTGTGTTACAGCCTGATGGCGGGATTTTCACTGCCAACACAACGCGCCTTGATCATGATCAGCGTGTTAATGGCCAGCCGGTTGCTTGGCCTGGCCACGGCAGCGGCAGACGCATTGCTGCTGGCTGCGTTTCTGGTGTTGGTGCTGGATCCGCTGGCAGTCACTCAGGCCGGTTTCTGGTTATCGTTTGGCGCGGTGGCCTCGCTTTTTCTGGCCTTTTCAGGCATTGGCAAAGTTCGTACACAACAGCCGGAGTGGCGCGAGCAAATGGCCACGGCTTGGCAACGCTGGGTTCAGCCACAATGGGTGGTCAGTGCCGGGTTGTTGCTGCCATTGATTGTGTGGACCGGGCAAGTGTCCCTGATCTCGCCGCTGGCCAATGTCTTTGCCATTCCGCTGGTCAGTCTGTTGGTGGTACCACTGGCGTTGACAGGAGCCATTGCGCTGATGTTGAGCGTGCCCGGGGCCAGCTACTTGTTGCTGGCCGCAGATCAGTTGCTGGGTATGTTGTTGATTTTTCTCGGCGGATTGCTAAGCGAAACGGCGGGAACGTGGCGACCGGCTGTGCCGGGTGGTGAGGTGATGGTGTTGATGGCACTGGCCAGCGTGGTGTTATTGGCCCCTCGCGGTTTGATTCCGCGCTGGTTGGCGCTGGTGATGTTACTGCCGTTACTGCGGCCACCCGAGGCTGAGCGTCCGCCACCGGGACGGGTATGGGTGCGCTTTCTCGATATCGGACAGGGGCTTGCGGTGGCCGTGCACACGCATCGGCACAACCTGCTGTTTGATACCGGCCCGGCGCTGGGACCTGACTTTGATGCTGGCAAGGCGGTGTTGTTGCCGTATTTACGCTGGAGCCGGGTCAACCATCTGGATACGGTGATGGTCAGCCATTGGCATGCCGATCACAGTGGTGGTCTGCACTCGCTGGCAGCCGAGCTCAGCATGCATACCTTGATCAGCGGTCGCAGCGGTACCGGCGACAACGCTGCACGACTGCCCGCGTCCGTCAGCAGCGTGCAACAATGTGAGGCGGGTCAACGCTGGCAGTGGGATGCAGTTGAGTTCCTGATCCTGTATCCGCCTGCCGCGCGCGCTGAGGCGCTGGCCCATGGCAATTTAAATAACACCTCGTGTGTACTGCAGATTTCCATTAACGGGCAACGAGTGTTGCTGACCGGTGATATCGAACAAGACGCGGAGCGTTGGTTGGTGAGTCAATGGCAGGATAGACTCGCTGCCGATATTGTGCAGGCGCCGCATCATGGCAGTCGCAGTTCCAGTAGTCCGGCATTTGTCAATGCTGTGCGGGCAGACTGGGTGGTGATGTCGGCGGGTTATAACAACCGCTTTGATCATCCTCACTCCGATGTTGTGCAGCGCTATGAACATGCCGGCGCGCAGGTGGAGCATCTCACTCAATCCGGCGCGCTGTTGTTTGAATTGGGCGGTGAGCAACCACGTCTGATCAACCGGCACCGTGAGCTGGCGCGGCGATTCTGGCACTCGCCACGCTGAGCAGTTCAATTCTGGCAAGTTATGGTAAAGTAGGCGCCGGTTCAGCGGAGGCGACAGTTGTGGTAGAGATTGTTATGGCTGGCGGCTGGTTAATGCTGCCCATTATTTTGTGTTCAATTCTGGCCATTGCCATTGTGATCGAACGATTCTGGACACTGAGTGTCAACCGTATTGCACCCAAATACGCCGTCGGTCAGGTATGGACCTGGATCAAAAACAATGAGCTTGATTCAACACGCATGCGGGAGCTGCGATTGGGCTCGCCGTTGGGACAGATTCTGGCTGCCGGGTTGCTACAGGCGCGACAGGGCCGTGATGCCATGAACTCCGCCATCGCCCAGGCGGCCGCCGTGGTGATTCATGAGTTGGAACGTTACCTGAGCACTCTTGGCACCATCGCGGCCATCACGCCATTGTTGGGCCTGCTGGGTACTGTGATCGGCATGATTCGGGTGTTTACTGAAATTATGGTGCAGGGCACCGGCAATCCCAACGCGCTGGCCGGTGGCATTTCCGAGGCGCTGATCACTACTGCCGCTGGTTTGTGTGTGGCGATTCCAGCCTATGCCTGTCACCGCTTTTTTGTGCGACGCGTGGATACCTTGGTGCTGGCGCTGGAGCAGGAATCGGCCAAACTTGTTGATGCCTTGCATAGTGATCGTCGAGTCGATGTCCGTGATTACGCAGCGCCAGCAGAAAGCGAGAAAAAAGCGTGAATTTCCCTCGGCGCACGCTGGAAGACCCTGCAATCAACCTGACCCCGTTGATTGATGTGGTGTTTCTGCTGCTGATTTTTTTTATGGTGACAACAACCTTTACACGCGATACACGTTTGTCAGTGAATCTGCCGGAGGCCGACGCCAATCAGGGCGAAACGCTGGTAGACCAGATCGAAGTGACGGTCAGCGAAGCCGGGCGATACAGTGTCAATGGCGATGTGCTGAGCAACAGTCAGGCCAGCACCTTGAGTGATGCGATCCTTCAGCGCGCCCAAGGCGATCGCAGTCGACCGGTGTTGCTGGTGGCTGATGCCGAAGCGTCGCATCAGTCGGTAGTCACCGCCATGGATGCCATTGGTCGGGCAGGATTCAGCCGCTTGAGCATTGCCACACGACCGCCGGCGTCGCAGGTGACCGAGACCGGCGATCAAACCTCACAGTCAAGCCCTGCCAACGAGGAGTGACGGATTCGTATGTCGACGCAAACACCCGGTTCCGCACAAGCTACGATGGCCGTCAAAGTGATGACCGGCCTGCAGGTGTACACGCGGTTGCTGTCATATATGCGTCCTTACATCGGCGTGTTTTGTGTGTGCATTCTCGGTTACGTTATTTATGCCGCCAGTCAGGCTGCGGTAGCGCCCTGGTTAGGCTGGACAATAGATCAGGTTGAAGCACGCAGCCCTGAGGGGCGCATTCTAAGCCCCGTCTTATGTGTGCTGATTGTTGTGGTGCGGGGTATTGGCGGGTTTATGGGCGGCTATTCGCTGGAGTATATCGCCAATCATGTGGTGCACAAGTTGCGACAGCAGATTGTGGATCAACTGCTCACGGTGCCGGTGCGTTATTACGACCAGAACAGCATTGGCCGACTGGTCTCCAAGGTCACCTACGATGTGGCGCAGATCAAAGGTGCGGCGACCAACGCCATTACCGTGATTCTGCGTGAAGGCATGACGGTGGTGGGGCTGTTGGCGATGTTGTTCTGGGTGAACTGGCGCCTGAGTATGGTGTTTCTGCTGGTTGCGCCGCTGGTGGCGTTGGTGGTGCATCTGGCAACCTCACGTTATCGTCGTTACAGCCGACAGATGCAGGACTCGATGGGTGATGTCACACAAATTACCAACGAGTCGATCAAAGGCCAGTTAGTGATCCGCACGTTTAATGCAATGGAATTTGTGTCGCGCCGTTTTAACACGGCCAGCGAACGCAATCGCCGCCAGAATATGAAGATGGTCGCCACAGAATCCACAGCGACGCCTCTGGTGCAGATTCTGGTCAGTATTGCGATGGCCATTCTGATTTGGTTTGCCATGTCTCCCGAGTTGTTTGCATCGTCGTCGGCTGGTGAGTTGGTCACTTTCCTGACGCTGGCGGGTTTGCTTGCCAAACCCATTCGTCAGCTGTCCGGTGTTAATGCCATCATTCAACGCGGTATCTCGGCCGCCAGCAGTATTTTTGATTTGTTGGATACCCCCCGTGAAGACAATGGTGGTTACTACACAACAGCCCGGGCAAATGGGCTGGTGGAGTTTGAAAACGTCGGGTTTGCCTATGAATCTGACAAAACAGTGCTGCAAGACATCAATCTGACCGCCCAGCCAGGGATGACCGTGGCGTTGGTGGGGCGCTCGGGCAGCGGAAAATCTACCTTGGTATCGATGTTGCCGCGCTTTTACGATAACTCATCGGGTTGTATTCGTTTGGATGGTATTCCGCTGGCGGATTACCAACTGGCCAACCTGCGCGAGCAGATTGCCATCGTTACGCAGGATGTGGTGTTGTTTGAAGGCTCTGTCGCGGAAAACATCGCTTACGGTGTGCGCGACAAGGTTTCTTTCGAACAGATTCAGGAAGCGGCACGAAACGCCCATGCCGCCGAGTTTATTGAAAAGCTGCCGCTGATGTATGACGCTGATGTTGGTGATGGCGGCGCCTTGCTCTCCGGTGGTCAACGCCAGCGTCTGGCGATTGCCCGTGCCTTCCTGAAAAATGCCCCGGTACTGATTCTGGATGAAGCGACATCGGCCCTCGATACCGAATCCGAGCAGCATATACAACAAGCGCTGAATGAACTGATGCGCGGGCGCACAACCTTTGTGATCGCGCATCGCTTGTCCACCATCGAAAATGCCGATCTGATTGTGGTGATGGATCAGGGGTGTATTGTCGAAAGTGGCAGCCACCATGAATTGATGGCACTGAATCAGCATTATGCCCGCTTGCACAGAATGCAGTTTGCAGAAGTGGGCGAGCCCGGCCCGGAGTTGGCCATTCACGGTGGAGACTTTGCCTGATGGCCGCATTGGCCGATGCCTGGTACAACGGGTCGGTGTGGTTACACGTACTGCGCCCCTTGTCGGCCTTGTTCAGGTTGGTCGGTAGCATCCGGCGAAAACGACTGACTGCCTTGCAAAAGCAGCCGGCCATTCCGGTGATTGTGGTTGGCAATATCGCCGTGGGCGGGACCGGAAAAACGCCCGTGGTGATTGCCTTGGCAGCGGCATTGGAAAAAAGTGGCCGACGAGTGGGGGTGATCAGCCGTGGTTATGGCGGCGCGGCGCGGCAATATCCATTATGGGTTGAGGCAAGCACTGATGTGCGTGACAGCGGTGATGAAGCGCGATTGATGAGGCGGTATTTGAGCGGACCGCTGGTGCTGGATCCGGATCGAACGCGTGCGATGCAGGCGCTGATCGCCGGGTCGGACTGTGATGTGGTGATCAGTGATGACGGGTTGCAGCATTATCGTTTGTGGCGGGATATCGAAATAGTGGTGATCGATGCCGCGCGTGGATTGGGCAATGGCTGGTGTCTGCCAGCTGGACCGTTGCGAGAGCCTGCGCAGCGCCTGAATGACGTGGATTACCTGTTGATCAATGGGCAACAACCACTGACTTTGCCAAGCGTGCAGACCGAGCAAGCGCGCTTTACGTTGCAGCCCGACGTCTGGGTCAACGTGCGCTCGGGCCAACAGGTCAGTCTGAGTGCCTTGTCTCTGGCGCTCGGCACAGCGGATGAACAGGATGCGGTAGAGGTTGATGCGATAGCCGGTATTGGTAACCCGCAGCGCTTTTTTGACACCTTGACGCAGCTTGGATTCAGGGTGCGGCCCCGGGTGTTTGCTGATCATCATGCCTACACGCCGGCAGATCTGGCATTTGCGCGCCAATCTGCTTTGTTGATGACAGAAAAAGATGCAGTGAAATGTCAGCGGTTTGCCTCGGATAACTGGTGGTATCTCAGTGTCAAGGCAGCATTGCCGGCAACATTTTTGCAAACAATCAATGATCAGCTGATCATGCTTGATGTCACGCGTATTCCCCGCTGACCCTATGATTTTCGACATAAAGATCAGGAGAGACTGATGGACAAGAAGCTGCTGAGTATACTGGTATGTCCAGTCTGTAAAGGGCCACTGGTTTTCAAGCGTGAGCAGGCCGAACTGTTGTGTTACGCCGATGCGCTGGCATATCCGATTCGTGATGATATTCCGGTGATGCTGGAAACCGAGGCGCGCACACTCAGTGCAGACGAGCGTGAAAATCGATCATGAACCAGCACAACCCGGGTTTTATGGTGGTCATTCCAGCACGGTTTGCATCAACACGGCTGCCGGGTAAACCGTTGCTGGACATCGCCGGCCTGCCGATGATTCAACACGTCTATCACCGCGCATGTGAAAGTGACGCAAACGCCGTGGTCATTGCGACCGATGACGAGCGCATTGCACGCGTGGCCGAGGGTTTTGGTGCGCGGGTGGTGATGACGCGCGCAGATCACCAGTCTGGCACTGACCGTATTCAGGAAGTTGCCGCCTCGCTGCGACTGCCTGACGATGCGGTGGTTGTAAATGTGCAGGGTGACGAACCGCTGATTCCGCCAGCGACCGTTAATCAGGTTGCCGCAAATCTGCAGAAATTCCCGGATGCTGGCATCAGCAGTTTGTTTCACACCCTCCACAATGCCACGGAATTGCACAATCCCAACGCCGTTAAAGTGGTGACGGACGCACAGGGTTATGCCTTGTACTTCAGCCGATCTGCGTTGCCCTGGCAAGACAGTGAACCGGTGCACGGCAAAAGACATATCGGTATTTATGCCTACCGTGTGGCGACCTTGAACAGTTTTGTCAGCTGGCCCCGATCACTGCTGGAAGTCAGTGAACGCCTTGAGCAATTGCGTGCCATGCACCACGGTGTGCGTATCATCATGGATGAAGCCGTCCAAAAGGTACCTGCGGGCGTCGATACGCCGGACGATCTGGAAGCAGTCAGACGATTTTTATCAGACAGTGAGTTGCCGTGAGCGAAGGGCCGGGCAGGGTGTTGAACAGTAGTTGGTTGCAGAATGAGGCACTGGGCCCACTCACCAGTTTTGGTGTGCCGGCGCGGGCTCGCTACTTCACGCATCTTGAGCAGGAAGATGAGTTGCCAATCCTGTTAGCGCAGGCCGACCACAACGATCTGCCCGTGCTGATACTGGGTGGCGGCAGCAACATGCTGTTTACCGACGACTTTCCTGGGTTGGTTATACAGATCGCCTTGCGCGGCATCAGTGTCCGGGCTGAATCGGGCGCAAACGACTGGGTGTTGGTGAACGCCGCGGCCGGCGAAAACTGGCATTCGCTGGTGGAGTATTGTTTAAACAATAACCTGCCGGGTCTTGAAAATCTGGCGTTGATTCCCGGCAGCACCGGTGCTGCGCCAGTGCAGAACATTGGCGCGTATGGCGTGGAGTTGGCTGATGTGCTGCACAGCGTGCGTTATTTTGATCGACGTAACCAACAGGTGCATCAGATCAGTGCTGACGAATGCCAGTTGTCCTACCGCGACAGTATTTTTAAACATGCCTTAAAAGATCACGCGGTGATTTTGTCGGTGTGTTTGCGACTCAGCAGACATACCCGGCCCCGGCTGAGTTATCCAGCCTTGCAACAGGCGCTGGCGAATAACCCTCAACCCGGTGCGCGTGATGTGTTTGACGCCGTCTGTGCGATCAGACGCAGTAAATTGCCGGATCCTCGTGTGCTGGGAAATGCCGGCAGCTTTTTCAGAAATCCATTGGTGACAGTTGCCAAGTGGCAATTGTTACGACAGACCTGGCCGGACCTGCCCGCATATGAAACAGACGTTCCGGACATGCGCAAATTACCCGCAGCCTGGCTGATTGAACATGCAGGCTGGAAAGGCGCACGCGCTGGTGATGCCGGCGTACATACCCAACAAGCGCTGGTACTGGTCAATCATGGTCAGGCCACCGGGCGGCAGATCCTCGCATTAGCACAAAACGTAGCACGCAGTGTGAAAGAGCGCTTTGACATCACATTGGAGCCGGAAGTGAACATTCTGCCAGCCAATGCCTGGCAAGGATGGTAATCGCCATGCCAACACAATTGCCGGATGCGCACCCCGAGCCGGTGTTTGACGCCAAATCAACCTTGGAGGTGATGAGCCAACGCCCCGGTGTCTACCGCATGTTGGACAAGACCGGCGAGGTCTTGTACGTCGGCAAAGCCAAAAACCTTAAAAAACGCGTCAGCAATTATTTTCGCAGCAGCGGTCTTGATACGAAAACAATGGCACTGGTGTCACAGATTGCTGCGATTGATGTCACGGTCACCAGCAGTGAAACCGAGGCGTTGCTGCTGGAACAAAATCTGATCAAAAAATTCCGGCCGCCTTACAACATTCAACTGCGCGACGACAAAACCTATCCCTACATCATGCTGACACATAAAGACGCCTATCCCCGGCTGGCGTTTTATCGCGGCACCCGCAAGCGTGATGCCACTTTTTTTGGTCCTTACCCCAGTGCCAGTGCCGTCAGGGAAAGTCTGGCGTTGTTGCAGAAAGTGTTTCGTGTGCGCCAGTGTGAAGACAGTTACTTCCGTAATCGCAGCCGACCCTGCCTGCAGCACCAGATTGGACGTTGCACAGCGCCGTGTGTCGGGCTGATCGCTCCCACTGACTACGCGCTTGATGTGCAGGATGCCTCGCTGTTTTTGCAAGGCAAAAGCGACACCCTGATTCAGACACTGGGTCAACGCATGGAGCAAAAATCCGCGGAACTGGCCTTTGAACAAGCCGCCAGGCTACGCGACAAAATTGTGGATCTGCGCAAGATACAGTCGCAACAGATTATTTCAGGCGACGGCAATGACGCGGATGTTATGGCCGCGACGCTGGAAGGCGCGTACACCTGTGTACACGTGATCTGTATTCGCGGCGGCAGAATCATGGGCAGCCGCAACTATTTTCCCAAAGACAAATTATCCGACAATGCGACTGAATTACTGGAAGCCTTTGTGGCGCAGTATTATCTGCGAGACAGCGCAGAGCTGGTACCCGGTCTGATTCCGGGCGAGGTGATAGTACATCCGCCATTGTCGGACAGTCAGAGTTTGCAGGAAGCCTTGAGTGCAGCCGCCGGGCGCGCCGTCAAACTGCTGGGGAATGTGCGGTCACATCGCGCCCGCTGGCAGGAAATGGCGGTTGCCAATGCCACTCAGGCCCTGCTGAGCCTGGTCAATAATCGCCAGACCATGATGCAGCGATTTGACTTGTTGCAGGAAGCGCTGGGCCTGCCCACCCTGCCACAACGCATCGAGTGTTTTGATATCAGCCACACCATGGGTGAAAGCACGGTGGGGGCCTGCGTGGTGTTTGATCAAAGCGGCCCTCTGAAGTCTGACTACCGTCGCTACAACATTACCGGTATCCAGCCGGGGGATGACTACGCCGCGATGGAACAGGCACTGACGCGCCGCTATGCAAAACTGAGCAATCAACTGCAGGAGTTACCGCAGGATTCAACCGACAGCGAATTGCTGGCTGGCAAAGTGCCCGACATCCTGCTGATTGATGGTGGCAAAGGCCAGTTGACTCAGGCCGTGGAGGTCTTGAAAAACTGCCAGTTGCCCGAATTGATGTTGATTGGTATTGCCAAGGGCATCAGCCGCCGAGCCGGGCAGGAGACCTTGTTTCTGGCGACTGATCAGGGGTTCAGTGAAATTGTCATTGATACCCACTCGCCGGCTTTGCATCTGTTGCAACAAGTGCGCGATGAAGCTCACCGCTTTGCCATCACCGGGCATCGTGCGCGCCGCGCCAAAACCCGACAACAATCCCCGCTCGAGCAGATTCCGGGTCTTGGGCCGGCGCGCCGGCGCGAACTTCTCAAGTACTTTGGTGGTCAACAGGAGATACAACGAGCCAGTGCCGCAGATCTGGCGCGGGCACCGGGAATCAGTACAAAGCTGGCATCCGTTATTTATGAAGCCTTGCATAATGAGTAGAATGCCGCGGACTAAAAAAAGTAGCGGCACAGGAAAGACACGCGGGAGAGCGTAACTTAATGAATATTGCCAATCTGGTGACAGTGTCACGGGTCATGTTAGTGCCAGTCATTGTGCTGGTTTATTACTCAGGCATGCCCTTCAGTCAGTTGATTGCCGCTGTTCTGTTTACCATTGCCAGCCTCACTGACTGGCTCGACGGTTATCTGGCCAGAAAACTCAACCAGTCATCAGCATTTGGCGCATTCCTCGATCCGGTCGCCGACAAGCTGCTGGTGGTGATGGCTCTGGTATTGCTGACGGCCAACTACCCCAGCCCGTGGTTCGTGATACCCACAGCCATCATTATTGCGCGCGAGGTGTTTGTCTCTGCGCTGCGCGAGTGGATGGCCAGTCGCAATTTGCGCGACATGGTAGCGGTTGGTTTTATCGGCAAGGTGAAGACAACCGTACAGATGATTGCGATCATTGTGCTGTTAGCCTACACACCGGACAGGCCGGTGCAATTGCTGCAGCTCGGGTACATTTTGCTCTATGTATCGGCAGGGTTAAGCCTGTGGTCGATGACTGTTTACCTGAAAAAGGCACTGCCGGTCTTGCGCTGAGGGCCATGTAAGATTGTCGAAAAAAAGCCAAAAAAAACGATTTTTGGTGCTTGACATAAAATCGAATGGCATTAGAATGAGCGCCTCTTTCGCAGTACAGGCAACGCTAAAAACGCTGTCAAGTCGGTGAAAGCGGCATGTAAATAAAGCGGGTGTAGCTCAGTTGGTAGAGCGCGACCTTGCCAAGGTCGAGGTCACGAGTTCGAGCCTCGTTACCCGCTCCAATATCAGGCCTTCTAGAAGGCTAATGGCCAGTCCGGGTAACTACCTGTTTGGCAGGTAAATTTGGATCAGTACAGGCTGGGTGGCAGAGTGGTCATGCAGCGGACTGCAACTCCGTGTACGCCGGTTCGATTCCGACCTCAGCCTCCATTCCAAATTGTCTTCCCAGTCTGTCGCCTCATAAATTTTTATCCGCCCGGGTGGTGAAATAGGTAGACACAAGGGACTTAAAATCCCTCGGGGGAAACTCCGTACCGGTTCGATTCCGGTCCCGGGCACCAATTGCTGGCCCAGATGTTATGAAGATCGACGCCACCGGACTCTCATCTTGAAAACATGGCGGATTAACGCGCTCCAGCTACATTTGCTTGTTGTGGTTTTGGGTATTGCCCTGACTTGCGCTTTTGTCCGTTTTGATCTGGTCATTCGCAATGAAGAGCTGACACGCGAAGCACAGCAGACGCTCAGTGCCGTTAGTGCCAACATTAATGAAGTTTTCTACCGCCGTTTTTATATCGCGAATTCGCTGGAAGCCTTTGTCACTGCCAACCGGGATCTTGATCTGACGGTGCCAGAACAACGCTTGCAATTTGCCGAACATTTTAATCAGTTCACGCAGACCCTCGATAATCTGACCAGCGGCGTACTGAGCATGCAGGTAGCGCCAGGTGGTATTGTCAGTTACGTGTCACAACCCGACAGAAATAGTCAGGCCGTGGGCCATGACCTTTTGTTTGATGACACACGTCGAGACGAGGTGCTCCGCGCAATCAGAGATAAGCGCACCATTGTCGACGGTCCGCTGCAACTTTTGCAGGGTGGTAACGCTGTTATTGCACGCAAGGCAGTCTTTATCGAGGGCCATCAGTTTCAGCCTGCATCAATCAATCAGCGACTGCTTTTTGAATCCAATCCTTCGATACGGGAGGCTATTCCAGATGACTTTTGGGGGCTTGTGACTGTTCTGATTGATACCGATACGGTAATTTCGGAGCTTCGTAACCCGAACACAACCGGAAACTATGACATCGCGCTGCGCGGGCAACATGGTCTTGGGCGCACTGGCGACATTATCTATGGTGACCCACAGATATTTGATGCGCCATTGGCAGAGGCGACTGTGGTTTTACCGGATGGACAATGGTTGTTGGCAACCAGAAACCAAGCCGGGCTTTACCCCTCCTTGTCTATTGCATTGATCGGTCTGCTACTGACCCTGGCAGCATTGTTCGCTTACCGTCTGCATGAGAAGAGTCAGCTCGCCAATGCCGAGAGCAAAGCGAAGTCTGATTTTCTCGCGGTGATAAGTCATGAGATTCGCACTCCGCTAAATGGAATTATTGGTGTGGCCAGTGTGCTTGAAAAAAACACGGTTGAGGGCAGGAATCGCGATCTGGTCAATATCATTATGCTTAGCAGCAACTCTTTGCTGACACTGGTTAACGATATCCTCGATTTCTCAAAAATTGAATCTGGCAGTTTTATACTTGAGAACAGACCTTTTTTACTGCATGAAAATATCAAATGGATTGCAATGCTGATCCGTGAGCAGTTGCGTGAAAAAGATGTTGAATTTGTGTTGAATGTCAGTCCTGACGTTTCCAGTCACATCCTCGGTGATGAGAAACGCATTAATCAAATTTTGCTCAATCTGTTAAATAACGCTGTGAAGTTTACTGAGCACGGTTATATCCGGCTTGATGTGTTTGTGCAGCAATCGCCAGGCAGTAAACGCCTGTTATATTTCAAAGTGAGCGATTCAGGTATCGGGATCGAAAAGGCACGTCTTTCCGCCATTTTTAATGCCTTTACGCAGGCATCCAGTAACGTTACGCGAAAATACGGTGGGACAGGGCTGGGGTTGACCATTGTACGTCGACTCAGTGAAATCATGGGTGGCACAGTCACGGTGGAGTCTGAGCCCGGCCGGGGCTCGGCATTTACAGCCTGTATCAGTTATCTGCCGCTTGCGCCCGGCGTAGGGCAACATCTGAATCCGTCTGAAGAAGACAAGCCTGGCGCAAGCCTGACGGTATCCAGTGAACACCACACTCAGCAGCTTGTGCATTACGACTTTTCTTCCCTGCGTGTGCTGGTCGTCGAAGACAATAAACTCAATCAGGAAATTTTGAAAATCATACTTGGCAAGCTCAATGCTACTGCAGACTTTGCCGATGATGGTGAGATAGCGCTCGAGAAAACCCGACTGCAGGATTACGATCTGATTTTTATGGATTCGTTTATGCCGAACATGGACGGCCTGACTGCCGCCGGCAAAATCAGAGCGCGTGACAGTGACACCAATGTTCCCTGGATTGTTTCAGTCACCGCCAGCGTATCGGACGAGCACAAAGATGCCTGTGTGCGCGCGGGCATGAATGACTTCATGGCCAAGCCGCTGACCATTGAAAGTGTCAGGCGTGCGTTGATCAATTATCTGGATCAACGTTCTCCTGACTCAAAGTGAATGCGGTTCCAGTTCAGCGCCTTGCGGCTCCAGTGTTCTTCAATGGATTGAGTAAACTCTGCACGCACCAGTTTGCCACGCGCTTCACACCATTGGGCGGATTCGCGGCGAATCACCACGCCTTCCAACGGCGCGTGCACATGACCCGGCCCTTGCCGGTAATGGCTGGGTTTGTGTTCAACCATGTGTTTGAGTTGATCAAGGGTAATCTCGCCTTCAAACAGTCGGGGGACCGTGGCCAGCCCTGCAGACTGCGCGAGTGCGTTACGACGTGTTGTGCTCCAGAATTGTTGGCGGCTGCGCTCGAACACATCAAAAATCAAAAACCAGTCGGGTAACAGGGCATAGTCCAGTGAGTGCTGTGCCGCGCACCATTCTCCAAACACAATCAGATCCGGTGTGAGAATATCGTGCAGGGCGCTTTCATGTTGTGCCAACCACGGCACCAGCCGGGAGAACTGACCGGTGTAGGGATGTAATAAATACTGTCCACGATTTTGTGCGCGCAGCTGCCCGTCATCATCCAATGAGAGGCCCAGATTGGCGCCGTCCAGTTTTTCTTCGACCACTACCGGGCCGTGCAACAGCTCTTTAATTTCAACCGGGTTCAGAATTTTGTCGTCACGCGGGCTGCCCTTGTTTAACCAGGCGATGTGCGCAGTATGTGGAAAGCGGAAAAAATCGCTCACGTGCTCTATGTCTCCTTGTGGTGATGCTGCTGGGTTTTTCGTTTCTGTTTGTCGAGGTAACGGGCGCGCCCCCAGGCATCAATAATGGCGTCATAACCCAGCCCGGTGGCCAATAATATTTTTTCCCAGTCGTACCAGTCGGTATCACCGGCAAAAGCCACACAGCACTCGCCATAAATCTCCTGCGCGGCCAAGGCTGCGGCCACCATTTTGCGATCGGCCATATCGTGCACAACACAACTGATCTCATAAGGCAGCACCGCATTGCCATCGTGGTCATAGGCCAGATCAACCATGTCGACGGCGCCTGTGTCCCATTTATGCAACATGACTTGCAACCCGTAATCATCAAATCCGAGCTTGTGATGATACTCTTCAAAAATGCGGCCCTGCTGATCCAGCACAAGGTGTGCGTCGCTGGCGGAAAATTTATTCAACCATTGCCACACCAGCAGGCGTTGTGCGGGGTCTTCTGGTTCAGCACCAATGTCGTGGCGGTGGCCGGGATCGACGGCGCTGGCGGCAATCAGCACATTGGTGTCCACCACATAACGCGAATGTTTGATAGGCATGTTGTTGAGTCTGTGTCATCGTATGATCCTCATACTACACCGGCGTGTCTGCCACTGACCATGACGCTGATCAAGCGCGATGGCATACGCCTGAGGCTCACACAACAAAACAGTGACGGAGAAGTAAACAGTTATGAATTTTGAAGACAACATTTCCGCGGATTTTTCAGCACGTGATGCCGATGCAGGCGTCGATCCCCGGCTGGTGACACGCTGGTCGCCGCGTGCGTTTAAAAAAGTCAGCCTTGCTGCACAGGACATTATGACCTTGTTCGACGCTGCGCGCTGGGCGCCGTCCTGCCAAAATGCGCAGCCCTGGCGGTTTTATGTCTCCACAGAGGACAGTTTTGATCAGTACCTGTCACTGCTCGTGGAGGGCAACCAGGTCTGGGCAAAAAACGCCTCGGTGCTGTGTTTTGTGGTGGTTAAAAAAACCTTTGAGCACAATGGCAAACCAAACGGCTTTGCGGAATTTGATGCGGGCGCCGCGTGGATGGCGCTAGCCATGCAAGCCCGTGCCATGGGGCTTTATACCCACGCCATGGGTGGTATCAAGGCGGCGGACATTACGCAGGCACTGGCGCTGGATGATGATCACAAAGTCGTGTGCGCCATTGCGATTGGCGTGGCAGCCGATGCCAGCACCTTGCCAGCAGATCTTGCTGCCCGAGAGAAACCCACGCCGCGTAACGCGCTGGCAGACATTGTATTTATGTAAGGATTGATCATGGCAAACATCCTGACAGGCGATAAAAAAGATCTGGGTGGGTTTACCGTATCCAGACTGTTGCCGCATCGTGATAAAAAAATGGTGGGGCCGTTTATATTTTTTGATCAAATGGGGCCGGCGCATTTTCCGGCGGGTGAGGGTATCAATGTGCGCCCGCATCCCCATGTTGGACTAGCCACCGTGTCCTACCTGTTTTCCGGCAGTATGTTGCACAGAGACAGTTTGGGGTCGGTGCAGGAAATTTTTGCGGGTGATGTGAACTGGATGATTGCCGGCCATGGCATTGTGCATTCTGAGCGTGAAACACTGGAAGTGCGCACTCAGCCTCACCACCTGCACGGTTTGCAGATGTGGGTGGCGCTGCCGCCAGAACATGAAAAAACCGATCCTGATTTCACCCACGTAGCCAAAAATGCGTTGCCGTGCATTTATCGGCCCGGCCTTATGATGCGCGTGTTGGTGGGCAGCGCGTTTGGTCGCCAGTCACCGGTGCGCACGTTTTCGCCCATGTTTTATCTGGATGTGGTCGCAGACAAAAACGCTGTGCTGGAGCATCCGGATCGCAGCATGGAGGCCGCTGTATTTATTGTCAGTGGCACACTCGACATTGGCGGCCGTCACTTCCACGCAGGAGAGTTTGTGTTGCTGGAGGCGCAGGACAGTGAGTTGATCGCGCAGGAAAGCAGCCGGTTTGTGCTGCTTGGCGGCAAAAAATTTGAGCGTATTCCCTATATCAACTGGAATTTTGTAGCGTATGATCGCGCCACTCTCGACGCTGCCCGTGAACGCTGGCGCAGTGGCGGGTTTCCACCCATACCGGGTGATGATCTGGAACATATCCCCTTACCGGAATAAATTATGAAAACGCTGCAACTTAAAAAGGGGCGGGATACCTCCGTCATTCGTCACCATCCGTGGATTTTCTCTGGCGGTGTCGAGCGTGTCACCGGCAACGCGCAGCCCGGCGAGACGGTCACGGTGTTGGACGCCGATGGCAAGGCACTGGGCTTGGCTGCCTGGTCGCCCTCGTCACAAATCCGCGCGCGGCTGTGGACACTCGATGCCAGTCAGGTCGTTGATGAGGCGTTTATTCGTGCTCGTGTGAAACGCGCAGTGCAGCGCCGTGCGCATTTGCTGAATTCTACACGCACGGCAGTGCGTCTGATTTATGCCGAATCCGATGGTTTGCCGGGATTGATTGTGGATCGCTACGGCGATTATCTGTCCTGCCAGTTCCTCAGTACCGGTCCTGAATTCTGGCGCGACACTATTATTTCGGCTTTGCGCGATTGCTCACCGTGTCTGGGCATCTATGAACGCTCTGATGTGAACGTGCGTAAACATGAAGGCTTGCCACAACAGACCGGCTTGCTGTGGGGCGAGGAGCCTCCCGAGGCGGTTGAAATTGTAGAGCAGGATCGTATTTTTGAAGTCAGCATCCAGCACGGACACAAAACCGGTTATTACCTTGATCAGTTTGATAACCGCTCGTTGGTGCAGGCCTATTGCCGCGAACGCCTGAACAGCCCGCAAGCCATCCGCCGCGTGCTGAACTGCTTTTCCTACACTGGCGGTTTTGGGGTCGCGGCCTTAAAAGGCGGTGCCGAGCATGTGGTGAATATTGATTCGTCGGGACCGTCGTTGCAGTTGGCAGCCAACAATCTGGCGCTGAATGGATTTGAACCGGAACAAGCCGATCTGGTGCAGGCCAATGTATTTGAATACCTGCGTGAGTTACGCCAGCAAGGTCAGACCTTTGATCTGGTGGTGCTGGATCCGCCCAAGTTTGCGGAAACCAAATCGCAGTTTTTAAAAGCGGCACGCGCTTACAAAGACATTACCCTGCAGGCCGCGCATCTGATCGCCACCGGCGGCACCCTGGTAAGTTTTTCATGTTCAGGAGCGATTGACCCGGCGTTATTCCAGAAAATTACCGCAGATGGTTTACTGGATGCCGGGCGGGAAGGGCGGATTACACACTACTTGCATCAGGCAGAAGACCACCCTGTCGGACTGCCATTTCCAGAGTCTTTGTATCTGAAGGGACTGGTGTGTGTGCTGGATTGATTTTTGCGGCTATAATTCTGCGCCATGACGATTTCAGACAGTTATGAACAAGCCGCCGCAGAGTTGATCCGTGTTGGGCGGCGCTTGTGGCAGCAGGGTTTTTGCCCGGCGACCAGCAGTAATTTCTCCCGGCGTCTTGACGCTGGCCAATGTGCTATCACCGTGTCCGGTCGCGACAAGGGATTGCTGCAGCACACTGATATCATGCGTATCGACATGAATGGGCTATCGCTCGATGGCCAAACCCCTTCGGCAGAGACGCTGTTACACACGCAGCTTTATCGGCGAGATACCAGCATTGGTGCGGTGCTGCACACCCATTCCGTTAAGGCTGCCCTAGTATCCATGCATGTGACGGGCTCGGTGATGATCGAAGGGCTTGAATTGTTAAAGGCGCTCAAGGGCATAAAAACGCATCAAAGCACCCTTGAAATCCCTGTTTTTGACAATACACAGGATATTGTTGCCTTGGCGCAAGATGTGGATCGCTGGATGACGCAACATGGCACTGGTCATGCCTATCTGATCAAAGGCCACGGTTTATATAGCTGGGGCGCCAATATCAGCGAAGCGCTGCGCCATATTGAGGCGCTGGAGTACCTGCTTGACTATTATTGGCATCAGAACGAGTTACGTTTGAACTTTTTGCCGACAAACACTGAGAGACGCGGATGAGCACACTGACAATCTACGCTGACAACAACCCCGCTGACGCGCTGTTCCGCAGTCAGGATCACGCCGGAATCGCCTTGCAACTCAGCAAGGTCGGAGTGTGCTTTGAACAATGGCAGACTGATCAAGAGATTGTTGCGGGCGACAGACCGGAATCGGTGCTGGCAGCGTATAAAGATGACATAGAAAAGCTCAAGGCTGAAGGTGGTTACCAGACCGTCGATGTGATCAGTCTGGATGCCGTCAGTAATCCCGAGGTGATGGCCAATGTGCCCACATTGCGGGCCAAATTTTTAAGTGAACATCGTCACTCGGAAGATGAAGTGCGGTTTTTTGTCGACGGACAAGGCCTGTTTTCGCTGCATCTGGGTGATAAAGTTTACGAGGTGTTATGTCAGAAGGGAGACCTGATCTCCGTGCCGGCCAATACACCTCACTGGTTTGATATGGGACCGACGCCAAAATTTGTTGCCATCCGGTTCTTTAATAATACTGAAGGCTGGGTCGCCCACTATACCGGCAGCCCGATAGCCGATTCGTTTTCCCGACTGGAGTCACAATGAAGCCGATAGCAATTATCACGGATATCGAAGGAACGACCAGCTCCATTCGATTCGTGAGAGACATTCTGTTTGTGTATGCAGAGCAGTTTTTGCCGGACTTCATCCGCAAACACAAAGAAGAGCGCGACGTCGCGAGGCAGCTGCGCAGTCTCAGTGACAACACCGGTATTCCGCTGAAGAACACCGAAGCGTTGATCGAGCAATTGCGCAAGTGGATGCGCGAGGATAACAAGTCGACCGAGCTCAAGGCACTGCAGGGCATGGTGTGGGAAATGGGTTATCAGCGCGGCGAGTATCAGGCGCATATTTATCCCGACGTGCCCGATAAGTTGCGTGAGTGGCAAAATGCCGGCATTAACCTGTACGTGTATTCCTCCGGTTCGGAAAAGGCGCAGCGCCTGTTTTTCCGGTATTCCGTATTTGGTGATCTGCGGCTGCTGTTCGCCGGGCATTTTGATACCAGTATCGGCCCCAAACAGGATCCGCAGTCTTATCAGAATCTGGTGGATTGGATTGCCTTGCCGCCTGCCGACATACTGTTTTTGTCTGATGTGGAAGCCGAGCTGGATGCGGCGGCTTCCGTGGGTATCAAAACTGTGTGGGTGTTAAGACCACAAGAGTCGGGAACGGATATCACCAAGCTGCGCTCCAAGCACCCGATGGTGACCTCGTTCAAGGACATCAAACTCGAGGATCTGTAACTGGCGAGAGTCGCGCAGCCAGCGCTTCATATTCCTGTAATGAACCGGGGTTGGCCAATGCGTCCTTGTTGTTTACTGGTCGGCTGTGAATGGTTTCGCGCACTGCTATTTCAGCAATTTTGCCGTTTAAGGTGCGCGGAATATCCTGCACCTGTTCGATGACCGCCGGCACATGACGCGGGGAGGCACCGCTACGAATCTGTTGGCGAATCTCGCCGCGCAGAGATTCGTTTAACAGCAGATCGCCGCGCAGGCGCACAAACAATACCACCCGCACATCCGCCTGCCACGCCTGCGCAATGGCGACACTTTCCAGCACCCACGGCAACTGCTCAACCTGTCGGTAGATTTCGGCAGTGCCAATACGCACACCGCCCGGATTCAACACGGTGTCTGAACGCCCGTAGATAATCCAGCCGTTGTGATCAGTCAGCTCCGCATAGTCACCATGTGTCCAACAGCCGTCATAGCGATCGAAATACGCTGCCCGATACTTTTGATGCCCGCTGTCGCGCCAGAAACCCACTGGCATGCTGGGGAATGACTGGCGGCAAACCAGTTCACCTTTTTCCCCGCGCACCGCTTGGCCTTGATTGTTGTAAACCGCCACGTCCATGCCCAGACCCGCACACTGGATTTCGCCGCGGTAAATCGGTTGTACCGGATTGCCCAACACAAAGCAGGAAATGATGTCGGTGCCACCGGAGATGGACTGCAGCATCACATTGGCTTTGATGTCGCGGTACACATAGTCAAACCCTTCGGCACTTAATGGCGAACCGGTTGACAGCACCGTGTGTAATTGATGCACAGCGTGCTGTCCGTGCAGTTTGACACCAGCCTTTTCAACGGCGGCCAGATATTTGGCCGAGGTGCCAAAAATGCTGACCCCGGTCTCTGCGGCAATGCTGAACAAAATATCGGGCGCGGGGTGAAACGGTGAACCGTCGTACAACACCAGTGTCGCGCCTGATGCCAGACCACTGACCAGCCAGTTCCACATCATCCAGCCGCAGGTGGTGAAATAAAACAACACATCGTCGCGTTTTAAATTCAGATGCAGTTGATGTTCTTTGCGATGTTGCAGCAAGGTGCCGCCCACGCCGTGCACAATACATTTGGGGACGCCGGTGGTGCCGGAGGAATACATGATAAACAGTGGATCAGAAAACGCCGCGGCATAAAAATCCAGTGCGGGTGTCGCGAGTGGCGGGCTGTTAAACCCGGCGCTCAAACCGGGCAATTGTGCCCATTGGTACACCTCACACTGATCCGTTGGCGCCACGGGTTTGGTATCCGGCACTGCCAGTGTGTACAGATCAGGCATCAACACCAACGCGTGCAGGGACGGCAAACCTGCCATCAACTTTTCCAGTGTTGCCTGATGTTGAATCACTTTGCCGGCATAACAATGCGCAGGGACAGCAAACAATATTGTCGGTTCTATCTGGGTAAAACGATCCAGAATCCCTCCGACCCCAAAATCGGGTGAACAGGATGACCAGATCGCGCCCAGCGAGGTCGCGGCCAGCATCGCCACCACGGTTTCAATGCGATTGGCAGCAAAACCTGCGATACGATCGCCGGGTTTAATGCCTTGTGTTTTTAGCCATGCGGCAAGGTGCGCCACCTTGCGTGTCAGCTCGGCATAACTCAATGTGTCGCGGTGGCCGAGTTCATCACAAAATATTAGCGCGGTGTGGTCATCATCAAACTTGAGCAGGTTTTGTGCGTAATTGAGTCGGGTGCCAGGGAACCAGCGATCCAGCCACAGATGCTCACCTCTGGAGAGCACCGGCGCTGGCGTCAGCAAGGGATCCGGTTCTTCAAGCAGTTGAATGCCGCAGAAGTCCAGACACGCCTGCCAGAATGCTTCGCGGTCAGTCACGCTCCACTGATGCAAGGCCTCGTAACTCTCAAAGCGCAATTGCCGGGTCGCTCGTAACCATCGGGCAAAGTCGACCAGCTGACAAGCGCCCATGCGATGAGCGTGTCCGCTGCTTAGCGAAAAGCGCGGCAGTTGCATGAGGGAGACAGGGTCGGAAGCGTTTTGTTGGTTCATGGTCAAACTCTGGCGGGATCAACACAATGATTGGACAAGCTGCCCATGGCCTGAGCAACGCGTGATTGGTTGCTGCGTTGCAACGCCTGACAGATCCAGTGACTGGTATCCACCAGACGCTCGAGATCAATGCCGGTGTGCAACCCCATGCCATGCAGCATGTACACCACATCTTCGGTGGACACATTGCCGCTGGCGCCTTTGGCGTAAGGGCAGCCACCGAGACCGGCAATGGACGCATCAATGGTGTATACACCCAGTTCCAGCCCCGCCAGCAAGTTGGCCAGCGCCTGTCCATAGGTGTCATGAAAATGCATGGCCAGCTGATCTGCCCGCGCTTCCTGCAGACATGCTGCTAACACCTGCTGCACTTGAACCGGTGTGCCAACACCAATGGTGTCGCCAATGGAGACTTCGTAACAGCCCAGTGCCATCAGTTCGCGCACCGCCATCGCCACGTCTGCAACAGGCACATCCCCTTGATAGGGGCAGCCCAGTGCGCATGACACATAACCACGTACCGAAATGCCCTCGGCGCGTGCCGCCGCGCACACATCCGTAAAACGTTGGATGCTCTCGCGGATGCCGCAGTTGATGTTTTTCTGGCTGAACGCTTCCGAGGCTGCGGCAAACACTGCCACTTCATTGACACCGGCCGCCATGGCACGCTGAAACCCCTGTACATTGGGTGTCAACGCCGAGTAACGCACACCCGGCAAACGGGTGATCGTTGCAAACACCTCCGCAGAATCTGCCATTTGTGGCACCCAGCGCGGCGATACAAAACTGCCGGTTTCAATGCGCATCAACCCGGACGCCGCCAGCCGATCGACCAGCCCGGCCTTGATCACGGTTGACACCTGTGTCGGCTCATTCTGCAATCCGTCACGCGCGCCGACTTCCACAATACTCACGTGGCGTGGCAGGGCTTGGCTGGTCTGTGCAAGCAGGCTCAAGTGTCGGCTCCTGATGTGCTGGCAGGTTGCGCAAATTCGATCAATAACTGATCCGGTTGCACCATCTGATCATCCTGACACATCACCGCCGCGATTAATGCATCGGTGGTAGCGCGCAAGGTATGTTCCATTTTCATGGCCTCCATAATCAGCAAGGCTTGACCGGCGACCACGGACTCACCGGCTGTCACAAACACGCTGATCACCCGCCCGGGCAGCGGCGCTTTGACGCTGCTCTGTTGATGCGCGGCTGTTGACCGGGCAATCAGTGTGTCGGCATCGCTGGCCGGGGACACTTCACCCTGCGCAAACAAGGGCAGCAAGTGATGCTGGCGGCTGAAGGGATTTAAACCACCGCTTCGAAACGCTGCCAGCGCGCTGCTGGCAAAGACACTGGACGTCGCGTTGGCGGTCGTGTTGCCGGACAGGCTGGCCGCGTGCCACTGGCGTTGTTCCTGTGCAGCCGCAATCGCCGCCTGATGCTCCAGCAAAAAGCCGGTATGGACTTCTCCAGCAATAAACGCCTGGGTATCCAACACCGCGCCCAGATACGTGCCATTGTGTTGAATGCCAGCGACCTGCAGACAGCCCAGCGCCGCCGACAGGCGACGCACCGCTTGCACCCGTGATGGCGCCCAGGCAATCACTTTGCCGAGCAGACTGTCGTAATACACACTGATGCGATCACCGGCGCGAAAGCCGGCATCCACGCGCACGTGTCTGTCTGGTGACGCGTTGCTGCTGACAGGCGGCCACACCAGTTGTTCAATCAACCCGGTGCCCGGCAAAAAGTCGGGTGCCGGGCCCTCGGCATTAATACGTGCTTCAATTGCCCAGCCATCCCGTTTGATGTCGGACTGCGCCAACGGCAAGTCTTCTCCTTGTGCGATACGCAGTTGCCATTCCACCAGATCCAGCCCGGTGATGGCCTCGGTGACCGGATGCTCCACCTGCAGCCGGGTATTCATTTCCAGAAAATAAAACTGCTCGTTCTGATATAAAAACTCGACGGTGCCGGCACCTGTGTAGTTGATTGCTTGCGCAGCGCGCACGGCAGCATCGCCCATTGCCTGTCGTGTATCAGTTTTTAGTCCGGGTGCTGGCGCTTCTTCAATCAGTTTTTGATGGCGCCGCTGAATGGAACAGTCGCGCTCATGAAGATGCACACAATGGCCTGCCTGGTCTGCAAACACCTGAATTTCGATGTGACGGGCGTGGGGCAAGTATTTTTCCAGCAGCACGCGATCATCGGCAAACGCTGCTTTTGCTTCACGTTTGACGGCATGCAGCGCCGCCATAAAGTCACTGCTGTGTTCAACAATACGCAATCCGCGACCACCGCCGCCGGCCACGGCTTTGATCAACACCGGGTAAGCCATGTGATCGGCCTGGCTGTGTAAAAATGCCGCGTCCTGATTGTCGCCGTGGTAGCCGGGCAACATCGGCACACCGGCGTCACTCATCAATTGTTTGGCGCGGGCCTTGGAACCCATCGCGGCAATGGCCTCGGCGCGTGGGCCAACAAACAGCAACCCGGCCTCCACAACGGCGTGTGCAAACGCGGCGTTCTCCGACAAAAAGCCGTAGCCGGGATGTAACGCATCGGCCTTGCACTGTGCCGCTGCCGCCAGTAACTGCGCCTGGTCCAGATACGACTCTGCTGCACTGAAGCCGCTGAGCGCGATCGCCTGATCCGCCAAAAGCGTATGCAAGGCGCCGCGATCTGCCTGCGAATACACTGCCACCGTGGTGATGCCAAGGCGGCGCGCGGTGCGGATAATGCGACAGGCAATCTCACCGCGATTGGCAATTAACAGTGTGTTGATTTGCCGATGGATCATGGTGCGTCTTCCGGGCCAGTGTGCTTGCTGGCGCTGTTGTCGGGCTCAGGCAGCAGCCAGGGCGCCGGTTGTTTTTCAAAAAACGCTTGCAGACCGGCCTGCGCTTCGTCGCCTGCGCGAACACGGGCAATCAGTTCACAGGTGTATTGTGTCATCAATTCACTGTTAGGCACCGGCACCAGCTCCCGGATCAGGGTTTTGGTGGCGGCCAGCGCACCGGGCGCATTGTTTAACAGCTGCGTCGCGGTCTGCACCGCTTTGTCCATCAGTGACTCAGGTGCGACACATTCATGCACCAACCCGGCAGTTTGCGCCGCGGTCGCATCAAACACTTCGGCCGTCAGAAAGTAGCGACGCGCAAAATGCGGCCCCATGCGCGCCATCACGTAGGGACTGATCACCGCAGGCACCAGCCCCAGTTTGACTTCGCTGATACAAAAACGCGCAGTGTCGGCGGCAAACACAATATCCGCGCACGCCACCATACCGGTAGCCCCGGCATAGACATTGCCATGCACAGCGGCGATGACGGGTTTGGGGAATTGATGCAAGGCCTGCAACATCGCAGCCAAACGCCCGGCATCGGCAACATTCTCCTCCAGCGAATAATTCACCATCGACTTCATGTAGTGCAGATCAGCACCCGAGCAAAAACTTTTGCCACGCCCCGCCAGGATCAGCACCCGTGTGTGATCATCGGTGCGCAGGGTTTCCACCAGCCGATGAATGGTGGCGATCAAGGCCGGATCAAAGGCATTGTGTTTTTCCGGGCGGTTCAGCCATAACACGGTGATGCCGGGGGTGGGACGTGTGATTTCGACAATGGTGTCCATCATTTTTTACATCCTGAATATGCCAAACCGGGTGTCCTGCAGCGGCGCATGGCTGGCGGCAAACAGCGACAGACCCAACACATTGCGGGTATCCGCCGGTGCCATGATGCCATCGTCCCACAATCGCGCGCTGGCGTAGTAGGGATGACCCTCGTGTTCATATTTGTCTTCGATGGGTTGACGGAACGCCTGTTCTTCTTCTGCGCTCCAGGGTGTGCCTTTGCTGGCCAGCATTTCGCCACGCAACTGTGACAGTACACCTGCCGCCTGTGCGCCGCCCATCACCGAAATCCGCGCATTGGGCCAGGTCCACAAAAACCGTGGATCATAGGCACGGCCACACATGCCATAGTTGCCGGCACCAAAACTGCCGCCGATCAGGGTAGTGATTTTGGGCACGTTGGCAGTAGCCACGGCGTTGACCAGTTTAGCGCCGTTTTTGGCGATGCCTTCATGCTCGTATTTACGCCCGACCATAAAACCGGTGATGTTTTGCAGGAACAGCAGCGGAATCTGACGCTGACAACACAGCTGAATAAAATGTGCACCTTTTAACGCGCTTTCGGAAAACAGAATACCGTTGTTGGCCATAATACCAACCGTCTGTCCAAAAATTTCTGCAAAACCACACACCAGCGTGCTGCCATACAGCGGCTTGAATTCATCAAACTGCGAGGCATCGACTACACGCGCAATGATCTCGCGCACATCGTAAGGTTGACGCACATCCGCCGGCACAATGCCGTAGATGTCATCGGGATCATACGCGGGCGCCGGTGCCGCCAGGTTGAGGGAGCGCGTGGGTCTGTTGAGTCGGGCGATGCTGCGGCGCACCAGTGCCAGCGCATGCAGATCATTGTCGGCCAGTTGATCGGCGACCCCGGAAATCTGCGCGTGCACCTCACCACCGCCAAGTTCTTCCGCACTGACGATCTCACCGGTGGCGGCTTTTACCAAGGGTGGGCCGCCGAGAAAAATGGTGCCTTGATTGCGCACAATAATCGATTCATCAGCCATCGCCGGCACATACGCGCCACCCGCGGTGCAAGATCCCATCACGGCGGCAATTTGTGGAATGCCGGCCGCAGACAGGCGTGCCTGATTAAAAAAGATGCGGCCAAAATGCTCACGATCCGGGAAAACTTCGGCCTGATGCGGCAGGTTGGCGCCACCGGAATCCACCAGATAAATACATGGTAGGTGATTTTCAGCGGCAATCTGTTGCGCGCGCAGGTGTTTTTTTACACTCAACGGATAATAGGTGCCGCCTTTGACGGTAGCGTCATTGGCCACAATCACACACGCCTGGCCTGACACCATACCTATCCCGCTGATCAGTCCGGCGCCGGGAATATCCTCGTCGTAGACCTGATACGCCGCCAAGGCAGACAATTCAAGAAAGGGCGAACCGGTATCAAGCAGTGCCTCCACCCGTTCGCGGGGCAGCAGTTTGCCGCGCGCGGTATGCCGGTCACGGGATTTCTGGTCACCACCCAGCGCCAACACACCGTGCAAGGACTGCAACGCATCACGCAGCGCCGTGTGATGGCGGTAGTTGCGCACGAAAGCGGGATCCTGACGGTTGATGGATGATTTTAATGTGCTCAATGCTCAGGTCTCTGTGTGTGTAATCAAACGTTCTTGCGCGAGACGTCCTCGCCGATAAATTGAAACTTACAGCTAACCGTGCAGCTCTGCGCCGGTAATGGGCGGGATGTCCGTTGAGGAACAATCAGATGGCGCAGCCATCGTTCCGAAACCGACTCCCGCCCGTTGCCGGTGCGGAGCAGCCGCTGAGCTGTTTGTTTACATGTCATCACGCTGTCTCGCGGAACAACTCCCGCCCAATCAACATGCGCCGGATCTCCTGCGTTCCCGCCCCGATCTCATAGAGTTTGGCATCACGTAACAGACGACCAGTGGCGTACTCGTTAATGTAGCCATTGCCGCCCAGAATCTGAATCGCTTCCAACGCCAGTTTGGTAGCCAGGTCAGAGCTGAACAGGATAGCGCCGGCGGAGTCCTTGCGGGTAGTTTCGCCGCGGTCGCAGGCGCGGGCCACCGCGTAAACATACGCACGCGCGGCGTTCAGACTGGTATACATATCGGCGAGTTTGCCCTGAATAAACTGAAAATTGCCAATCGCCTCACCGAATTGCTTGCGGTCATGCACGTAGGGCAACACTTCATCCATGCAGGCCTGCATGATGCCCAACGGTCCGCCGGACAGCACCACGCGCTCATAGTCCAGCCCGCTCATCAACACGCGAACACCGCCGTTTTCATGACCCAGAATGTTGGCGGCCGGCACCACACAGTTCTCAAATACCAGTTCGCAGGTGTTGGAGCCGCGCATACCCAGTTTGTCGAGTTTGGGGGAGCGACTGAAGCCGGGGCTGTCGCGTTCCACTAGGAACGCTGAAATTCCCTGAGGACCGGCGGCTGAATCGGTTTTTGCGTAGATTACATAGACGTGAGCATCGGGACCGTTAGTGATCCACATTTTGCTGCCGTTGAGCACAAAATTGTCGCCTTCACGGCGTGCGCTGAGCTTCATGCTGACTACATCGGAACCCGCGCTGTGTTCACTCATGGCCAGCGCTCCAATGTGTTTGCCGCTGATCAGATCCGGCAGATAACGCAGCTTTTGTTCATGGGTACCATTACGGAAAATCTGGTTCACACACAGGTTGGAATGTGCACCATAACTGAGTCCAACGCTGGCAGACGCACGGCTGATTTCCTCGGTGGCGATGACGTGCGCCAGATAACCCATGCCTGCGCCGCCAAATTCTTCCGAGACGGTAATCCCTAAAAGGCCCAGGTCGCCCATTTTTTGCCAAAGGTCAGCGGGAAAGTTATTGCTCTGGTCAATGTCGGCGGCACGTGGCGCAATTTCCCGCGCGGCAAATTGCTGGACCTGATCCTGCAGCATCTGCAGGCTGTCATCAAAGTCAAAACTGAGCTGGGGATACTGGGCAGGGGAGGCTGGCATAAAATCGGTCTCAAGCAGCGTTACATTGTTGTTTAGACCGATTCTAAACCAAAACTGAACGGATTCACATCATACGGCAAACTGGCGCGCCATCTCACGCATGGCCTTGATATCGTGGGCCAGACGCTGACTGCTGTCGGCGGTCATGCGCGAAGCATCACTGGTGCGTTCGGACTGCGTCTGAATGTTCACCACGTTGCGATTGACCTCTTCGGCCACCGCGCTTTGCTCTTCCACGGCAGTAGCGACCTGAAACGTCATGTTGCGGATATCTGACACGGCCTGACTGATATGCGTATAGGATTCGCCCGCCTGCTGATTAAAATCCACACACTGTCGGGCTTTTTCCTGCGCATCACCGATACTGTCCACGCAGCGGTGGGTACTCGCCTGAATTCGGGTAATGATGGCTTTGATTTCCACCGTTGAGTTCTGTGTGCGCTGCGCCAGTGTGCGAACTTCGTCAGCAACTACCGCAAACCCGCGACCCTGCTCACCGGCGCGTGCGGCTTCGATGGCCGCATTTAATGCCAACAGGTTGGTTTGTTCAGCAATGCCATTAATGACCTCAATCACCGAACCAATGGCATTGCTGTCAGCCCCCAGTCCCTGAATCATCTGCGTGATGTCATCGATATTGCGCGCCAGTTGCGTGGTGGCTGACAAACTTTCCTGAATGGATTGGTGTCCTTGTGCCACGCTGCGATCGGCTTCTTCCGCTGCGGTCGAGGTGTTGGCGGTATTGCTGGCGACTTCGTTAATCGCCGCCGACATTTCCGTGACAGCGGATGAGACAGAACTTAACTCTTCCTGTTGATGATGAATGGCACTGTCAGTTTCTGACACGGCTTCATTGGCCTGTGTGGCAAGTTTGGTCAGTCGACCGGCAGACTCATCCACACGGGTCAGTATGGTATCAATCTGGGATTTGCGTGCTTTAAGCGCCAGTTCCAGACTGCCTAATTCATCATGTCGTCCCGTATAGACCGCGCGGGCAATAGGGTCGTCACACACGTCTTTGCTCATCGCCAGCACCCGATCCAGCTGTGATGACAGCGCCCAGTTACCGGCAAGTGCGACGCCACCTATCAACGTCGAGAGCAGTATCTTGAGCGTACCCGACAATGAAGGTATGGCAATCACAGCGATGATTGCCAGCAATCCCAGCGCATGCACCAACAGTTGCTTGTGCCGCCAGGACAACAGGCTATGCATCCGAACCGATGCACCGCTCATCAGCTTTGCATACAGGTTTTCGGCGTTGGTCACGTGTTTTTCATCAGGTTGGACGCGAACGGATTGGTAACCCAGCGTCTGACCGTTGTCCATAATCGCCGTCACATAGGCATCAACCCAGTAATAATCACCGTTTTTGCAGCGATTTTTGACCATACCCATCCACGGGCGTCCTTGTTGAACAGTGTGCCACAGCGATTTAAAGGCTTCTTTGGGCATGTCGGGATGACGAACGAGGTTGTGCGCTGAGCCCAAGAGTTCAGCTTCGGAATAGCCGGAAATGTTTACAAACTCCGCATTAGCGTATTTGATATAGCTTTTTAAATCGGTGGTAGACACCAATTTTTCTGTTGCAGAAAATTGACGGCGTTGTGACATAAGAAAATCCCTACAAAACACGTTAGCTTGCATTAATTAACGGCATGAGGGGACAAGTCTTGAGCAAAAAGTGTGATAAACATAACGTTTTTCAGGGTGGGCTGGCGAGATCAGCAGGAAAGTCGCGCGGTCAGTGCGCCTGTTGTTGCAGTTTGAACCAGGCCGCAAACGCTTCGGCGCCTGCAGGTTTATGACAGTAATAACCCTGAATAATGTCGCATTGATAGTGCCGCAAAAACGCCAGTTGACGGGAGTTTTCCACACCTTCGGCAACCACGGTCAGCCCCAGTGTTTTACTCATGGAAATGATGGCTTTGCTGATCGCCTGATCTTCGCGGCTGGTATCCAGATCCTTGATAAACGCACGATCAATTTTCAAGGTATCGATGGGATAGTGGCGCAGTTGCCCAAGCGATGAATACCCGGTGCCAAAGTCATCGAGCGCAAAACGAATGCCGGTCTTTTTCATTTCCTGCATCAGGCGGATAGCGCGCTCAGGATTTTGTACTACCAGACTTTCAGTGATTTCCAACTCCAACTGCTCCGCCGGGAATTGATTATCGCTGAGCATTTGCTGAATGTAGGCCGGCAGGTCGGGGTGGTTAAATTGTCGGGCCGACAGATTCACCGCCAGAGACAGGGCTGACAGGCCCTGTTTTTGCCACTGTAATACTTGCTGACAGGCGGTGGCCATCACCCATTCACCAATGGGCACAATCAAGCCGTTGTCTTCAGCGATGGGAATAAAATGATTCGGGGAGATATCACCCAACTCCGGATGTCGCCAACGCAGCAGCGCCTCAACACCAACCACCTGGCCGGTATCGACATCGACTTTGGCCTGATAATTCAGGCTCATTTCGCCGCGTTTGAGCGCATGTCGCAGTTCTACCGCCAGTCCTGCGCGTTCCTGATGATGTTGGTGCAGATCCGCCGAAAAGAACCTGACATTATTGCGACCTTCTTCTTTGACGGCATACATCGCAGTGTCGGCATGGTTCATCAGGCCTTCTTCCGTGCTGGCATCCACCCCAAACAAGCTGATACCAATACTGGCACCAATCATAAATTCGCGCTGGTCAATGGTGATGGGGACGTTAAATACCTGCAGGATGTTGCCGGCGATCAGCGCTGCCTGGTCCTGGATGTGTTGCAGCATAATCACAAACTCATCACCACCAAGGCGCGCCACGATGTCCGAATTGCGCAGGGGCGTGGTCAGGCGTTTAGCAACTTCCGCCAGCAACTGATCACCCGTGTGATGGCCGTAGGTGTCATTCACCGCCTTGAAGCGATCAAGGTCGATAAACAGCACTGCAAAACGCTGATCTTTGTAGCGGTTGGCATTGCGAATGGCCTGTCCAAGCAATTCACTGAACATCACGCGGTTAGGCAAACCGGTCAACGCGTCATGGGTTGCCAGATGCTTGATATGGTTGGCAATTTTCTTTTTGCTGGTGATGTCGCGGGTGATGCCCCGGTAGCCATTAAAAGACCCGGCCGCATTCACAATCGGTTCGCCACTCAAGGTCAGGTGGTAGGTGGTGCCTTCCGCATTGGTGAAGGAAAACTCAAATTCGCGGAATCCTTGTTGTTTTTCCAGCATGCGTCGGAAATGTCGCCAGCCACCGACGTCAGGTGTCACCGCCGGCAAACTCCACAAATGCCGGCCAATCGCTTGGTCCACCGCAGTTTTATTGACATCACCGCGGATGCGTCCCTCTTGCAGCGTAAACTTCAGGTCCGCATCCATCTCCCAATAAAAGTCGGAACTCAGGTTGGTCAGGCTGCGAAAACGCTCCTCATTTTGCCGGATGCGCTCGGCAGCGATGGCCTGTTCATCGGCATTGGCAAATGAGTCCAGTGCAAACGACATGTTGTCGGCCATACTCTGCAAAATGCTTTGTGTCTGGGTATCAAATACATTTTTTTGCTTGGCGTAAAACAGCATAACCGCGACAGGCTTTTTATTGCGCAATAAGGGCAGTGCAGCGGCGCTGTTGATGTTGTGTTCAATGGCATTTTCACGCCAGTCAGCCGTGGGTGCGTCAGCCTGATAGTCGTTGCTGTATTGTGCTTTGCCTTCCAGCATGGCCATGGTGGTCATGCCGCGGCCTTCCGGCTGGCTGGTATCCATGATGACACGTACCTTTTTTATGCTGTTATCCACCGGTCCCGCTTTGGCAACGGCGTAAAAGTGACCGCGTTCATTGGGAACCAACACACTGGAAATGGAAAACAGCTCGCTGGACACCGCCGCACGCGTGGCTTGCTGATACAGCGTGTCAACCGAACTTGCGCGCAGAATCGCTTCATTGGTCAGGCTTAGTGCCAGAAACAACTGCTGCAGTTGGAAGGCCTTTAACTCTGCCTCTTTGCGTGCGGTGACATCGCGGCTGACACCAATAATCAACCAGCGTCCATTGATCAGCGTCGCCCGGCTGTGGATTTCGACGATACTGGAGCTGCCGTTGGGCAGCGTGATGCGGCGCTCAAAGCGACGGCTGCGCCCCAGTTCAATCAGTTGGTTATAGCGCTCATTGAGTTCCTGGTCACTAAACCCCATGGTTTTGCTGGGGCCAAGGCGCAGAATCTGCTCTCGTGTCAGACCAGCGTTACTGCAGGCGGTATCGTTGACGTCCACAAAACTCAGCGTGACACGATCGACCAGATAGATCATGTCCAGTGACATGTCCATGGCAGCCCTGAAGCGTTTGAGATTGATTTCGTCATTACGTTCGCGGGTGTTATCCACCGCGACACATTCATAACCGAGAAACGTGCTTTGATCATCAAACTGCGGTGCGCCCGTCACTTGCAGATAACAACTGCTGCCATCTTTGAGTTTGACGACACAATCAACTTGCCGGAACGCCTGCCGCAACATGATGGCATCCTGATAGTTGCGCCAGCCAAGTGTGCGGGGATTGTTAAGATAAGGACGTTCGGGTTCAAACGCTACATCTATCAGGCGTTGACCAAATAACTGTTGGGCAGCTATGTGCCGACGTCCTTCTATATCGACAGATACCGCAGTTGCGTTGCGTGTTACGCCAGGCTTTCACAGGCAGCTGCAATCAAGGTCAAGGCTTCATCGATTTCCGACTCCCTGATGTTCAACGGCGGTAACAGACGGATAGAGTTGCCTCCCGCTTTGACGGCGAGCAATTTCTTGTTCATAAAGGCTTTAATCAGATCGGCGTTAACACATGCGCAGCGCAACCCCACCATCAAACCCAGGCCAGTGTGTTCAGCCAGAATAGTCGGGTACTGTTGAATCAGCGCGTCCAGTCCGGCGCGCAGGCGCTGTGAGCGTTGTTGCACCGTCTGCAAAAAGGCCGGGTCACTGATGTAGTCCATCACCGCATTGCCCACCGCAGTGGCCAGCGGATTACCACCAAAGGTGCTGCCATGGGTGCCGGCGGTCATCACTTCGGCTACTTTTTCGATGGACAGACAAGCACCAATCGGGAATCCACCACCGAGCCCTTTGGCGGAGGCCAGCAAATCGGGGGTCACACCCAGTGCTTCATGGGCAAACAGATGGCCAGTTCTGCCCATGCCGGATTGCACCTCGTCAAACATCAACAAGATGCCGTGTTCGTCACACAATTGGCGCACAGCTTTCAGGTAGTCCGTCTCCACCGCGCGAATACCTCCTTCGCCCTGCACAGGCTCCAGAATCACACCGGCTGTATGTTCAGAGATGGCGGCGCGCAAGGCCTCCAGATCACCAAACGGTACCTGATCAAATCCTGAATCACCCACCAGAAAACCTTCGGTATGCAGCGGATTCAGACACGCGGCAATCGGCGCAAGCGTGCGGCCATGAAAGGACTGGGTGAGTGAAATAATCCGCACACGTTGTTTGCGGCCGTGATGATAGTGATAACGGCGCATCATCTTGAACCCGCATTCCACGGCTTCGGTGCCTGAATTGGCAAAAAACACCCGGTCGGCAAAACTCAGGTCAACGAGGCGCTGCGCCAAGCGCTCAGTGGGTATGTTGCTGAACAAATTGGAGGTATGCCACAGGCGCTCGGACTGCTCACGAATCGCTTTGACCAGATGAGGATGGCAATGTCCAAGACAATTCACCGCAATGCCGGCGGTAAAGTCCAGATATCGTTGTTGGTCTGCTGTGTACAGGTAAACGCCCTGGCCACGTTCAAATTGCAGTTCCGGGTGGCCGTAATTGGCCATTAACGCTGAGCTCATCTGTTGTTCCTGAAGTCGCGATGCTGATGCGATGGAGTCCATGGTTGTGCATGTTGGTTTGCTGTCAGAGCATACGCTGGCAATTGCCTCATGCCGTGCTGTGATATTCTAGGCGCCGTTACTTCGTATGTATAGGCAGTTTTTGCCGGGAGCATTTTATGTTGTTTGCAGACAAAACACGTATGGTCAGCGCCGACGCGGCATTAAAAGGTCGCGCACAGCCCATGCAAATCAGTGGTATCCATACCATTACCGGCAATACCATGCTGCAACCCCTGCCGAACGGACTGCAGCAGGCGGTATTTGGCCTTGGTTGTTTCTGGGGAGCTGAGCGGGTGTTCTGGCGTCAACCTGGCGTGTTCAGCACCGCAGTCGGTTACGCAGGTGGTTATACGCCAAACCCGACTTACGAGGAAGTGTGCAGTGGCCAGACCGGGCATACCGAAGTAGTGCTGGTCTATTTTGATCCCAACTTCATCAGTTACGAGCAGTTGCTGGCCGTGTTCTGGGCATCCCACGATCCTTCCCAGGGAATGCGTCAGGGTAATGATCGTGGCACGCAGTATCGTTCAGCAATTTATACCTGCTCGGATGAGCAGGCGCGGGCCGCGGCAGACAGTTGTGCGCGCGCGCAATTGCGACTCAATGCGGCAGGCCTTGGACAAATCACTACAGAAATTGCCCCGCTGGCAGAGTTTTATTACGCCGAGGAATACCATCAACAGTATTTGGACAAAAATCCCAATGGCTATTGTGGCATTCGCGGCTTGTCGTGCCTGATTGGAGACTGATGACGCAGTTTTACATATGTCATGTAAATGTCACAAAACTGTAGTTAAATTGCCACCGTTTTGTCATGTGACCAAAATATGACTGTGAAGCAATATTCATTCTAAAATGGATGAGTAAGTGCTGATTCTGATGATCCTGTGAGGAGAAAAACATTGAAACAATCAATCAAGATGCTGACTCTGGCGTCGATCATTACGACAACCGCGTCAGCAGTTCAGGCACAGGATGTCGATTTTTCAGGCGATTTACGCTTCGGTTATGCGAAATTTGAGCGTGATGAACGCAACGGTTCCACTACCGATGACAATCAGATTCGCCTGCGGGCGCGTGCGGGTTTATTGTGGACGATTAACGATACCTGGTCGTTCAAGGGGCGTTATGCAGGACGTGTTCACGATTCACGCAATCAGGGTGGTTTTGTACACTTGTTTAATGCGCCAACGGGCGGCGGCCCATCGGTTGCGGCAGGTGAAACTACACTGGATGAGTTTTTTGTGCGTGCACGTTACGGCAAATGGGATCATCGTATTGGACGCTTTCAGAGTAACAACCGTCTGGTGGGTGTGGCAGCAAAATCCTTCAGCCGTACCAACTCAACCGGTTTTGATGTCGGCTGGACAGATGGCCTGCAAAGCACTTACCGCTCCGACCACGGTCTGAATTACACCGCGATTGTTGAACGCAACGATAAAGATGGCCCAAGCAACGTACGTCGTTCACCGCTGGGATTCGACAAGTCCGCCAGTCGTGCCGGTTATTACCTCAGTGTTGACGCCGCAGATACCAAAGGACTGTGGGCGCAGCGTTCGGTGGATATCACTTATATTCCGTCTTCCTTATATGACAACGGTTTTTCAGCAGGTCAACCGCGTGATTACCTCGGAATCACCGCTCGACTGGCTACGCAGGTAAACATTCACGAGCAGATGATACTGGTCAGTGGGTTTGAACTGGCGTGGGCACCGGAAACCCAGACCAACGCTGTGGCCAATTTGACGGGTCTTGGTGACACTGGCGGCAACGCTTGGCAAGTGTCCTTAAATCTGATGGATATAAAACCTGGCCACAGTGTAGGGTTGGTTATTGGAGAAACAGATGCCGGATGGTTACTGTCTACAGATTTCCCCGCCGGACAGTCTCTTGCCGAGTTTCGTTATGCCTGGGTGCCGATGTCAGGTCACATTCTGGAAACACGTATTCGCGAACGCAAGGATCTGAGTCTCTTGCGTAATGCGGTCAACAAACGCGCCGAAACAGACTTCTACTTCCGTTACAGCATCAGCCTGTAAGGAAATATTGGGGTCGGAGGGATTGGGGTCGGAGGCATTGGGGTCGGAGGCATGCCTCCGACCCCAATGCCTCCGACCCCAAAAAAAACAGGAAAGTGTGCTGGATTTGGTCTATGAAACTTGGGGTGAAGTTAGCACCCCTTTCGGAGACCAGCGTTTATGGATTACCCCACATTTTTACACCATGGCGCCGCCGGTGGTGTCACTGGCAGTTGCCATCGTTATCTGGCCTCGGACGAGGCACACCTGCTAATCGATTGCGGGTTGTTTCAGGGCCAGGATGTCACGGCGCCCGATCATCACAGCCAGCACCGCATTGAGTTTGATTTGTCCGCCGTGCGCGCGCTGATCGTCACGCATGTGCATATAGACCACGTGGGCCGACTACCTTATTTGTTTGCCGCAGGTTTTCGTGGGCCAATCATTTGCAGCGAGCCATCTGCGCGTTTGTTGCCGTTGGTGATTGAGGATGCGCTCAAAGTGGGTTTTACCAAGGATGAAACGCTGATCAACCGATTCCTCGCCGCGGTGGATCAGATGTTATGTCCCATCCCCTATAAAAAATGGCATACGGTAGTCGACACAGCTGAGTTATGCCTGCGCGTGCGACTGCAGCGGGCAGGGCATATCCTCGGCTCAGCGTATGTTGAAGTGGACAGTTGGTACAAGCCAGATAATCGCCACCATCGCACGGTGTTTTCCGGTGACCTTGGTGCGCCTTATGCACCCTTGTTGCCGGCGCCGCGTCCGCCTTATGGGTGTGATGCGCTGATTATTGAGAGCACGTATGGCAATCGGCTTCACGAAAACCGCAAAGAGCGTAAAACGCGTCTGCGAAGCGTGATTGAGCACGCGCTGCAAAATCAGGGCACAGTGATGATTCCGGCGTTCAGTATCGGGCGCACGCAGGAGATTTTGTACGAACTGGAAGGGCTGATTCATGAGGCTCAGGTTCAACGCGCACTACCTGCAGCAGATGGCAATCAGGAGCGCGGCGCTGGCACAGCAGGGCAAGTTGCCGGCAAAACCGGACCCTCAACAACATCATCGGCACTGGATTGGACTCAGTTGCAGGTGATTGTCGACTCGCCGCTGGCGTGTAAATTTAACGAGGTGTATCGCGAGTTAAAACCGTTCTGGGATGCCGAGGCTCAGCAACGTTTAAGGGCAGGTCGGCATCCGTTGAGTTTTGACAACCTGATCACCATTAATAGCCATGAAGATCATCAGAAGACGGTGGCATTTCTGGCGCGCACCCGGCAACCCGCTGTAGTGCTGGCCGCCAGTGGCATGGCGGCAGGCGGGCGTATCGTAAATTACCTGAAAGCCATGCTGGCTGACCCGGCACATTGTGTGTTGTTTGTGGGGTATCAGGCACGCGGCACGCATGGGCATACCCTGCAGCAGATTGCGGCGGGGAAGGTCGCAGCACGCATCACAATGGATGGCGCGGCAATTGAAGTCAACGCCATGATACGCAGCATTGGCGGGTACAGTGCCCATGCCGATCAGAAGGATTTATTGAACTTCGTCAGACGCATGCGACGCTGGCCCAGTCACATCAGAATTATTCATGGAGAACGTAAAGGACGCGAAACCCTGCGATATGCGTTTGAACGCATGGCGCAGGTGCAGGGCAACACAGTCGAGGTAGTGATACCGGATAAAACTACTGGGTAAGTCCGCGGTTTTCTTCCGGCAAAGGCTGACGTGAGGCTACCAGATAAATGGCAAACAGGCTGATAAACAACAGGAACATCAGGCCCTCGGGGACGCCGGCAAAGTGGCCAGCCAGACCGATGCCACCCAGCGACAACGCAGTGCCGTGAATGATCAACACGGTCTGGCGGGTATCAAAACCCATGTTCAGCAGGCGGTGATGCAAATGGTCGCGACCGGGTTTAAACGGCGAACTGCCACGCAGCGGACGGCGTATCATCAGGCTGACGGTATCCATCAGCGGTACAGCAAGGAACCAAAGCGCATACACGGGTGCGATAAACGCTTTGTCGCCTTGTGTGCTGGCAATCAATAACCACGCGATGATGAAACCCAGTAAGGTGCTACCGGCATCACCCAGATAAACCAACGCACTTTTGCGCCACAGCAGGCGGAAGTTAAAGGCCAAAAACGCCAGCAGCGACACAATCAGGATCTGGCTGAAGCTGAGCAAGGCACTCTGGCCAGCGCCAAGCGCAGCCACTGAGAGCAATACCAGCGAGATGACCGACAAACCGCCTGACAAACCATCCAGCCCATCGCTCATGTTGACAGCATTAATCACGCCGACAGTGGCAAAAATAGTCACAGGTATCGCTAGCAATCCCAGTTCGACAGGGCCGGAAAACGCGATATCACCAAGGGACGTCAATTGAACTTTAGCGGCAAAGGCCATGAACCATGCCGCGGCTGCATGCATGGCCATGCGCAGGGAAACACGTATATCGTAAAGGTCATCCAGCACCCCGACAAATAGCACAAATCCGGACAGTGCCAACAGAATCTTGTAGTCATTCATAATGACCGGGGACAGCATACAGATGGAAAGTGTGCCCAGATAAATCCCCAGCCCGCCAATCATGGGGGTCGGTTTTGCGTGCGTTTTTCGACCGCCGGGTATATCCAGCAGTCCCACCTTGGCCGCAAATGGGCGCAATGCCACCAATGCTACGGCGGTTAACAAAAACGCACTCAACAGTGTATAGAGCATCATGATCCAATCATCCTTGCTGCAAAACTTGTTTTCAATGTAACTGCTTGGGTACTACAACGAGCTACCTCTAGTAAAGCGCCTGACGGGAAACATCCCTGTTACCCGCCAGACAGCTGTCTTATCAGTTAACGCCGTACAACAACTGGGTGCCAGTGGCTGTAATCAGTTTTACATCCAGCTTGCCGTCACCGTTGGCATCGAGGTACTGAACGGCGTTGCCAAATACATCTTTGTTGGCGGCGTGGAAGACACGCTCAGCGGCTGTCGGAGCCAGTACAAAGAAATTCGGTTTGAACACACCGACGGTCGGCACAGTCACAAAACCGGTATTTCGATCTGTGCTCGGGGTCAGGCCGAAGGCGCGCACGCTGTCGTTGAAGGTGGACGATTCAATGAACGGTACAACATGCTGCACCGCGCCATTGGCACATCGCACACCAAACGCATACCCAGCACTATTCAACGCACCTGTCGGTTCAATGAAGCTCAGGTCTCCACACGCCGCCAGATCAATGCCGGTCAGGTTGTCGTAAGCGAAGGTGCCGGAGAAGCGCTCACCATTGCCTACTTCCAGGGTGATGGTTGCATTCGGATTCATGCGGAACGGGAAGCCCGCACGTTCAACCGCGTTGATGAACCTCACAAGGCTGATCGGTGCAGGTGCAATTTCGATTGCAAAGCCGCCATTCACGATCAGACCACGTCCATCTGCACGGAAGCGGATACCTGTCGGCACGGTTGAGGGCACAGATTTCACACCCACAATCGCGCCAGCGTAGGTTTCCCCTGGCAGACTGAGTGTCACCAGTCCTGTCACATCATCAACCTTGATCTGAGCAGCACCTGATTCAATCTTGCTGACGCTGGCGATACGGCCATTGGCATCCAGCATGGTAACAGTCAGAGCTTCGAGGCCTGACGTGCCGCCACCGAACAGATTCAGAATGGCTTGCAGTGCACTGACGCCGTTCACCACAACTGTGCTTGGGTTGGTGGCGATACCCGACGCTGCTGCCAGACGCTGCACAAGCCCTGCCGGAGGATTCTGGCCTGCACTTTGTTCAGCTTCCTGATTACGCTGAGCCTGGGTTTTTGAGGTGGTCGGCGGCACTTTCAGTGCTGAGTCAATGACTGCTTGCAGTGCATTCGGGTTCTCGCTCAAAGCGGCGCGTATTTCATCCGGTTGCAGATTGCTTCCGCCCAATTCTGCCAATACTTGCTCAACCACTTTAGAGGCAATTTCCACGCTGGCTGCGGTCGTTTTCTGCACCAGTTCCGGCGAGGCAGGGATACCCAGACGCTGATTACTTTCTGTGATGCGGTTGGCCGCCTGAACAACATCAAGCAGTTCGTCAGTAGTAGACACGTTTCTGGCAACAGATGCCGTGGTATCCAGCAAGTTACTGGTGGCTTGCTGTACCTGCTGCTCTTCTTCAAGCGACAGGGTGGAGTTGTTCACCACGGAGTTTTCAGCGAGTCTTTCCAGCAACAGGCCGCTGTTGACGATGGCGTCCTTGGCCTGCTGGTTGATTTCATTTCTGGCCTGCTGGTTGGTGCTACCTTCACCCGCCTGCGCAGAAACCCGTGTTGACTCTGACATCGCACCCAGACCAGACGCTATCGCCGAGTTGGAGACAGACCCTGCCTCGGTACCACGACGCAGTCTTTCAGCTTCCGCTGCCGCGGCCAGTGCTGCCGCTCTGGCTTGTTCGGCCGCTGCCTGTGGGTTGGACGTGATCAACTGTGCCAGTTGGGTGGCCGTGTCTCGCTGGGCTTGCGCACCGGCATTCACCTGGGCGTCGGTGGGCGGCGGTGTAAAGGTCGGCACGGTAACGACCGCGGTCGCCTCTGCCGTCAGACCCTGAATATCGGTCGCACGGAAAACGATCTGGTGACCAGCGGGGTTGTCGTCAAGACGCACATCCAGCGCAGGCGTGTTTGATACCACATTGCCGTTTAGCAACCATTGTACTGACTTTACTGCACCGAGCGGGCCGTCCGCATCAGTGGCCTGTCCAAACAGACTGATGTTTTCACCCGGACGGCTGTCAGAGTCAGGCAGGTTTCTGCTGCCACCACCGACAATGATGGCAACCGGTGCAACCGGTGCTGCCACGTTGACAGTGGTTGTTGCTGTAGCTGTTCTGTTGATGGAGTTACGCAGTGTCAAGGTGACGGTGTTGTCGCCGTCGGCAGGCAACGGTACATCTGCTTCGTTTCCTGTTGCGACGACAGTGCCGCCGACTGACCACTGCGCAGTCACACCACCAATGTACTGGCTGGCGTTGGCGATATCAACCACGGACATCTTGACCACTTCACCGGCCTTGCCGTCGGTATCAACCACAGTAGCAGTTGGGGCGACCACCCTGAAACCGGTTGGAGCTGCGGGCTCACCCACGGTAACTGTGATTGGCGCGCTGGTGGTTTCACCACCGGATTTGTCGATGGCAATCGCCTGCACGGTACTTGAGCCATTGGCCAGCGTCAGCTGTGCCGACTCGCCACGGGCTGAAACAGTTTCGCCATTAACCACCCACTTGATCAGGGGCACAGGGCCCGCTACGTTGGTACCACCAAAGTCAGGGTCACTGGCGGTTGCGGAGAAGGKGACTATTTCACCTGCTTTACCATCGGTATCCAGGAACGAGCTGGGTCCACTGATGGAGATGGTTGGCAAGATGTTGGGAGCTGCTGACTTGACGGTGATCACCGCTTCAGTGGAACGCACTTCGCCGCCGGTAGCCGTAGCGCTGAACTTCACAGTATTGGGACCCACCGCCAATGGCAGGCTTGCCTCAAGTCCGGTTCCAGCCGGCTCCCCGTTCACTTCCCACGTGCTGGCAATAATGCCGCCGATGGTGGGTTGCGTGGTGGTGGCAGTGGCAGTGACAGGCAGTACAACACCTGGCGTCTGATCAGTGTCGTCAACCGTACGGCTGCCGCCCACGATTGCAACGACTGGAATGTTAAGCAGTTTCACATCGACAGTCACATTGTCAGTGCCGGTCAGGTTAACGCCATCCCGTACCGTCGCAGTGACTGTACCTGTTCCTGGCGGTGTAATGGTGACGGTGGCAGTATTGCCTGCAGATGCCACACTGATGCCAGTGCCGCTTGAAGTCCAGGTGACGTTGGCCACATTGCTGTCCGGATCGAAAGCGTTAGCAGTCAGCGTGCGAACGATAGCGCCGCTGACACCAACACTTTCAATGATGTCATCTTCATTAATCTGTACCAGCGGCGCTTGTGGTGCACGAACGTCAACATTAACGCTAAGCGATGCACTCAACTTGCCGACATTGTCGACGGCAACAACGGAAACGGTTGATGACACCAGATTAACGGTGTCAGGAACGCGCAAACTTGTTGTTGCTGTGGTGGTTTCTGCAACCTGAGCGCCGTTGACAGACCAACGGTAAGTGTTGATCTTGCCGTCTTCGTCGGTGGCAGTCGCAGTGAACGTCAGCGCTTCGCCAGGCAGACCATCCGTATCCAAACCGATGCTCGGGCCTACCAGACTGCTGACCACCGGAATCTTGAATGGTGCAACTTCAACGTTGATTTTGGCCGGGATAGTCGACTTCAGACCCTGAGTGTCTTCCGCGATCAGTTCAATGGTGTTTGTAACACCGTCAGGCACCCTGAACGTCGCCGTGAGACCCGTTGCACCCTCGACCGGTGAGCTGTTCAGCAGCCATTGCTGAGACTTGACCGCCAGTTCCGGGCCATCCGGGTCGCTGGCGGTACCAATAACAGTGATCTCTTCACCGGGCACACCATCGCTGTCGATCACTTTACGATTGCCGCCAATGATATTCACAACCGGGAATACACGCGGTTGAATACGAATCGTTGCGGGTGCTGAAGCACCGACCAGGCCAACGTTGTCGGTAGCTTCCAGTACAACCTCGAACGTACCATCTGTCGCGAAATCGAAGGTGGGCGTCAGATTCAGATTGGGCGCAGTGCTGGATGAGACCTGCGCGCCGTTAACCAGCCAGCGCACGGATGCCACAGACGTATCATCAGAGGCAGTGCCGGCAATACCTGTGGCGCCTTGCTCACCAATCTTACCGTCGCTGTCCGTTCTGGTTGGATTTGCGATAGAAACAGTAGCGGTCGGAGGAATCGCCGGGCCAACGTCAATGGTCACGGTTGCAGGCGCGCTAGTGCCATTTTCCTTGCCGTCAGACACAGTGTAGGAGAATGACTGGGCGCCCGTCGTCTGCTGGCCCGGTGTGTAGGTGAACGCGCCGGTTGAAGCATTAAGATCCAGAGTGCCTTCAGCCGGAGGTGTGACAACAACGAACGTGAAGGCTGAATCGCCATCAGGATCCGACGGTGTGGCAAGGCCGCTCTGCAACGGTATACGGAACTTGGTGCTACCCACGCCATCAGCGCCGGGGATTGGTGCTCTGTTCGTCGGAATCGCCGCCACCACATTGGTAAATGTAACGGTCACAACCGGGGAGCTCAATACACCATCAGTCGCAGTGAACGTGAAACTTGCCGGGCCAGGCGCAGTTGGGGTAAACGTGAACGTACCGTTGCTGTTAAAATTCAAACCGTCGACGGTTGATCCCAAAACGTAGGTCAACGGATTATTGTCAGGATCAATCGCAGACACCACGTTTGAATAAGTCTGGCCTACCGTTAACTCATCGTTGAGGGGTATTGAAGTACCCGAGACCTGTGGGGCACCGTTGGCGCCAATTGTCACCGTCACGATTTCTTCGTTACTGTCAGCATTTTGGCTGTCGCGTGCGATAAAGCTGAATGTGTCAGTGCCTGTTGAGCCGGCTGCAACGTTGGCAGTATAGGTGAATGAGCCGTTGGAATTGATGTTCACAGAACCCTTGGTTGGCGCAGTCCCTCCAGCAAGGTAAGTCAAGGTATCGCCAGCGTTGGAATCTGTCGCAGTCAACTGACCCGTGACTGTACCGCCAAAGCCCACGCTTGTTGAGCCGGCAGAAGCCACGGGTGCAGCGTTGGTGGGCGGCGCGGCGCCTACATCCACTGTTACTGTGTAGTCAGTGCTCAACTGGCCGTCGCTGACACGATAGACAAATGACGCTTGGCTGCTGGAGAAACCGGTCGCCGGCGTAAAGGTGTAAGCACCGCTGGAAGATACGGTGGCACTGCCATTGGTAGCGCTGACCAAAGAGTAGGTGACGGTATCGCCCTGTGCATCAGTAGCGGCCGGCAGCTGGCCGGAAATCTGCGTTTCATAATCAGCATTGAGGGCTGCAGTCCCGGCAACAGGCGCGGTCTCGCAACCAAGTGCCGTCAGGTTGTTAAATGACCCCACACCACCCACTCTGAACTGACCCTGTACGTGGTAGGCCTTTGAGAAGTTTGACGCAAAACTGCCATTGATATTGAGCTTGAATTGCTCACCCAAGGCAGAGTTGGCGTCCGGGCCACAGCTGGTTTGCAGACGCGGAATGGGTGTGAACACACCACCGCTGCTCAGGCCAAAACGGTTGACGCTGCCGCCCACTTCTTCGATCACAATTTTGTAGGTATAGGTAGCGCCGGCGTTAAAAGAATTAAAGATCAGATTAAACGTCGGGTCTGCAGCTTTCAGGCGATTGACAACCGAATTACCGTTGAAGGTTACTGTACCGCCACTGATGCTGACCGGGCCGTTGGTCGCTGCATTGGACAGTGAGGTTGCGCCGAAGGTGACACCGTCGCGACCTTTAACTTCCAGATTCTGTGCGGGAATCCGGCCGACCAACACACCGTTGACAAACTCCATCTGAAGCTGCCCGAGGTAAGCTTCAAATCGCTGTTCATTAGCAGTACCGACATTACCATTGTTGGTAATAATGACGCCGACCTTGAATGTGTAGGGTCCGGGTGTCTGGTTTGCCTGCGCTAGCGCATTCGCCAGCGTAAAAGAAAAGCTGGGAATAAAAAATTCATTGTAGGTCGGAACTCCATCAATGTTGCCAACGATTCCGTTTGTCCCAACCGTTGCGCTGCCGCTAAAAGCAGGCGTGTCATTGTTGGTAATGGTAATCGCGCTGGTCAGCGCAATATCGTTTGCCGCGGCGTGGCTGCCCAGACCTGTCAGAACGCTAGCGATAGCGACACTGATCAACCGCTTTTTGAAGTTATTCTGACTTTTCATTTTATTCCCTCTGCCTCAATAAAATTCCGACTCAGGCACTTTTGGCGCCACCAGCCACGCATCCCTCACGGGTCGATCTTCAAGTTTAAATTAAACTACAGCTCCAACATATTGAATGCTAAGGAAACGCTATCGTTTCGTGCCCTTCAAAAGTACTGTAGCTGTGTAAAATAATGTCGTTATACAATTACTTACATTTTCACCAGAGGTCAAGTTACCAGAAATCGCCCTGCAGTCTCAATGTTAACCTTTAACAAATCTTCAAAAAACTACCCAATTGGGTAATTTATACGTCAAAAAACTGATAATTTCATGCCGAAGCGCAGTTCGGCAAACCCATAAGCCACGTCACTGAGCGAACCGCTCAGCGGATTGTTGTAATGCGGCAGTATCCCGAGGAACTGGTTGCTCATCAATTTTCCGCCCGCACCTACAAATATCCGGGGTGTTATCCACCAGTCGATACTGCCTTGCAGCACATGGTTGGTGGTTTCCGTGGTGAGATTATCAGCACGTAAAAATGAAGGGAGTGTGACAGCGGCGCTTTCACGCGTCGCAATCAATTCGCGATCGGTGATCTTAATGAATTCGTAACTCAGTGTCATGGGCAGCCGCGGTGTGATATTCCAGCGCAGAGACGCCCCGGCCGACCACTGTTTCTCCTTCAGATCAAACGTTTGCGCAAAGGCAGCGGCGATGGCACGCGACGGTATTTCTGAGGAGGTGCCTGAACTTGCGTCTGTGCGGCTGTGACTCAGCCAGGCATTGCTGGTGATATGGGTACTTAATGCCTGAGTCAACGCGACCCGTGCAGTCCATCCATCGTCAGCCATCCGGTTAATGGTAAACCGCTGCGGAGGCCGGAATTCAACAACGCTGGTAGGGTTCAAACTAATGCGTTGAATCGACGCACCAAAATCCTCGGAGCTGTTTTCCAGGCTGGCCAGTTCCAGACTGGCGGAGCGCCAGGGGCTGGACTTGTCTTTGGTTGCCGCTTCGTAAAAGACCCACTCGACGCCGTAACTTTCGCGTTTGGTGCGAAGCTTGCTGTCCACACTCTCCAGATCGAGGCTGGCCGGTTGTGATAATTCTGCGGTCAGGTCATGTTCCTGCTGCCGGTAAAACACACTTAACGAGGGCAATATGCCGAATTGCACTTCACCCGAGAATCCCTTGAAGTCGCCTGTCTGGCCACCCAGACGAGTGTTGTCACTCAGGATGTCGCGGCGGATGTTCATAAAGTCGAGTGTGTCGTTGACGCGCATCATGCTGCCGGTAATTTCCAGTTCCCACTGATCCGGCGTGTAGCCATCCGGTGAGCCAGTGCTGATCCAGCCGTGAGGGCGGTCAGCCAATACCAGGCCAGAAGTCGAAATAGAGACACTGATTAACATCAGTCGAGCGAGTTGACTAGCGTGCGTTTTGAAGCCGGCGGTGTGATGGCGGGTGATTTTATGTACGACGGAACACAAGAGTTTTGAAGCGGCCGACTCAGACGTCATCTTGCGGTTCTCGATATCATTATAGATGGTTGTTTTTCAATTCCATTTCACGCCTCATGATGGTAGCCCTTTGGCTTGCCGGAGTCCAGAAGGAACAGGGTTGTTTATGGAGAAAATCGGGCAGAAACATGGCAACATTGCCTGAATGCCGTGAGCGGGTGTACGCCCGCGCTGCAAATCAGCTACACTCTGCGGCTTAGGGAAGAGCTCATAAAAACCAGCTCAAAACAACAGGGCAAACAAGACCCGACACTACTACAAAATCGAGTCAAATAGGCACAGCAGGGCAACATGCGTCTGAAAAGTATCAAACTCGCCGGCTTCAAGTCGTTTGTTGACCCCACCACGGTAAGTTTCCCCAGCAATTTGTGTGCGGTAGTCGGACCTAACGGCTGCGGCAAGTCCAATATTATTGACGCCGTGCGCTGGGTGATGGGCGAAAGTTCCGCGAAGAACCTGCGTGGCGAGAACATGACCGACGTTATTTTTAACGGGTCAGGTGGCCGCAAACCCGTCGGGCAAGCCAGCATCGAGCTGATTTTTGACAACAGCGACAACCGCATCACCGGCGAATTTGCCAAATTCAGTGAGATTTCCATCAAACGTCGTGTGTCCCGCGACGGCGACAACGTTTACATGTTGAATGGCACCAAATGCCGCCGTCGGGATATCACTGACCTGTTTTTGGGCACCGGCCTTGGCCCACGCAGCTACTCCATCATTGAGCAAGGCATGGTCTCGCGGCTGATTGAGTCGCGGCCGGAAGACCTGCGTATTTTTATCGAGGAAGCTGCCGGCATCTCCAAATACAAGGAGCGTCGCCGCGACACCGAAAACCGCATCAAGCGTACCCGCGAGAATCTGGAACGTCTGACCGATATTCGCGATGAACTCGGTCGCCAGTTGCAGCATTTGCACCGGCAATCACAAGCGGCTGAAAAATATAAAGAATACAAAGTTCAGGAGCGCGACCTCACCGCGCAGTTTAATGCCTTGCGCTGGCGGGCGCTGGATGACGATGTCAACGCCAAACAAAGCGTGATTCAGGCGTTGGAAGTGCAGATTGAAGCCATCATTGCTGATCAACGCGCGCTGGATGCCACACACGAGCAACTGCTGCTGAACCAGACTGACCTGAATGATGAACTGGGCGAGGTGCAGGCACGGTTTTATGGCATTGGTGGTGACATTGCGCGCATCGAACAGGCCATCGAGTTTCATCTGGACCGCATGAAGCAGCTGCGCCGTGATCTGGACGACAATCGACAGAATTTCACCTCGGCGCAGTCGGAGATGGATACCGACGTGTTTAAGCTGGAGAATCTGCAGAACGAGTTGGACACCCTGACGCCCGATCTGGAAATGGCCGAGCATGCTCAGGAAGAGTCCAGCATGTTGTTGGAAGAAGCCGACGAAAAAATGCAGCACTGGCAGCAGCAGTGGGATGAGTTCTCCCGCCGCTCGGAAGAGCCGCGGCAAACTGCCGAAGTTGAGCAGTCGCGCATCCAGCAGCTGGAAAAAATTGTGGAGCGCGGTATTGAGCGCCGTACACGTCTGCGCGAAGAGCGCGCGGCCCTCGGTGAGAACCCCGAGCAGGACGTGATCGACGAGCTGTCCATGCAGCTGACGCAGATGGAAGACGACATCGACGCACAGCAATCGCGCAACGGTGAGCTGGCCTCTCGCATCGAGCAGGAACGCACCCGCGGTCAGCAACTGGCGCATGAACTGGATCAGGCGCGCAGCCAGCTGCAGCGCCAGAAAGGTCAGTTTGCCTCGCTGGAAGCATTGCAGAAAGCCGCGCTCGGGCAGACCAACAACACGCTCAACAAATGGCTCGGCCAGCACCAGCTTGACAAACACGCGCGCCTCGGCGAACACATCAAAGTCGCGGCCGGCTGGGAACACGCCGTCGAAGCCGTGCTCGGCGACACCCTGCAAGCCCTCTGCGTCGACGACATCAACACCGTCGCCGCCGCGCTGGCCACCCTGCCAGCGGGTGTGGTGGCGGTGCTTGATCTGGGGTCGGAGGCATTGGGGTCGGAGGCACCGCAGGTGCCTCCGACCCCAATGCCTCCGACCCCGGAGAAGGATTGGGGTCGGAGGCATGCCTCCGACCCCAATCCTTCTCCGCTCCTGGCCCACATCGCCACCACGCTCCCCCTCGGCAGTCTGCTGTCCGGCATCTACACCGCCGAGACGTTGGAGCAGGCGCTGGCCATGCGCGCCGGTTTGTCAGACGGTGAGTCCGTGGTGACGCGACAGGGGTTGTGGTTGGGCCGCAACTGGATTCGTGTGCGCAAGGCGGTGGACGCCAGCGAGGGCTTGTTGACGCGCAAAGGCGACATGACCCGGCTTTCCGAACAAATGGATATGCTGCAAACCCAGGTCGACGACTTGCAGGAACAGCAACAACTCAGCCGCGATAATCTGCGTGATCTGGAGAGCGAACGCGAAGCAATACAGCGTCAGATCGCCCAGATGAGCCGCGATTACAGCGAGCTCAAGTCCCGCCTCAGCGCGCGCATCATGAAAGAAGAGCAGACCACCCAGCGCCGCCAGCGTCTGCAATTCGAGCTCGAAGAGCTGCAAAAGCAGCTGGAAATTGAACAGGACAACATCACGCACTCGCGCGAAAACCTGCAGAACGCGCTGGACGCCATGGAGCAGGATATCGAGCGTCGCGAATCCCTGTTGCAACAACGTGATGAGCTGCGTCACACACTGGATCAGGTGCGCCAGAAAGCCCGTCACGACAAGGACATGAGCCATCAACTGCGTCTGCGCGAGCAATTGTTGCGCTCACAAATCGCCGCCATGGACGATGCAAAAAAGCGCATGAGCACGCAGGTGCAGCGCGCGCGTGAACGCATTGAATCCATCGAGAAACAACTCAACGAATCGGACATGCCGCTGGAAGGCAAACGCATGGAGCTTGAGCAGTTGCTGCAAAAGCGCCTCGACGTTGAAGAGCAGATGAACAAAGCCAAGTCCGCCGCCGATGCTAATGAGCACCAGCTGCGCGCGCTGGAACAACAGCGCATCGGATTTGAACGTAAAGCCGCCGGCGTACGTGAGCAATTGATGGAAAACCGCCTGAAAACCGAAGGTGATCTGGTGAAACGCCAGGCGTTGGCCGATCAGCTGCGCGAAGCACGCTACGACCTGCAAACGGTGCTCGGCAATCTGCCCGCCGATCTGACCGCGCGCGCCTGCGAAGAGGAGCTGGAAGCCATTGGCCAGCGTATCTCCCGACTCGGCGCAATCAACCTTGCGGCGATTGATGAATATGCCCAGCAATCCGAACGCAAAGTTTATCTGGACGCGCAGAACGACGATCTGGAAAAAGCACTCGCCACGCTGGAAAACGCCATCCGCAAAATCGATCGCGAAACCCGCACGCGGTTTAAAGAAACCTTCGACAAAATCAATGCCGGCCTGCAGGAGCTGTTCCCCAAAGTGTTTGGCGGCGGTCACGCCTATCTGGACATGACCGGCGAAGACCTGCTCGACACCGGCGTGGCCATCATGGCGCGCCCGCCCGGTAAAAAGAACAGCACGATTCACCTGTTGTCCGGCGGTGAAAAGGCCATGACTGCGATCGCATTGGTGTTTTCGATTTTCAGGCTAAATCCGTCGCCGTTCTGTATGCTGGACGAAGTCGACGCGCCGTTGGATGATGCCAACACCGCGCGTTACGGCCGGCTGGTCAAGGAAATGTCGGATTCCGTACAATTTATTTTTATTACACACAACAAACTGACCATGGAAGTGGCCAACCAGTTGCTCGGCGTCACCATGCACGAGCCCGGCGTGTCACGTATTGTGGCGGTAGATATAGAAGAGGCTGCCGAACTGGCAGCTATGTAGGTTGGGGTCGGAGGGATTGGGGTCGGAGGCATTGGGGTCGGAGGCATTGGGGTCGGAGGCATGCCTCCGACCCCAATGCCTCCGACCCCTGAATCACCTGAATCAAAGGACTATAGATGGGCTTAACTGAACTACTGATTTTGATTTCAATTCTGGTGATCGTCGCGATTGTGTTGCGCGTGATCGTTGCTGCCATGAATTCACGAAAAAACAAAATCAGAATCGCTCTCGAGAAAAATATTCCGGAATACGATCTGGAAGAACTTGAGCTGCGCGAGTTGCCCAGCGGTGGCGCGCGCATGGTACAGCGCTCGTTTGAAGAGGTGATGCGACAGGCCTCCGAGCTTGATAATCGGGAAGCCGCCAAACACCGCGTGCCGCGCAGCAAAGTCCTCAAAACCGATCTCAGCCGCGAAGCCGTGCTGGCTCGCCGGGCAGCGTTGTTGGCGGCTGGTGGGTCACTGGCAACCGCCGAGCAAAGCAAGGAACCGGATTTGTTTGCGGATGTGCCGGTTGTTGCGGATGAGCCGATCGTTAATGAAGCGTCGGTGGTTGAGGCTGTGTCTTCGCTGGATGAAGCGTCGGCGGTGGCTGATGTGTCTCAGGTGGATGATGCACCTCAGGCAGGTGCCGCACCGGCGGTTGACGAGAACTTGGTCGCTGCGCCCGAAACGGCCGTTGATGTACCGGCGGGAGGTGTTGCAGCAGTTAATGACGCGCCGCTTGACGATGCCCCGGTTAATGAAGCGGTTGTGGCGGCTGTGCTGGCTGCTGATGCACAAGCGCCTGCTTGGGCAGCGGCAGCCGTACGCGCGGATGCATACGACGTGCGCACTCAATCCACGCGCCATGACTTTTTCGACGAAAACGACTGGCTGGATGATGTGTCGCCGGTGCGTGAAGTGCGCATCGAGCGCTCCGAACCCCGGTTCAGCGAAATGCGCTTCGACGAAAATCTTGGGCTGGTGGATATTGATACACAACCACTGGTGAGCTTGCCCGTTGACCCGGTGCAGCCTGAGGTTGAGCAGGTGACTGAGTCTGAGCCTGACATTGAAGTTCAGCCCGACATTGAAGTTGAGGCTGACGCTGGGTTTGAGTATGAGGCAGGGTTCGCGTATGACACTGCATCTGAGCGTGCGTCAGAATCGGTGATTGAGCCTGAGGTTGGACTTGAGGCTGGTTCGTCTGTTGAATCAATGCCAGAACCAGAACCAGAACCAGAACCAGAACCAGAGCCAGAGCCAGAACCAGAACCAGAGCCAGAGCCAGAACAAGAACCAGAACCAGAACCAGAACCAGAGCCAGAATTTGCGTTCACCAGCAACCCTGAGCCAGATTTTGCCTTTGGTAGCGCCATCGCGCCGGACTCGGATTTTGATCTGGACATGGATCGCAGCGCCGACGCCGATGCCGACACCGACATGGGCGATGATGAAGACGACCTGATTGACGATGATGAATTTGAAGACGACGAAGTCGAAGAAGACTTTGATGAACGCGATGTTGCGCCGCACTGGTTTATTGATGATGCTGACGATGAGCAGGACAGTGAGCCGCAGGTTACGTCTGATCTCAGTGAAGACGACGAATTTAATGTAAATGTTGACGATGAAGATGACGTCGATTTTGATGATGATGCCGGGTTTGACGTAGACACTGAACCGGCTCAGCCACGCATTGTCCCCGAATTGGATGACATGCTTGATGAACTGCTTCACGAACGTGGTGTCTCAACAGATGTGGATTACTCTGTGGTAGTCGTTGAGCCAGAGCCAGAGCTGGAACCCGAGCCAGAGCTGGAACCCGAGCTTGAAGCTGACCCAGAGCCTGAGCCAGAGATTGAGCCAGAGCCTGAGCCAGAGATTGAGTCAGATCCCGGCGAGCTCGAAGAAGAATTTGAAGAAGAGCTCGAAGAAGACCGCCTCAACAAGATTGTCGACACCGTGGCCATAGCGTCAGATGATGAACTCGTCGACGAGTTGGAAGATGGACCTGGCACTGATGTAAACCACGTCGATCCAGATGCAGTCGAACCAGCGACAGACGTTGCAAAAACTGACACCGAAGATGATTTTGAAGAAGAACCTCTGCCTGATTTTGATTCAGAGCTGGAGGTAGAACCTGAACCGCAACCTCAACCCGTGGATTCCTTTGCTGCCGTGGATAAAAAAGACCCAATAGATGACCTCTTCGAAGATGAGGACCAGCAACGCCGACGCGAGGCGCTGGAACAGGAGCAAGAGTCCGCACCCAAACGATTTATGAGTTGGGCGGGCGCCGCGTTGGGCAAATTGACCGCAGGTATGGCGGCGAGCAAAGCGCGCGCGTATGAACATAAGGCGGCCGATCAACGGGCTGCTGACCAGAAAGCAGCGGATCAGCAGTCAGAGCGCCGTGCTCGTCAGCAGCAGATCTCAGATGACAGCGATGAGGGGGATTATGCCGATCCCTTGGCGGATTACACGGTTGACCGTTTGCGTGATGACGAGCCTGCGCGCGTTCACCATAACGAGTACCAGGATGAGTTCCAGGCGCCATCAGACACGCACGACCAGGCGGATTTCCGTGAAGATTATGACGAAGGTTTCCCAGAGGAGTTCCACGAAGAGTTCCAGCAGGATACCCGCTCGCGTGCGGATCGCGCGGAGGTTGCCTACACGGACGACCATGATGATGTCTACGCGCAAGCAGAGGCCGGACAGTACAAGCAGCTCTACGACGCGCCGCTGACTGAACAGGAAAAGAAAATTGCCAAATACGGCGAGAGTCCTTATGCGGGTCACCGGTTTGGTGTGGATTCCGTGCCGGCCGCACCGATTGCCACTTCACCGTACAGTGATAGCCGTCCAAGTGCCGCGTCGCCCACTCAACCAGCTGCTGCGCGACCTGCCGCATCCACACGGGCAGCAACAACCGCTTCTGCTCGCAGTCTGCGTGAAAATCAGTTAAGTCTGGACATGCCGCAAGAAGAAGATGACAGGGATCCGGGTTACAGTCAGGTGCTGGTTATCAATGTGATGGCGCGGCCCAAAACGGTCATACAAGGCGACGAACTGTTGCCGCTGTTGTTGGGTGCGGGTCTGCGTTTTGGTGAGATGTCAATTTTCCACCGACACGCGGATCGCAAAGGCGGTCCCGTGTTGTTCAGCGTTGCCAATGCGCTGAATCCCGGTACTTTTGACCTGAACCGCATCAGCGATTTCAGTACACAAGGCGTGTGCTTCTTTATGACGCTGCCAAACGTGGCCAACAACATGTTGGCGTTTGAGCAGATGCTGGCTACCGCCAAACATGTACAGTCGTCACTGGATGCAGAGTTAAAGGATGACAACCGCTCCGTTATGACCGCGCAGACCGTTGAGCATTACCGTCAACGTATCCGTGATTTTGATCTTCAGCAACTTAAGAACAGTAAAAATCCACGTCAGAAGTAAGTGATGAACAAGCGCATCGGCGGAGATTTATTTGATGATGCAGGCGAGGAGGGGGCAGATGCCACTTCTTCGTCTCAGCTTGCCAGTGACAGCGCCGCCGCATCAACGCCAGAACAAAAAATCGCCAGACTGCGCAGTATTGTTCAGTATCACAATGCGCGTTATCACCAGCACGATGCGCCTGAAATTCCTGATGCCGACTATGACAAGTTGTTTGATCAACTGGTCGCGCTGGAAGAACAATATCCGGAATTAATCACGGCAGATTCGCCGACACAGCGCGTCGGTGCCGCGCCATTGACCTCTTTTGTGCAAGTCACACATGATGAACCCATGATGTCGCTGTCCAAAGTGTTTAACGACAGCGATCTCGCCGATTTTGAAACGCGTATCCTCAAACGTCTCGACGCACAGGAAGGCACGGTGCCCAGCTACAGCTGCGAACCCAAAATCGATGGCGTCGCGGTCAGCCTGCTGTACGTCGACGGCTTGCTGGTCCGTGCCGCTACCCGCGGCGACGGCATTACCGGCGAAGACATCACCCACAATGTCCGCACCATCCGCAACATTCCGCTCAAACTCAGCGGCGACAACGTGCCTGCACGCCTCGAGGTGCGTGGTGAAATTTACATGACCCGCTCCGGCTTTGCCGCCATGAACAATGCCGCGCTCAGCGAAGAAGGCCGCGTCTTCGTCAACCCCCGCAACGCCGCCGCCGGCACACTTCGCCAGCTCGACCCGCGCATCGCCGCCCAACGCCCCCTCCGCTTTTTTGCATATTTGGGGTCTTATTTGGGGTCGGAGGGATCAAAAAATGATCAGGTGTCAACAAGTGGTGATTCTGCAAAGTTGACAAGTCTGGCTGATAAAACCCACAGCGGCATGCTTGCCCAGTTGGGGAAATGGGGCTTGCCGCTGAATCCCGATCGCGCGGTGGTGCAGGGGTATCAGGCGTGTCTGGACTACGCCAATCAGTTGCTGCTCAAACGCCCCACGCTCGACTACGAAATTGACGGCGCCGTGATCAAAGTCGACAGCCTGAAATTACAAAACGAACTCGGCAGCAACGCGCGCACCCCGCGCTGGGCCATGGCCTACAAGTTCCCCGCCGAAGAAGCCTCCACCGTTGTCAACGACGTTGAGTTTCAGGTTGGCCGCACCGGCACCATCACCCCGGTAGCACGTCTGGAACCGGTATTTGTCGGCGGTGTCACCGTCAGCAATGCCACACTGCACAACATGGACGAAATCGCCCGCCTTGGCCTGCGCATTGGCGACCGCGTCATCATCCGCCGCGCCGGCGACGTCATCCCCAAAATTGTGTCTGTCATCGGGTCGGGGTCGGAGGGATCAAAAAATGATCAATTGTTATCCGGCATTGATGAAAAGCAGTTTACAAGTGGCGTCAACACTGAGCGCCGCGCGATTGTTATGCCCGACAAATGTCCCGCGTGCCAGTCGCCCGTCGAAAAAGACGGCGAGGTCATGTACCGCTGCACGGGCGGCCTGATCTGCCCCGCACAACGCAAAGAATCCCTGCGGCATTTTTGCTCGCGCGCGGCCATGGATATTGAAGGACTCGGCGAAAAACTGGTTGAGCAATTGGTGGACGCCAACCTCGTGCACACCGTTGCAGACGTGTTTACCCTGACCAAAGAACAGCTCATGGCGCTGGAGCGTATGGGCGGGAAATCGGCGGACAATCTGCTGGCGGCCATTGAGAAATCCCGGCAAACCACGTTGCCCAGGCTGTTGTTTGGTTTGGGCATCCGCGAAGTTGGTGAGGCAACGGCGCTGGCACTCGCCAGTCACTTTGGCAGTCTTGAAAAGCTGATGCAGGCCGACGAGCAGGCGCTGTTGCAAGTGGATGATGTCGGACCGGTGATGGCGGCGCATATCGCACACTTTTTCAGCAACAAAGATAATGACTTGGTGATTGAGCAGTTGAGGGCGCGCGGGGTAAGTTGGCCGGAACATCAATCCACGACCGTGTCTGACAAACTGGCCGGACAGATTTTTGTGCTGACCGGCACGCTGGAAACCATGACCCGCGACGATGCGCGCGCCCGGCTGCAAGCCATGGGTGCCAAGGTGGCCGGCAGTGTGTCCAAAAAAACCAATGTGGTGATCGCCGGCCCTGGCGCGGGGTCCAAGCTGGACAAAGCCCTTGAGCTGGGCGTTACCGTGTTGGATGAGCAGGGATTGATTGAGCTTCTTAACTAGCGCTGATTGGATTGGGGTCGGAGAGATCAAATTTTGATCTCTCCGACCCCAAATCAACTACTCCAAATCAAAAAATCAAAACTTATACCCCACCGACAGCATGTAAACATACGGGTCGATTTCAACTTTTGTCTTCACTTTGCCGAGAGCGGAGTCGAAGCTGGCATCGGTATCGATGTCAACCCGCCAGAACGAGGCGTTCAGAATCCAGTTATTGTCCAGATCCCAATCAATGCCCGCGCGCAGAGACAATCCAAACGAATCATCCAGCTTCAGGCGTGATCCGCCCAGTTCAGTGCGTGCGCTGGTCGAAAGCGATTCGCTGAAAAACGTCGTGTAATTAACCCCGACGCCCGCATAAGGGCGAATGGCTGAGGTTGCCGGCCCAAAATAATAGAGCGCGCTGACCGTTGGTGGCAGATGTTTTGTGCTGCCGAGGTCGGTGGTGGAAAAGCCATATTGACCAAGGCCGCTCACCGACAGATCATGTTCAAACGGCGTCGCTGCCAATACTTCCACGCCGATATTGTCCGAATACAAATAAACAAGGTTCAGGCCGAGCTGAGTATCATTACCAACATGAGCCGCAGTGCCCGCCAACGCGCCGGTTGCGGTGGTGCTGATCAGACTGCTGCTCTCCTCGGGGGACACGGTCGTAGCACCAACCCGAACAATCAGGTCACCTTTTTCTATCGCCAACGCCGGCATCGCAGCCGCCAGCAAACCCGCACCAATTAACCCGCCTGTCACAAACCTGGAAAAAGACTTCATATTCACTCCTGTGTTTAAACATCAATGAGCTGATGTGAGGCCAGCTTAGTGATTTCGGGGAGTGAAACCTTGATCTAACGCGGGTGTGCGCGCCGGCAGCGCCGACAATCCACCCAAAGTTTTACCTGCATCAAAGTTTTCTTTAGTTGGGGTTTTAGTTGGGGTCGGAGGGACTGGGGTCGGAGAGGTCAAAAAATGATCTCTCCGACCCCAGTTCCTCCGACCCCGCCCCATAACCTATTCTCACGCCATGCCTGGCCACAAGATCATCGATAAAACGTTTGTCCCCAACAGGCGCGCAGCTTCGCAAGCATGTTCGGAACAACTCGATTTCCAGCTCGTCTAACGGGGAATCAAACAACTGCCGGTAAGCCGCCAGCCGCTCGGGTTTGGAAGTGCCCAACGCCGTGTACTCGTCATGTTCGGTCAGCCATGACGGTTGACCGTTGGCGTTACACCCATAGCTTGACCACTCGTAATCGGCAGGGTGGATAACCATGTTGGCGCGCACCGGATTCGACTCGATGTAGCGGTAACAATTCAATAAATGCCGCGAGGATTGGATCACCGATGCATGGTGTCGACCCTCCCAAAGCGTACCCGTGCGCTGATATTTTTTGTTGAAATACCAGACATAACTGCTGCCAATATCGCGCATTGTCCTTGATATGCTGTCAACATGACCGCAAGTCCCGAGAATATGGGCGTGATTGCTCATCAGGCAATACGCATGCACCCGCACACCGTAGCGTTCGGAAATTTTGGCCCAAATTTCAAGATAGCGGCGCCGATCGGCAGAGTCATTAAAGCACAGCGAGCGGTTATTGCCGCGCTGAACAATGTGGTAAGGCATTCCGGGGATGTAGTAACGGGGGCGGCGGGCCATCGCAAACTCCTTTTGCTTCAGTTCCTACCCTTTTTATAGATCTTGGGGTCGGAGAGATCAAATTTTGATCTCTCCGACCCCAATCCCTCCGACCCCAATTAAAAAAACCAGCCGCGGTCGAGGTCGCTGCGGCAGCTTTCGTACTGGGTCTGATAGCGGACGGCGTTGCGCTCCACAGCGGCCGCTGCTTCCAATAGCCAGCCTTTGTTCTGATAGGTGCCGCGGTTATAACCTGCGTGCCCCTCGTGATAGGCCAGATAGAGATTGCGCGCATCGGTTAGCGGGATATTGCTGCGCCGAACGCTGTGATGGTTATACCAGCCGATAAAATCCACTGCGTCCCCAAAATTGGCGCGACTGGCGATACGGTTGCCGGTTTCTGACTGATAGTCGTTCCAGGTCGTGCTCAGCGCCTGCGCATATCCACGTGCGGTGGACGGCCGTGTCCACGGAATGACCCACAGCAATCGCGTGCGCTCCGGCCGTGCCCGCGCCCTGAAGCCAGACTCCTGATAAATAAATGCCATCGTCACATGCACCGGCACGCCCCATCGTTCCTGTGTGCGCTCGGCCGCCCGATACCACGATCGCCGCTCGTCAAACATGTCGCAAATATCCGACACGTTGGACGGCCGGCCCGATGCGCAGGCACTCAGCACAAGCGTTGACAGCAACAGCGTTAGAGTTCTCATGTGCTAGAGTGTATCGGATTGGGGTCGGAGAGATCAAAAAATGATCTCTCCGACCCCAAACCACCCAAGCCACTAATAAATATCGGCAAATACTTCCGGGTGCTGCTCGGCAATTCTCAGTAATGCGATAGCGGGACCTTGTGGTACCCGGCGTCCCTGCTCCCAGTCCTGTAAGGTGCGAACACTGACCCCCATCAGTCCGGCAAACTCAGTCTGAGATAATCTCAGTTTGAGCCGAATTGCCGCAGGAGGCGAAGGTTCAGACAGCGACAACGTTCTCAAATCAAGACGACCTTTCTTGAACTGCTTGATTTCATCAATACCCTGAAGGATTTCTGCGCCAATATCTCTTCTATCCATTTTTTATTGCCTCGGCTATCTTCTTGAGCAGGTGGCCTGAAATTGTTGACTGCTCGGACTTGTTGTCTAGCGTTAACATCCAGATTTCATGATGAGCATTCTTCCAGAAGTAAATGACTCTGATTCCTCCACTTTTCCCAGAGTCACCAGAAGCCCATCGGATTTTACGAACCCCGCCTGAACCTTTAATGATCTTGCCTGCGTCTGGAGTCTGGATCAGATAATTCTGCAGTCGCTGATACTGGTCGTCGGTAAGGTAATTTTGCAGTAGTTTTGTGAAAATCCCGGCCTCAATAAAAATCACGATTGAAGCATACGGCAGGGCCGTATTCTTTTCAATGTAAGCGAAAATGAACAAAAAATACTGATTGCTCGCATAAACACTCCCTGTTCGCGTTTCTGTTGATCGACATTCCATTTGGTTATAGCAGACCCGGGCAGAGGTCGGAGGGATTGGGGTCGGAGAGATCAAAAAATGATCTCTCCGACCCCAATCCCTCCGACCCCAAAAAGCGCCACAAAAAAGCCCCAAACATACCCGAATGAGTAATTGCCAGAGGGAACACGCGCTTATACCATGCGCAACCTGTGAAGTTTTCCCGCAAACCCATGCACTTACAGATAGATTGCCGGGTCGTTTCTATGCTTAAATCCGCTTTACAAAATGTAGCAAAGCGACACCCCGTTACAATGCAGTTGATGTTGAGTAAGTAATGATAAAAACTTCAGTAAAAACAATCCGTTTGCTAGGCATGACGGCGGCGGCAAGCCTGCTGACTGGTTGTATCCTTGTTCCCGGCAGCAACATTGATCCCGGCGCTTTGGGCGCAACATCCAACGATACCAGCTGGTTTGAGTCCACCGGCGGTGCGGGCACCTGGTTCCCGGGACTGAGACGTGAACCGGAAGAGACACCCGAACAGCAGCAACAGACCGAACAAATTGTGCAGCAAACCGTGGATGTGGTGACCATCACCTCGCAACTGGTCGCCGAGCAGCAGCGCGCCGCGCAAATGAATCAGGCCGTCCCCGCCGCCATGCCCGCCAGCCTCGTGCAGGAACTGGCCAGCTACGAATACCACGTCGACAAAGGTGACATGCTCATCATCACCGTCTACGACCACCCCGAACTGACCAACCCCAGCGGCAGCAATAACAATAACCCGGAAAACTCCGGTATCACCGTGGAAAACGACGGCACCATTTATTACCCCTACATCGGCAAAGTCCAGGTCGCCGGCCTGACCGTCGACGAGATCCGCGAAGCCATCGCCGGCCCACTGGCGCAGTTCATTACCGACCCACAAGTCTCAGTGCGCGTGCAACGCTTCAGCGCCAAACGCATTTACGTCACCGGCCAGGTCACCCGACCCGGCCAGCAGTCCATCACCAATATTCCGCTGACCGTGCTCGATGCCATCGCCGCTGCGGGTGGCCTCGCCCCCGACGCCAACTGGCACGAAGTCATGCTGTCGCGCAACGGCACCGAGACCATCCTGTCCGTCTACGAAATGCTCAATAACGGCCGCCTCGGCCAGAACATGCTGTTGCAACACGGTGATGTGCTGCACGTGCCGGTCGCCGGCCAGCAACAGGTGTTTGTGCTTGGGGAACTCAACCGCGTCAACACCTTGCCCATGGGCAATATACGCATGTCCCTGACCGAGGCTCTCACACGATCTGGCGGCCTCAACCAGGTGACCTCCAACGCAGAAGGCATCTTTGTGATTCGCCCCAATGCCCCCGATGCGCCCAAACTGGCCACCATTTTCCAGCTCGACGTGAAAAACGCCATCGCCTTTGCGGTCGGCGCGCAGTTTATGCTGCAACCCTCCGACATTGTGTATGTGACCACCGCACCGGTCACCCGCTGGAACCGTGTCATCAGTCAGATCGTTCCCAGCCTGAATGCGCTGATCACAGCCAACCAGTTGAACACATTATGATAAGAAGACGTCCAACATGAGCCCCAGCCCCTACCAGCATATTCTGGTAGTGTGTCTCGGCAACATCTGCCGCAGCCCAGTCGCGGAAGCCATGTTGAAACAAGCCCTGCCACAACGCCAGATCAAATCAGCCGGCCTCACTGCCATGGTCGGCCAGGGCGCCGATGCAACAGCGGCAGAAATAGCCAAAAACGACGGCCTCGATCTGAGCGGCCACAATGCCACCCAGCTCAGCAGCGAAATGATCCAATGGGCTGACCTGATTCTGGTGATGAGCCAGAACCAACGCAGCGCCATAGGCGAAAAGAACCCGGCCGCACTGGGCAAAACCATGCTGCTCGGCCACTGGTTGCCAGCCAGCGGCAAGGGCGCTGGCAACTCGCAAACACAACAAAAAGACATTCCCGACCCGTATAAAAAGAGCCGGGAAGTGTTTGAGCACGTACATAAACTGATACACCAGTCCGTGTCGGAATGGTCAAAGAAGATTTAACAGTAGCCTATGACGCCAGTAGCACAGAATAACGAACACAAACGCCCACAATCCGCAGACGATGAGATCGATCTGGGGTATCTGCTGGCCGTTTGTCTTGATAACAAATGGCTGATTATTATCATCACCGTACTGGTGACACTTGCCGGTTACGCCTACGCCTGGCTGGCAACGCCGGTCTACCGTGCCGACGCACTTCTTCAGGTTGAGCAACGCCAGAATAATCTCGGCTCGCTGGACATGGCGCTGCTGGGACAAGAACAAACGGCCTCCACGACGCAAAGTGAGATTCTGCGCTCACGCATGATCATGGGCCAAGCCGCGCAACAGGCCGGACTGGATCTGGTGGTCAATCCGCATTACTTCCCAGTCATTGGCGAAGCCATGGTGCGCCGCGGTCGTACGCGCCCTGACTGGTCACAGGACAGTGAATATGTGTGGGCTGGCGACAGTATCAATGTCGACGAGTTACGCGTGGAGGACCTGCTGCTGGGTCGCTCGCTGACGTTGAAAGTCATTAACGAACAAAGCTACCAGCTGCTGGATACCAACGGCCAGTTGCTTGGCACCGGCGTCACCGGTGAACTGTTTCGCAGTGAAACGCCGTTTGTGGAGCTGTTGGTGGCGCGTATCACCGCGCCGGCCAAAGTCGAGTTTAACCTCATCAAACGCAGCGACGTGCAGATGACCAGCAACTTGCAAGGCCGCTTCAGTGTCGCCTCGCGGGGCCGCGACACCGGCATTCTGGAACTCACGCTTACCGGCCCGGATCGTGCGGAATTACAGCGCTCGCTGAACGCGATTTCTGACGTGTATTTGGTGCAGAACATCAACCGCCAGGCGGCCGAAGCCGAAAGCCGACTGGAATTCCTCGAGCAACAAACCCCGATCATTCAGGGCGACCTGAACAGCGCGGAAAACCGCCTCAACGAATACCGCGCGACCCAAGACAGCGTTGACTTGAGTTTTGAAACCCGCACCATGCTCGAACGCTTGGTGTCGCTGGAAACTGAATTAAACGCGCTGCAGATTCAGGAAAGTGACCTCGCCCAACGCTTCACACCCAGCCACCCCAGCTACCGCTCGTTGCTGGAAAAACGCAGCCAGTTGCAAGGTGAGCAGGCACGACTGGAAGCGCAGGTGAACAACCTGCCGGAAACCCAGCGTCAGGTGCTGCGTCTGAACCGCGACGTGGAAGTCAGCCAACAGATTTACATGCAGATGCTCAACGCCACACAAGAGCTGCGCATCGCCCGCGCCGGTACCGTCGGCAACGTGCGTATCCTCGACCGCGCGCTGGTGGGTCTGGATCCCATTGCACCGCGGACCAACCTGATTCTGGTGATCTCGCTGATGGCGGGGGTCATGCTCGGCCTGATGGTGGTGCTGATCCGCCACATGCTGCACCGCGGCGTCAGCTCCGTCGAAGAGTTACAGGCACTCGGCCTGCAGGTGTACGCCACCATCCCGCTGTCTGAACGTCAGCTCAAAATATTTGACCGCTTCAGCAACAAAAAGACCAAGCGCCGCCTGCAAAGTGCCTTGGGCAAAACGCTGGGAGATCGTGTTAACAAGGCACTGGGTAAACCGGGTAATCGTCGCCACAGCGATGACGATTACGGCGTACTGGCGCTGATCGACCCGGCGGATTTGGCCATCGAAGCGCTGCGCTCTCTGCGCACCAGCTTGCATTTTGCCATGCTGGAAGCCTCCAACAATCGCCTGATGTTGACCGGCCCCAGCCCCGCCGTGGGTAAAAGTTTTATCTCCACCAACCTCGCCGCCATCTGCGCGCAGGCGGGCCAGCGAGTTCTGCTGATCGACGCGGACTTGCGCAAAGGTCACATTCACCGCTCATTTGCCGGTGTCAGTGAACGCGGCCTCAGTGATTACCTGGTGGGCGACATCACGCTGCGACAGTTAATCCGCACAACGGAACAAGACGGCCTCGAGTACGTGTCTCGTGGTACGGCGCCGCCCAACCCCTCAGAGCTGTTGATGACGCAGCGCTTCAACCAGTTTTTGGAGCAGGTGGGTGAACAATACGATCTGGTGATTATCGACACCCCGCCGGCGTTGGCGGTCACCGATTCGGCGGTGGTGGGCAAACAGGTCGGCGCCACACTGATGATTACCCGCTTCCGCGAAAATAACCCCAAGGAAATCGAGCGCGCGCTGCAGCAGCTGGAAGCGGCCGGCGTGACCGTGAAGGGCTGTATCCTGAATGCGATTGAGCGTAGTGCGTCGTCGTATTACGGGTATGGCTATGGATATGGTTATTATCATTATGCTTACAAGTCGGATGAGAAGTAGGCACCGCGCCGGGGTCGGAGGTACAGCTCCGACCCCCTCTTGAATCGTAGGAAATGACCTCAGCGGCCAGGCGGATGTTCCTCACAACGACGCTGCGCGTCTTTATCGTTGTTCGCTCTCATCCCCCTGTCCGCTGATGCCATTTCTGGACGTGCAGCACCCGGCGGGGCTTGGGGTCGGAGGTATACCTCCGACCCTAAACCAACCAATCTTGCTAACGCTTGCGCGCAGCCCGCTCCACCGTCAGATCCTGCAGCGATCCGGAAAGATATTTGTGGAGAATACTCGACGCCAGCGTCTGGTAGGGGATGCCTTGTTCTACCGCTGCTGTTTGTATAGCTAACAAGTCCGTAGTGGAGATACGGATATTGATACGCTTATCTTTTCGAAAGGTGCGCTCGGCTGCCGTTTCTAGCTCTTTTTTCCGTGCAGCCGTCAACACCGACGCGTATTGGCCTGCCTCTAATGAGTCAAGCAATGTCTGCTCATCCAGGGTCAATTTATGGTCTCTCATCTTGGACTCCCAGGTACAATTTGGTGAATTTTCGGCTTGGGATGATGGTTTTAAGGAATATCTCATCATCGGATTCCACATAAGGTGCCAAATAAACGTAACCGTCTATGCAAACAACAAAAATTCGTTGGGACGGAAAACCTCGCATGTTTGTGTGCATTTTGTCATCCGCTTAACCATGATATATAGACGCCTTATTTATGGTGATGTTGATGGCTAACCAATCTGGTTATAGCAGACAGGCCACCACCTACCCCAAAACACACCCATTCAGGCTATTGCCAGCCACCAGCCACAAGGTTACTATCCGTTCAACGATTGAACACAATACAAAAAACTACAAACCATGCTAACCGACGACGCGCGCTACAAGATCCTCAAGAAGCTGGAAGCCAATCCAGACATCAGCCAGCGGCAGCTGGCCGAGGAGCTGGGCGTCAGTCTGGGCAAGATCAACTTCTGCTTGCAGGCACTGATCGAAAAGGGCCTGATCAAAGCCAAAAACTTCAGCCAGAGCCAGCATAAAGGGCGCTACCTGTACGTGCTGACGCCCGCTGGCATCGAAAACAAAGCCGCCCTCACCAAACGCTTTCTCCAGCGCAAAATTGCCGAATACGAAGCCCTGCAGGCCGAGATTGAAGAAATCCGCAGAGAGCTGGGGAGCGCCGCTGAGTGAGCACCGTGAGCGACATGAACTGGTACCTGCTGCAATGCAAACCCAACCAGCAAACGCGCGCGGAAGAGCACCTGATCAATCAAGGGTTTGAGATTTACTCGCCCGAGATTCGTGCCGAACGCATCATTCGCCGACAACGCATTGTGCGCGTGGAAGCGGTGTTCCCCGGTTATGTATTTATCCGGTTAAACCCGGCCAGCAACTGGCGTGCGCTGCATGCCACCCGGGGCGTCAGCCGCCTGGTGAGCTTTAATGGCAGCCCGCACATTGTGCCGGATGATCTGGTGCAGAGCCTGCAACAACAGTACAGCGCTGATCAGGTGCCCACGGCCCTGTTCAGGGCGGGTGATCGTGTGCAGATTATGGAAGGCTGTTTCAAGCATATCGATGCCATCGTCAAAGCGGTGACATCGGATGAGCGCATTATTGTGCTGATGACCATTTTGCACAGTGAGCAAATGATTGCGTTCCCCGCCGGGCAGTTGGCCAAGGCGGGATAAGTGCGGGGTCGAAGGTGCCAAAGGCAGCTGCGACCCCCAGGTTAACAAGTACTACTCTCCCAGATGCTGCAGTAATGCACGGGCAGGGCGGTAGCCAGCTCATTAATCTGATAGTTGTGCTTTTGATTCTGAGTGCCTGCTTTGATGGTTTGCGACTAGACGTAAATACAGTCTGAAGTCAGTTGAAAAAAAATTGGCTTGACAATTTAAAAAATCTGCTTTAGGGGTTGAATTGCATAGGTGCATTTAAACGGTACATTTATGATAATTAGTTTTCTACCAAATTTATGCATGGCCATAGTCGGTAATCATTAGCTCTTTGGTGGGAGCCCAAATTAAATTCGTGAGTTTGATACCATGATAAAAGATAAAAAGTTACTCATAGTAGGTATTGGTGAAACAGGGATACTTGCATATGAATATTTTGCTAATGATTCTGAATATGAAGTTGTCGCTTTTTTTGCTGATAAAGAGTTTGTGGTTGAATCTACATTCAACGGATTACCTTTGTTGGCAATTGACGAAATGAAAAATTACTATAGCCCTGATGAATTTTATGCTTTTGTTGCTATGGGGTCTGGGCATTTAAATAGAGACAGGGCCTCAATTTATAATCGAGTGAAAGAACTCGGATTCAAGCTAGCTAGCTATGTCAGTAGCCACGCGTTTGTGTGGAAAAATGTGGAAATAGGTGAGAATTGCCTAATACTGGAGGACAACACTTTACAACCATTTACCAAAATTGGTGATAACGTTGTTTTGTGGAGCGGTAATCATGTTGGGCATCGTACAATTATTGAAAATCATTGTTTCATCACTTCACATGTCGTAATTTCTGGTTTTTGTCGCATTGGTGCGTATAGCTTTATTGGAGTGAATGCAGCCTTTGCAGATGGGATAACAGTAGGTTTAGATAATTTCATTGGTATGGGTACTATAGTAAACAAAAGCACAGAAGCTGATGGGTTTTACGTAGGAAATCCTGCAGTGAAAAGGAATATTTCTGCCAAACGATTCTGCAAGGTAAGTTAAATGCCAAAATGGATTAAGAGAGGACTAATCTACCAGCCACCTTTCGACGGTAGCTGGAGAGATAATTCAGGTTTAACCCCGACACCTTTAGAAATTGATGACGAAACAATTAGGGTTTACGCAAGCTTTCGCGATGAGAATGGTGTGGGGAGAATCGGATTCATTGATGTAGACTCAGAATGCCCACATAAGGTCAAGGGGGTTTCGGAAAAACCAGTCTTAGATATCGGCGCTCCAGGTATGTTTGACGATAATGGAATAATACTAGGCGATCTAATAAACCTAGGAAACGAAATCTTTATGTACTTTGTTGGATTTCAGTTAGTAAAGAACGCAAAATTTTTGGCGTATTCTGGTTTGGCATGTAGCCAAGATGGTGGTTGCTCCTTTCAGAGAGTTACTGAAGTGCCAATCATGGATCGGCATGATGAAGGTAGGTATATTAGGGCAATACATTCGATCATGTATGAATCCGGAAAATTCAAAGCTTGGTATGCCGTGGGAAATGGATGGATGCCGATAAATGGAACGTTATATCCTAAATATGACATAAACTATGCTGAAAGCAGTGACGGCATTTCTTTCACAAAGGGTATAAAAGTAATTAGCAATAATAACGCAAATAAAGAATATCGAATCGGACGGCCCAGGGTTTACAAATTAGGTGATGTATATGTCATGAACTTCACTTACGGCACGACAGATGGTAGGTACCATGCTGGTCAAGCAACGTCAATTGATGGCATAAACTGGGAGAGAAATGATTCTCTTTTAGGTATCCGAGTATCTGATTCGGGCTGGGATTCTAGGCATCTTAGCTATCCATCTGTTATCAAAACTCGCAAAGGTAAAACTTTTATGTTTTATAACGGCAATGACATGGGTAAAAATGGCTTTGGTTATGCGTATTTAGATGAAGTTCAAGCATGAATACCAGTGTCGCTCGTTATGAATGCGGTAATCGGAAAGAGTGGGACGAATTTCTTGACTCTGCAAAAAATAATCACTTTATGTTTAAGCGTGATTATATGGAATATCATTCGGATCGATTTGTCGACTATTCCTTAATGTTTTATGATGAAAAAAACCACTTGATCGGCCTGTTTCCGGCAAACATCAAAAATCGTGCTCTGCATAGTCATCAAGGATTGTCGTTTGGTGGGTTGCTTATATCACGCAGAGAAACAGCTCGGAAAGTATTAGAGATATTTGTGGCGATGATAGAGTTTCTCCAGCGTCGCGGCGAGATAGATACTATTTTTTATAAAAGAACTCCAGATTTTTATACTGAATACCCTGCTCAAGAAGACCTTTATGCTCTATTTTTATTAAATGCTGATCTGTACAGACGAGATATTAGTTCTGTTATCGACCTAAGTTGCGAGGTTTCCTATACTAAAGGGAGAAAGTGGTCTGTCAATCGGGCAAAAAAATTTGAGATTGTAATACAGGAAGTGACTGAGTTTGAAAATTTTTGGAGTTTGCTCGAGAGAGTTTTGGCATCTTATCACTTAGCTAAACCAACTCACAGTTTGAATGAAATTACGCTTCTCAAGAAGAAATTTCCTGAAGCTATCAAGTGTTTTACTGCAAGTATAGACAACGAGATAGTGTCTGGTACCGTCATTTATGAAACAACATTTGTCGCTCATACGCAGTATTTGGCTAATAGTGAAATCGGTCGTAGTGTGGGTGCATTGGATTTCTTAGTAGACCATTTGATAAAGAATATTTATAACAAAAAAAAATATTTTGACTTTGGTGTTTCGACTGAGAGCGAAGGTAGGGTTCTTAACTTCGGGCTAATTTCGCAAAAAGAAGGTTTTGGTGCACGTGGTGTTGTCCATGACTTTTACAAAATTGACTTGAGCACAAATAGATGCCACTTAACGATTGCAGACTAATTGAATTACCGAAGATAACTGATCCACGAGGCAGTCTCACATTTGTTGAGGGCGAATTTCATATTCCTTTCAGTATAAAGCGTGTTTACTACCTATATGACGTTCCTGGAGGTTCAGATCGTGGCGCTCATGCCCATAAAAACCTACACCAGTTTGTCATTGCTATGTCAGGTAGTTTTGATATTGTTCTTGATGACGGTAGTCGACAACGTCGTTACCATATGAATCGTTCATATTATGGATTGTATATTTGTCCAATGATGTGGCGTACCTTAGATAATTTTTCCTCCGGCGGAGTTTGCATGGTTCTGGCATCTGAATGCTACGATGAGTCAGACTACTTACGCGAATACTCTGATTTTCTTTCTGTAGCTAGTAAAAAATAATGAAAATTCCATTTCTTGATTTAAAGAGTGCACACGAAGAGCTACGAAAAGATTTGCAAAAAGCCTACGACAGAGTTCTTGAAAGTGGTTCTTACATATTGGGTAAAGAGGTAGAACAGTTCGAAGAAGAATTTTCAGAATATTGTCAAGTGTCACACAGTGTCGGCGTTGGCAATGGGCTAGATGCATTGCACTTAATATTACGTGCATTCGGGATAGGTGCAGGAGATGAAGTAATTGTGCCGTCTAACACGTATATCGCCACTTGGCTGGCGGTAAGTTATTCTGGTGCCACTCCAGTGCCAGTAGAACCAGACTTGGCAACTTACAACATAGATCCAATGAAAGTCGAGCTGGCTATAACCTCACGTACTAAAGCCATTATTGTCGTTCATTTATACGGACAACCTGCTGACATGGATCCGATTAGTGTTATAGCAAAGAAACACGGGATCAAAGTTATAGAAGATGCGGCTCAGGCGCATGGCGCTCGCTACAAAGGTCGCAGAGTAGGGGGGTTAGGTGACGCAGCTGGTTTTAGTTTTTACCCAGGGAAAAATCTTGGGGCGATCGGTGATGGTGGCGCAGTAACTACCAATGATGCCGATCTTGCAGATAGGGTTAGGATGCTTTGCAATTATGGTTCTCATATAAAATATCATAATGAAGTTAAAGGTTTTAATTCTAGGCTTGATGAATTGCAGGCAGCAATTCTGAGGGTAAAATTAGAGAATCTTGATCAGTGGAATTTGCGTCGTGCCGAGATTGCCGCGAGATATTTAAAGGAACTATCTGGTGGAAAATTCCTAACACCCGTTGTACCCGATTGGGCTGAACCAGTATGGCATCTCTTTGTGGTGCGGCATGTTGATCGCGATCTACTTCACAAGATTCTAAATTCAAATGGAATCGGAGTGTTAATTCATTATCCGATACCACCTCATCTTCAAGGTGCATATACTGATTTAGGTCATGTTAAAGGTTCATTTCCTATATCGGAGCTAATACATGACGAAGTTTTAAGCCTCCCGATAGGCCCGCATATTAGTGCTCAACAACTTGCTATGGTTATAAAAGAAGTACGAAAAGCTAATTGAATATTAAGAGATTCGGGTCTGATAAGAAAAATGGTTTTTGAGGGACTTTGACCTTTTAATTAGCATTAGCATTAGCATTAGCATTAGCATTAGCATTAGTAATTGAAGCCAATACAGTGAAGTCATCTAGTATTGTTGAGGGAATCATGTGACCAAGGTAGTAGCGATCATACCCATTGGACCATTGGATAAAATGGGTTACCAATATCATTGGAAACTAGCTGTTTATTCTTTCGCACAAGTTTTTGACAAGGTGTTCTTAGTCACAACTACTGCAGAGAATATTGGACTCGCCCTCGATTTTGATAATGTTGAAGTTGTAGTCGAGCCTACCGCTATTTTCGCTCAAAACAATGAAGGGGATGAAATTTTTGATGTATGGAAGATATACAATGCAATAGGGTTTGGGGCTTTAATGGCAAAGGACTATGGATATGACTTTGCATTTGTAGGATCAATCAACTCAGTGATTGCAATCGAAGACCGTGCAGTACTCTATGATTATTTAGAGTATCTAGCAAAAAAAAGATGTGCTATCGGTTGGAGTAGACGTTCGTTTGTGCTTGGGAATGTTGTGTTTAACGAGAACGCGATTATACCTAACATTTATAATCTAAATTATATTAACAAGATGAAATTAGGCATAGATTGTATTTCAAATGGGATATTCAAGTTTAAGATTACAAAGTATTACGGATTCAAAATTGCTGGATGTCCTATTTTTTATGATTTGCTTGGTGCGGAAACAGAATCTGATTTTGTAAGAAAATATGAGTGGTATGAAGAAAATTATCGGATTCAACTAAGCCGGCCTGGAAAGAAAAAGCAATTCCAAGATCACATTGATAAATTAGCTCGATCAGTTTTGGCAAACTGTACTGTAATGGCTGAAAAGCACCCTAAAATTGTAACTTGCGCTTCAGATTTGTTTGTTTCAGACTCTGTAGCTAGGCAGGTTGAGCAAGTCTTTTTTCAATCAAACAAAAGATTTGACTCTCAAATAAAATTGTATGTGAGGAAAATATACATCAAATTCTACATGTGGATGTCAACGATCTTAACTTAGCAGATTCTGGCTACAAGCATGATCAATTAACTAAATGAATTAGAGTTGTATAAAGGGTAGTCTTAAGTTTCGACAGCTTGCATTTCATTAGGTTGAAAGCTTTAATAAACTAACTATTGATATGTGGAAGACTAGAATATTATTTTTTTTGGCTGCTAGGATTAAATGTGTTACTGCCGGAATGGTGGTATTGATAAATTAAATTGGGTGCTTGATGATTTCGAGAATAGCTAGAAAGGTAACTTTTCTGAAAAGGCTTTTAGAATGCCGTCTTTCTCTATTCTGGTTAAGATTCTGTGGAGCAGATATTGACCCTAGCGTGAAAGTTTATGGTAGGTTCAATTGGGTAGGTGATCCTGAGAAACTTACGATTCAAGCGGGGTCTACCATAAATGAAGGCGTGATTTTCGAGTTGAGAGAAAAGATAACAATAGGAAAAAATGTGCGGTTGTCTACATTTTCTAGACTTCACACATCAAAGCTTATCTTGACCTCTACGAACAATCGCAGGGAGCATTTAGGCTTGGCAATAAATATTAAGGATAATGCGTGGCTTGCATCAGGTGCGGTCGTGTCACCAGGGGTAACAGTGGGTTTAAATAGCGTTCTATCAGCTAACTCTGTCGCAATATCTGACATACCCGATGATTCTCTTTTTTCGGGAGTCCCAGCTGTCTTTATAAGAAAAATATAGTTTTTTCTTTGGGATATAAAATTTATGTCTTTAACTCGCATATCTAAGGATAGATTGTTCGATTTGTTGTTTGGGTATGTAGGTCATGCTAGCCAGTTTATAAGCGGTTTCGTTACTATGTTCATAATCACGAAATATTCTGGCATCGGTGTTTATGGAATCTGGGTGGCATTAAATGCTGTTCAGACATTTACAAGCAGAGTTATTAGTGTGCCCACAAATGAAGCGTACTTTTATTTTTCATCCAAAAAACCATCGACCAACAGTAAGGTTTCTATACTTTTATTGAGCTTATCTATCGATCTAGTAGTTGGCCTAATGTTGATTATAGTTGCATACCTTTTTGGTGCCTATCTGATCGATTTATTATTTGATGGGGAAATTTATGCAAGTTACATCACGTATTATTTTGTCTATGCGTTCTTTCTTAGTATTAGAACATTCTCTGTTGCCTACTGGTTGAACAATGATGGTTACAAAAAAAGCGTGCTTTTGGGTGTTCTAGAGCAAACAATAAAATTACTATTACTAACTTACTTTTTTATTTATCTTCAGGAGGAGGAAATCTATTACGTGATAATAGCAGTGTTGATATCGACGGCTCCAATTTCCATGATTTTTTTAGTTGCCCCGGCGAAATATCTTATTAAAAATTGGCTTTTTTTTGATAAGTCTAATTTTAAGGATCACTTTACACAATATGCTAAATATACCAAAAAGGCTTACGCTAGTTTTGTCTTAAATGGGATTATCAAGTCTGTCGATAACTTGCTAGTCTCAATACTGTTTAGCAACCAAGTGGTTGGCTTGTATGCAACAATAAAACAATTCGCGATGCCTCTTAATTTTGCTATTGCCCCAATAATTAACCTTTCATATCGCTCCTTTTCGAAAAGTTTAGCAGACAATAAACTTAGTGCCATAACAAATGTGATTTATAGGTCGCTAAAACTTCTAATAATTGTTTCTATCCCTATATTTATCATTACGCTGACCATGCTATTTTTATACGGAAACGTACAAGATCTCAATTTTGAATCAACAGATTACCTGATATTTGTTTTCTCCTTTTCTACTACCGCTATTGGTGTTTTCTACTGGTGGGCACGACCTTTTGCATCTGTATATGACCCTACTTTGTCATTGCGTGCTCAATTTGTATTCATAGTCGTTTATAGCATTCTTATATATCCTCTCTCAATCAATATCGGATTGCTGGGATTCTGTCTAGCGCTTTTCCTTTGTAGTGTTGTGCTTCTATTTTATTGGTTTCGTATACTTTGGGTTTTAAGATCATCTAAATTGGTTAGCTTAGAATGATCTCATTTCTCTATTTCATTATTCAATTGATTAGTTTTCTGATTGCATCATTGCTAAGGCCAAGACGCAAAGTCGTTTTCTTTTTTGTAGGTTTGCTTACTTTAGGATTCATCATTTTGTATGCGATTGTCAGTAGCCAACTGGCACAGGATAGAGCGCAGTACTACGTCTGGTACATGGGTGTTAAAAATCTTGCTGATCTAACATACTATGCTGACCCTATGTTTAGCGTATATCTTTATGTTCTGCCGGATAACTTGACTGAAATAGAATTTCGTTTCGCATTGATGTTTGTTTTATCTGCGCTGCTCCTGTCGCTAGTTTATTTAATCCGGAAAAGTCTCGTAGTTGTTGATCGGGCATATATACTAATTATCATAGTAATTTTAACTGATCGGCTTTTTTTAGATTTTTCATTCAATGCTACCAGGAGTACTATAGCCGCATTGGTGTTTATGCATATATTTTTTGTTAAGGACAGAATAAAGTTGCTGTTTCTAGCAGCTTCTCTGCTTACGCATTTCGGTATTGGAACTTTATTGCTTGTGTCCTATGTCATTTCAAAAAGATTGCCGCCTGGTGCACTAGTGCGTTACACAATTGTTATTGCGGCATTATTGCTTTTTAGTGCTAAAGCTCTGTTCGATTTAAGTTTTGCCGAGCAATTTCGCTCAATTGACATATTCAACGTTTTGCTGAATTTGGAGGTTGAAAGGGTTAGTAGGGCTTTGACGAATTCACTTGAACTAACATTGGAGCTAAGCGTTCAGTTCTTTTTAGGGATATTAGTACCTCTAATTTTTTTATCATTCGGGGAGAGAAAGTGGAATTCGGGAAGGGAGTTTTCAACAGCATTAGATTTTGCACTTTTTTCTTGTCTTTTTGGGCTTTTGTTTTATCCAGAGTTTATTTTGTTTCAAAGGCTTATGGTTGTACCTTTAATAATTTTTTCCGCATCATTACGAATGAGATCTTTGTTGGTGCTGAGTGCTGTTAAGATTCCCTTATTCTTCTTTTTCATTGGTGATTATCTAGAATATTAATAAGTTACTAAGCCAGAGAATTTATTGGTATTTTATCTTTTCCTATATAAAGTTTGTCATATTTGTATGCTTATAATAGTAGTAATGACATAAAAATATATTCCTGCTTCAAATAAAAATTTTAGTTGCGTCATCTTAATAGTTTTGGCCTGACATCGCAAAGATGCTTTTAAGGTTTAGTTTGCTTATGTTCGGATAGTATTGACCTTAGCTTTAGATTATCAAGAGCAAAAATGAAAAAAATTATGATATTTGTAAATAGTTATGTTGCGCGTCAGGGTAATATTGGTTTTAGGACTGAGAAGATACTAAATCATATTCATAGCATAAAGTCCGATTGTAAAGTAACCTGCTTTTGCAGGGGTTATGATCTGAATCACACTGGCGTTAGATATGTTTCCTTAGGCATCTTGGGATACTTTCAGCGATTCCTAAATGCTTTCCGAATATACGTAGCACCGAATTTTAATGTAAGGGTTATTGATATTAAGTTGTTTGAGTGGTACTGCTTGCTTCGATTATGGTTTGAGCCAGATTCTGACCAAAAATTTGTTGCTCATGTGTGGGAGTATTGCCCATCATTGATTAAAAGGTTAAAAAGTTTAGGTGGATATGTTGTGCTGGATGTTCCAATCGCACCTTCGACATTTTCTGAACGAATAAGAAAGAGTAAGGGTGTTGATTTTTTAAATGTATACAATACGTTGGTTGAGTTAGAGTTGGAGTCTTTTCATTTAGCTGATTTGATAATTTCACCCTCAAAGTTTGTAAAGCAAGAATTAGTGTATGCGGGTATAGATCATAACAAAATTATGATAGTCAACTTTGGAGTCGATTCTATACTTAGTGATTTAAAGATCGCCGAAAGTAAGGATAGCACTGAGGTGGAAGGCATTAATTTTTGCTTTTTCGGTCTAGTTAATAAGAGAAAAGGTATTCATGATTTGCTCCAAGTTTGGGATTCATTGGATTTTGATTCAGATCGTTTGCATCTCTGTGGACGAGTATATCCTGAAATAATTAACGAGATACGTGTGTTGAAAGATAAAGGCGTTAGCAATATTATCACTCCGGGTTTCGTCAATCCCCAATCCTATATGAAAATGTGTGATGTTTTTGTATTTCCCTCTTGGATGGAGGGATCGTCGAAGGCAATTTTTGAGGCCATGTCAATGGGCTTACCATGTATAGTAACGGAGTCATCTGGTTCTGTCGTTAGAGATGGGATAGATGGTTTCGTAATTGATGCGGGTGATACGAAGGCACTTCGGGAAAAAATGTTATGGTTTAAAAGTAATCGGTATCAAATTACCCTGATGGGGGATAGTGCTAGAGAAAATGTCAGATCTTTCACTTGGGAAGTTTATGCCAGAAACGTTATAAAACTGTACGGATTTGATTGAAAATATGAAACTAACTTATATTACTAGGGTTAGATTGCCGTCTGCGGCAGCTCAGTCTGTTCAAATTCTCGCAATGTCTAAGGCATTTACCCATGTTTTGGGCATCAATTTCAAACTGATTTCTAATTATGGGGAAACTAGTAAATTAGATTTATTAGACCGTAATAGCTTAAATTGGTCGCCTATTAGAACAAATTCCCCGGACTTTATTAAATCTGTGAAATTTGCTTATATTACTTTTAAAGAATGTTTGCGAGAAAGGGATGTTGTTATTTTCACTAGGGATATTGCTGTAGCAATTGCTTCAGTAATTGCTCGTAGAAAGGTACTTTATGAAGCCCATAGTGAGCCCAGATCTAGGGTTTCTTCTGTTCTATTTTCTATAGTTGCAAAGAGTAAATATTTTCGGTTGGTATGCATTTCTAGAATTCTAGCTGATTATTATACTAAGAATTTTGGGTTGATGGACTCAAACGTATTGTCGGTCCATGACGGAGTTTTTTTTGATGACTATTTGAGTGTTTTTGAGATTGGCAAGAGCTTGCTTCGTAAGTCATTAGGTCTGCCAAATGATAAGATAGTAATCGTACATACCGGTAACCCATCTAAGGGCAGGCTTGAGTTATTAGAGAATATTCTGGCACTAGATAAAGAAAATATTCTGGCTGTCCACGTAGGTGGTTCTAAAGATAGTTTTTCAGCTATAGAGCAGTACTTTAAGTCAAAAGGTATTTATAACATTGAGCTCCGTGAGCATGTTTCTGTGGATGAGGTCAGAAAGTATCAGGTTGCGGCGGATGTTTTATTTTATGCCGTCAGTAAGGATTGGTCTAGTTACTGGTGTACTTCCCCCTTGAAGATTTTTGAGTATATGGCTGCTGGTTCGCCCATTCTTGCTGCTAAGTATGATTCAATTTCTGAAGTGTTGAATATTCACAACTCTTTCTGCTTTGATCCTGACTCAATAGATTCGTTTTTGGAAGCTTGGAAAGAATTGGTACCTTACCTATCAAAAAGTAATCCTCGCGCGGAAGTGGCACAATTTGAAGCGAAGTTCAAATATTCGTGGAATAAGAGGGCAGGAATCATAGTTGATTTCATGAGTTAATAATAAAAAGTCTTTATGATTCTATGATTCTATGCATAAATAAATTCTCCAAAATGTATTAATTTTTATGATTAAACATGGTTTTAATTTTTTATTAAGTAAGTAAGAAATGGCGTTTGTTAATCTAAAGAGAGTGAATTGAATATAACAGCATTTTCCAAGTTTATTGCCTACGATATCGGGGGAGCCGAGGCTAGTACTCGTCACTTGCTTGCTGACCAAAACTTGATTTTTGGTAAAAGGATAACCTTGGTTTCTCTAATGGATGCAAGTTTTGTTGGTCGAAGAGCACCTTTGGCTAGCATACCATCTAACTGGGAATCGTTGTTTATTAATGGATGTACTCAGTTACAGAGATTTAACCATTATGAGTATTTGCTCAATAGAAAGCATATCATAAATTGGTTTTCTCGATGCCAAGCTGACGAATTATGGTGCTACGGTATCTTGGCTCCAGCTGCGATACTGGGATTTGATGGTCCAGTACGTTACTATGTTAGATCGGAAACCGATCTTGGAATAATAGGTAATTACCACCGTGGGGTAAAACGATTAGCTAAAGAAGTATATAAGCTAGTTGAATTACCTGCTTCAAGAACTTATCAACGAGATCTGGACCATTCGATTCGACGTTCAAAGGTGATAGCAAATTCAAAATACATGGCTGCACGAACCAAGGAATTGTTTGGTATAGAAGCTGATGTTTTGTATCCCCATGTTGACGTCGAGGTACTTCGAACGTCCCTTTCTGCAAATATTTCAGAGACAAAATGGATAGTATTTGTCGGCGACAGTGGAATTAAAGGGCTTGATCTCGTGCTGTATGCTGCCAAGGTGCTACCGCATTTGTCTTTTCGTATAGTGTCTCGTTTTGTCGAAAAACAACATCAAGTTGGGAATATTTGCTGGACTCCCTGGGAGAAAGATGTCTGGCGTGTTTATAGCGGCGCGCTTTTGGTTATAGTTCCTTCTCAGTGGGAAGAAGCCTATGGTCGAGTAGCGAGGGAGGCCTTTTTGCTTCAGATTCCGGTGTTAGTATCGGCAGTTGGTGGTTTGCCGGAAGCTGTTGAAGGAAGAAGGGTTAACCTAGTTGAGGACTACCGGAATCCTGATGCTTGGGTTAATGCTATTCAAGAAGTAATATTTAATGGTCCATTAGGTAAGGTTTTATGAAGTTGATTTTTGATGCTAGGCCAATGGCAGCTCAGTTTAGCGGTCTAGGCAGATATACTGGTTCTTTACTTAATGCGCTCTTGAGTTCGCAAACTGACCCAGACTTAGAAATTGTTGTGCTTCTCCATATTCGTAATGACTGGGATACCAATTTCCATTATCACAGATTGAAAGATCACCAGGATGGCGATAGGTGTTCAATCGAATATGTGGATGCATTGCCTATCTCATTGAGGCAACATTTAACACTTGGCACTAAGGTTAATAGCATAAGTCCTGATTATTATTTCTATCCCCATTTTGATATGCCATTTGGTATAAAAGCAAATAGCACCTTTGTGATTCATGATTTGATTCCACTAATTGTAACTGGATACGTACAAAATTTTTCATGGGCTAAGCGGCTGTATTTCAGAGAGATGATACGTTACAGTATTGCGCATGCGGATTGTTGTATTGCAGTTTCTGAGACGACTAGGCGTGATGTATTAGAGGTTGTCGGTAGCCGCTACGCCAACAAGATCTCTGTTGCGTATGAAGGCTCTGTTCTCACATGTTCAAATTCTAGTGAGCCTATTGAGCTGATAAATAAACCTTATTTGCTATATGTCGGTGATCGTCGGCCTCATAAAAATCTAAAGAGAATATTAGATATTTTTATAAATCTTAGAGATAGATACGGATACGGTGGAATATTAGTTCTGGTCGGATCCACTCAGAATTATGATTTTGATGTTGAAGGTTATATTTTAGGTCGAATAGATATTGTTGTTCTAGGGAATGTGAGTGACGTGCAATTGATAGATCTGTACCAGTCAGCTGATTCACTAATTTTTCTTTCCGAGTATGAAGGATTTGGTTTGCCAGTTGTAGAGGCAGCACGTTTTGGTCGAAAAATGATTTTATCTGATGGGGGCGCTCTTGCCGAGATAGCACCTCCGAATGCTTGCATAGTTAACCGAGAATTAGATGTAGATACTGCTACAAAGATTGTAGATCAGTACTTGAATACCGAGTCCTCATTCGATCTCACAGAATTCAACACACGATTCTCTTGGGTAAAAGCAGCGGAGATCGTATTTCCTTACGCATATAAATAGGGCTTTAATTTTTACTATTTGGGAGGGGGGGATGTTTCTTGATTTATGGAAGGAATGTATGATTGGTAAGTCGTTATATCGATCAATGCATAATGTTTCACTCCGTGGGCTTTGCTTAGATGGTCGGACTATAGATCTTGGTGCAAAGAACGGAAAGAGTTCGTATTACAGATATATTAAAGTTCAAGATATTACTTATGTTGATTACTTCGAAGGTGGTGAGAATGTAATTAAGCTCGATTTAGAGCGCGAATTACCTATCGAAAACGATTCTTATGATAATGTCGTTTTGTTTAACACCTTAGAGCACATATCTAACTATCAATTGGTAATAACTGAATCGCAGCGAATACTACGCCCTAGCGGGAAGCTCTATGGTGTAGTACCGTTTCTCTACCCTTTTCATGCCGATCCCCACGATTTTTTTCGTTTCACGCATGAGGGTTTAGAGAAAGTGTTATCTAGCGCCTCATTTGATAAAATTGAAATTACTCAAATTGGCATTGGTAGTTTTACTTGTGCAGCTAACCTTTGTTCTTGGGCATTTAAATTTAAACCATTAGTCTTCTTAATTTGGTTTTTGGCAATACAACTGGATAAGATGCTAAACCGCGTAACATCAAGAAATAAAAGTTACTATATTGCTCTTGCTTTTGTTGCGACCAAGTTTTAATCCATAATCGATGACTAATACAGATCAAACGAACATCTCAATAGTCCTCGACCAAATGGAGATTTGGTCAGAAACATGGGCTCGGTGGTTGTTGTCTAGACAGGTTATTTTTCCAAACGCTGTGGCTTCTCTTGCTGACCTTGATGAAAAGCCTGCCCTAAGAAATGGGCGAGTTTTTGACGCAACACGCACATCACGTAATTCAAAACAACCCCGACTTTGGAAGGTTGGTTTAAAGTTAGATGTTTTAGTAAACGAAGATGATGTTCTGCGCACTATGAGGGCGCGCCAAACACTGATGCGCCAGCGCAGGCTTTTTAGTAAGCTAGAGAGATATTTGACTATAGGTTCACAAAATCGTTTCCGTAGAGTTTTGGGTTTTACTTTAGGAAAGCTACGCCATAGAATTTTTAATTCGCAAGTTTACAATCCTCATATAGATAATGAATGGGCACTTGTTGCAGGTGTTAACTTTTGGGAATGTGAGGATGGTACATTTGTTTGTGTTGATCATGGCGCTATTTACGAGGACTTTTTGACGACTGACTCTAGCCGCTTCCCATCACAAGTTGGAACAGATTTATACACGACTTCAAATTCAGCTTTTTTATTCAAGTGGATGATGCAACGTGACCTGAGCTCTGATTGGTCTATAGCTCTAGATGCTACCAAGCGTTACTTTGAGGGGTTTTATGTCACCCCTCGTCAACGCTTGGAGTTTGATCATCGAGAGTTTGACTATGGTGCCTTGCGTTTGGCGTTTGGTTGCGATCTAGCCGCACCTTTTGCAGGCTGGACTGCTTATGATCCGGTAAATGTATTTGGTTTACGCTGGGATAATATGGCGTTAGCACCGGAGAGTAAATCAGTTATCAGGAAGGCTATTGCTCGTTGGGTGATTAGTTTAAATCAGACGCATGACGGGCTAATCATGGATAACCATTTGGGACGCGCTGTAAACTCAGGTGATCTGACTTATCATCAGTATTGTTTGGCTGGATTGGTGCTAGGTAATATTGTTCATGCTGATAAGAAAATAGATCAGGTGATCAAGTCGGGTCTTAAATATTCATTGGCCTTTCAACTACCGAACGGTGAAATAGGCTTTTATGGTCGCGGTGCAAATAACTTCTATCACCTTGCATCATTTGTAGCTGCGCTGGCTATTAGCTCACAGCGCTACTCATGGAATGTAAGTTCATCATTGCAGTCCGCGATGACTAAATTATCTTCAATGTTGGCAGTTTCAAGTGAAAATCTAATGTTCCCCCCTATGCCAACTGCAATGAATGATTCTCCAGTAAGAGATATGGTTGGTTGGCACGGAAGTTGTGCTCAATATGGGGCACACAGCGCATTTCTTTTGGCACGAGCGACGTCTTATTTGAGACAAGTTGCGATCAACGGTTCTAAATTTCAAATCTTGCCGCCCTTTAGGCCAAGCTTGCATCCCACTCATGCGAGAATAGAGGCTGGAAGTGGTGACTCGAGGGTAGTAATAGTTGTGACTGCGGGTAGTGAATGTATGCGCTGGAACAATGGTCAGCATGTTAGTGGGTATGCTGGACTTACCGCCTTGGTGTTAGGCAATATTAATCGGTTACTAACCAACGAGCGAGTTTTGCAGGATGAAAATCAATATCTATTAATCTCGGATATTCAGGACCAGGGAGATCAGGGTTCAGGCACGTTGTGTCTCTTCAACAATGAGTTACACCTTACTCTTCTAGATCAAGTGGGGTATCGTAAAATTGAGTACAGAGTTTCGACTAGTTCATGGTCCGTTTCAGTATTCGGCTTTGGCATCAAAGCCGCTTATTGCTTGGCTCTAAAAGGTAGACCAAGTATTGAGCGGTTGGATGAATCCAATTTTGGAATATTTTTTGAGGATGGTTTTAGTGTTAATTTGAATGCGAATCAACCAGTTACTTTTAAGTTAATAAAGGTTCAGCGATCTTGCCAAGGTGCAGGAACTATGCTGCAGATACTAGCTGGCAACGATTCACTAACTTTATCTTTTTTGGTTAGAAAGAGTAAAATTAAAGGTGACTAAATTTAGAGATCAAAAAATAGGAATCCCCTCCAACTACGCAGATGAAATTCTCAATGCTTTAGCTAATCGAAAATCTTTTCGGCGTTTTCTTAGTACACCGCTTGAAGACACACTGATAGATAGCTTGATTGCCGATTGCATTGGCGCCCCAACTGCATGCAATCATCAAATGCATCACTTTGTTGTGGTCTCGGATCAAGACTTAAAAAGAAGGCTTCAAAAAATTTCTGGATCTAATGACCATTTTATAAGTGCTTCGCACTTGATAGTAATCTGTTTTCAAAAAGGTTGGAACCATAACAAATTTGCAGTTGTGCAAAGCACTGCAGCGTTAGCCTACCATCTATGTCTTAGTGCTCATTTGCGGGGAGTCGGAAGCGTATGGAATGCAGGTATAGGCAACAGCGACGATGTCCGAGATTTACTTGAAATTCCAGCAACATTTGAAGTTATTGGTGTTATATGTTTAGGATGGCCAGATGAATCCCTTGAAAACACTAAGGCACCACGTCGTGGAGTAGATGTTGTCAGATCTTATGGTGTCTTTCAGCGCCCCTCCGATCATGTCTACCCTCTTAAATCGTCAAAAAAATACCCATACTGGCGAATTAAGAACAATGATAACCCGTATGCGGTGCACGATCCTCAATCATGGACTTTGGGTCAGATTAGAGAATGGCGTGCTCATGCTGTTTACGCTAAATCACCGACTCCGGGCATTTTTGTTTCTCGACGATTAGGCAGTGAGATGTTTCATGAAGTTTCTTCGATTGGTGAGATTTCGCCAGGTGAGCGAATTCTTGAAATCATGCCATTTGCTGGGAGCTATACAGTGTTGCTGCATCAACGGTTAGGAATTGCCGCTGAACTTCATGTCACTGATCTTTCTACTTTAAATCTTGACTTTACAGCAGAACGTCTACGGAATGAAAGAGGCACTGATGCAATTGCCTTGGCTAAGGCTATGGATAGTTTAAGGCTACCTTACGAGGATGCTAGTTTTGATGCCGTCTTTATGCCACAGATAATTGAAAGTTTGCCTGATCCTTGGGATTTAGTGCAGGAAGCATTCCGTGTTTTGCGCCCTGGTGGACGTCTTGGGTTGTCAATTCGTAATGTTAATTCTTGGTTCGGAATTTACTTTTTGCGTCAAACAGGGAAGGGCCAAGTAACAAATTTTGGCCCATATCGTCCAATACCTGTAAGTCAATGGCGCAAAAGACTTGCAAAGGTTGGCAAGATTGAAGAGGAGTTTGGGGTATCTCCAATCCCATCGCGTATTGGGCAAAGAGCGGGAGTATTTATGCTTAGGTACTCTCGGATATGGGTTGCCAGACTAAGGAAGCTTAATTAAGTGCCCTTATACTTTCACTGAAAAGCGGTATAAACAATGTGTGGAATTGCAGGATTTTGGGGCGGATCATATTTGCCAATTAATGCTGAACTAATGGCTGATCGACTTGTTAGCCGCGGTCCAGATGATTCAGGCTACTGGTTTGACGAACTGAATAGCCTAGGATTAGCTCATCGACGTTTATCAATTTTAGACCTCTCGCCAGCTGGCGCACAGCCTATGGTCTCTCCGTGTGGTAACTTTGTGCTTGTTTTTAATGGCGAGATTTATAACCATCTGGAACTCCGCAAAGAACTTGAATCCGCCTTTGGAAGATTTATTTGGCGTGGACATTCAGATACTGAGACATTGTTGGCAGGCTTGAGGTACTGGGGAGTTGCGGTTTGCTTAACGAAGCTGGTTGGCATGTTTGCCTTTGCTTTGTGGAATGTCTCGGAGAAGGTATTGATACTTGCCCGTGATCGAATGGGTGAAAAGCCCCTTTACTATGGCCGTGCAGGAGAAACCTTTTTGTTTGGCTCTGAATTAAAGGCTCTGACTGCTCACACGAACTGGGATGGAGTGGTGGATCAAGACGCATTAGCCCTTTATCTGAGATTTGGTTATGTACCGTCTCCCTATAGCATTTACCGTGGTGTTTTTAAACTTCCCCCGGCCCACTTTTTGACGGTCACGAATTTTGGTTGCGACCTAGAACAGCCTGAATGTTATTGGGATCTTTCACGACTTGCTAAAGAAGGCGCCAGTCAAGTCTTTAAACCTCCAGAGGCGCTTATTGCAGAGCTCGATGAGCTCCTCCTTGATGCAGTCAATCTGCAGATGGCTGCAGATGTTCCCCTTGGAGTGTTTCTTTCAGGTGGTTATGACTCGTCAACAATTGCATCACTTATGCAGGCTCAAAGTGTTCAGCCAGTTAAAACATTTTCAATTGGCTTTGATGATTTAGGTTTTAACGAAGCCATTTATGCAAAAAGAGTTGCACAGCACTTAGGCACTGATCACTCGGAGCTTTATATAACAGCAAATGATGCAATGTCTGTCATTCCAAAACTTCCTACTATTTACGATGAACCTTTTGCCGATGTTTCTCAGATTCCAACCTTTATTGTCAGCCAGCTCGCGAGAACCAAAGTTACCGTTAGTCTTTCGGGTGATGGTGGGGATGAATTATTTTGCGGCTATAATCGATACGTTTCTGGATACGGGATATGGAAAAAATTTCAATGGCTCCCACTGCCGGCTCGCAAGTTACTTTCGAGCCTCATTGCTAGGGCCCCTACTCATATTCTAAACGCAGTGCAATCACATTTGCCTTTAAGTCTACAAATTCCATCATTAGAGGAAAAACTACCTAAGTTAGCGAATACATTGCTACATCAAGATGGACTTTCCTATTATCGAGAATTGGTCTCACATGCACGAGATCCTGCTCTACTGTTGCTTGCCGCAACTGAGCCAAATTACTTAATTGACCGGGGAGATCTGCGTGTAAAACTCCCAGGAATGAGAGAGAAAATGATGTTTTTGGACATGAAGACCTACCTTCCGGACGACATCCTTACTAAAATAGATCGAGCAAGCATGGCAGTAAGTCTGGAAACAAGAGTGCCGTTACTCGACCACCGTGTAGTTGAGTTTGCTTTGCGGTTACCCACTGAATACAAGTATCGAAATGGACAAGGCAAGTGGCTGCTTCGCCAAGTTTTGTACAAGTACGTACCGCGTGAGATTATGGATCGACCCAAAATGGGGTTTAGCGTGCCTATTGCTAACTGGTTGCGAGGGCCACTTCGTGATTGGGCCGAGGCGCTTTTAGACGAAGCTCGTCTTCAGCGCGAGGGTTTTTTCAATCCCAAACCTATTCGAAATATGTGGACCGAGCATTTGAACAATAAACGGAATTGGCAATGCCCACTTTGGGATATCTTGATGTTTCAGTCTTGGCTTGAGGAGTGGAGGGGTTGAGTACTAAGATAATGATAGCGTTAAATACGGCTTGGAACTTAGTAAATTTCCGATCAGGGTTGATTAGAGCATTAGTTGCGGAAGGTTATGATGTCGTAGCCGTTGCGCCTTATGATGAATATGCTTCTCAGCTGTTGAGCCTTGGTTGTCGTTACCATCATTTGCCTATGGATAATAAGGGGACGCATCCTGGGCGTGATCTTTTACTTTTAGCCCGATTCTACCGTTTGATCCGATTAGAAGTCCCAGATGTCTTTCTTGGATTCACTATAAAGCCCAACATTTATGGATCTTTAGCTGCTCATACGCTTGGTGTTTCTGTTATTAATAATATTGCAGGTCTTGGTACGGTTTTTACTAAAGATGGTTTGTTAAATCACTTGGTTAGAGCTTTATACAAAGTATCATTATCCCATTCATACAAGGTTTTTTTTCAAAATGATGAAGATCGACAGTTGTTTGTGTCTAGTGGGCTAGTTAGTAAAAATGTGGTAGATCGGCTGCCAGGTTCTGGTGTTGATCTAGATAAATTCACTCCAGTACCTCTGCCGGGTAAGCCTAGTGTTCGCTTTTTATTAATTGCTCGCATGTTGTGGGAAAAAGGAGTTGGTGATTTTGTGGCAGCTGCCAGATTGATGAAATTGAGAGGTATAGAAGCAGAGTTTTGTTTATTGGGTTTTTTGGAAGTTCAAAATCCTTCGGCTATTTCACAACATCAAATGGATCTTTGGGTAGATGAGGGCGTTGTTAAGTACCTTGGGGTAAGTGACAATATACGCAATGAAATTGCGCAAGCAGATTGCGTTGTTCTACCTTCTTTTTATCGTGAGGGGACCCCTCGAGCTCTTCTAGAAGCCGCCGCAATGGCAAGACCTATAGTGACAACTGATTCTATTGGATGTCGCGATGTCGTCGATGATGGAATCAACGGTTTCTTGTGTTGCCCAAAGGATCCTGCTGATTTGGCTCATAAGATGGCGCGGATAATAGCGTTGCCGCCGAAAGAGCGCGAAATGATGGGACTGCGTGGAAGGAAAAAGGTCGAGTTGCAATTCGATCAAAAAGTAGTGATCGACAAATATTTAGAAGCAATTCGAAAGATACGAATCTGCAATTGATACTTTGAAAAATTAAAAGTTGACAACGTGCTTAAAATTGATGATTAAAGTCGGTTCTCTCTGTAATCATCTCAACCCTAAATAGAACCCATAACTGGAATTTTCTCGTTAACTGAGCATACCACCTTGAAAAGCATAGCCATACACGGGATAGTTAATCCATATTTTTTTTAAACCATGGCGCACTGAAGCTAAGGCGTTAGATTCTGCAAATGCTACAATATTCGCTAATCACAATTTGAAGTTGGGGTAGAACACTTGCTTTTCCTGAATCAACTAAAATAGAAATTGCAGACTATGATCAAACAACTTGACCAAAACGTATTTACTCACGCCATCCTCGAAGTGAATGGATCTTCAGGGAACCTTGCCTTGCAGTTGGCAGAGCTGAAAACTAAAGGCTTTACGATTGTGAAGTCGGGCATGTGCCACAAACTTGCTGATGGTCTTCGCGAAAAAATCGACGCGATATACAAACTACAAGCAGATGAAGTAGGTGGCGAGGAAAATCTTAAAGCCATGAATGATGCGAATATAGCGCGTGCCTTAGCCGCATATGACGATGCATTTATTGATATTGCAGCGCTGCCTATACTCAGTGATATTTACATGGCTGTTTTTGGCTCAAATTACACTCTGATGAGTCAGAACGGCATCATTAATGTGCCGAGCACAAACCATTATCAGTTCACATGGCACCGTGACTTAAACTACCAGCACTACACATCGTCGAGACCTTTGGCCCTTAGTGCCTTAGTGTGCATAGACCCTTTTAACGAGATAACTGGCGGGACCTATGTTTTGCAAGGAAGTCACCGGGATGAAGCATTCCCTTCAAAAAACTATGTTTTGGCAAACCAACAAGTTATAACTGCCGAAATTGGTGATATTATCGTCTTTGATTCCATGCTTTTTCACCGCACAGGTGCTAATACATCAAATATGGTGAGGCGCGGTATTAACCACATAGTGACTCAGCCGTTTATCAAGCAACAATACAACTTCCCATATATGTTGGGGCCTCGTGAGGATATTACTGATCCGAAAGTGCGTACTTTGCTTGGATACGGCTTCGAGCCAGCGCTTGACGTGAAAAGCTGGCGAAAAATGAAACTTGAAAAGGTGGGTATAAATGTCGACTAATTCTGTTCACGAACAATTGACGAACCTGTTGGCTGAAACTAATGAATCAGCAAGCGAACGGGTAGTAACCTACATTAATAACCATTTCAACGAAGCCCGTCCAACAATACTTTTTGGCAGCGGGAATGTAGGAGTTGATGTGGCGCGTCGTTTGATAAAAGTTGGCAATAAACCAACGTGTTTCATTGATGACACTCCAACTAAAATAGGGACCGTAATAGTTGGCGTGCCGGTTATGGGTCGTGATGATGCTCTAGCCCAGTACGGAACTGATTGTAACTTAGTAGTTTGCATTTTAAACCCCAAGCACAACTTTAAGGACACGCGGGCATATTTTGCTGAAAGAGGTATTCAAGCCATGACTTTTATGGGCTTGGCATGGTTTTACCCTGAAGCTTTTTATGGTATGCACGGGATTACTCACCCCAACATGCTACTGGCCATGAAAGATGATGTTTTACGGTTCTTCAGCCTTTTGGCAGATGAAAAATCTAAAACAGAGTATGTGTCTCAAATAGCGTTTCGGTTGAAGTTAGACTTTGATCAACTGACGAAGAAAGAAGAGAGAGTTTACTTCCCCGCAGACATACCTTTGCAGTTTGCCCCGGGTACTATCTTTCTTGATGCGGGTGCTTACGATGGAGATAGCATTGAGAATGCTCATATGCACCTTGGAGATAAGCTTAAAAAAGTTGTAGCTTTTGAGCCTGATCCAGATAACTACCAAGCAATGTTTGAACGAATCACTTTTCTTGGAATCGTTGAAAAGTGCGCTCTTTATCAAACAGCACTTGGCGCGAAGGACGAGATGCTCTATTTTAATGCAACTGGAGACATGAGTGCAGCTCTTTCTAAATCAGGGACCATTGAAGTGAAAGTTGAAGCACTATCTAAACATGTTGCTTATGACAATATGTATCTGAAGTTTGATATTGAAGGTCATGAAGAAACAGCCATTTTTGCTGCGCTAGAAAATATAAAAACCTACAAGCCTCAGATGGCGATTAGTGTGTATCATAAACCCACTGACCTTTGGAACATTGGATTGATGCTGCATCGGAAGGTGCCAGAATACAAATTTTACCTGCGGAACCATGGTATTGATGCGACCGATGTTATTTGCTACGCGTTAATTGAGTAGTGTTGGAATTTTGCGTAGCTAGAATTCGGGTTTTCTCTATTTTTTCTAGTTACTTATTTGGGTAATAATCCTTAAAATTAATTTAACTCAATAGCTGAAGTTTTGGGGTGTTATTCAAGCCCGCCCAAACGTATCCTCAAACCGCACAATATCATCCTCCCCCAGATAACTCCCACTCTGTACCTCAATCAATTCAAGTTTAACCTTCCCTGGATTTCGCAAACGGTGTGTTTCACCTATGGGAATATAAACCGACTGGTTTTCCGTCAGTAATGTCTCTTTGCTCCCAACCTGCACAACTGCCGTACCTGACACCACGACCCAGTGCTCTGCTCGGTGATGATGCATTTGCAATGAAAGCGATGCGCCCGGTTTAACCGTTATACGTTTAACCTGGTAGCGACTGCCATTGTCGATGGAATCGTAACTACCCCATGGCCGATGCACTTCTCTGTGGAAAAGATGCTCCTCGCGTTCGCAATTCGCCATTTCTTCAACGGCTTGTTTGACCCGTTGCACTTGGTCTTTATGTGCAACCAGCAGCGCGTTTTTGGTGTCGACCACGATTAGATCATCCAATCCAATTGTCACTACCAATTTATTTTTATTGTCGTTATGCACCAACGTGTTGTGTGTGCTGATATTGATGACATCACCAATGCTGGCGGTGTTATTGGCATCTTTATCCAGAATCTCCCAGATGGCTCGCCATCCACCGATATCACTCCAGCCTGCATCCAGCGGCACAACACGCACATTGTTGGCTTTTTCCATAACGGCGTAGTCGATGGAATCGCCTGGGCATGCTGCAAATGCATCAGCATTTACACGCACAAAGTCCAGATCATTTCTGGCTGCGTTTAACGCGCGTTCACAATGCTCTACAATCGCCGGTTGGGTTTTCTTTAATGCTGCCAGATAGGCGGTTGCTTTGAACACAAACATACCGCTATTCCATAAGTAGTGGCCGCTTTTTAAATAGTGTTCAGCAGTGGCGAGATCAGGTTTTTCAACAAAACTTGTCACGGGTAAACAGGGCCCGTCTCGGTGCGCTACCTGAATATAACCGTAACCGGTTTCCGCATGGCTAGGGACAATGCCGAATGTCACTAGATATTCGCCATCCTGTGCAGCAGCGACGGCATCTTGTAATGCGTTATTAAATGCGAGTTGATTACTGATCACATGATCAGCTGGGAAAACGGCAATCACCGCATCTGGGTTGATACTGATGGCGTGCAGGGCCGCCAGCGCGATGGCCGGAGCTGTATTTTTTGCTTCAGGCTCTAGCAGAATGGCAGCCGGTTTTATATGGATGCTATGCAACTGTTCCGCCAACATAAAGCGGTGATCTTCATTGCACACCACAATTGGGGCAGCTAGATGCTTGACTCGGAGCGCCGTTTCTTGCAGCAGTGTATGTTCGCCGCCCGTCAGTTTGTGAAATTGTTTGGGGTAGTGTTTGCGTGACAGTGGCCAGAGGCGGGTGCCGGAGCCGCCGGACAGTATGACGGGTATAACGTGATCCATGTTGATTGTGTCGCTTATGCCTGTGATGCGCTGGATTTTAGCACGATGTTTTTGTAATGGTAGCCCTGAGCGTGGGGGGCTGGTAATATCCGGTAAACAATTTGTGACGGGCTGCTGTTAACCCTGTCACGAAAACAGCAAGAAAGTGTTAAGAGGCCCTTACGTAATTGAATTAGTAGTCGATACCTGATCTGGATGTTGATTATTATACGTATGAACGTTGATTGGCTTGGGGATTGTCAGATGCAGACAAACAAAATCATGACTAAAGGAAAACTCGACGAAATTGCGCGTGTGCGTTATGGGTTTGTGGCGGTGATGCTGGCTGCGTCGGTGTTGTGTCTGGTGATTGATTTGTTTTTTGTTTGATCGCGCCCCTATCAAGGACAGTAATAAAAAAGGTCAGTAATAAAAAGATCAGCAACAAAAAGGACAATAACCATGAGCAAGTACGCTGAGATCCGCGCCAAAATCACCGAATTGCAAAAGCAGGCTGACGAGATCTATGTCTCGGAAAAGAAGGCGGCGATTGCTGACATCAAGGACAAACTCAAAACCTACGGCATTACCGCCGCCGAAATCGGGCTGGAGAAGAAGCCTGTAGTCGACAAACCCTCCAAAGCTGCCAGCGTTAAAAAGGCAGCAGCTGCCAAACCTGCACGTAAATCCAAAGCCACCGCCAAGCCCTCAGCGGCGCAGTTTGTTGGCCCGAATGGCGAAACCTGGGGTGGTGGACGCGGCAAACGTCCGGCCTGGGTGAATGCGATTCTGGCAGCGGGTGGGGATATGGAGCAGTATCGGGTTAAGTAAGCACAATCCCAGCACGCCCCCCTATTCGCTGAGCTAACCTCAAAAAATCCTGATAGCAACTTCTGACCGCTTCCACGTGCGCACTGATAGCGCCGTCGGCAGGTTTGAGCGAGAACATCGGCTTGCTGAACCATCCAAGTCAGGTGGTAAACCAGTGGGAAAAGGGGACGGAGGGATTTAATTTTGGCCAGTTGGGGGTGGCGAGTTTTTTGGATTTGGGGAGTGGCGATATTGTAGATTGTGATCTATAACTTGGATGTAAGTAAAAAGTTATTCTTTACTGGTGACACCATATATGGTGTCATATAGATGATAATCTGATGGTGCTGGACGACGTTAAACAACAACTACAGGAAGGCAAACGATCAATACGCTGTCATGAAGTTGGCGTACTGCTTGAATCGTTAGGCTTTTCCGTGCGCGCTGGCAGTCGGGGCGGTCACAAAATCTATACACACCCGAAACTCAAGGATTTCTATAGTGGTTCTTACAATTGTGGCCACGGAAAGAATCCCGAGATAAAACCTGCCTATATAAACAAAATTTTGAAAAATCTGGACACTTACGACGCAGAACTAAGAGAGTGTTTAGGGGGAACTGACGATGACCAAAATTGATGCGACAAGTTACAGCATTACTGTCAGATACGGTAACTTTGATGGCGAGATCTGCTTTGAAGCAACAGTAAAAGAACTGCCGGATTTAGCCGAGTATGCGGACTCTTGGCATGAAGCCTACGAGCTGGCTCTGGATGCCATTGAGACGACCGCAGCCATATTTGCAGAGCAAGGTCGGGTGATGCCTCAGCCAGCCCCAAATGTTGATGATTACAGTGGCAGAGTCACCTTGAGGGTACCACGCACTCTGCATCGCAGTCTCGCACGTATGGCTGAAGAAGAGGGCATCAGCCTTAATCAACTGATGGTAAGCGCTTTGGCGGCTTTCAGAGGATTCTGTGCGGGCATGACCGAATCTGACGATGAGTGGCGTAATGTTTTCGACGCTGGTGCCAGTGGAAGAACCAGTGTGCCGGTGAATAATGTCGTATCGATCAGTCGACGCAAGACCTATGGGACTCAAGCGGCGGCAAATTGGTAAATCACGATGAATGCATTGGAACGCGCCAAGGCAGCCCTTCAATTCGACGATATATACCAGTCGTCGGCCTCAGCAGCACTAGGCGAGGCGTTTGACTCTAAAGTCTCAGTGCTGGATGAGGCTTCCTGCCAATTACAATTCAAACACGTTGTCAAACAGTCTAACGTGCTGAACTACCGTAACTCTGGCGATACAGTGAATGTATTTCGTGTTTTCATTGATGTCGGTGTCCGTCTTTTAATTAATAAAGACTCGGAGGTGGGTGAAGATCCGATCCTGCAGATTGAAGCCACTTACTGTGTTGATTACCGAATTACACAGGCCAGCTTGCAGACTGACCAGGAGGCATTGGACGCCTTCGCGTTAGAAAATGCCAGTTACCATCTTTGGCCTTTCTGGCGTGAATTTGTCATGTCGCAGTGTTCCAGGATGAATGTGCCCAAGATTCCACTGCCGCTGCGATTTATAGGGTCACCTTCGTCAGAAACACCCACTCAGGATTAAGCCCGCCATACTTCACCTTACCAAGGAAAGCAAACTGTGATGTAAAACACCGGCTGTCGGTTCCTGCCAATGGAGGCTTGCGTAAATCCGGCCACGCGCTCGTTGCTGCCTAAGAAGTTGGAGGCCTCGCCCGATGGGGCGGGTAGCCAGTCACTTGAAGAAACCTACCGAAACTCCACCAATTCAAACACCAGCGGCAGTGCGGTGACCGCATACTCGGGCGTCAGATCATCGCTCAGGCGCTGCAGTGTGACCAGTCCCATAAATGCCGCAAAATCGGTAAGCACACGGTATCGATACTGGATACGGATTTCCCGTTCGGCGCCAAGAATCGCATCATGCAGATCATCTAAAAGCATCGGGAATGCCTGTATGAAGCGGTCTTCGTAGAAACGTGCCGGTCTTTCCGTGCGCCCGAATTGCTGCAGCAAATAGAGTGTGAATGCGAAGGATTGTTGGAAGAAAGGATGTTCACGGCCGCGGCTGCGGTAATCCCAGTTGAATTTCTGTACATAACACTCAAACAAGCTCGTATACAAAGATGACAAGCCGCCTTGCTTGAGCACTTTGCGATAGGTGGCGGTCAATACAAATTTGCCCTTGACCCGTCGGATCAGTTTTGCCATTTCGGCAACGATCCGCACGACGTGCAGATCGAAAAAATCCTCTTCCCGGTTGATGCCGCCGTAACGGGTTCTGCGCTCATGCTCCTGCTCGCCCCAGTAACGGAGAGCAGCCTCGCGGCAGAACTTCTGTGGCAGATTGCCCATGGCCGTCGCCTTCAGGCCCTTGTCGCCAATAGCGTCGACGAGCATTTGGAACAGGCGCATGATTGGCGCCTCTTCAACGCCTGAAGGTTGAGTACTGAAAACCAGGACATCGGGCGCATCATAGGGCCGTGTCAACAGGTGATGCATCTGATACGGTGACAAGCCTTGAAAATCCGGGTTCCCTGCCAGGTTCTGCTGTTTTGTGAACGTCTGCAGGAAGTCGTTCACTTCTTCTATGGAGGCGAATTCTTGCTGAGCCAGCGCCTGTTTAATCGCTGCCAGTGTATCCGAGTCTGGGTTTGGTGGCATTGGTGTATCGTCATTGGCGGCTTTCATGGGATCGCGGTGTGTCCTGTGTAGAAGGCAGTGTGGGAAGAATACACGTCGGAATTACGAGCGACAATCAGGCGGGGGCTTCGGGGACGGAGGCGTTACAACTCAAAGAAGGCGATGACATTGAGGTCGTTGTGGCGGACACACGCACGTTTGAGATCCGTCGACAACCTTCACGTGATGAAATGCTGTCGCAGCTCAAAGCGTATCGCGGCCGCTTGCCGGCTGATTTTGTTTTTGACAGGGATGAAGCCAATGAGCGAGGAACGGAGATTTTTTGATACCAACATCTTGTTGTATGTGCACTCAGCGGATGCAGCAAAAGCTGAGCGGGCGCTGCAGCTATTGCGCGATGGTGGGGTGGTGAGTGTGCAGGTTCTGAATGAACTGGCCCACGTATTGCGTCGAAAGCCCGCTCCGATTGCAAAAGTAGTTTGATTAGCTGGTGGCATAGCGAGTATCAATGAGCTATAACTTACAGGTAAATCAGTTTTCTGGAATTCAGTCATGAGTGAGACTAAATCAACAACAAGGGGGCATGACGTTGTTCAGGTAAAAAATCCCCGAACCGGACACTACGTCAAAATCGACCGCACTGATGGGAAGATACTCGCCCACAAAAAGTCAGAAGGACCTTACAAAGGCGTACCTGTGGCAAGGAAGCAAAAGTGATTATCTATAGCCCCACGGATGGGGACGCATTGACGAGCAACGTAAAGTCAATGCCTCGACACAGCTTTGTGATTACCCAATTGGGTGGGGATATACACCCATCAGCATTGCTGTGTGCCATGAGAGTCTCAAGCCGGGTACTTTGGCTAATATCTATTACGAAATTGGTGTGGCGCAGGCCATGGGTAAAGAGACTGTGATTGTCAAATCACCGGGCTTCAAGGTGGCCAGTGATCTGATGCGCACCGAATACATTGTATTTAATGACAATTTTGATGAAAGCTTCAGCAAGTTTCTGAGAGATGTTGAGGAGCGTGCAGAACACTATGAAATGATGGCTGACCAGCTTGAACGCAATCCAGTGCTTTCGCTGGATTATTTGCGCCGTGTATTTCTGATTACTGGCAATAATGAGCTGCGCCAATCCGCGAAAGATCTTTTAAAAGGAGCCAACGTGGAGCATCGCGCCAAAAATAGTGTCGAAGTCCTGGCTGCGGGGTTTTGACTTGCGGAGGCTTGGGGTCGGAGGCATAGGGGTCGGAGGTATACCTCCGACCCCTATGCCTACAATGCCTATCCGGCGACCAGCAACCACAGCGGGATGGCAGCGAAGGCGAGCAAGGTCTGGGCACTAATGATATTGGCCATCATCACCGCATTGCCACCCAGCTGTCGGGCCAGAATGTAAGCGGAAGAAGCCGTTGGCAGGCATGCCAGCAGCAGCAAAACCTGCTGACTGAGCACATCCAGTTGCAGCCAAATTGCCAAGCTCAGGGTCAGCGCCGGGAAAATGCCAAATTTGAAGACGCTGGCCAGCACGATGGTGGGCCAGTCGCGTCTGACGGTGCCAAGGCTGAGCGCAACGCCCACGGCAAGCAGGCCGAGCGGCAAGGCGGCAGCGCCGACACGCGCCAGAAACTCTTCAATCCACACGCCAAGCCAGGCAGTGCCCAACCCCACACCGCTGATGTTGAGCACCACGCCCAGCAGGCAGGCGACAATCAGTGGGTTAGTCAACAGGCCTTTGAGCAGATCGCGGGGCCGCTTGCCATTGCCGTCGATGGCAACCGTGAAGGTGATAACGCAGAGGATATTGACCAGCGGGATCATGATGGCCACGGCGATGGCCGCAACGACCAGTCCCGGATCGCCAAACAGGGCACTGGCCACCGCCAGGCCGATATAGGTGTTGAAGCGGATCGCGCCTTGGAACAGTGAGGTAAAGTCGGCGGCGTTGCGGCTTGCCCAGGGTTTGAGCAACCACACCAGCGCGCTGGTCAGAAAAACCGCGACGCAGATGACCAGCGCAAAGCGGCCGACGTCGGCGTTGCTGAAGTCGGCCAGGGCCAGCCGGTGCACCAATAGCGCGGGAAAGGCGACATAGTAGGTCAGCCGCTCAATGCCCGGCCAGAACTCGGCACCGGGGAAATTGATCCGGCGCAGTAGCGCGCCGAACAGTATCAGCAGAAATACCGGGCCCAGCGCGTTGGCAATCATCATGTGGTTCTGCGTCCGTAACCAAAGCGGGCAGTCTAACATCAAGCGATTATGGGGACGGAGGCGGTCTACGTCCCCAAATTTGTTCTATAACCTTGACAGGGCGGCTGCTGCTGATTAGTGTCTACATATGTAGATACAAGATTAATCGAGCTGCCAAACATGCAAAGTGAAATCAAACAATGGGGTAACAGTGCTGCTGTGCGGCTTTCCAGAACTATTCTGGCGCAGGCGGGGCTTGATGTTACGAGTCAGATAAACATTCATGTCATGGAGGGCAAGATTGTGATCGAGGCTGCTGCGACGCCGGAACCGGTGTTTAAACTTCCGTACACCGAAACTGAACTTCTTCAAGGAATGTCACCTCACACCGCGCATGCCGATGAGTTGGCTCAACTGACTGATGCAGAAACGGACCTGTGATGTCGATGTATATCCCTGAGCGTAACGATATTGTCTGGCTCGATTTTGAGCCGACTAAAGGCAAGGAGATTGGTAAGTACAGGCCGGCACTGGTGCTGAGTTCGCGCCAATACAATCAACTGACCGGACTGCTGATTTGTTGCCCTGTCAGCACCAGTATCCGCGGCGCAGCGACGGAGGTCCCAATTGATAATCTGGTTGAACCGTCGGTCGTTGCCGCAAATTTGATTCAAACATTGTCCTGGCGTGAGCGCCATGCGAAATTTGAGGTCAAGGCGGGTAACGGAGTGCTTGAGCAAGTGTTGTTGCGGATTCTGCCATTAATCGGAGCGGCGGAGCTGTTCTGAGCATCGGGTCTTGTTGGGGTCGGAGGGATTGGGGTCGGAGGCATGCCTCCGACCCCAATCCCTCCGACCCCAGCCCGCGCCCCATTACCTGCTCTAGTTCACAAACCCGTCAATCGCGCGAAACACGGCGTTGCGGTGCTGTGTCGCGTCGGCCACCGTCGCGGCGGTCCAGGCGCTGGTCACCACGATGGCCATGTTCTCCTCGGGATCAAAGTAGATGCCTTGTCCGTAGATGCCTGAGGCGCGAAAGGTGCCATCGCCGTTGAGCCACCAGAAGTAGCCGTAGCCATCATCAGCGGGCGAGGGTGCTACCGATTCGGCAATCCAGCCTTCGGGCAGCACGCGGGTGCCGTCGGGTAAAACGCCGTCGTTGAGGACAAACTGAGCCAACCGGCCATAGTCGCGCAGGGTGGCAAACAGGCAGCAGCCGCCGCGCTCGCCGCCGCCGTTACCGTGTGTGGCCCAGTACGCGTCGGATTCCATGATCGGCATCCAGATTTTATGTTGCAGGTAGGTGGCGAGATTGTTGCTGATGGCTGCACGCAGCACCACGCCGGCGAGGTCAGTTTCGCCGGTGCTGTAGTTGAAGCGTTCGCCGGGCGCGGCCACACGGGGTTTGTTTTTCATGAAGTCCAGAAACTGCACCACGTTGTTGCCGGGGTAGTTGCCCACGTCAGAGGCCGGGTCGGCGTAGTTTTCATTCCATTGCACGCCGGACGCCATGTGCAACAAGTCGCGCAGGCTGGCGCCATCGTACGCGGAGCCTTTGAGCGCGGGCAGGTAGTCGGTGACGGCTGTGTCCAGACTGCTGATGTAACCGTCCTGAATCGCGGCACCGTAGAGCAGTGAGGTGACGGATTTGGCCATGGAGTAAGCAATCCAGACCGATGATTCCGTATTACCAAGACCATAGCGTTCGAGCAGGATGTTGCCATCTTTGAGCACCAGCAATCCGGAGACATGGGTTTGTGCCATGTAATCGTCCAGCGAGAACGACTGGCCATTGACTTCGTAGCGCAGGCTGCTGAAATCCGCCGGCGTGGCGGGCAGCGGCAGGAAGCCTTCGTCGGCTTTGACCAGTCGGCTGGCGGTGGGCGCGGGGCTGCGAAAGCGTTCGATTTGCGCCTGATGCGCTGCGCTGCCGGGCTCCACGGTGCCGGACAAGCCTTGAGCGTGCAGGGGCTGGGTGTGCAGGGCGAGCGGGAGTGTGAGTGTGGACAACAGTGTCGCAAGCATCAGTGAGCGCATGGTGGTTTCCTTTTTCCTATTTCCGCGGGTGTTAGTTGTTGCCAATAAAAGCCGATGGTTACACGTTTCATTCCTCTCACTATAGCGCTGGGGACGGGGGCGGTCTACGTCCCCAATCCCTCCGACCCCAAAGGCCTAACTACTGTACAAAATTGTAAAGACAGGTGATTTCTAGTCGATAGGCTGTGGTGTTGATGGTTATTATCATCGCGCTAAAATTCTTGGCTTTTTTTCCGGGGGGGATAACAACAGATGCAGACAAATACAAATAAAGTCATGACAGAAGCAGAACTCGACGAGGTTGCGCGTGTGCGTCAGTGGTTTGTGGCGGTGATGTTGGCTGCGTCGGTGATCACCCTGCTGATTGACTTGTTTATTATTTGAAATTGTTCTGAAATTCCCGCCGCGCCTGACTATAACCCTGTTAAGAACAACAACAGGGAGTATGGATCATGCGCAATCTTGTGATGGGGTTTGATGGCACCTGGAATACGCCGTATCAGACCGATCGCGACCGTCTGGTGCCGACCAATGTGGTGAAGCTGTTGCAGGCGCTGCAGCCGGGGCCGGAACTTCTCAGGTATTACGACACTGGTGTGGGCACTGCGGGGCGGTTGGACAAGCTCTGGGGTGGTGCCGCCGGTCGTGGGCTGTTCGATAACGTGCGCGAGGGTTGGGAGTGGCTGGGGCGGCATTATCAGCCCGGCGATCAGCTTTATCTGTTTGGTTTCAGCCGTGGAGCATACACGGCGCGCAGTCTGGCGGGGATGTTGTCTGTTTGCGGCGTGTGTCCCGCTGTGGACAAGGCCCAGACGATCGTGGCCGAAGCCTGTCGACTTTATCGCGAACGCGATACCGATAAACGCCACGCGCTGGGCGAGCGTTTTCGTCAAAATAATCACTGTTTTCCGGGTGCGGTTCACATGCTAGGGGTGTGGGATACCGTGGGTGCGCTCGGCTTACCAACGCGGGGGCCGCTCGGGCATCTGACCCGTGCCCGGCACGGCTTTCACAACGTCCACCTTGGGCCGCATATCCGACATGCCTTTCATGCGCTGGCGCTGCACGAACAGCGTGCGGCTTTTACGCCGACGTTGTGGCAGCATCCGGTGCCGGCCTCGGTGCAGACTGTCCAGCAGATGTGGTTTGCCGGTGTGCATTCCAATATCGGTGGCGGTTACGCGTGCACGGGCCTGTCGGATATCACGCTGGAGTGGATGTTGTCGCAGGCCTTGGCTTGTGGCCTGCCAATCGATCAGGAATATGTGCGACGGCATATTGCGCCTGATGCCGCCGGCGAGCTGCGTGATTCTTTGTCAGTGTTTTATCGCTTGCCGTTGGCCGGTCGACCACGTCCGCGTGAAGTGGGTACCGGTGTGCCGGGGGAGGCATTACATTTGACAGTGTCGGGTTCAGGCGAGGCGTCGGCTTGGGGTGGATCGGCTTGGGGTCGGAGAGATCATTTTTTGATCTCTCCGACCCCAAGCTCTCCAAACTCTCCCAACCAGGGCAGGTAGTGGGCAGCGCGGCCGGTGTAGGCGGCGGAGACGGGGCGGCGGACCTGGACGGCGCTGAAGGTGGCGATCGGGCGCTGCGTCTGGTGCGGAGTGAGGCAGGCGTCTTCAAAGTCCAGGCCGGCAAACGCGAGCAAGGCACGGATTTCCCGGGCCGGGTCGCGCACCATCGCGGCGTGATCCAGCACGTGCAGGAGGCCGGGAAAGCGTTGTTGCCAGAGTGACATGATGCGCGCGTGCACACCGAGGTAGTGCGCAATGTCAGCTAAGCGGTGGGCGCACGGCCAGTGTTTGGTGAAGTTGTTGCGGTAGATGGAGAAACCCACATCCAGCGCGGCGCGTTGCGTGTAGATGATGGGCGAGTCGGGGAACAACACACGAATCAGCCCCACTGAGCGAAAATTAAGCGGCTGCTTGTCGACGATGTACGCCGCTTCGCCATGCGCCGGCAATGCCTCAAGGTAACGCGCGCGCCAGTTCACCGCATTGTTCAACAGCATGTCACGAGCAGCATTGATGCCCTGCTGACGGGCAACAGTGATTAATTCATCATGAATGGCACACAGCGATGGTAATTCACCGGCGCCAGTGACCTGCGAGTGTGAGGCCAGAACCGACTCCGCCAGCGTGGTCCCCGAGCGCGGCATGCCTACCACAAAAATTGGTGTGGGATAGCTGGCACTTTCAACGGCGCTCATAGCAGTGTCGTCGGCAAACAATTGCACCGACACAGCCTCTTTATAAGAAAATAACTCGTCCAGAACGGCGACCTCCGCTTCCTGAAAAGCGCGGTCATACACGATGCTTTCCTGCCGGGCAATGGACAGATTAATCAGATTGGCTGCTTGCCATGCAGCAAAGGCGCCTGCGTAATCACCGCGACGATCCAATGCATCTCCCAAGGTAAAGCCGAGCATAGCTTTGTATTCCGGGTGCAAGGAAGGGTGTGCAAGCATCTGCTCAATCGCCCGGATATCTGAATCCTCCAGACGCCCTTCACGCAGCAAACCGAGCATGGTGTAGGCCGGTGGATATCCGGGTTGAGCAACGATGCTGCGCCGGCATAACCGTTCAGCCAACTCAAGTTCACCGCTCAGATGGTACACCCGCGCCAGGGCATACAGGACTTCTGGCGCATCAGGCGCCTGTTGTAACACATTTTCAAGCAAGGAGCGTGCACGGCTGTATTGATGAGCTGCAGTAGCAAGTCTGGCAGCGCTGACCTGATGAATCAGTTTGCCAGGTTCCAGTTTCATGACGGAATCAAATGCAGCAATGGCTGGCAAAAACTGCGACTGTTCAAAATAAGCCCGCGACAGGTTTTGCCAGGCATCCACCGCCATGGGATGCGCTGTTGTCCAGCGCCTGGCGATGTCTTGCAAAACCGGCCAGTCACGCACTTGGGTAGCCAGTGCCGCAGCAAACTGCCACGGCTCTGAGTCTGCGGGAGTGTTATGCTGGGCATGCGATAACAGGGTTAAGGCTTGCGCAACATTGCCGGCGCGCACTTCGGCACGCGCCAGCAACATCCACGAAGACTCCGCCCGGGACATGACGTCCATTATCTGAACGGGTTCGCCAATCGACTCAGGTTCTCAAATTCAGCACTGAGACCCATGTACACAAAACGACCACGCGCGCCAATCGGTGTGTTCAAATACGTGGCATCTGGCTCTCTGTCTCGCAGGTTGTTCACACCGATATACGCTTTGATGCCAGAATCAAACGCGTAATCTGCCTGAATGTCGTGCACATACAGACGACGAGTTTGCGTGAAGTCAGACAAATCGGGTTGGCGCGACATCTGTTCTTTGGTGAAAATATCCAGGCTGCTCTGGTGGTGCAGGCGGTAATTCACCGACAGCGGACCACGTGCCCAGTTGGCGCTGACGTTTGCTACCCATTCCGGAGAATGTTGGCCCAGCAGCGTGGTGACCATGCCCGCTTGTTCCACTTGCATTGGCGCCACGGTTGGCTGTGTTAACAGGGTGTCGAGGAAGCTGCCATTCAGACCCAGCGTCAGTGATCCTGCATCAAAACCCAGATCCGTGGTGTATGTGAAACTGAAGTCGACGCCTGATGTGCTCAGGTCGCTCACGTTAACCGGGCGCTGTTGCAAGTCGATAATCGCACCAACGATGCCAGACGTAGCACGCGTAAACAGGCTGCAGAACGCGTTGTCCAATGATGGCGCGTCATAACACTGTTTAACGATCTCATTGGCGCTTGGGTAAAGAATGCCCTGCGCCATGTCGATTTGCCACGCATCCAGCGTTGCCACAAAACCCGGCAGAATGGTGGGCGTCACGACCACACCAATGGTTTTGGTGTCGCTGGTTTCTTCTTGCAGATTGGGGTTACCACCGATCACACCGGGGCGGCCCACCGGTGATGCCGACAGGAAGTTGCTGGGGTCAACACCCAGAGGTGCCAGGTCTGCCTGACAGTTGGCGATGGCGTTTGCCGTCTGACTGCCAAGGTTAAAGACCTCACAGGGGTCATCCGGACGGAACGATCCTTCGTTGTCAGGTGAGAACAATTCGTTCAGGTTGGGCGAACGTACCGATTGCCCCATGGATCCGCGCACAATCAGGTTTTCATTGATTGTCAGGTTCAAGCCGACGCTGTAAGCGCTGGTTTCGCCGATGGTGGAATAGTCTGAATAGCGGTATGCGCCATCCAGTCGCAACGCTTGCAGTAACGGGGCGAGGTCTTCAAAGATCGGCGCAGAGAATTCGGTAAAGGCCTCCGCAACATCGTATTTTGCGGCGCTGTTTCGCTCGAAGTTGAGCGAGGTCAAGCCGTTTGGATTGCTTCGGATCGGGTCCACGTTGTTGGAAATTTCTTCCTCGCGGTATTCACCACCAAAAACAAAGTCAATCGGTCCGGCTGGCAGTTCAAAACCCAATCCGGAGGTGTTGCCTGCCACAAAGCCGTTAAGAACGGTCTGCTGGACTTCGCCACTGTCGATCAGTGGCGTTCCGCCGCCTGTGATAAAGGCCACTGCTGCGGCATTGGGGTTGTCAGAGGCGAGGACGCCCGGTGTAAAGTAGCCGGAGGTACCATCATAAAACGGGTTAAACGGTACGCAGCCACTGTTGGGGCCGGGTGTAAATGTGCTGTTGGCCGGGTCTCCCCAGACAGCGGGGTTATACGAGGACACCACGGCGTCGTGTGGTGGCACAGCCGCGGGATTCAGGTTGGATCGGCAGGTTGGTTGGCCAGTTGTTGGATCACGGACAGCGTCCATGGCGGCGAAGTAACGGTCTTCGCGGCGCATGTTCTGAATACGCGCGGCGACGTCAGTCACGCCATGGTTAAAAGAAACTTCGTAGTCGAGCCAGTCGGTCAGGTCGCCGCGCAGGCCCACCACAAAACGGGTGGTTTCTCGGGTGTTGTCGTTGGATGAACGCAGCTCCAGGTCGTCTCGTGCCAGATTGATGACCGGGTTCTGAACGCCTGCCAATGCGGAAGCAAAGGCTGACGGAATAAATGGGTTGTCCAGTCCGAGTTCGAGTACCGATGTGAAAGATGAGGACTGTGGATTGATAGCGTCAGTGCGCACATATTTAAATTCGGTAAATGCCGTGGCGCGCTCGCTGATATCAAATCGGCCGTTCAAGTTAACCGCGTGGGTGTCCATGTCTGGCAGGAACTGGCTGGTGAAATAGGCAGTCGGCGTGCCGTCACCGCCCAACGCAGCAGAGCCAGACACAGCAACGCCTTGGTCAAAGGGCTGTCCGCGGCTGTTTAACTTGATGTCTCCGAACCTGAGATTGCGGCCGGTGGCGGTATTAAAACCGAGGATGTCATAACGGCCATCGGGTGCGGTGAAAATAAACCGGCGGTCGCCGGCGACTATGCGGTCGGGCACATTGGGGTCGTCAGTTTTGCGGAACTCGGCCGGGTTGTTGACCATGTACTGGCGTCCGGTCAGGCCATAGTCGCGCTCAAAAATCTGCAGTTTTTCCTGTTTGCGGTACTCGTAGCTGGAGGTGATGTTGCCGCGGTCATCCGCGAAATTGGCGCCCCACACAAAGGAGGCAAAATATTCTTCGGCATCGCGTTGACCGGAAATGCCACCCTGGCTGCGCATGGCAAAGCCTTCAAAATCATCTTTTAACACAAAGTTCACCGCACCTGACACCGCATCGGCACCGTAAACTGCAGATGCGCCGCCGGTCAGAATGTCGACGCGTTCAATCAGTGCTGTGGGGATGGTGTTGGTGTCAACCAACGGTTCACCAGAGGCGATGGAGGCCACGTGGCGTCGGCCATTGACCAGCACCAGCGTTCGGTTGGTGCCAAGGTTACGCATGTTCAGCGAGTTGATACCGGTACGAGTACCATTTGAACCACTGGCGGATTCAAACGAACCGGTTGAGCCCACCAGCGCGGCCACTTCGCTCACAAAATCTTCAATATTGACTTTGCCTGATTGTTCCATTTGTTCCGCGCCCAGCGATAACACGGGTGCGACGTAATCGCCTTCGAAGCGGGTGATACGCGACCCTGTGACGACAACTTCCTCAAGTTGCGGCGTATCTGCGCCGTCCTGGGCGTAGAGCTGAGATCCGACAGGAAACAGGGCAAAAGAAACCGCTGCAGAGAGTAACTTGATCTTGTGTGGATTGGCTTTTTTGCTGTAGTGCGCATGCATGTTGTGTCCTCACAGTGTTCTGGCTATTAACTTGTTAGAGGTGAACCTTGATGTAGCTGACGACTGCAAAGACGCACTATTCATGCCATTGACTCGTGAAGTTTGAGTACGCTAAGTCCATTAACGTAGAAAACAGCTCAGTTGCTGCGCGGCCTGCGGTTTGGAGACGTAGTTATAACCATATGATATATATGCATAAAGTGAGTCATACTGTGAATGCACGCCGCAGTCGATGCGTAGGCACCCCTCAGAGGCAACAACCACACGCTTTTGCAGCCGTGGCGCCAACGAACTAATCTGGTGCGACTCTGGTGCCGCAGGCACCGCTTTGGACAGGATTTGTTTGGGGTCGGAGAGATCATTATTTGTACAGGTTGGGGCAGGCTGGGGTCGGAGAGATCAAAAAATGATCTCTCCGACCCCAGGCAACAACCCCCAGCATCAATCGCTGCCAAACAGGTCGCGGGTAAACACTTTGTGTTCGACATCGGCGAGCACGTCGGTCATGCGGTTGGCGATGATGACGTCACACATGTCTTTGAATGCATCAAGATCGTGCATCACCGGTGAACGGAAAAACTCCGGTTCATGCAACGCCGGTTCAAAGACAACCACCTTGATTCCCTTGGCTTTTATGCGCTTCATGATGCCTTGGATGCTGGATGCCCGGAAATTATCCGAGCCGGCTTTCATGATCAGCCGGTACACGCCCACCACTTGCGGATTGCGCGCCACAATGCTGTCAGCAATAAAATCCTTGCGCGTACGATTGGCGTCCACAATGGCGTTTATCAGGTTCTGCGGCACTTCCGAGTAGTTGGCCAGCAGCTGTTTGGTATCTTTGGGCAGGCAGTAACCGCCATATCCAAACGAGGGATTGTTGTAGTGATTGCCGATGCGCGGATCCAGGCACACCCCGTCGATAATCTGCCGGGTGTTCAGCCCATGCGACGCCGCGTAGGTGTCGAGTTCATTAAAATAGGCAACACGCATGGCAAGGTAGGTATTGGAGAACAACTTGACGGCTTCGGCCTCGGTGGAGTCGATAAACAGCACCTGCACATCCTGCTTGATGGCACCTTGTTGCAGCAGTGCCGCGAACCGTTCAGCGCGTTCGGAACGCTCGCCCACTATGATGCGTGATGGATAAAGGTTGTCGTGCAGCGCTTTGCCTTCCCGTAAAAACTCCGGCGAAAACATGATGTTATTGGTGCCAAACTGCTCCTTGGCCTTGGCGGTATAACCAACCGGCACCGTGGACTTGATCACCATCACCGCGTTTGGATTGATGGCGGTGACATCCTTGATAACGGCTTCTACGGAACGGGTATTGAAGTAATTGGTTTGCGGATCATAATCAGTGGGCGTGGCAATGATCACAAAATCGGCGTTGCTGTACGCGTCCTGTTTGTCGAGCGTAGCCTTGAGATTCAACGGCTTATGTTGCAAATAATGCTCAATGTCAGCGTCGCCAACCGGGCTCTGCCGGTTGTTGATCATGTTCACTTTGTCTTCAATGATATCCAGTGCCACCACGTCATTGTGCTGCGCCAACAACACCGCGTTGGATAATCCCACGTAACCTGTGCCTGCAATTGCGATTTTCATGATGTCCCTATGTTGACTTTGCGATGCCGGATTGTAGCGGCTTTTTTGGGGTCGGAGGGATCAAAAAATGATCAGGTTGGGGTCGGAGAGATCAAAAAATGATCTCTCCGACCCCAAACCTGAATTTTGAGGATAGAATGCGGCTCATGAAAAATATGCATGCAAAACCATTTGTGGTGTGGTTGACCGGCTTGTCTGGCGCGGGTAAAACCTCCATTGCGGTTGAACTGGAGCAGGCGCTGCTGGCACAAGGCCTGGCGTTGGTGCGTCTGGATGGCGATGTGTTGCGCAAAGGTTTATGCAGGGATCTGGGGTTTACACCCGGGGATCGCGCAGAGAACATTCGTCGCGCAGCAGAGGTGTGCGGGTTGCTGTTGAATGCTGGACAGATCGTATTGGCCGCTTTTATTTCACCGTTTGCTGCCGAACGCGCTCAGGCCAGAGCCCTGATCGAACCGCACGGCCGTTTCTATGAGGTGTTTGTTGATACACCTCTGGCCGTCGCAGAACAGCGTGACGTCAAGGGCCTGTATCGTAAGGCGCGATTGGGTGAGATTAGTCATTTCACGGGTATCGATTCGCCTTACGAAGCACCAACCGCGCCAGATCTGCATCTATACACCCATGGGGAAACCCCGCAGCAAAGCGCCGCACGGGTGCTGGCTTTTATGGCCGGGGTCGGAGGCATTGGGGTCGGAGGCATGCCTCCGACCCCAATGCCTCCGACCCCAATCCCTCCGACCCCAAGGTAATCCCAAGGAAGAACACATGAAGATTTTGGTTACAGGAACTGCCGGATTTATCGGCTTTCATCTGGCGCAGGCGCTGTTGGCGCGCGGAGATGAGGTGGTGGGGCTGGATAGCATCAATGATTATTACGACCAGCGGGTGAAGTACGGGCGGCTACAGGCAGCGGGCATCGCGCAGGCTGACATTGAGTACGGCCGGTTGCTGCGCTCAACAACACAGCCGAATTACCGCTTCATCAAGTTGCAGCTGGAGGACAAGCCGGCGCTGGATCAGTTGTTTGCCGAGGAAAAATTCGACGCGGTGTGCAACCTTGCGGCGCAGGCTGGTGTGCGGTATTCCCTGCAGAATCCGCAGGCGTATATCGATGCCAACATTGTTGGTTTCCTGAATATTCTGGAAAGCTGCCGCCACCATGGCGTCATGAATCTTTCTTATGCGTCCAGTTCTTCGGTGTACGGCCTCAATGAGTCGTTGCCGTTTTCAACCACACACAATGTGGATCACCCCATCAGTCTGTACGCGGCCAGCAAAAAATCCAATGAGTTGATGGCGCATACCTACTCACACCTGTTTGGCATTCGCGCCACTGGCCTGCGCTTTTTTACGGTGTACGGTCCCTGGGGACGGCCGGACATGGCGTTGTTTTTGTTTACCAAGGCGGCGTTGGCGGGCGAGCCGATCAAGGTGTTTAACAACGGTGATATGAAACGCGATTTCACCTACATCGATGACATCGTCGAAGGGGTAGTGCGGGTGATCGACAATCCTGCCTCTGCCGATAAGCGCTGGAGTGGCATTGACCCCAACCCGGGCAGTTCATCGGCGCCCTATAAAATCTACAACATCGGCAACAATAACCCGGTGCGGTTGATGGACTTTATTGAGGCAATTGAAAACGCACTGGGTAAAAAGATCACCAAAGAAATGTTGCCGATTCAACCCGGTGATGTGCCGGCAACATTCGCGGATGTCACTGATCTGGTTGATGACATGGATTATAAGCCGGCAACACCGGTGCAGCAGGGCATTGATAATTTTGTGGCATGGTACGTGGATTTTTTCAAACCATCCGTTTAAATATGCCATCCTTTTTGAACATGTGCCTGAACGCGGCCGCCATGTGTCCAATCAACAGCAACGCCAGAATGATCGCCAGCGTGCCATGTATGCCAAACAACTGTGCAGCCAGTTCGCTGTTCTCAGGGATAAATGGCATCGCTGGCAGCTCATACCCGCCGAGCGTAATCAATGCAGGAAAAGCCGTGACGCCGGCCCATCCGAACAAGGGTACCAACACCAGCAGCAGATAAATGGAATGATGCAGAGCCTTGGCAGCAATCTGCAATGATCGAGGCAAGGCGTCTGGATAGGCAGGGGCTGTCATGCGCATTTTCATGGCGATTCTGACAACCATCAACAGCAGCACCGTAAAACCAATGGCTTTGTGCCAGGCATACAGTGTGTTGGTTAATTCTCCCCAGATATTTGCCTCGGCCCGTTCAGCCATCACGAGACCGATCGGGATCAGCGTCAACACCATCAGCGCCATCAGCCAATGAACCAGACGCCATGCCAGGGGATACTTCATTACCTTTTGTATGACTGTCATGATCTGTTCCTGCCAGTTTTTTGCGGAAGTTAAACTGCTTTACCGGCACAAGGTCTTTGACCCCGTGCAGTGTCTGCTGCTCGCGTGCAAGGTGAATGCCGATCAGGTACCCGGCGTAAGCCACCAGTATCCACGGTAGCATGGGTTGGTCCCCGTCAGGCCAATACGCAAACCAGACAACGGCGGTCACAATATTGCCAAACTGGGCAACAATAAAATTCACGATCATGGCGATAACGCCGTCAGCGAGTAGCTCCTGAAGATTGAAGTTGAACAGGAAGCCGATCAGCTCCAGCACCTCTATGCTCAACAAGGTCCACAACACCGCCAGTCCGTAGAAACCTCCACCAAACATCATCCATTGACGATAAAGATAGTTACCGCTTTTGGCTTTGTTGGTTTTGTGGCTCTTTTTTATCTGCTCAAGTTGCTCGCGAATGGCTTTGTGACCGGCACTTCTGGAGAGCTGGCCGGCCCCGTAAAGCCAGTTGAACATCAGCCAGCTCATGCCGGCGACAGGAATCCCGAGTTTAAATGCAGCAATAAACCAGACAAGAATGGACATGATGGCCGTTCCACAGTGAGTTGATACAGACTGTACCAAAAAATTGGGGTCGGAGAGATCAAAAAATGATCTCTCCGACCCCAAACATCAGACCCCAAACATCCGACCCCAAACATCCGACCCCAAACATCAACCCCAAACATCAGACCCCAAACATCAGACCCCAAACTTCAGATCCCGGACATCAGAAATGCGCGGATACGGGCGGCTTGGTCGCCGTGGGCGAGGCGGGGGCGGCCGCGGGTGGGCCAGTGGTTGTCGGCGTCGTCGCCGACTTCGTTGGTCCACAGGGGCACAATCTCGAGATTGCGCAGGGTGTCACCGTCGAAGTCGAGATGGATGATGGCGCTTTCCCAGACCTGGGGCACGTAGTAGCCGACGTCGGTGTGTGAGTGAAACACCAGACTGCCAAGGCCGTGCAGCAAGGGCTTGCCTTTGTACATTTCGATCGGGTGAAGCAGTGGGGCGCCGTGGCTGACAAAAATGTCGGCACCGGCGTCGATGCACTGGCGGGCGAAATCGCGCGCCCATGGTTTGGTGATGGCCATGTCCTCGCCCCACTCGTGATTATGCAGGTAAGCCACCACCAGGCCCGCCTGGCGTTTGGCCTCGGCAATAGAGGCCAGATTGCGTGCCATGTCGTCGGCGTTGGGCACCAGATCGGCACCGAGACGTACTTCGTTGACGCCGGGTCGGTCAGCGGTGGCAGCGCCACCTTCGCGAATTCGGCCCATGGCCATGGACACCAGCGCGGCGCTGGCCGGCGTAGTCAGGTATCCCGGCGCGCTGGCCTGCGCGACATTATCTCCCGTGCCTGCATGGACAAAACCGGCGGCGGCAACGGCATCACGCGTGGCAACAATGCCCTCCGTCCCCAGATCAAAGGCATGATTATTGCTCAGCGCAACAAGATTGACGCCCATGGTGTGCAGGCAATCCAGCGTCTGTTGTGAACCGGCGTGGAAAAACTCTGTGTCGCGGGTTGGGGCACCGGAGGCCGCTGTCTGTATGGCAACTTCCAGATTGGTAAAGATCACATCACCTTTGCGCAACTCTGCAATTACCTCGGCGAGGCCATCGTAGGGCTGCGAGCACAACGGGTATTTCATCAGTGCCTGACCGGCCAGTGTTACCCGGGTCAGCCCGTTGTTACGCGCGCCCGTTTGTGCCACCAAACCGCCGCTGAGCGGCAACAGGGCCAGACAACTCGACCACCACAAGAACTGGCGTCGACCGGGGTCAAAGCTGCCGGGGTCAGAGCTGCCGGGGTCGGAGAGATCAAAAAATGATCTCTCCGACCCCAATAGCTCCGACCCCAATGGCTCCGACCCCAAATTATTATTGGCCATCAGAGTACCTCCAAAGTCGATTCAAGTTGGATCTTCACGTGGGATGGGTAACGCGCTGAGCAATAGACGCGATTTCGCGCCGGTCGTCTTTCACCGGCGCTGCCTTCGGCCGCACCGGTATTGGGATTGATATCAAAGTGCGGGAAGTTGCTGCTGGAGATATCCAGCCGCAGTCGATGTCCCTTGCAAAAGCGATTACTGCTGGCAAACGGTTCAATCACAATTTTGTAGACAGTGCCGGGCGTCATCATGACCTCACGATCAAACCCTTCTCGGTAGCGCACACGCAGTATGCCGTCGGTGATGTTCATCGCGTAACCGTGCGGATAGTCCTCGGAAGGCGGGTATACATCGACCAGTTTGACGGTAAAGTCGGTGTCCGGTTGATCGGAAGAAATCCATAAATGCGCTTCGATGGCACCTGTGACAACCAGATCTTCACTTAGTACCGGTGTCTGGAACACCAGCACGTCGTCGCGGCTGTCGCCGCCCTGATCAAATGCGCCGCCAAACATCACCGGATCGCCAGAAGTCAGTGCGCCGCCCAACGTGGGCACCGGATGGGCAGGATCAAACACAAACTCCCGATAGGCATCGACGTGGTCATGCGCCACATCAGCGCCATCCAACACCAACCCCCCATCGGCGCGCAATACCAGCTGCGCAGGCCGCAATTGTTGCGGCGGCCACTGCTCACTGTGTTGCCAATGGCCATCATGTTGAAGACGGCCATCCGCGTTACGCCGCCCGCTGCCGCCACCCATGGTGAAATAACTTACCTGACGTGAACCACGCACTGATGTCCCCGTCGAGTCATCCAGCAAGCACCGTGTGAACCAGTCCAGACGCATCTGGAAATAATCCGTAGCCACATTGCCATCGAGCACGGATTCGTCCCCAAAATCCACGTTACCCGCATAGGTGCGCGACCGGTCGCCATGTGTCCACGAACCCATCACCAGGTTCATCGTAGATTGTTTGCGGCTGGCCAGTCCGGTGAAATTATCGAGGCAGGTGCGCACATAGGGGTCGTACCAACTGCCGATGATGGTGACCGGCACATCGGGAAATTGATCGTAAAAACCTTGTGCATAGAGGCCGGGTTTTTTCCAGTAGTCATCAAACTGGCCATGCTGCCACTGCTCAAAAAAGTATTGTTCGTATTCGGGTGAATGACGCAGCGGCGAGTGCCCTGGATACCAGGGCATCTGCAAAAACCACTGCTTGATATCTTCGCTCTGCAAGGCTTGCAGCCGCGCCGGATCGCGGGCCAGATCGGTGCTCAACAAGGCATGTTTATAGGCCCAGGTGGCCTGCTTTAATTCAAAGGCACCTCCGCGGCGAATGCCACCATGGTAGGCGCTGGAAAAACCGCCCGAATCCATAAACATGCAGGCAAGTCCGGGTGGATTCAGGCAGGCGAGGGCGCTTTGCGTGTGCGCACCGTATGACAGACCCATGGTGCCGATGCGACCGTTGCACCAGGTTTGCTCGCGTAACCAGATCAGTGTGTCGTACCCGTCATCAGCCTCGTTCAGGTATTTGGTGAAGATGCCTTGCGAGCCATAGCGACCGCGACAGTCCTGCATCACCACTACAAATCCATGGCTGGCAAACTCATGCGCCACGGCTGCGCGCGTGCGCGGCGTCGGGTGTAGCACAGAACACTCGGATCGGCTGACGCCAGCTTTGTTATAGGGCGTGCGTTCCATGATCACCGGCCAGGTCCCGGTGCCCCAGTGCGGCAGATAAATGTCGGTGGCCAGATGCACACCATCGCGCATCGGCACCATGACATTACTCAATACCTGAACCTTGCTCATGAAAACGTCCTGATCAGTAACCAATGGCCACGGCATAGGTGAGCATCATCAACGCCAGCACAATATAAATGGCCCACAACCACACAATAAATTTTGCCCACTGTACCCAGCCCACTTGTGCCGCCGCCAGATAAGCCAACAGCGTACCTGAGGTGGGTGTCAGCATATTGGTAATGCCATTACCAAACAAAAACGCCAACACCGTGGTTTGGGGTGGCACGCCAGTCAATTGCCCCAAGGGACCCAGAATCGGCATGGCGACCGCAGCTTGTCCCGAGGTGGACGGAATCAGGAAATCCAGCATCAACTGTGAGCCAAACATGCCCGCAGCAGAGAAGTAAGCATTATCAGTACCAATGATGCTGGTCAGTCCATGTACCACGGAGTCCAGCACGCGGCCATTTTCCAGCGTCACGGCCACCGCCGAGGCCACACCAATCAGCATGCTGGCCATGAGAATTTTTTTCATGCCGGAGACAAAGGCATCGGCAGCCCCGCTGGCTCCCAGGCCACTGAGCGCCGCCAGAATAATGGCGAGGCCGATGTAAAAACTGGACAGCTCATGGTGTCCCCAGCCATGTTCATTGGAGAAAGACACAATGCCGGCAATACCGGCCAGCAGCACCAGCAGCATGGATGTGTGGCGCCGTGACAAGCGGTCAGTGCCAAAGCTGATTTTCACCGTCTGATCAAAACCGGCGCGACGGATCATGTACAACATAAACAGGATGCCAACGAGGGTAAAAATCAAAAAGTACACAAAACGCAGCCCGGCACCGCTGAAAATCTGCAGACCGAGCAGCGGCTGTGCAATGGTCAGTGGCAGTGGGTTGGTGACCGACGACAGGTAACCGGCTTTCACCGGGATCGTCACAATCGCCAGGCCCATCAGATTGGACATACCCAGTCGATTGGCCATGGCCACCATCAACGGGATTACCAGCAGGTATTCCGAGGCCAGTCCCAGAAAGGTACTGCCCGCGGCAAATAACAACATCAAGCCGGGGACCAGTACGTAGACATTGCCACGCACGGTGCCCAGCAGACGTTCGAGTCCGGCATCAATGGCACCGGATTTGGTCATGATGCCAAACATGCCGCCGATTAGCAGCACCATAAAAATCAGACCCGCCATGCGTTCCAGTCCGGTGGGAATGGACATCAGCGTGCCCACCACACTGACCGGTCGTGCGATCTGCTCACCGTTTTCAGACTCAGGAATCCCAGAGTGCAGGCTGAACAGGTTGGACAAAGACCGCTCTTTTTCAATAACCCTGTAACTGTCCGGGATGACCAGTCGGCCGTCACGCTGGTACGTGCCAGAATCCACCAGATACGTGAGCAGGGTTGCGAGCATCAGGATCCCCATCAGCACAATAATGGGGTTGGTCTGTTTGCTCAGTTTCTCAGCGGTTTCATCTTTCATGGGTGCCCCTGTTTACGCGGTTCTTGTTATTAACAACCTCGCTGAACGTTACAGAGAGTAGTTCACCTGAAGATACAGGTAACGACCCATGGCGTTGTAGGTATTCTGATCAAAATTAATGTTGGTATTAACCAGTGATACCGGTGGCATTTTGTCGGCCAGATTATCGATCCCCAGACGGCCGCTGAGCGCATCACTGAACTCGTAACCCACGGCGGCGTTGTGGTAAACCATGGTGCCGATATGGCGTGGCGCGCCGGCCACTGTTTCATCGGTGTCCCCAATCATGCGGGCGGAGTAGTTGGCTGACCATTGATCCAGACGCCATCTGGCCGAGAAGTTGGCGCGCAGTTCCGGGAATGCTTCGCGCAGCAGTGCCTTGCCGAGTTTGTCATTCACTTGAATGTTGCCATTAGGCAAGGTGGATTCTTCAACAATTTCACTCAGTTTGGAGACGCCCAGCGAGTATTCCCATGCCCCGAAGCGGTTGTCATGTGCGTATCGCGCAACCAGATCGGCGCCGCGCACGCGGGTGCTGTTCAGGTTGATCGGGCCGTCGGCCAGATCCTGAATTTCCCCACTGCTGTCGCGCACAATGAAGTTGCAGCGTTGGCCGGTGCTGGCGCACAGGTTCAACAGGTTCTGCGCACCAAAGGTGCTGATGGTGTTATCGATTTTGATGTCGTACCAGTCCATGGTGACGCTGAAACCTTGCAGCGCAGAGGGTGTATACACAAAACCATAGGAGATATTTTCTGAGGTTTCCGGGTTCAGATTGCCGTTACCGCCGACGCTGGCAGGGACAGCAGCTTCCGGCTGAATATAGCTGCCGGGTACGCCCTGGCAACCAATCAGGCCCGCGCCACCGCCGCTGCACGGATCGCTGACCGGGATATTGGTGGAGCGCGCACCTTCAAACAATTCCAGAATGGACGGGGCACGGAAACCTTCCGCCCAAGTGGCGCGCAGCATCAGGTCTTCAACAGGACGCCAGACCACACCGACTTTGCTGTTGGTGGTGTCGCCAAAGGTGCTGTAGTCGGAGAAGCGGGTGGCCAGATCCACGCGCAGATCTTTGGCAAACGCCTGGTCGGCGAGCACCGGCACACTGAGTTCCACGTAGGCTTCGGACAGGTCGTACTTGCCGTTGGTGCCTTCACGCGGCGCGGAGCTGGTGGTCTGATAGGTATTTACCCGGGGTGCCGCATTGATATAGGCGTCAGCGATGTCGCGGCCCAATTCTTCGCGGTACTCAATACCGGCGGCAAAGGCCAGGGGCCCTGCGGGCAATTCCATGATGTCGCCGGTCAGGTTGGCGGTAAAGTCCGTCTGTTCGGCGGCATTTTTGTCATTGCCGGTGAAATTGACGTAGTCAACCATGGCTTGTGTCATGGGGTTAAACAGATTGATAGGCACACACCCGCTGGCCAGGTCGCTGACATTGGCTGTCAGCCCGGTGGTGCTGCAGTTGCGCATGCCCAAGGCCAGGCGGTCCAGGTCCATTTGATTCACAGAGCGGAATTTGGCTTCATTCTCGGCCCACGAGTAAAACACATCCCAACGCCAGTCATTGGCCAGCACGCCGCTGAAGCCCGCGCCCAGACGCAGGGTTTCCACCTCTTGCTGGTTTTGGCGATAGCCGTTTTCAGTGTGGAAGCCGGTGACGCGGAAATCGCTACCCGCAAAGGTCACGCCAAAGGGGTTCACAGCGGGGTTATTGGGGATGGTAAACCCGCGGCTGCCCTGGATGACAGACAAGGCTTGAGAGAACTGTTGGTCGGACTTGCGTTTGTTGTACAACGCTTCAACGTTGAACTGCAGGGCATCACTGAAGGTGGTGGTGTTCTGCACGAACAATGAAGTGCGCTCGAGCGGGCCGACTACGTAGTTATTGTCGTAGCGGTTGTAGGTGTCGGTGGTTCTGGCGCCGCGCCAGTTGGCACGGTTGCTGCCATCTGCGCCCGGGTCACGGGTAATGCCGTTGGTCGGCACGGTGAATCCCACGACTGGCGCGAGGCTGCTTTCGCGGAACAGCAACTCGGGTGTCCCCAGACTCAAGCCATTCAGCGGAATGGCAGTGAGTTCGCGGTCTTGCGTGAAAATGGCTTTTTGATCGACGTGTGTCAGCGCGACTGTCCAGTTGCTGTTGCCAACATTGCGTCCAGCCAGAATGTCGATGCCGAGGGTTTCACGGTCACCTTCACCGGTTTCGCCGTAGTTGGTTTTGATGCGCAGGCCTTCAAAGTTCTGGTAGGTGTGCATGTTGACCACCCCGGCGATGGCATCGGCGCCGTAAACAGCAGTTGCGCCGTCCTGCAGCACTTCAATGCGTTCAATCATTGCTTGTGGAATGGTGTTCAGATCCACAAAGTCGCGGAACCCGCGGGTGCCGGCGCCATTAACCCAGCGGCGGCCGTTGACCAGCACCAATGAGCGGTTTTCGCCGAGGTTACGCAAATTCAGGCTGCTGCTGCCGTGACTGGTGCCCGCAGAGCCGTTGTTGTTCAGGCTGGGGCCAACAAACGGCAGGCTTTGTAATGTTTCGCCAATCGACATGGAGCCATCGGCACGCAGGTCAGCTTCTGACAGGGTTTGTACCGGGCTGGTGGAGACTTCGTCCTGACGGATGATGCGTGATCCGACAATGCGGATCTCTTCAATCTGAACAGCACCCTCGGTTTGGGCAAGCGCTTCGGGCGCAGCGATCACAGTGAAGCCGCTGATCGCAAGGGCGATGGCATTGCAAAGTGGCAGACGACGGTTAAGCATGACGGATCGGTACGACATAGCGGTGACTCCCGTTGGGGCTGTTATAAGTTTTTGATCAGCACCGATCTTATGTAGCAATTTCCATGTATGCAATATTATGATGCAGGCTGATGGTATCATTACAAAACGTTATGACTTCTTCAAAAAATTGACAGGAGTAGTGTGCGGGCATGAACAACAAGTTGCCGGAAATGAATCTGAAAAGTTTGCAGTGTTTTCGCGCCATTATGCAGACCGGGTCGGCGACAGCGGCGGCTCGGCAGCTGGATTTGACGCAGCCGGGTGTCAGTCGCTTGTTGAAGATCTTGGAAGATGATGTGGGCGGTGAGTTGTTTTACCGGGAGAAAGGGCGTTTGATTCCAACACAGGAGGCGCAGTTGCTGATGCCTGAGGTGGAGATTGCGCTGCAAAGTGTGGAGCATGTCACGGAGCTGGCGCGTAATCTGCACAACGCCAACTACGGTGAGTTAAAAATTGTTGCGCCGCCAAGTTTTTCGGAGGGGTTGTTGTCCAGTGTGGTGTCGTCCTTTATCCGCATGCATCCGCAAGTGAGTATCAGCCTCGATTCCCATGGTGTGGAAACCTCGCTGAAGATGATTGCGCTGCGGGCCGTGGATTGTGGCTTTAGCAAGTTGCCGATTGAATACCCGGGGCTGACGTCTGAGCCGCTGCTGGAGGCTGGCACGGTGTGTGTGTTGCCGGTGGGGCATGCGCTGAGCGCCCACCAGGAAATCAGTGTTCGTGACTTGCATCAGCAACCGCTGATCCTGCTTGGCAAAGGCCGCAGTTTTCGCCGCGACATCGAACAGGCGTTTGCGCAGCGCAACATCCCCATGCAGATCCGTGTTGAGACTCATACTGTCGGCTCAGCGTGCGCGCTGGTGCGAGGCAATATCGGCATTGCTATTGTCAATGAAATGCTCGCCCGGCAATATGCCGGCGACGCACTGGTGCTGCGGCCATTCAGACCCGACATCCGCCACCAGTACGCCTTTGTCACCAGCAATCACGCCCCCATGACGCGCATCACCCGCCAATTCCTGGCCCACTGCCGCGATTTGTTTGGGGTCGGAGAGATCAAAAAATGATCAATCGTAAGCCGGAAAAAATTATGAAGTTGACATCTGTACAAAATTTGATCCCTCCGACCCCGAAGATGCAGGCCGTGATTTCGCTGGTGTTTGTCTTGCTGGTGTTGGTAACGCCGGGGCCGGTGATTGAGTGGCTGAAGGCGATCATGGCGTTGCCGATCAGGCCGCCCTCGGAGTCTGAGTTTCCGATGGACAAGGTGGTGCATTGCATGCTGTTTGCGGTGAGTGGGTTTCTGGTGTGTCGGGCTTGGCAACCGACCCGTGGGGCGATGGCTATCATCGCCATGATGCTGGCCTTTGCGGCACTGACGGAAGTTTTGCAGATGGTGGTGCCTGGGCGCAGTGGCAGCGTGATGGATTGGCTGGCCGACGGCGTGGGTGTTGTGTTGGGTTTCTGGTGGGCTCAGCGCCTGGCCCAAAAAGGCTGAAACAAAAAGCATCAGACAAAAAAAAGCCCGGCTTGTGAAAGCCAGGCTTTGAAGTTACTACTATCAAGGGAGAGATAAATGAAACAAAACCCACATTTTGTCTGCAATCTACCTACAACCAATCTGACTGACTAAATTTCGTTAAGTTCCGAACTAATTCATATTTTTTTTTGGGGAGTGGTTTTTGGGGGCGGAGGCAAGGGCAAATGGGGTCGGAGGCATTGGGGTCGGAGGCAGATGCCTCCGACCCCAATGCCTCCGACCCCGGCCCGTCACAACGCCACCACCGTCAGGCCAAG
>SPIB01000019.1 GCA_004535785.1 Gammaproteobacteria bacterium LSUCC0112 | reverse complement strand
ATAGCTCGTAGAAACAGCGGAGACCCCCAAGTAGTAAGTTCCAACCGAGGGCACCCCCACCGAGTATGTCTTGTCCTCTCCTGTTGAGAAGCTCGAGAGCAAAGTCCCAGCACTGTCGTACAAACCGAGTTTGAAATAGCTGGCGTAACTGATATCCGTAGGCACATCAAAAACTACCGACAGTGCTCCTACCGAATTGGCGGTGACCTTGAAATAGTCAACATCACTTGCGGTCGAGAGCTGCCCAGTAATGGCTTTGCCCAGGGTCATTTGATCTGCCGTTGCGACAGTGTTGTTAGCCTCCGATTCATTGGCATCAGACGAACCGGCTATGTTGCTGGCTGTCAGGGTATAAGCACCTGAGTTGTAATAGCTCGTAGAAACAGCGGAGACCCCCAAGTAGTAAGTTCCAACCGAGGGCACCCCCACCGAGTATGTCTTGTCCTCTCCTGTTGAGAAGCTCGAGAGCAAAGTCCCAGCACTGTCGTACAAACCGAGTTTGAAATAGCTGGCGTAACTGATATCC
>SPIB01000018.1 GCA_004535785.1 Gammaproteobacteria bacterium LSUCC0112 | reverse complement strand
ACCACGTACGCTTAATTGCTTGACCATATAATCCCAGACTCTTACATCCAAAAATTACACAGACAAACTCGCTTTTTGATCGTACAGAATATTTATGCGCTTGTATAAGAACAGCATACACATTTTATCAACCTTAATATCAACACCTTAACGCATGAAGCAAAACGTCTTTGCAACACACAGCGCTGACTTAAAGCCAAAAAACTATGTCTTCATTCATCGATTGTTAAAGAACAAATTGGTGGAGCTGAGCGGGATCGAACCGCTGACCTCCTGCGTGCAAGGCAGGCGCTCTCCCAGCTGAGCTACAGCCCCAATAAGTCTTTTAAAATCCAGGACTAAGTAATAGAGGTGAGCACTTGACCGAAGCATCGTTACTGCTTCTATTTAAGGAGGTGATCCAGCCGCAGGTTCCCCTACGGCTACCTTGTTACGACTTCACCCCAGTCATGAATCACAAAGTGGTGAGCGCACTCCCGAAGGTTATGCTACCCACTTCTTTTGCAACCCACTCCCATGGTGTGACGGGCGGTGTGTACAAGGCCCGGGAACGTATTCACCGTAACATATTCACCGTAACATGCTGAT
>SPIB01000017.1 GCA_004535785.1 Gammaproteobacteria bacterium LSUCC0112 | reverse complement strand
AATAGCTCGTAGAAACAGCGGAGACCCCCAAGTAGTAAGTTCCAACCGAGGGCACCCCCACCGAGTATGTCTTGTCCTCTCCTGTTGAGAAGCTCGAGAGCAAAGTCCCAGCACTGTCGTACAAACCGAGTTTGAAATAGCTGGCGTAACTGATATCCGTAGGCACATCAAAAACTACCGACAGTGCTCCTACCGAATTGGCGGTGACCTTGAAGTAGTCAACATCACTTGCGGTCGAGAGCTGCCCAGTAATGGCTTTGCCCAGGGTCATTTGATCTGCCGTTGCGACAGTGTTGTTAGCCTCCGATTCATTGGCATCAGACGAACCGGCTATGTTGCTGGCTATCAGGGTRTAAGCACCTGAGTTGTAATAGCTCGTAGAAACAGCGGAGACCCCCAAGTAGTAAGTTCCAACCGAGGGCACCCCCACCGAGTATGTCTTGTCCTCTCCTGTTGAGAAGCTCGAGAGCAAAGTCCCAGCACTGTCGTACAAACCGAGTTTGAAATAGCTGGCGTAACTGATATCCGTAGGCACATCAAAAACTACCGACAGTGCTCCTACCGAATTGGCGGTGACCTTGAARTAGTCAACAT
>SPIB01000016.1 GCA_004535785.1 Gammaproteobacteria bacterium LSUCC0112 | reverse complement strand
TTACTTGAGGATCTTGGCAACAACACCCGCACCAACGGTACGGCCGCCTTCGCGAATCGCGAAACGCAGACCATCATCCATTGCGATCGGGTGAATCAGCGTTACAACCAGCTTGGTGTTGTCACCAGGCATCACCATCTCAACGCCCTCAGGCAACTCACAAGCGCCTGTTACGTCAGTGGTACGGAAGTAGAACTGTGGACGGTAACCCTTGAAGAATGGTGTGTGACGACCACCTTCATCTTTACCCAACACGTACACTTCTGCTTCGAACACAGTGTGTGGCGTGATTGAACCAGGCTTGGCCAATACCTGACCACGCTCAACGTCTTCACGCTTGGTGCCACGCAGCAGTACGCCCACGTTCTCACCCGCACGACCTTCGTCCAGCAGCTTACGGAACATCTCAACACCCGTACAGGTGCTTTCAGACCTACAATCTCGATCTCGTCACCTACTTTAACAATACCGCGCTCAACACGACCCGTTACCACAGTACCACGGCCAGAGATTGAGAATACGTCTTCGATTGGCAGCAGGAACGGCTTCTCGATGTCACGGACCGGATCAGGAATGTAAGAGTCCAGCGTCTCAACCAGCTTTCTAACTGCTGATGTACCCATCTCGCTGCCATCTTCACCATTCAACGCCATCAGCGCAGAACCGATGATCACCGGCGTGTCATCGCCAGGGAAGTCATACATGGACAACAACTCACGCACTTCCATCTCAACCAGTTCCAGCAACTCAGCGTCATCAACCATGTCCGCTTTGTTCATGAACACAACGATGTAAGGAACACCCACCTGACGAGACAACAGGATGTGCTCGCGCGTCTGTGGCATGGGGCCATCAGCGGCGGAACAAACCAGAATCGCACCGTCCATCTGCGCAGCACCGGTGATCATGTTTTTTACATAGTCAGCGTGGCCGGGGCAGTCAACGTGTGCATAGTGACGATTCGGTGAATCGTACTCGACGTGAGAGGTATTAATAGTAATACCACGCTCTCTTTCTTCGGGCGCGTTATCGATCTGGTCGAATGCGCGCATCTCGCCGCCCCACGTCTCCGCACACACGCGCGTCAGAGCTGCTGTCAGAGTGGTTTTGCCATGGTCAACGTGACCAATTGTACCAACGTTGACGTGCGTCTTCTTACGTTCAAATTTACCCTTAGCCA
>SPIB01000015.1 GCA_004535785.1 Gammaproteobacteria bacterium LSUCC0112 | reverse complement strand
TCGTTGTCGGTGCCACCGCTGCCGGTGCCATCATCTTTGATGGTGCCGACACCGGTAGCATCACTGATGCTGGCGCCGCTGGCGTTGCTCAGGGTGACGTTAAAGTTCTCGCTACCCTCAAAGACATCATCATTGGTTATGTTGACGGTGATGGTCTTGCTGGTCTCACCGGCAGCAAAACTCACGCTGCCAGAGGCGGCTGTGTAGTCACTGCCGGCGGTGGCGGTGCCATTGCTGGTTGCGTAATCCACGGTTGCCGCCGCGCCAGTGGCGCCGCTTCGTGTCACGGTGAACGTTGCGGTACCGGCGGCTTCATTGACGGTCACATCATCGATAGCCAGTGTCGGGGCGATATCATTATCGGTAATGGTGGCTGTGCCACTGGCGGCGCCAGAGTTGGTTACCGTGCCAGTGATGGTGCCGGTGGACAGTGTGAACTGCTCGCTACTCTCGCTGATGGTGTCATCGGTTGTCGCGATACGCAGTTGCAGGGAGGTCTGACCTGCGGCGATGGTCACCGCGCCAGAGACAGTGGTCCAGTTCTGACCGCCGTCAGTGGACACCTCCAGGGTGCTTGCTGCTGCGGTATCTGTGCCCAGTGTTGCGGTGCCACTGCTCAGTGCTGGTGTAAAGCTGACTGCTGTTGATGAGGCTTTGCTGAGGCTGACGGTGAAGACGGCGCTGCTGCCTTCTGCCACCGTGGGACTGCTCACAGACAACGTTGGGGTATCGTTGTCGGTGCCACCGCTGCCGGTGCCATCATCTTTGATGGTG
>SPIB01000014.1 GCA_004535785.1 Gammaproteobacteria bacterium LSUCC0112 | reverse complement strand
GGCACAGTGACTAACACTGGCGCAGCCAGTGGCACGGCTACAATTACCGATAACGATACCGCCCCGACGCTCGCCATTAACGATGTGACAGTGAATGAGGCAACCGGTACGGCAACGTTCACCGTGACCCGAAGCGGCGCCACTGGCGCTGCAGCGACAGTGGATTACGCGACCAGCAATGGCAGCGCTGCTGCAGGCACTGACTACACCGCGGCCAATGGCACGGTGAGTTTTGCTGCGGGTGAGACTACAAAAACTATCACCATCAACATCAGCAATGATGATGTCTTTGAGGGCAGTGAGACCTTTAACGTGACGCTGAGCAATGCCAGTGGCGCGAGCATCAGTGATGACACTGGTGTGGGCACTATCAAAGACGATGGTACTGGCACAGGTGGTACCGATAACGATACCCCGACCTTGTCAGTCAGCAGCCCAACGGTAGCGGAAGGCGCGAGTGCGGTCTTCACCGTGAGCTTGAGCAAGGCTTCAACCACAGCTGTGAGCTTTACGCCGAGCCTGAGCAGTGGCACCGCAACTATTGGCACTGATACTGCTGCAACGAGCACACTGGAAGTGTCCACCGACGGTGGTACGACCTGGACCACGGTCTCTGGCGCAGTAACCATTGCGGCAGGTCAGACCTCAGTGCAACTGCGTGTTGCAACGACCGATGATGCATTGGCAGAGGGTGATGAGTCGTTCAGCCTGTCCACTGGCACGATCACTGGCACAGTGACTAACACTGGCGCAGCCAGTGGCACGGCTACAATTACCGATAACGATACCGCCCCGACGCTCGCCATTAACGATGTGACAGTGAATGAGGCAACCGGTACGGCAACGTTCACCGTGACCCGAAGCGGCGCCACTGGCGCTGCAGCGACAGTGGATTAC
>SPIB01000013.1 GCA_004535785.1 Gammaproteobacteria bacterium LSUCC0112 | reverse complement strand
GGATTACGCAACCAGCAATGGCACCGCCACCGCCGGCAGTGACTACACAGCCGCCTCTGGCAGCGTGAGTTTTGCTGCCGGTGAGACCAGCAAGACCATCACCGTCAACATAACCAATGATGATGTCTTTGAGGGTAGCGAGAACTTTAACGTCACCCTGAGCAACGCCAGCGGCGCCAGCATCAGTGATGCTACCGGTGTCGGCACCATCAAAGATGATGGCACCGGCAGCGGTGGCACCGACAACGACAAACCGGTGTTCTCCATCTCCCCGGTCACCGTCAGCGARGGCGGCAAAGCCTTTGTYACCGTCACCCGCACTGGCGCCTCTGCCGTGGAGCAGACCGTTAAGGTCAGCACCTCACTGGCACAAGGCGACAGCGCTGAGGTCGAAGACTTCACCGCCATCWSCGGCCAGGTGCTGACCTTCAAGGCGGGTGAGAACACCCAGACGTTCTTTGTGCAGTCCGCGCAGGACAGCACCTATGAAGGTCTGGAGACCTTAACCGTCACCCTGTCCGATGCCACCAGCGGCGCACTGATCAGCGACACCAAAGGCGCCGCACAGGTCACCATCGCTGACGATGGCACCGGCACCGTGTTTAATGACGATGGCAGCGTGAACAACGATGGCACCAAAGACAACGACAAACCGGTGTTCTCCATCTCCCCGGTCACCGTCAGTGAAGGCGGCAAAGCCTTTGTCACCGTCACCCGCACTGGCGCCTCTGCCGTGGAGCAGACCGTTAAGGTCAGCACCTCACTGGCACAAGGCGACAGCGCTGAGGYYGAAGACTTCACCGCCATCAGCGGCCAGGTGCTGACCTTCAAGGCGGGTGAGAACACCCAGACGTTCTTTGTGCAGTCCGCGCAGGACAGCACCTAYGAAGGTCTGGAGACCTTAACCGTCA
>SPIB01000012.1 GCA_004535785.1 Gammaproteobacteria bacterium LSUCC0112 | reverse complement strand
GTAATCCACTGTCGCTGCAGCGCCAGTGGCGCCGCTTCGGGTCACGGTGAACGTTGCCGTACCGGTTGCCTCATTCACTGTCACATCGTTAATGGCGAGCGTCGGGGCGGTATCGTTATCGGTAATTGTAGCCGTGCCACTGGCTGCGCCAGTGTTAGTCACTGTGCCAGTGATCGTGCCAGTGGACAGGCTGAACGACTCATCACCCTCTGCCAATGCATCATCGGTCGTTGCAACACGCAGTTGCACCGAGGTCTCACCGGCTGCAATGGTTACTGCGCCAGAGACTGTGGTCCAAGTGGTACCACCGTCAGTAGAGACTTCCAGTGTGCTCGCCGCAGCAGTATCAGTGCCAATGGTGGCGGTGCCACTGCTCAGGCTCGGCGTAAAGCTCACAGCTGTGGTTGAAGCCTTGCTCAAGCTTACGGTGAAGATCGCATTGGAGCCTTCGGTAATGGTCGGGCTGCTCACTGACAGTGTTGGTGTATCGTTATCACTGCCACCACTGCCAGAACCATCATCTTTGATAGTGCCCACACCAGTGTCATCACTGATGCTCGCGCCAGTGGCATTGCTCAGCGTCACGTTAAAGGTCTCACTGCCCTCAAAGACATCATCATTGCTGATGTTGATCGTGATGGTTTTTGTGGTCTCGCCAGCTGCAAAACTCACCGYGCCATTGGCCGCGGTGTAGTCAGAGCCTGCAGCAGCGCTGCCATTGCTGGTCGCGTAATCCACTGTCGCWGTAGCGCCAGTGGCGCCGTTTCGAGTCACGGTGAACGTTGCCGTACCGGCCGCTTCATTCACAATGACATCATTGATGGCCAGGCTTGGGGCTACATCGTTATCGGTAATGGTCGCTGTGCCGCTCGCTGCACCGGTGTTAGTCACGGTGCCCGTGATGGTGCCGGTGGACAGCGAGAAGTTCTCACTGCCCTCGTGGATCGTATCATCGGTTGTCGCCACACGCAGTTGCACCGAGGTCTCACCGGCTGCAATGGTTACTGCACCAGAGACGGTGGTCCAGGTCGTGCCACCGTCGGTAGAGACTTCCAGTGTGCTCGCTGCCGCAGTATCAGTGCCAACCGTGGCGGTGCCACTGCTTAAGCTTGGGGTAAAGCTCACAGCCGTTGTTGAGGCTTTGCTTAGGCTGACAGTGAAGACAGCATTGGAGCCTTCGGTAATGGTTGGACTGCTCACAGATACAGTCGGAGTATCGGCTGCATCAGTAATGGTTGCCGTGCCACTCGCCGCGCCAGTGTTAGTCACTGTGCCAGTGATCGTGCCAGTGGACAGGCTGAACGACTCATCACCCTCTGCCAATGCATCATCGGTCGTTGCAACACGCAGTTGCACCGAGGTCTCACCGGCTGCAATGGTTACTGCACCAGAGACCGCGGTCCAGGTCGTGCCACCGTCGGTGGACACTTCCAGTGTGCTGGCCGCGGCGGTATCAGTGCCAATAGTGGCGGTGCCACTGCTTAAGCTTGGGGTA
>SPIB01000011.1 GCA_004535785.1 Gammaproteobacteria bacterium LSUCC0112 | reverse complement strand
TTAAAATCCAGGACTAAGTAATAGAGGTGAGCACTTGACCGAAGCATCGTTACTGCTTCTATTTAAGGAGGTGATCCAGCCGCAGGTTCCCCTACGGCTACCTTGTTACGACTTCACCCCAGTCATGAATCACAAAGTGGTGAGCGCACTCCCGAAGGTTATGCTACCCACTTCTTTTGCAACCCACTCCCATGGTGTGACGGGCGGTGTGTACAAGGCCCGGGAACGTATTCACCGTAACATGCTGATTTACGATTACTAGCGATTCCGACTTCATGGAGTCGAGTTGCAGACTCCAATCCGGACTACGAACGGTTTTATGGGATTAGCTCCACCTCGCGGTCTTGCAACCCTTTGTACCGCCCATTGTAGCACGTGTGTAGCCCTGGTCGTAAGGGCCATGATGACTTGACGTCGTCCCCACCTTCCTCCGGTTTGTCACCGGCAGTCTCCTTAGAGTGCCCAACTAAATGATGGCAAATAAGGACAAGGGTTGCGCTCGTTACGGGACTTAACCCAACATCTCACGACACGAGCTGACGACAGCCATGCAGCACCTGTCTCAGAGCTCCCGAAGGCACTCCCGCATCTCTGCAGGATTCTCTGGATGTCAAGACCAGGTAAGGTTCTTCGCGTTGCGTCGAATTAAACCACATGCTCCACCGCTTGTGCGGGCCCCCGTCAATTCATTTGAGTTTTAATCTTGCGACCGTACTCCCCAGGCGGTCAACTTAGTGCGTTAGCTGCGCCACTCAAAGGATTACCCTTCCAACGGCTAGTTGACATAGTTTACGGCGTGGACTACCAGGGTATCTAATCCTGTTTGCTCCCCACGCTTTCGCACCTCAGCGTCAGTATCGATCCAGGGGGCCGCCTTCGCCACCGGTATTCCTCCACATCTCTACGCATTTCACCGCTACACGTGGAATTCTACCCCCCTCTCCCGTACTCTAGCCTGACAGTCTTGGATGCAATTCCCAGGTTGAGCCCGGGGCTTTCACATCCAACTTATCAAACCGCCTACGCGCGCTTTACGCCCAGTAATTCCGATTAACGCTTGCACCCTTCGTATTACCGCGGCTGCTGGCACGAAGTTAGCCGGTGCTTATTCTGCAGGTAACGTCAAAAATAATGGGTATTAACCATTACTCTTTCCTCCCTGCTTAAAGTGCTTTACAACCCGAAGGCCTTCTTCACACACGCGGCATGGCTGGATCAGGGTTTCCCCCATTGTCCAATATTCCCCACTGCTGCCTCCCGTAGGAGTCTGGACCGTGTCTCAGTTCCAGTGTGACTGATCATCCTCTCAGACCAGTTACGGATCGTCGCCTTGGTAGGCCTTTACCCTACCAACTAGCTAATCCGACGCAGGCTCATCTGATAGCGCAAGGTCCGAAGATCCCCTGCTTTCCCCCGTAGGGCGTATGCGGTATTAATCCGAGTTTCCCCGGGCTATCCCCCTCTATCAGGCAGATTCCTACGCGTTACTCACCCGTTCGCCGCTCGTCAGCACCCGAAGGCCTGCTACCGCTCGACTTGCATGTGTTAAGCCTGCCGCCAGCGTTCAATCTGAGCCATGATCAAACTCTTCAGTTTAAGGTTTTACACTTAAGCTTATTTGTCCGTACTACTTAACCGGCTAAACATCACTCAAGTCAAAATCATGCTCAAAGTTAACAACTACTGTCTATTGACTTAAACCATCAATCCTTGGGAGGACTGATGATTAACGCGGTTGCTTCGCTTTGATATCTTTACGATGCCGTAAAAACACCTCGGCAAGCACCCACCTCTATTACTTAATCTCTGTCTTTTAAAGAACTTTTTGCCTCAGCCTTCGTGGCTAAGAGGCCGCGTATTATACGCGTCTGAATCATTCTGGCAAGCTGTTTTTTTAAACTTTTATCGACCAATCTCGTTTCCAAAACCGCTCAACAACTATTTAAATCAGCGAACCGATCCAGCCCCTTCATGAGCTTCTCATGTCAGGGGCGCGCATTATGCCACAGTATTTTTATCTGGCAAGA
>SPIB01000002.1 GCA_004535785.1 Gammaproteobacteria bacterium LSUCC0112 | reverse complement strand
CAGCTTGGGGTCGGAGGTATACCTCCGACCCCAAGCTGCCACCCCTCCGACCCCGGCTATTGATTAAAGCGAGGCAGGCACTTCAGGGATGCGCGCCACGATCACTTCCTGGCGGGCCCGGCTGATGCCGTAGATGATGCGTTCGCCGGGAACACTGCGATCCCAGGCCCAGGATTGGCCTTCAAAGGGCACATCAATGGTGGTCACGTACTCCAGAGTGACGCCTTGTTTGGGCAAGCGCAGCACGTATAACTCAGCCGCGTCATGGCCGGTAACGTAGAGCAGGCCATCGTCTCCCCAGTCGCCACCCGAACTGGCACTGTCGCCCCAGGTTGCAATCACCTGAGGTGGAAAAAGCCATGACTCCAGTTGCTGCCAGTTATCATCGAACTTGGCCACGTAGGTCCAACGTTGATCAAAACCGGGCGTGGTGCCGTTGTCATTGTAGTTGGCAAAACATGCCCACCAGAAGCCGTCATGGCGAACTGCCCAGGTCAGCGATCCCAAGCGGATGCCGAAACTGTAGGTATCTACGGGTTGCATGGTGCGGGTGTTGTAGGTTTCCAACGAACTGGCCATCGGAAGTTGCGGGAAATTTGAATGCGCCAACACCAGTCGATCGCCTTCCACCCAGCCTGCGTTCAAGTGGATGATGATGCCATCACGTGGACCAAACCACTCACCGACACGCTCTCCGGTATCTTTGCGGTGTTTCACCAACGCATGGTTGCCGATGCCGTAAAAGTGTTCGCCATCAACCGCAACGCCCTGATTGCCTTCCATCACCGACCAGCGTTTCAGTTCAGTTGCGACCAGGCCGTGTTTGGTGAGTTCAGGCACTGGCGCAGCAGGCAACGATTGCAGCCATGCACGGTAAGCCGCGCGTTTGGCTTCGTCCGGCTGGTTTTCAGCCGCAAACACCGTCAGGCCCAGGTTGCCGACCACAAAACTGCCTGCCAGAACGCCGGTCACGTTCGCCAATCCCACTAACAGCTGCCGACGTGAAACGACTTGCTCTTTGTTATCCGCAGAAACAGGTTTCATCAGAATTTCCTTGTGATTTGAATGTTCCAGCTGCGGCCGGTCATCGTGGATTGACTCACGGCGGGATCATAACCGAAATTGCTGGCAGCCAAGGGCGGCTCTTCGTCTGTCAGGTTCACGACACCCAGACGCAAACGGGTATCCCGCAACATGGCAAATTGCGAACCATCAAATTGATATCCAACAGACAGGTTGTAGGTCACAAAACTGTCAATTACGCGCCGATAGATGGTTCTGCCTTGGGTAAAGAATGGTTCTATGTAGGATGGACTTCCCAGACTTTCGTAAACAGCCTGCGTTGTGGTAGCGCCGCTATCGTGAGTTTCACCAACATGATAGATCCCCAGTCCGGCATTCCACGGACCGTTTCGCCAGAACACGTTACTGGTGCTTCGCCACTCCGCAGCACCCCCGGCGAGCAAGAGATTATTCACAATCGGTGCCACGTTGGCGGGTGATAAAGTAGACTCTGCCTCATTCAGGTAAGCCCATTCTGAGCTGAATACCATATCGCCAATCGGCAGACCTCTTAGTTCATAACGGAAGCCAAAATCGACACCACTGTTTTCGCTGGATGACAGATTCAGGAACGGTTGGTTGCGTGAGAATATCCGACCGGCCGCCGCGACCGGTTTGTCGGGATTGGCAGCGTTGTAGGCGGTAAACGCAGCGATATCTTCTGGGGTGAGCGCAAATCGCACAACATCTGCATCACCTTTGTAGTTGGGCGTGCCGCTACCCAGATCAATCTGGTTGATCGGCACGCCGGCTGCCAATTGCTGCTGAGTATAGGCTGCCAACAAGGCGTCATCGCTGACGTTGATCTGCGCTACACTGCGTTGGCCTAGCAGGTTGGTGCGGCTGATGCTCCACCAGTCAGCATTGATCGTCAGCCCCTCCACAAACGGCACGTTGATCACAAAACCGGCAGTCTGGCCTTCTGATTCCTGGGCGTTCAGATCCGGATTGCCGCCAAAATAGGTACGTTTGACGTAAGGACCTTCATTGAGCGCGGGGTTGCGGTAGGTATCAATATCGCCTGCACCTGCGGTGATTGACCAACGCGGACTGGTGTACAGTGCCGCAAGACTAGGTGCCATAAAGCCCTCATTATATGAGGCGCGCAGCATTACCCAGTCCACTGGCTTCCAGTTCAGGCCTATTTTGGGTTTGGTGGTGCTGCCGAAGTCGCTGTAATCTTCCATGCGTGCCGACAGGTTGAGTTCCAGACGATTGACCAGCGCGATGCCAGCTTCTTCTCTGACCAACGGAACCAACACTTCGGCGAATGCGCTGGTTACTTTACGGTCACCAAACACATCGGGACGAGGCGGATGCAGCAGGAAGTCGTTGTTGGTAGTTTCAAGACCCGAGCTGGCCGGGTTTTCGCCACTGAACGGAGGGCGCACGTCTTCCAGATTTTCGCGTCGGTGTTCAACCCCAAACGCAGCCTGAATCTCTCCACCCCACCAGTTGAACAGGGTGCCTGATACTTTGGCATCAACACTGGTGATATCGGCTTGCGCTTTACGCGCAAACACCGCGCTGAATGAGTCTACCACCGCTTGCGGATTGGTATACGGCGCATCCGCCACAACTGCACCGTTCAGTACTTTAAAGGTATATCCAAACGGGTTGTAAGCCGTGGCATCAGTGCGGCCGATCGCGGCTTGCAACAGGCTTTCGCGCACGTCGGGATACGCTTCGTCATTGCCATTGACCTGGTTGTAGAACAGTGATGTTTCCCAGGTCCATGTGTCTCCGAACGTGCCTTTTAAACCCGTCGTGAAGCGGAAAACATCAGAGTCCGTCTGAATGACTTCAGGTGCCAGACCGGCGAGTGTCATTTGTGTAAAACCAACGGTGCGTGGTGCACCGGTTATGCGGGCGGTGCCATCACTGTTGGGCGCACCAGTCGGGTGGTAAAAGCGTGAGCCGTAAGGATTGTAAGGGCTGTCGATGGGCATCAACATCAATTTGTCAGACGTCGGACCGTTCAAGGCCAGCGGTTGACGTTGCATGGTGGAACTCGCCATGTAATACCCGGCCTCGGCGAATGCTGTGACATCAGGGGTCAGGTCGTACTCACCCGCCAAATAGGCGTTACCACGTTTGACTTCAGGCGATGCAAATCCAAATTGATTCAGATCCAAAAAAAACTCCGGATTGGTGGTACGGTTTGGTGCTGCGGTGGTCAACGTGGGGACACCATTGACCGGGCGGAAGTAGTTGTTGGCGGTAGCAGTGCCAACCCGAAAGGTTGGCCAGTATCCGCGGGCTGTGCGTCCATCAAATGGACCGCCGACATTGTTAAATGGCGCAGGCGCACGCTCGGAATTGAATGAGGTTCGACTGAAATCTCTTTCTGACAAGTGAATGCTGTCACGCGTCAGAGCCTCTATGCTGCCAATAAATCGTCCGCGACCATCGGCCACATCAGTTGAGCCAAAGGTCAGTGCCAACTGGGTGTTGTCACCGCCACCATGCTCGGTGCCACCTTGCTGGAAGGAGGCTTCAACGCCGTCAAATTCACGTCTCATGATGTAGTTGATCACGCCGCCTACCGCGTCAGATCCATAAATGGATGATGCGCCATCGCGCAGTACTTCAATACGATCCACACCTTGCGTCGGCAGTTGGTTGACGTTAACCGCTTGTGACAAACCTGCCGTCATCGGGTTGATGGCCATGCGTCGGCCGTTGACCAGTACCAATGTTGCGGTTGCACCCATGTTGCGCAGGTTGATGTTGGCATTGTCGCCACGCGCGCCGGAGGAACCCAGACGTGTTTCGTTTTCTGGCAAATTGACGACTGACGGCAATGAGGTCAGTAGATCAACCGGCAATAGTGCTGAACGTACCTCCATAGCCTCTTCGCCAATGACAGACACCGGTACTGTGCCATCATTTTCAGCGCGACGGATGTTGGAACCGGTCACAACAACTTCCTGTATCTCTGGCGTATCGGCTGATGACGCGTTGGTCGTTTGCGCAGCAGCTTGCGTGGCAACCGTGAGCAAGGCACCGGAAACTGCCAGACGGATCATCATGTTTAAGGGCTTGAGTCGCAGAACTTTTGTGAGGGTGATGTCACGCGGTAACAAGGACAGAGGGTTAGGTTGGTCATACATCTTGAAAGACTCCGAGGTTGCCCGACTTGAATCGGCACAGTGGTGTTGGAGCCACAACATAGAATTGTCATGGCACCGCTCGGACAGCAGCTTAGAAGGAGATTTTGACAGGGGTGTGGCGGTTTGATGGCGGTTGTGTGAATCTGGCTTTGGGGTCGGAGGGATTAGGGGTCGGAGGTATACCTCCGACCCCAAGTTGGCCCAACCCGGTGTCCTCAGCAACTACAAAACAATTGCGACCCCGGTGTTTGGCTTCGTACAAAGCCTCGTCGGCGCGGCGTAACTGTTGTTCAGCATCCTGATCCTGTGCGGAGATGGCGATACCAAAGCTGAGAGTTACTTTGATATCCCGGGTGAACGTTCTGGTTGCCAGCGCGTGACGAAGTTTTTCGACGATTGCAATGGCTGCTTCGCCCGAGGTATCAGGGCAGATAAACAGAAACTCCTCGCCCCCCCAGCGACCATACAAATCGGTATTCCGCATGGTGGATCTGATTGTTTCCGCAATTTCCTGAAGAATGATATCGCCAGTCAAATGACCATTTTTGTCGTTGATGCGCTTGAAGTGGTCAATATCACAGAGCACGAGAGTCAGCGGACGCTGTGATCGCAGATGCAGGTTGAACTCTTTGGTGAGTAACAGATCCAGGTGTCTACGATTGTACAGGCCCGTCAGTTTGTCGGTTTCGGACAGACGCTCCAGTTCTGCGTACGCTTCTGCGCGCGAGCGTTCATAGAATCGAAACAGGAACCAGTGTGCCAGCAAGACTTCCGCGATGTTGAGCACACTGGCCAAACCGGGCGGACTCGCCAGAGTGGTCTGCGTTTGAAAGTAAAAGAATGCAACGACATAGCTGAATACAACGCCGCACACCCAAGCACCGTATCGACGCCCTAACAGGAAAAAGCTGATGGGTGGCAACACCGTCACCCAGATGATTGAATAGGCCATGCCAGCGGTCAGGTGAATAAACAGCATCAGGATGGCAGTCAGAATCAGCACAACTGACCAAGATGTCACCTTGAGATTGGTCGTGCGTCGGAAGTAGGCAATCAGGTACAGTGAGCCTGCCAAACCAAATGTGTCCATTGCCGCAATGTAAAAATCATTGAAAACAAAAACATTAAGTGCAGCTAGCACAGCAAAATACACAGCCATCACCATCAACAGGACATGGATCATTTTCGCCTGATGACGCTCTTGTCCGGACAACAAAGCTATTTTTTCTGAGTTCGGCCAGTGGGCCATCGATACCTTGCCTTTTTCTATCGTGGGGTCGGAGAGATTGGGGTCGGAGGGATTGGGGTCGGAGGTATACCTCCGACCCCAATCCCTCCGACCCCCAATATACCCCGATCCTGACAGATCACTCAATCACAAGGCTGATGGGTTCGGCGTTATAAATGATATTGCCGTGATTCAGGTCGCCATCGCGCAGGTATCCCACAAAAATGTTGTACGCGGCACGATCACCAGCCATGAGTACGCCGTTAAAAATAGTGAGATTTTCTTTTGTCGCCGCTGCTGCCCTGCTGGTGAAGAGCTGAAGATTGGTTTCATCAAACGGAACAATGGCGCCGTCAGCGTTGACGGTCAGCATCGCGCCGGCCACTTCCACAACGACCAGAATGCGGATTGAGCGCCCGACATCATCGGCCTCGGGTACTATCGACAAGCCGATCTTGATAGCAAATGAACTGCTCAACAAATAGCCATCGTGGCCGCGTGCCGGCAAGGTTTCGATGACCAGATTGGTGGTGCGTCCCATAAACAGCACATAACGACCGTCACCGTAGATCCTTGGAAAAGCGACTCGCTGTTGGGGAGCGCCCCATCAATTGTCTTGGTGACTCTGGTGGTTGTGCCTATTACCCGATCGCGCAGATAAATGGCAATGCGCCCCTTGATCTCCAACGTAACGGCTATCATCACTCATTGAGTGGGTTGTTATATTGACCAGCATGTCACTTAAATTATAGTTCACCGTATCCGCCTTACCTGGGCTCACGTTCAAGAGAGACACATTGGAAGTGGACTGACCGGAAAAGTGGGAATTTTGCGAAGGATAGTGTATTCATTATGCCTCCAGTTGCTGGATATAGCAGAGTGTCAGACAAAGCCCGGGGTAATCGATGCCACAGCACAGGGATTGGCGCGCCGGTTACTTTCTGTGGAGGGTGATATGCCGCGCACTATCCCGACCTGTTAATAAAAGGAAACCCATTGCGATGACTATTAAAATCCTGCCACTGACCCCCGACACGTTGTCAGTGCTGGTGGAGCACTTCAAACGTCACAGAGCGGAATCTGGGCTTGATGGCGTGCACTTCATGCCCTTTGCCCCTGACGACCCGAATGGTCCGACGGGCCCCTCTTCAGACCGGCCCTTCTGGTCATTGGATACACCGGGTTGGCAGCGCTGGTTCTGCGCACATGACACGCAATCCGGACACATCGTTGGTCATGTTGATCTCAAAAGTGATCCGCTCAGGACAGGCGTGCACTGGTGTCATTTGGGTATTGGTATTGACCGTGTGTATCGCGGACAGGGCCTTGGCGAACAGTTGATGCAGGCCGCCATCAACTTTGTCAAAGCCAGCCCGGGTATCGACCACATCGAACTCAGGGTATTTGCCAACAATACCCCCGCAGTCGCGCTGTATAAGAAAATGGGTTTTAAAGAAGTCGGAACCCTCAAAGACCGTTTCAGAATTCAAGGACAGTCGATTGATGACACGGTGATGGTGCTGGGTATATAGGTGGGGTCGGAGAGATCAAATTTTGATCTCTCCGACCCCGTCACACAAAACACACGGAATCGGATTTTTTGAACGCTACCTTTCTTTGCGGGTGGCACCCTGTATTATTACTGGCATCGGACTGGGAACACTGTTGCCAGAGGTGTTTGAGGGCTCGCTGAACTTGAATATGGTTCGGCTAGTTTTGTTGTGGCCGTGTTAGTTGCAGTGCCGGTGATGCAGTCGTTGGTGGCGTTTGCCAACCGCACGCAGCATTGGGTTCCGAGGAATTAGCTGGGATTGGTGTGATGAAAAGAGTGTTGTTTTTGTGTGTCTCCAATTCCGCTCGCAGCCAGATGGCGGAGGGGATGGCCAGCGTGTTGCTGGCTGGCAATGTGGAGGCGTTCAGTGCGGGGTCACGACAGGGCACGGTTAATCCATTGGCCATCGAATCGATGAAGGAAATTGGCATCGATATCTCCGCGTATCAGAGCAAGTCCATCGACACGCTGGATCTTGGGTCATTCGATCTGGTGGTCACGCTGTGTGAGGAAGAAATCTGTCCCAAGCTACCGCCGTCGGTTATGCCGTTGCACTGGCCAATGCCCGGGCCGTCAAAGCCGCTGGCAGATGAGCCCGATGCGTCGCCGTTGCAGCGTTTTGCAGCGACCCGGGATCAGATTCGCGATTTAATCGGCAGCATTGCGAATATGCTTGAGCTGGAGATTAAACCCTGGCCGGGGTCGGAGAGATCAAATTTTAATCTCTCCGACCCCAATTTCCACTAACAACAAGAAGTTAATATGAGCCACAAATACACCATCTCTTTTGTTTTTGTCACGCTGCTTATCGATTCCATCGGGTTTGGCATCATCTTGCCGGTCATGCCGCAATTGATCATGAATGTGTCCGGCGAAGGCCTGTCAAGTGCTGCACGGTATGGTGGCTGGCTGATGATGGTGTATGCGCTGATGCAGTTTTTCTGCTCGCCGCTGATGGGCAATATGTCGGATCGTTTCGGGCGCCGACCGGTGCTGTTGTTATCGCTGTTGTTGTTGGGCCTGGATTATCTGGTCATGGCATGGGCCCCCACGTTGTTCTGGTTGTTTGTCGGCAGGATTGTGGCCGGCATTGCGGCCTCCACTTACAGCACGTGTTATGCGGTGATCGCGGACAGCACACCGCCGGAAAAACGCGCGCAAACCTTCGGACTCATTGGTGCGGCGTTTGGCTTGGGTTTTATCATCGGGCCACTGGTGGGCGGGTTGCTCGGTGAGTACGGTGCCCGCGTGCCGTTTATTGCGGCAGCCGGCCTTGCCTTCGCCAATCTGGTGTTTGGCTTTTTTGTGATGCCGGAAACGCTGGCTCCCGAAAATCGTCGTCCATTTAATCTTCGTCGTGCCAATCCGCTGGGTACACTGTTGGCCTTGCGGAAATATCCTATGGTGTTGGGCATGATTGGCGCGTACTTTCTGTTTTTGATGGGCCACCATGCGTTGCCCAGCACCTGGACGTATTTCACCATTGAAAAATTCCAGTGGAGTGAATCGCAGATAGGCTATTCGTTTGCGTTTGTCGGCGTGCTGATGGTGATCACACAAGCGGTGTTGTTGCGTCGTGTGTTGCCTGTGATCGGGCAGCACAAAGCGGCCATTGCCGGCTTTGTGTTTTGTATTGTTTCCTTTGTCGGTTATGCGTTTGCCAGCAGCGGGTTTATGCTCTATGTGTTTATGATTCCCGGCGCGTTGCAAGGTTTTGTTATGCCATCGGTGCAAAGCATTATGTCAGGACAGATTCCGGCCAACGCACAGGGTGAGTTGCAAGGCGGACTGGCGAGTATGTCCAGCCTCACGTCTATCATCAGCCCACCGCTGATGACAGGCACGTTTGCGTTTTTCACCACCGCGGCAGCACCTGTGTATTTTCCCGGTGCTGCATTTGCGCTGGCGGCCGTGCTGACCGTGTTGAGTTTGCTGGTTTTTTTGCGGGGTAACGGGGTCGGAGAGATCAAAAAATGATCTCTCCGACCCCAACATGATTAAAAGGAGCTACATATGACTATTCAGAAAATGGCGCTGGGCCGTCTGTTGACCCTGACTTTGGTGGKTTTTTTAACCGCCACTGCTGCAAGCGCACAAACGGAGCGAACGGATCCGTACGTGGAATGGAGCGCCGAAACGCGCACCTCGTTGGGCTTTCGAGTCAATGGCGCTGCAGTCCGTGCGTTATTGCCTGCAGGTTGGACCATAGCGCCCGTGGCGGATGCACCTGAGCACGTGAATCTGTCGGTTACCTTTATGGATCGCCATGTGGTCCTCGATCCGCAAGGACAGCCGGTCGGCACGGGCAGCAGCCGTTATATGGTGATGTCGGTGCAGGCACGAAATACCGACGGTGATAGCAGCACCCTGATTATCAATGGGATTTCCCCGGAAGGTGCAGGCTCGTACGAGGTCTATCAGCCGGCAACAACGGCGCGTGCCGAGCGGTCTATTGTCGGGCAAGCTGAGCAGAGCAGTCAGGTACAGGAAGTATGGCAGATGGTGTCTGGCAGTGGCGACAGCGTCAGTCTGACGCTTGTTTATCAGCAAGCAATTCCGGTCAGACGTGCGTCTACCATTGTTATCCGGTCCGGCAAAAATACCGGGTTCACGCGTACCTATAAAATCGATCAAGTCAATGACGCACTCGGTGTGCCGGGCGCGCCTGACGGTCGCATTGACTCCATGACTCTGCTGATCGACGGCCCCCTGTACTCGCGACTCTTTGATGGTACAGAGGTGCTGACGGGCATCACCTCCACACCGTGGTATCACCGCGAAATTTACATTCCGTAAATCTTCGCTGGGATATGACGTCTTGACGTTTTGATGCTCTGACGTTTGGGTGTCAGTAAATAGCTTGCTGATCCTAACCATCAGCTGGGACTATCATCACCAGTGCCTTCCATGAGCGACATTTCCAAAGGATCGACGATTTACTTTGATCCGCAACTGCACGCCGCATTGCGGCTTAAAGCAGTACACGCCAATCGAAGCGTCTCTGACATAGTGAAGGTTGGTCATCGACGGGACGTCAATCGACGTCCCGTCTGAACGTTGCTAACGCAGTTTTGCCTTGCCAAGGTGGCTGACAAAAAACGGTTTCCATTTTTCGCGCTCGGACACGGGAATGGCCGTGTGACCACCCGGATTGATGTGCATGGCTTTCTCAGTTGAACCAAAGGCATCAAACAGGTCGATACCGTTCTGCAACGTCATCAAGGTATCACTGCGTTGAAAAACAAAGATCAGTGGCACGCTGATGCTGCGCGCATCAGCGCCCCAACCAACCGGTACCGTACGACCTTCGGGGAACAAACCGAACAACCCCAACACCGCAGCTTTGATTCTGGCATCCTCGGCGATCAGCGGCACACCAAAACGCGTCCCCATGGAAACACCCCAATAACCAACCGGGCCTTCACCCACGTCAGGCAGTTTCTGAACCGCGCTGATCACCGCCATCGACTCTGCGGTCATATTCTCACCCGGTCGCGCGCTTTCATCCTCGGGCAGCGGTGCCCGATCGCCGTGACCATAACCGTCAATGGCCACCACCGCATAGTGCTCATTGCTGACCAGATCACGTGCCATTCTCAGGATATTGCTGACACGTTTGTGCTGCGAACCCCCATGACCAAACATCACCAGCGGACGCGTGCCCTCGGCGCTCTCCGGGGTCCACAAAATGCCCGGCACCGTGATGCCATCGACCACCAGATCAAAGCGGGTTTCTTTTATGCCTGCCTCAATGGTCTCGGAAACCACCTGCATCTCACCGGTGCTGTCTTGCGCCAGCGCCTGGCTGCCTGATAACGCGATCAGGCCAGCCATCAAACCTGATGCCACTAATCGGGTACAACTGTTATCAAACAAAGCGTTAAAAATAGTCATATGATTGCACTCCTGCACACGTTATCCGGTTAATCCATATTCTGACGATGCAAGGCATTGCCACCATCTTGCTGGCTGGCATACCGCGCCATAAATTCACGTTCTTCCCGATGTGGGTCATCGACCGCCAGGCTGGGCACATCAAACAGCATGGTGTTGCGTCGACTCAGATCATAGGGCGCCCAGGCAGGCACACTGCTGTTGTTTGGGTTGCCAGTGCGTGCAAACGCCAGCCAGCTGTTGGCCATGTTGTCTGCCATGGCGCGTGTCTGTTCGTTGTCAGGCCCGGTCATGTTGGCGCCGGCCGCGACGTTATCGAACATAAACGGCAAATCAAGAGAGTGCTGTGACACGCGTCGCCCACCTTCAACCGGTTGACGCCACATCAGTCGATACACATAGGTGTTATCACGGGCGCCACTGTTCACGCGTTGTTCGGCCATGATGGTTTGATCGCGCACATAACCACGGGCAGATACGATGGTGAAAAACACCTCAGAGGGATTGGCTTGTGGACGCGATGCCTGAAAAATCTCCCAGGCGTCGTTGATGTCACCCACCTCCAGAAAACCTGCCAAACGTTCTTTGGCCTCGGCAACCGTCATGTCAAAAATGCCGGGAATGGTACCCATTTGATTGGAGAGCTCTGTACGTGTCGTGCCCAGCATCATGGGTTTGTCGACGGACAAGGCTGGCGCCTCTGGCAGCCACGGGTGTGTGACAAATGTTTTGTTGTCCAGCACCGGCGAAAAACGCGACCCGGCCGCCGCGATCACTTTTCGCTGAGCAGCCGACAACGTGTCGATATCCATCTGCTGCAGCTGACGGGCATTGGCAGGGGAGATCCCCAATTCCGATAACAACGCCCGCGTCAATCCTGTTGCCTGTTCAGTTGTCTGTATTTTCAGGTGAGACCCGCTTTGCACCACCCCCTGATGGAACAGCCCTTGTGCGTCCTGTCCGGCGTAACACAGACTGACTTTGCGACCGCCGCCGGATTGCCCGTAGATCATCACATTGTCGGGATCACCACCAAACTGACTGATATTTTCGCGGACCCACTCCATGGATCGGATCAAATCCAGATACCCGACGTTGCCGGATTGCGCAAACTCGTCGCCCAGAACCTCACCCAGATAACAATGCCCAAACACGTTCAGACGATGGTTGATGGTGGCAACCACCACATCACCCCGACGTGCCATGTTGCTGCCGTCATACAGGGGGCTGGAACCTGAGCCAGCCTCGAAACCGCCGCCATGGAACCACAACAGCACCGGGCGTTTAACCTGATCGATGGCAGGCGTCCACACATTGATTCGCAGGCAATCATCCGTCATTGGTTCAGCACTGGCGAGTCGGGTGCGGGCCTGAGGGCTTTGATCGCCATAGTCAAACGCGTCTGCGATGCCAGCCCATGCGTTTGGTGCAACAGGCGGCATAAACCGCTCAGCCTGACCATAGCGCATGCCCTTGAACACATGGATGCCGGCATCATTGATGCGACCGCGCACGCGTCCCTGAGCGGTTTCGACCACAGGTTCCGTATTGGCGAATACCCATTCTGGCGCAAGCACACCCGCGGCACTCAACATAAAACTGCGAGAAATGAATTGTCGACGATCCATGGGTGCCCCTCATTGTCCATTCTATAAAGGTTAACAAGATTTTTTTGTTCCAATATATAGAACATAGTTCTATTATCTGTAGCTAACGTTAGCAGAGTCAGACGGCTTGCAACAAGCCATCTGCTGCGAGTGGTGTGAAGGAGGCGACAGTTGGACAGTACCTTGTTAAAAGGTTTGAAGGTTTTCCAGTATCTCGTGGATGCCCGCGAGCCAGTGGGGGTTTCTGCGCTTGCCAATCAGTTGGGTCTGCCCAAAAGCAATGTGCACCGCACCTTGTCGACCTTGGTCGCAGCGGGTTATGCCATCCGGCATGAGAACGGCAGCTACGAAGCAACGCTGCTGGTGTGGGAACAAGGTATGAAGGTCATCAAGCGTAACCAGGTCAGGCGAGCCGCCATTGCGTTTATGCATGTACTGCAACGGGAAACAACCGAAACGGTGAACCTCGTGCTGCCCGACGGCGATGATTGCCTGTACGTCCATCAAATGTCCGCCGATGCGCCGATGCGAATCAGCTCAACAACCGGTGAGCGTGCGCCGGCTATCATGACAATCTCCGGTCGAGTTATGCTGGCGTTTCAACCCGGATACTCTGAACGTGCAAGGCATTTGTATGCAGCACACTCGCCACAACCCCCCTTTTTATTGGACGATTTGTTACAGGATATTGAGCACGCAAAAAAGGACGGATATGCATTTTCTGCCAGTCATTTTCGGCCGGGGATCAACAGTATGGCAGGTGTGATTTGTGGTCAGAATGGACTGTCGGTGGGTGCAATCGCCGTCGCCGGCCCCAAAGAACGTTTTACCGAGGAAAAAATGTTGGCGTTGGTGCAGCCCTTGCTTAGCGCCTGCACGGGTATCCGACAGGCGCTGGGTGGGTGATGCTGGCGAGGATTAGTCAGTGCCTTCCAATGTAAACACCAGTTGCTCACCATCCGTCAGCATAAAACGCACGTTACGGTAGGCAACGTCGCCGTTAACACGCAATTCCGGAATAGTGAGTCGGCCTGTGGCGTTGTCAAATACCGGCATGCCAGTCACACGCTGGTCAATGGGAAATATTTTGGTGGCGTCAATTTTCACTTTGATCTCAGGCACTTCACTGATCAATTCAAATTCCACCGCCAGCAACCCGAGCTCCCCGGCGTCTACAAAAACATTCATGCGCCCGGTCTCCGGCTTGAATACCGCCGCCGGTCCATCGGTTTTGCCGACCACTGACATAGTCATGGTGACCAGATGGCTGTTCAGCAGTGGACCACTCACATAATTAATCAGTGGAAACGGATCCATGCCCTGCAGCACAAACAAAGCGGGCAGGGCGGCAATTTTATCAACCACCTGCATGCCGTTGCCCATCACCCGACCAAACACGGWAAAACCGCCATTATCGGTATCCAGAAAGCTGTTGTTTCCAAGATTAATAAACCACTGACTGTTCGCGCTGTTGGGATCACCGCCGACCTTGGCCATGGCAAGTGTGCCGCGCTGATTGGATACCCGGAATTCATTCTGGATGTTGCCCTTGGTTGCTATTGGCGCAAACGTACGAATGGATTGGTCGTACTTCAGCCAACCGCCCTGAATCACAAAACCCGGCACCAATCGATGGATCACCGTGCCGTTATACAAACCTTCATTCACATAACTGAGAAAGTTATTGGCAGTGATCGGCGTGGTGTCATCAGAAAGCTCAATAAAAAACTCACCCATCTGCGAATTAACACGCACCACCGTGCCAGCCCAAGCGGATACAGGTAGCAACAACAGCAGACTCAACAGGGTTTGATTAAAAAACTTCATGGGATCCTCGACCTCTGACACAGAAACAGCCGCGTAATATACAGCAAAAACCCCACAGACACAGTCCAACGCGGCACAGGCAGGTGGGTAGAAGGCGACTGCAACGCGGCACAGTTCGTGCAGCTTTCAGCACAGGGCGGCGGGAAGTGAGCGAAAAACGATCAGGCGCGCAGCGCCGTTTTGAGGAACTTCCCGCCGCCCTGTGCTGAAAGCACGCCACTGAGCCAAAAAAAAGGCCAGAGGATTCGCATCCCCCGGCCTCTTTTAACCGAACTGTATCACTCCGGGCTTTCCATAAACTCAACGTGAACTTCGAGGTCAATGTTATCACCAACTCCGAACGCCACCAGATTATTCAAACCAAACGCAGAGCGCTGGAAACTGGTGCTGGCAGAGAAACCTAATGTGTAGCTGCGGGTCAGGAAGTTGCGACCACCACCATTAAAGTTAACAGTCAACTGAACCGGTGCGGTTGTCTCCAGCAGTGTCAGATCTCCCTCGAAAATGAAGGTATCTTCATCAACTGCTTCAACAAACGACGTGGTTCTGAAAATGGCCTGCGGGAACTGGGCAACATTGAACCAGTCATCACCACGCAGATCTTCAGCAAAAGCGTCGTTGTTAACGTCCAGAGAGGCGGTGTTGATAATCACTTCCAGGCTGGAGGCTTCGATGTTCTCAGGATCAAAATCCAGTGACGCATCAAAATCATTAAAACGACCGACGTATGTCGAGAACCCAAGGTGATCCACCTTCCACGTTATAGACGCATGCGCCTTATCCAGTGTGTAAGCGCCGCCTCTGAGATCCTGCACGCTGGTTTCAAAACCCGGTGTCAGAATGCGGTCGCATGATACCAGCAGTGCAGAGCACGCCAGCAGCAGTGAAAACCGACGATATTTAACAATCAAATTAGAAAACATGTATCTGTCCTGTTTATAACTGAGCGTGTTTGATTACTGCATCTTTGCGAAAACGTCTACCGACACCACCACATCATTCGGAATGGCGGATGTGTTGGCGAAGTAGCCCTGACCGACACCAAAGTCCAGACGCTGAAGCGTGACTTCGCTGGTCAGGCGGAAACGCATGCCTTCGATGTCAAGCTTGAACGGGAAGCTGATGGGCTGAGTAACATCACGAATGGTGACCTGGCCAGCGGCAGTAAAGGAATTCAGTGAATCCAGTGTGCACTTGTCAGCCACAAATTTTGCTGTCGGGAACTGGTCAACATCAAACAGTTCGATATCAAGCATGTAACTCAGGGTTTCTTCACTGTCGACATAAATATCGGCAATCGGAATGTTCACTTCGAATTTGCAGTCAGCCGGGCTTAACGGATCAATTTCGAAGGTAGCGGTGACGTTCTTGAATTCACCCTGATACGGAGTGTCAGAGTAAGAATACTTGAAAATCACCGAGGAGCCTTCCGGATCCATTACCCAGGTTGCTGCCTGTGCAGACAGCGTGGTGGCCAACAGCAGCGGCGCGAACGCCGCTTTAGCAAACAATTTACGCATGATACTTCTACTCCTCATATCCAAATCCGGTAAGGCAAATCTCGGTAAAACACATTACGGCAGAGCGTAGATCACCAGTTCAGAGGCTGAGCCACGTGCACTGACGACCATGCCGATGTATTGCTTGCCATCGTGTTCATAAGTAAATGGTTGACCCGTCTGAGTACCGGGCATTTCTATTTCGGCAACAATTTCACCCGTCACTTTGTCGTGGGCGCGCAGCATTGGGCCACCGCCAACACCTTCGCCAGCGAACAGCAAGGTCTTGGTCAGCAACAGGCCAGACTTTGTCTCAACACCTGTGCGTGGCAGTTCAACACCGGCCAGTGCAGGATTATTGGCAATGGCTGCGGGCGTGTCAGCGTTGGCAATCATCCACTCGTGGTCACCGCTGTTCATGTCGATTGCTGTGATACGGCCATATGGCGGCTTCACAATCGGCAGACCCATGGCACGTGGCACACGTACGCCGAGCGCCATACTGTAGTCGACATCAGAGTTTTCGTCTTTGGCAACCGACAACACGGCAACGGTTGTTCTGGAAGGCACATAGAGCATGCCTGTTTCAGGATCCAGCGCCGCGCCTTCCCAGTTTGCGCCACCGGTTGCTGATGGCAAACTCAGTGTGCCGGTGGTGCCGTCGGCGGCGTCAGCCAATGAAGGCGGTGAGTACAGGTTGGTGCCCAGACGGAAAGGCTTCACAGCTTCCAGCGCAGCAGCACGCAACTCCGGTGTGAAATCAATCAAATCGTCTTCGGTAATACCCTGCCGATCAAATCCCGCTGGTTTGGTCGGGAAGGGCTGTGTCGGAGAATACCACTCGCCCGGTACGTCTCCAGCAGGGACTGGCAGTTCTTCGATTGGCCAGATAGGCTCACCGGTCACACGGTCGAAGGTGTATACAAAGGACTGCTTGGTCACTTGCATGACCACTTTGCGGCCGTTTGGCAGATCCGCCAGAATCGGTGCTGCGGGGTTATCCCAGTCCCAGATGTCGTGATGAATTAGCTGGTAGTGCCACTTGCGCTCACCGGTCTTTATGTCGACCGCAACGACGCTGTTAGTGAACAGATTGCTGCCAGGACGGTCTCCGCCATAACGGTCGCCCGTCGCAGATTCAACCGGCAGGAATGCCAGCCCCAGTTCCGGATCGCCTGACATCGGCGCCCACACACCTGCGTTACCAGAGATCTCCGCGCCATCACCCAACCAGGTTTCGCTGCCGGGTTCGCCGCGCTCTGGAATGGTTTTGAATGTCCAAAGATGTTCGCCAGTGATTGCACTGAACGCGCGTACGTCACCTTTAACGTTGTACTTGGACGGCGGACGCATGGATACCGCCATCGCGGGTCCAACAACAATGACATCGTTCATCACCAGCGGAGGCATGGAGGAACCAATGTCGAGATCTTCACGACCCTGGCCCAGACGCAGGCCTTGTTGCAGGTCGATGATGCCGTTTTCACCAAATGCAGGATCTGGCAAACCGGTCTCAGCATCCAGAGATACCAGGAAGAAACCCGGCGTAATAACAATCACGCGGCGTTCGTCGCCATTTCGATAGAAGGCAACACCACGGCCAGAACCTTTACGTGGCGCGGCGTCAAAACGTGCGCCTTCGTTGGCCTGCCATTGCCACAAAACTTCGCCGGTCACGGCATTGATGGCAACAACATCACGTTGGGCACCAATAGTGGAATACAGCACACCGTCGACTTCCAGTGGAGTGAATGTGGCACCAAACTCAGGCTGTGAACCGTAGCCTTCAGTGGATAAACGCCATGCAATCTGCAAAGAATTGACGTTTGACGCATTAATCTGATCCAGCGGCGAATAACGCTGGGCGGCCAGGTTGCCATTGTAGTCAGGCCAGTCGCCGGCATAGACATCTGTGCCGGATTGGCCAAGTGCCGTTTGTGCGCTCAACAGGGCGCCGGCGCTCATGATTAATACCGACAATAAACGTTTGCTTTTTATCATTCTTCTCTCCCCGGATTCAGGTCTAAAATTCATGCTGGTTACACGGCCGACTCGGCCTCGATTTCCGGCCGCTGAGCTCGCAGCGAAAGGATGTTGAGGGGGCGTTATTATGGTCAGAAATCGGACGCCGCAAGAATAAGCCATCCCCATCCTGTAATCAAGTTGACGCACCCGCTATCACCTCCCGAAAAGACGACGTGTATTGGTCATTCGACAAGCAGAGTTTGTCCCGATTGACATTAACCCCACCTGAATAGGGTCAGAGTCCGTGCAAATTGCCTTAACTTGACTATAATCCGGTCGAGGGTTCTGTCGGGCTGCCATTCAGGTACGCGTATGCACAGTAGGCCAGGTTCAACACGATTTCAAAGAATGCTGCGTCGTCCTTTGTTGTGGGCGATGCTGGGTTCGCTCGTGTTGCATATTCCGGTGTTGGCGCTAGTGACCAACGCCTTGCTGTCGAACCCGGTTACGCCAACAGTGCAACTGCAAGTCGGCATTTTATCAGGCCAACAATCGGAACGTTCTGAATTGGTGACGCTTCCTGCCCCGCTGGCAACAGCGGTGCCAACGATCGCGCAGCAGGTCGCTGACATGATTCCGGTGCCGGAAAACCCGGTTGCAACCAGCCCGGCATCCGCCGCAACCGTATCAGCGTCGGCCCCGGCATTGTCCACGCCCTCATTAACCACGCCCTCATTAACCACGCCGTCAATGGCGGTGTCAGCGACTGCATCCAGCGTTGCGGCAGAGCCTTCACCCGCAGTAACGCAAGCGGCAGAATTGATAGACACACTTGCACAAACCGCCCCGGCAGACTATTCGGTGACTCAGCCTGACATGACATTGCCGGATGAGCCGGCCGTCAGCCCGCCGACCGCTTCGTCGGTCGTCTCGCCTGTTGTCTCCATGAACGAGCAAGACATCGCTCAGTTACGGGTTGCCACCGGGAATCTGCTTGAGCGTTTGAGTGATCCTGCGGAACGGGACGATTTGATCGCTCAGATCGCTACGCAGGCGTCGCTTGATCCTTTGTCGTTGGGATTGTTGAGCACGGATGTTGTGGAGGCTACATTCTTGCCCTCAGTCGAACTTACCGGTCTTGAGCAAGTTGACGTGGAAATTACCCGTCAGATAAAGGGGCAACCTCATCGTGCTCGCATTCGCCTGCAGGAACGAGCGTTGTCACACTATGCCAAGTTTATCAATAACTGGGACACTAACGTTATGCTGGGAGACGATCAGATTGATGGTCGCTTCCACTCTAATTCCGACGTCAATTTTGAATCCTTTGTGCGGCCACGCTCGCAGTTTAATGGTGAGGTGACCATTGCCCGGCGCCAGACGCTGACAAGACGGGTGCGTGAATCCAGTATGTTTGCGGCGGGGGTGCGCACCGGCACCGGACGCATTGCCTTGCCTGACAGCGCGTTTCCAGCGCATTGGTTGTCATCGGGCGCAGCCGTGTTGACGTTTGATGCGGACACACGACTGGAATTTCAGGGAAACGCCGGGGTGCTGTGGACCGATCTGGACAATGGCGAGCAAGATCGTGTGCAGATACCACCGGCAGGGTTGATCATTGCCGGGAACGGGCGTGCAGGATTCGAATTGTCCGGCGAGGTTGAAGGACGCGTAGTGGTGTACTCACCGCGGCGGCAGATGATCACCGGCAATCTGGTCTATGCCGATGCATCAGAGTCCTCAGATGACTACCTGGCACTGGTCAGTGATGGCAGCATCGAAGTCGCCGCAGCCATGATCACCGGGCCTGGTGATTTAACAATCAATGCTGCGCTGTTTGCGCGTGATCGCTTCAGCGTCCGGCGCTTCAGTGACCGGCATCAAGGTGAACTGTTTGTGTATGGCGCACTGGTGGCTGGGTCGGTATCCGCCACCGAGCCGCGTTTCAGCACCTACATCAAGCATGATCCCCGTTTTGATCACAGCCGGCCACCGGCATTTCCCGGTACCGGGTTATTTGATGTGGTCGATTGGGAACAGCACTGGGCTGCTGTTAATGAGCTCACTGACAGCGAGCCTTCTGTCAACGATCTCTTTGTCAACGATCTCTTTATCAACGCCCCCTTTGTCAACGACTCTGGCGCGCAGCCTGCAGACGCGCCTGACAGCGCTCAGCTGACGCGACCTTGATGACACAGACTTCAAGCATGGCCACGGCCTCATCACGTTCTTCATCAAACCAGTACTGCTCTGCCTGATTCAGGTAGGCGGTTTGCAGATTGGTTTCAAACACTGACCGGTTATCGGTTTGAATATCAAGTGCCAGGTATTCCTCGTACACAGCAATGGCGCGCGGCCAGTTGCGCTGTGCCCAGAATTGTTGACCCTGACTGATGTAAAACTGCTCGAGTGCGTTGATACAAAACGCCGACAAGGCACACCCATCGGGAAAACCATCGATTACCCTGCGCGCGTCGTCCAGCGTGCCCGCCGCAATCAGATTGCCAACGTGCGTGCCCAGCGCGCGCCAACCCAGATCGCGAATCAATTGATTGTTCATCGGAGCCGTGTCCACCTGACTCAATACGTGCAGGGCCAGTTGTTGGCCCTGTTGTGTCTGACCACCACGAATTAGCCAGTCAGCGCGTTCCGCTTGCAGTAACAGTGCAGGTACCGTGGAGATCGGGTCGCTGAACACGGTGTGCACAGGCCTGTTGTCAAACGCTGCCAGCAGCGGAGAAATGCGGTTGATTAACTGATCGAGCGCAGGCAGGTCATTCTGTTTGCGCAGATGGTCGGCTTCCCGGAAATAGTAGACCAGACGATTGTGCTGCGCATCAGCGAAGTCAGATTGCAAAACACCACGAATCTCGGCAAGCCGCATACGATCCGCGTAGGGCATGCGCAACTCGGTTGTGTGCTGACTCCACATGCTTTCATAACCCAGTGCAGCGGCGCTGATCACCCGACGTTTTTCGTAGTCTGCAAAACTTGGCACGTCCAGGCCACGGGTTTCAAACCAATCACTGGCCGGGCGCGCAAAAAAAGCTTCATCGCGAACCACATCAAAACCGTTGGACGCCGTTGTTTCAACCTCGATGACCCGACCGTCAGCCAGTGTGACTTGTACATAGGCATGTGAGGGCATGATAACGCCAGCACTGTTCAGGCCGGCGTACTCCGCCAATGTAAGGTAAAGCAGCGCAGAACTGATGCAGTTATACACCCCACTGCGCATCAGTTCGCTTAATTGGCTTTGATCCGCGTGGTAGCCGGCTAACGGTGATCGCTCATCAGCATGTAAAAAGTGACGATGCATGCGACTGAGCAATTGCGTGCCGCGTTCATGTTCGTCGCGGATGCGCAACAGATCAGCATGTTGCTCAAAAAAATGCACTATTTGCGTTTGGAATGGCTGTAATTGCTCTGTATCCCGGATGTCGCCTGAGGCAATCAGAAATAAAGCCAGCAAGTCATTGCTATCAGGTTCGGCGGCAGGGTTCTTGAACCGCAGTATCAAGTCTTGTTCAAAGTCTGTCAGGTGTGTCCATGTCGGTTGGCCTGGGGCAGCGAATGTAGCGCGATTAACGCTGGTTTCGTCTGATACCGGAAAGACTGACAATGGTTCAACAGACTGCGCATGAACCCAGCCGCAGACAACCAGACCGGCCAATACAAGTGTGCCAAATCGGTAGAGGCGCTTGCCCGAGGCAGGCGATCGCATTATTTTCTTCATTACCAGCTACCAATATCTGTGGGTGTTGATGCCATCCAAAAAATCTCAGGGCACCAGCTTAATACAAATACGTCATTTAACGCATGTAATGCGTATTGCCTCCGTTATCTGTTGTAGCTAATTTGCCGCCTGTGTTGATTTGCGTAGTGATACGCAAGCGCTATGTTGGTGCGCGTATATTGTCAGTTTTTATTTGGTGTTAATTTATTTTATTTTTGAACTTTTTATTTTTTATAGATATTCCAAATATTTTTTGTAACGCTTTGTTTTTGAAATATAAAAAAGTCATTTTTTGTGCACTGAATGTGCGCCATGGTAAAAATTAGTGCACTGATAAGTGACACGGATTTTCTCAACAAGTTCCCGCCCTCTTTGTAAGTTCCTGATAAATAGCCAAAGCTTTGCTGTGGCACACAACTTGCTCAACCCGGATACACGCACTTTTTTTCGCCCCAGTTTATGTGAGGTGTAAATACAAAAAAATGGTGCGCCAGATGACGCTGTCTCCGCCAAAACACAAAGCGGGCAGCTCAGGATCACAAACAGGTGCCTTAACAGGCTGATTAACGGTGAGAAGTACCGGGGGTAATATTTCTGATGAATAGTCAATCATTGAGTTCGTTTCGACGTCGTCGTCTGCACTGTGCAATAGCCATTTTGGCCGGTGCTGCAATAATGCCTGCAGTCCATGCGCAGGATGCGCCTGAAATTGAGGAGTTGGTCGTCACCGGCAGTCGCATGCAGCGTGCGGACAACGCAACGTCGCCTCAACCTCTGTCAGTGATTAGCTCAGAAGATCTTACCAGCTCTGCAAGTATCGACATTGGTGAAATTCTGAATGAAAACCCCGCGCTGTTGTCCTCCGTGACCAGCACCGACTCGATTGGCGGCGCAGCACAGAACGTCGGGCGCGCCAATAACGTCGGTGGTAGCGCATTGAACCTGCGTGCACTGGGCTCACAACGCACGCTGACCCTGGTGAATGGCCGTCGACACGTATCCGGAATTGAAGGAACCTCGTCTGTTGACGTGTCTACCATTCCTTCTGCGCTAATAGAGAGAGTGGAAGTGCTGACCGGCGGTGCATCGGCAGTTTACGGTGCGGACGCGGTTACCGGTGTCGTCAACTTTGTACTTAAGAATGATTTTGAGGGTGTGGATATCGACTTCAGAACCGGTATGTCCGGCGAAGGCGATGCCGGTACCACCAGTGTACGTGCCTTGATCGGTCAAAACTTCGCAGACGACCGTGGCAATATGACCTTGTCATTGCAACACGATTACAGCGAAGGCCTGCGCGCCGGTGATCGTGATTTTCTGGCAAACGGTGGACGATATGGCAGTGACGTAAACCCGATGTTGCGCTTCCAGAAGGGCGATATCAATGCCTCCACCATGCCTAACCTGGCGCGTTACTACAACTTCGAAAACACCGGGCAGTATCCGTTTGGTCTTCGCATCCCTACACCCACGTCCTTTGCAACCAATTTCTCACGTGCGTTTGGTTCAACGCCGACTCTGACAGCTGCTGAAACCGAATTGCTGGGCCGAATTGTGGGTGCACCGCCTCGTGCCCTGTTACCAGGTCGCACATTCAACATCACATCGCCATATGGCGTTATTGCGCTGGGTGATTTCGGTACACGTGTACCGTTGGGATCCGAACCTGATCTGAACGGGAACGGTGTCTCTGACTGTCTGGACAGTTTTACCGGATATAACTCCAGTCTTGATGGTGCTGCGTCATTTGGAGCGGCAGGTGGTTGCTGGGTTGTTGATGAAAATGGCAACCTGACTACGCATAACGACGGGCTTGTTGCTGGTAACTTCAACCAGTTTGGTGCAGATCAGACCTACATTGCGCCTAACCGTCCGTTTGTTATTCCCGAAGATACCAAATGGGCAGTCAACCTGAACGGTCGCTACGAAGTCTCATCGCAGGCCGAATTGTTTGTTGAAAGCAAATACGTCTATCACGAAGTCACCTTCGGTGGTGGTGGCAACCAAGCAACAGATTTGCTGTACGGTGCGCCGGATAACCCCTTCCTGCCCGCGCAACTGGCGCCATTTGCCACAAACCCGGGTGTGAGTTTTGTGGGCCCAGGTGGTCTGTATATCAACCGTGACTCTGATGACTGGGGTGACAATGAATCCATAAACGAACGTCATACTTATCGTCTGGTAGGTGGGCTGCGTGGATCTTTGGATGATCTGGGTCTGAATTATGAACTGTCTGCCAACTACGGCCGATTTGACCGCAAACTGGAAACGCCATTTACACCGATTACTGACCGATTCTTTGCGGCAATCGATGCTGTCACCGATCCGGCGACGGGTCAGCCGGTTTGCCGCTCGGATCTGAATCCGACTGCATACCCCTATACCACGCCATTTAATTTCCCGGCGTATCTGGGTGGTCGACAGCGCTCACCATTCTTTACGTTTACACCGGGTGATGGTCAGTGCCAGCCAGCCAATATCTGGGGCGGTAAAAACTCCATCAGTCAGGAAGCGATCGATTTCTTCACCTACACCCGCACGGTGGAAGAAACCATTGAGCAATCGGTGATCGCCGGGTTTGTCAGCGGTACCAGCAGCGAATGGTTTGTACTGCCTGCCGGTGCTGTTTCTTTTGCCGCCGGTGGTGAGTGGCGTGAAGAGAAAAGTTCCCAGGATTTTGACCAGTTTGACCAGGGTGTATTGCTGGCCAGTGGTGTAACCCCGCAAGGTACGCCTTTCACGGCGGGTGGCTGGGTGGGCGACGTCAGTACTGCCAAGAGTCTTGGCGGCTCACCGGGTAACCGCTTGCTGAACACCAGTGCAAAATACGATGTTTGGGATGTGTTTGCTGAAGTCGAAGTACCTGTGCTGGCAGGCGTATTCCTGGCTGAAGCATTAACAGTTGATGCCGCTTTCCGTCGTGCTGATTACTCTACCTTTGGTGCCAGTGACACCTATAAAGTAGGTGGTGTGTGGGCGCCGATTGAAGATCTGCGTTTCCGCGCCAACTATAGCCAGGCGGTGCGTGTACCTAACCTGTTCGAGCTGTACTCACCAGAGCAAGGTCAGAATTTCCGACCAGCAGACCCGTGTGATGCATCACAAATCAGCAGCGCACCAAACCCCGCGCTGCGCCAGGCCAACTGTGTAGCTGACCTGACTGCCAAGGGTGTGTTGCAGAGTAATATTTTTGATTCTACCGGTGGATACAAGTTCGTAGACCCGTTGTCAGCCGGTTTCCCAGGTGTGATTGGTGGTAACCCGAACCTGCGTCCGGAGGAAGCCATCACTGAAACCGTTGGTTTTGTGTACGAACCCAGCTTTATCGATGGTTTCATGATCAGCATGGACTACTGGAACATAGAAATCGAAGATGCGATTTCGGAAATTTCCTCCCAGAACATTGTTGACAGTTGCTACGATGCACCGTCCATCAACAATGATTTCTGTGCATTGATCGACCGCAACCGTGTGCCCACCTCTGCACAGTCGGGTGGTTTCACTTTCCTGCGTCAGACTCAGCTGAACTTTGGTGAAGCAATTGCCGAAGGCGTTGACCTGAATGTGAATTACAGTTTTGAAATGGCCGGTTATCGCTTTGGAATCGGCAGTTCAGTGACCAAGCAGTTGACGCTCAATTTTGTTGAGCCAGCCGCACCCGGGGAAGAAGCAGTGATTGACGTCGATCTGTTGGAAATGCGTCGTCCGGAGTGGTCCGGTCAGTTGAACCTGAACATGGCCAGAGGCCCACTCAGTGTCAGCCTGCGTTCACAGTATATGAGCGAAATGGTACTCAGCGGTGCGATCGAAACTGCTGTGCAGAACTTCGGGCCGAACATCTTCACAGATGATTTTTATGCTCACAATCTGTCAGCCAATTATGACTACAGTGACACCGTGCGGTTCTATGGTGGCGTCAGTAATCTGACAGATGAAAAACCTTATGTGACAGAACGCGCATACCCGGTCAGCCCGGTAGGCCGAGCCTTCTTCATGGGTATCAATGTGACTCTGTAATGCTAAACAAGCTCGTGTAGGAAACAGGCAATCCACCAGCAGTGATAAAACTCAGTGCTGGTGGATTGTCTTTTTTACGGACACAACGAATTCAGGTAAGTTGATATAGGACGTACACATGCTTAAGTTCAACAATAAAACGTTGTAGAAAGTAATGCTGTCGCTCAGCGAAGAACAGTTAATATATTCGAGTCCGCCCGCCAATACGCGTCGACCGAGCAGCGTTGACCCGGCTCGCGAAGCGGGCCCCATTGCGTTGCCCAGAGGGGTGCCAACGTTTGCCGGCGCGATGCGGATCACGGACCTCTTGTGATGCGTTTGCAAGGTGGTATGGCCGACAACGATCAATATGTGCAGGTAAACGCCAACAACGAATTGAACATTGTTGATTACGGCGATATCGCCATCGACAACGACAATACCGAACGCAGCACGCAGCACGTGCACGCTATCGTGCGCGAAATTACCGAGACCGGCGCCATTCCTTTTATCATTGGGGGCGACCATTCGCTTGAGTATCCCAACGTCGCGGGACTGGTTGACGTGGTAGGCAAAGGCAATTTGTCGGTCATCCACTTTGATGCGCACTATGACGTTGGTCGTGGTGGAGTACATGGCATCACTCACGTTTCACCCATTTATCGTTTGTTAAAAGATGGTCATATTGAAGGCAAAGACTACATTCAAGTTGGTCTGCGTTCTGGCAGCCCGAATGAAGAGATCTACAAATGGCTGCAGGAAGAAGGTTTCCGCTATCACTCCATGGCAGAAGTTGAGCACAGTGGTTGGAATCACAATTATTTTTTGCCTTGGCGCGTCTTTAAAGGTTGCCCACAAACCGTCCAAACGTTTGTAAGCACTAAAATTGATCGCGGGATTAACGCTTAATCCCGCTCCAACACACTCAAGGCAATACGCGCTGCAGCCGTACGGTTTTGCACACTGAGCTTTTTGAAAATCTGCTCAAGGTGTTTATTCACGGTACGTGGACTCATCTGCAGTATCTGCGCGACTTCCCAGTTGGTTTTACCCTGACTGATCCACGCCAATACCTCCGACTCGCGTTTGGTCAGGCTAAGTTTTTCACGCAACAAATCCTCACCAGTGGTTTCCGCCGCTTCTGACAGTCGCAGCAGTTTTTCATCTTCATTGATGTGACGGATGAAGGTCACACTCAAGCGTTTGTCCTGCAGACTCGCGCCGCTGCCAGAGGTTACCGCCAGCGATAACATCTGCTCGGGTTCACGTTGCGCAGGCGCTGCAAACCAGTTATGCAAGGCCGTGGCCAAGGATGTAATTTGCCATTCCTCGCTGGCGCCGGCGCGCGCAAACAAGGCCAATGTTTGTGGGGTTGCCCACAAAATGCGCCCTTGACGGCTGACAGAAAACAGGTGTTGTCCCGCCGAGTCCAACGCGTTGTAAGCACTGCTGGTCAGACGTGCATTGTTCAGATGCACACTCATGCGTGCCAGCAGTTCCTCGGGTTTGATGGGTTTGGTCAGATAGTCCACACCCCCGGCTTCCAGCCCTTTAACAATGCTTGCGGAATCACTCAACCCGGTCATAAAAATCACCGGAATCGCCGCGAGCTCCGGAATCGCGCGCAATTCCCGGCAGGTTTCAAAACCGTCTTTATTGGGCATGATGGCATCCATCAAAATCATATCCGGCCGGATACGCCGGGCAATGGTCAGCGCCTGGCGGCCTTCCAGAGCTACCAGCACGTTGTAACCTGCATCCTCCAGAGTGTCGTTGACAAAACTTAATGATTCAGGGGAATCATCAACCACCAGCACTACATTGGAATGTGATTTTTTGCTCATGATCCTGTGTCGCTCATGTTATCGCCTGTTGCAGGCGTGTCGGGAAGGGGCGTTTTGGGTTTCTGAAAACTACGGACAATCTGATTAAACTGCATAAGATCCAGCAAGCCTTTCAAGTGGCGACGTGCCGCCTCGTTAACAAGACCTTTTTGTGTCATCTCATCCAGTTTGTTCTGCACACCGCGTTTGTAACCAAGTTCTGCACAGGTTACCAATTCACGTGCCAGTTCATGATCTGCCAAGGCAGAGAGGTCAGTCGCAGGCATCAGTGCCAACACCTCGGCGCTGTCTTCTCCCGGGCTTTTGTGCAGCCACGTCACTGATAACAGGCGACCGATGGTTTCCAGCAGCTGTTGATGATTGATGGGCTTGACTAGGTACGCGTTATGGTCATCCAGTCCCTGCAGGTTGCGGTGACGCTCCTGAGCATCGGCTGAAATCATGATAATGGGCTGCTGGTATCCCAGTGTCCGTAGCCGGGCGGCCAACTCAAGACCATCCATGCCAGGCATGCTGACATCCACCAGAAACAAATCGGGGGATACGGTCTTGACTACGTCGAGGCAGTCAAAGGCGTCAGGTGACTCAAGCAAGGTGAAGCCGAGTGGCGGCAACAATTCAGCCATCAGTCCGCGGTGGATGGGGTCATCATCAACCACCATCACCACTTTGCGATCGCCGGCATAACCTTCGAGTTGACGCTGTGGTGGTGTTTGCAGCAAGGGTTCAGTAAGGCGCGACATCATCAGGCTGACTTTAAAACAGCTGCCCGCACCAGGTGTGCTGGTGATATCGAGTTCGCCACCCATAATATCGGTGAGCAAACGCACAATGGTCAGTCCCAGCCCGGTGCCTGGCACGTTGGGTGCGTCCGGGCCACGGACGCGTTCAAAAGGATCCAGAATTCGCAGCAAGTCTTTTTCGTTGATACCAATGCCGGTGTCCACCACTGAAAATTCGGCGACCTGATTTCGGTAACGCACGTGAAATTCCACGCTGCCCTTTTGTGTGTATTTGATGGCATTGGATAACAGGTTGATCAGAATCTGGCGCAGTCGTTTTTCGTCGGTGGTCACCACGTCCGGCAATTTGTTGTGCACATGACAAGTAAACTGTATGCCTTTTTCCAACGCCATGGTGCGGAACATCTGTATCATCTGTTCCACCAGTTCCGGCAACTTGACGTGATTGCGATAAATCTCAAGACGGCCCGCTTCAATTTTTGATATATCCAGCAGCCCCTCAATCAGCCCCGCCAGATGTTCGCCGCTGCGCTTGATGATCTGTATGGCTTCGCGGCTGCGCAGCGGGATTTCATCGCGTTGACTGAGGATTTGCGCGTAGCCGAGAATCGCCTGCAGGGGTGTGCGCAGTTCATGACTGATGCCCGACAGGTAACGGCTTTTCGCTTCGTTGGCACGCTCAGCAAGATCCTTGGCACTTTGCAACTCTTGGTCAGTTTTGTTGTGTGCTTCGATTTCCTGCATCAGGCGGCTGGTCTGTCGTGTCGATTCCAGCTGTGCGACCTCGCGGCTTTCGCTAGCCAACAGGTACAACCAACAGATCACACCCAGAATGATCATCATGACAAAAAACAACATGGTCAGCGCTTGCTGCAGCAGCGGTGACTCCGCGCCGGCGACCGGCAACATTTGAAAATACACCAGCCCTAACATGGCCGCGCTGATGGCATTGGCTGTGCCAAACAAGGTGAAAAAACGCACCATGCGCCTGCCCACAGGTTGAAAAAACACCGCATGCAACCAGGGTTTCAGCCAGTTCTCCAGCTGGTTGGCCAGTCGCCCGTCCGGTTTGCAACTGTCCATACAACGCGAGTCCAATGAACAGCACAAGGAGCAGATAGCGCCTTGATAGGCCGGGCAATACGCCATGTCCTGTTGCTCAAAGGGGTTCTCACAAATACAGCACTGCAGGTCTTTGTGACGGCCGCCGTGCCGGTTTTTTGCCGGCAACAGTTCGTGAATCTCCGGTGACTGACGGGCCAGATAAAAGCGACCGCGTGTCAGGATAGCAATCAACGGCACGGTAAAAAAACACATACCCAGACTGATAAAGTGCGCCAGGTGTTTGGCGGTGTCACCAAACAGGCCGAGATAACACAACACACCGGTGATGGACGCCAATAACACTGAAACAGTGCCCACCGGGTTAATGTCATACAAGTGTGCGCGTTTGAACTCAACAAAGGACGGGCTGAGTTTGAGTGGTTTATTGATCATCAGATCCGCGGACAACGACCCCAGCCAACTCAGCGTCACAATCGAAAACAAACCCAGAATGGCCTCCAGTGCGCGGTAGAGACCGAGCTCCATCAGCAGCAGGGCAATGGCCACATTAAACACCAGCCACACCACCCGGCCGGGATGGCTGTGTGTCAACCGCGAGAAGAAGTTCGACCAGGCGATCGAGCCTGCGTAGGCATTGGTGACGTTGATTTTCATTTGCGAAATCACCACCATCAAGCCCGCCAGCACCAGCGACAGCGTTGGTGAACTGCTGATGTAGTTAAACACCATCTGGTACATGTAGGTGGGATCCGCCGCGCGCTCAGGACTGTCGCCCGCCGTGATAGCGATATACGCCAGAAAGGAGCCCAGCAGCATTTTGATGATGCCAATCAGAATCCAGCCAGGACCTGCCAACGACAACCAGAACCACCAGCGGCGGGCATTGTTTTTGGTTCTTTCCGGCATAAATCGCAGGTAGTCCACTTGCTCGCCAATTTGGGCAACCAGCGAAAACAACACGGCGGCGGAGGCACCAAACAAACTCAGATTAAATCCGCTGACGCCGCTGCTGGTGCTGTCAGGCATATAGGCAGCCCAGTCATCTACGCGTGCAAATTCAAACCACACAACCACCGCCAGTGTGGTACATTGCAGCGTCAGCCAGAAGGTCTGGGTGCCGACCTGAAATTTGGAAATCATGGTGATGCCATGCGTGACAATAGGAATAACCGCAATCGCACACAGGATGTAACCTAACCACAAAGGAATGCCTAACAAAGCCTGCAGGGCCGACGCCAGAATGGCGCCTTCAATGGCAAAAAAGATAAATGTGAATGAGGCATAAATCAGCGAGGTGATGGTGGAGCCCAAATAACCAAAGCCGGCGCCCCTGGTCAGCAGATCGATGTCCAGTCCATACTTGGCTGCGTTAAAGGCAATCGGGAACCCGGTCACAATAATCACCAGTCCCACCGCCAGCATGGCCGCCACGGCATTCACTGCACCGTAACTGAGCGTGATGGTGGCTGCGATGGCTTCCAACGCCAGAAAGGCCGTGGCGCCCAGCGCTGTTTTAGCGACGTGTTCGATGCTCCAGCGACGCGCCTTGACGGCCGTAAAACGTAGCGCGTAGTCCTCCTGCGTCTCGTTGCCAATCCAGACGTTGTACTTGCGTCGTACGCGAAATATCTGTTGTGTCGCTTTCATCAAACCGTGGTCCAAAACCTGTCAGCCCAACAATCCCTTGCTTCATGACAGGTCAAACTGTTTGCACACGCCGACACCTGCTGCCTGCTTTTGGCGCGCTCGCAAAACCAGTGCCCGTTAACGGGGCGCAACGCCATAAAAATACGTTAAAAACCGGGGTTTTTACGCAGATTCAAGACGCTGTGAGGGATGTAGCAAGATTTGTACCGGGGGAGGAGGGGGCTTGATCGGTCAGGTGCTCAAACGCGTGGATGTTTGACAATGTGAAAATTAAATGGACTGCTGAATGTAATCTGTTTTTTGTTGTCTGTGGTCTCCACAGTGTAGTTTGATAGATTTGCGGTATCCAGTTGCTGAATGACATTGGAATACCCGGTGCCGACCAAGAAATTACTGCACAGAAAATACACTTCTTTTCTTGCTTCGTTTGCAAAAAATCCTGCTATCACAAGTGCCACAGCACTAATGACTGCACAAAGCAACTTCATTAAGGATTACCCAGCCCTTTTTCGCTTGTATTGATAAATGATGACTAGCGACAGTGCCAAAACACACGCGGCAATCAGATAGGCCCTTGAGAATGACATCACTGAAAAGATGCTGATGAGTCCTAGCGCTAACACAAACAAAAGAATGTCTGTGAATCCTGCCAGTGCAAACTTCTTAATGTTATGTGTTCGTTTATTTCTCATCGGGTTGCCTTAAATGAGATTGAAGCTGGATTGATGCTTCCCTGCGCTCCCGTTCATAGGTGTTGTAGGGTTTGCTTGCTCGGTCAAGACAGTCATCACGTTGCGACATTGGTAACTTAAAACACTGCTGTCGGTTGTTTGCCTGAAATGCCTCGTAGGCGCCTCTGTTTGAACATGCTCCCATCATCAGTAAGAAAATAAAAGTTATTGTAAATGTCAATTTCATGATGTTGTCCTGAGTTAGCGATTGTCTCTTTACATTACCTGATACTGAAAAATTTGCGTAAACCCGCCATCCTCATCTGCCCGTAGTTCGCCCCGACGCATTCCTGCGTTGATCAGGACAGCGTGTGATGCATGGTTTTCCGGTGCAGTGGTTGCGATGATGTATGACAAACCATGTGAGTTGACAGCGTAATTGATCAGGCCACGCAAGACCTCGGTTGCCAAACCTTGTCCCCAATAACGACGCAAGTAGGCATATTTGACTTCTGCCATCGCTTGCCCTCCGGGGTGAACAAGGCCGCAGAAGCCAATGACCTCAGGTGATGATCGCAGCTCAACGGCAAACATGCCATAACCCCGCGTTGCGTAATTGCGTCGCGTAACGTCAAGCCACCGGTGGCACTCTTCTTTGCTGATGGGCTGGCCGTCGCCAACCCACTTCATGGCATCAGCGTCCCCGTAGACCTCTATCAGAACGACAACATCCTCGTCGCGCCAGCGGCGAACGCTCAGGCGCTCAGTTTCAAACACGACATCATTCATTCCGGGGTGCTCTTGCTAATTTTCAAGTGACAACGTCATGATAATGTCCCTTTGCGGGTCAATACCAAGCGGGAATACGTGATCTCCGACTTCGTTGAAGTTAAACTTTTTGTAAAAGGCAATTGCCCTTGGATTTGCTTCCCAAACACCCAGCCAAGCCATGTCCGAATCACGTTCCTTGAGTATTCTGAGGCAATTCTCCATCAAGTCATGCGCAATCCCCTTCCCATGAAAACGTTTGTCAACGTATAGCCTTTGAATTTCACCAGGAACGAATGCTGAGACACAACTCGGTGCCGTCCCCCATCTTAACTGTGCATAGGCGACTAATTGTCCGTCAGCCTCGGCAACAATGGTAACGTATTCCGGACTACAAATTTCGCGTGATTGAATTTCTTCGTGATAACTTGCAAGACAATGCGCATCCATGTTTTCGCGCGTGTTCTGCTCCGAAAATGTATCTCTGAAAGTTTTTTCTGCCAACATGGCCAGATTCCTGGCATCTGATAATTTTGCGGTTCTGATGCGGCTCATTCCTTTTTGCTCGTGCTATTAGTGTGATTTAAAGGCTCTTTAACGTTTGGTAACCAGGGCAGAATCAAATACGGATTACCTCAGACTTCTTGCCCTGAAAACTCTCGAACAGCGCCCGGTGTGCCCGGTATGACAACACGTCATCCCGTTGATAGTAACCGGCTATCCAATCCATCAGCATCGGCAGGTTATCATCCTGAGCTTGTTTTGACGGATACTTGTGAGATTCCCATGGCCGATTGCGCGCATTTTGCTGACATTGCGCGATCGACAGATTCATAAAAATTGCTTCATTAGCGAACGGTTTCACCAAGTCGAGCAAGTCAGCATAACAACCTTCAATGACCCACGCGTCATGGTTGCGGATAAACTCGTTAATCTGCTCACAGGCCTCCTGCAGCGGACGCCGCGCGGGCGGATTCACAGGGCGCCAGGCAAGAATGTCGAGATCAAGGTGAGACAATCCTTCGTCAACAAGTTGTTTGGCCAACGTTGACTTTCCGGAGCCTGAGTTGCCAAAGATAATTATTTTTTTCATAGAATCTCCGGTTTGAATCGACTGCCTTACAAACTCTTCTAAAGCGGGCTGACAGCCTGCTAAAAAAACCTGCTCGAGCAGTGTTGGCTGCTAATATTACGGCACAAAGTGATAACTTATGATACAGAACGTTCCACTCGATGAGTGGTTTATTCTCTTGGTTTCTTGTCGATCAACACAACCTGCTGCCACTTACCGGGCTTTTTATCCGTGCGATGAATGCAACCCGCCCAGCAACAGGGACGTTTTTTCCCTTCATGAAGTTCCTCAACTGTCCGGTTGATCCGTTTCAAACGGGTTTTTTCCTGTTTGGCGTCTTCTATCCAGCAAATGAATTCATTACGGCCGATGGGTGTCAGGCTCTCCCAGAGCTCTGCAATATTAGTGTTACCGCCCAAGACGTTTGCCAAATCTTGAGGTAATTCATGAACAAGACCACCAGAGAAAGTCGACATAATTTTTTACCTTTTATCTTCGGGCATCCGGCGTTCATGACAGTTGAAGCAAGATGAAGGCAACGACGGAACGGACTCCCAACCTGACTGTCATCCATCCACACATGCTTGACGTAATAACCGCGCGACCAACGGAATCATTATATTCCGACACATGTTTGAGTGGAGAGTATATGAAAAAATTTACAGGTTTACTGGTAGCAGGTTTCACACAAGTGCTGTTTGTTCAATCCGTATTGGCACAGGAACCCGAAACCGCGTTGGTGCCTTTGCCCTCGGTTGACGACTTTACAAAGGGTCAGGATGGCTGGGGCTTCGGGCTTGGGCTGGGTGTTGAGTACGAATCTGCCTATGAAGGGGCGGATGAGTTTGGTTTTGAAGCGCAGCCGGCGGGCGGGGTGCAGTGGCGCCGGGGTGATGATGTTTTCTACTTTGCAGGTGAGGCACTGGGATGGCGTGGTCTGCGTGCGGAAAAATGGTTATTTGATGCCGTGGTGGCCTTTGATGAAGGTCGGGAAGAAGGTGATTCCGATGACGGGCGCTTGGACGGGCTCGGCAATACCGAGGAGGGCACTCAAGTCGTGCTGCAAACACGTTATGCGTTTGATGCTGATTGGCGTTATTGGCTGGATGGCCGGATTGTCACCGGCGATACCGGCAGTTTTGCTCTGTTGGGCGCGGGGCGCCGCTTCGGCGAGCAAAAGAATGGCACCGGTTCTGAATTGTCTATCGGAGCTGTTTTCCACAATAGCGAACTGGCAAATAAAGACTTTGGTATCACCGCCGTGCAGTCAGCAGCGTCTGGACTGAACCAGACCACATTGGGTGGCGGTTTCCGCTCAATCGGCATAAACTACTCGTATCGTGATTACATTAACGAGAATTGGCAGATTTTTGGCGAGGTGTTCTACGAGCGTTTTGGTAGCGACGTTGCGGATAGCCCAATTACACGCGGCAATTATGAAGCGGAAGTCGGTATCGGTTTTATTTACGTGTTCTGAGCTGCCTCAGGCGAGGGAAAGCCGTGCCCGAGGGAATGCTGAAGGCATGGTAATCAGAACTGCATTATGCTGTTAAGCCGCTGACCGGACATTGAGTGTATAGGTCATTTAAATTGGACAGAATCGTCAGCTCATCGCGCGATTGATGTAAATAGCAATACAGAGTCTAGTCGCCCTTTTTACTCCGCCACGATTCAATCAAACGTCCACCTATCAGTTTCACGCCCTTAGTGACACCGCGAGCGCCTCGCTTGGCATGAACACGCATACGGTTTTCCTGACTGATACCTTCGACTCTGAGTCGATTGCGTTGCACTCGCTGCGCCTCTTCCAGCGCTGAACACAGGGCATCGCGAATGACACCTACGTTCCAAGGCGCCGGGGCCAAGCTGACAGGCAAGGGCTGCACGCCGTGCAAGTCACGGGCGATTGCGCTCATCGCTGCGGCAATCGTGATACTGGCAGGCGGGGGCAGTGTATGCGAGCCACCTTTCCAACCAGCAACCAGTTGATCCACCGCTGTGGCAACGGCAACTACCACCGGTTTGCGACGACGAGGGTGGGGTTCAAACCAGCTATCGAAGCGCTGTTTCAGGCGCTGATCCACATCGCGGGCCGGGCGGTTGGCGCGGAGCACCCGCACCAGCATGTCGGTCTGCGTCATTTCTTCAAGCATGGCGTCCTGGTGACGGGGGGCGTCATCGAGCCCCTTGCTGTCGAGAAAATGGCACGAGACGCCATTCAACTCAATCGGATATACAACCAGATTTTCAGTGGTTGCGGCGGCATCCGTTTCCGCGCGATGGTCCCCCAGCAGTGCATTGATCAGTGAGGATTTGCCGGCACTGGTCTGCCCCACAAACAGGATGCGCAGTGGCAAATCCGGCAGCGCTCCCCGTTGCTGGTCCTTTCGGGCGGAAGCGGGTTGAATCTGCATCAGTTCTGCATCGGTGAAGCGCAGGCGACCGGAATAGAGATCGATCGCACCGAAGGCAACCTCTTCCAGAAGAATCGCCCGCAACACGGTCATCATGTTTCCAGTCACATAGCTTGAATTACCTCCCGCAACTAGTTCTTCCAGCTCTCGCTGGATTCCTGCGGCGGGATGGAGGGCAAAGCGGGCGAGGCGGCCGGTGCCATAGACCAGTTTCCACAGCAGACCGGCGCGGTTTCGTTGCGACCATAACCAGTAGAGGGTTCCCAGCGTTACCTGGTCAGAAAACGGCAGTTTACTCCGAAGGTGAGCGCGGTAGCGTGAGGCTGTGGACTCCAGCAGCAACAAGGCTTCGGGTAAGGTAAAACTCAACGCGTTTTTGTGTTCGCCACCCAGTCCCGCCGCGACGCGATTCACGACCTCGAGCGCGAGTTCAGGCATCGTCTCCCAGGATGGTTCGCTCGCGGTAGTTTCCTTGATATAGCGACTTACATCAGCAAAAACTTTTTTTCTTCTGGCAACCATTCGGGGTCCGGCTCAACCGATGTGTCGGCCAACTCCGCTTCTATCTCCGAACGCTTGCGCCAGCGCCTGCCGAGCACACCGCGCATTGCGAACAATATCGCACCCGGAGCAATCGTCAGCGCGAGAAACCATAAAATTGCTTCATGCTCCGCCAGCCATAAAAATCCCAGCAGCATCAGCGCAAGGAACGGCAGCCCAAGCGCGAGCGCCATCAGCAGATGGTCCCAACGCAAGAGAGCTTGACGTAGTTTTTTAGCGCCTTTCATGGCGCGCCTTCTTCAGGGAATCGGCGTAAAGCGCGCGCAACTCGGCGTTATCGATGGTCAGCGCCTGCTGCGTACGGTGAAGGTAAAACGCCGCCGCACGACCCAGTGCATACGTTGCTGCGAAGCTGATGGTGCCCGCAGCGGCGGCACCGACGGTCTGACCCTAAGCCGGAATCAATTTGACGAGTTGACGCACAGCGTAACTCGCGCCGAACCGGGCAGCAGCCCCTGTCCCAAGGGCCAGCGTAAACTCAACCATCCGAGAGCGACTCCACTCCACCCCATAGTGTTGGCCCAGTCTGCGCAGCATCTGGGCCTGTATGGCGGGGACAGTCACCGCTCCCACAATCGGCGGAACATCAGAAGCGGCCGCGGCACTGGCGTACCATAACACCCGGGCACGGACCTGGGAGAATGCACCGCGCTCGACACCCCGACGCTCTTCCTGCACCAGCACGAGTGCAATATCCGGGATGATGTTGTCGAGTTCCGTCACCAGGCTATCAATACCCTTTTCCAGATCGAACGTCTCGCCCGGCAGCAGAGAGGTCTCAATGGCGGGTAGCGKTTTGCGAGCAGCCTGCTCAAACACCTGCTGGATCTGTTGACGGGCCCGGAAACGGGTTTGCTCCTCAGGCAACAGATCCGCGCCAGTGTGTACTACGATAATGGGGGTGTCGGGGCGGCGCTTGCGCACCGAGGCAATGGCTGCTGCGACCTCACGCTGTACGGGATCGTCAAGGCACGCCACCACCAGCAAGACGTGGCTGCGTTCTTCGCAGGCCGAGAGATCTTCAGTCGGGTCGTAGCCGGCCTCGCCGAGACCGCGGGTATCCAGAAAGCGCATCACAGGCAGGTCTTCAGGAAAGTCGAGCATATCGGCGGTGCGTGTGCACGGCTCAAAGCCATTGCCCACTTCGGCAGCGCTGAGCCCCGTCAACGCGCGGATCAGCGATGACTTACCCGCGCCAGTTTTTCCCAGCAGCCAGATCACCGGCAGCGTCCGTCCCGCATCAGGTACGGACTCGGCCAAGTCAGCTGTTTTGCCGTCCTTGTCAGTATTCGCCAGAATGTGCCAAAGGCTCTCAAAATACCGATTCATCCGGATCGCCGCCTTATGTGGGTTTCAGTCGATTACTCATGCAGCGCAGTATACTCCATGCGCCCCCAAGACGTGTCTCCAGTACACTTGGGTCAGTCTCAGTAAAATGCTCGAACTGCTCCCTGGACACTATCCCCATAAGACTGCCCAGACTAAACAGATCTCTGCCATTGCGACCAATAACTGGGACGAGATCATCGACGCTAAGACCCTGCTGTTCCATTCGGAATTTGATGGCCTCGACAGAATCTGGGAACCCTATTGGATAGTGTTCCCGTTCATAAGCCTCAACCAGCGATACAAGCACATCCAGCCGATCCCCTTGAGGCGAGTCCAGCTCGTTTTGCCCCAGGATATTGTTTAGCTTTCATCGTCATTGCTGCCCTTCTTCTTGGCCATACTTAGGCCAATTGCAGCTCCAATGGCAACACCAATCCCAATGCCCACACCGACATTACCCATGGCAATACCGATGCCTGAGCCTATTGCCACGCCAATTGCTATACCTATGCCAGTGTAATATTCCGTATTGCTTTTATTTGGATCAGACATCTTAACTCCTCAGGCAACGAACGCCCTAAATAAACGGTGTGCGGTGGTGCCGTGCATCCGACGCTGAAGGCGATTCATATGCACGTGAAAGTGCGGCACCGACTGCTGTACTGTCAAGCCACTTGCGTGCAGTATGTTGAATCCTGACATGCTCCGGTCGGTCTGAAGAACCCAGCATACATCTTTGTCAAATCCCGTATGGTTACTCAGAAGATCAATAGGAATATAAATGATTCCTTGGAAGTGCACCTTTGAAAGTACAAGTAGATGCGCCTCTAAGCACATGACACCGTAGATTAGGCATTAGTGTTCAATCCTCAACGACGGCTACGCGTATGTTGACTCGCAAGGCGCTCGTTGCCACGTTTGTAGTTGCCGGTGGCCCTTGCCATGAGTTGCTGCGCGTCTGATTCGTCACCAGCTTCCACTCGGGCAAGGAAGTTATTAGCTGTTTTGCCCCGCAGCGTTGACGCGACGGAGCCGTTATGTACGATGTCTACTCTCCCGTTCTTCCTGGTTCGATAGCTGAAGCCGACATCGGGGCGGGTGGTCTCGGAGTCTGGCGTCATGTCTTTTCCTTATTCTTCTGCTTCTTCATTGTCTCTTTCGAGATGGACTCGCTAGCAATGCCGAAAGGTGATTCGCTGGGGCTGGGCAGCAGCGCGGCGTCAGGCAACATGACCCAACTCAACGCTCGCGCCGGTAGTACATATATACTGCGCCGTTGCGGAGCTGCTTTGCAGAAATGAGCTCCAGTCGCCGCGTGTTGGAAAGCCCGCCTTCGTAAAGGTTTGGTCCATGACCAGCGATCCTCGGATGGACAAGGAATTTATACTCATCGATCAAATCAAGCCGATCAAGCTCTGTCGCGAGATTGCCACTGCCAAGAAGTACACCAGCCGGTGTGTCATCCTTGAGTTTCTGAACACCTTTTCTAAAATCGCCAGCAATGTGATGGCTATTTGTCCAAATGTAGTCCTTTCACGTTGACGACACCACGAACTTAGGCTTCGACTCCAGCTTGACTGCCCACTCGTGAATCGCGGGAGGCGCATCCATCAAGTGTGACATTGATACTAAAAGTTAACAGTCCCATTACATGCTTCCTTTAAGACGCGAGATTCTTCGACCTTATCGCCCAACGCATGAATTAAGCCGCGCCGCGAAGCGACGTCGGCTTGAATGTTTTGTTAGACCTGCCACTAGCCCGCTGCATCATAAGCCATCTTTGCCCAGGCAATAAGCTCCGCATCAACTTGCGATGCATCTGTCAACTTCACGCGATAGTTGCACATCTGGCCAGCCGTTAGCTTTTCGAGGCGCGAAGAAGGTGGAAGCTCTTTGAGGTTTAGCCCAAGTTCCACTCTTGTATTGGTAGCGGGCCCTATCATTGCGAATTGCTTTTTCCTGCGGTAGCTGACGTATTTTTGTTTTGGAGCAGACTCAAATGTTCAAAACTTTTCCATTTGCACAAGAAGCGATTCATGAATCTGACGAAGACCAGCTTTGGGGCCAGCATATAGAGCGTCCATTGGATCGGCTGCAACGCTGTTGTCCGTATTTGCAGGTACTTTGGCCAAATGCGCAATGGTGTTTGCGTCGCCATATCCAATTCCGAGGTCGTTTTTCAGCATATTGACGATTTCGCTGTGCTTGCTGAGGCCGCTATTCTGAGCAAGCGACTTGAGCTGATCTATCGTCTTTCCAGTACGCGCTTCAATGTTCTTGATCTGTGTTGCCAAGGCTTTCTGAACGTCTGCCATGTCATCCTCCGTTGTCACGTATGTATCTATGCAGGTCTAACGCCCGTATTCACGCGCCATCGCAGCTGGTCGCGTGCAATTGATGGTTAGGGTGGATTGACAAGCATCCAAGCCAAAACCATAATGAAACCGTTTTGGAACCATACGAGATTTGAACATGGCCACCGTCACCTTTAAAAACATACCCGACGATCTTTACGAGCAACTGAAACAGGCCGCCAATGCGCACCATAGAAGCGTCAATAGCGAGCTGATTCATTGCCTGGAAAAGACATATAAACCAACTCGGCTCTCTGCGGCAGAACTTGCCTATAGAGCAGGCGAGTTGCGCCGCCGCGTAGCTGCCAAACGACTGGATATTGACGAAATCACGGCAGCCAAAAACCAGGGCAGAGAATGATTGTTGCGGACACCAACACCATCGCCTATCTGTATCTGCCGACCGCCCAAACCGATGATGCGGTCTCGTTGCTGCACAAAGATCCCCATTGGGTTGCACCTTTGTTGTGGCGAAGCGAATTCCGGAACGTACTGGCACTGTATGTCAGAAAAGGCATTATTGATTTGAGCACAGCGATAGCTATGCAATCGCAGGCAGAGCAACAGCTTGCTGAAAACGAATACTCCGTTAACTCTAAGGATGTCCTGACCCTTACATCCGAGAGCGGCTGTTCCGCATACGACTGCGAATTTATATCGCTGGCGAAATCATTGAATCTAAAGCTGATCACGAGCGATAGAAAGCTGATCCAGATGTTCCCGGAAATCGCAATGACGGCTGACGATTACCTACGCACAGAACCCTAAAATTTGTATCCTGCGTCAGCGCAGAAAACCAATTCTTCTGCACGATATCTCAATATAGCCACTTCTCAAGAGCCACAAGTAACGGTCCAAAATACCAGCGATAAAACACCTCTGCTTCAATCGCTGAATAGGCAGGCGGTCGCATATCTATAAATTCAAGCAATAACAACAGATCCCGCAATTACCCAAATGGCTACGTCATCAACAACCTGTTAACTACTTCATCCGACCAGCATTCAAAATCTCAGTCAGCCCGGCCACCGCACCACCAATATTGGCCAGTTCTGCCGGTACGATCATGGTGTTGTTCTGCTTGGCGAGGTTGCCGAACTCTTTGACGTATTGTTCCGCAACGCGCAGGCTGACGGCGTCTTTGCCACCGGGTTCCTGGATGGCGGCAGCAATCAGTCGCAGGCCAGTGGCGGTGGCTTCGGCGATCAGTTCAATTTCGCGGGCGCGACCTTCGGCCTCGTTGATCTGGCGCATCTTGTCGCCTTCGGACAGGTTGATGACTTCCTGCTTCTGGCCTTCTGAGACGTTGATCATCGCCTGGCGCTCACCTTCGGATTTGGCGATGGCGGCGCGGCGTTCACGTTCGGCGCGCATTTGTTGCTCGAGGGCGTCTTTGATGCTGGCCGGCAGTTCGATGTCGGATATTTCGTAACGCAGCACTTTGATGCCCCACGGGGTGGCGGCTTCGTCGAGCGCGGTGACCACGTCTTCATTGATTTTGGCGCGCTCTTCAAAGGTCTTGTCGAGGTCGGTCTGACCAATGACGGAGCGCATAGTGGTTTGTGCGAGCTGACTGGCCGCGTAGCGGTAGTTGTTGATGCCGTAGCTGGCTTTGTGGGCATCAACCACCTGCATGTAGAGCACGCCATTGATGCCGACCTGAATGTTGTCTTTGGTGACGCAGGTCTGGCGTTCGACGTCGATGACTTCCTCTTTTAAGGTGTGTTGATAGGCCACTTTGTCGATAAACGGTATCAGAATGTGGAATCCGGAATCCAGTGTGCGGGAGTATTTGCCCAGGCGTTCTATGACAAAATTGGAACGCTGCGGGACGATGCGTGCGGTTTTGGCGACGGTGATGACGGCGATCAGTGCAAAACCGATGGCGAGTATGTTGCCGAAGCTGAGTGCTTCCATGTGATTCCCCTGTTAAAAATCCGTGTGTGTTGAAAGTGATTAAGTGATTGTTGGTCGATGTTGCCGGCATATTTACGGGTCAGGGTTTGTGTTTTGACACCGTCAGTTCAATGCCGTTGTTGCTGGTCACCCAGACGGCATCGCCGGATTTTAAGTCTTCGTCGGAAAACGCTTTCCAGCGCACACCGTTGAGGGTGATGCGCCCGCTGCCTTGTGCAAAATCTGCAACTACCACGCCGCGTTCGCCGATGTCATGCTGGAAGTCGGGTCTGCCTTCGCTGACATCGGCGGTGTAGCCTTTGAACCAGCGTTGGAACTTGCCGCGTGCCAGAAACAGCGACACCAGGCTGATCACGCCAAAGACCGTGAATTGCGCGGCCATGGACTCAATCAGGCCAAACTGCAGCAGTAACCCCACAATGACAGCCGCAATGCCAAAAAACACGGCGATCACGCTGGTGGCCATCAACTCCGAGACAATCAGAACGATGCCGACCAGAATCCACAATAACGTTGCGCTCATAACCTTCTCCCTGTCAGTGTGTTTGTGTGACGGCCTGTTCGCCGGCCTTAAGCTCATGTCAAAAAATAAATTTAGAAATCTGCGAATAAGTACACAGCAGTTGTGTAGTTATTGCAACAGCCAATAGATTCTGACGGCGTGCGACGGATCACCGATACTCTCGCTTTAGCGCATTCAGGATGACAATTGCAAACACCGGGGTTAACCTCCGGTCAATCGCTACACCTTTTATTCAAGGGATCGAGTATGGATGTCAATGAACCCGCTCAGGCCGAGCAATCCCCGTCAGGTAATCTGGCGACCGCTGTTGATATTATTGCGTCGCCGTCAATTGCCCTGGCGCGCATTGAGCAGCGCCCCTCCATCCTGTTCCCATTGTTGCTGGTCATGCTGCCCATGTTGCTGGTGCTGGCGTGGTACGTGCAGATTGTGGATCAGGCGTGGATGCTCGATGACATGATGTCGCGGTTTGGTGACATGACCCCGGAGCAGCTGGAGGCGTTTCGCGCGGCAGCAGGTGAGAACCCGGTGTCCCTTGGCTCTACGGTGCTCGGCGCCGTGGTGTCCACCATTGTGATGTACGCCATCCATGCCGGTTACCTCACGCTGGCGTCGCTGATGAGTGGCGATCGTTACCGATGCCGTCATTGGTTTTCGTTGCTGTGCTGGACCAATGTGCCGATGTTGCTGGTGACGCTGGTGATGGCGGTGAACATCCTGCTGGATACCAATGGTCAGCTCAGTATCTATGATGCCAATTCCCTCAGCCTCGCCAGTTTGGGGCTGAGCTCAGAGAGCATGGGGATTACGGCGCTGCTGGATACTTTCAGTTTGCCGCTGATCTGGGCGCTGGCATTGTTGGTGGCGGCCTATCGTCAGTGGCTGCGTTGCGGCTGGGTCCGCGCCACCTTGGTGGTATTGGCGCCCTATATGCTGGTCATTGCGGTGGTGTTGTTTTTTGCTCTGGGTTAACTGCTTGTTTCGATAACCAAGTCCATTGATAAAAGGTCAAATCAATGCGTGCCAGCAAGATTGTTTTTATCCTGTTGATTGTGGGGCTGGTGGTGGCATTGCCCATCGCCAATCGCAATTTTTTTGGAACCGCCGCTAAAGAGGTGGACGCTGCGCCAGTTGCCACGCGGGTCATCAGTCCGTCGATTCTGGCTTCGGGTTTTCTCGCGCATGAGCAGGAGGTGTTGCTCAGCTCCGAAGTGATTGGCCGGGTTGCCGAGTTGTTTGTGGAGGAGGGCGACGCGGTGCGCGCCAACGATCTGGTGCTGCGTGTGGATGACCGCAACCTGTTGGCCAGTCTTGAGCAAAGCCAGGCGGCGGTGCGTTTGAACGAGATCGATATCGAGCGGCAGCAGGTGCGGGTGGAGAACCTGCAGCTACAGTGGGACCGCGCAAACAGTTTGCATAACCGCGGCATGATCGGTGACGAGGAGTTCCAGACCGTGTCCAACCAGCTGGCATTGGCGCGTATCGATCTCAAATCGGCGCAAGAGCGTCTGTTGCAAAGCCACGCGCAGCTGGATCAGGTGAATGATCAGCTCAGCAAAACCAAAATTGTTTCCCCGATTGACGGCGTGGTAACCAGTTTGGATATCAAGGTCGGTGAAACCGCCATTGCCAGTGCCACCAATATCCCCGGGTCATCGTTGATGACCATTGCCAACCCGGACAGCATTTACACTGAGGTGTTGGTGGATGAGGCGGATGTCGCCACCATTCAGGTCGGGCAGCGTGCCCATATTGTGGCCATCGCTTACCCCGATCAGGCGATGGTGGGCACGGTGCAATTTATTGCCAACACCGCCAAAGTCGCGACTGGGCGGCAGGGTCTGAGTTTTACCGTGAAAATTGCCATCACCGATCCGGGCGATGTGGTGCTGCGGCCGGGCATGTCTTGCCGTGCGGAGATCTTTACCCGTCAGGATCTGGACGTGCCGGCCGTGCCGATCCGCGCCATCTCCTTTGAAGAGAATCGCTCAGCCCGGCGCAACGAGTACTTTGTGTTTGTGAATGACAACGGCATTGCCCGCAAGACACAGGTTGAAGTCGGGGTATCCGACGACGAATATCAGGAGATCATCAGCGGTGTTACCGCCGGGACACAAATTTTGGTGGGCCCGGATTCGGTGCTGCGCCATCTGCTGGATGGCGATCAGATTGATGTCACACTCACGCAGTAGCCTTACGGTAGCGCAAATCGAATGGCACTGATCGAACTACAGGATATTACCAAGCTCTACGAGATGGGCGACCAGACCGTGCGTGCCTTGGATGGCATTTCCATTCGTATCGAGAAAAACGACTATGTCGCGTTTATCGGGTCGTCGGGGTCTGGCAAATCCACCATGTTGAATATTCTGGGATGTCTGGATCGGCCGACCAGCGGGCGTTACCACCTGAATGAGCAGAATGTGGAGAACCTGACGCCCAATGAGCTCGCGGGCATTCGTAACCACGAAATTGGTTTTATTTTTCAGAGTTTTAATCTGCTGCCGCGTGCCACGGCCTTGTATAACGTGATGCAACCGCTGATTTATCGCAACGTCGGCTGGAGCAGGCGCAAGGCAATGGCGATGGAAGCACTGCGGCGTGTCAATCTGGCCGAGCGGGTTAATCATTTGCCCAATCAACTGTCCGGGGGGCAGCGTCAGCGTGTGGCGATTGCCCGCGCGCTGGTGACCAATCCATCAATTCTGCTGGCGGATGAGCCCACCGGTAACCTGGATTCGCGCACCACCACCGAGATCATGCAGCTGTTTGATGAGCTGCACCGGGAAGGGCATACCTTGATTCTGGTTACCCACGAGGATGAAATCGCGCGTCACTGTAAACGTATTGTGGAGATGAAGGACGGTCGCATTCACCGTGATGTGCCGACAGAGCCAGCAGATAAACAGGTGAGTAACTGAGATGTTTTTTGTCATCATCGAAAGCACCCGTTCTGCACTGGCCTCCATTTGGGCCCATGGTTTCCGCAGCTTTCTGACTACTCTCGGCATCGTGATCGGGGTGGCGAGTGTGATTGCCGTGATTTCCCTGACGCAGGGGCTGCGCGCTTCGGTGGGCGAGCAGTTTTCCGCGCTGGGCAGCAACAGCCTGACCATTTCTGCCTACACGCCGCTGCAGGACCAGATACAGGGGCGGCGCGCGCGCCTGACACCTGACGATCTGGAGATTATCGAGCGCCGCGTGGATGGTGTCGCCTCCATCACTCCGCTGCTGTATGCCACACGCTCATCACAGATCCGTTACGGCTCACAAACCACCTTCAGCCAGATCATGGGCACCGGTTATGCCTATCGCGATGTCGGCCAGTTTTATGTGCAGACCGGGCGCTTTCTGGCCAACAGCGACAACGATACCCGGCGCCGGGTGGCGGTGATCGGCGATGCGGTCAGGGATAACCTCAATCTGCCGGACAACCCGATCAATGAATATGTCGAGCTGGGCGGCGAGTGGTTCCGCATTGTGGGCCTGCTGGAACCCAAAGGCGACATCATGGGTTTTAATCAGGATGACATCGTGCTGGTGCCGTTTGCCACCATGCAGAGCATTCAAGGCAATCAGGCACAGACGGACATTCAGATTCAATTGCGGGTCAGTGATGATGCCGACGTGGAATCCGTGGTCAACCGCGTGGAGTCGGTGCTGCGCAACGCGCGCGGCATTGAACCCGGCCAGCGCGATGACTTTCAGATCCAGACGCCTGAGCAACTGATGGAAACCGTCGACAACGTTATTGGCATGGTAACCATTGTGCTAGGCGGCATTGTCAGCATCTCCCTGCTGGTGGGTGGTATCGGCATCATGAACATCATGCTGGTGTCGGTGACCGAACGCACCCGCGAAATAGGCATCTGCAAAGCGATTGGCGCCAAGCGCCATCATATTTTGCTGCAGTTTCTGATCGAAGCCGTGGTGCTGTCGATGCTGGGCGGCCTGGTGGGTGTCGCAGCCGGTTACGGCCTCGGCATGCTGGTCGCGGCCAATATCCCGGGATTCCCACCGGCAACCGTCCCGCTATGGGCCGTGATGCTAGCGCTCGGCTTCTCCGGTTTTGTCGGCGTACTGTTCGGGATTCTGCCCGCCGGCAAAGCAGCAAACCTTGATCCAATCGACGCACTGCGGTACGAATAAGCGCAGGTTCAGCATTGCAGCATTTAACTTGCAGCAAGTTTAGCCTCGCGGCAGGCATCTGCCAGCGGATGCCTGCCCACAAGAACTAATCTTTTGCCGCACCAAAAAAAAGCCCCACCAAGTAAAAACAAGGTGGGGCTTTTAGTCAGAACCCTGTCACAGGTCCCGGTATGTCAACCGATCAGAAACGCTTGGTCAGACCGATCTCGAAAGTACGACCCAGCGGGTTACCGATACGTGGGTCGTAACCCATTTCCTGGCGAGACTCTGGTGGCATTTCGTCGGTCAGGTTCTGAATTGAAGCGTTCAGTGTGGCATCCCAACGAGCCAGATCTACGGTGTAGTGGAAGTCCAGTGCGATCCAGTCGTCACCGTACACACCGTAGGTGCTTGGGCCGAATGGTGTCGTGGTGCCAGGCTGACGGCCGTTTGGCGTCAGAGCTGCATCGCCGACACGCGTGCCGTCTGCATTGAAGTAACGATCATCCTTCACGCCTTTGACGTACTGAGTCTGCAGACGGAAGTTGTGGTCACCCTGTGCGTAGTTGGCAGTGAAGTTACCGCGCCACTCAGATACCGCGTTAGCGATGGTTGCGAAGTTCAGGAAGCCCAAACGATCGTCCCCTGGGTTGATGGTGTAACCATCCAGAACGGTCGCTGTGAATTTGAACTCGTTGATTTTGGTTGCGGTGGCGCTGAATGTCAGGTCGCCTGCAAACGCCGGGAAGCCGTAGCTGGTCTGAATATCAAAACCAGAGGTTGTCTGTCCTGGGCCGTTACCAAAGTCAGTACGCACGGATGCGAAGTCAGCTGCTGATGTCACGCCCTGTTGGCACTGACCGTTGAATACAACACGGCCTGCCAGTGGGTGAGCACAGTTAGCCAGCGCTGTACCATTGGTTGGAATAGTCGCAGAGCCGGTTGGAGAAATGCTGAATACCGCAGAGGCGATCTGGTTGGCAGATGCCAGCAGTGCCAGTTCGTTTTCAGTTTCGATGTTGAAGAAGTCAACGATAAAGCGGAAGTCGCTGCCAGCATTGAAACCTTCAGATTGCCAGATGGCACCTGTGCTCCAGACAGTAGCTTCTTCCGGCACGATACCAGCAGCAGTCACGGTCTGTGCACCACGCCAGTTACCACCTGCGATAGTGTAGCTGTTGGTGCCGTTGGTGACTTCGCCGGGGATAACGTCAGCGCCGGGTGCCTGATAGTTGGTGCCGTAAGATCCACGGAATGACAGGTTATCAGTCAATGTGTACTGACCGGAAATTTTGTAAACCGTTGAGTCCAGGTCGCCAGAGAATTCTTCGTAACGTACGGCGGCTGACAGATACAGGGAATCAAATACTGGCAAACTCAACTCGCCGAATACTGAGGTCTGATCCTGAGTGCTGTAGTCTGGTACGTTAGTACCGAAGAACTGGAACGGGCCGGGGCCGTCAGGTGTACAGCCATTGTACAGTGGGTCTTTTGGGTCACGTGGTACCTGGCCGCCTGATGCAGGCACCTGGCATGGCGTAGAACCGTTAAACAACGGATCGCTGACGATCTCGTTGTTTTCAGTGGTACGTACCTGTCCACCCGCCGCCCAACCTACGTTGCCACCGGGCAGCGCGATTGGCGTTTCGCCGCTGAATACGGCGTCAAAGGTCAGGTTCCAGTTGATGTCACGGGCCGCACGCTCGTTAAACAGCCAAGAGATCAGCTCGTCTGAGTTCTCGGTGCCGGCGATATAGCTGGGGTTAGCCAGGCCATAAACAGGCTGTGACGCAAAGTTGGATGCAAAGGGGTTATACCATGAGCAACCGGCTGAGCCAGCCATCGCAGGATTCTGTGTGCCAAAACGGTTCGGATTCTGGTCAGGAACATTACAGTTCGGACCACCAAAACCGTTTAATGCTTCCTGAACACGATACAGCATCATGTCCGGGCTGTCGGCATACAGGTTGGTGCGGTTGTAGGTTGCGGCGATGTCATAGCTGATGCCGTTGTCAAACTCACCCTCAAAACCTGAGGAGATGTGAGCAAACTTGTTACGGATCTTGCTTGGGGTGCTGAACTTGCCGCTTTCAGCAAACGTGTCCAGACCGCCGTGAGCAAATGCACGGTACGTCACCGGGGTGAAACCCTGGGTGACGGCATAAGCCGGGTTGTTGGCAAAACCGGTACGCTGAGCAAAGTCAGCTACAAACGGGTTGGATTTTGGTACGTACAGCTGGTAAGTCGCGCCGCCATGGATTGCGGGGCCACGAATCACAGGCTGTGACGGTGAACCGTATTGGTACGGGGTGTCAACCATGGAGTACGCGGCACGCACGTAGAAATCCATGGTATCGGTCACGGCAGTTTTTACCTGTGTGTACAAACGGTAGATGTCGTTGTCAGACACAACGTTGTAGTACGGAATGTAGTTGTATGCACAGGTGAATGAATTGACATATACACCACCCACGGCTTCACAAGAACTCTGTGTAAAGTCGGAAATGATGCCGCCGGTGGGTGAGCCCCAATCGCCGTTAGCAGTTGAGGAAGCAGGGTTGTAAACCTGTGACGCCGGCAGTGTGCCGCGCGGCAGCCAGCCAGCGAGGTTGGTCAGTGTTGACCAGGGTGCCGGGTTTACCCCGTAAGGCTGGTCAGTGAATGCACGATCTTTAGCATCCAGACGTGAACGGTGTTCCCACTGTGCTGCCCAGATGACGTCGGTGTTATCGCTGCCGAATCCGCCGAGGATACCAAACGTATAATCACCGTCTGACCCGTCAATGGCTTTGTAAGACGATTGAATTTCAATGCCGTCATAGCTGTCGCGGCTGATGAAGTTAACCACACCACCGGTTGCGTCAGCACCGTATGTTACGGCAGCGCCGTCCTTCAGAATCTCGGTGCGCGCCAGCGCGATGGATGGGATCACAGAGGTGTTCTGTGTGACTCGGCGGCCGTTGAACAGGGACAAGGTCTTGTCCGAGCCGATACCGCGCAGGTTGTAGCTGACGCTACCGGTCAGGCCGGCACCGCCGAAATAGTATGACTCACCGGATGTGGCGCCGGAGATGCTCAGGCTTTTTGCAAAGTCCAGAGCCGATGGAGAACCTGACAATTTCAGGTCTTCCTGTGAATAAACTTCGACTGGCAGTGCCGCGTCAACAGGTGTGCCACGAATCAATGAACCTGTAACAACAACCTCTTCGATTTCAGGCGCGTCTTGTGCGAACACCAGTGTGGGTGCAACCAGTGTGACGCATGCTATACACCGATACAGTTCTTTCAATTTCATCGGGTTTCCCCCCCTTAATACTTATTGTTACTGCAGTTAAGTTTATCGCCTGACTTTTTTCAGAGCATAAAAAAAGCAAAGACGAACATAACTGGAATGTAGAAACCAATCCGCTGCGTGAATAGTAAAACACGTCTCTATAGGCGCTACGGGGCTGTCTACAGCCCTCTCTCTATGCTCGTTCTTTGCTTATTGTTGTTCTAATACAGGGTCAGGCGATGTTACGACTTTCCGGATGATGAGAAAGTGTTACCAATCTGCACAGAATGATCARTTTGTTACTTTTCATAACACTTTGTTTTGGCGTGATTTTCTGTGCGACCGACTGTTCGGAGGATAAACCAATTTCGCGGAAAGAGTCAATTTCTGTGACAGATTGCACCTGGCAACAGGCTGGCTGGACGACACTCAGTCTGTAAAGCTATCCTGACACCACAACAAAAACCAACGGAGGGATCAACGATGACAGGCAAAATCGCACTGCTGATCGGCACACGTAAAGGTGCCTGGGGACTGGAAAGCAGGTTGGACAAACAGGGTTTGCCGGGCCCCTGGCAGCTGGTCGGGCCACAACACCTGGGATCGGTGGTCAGCCATATTGTCGCCGATCCACGCAAAGCGGGTTATCAGTTGATGTCAGTGGGCAGTGGTCATCTTGGCCCGTCCGTGTTTTTGTCCAGTGATGCGGGGGCCAGCTGGACCGAAGCCAAAACACCGCCGGCGTTTTCGCCGGTTGCTACGGAAACCTGCGAGGCGCGCAGCGTTGATCACGTGTTCTGGCTGACACCGGGCCACGCGTCGACTCCCGATGTCTGGTATGCCGGTACCTCACCACAAGGCTTGTTCCGCTCTGACGATGCCGGCAATAGCTGGCAGGAAGTGGCTGGTTTTAACCATCATCCGGACTTTTTTCAATGGCGTGGCGGTGACAAGGACGGCACACCTGATGGTCCCAAAATGCATTCCATCATCGTTGATCCGGCCGACCGTGAGCATTTGATCGTGGGTATGTCCGGCGGCGGCATTTTTGAAAGTCATGACGAAGGCCTTACCTGGAAAGCCTTGAATAAAGGTGTGGCCATGGATTTTTATCCGCCCAAAGACGATGGCAGCGAGTATGAGTTTGGTCATGATCCGCATTGCATCGTCATGCACCCGATCCATACCCACCGTCTGTATCACCAGAACCATTGTGGTCTGTACCGCATGGATCGCGATGTCAGTGATGTCTGGCAGCGTATCGGCAATCACTTGCCCAAAGAGGTGGGCGATATTGGTTTCCCGATTCTGGTGCATCCCACCGATCCCGATTGCATCTGGGTGTTCCCGATGGATGGCTCCGGCCTGTGGCCGCGCACCAGTCCTGACGGCAAACCTGCGGTCTACTGCAGTCGTGATGGCGGCGCCAGTTTTGTACGTCAGGATCAGGGCTTTCCGGCCGCGCAGGCATGGTGGACTGTCAAACGTCAGGCCATGGCGCTGGATATCAATGACGCCGGCACGGTCTCGGTCTTCCTCGGCAATACGCAAGGACAAATCTGGGGCAGTTTTGACAACGGTGATCACTGGCAATGTCTGGTGAATGATCTGCCACACATTTATGCCATTGAAGTGGTGCGATTGCCGTGATCCGGGTCTTTCTGCCGAGTCAGGTAGATTTCTACACTGGTGGTGAGCGGGAACAGCATCTCGACGCGCAGGGCATCAACACCCTGCGCGACGTGATGGCAGCGTTGGAGCAGCGTTTTCCGGGCATCCGTTTTCGTCTGGTGGACGAGCAGGGCGCTATCCGGCGGCACATCGCCATGTTTGTGGGTGAAACCATAGTGCGCTCGCTGGATGTTGCGGTGGCAGACAATTACCGCGTACAGATTGTCGGCGCGCTCAGTGGCGGTTAAGCTTGGGGCTCTGATCAATCGGGTCCTCTGACCGCTACACTGCGCATGCAGTTCTGGAGCCTTACCATGAAGCTGTTACGTCTGTCTGCATCCTCCCTGTCATTGGCACTTTTKCTCCCGTTTGCGCACATGGCGTCTGCACAGACACTGTCAGGTTTCGATACCGTCAGCGCCGCAGCCGCCGGGTTATCTGCCGAAAAGCTCGATGCCGTTACTGCTGCACTGCAGGCGCAGATTGATGCCGGCGATATTCCCGGCGCGGTGGCTGCTGTCCTAAAAGACGGCAAGCTGGTGTACCTGCAGGCGCTGGGTTACAAACACATTGAATCGCAGCAGCCAATGACGGTGGATGCCTTGTTCCGCACCTATTCCATGACACGCCCGATCACCGCGTTGGGCATCCTGATTTTGCAGGACAAAGGCTTGCTCAGTGTGGAAGATAGCGTGCAAACCTATCTGCCACAGTTTGCAGCGCAGCCGGTGTTTCAGGATGCCAACGACGCTGACATTGAGGAAGTTCGCCCGCGCAATGGCGATATCACCATCGCGCAATTGCTGACACATACCTCTGGCATTGGTGATAGAAACAGCGCTTTGTATCGTGCCAATAACGTACACAGTTATGACCAGACACTGGAGCAGGTGGTCAACAATGTCGCGGCTTTGCCGCTGTTTGAAGACCCGGGTACCGTCTATCGTTATGGTATGCACTCGGAAGTATTGGGACGCATCATTGAGGAAGTGTCCGGTCAGGATATTCTTAGCTTTTTCCAGCAAGCGATTTTTGAACCATTGGGCATGACGGACACGGTGTTTTATGTTGACGAAAGCCGTCGCGAGCGGTTGGCAACGGTGTATCGTCCTGACGCGGAAGGACAGCTGCGCCCGCACGAAATGGAACACATTCCGGTGACTGAGGTGCGTGCGCTGAACAGCAGTGGCGTTGGCTTGGTGTCGTCCACCGCGGATTTCCTGAAATTCTCACAACTGTTTTTGGACAACGGCATGGCCAATGGTCAGCGAGTGTTAAGTGAGGCGGGCGTGCGTCAAGCGGCTGAAAATGCCGTGCCAGATGACCTGATGCCAATTGGTAGTAACGGCTATTGGGCAGGATCGGGCTGGAGTCTGGGCGGATTTGCCGTGGCACTTGACCCTTCTGCTTATAATCACACGGTCAATCAGGGCGAATACTGGTGGGATGGTTCAGCGGGTACGCGTTTCTGGATAGACCCCAGTGAGAATATGGTTACCATCATCATGGCGCAGGTTTCACCGGCCGGTGGCAATGGTTTTCGTGAGCGCTTCAAAACCGGGGTTTACGAAGCGCTGGAATAAAAGAGTGCGAGTGTCAGTGACTCATCCAGCGTCAGGTTCTGCCAAAGCCTGACACCGGCACTTGCCAATACACAATGTCCTTGCCCACGCGGGTGCCGAGTTCACCGGTCACCGCGGGGACGTCGGTGTCTTCCAGAATCACCTGAAACTGCACGCGTTTGCGTCGCCCGGTCACTTGTTCACTGACGCTCATGGTGCTGGCGCTGCCATGCCCGTAGGCAGACAGCGAGGTGAAGCCCTCAACACCCGGATGCTCAAGTAAGTAGTCCACCATATCCTCTTCCAGCGCCGGCGAGGCACTCAGTATCAGCATGGTTTTCATCAGTGAGCTCCTTTGATCATGGCAGTTTGTGAAGACAGTTTTGCAGGCTGATGAAATCGCCGATAGGTAATGGGTAACAAAAACAGCGTTAACAGGGTGGAACTGATCAGTCCGCCGATCACCACAATCGCTAGTGGTTTCTGAATCTCGGAGCCGGGACCCGTCGCCAGCAACAACGGCACCAACCCGATTGCACAGATGGTGGCGGTCATCATTACCGGGCGCAGACGACGCATGGCGCCTTCCTGCACCACATGCGCCACATCAAATCCTTTGTCTGCCAGATGATTGAAGTGAGACATCATCACCACGCCATTGAGTACCGCAACACCCAGCAGCGCAATAAATCCGACGGAGGCGGGTACAGATAAAAACTCGCCGGTCAGCCACAGCGCAATCAGTCCACCGGTCATGGCAAACGGAATATTCGACAGAATGATCAGGGTCTGTTTGATGGAATGGAATGTCATAAACAGCACCAGTGCAATCAACAGTAATGCCACCGGAATCACCAGACTGAGGCGTGCGGCCGCACGCTGTTGATTCTCAAACTCGCCACCCCATTCCAGCGTGTAACCGGCGGGCAACTGTAGTTGTTGCGCAATCAGGTTGCGTGCTTCATCCACAAAACCCACCAGATCACGGCCTTCGACATTGGTGCGAATCACCGCAAAGCGCTGGCTGTTTTCGCGGTTGATGACCACCGGGCCTTCGACACGCTGAATGGTCGCAATATCCGCTAGCGGGATAAAACCGCCGTCCGGTAGATTGATCAGATTGTTACGCATCAACGCCAGACCATCACCTCGTACTTTGTCAAAGCGCACCATCAAGGCAATGCGCGCACCGTCTTCTATTACCGTGCCGACTTGCAGACCTTCAATTTCTGCGCGCAATAGGCGTTGCAATTCATCGGCGTTGATGCCCAGTTGCCCGGCACGCTGACGGTCAATACTGACCTGCAGATACTGGGCACCTTCGTTCAACGTAGCGGTAGTATCCACGGCGCCGGGCACTGCCGACACGGTATCGGAAATGCGTTGGGCAAACTCATTCAGCGCATCCAGATCCGGGCCAAACAGTTTAATGGCGACATCACCGCGTGAACCGGTGAGCATTTCGGAAATGCGCATATCGATGGGCATGGTGAAGCCATAATTGATGCCGATAAACTGATCCATCACTGAGCGCAATCGCTCCTCGAGTTCCGCTTTGGTGCGGACCTCCCATTCAGCATGCGGTTTCAGATGCAAAAACATATCGGTTTCATTCAGGCCCATCGGGTCGAGACCAATTTCATCAGAACCGGAGCGTGAGATCACGCGCAGGATTTCAGGTACTTCAGCGATCAAGGCTTTTTCAACTTGCAACACCAGTTGTGTTGAGGTCTCGAGATTGATGGATGGGATCATCTCCAGCTGAATAATCAGGTCACCTTCGTCCATGGTGGGCATAAAGGTTTTGCCGACCAGCGGGTAAATAGCCACGGTCACGCCAAGCAATCCGGCAGCCAACACCAGCACATACACCGGTCTGGCCAGCGCTTTGATCAACAGCGGTTTGTAGACCTTGAGCAGGTTTCTGGCCAGCCAGGGTTCTTCATGACCGTCTGCTTTGATCAGGAACGACGCAATCACGGGAATGATGGTCAGCGACAACACGAGTGAGCCAATCAGTGCAAACACAATGGTCATGGTTACCGGACCAAACAGCTTGCCCTCCAGTCCTTCCAGTGTCAGCAAAGGCAAGAACACAATGATGATGATGACGATGCCGGCGGTTACCGGCGCAGCAACATCTTTKACGGCGCGGKAAATAATATGCAGGCGCGGCAGTTGGGTGTTTTTGCTGTGATGGCTCATGGACGACACAATGTTTTCAACCACCACAATGGCAGAGTCCACCAACATACCAATGGCGATCACCAGCCCGCCCAGACTCATCAGGTTGGCACTCATCGACATGTTGCTCATCAGCAAAAACGTCACCAGTGCGGACAGCGGCAGAATCATGGCGGCGGTGATGGCGGCGCGCAGGTTGCCCAAAAACAGCATCAGCAGCACAATCACTAATACTACGGCTTCGATCAGCGCGGTCGACACCGTATTCACAGCACCTTCGATCAAGACACTGCGGTCGTAAAAGATGTCGGTGTGTGTGCCTGCCGGTAAGGTGTCTTCAATGTCCGCCAGTTTGCTTTTGACACCGTCAACAACTTCTCGGGCATTGGCGCCGGCCAGTCCAATGACCAGTGCCTGCACCGCTTCCGAGGTGCCGTCCGCAGTGACCGAGCCGTAGCGTTCCAGCGATCCGATGGCGACACTGGCCACCTGTGACAGAGCAACATGGGTGTCTCTGGCGGTACTGACCTGAATATTCTCGATATCAGATAGTTGGTTGATGGCGCCGGCCACCCGAATCAGCATGGCTTCTTCGCCCTGATTGATACGTCCGGCCCCGTCATTTTTGTTGTTCATTTCCAGCGCGTCAATCAACGCATCGGTACTGACATCCAGTTGCGCCATGGCAGCCGGATCGGGCGTGACTTCATAGGTGCGTACAAAACCACCCAGCGCGTTGACGTCGGCAACGCCGGGTACGGTGCGCAGCGCCGGGCGTATCACCCAGTCCACCAGGTAACGTTTCTGTTCCAGTGTCAAGGTGTCGCTTTCGATGGTGAACATAAACATGTCGCCCAGTGGTGTACTCATCGGTGCGAGTCCACCGCTGATGTCGCCCGGCAGATTTTCCCAGACATTGGCGAGACGTTCGCTGACCTGTTGGCGCGCCCAGTAAATGTCGGTGCTTTCTTCAAAGTCCAGCGTAATGGAGCTCAGCGCATATTTTGAAATGGAGCGCAGAATGGTTTTGCGTGGAATACCTAACAACTCAACTTCAATCGGTTGGGTGATCAAGGACTCAACTTCTTCCGGTGTCATGCCGGGTGCCTTGATGATGATTTTTACCTGCGTCGGCGAGATATCCGGGAAGGCATCAATAGGTAGCTGCAGTAAGGCGCGGGTACCAAAACCCGCCAGCAGCAGGGCCAGCAAACCGGTCAACAGGCGCTGGCTGAGAGAAAGCTGAACCAGTTTAGCCAGCATTATTCTGTGCCTCCCAGGCCAAGCTGAATCCCTTTGAGCACCGCAGCGCCTTGCACCACCACTTCTTCACCGGCACGCAGGCCGTCGGCGGCGATATAGTGTCGGCCTGACGGTGTCAGCTGTAACACTCTGGCTTCTGCACCACTGCTGGTGCGCACATACACGGTGGTTTCTTCACCGGCATGCACCACCGCTTCAGCCGGCACACGCACACCGCGCTCGGCCGGTGGCAGGATCAGGGTGACAATCTGGCCGGGCATTAACGCCATTGGCGAGCCGGCATCAAGCTCTGCCTGAATGCCAATGGTCTGATTGACGCTGTCAATTTGTTTGTCAATTTGCCGCAAGGTCAAGGTGGCGCTGCTGTTGGCCAGTGTCAGTGTGCTGCCAGCCTGCAGACTGCCGGCCAGACGTGCCGGGACGCGTGCACTCACCCAGAGTGGGTCGCTGCTGCGCAGCCCCAGCAGGGCGTCGCCGTCACTGACCTGCGCGCCGGCCTGCACCAGGCGCTGACTGACGATGCCAGCAACGGGCGCCTTCAGCTGGTATTGCCCGAGCGTGCTGTTGCCACGTTGAAGCTGCGACAGTTCGTTGTTGCTGAAGCCGGCAGAACTCAGGCGCCGCCGGGCACTTGATTCAGCCACCGCTGCCAGTTGTTGGTCGCGCTTGCTGGCCTGCAGACGTTGTTCGGCAATGATGCCTTCGTCAAACAGACGTTGGTCGCGTGTCAGTGCCGCATCCGCGTGACTCAGTGCAATCGCAGCATCCATAAACATCTGTTGTGCGAGCAACAGGTCTTCACTGCGCAAGGTTGCCAGCAACTGGCCAACACTGACCTCGGCGCCGGTTTCCACATGCCAGCTTTGTAATTGACCTTCGAACAAGGCGTTGAGCGTGCCCGACACATCCGGCGGGCTGATCACCGTCGCGGGGACGCGGTCACCGTCGGTGCCGGCCACCGCTTGCACCGGTGCAAACACAATCGCCATGCGTTGCAGATCGTCTGCCGCCAGCGGTATCGCCTCTTGTGCGTGGGCAGCGGTGACCAAGGCGGGTATCAGTAACGCAAACACCAGTGGTTTCAGGGCGTTCATGGCAGTACTCCAATAATCTGGTTGTATTCGGAAGTCAGGTGTTGCTCGCGTAGCAACTGCAATTGATGTTCGCGTGCGCTGTCTTGAGCACGTTGCAGCGCCATAATGACGTGTGTCAGATCCGCTTCGCCGACCTCAAATGCGGTCTGCGCCATCTGCCATTGCTGTTGATTCACAGCGTGCTGGCGCTCAGTCAGCGGCAAGGCTTGCGCCAACGTGAACAGCTCGTGTTCAACTTCATGCAGTTGCGCCGTCAGTGCGCGCATGTCCTGCACTAAGGCCAGTTCACTGTCCGTGCGGGCGGCGCGCGCGTCGGCGCTGCCAGCGGCCACCAGGCTGCGACTGGCAAACGGGATGGAGACGCTGATGCCGACGCTTTCGATAGAAGGTTGTTGCCAATCGCCGCGTTCACGACGCATGCCCAGACTGATGGTTGGACTGCCTTTGGTCTGGCGCTCCGCATCGGCGATGTTGCTGTCGCTGATCATCATGTCACTGTGACGCAACGCCAGCAGGGGATGATGCTGTTCAATAACCTCCTGCGCGGCGCGGGTTTCCTCATGCGGTTCGGCGGGACGCACGGTCAGTCCGGTCAGCACCTGCCAGGATCGTTCGGCATCCACCAGCGCGGCGCGCGCGTCCAGCACATGGCGACCTTGTTGCAGCCACAGGTTTTCAGCCTGCAGGACTTCCTGTGTGGATGCCGCGCCGGCGTTTTGCAATCGCTGGGTGGTTTCCAGCAGTTGCAAGGCATCCTGTTCAGCCTGCAGTGCCGCCGCCAGTTGCAGATCGGCTGTTTCCAGTTCCGCCAGATTGGTACGCACACGGCCCGCCACCAACCAGCGCAAATAATGCTGCATAGCAGCGCTGCGTTGCCCATACGCGGTGCCGCGGTCGCGCGCATCGCGGCGTTCACCGGGTCGCCACAGATTGACGGCCAGGCTGGTTTCCAGTTCCCGCAACCCGCGGTTGCTGAGCAGTCGATCATTGATGACGGAGGTTTGCCACGCCGGTGCGCCAACGATCCAGCGTTCGGCAATCGCACTGACACTGGTGGCCTGATCACGCGAAGACTGGCTTAGCCGGTCTTCAGGTGCCAGTTTCAAGGCTTCGTTATACGCGTCGATAAACCGGATACTGCTGCTTTTTTGTAACGGTGCATGCTCTGATGAGTGTTCCAGCGGGTATTCCGGAAAGAGCGCCGGTGAGTGCCCGGCAGTCTGTGCAAGGCTTTGGTTGATAGACAGTGCTATCGCCACCGCCAGCGTCAGGCGCGTTATTGTGCAAAATCGGCCAGTCACGTTCAGATACTCCGAAGTTATCATCAGGCCCTCAGCATAAAGTGGTAGATGTATAAATTTTGTCGAAACGCTGCTGTGCTGCGTCAAGTTGCATAAATTGGCGGACAGGCGACCGTCTTCGATGCATGATTTGACCAGTGTTGACATTTTTTTTGCAAAGCGACTTGCATACTGGTGTGACATGGCAAGGCTAATGGGCGGGTCTATGAATATTCTGGTCATCGAAGACAATCGTGATATCGCAGCCAACATCGCGGATTATCTGGAGCCGCTGGGGCATACACTCGACTTTGCCACCACCGGCACGGCGGGGTTGGCGATGGCGACCGCGCACCTGAACGGGCAGTCAACGTCGTTGTTTGATGTGATTGTGCTCGATGTGATGTTGCCGGGCATGAACGGGTTTGTGTTATGCCAGCAGTTGCGCGAGCAGTGGGGTGTAACAACGCCGGTACTGATGTTGACGGCCCGTGATCAGCTGGATGACAAGCTGGAGGGGTTTTCAGTCGGGGCAGACGATTATCTGGTAAAACCTTTTTCGATTAAAGAGCTGGAGGCCAGGCTGCTGGCGCTGGTCAAACGCGGTACCCTTCGCTCAGCGGCGGCAACACTGATGGTTGAGGGGCTGAGTTACACGCCTGACACGCGCCAGGCGCAGCGCGATGGCGTGACGCTGGAGCTTAATCCGGTGCAACGTCGTCTGCTGGAGTTAATGATGCGAAACTCACACCGGGTGGTGACACGCGAAGAGTTGGAACAACATGTCTGGGGAGATAGCCCGCCAGACAATGATATTTTGCGCACCCACATTTACGCCTTGCGCATGATTGTCGACAAACCATTTTCTGAAAAACTGATTCATACCGTGCACGGGATTGGCTATCGTCTGTGTGCGCAGCGAGAGATGTGATGATAAAACAGTTGAGTCTGCGCGCCAGAGTAATGTGGGCGATTGTGTTGCTGGTCACCGTCATCAGCACCTTGTTTGTTGGTGTGATCTGGGAAATCAAAGTCAGACTGGAAGCCGTCGCATTTGGGCACATGGTGTCCGATCAACTGACGCTGATTCTGGAGTCGCCCGTTGGCCCCGCACAGTTTGATGACACGCTGTTAAGGGACTGGCACTTGTATTACGGCGATGCGCTCAATGCGTTGCCAGAGCAGTTTGCGGCGTTGCCGGAAGGGTCCCACCACAGTGTGCGCATTGATGAGCGGTATTTTCAGGTGGAGGTGCGCGCCGCTGACTCCGGTCTGGTGGTGCTCAGCCAGGACATCACCGAGTGGGAACAACAGGAACATTGGTTGTTACAACTGTTGGCGTCAGGCACGTTATTGGTGCTGATTGTGGCGACGTTTACCGGTTACCGTGCATCACTGGCGGTGCTGTCGCCGCTGCAGGCGCTGACTGAGAAACTCTCGTCGATTCGCCCGGATCAACGCGGGGTGAGGGTGGCAACCGACACCTATGGCAGCGATGTGTCGCGTATCGCGCGCGCCTTTGATTTGTACCTTGAACGGCTGGACCGGTTTGTTGAGCGCGAAAAATATTTTGCAGTGGCCGCCAGTCATGAGTTGCGAACGCCGTTGTCCGTGGTCATGGGCGCCGTGGAAGTATTGGAGTCGCAGTCTGCATCACAACCTGCGTCCTTTAGTCGTGCCTTGCAGCGTATTTCCCGTGCGTGCCATGACATGCTGGGTTTTATCGAAGTCAGTCTGCTGTTGTCGCGTGAAGATGCCCGCCCGGTGCAGAGTGCTCAGCAAACGCAATTGGGTCAGGTCATCAGCCGTCTGGTGGAAGATCATGATGCACAGCTAAAAGCGCGCCACATTGAGGTGCAGCAGCAGATCAATAACGATCTCTTACTTGATCAAAGTGAAAGCATTGCAAAGGTGGTGTTAAGCAACCTGCTGCGCAACGCAATCGAGCACACCAGCGACGGGTTAATCTTTATTCGTTTACAAGGCAGTCGCCTGAGTATTGAAGACACTGGTGAAGGTATCGCGGCCGACCAATTGGAGCGGGTGTTTGAACGCAGTTATTCCACCAAACAGCAGGGCACCGGTATGGGACTGGACCTGGTGCGGCGTTTGTGTGAGCGCTTCAATTGGAAAATCGATCTCAGCAGCGTGGTGGGACAGGGCACGCGTGTTGACATCGATTTTGGCTCGCAGCCAAACGGGTGAGCGGGGATTAATGTTCCTCATCARCAATATTGGCAAAATTGCCGCGCGTTAATGCCGCCAGATCAGCGGCCGCCAATTCAATCTCCAGACCACGCCGCCCGGCACTGGCAAAAATCGTGTCGAAGTGTTGGGCTGAGGTATCAATAAAGGTGCGGAGTGCTTTTTTTTGCCCTAACGGACTGACGCCCCCCAGCACATAACCACTGCTGCGCTGCACATCCGCGGCGGCTGCCATGGCGGCTTTTTTAGCGCCTGCCGCTTTGGCAATCTGCTTCATGTTCAACATGGCGCTTACTGGCACAATGCCCACCAACAGTTCTTTTGTTTCCGTGGCAACAATCAAGGTTTTGAACACACGCGCCGGTTCAACCCCCATTTTTTCAGCAGCCTCAAGACCATAGGATTCATGCCCCGGGTCGTGTTTGTACTCATGCAGGGTGTGTTTGATACCAGACTTTCTGGCCAGATTGATTGCAGGAGTCATTTGGGTGGAAGAATCTCTTGTTGCATGTCGCCCAATCCCTGCACGCCGATGCGCACCACATCGCCCGGTTGTAGATATTGCGGTGGTGTCATCGCATCACCCACGCCTTGAGGCGTGCCGGTATAAATCAGGTCGCCGGGCATCAGTGTCATAAACTGGCTGAGGTAACTGACAATATGGGCGACACCAAACACCATCTGATTGGTATTGCCTTGCTGGCGCTTCTCACCGTTGACTTCAGACCAGACCGCCAGATTCTGCACATCATCAATACTGTCGCGCGTCACCAGCCAGGGGCCAAACGGCGCAAAGGTATCGGCGCTTTTGCCTTTGACAAACTGGCCGCCGCGTTCACGCTGGAAGGCGCGCTCGGAGACATCATTGCCAGTGCTGTAACCTGCCACATAGTCCAGTGCATCGGCTTCGCTGACATACTGTGCCTTTTTGCCAATAACCACCACCAGTTCCGCTTCATAATCCAGTTTAGTGACACCCCGTGGTTGCAGTACCGGTTCAAACGGGCCGGAAATCGCCGTCACGGATTTCATAAACACCAAGGGTTCAGTGGGCAGTTCAACGGCCATTTCTGCGGCGTGGTCCACATAGTTAAAACCAATGGCGATGATTTTCTGCACGCCGGTAACCGGTTCTGCCAAACGGGGATTGCCCGGCACCACGGGCAGCGAGTTCAGCGGAATTTGAGCCAGTCGCGCCAGACTGTCGTCGGATAACTGATCCGGTGTGATGTCGTTGATGTGCGCGGATAAATCGCGGATCTGCTGATCATCGATCAGCCCGGGTTTTTCCTGTCCAACCGGGCCAAACCTGACCAGTGTTAATTCGGTGGCGAGGGTGAGACTGGCGGCGCTGGCAAGCAGGCCGGTCATCAATGCATTGATCAGGGTACGGCGAACAAACGTTGTATGTGACATGGGTGATGCCTTTGGATTGTTGTTTTTCCCGAGTATAACCCCGGTTTTGACCGTATACGACAATTGGTGATCTGGGTAAACTGTGTCTTGTACAAAAACACCAAGACGGAACCACATCATGCGAGTTCAGAAAACCTTCCTGCTCAGTGCTGCATTGGCAGCGTCCACGCTGTTCAGTCAACTCCTGTTGGCACAGACTTCAACCTTACTGACCAACGTTAATGGCTATACCATGAACAGCAATCGCGAACTGGTACAGTTCTCTGCCCTGCAGTTCACCGGTGACACCATTGATCGTGTTTTTTCGGCGACCGACACATTGCCTTCTGATAACAATCTGACGGTGATTGATGGCAAGGGTAAAACCTTGTTGCCGGGGCTGATTGACGCGCACGGCCACGTGCTGAATTACGGGTTCAGTCAGTTGCGTGTGGACATGACCGGCACCCGCAGCGAACAGGACGCTGTGCAGCGCGTGATTGAATTCCAACAGGCCAACCCCGGGCTGCAATGGATTCAGGGGCGCGGCTGGAATCAGGTGTTGTGGGACAGTAACGAGTTTCCCAGCGCAGAAACCCTGGCCGCAGCCGGTATTGATACCCCGATGTGGTTCAGTCGTGTGGATGGACACGCGGGTTGGGCGAACCAGGCAGCCATGGAATTGGCCGGTATCGATTCAACAACGCCGGACCCGGATGGCGGTATGATCATCCGGGATGCTGAGGGTCGCGCAACGGGTACGTTCATTGATACAGCCATGCGCCTGATCACACGCAATATTCCGCAGCCCAGCATTGAAGAGCAGAAAATGGCCTTGCGATTGGCGTTGCAACGTCTTGCCGAACAAGGCATGACCAGCGTCCACGACGCCGGTGTTGGTAGCAGTAACCTGCAGGCTTACCGCGAACTGTTGGAAGAAGGCCCCTTGCCCATCCGCGTGTATGTCATGTTGGCAGCAACAGACGCGCAGTTTGCCGAGCATCTGGCAGCTGGGCATTTCATTAGCGATGACGGCACCTTGTCGGTGCGCAGTGTCAAAATCTCCTCTGATGGTGCACTCGGCAGCCGGGGTGCCTATCTGAATGAGGACTACAGCGACCAACCCGGGCACAGGGGTCTGTTGTTACACACACCCGAGCGTCTGACACAATTGATGACGCAGGCCATGCAGGCGGGTTTTCAGGTCAACGTGCATGCCATTGGCGATGGCGCCAATATGATTGTCATGGACAACTTTGAGGCTCTGATCCAGAACACCAATACCCGCGATCAGCGTCACCGTATTGAACACGCACAGATTCTGCGTTACGAGGATATCCTGCGTTTCAGCGAACTGGGTGTGATTCCCTCCATGCAAGGCATGCATGCAACCAGCGACAAAAACATGGCTCAGGATCGTATCGGTGAGGTGCGAATTCACGGGGCTTACGCATGGCGCAAGCTGCTGGATACCGGTGTGATCATTGCAAACGGCTCTGACTTCCCGGTTGAGCCGGCCAACCCGTTTTTTGGTTTGCACGCCTCAATTACCCGTCAGGATCAGAACAATGAGCCCCCGGGCGGCTGGTTCCCGGAAGAGCGTATGACGCACGAGGAAGCGTTGCTCAGTTTCACGCTGGATGCCGCCTTTGCCGCGCATCAGGAGAATGAACTGGGCACGCTGGAGCCTGGCAAGAAGGCCGATTTTATTTTGGTGGATCAGGATATTTTTGCGGTAGAACCCACTGAAATCTGGAAAACAAGCGTAGCCAAAACGTGGGTGGGCGGTCGTCTGGTCGCTGATGCGGAGGCAACTGCGCCATGAAAACATCGCCGGGCACGCCTGATCACAGTCGACGTCAGTTCCTTAGCCGTACCCTGACCGGCAGCAGCGCGCTGATACTGGGTGCTGCATCACTGTCGTCGCGGTTGGCGATTGCCCAGCAGTCGGTGTCCGCACAGTTCAGCCAGCCCATTGCCGGTGAAGACTACTGGCAGATGGTGCGCGAGCAGTTTTCCTTCCCGGATACCACCGTGCCGATGAATGCGGCCAATTTGTGTCCATCGTTCAGGGCAGTCGCTGAGCAGGTGGCTTTTCTGACCGCGGATATTGATCAGGATTGCTCTTTTAACAATCGCAGCAAGTTTTCCGATCTGTTGGAGAACACCCGCGCGCTGGTCGCCGCGCAACTGAATGTCAGTGCTGATGAGATAGCACTGGTGCGCAACACCAGTGAGGCCAACAACATCATCAACAATGGTCTGGATTTGTCAGCGGGTGATGAGGTGATTATCTGGGATGAAAACCATCCCACCAATCATGTTGCCTGGCAGGTACGTGCGGCGCGCTATGGCTTTGAGGTTATCAAAGTAGCAACACCGGTGGATCTGCAGAGTCCGCAGCAGTTGCTGCAGGCCTTTGTATCGCAGTTTACCGCGAGCACGCGGGTGCTGGCGGTGACCCATGTGTCCAATGTCAGTGGTATCAAACTGCCGATTGCAGAACTGGTGCAGGCAGCCAAAGCGCGCGGCATTTATGTCCATGTTGATGGCGCACAGACCTGGGGGGCGATGGCGCTGGATCTGAAAGCCTTGGGCATGGATTCGTTTACTGCCAGCGCGCACAAGTGGTACATGGGGCCGAAGGAAGTTGGCCTGTTGTACGTCCGCGCGGACAACCATGCCCGCATCTGGCCGGGCGTCGTGGCGTCGGGTTGGGGTAACGGTCCCGAAGCGCGCCTGACCGGTGCGCGCAAGTTTGAATCGCTGGGGCAGCGTGATGACGCGGCCCTCGCGGCATTAAGTGTCTCGGCACGGTTGCATGACAGTATCGGGGCTGAGCGCGTTGAACAACGTATTGTTCAGTTGGCGCAACATTTAAAAAATGGCGTGAATGCCTTGGGTGTGCCGCTGGTCACACCCATGGACCCTGCGCTGAGTTTTGGTGTGGTGGTGGTCCAGACTGCTGCCGGGCAGGGCGGTACGTTATCCAATCGCCTGTATGACGAATTTGGTATCGCAGGTGCCGGCACCGGCGGCTTGCGATTGTGCCCCGGTATTTACAATACGCTCGCCCATGTGGATCGCGCGCTGGCCGGCATTAAACACCTGATGACGTAAGACGGATGATGGAGACGTACTGAATGTTGCTGGAAGCAGTCTGGATTGGGTTTGCATTTAGTATCGGGTTGTTGGTGCGCACCATCGGCTTGCCTCCCCTGGTGGGGTATCTGGCAGCCGGTTTTGCAATTTCGACCTATTCCAGTGAACTGGGCATGCCAACTGAAGCGGGTGAGGTACTCGATCACGTTGCTCATCTGGGTGTGTTGCTATTGCTGTTCACCGTCGGGCTGAAACTCAATCTGCGTAATCTGATCAAGCGCGAAGTCATCGGCGGTGGTCTGCTGCATTTTTTGATTTCTGTTGTACTGATGACGCCGGCCTTGTTACTGGTGTTTGGTGTCGACCTGTACACAGCGTTTATGTTGTCGGTGGCGTTATCCTTCTCCAGCACGGTACTGGCTGCCAAGGTGCTGGAAAACAAACGTGAGTTGCGGGCCTTTCATGGACGTGTGGCCATTGGCATTCTGATTGTGCAGGATTTGATTGCCCTTGTGGTCATGAGTCTGGCGGCAGGCAGAACACCGTCTGTCTGGGCGTTGCTGGTGTTTGGTTTGCCGTTCCTCAGGCCCTTGCTGTTCCGGTTGCTGAATGCCAGTGGTCACGATGAGCTGCAATTGTTGTTTGGTTTGCTGCTGGCGCTGGTAATAGGCGGGTATGGATTTGAGTTACTGGGATTGAGTTCTGAGTTGGGGGCGTTGGCACTAGGCGCCATGTTGGCAGATCACCGGCGAGCGGGTGAGTTGTCAAAGACGCTGTGGAGCATCAAGGAATTTTTCCTGGTTGGGTTTTTCCTGCAGATTGGCATCGGCGGCTTGCCGGATTCACAAGCCTGGATTTTTGCATTGGCGATGACCACATTGCTGCCGCTGAAAGCCATTATCTTTTTCCTGTTACTGGTGATGTTCAGACTGCGCGCACGCAGCGCGTTTTTGTCCACACTCAGTCTGGCCAACTACAGTGAATTCGGGTTGATTGTGGCCAGTATTGTGCTGCCTGAATGGCTGGTACCGTTGGCATTAACAGCGGCGTTGTCATTTTTGGTCAGCGCGCCGTTGAATCGTTTTGCACATCCGCTGTATGAAAGACTGGCATCGCGGCTGATTCCATTTGAACGCAACATCCGTCATCCCGATGAGCAGCCATTGTCATTGGGTGATGCCGAAGTGTTGATCATGGGGCTGGGACGTACTGGTACGGCCGCGTATGAACATCTCAAAGATAAATGTCGGCTGGTGGCGCTGGACTCGGACCCGGCGCGGGTGGAAATGCACAAGCAATTGGGTCATAACGTGTTTTTTGCCGACGCAGAAGATCAGGTGTTCTGGCAGAATCTGGATCTGGCGTGTGTGAATGCCGTGATCCTGACCATCAATGACATGGAAGCCAAGGTCATTGCCGCACAAAAACTGCGTAAGAGTGGTTTTGGCGGACTGATTGTGTCGCACAGTATGCACAGTGACGAGGCGGAAAAGATCATCAAAGCCGGGGCGGATCAGACGTATCTGACCATGTCAGAGGCCGGTGTGGGGTTGGCAGAACACGTGTTTCAGGCGGATTTTGGTCGCGATCGGCGCAGCGCCGAGAAGCCGGCTGTCGCTGTTTAACCACCGTTTGCACTGAACACTCAGGCGGACTTCAGGGCGGCCTCCAGAAGACCATCCCGCCGCAGCACGCTGTGTTTGACAGCAAATCCTTTCATCATGGACGTGACGCGTGCCTGCGGGCGTGCATAAAACGCCAGCGACCCGTATTGCGCTGGTTTTACTGATATCAGGTCGGCAGCCTTGACACCATATTCCCGATTTAACACGTCTGCTTCTGGTTTCAGCAGGATATAGGCGTGTGCCAGTGTCTGCGGTGACGTGTAGGGCGCAAGCACATCTGCAAAGGCTTTAAGCGCCTGATCATCCAGATAATTCAGGAAGTCCCAGAACAAACACAGATCAAAACGGGTGCCGGGCGCAAATTGCATGGCTGACTGAAAGCGCTCCAGCCAGGCAAGATAGAGCGCATTATCCTTTTCAGATTGATCTGTGAGCTGTCCAAAGGGGGTTTTGGATTTCACCACGGGCGGCACGCGCAAACCTTCATGCAAGGCACTGAAGTGCAAGCGACACTTACGATTGCCAAAAAACTCGACGGTTTCGTGCACACCAAAACCGACATCAAACACCATCAAGGGTGAGTGTTTGGCCAACTGCTCAAGCACGTCGGGCATCAGACGTGTTTGTAACGTCTGTCTGCCCAACGTGTCGAGCTGTTCGGCGGTGTTCAACATCAGGCCGGCTTATCCGCAGCCGGTTTGAAACCTGCACCGCTGCTGTTGGCATGAGCCGGGTCAATGTCGATTGTGCCCTTGAAGCGCGCGCCTTCTTCCAACGTCATTTTGGGGGTCACAATGGTGCCCTTGATGTTGCTGGTGCTGGAGACCACGACTTTTTCTTTGCCAGCGATATCGCCATGCACTTCACCATCAATACGAATGGTTCTTGCGGTGATATTGGCGTGTACTTTGCCAGTTTTTCCGATAGTCAGTTCATGTGCTGACAAGCTGACGGAGCCTTCAACGTGTCCTTCGATCAGCAGGTTTTCGTCACCACTGATTTCGCCTTTGACCCGAATGGTAGCGCCCAACACAGCAGACTTGCCGGTGGCGGCTGCCGGTGCCCGATACGCTGCAGAGCTGTTATCTATCGCTGGCGCAGAGGGTGCAGGGGGATCAATTTTTTCAGGTTGTCGGTCCTTGTTTCTGTCAAACATGATATTCACCGCTATTGTTTTAAATACTGTGGATGGGGCAGTTGGTTTATTCCAGTGCTCTGGTGTCACAGGCCAGCACCCGAATGTAGCAATAAAGGTCTGTCATGACAACGGGTTAACGCGTCAATTTCAGGGTGAATATGCGAACCATTCAACCTGGCAGTTCGAAAAATTAAAAAAAATTTGTTAAGGAAGTCACAAACCCGTCGATTTAATCTGTGGTGCATAAAAAAGACGGATGACAAAACAGATTCTGGTGCACTACGATGAGTTCACGCCTTAAAACAAAAAATTGGCGAGGGGGTTTATGCGCCGATCCAAGGCGATAAAGTTACTTGTAGTACTCGCATTGCTGGTTGCACTCGGCCCGCCGTTGTCTGCCACCTATATTGCGCAGCAACAAGGACTGGATACTGAGTTAAGTCGCGCTCTGGGTTATGCGCGAGTTGTGGTAGACCGCTCGGATCGCGCGGTTGAACAGATGCGTCTGGCCAATGAGATCCTGCTACAGGAATTTGCACTCAACCCCGGTGATCCGTGCTCCGATGAGATGTTGCTGAATATGCAGCAACTCGGTATCTCCATGGAGTTTATGAAAGTTGCCGGTGCCGTCCGGGATGGTCGACTGATCTGCTCGACATTGGGGCAGCACGGTGCCGGGCTCGATCTTGGACCGGGGGATCTGGTCACTCCCGATGGTACAACTTTGCGCTATCAATCCCCGTTGCCAACTGATGTGGACGTGCCCTACGTCTCACTTGAGCGTCTTGGGTTTATTGCCATGGCGCATCGGACACAGGCTGTTGATATGGTGGTGGATCTGGACGGCGTGCTGTTTGGCACGTTTGACCCAACAACCAATCAAATTCGGACGGCCAATCAGCCCATCAATAAAGACTGGGTGATATCCACACAAGATTTGGCTGAGGCGGCGTTTGTGGATGGTGAATACATTGTTGCCGTGGTGCGCTCGGACAATGTGCGATTTACCGGTGCGGTGGCGGCCATTCCCATTCGTTATCTGAATGAGCGGGTGCGGGAGTTTCTGCTGCTGTTATTACCGCTGTCAATTATTGCGGGTATCGTGTTTTCGATTGCTGTGATTTATCTGGCACGGCAACAATCGTCACTGGCGACCCAGATACGCATGGGCCTCAAACGCGACGAGTTTTATCTGGTTTATCAACCCGTCGTGGATATCAATACCGGTCAATGGCTGGGTGCAGAAGCCTTGCTGCGCTGGCGCCGCAAAGACGGTGAAATTGTCTATCCGGATGCCTTTATCCCCATTGCAGAACAAACCGGACAGATCACCGCGGTCACCGCGCGCGTAATACAACTGGTTGAACATGATTTGGGTGCGTTCCTGACGGCTGTGCCCGACTTCTTTGTCACCATCAATTTGTCAGCGCGGGATTTGCAATCAGACGCTGCGCTGGACTCATTGCTTGAACTGAAACGGCGTACCGGGGCGATCTCCGGTCAGATCACTGTCGAACTGACTGAACGTATGCTGATTGATCCCGATAGAGCCGCGCGTATTGTCCACGCGCTGAGGTCGAGGGGCATCCATGTGGCGATTGATGATTTTGGTACCGGGTACTCCAGTTTGTCCTATCTTGAAACGATTCCGTTTGATGCATTAAAAATTGACCGGCTGTTTGTTGAGGCAATCGACAAGGAAGCAGCCACCAGTCTTGTGGTGTTGCACATTATCGAGATGGCCAAAACGCTGGGATTAAAAATTGTGGCCGAGGGTGTGGAAACCGAAGAACAAGCCAGATACCTGCGCAAGCGCGGTGTGGATTTTGCGCAAGGCTGGTTGTTTGCCAAACCGATGGCGCCAGAGCGCCTGATTCAACAGTTTGCCATGTCAGGGGAATACCCGCCGGCTGTGCAAAAAGTGAGTTGAACACGGTCTTACCACCGGGCAAACCATGTGATATGAAAGATGAGCAGAATGTGATGACAACACTTTATCCGGCAATTGAACCCTTTAATACGCAGTTTCTGCAGGTGTCTGAACGGCATACCTTGTACCTTGAACAATCAGGCAATCCGCAGGGCAAACCCGTGGTGTTTCTGCACGGCGGGCCGGGCGGCGGCACATTGCCGCAATACCGGCAGTTTTTTGATCCATCCAAATGGCGCATTGTGATGTTTGATCAGCGCGGCTGTGGACAAAGTACACCGTTCGCAGAATTGCGTGACAATACCACCTGGGATCTGGTGGCGGATATTGAGCGCATCCGGGAACATCTGGGCATTCAGCATTGGGCAGTATTTGGTGGCTCATGGGGGTCGACGCTGGCGCTGGCCTACGCGAGCTCACACCCTGATGTGTGTACGGAATTGTTTTTGCGCGGCATTTTTCTGCTGCGCAAAAAGGAAATTGACTGGTTTTATCAGGAAGGCTGCTCAAAATTGTTCCCGGATCTCTGGGAAGCTTACAAACGGCCGATTCCCGAAGATGAGCGTGATGATTATGTGTCCGCGTATTACCGGCGCCTGACGTCCAGTGATGCCAGGGTGCGCGCAGACGCCGCCAAAGCTTGGTCAGTCTGGGAAGGCTCAACCTCGAAACTCAGCTACGATGCATCCGCTGCCGCACGTTTTGGCGATGATGAATTTGCCGATGCCTTTGCGCGCATTGAATGCCATTACTTTATAAACAAGGGCTTTTTTGACGAGGACAACTACCTGTTAAATCAGGTGCACAAGATCCGCCACATTCCCACGGTGATTGTGCATGGCCGTTATGATGTGGTGTGCCCCGTGGAAAACGCCTGGGAATTGCACAAAGCCTTCCCGGAATCAGAGTTGCACATCATCGCTGACGCCGGTCACTCGCTGTCCGAGACGGGTATCACCGAGAAACTGATTGAATATACCAATCGCTGGAGTTGATTAACGCTGATCAACATGCAGCACAATCGGGTCGCCGTGTTGCACAAACAGATGTGCGCGGCGGCGGCCGGCATTTTTGGCCTGATACATAGCCTGATCTGCCTGACGCATGAGTTGATCTTCAGAGATATCGGCGTCTTGTGGGTACAGACTGACGCCCATGCTGGCAGAGACTTTCATGTGCTTCCCTTGTAGATGGATAGGGTCAGCTGCCGCACTCATCATGCGATCCAGAATAATTTTTACATTTTCCAGACCGTTGATGTCCTGTAACACTGCTACAAACTCATCTCCGCCAATACGCGCGACGGTGTCACCATCGCGCACAGAGTCTTTCAGGCGTCGTGCAACCACTTCCAACAGGTCATCGCCGACCCCATGCCCATATTGATCATTGATAGCCTTGAAACCATCCAGATCAAGGAACACCAGCGCAAGTTGTCCGCCGCTACGTTTGGCATGCGTCATTGCCTGTCTTAGTCTGTCTGCGAGTAACAAACGATTGGGCAGACCGGTAAGCGCGTCATAATGCGCTACCCGTTGCATGTCTTCTTCACGCAGTCGCAACGCTGTAATGTCGGTTGAGATGCCCAAAATACCGGTCACTTGTGTGTGATCTGCGTCATCGTAAATTGGCGATTTGATTTCCAGATAGATCTGCCGGCGACCATCTTCCGTGCGCACTTCAACTTCCGATTTGGTTTTTTCGCCACGCAACACCTGTTCGTCAATCTTTTTGAGCTGTTCACAAGTTGCCAGGGGAAAATACTGTTCGTCTGATGTATTTTTGATGGATTCTGCCGTGCATCCGAACAAGTCCAGGCACTCCTTGTTGGCATATTGATATAAACGATTGCTGTCTTTAATAAAAATATACGAGCTGACATGCTCAAGCGCCTCGCGAAAGTGCTCGGCTTCGGTACTGGCGATGCGCAACGCCGCTTCGCGTTCACGAATGTCGTGTGTTAATTGTCCCGCGATGCCTATCGCCCGATCCCGGGTACGGGCAAGTGATACCATCAATGCAAACAACAACAGACTGACTGCCAAACCAAAGATCACCACAAACAAGGCGGCTCGATAATCGGACACATGCGCGGCGGTTAATGCCTCAAACTCCAGTAGCCATGGCCGGCCAAGCACGTCCAGTTGTGTCCTGTGTGTGTGATGATCGGGCAATGCGTGGTCGGCAAGTCCCGGGCTGGTAAACAGCAGGGCATCGTTATTGATTTCGCCATCATAAATACGCAGACCAAGCCCATTGGTACCCATGAGAGACCAGTCACCCACCAGACCCAACATTAAATCGGTCATTCGAAACGGGCTGTACGCCCAGCCACGTATCGCATTCTGTCGCTGTGCAATGGTTTCCAGCGGCATGCCGTGTTGGTACACCGGTACATAGATCAGTGTGCCAGCCTGGATATCGGTCTCGGTTTCCTGCACCAGCGCTACCTTGCCAGACAGCGTCGCCTCGTTGCGGTCGCGTGCTCTTTCCATTGCCGTACGACGAACAGTCTCCGAATACATGTCGAACCCGAACGCCCGCAAGTTTCGGCCTTCAAACGGCTCGAGATATATGATGGACGAGTACATGTCCCGATCGCCGGCTGGCGAGACGGTATAGGTGTCAAACCCTTCAGCAACAACGCTTGCCACGTGATCGTCCAGTTGATCAGGTGCGATCAGCAAGCTGAAACCAACCCCTTGCACTGCTGCAATATTTTCTTACAGTCGCAGATTATTGACGTAGGCTGCCCATTCTTCCCGTGTCACCAACTCGGATGAGTTAAACAGTCCTGCCGCGCCGCGCAAGACTAGCGCATAGGCGTGCAATCGCTCATCAATACGAAGTGTGACCTGTTCCGCTGCAAAGCTGAATCGCTGCTCGGCGTTATCATGTGTTTCTTGCTGCTCAAGGGTGGCAATCACCATCGTCAATACAACACCCAAAAACAACACAAACCACGCGGACGTTTGTGTGCGAAGATGCAAGAAAACAGGCTTGTGTTGACGGGTATCGGTTGTCATCAATTCAGCTTTTTCTTAGGTGCTCATGCTCGTGTATGACGGCAAATACGCTGCGGTCTTCACAAACGATTCTCTGAAACAGTGTGTAAGCTAGCAGGAGAGGTTAATATCCTGTGTCTGGTAACGCACAGCGGACGAAATTATAGCTGGAAAGACGGTATGAGCAACAAGATCCTCGATGTGGCTGTGATAGGTGGCGGACCTGCTGGATTGATGGCGGCCGGGTGTGTTGCTGGTGCCGGTAAGCAGGTGTCAATATTTGATGCGATGCCATCGTTTGGACGCAAGTTCCTGCGCGCCGGAGTCGGCGGTTTGAACCTGACACATAGTGAGGCATTCGACCCGTTTGCCGCGCGTTATGAGCCTGACGCATGGGTCACAAACTGGTTACGGGATTTTGATGCTGACCGTGTCCGTGCCTGGGCGTCTGACTTGGGGATCGAGACCTATGTGGGCAGTTCAGGGCGCGTGTTCCCGGAACATCACAAGGCGTCTCCGTTGTTGCGCGCCTGGTTAAGACAACTGCAGTCGATGGGGGTTGAGTTGTTTTCCCGGCATCGTTGGCTAGGGTGGAAATCAATCACTGATGAAGACGGGCGCGCCGTACAAAGCCATCGATTTCTGACCCCGGCAGGCGAGATAGAGGTGATCAGCCGCAGTACGGTGCTGGCGTTGGGGGGCGGCAGTTGGTCACGTCTGGGTTCGGATGGTCATTGGGTGTCGATATTGGCAGGCAAGTCATTAACCTGTGCACCCTTGACGGCGTCGAACTGCGGCTTTGATGTGAGTTGGAGTGAGCATGTAACGACGCAGTATGCTGGCGAACCATTGAAGTCAGTGTGTTTGACGCTCAAAGATCCAACCACGGGCAAAAAACTCTTTAGTCGACGTGGTGAAGCCATGATTGGCCGCTATGGTGTTCAGGGTAGTCTGGTTTACGCGGCTTCCCGCACCATAAACCAACTGATCAACGCCCACGGCAGCGCAACCTTGACTTGGGACTTGTTGCCAGATCTGACTGAAAAGTCGATACTCCAGAAAATGTCGGTTCCTCAGGGTAAAGCGTCACGCAGCAATTTTCTGCGCAAACGTCTTGGCCTGACGGGGCTTAAGCTGGCGTTGTTGCATGAGTTTAAATCGGACAGCCTGATGTCACCGGCATCTCTGACCGTCGCTCTGAAGTCGCTGCCCATGACGGTGTACAAAGCGCGCCCCATGGATGAGGCCATCAGCACCGCGGGCGGGCTGGTTTTTGCCGAACTGGATGATGGTTTGATGTTAAAACAATACCCGGGCATTTTTTGTGCGGGCGAGATGCTTGACTGGGATGCACCTACCGGTGGATATCTGCTAACAGCGTGTTTTGCCAGTGGCTATCGTGCTGGTAATGCAGCGGTAAGGTATCTGGAACAACAATAATTCGAAAAGCCCGAACACGCGCGCCGCAGGAAAATACCTCCGTATGATGCTCGACACGCTGACCTTGACGCTGGTGCTTGCAGCACTGGAGTGATTATGTTGATGGCCTGTTGCGCGCCGCTGATATGAGGATGTACGCTCAGAAACAAAACAATGCGCGGGTATCAATACCGACGTTGACGTCGTTGTGACATGACAGAATAACAATAAAACAGATGCGGAGTTTTTCATGACATCACCCTGGCGATTATTCATGACTGGCTGGATTACTATTCTTGCCGGTTCACTGTTGGCTTATCTGGTGCAGACCTCCGGGGACATCACCATCAAGGATGTGCGGTTTACCGGGAATAACGGTCAGACCCTCAGCGCATTGTTGTACATACCTCCCAATGCCAGTGCCCGCACACCTGCGCCCGGTGTGCTGGCGGTGCACGGCTATATCAATTCCCGCGAAGTGCAGGCCCCGTTTGCCATCGAACTCGCCCGTCGCGGTTATGTGGTGCTGGCGCTGGATCAAAGCGGCCACGGTTATTCGGATGGCCCGGCGTTTGCCAATGGATTTGGTGGTCCCGCAGCACTGCGTTACTTACGCAGTCTTGACATCGTTGATAAAGACAACATCGGACTGGAAGGGCATTCCATGGGCGGCTGGACCGTGTTGGCGGCTGCCGCTGCCATGCCAGATGCCTATAAATCTGTTGTGCTGCAGGGTTCAAGTACCGGCAGCGGTATGGCAGGCCCCGGTACACCAGAGTGGCCGCGCAATGTGGCCGTGGTATTTGCCCAGTTTGATGAGTTTGCACCATTGATGTGGGAAGTGCCTAAAGGCAGTGAGGTCGCAGACAGCAACAAATTAAAGGCGCTGTTTGGTACCGATGCGAGCGTGGATATTGGCCGTGTCTATGGCAGTATCGCGGAGGGTAACGCCCGGGTATTACATAACCCCCCCGTCACACATCCCGGTAACCACATCTCGCATACCTCGGTACAACATACCATTGATTGGTTTGCGCAGACGTTGGTGCATGATCCCATCGAAGGACCGTCGTCGCGCAACCTTGAAGGTCAGATCTGGTTCTTCAAGGAAATTGGCACCTTGATCGCCTTTGCGGGATTTATCACATTGATGCTGGGTAGTATTCGCGGATTGTTGACGTTGCCGCTGTTTGCGCCACTTGCTCAAGCGCCCGGCGGAGCGGCATGGCAGGGTCGCAACTCGCGTTGGTGGGTGCTGGCCGCGGTCAGTGCGATTATTCCGGTTGCCACGTTTTATCCATTTATGGGAATTGGCGCAGGGCTGATCAGTGCGTCGTCAATTTTGCCGCAGGGTATCAGCAATCAGGTCATGTTCTGGGCCGTTGCCAATGCTGTATTGCTGACCGGACTTGGGTTTGTTGTCAAGGCAGACAAGGTTGATTTTTCGGTCATCACGTTGCAAAACAAAGGCGCCCTGACGTTGCTGTTTGCGGTGACAACGGTGTTTATTGGTTATGTGTCTTTGCTGTTAGCGGACTTCTTTTTCAAAGTGGATTTTCGTTTCTGGTTTGTCGGTCTGAAGTTGATGAGTGTGGATCAGTTCCAGACCATGCTGGTGTATCTGTTGCCGTTCACCCTGTTTTTTATGCTGTCGTTGCGGGCGTTGCATGGTGGTTTATCGGTCGCTGGAGACAGTCGGGCTCATCAGTACATCAGTAACGCGTTGGTGATGGCCGGCGGGTTTGTTGTGTTTCTGCTGGCGCAATACGGCAGTCTGTTTGTGTCAGGACAGTTAATAACCMCGGGCGAGCCGTTGAACACCATTGTGATGATTCAGTTTGCACCGTTGTTATTGATGGTGTCGTTGATCAGTACCTGTGCCTGGCGGCATACCGGGTCGTATGTGCCGGGTGCGTTGATCAATGGTCTTTGGGTGAGCTGGTATATTGTGGCGGGGCAGGCGTCGCAGGCGGTTTGATTCAGTTCAATTTTGGATGTCGCTGCGGAGCTCGATTCTGGGTTTGGCCGCAGAACTCGATTCTGGGGTTGACCGCAGAGGCAGATATAGCACTAAATCAGCACCCGATGCCGCCTTATCGCATTAAACTTTCTCACTCACCCGGATGGTAACGCCGCTGCGCCCGAGCGTTCACATCCTCAGGGTAAAATGCCACCGTTTTAAACTCCCTCTCCACATAACGCTGCGCCTGATCATCAAAGTGCGGCGATGCCGGATCACTGCTCTGACCCCCGGCCAGAATAGAGATAGCCTCAACTTTATCGCCAAATTCAACGACTGCCACAAAACTGTTGCCCGAGTTACCGTAAATACGGTTTGTCCCCGGAAACGCACGTGCCCCAAATGACGCCAACGCCCCCCAACGTGACGATGCCATGCCAACCGCCAGGCTCGGTGCATTGTCACTGTACGGATGGTTAATGTCGCCCGTAATGCGCTGGAAACGATTGACATCACCCCATGGCGTATTCCAGGTGCCAAAGCTCTCATTTAATTGCACAATCGTCTCGCTGAACACCCGCAACTTGTCAACCGCAGAGGCATCCGTGCCCAGCCAGTTGATTTGTTCCAGTTGTGTCATGCCGGCCGGTGTGTCGATCTGTTGCGCCGCATTCATGCCGTAAAAATGTGCCAGTGTCATCGCCACAGAGTCCGTGCTGACATCAAAGTTCCAGCCACGCAGCGCTTCGATGGGTTGTTCCAGATCCGGCCAATCCGGCTCCAGTTCTTCCCAGGCACTGACCAGCCCCGGAATCAGTTGCTCAAAGGCTTTTAATGTCGGGTCGTACGCCAGATCCAGTAGACTGTTGATGTTCAGGCCCGAGGTCGATGACAACAGCTCCACGGAATTTAACTGCCGGAAATTTTCAGCATCCGGTGCCATATACCGAGGATAGTTGTCCGGATTGGGACTGTATTCACCCGACACGGTAAACGGCGTGGCGTTGCTGTTTTGTATCCAGCCATTGGGCGGATTAACAATCATCACCGTCTCTTCAACCTCGTGCACACCTTGCCAGTCCGTGGCAGGGTTACTGCCATCAACCGGTTGTGAATAATCAAATTGTGGGTCGCGTCTGGGCATAAAATTGCCGTGGAAATAGGCAATATTGCCTTCCGCATCGGCAAACACCGTGTTATTGGATGAGTTGGTGCGGATGTCCATCATCTCGCGGAACTCATCGTAGTTGGCGGTTTTCATGCGTTGATACGACTGCCGCAGCGCATCCACCGGATTCCAGTTGATGCGCGTCACCACCCACTGATCATCCTGCATGTGGGTGATCGGGCCTTGATGGGTGCGGTAAATCGGGAAGGTGCGCTCAGCGTACTGCGCGGCTGAATTGTCAGTACCTTCGGCGACGTTGGTGCGATAACGCAGCGTCACTTCTGAGATTTCTATCGGCCGCAATTCGTCGCCAAAGCGATACTTGAGTTCGCCATTGTCGTTCACAACCTGATGCACAAACTCATCCATAAAGTCAGCAAAGGTACTGGTGTGCATCCAGCCGGTGGTTTCGTTAAAACCCTGATAGATAAAAAACTGACCCCATGTGGCTGCGCCATAGGCATTCAGGCCTTCGTCACTGACCAGATGATATTCGCCACGGAAAAAGAAACTGGTGTGCGGGTTGATCAACAGCAGCGCGTTGCCACTGGCACTCATTTCGCCATTAATCGCGATGCCATTGGATCCGGCCGGTTCATCAAAAATGGTGTCAGCGAGAGGTGCGGGCGGCAGTTGTGCGATGACCGGTTGGGCCGTCAAATCAACAGTGGATGCCAGCGGGAGTGCAGAGACTCGTGCGTCGGCCTGTGAGTACAGTGCTTCGATACCGGCGGTTGGGATGGCTTCGATATCGCCGCCGATAGAGCCCTCAAAAAAGTAAAAAGGCATCCAGTTTTCAAACCGTGTCAGCAGTTTGGGTTGCACGTGCGGATTAGACGCGAGGTAAAAATTCAGGCCGTCAGCAAAGGCGTCACACAAGGCCCGTAGCCACTCAGGTGCGGCGTCATACGCCGCTTTGGCTTCGTCTTCGCTCATATACAACTTGGCGCGCAAGTCGCTGTACAGCGCACTTTCGCCCTCGACTTCCGCAAGACGGCCAATGGCCCAGGTGTAATTGCGCTCAATACGCGGGAAGTCATCTTCAGCTTGTGCGTACAAGAATCCGAACACCGCGTCGGCATCGGTTTCAGCGTAAATATGTGCGACACCAAAATCGTCCCGCACGATTTCCACGCGCTGGGCGATTTTATTTAAACGCTGCGATTCCGCAGAGATTTCAATTTCCGCTTGTTCGATTGAAACGCTGCTGTTGTCTTGTTGTGGTGCACAGGTGATCAGCGTTGCCAGTGCCAGCGGTAACAATAAAGCGCCGCGCAGGGTGCCGGTCATATTGCGTTGAATGGCACGCAGCAATAAAGGATTGGAATGGGTCAGGTCAGTCATTGGGAATCCCCGTTGGCAGATAATTTTTCAGTGAAATACCAGGCCGCAAATCCCAGCACAACAATGGCGAGGGCAATGCCGGCTTCCTGTGGCCTGTTGATGATGATAAACGTCAGTGTCCAGATTACGATGCTGCTGTAAATGAGCGGTGGCAGCGGGTACAACCAGGTCCGATAGCCGTTGTCGTCGCATTTGGCAAGAACATCGGCACCTTTTTGATAACGCAGTACAAATACGCCAAGCACGGTCGCCAGCGAACTCAACCCCAGAATAAATCCCGAAAATACCAGAATGGATTCAAAGGTGGAGGTCAGAATAAAAATCAATGTCAACACACCTTGTGTATAAATTGCTGTGCGTGGCACACCGCCTTTGTTGTGAACTGACAGTTTACGGAACAGGCGGAAGTCTTCACCCATGACCTGCAATACACGCGGGCCCGCCATCAGCATGGCCGAGACCGTGGAAATCAGTAGTAACGACAGCACCCCGCCCATCATCAACGCGCCGGTTTCGCCGAAGGTTTCCTGTGCGACAATCACACCAATTTCGAGTTTGCCTTCCAGCATCTCCATGGGGACTGCGTACAGGAATGTGGCGTTGAGCGCCAGATACAACAGAATCACCACAGACGTGCCAACAATCAGTACCAGTGGCACGGAGCGCCCGGGATTGTCTATTTCTCCGGTGATGTAGGTGGCGGCGTTCCAGCCGGTATACGCGTAATTGACATAAATAAGTGATACGGCGAACGCACTGCTGGTCAGTAATGTGCCATCTCCTCTAACCGGCAGTAAATTCACAGTTTGTGGGGCATCAACGGTCAAGCCTACCAACACCACAAATCCGATAATCAATCCGATTTTGATCAGCGTAAACCAGTTCTGCAGACCCCCACTGGCCTTGTGATCCCGGCCATGCACAATGGTCACAATACTGACCAATAACAGCGCGGCGAGCACCCGATTGATATCCACGATGTTGACCAGTGCGGAATCCAGATAGGCCGCAAAGGTCATGGCGGCCAATGCGGTCGGCGCGGCAAACCCCACAGTCAACGAGACCCAGCCCGACACAAAACCCACGGAGGGGTGATACAGCTGACTCAAAAAATTGTATTCACCGCCTGAGCGCGGCAGGCGGCTGGCAAGCTCAGCGTAGGTCAGAGCGCCGCACAGCGCGGCAACGCCGCCCACCAGCCAGAGCATCAGCAGCACAAAACTGGATTTGATATCGATGATCTGAAATCCAATGCTGGTGAAGACGCCCGTGCCCACCATGTTGGCAATCACGACCGCGATGGCTGTGGTGGGGGTGTAGGAGCCGGCCTTGTACATTATTCAGTGCTCGATGGGATGGGTGTTAACTGAACAGGCGTCAGTCCTCGGAGGGGGCTTCATCCATGATCAACAATTCATACAACTCAATAGGTTCCTGGCTGACACCATCGCGCCAGATAATGGTGTCTTTACCAATCTTGCGCAAACCGGCGTTACGCAGCACCGCACCTGAGGCGGGGTTACGTTTTAAATGGCTGGCATAAAAGCGGGCAATGCCAAGTTCGGCGATACCAAACCCGATCAATGCCTCGACGGCCTCTGTACAGTAACCTTCCCCCTGAAACGGTTTGCCTATCCAGTAACCAATTTCAGCTTCCTGATCAAGGCGATTGAACAGCCCAACGGTGCCGATGGTTTCGTCTTTGTTGCGCAGGGTGACGGCAAATGACACGGCACTGCCTTCCTGCCAGGCCACTGCTTGGTGGCTGATCCAGCGCTGCGCTTCGCCATCCGGATAGGGATGCGGGATGGTGCGGGTCATCTCTGCGATTTCACGTTCTCCGGCGAGTTTTTGAACGCGGGCGGCATCGTCAAGCCGGTAAGCACGCAGGCGCAGTCGTTCGGTCGCCAGCGTGGGTTGTTCGTTGGTCATTTATAGGTGACTCCAAGTCAAATCAAAGCCTGCATCAATTGCTGTCAATAGTAGTGTCTCCAACCTCAGATTAACAAGTTATAAAGTTATGGCCTGATTAATGCCGTGCTGTTGGTTTTTTACACCGGCATCGTTTATCTTCCGGATCCATGAATGTTTAAATTTTGGGTAGCTTCTTATGTCGGTACTGACAACCATCAACCAGCGAAAACACTTTGGTGGCACACAAACACGCCTTGAGCACGCATCTGCCGTACTTGGCTGCACCATGCGCTTTTCGGTCTTTCTACCGCCGCAGGCCAGCAACGGGCAGCGGGTACCGGTGTTGTACTGGCTGACAGGTCTGACGGGCACAGATGAGAATTTCAGCACAAAATCCGGGGCGCAACGTGTGGCAGCGCAACTGGGGCTGGCGCTGGTGATCCCCGATACCAGCCCGCGGGGTGAGCATGTGCCCAATGATGAGGCGTATGATCTGGGGCAGGGCGCAGGTTTTTACCTGAATGCCACACAGGCACCCTGGCAAAAAAACTTTCAGATGTTTGATTACATCACCTGTGAATTACCTTCATTAATCGAACAGAATTTTCCGGTCAATGACAAACGCGCCATCAGTGGCCACTCAATGGGGGGACATGGCGCCTTGATGATTGCAAGCAAATTGCCACAACGTTTTGTGTCGGTGTCTGCCTTTGCGCCAATCGCCAATCCCATGCGATGCCCCTGGGGTCAAAAAGCGTTTTCCGCGTATCTGGGGGACGATCAGCAAGACTGGAAAGCCTACGACACAGTGGAATTATTGAAGGCGCACGGTTTATCGTTGCCCATGTTGGTTGATACGGGCACCGCTGACGAATTTCTGGAGAAGCAATTAAACACCGACGCATTGATCGCCGTCGCCGTAAAGTTGCCCAACGCCCGCGTCCGTTACCAAGACGGTTACGAACACAGTTACTATTTTGTATCCACGTTTATGGAAGAGCATCTGCGCTTTCATGCAACCTATTTATTAGCATAAGTTGTACCTATCGAAACGAAAATTCAGGAGCCTGTCGAATGAAAACACGTGCCGCCGTCGCCTTTGCTGCAGGTAAACCGCTTGAAATAATTGAAGTTGATCTGGAGGGTCCAAAAGCTGGTGAAGTCTTGGTTGAATTAAGGGCCACCGGCATTTGCCATACCGATGCGTTTACCTTGTCAGGCGATGATCCGGAAGGGGCGTTCCCGGCGATTTTGGGTCATGAAGGTGCTGGTGTAGTGGTGGATGTGGGACCCGGTGTGAAGTCTCTGAAAAAGGGAGACACCGTGATTCCGTTGTATACGCCGGAATGTCGAGAATGTGAGTATTGTCTGCATCCAAAAACCAATCTGTGTCAGGCGATTCGTAGCACACAAGGGCGCGGTTTGATGCCGGACGGCACCAGCCGTTTTTCGTTGGATGGCAAGCCCATTCTGCACTACATGGGTTGTTCCACATTCTCCAATTTCACCGTATTGCCCGAGATTGCTTTGGCCAAAATTCGCCCGGATGCACCGTTGGATAAAGTCTGCTACATCGGTTGTGGCGTGACGACAGGTGTTGGCGCTGTGATTTTTGATGCCAAAGTTGAGCCGGGTTCAAGGGTTGTGGTGTTTGGTCTGGGGGGGATTGGTCTGAATGTCATCCAAGCGGCGCGGCTGGTGGGTGCACGGCAGATTATTGGTGTCGATATCAATCCGGGCAAAGTTGAGCTGGCACGCAAATTTGGAATGACTGACTTTATCAATCCGAAAGATGTGCATAACCTGGTGGAAGCCATTGTTGAGTTGACCAAGGGCGGCGCGGATTACACCTTCGAGTGTATCGGCAACGTCACTACCATGCGTCAGGCGCTGGAGGCGTGTCACAAAGGCTGGGGAGAGTCCATCATCATCGGCGTGGCCGGTGCCGGCAAAGAAATCTCGACCCGTCCCTTCCAGCTGGTGACCGGTCGTGTGTGGCGCGGCAGCGCTTTTGGTGGTGCGCGCGGTCGTACCGATGTACCCACCATCGTCGATATGTATATGGAAGGGCGTATCAATATCGATGACCTGATCACCCACACCATGCCGCTGGACAAGATCAACGACGCGTTTGATCTGATGCATGAAGGCAAATCAATCCGCAGTGTTGTGCTGTATTGATGGGGTCAGCGGGATCATTTTTTGTACAGATGTAAACTGTGGCGACTTGGTGTTGTATACGGAGTTTGATCGAGAGACAGTGGACGCATCAGGCCGGTGCTCACGTCGTTACAGCCACTGTTCACACAATCCACAGTCTGGTTAACGCATCGCTGGCAATCAGGAATCCTGCGATGCCCAGCACCCAGCCGAGTGCTGAGGCCGCGTTTTTGGTGATCCAGCTATCTACCGTTATCAATATAGGCCGGATGCGCTCACCCAGCAGCATTCGCAGCACCAGTAGTACCATCGCCGGCAAAATCATCATCAGGCAGTAGGCAAACATCAGGATAAAAACCAGATGCCATGGCAGTTGTGCAGTGGCAATCAGGGCGATGGCGCCCAGATAGGGCAACATGGTTGCAACTTCCGCCAAGGCAGCAAACAGGGCCAGACCCATCAGAAAACGCACGGATGTTGTGGCATCTGCGGCCTTTTGTTTCCAGCGTTCCACGCGCGAAGTCGCACTGGGTTTGCTGCTGTCGAAACGAAAGCTGATGACAAACAACACGATACCGATTGCCAATTGCGCAATCAGCAGCAATAAGGCTGTGATCGAATTTGTTGGGAGTGCTTCATTGGATGGCGCAGGATTTTCAGCGCTGGCAAGCAAGTCCGCTCCAAACATGATGGCGAGGCCCATCAGCAGATAAAAACCTGCAATTGTCAGCAGGTAAATCATCATGCTGGATGCTCGCACCTGACGGTGGTCCAGCAGCAACCAGATCGGAATCAGGAGTGTCCCGATGCTGGTGCTGTCAATCAGCGCAAGCCCTGTCAAGCTGATCAGTAATTCAATACCCAATTGCGAGTCATCCCTGGCGTCGATTCCAGGGTGACTTTATCACGGGCGATAGAACGTGTGTGTATGCATCAGCATTGTCGACGCAAAGTCTGGTTTACATCTGTACAAAAAATGATCTCTCCGACCCCGGTTAAGACCCCGGTTAAGGGGCCGGGGTTCTCAGCGCTTTGTAGAAGGCATCACATTTGGCGCCCTGATTCTCGGGAGACTGGGTCATCAGCGATACCACCGGGATTACAACAAGTGGGACCAGTGTGGTGAAGTAGGCTGCAACGTCTGTTTCCCAGTGCAGGAACAACGTATTGGCAGCCCAGGCGATCAGGCCGAGGCCGTAGCCGGACGCGATGCCCCAGAACACGCCTTGTTCAGTGGTTTTACGCCAGTAAAAGATAAATCCAATGGCCAGCGCCGGTGGTACCACCATCGCAAAACCCAGCAGCAGCAATTCCAGCACCGAGCTGATGGGCAGCAGGCACGCCAGCACACCGGCGAAGAGGCCGTAAATCACACTGGTGACGCGATAGGCTTTCAACTTGCGCTTGGGTTCATAGGTGTTGGAGGCGGGAATCCAGTCGTTCACAAACAGTGTTGCGCTGGACAGCAGAATCGGCCCGCCTGAGGAAATCAGTGCTGCCAGAACGGCGGCTATGGCGACGCCGCCGATAATCGGGCCGGTGTCGGTGGCAATGCGTGTGATGGTAGCGTAGCTGGTAATGCCACTGTCAGTGCCGTATTTGGCAACGGCTTCAATGCCGATGATCGAAGCCAGAATAGGCATAATGGCCGCCAGCACGCCGGCCATCAGGAAGGCAGGAATCAGCAGGCTTTCGGTTTTAGCGGAGCTGGAGTAGTTCACATACACCGAGGCTGCCGGAGTATGAATCACAGCAGAGAAAAACATGGCAATGATCGGGAACCAACCGAGACCAATAAAACTCCACCAGCTGGCGGGGTTCACTTCAGAGCCAGTCAGCGCCAGGTCTACTTTTTCCTTGATACCGCTGATGCCGCCCAGTTCAGCGCCTGCTATAACGGCAACTGCGGATAGGCCCAACGTTACCACCACCACGTGAATCACATTGGTGGCAGAGGCACCGCGCAAGCCGGAAAACGTGGTGGAGCAGATAATAATCACCGCACCGATCATGATGGCCAGTTCGCGGTTGATGCCGAATACCGCGCTGATGATGATGCCAACCAGCAGTGGTTCCAGAATATTGATGATCAGGTATTCTGTCTGTACACACAGGCTGGTCAACCAACCGTTGCGTGTACTGTCATGACGTTTGACAAACAGTTCGCTGATGGTTGTCAGACGCAGGCGTCGATAGGGCACTGCAAAAAACAAACCCACCAATGCCAGCGCGAGGAATGAATTCACGCCGTACCACATGTTCCACACACCGGTATTCATGGTGTCACCTGCCACACCATAAGTCCCAGCGCCTCCAATCCGGGTGCCGGCGATGCCTGCAGCAATCAGCCACAGCCCCATGCCGCCACCACCGATGGCCCAGTCGTCAGAGCTTTTATTGCGTTTGGTCAGATAAATACTCACCATGGTGATAAGTGCAAGATAAACGAGAATTGTGATGCCTGACAGATTCATAGGAATCCCCCCCGGAATGTCCCTGGTTTTTTATTTGTGATATTTGATCGTAGATTGATCAGAGGTCACGCGAAGCGGCCGATTGTATCGACCAGCCGTTCGGTTGTTAACAGTTATTTGGCGTCAGCAGGCAGTATGTTCAATTGCGACAGGATTTCGCGTGTGGTTGCAATCCGCTTGGGGACAAACGTCTCATCCGGGTTTTGAGCCAGTAGTAGCGTGGCAAAAAAGTAGGCATTGTTATCTTTTTCAACCCAGCCTACCCACCAACCGGTGTTTTCAGCATCACCAACAACGGCCAGACCGGTTTTGGCGCGCAGTTTGTAGGTGTCGGTTTCTTCCATCAACGCAATATCTTTAACGATGCGAACCACTTCAGGGCGAAACGGAACGTCATTGTTATACAGCCGCACCAGGAACTCGATTTGCTGTCGTGGAGTGATACGCAGATCACCACTCAGCCAGAAGGTCTCCAGCCCACCATTCATATCGGTATTGCCGTAATCAGCTTCGCGCAACAGTACGCCCATGCGTCCCGAACCAATTTCACGGACCAGATGTTGGTAATGCGCCACAGAGGACACGCTGAACGCGTCTCGCAAACTTAAATCGGTGTTGGTTTCTGTACGACTGCGCGTCACACCATCCCAGGGGATGATTTCATCAGCTGAATGGATAACACGCGTTTCAAGCGCCACGAGGGAACTGAACAGCTTGAACGTCGATGCCGGTAGCGCCGCCGTATCCACCAGTTCTGCATGTCCTGCCATCCAGTGCTCATTATTCAAGTCATAAATCAGCGTGGTTCCCGTAAATCCGCTGGCATCCAACACAGCCCGCGCCGCCGGTAATTCCTCAACGGCCGATTGGGCATGCACCAAGGTTGCAGCAGACAGCAAAACAACAGCAGCAAAACACAGACGACGCAGCATCAGCACACTCCAGACAGGATCAAAGAACCGATTCAATATATGCATCCACCGCCCGCTCCAACACCGGCAACGGCACGACTCCCAACCCCAACACCACATTGTGAAACTGTGCAATCTCAAACTTGTCGCCTAACGCAGTCCGTGCTTTCTCGCGCAGTTCCGTGATACGCAATTGCCCAACCATGTATGAGGTGGCCTGTCCGGGATTCACCACATAACGCTCAATCTCGCTCGCCTCGATGCCAAAATCAATCGCTTGCTCACGCGTCCAGCCTTTGGCATGCAAACCGGTATCGACCACCAGTCGACGCGCGCGGAACAGTGCGGAATCCAGTTGTCCCAGCAATCCCTCGATATCGCCCTCATACCAGCCGAATTCATTGGCCAGTTGCTCGGCATACAACGCCCAACCCTCACTGCTGGCTGCGCTGCCACCAAAGGCGCGGGTTTGCATAAATTTCGGTAGGTTGGGATCTTCACCCACCAACGCGATCTGAAAGTGATGACCCGGCACCGTTTCGTGGTAGACCAGCGAACGCAGCGCAAAGTTGGTCAGACGGCTTGGGCGCAGTGGCATCTGGAAAATACCCGGACGAGAGCCATCCAACGGAGGCGCTGTGTAGGACGCAGCCGCATTATCCCAACGGAAGCGCGGATAGGGTTGTGCAATCACATCCGCTTTGGGCATACGATCAAACAGGCCACCGGCTGAGCGCACCAGCGCGTCTGCCAGCATGACATCGATGTCCCGCATGATTTGTTCACGGCCGGCGTCATCGTTGCTGTAGGCGAGACGTTCACGCAAGGTCGCCACGCGTGCCTGAATGCTGCCGTCGTTCAAGCCCAGTTGGCGTAACAGTCCATCCATTTCAGCTTCAATACGTGCGACTTCGCGCAGGCCGATGTCATGAATTTCATCGGCGGTATAATCCGTTGTGGTGTAACGACGCAAGTGATAGGCATAAATGGCGTCACCATTGGGGAAGCGCCACAATCCAGCATCTGATGTTGAACGGGGCAGTTGTGCCTGCAGGGTTTCTATCGCAGCTTGCCAGGCGGGGTAGACTTCTGATTCGACAATCGCAGCAGCGCGATTAGCATACTCACTGCGTTGCGCATCAGTGATGTCAGGCAGGTTGGTTGTTTTGCTGACCAGTGTGGTCGTCAGTGGATTTTCCTCTGCACTGCCGGCGACAAATCGGGTCATTTGTTCCAGCGTGGCATTAAGAATAAAAGACGGCGGAATGACGCCGCGCTCAGCCATCAGACGCGATTGTGCCAGCGCCTCGGCCATGCGGTCATCCACCTGCTGCAGACGCAGCAGGTAATTTTCCATATCATCGAGCGAGCGCAGCGGGTGCACAACCGTCAGCTGATTGATCAGGTTGACGTTGGCACCGCTCATTTGTTGCAGCGGAAAGTCATAGTCGTCAAAAGGTTCGCCTTCGACAATCATCTGCAGTTGCCATTGCATGACTTCGGCGGAAATGCGCAGTGAATCCGACAGGGCGCTCAAATCATACTGCGCCAGTTGTTCCAATCCGCGCCGGGCGCGCTCACGTTGTGCCTGTCGTTGGGCTGGTCCCATCGGGGTCAATTGTTGTTCCAGCAAGCGTTGTTCCTCGCCAGTGAAATAACCGGTACTGATGGCCAGATTGGGATTGGCTCGCACCCACTCTGCGGTAAAGGTTTCAAAAAATTCCTCGACGGGTTGCGGTTGTGCGTGTGCCAAAGAGACTGCCAACGGCAATGCACACAGATAGCGTGCGAAGGATCGTACAGAGTTGTTCATGCCATGCTCCGAAAATAGGGCGACTTGTCAGGCCGTATGATACAACGAGAAGTCAGCCGTTGAATCGCATATTCTGCTGCAGTTGCCTGATATGTGTATCCACTGCCTCCCATAACGCCAAAGGCTGCAAGATGCTCACCTGAAACGGCATCTGCACCAGCCAGCGCGCAAACCACTGCATGCAGTCTGTGCTGGTGTTCATCAGCAGTCCATCATCCTGTTGCTGTAACAGCCCTTCCAACCCCTGCAAATAGTGCGACGCACTGTTCAGATCGGTATGCAGCACCAGGCTGACCGGAAATTGTCTCGGTACGTTTTGCATGCTGTGATTCAGATGCGCCGCTGCATCAAACTCCTGCGGTCGCAAGAAGCTGTGGCTAAGCGCCTTTACCTGACTGAGACGATCCAGCCGAAAGGTGCGTAGTGCCTTGCGTAAATGGCAGTGCCCCACCATATACCAGTGCCCGCGCCTGAACACGATGCCATGGGGATCAACGTCTCGTAATTGAGCCTCGCTGTTCTCCGCCTGATAGCTAAAACGCACACGTTGCTGTGCATGGGCTGCATCGGTGAGCCGCAGCAAATCGTCCTTGTTTTCAGAGCCATGCGCGTTGGGCAGAATCAGGCTGGCACTGTTTCTGATGGCGCGCACCCGACGCTTTAAATTGGCAGGCATGACGCGTTCCAGTTTGGCTTGTACGCTGGCTATGGCGGGTTCATTCTCGGCGAGTCCGAGCTGATTGGCGGCCAGCAACCCCAGCGAAATCGCCAGTGTTTCTTCGTCGGTGCACATCATCGGCGGCAGTTTGAAACCTGCCACCAGTTTATAACCACCATAACGCCCTTGCTCGGTGACTACCGGAATGCCGAGTTGCTCCTGCGCACTGATATATCGCCGCACGGTCCGATTATCGACGTGCAGGCGCCGCGCGATGTCCGGGCCCGACAGCATGCCATGGGTTTGTAACAGTTCCAGCAAGGTCAGCACGCGCGTTACTGGTTTTGACATGATCTTTACTCCACCGGGGGTTGAGCCGGTCAATGCCATCAGCCTACAAATCAATCAGGACAGAAAATGACCTGTATGATTTGTATTGTGCCCCTGTCGACAAAAACACTCCACAACAAGCAAACAGGTGAACAACAACATTATGGAAAAACTGACTTTTTATACCAATCCCAGGTCTCGTGGGCGTATTGTGCGTTGGATGCTGGAAGAAACCGGTGCAGCCTATGACACGGCCATCATGAACTACGGCGGCAACATCAAATCACCCGAATATCTGCCCATTAATCCCATGGGCAAAGTACCTGCCATCAAACACTGCGGCACGGTCGTGACCGAGGTGATTGGCATCTGTGCGTACCTTGCTGATCAGTTTCCCGATCAACAGTTGGCCCCGATGGTGGATAGCCCTCAGCGTGGCAGTTACTACCGGTGGTTGTTTTTTGCGGCAGGGCCGTTGGAGATGGCGATGACGGCGACCTCCTACAACTGGGATATCAATGAAACCAATGTGCAGGCTGTGGGTTGCGGTTATATATCGGATACAGTTAATACGCTGGAGCTGGCGTTAAACAAAAGCCCGTTCTGTGCCTTACTCATATAATCAACGCCTCCTTTCCTGCGCTAAATCCACATAAGACTCTATGAGAGCCGTAATCCCCCCGCCACCAGCCCCGGAAAGACGACCTCATGCACCAGACTCCCCGGAAACCCCATGTGAGACTGCAAAATTTCCGCGATCAGACTGCGTAAATCGTTGGTTGGCTGCAAATCACGACCATCCCGCAGCATACTCTCACTGAGTCCCGGCCATGGCCCCAGCACCGCAGGACGCGATCCGTATTTAACTAGCCCGCCGCCCGCCAGAAATGCCACGCTGGCCGTACCATGATCGGTGCCGAGCGAACCATTCACGCGCACAGTTCTGCCAAATTCAGTCATCACCACCACCACGGTGTTTTGCCAAGTAGCGCCCAGACCGGTTTTGAGTTGCGTGATGCTGTTATCAAGTTCGGTAAATTTTCGCTGCAAAATACCCTGCGCAGCGCCTTGATTGGCATGTGTATCCCAGCCGTCATTTTCCATGACAACAATGTTAGGCCCGCCAGCGGCATTCAGAAAACTAGCTGCAGCATCCACCAACGCCGCAAAGCCTTGGACGCTGCGCGAGTTTTCCATGGAGGCGCCCACAATGTCGCGGGCGTTCAGGGCTTCCTGCAATCGAGGCCCCAGAAAACTGTCATTGTTGTACAGGTTTTGTAATCGGCTCAGGGTGTCGTCGTTGATCGCTGGCAGCACCGACGGCGCCCAGGACCCCACACTGGCCTGACCCCGAAGTATCAGGGGTACCGATTGTCCCAACGCCATGGCCTGTTGCTGCGTCTGCACCTGTATGGCGCGGTTGAGCCAGCCTGAGGGGTTGGATTGCGCGGTTTCGAGGCCACTTTCCAATATGTTTTGCCCATCAAAGTGAGAACGCTCCCGATACGCACTGGCGACCGCGTGCACAATACCCAGCTCGCCACGTTGTTGCAGTTGATACAAACCGCTGAACGCAGGATGCAGGGCAAAAAAGTTGTCCAGTTTCAACAAGGTGTTGTCTGCCGGCACCAGCGCGGCGCGGTGCCCGCTCAAGGCAGCATCACCATAAGGGATCACCGCAGACAAGCCATCCATGGCGCCACGCAGAATAATGACCGCGAGTTTGTTGTCACCTGAGATGGCACTGTTTGCCCAGCTCAGGCCAGGCAGACTGCCAGCACTGGCAAGCAGCGCCGCGGTTTTGATAAATTGTCGACGATTCAGCCGGTTAGCGTCTGTGTTGCTCATTTCAGGCCCTCCACTGGAATTGCGGACTGGCCAGTAACAGCGCCAGCGCCTGGGTTTTGCTTTCTGCCCGTCGGATCGCAAGTTGCAGCGCAGCATCAGCCGGCAGAATCAATGCAACAATGTCGCGCGCATCAAAATCCGGCCCAACCGCTCCCGCCACCATGTTGATAAATTCCACACGCTTCATCAGCGCATCGGGTCCTCCCCAATGTTCGGCCTGCTCGGGCCATCCTGCCGGTGATGGCGCAGTAAACGGGCGTTGATTGAAGCTGCTCAATGTATCGTTCAGAATGCCTAGCACATCCTCCGTCAGTGGAATGCCAGGCAAGGCTCGCACCGTTGAGACAATAAAATCCTCGGCGCTTTTGAGTTTTTGCATGCCCGGATCCCAGGCCTCGTCCAACTCGACCAATGCCTGATGCACCCGTGGCAAGTCACCTTGGGTGTCAGTGAATACTTTTGCCAGTGCGGCGATTGCGGAGGCGGGTGGTTGATCAGCAATAAAATGTCTGGCCAGTTTGTTAGCAATAAACGTCGCCGTCGAGGGATGGCGCGCAAGATCCTGTATAGCAGCTGTCGCCTGCCTGAGTCCGGTATCGGCGTAGGTTTTTCCCAACAATTGCTGGGCACCCGGTTCATGCAACAGCGCGTAGTAGAAAAACCCGCCGGCGGGCGATTGCGGATCGGGCCGGGTACCGGTTTGGGCGGGCAGATTCACGTTCCAGCCTGTCAACATGCGCGCCAACGCGATCACATCGTCCTGAGTATATCCACCGTCAACACCCAAGGTATGGAGTTCCAGCATTTCGCGTGCGTAGTTTTCGTTTAATCCGCGATTGCGTTGTCGTCCCGCGGGCGAGTTGGGACCAAACGAAGCGGTGTTGTCCAGATAGATCAGCATCGTCGGGTGTTGGGCGACGGCCAGCAGCATGTCTTCAAAGCGACCGTTGATGTGAGCGCGGATGGCTTCGTTTTCGTAAGGCAATCCCGCATGCACCAGCGAAGGTTTGTTGTTGGTCAACGCAATGCTGAAATGATTGGACCAGAAACGCACGAGTCGTTCAGCAAAGGGAGTATCGGATTCGATGGCAACCGCAAGCCGTTGATTGCTTTGCTCGCGTTGCAAGGTAGTGCTGCGACGTTGGGCAATTCTGATTTGTGCCTGTTCGTCGGCGGTCAGCTGGTTATCCTGTTGAAAGCTGATACGTTGGCGGTAATCGGTGTCTGCCATTTCGATCAATTGCGCGGCGTTACCCATGCCGGCATAACGCGGGGGCAAGCGGTCAGCAAGCGGCAGCTGTGCGATCAGCCAGCCTTTAGGGTCTTTGTCTATTTCTGTGTGTTCGCCGGGTTGCAGGCCAAGTCCGAATTTGTTGGCAGCTGTAAACGGTGAATAGAGGGCCATGGTGAGTCTCTGTTCTGATTATTAAATAACTGACAATCCCTCATACGAAGAGTGAGCTATTTTCCGTCGAAAGTGAATCAGTAAATGTTGAGCGCAGGCGGATGGCACAAGCCCACAAGTCAGGCGGGAGGCCGGAGGGTGGCACAAGCCCACAGAGCGAAGGACAATAAAGACGCCAAAGGCGTCGTCCTGAGGAACCTCCGGCTACCCGCCTGACCTGTCGATACCCACGCAACCTCCGGCCTCCCGCCTGACCTGTTGATACCCACGCAACCTCCGGCCACCCACCAGACTCAAAGATCCGTGCAATGCGCACCGCCTGGAACCTCCCCGGATCCAAGTGCGGTAGGCCAAGGTGCGGCAAACGGATTAATCGGATCGGCGATGAACGTATCTATCCACAGTAACAAGATCAGCATGACCGCCGCCGCACTGCTGACGAAACGTCGGGCTGGCAACACAATGGTGTGTGCAGAGTCTGTGCTGGCACTGATCAGTTTGTTTCTGAGCACAATGCCCAATGCCGATCCCACAAACGCCGCCACAAACCACACCCATCCGTGTAGACTGCCAGATGAAATACCACTGAAATACGCCCCCACATTGCACCCGAAAGCAATGCGCGCGCTATATCCCATGACCACACCGGCCAACAGCATCACCAGCCAGAATCCGGGTTTGGTTGTCTGCACCTGCGGCTCATCCCGGCCGTTTGCCATGGCGCGGCGCCACTGCATGACGACCAATGCACCGGTCATCAAACCGATATTGGTGAGCGAGGTGACATCGGTTAACAGACTTTCTGACAGCCGCTCGGTGTTGGCCGTAGCTGACCAGGTGCTGGTCAGCGCCAGATCCATGCCACCTGCCTGTGCCATTTTTGCGCCCCATAATCCCAAACCGTACACCACGCCCCAAGGTTTCCCGGCGATGATCAAATTCAGTACAGCCAGACCCGCGACCAGCACTGCTGCCCACCACAGTCGGGAAGCGGGCATGCGTTTGCCGGGGCTGGCACTGATCATTGCGATGCCACCAAGAATGGCTAAACCGATCAGCGTTGCGATCAGGCCATTGCCAACCCCTAGCAGTGATTGCAGCGAATACACCGGCAATAAACCGATATTTGTCCACCAGTTCAAGTGCAGGCTTCCCAGAAAACTGCCCGCAATAAAGCCCGGCAGTGCCATCACGGCATTAAAGTTTCCGCTACCGGCATTGACCAGCACCCCGGAGCCACACCCCATTACTATTTGCATGGTGACACCAAACACAAATGCTCCGGCAATCATGGCAATGCCAATGGGTGCATGCGCGCCACTGAGCTCTAGAGGGGATTCTGCCAACAGGGGAAACATGACCAGTGCGCACAAGGCAATCGCAAAAAATTGAGCGATCAGCCCCCGGCAATCACGTTCTACCAACATCTGCCGCCATGGGCCGGCAAACCCGAAACGTAAGCCTTCCAATACCAGTCCAAAACCGAGCCCTACCGCAAGCAGCAACGCAGAGCGAGGGCCGGCGATTATAAAACACGCGGCAATCAACGCGCCCATCAACAATAACAACGCGGAGCGACTCATGGTGTTGACCCTGCCAGTGACTGCATCCATGACCGGGTTAACGACCAGTAATGCGCCAGTCTACCGGGTTGATTGTCCATGGGTCGATTGGATTGCGCCCAGTCCACGACGCTTTCCGCGTAGAGTTGCGTGTTGTTGATGCCAGCCAGTTCGCTGAGTACAAACCAATTGATCGATGCCCAGTGCCCGGTATTGCAGAAAGTCACTGTGCTTTCTGCGGTGTCCGTGATCGTGCTTGCAAACAGCGCATCCAGCTCATTCAGGGGTTTTAAGCGGTTGTTGTCAAACCACGTGTTGAAACTCAGGTTGTTGGCGCCACGGATGGTGCCGGGGCGCACCGCAACGGATTGTTGCCCTGTAAAAAAGCTGTTGGGCCGCGAATCCAGCAAACGCATGGTCGGCTGCTGTGGCGTTCCCTCGATTGCTGCTTCCAGTGCCGTGGCGGTGATTTGCCAAGTGTCGTTCCACACGGGTTGATAGTCAGACGGGGTTATCGTGCTTGCGGTTGTGCTGACCGGCAATTGCTGGTCGCGCCACGCGGCAAAACCGCCGTTCAGCACGGCTAGTTGCTGGATGCCCAGTGACTTGAGTGTCCAATACACGCGTGTCGCCGCGCCCATGTCTGAGGCGCTGTTGCCCTGATGGACTACCACCACCGGGGTCGACGCATCAATGCCCAAGCCTTGCACAACGGTGGTCAGGTCGGTGAGAGAGGGGAGTTGTCCTGCATTGTTTTGTGGGCCCCGGAACTGCGCGTAAGGCGCATTGGCAGAACCCGGAATATGACCCTCTGAAAAGTTGCCAGTGACGTGGATAATACGCAGCGTTGAGCCGCTGTTTATGAGCATTGACAGTTCGTTGGGTTCCATTAACACGTGCCAGTTGTCGAGTTGTGCAAGCACCAGACTCGGCAACAGGAGCAACAAGGCAGTGAGGCTGGTGATAAATGTCTTGGCGATCACGGTAAATCGTTTCACATCATACGTGTTCATTCGGTGATTCCCGTGTTTTGCACATCAAGCGACAGTGCATCAAGGTAATACCATCGACCTTTAATGCGCACAAACCGGGAGTTTTCACGGTGTGTTTGAGGGTTGCCGTGTTCATCGAGGAAACGGGCACAAAACTCAACGGTACCACTGTCGCCCTGTTGCGTGGCATCCAGAATGTCGAGGCCAAGCCAGTTCGAGTCAACCGAGCCCAGATCATCTGCATTGACAGCTGGCGCAGAGTCCGGGTGCCAAGTGTCCAACAAGTATTGACCATGGCCACCCAATGCAAATGCCGCGTAGCGCGAGCGCATCAACTGTTTTACGGTTTTTGGCAGCGCCTTTCCGGACAGAAACGGACTGCAGCAAGTGGAGAACAGTTTGCCACTGCAGCATGCGCAGGGTTTCATTCAGCGGCTCCTTTGCTGGCGTAATGTCGTTCCAACTTGGCAACTTGTACCGAGTAGTCCTGATACCAGCGTAATTGACCCAGTTGTTGTGCAATTTTGTGCTCGGGGTGCTCGCGCCATGACATGATGCTTTGCTCGTCAGGCCAATATGACAACGCCACTTCTTGCTGGCCTTCACTCAGAGCATTAAATTCGATGCAACCAAATTGTGTCAGTGCCAGTTCACGCATGCGCGCAGCCATTTGCACATACTGTTCATCCAGTTGTTTAATGGTGGCTCGAAAAATGACAACGTACATACACGAGATGCCTTGATGAGTGATTCCATGGTAGTCCATCACCCTGAACAATGTTGTTTTACCATCGATACTGATGGCACTGAATCCATTCTGCAATACCAGTTACATGGGCAGCAGATTGATTTTACTCGCACGTTTGTCCCGGCGGAACTCAGGGGCAAGGGGCTGGCCGAAAAGCTGGTCCGGCATGGGTTGGCGTGGGCCAGGGCTGAGCGTCTCAACATCAGTGCCAGTTGCTGGTATGTTGCCCGGTTTTTGACGGCAGCGGCTCGCTAAATACCGCCCACCGGTGGCCGGGATGTTCCTCGGCACGGCGCTGCGCGCCTGATTGTGCCTCGCTCTCATCCCTGCCTCCAGTGGGCTGGTGCCAGCGATTGAGCAGCGCTCCAGCTCGAAAGTGGCGCTGAGGCCAGTCAAGTGCCGGGGCATGAGCGAAGAACAATCAGGCGCGTAGCGCCGTTCTGAGGAATGCCCCGGCACTTGACTGGCCGGACCCCTTTAAAAATGCTAAATCAATACGCGACCGATCAAGGCTCATTATCCATCGGCCGATCCGGCGACTGCGCCCACTCAACAATGCTCTCGGCATACAGCTTCACATTCTCCATGCCCTCAAGCTCACTCATTACAAACCAGTTAATCGAACCCATCTGTCCGGTGTTGCAGAACGCTACTGTCAGTTGCTCATCGGACACGGCAGCCGCGGCCAATATGCTGGACAGATCGCTGGCGGGTTTCATGCTTGTCTGATTAAAAAAGCTGGCAAAACTGAGGTTTTCTGCACCCTTGATGGTGCCTGCCCGCGCGGCAGTGACTTGGGAGCCTTCAAAAAATGACGCCGGCCTTCCATCAATCAGGCGTGCGCCACCGAGGGCAACCAGTTGTTCCACCTCGTCAGTGTGCACTGTCCATTGCTCTGACCAAGCCGGTTCAAAATGGGAAGCGGCAACGCTGGCAACCTCAGTGCTGACAGGCAATCCGGCAGACTGCCAGGCTGCAAAGCCACCGTTCAGGATAGCTAGATCCAGCACACCCAGCGACTTTAATGTCCAATACACACGGGTGGATGCCCCCATGTCTACGTCAGAGTTGCCTTGATGCACGATGGCGACTGGGGTGTCAGCAGTGATACCCAGTTGTTGCACAACCGCAGTCAGAGATTCGATTGCAGGCAATTGTCCTGCATTGGATTGTGGCCCCCGAAAGCTGGAATAGGGCGCATGCAGTGAGCCTGGCACATGCCCGGCTGCATAATCACCGGTCACAGTGATGACGCGTACGTCGTCGGATCGGGTGAGAATCGAATTGAGTTCATTCGGCTCTAGTAAGGGTGACCAGCCTTCCGGGGCTGCAGACAACTGCCCTGCAAACGCAAGTAACACTAACAAACTGACGGTTTTGAACATTTTCATGATGGTTTCTCTTTGAAAGTTCAACGCGGTACAACAACTGACATGGCTTGCGCTTCAATCGCACAGTCACGGGTGGGTGGCAAACCACGGGCGCGAATATCTGCGACTTCCGCTTTTGCCCCCGCCAGATCAGAGCGGAATAGCGCATCCGATTGCAGCACAGCAACGGTTGCCGCACCAATCGTCTGGCCTTGAATCACATCCATGGGCCAATGCACATTACACACCATGCGGCTGTCGCCAAATGCCAGTCCGCGCGCCTGAATCTGATTGGATCGATCAGGTGCAATCTCACTCAGAATCAGGGCCCAGGCCCAGCCGATCGCCGTGTGTCCTGACGGATAGGAGCCGTCGGTGCGCAAGGTCTCTTCAGCACCTGCGGCACAGATTGGTTGCTCATTAACAACAAAGGGGCGTGTGCGCTGGTAGTGATTCTTAGCGCTGTAGGTAGCCAGTCCTGCATCCAGCAAAGTGCGGCGCAACAACTGGTACAAGTAGGGCGTTTGTTCCTGTGTGATGGGTGCGCCCAGCGCGCATGAAAACGTGCCAGCGGCATTAGGGAATGTCAGATCATTATCCAGCGTTGCCAGATCCCAACGTGGGCCGCCTCGCAACGCCAGAATTTTCTGGTTGACGTCCTGCTCCCAGGCAAACGCGGTGGAATCCTGCGCCGGGGCAGGAGGAATCAATGCCAGTGCATTGGGTAAGCTGCTTTCATGCAGGTATCCCGGCAGGCGACCCGGGCGGATTTCTTCGACCGGGGCCGGTTGTGCCTGAATGGACGTGGTCAGAACCGCAAAGGCTAATCCAAACATCATGGGGCCAGCCAGCTTGATCCGTTTTTTGATTTTGTTCATGTGATTTTCTCCCGCTGCTTTTTTGTTTTCGGCAGTATAATCACATTGATGACGACCCGGCGATTAAAAAGTGCTGGCATGGTTGATGAAATAGTCAATGAAATGGTCTATGAAATAGTTGCTGGATAATCAGGCGGGAGTAAGGTTTTGTCAGAGCGTAAACGAGCGCAACTGGTTGGGGCCGGCAAGTCACTTGAACGAGCGTGTTTGAGTTGTGGTATGCAGCATCATCAGGCTGCCCCTGACATTACTGATCGCGCGCAAGATCCTGCCTGCATCAAGTGTGATTCACCCATGTTCAGTTTGAGTGATGGCAGCACCGTTACCGTCGATATTGCCCATCATCATGAGACGGTTGTGAAGGCGTTGGAGAAGTTTGAATACACCTTGAACCAAGTCTGGAAGCAGTCTCATGCCGGGTATCTGCGCTTGATTGTGGGGGGCGGATTAATCCGGGATGCTGTGCTGGCCGAGTTATTCTTCAAGAAGAGTCGCGGCACGGTGCTCGACTTTTCAGAAGAAAACCGTGGTGCGTTGCTCATCAGAATCCGTTAACCAATCAGGCTTTTTTCACAAACCGCATCAGGCGCTTTGCTGCATTGATGGTGGCTCTAGCGCTGATCCATAATCCCATCTTCAACCGGTCAGTCATAGACAGGTGGCTGGTCGCATTTAATTGACGCATATGGCGGTGGAACCACGGCTGGCTGTGTGCATAGGTTGCGGCACGTCGCGACACCCGTGTCATCAGAAACAGCGCGAGCACCAGAAACAAAATGCCCGGAATCACTGGCAGGATCAAGCCAACGAGACCAATCAACAAAAAAGCCACGATCACCACCGACAAGGCGATTTTGTAGAGCAGCGGGACAGGGCGGAATATCGGTTTGGGCAAGTGCACAATTTTATCCTCTGGAATCCTGGCGATTCACACATTAAACAGCAACTACCAAAACAAAGCATAAATCGTGCCGAGATGGCAGATCGCTGATTTGCTTGAAAATTGAGCGTTGATACTGATATTCGTGTAGAGGAAATTGACGGAATTGACCGATAGTTGGTCAAAAACTCTCAGGGATTGTCATCAATCATGCGCTGATAGACCTGATTCTCGAGATACAAGCGTTGTTGGTTTTCCAGATTGATAAACTGAATACCAGAGGTAAACAGACCCACGGACCCTTCGTCTGGCACACAACTGCGTATGATGGCTTTTATATTTAGGTAGACGTCCTGATCACCTGAATAAATACGAAATTTGATCACGACCTCGTCACCCTCGGTGCCCAGCGCCTGATGCGATGACAAACTCGCGCCGCCACAACTCAGATCAACAATACGCGCTGCCATCTCAGTAGTGGCCGTGGCCAGGGCTGCAACCAATTCCACCGGCACTCTTGCGGAGTTACGAATGCGCATGCATTGCACATTTTCGGGGTAGGAAAGATGCAGGTAGGGATATGGTGACAGCAAGGACTTGATCACTTGTGTGCGGTAGGCAACTGCATCGTTGCCCACAAAACCACGCACCAGAATCTGTTTGCCCTCTTTAATAAACACCAGTTTGCCGGCGACTACGGGCGCACTGACTAGCACACTGTGCGGTGCGTGCGCACCAATCACACTGACTTGATAGCGCTCAGTGCTGGTGCCGCTCAATAACTGAAGTTGTACAAGATCGCCTGGCAATAATTTGACTTTTGAAAAGGATGCCGTGCTTCCATGCGCACCTTGGCTACCCTGCCGTGTGTCAGTTGTCCTTTTTTCAGTTGTGGTCACTTATTTTGCCCCTGCCCGGAAGCGATGATGTGCGTGTAAATAGTTTCTATACATACCAGTAATATCAGGCCGGGCAAGGCGACAATCAATCGTGGTTTTGTAAAGAAATGTTAATGCATATGCGCGCGCGCCTCGTGCAGTGCAGGGCGATTGCTGTCGGCAGTGGCCGCAACGGTCAGTAGTTGCTGGTAATACTGACGCGCCTTGGTCGCGTCGCCTGCAGCATCAGCCGCGTGTGCAGCAGCGGACAAGGTTTGAAAGCGATTGGGTTCCTTCGCCAACGTCAATTCGAGCGCGGTCAGTGCCTCCGCCGGGAGATCAGCTTCCAGCAACATCATGCCGAGCAATTCGCGAGCGGGTGCTATCGGCCCGGGCGATACTGCTGCTTTGTCAGTTGCATCTTCAAGATCCGCGGCAACAATCATCATGCTGATGCCTTCCTCGCGGTTGCCGGTTGCAAAGGCGAGCCACGCGCTGGCTGCTTGATGCTGGATATTTATTTGTTCAGTCCAGTATGCGTCCTGCCGCGCACGGGCACGCTCCCGTAGTTCAGCCAGCATGGTGATATCCTGGGCGGCGGCGTCCAGTTGTCCTACGCGTGCGGCGCCAAGGGCTCGGGCAAAATGTGTGATCGCTTGTGTATGGGGTGTGGAGTCGGCCGGGATAATGTCAAGTTGGGCGGCAGCGGCATAGTCCCCGCGCTCCAGCGCATAACGCGCGGGAATCGCGGCAATGGCGAATGCACCGGCTTGTGTGGCGCCGACGGCGGTGATGTCCACCTGCTCAATCAAAGTTTGTGCGCGTTGCACAACTTCCAGTGCTTTTTGATCCTGTGCCATTTGTAGATACGCATACACCTGATAATCCAGTGCATGCAATTCTTCGCCAGCGGTACTGCTTTCGCGAGCGATCTGCGCGGATCGCAAATTGGTATCCACCGATTCCTGCCACATGCCAACACGGGTAAAGGTGTGCGAGGGCATGTGCAAGGCGTGCGGAGCATCCGGGGCCAGTGACGCGTAGCGGCGCGCCGCTTCAAGCGCGCGTTCTGCCAAAGGTGGATGGTCATACGCGTGGATAATATAGTGTGCGAGCCCGGGATGATCCGGATGAGTCATAAACAGCGGCTCCAGTATCCCGGCTGCTTTTAACTGCTGGGCGTAGCTTTTGTCATTGGGGCTGGCGGTTTGATTCACGGCCAGTGCGTAAAAAATTTTAGCTTCCATATCATCGGGATACTGTTCTACCACGGCGGCCATGGCGTTTTCATAGGCCACCGTGCGCGCGCCTTGCGTGCCAGGCTCGGTGTTGGAAAACAGCTCTGCTACGGCTTGGATATAGGCCTTTTCGCGCTCATTGGGTGATCCGGTACTCAGTGCTGATTCCACAGTCGCTTGGCCACGAGCCAGTTGTGCCGCGTTGCGCTGTCCGGCAAACGGGTTACCCCAGTGGCTAAGGGCAATGCCCCAATGCGCGATTGCACAATTGGCGTCCTCAGCCAGCACCGCGTTAAACGCGTTGATCGCTTCGGCAAACCAGAACGAGTGAACCAGTGCCACCCCTCGATTAAAATTTTCAGAAGTAGCAGGTGAACAACTGGTGGCAAACGATACGTTTTCGCTGCCAATCTGATCGGCACTTGCGGTGCCATGCGAGCCATGATCGTCATGCTGAGCAACCCCGGCAGAGGTTGTGGCCACCAGCGCCAACGCGCAAAACAGTCTCATCGGTCGAAAATTCATGGTCTTCTCCTTTTTCAGTTTGGGATCCAGTTTGGGGTCGGAGAGATCAAATTTTGATCCCTCCGACCCCAGCTACGTGTTTGTTAATCTGCACATTGACGGTCAGGGACAGGTCGGTCAATGCCTCTGCACGCGCGCGGCCTGCAGCGGTTATCCGGTACAGATGCGGTGTCATGGTCAATAGCCGGGAAATCTGCGTTTGACTGGTCAATCTGATTGTATACCTTAACAAGCGCTGCTCAAGTAATGTGAAACCCGGTGGAGTGTCCTCTGATGGGCTGGAGGTCTTAACGCTGGGGTAAATGATTTCCCGTAGCTCAATCAGGTGATCCGGCCCGGCATCCACCTTGATCAGTACGCCGTTTTGTTTGAGGACGCGAGTAAATTCCGCATACACAGGAAAACCAAACAGACACAGAACGACATCCTGAGTGGCTGGTAACAGCGGTAAATTGGCATTGCTGCCAACGATCCAGTCGCTGGTTTTGTCTTGGCGTGCTGCGGATATGACAGCCCATTTTGAGATGTCGAGGCCAGTCAGATGCAGGGCTGCACCGCGGTTGTTTAATGCGTTTTTCTTGAACTCACGCAGATAATAACCTTCACCGCAACCGGCATCCAGTATGTTGACAGTGGCATCTACCGGGCTGCAGTCGTTGACAAGGTCGCTCACAGCATTTGCAATCGGTTGGTAATAACCTGCGCTGAGAAATTCTTGACGGGCAACCACCATTTCCTTGCTGTCGCCCGGATCTTTGGAACGTTTGTTTTGCACCGGCAATAAATTGATATAGCCCTGACGGGCGATATCGAAGCTATGTCCGGTCGGGCAGCGCCAACAGGCTGTGTCACGTGTCAGAGGCAAGCCGTCCATCGGGCAGGCCAGCACGCTGGGGCTGGTTAGTTCGTGCATTGAATTACCATTTCACGCGTGACTCTGTAAAAATATGTTTGGTGACTTTTTGCTCGTAAGGTGTGTCAAGTGTACCCAGCGCAATGGCGATGCGGTCGGGTGTTTCAACCTGATTGGCCCAGGTCAGGCTGGAGCCACATGTTGAGCAGAATCCACGGAAAACGCCTGGCGTCGACTCGTGAAGAAGAAGCAGTTCCTGACCGCGTCGCCACTCAAGCTGCCTGACAGATATATTCCCGTAACTGCCGCAGGCTGCACCGTGTTGTTTTTGGCACATCGTGCAATGACAGTGACTGGTGGATTTAAACTCCCCGTCCACTTGATATCCAATCCCGCCACATAAGCAGCTGCCTGCATAGAGCATGTCAGAATCCTCCCGTTTGATGTATTGTTTATAGTACTTGATTACTTGGGGTCGGAGAGATCAAAAAATGATCTCTCCGACCCCAAAAAAGGCCACTCCAAAAAAAGACCCTCAAAAAGGAAAATACATGTTTCTGACTTTGCTGCTGGTGACCTTGAGTTTATCGGTGATGGTGTCGTACACCGCCGCGCGTGTATTCAGAAAACCAATGGGCGAGATATTCAGTCGCATCATTCAGGACAGTATCAGCGCGGCTTGGCAGCGATACATTATGTTCGCCACCTACGTGGTTGGTATTTCAGGTGGGGTGCGCCTGTATGAGCTGGAGCGTTATATTACGCCGCAAGTAGTAGAAATCGGTGTGCTTGAGCTGTCAGGTGAACGTTGGATTCTGGAGATTTATCGCACGCTGATCGCCAGCCTGCAGAGCATCGCATGGATGTATCTGCTGGTGTTTATTGTGGCGCTGTTTGCTTACGTCATCGTGCGCGGATTCGAGCTCAAAAATCAGAAAACAGTGACGGAGAGATCAAGCAATGAGCAATAGTCTGGTAAGTCATAACCCGTTTGATTTGACAGGAAAAGTTGCCTTGGTGACTGGTGGTAATGGCGGAATCGGGCTCGGCTTTGCAAAAGCACTGGCAGCGGCAGGGGCCAATATCTGTATCTGGGGGCGCAATACTAGCAAGAATGCCGAGGCGGTCGCAGAATTGCGGGCTCATGCGCCGCTGATCAAGGCCGAAGCGCTGGTCTGTGATGTGGCTGATGAGCACCAGGTCACCACATGTTTTCAACAAACGCTGTCCCTGTTTGGCCGAGTTGATACCTGTATTGCCAATGCCGGCGTTGCAAACGGTTTTAATCGCTTTCATGAGATGACCAAAGACAACTGGCGTGGTGTGCTGGATGTGAATCTGGATGGTTTGTTTTATACCTTGCGCGCAGCGGCAGCTCACATGGTTGAGCGCGCCGAACAAGGTGATGCCGGTGGCCGTTTGATCGGCGTGTCTTCGCTGGGCGCCTTGTGCGGCATGGCCAAAGCCGAACATTACGCGGGTAGCAAAGGCGCAGTGATTTCGATTATGCAGGGTCTCGCGGTTGAATATGCGCGTTATGGCATCACCGCCAACAGCATTCTGCCGGGGCATATTCACACCGACATGACTGACAGAAATTACCAGAATGAGAAGTTTGCCAAAGCTATTCTGCCCAGAATTCCCATGCGACGCTGGGGGGCTCCGGATGATTTTGGAGGCATTGCCGTGTATCTGGCGAGTGATGCCAGCAGTTACCACACGGGTGACAAATTTCTGATTGATGGCGGGTTTTTCATATTCTGAGAATGTGAGGCAAAATTGGTATAAAAAACAATCTTATGCTGGACAAAACGAATATTTCACGTGAGAATGCGGTCACTCGCGCAAATACTGTGCATAACAAAGACTACAAATTGTGGAGCAGGCGGCATGAAAAACCTGACAGCAGCACTTGTGGCGGCATCTTTATCTGTTCTGATTAACCCGGTTCAGGCTCAGCAAGCGAGTCTGTCGGGTTCGCAAGCATCCATGTCTCAACAACACGCACATGCGGTGCAAGCCGGTTATACCTTTGTTCGAACCTCCCGAGGCGTCAATGAACTGGTTGAGGCGGGTGAGTTGGTGCGCGTCTCTGCCAATCAGTTTGTAGAAATTCACAACGTGTCATATCCCTACGCCAAACCGGCGGTAAAAACATTGATTGAGCGTCTGGGTTCCCAGTATTTTAACGCCTGCGGTGAAAAACTGACCGTGACCAGTCTGACCCGGCCGATCGAGCGCCAACCAGCCAATGCACACAGCGATTCCGTGCATCCGACCGGTATGGCGGTTGATCTTCGCATTCCTTCCAAACAAAGCTGCCGCAATTGGCTGGAAAAAACCCTGTTGTCGCTGGAAGACAATAATATTCTGGACGTGACCCGCGAGCGCAACCCGCCGCATTATCATGTGGCAGTGTTCCCGGATCATTACGTGAATTATCTGGCCGGCGAATCAGGACAGAGCCGTGAGTACACGGTACGCCGTGGTGATACGCTGTCTGCTGTCGCATCGCGCATGGATACCACCGTGGCGCAGTTGCGCGCTGCCAATGGTCTGCGCAGTGATCTGATTAATATTGGTCAAAAGCTGGTTGTGCCAGGGTCGGGTGATTTCGCCTCAGCCAGCGGTGCGCGCGTCATTGCCGCCAGTGCACCAACCAGTGTGCCACAACGCACAGTGATGACTGAACTTGAGCACAAAGTGCGTCCCGGTGAGACACTCTGGCGTATTGCACGAAGTTATCGAACCAGCGTGGAAGCGCTGCGTGTGCAAAATGGACTTCGAAATGATTTGTTACGTGTCGGCCAAGTGCTGCGCGTGGCGATGGATGAGTCTTAAGCCCTGACATCCAGCAGACTGCCAATCATGCCGTCTGCTGTGTCGAACACCTTTGCCGATGCATTAAACAACTGAAGGTTCACTTTCAGGTTAACCATGGGCTCGGCAGTGTTGGTGTTTCCAGTCACTGCAGCATTGATATCCGCGCCGCTATCTCGTGACGTGGTGCCCGCCGATGCAATCTGCTGCGCGGATTGCGCCATGCCTTGCCAGGCAAACTGCATACTGTTGATGCTGACCGCTGAACTGTTCACGCTAAAGCACTCACCGACGTGTTGATGTTTGTTTCAAATTTCCCGTCCAGACTACCGTTACCCGTGTCATGGGTCAAGCATAGGCAATATTTGAGGTTTATTGCTATTCTGATGGCACATGGACCAAGCAAGGACAACGTTCCAATGGGTGACCTGCTGATTGTCGCAATCGGGTTGTTGTTTGCAGCCCTGATCACCGCGATCTGGATCTACAATCGACTGGTTGCCGATCGCAATCAGGTGTTGGCGTCCTGGAGTGACATCGACGTGCAACTGATGAAGCGGCATGAATTGGTGCCCCAGTTGGTCAACACAGTAAAAGCCTACGCTGCACACGAGAAAGCCACCATGACAGCGGTCACTGAGTTGCGTGCCCGTAGTGATGCGGCCCAACACCTGCCTGACAAAGCGGCACTGGAGGCAGCCCTGCACAGCGCCTTGCAGTCGTTGATTGTGGTCGCAGAAGACTATCCCGATCTCAAGGCTGATCTAAATTTCCGACAACTGCAAACAGAGTTGACGGAGATTGAGAACCATATCCAGTATGCGCGCCGGTTCTACAATGGTGCGGTGCGTCAACTTAATACCCGCATCCAATCGTTTCCACACTTATTGGTCGCACCGCCGTTGGGATTTAGACCTGCCGAGTTTTTTGAAGTGTCCGACGCCGCAGCGCGTGTGGCGCCCAAACTGGATTTGCACTGATATGAATGCTGCCAGCAATTTGTACAAGCGAAGTTACTTATCCAGTGTACTCGCCATTGTGATGCTGTTTGGCAGCATGAGCGCCGCCGCTCAAGAACGTATTCTGTTGTTTCACAGTGACATTGAGATTGCCGCTGACGCCAGTATAACCGTGACCGAAACCATTCGTGTCAGGGCCGAGGGCGACTTGATTCGTCGAGGGCTGTACCGCGAATTTCCGACGCGTTATCGCGACCGTGCCGGTAATGCCTACCGTGTGGAGTTTGAAGTCCAGCAATTATTTCGTGATGGTCAGCCGGAACCGTGGAGCGCTGAGGCGTCGCGCAACGGTGTGCGAGTCGATTTTGGTGATGATCGCGTGTTGCAGGTACCGCGTGAGTACGAGTATCAGCTGCAATACCGGACCAATCGCCAGATTGGCTTTTTCGACACACACGATGAACTCTACTGGAACGTCACCGGAAATGGCTGGGGGTTTGTGATTGAGCAGGCCAGCGCCCGGGTCTATTTGCCGGCCCAAATCAATCCTGATCTGCTCAGTATTGAAGGATACACCGGTGCGTTTGGCGAAGCCGGTCAGGATTATTGGGTCAGCAGTACTCACTCGGAAGCGGGAATCACCACAACATTGCCACTGCTGCCTGCGCAAGGCCTGACATTGGTGCTGAGTTTTCCCAAAGGCATAGTCAGTGAACCCGATGCAACACAACGGGTGGACTGGTTTTTCGCCGACAATCTGGCGGCCTTATTGGCGTTGCTGACCTTGTTGATGAGCATGATTTATCTGTTCCTGTGTTGGTTACGGGTGGGTCGTGATCCTCCCCGTGGCGTGATATTTCCTCACTACGAACCGCCAAGTGGCTTTTCACCGGCTGCGTCGCGTTACATCATGCGGTTGCACTACGACAACAAGGCGCTGACTGCCGCCATTGTGAATCTGGCGGTAAAAGGTGGATTGCAAATCAGTCAGCAAGGCGACAAGTACACCTTGACAAAACATCAAGCCGGTCAGGATTTGTCGTCGGGTGAAGCGGCGCTTTATGCGCAGCTGTTTCGCAAGTCAAATGTCCTTGAATTGGAGAACGAGAATCATGCGGTGCTCTCCAAGGCCAAAAGCGCACATGCGCGTGCCTTGAGCAAAGAATTCAAGGGACCTTATTTTGTTCGGAATAGTTGGTACCTGATGCCATCCATGGTTGTGACGTTATTGATGTTGTTGGTAACCGTGTCAGTGACGACGTTTACGCCCTTATCCGTGTTGATATTTGGCTCGCTGATTCCCTTGCATCTGCTGTTTGCCTGGTTGTTACACCAGCCGACCGCACTGGGGCGCGCAATGATGGACAAGCTGGAGGGGTTCAAACTGTTTCTGGAGGTGGCAGAAAAGGATGATCTGGATATCAAACACCCACCAGAACTGACACCCGCCTTGTTTGAACAATACCTGCCCTATGCTATTGCGTTGGGTGTAGAGCTGGCTTGGGGCAAGAAGTTCGCCCGTGTGTTTGCAGACATCAAAGGCCAGGACGGTGTCGACTATCGGCCGCGTTGGTATGCAGGCAGTTTTGATGCCGCGCGGCTGAGAGCATTCACCAAAACCATTGGCAGTGGTTTTGACAGCGCCATCTCGTCAGCGGCCACGGCTCCGGGCAGTTCGTCCGGGGCGGGCGGTGGTGGTTTTTCGGGTGGCGGGGGCGGTGGTGGTGGCGGTGGTGGGCGCTGAATAATTTCAGAATCAACCAGCATTTTTTTATAAAGCGTCAGGTGGAACCCGGTCGGTGTGGTTAAATAGAGCCCTCTGTGTTGTTTGGAGAATCCTCTTATGCGACTGAATGGTGTGTCCATGCGTTGGTTGATTTTGTCAGTGTTGATGCCGCTGTTGTTGCTGAGTGCGCCGGTTAGCGCGTTGGCCGACGGGGACTTCGGGCTGCCGGATCATCGTGGAGACTTCCATCAACTCAGCCGCTACCGTGAACAGGCTGCAGTCATTGTGCTGCCGTTTTCCTACAACGATGAAGCATCCATGCGCCAAGCGGAGCGGCTGGCGGATCTGGCACCACAACTGTCCCGGCAAGCGGTCTTGGTATGGTTATTGAACGCCAGCGACGATCCTGCATTGATCCGGGCGCGTGCGTTGTCGCCGGGGGATTTTCCTGTGTTGATCGACAGCTCGCAAACGGTTGCCAAAACCCTGAGCATCACGCGTCTGGGTGAGGTTTTAATTCTGGACCCGTTGTCCATGGGTGTGTTGTATCGCGGATTTGATGATGTGAGTCTGCTGGAGGGCGTGCTGACAGAAGCGCTGGCTGCCAAAGCCTCTGGCCGTCCAAGCAGACTGGAACAATCTATCGATCAACTGGATGGTACCGCGCTGCGCTATCGGTTTATTGAGCAATTTGCCGGGCGCAAGATCTCTTACCAGAATGAAATTGCACCGCTGCTCAAAGCGCGTTGCGCGTACTGTCACGTCGAAAACGGACTGGCGCCGTGGGCGATGAACCGCTACATCATGGTGCTGGGCTGGAGCCCTATGATGCGTGAGGTGGTCATTACCCGGCGCATGCCGCCCGGGCAAATTGATAATGCCGTTGGCAATTGGGTCAATACGCATGAGCTCAGTGATGAGGAAATGGCCTTGTTGATTGAGTGGATCGATCAGCGTGGGCCACGGGAAGCCGGTGAATCCGATCCGCTGACTGAGCCTTTACCAGTCGCCAGCGAGTGGCCGCGCGGGCAACCTGACCTGATTATTGACGTGCCAGAGCAGTTTATCCCGGCGACGGGCAATATCGACTTTCTGGTCAAGCGCGTCGGGCTGGAAATCCCTGAGGATCGCTGGCTGAGCGCTATTGCTTATGAGGTCGGCGATAAAAGTGTTCTGCACAGCCTGCTGGTGTACGCCGTAGACAAATCCCTGCAAAGCACCGATCCGGATGACCTGATCGCCGGCCCGGCAGCTGACTTCATCAGTGTGTATGTGCCCGGCGAGTCCGATGACACCTTTGGCGCCAATGCCGGGTATCTGTTGGGAAAAGACAAAGATCTGGTGTTCAAGCTGCGGTATCTGACCTCCGGGCGTGAAACGCTGGATCGCACCCGCATTGGACTTTATTTCAGTGACAATGCACCTGAGCTTCGCATCAGAACACTGGCGCTGGAGAAACCCGACTTTACGATTCCAGCCAATACCGCCATGCATCGTGAGGTCATGATGTCTGAGCCTCTGCCAAATGACGTGTTGCTGGAGAGCTACTCACCACATGCCCACAGCCGTGGTCGCAGCATGTCTGTCAGTGTGCGGTATCCGGATGGCAGCGAAGAAGCGCTGATCAATATTCCCAACTTCAACTATAACTGGCAGCTGGCGTACAGAATGGGTGAGGAAAAATTGATACCGGCAGGCTCGGTGTTTCATGTGCAAACTGTCTACGACAACTCCGCATCCAACCCGTTTAACCCCGCACCAGAACAGACGACGGGGCAAGGGTATCGGGTCGATGCAGAAATGTTCAGCCACTTTATTCGTTTGGCTGAGTGAACGGGGCAGTACCTGCTCAGACTTTCTTTACAAACTCTGATTTCAACATCATGGGCCCAATGCCTTCGATGCGGCAATCAATGTCGTGGTCGCCATCAACCAGGCGCAGAATCTTGACCTTGGTCCCCACCTTGAGCACAGACGAAGCACCTTTGATTTTTAAATCCTTGATGACGGTTACATAGTCTCCATCGGCAAGGGGATTGCCATTGGCATCGCGCACCTGTGTGGTCTGGTCAGATTCATCACTGGCTGTTGTGTCTGGTGACCATTGGTGTGCACATTCCGGGCAAATAAGGAATGCCTGATCTTCATATGTATAGGGCGAGTGACACGCCGGGCAGGGGGGTAATTGTGACATGGTTAATTCTCCGGTGTGTCGTGACGGGGTTGAGCCTGATTGGCGTACGTAATCCCATGCTTATCAAGATATTCGCGAATCAATTGACGCACGACCTGTGATGGCGTGACATCTTGCGAGGCGCAAAGCTGTTCAAAGGCATCTTTTTTGGTGGGGTCAATCAAAATAGTGAGTCGCGCAGTTTTTTGTTCCATGGCCACTGTCTCTTCTTCAAAGGGTTAGCGTCGACAGGATAACCCATCAATCCCGTATTACAATCTCATTATAATGAAATTAGCATTGGATAATAATACGGACTATACTGATCCGGTCAAGACTTGCCAGGAGGTTGGCGCATGTCACATCGGGCTCATTTGTTTTCCTTGCGCATCGGGCATGCCTTTCGGGAAAGCTGTTTTGCTGAGCCTTACACCGGAGGTCGGTTCCGAAAAGACCTGCTTGCTGGCCTGACGGTAGGCATTATTGCCATTCCGTTGGCGATGGCACTGGCCATCGCCAGTGGTGTCCCGCCGCAATACGGTTTGTATACCGCGGCTATTGCCGGGTTTGTGATTGCGTTGACGGGCGGCTCGCGCTTCAGTATCTCCGGTCCAACCGCTGCGTTTGTTGTCATTCTTTACCCCATCACCCAAAAGTACGGTCTCAGTGGTCTGTTGCTGGCCAGTGTCATGGCGGGAATGATGCTTGTTGTCATGGCGCTGTTTCGATTGGGACGGCTGATCGAGTACATACCTGAACCCGTGACGCTAGGGTTCACCGGCGGTATCGGGGTTGTGATTGCAACCCTGCAGATCAAAGACTTTCTTGGTTTGCCCATTGAGTCCATGCCTGAGCACTACGTCGAAAAAATCATCGTGCTCGCTGAATTCCTCGGGGAAATTCATTGGCCAAGTGTGTTGGTTGCGGGAGTGACACTGGCAACCATGTTGTTGTGGCCACGACTCAAAAACCCGATACCTGCACACTTGCCGGCGGTTGTTGTGGGTAGTCTGGTTGCGCTGGGGCTTAACAATGCAGGGCTGGACGTTGACACCATTTATTCACGGTTCAGCTACATCGCAGCAGATGGCAGCACCGCGCAAGGTATACCGCCCATCCTGCCAGCCTTTCAATGGCCCTGGCTGCAGCCCGGCGCTGACGGGTTGCCGCTGGTCATCAGTTGGAGTCTGATGCGTGATCTGCTGCCGGCTGCCTTTGCGATCGCCATGTTGGGCGCGATTGAATCCCTGTTATGCGCGGTGGTGCTCGATGGCATGACCGGAAAACGCCACAGCGCTAACAGCGAGTTGCTGGGGCAGGGCATTGGCAACATCGTGACGCCATTTTTTGGCGGTATCACAGCAACCGCAGCCATTGCGCGGTCGGCGGCCAACGTTAAAGCAGGTGCAGAATCACCGGTTGCCGGGGCCATTCACGCAATTGTTGTGGTGTTGGGGTTGGTCAGTTTTGCACGAATATTGGGGTATCTACCCATGCCGGCGATGGCAGCCCTGTTGATGGTAGTGGCCTGGAATATGAGTGAGGCCCCCAAAAGCATGCACATGCTTAAAACCAGCCAGCGCAGCGACATGCTGATTTTTCTAACGTGTTTCTCACTTACGGTATTGTTTGACATGGTGGTGGCCATCACGGCCGGGATCGTGCTGGCTGCCATCCTGTTTATGAAAGAAATCGCGGACATGACACGAGTGGTTGAAATCACCCGTAACAAACAATATCTGCAGACTGAGGTGCCCGAAAAATATCGGGTGTTCAAAATCACCGGACCCTTGTTTTTTGCGGCGGCCGATAAAATTTTCAGCGAGCTGACTCGATATTGCGAGCGCGATCGCGGCATTATCCTCTACCTTGATAATGTCACTTTGCTTGATGCCGGTGGTCTATCTTCGCTCACAAAACTGATTGCGCATTGCCAGCGTGTTGGCGCGCAACTCAGTCTGACCAATGTGCAGTTTCAACCGTTAAAGACCATGAAAAAGGCGGGCATCGAACCGGTCGAGGGTGTTTTTCGTTTGTATCCAACACTTGCAGATGCGCTATGAAACTCAAGTTCCGGCTGACTGATGACGCAGAATTGGCGGATGGAAAAATTGTCCACAGCACCAGCGACGACTACGGCAATATTCTGGTGGTTGATTACCCTCGTTATCGGGTGCTGAGTTTTGACTCGGTGTACGAACAAAGTGGGTTTTATGTGGAAAAACCCTACGCTCTGGCGCATGAATATTCGCGCATCATGATGCTGGTGTTAGGCTTCATCGAGCCGCGACACATCACCCTGCTGGGTCTTGGTGGCGGCAGCCTGTTGCGAAGTTTGCATCACTACCTGCCACGCTGTCGTTTTTGTGTAGTGGAGTTGCGACCCAAGGTGTATGACATTGCATTGGAGTATTTTGATATTCCCGATGACCAGCGAGTCAGTGTGAGCATCAATGACGCGGATTTGCAGATCAAATCCAGCGAGGACAGTAGCACTGATATTATCTTTGCTGATTTGTACGATGCCTATCGGATGAGCCCGGTATTAACGCAGCAACAGTTTGTGCGGGAATGCTGGCGCACGCTCAGTAAACATGGCTGGTTAGTCATTAACTATCACACCTTGCCTGACCGCCATTCGCCTGTGTTTGAAAGCCTGCTGGACTGTTTTGGCACCCTGCTGGTCTGCCCGTGCAAGTCCGGCAATTTCATATTGTTTGCGACTAAATCATCGACCCTCGATTTCGAAAAAGCAGCGGTAAAACTTAAAAAGATGGAGAAAATATTTCATGCAGACCTGATGCTGCCTTTTAACCGGATTGTGCAAATAGTCAATGGATGACCAGCAAGGTCATCGCTCTTTTTATTCAACGCAACGGATCTCACAAGTGAATACTCAAACGCATGAAAAGCCGGAACACCAGCCCCTGACCGTGTCTGACAAAGACCGCCGCACCACATTGATTGCCTTGTTAATAGTGTTTTTGCTGGCCGCACTGGATATGACCATTCTTTCAACGGCCATGCCGCGTATTGTCGCTGAACTCAATGGCTTGGAGTTGTATGCGTGGGTCACAACCGCTTACATGCTTGCATCAACCGTGTTAGTGCCCATCTACGGAAAATTGGGTGATTTGTATGGTCGCAAACTGATTCTGATTATTGGCATCTGCATATTTCTGCTGGGCTCGATGTTGTGTGGCATCAGCGGCGAATTTGGCACGCTTCCGTTGCTGGGCGATGGTATGCATCAGTTGATCGTGTTCCGTGCCATCAAAGGCATCGGCGGCGCAGCGCTGTTTACCAGTGCGATTGGCATCATTGCGGATCTGTATCCGCCACTGCAGCGCGCGAAATTTATGGGACTCTTTGGAGCAATTTTTGGTATCGCCAGTATTGTAGGACCCGCCTTGGGTGGTTTTCTGACGGACTTTGCCACCGTCACCCTGTTTGGCCATGAAATTGCCGGCTGGCGTTGGGTGTTTTATGCCAATGTGCCGTTGGGTTTTCTGGCCTTGTTTATGATCGCTGCAAAAACCCCCAAACTGAACCACGGTACCCGGGGGAAAATTGACTTTGCTGGAGCAGCCTTGTTGCTGTTGGTGTTTATACCCTTTTTGCTGGCGCTGACCTGGGGCGGAAGCAAATACCCCTGGAGTTCGCCAACCTTGTTGGCGATGTTTGCTTTAAGTCTGGTGTCGCTGGTTGTGTTTATCATGGTAGAAGCGCGCACACCCGATGCCGTGATGCCCTTGTCATTGTTTCGCAGCAAAGTCTTTGTGATCACCAATCTCAGCGGATTTGTGATCGGCATGGCATTTCTGGGCGTGGTGATGTTTATGCCACTGTTCATGCAGGTAGTGCTGGGTGTTAACGCAACAAATAGTGGTTTTTCTATGTTCCCGTTGATGGCTGGATTGATGGTGGGCAGTATCGTCAGCGGTCGTCTGGTGTCCAAAAGCGGTCACTACAAACCCTATATGGTGGGTGGCGCGGCTATCCTGGTGCTTGGGGTGTATCTGTTGAGCGGCATCAATCCAGGCACTAGCCTTGCCGATCTGAGTTGGCGTATGGTGGTGATTGGGTTGGGACTTGGCCCATCGCAGAGTTTAGTGAATCTGATCGTACAAGCGGCGTTTCCAATGTCGCAAATCGGGGTGGCCACCAGTTCAACACAGTTTTTCAGACAAATTGGCAATACCGTGGGTGTGGCAGTGTTTGGCACATTGCTGACCTTGAATCTGACCGCGGAGCTGCCAAAACAGGTTCCAATGTTGGCGCTGGCGGGTGGCGCAAGCTTCAGTCTGAGTCAGGCACAGACCAGTGCCATGGATCCGGGTGCCTTACGCGAACGCGTTGCCAGCGCGATGGTGAACAGGCCGGATGCCGATATCGACCGAGTGGTCACTACTCTGGAAACCGGATTGCGTCTGGCATTTTCCAATGCCATCACGGCCATGTTCAGTGCCAGTTTGTGGATTATTCTGATTGGGTTTCTGATTACGCTGTTTATACCTGTTATACCGCTACATACGGGGTTGCCGGACAAGAAATAGCTGTTTTTTCTCTATTTTACTGCGCAGCAGCCGATCGGGATTTCATGAAGACAATAGACGTATTATTGTTGAGAGGTGTCAAACTATCTGGAACAGCCTATTCAGGAGAATCTGGTGACCAGAGTTAACATGCTGATCAAGCAATCTGGTTGTATGGTGATGGCGCTGAGTTCATTGCCGATATGGGCGCAGGCTGAGGACTCAATACAAACGCCGATTGATCTGGTGGTTGTGGGTCCGATGGTGGGCACCAGTTTTTCGGTTGGTGTACAGCTAAAAACCGGCGTAGGTGTTGCGCTCAACTCACTGCATGATGGTTTACTGCTGGGTCGCCCGGTTCGTGTCAGCAGTTTGGATGATGGTTGCAGCAAAGCCATTGCTGAAAAGGTAGCACACGATCTTGTTCAATCACCCCCTGCCGTTGTGATTGGCCATTCCTGCTCGGCGGCAACAATTTCCGCCGCGCCGGTGTACGCGGAAAATAAAGTGCTTCAGATCACCCCCGCATCCACTAATCCATTGGTCACTGAGATGGGCGTCGATACGATTTTCAGGATGATTGGTCGCGATGATGTTCAAGGCGAGATGGCGGCTGAACGCATGTCGCAGATGTACAAAGACCAACAGATCGGTGTGTTGCATTTCCCAAGTGAATACTCCAGAGGATTGAGCCAGTTGGCTATTCGTGGGCTCAGGGCGCGTGGCATCGAGCCAGCCAAGGTGATTGCAAACTCTCCTTCGGCAACCTCTTTTCTGGCTGAAATTCAAGAGTTGATGGCCGCGGGTATCGAGGTGTTGTATATCGTGGGAGGCGGACTGGATACCGGCGTATTCATCCGCCAGTCGCGCCTGTTGGACGCGCCAGTTAAAGTCGTCAGTAGTGACACACTGGTATCATCTGTTTTTTATGAAGCTGCTGGTGCCGCTGCAGACGACATCCCGTTTACGTTTCCAACGGATGCGTCGCAACTGCTGTCTGCTGAGGATGCAGTATCCGCACTGATTGATGCAGGTCATGAACCAAACGGCTATACACTGTTGTCCTTTGCAGCTACTCAAGTTTGAATAGAAGGCGTCACCCGTGCGCAGTCACTGGATGCAGACCTCGTTGCTGCCGCCATCCGATCAGCGCCCATCAACACGATTCTTGGTAGGATTTCCTTTGATGATAAGGGAGATATCCAAACGTCATATCCGCCTTTCTCTTGGTATGTCTGGAGGTTGGGTGAACGTGTACCCATCGACTAGACCTTCCAAGCGTCGCTCCTTTACTGACCTCGGTATCAGAGCCAGTTTTTTGCTGGGTTTTGGCGTGATGGTTATTCTGATGTTGGTGGTGTCTTCCGCTGCTTTTTTCATCACTGCGAGCACTGTCAGATCAACCAGCGAGATACTTGACCGACGATTGCCCGATACACTGGGTGTGCTGCGCGCGGCGCAAGCATTTGATGCGCTGGCCGGCACTGGCGGGCCATTGATTTCGGTGATGACTGAAACTGCGCGCATCACAGCGTTTAAACGCGTGGAACATGCGCAGCAGCTTTTTGACCAGACACTGCTGGATCTACAACCTATCAGTGACGCGTCAGTTGCCAGCGATGTAGACAACATTGTCAGTCTGGGTGCAGAGTTGACCGACAATCTGGATCAGTTACAAGTGCTGGCGAATCAACGTGTGGCATTAATTCAAGCAAAGCAAACTGCGAGCGATAACCTCATTTCAATCCTCCAGCTTTTTCAGCAATTACTGACTTATCGTATGCGGATACTGGAAAGTGACACCGACGTGATCGCTTTGATTATGTCGTTGCCGTCTCCGCCTCTGGAGCGTGTAGGTGACATGGCACGCGAAACAGCACCGATGATGCCTTTATCACGATTTCATGCCGAGATTGCGGCTATTGGCAGTCGTCAACTGGCGGGCGCACAGGATGCGACACTGACCGCCTTGAGTTTATCCCGGCAAATTTTCAGCACGGCCCTGACAAATGCCACCACAACACTCGAAAAATTGCCACCAGAACTGGTAACTGCACTGGAGCAACCGTTTGCCCAGCTGCACAGCATGGCACACTCACCAGAGGGGCTGCTGGGGCTGCGTGAACAAGAGCTGACATTGTTGAGGCAAAGTGAGGCACTGGCGCTTGCTAATCAGCAGATTACAGCGCGCGTGAATGACGCCACCAGTGTATTGGTCAGTCGGGAGCTCAACGAAATAGCCCAAGCAGGTGAAGCGGCCACCTTGCTGCAATTACGTTATCAATGGGCGCTGGTGTTATTGACTGCCGTTGCTGTGTTCGGGATCGCAGTATTTCTATATCGGCATGTTTGGCAGTACCTGATAGCACGGATGACGCTGCTCAGTGACAATATGCAGCAAATCGCCGTTAGAAATTACGATATCAAATTGGCTGCCGAAGGAGATGATGAACTGGGTCGACTGGGTGCGGCTGTCAGGCAGTTCAGAGCAATCGCGCTTGACGCAGGCAGACGTGAAGCTGATCTGCAATCCAGTCATAAATTGGCGGAGGAAGCACTGGCTGCCCTTGAGATAAAAGCTCAGGAATTGGAGGTGTTAAACGCCAAGCTTGCTGAGTTATCGACCTCCGATTTTTTAACTGGCTTGGCAAATCGGCGGCGTTTTGATGAGGTGTTTGCCACAGAGTGGGCACGTTCAACGCGCACTGGCAGTGCGTTGGCAATCATCATGTTGGATGTTGATCACTTCAAATTGTTCAACGACCGCTATGGCCATCAGGATGGCGACAACTGTTTGCGCAAATTGGCAGAAGTGCTCAAACAACACGTAGGCCGGGCTACCGATCTGGCTGCACGTTACGGAGGGGAAGAGTTTTGTATTATTTCCACAGATGCTGATTTACGTGGCGTGCTTGTACTTGCTGAGAGAATACGGGCCAGCATTCAGGCGATTGCCATAAAACACGAGGATTCCAGCGTTGGTGTTGTCACCGTCAGTATTGGTGTCGCATCTATGATACCTTCACTTGATCACGACAGTGCTGAACTGTTACTGGCTGCCGATCATGCACTTTATCGCGCCAAGGCATCGGGGAGAAATTGCGTAACATCAGCTTGACGTCTTTTTAGACAGTGAGCGACACACAAGGCATCGCTCACTGTACAGGGTGCATTTCTTACTCAGCCAAGCCACGACGACGTAGCATGTGCACCATATTGGGTGAACGTCCGGCGAAGTCCTGGTATATCTGCATGGCGTCTACACTGCCGCCACGTGACAGCACGGTGTCGCGGAAATGCTGGCCCGCTTCACGCCGCATGCCACCATTTTCTTTAAACCACTCTACGCCGTCAGCATCGAGTACTTCACTCCAGATGTAGGAATAATAACCAGCTGAGTAGCCGCCCATGATGTGTGAGAAATATGACAGACGATATCGTGGGGGAACCGGTGCATAGTCCAGACCAACATCAGACAGAACTTGTTGTTCAAAGGCCATCAGGTTGTCGGCCGAGGGCACTTGCTCAGGTGCAAGCTGGTGAAGTGCCTGATCAACGATGGAAGCAGCCAGATATTCTGTGGTGCTAAATCCCTGATTAAATTGTTCAGCTGCCAATACTTTGTCCAGCAATTCCTGTGGGATTTGCTCACCTGTTTCGTGGTGTTTGGCATAGTTTTGCAGCACGTCGGGCCATGACGCCCACATTTCGTAAACCTGCGACGGGAATTCAACAAAATCGCGGGAAACGGCGGTGCCGGCAAACAGCGGATAACGCACATCCGTCAGCATGCCGTGCACCACGTGTCCAAATTCATGGAACATGGTCGTCACTTCGTCAAAGCTGATCAGCGCGGGTTCACCTTCAAGCGGTTTGCTGATGTTCTGATGCATCCCAATCACTGGTGCGCCGCCGAGCAGACCGCTGGGCAACGCATAACTGCTCATCCACGCACCACCGCGTTTGCTGGGGCGAGCAAAAAAGTCAGTGACCAACAGGCCGAGCGCCGTGCCATCGGCATCGGTAGCCTCCCAGATTTGGACGTCAGGGTGATAAACCGGCAGGTCAGCACGCGCTGTAAAGCTGATGCCAAAAATCTGATTGGCAGCGTAAAACACGCCATTGGTCAGGACATTGTTGAGTTCAAAATACGGACGTACTTCGGCTTCATCAAAGGCGTAACGGTCGCGACGCACTTTTTCTGCGTAATAAGACCAATCCCAGGCGGCCAACTCAAAGGGTTCTTCTTCAGTGGTGTTGATTAATTGCTGAATGTCACTGGCTTCACGTTGCGCGTTGGCAACAGCCACCGGCGCAATATCGGCGAGCATCTTATTGACCGCTTCTTTGCTGCCTGCTGTAGTCAACTCCAGACTGAAGTCAGCGTGTGTCTCATAACCCAGCAACTGGGCGCGTTCGGCGCGCAGGCGTGCAGTGTCAGCCACAATGGCACGGGTGTCGTAGTCGTTGCCACGAGTGCCACGAGCCACAGAAATGGTGTGGATGCGCTCACGCAATGCACGATTTTCCAGTGAGCTCAGGATGGGCTGTCCACTGGTGTTCAGCAGTGCCAACAGGTATTTGCCATCGTGTCCCGCCGCAGTTGCGCGATCCGCCGCCGCCTGAATCTGTGCAGGCGTCAGGCCCGCCAATTCTTCGGCGGTATCCACCAGCACCGCGGAGTCATTCACTTCAGCCAGCACGTGTTGATTGAACAAGGTTCCCAGACGGGCCAGTTCACCATTGATTTGACGCAGGCGATCTTTTTCGGTGGCAGCAAGCAGCGCCCCGGCGCGCACAAAATTGGTGTGGTAGCGCTCCAGCAGGCGCTGCGATTCAGGATCCAGCCCCAACTCGCTACGTTGCTGATACACATGATTGATACGTTCGAACAGATCAGGGTTCAGGCTGATGGCATCATTGTGTGCTGCCAGTCGCGGCGAGAATTCACGCTGAATGGCCTGTAGCGTCGGGTTAGTGTGTGTGCCGGTGATATTGCCAAATACACGCTGTACCCGTCGCAAATCCTCGCCGCTGCGCTCGAGTGCGATAATGGTGTTTTCAAAGTTAGCAGTTTCTTCATTGTTGATAATTGCATCGATTTCGGCCATCTCCAGTGCCATGCCACGCTCCAGCGCAGGGGCAAAGTGCTCGTCACGAATCTGGTCAAAGGCGGGTAAACCGTAAGGCAACGTGCTCTCGGAAAAAAGCGGATTGGTCATAGATTCCTGATCGCTTGTGCTGGTGACTTGTGGATTTGCCGGGACTGCTTGTTCTGCAGCGTTGTCGGGCTCGCTCGGGCTGGTTGGCTCTTGTGAACAAGCGCCAAGCACTGCGGATAATCCCAGTGCGGGTATCAGAACTTTGTATTTCACGACTATCTCCTTGGCAAAGGGTGAATGCCAGACAGCAAGGGACGGTGTCGGATGGACACCGTCCGTTTAATTACGTTGGGAATTTTATTCCAGACGTTACATACGTTTAAAAAGGCGGCCGCATCATGCCATCAGTCTGCATCTTGCATCAACCGTTTGATGATAGGGGAAACCAGTAACATGACCAGCGCAATGGCCATCGCCACATAGCCCACATTACTGTACACCTCGATGTAGGTTGCTTTGGCGGCAGCGGTGTCTGTCAGTTGACCACCAATGGTGTCTGCACCAGTACCCGCTGCAATTACGCCGGCAAGGTAATTGGACAGGCCGCTGTACAGGAACCATGCGCCCATGGTCATGCCCACCGCTCTGGCGGGTGCCAGTTTGGTGACAGCAGACAGTCCAACCGGCGACAGCATCAGTTCACCAATAGTGTGTATCCAGTAAATCAGGAAAATGAAGTACACCGCCGTCATGCCCGCGTCGCCGGACAACTGCATGCCGCCAACCAGCGCAAGGAATCCCAGACCGGCCATAAACACACCCAATGCAAATTTGACCGGTGTTGATGGATTTAAACCGCGCCTGGCGAGGACAATCCAGCACCAGGCCAGCAGTGGCGCAAAAATGACAATAAACGCAGCATTCAGTGACTGAAACACTGGCGCCGGCACGGAAAAACCAAGCATGGTGCGATCCACCAGACGATCGGTAAACAGATTCAGCGAGGAGCCACCTTGTTCAAACAACGCCCAGAAAGGGATCTGTGCCAGAATAAAGTACAGTGCAGCCAGCATGCGGTTGCGTTCGATGCCGCGCAGAGAGATAAAGGTGTAGGCCAGCAAGACCAGCAAAATAATCACACCCAGCAAGCCGACATAACCCTCATCAACCAGATGGGCATTCATGACCAGCAACATCGACACTGCAATAATGCCCAGTCCGGTCAGATAACACAGGTTTTCGACATTCAACGGGCCCAGAACTTTCTGTTTGAGTTTGTTGAGATCCGGCGGCTCACCCCGACCTTCAAGCCAGCTTTGATAACGCAGGAAAATGACCAGTCCGGCCAACATGCCAATACCCGCCAGGCCAAAACCATACTTCCAACCGTGCACAATGCCAAGGTAGCCGCACAATATTGATGCCAGGAATGACCCGAGATTGATGCCCATATAAAAAATGGTGAACCCTGAATCGCGGCGGGTATCTCCAAAGCCGTACAGGTCACCCACCATGGTGGAGATATTGGCTTTCAGGAAACCCACACCGGTGATGATCAATGCCAGCGACAGGTACAGAATGTTCAGATACAGCGATTGCGTTTCAGTGCGCAGCGTGTAGTCAGACGTGTTAATCGCTGCCGGCAAACCCACCTCGGCCGGCTCCAGAACCTGCAGAACTGATCCGCCATCATTGAACTGAATGCGGGACGCTGGCTGATCCGGGATCTGCAAAGCGATCACAATCTGATTGGCGTCACCACCACGACCATCCAGTGTCAGCTGATATTCCGCGCCATTAAAGGTCATGATCTGCCGTGAACCGCTGCCCTCAAAGGCCATACCCAGATGCCCTAGCACCAGCAGGATGGCGCCAAAGGTAACCGCTTTGCGTGATCCCAAATACCGGTCGGCCAACACACCACCAATGATAGTCATCACATAGACCAGCGCGGTGTAGGCGCCATACAGCACGGTTGAGCGCTCATCGGAAAACAGGAAGTGTTGGGTGAGATACAGGATCAGCAGGCCACGCATGCCGTAGTAGGAAAAGCGTTCCCACATTTCGGTCAAAAACAGGATAACCAGGCCGCGAGGATGGCCAAAAATGGTGTTGTTATTCGAATGGGTCATGATTGGCCTGTGCTGAAGAGGGCGGAGTTCACCACGACCTCACCCTGTGTAGAACAGGATGAGGTGTGGCGCAATAAACAGCAGGAGTTTACTGGCTGGCCGCTTCGGCTTCTGCGCGGCGTGCACCGGCAAGGATGCCGGGCATGGCATAGTTGCCCTCGTGGCACGCGTATTCGTACATCGGGCCTTCAGTGGCGTGATAACTCAACTCTGCAGTCCATGGCTGGCTGTACAGGTTGGAGTCCTCCACAGTGAACTGGTAAACCACTTCGGTGTCGGAGTAACGCATAAAGCGTTCAGTGATTTTGCCAGTCGGGGAGATGGGCACCGAACTTTCAGCCATTTGCTGTGGATTGATGTTGATGGTCTCAACCACCAGCCACTCGCCTTCATACCAGCCACGGGAATCACCGAACCACTGATTCAGTTCAGCGGGGCGTTTGTTGGCGCGTGCTTCATCAGCATTGGCATACAGCGGAATAATGCGCGCATCATGGTTCATCTCCACCAGAATCATCAGATAGTCATCCGTCTGCACAAACTGATACGTGCTGTTGTACAGGGTGCCCATCATGCCGGGACCGGCAGTGTTGCCAAATCCAAGGAAACAACGTTCGGCCAAGGGCAACGCTTCCGGACCATCGGCATTGCCTTGCCCGGTGACATAGCGTGCGCCAAAACTGCGTTGAACCTGGACCAGCGGCGTCTCCAGACGCGGAACACGGCCAGTGGGCGGATCGATCAGGTAAGAGCTGCGATATTCGCCTTTGACCAGCGCCAGGTTTGAACCCGGGTCGATCCAGAAATCGTTATAACCGCGCAGACCAAAGTCAAAACTGCCAGCGGGCGGCGCGGTACCTGGCACAGTCGTTTCGGGCGCATCTACCTCGGAGATTGGCAGGCCCGCCACCGAGGTGTTGGCTACAATCAGTGCTGCCTCTTCTGGCGTCACCACCAATTTGTCGACGCCCTGCGGGCGTTGCAGATTGGTCAGTGATGCATTGGTCCACAGACCATTCAGATCCGGACGCGAGGTGTTCTGTGCAACACTGGACGTGGACGCAATTGCCAGCGACAAGCTGGCAATCACACATCCTGCGGCTAGCTTTTGGGTCATTTTCATGTCAGATCTCCTGAATGTGTCGTTTTGCTTGAGCGCAACGGTATCTCTGTCACAGAGCCTTGTAAAGTGTATTCAGACCGGATCGCACTGAAATCTGAATCAATTCAGCGCAATTCAGCCGTGTTCTCTAAGCAGGCATGATTCACAGCCCGTCCCGGTCTCTGAATCCGAGTAAATACAAAATGCCATCCAGTCCCAGCGTGGAAATTGCCTGCTTGGCAGACTGCTTGACCAGCGGTTTGGCGCGGAACGCTACCCCAAGACCGGCAATCGACAACATGGGCAAATCATTGGCACCGTCACCCACCGCAATCGTCTGTTCCAGACTGATACGTTCGCGCTGTGCCAGTTCGCGCAACAAGTCGGCTTTACGCTGACCATCCACAATAGGTTCCTGTACGTCACCTGTCACCACGCCATCGCGTATGACCAAGGTGTTGGCGTACACATAGTCGATGCCAAGCCGTTGTTGCAGACGTTCTGCAAAGTAAGTAAAACCGCCTGACAGAATGGCAGTTTTGTATCCCAGACGGCGCAACTGACTGATCAAGGTCTCTGCGCCCTCTGTCAAACGCAGGGTTTGAGCGATTTCTTCAAGCGTGGACTCAGGCAGGCCTTTTAACAGCGCCATGCGTTCGCGGAAGCTGGCTTGAAAATCCAGTTCACCACGCATGGCACGTTCGGTAATCGCAGACACCTGTTCACCGACACCGGCAGCTTTGGCCAGTTCGTCAATGACCTCGGCATCGATCAGCGTGGAATCCATATCAAACACCACCAAGCGGCGATTGCGGCGGAAGATGCTGTCCTGCTGAAAGGCGATGTCGACGTTGAGTTCTTGCGCAATGGTTAGAAACTCCGCACGCAACTGCTCCGGATCAGCCGGTTCGCCGCGCACTGAAAATTCCACGCAGCCTTTGCCTTGATCGGCGGGCAATCCTTCCGGAATGCGCCCGGACAAACGGTCGATGTGGTCAATGTTCAAGCCATGGCGCGCGGTGATGGTGCTGACTTTGGCGATATGATCGGCTGTGACCCGGCGAGCTAGCAAGGTCACGATATGGCGGGGTTTGCCCTGACCACCGACCCATTGCGCATATTCTTCAGCGCTGATTGGTGTGAATTTAACCTGTTGATCCAGCTCGGAAGCCCGGAATAACACATCTTTAAGGACATCCGATTTGCTTGCACCCGGCGTTGCCGAGCTGGCCATCTCCACCAATATGCCAAATGACAGTGTGTCGTGGATAACCGCTTGTCCGATGTCCAGAATATTGACATCTGAACGGGCCAGTATACCGGTGATAGCGGCAGTCAGTCCCGGACGGTCCGGTCCGGTAATATTAATCAGGATGATTTCCTTCAAGTTCACATGCTCCCCGTTTGCGAGGCCGGTATTGTACCCGCAAACGCTGGTTTTACGTCAGCCGCCTCGATCAGCTGCTGCACACGTTGCGTTGTTGCCGGCGCAACTGCCACAGGCGGGCGGTAATCACCACATTACCGATCCCCAATGCCGCCAGTAGCAGCAGGGAAGGCAACGGGCCGTAGTCTGCCAGTAACCAGGCAACAAACGCAGGCACCAATGCCTGTGCCAACATGGAGGGCCGGGCGAGTCGCCCCATGATGCGTGCGTAACGTTCTGTGCCAAACAGATACAAGGGCAGGGCACCTTTGGCGATGCTGAAGATGCCATTGCCTGCACCGTACAGAGTGATGGCAAGTGCGGTGATTTGAGCGCCGCTGGCTAACAGAATCAATCCCACCGCCGTGAGGGCCACCGACACGGTTAATGTCCACAGCGGATGGTGGCGTTCACGGTTCGCGGCTTCCAACAAACGACCAGCGACTTGCGCAGGCCCGATCAACGCGCCCAACGCCACCATTTGTTGCAGGCTCAGTTCACGCTCCGACAACAATAACAATAGGTGCACCGACACCAGCGCGCCGATAGCACCCGCAATCATCATGGCCAACATGACCAATGTCATTTGCTGTTGCTCGGCGCGGGTGAGTTGCAGATCCCGCGAGGCGGTTTTACTACCCATGCGCATGGCCGGTCGGACACGCGCCGGCATCACCTTGCGGATCAGCGGCAAGCAGATCAGCAGTAGAATGCCCGCATACACCAGACTGGTGTTACGCCAGCCCACCTGTGCCAGTAACCAGGCAGACAAAGGCCAGCACACAGTGCTGGAGAAACCGCCCCACAGGGTGAGGGTGGTGATGGCCGAGCGCGCTTTTAAACCATAAATCTGGCCCAGTGAGGCAAACGCGGCATCATACAGTCCGGTGCCCATGCCGACGCCCAGTATCAACCAGCCAGCCAGGTACATCCACAGGTTGACAGACAGACCCGTGATCACCAGTCCCAACGTCAACAACACACAAGAGACCGACAGCACCCAGCGGCCGCCTTTTTTATCGATGCGCTCGCCCACTTTGGGCGACACCAGACCCGCCACCACCAGGCCAATCGACAAGGAGCCGACAATCCACACCAGCGGCCAGCCGGTATCCTCAGCAATCGACGACGCCAAAATGGCCGGCAGATAAAAGGTGCTGCCCCAGGCAAAAATCTGCATGATCCCGAGCGCGGAGACTATCCAGCGTTTTTGCGGAATACCGCCTGCATCCATGGTCGCAGGCGAGGGCGTTTCAGGTGCAGATGGATTCAAGTTGCAGCAGCCAAAGACAGACGTTGATGAAGTTTTTCGGCGGATTCCTTGCGCTCGCTGTACCGGTCGGTCAGATAGGGAGAAATATCGCGTGTCAGCAAGGTAAACTTTAGCAGCTCCTCCATGACATCGACTACCCGGTCGTAATACGACGACGGCTTCATGCGTCCATCCTCAGTAAATTCATCGTACGCTTTGGCAACGGATGACTGATTGGGAATGGTGATCAGACGCATCCAGCGGCCCAGCACGCGTAATTGGTTCACCGTGTTGAAGCTCTGTGAACCACCGCACACCTGCATCACAGCGAGCGTGCGGCCCTGCGTCGGGCGGATTGCGCCGAGTGCCAGCGGAATCCAGTCAATTTGCGACTTCATCACACCGGTCATGGCGCCGTGACGCTCCGGGCTGGTCCACACCATGCCTTCCGACCACAGGCACAATTCAAACAGTTCCCTGACTTTGGGGTGATCGGCGGGTGCACCGTCGGGCAAGGGCAAGCCGTGTGGATCAAACACGCGTGTTTCCGCGCCCATCATTTGCAGCAGCCGCTCGGCTTCCAGCGTCAGCAATTTGCTGTACGAGCGTTCCCGCAATGAACCGTACAACAGCAGGATTCGCGGTTTATGGGTGGACGGCGTTGCGCGCAGTTTCTCCAGAGTGGGGATATCAATCAGTTCAGTCACAAGATTCGGGCTGGCAGCCTGCATGGTCATTCTCCTTGAATCCGCGGCAGCAATCATGGATCAAAAACTCACTCAGCGCGGCCAGTGCCGGGAATACCACGCTGTAAATGATGGAGCGACCGTCGCGGCGCGATTGCACTAGGCCGGCATGTTCCAGATGGGACAGGTGAAACGACAATCGTGAATCGCTGCTGCCAAGCTGACTGGCAATGGTGCCGGCAGGCATACCCTCGTGGCCGGCCATCACCAGCAAGCGCACGATTCTCAGGCGGGTTTCCTGCGACAACGCTGAAAAGCGCAGCAAGGCCTCGGCTTCGGTGGCATGTGGATGGTTTTGCATCGGATATATTTCAATATTTCAATAAGTATTGAAATATAGGGTAAGCGACGGTGAAAAAATCTGCAAGCCCGAATTTAGCGTAAGGTTTGTTGTGGCGTTATACTCGTCGGCCTGATCTCAGCGTTACCCTATCCACAGGACTTTGATAATGAAAATAAACGGCAAAAGAATCGTTTGCGCTTTTGCGTTGACACTGCTGGCAACCGCGTGCAGCGAACCTTCCACCCCGGCAACAGACTCTTCAGCCTCCGTGTCAGCAACGCCCTCGGCATCGCCATCGTCAGATGCGGCGTGTCTGCCCGCTGACCTGGTGATCCATAACACCACCATCTATACCGCCAACGATGCGCAGTGGACGGCAGAGGCCACCGCTGCGCTGAATGGCCGCATTGTGTTTGTTGGCAGCAATGCGGATGCCGCGGCGTATATGTGTGGCGAGGCGGAGATTCTGGACATGGCAGGTAACACGGTGTACGCCGGATTTGCCGACAGTCACCAGCATCTGGAAGGTGTAGGCCGGCGCACCAAAACTTTGAGCCTGTTTGGCATCCCCACACTGCAAGGCACGGTAGCGCGTATTGAAGAGTGGGCGGCAACCATTCCGGAAGGCGAGTGGATTCAGGGGCGCGGCTGGATCGAACGGGAATGGACCGACGAGCAGCGCTTTTTGAACAAAGCCGACGTGGATGCGTTCACGCAGAACAAACCTTTGTACATGCCCCGCGCCGATGGTGTGTCGGCGCTGGTCAATTCCCGCGCGCTGGAACTGGCCGGTGTGACCCGTGATACCCCCGATCCTGAAGGCGGCCGCTTTGAGCGTGATATCGACGGTAATCCCACCGGATACGTGCTGGCCAATGCCATGAACGTGTTCCGTGACATCCTGCCGCCTGAAACGGATGAGTATCTCAAAGACAACTTGCTGCGCGGATTACAAGCCAACGCTGCGATGGGTTGGACACAGACCCACGATCTGGGCATGTCGCTGAGACTGGTGGATCTGATGAAACAATTGTACGCGGAAGGGCAGATGGCACACCGTGTGTATGCCGCAGTGCCGATTGCAGAGGCCAATGAGTTTATCCGTCGGGGTCGTGAAAAAACCGCTGACGATATGTTTGATGTGCGCGGCATCAAAGTCTACATCGATGGCACGCTCGGCTCACGTGGCGCGGCACTGATCGAAAATTACTCCGACGCTGATCACAATGGCTTTATGAACCGCACCACCAAAGAAGAGCTGGTGCCGGTGCTGCATGCGTCCTTGCAGCAGGGTTTCCAGATCATGACCCACGTGATTGGTGATCGCGCAGTGCGCACCTTGCTGGATTGGTATGAAGAAGCCTGGAATGCGATCCCGCAGGATCAGTGGATCAGCACCGATCTGCGCTGGCGCATGGAACATGCGCAGATCATCCCGCCAAGTGACCAGCAACGTTTTGTGACCATGAATGTGCTGCCGTCCATGCAGCCCAGCCACGGTATTGGTGACCTCAACTTTGCACCGGATCGTCTGGGCGCTGACCGTCTGGGTTACGCCTATCCGTGGCAACAACTGGTAGATCGCGGGCTGATGATTCTGGGTGGTTCCGATGCGCCAGTGGAAGTGGGTGATCCTCGTATCGAGTTTTATGCCGCCATCGAGCGTAAGCGTCTGGACGGCACCGATGGTGCTGGCTGGCATCCTGAGCTGGCGGTATCACGTGAGTCCGCTCTGAAGATGTTCACCATCTGGGCGGCGCACGGTTCGTTTCAGGAGAATGTGCGCGGCTCGGTTGAGGTCGGCAAATATGCTGATTTCAGTATCTTCAATCGCGATTTTATGACGGTGTCCCCGCAAGAGATTTTGACCGCGGAAAATGTCATGACTATTGTCGGTGGGGAAATTACTTACCGTAGGTGAGACACGGGGTCGGAGGCATGCCTCCGACCCCAATCTTCACAAAGACACCTCATCCTGAAATATCGCCTCGATGGGTAATCCGAACAATCTCGCGGCCTTGAACGCCAGCGGCAGACTGGGATCGAATTTGCCTGTTTCGATGGCGTTTACCGTCTGGCGTGATACATCCAGTGCTTCAGCAAGTTGGGCTTGTGTCCAGTTGCGCTCGGCGCGCAATACTTTCAAGCGGTTCTTCATCGATAGTGCCTCAGACCGGCGAAGGTGGCGACAATATAGGTCAGCCCCATGCCAATAATAAGCACACTGATATCGGCTTTGAAGGCAATCAATTGATCGCTGTCTAACAAACTAAAAGCGATTCCACCGACCAGGCCAATACCGGTTGCCACGCTCAGCATGATCACCAGCCACGTGAGCAGCAGATTCTCCTGCCATAACAGCCGTGAGCCAAAACTTGCCAGTGCTGTTGTGGCGAGCCAGGCTGCCGTCCACATACCAAGAATGACAGTGTCCCGTCTGTTGCGTGCTGCTCTGTTTGGCGATGTAGGGTGGTTCATGATGTTTCTCCCGTGTCAGTGAATTCCAGTGTCAAGTAAGCTTGACTTAGCATGGCGTTGCGGGAGAATTGTGTCAAGTTCTAATTACAAAAAGAATGGTTTTGTTGTCTATTTGTAAGCATGGGGTCGGAGGCATGCCTCCGACCCCAATATCTCCAATCGAAGTTGGGGCGGAGGGCGCATGACAATCCTGCGAAGAAAGCGTCCGGCCGGCGCTGGGAGGTGAGCGAGCAACAATCAGGCGCAAAGCGCCGTTGCGAGGAACCTCACAGCGCCGGCCGGACTCTTGAATGGGGTCAGAGCGCTTGCGCCCTCCGACCCCAATACCTCCGACCCCTAGATTTCCCCACGCCGTGCAAACTGGATAATGTTATCCGCCGCCCGGAATGCCAGTGCCATGATGGTCATGGTGGGCTGCCCGCGCGACGACGTCACCATGCTGCTGCCATCCACCATAAACAGATTCGGCACATCATGTGAGCGGTTGAATTTGTCCACCACCGATGTCGCCGGATCATTACCCATACGACAGGTACCGAGCAGGTGAACTGACCCTTGTTGACCGTTCTCCGGATAAAAACCGATTTTCTGAATGGCACCGGCCGCGTCCATCAGCTCCAGACTGCGCTCCATAAAAAACTTCATGGTCGCGATGTCATCGGGATGATCCTTATAGGTGGAGCGGATAGCCGGACGACCGAATTTGTCTTTGACGTCGGGGTCCAGTGTCACATTATTGGTTTCCTGAGGTAACGATGTCGTGTGACCATCAAACGCTGCGGTGTGTGTAAACTCCTGCGTCATCGAGCGTTTAAAATCACTGCCCCAACTTGCACCCCCAAAAAGGCCAGCGCTGAGTGCTGTGCCCATCGGTAATCCACGATGGGGGTGACGACCGTCTATGCCGCCACCGCCATAAAATCCCAGCGCCGGGTCCAGTTCGTAAAAGTCATGAATCACCCGCGTGGCCGGAATACTCTTGTAGGCATTCACCGGATGTTCAAACAATCCGATGGCTGCGGAGTAACCGTTAAACATCAGATTTTTTCCGACCATGCCACTGCCGTTGGCGAGTCCATCGGGATGCTGTGCTGATGCTGAGAGCAATAACAGCCGTGGTGTTTCAGCGCCATTGGCACACAGTACAACCGCTTTGGCGAGTTGTGCTTGTTCCTCGCCGGCAGCGTCCCAGTACACGACCTCATTGACCCGGCCAGCATCATTAGTATTCACACGAGAGACGGTACAACTGGTGCGCAGTTCACAATTTCCTGAGGCCAATGCCAGTGGAATCATGGCGACCAGCGACGATGATTTGGCATTGGCCTCACAACCAAAACCGTTACAAAAGCCGCAGTGAATACAGGCCGGGCGGCCATTGTGCGGCGCTGATAAAATAGCAACCGGTGCCGGATACGGGTTCAGGCCCAAGGCTTTGCCAGCACGCTCCAGCAAAACATCGGACGATTTAATGGGCATGGGCGGGCAGGGATAATTCCGCGAGCGGGGAGGATCCCACGGCCCTTGCAAACCGGAGACACCAATTTCCCAATCAACTTTGGTGTAATACGGTTCAAGCTCATCATAGGTGATTGGCCAGTCCACAAAGTTGGCGCCGGGAATAGTGCCGCGCACACTGGCCTCAATAAAATCTATCGGCCGCAGCCGCCAGAAATTGCCAGAAAAATGGATGCTGCTGCCACCGACATTATGCGCGTAGGCCAAACCATAACCGGCAGGCCCCGCCGTTTCGCTGGCGTCACGTCGCTCGGTTTGCGGGTGGCCTTTACGCGCATTCCACATCAGATCAAAGTTGTGCTCAATACCCCACTCATCATGCCGAAAATCAGCGGCGGTCAAGTGCGGCCCTTGTTCCAGCACTACCACCTTGAACCCCGCCGTCGACAACTCCTTGGCCACAATTCCGCCAGCTGCACCGGAGCCAACGATCACAAAATCCACTTCCTCACGGGAGGGGAATGTCACTGCCGCGCTGTTTTCTGCCATGTCAAAAATCCATCTTGTTGTTTGTTTGGGGTCGGAGGCATGCCTCCGACCCCAGGTCGTAACCCCAGGCCGCGGGGAAATTCACGCTGCAGCTTGTGAAGAAGGCCAGTGGGGGCGGGGAGGTGAGCGAGCAACAAAAAATTGCCGGGAGCAATTTTTGGCGCTGCGTAGCGGCGCCCCGCAGGGTGGCGGCCATGGATGGCACGCCACAATCAGACGCGCAGCTTCGTCCTGAGGAACGTCCCCGCCCCCACTGGCCTTCTTCCAGCAACCGCCATCAAATTTCCCCACGCCGCGCAAACCCGATAATGTTATCCGCCGCCCGGAAAGCCAACGCCATAATGGTCATTGTTGGCTGCCCGCGCGACGACGTCACCATACTGCTGCCATCCACCATAAACAGATTCGGCACATCATGCGACCGGTTAAATCTGTCCACCACCGATGTCGCCGGATCATTCCCCATACGACACGTGCCTAACAGGTGCACTGATCCACGCTGCCCATTCTCTGGATACGTGCCAACCTTTTGGATGGCGCCGGCGGCATCCATCAACTCAAGGCAACGTTCCATAAAGAATTTTGCGGTCGCGATATCATCCGGGTGATCCAGATAAGTGGTGCGCAGCGCGGGTCGCCCGAATTTGTCTTTCAGTTCCGGGTCCAGAGACACATTGTTTGTTTCCAGTGGCAGTGATGTGCAGTGGCCACTGAACGCCGCGGTGTAACTGAAATTACGCGCCAGATTACGCTTGTAGTCTGCACCCCAGGTCGGTCCGCTGAACAGCGCGTTCATGGCCGATCCCATCGGTGTGCCGCGGGTCGGGTGACGGCCATCAATGCCCCCGCCGCCATAAAATCCCAGTGCCGGATCCAGCGCGTAATAGTCGTGAATCACGCGGGTCGCCGGCACACTTTTCCAGGCATTGACCGGTTGCTCAAACAAACCCACGGCAGACGCGTGGCAGTTGAACATCAGGTTTTTACCCACCATACCGCTGGAATTGGAGAGTCCATTTGGATGCTGTGCCGATTCCGACAGTAATAACAAACGCGGTGTTTCTGCGCCATTGGCACATAAAACCACTGCTTTGGCGTGTTGTGACTGTTCAACGCCGTTGGCATCCCAATACACCACTTCATTGGCACGACCAGCCTCGTTGGTATTGACGCGTGCGACCGTGCAACCGGTACGCAGTTCACAATTGCCGGACGCCAGTGCCAGCGGAATCATGGCAACCATGGTGGAAGATTTGGCATTGGCTTCACAGCCATATCCATTACAAAAGCCGCAGTGAATACACCCGGGGCGACCGTTGTGCGGCTGGGAAAGAATGGCAACCGGGGCGGGATAGGCCGTTAAACCCAAGGCTTTAGCGCCGCGCTCCAATAACACATCAGAGGATTTCACCGGCATCGGCGGGCAGGGATATTCGCGCGAACGGGGCGGATCCCACGGGCCTTGCTGACCAGATACACCAATCTCCCAATCCACTTTGGTGTAGTAGGGTTCAAGTTCTTCGTAGCTGATCGGCCAATCAACAAAGTTGGTACCCGGCACGCCTCCACGCACACTGGCTTCATTAAAATCCAGTGGACGCATACGCCAGAAATTGCCGGAGTAGTGCACACTGCTACCGCCGACATTATGGGCGTAACCCAGACCGCCGACGCCGGTTTGTGCGACGTCGTTTTCGGTGCGGCGGAAGGTCTGCGGGTGGCCCTGACGAGTATTCCAGGTGAGTTCGTTGCTGTGTTCAATAGCCCATTCATCGTGACGAAAATCAGCGGCAGTTAAATGCGGGCCCTGTTCCAGTACCACCACGGAAAAACCGGCAGTTGAGAGTTCTTTGGCCATAATGCCGCCTGCGGAGCCGGAACCTACTATCACAAAATCGACTTCGTCACGTGTGTTGTATGTTTTTGCGGCAGCGTTTTCAGCCATCGTTATTCTCCCCGCGCTGCGTAGTCTGCATCGTAGTATCCAAACGGGGGCGTATACGCGTGAGCATGTGTCATGCCGATCAGGTTGTATCCCACATCCGGTCCTGTACCGCCGTATTGCGGCATGGCAAACAGTGAAGCCACAGTTAAATAGCGGACTGTGCTGAAAAACGGTGAGCTTTCGATGGCGGTCAACAGTTCAATTTGTTGCGCTTCGTTTAACGCGGAAAACAAGGTCACACCAAACTGGCTGTTGGCGCGCGCGTTTAATTCGGTGACGCCAAGCTCAATAGTCGCCAGTTGATCCTGTCGGCCATCGGCCAGCACAACGTCCATAAACCGCACACTGCCGGCTTCACGGGCGCCGGGGGTGTCATCAGTCGGCACAATGCGGGCGCTGATGGCATCGAGTTCAGTGGCGAGTGCTTCATTGAGTATCCGGTATTGCGGGCTTGCCGCTGTATCGCCAGTCTGCTCACTGGCCGGTGTGCCAGTTGACTCATCTGCCTGACGGCAGGCCGTCAGAATGGCAGGAACGCTAAGGACAATCAGCGAGCCTTTTGCTGCTGTACTGAGCCCGGCGAGAAACTGGCGGCGGGACAGTTCTCTGTTTCCCAATCCGGGTTGCCCCGAGTGAGCGGTATTGACATCACGCTTGTTCATGGTTTTCTCCGGCAGGTATTTGTAAGCATAAGAAAGCGTACCTCAAACTGTTCTGTTGTCGCCCAGCGTAGTCCTCTTGAACGTGGATAACAATGCACCGGTGCGGTTGTTTTTCTACTAAAAACATCCACAAAACATCCTGTTGCACAGCGAAAGGGCAAGTTTGCCTGACCGCTCGGATCGTATGCACGCTTTCGGGGCATCAGCCGAAAATTTTCAGGGAAAACGTGGCAATGGAATTGCGCCATTTTCCAGCATACGTCCCCAGACGCGTTGTCCAATCTGCCAGGCTTCTTCCATCAGAGCGGTCTCATCAATGGTTAATACGCGGTGATGTCTCATGACAAATTTTCCATCAATCATCACCGTTTCAATGTCTGATGGCTGACCATTGTGAATCCACGCGGAAAGAATGCGGCCGGACGGTGTCAGATGTGGTTTCATTACATCCAGCACCAGAATGTCTGCCTTTTTTCCCACTTCAAGCGACCCGATATCATTGGGCAAATTAACAGCAAAGGCGCCGCCGGTGCAGGCGTCATTTAACATATCCTCCGGCTGTGGCAGGGTGCCGGGTATCTCATCATTGCGCTGGATGCGCTCAAGTGAAATGGCCGTTTTCATGACGTGCAACATATCGTTGTTGTTATTGTCAGTACCCATACAGATACGCACGCCCGCATTACGCAAGGCAGTGATCGGCGGACTCACACCACGATTGGCTGCCATGGCCGCCTGATTGCTGACAATCGTGTTGCTGCGCACCAAGGCTGCAATTTCTGTGTCATCCACATAACGTGCATGCGCGGCAAACAGTCTGGGCCCGAGATAACCGTGCTGCTCCAGAAAAATAGCGGGTCGTACGCCGTGATAGCGCAGCATAAAATCCACTTCCGGTTGCGATTGCGTCATATGGATGGTGTAACCGAGATTGTGCCTGTCAGCAAATTCGCGGACATCACGCAGCAACTGCGGTGACGATAATTCCACCAGCGCTGCTGCCGGGAAAACCTGTACACGGCCGTTGTCGAATCCGTGCCAGCGCTCAAATAAATCAGTGATGCGCTGCATGCCTTCAATGCGCAATTGATCCGAAAAACGTGGTGGCACACTGTTGGCCAAGCGCGGTGGCGACATCGGACCATCCACGGTTTCAATATCCCGCACCGATTCGGCAAATACCCAACGCTGACCGGTCGTCACCAAGGCGGATGCATCGTTGGCAATACCACCCACGTTCTGCACCATGGTGGTGGTGCCGGAGCGCAAACCTTCTATCGCGCCGACCATCGACATGAGGGTGGACTCTTCACGCGAGATCAGACTGGCCGGTGTGAACGGCAGTACCAGACTGTTGGGGAAACCAAAATCTTCATTAAATCCTTTGTCCAGCGATTGCTGCAAATGGGCGTGACAATTGACCAGTCCCGGCAGCAGGGCTTTGCGGCTGCCGTCATAAATCTCAGCGCCCGGGAATTGCGCCAGAACCGCGTTGGTATCACCAATTGCCGCGATACGATCACCTTGCACGGCCAGTGCAACGTTCAAGAACGTGCGTCGTTCGACGTCATTGCTGACAACTGTTGTATGGGTAAATACCACGGTTCCTGATGCCGAGGGCGTTGCAGCCGTTTGTGCCTGGCTTCGATTATTTGACAAYGGTAATAAACCAGCACCGGCAACTGCCGCAGCGCCAGCCAGCAGTGTGCGGCGGGAAAACACAGGAAGATCAGTGTGAGTGTCTGTCATGGCCAATACTCTGCTTGATTATGTTATTGGGCAGTGTAGAGCCAGATCCGTGGATTTGGCCAGTACAGCCTGAAGGTAAGCGCAGTTCTAACTGTATTCCAGTCAGCAAAAACCTTTTTTAATGTCCTGCCACCCAGTACTATTCGAGTCCTTGTCATTGCGAAAAAGTTATCGTGACAGTGGGGTATACCTTCAAATTTTAGAGTGGACGGACTGAGGTGTTATGGGCAGCAACAGCACAATAAAAAGACGATTGTCACCTCATACGCTGCCCGGGTTTTTGCTGACAGTCTGGCTACTTGTCTCCCTGTCGACCTCTCAGGCTGTCGCAGTCACTGTGCCGGAGGCTGATGCTGAGCCGCAGCGAGAAGGACTGGTGTTGCCAGCGCTGGGCATCAGTGAAACCTTCGGTCGTTGGACCGATGTCATCAGACTGGGCTACAACCCGACGGGGGCCATCCCGGCGTTTGCCAACACGCAACAATTTCTGACAATACTGTCTGATGCCGCCAACATCTGGGAGCGTGTCAGCGGCGTGCGTTTTGAAATACTGCCGGCTGGCAATTATCCCGCTGATCACAACAACGCCCAGTCGTCTCGTGACGGCATTGTGAATGTATTCTGGGCCAGCAGTGCCGGATCGTTTGCTGCGCAGGCCGGCCCGCGGGCTGGCAGTTACAACGAAGCCGAGGGGTATTTTCCGTACACCGACGGTTTTGTCTGGTTAAATTCTTCGTGTACCTCAGCCACGTGTGTGTCCGGCATGACCAGTGTGCTGGTGCATGAATTGGGGCATCTGTTGGGATTGGGACATTCTGATACGCCCGATTCGATCATGTTTGCCAATCCATACACCTTCCTGCGAAATCCCAGAAAAGACGATATCAGGGCGGTGCAGACACTTTACGGGGGGCCAACCACTGCGTTCGATGCAGGCAAGCCCCTGGATGAGTGGTTGTTTGTTAAACCGCCGCTTGCCAGCACCACCAAAACCCAGTTTTTGTTCAAGGATAATCAAAATTCCCGGGTCAATTCTGATGCCATGCTGGTGTTCAGCAGTCAACAGCAGTTTGATGAGGCACTGCCACCCATCACGGCATCCACACCCGACGACGTGTGGATACGGATTTTTGCGCCCTTGGGCAACTTTAATAATCAAATCGATATAGAGATTCCCGCGCAGGTGGTTGTTGTTGATCCGAGCGGTTACGAATATCGACGGGACAATTGGCAACTAAGCTGTCGGGCAAGGAACGCGTGTTTTGCGACGTTCAATTTCCTGCAGACCAGTGTAGCCAAATTTATACCGGGCCGATGGCAAGTGTATGTGGTTGAAAACGCGGAACAAGTCGCGTCGCCCGAATTATTGTTGTCATTGTCCTTTGATGTGCTGACAACACCGGCGTTTAACAACCCACCCATGGCCAATGTTGATATTGTGGCAGGTGAAACACCCGGTACAGTGCGTATGCGCATCATTGCCAGCGATCTTGAGCGTCACCGTTTGAGCGCGGTATGGCATCTGCCCGGTCAGCGCCTTGACCGTGACGGTGACCGTTTTCTTGATAATGAGTTAACGGAAGTACTGGGAACATCCAATGTGGGTAACTGGCAGACCATCAATTTTGGTGGCAGCGGTGCCAAACGTTTATTTGTGCAAGTGAATGACAATGGCCCACGTTATGGCGGTCAGTTCGGCGGATTAAGTGATGCGGGTGGCGGCTTTCAAACCTTGCTGAGAATCGATCTGCAACTCGATAACAACGTGCCCGGCGCTGTGACGCTGGCATCGTCTGCTGTGCATCAATACCGACCGTCAGCAGACTGGCCTTATCCCTTCCCGGGTGTGACACCCGCGGCTGCCATCAACTCGCCCTTCAACACCATTGGTGAGTTGACCGAGGCCAATATGACCATTCAATCCTGCGTCAGGATCTTAAACGCTGGCCAACCTGCAACCGTCGATGGGTTGTCGCACATTGATCTTGGTTTTGTGATCACAGACATGGCGCAGGGCATTATTCAGATCGTCAAATCCCGGGGTTTTAACCAGTCGGCCACGCCGACAGCGCAAGGGGAACAGCCGGTGTGCAGTGGCGAATTTGAGGCGAGCACGGGCATGTACAAAGATGTCATTCAGGTGGGTGCTCAAACATTTGAGACGTTGTTTCAATTAATTGATGAGCCGAATTTGAGGCTGATGTTGCGTGATGCGAAGGTGCTGGGGCAATAAGTTGTTAAAGCGCATTAACCACCAGCACAATCGCGCGCACGCCCAAGGCGATGGTCACCAGAAAGATCACGCCACCGGCAATATTCTGCAGCAGCGTATTGCGGTGTTCACCCAGCACGGATGATTGATTGACCAGCCACAAAATGATGCCAACCACCAAGGGCAGGGTGATGCCATTGGCCACCTGGGCGGCGCGGATGATGTCGATCGGGTTGATACCCAACGACGAAAATAGTACGCCCATCAACAACACAAACATCCACACAAGACGGAAGCGCAGACTTTTTAAACCACCTTCGGCGTCACTCCATCCCAGGCAGCCGCGCGCCACAAACGCGGCTGCCAATGGGGCTGTCATGGCTGAGGTAATGCCGGCGGCAAATAAACCCAGACTGAGAAAATAACGTGCAAAACTGCCAAACAGGGGTTCCAGCCCACGAGCCAGATCCACTGCGTTGCTGATGGTGTTGCTGTCGATGGCGGCGGCCGACACAATAATCGCCATCGACACCAGACCGCCCAGACTGACAGCGATCAGGCTGTTGTATCTAGCATCGGACAAGTGTTGCGTGCCTTGCCATTTTTCTTTGACCAAGGCGGCATGCAGGAACAGGTTGTAGGGCACAACCGTGGTGCCGATGAGGCCCACAATGGTCAGAATACTGGCGTCACTGACCGACGGCACTAACAGCCCGCGCAGCAGGGCTGGAATGTCGGGTCGGGTGAGTACCGCCGTTAATAAAAATGCCAGGCTCATCAACACCACCAGGCTGATCATCACCCGTTCCAGCACGCGGTAGCTGCCCTGATATAAAAAACCAAACGCGATGGCACCAATCAGCACGCTGAGTAAGGGCGCCAGTTCAGGTCGGCTATTGGCAAACAACGTTTCCAGACCCAGGCGTGCGCCACTGATATTGCCGGCCTCATAGGCGGCGTTGCCGGCCACAATGGCAAACATGATCAGGCAGAGTACGATGAAGCGGAGCGCCGGACGGGTCAATTGTGCGCGAATCACTTCGCCCAGCCCGCGTCCGGTCACGATGCCGATGCGTGCAGACATATCCTGCAACACAACAGTCGCCACGGTTGACAGCAACATCGCCCACAACAACGCAAACCCGAACTGCACACCCGCCAGTGTGCACACCGTCACCGTGCCCGGACCGATAAACGCGGCCGCCACGACCGCGCCGGGGCCGCTGCGCCATTGACGTGTTGAATACATGCTGCTTGCCATATACAGTGATTCCTTCTGAACCGGGGGTGCCCGGTGAACCCGAACAAGCGTCTGTTGGTGACGAGACCCGTAGACGTATACTGACAGCGGTGCTTACTTAAGTGAACAGGACAAATTGTGGTGACTCAAAAATTCTGGCAACGCGTGTGTCTTTTGTGTGTGGTAACCGGGCTGGCAAACTGCAGCGAGCCGCCACAGGAAACCCCGGTGGTACAAGACATGCCGGTTGACACTGTCATCTCGGATAACCCGGACCTGCTGGCCCCGGGTGTGCCAATGGAATTGGCGCAACTGCGCGCCGCAGCCGTCAGTGATGTGTTGTACACCGTGCATTTTGATATCCCTGCACTTGCCAGTGAGCCGGTGCGTGGCGAGGTCGATGTGCGTTTTACACAAACGGACCTGTCTTTGCCTGTTGTACTGGATTTCAGAGCGCCGTCTGATCAGGTGACTCAGGTGCTGCTCAACGGCGAGCCGGTGGCGTTTGACAGTGTTCCTGACCATATTGTGATTCCGCCCACCTTGTTACAGCCCGGTGAACAGCGGGTATCCGTGTTTTTCCAAAGCACCGATGCTGCGCTCAACCGGCAACAGGATTTTATGTATGCGCTGTTTGTCCCGGATCGCGCATCCACGGCGTTCCCGGTGTTTGAACAACCAGACATCAAGGCGCGTTATGAACTGAGTCTCACCATTCCAGCGCATTGGCAAGCGCTGGCCAATGGCGCGCTGCAATCGCGTGTACCGGATGCCAACGATGCGTCGCGTCACCGATTGCTGTTTGCGCAGACTTTGCCGATCAGCAGCTATCTGTTTGCCTTTGCCGCGGGCGATCTTTTGATTGACAGCGCCGAGCGCGACGGCCGCACCTTCACCCTGTACCACCGTGAAACTGATCCTGACAAACTGGCACGCAACCGTGACGCCATTTTTGATCTGCATGCGACTGCGCTCAATTGGTTGGAGGATTACACCGGTATCGACTATCCCTTTGGGAAATTTGATTTTTTTGCAGTGCCGGCGTTTCAGTTTGGCGGCATGGAGCACCCGGGCGCCATCTGGTATCGCGCGGAAACCTTGTTTCTGGATCCGACTGCTTCGCGCACGCAGGAATTGGGGCGTGCCAGCCTGATTGCGCATGAAACTGCCCACATGTGGTTTGGTGATCTGGTCACTATGCGCTGGTTTGATGATGTGTGGATGAAGGAAGTGTTTGCCAATTTTATGGCTGCCAAAATCGCTGGGCCATCCTTTCCTGATCTGAACATGCCGCTGCGTTTTTTTCAGGCACATCACCCTACCGCGTATGGCGTGGATCGCACGGCGGGTGCAAATCCCATCCGACAACCACTCGCCAATCTGCGCGATGCCGGGTCGTTGTACGGAGCGATCATTTATCAAAAAGCACCCGTGGTAATGCAACAACTGGAGCAGCTGATTGGCGAGGCTGCACTGCAGGAAGGCTTGCGTCAGTACCTGCAGTCCTACCAGTTTGGTAATGCCAGTTGGATCGATCTGATCAGCATTCTTGATGCGCTCAGTGATCAGGATCTGCTGCGCTGGAGTCAGGCGTGGGTGGATGAACCGGGCCGGCCTCGCCTTGGTGTGCGTTGGACAGGTGACGGTATTGAGATCACTCAGCAGGATGACAACAGCTCACGCGGACTGCGTTGGCAGCAGCGTGTCAGCGTGTTGTTGGGCCATGGTGGGTCGGTGAGTGAGCATTTTGTGGATATTGACGGTGAGCGCGCGCAATTGGCTTTGCCGGGGTTGGCCACGCCGGATTTTATACTGCCTGGGAGTGATGGCATCAGCTACGGTCGTTTTGAATTGGATGAACAGAGCATCCTGCGGTTGCTGGACACCACGGCAACGCTTGAAAATCCCTTGCATCGGGCGGTCAGCTGGCAACATCTGTGGGAAGAAGTGCTGGATCAGCAACTGACAGCCACACGGTTTTTTGATGCGCTGAGCCTGGCGCTGGGCACCGAAAAAGATGAGTTGTTAACACAGCAAATGCTGGGGTTGCTGCGCAATACGTTCTGGCGATTTTTACCGGCTGATGATCGACTGGTGCGAGCGCCACACGTTGAACAATTGTTATGGCAGGGATTGGCCGATGCGCCTGCCGCGGGTCAGAAAGGTGCCTGGTTTAATGCCATTGTCGATGTCACTTTGTCAGAGCAGGGCATCAATAGACTGGAAGATATCTGGCGTATGAATACCACGCCGGCAGGACTGCCGCTGCAAGAGCAACAATATATTGCCTTGGCTGAGGCGCTGGCGCTGCGGGAAGTACCGCAGGCGCAGGCCATTCTGGACGAGCAGCAGACACGGATCAGCAACCCCGATCGCCTGGCGCGTTTTCAATTTGTGCGCCCGGCATTCAGTGCCGATCCGTCGCAGCGGCAAGCCTTGTTTGAATCATTTGCTGAGCTGAGTAGTCGGCGCGTGGAGTCCTGGGTATTGGATGCACAGCGGGCCATCAATCATCCGCTGCGTGCGCAGACTTCACTGACCATGTTGCCCACTGCGCTGGCGTTATCCGAGGAGATTCAGCGCACCGGAGACATCTTTTTCCCGCTGCGTTGGTTAAACGCCACACTGGATGGGCACAGTTCTGCCGAGGCCGCACAAACGGTCAGACTTTTTCTGCAACAGCGCGCGGATTTGCCCGCTCCCTTGCGCGCCAAGATGCTTCAGGCATCTGACGATCTGTTCAGGATGACGGACTGAGTTCAAACACACGCAGGCGATTGCGACCATCCGTTTTCGCCTGATACATCGCTGTGTCTGCATGGCGCAGCAGATCATCAACGCTGGTGGCATCCTGATCAAAAAACGTAATACCGATACTGGCCATGACCTGATAGCCGGCGAGCGGCGTTTTAATTTTGTGCAGCGCATCAAGGACCTTATGACCCAGTTCCTGTGCATGCTGTTGTGCCAGCGTTTTGTCTGCGCCAAGATTCTCAAGCAACATAATAAATTCGTCACCACCCAGACGTGCCACAGTATCTGTGCCGCGCACCAGAGACTGTAATTGTTCGGCAACCTGTTTCAGCAGTACATCGCCTTCGTGGTGCCCAAGCGCGTCATTGAGTTCCTTGAAGTGGTCCAGATCAATAAACATCAGGCCGCCAATTTGTTGCGAACGTGCGCTGGCAAGAATGGCGCGCGTAATTTGATCCTGCAGATAACGGCGGTTGGGCAGTCCCGTTAATGGGTCGTTAAACGCCAGTTGCTGAATCTGTTGTTCATAGCGTTTACGTTCGGTGAGATCCTGGTTAGAACCGGCCATGCGGATCGCTTTGCCCGAGGCGTCACGCACAATACGTGCGCGTGTCAGCACGGGGACATAGTGATCATGCTTGTGCCGAAGTCGCGCTTCAAATTCCAATGATTCAGTGGGTTGTGATATGACGCGCGCAAACGTGCGGGAGATGAGCTGCAAATCATCCGGGTGGCACAGTGTTAACCACAGGTCGGGCGTTGAGGCAATTTCTGCCGGGTGATAACCCAGCATTTCAAACCAGCGGTCGGAATAAAATACCTGATTATGCTCCATATCCCAATCCCACAAACCATCTCGTGAGCCTTCCAGAATCAGTCGGTAACGTTCCTCCGCTTTCATCAAATTCTGCTTGTTCTGTCTGAGTTGAGTGACGTCGCTGAAACTGATCACTGCGCCTCTGACAACACCGTCATCATCCATATCCGCGTAGCCATTGCACATGGCCCAACGCACACCCGATGCTGCCGTCATGCCTACAATACAATTTTCCAGCGGTGACGGATCCCTCAGTACCCGATTGACAGGATACTGCTCCAACGCCAACGGTTCACCGTGTTCATCAATAAACCTCCAATGTGGATCCATTGCGGTGCGCCCCTGCAATTGATCAGCGTCTAGACCCATAATCTTGCAGGCTTGATGATTGGCAAACAACACCTTGGTGTCAGGCCCATGGATCACCACGCCTGCCGGGATACTGTCCAACAACATGACTACCCGGCGGTCTTCATAAAAAGACGCTTGTGGAAGTCCGCGCTCATTGATGTATGTGTTTTTACTCAAATATATCTGCTCAGGCGCAGCCTGCGCCATTGATGGTTTGTGTAGAACGAACCTGTACTCATTGTTGACCTCGTCCGAAAAAGTCGCCGGTGCGGGTGGCCAGATACGGTGCCAAGGGGATAGATTCCTGTTTCAGAAAACCTTTGTCCGGCAACGTGCCATCCCTGACCATTTCGATCACCGAGACAACCGAGGCCGAGGTGGTCCAGGCGATGGCTGTGCGCGACTTGCCATTGATGACCAGCGGGTAATACGCGCGCACAAACTCTTTTCTGCGCAAACCGCTGTCGGTCTGGCCTTCGGCAGCCACATGCACGTACACCACATCTTCATCGACTGGCGGCTTGGCGTTGGTCAGGATGCGACCGGCTTCTGTGCGGTTTTCGCGCATTAACAACTCATGGAAAAAGAAATTCATCAGTTTTACGTGGCCGGGATAGCGCATGGTTTTGTAATCGAGGTTATCAATAACTCCCAGATAAGTTTCACACATCGTGCCAAGGCCACCTGAGGTGGTAAAGGCTTCCAGTTGCACGCCATCAATATAGATTTGTTCAATCCATTCCATGGCGGAAACTGATTTCAGTACACCTTCTTCAATCACTTCGCAGTCATTCAGATATTCGTTCACAACACCTTCCGGAGACCAGTTAAAGGCATAACCCAGCAAGCCTGTCGGGTTCTGCGGCAAGGCGCCTACGCGTAAGCGTATGGAACGTACTTTCTGAAACTGATTGGCCAGATCCGATGCCACAATGCCCACAAACCCAGGCGCCAAACCACATTGTGGCGCCATAATGCCCGTGGAAGTTTGTGCCAGATCACGGATGTGTCGGGTGGTGGGGACATCTTCGGTCAAATCAAAATAATGAATGCCCAAGCGGTGAGCAACACTGCTCAAGGCTTTGTTCAGGTGATAGGGCAAACAGGACAACACGGCCTGTTGGTCTTTGAGCAATGCCGTCAGGTCTGCAGTATTGTTGAGGTCTGCGACTTGTGTCGCAAAAGGTGCATCAATCACCCGGCTGTCGATGCCGGTCACGTCAAATCCGCTGTCTTGCAGCAACTCAGCTGCCAGATGTCCCACTTTTCCCAATCCCAGCACGGCTATTTTATGAAAACTGTTTTTTTTGTCAGACATACGTCACTCCCTTGTTTAATCCGACTGGTCAGAAGTCGAACTTGACGCCTTGCGCCAACGGTAGTTGGCTGGAATAGTTGATGGTATTGGTTTGTCGACGCATATAACCGCGCCAGGCATCTGAGCCACTCTCACGGCCACCACCGGTTTCTTTTTCACCGCCAAACGCCCCTCCAATTTCAGCGCCAGACGGCCCGATATTGACGTTGGCGATGCCGCAATCAGACCCCGCGGCGGACAGAAATTGTTCGGCTTCGCGCAGATTCAGCGTAAAGATGCAGGAAGACAACCCTTGAGGCACATCGTTCTGCAAGTGGATTGCGGTGTCCAGATCGCTGTAGGTCATGACATACAGAATCGGCGCAAAGGTTTCGTGTTTCACTACGTCACTTTGTTGAGGCATCAATACCAGAGCCGGCTTCACATAAGCACCTGCCGGCACATTGGTACTGACCGGCTCGCCGCCCACAATTTCACCACCTTGCTGGCGCGCTTGCTCCAGCGCGTTCTGCATGTGTTGCAAAGCGGTTTTGTCGATCAAAGGGCCGATCAGCGTGCCGGCATCCAGCGGGTTGCCGATGGGCAGGCTGGCGTAGGCTTTTGTGATTTTTTCAACTAATACATCGTGGATGGATTCATGCACAAACAGCCGTCGCAGTGTGGTGCATCGCTGGCCGGCGGTACCAACGGCCGAAAAGACAATCGCGCGTACCGCCATGTCCAGATCAGCGGACGGCGCCACGATCATGGCGTTGTTACCTCCCAGTTCGAGGATGGATCGCCCGAATCGAGCAGCGACTTTCGGGCCAACAATGGAGCCCATGCGAGTCGATCCGGTCGCCGACACAATTGCCACGCGTTTACTGCTGACCAGCGCATCGCCGATGTCCGCACCACCGATCACCAATTGCAGCAGGCCGTTTGGTGCATCACCAAAACGTGCTAACGCGCGTTCAACTATTTTTGTGGTGGCCATGGCAGTGAGTGGTGTTTTTTCCGAAGGTTTCCAGATCACCGGATTGCCGCACACCAACGCCAAGGCCGCGTTCCAGGCCCAGACCGCTACCGGAAAGTTAAAGGCTGAAATCACCGCGCAGGTTCCCATGGGGTGCCAGCTTTCCATCATACGGTGACCAGGCCGTTCAGAGGCGATGGTCAGACCGTAAAGCTGTCGCGACAGACCCACGGCAAAGTCGCAGATATCAATCATTTCCTGTACTTCACCCAGCCCTTCGGAGCGGATTTTTCCAGCTTCCAGCGTGACCAGTGCGCCCAGTTCATGTTTGGCGGCGCGTAATTCTTCGCCCAGCAATCTGACCAGTTCGCCGCGGCGAGGGGCCGGCACGGTGCGCCACTGTTCAAACGCGTTGTGTGCGAGCTTGATGATGCCAGGTATGTCTGCCTGCGTGGTGGGTTTGAGACAGGCCAACTCGACGCCGTCGATGGGTGAGTGGACGGTGATGGCCTGACTGGATGGTGTGCCTGAATACAGGTCAGCAGGGCTCAAGCCTGCTGAGGCCAATATCTCCTTGTGCAACATGAAAACGCTCCCGGGTGAAATTCTGTGAATGAGTTCACTTTTATTTCACCCGAGTATAGAGGCAGTTGTGTGTGTTAGTCATCAAGGTGTCTGAATGAGAGGAGTTTTGTGGCGATTTTGTGCAAAGACACCTGTTCGCTGGCGGTCAGTGCGCCCAGAATCGCACCGGCAGTCTGTTCAAACGAGACGCGCGCCTCATCACAGATACGCTCGCCACTGCTGGTTAATGCAACCAGACTGACACGCGCGTCCCGCTGGGCCTCCTCCTTGGTGACGAGTCCGGTTTTTTCCATCGGTGCCAACAAACGGGTGACGCCAGATGCACTCAAACCAACCTCATTGGCCAGATCAATGCGCCGCATTTTTTTGTCAGGCGCCTGATTGAGTTGTTTCAGTACAAAATACTCAACCATGCTGATGCCGTGGCAGGACAGTGGGCCAGACAAGCGCTTTTGAATGTGGGTATTGAGATTGATCAGGCGAACCAACAGGTCGCCGCTGGTCAAATTTTCCATGACTTTATCCTTGCTATGTGTTTGAGCTCGCAAGTATCTGCGGAGAAACTTGCGTCGTCAAGCAGTTTGTTTGTGCACAAGGATGTTAATGCGCATCAGCAGGCCAATCACCAGCATAAAGAACATCCAGATGGCCTCGTCAGGGACAACGTCGCCGTGTAATACCAGAAATGTGGTCGCTACCATTACCGACAGAAAAATAACTTCCCGTTTGCCCGCACTACGATCTGTGTCTTTCATCCTGCAACCCTCCCTGGTCGTTAATATCCGTTATGTTTGTTTTGTTATCACCTGCTCAGATCTTATTCCAGCGCATAAACAATCAAGGCCGGCCCCTGGTTTTGCAATTTGCCCAGCGGACTGTCCGGACCGCCAGTCATGGCACTGACCGCGCCCATAAACGTGCCGGCATGAATGGTGGGCTGTCCTACCACAACGGCCACATGCTGTTTGCCATTTGCCATGTAAGTAATGGGGTACGAGGCAGGGATGTCGCCGGTGTTGGTTTGCCACAGTACATCGCCATTGCGTGCGTCGATGGCTTTGAAGGAATGATCGAGTGCGCCACCAAATATGACATCACCCGCCGTTGCAACAATGGCAGTCGTTGGCGGCGCCATTTCACGGTAGTCCCACAGCAGCTCGCGGGTTTCCATATTGACTGCCTGCAGGCGGCCAAATTCACCTTCACGGCCGGGGAAGGGTGTGGGTGTCAGTGAGGCGCCCGTGGACAGGATACTTTGACCTCCCAAGGGCCCGCCAATCATGCACATCTGGGCAATCGGCATAAACAGTATTTTGCTGTCGGGATCATAAGAGCTTGCCTGCCAGTTACGGCCACCGGCCGCAAACGGGCATACCAGCTGAGACGACTCAGCAATGGGTGCGGCGTTGGGGTTCATGGTTTTTACACCGGTGACCGGGTCGATCGAGGCAATCAGGTTCTGCAAACCCAGATCCAGCGAGTAGAGGTATTCTCCTGTCGCGGCGTCCAGTGCATCAAACAGCGCCATTTTGCCGGCGGTGACCACGGCCTTTCGCATCACGCCATTGACTGGCACGTGCATGATTTGTCGCTCATAAGTCCAGTCAAGATCCCACTGATCATTGGCGACGTGTTGGAAGTGCCAGGCCAGTTCGCCGGTTTTTGGGCGCAGCGCCACGGTGGAGTTGGTATACAGACCATCGTTGGTAATGCCGGGCAGGTCGACTTTGTTTAACAATGAGGCGGTGTCATAGGTTGGCGCGGTGCCAAAATACACCAGATCCAGTTCTGGATCGTAACTGGGCGGCATCCACACTGAGCCACCGCTGCGTGCACTGAGTTCCAGTGCATTCCAGGTTTCATCGCCGGGTTCACCCGGTCGTGGAATCGAATAAAAACGCCACGCTTCCTCACCGGTTTCCAGATCCAGTCCAACAATATAACCGCCCTCGGGCACCATGGTGGCGGTGACACCTTGAATCACCATGCCGTTGGCAACCAGCGGCGTGGCATGCAGCTGGTGTGCGCGCCGGCCAATGCGGGCGCCTTCGATGGCGTGATCCCAGATCAATTCGCCGGTTTTGGCGCTGATCGCCAACACGTGAATATCATTGGTGGGCATGATGATCATGTCGCCATGCAACGCGATGCCGACCTTGGCACTGGGCGCCGCGCCCGGATCGGTCTGATGCTGGTATGTCCACAGCAATTCACCACTGCTGGCATCCATCGCCAACAACGTGTCATTGGTCGCCAGCATAAACATCACACCGTCATGAACCAGCGGGGTCGGGGTGTTGGAGCCAGGTTCGAGGGGGACTCGCCAGGCTTCAGCCATGTTGGCAACGTTGGCCGTATTGATCTGATCCAGCGGACTGAAACCAAAGGTGTCGTAGGTGCGGCGCCAGTTCAGCCAATCTTCGGCGGGCGGCGAACGCAGCATCTCATCAGTGACCGGACGCATATTTTGCAACAGCGGATGGTTGGCGGTTTGTGCTGATACATCGCAAGCGAGAGCGGTAGCGGCGATGGCGCATGCGAGGGACAGGTGTTTCAGTTGAATCATGGTGACGCCTTTTTAATTACAATTGTTGGTGGTACACGATCTGATGGACCGCCCGGCGGCAGTTGAGCAGTGAGCGAGCAACAATCAGACGCGCAGCGTCGTTACGAGGAACTGCTCAACTGCCACCGGGCTGATGCCGCCGATTTCAGTTCTGTATGGCACGGTTGTTCTCGTAGTCCCACGTGCCTTCTTCGACCCGGGCGCCTTGCAGAACGTTCACCAGGCCATAATTGCCTTCATGGCAGGCATATTCGTAAAGCTCGCCGTCCATACGGAACATGGGGATTTCGGCGGTAACAGAGGCGGTAAACGCTTTGGCGTCCTCGACGGTATAACGGTAGTCCACCTGATCAGCACCTGAACGGGTGAATCGCTCTGTCAGCAGCTTGTCGGCGCTGACACCTACACCGGCAAAAGTCTGGGTTTTGTTGTTGAAATTACGCGTCTCTACCACCAACGTTTCGCCGTCCCAGTATCCTCTGGAGTCCCCGTTCCATTGGGTAATGTTGCCAGGAATGTGTGGGCTGCCATCCAGGGAAACGATACGTGCTTCGTGTACCATTTCATTAAAAATCACCACGTGATCTTCAGTCTGGAAAATCTGCAGATTGTTGTTGTACAGGCTGGGTTCAAAAGGAGGTACCGAGTTAAAACCCATCAGGCAACGCTCTGAAAGTCCCCTGTCCTCAGGACCCGCTTTGCCGACGCCGCCAACGGTAAAGCGGACCGGGCGCTCCCCCGCACTGTCCGGACCGAGACCGCCATAACCCGTCGGGGCGTCCGGTACCACGGGGGGTAAACGGCCATTGGGCGGGTCGATAATCAATGAGGTGCGCAAATTAAAATCTAAAGGATTGGTTTCCAGCCAGAAGTCGTTATAACCGCCGATGGTGCCACCGATAATGTTGGTCAGTTCGATACCCGCCTGTTCGCGTTGAATGCGGGTTTGTTCCTGAGCCTGAACTTCTTCAACGGTGTACAAGGCGCGTTCGCCCAACGCGGCGGGTCGTTGCAGGGGGATAGAGGAACTGAAGTTCCATACCCCGCGCAGTTCAGGGTGGCCCCATTCCGTGCGCGGCGCAACGTAGTCGTTGGCGAATGCCTGCGACAGGGCGGTGCATAACAACACGCCCGTCAGCAAGGTGGTTGATGACGATGTAGTCGATCGTTTTTTCATACCAGGACTCCCATGGATGTGTCCGGTCCGTGGACTTTGTTTTTGCAAATTGGTGTCTCACGCGTGAACCGATTGCAGCACAGGCGCAAGACGCTGACAAGTGTCTGCAGGCATGGACTTCACGAAAAACTCTCTTTATGCTTTTGCTTCCGTTCCGTTACGAGTCAATTCCATGTCGCTCACCTTCAAGCCACTGATTAACACACTGACACCCTTGATTTTTCTGGGCTTGTTGCCGTCCGTGCATGCCAGTGAAGGTTTGGACGGACTGGCCGAGCGCTATGTCAAACTCTCACTGGCATTTGGCGAAATCGACAGCCATTTTGTAGATGCCTACACCGGTCCCGCCGAGTGGCGGGAACAGGCACGCTCGACAGCACTGCCGTTGTCAGCACAGCTGGCCGAGGCTGCCGCCATCACCACCGCACTCAATGATGCCGAGGCTGACGCCGGCGAAGAGGCGCGGTTAGTGCAGCTGCGCCGTAACATGCTTGCACTCAGCACGCGGATGCGTATGGCGAATGGTGAGCGACTGTCGTTTAATGAGGAAGCGGCATTGCTCTACGATGCTGTCCCACCTGCCTATGATTATGCTGAATTCGACGCGGCTCTGGCGGAACTGGAGATTTTGTTGCCCGGTGATACGCCCTTGGGAGACAGAGTCCAGGCTTTGCGAGACAAACTCATTGTGTCGCGTGACAAAGTGCCTGCGGTGATGGAAGCGGCGATCGCCGAATGTCGGGCTCGCACTGTCGCACATTACGAGTTGCCAGCCGATGAACGTTTTGATCTTGAATTTGTAACGGATAAACCGTGGAGTGGTTATAACTGGTATCAGGGCGACAACCGCTCATTAATTCAGGTAAATCTGGATCAGCCGTTCCTGATCACACGCGCGCTGGATCTGGGTTGCCATGAAGGTTATCCCGGACACCATGTGTGGAATCTTTATGTCGACAACCGCTTTGTCAAACAAAATGGCTGGCTGGAATATCAGGTGTTCCCCTTGTTTGCGCCGGCCAGTTTGTTTGCTGAGGGTTCGGCCAATTTTGGGGTTGAATTGGCGTTTCCCGGAGAAACGCGCCTGGCGTATGAGCAAAAGATATTGTACCCGATTGCCGGTTTGAATCCGGAGGATGGTGCCCGTTTTGAAGCGGTCAGCGCGTTGATGAGCAAGTTGAGTAATGCGCGGACACAAATCAGCCGCGAGTATCTGGACGGCGACATCACGCGCGAGCAAGCCATCGAGTTGGCCATGAAATACCGTTTTCTGTCGCGCTCCCGTGCTGAGCAGAGTTTTGATTTTGATGACACCTATCGTGCTTATGTCATCAACTACACGCTTGGTCTGGATATTGTCCGTGACTACATCGAGCGACATGCTGATACGGATGAGGAACGTTGGGCGGTGTTCGAAGAATTGTTAAAAACTCCTACCGCGGCGAGTGATCTGCTGGAGTGATGTAAACGGCTAGTTCTTCACGGATCACTTTGCGTAATAAATCCGCATTGACGGGTTCTGCTTCCAGAGATTTGCGCAGTGTTTGGTTGATCAGAGTCTGGTACCCCGTTCCAGAAGACTCTGCCAGTTTTTTGAACTGACCAATCACATCATCATCTAGCATTATTGTGATGCGTGTTTTACCTAAAGGAATGGCCTGCAACTCTGCAAGATGTTTTATGTCAGTCGCTTTATTTGCATTTGAAAAATCATATTCGTCGCGCATACTCTTTGCTCTCCTTGCCAGTGGCTTTACGAGCTGAAATCAATCGGATGCTGTCTGCTCTCAATGTATAAATGACGACCAATAATCGATCGAGTTTGCTCATGCCTAACAGGATCCATCTATTCTCATCAAATGAATCTTTATTCTCTTGAGCCAATGCCTGAGGATCAAGTATGGCCGCAAGAGCTTCGTGGAAAGAAACTCCATGCTTTTTAAGATTAGCGACTGCCTTGTCGCGATCAAATTCAAAATCCAAGTGCATATCCTATGCATACAATATATGTATATCTGATTGGCGTCCATGCCCAACATTTAATTCTTAGTGTGGGGTATGTCTGTTTCCTGTTTGGAATCCTCTATGGCCTCATTTTGCAAACGCAATTTGGCAATAATGGGTTTAAGCCGACGACCTCTTAATGTGCTGTATATCAGGCTGGTGACTAGCACAGTAGGGACCGGGCTGAATGTCAGGTAGATATAAAACCAATTCGGAGGTTCAGGCGCGATTCTTATGAATGCCATTGGAAGCACTGTGAAAATCACAAAGGACACCGTCAGGCTAAAAGGGAGTAGCAAATGAAAAAAAGTTGAACCTCTACCGCGAGATGCCTGCCGGATGGCCATTTGCAACAATAGCTTTTCTTGTTCTTGGGTAGAGGTCTGAATATCAATTCCCCTGAATCTTGCCCCCGGACGCGCGCACCATCATCGATACTATGGTATCCATGATGTTGGGCTCAAAACCCTCCGTATGCCCCTTATCCAACCGCACGACATCGGCAATCACGCGGCCGTCGTCGCAATCTGGGTATTCATAAACCTCGGCAGTACCCGGTCGTGGCAGCAGACCCCATTCGCGCGTGCCCGGATTCTGGCTGCGACTGTCGTAAGTTTTTCCAGCGTCGGTATCCACCACATCGTCGCGGCGTACACGAGCGCTGCAGTTGTAACGTGTGGCCAATGCCGAGGTATCGGGTAACGACACAATTTCATACTCACCAATCGCATAAATGTGAGAGAAATTGCAGGCAGGCTCGGGCGCAGGCGCGGCTGGCGCAGCCGGTGGTGTAGCCGCAGTTGCAGGCGCTGCCGGTGGTGGTGCATCGGCCTGACGCGGACGACCTGCATTGGGTGAGCGTTGCGGCGCTCCGCCAAGGCGTCCCCCGGACAAGCTCGCGAATCCATCCACTTTGTTCTCAAAAAATTCTGTACAAATCAGACGTCGTGATGTCAGTCCACCTTGTGAGTGGCCCGCCAGCCAGAATGCGCGGATATTTTCTTTGCCTACAGCGTCAGTCACAGTGGTCACAATATTCTGTAAATATTGATCATCTTCAGGGCGCCACCGGGCGACAGGTGAATAGGGCGTTGCGACCACCAAACGGTATTTTTCCTTGAGTTCCCACGCCGGAAAATAGGCATGTTGATAGGCTGTGTTTGAGCCGCCACCGTGAAGGTTCAGGATAAAAGTCACGTCCTCACCGGGCTGCAGATCACACGGATAATCCAATACCCAGGTACGGTTGGTGCCCGGGTCGGTAACCGGCGCGTTGACGCTGGGTGTACAGGCACTGTCCAGTAACTGCACGGATTGCTGGGCAATCGCAGTGCCGCCTGACAGCAAGGCGGGCGCTAACCACAACGACATTGCCCATGCGTAGCTCAGTTTTATAGCCGACAGGATTGCGGTTTTCAGGGGCATGTCAGGTTTCTCCGAAAAAAGTGATTGTAGTTTTTAGAATGTTGGGTAAGCTTTTTGTAGCAAGGAAATGATGTAAATAACTTTACTCCGAAAAATGAAGTCCGACAAACAACAGGGAGAAGTCCTCATGTCTTATGTAGACGGTTTTGTGATTGCAGTACCCTTGGCCAATAAGCAGGCGTTTATTGACCACGCCAAAATGGCAGATGAAATATTTTTGGAATTGGGTGCGTTACGCATTCTTGAATGCTGGGGTGACGATGTGCCAGATGGCAAAGTGACTGACTTTAAAGGCGCTGTGAAGGCAACCCCGGATGAGGTGGTGGTGTTCTCCTGGATTGAATGGCCCGATAAAGCAACCCGCGATGTCGCGTACGAAAAAATGCACAGCGGCATGCTCGACGACCCGCGCATGGATCCCGCAAAAAATCCCATTCCATTTGATGGCAAGCGCATGATCTGGGGCGGATTTGTCCCGATTGTTACCCTGGAGAAATAACATGCGAAATAAACATGGAGAGTTTATCTGGTATGAACTGCTAACGAGCGATATCAATGGCGCGCGCGCGTTCTATAGCAAGGTGGTTGGGTGGAATATTGTTGATAGCGGTATGCCTGGCGCAGCTTATTGGTTTTTTAACGCCACAGACACAAAATCAGGGATTGAGACGTCGGTGGGCGGCATGATGCAACTGGATGACGACATGAAAGCCGGTGGTGCGGTGCCCGTGTGGTTGGGTTATGTGGGCGTTGACGATGTGGACGCATGCCTCGACAGTCTCACCGCAGCCGGCGGCAGTGTCATGATGCCCGCAGCCGACATCCCGGGTGCCGGTCGTATCGCCATGGTGACGGATGCGCAGGGTGTGCCGTTTTACGTGATGCGTGGTGAAAGCGACGAACCGAGTTATTCATTTGCATCCGATCTGGCACGCCCCGGCCATTGCGGGTGGAATGAATTGGCCAGCACGAATCCTGACAGCGCATGGGCTTTTTACGGCGACTTGTTCGGTTGGGTTAAAGACGGCCATATGGATATGGGGCCTATGGGCAAATACGAGTTTATTCGTCATGGCGCCATGATTGGTGCCATTATGCCCAAGCCCACAGAAATGCCTGTGCCTATGTGGTCTTACTATTTCCGCGTTCCAGATATCGATATGGCCGCAAAAGCGGTTGCTGACAACGGTGGTCAGGTTTTTTATGGTCCGGCGGAAGTACCGGGCGGCGACTATATCATCAGCGGCATGGATCCTCAGGGCGCGGCCTTTAATCTGGTAGGGTCCAAAGGAGGTTTGCACTGATGTCAGGTATAACCAATGAGCTGAGTATCAGCCGGTACATCGATGCACCACCTTCGCTCGTGTGGCAAATCATCACCGAACGTTTGCCGGAGTGGTGGTGCCCGGTGCCATGGCGAGCCGAAGTCGACGCCATTGAGTGGAAAGCCGGTGGTGTGTTTAACACCACTATGTTTGGCCCGGATGGTGAAGTCCATGTGAACGAAGGCATTTTTCTGGATGTAGAGCCGGGCAGGCGCTTTGTCTGCACCGACGCCATCAAACAAGGCTGGTATCCGCAAAAGGCGTTTATGATCGGTATTTTTGAGCTGGAAGCCGAAGGCAATGGTACGCGTTATACCGCCAGCGCGCGGCATTGGTCAGTCGACGATATGGAGCAACACCGGCAAATGGGATTTGTCGAAGGCTGGTCGGCCGTGGCGGATCAGTTGGCGGCGTTGGCTGAGGCGTCCTGAGCGGTGAATACCCTCTGATTTGCGGTGATCTGTTCTGGCTAGATGCGGTGCTGTATGCCATGGTATGCGCATAAGCTATTCCGGGTTCGGGCAGCTTGACTGCCCTGCCCACATCGTTAGTTCACCGTTAAGTTGCCTTGCAGGGAGCAAGAAAAAATGGCATTCAAACAAGCAATATCTATCACTACCCGTTTATTTCTGTGTGTGTTACTTACCTGGGCCGTGACCAGTCCGATAACTCATGCGGACGTGGTGGTTGATACCCGGGCCGGACAGCTCCGCGGTTTTAAACATGACACGCGTAATGTCTATGTGTTTAAAGGTATTCACTACGGCCAGGACACCAGTGGTGAACGCCGCTTCAAACCTGCGCTACCGGTCGCACCATGGGATGGCGTTCGTGATGCCGATCGGTTTGGTGATGTATGTCCTCAAGGCGGCGAGCCTGGTCGGCGCAGTCTGGAGCGCAGCGAATTTTTGCCGATGAGCGAGAACTGCCTGGTGCTCAATGTCTGGGCACCGGCTAATGATTCAACAGATCGTCCTGTGATGGTGTGGTTGCACGGTCGCGGTTACTACGCGGGTGCCGGTTCGGAACCCTTGTACGACGGCCCTGCGCTGGCGGAACGTGGCGATGTGATTGTGATCAGCATCAATCACCGGTTAAACGTGTTTGGACATCTGTATCTGGCCGAAGCGGGCGGGGAGGCGTATGCTGAATCCGGCAACGTCGGGTTGCTCGATGCGGTACTGGCGTTGCAATGGGTGCGCGATAATATTCGCCAGTTCGGCGGCAATCCAGACAATGTCACTATCTTCGGAGAATCCGGCGGCGGATCCAAAGTTGCAACCCTGCTGGGCATTCCGGCCGCACAAGGGTTGTTCCACAAAGGCATCATTCAGAGCGGCCCCACTCGCGCCGGCTTACCTGCGGCAAGAGCAGTGCAGAATGCGCAAACCGTTATGCAGCGTCTGAATGTAAGCTCGGTTGCCGAGCTGCAAGCCTTGCCGTTTGAAACAGTGCTCGCGGCGGTCACAGAAACAGGGCGCACCGACATTGCACTCAGTCCGGTTGTGGATGGCTTCGTATTGCCCACGGATATGTTTATGGGCGTATCAGCCCCCAGCGCGCGTGGTATTCCAATCATGATTGGTGCCAACAAGGACGAGCACACTTTGTATGCGCCAGACAGCGATCGCAACATGAGTGAACAAGCCTTGCTCGACGATATTGCCAATAGCTACGATGACCGGGCCGAGTTCCTGATCAGCCAGTACCGTGAGGCCCGGCCCGACGCAACACCCTGGGAGATTTTCATCGGCATCCGCTCCGCCCGGTTCACGCAAGGATCCAACATGCTGGCTGCCGTCCACCAAGCATCCGCGCCGGTTTACCAATACGTGTTTGAATTCCCGGCCACCGAACGACTGCGTGCCGCGCACGGCTCGGAGATTCCGTTTGTGTTCAGCAACGCGACGTCCAATCCTAATGCGCGCCCCGGTGCTGACAAAGTTGAAGCGGCTATGAGTGAAGCATGGATCGCCTTCGCTCGCCACGGCAATCCCAATCACGCCGGTATACCTGAGTGGCCGGTCTATGATCTGGAGTCACGATCGGTGATGGTCTTTGACGTGAATACGCAGGTGGCCAATGATCTGCGCCGTGCTGAAAGGCTGGCACATGAGCGGGTGGGGATTCGATGATGCTCATGGATTCAATAGATACGTGACTATTGTGTTGGCCTTTATGGTTTAGCCTGAGATTCATGTTGCTGACTGAGATGGTCTGCAACAATTTCAGGCACGTCCAGCACAACACGTACGCCGAGGCCATGCAGAACCTGAAAGAGTTTGCCCCATTGCACGGATTCGCTGCCGCGATCAACTTTGCCAAGGAAATTTTCTCTGACACCGATACTGCCAGCCGCATCATCATGACGGATGTTTTGGGCTTTGCGGCTGGCGCGTACGATTATGCCAACGGCGTCGGCCGAATCAACAGGTAATTGCATGGTTAATCCTCATGATTGTGAGGACGTTGCGCCTGAGTTTGCTGTTTTGCAAGAAATCCTTTTGATTGTGAGGATTTTTGAGGTTGATGCTTTGTTTTTGGTGAAATCCTCCTGATTGTGAGGATTTTTGTGTCGATGCCTGAGCGTCAGCCAGTAGTAGTCTCATCCTCCGAGGCATTCCAGAGCTTGATGGCTTTCAGCAACTCCCCGGGTGTGATCGGACTGATCTGACGCATGGTGGCCTCTCTTGTAGCAGTAACGATTGAGTTTGAATCTGGCGTTACTGCCAACTATAACCTTGATGTGACGGTACAAAAACCATCGAGGTGTAAATGCCATGAACAATAAACACAAAACTAAATCGAACAAGTTCAATTCAACCGGAATGCAATGGCAGGGAATAAACCTGGTCCTCTGCCTTGTCTTGGCATCCGGCGCTCTCGCCATATCTCTGCTTGCTCCTGATCAACTGCTGGCAGGCGGAGTTGTCACATGGTCTGTTGTTGCGTCGTTGTTGTCAGGTGTGGTGCTGGCAATCAGGTCTCCTTCATGACCCCTTTTGCTTAACCCCATTCCTTGACCCTGCCTGAAAACATGATTGCAATCAGGCAGGGTGTTTATCAGGAATCGCCTCTTGTCATGTAGTCAGACGTCATGAAGGCTGCATAGGCAATCAGCACCCCGTTTAAAGCAAGGTCAATTCCAATTACCGCCAGTGGCCCCAAACCGCCGCTGACTTGTGATACCTCTGAGTTGGTAAGCTCAATCATAGTTAACGCTCCTTGTTGGTGAATTGTGCGTCAGGTACAAAAATATGTCTGACTTTTGAAGTGTAGTTTGCAACGGGACATTGTGCTCGTCAAAATATGCGCCTGAAATAATTTCAATGTAAGATCATTTTTCTGAAGGATTTCAGTCAGCCAAGAGGGTGCCAAATGAACGTAAGATTTGATTACCTATACAGGGACGCCGGCAATTGCAAGGAATGTGGTGCTGTTGTCTTTGCTGCATCTAGTTCTGTAATAAAAATTCGTTGAAGCGTTCAGCCAACCTATCCCTGTTTGGCTGTAGTTGAATTTCTTTTGGTAGCACCAGCGAGCTGCCTTCCAATTTTTTTAGCGTAGTTAGTATTGGAATATCAGATTGCTCTTTGATCTTCCGACCAACTACGATTTTAAATTCAGAGGTGATGCCAATTAAATTGCTGTCGTACGCGCGGTGATGCAGTCGAGTCATGGTGATGCCATTGCTGATCTCAGTGGAGCTATGTGCAAAAGTGTCTGGCGTGATATGAGCTGCTTCCAACAACTCAGGTATTGGTAGTCCAGATAGCGCACATCGGTTCTTGTATGCACTTAGCACATTAGCTCTAAATGTTGCCTGATGCAGTCTCACACGCGTTTCACGCACGGCATATGCCCTCGCTGGAGCGTTCGAGAGTGGATATTCCACAGCAGAGGGGTTTTTACTTCTGGCCAATAAAGAATCGCCAACAACAACTTCACAGAACATCTCAGCCTCATGGATGTTTGTTACAAAGCAAGGCCAAATGGCTTTGTAGCGACCCGGTGCAATCGCATGGAAGTAGACAAATGGCATCCTTTCTTCCATTGCTTCCCAAAGGTAACGATTGCTGCCTTGTCTTGGATGTCCTCGTTTTAATGCGTAGCGGAAGAAACCCTCAGTGGTTTCCTGATCATCATAAATATTGTCGCGGCCAGGTCGGGGTTTTGTAGTTTTGATACTGAGTACGCCTTTCTGCATCTGCTTTGGTTTGAAAATCCCCTCGGCTTTTGTGCCTAGCAGTATTCTCTCATTTTGCAGATCAAAACCATGCTCAATCGCGTTCCAGGGGATATCATCCCCATAGAGGCGTTCTAGCCAACTTAGGCGCTCAAATGCTGCAGAAGTAATCTGTTTGTGATTAAAAGTGGGCATTATGTTTCTGTTTTAGTTGTGACTCAGTGTTAAGTACCACTACAAGATTGTCAATTAGAGATAAGGGTAGCCGCAAGTGAAATGGACTTTTAAAAAATCCCAATGATCTGCTCAGCTATCCGAGTGTCTTCACTCTCAACACCTGAGTTCTGGAAAACTATCCGCCACCCACTCGCCACTCCAACAACCTCATCAACAATCCCTTTCGCCTCATCCCCAGATAACCCAAACCCCTCAGCCGCACTCATCACATTTCCCATGCTGCGCTGTCGCCCAAAACGCCCGATCCCCAGCGCATGTTCGCGGCCTTGCGAAACAGTCGGCACAATGTCAAACGCAGCGGACAACTGCCAGCCCGGGTTAGCCGGATCATAAAGGCAGCCGTGGTTTCTGCCGTGATCATCAATATTGCCGATGTACACGTTAAACACGATGCGTCTGAATAGTTCCATTGCAGTGTCATTCCAGTCGCGAGCATGGGTGCGCAGCATTTTACTCAGCGCAATATAACTGCAGGGGTCAGCATAGGCATTGTCATAAAGCCGGACACGATCGCGGTTAAACAGGCTGTGTGCCGAAATGTAGTGCAACTGGCGCTTTTCATGGCGGTCAAAACGCTGAATGATAAATGCATCGCGCTCGCCCAATGTTTGCAGGCGGATGTCAGGGATATTTATCCCGCATTGTTGTGCCAGCCGCATGCATGCATATTCAACACGGGGGACGTTGATCAGGTCGCCGGGTTTGCTGAATTTGGCGATGTAGTCTTTGTCATGCTCGCGTAACGTAATTTTGGGTCGTGCGCCTCCCATGGACGTTGCCGGAATCAGCAATGCCAGCAGCGCCGGATCAACTGTCTGGTTGTTAGCAATTTTTTGCGAAGCATCTTCCAGTTCATGCAGCAGTTCCAGCGACGGAGGAGGCGAGGGCTCCTTTGGTCGGGATCGTGACAAGGAAAAGCGCAGGCATCCGACACCATGCCCGCTGGTTGCCAGCAGCCGTTCTGTTTCATTGGCAGGAAGTCGGGTGTGACCTGCCAGCAATACTTTGGTGCCCCAGTCGTCCGGGCCGGCGTCACTGAACACCGGATGCACTTGGTTGGCATTGGTGGTGATGATGGCATCAGGCTGCAGCTTCAGATTAACCGGGTCCAGTGGGTAGGCCCAGGGCTGTTCAAGCCAGTGCTGGCTGTAAGTGAAAGTGCCGGCCGTTCTGTGCTGGCTGAGTATGCCAGCCAGTTCATGAGCGCCCGAGGGGCTTTGAGCAAATACATAGGCAGTGGTTATTGCCTTGCTCATTTGCGCATCCTCCGGTTCGCCCGCAAGGCCCTCCCGGTTGCATCCAGATGCGGTGCCGCTACAGTCCGCAGCGTCTCTGTTAGCTCCAGCGTATCCAGTACGGCCAGCACGGCACCAAATGAAACAGCCGGGTTGGCCTGCTCAACACCCTGATACGTTGCCAGCGACATCAACGATCGGCTAGCCATCTCACGCTGGCTGAAACCACGCGCTTTGCGTGCTTCTGTAATATTGGAGGCCAGCAGCTGGAAGTCTTCCAGTGCATTGACGGATAAGGCTGCTAAGAATTTTTTCTCTGACATGGTTGATGTATTTGTAATGGTATACCGGTATAAAAAATCATTTATGTATCGGTATACTATGCCGCTGAATGCTGATTAGCAACCCCCTCAAGAATCCGCCAGTCAAGCCGCTAATACGCTCAAGCTAATGCAACAATTTCAGGGGACACAATGTTCAATACCGCACTAAAAAATGCTTTGGCAGAGAGTGAAAGAAAATTATTGAGCGCGCAGGCGCGTTTGGATGCGGTGGAGCGATCTGCGGCAACGATTGAGTTCTACCCGGATGGGCGCATTATCACGGCAAATGACAACTTCCTTTCAGTGGTTGGGTATCGTTTGAATGACATTGTGGACAAGCATCACAGCATATTTTGTGATCCTGCCTACGTAAAAAGTGCGGAATACAGAGGCTTCTGGACCAGGCTGGCATCCGGTGAATTTCTTCATGACAGATATCACCGGGTAGGCAGTCGCGGCAACGATATTTGGCTGGAAGCTTCCTACAACCCTGTACGGGACGAACACGGCAGAGTAACCAGTGTTTTGAAACTGGCGACCAACATCACTGAACAGGTACGTCAGGAGCTAGAGCAGCAGAGCATGATTGCTGCGATGAATCGTTCGATGGCCGTCATTGAGTTCACGCCAGCCGGCGAGATTCTCACGGCGAATGAAAACTTTCTGGCAGTAACTGGCTACAGATTGTCTGAAATTCAGGGTAAGCATCATCGGATGTTTTGTGTACGATCGCACGCGGATTCAAATGAGTACAGCAGGTTCTGGGCGGATTTGAATACGGGAAAATTTTTCTCCGGACGGTTTGAACGTGTCAGCAAGTCCGGTGCACCACTGTGGCTGAATGCAACCTACAATCCGGTCTACGATGCCCGCGGGCAGATATACAAAATTGTTAAATTTGCCAATGACATCACTGACCGTGTAATGCATCAGCAGGCAGAGTCGCAGGCGGCGGCGCTGGCGTATGATATATCCGTCACGACTGACGCCAGTGCACAGCAAGGCGCACGTATCGTGCAGAACACTGCGTTTTTGGTTCAGGGCATCGCCGGCGAGATCAACTCGGCGTCCGAGGCCATTCTGGCGGTCAACAAAGAGTCCGAGCAGATTGCCAACATCGTGCAGACGATTCGCGGAATTGCCGATCAGACAAATCTGTTGGCGTTAAATGCTGCGATTGAGGCAGCGAGGGCGGGGGAGCAGGGCAGAGGTTTTGCGGTAGTGGCTGACGAAGTTCGAAGTCTTGCCGCGCGCACGGCGCAAGCCACCGTTGAAATCGTGGACGTTGTCAAACGTAACAATGATCTGTCGAAAGCCGCGGTCACCAACATGGCCATCAGTCGAGAGAAGGTAGAAGAGGGTGTGAAACTGGCTAATCAGGCAGGTGATGCAATCTCGGAAATCAGAGACGGTGCAAACAGAGTCGTTAGTGCGATTCAGCAATTCCGATCGGCTGTTGAGATGTAAATAGCAACAGATCAACCCATCACGCCAGCAACCAGATACAACTTTCTGAGGCTGGCGGTGGTCAACACAAACGGATAACTGTCGGGCTGCCCCATGCTGCGCGACAGGACATTCAACACGCTGCTCAGTCGCACCCATCGGTTAACCATCAGCAGAAATTTTTCTGCACCATCGACATCATAAAATGCACAATCTTCCAGTTGTTCCAGCGTAAAAGGATCTGTGTGCAATTTAAATGAGTCAGCGTCGACGCCAAACTGCTCGGCAGCGCTGAGGGCATCGGTCATATGCAGGTAGTGAGCCCAGGTCTCGGCCCAATCTTCCCAAGGGTGCGAGGCCGCATAACTGCTGATGTAAACGTTTTGCCAGTCAGGCGGAGGGCCAGCGAGATAATGCTGATCCAGCGCCGCGTTGTAGTTTTGCCGCTCATCACCGAATAATTGTCGGAAAAGGTTCAGCCATGGTGTGTGATTGACCAGTCGCTCCCAATAATAGTGTCCGGACTCGTGACGGCAGTGGCCGAGCAGCGTGCGGTAGGGTTCCTGCATCTGTTGGCGGATCTGTTCGCGGAATGCAGGGTCGGCCTCGGCGATATCCAGCGTGATAACACCTGCTTTGTGGCCGGTGATCAGCATGTCCTGACCGGGTTTCCAGCGCAGTAACTCAAAACCCAGTCCCGTCATCGGTTCCTGTTGGCGGGTTGCGACCGGCAACTCAAGCATCAACAATTGCGCAATCAGGCGGCGTTTGGCAACTTCGCACAAGCGCCAGTAGTCGGCGTTACCGCTCTGTTCAAGATCGGGTGTGGCAACATTCAGGGCACAGGACAGGCAAATATCACCGCTGGTTTGGTGATCTTGCTCGGGGCTCACCAGCCAGTTGCATTGAATGGCCGCGTCGAGATTGGCACAGCGCTGCCAGGTGTTGATACTGGGTTTGTCGCTGGCGAAGTCTTTGTGCAGCACCCAGCGCCCGTCGATGTCGGCGGGCAGCAAACTGACAATACGTCCCTGTTCAGGGTGAAACGCCAAATCGCTGCCGCAGCGCAGGCAAACACTGTTTTCAAAAAATACCACCTGCCCGCAGTGACAATGCGAGCGGTGGTTGTAAGAGTTGGATTTCATTGTGTTTGTGACTGTTTTGAGTCAGCGGGTCGCGCAAACCAAGTGGTGACAATGGCATCGTGCAACTCGGTGAAGTCCAGCTGAATTTCATCAACAAAACTGTGCAAACGAGCAGGCTCGGAGGCCAATAGGGGAATGTCAGCAGCCGCCAGATGTTTGCGACAGGTTTCCACCTCATTCAATGCCAGTTCGTGACGCGGCAGTGACTGCAGTGCATTGGCCAGTCGTTCAAGGCTGGTGCCTACCGCACGAGGGAAACGTCGGTCCTGCAGCAGGAAACGCAGCACGTCCGGCCCACGGATACGTAAACGCACATGCTGCCGGTACATCTGATACCCGGTGAGCGATTTCAGTACACTCATCCACTGGATGTTTTCAAACGGGGTCAGCTCGCCCGGACTGCGCGGCAACAGGTTTGCGGAACGCACATCAATGATACGGGTCGTCATGTCGGCACGCTCCAGCTGACGTCCGATCATTAAAAAGGTGCGCACCTGTGTGTAACTCAGGCTGCCTTCAATCAGGCCGTTGACTGTCTGGCAACTGCGAATCACACGATTCAGAAACTGGTCGCGTTTTCTAGGCGTAATGCCGGCCTCGACTTGTTCGCGCACACTCAAATAGAGTTGATTGATTTCTTCCCAGATTTCCCGGGGAATCACATCGCGGGTGGTGCGCAGGTTTTCGCGCGCCGCCATCAGCGAGCTGATAATCGAGCCGGAGTAGCGCACGTCGCCGCAGATAAACGACAACACACTGACTTCGTCACGATTGGGATACAGTTCATCAAACAATTCATCATTGCCGGTGATGGCAATAATCTCTGACCAGCCAAGTTTGGTGGAGCGGGGCAGGTCAAGAAGCAGGTTGCTGTTAACGCTTAACAGGCGCGCGGTGTCTTCAGCACGTTCAAGGTAGCGGGCCAGCCAGTAAATATTTTCAGCGACACGTGACAGCATGTGTTATCTCCCCGCCAGATCAACAATCCAGGTATCTTTGCTGCCGCCACCCTGAGATGAGTTTACGACCAATGAGCCTTTGACCAATGCCACGCGGGTCAGGCCTCCTGTGGTCACAAAGGTGTTTTCTCCAGACAAAATAAACGGGCGCAGATCCACGTGTCGTGGTTCCATTTGTGAGCCGCCGCTACTGCCGGTTACCAACGTGGGTGAGGTGGAGAGCGCCAGAGTTGGCTGCGCCATATAATTACGGGGATTGCTTTGAATGAGTTCCGCAAATTTCTTGCGTTCTGCTTTGCTTGCATGCGGACCGATCATCATGCCGTAGCCGCCAGATTCGTTGGCAGGTTTCACAACCAACTTGTCGAGATTATCGAGCACGTATTTGCGATCTTCCTCAAACATACACAAATAACTAGGCACGTTGGGAATCAGCGGCTCCTGATCCAGATAGTACTTGATGATCTGCGGCACAAAGGCATAAACCACTTTGTCATCCGCAACGCCCGCGCCCGGCGCATTGGCCAGTGCGACATTGCCTTTGCGCCATGCGCGCATCAGGCCTCGTGCACCGAGGGTGGATTCCGGGTTAAACACCTCAGGATCCAGAAACATGTCATCCACGCGGCGGTAAATGACGTCGACACGTTGCAAACCATCAATCATGCGCATGTATACGCAGTCATCGTCACCAACCACCAAATCCGACCCTTCAACCAGTTGCACCCCCATTTGTTGTGCAAGATAGGCGTGTTCGTAGTAGGCGCTGTTGTAGATGCCCGGCGTTAACAGCACAATGGTGGGCTCGTCTCCCTGGCGAGGCGACATGGATGACAGCATTTCGTATAGCTGCGAGGTGTAGTCATCAACCGGCTGGATAAGTCCGGTAGCGAACAGTTCCGGCATCACGCGCTTGGTAACATTGCGGTTTTCGAGCATGTACGACACGCCGGACGGCACCCGAAGGTTGTCCTCCAGTACATACAGTGTGCCGTCTTTGTCGCGCACCAGGTCGGAGCCACAGATATGGGCCCAGACATTGTGGGGTGTATTAATACCCACACACTGCGGGCGGAAGTTGACCGACTGCGCAAGAATTTCTGCGGGGAAAATGCCGTCTTTGATAATTTTCTGATCGTGATAGAGATCGTTGATAAACATGTTGAGCGCTTGCACGCGTTGCTTGAGCCCGGCTTCAGTTTTTTGCCATTCGGCCAGCGGGATAATGCGCGGCACAATGTCAAAGGGCCAGGCGCGATCAATCATGTTGCCTTCGGTATACACGGTGAACGTGATGCCCATTAACTGGATGGCAACTTCAGCGGCTGTTTTATGTTCGGCCAGTTCGCGGGCGTCCAGTCGGGCCAGATAGTCGCACAACATGGCCGCTTCAGGGCGTGGCTTGCCGGGTGAGGCGATCAGTTCGTCAAAAAAGCCATCAAACGAATAATTATCCCAGTTAACGTTGCTCATTCGGTCCCTTCGAACAGGTTGGTGCGTGTCGTGATCATGGTTCCCCCGTCAATGTCGGTGCAAACCGTGTACCACTTTTGAGGCTGTTGTATCACGGCATTTACAGTTTCGGCAACAGCTGTGCTGTTTAGTTTTTAAAACCTTAATTCGATGTTGCTTTTGGCATATGCCTTGCTATTCTCATGGCAGAATCAAAGGGACGAACCAACTGGAATCCATTGCCCATGACCATCCGTGTAGCGCTTCGCCATTCCACGCATTACGACTTTGATCGCCCGGTCAATCTGTCGCCTCACCATATCCGCCTGAAACCGGCACCTCATTGCCGGACGCCCATCGAGGCTTACAGCCTGAAAATCAGTGGCGGGGAATATTTCATCAACTGGCAACAGGATCCGTTTGGTAATCACGTGGCGCGTCTGGTTTTCCCGGACAAAATGACGCATCTGCATGTGGATGTGGAAGTGGTCGCGCCCATGACGGTGGTGAACCCGTTTGATTTTTTTGTTGAGGAATACGCCGAGCATTTTCCGTTTGACTATACCGACGCGCTCAAGAAAGAACTGGCTCCTTACCTCGAAACCGGACTGGCGGGCTCCGATGGGCAGACCGGGCCGAAACTCAAGGACTGGCTGGAGACGGTCAAGCGCGATAAGCAGTTGATTACCGGATTTCTGGTGGGACTGAACCAGCGTCTGTCGCAAGATATTGAGTATCTGATCCGTATGGAGCCCGGTGTGCAGTCGCCTGAGGAAACACTGACACTGGCGCGCGGCTCCTGTCGGGACTCGGCCTGGCTGATGGTGCATATTCTGCGGCGCCTGGGTCTGGCGGCGCGCTTTGTCTCGGGTTATCTGATTCAATTGACCGCTGACGTCAAAGCCCTCGATGGTCCGTCGGGTACCGACGTGGATTTCACAGATTTACATGCCTGGACTGAAGTATTCATTCCCGGTGCCGGCTGGATTGGATTGGATCCCACCTCGGGTTTGTTTGCCGGCGAGGGACATCTGCCCTTGGCTGCCACGCCGGAACCGTCCGCTGCAGCGCCTATCACCGGTGCCTCAGACAAGTGCGAAGTGAGTTTTGATTTCTCCATGAGTGTGACGCGTGTTCACGAAGATCCGCGTGTTACCAAACCCTATACCCCCGAACAATGGCAGGAAATTGAAGCACTGGGTGATGAGGTTGATGCGCTACTGACAGCGCAGGATGTGCGCCTGACCATGGGCGGCGAGCCCACTTTTGTATCCATTGATGATATGGATGCACCAGAATGGACCACGGCAGCGCAAGGTCCAACCAAACGCGGGATGTCTGAAAAATTATTGCATCGTCTGCGGTCGCACTTTGCGCCCGGATCATTGCTGCACTATCAACAGGGCAAATGGTATCCCGGTGAACCCTTGCCGCGCTGGGCGTTGGCCTGTTACTGGCGCCGCGACGGCAAAGCGATCTGGAAGGATGAGCGTTGGCTTGCCAGTTTTGATCAGGATCACGGTGTGGATGAGTCTCACATCCGCGCGTTTGCAACCAGTCTGGTAAAACGACTGGCGGTGAATGAAAAGTACCTGATCCCTTGTTACGAAGATGCGTATCACTATTTGTGGCTGGAGCAGCAGCAGCCGGTCGATATTGACCTGCGCTCTGAAAAATTGGGCAAAGATGAAGACCGTATCCGGTTGTCACGCCTGCTCAGCAAGGGGCTGGATTCACTGGTGGGATTGGCGTTGCCGCTGACTGCGCGCGCGTTGCCATCGCCGGCTGGCAAGGTGTCCAACGTGCGGGCCTGGCTGAGCGGTCACTGGCCTGTGCGCCGTGAACACTTGTATCTGATTCCGGGGGATTCACCCATGGGCTTGCGGTTGCCGTTGTCGGCACTGCCCATCAAAAAGCGTGAAGAAGAACACGCGCCATCACCCTTTGGTGAATTGCCTGACCCGGAAGCCACCGCCTATGCCAACAGCGGCGAGGTGGCAAAGCGCTACAGTGTCGCGCCACTGGTCAAAGCTGTTGCGGGATTGCATGTGCAGAGCCGAAGTCAGGAGTGGCAGGAGCAATTGCCCGCAGATGAACCCGAACTTGCTGAAATCATTGGCACCGCGCTGTGTCTGCAAGCACGTGATGGCAAGCTGTTTGTGTTTATGCCGCCGTTGCCGATGCTGGAAGATTACCTTGCGCTGCTCACCGCGATTGAACAAACGGCGGCAGAATTAAAACTGCCAGTCTGCATTGAGGGATATGCGCCGCCATCGGATCCACGCATTGAAAAATTCATGATCACGCCGGACCCGGGGGTGATCGAAGTGAATGTCATGCCCTCGGCCAGTTGGCGCGACATGGTGCGCAGTACGCGTGTGCTCTACGAGCAGGCACGTCTCACGCGATTGGGTACCGAAAAATTTATGCTGGACGGTCGCCATACCGGTACCGGTGGTGGCAACCACGTGACACTGGGGGCCAAAACGCCTGCTGATTCACCGTTTTTGCGTCGCCCGGATCTGTTGGCCAGCATGCTGATTTTCTGGCAACACCATCCCAGTTTGTCCTACCTGTTTTCGGGTATGTTTTTGGGGCCCACCAGTCAGGCGCCCCGTATCGACGAGGCACGTCACGAAGCCCTGTATGAACTTGAAATCGCGTTGTCACAAATGCCGGTTGGCGAAACACCACAACCGTGGATTGTGGACCGTCTACTGCGTCATTTGTTGACCGATATCACCGGCAACACGCATCGTGCGGAATTCTGTATCGACAAATTGTATTCGCCGGATTCCTCCACTGGCCGCCTTGGGCTGTTGGAGTTACGCGGGTTTGAAATGCCACCGCACGCAGAAATGAGTCTGATGCAGCAACTGCTGATTCGTGCGCTGGTTGCGCGTTTCTGGGCATCGCCGTATCGCAAGCCACTCGTGCGCTGGGGTACAGCGTTGCATGATAAATGGATGATGCCGCACTTTATTTGGCAAGATCTCGGCGAGGTGTTGGCGGATCTGCGTGCGCATGGTTTTGAATTCAAGCAGGCGTGGTTTGCACCGTTTATGGAGTTCCGCTTTCCGGTGATTGGTGATGTGCGTTATGAAGGCACTCACATTCAATTGCGTCAGGCCATTGAGCCCTGGCACGTGTTGGGCGAAGAGGCCAGTGGTGGTGGCACGGCGCGTTATGTGGACTCCTCGGTTGAACGCCTTGAAGTAAAAGTCACCGACTTTAATGCCGCCCGCCACATGTTGACGTGTAACGGTTATAAAATCCCCCTACAGGCAACCGGTGTGCCGGGTGAAGCAGTGGCTGCCGTGCGTTATAAGGCCTGGCAGCCGCCATCGGCGTTGCATCCGCTGATTCCGTCTCATGCGCCGCTGGTCTTTGATCTGGTGGATACCTGGAATCAGCGCTCGGTTGGCGGTTGCACGTATCATGTGTCGCATCCGGCAGGGCGCAATTACGAAACGTTCCCGGTGAATGCCAATGAGGCGGAAGCGCGCCGCATGGCCAGGTTTAAAGCGGAAGGACATACACAAGGTGTGATAAAACACATCACTCAGGCGCCGGGTCAGGATTATCCGCATACGCTGGATTTGCGGCGTGCGGCTATTGTGGGCAGTGGCTTATGACGCTCTGTGATACCCTTGGTCTCCAGGAGACCAGTTGTCTACATGAATAAAAAACTTGAATGAACGGAAACACCATGCAGCCTGCGGGCCCATCAGAACACAGCAAAGACCTTTTAGGCGATTATCTCCAACAAAGCACCGGCCGTCATGCCGGTGTTTACGACGAACTGCTCGCGCATGGGCGACCGCGCGCGCATTGGCAACACCTGCTCGAAGAACTGGGTACACTGGGCCCGGAGGTACTGGCAGCGCGCAGCGAGGAAGCCCAAAGTCTGTTACATGAAAACGGCGTGACCTTTAATCCCTACGAAGATGATCCCGGTCAGCTGCGATCCTGGCGTCTGGATTGTGTGCCGTGGGTGATCAGCACACAGGAGTGGGCTCATCTGGAGCGAGGGCTTCAGCAGCGCAGCCGATTGCTCGCCTTGTTGCTGGACGATATCTATGGCGAGCGCAAGGTTATCCATAACGGGTTGTTGCCACCAGAGCTTGTGTATACCCATCCCGGATTCCTGTTTTCCGCGGCTGATTCGCCGTCACAACTGAATCGCCCCTTGTTGATTTTCCACGGCACCGATGTGATTCGCGACGAGCACGGACAGTGGCAGGTGCTGGGTGACTGGACTCAGTCGCCGGCCGGTGTGGGTTACGCACTGGAAAGCCGCATCACATTGGCGCGTGCGTTGCCGGGCATGTACCGCGATGCACCTTTAAAGCGACTTGCCGGCTTTTTGCAGGCGCAACATCGCTGTCTGGCGAACTTGTCACGAGGTCGCCGCGAGCAGCCTAACATTGTGCTGCTCACACCAGGGCCGGGTAGTCCGGGGTACTTTGAACACGCGTGGCTGGCAAATTACATGAACTTTGCTCTGGTCGAAGGTGACGATCTGGTGGTGCGTGACGGGCAGGTCTCGGTGCGCACACTGGGTGGACTGGATCAGGTGGATGTGATCCTGCGTCACATCAACGACCCCTGGTGCGATCCACTGGAGCTGCGTCCGGATTCTTTATTGGGTGTGCCCGGGCTGCTGCAGGCAGCGCGCAATGGCGAAGTCCATATCGCCAATACGTTGGGTTCCGGCGTGCTTGAACACCCGGCGCTGGCAGCATTTTTGCCGGCGTTGAGCCAGCGACTGTTGGGTGAAGAGTTGCTTCTGCCGTGCCGTGAAACGCTGTGGTGCGGTGATGCGGACAATCTGTACAAGGTGCGGCAATCGCTGGACGAATGGATCATCCGCGACATTACCAAACCTGGAAAAACCTTCCGCGTGGATCAGCTGGGACTGGAGTCGGCGCAGCAACTGCGCTACGACCTCAATGCGCGTCCGCATTTGTTTACCGCTCAGAAGCCGCTGCAAACGTCGGTCACTCCCGGCTTTAATCCGCAAACCAAACAGGTTGAGCGTCAACACACCACTTTGCGGTTTTTCAGCCAATTGGAGCCGGAGGACATTCATCTGCCCGTAGTTGACCAACGGTATAGAGTGATGCCGGGCGGACTGGCCTGGGTGGGTGAGCCCGGGTCGGCGTTGTTAAAAAGTCGGGTAGTCAAAGACATCTGGGTGCTGGCTGATTCGCCGCAACCGCATATCAGCATGCTGCGTCAGGCGCATGGCCCGATATTGGTCACTCGCGATGGCAAAGACCTGCCTTGCCGCGTGGCGGAAAGTCTGTTCTGGTTGGGCCGTTATGGTGAGCGACTGGACATACGGTCGCGCTTGTTGCGCGAGTCGTTGGCCAAGCTGTTGCAGGAAGATCCGCAATTGGGCAACACCACCCTGTTGCCTGACCTGATGACAGCGCTTGGCGTTGCACCCGATCCTGAGGAGTTACCGGAATTGTTGGCGGCGATCAGCCCCAATCAGCGTTTTTCGCGCGAATATATTCTGGCGCGTGATCGAATGCTGGCGTTGTTATCGGATGAGGATAGCTACGGGCTGCCGGGCGTATTCCTGAATTTTGTACGTAACAGTCGCGCGGTGCGAGATCATCTGGGTGACGACAGTTGGCGATCGATCAACAATCTGCGACAACGTTGCAACGCATTGTCGCGTGCCAAAGGTGTGGTGGCCGGTCAGCGCGCACTGGAGTCGGTGGTCATTGATCTGGCGGCGTTTTTTGGCTTGTGTAATGAAACCATGCCACACCATTATGGTTGGCGGTTTCTGGATATCGGCCGGTTTATCGAAAGGTTGCTGGGGACGTTGGAGCTGCTGAAACTGGCGTTGCTGACGGCAAAACAGCCGGGTATCCCCTTGTGGGAAGTGGTGCTGGCGACCACAGATAATTTCACTGTCTATCGCCGCCGCTTCCGGTCGCAGTTGCATCCGTCGGCCATTCTTGATCTGTTGTTGTTTGATGAAACCAATCCGCGTTCAATCGGCTATATGTTCAAGCGCTTGCAGCGCCAGGTCTCTCGCTTGCCAAGCAATGGCAGTTCATCCTACCGCAATCTGGAAAACCGTCTGATTATTCAGGCAACCAGTGCATTGCATCTGGTTGATATCAATATGCTGGCAGATCTGGAACATTCCGAGCCAGCGCGTGAGGCGCTCAATACCTTGTTGGATGAACTGATTTTGCCGATGACGGCCTTGTCGAATGCAATTTCCCATAGCCATTTCAGCCATGTGGAAGCACCGCGGCAACTGGTCACCATGAGCGCCAGTGCGGGCCTCGATAATCCGGTGACTGAGCAATTGCGCACAGAACAGAATCAGCTGTCGATAAGGGGGACTCGTCGATGATTTACCGAATCAGACACCTGACCCGTTATGATTACAGCGGTCCGGCAACCCTCAGCCACAATGAGTCACGCATGCTGCCGAGAGAGTTGCCCTGGCAGCAATGTCTGAACAGCACGTTCAGCATCACGCCGGTGCCTGTGCGCTTGCGTGAACGTATCGATTTTTTTGGTAATCGCGTTGCTTACTTTTCAACCGAATCGGTGCATGACAGTCTCGAGGTGGTGGTAAACAGTGAGGTTCAGACGCGGGCTCGCCCGGCGCAGGATATTTTTTCCACGATCTGTTGGGAAGATGCCATCACGGATGTCGCCAGCGCATTAAAGACCGGCAACCGCGATTGTATTGATGCGCGCTTGTACATGCTGGAATCCCCATACATCCGTCATCAACAAGCGCTGGCACGTTACGCTGAAGATTGTTTTGGTAGCGGACGAGATCTGCGTGATGCATTGATGTGTCTGAATGAGAGGATTTTTGAAGAATTTACCTACGATGCTGAAGTCACTACCACGGCAACACCGGTGCTGGAAGTTCTGGCCAGCAAACGCGGTGTCTGTCAGGATTTTGCCCACCTGATGATTGGCTGTATCCGCGCGCTGGGTTTGCCTGCGCGTTATGTCAGTGGGTATATGGAAACCTTGCCAGCGCCCGGTCAGGAAAAACTGCTGGGCGCCGATGCTACTCATGCTTGGGTGGCTGCATTTATTCCTGGCTGGGGATGGCTGGAGCTGGACCCAACCAATGGTTGTCTGCCAGATGAGCGGTATATTGTGCTGGGCTGGGGGCGGGACTATGCGGATGTGACGCCACTCAAAGGCGTGATGACGGGCGGTGGTGATCATGAGTTGACGGTCGCCGTGGACGTGATTCCGGTCAATGATCAGCCCGGCGCGGACATTGATTTGAATTTTGGCAAATAGTTACTGTTCAACGGTGTAGGTCAGGTCAATGCTCTGTGTCTGACCGGATTTGGCTTCCAGTTTCACGCGATCATTCACTGAATAATCAATCGCCAGGCTGTTTTCAGTTTCAAACAGACCAACGGCGTAACGAATAAAAATTCTGGGAGTAATGTATTTGCCCAGCATCAGCCTGCTGTTATTGACATCACCACTGCTGTAGATACTGAAGGCGTCCAGCCCAAGTTGATTCTGAATCTGACTGGTGATGCCCTGACTCTGACTGATACCCAGCGAGGTCATTGCCCCGATCAGTGCATTGCCATCCTGTTGTGTGCCAATTTCCGCGATCGGGCGACCGGTGATCATCACCGACAGGATATCGCCATCGGGCAAGGTGGGTGTGGAGAACAGGCTGCTGTTGATATTACGGATGGTGCCGTTCATCTGTACACCCACACGCATGTTTTCCACTTGTCGCACTGCCCGGATATCAATTGCCGGGTTGTCATAACTGCCCATAAACAGCAGTTTGCCCTGTTCAATGGTCAAGGTTCGGCCGTAGGTTGCAAAACTACCCTCAACAACTTCCAGCTCTCCGTAGGTCAGTGGCGTCGCGTCGGGGCGCTGACTGATGTCCAGTTGTCCTCGCACCTGCGCATTCAATCCAAACCCGGCTACCCGCACATTGTCACCCAGTACCAGGCGTAATTCGCCCGACATGGGAATGCCACCGAGCACGGCTTGCTCGGCGAGGTCGGCGTTGCGTACCTCGGATGTGCCTTCGATTTGCACAATCACCACATCGCTGGATACATCGACGGCGGTTTCCGGCAGCGTGCTGATCTGTGCATTGAGCAAGGGTACAAACAGCTGGCCGCTCAAATTGATGCCTTGTGCATCACCCGTGATGCGGATGTCAGGACTGATGTTGAGCTTGAAATCCGGGAGGTCGGCGACTTCAAAATCGGTGCCGGCAATGCTTAATGCCAAAGCCCGGGCAGGGCTGAAAGGCCGGTCTATTTCACTGGAAAAGTTCAGGCTACCTGTGCCGGAGTTCACCATGCCGGAGATCAGAAAACGATTGGGTCCATCACTGTTCAGCGCCGCTTGTATACCCTGCAACTCGATGCCCAGCGCCTGAACATTCATGCCGGCATCAGCCATGTTCACATCGCCACTGATCGAGGGGGTTTGCAAGGTGCCACCTAAATTCAGCTGCCCATTCAGGCTGCCACTGACCTGGCTCAACTGCGGTACCAGCCCTTCAATCCAGCCGAGATCATCAAATTGCAATTGTAACTGGCCATTTAGATTCTGATCACTATCCATCTGTACCGTGGCTTCGGCTGCGCCTCGCAGGGGCGGCAGCGTGTTATCACGATCCGCCTGAGTAAACGCCAATTGCGCACTGCTGCGCCAGATACCGTTGTCCTGGTTTGCGTCAAATCGTAACGATGGCCACACAAAATGATTCACATATGCGGTGGTCTCTGCGTCATCCGGTGTGAGCGCCTCGTCGGGAAGATCAGAGCGGATATAAAAATCCCCGCGGCTGTTGGTATTGATGTTGATGGACATTTCCCGCCAGTCATTGATCGGCCCGGATGCGCTGGCGTCCAAAGTAAGCTGGCCGTCCACCGCCATGCCGGCGGGCAGACTGAAGAAGGGCAGTCGCCATGGTGTTGTAAAGGTCGTATCGCCACCAAAAGTGACACCGGCTTCGTCGGCAATAATCTGCTCGGATTGCGCGAGGTTAAATACCGACAACGGGACGTCATTGAGACTGGCCGATGCCGTCAACAGATTGCTGTTCGCGAGGTTGGCCTCAGCGCACAGGCGAGTGGATTGCATTTGCCAGCACACCTTGCTGATGGCGATGTCATTCACTTGAAACTGCAGGTCTGCCGGGGAGGATTGTTGCCATTGACCATAATCTGACGCGATTTCGCTACTGAGCAATCGCCCTCGCCAGGCACCGTTGTTTAACGCGCCATCGGCATTGATGCGGGCGCGTGCGAGTGAGCTGTCCACCAGCAGCAGCAGACTGTGTGCATCGGGTTGCCCTCTCAAACGTAACATCACGCGCTCGATGCTTTCGCTCTGCTCGCCCAGCAAAAACGTGATATCGCTGGCATTGAGTTCAAGTTCATTCATGCCGGCACGGTTTTGCCCGCGAAGGGTGATTTCGGGCGCCCGAAACGCTCCCAATGCAATGGCATTTGCGGTCAGATCAACGTCGATAACCGGATTTTCCAGCGTGCCGGTGAGGCGGGCTTGTCCAGTGATTTGCCCTTGGAGATCCGGATAAAAAGCGCCTGGCACCGGCGCGTCAACCATCAACGTCGCTTGTATCGCATCACTGGCATTGTCGAGCAGCGCGCTGAGCTCAATTCGGTTGTCACCATTTTGCAGTTCAAAACCATCCACCTGCCAACGCTCACCATCGACACTGAAACCGCCGCGGCCAGTCAGTTCATAGTCATTCAGCAGCGCGCTGATCTGCGGGGTGACAAAAGCAATCTGCAACGCGGACCCGGGCGCGGAGGATTGTTGCACGCGGATATCTCCGCGGCTGCTCAGATTGAGAATGCTCATGTTTTCCGGCAGATTTGCCAGATAACTGTCCGAGGCACTGTCATTGAGCTGGTAAGCCAGTTCCATCAACAGTCCCTCTGTCCAGTCCACGTTTCCCTCAACAAGCAGTAAACCGGTAGCCGTGCGCAATGCCAGTTCTTCTATGGAGACTTGAGTGCCGCGGACCGTGGCGCGTAAGTTGATGTCAGACTCAAGTGACAGCCCGGCTGACGGTGTTGCTGTGACGTGCGCCGCTGCAAACAGGCCCAGGTTCTCAGGTGTGCCCTGCGTGCGCAGTGTCAAGGAGTTGATCAGGAGCTGATCGGTGCCGGGCGCAGCCATGGAAGCCAGTGTGTGATCAATATCCAGACTGGGCGAAAAAGTGCTGATGCGGGCATTGAGCAGCCGCGCAAGGTCCAGCATAACCGTACCCGTGCTTTGTAGTTCACCGGGACCGCTGAGTTGGTGGTCGATGCCCAATCGATCCAGATCGCCGGACAAGGTCAGGTTGCCCGAGGGCGGAACATTGTTCTCCAGTAGTGGGCGGGCATATTGCCAGCTGATCTCTGCGTTGACGGGATAAGGACTCTGCAATGTCATTGAAAGCCGGGTTTCAACGTCAAGCAGTTCGGTGTCGACGCTGAGTTGATTGAGTTGCAAAGTTTGTCCGGAAAGACTGCCATCGATGGCCAATGCCAACAGCGAAAACATTTGCTCGCCATATCGTATGGTGGCGCCATCGATCCGCGCATTGTTCAGTCGCACGCTGATAGGAAGCGGCAAAAACGCATTGAGCAGATTATCCAGAATTAATGGTTCCGGTGATGCCTCGGGCGTCGCGGAGGCATCCCAGTCAATTTGCAGTCCGGCAATTCGCAGTGACTCAAGGATGAATTCACCGTCCAGCAAGGTCATCGGGTTCCAACGGCTGTGCAGTTGTGCGATAGCGATTTGATTATTTCCGCTTCGCCAGACAATGCCGTTCAGGCTCATGCCGCGCAAAAACGTACCCTCTGCGCTTTGATACTCAAACGTCTGCACGTTGTTGTTCATCAGCGCCGTCAGTCGCGCCAGCAACCAGTGGCTGCCTTGGTGCGTGGCCAGCACGGCACTGAGCGAACTGAGTGACAGCAATAACAGCACAGAGACAGCCGCGGTTACGCGCCATACCCAGCGCAGTACGCGCTTGCCGGAAACTGGTTGGGTGGCAGGTGTGGTCACAGATCCGGCCCCATGGTGATATGTAGACGGAAACCGCCACTGTCGAGGCCTTTGGCCACATCGAGACGTATTGGACCGATGGGTGATAACCAACGGACGCCAAGGCCGGCACTTTCTTTTAAGGCCATGTTGCCAAAGTCGCGAAACGAGTTACCCGTATCAATAAAAGCGGCCACCGACCAGCCTCCGTAAACGCGGTAGTCATATTCAATGCTGCCGACCAACAAGTGTTTGCCACCCACCACTTCGCCCAGATCATTGGTGTCGCCCAGCTCGCCATACTGGAAGCCGCGTACGCTTTGATCGCCTCCGGTAAAAAAGCGCACTGACACGGGCAGTTCCAGCAGTTCATCCGCCATGGTGGTGGCGACTTCCGCGCGCAACAGGAAACGGCCCGGCCCAACGGCGCGGATTAACTTGGCGCTGCCATAAAGCTGGGCAAAACTGATGTCAGATAACAGGCTGTCATGTGATCCGCTTGCTTGCGCAAACAGACGCCAACCGTTAGTTGGGTAGATGGGGTCATCCGTGTGGGTCCGCGCCAGGTTGATGCCTGAGATTGTGGAATTGGTCCGAGTCTGAATATTTCTGCTTTCCACCGCGACATTGGTCAGTTCGGCCTTTTCACTTTGGTAGTTGAGAAACACATTCTGCACCCAGTTGTCCCAGACCAGCGAGCGCCAGGTCACCCCGGCCCGCAGTGTGCTGCTGATATAACTGTCGGTTTCCTGTCGCTGGAATCCGGTAGCAATGCGTAAGCTGTCATTAACCGGATCGTGCAATGGAATGATGTAACTGACACTGGGCTCTTGCAACAAGGTTGACACGGCAAGATCGCCATTAAGCCGGTGTCCGCGTCGATTGATATAGCGGTCTTCATAGTTCAGGCGGAACCTGGGTCCATTGTCAGTACTGACGCCAGCACCAGCGGAGTAAGCGCGCCGGGCGCGTGGCACCAGGTCGATGGTCACCGGAACCTGCTGATTGTCCACCTGTGAAAACTGGGGTGTGACGGCAATCTGATTAAAATACTGGCTGTTATTGTAGTTCTGACGCAGGTTGATCAGATCGTCAGACGAGTATTGATCACCGGGCTCAAAGGTCAGAAAGCGCGACAGGAATCCCTCGGATAAATCTTCCAGCGGACTGATGCTGATTTGTCCGAACCGATATCGTTCACCCGGATCAAATTCCAGATCAACATTGGCCTGTTGAGTGGCAAGATCTACGGATAACTCCGACCGCACAAAACGCGCTGAGAAAAAGCCGTTTTCGATGGCGTGGCTGCTGATCATGGCCTTCAGGCGTTCATATTGCCCGTGATCCAGCGGTTGACCCCGTTGTAACACCGGGGTGGCCAGCACCGGCGCAAACAGGTCGTTGTGCTCGGCACTGGTCACTTGGATATTGACATCACCAATACGCACGGGCTCGCCGGGGATCACGGCAATAATCAGTTGCCAGCACGTGGGTGCCGCGTCTGCATCGGTCGCAGACTGTGCTTCAATGATGCTGATGTCTTGAGACAGTGCGTAGTAACCCAGTGCTTGCGCTGCGCGCTCGACATCCCGACGAATGGCTGGCAGCCGTCTGTTTAATGTGCGTTGGGTCGCCTGACAACGTTCGTCGGGCGTGCCGAGGTGTGCACGGATGTTTTGCTCAAGCGCTGCGGTTGCCCCACTGATGGTAATCTGCGGGACAGTGCCTTGTGCCTGAACTGCCATCGGCATCATGACCAGTGGTAACACGATGCCGATGGCGGTGTAAAAAACCTGAAGTTTCAAACTCTATCTCTACTGCCGGTCATACAGGGTTATTGCTCAGAAGTACTGCATTGTGTGCTGCTTCAACTGACTTATACAGGATTACAGCTTAACCTCTGCTGACTGGCGATGCCAGTCGCCACTGTGTTACTGCCTCGGTTAGCAAGCCCGGATCACGGTTCCTATGGGGTATACTCTATTTTTTTGAGCGTTGGCCATTATGGAAATCAAGTACCGCACAGAGCATGACAGCCTCGGCGACGTGCAAGTTCCCGTCGATGTGTTATGGGGCGCACAAACCCAGCGATCACTGCATTTTTTTGCAATCGGTTCGCATCGGTTTTCGCCTGCGTTTATTGCCGCGTTTGCCTTGGTCAAAAAAGCAGCTGCACTGGCCAATCATGAACTAGGCAAACTTGCTTCACAAAAAAAAGAGCTGGTTGTTGCAGCCTGTGATGAAATTCTGCAAGGACTCCACGCGGATCAGTTTCCGTTGAGCATCTGGCAAACCGGCAGTGGCACACAAACCAATATGAACCTGAATGAGGTGATTGCCAATCGCGGTGGCGAGATTGCGGGCAGTCCACGGGGTTTGTATCGGGATTTGCATCCGAATGATCACGTCAATATGTCGCAATCATCCAACGATGTATTCCCCACGGTGATGCATGTGGTTACCGCGCAACAGTTAGCCGCATTGCTGGAGGCGCTCGATGGGCTGCGACAGGCGCTGCAGAACAAGGCGCATGAGTATCAGTCTGTTTTAAAAAGTGGGCGTACCCATATGATGGACGCCACGCCCATGACGTTGGGGCAGGAGTTTTCGGCATTCAAGGCGCAGCTGGACTATTCTCACCAGCAAATTGAGGCCAGCTTGCCAAGCATTTATCAACTGGCCATTGGCGGCAGCGCCGTCGGCACTGGCATGAATACGCATCCGCGTTGGGCTCAGACGGTCACCCGCTTGATCAGCGAGTTGAGCGGGTTACCGTTTACATCGGCAGATAATCTGTTTATGGCTTTGGCGGCGCATGAAGCCTTGCTGGATTTGCATGGTCGGCTGAGTGTGCTGGCAAGTTCGTTGTTCAAGATTGCCAATGATATTCGTCTGATGAACAGCGGGCCGCGTTGTGGGCTGGCTGAGCTGCGCGTGCCGGCGAATGAGCCGGGCAGTTCGATCATGCCCGGCAAGGTTAACCCGACTCAGGCTGAAGCTATGACCATGGTATGTACACGCGTACTCGGCAATCAGACAACCATGTTAATGGCAGGCAGTCAGGGACACTTTCAACTGAATGTATTCAAGCCGGTTATTATTCATACGTTGCTGGAGAGCATGACATTGTTAACCAGCGCCATGGACTCCTTCAATCAGCACTGTATCAGTGGTCTCCAGGCCAACACACAACAACTCGATGCCAATGTCAGCCGATCGTTGATGCTGGTGACAGCACTGAGTCCCGTGATTGGTTATGAAAAAGCGGCACAAGCGGCGCGTTTTGCTGATCTCAATAATCTGGGTTTGCGCGAGGCCGTGATCGAGCTGCAATTGTTGACAGGAGAAGCGTTTGACGCGGTTGTTCGCCCATCGGAGATGATTGCTCCCCAAGCATGACAACACCCCAGGCATGACTACACAACAGATATGACAAGAGCAGGAATTGAGTATGCACAGACCACATCTTGACGCGATGACCAGTATCAATCCGTTTAACAATCAGGTGCTGAACAGTTATGCGCGGTTCGATCTGACACAACTGGACACACTGCTGCTGAAGATGAGTGCTGCGCAGCGTGAATGGCAATCCAGCGCCGTTGTGCAGCGCTCAGAGTTACTGCAAGCCATGGCCACCATGCTGCGCAAACGTCAGCACGAACTCGCCACGCTGGCGACACGTGAGATGGGCAAAACCCTGAGCAGCGCGCTGACTGAAGTGGAGAAGTGTGCCGCGGTCTGTGACTATTACGCCGAACACGGCCCGGCCATGATCCGCGAAGAAAGTGTGGCGGCAACAGACGGCATTGAGCGTTTTGTGAGCTATCAGCCCATAGGGATTGTGCTGGCCATCATGCCCTGGAACTTTCCTTACTGGCAGGTGTTCCGTTGTCTGGTGCCGGCCTTGATGGCAGGGAACGGTGTCTTGCTGAAACACGCCTCCAACGTGCCGGGGTGTGCACTGGCCATCGAATCAATTTGCCGCGATGCCGGTATGCCAGAGGACCTGATGCGCACGGTGCTGGTGAGCGGCCCGGACGCATCACGCTTGATTGAGCATCCGTTGGTTAATGCCGTCAGTTTTACAGGCAGTACAGAAGCCGGCCAAAAAATTGCTGCATGCGCGGGACAGTCCCTGAAAAAATGTGTGCTCGAACTTGGTGGCAGCGACGCCTATCTGATTCTGGAGGATGCTGATATTGATCTGGCGGTTGAAAAATGTGTGACCAGTCGCCTGCTGAATAACGGTCAAAGCTGTATTGCAGCAAAACGTTTTCTGGTGCATCAACAGGTATACGGCGAATTTACCGAAAAGTTTGCCATGGCATTTCGACGACAGCGTTTGGGAGACCCCATGTTGGCTGAGACCAACATCGGTCCACTGGCCAGACCTGATCTGGCACACACGCTTGCACTGCAGGTATCAGAAAGTGTGCGCCTGGGTGCGGTGTTGGTGTGTGGTGGATTGATCAGGCCGGCTGACGGAGCTGATGCCTTCTATCCACCCACTGTACTGGGTGAGGTGAGACCGGGTATGCCTGCATTTGACGAGGAGTTGTTTGGCCCGGTTGCTGCGTTGGTGCGGGTGCGCAGCGAAAGCGAAGCTGTCAGTCTTGCCAATCAGTCAATATTCGGTTTGGGAGCGGGGGTATTTACCAGAGATATTCCGCGGGGTCGCGCCATCGCTGCCAATCTGCTTCAGGCAGGAAATTGTGTGGTGAATGACTTTGTAAAGTCTGACCCACGGCTGCCGTTTGGTGGTATAAAGGCGTCCGGTTTCGGGCGCGAACTGAGTCACTTTGGCTTGCGTGAATTTACCAACATCAAGTCTGTGGTTGTGAGTCCATGAATCTGGCTGATTATCAGCAACGCGTCAAAACCCTGTCTGATCGTCTGATTGAATTGCAGAAGCCTATCCGCATTCTTGATGCGATCAAGTGGCCTGCCTCCGCAAAGGGCCGATTTTTATCGGAAAACGGCAAAGAAATGCCGTCCATTGATCAGGCGTATTACAACACCATCAATCTTGGTTTTGAACCAGCCCTGCTGCGCGATCGTTTCAAAGAACTACGAAAGCAAGTGCGTCGCTCACTGGGCCGTGCTGACGGCTTGGGCAGCATTTTATGTAACACCATTGATCAATACCTGTTAGTCATTGAGTTGCTGTGCGCCAGAGGCACACCGGCGTTTGGGGATCACAGTCGCGCCTTGTATGGGTCGGCGCGGGATCGTCTGCGCGGTGATCGCAAGTCCTTGCGACAGCTTGGCGAGAGCCTGTGTGAAATCTTTTCGCTGCCGGCAGCGGATCATCTCAGTCGACCTTACGAACGTCATATTCCGGCGGCAACCGCTGTGGAAATACTGCAATCAAAGCTTGGGAATTATTTTCAACCCGGTGATATCCGGGTGATTCTCAGTGACGGCATTGTGTCGGACGCGGCGGCAGGCGGTGACTACATCAAGATCAATCAGGATGTGGAATTTACGGATATCGATTTGCAGGTGCTGGAAGTGCATGAAGGCTGGGTACATGTCGGCACCACCCTGAATGGTCGAAAACAACCCTGGGCCAGTTGGTTGAGTGTTGGTTCGCCGCGTGTGACGGCTTGCCAGGAAGGACTTGCAGTGTTGATGGAAACCCTGACCTTCAGCTCTTATCCGCACCGGGCGTTAAAAGTCAGCGATCGTGTCGTTGCAGTTGACATGGCGGAGCAGGGTGCTGACTTTATTGAGGTATATCGTTTTTTTATCGCACGAAGCATGCGACCAGAGGAAGCCTGGAAAATTACCCAGCGGGTGTTCAGGGGCGGAATGCTGTCCGGTGGTTCAGTGTTTACCAAAGACCTGTCGTATCTTCGAGGGTTTGTTGAGAACGTCAATTTTATGCGCAGTGCCATACATTCAGGCGTGCCCGAAATTCTGCCGATGTTGTTTGTGGGAAAGGTGACACTGGATGACATACCAATTTTGTATCAACACTATCTTGAAGGTACGATTGCCGGGCCTCATTATATCCCTGCGATGTTTCGTGATTTAAACGGTCTTTATGTGTGGTTCGGGTTTGCAAGTGGCATTTCTGTAATAAATATGGCGCGGGTGCAAAAGCATTTCCATGAATTGTTTGTCGGGATGCCCAAAGTTGCTCCGCTTTATGAAAAAGTGATTGATTCTGTTGTCGATTGAGGTATAGCAAGCATGAAAAGGATCGCCCTGTTTTTGTTAACCAATATAGCCATTCTGTTGGTCTTGAGTCTTGTGCTGCGCCTGTTGGGTGTGGACCGGATTCTGGATGAAAGTGGCAGCGGATTAAATTACAACTCGCTTCTCGTTTTTTCAGCCGTGATTGGATTTGGCGGCTCGTTTATGTCGCTGGCCATGTCCAAATGGATGGCTAAACGCTCCACCGGTGCCCAGGTCATTACTCAGCCTCGTAATGCGACTGAGCAGTGGCTGTTGACCACGGTTGCTGCACAGGCCAAGGCGGCTGGTATCGGCATGCCAGAAGTGGCTATTTTTGAATCACCTGAAGTCAATGCGTTTGCCACAGGTGCAACCCGCAACAGTTCGCTGGTAGCGGTCAGCACCGGTTTGTTAAATACGATGACCAAACAGGAAGCTGAAGCCGTGCTGGCGCATGAGGTCAGTCACGTGGCCAATGGCGACATGGTCACACTCACCCTGATACAGGGCGTGGTTAACACCTTTGTGATTTTCCTGTCGCGGGTGATCGGGCACGTTGTAGATCGTGCGGTATTCAAAACAGAAAGTGGACATGGGCCGGCGTTTTTTATTACCTCGATCGTTGCACAACTGGTGCTGGGCATCCTGGCGTCCATGATTGTGATGTGGTTCAGTCGGCAGAGGGAGTACCGTGCTGATGCCGGTGGTGCAGCATTGGCTGGTCGCCAAAACATGATCGCCGCACTGGAGCGCCTGAAAAACGGGCAGCCCACACACATGCCGGATGAGTTGGTGGCGTTTGGTATTAATAACAATGCGTCAAAACTGTTTATGTCACATCCGCCATTGGCAGAGCGTATTGAGCGGCTGCGTAACGCACGTTGATGTAAAGCAGAAAAAAACGGCGCCGATGGCGCCGTTTTTTTTAACAGGATTTAATCCTGATCGTCATTGCTGTTGACGGCACGGTTGCCATTTTTTTCCCAGGCAGCTGCCCAGGCAAAAGGTGGCATTTGACGGAAAGCTTCTTTTAATCGTTGATCCCAGCTACGTTTGACTTCACGCAAAAACTCGCTGCCTTCTTCAAATCGCAGCGGGGTGTCGAGCGCCAGTGTATCCGTGCGGTAAACCAGAATCTCGATGGGCGGACCAACACTCAGATTACTGCGCATGGTTGAGTCCATGGACACCAATGCACACAAGGCGCAGGTATCCAGATTCAGATCACGCGTCAGAATTCGATCAAGTATTGGTTTGCCATATTTGCTTTCGCCAATTTGCAGGTAGGGTGTGTCGTGCGAACTGGTGATGTGGTTGCCTTCCGGGTAAACCATCATGATGCGGTGCTTTTTTCCCGCAATTTGGCCACCAATAATAAAACTGGCTTCAAAACCGACACCGCGGGTTGCGTGTTTTTCTTGCTCGGCACGACTGATAGCGCCCAGATACTCGGCGGCCTCACTGATGGTGGCAACGGTCAACAGGCTTTCAGCTGCGCGCTCTTTGATGTCACGTTTAATACGCGCAATGGTGGCTTGCGTGGTACCAAGATTCCCGGCAGACATGATGACAAACTGGCGTTGGCCATCAACACCAAAACGGTGCATTTTGCTGTAAGTGCTGACCTGATCAATGCCAGCGTTGGTTCTTGAATCGGAACAGAATACCAGGCCGGCATCGACTGCGATGGCTACACAATAGGTCATAAGCGCTCTTGGCAGCAGGGCAATGAAGTCATGCCCTCGCCACCGTCAGGTTAGTCGTCGATAACGTCGTCAGTTGGATCGTCAAAATAGTCGGCGTTATCGCTGTCTTTCATTACGAGGTCATCTTCCATCTCATCGAACTGGAGATCACCGTACATTCGCTTCCAGTCGAGCCGCTCTTCTGTACGTCGACGCAAATCCGTCAGGCGACGGCGCTGAGAGTTTTTATCAATCGGCTCGTCGTCAAACTCTGCATCAGGTGTGAAACCACCTGCATCAAAAAAGTCTTTTGCACTATCTGCTAACTCGTCCCACGGATGCCCTTTCATATGAATACTCTCTGTTAAACCCCGACAGGCGGATTTTATGTGAGCATATGACCTGCTGTGTCAGTCACGGCGGGTCACCATCCAACGCTCTGTTTATCGGCAGGTGCGGAAAATCCTGCACAACAGAGTGTGATAAGCAGGTTTTGTGCCAGAAATATCACCTGTAAAGATTGTATCTCCGGCCCGGCATTCACGTTGCGAATTATGGGTATAAAAGAGCAGATTGCAATAGTCTGAATCGCTTTTTTTTCAGCTGAGACCCAGTCGTTGGATCGCTTGCTGGCGCAGTACTTTTTTTGCAATTTTCCCGCTGGCGATGCGCTCCAGTTGTTCAGTTTGCATCAGAATATGGCTGGGGACCTTGTAGTGCGCAATATGTGCCTTGAGAAACAATTGCAGAGCGTCCTGCGTGAGCGTGGAGCCCGGGCGGATCATAATAGTAGCGCCCACAATCTCACCGAGGCGTTCATCGGGCAGACCATACACGGCCGCTTCAAACACATCAGGGTGTTCCGACAAGGCATACTCAACTTCTGCACAGGCAACGTTCTCGCCGCCGCGAATCACGATGTCCTTTGCCCGGTCTTTGATAATCACAAAACCGTGCTCGTCCAACAGCCCGAGATCGCCCGTGTGAAACCAGCCGTCCCTGATGACTGCTGCAGTATCTTCGGGGCGATTCCAGTAGCCTTTCATGACGGTGGCACCCTTGATGCAGATCTCGCCGATCTGACCTGCTGGCAATTCATTGCCTTGTTCGTCTTCAATGCGTATTTGTGTCACTGGTTGCGTTGGACGGCCGGTGCTTTCCGGTTTGGACAGATAAAAGGCACCGGTGATGGTGGCGCCGATCGCATTGGTTTCGGTCAGTCCGTAACCTAGACCGGGCTGCACGACCGGCGCGAATTTTTTCTGCATCATGGTCAGGTGCCCCGGCGGCCGGGAGGCACCACCACTCTGCACAATACGTAAACTTCTGAGATCAGTTTGTTCAAACCGTGGGGAATTCATGACTTCCCACGTCATGGTGGGGACGCCATGTAACACCGAAAGTCTTTCTTTTTCAATCAGTTCTAGGGCTTTTTCAGCATTCCATTTGTACATCATCACAAATTTGCGCTGGTAGACAAAACTGACCAGGAATTGCGCATGGCAGCCAGTGACGTGAAACAGCGGTACATTGGACAGGATGGCTGGATCAAACTCTGGATTTTCCTCGACCAGTTCCGGACGCAGCGTATCCATGGACTCTTTGCCAAACACCCAGCTGTAAATGGCGTTGACGATGTTACGGTGCGTGGACAATACACCCTTGGGCGTGCCGGTTGATCCGGAGGTATACATGATTGATACGTTGTCGTCGGGTTCAACGTTTAACGTGTCAAGAGGGATGCGAGGTCTGGTTTTGCTGTCCTCGATTAGTGCAAAAAAATCAGGAAAGCCAGCACTGCTATCTTCTGGTTTGATAGCAATAATACGCACGTCAGTCTGATCCATGACCGGCTTCAGGGTGTTGATTCTTTCCTGATCAGCAAACAACACCTTGGCGCCGCTGTCCTTGAGACCAAAAATCAACTCGTTGCTTTGCCACCAGGAGTTCATCGGTACAACGACGGCACCAATCATGGTGATGGCCATAAAAGCCAGGCACCACTCCGGGTAATTGCGTGAACAAATAGCAACCCGGTCGCCCTTTTTGATCTGAAAACGATCAATTAGGACGTGCGCCATGGACTCGGCAAGTTCAAGGGATTGCCTGAACGTGTAACGTTCCTGTTCATAGACCAGAAAGTCCCTGTCGGCAGCCTGCAGTCCGGTCAAATACACTTCGTGCAGATTTTTGGGAACATTTTCAAAAACAGGTAACTCGATGCCGTTGATCAGTTTGGTGGTAACTGCCAGTGGTGATCCCGGTGATCTGAGCCGGATGACAATCTCTCTGAGTGCGACCAGATCCTGTTCAATTTGTTGTGCTGTTAACATAATTTTTGTGCTTGATCACTGTGCTGGCTGTTGACGAAAGAGCCGCATTATACGTTGACAATAGTCCGAATCAAGGGCGTTTGTCCCGTGCGGCACGTCATTAGAGCGCATGCTCAGTCAAAATGGATTGTTCACTCTTTTCGAATTTCGAAGGTGACTTTGCCCATGACTTTGCGGTCGCGGAAGACACTGAATGCGGCAACATAGTCTTCAAATGCAAACGATTCGGTCACGATCGGTTTGATCTTGCCGGCCGTGTACATGTCGAACAATTCCTGGAAGTTGCGCTCGTATTCTTCTGGCTCCTCTTTGCGGAACCGACCCAGAAACACACCGACCATGGAACTGCCTTTCAAAAGTGCGAGGTTGGCGGGGTAGGACGGGATACGCCCGCTGGTGAATCCAACAACCAACAAACGGCCATTCCACGCGATGCTGCGGGTTGCCTGATCAAACAGATCACCACCTACCGGGTCGTAAATCACGTCTGCGCCACGATCAGAGGTCATTGCTTTGACTTTTTCCTTCAGGTCGCCGTCACCGTAGTTGAGGAGTTCATCCGGACCAGCCTGTTTCACAAATGCCAGCTTTTCATCACTGCTGGCCGCTGCAATCACTCGTGCGCCCATTAATTTGCCCAACTCAACTGCCGCCATGCCGACGCCGCCGCTTGCGCCCAGAACCAACAGTGTTTCGCCAGCCTTGAGTTGTGCCCGTTGCTTTAATGCGTGATAGGACGTGGTGTATACCATGGCAAAACCGGCCGCAGTCTTGAAATCCATGCTGTCAGGGATTTTCCTCAGCCCGGCAGCGGTGCAGCGCACTTGCTCGGCCATGCCACCAATTGAGGGGGTTGCCATCACCCGGTCACCAATTTTAAATCCGCTAACGCCCTCACCAAGTTTCAGGATCACACCACCCACCTCTGATCCCGGCGAAAATGGCATCGGCGGCTGGAACTGATATTTACCCTGAATCTGCAGTGTATCCGGGAAATTCAACGAGGCGGCATACACTTGAACCACCGCTTCACCTGCGCCCGGCTCAAGATCAGGTACCTCTTCAATCACCAGGTTTTCGGGCGGGCCGTAGGATTTGCATAACAAGGCTTTCATCAGGTTGTCCTTTCCAGTTTTATTTGGCGCACAGTTTAACGGTGCACGGATGGCTGCCTTTCTTAATCAGGCAGCCAGGCTCAGGCGCAGATTCAAACATGTTTATGACCGACAGACAACCGGCTCAAGCCTGCCGTATAATGCTTTCCGTACCGGGTTACCAAACGAGCCCCAACCCATTACCGGACAGGCGCATCACCATGGCTGCTGAACAGCTTCGCCAACATTTGCTGAAGGAGACAGGCATCACCTGCTGGTTTCCCCGTTATACATTGCCGGGTGCCGCGCCCTCTCATGAAGTCTGCGTTAAGTCGCCACCCGCTGATGTGCAGATCCGCCCGGCAAGCGTAGGCATCCCGATACAGCCAAGTGCGCAACGGGCAGAACGATCTGCGCACTTGGATGTGACAGGCGCTGCCGACGTGCTAAAAAAACTCAAGACAACAGCCGAACCTGAAACGGCCGGACAGCCGCAGGTTAGTGCGCCACGACCGCGCCCGGATGTTCAGTTAACGCCGCGACCTCACGTCAGCACGGTGATCGCCGATCCTTTTGGTTTCAGCTGGTTTGCCATCGATAAACGATTGTCTGTGTTGGCCATGCTGCCACCAGGCGCCAGTCGGGTATCTGCTTCATGCCGTATCATGCTGCAGCGTCTGTTGACAGCTTTGCACGAGCCCTGGAATTCCGTGGCGTTGGACGAACAAAGTTTTCACTGGCCGTTCGCAGATGACCTCGATTTGTTGGCAGATGCGAACGCAGCGAGTCAGGCCGTTGACGGTTTTATTGCCAGACGCTTGCGTGTGCAACGCAGTACGATGTTGTTGGTGCTGAGTGATCAGTTGCCATGGTTTTTAAAACAATCGCCAGCAGAGGGTGACGAACAAGCTGGCGGGCAGTTGAAGATTCACCGACACTATGATCTGGCGATGTTATGTACACATGCGTTGCATTCCATGGAGCAGGATGCCGGCCTTAAACGGGCGGCCTGGCAATCCATGCAGGTGTTGCGCGAACGACTGGGTCGGACCTGAGTATCATGTTTCAAACGATTACTGATTCCGGTCAGGTTATCTGCAGGCGAATGCGGCCAAGTGACCTGGATATTGTTGTCAGAAATGAGGAACTGTCGTACCCCAATCCGTGGAGCAAACGTGTGTTTCTCGATTGCCTGCGCGCGGGATACGAATGCTGGGTACTGGCGACCCGAGATCGTATTCTTGCCCATGGTGTGCTGAGCGCTGCAGTGGGTGAAAGTCATCTGTTGACTTTGTGTGTTCACCCGGTTGCACGACGCCAGTCGTATGGCCGGCGCATGCTCAAGCACTTGTTAAAAGAAGCCAAACGACTGGGGGCAGATACCTGCTTTCTTGAAGTGCGGCCCTCCAACGAGTCGGCTCGTTCGTTGTATTACAGTGTCGGATTTGTGCAGGTTGGCGAACGTCGCGGCTATTACCCTGCCGAGACTGGCAGTACTGTCCGGGAAGATGCGCTGATATTGTCATGCAGTTTGCTTTGAAATTGGTTGGAGACGCGGTGGCTGCTTTTTTTTCAGGATGTGTGTTGATGACGGTCGCCCTGTTGGTTGCCGGGAAGGCGTCTGCGCAATCAACGCCTGTGCAGCAACTGCCCGAGCTTAATGATGAGCAGGCGGCCTGGGTAGCTGACAAGATATTTGCCAACGAGTGCAATCGCCAGACCCGTTGCTTGACAAGCTGGAATGTCGGCGAAGACTTCCCGTCACTGGGAATTGGGCATTTTATCTGGTACCGGGAAGGCCAACAGGAACGTTTTGTTGAAAGTTTTCCGGATCTGTTGGGCTATTACGTGGCGCGGGGCGTAGATCTTCCTGCCTGGTTGTCCGGCACAGATGGCTGGAATTCTCCATGGGAAACACGCGAGGCATTTCTAGCTGAGTTAGAGGGGCCGCGTTTGAGTGAGCTTCGCCAGTTCTTGCTGGATACCCGGGGGATTCAGGCGGCGTTTATTATCCGTCGGTTACAGCAAAGTCTGCCGTTGATCAGATCAGCCAGCGCGTCACCCGCAGAGGTCAGCCAACTGTTTTACGCAGTGGCAAATGCTGACGTGCCAAAGGGTATGTATGCCCTGATAGACTACGTCAATTTTAAAGGCGAGGGCGTCGCTGCCAGCGAACGATATCAAGGCGAAGGCTGGGGATTGCTGCAGGTGCTCGAAGCGATGCTGATCTTACAATCTGATGCGCCGTTGCTTGACCAGTTTGCCAGTGCAGCCAGAGACGTACTGGCCAGACGAATCGCCAATGCACCCCCTGAGCGCGGCGAAGAGCGCTGGCGACAGGGTTGGAACAACCGAACACTAACGTATCAGCAGGCAGGCACGGAATGAATTACGAACGATCGAATATTCGGCGCATGGAAGGCTACACCTGGGGTGAGCAACCCGCTCAAAAGCAGGTCATCAAGCTGAATACCAATGAAAATCCTTATCCGGCTACGGAGGCTGTTGCCGCCGTGCTGCGCGATCTCAAGGTCGAGGATTTAAGGCGTTATCCACAACCCTTTGCCAATGGTTTTCGCGATGCCGCTGCTCAACTGCATGGCGTCAGCCGCGACAATATCATGGCGACCAACGGCGGTGACGAACTTCTGAGACTGGCGATAACCACTTTTGTGGATGCCGGGCAGATTCTGGGAATGGCAGAACCCAGCTACTCCTTGTATCCGGTGCTTGCTGCCGTTCAAGGGTGTCAGGTGGCTCGTATTCCTTTGAAGGATGACTGGTCATTGCCGCAAGATTTTGCTGCTCGTCTTAACGCAGAAGGTGCAAGGCTGGCCTTTGTTGTCAATCCACATGCCCCATCAGGAAAACTGATGCCTGTCAGTCAGTTAAGGCAGCTGGCCGGAGAGTTTAAAGGGGTGCTGGTGATTGATGAAGCGTATGCGAATTTTGTGGATCCGGCGTTGGAATACAACGCCGTGCCGTTAATCAAGGAGTTTGACAATGTGATGTTGCTCAGAACCTTGAGTAAAGGTTATTCGCTCGCGGGACTGCGTTTTGCCTACGGCATCGCGTCGGCAACATTGCTGGAACCGATGTTGTACAAGACGCGTGACAGTTACAACACGGATTTTTTGTCGCAGCAATTGGCGCAGGCGGCCATTGAATCCTGCGATCAGGCCGCAAGAAGCTGGGAACTGGTGCGCAGCGAGCGTGCGCGTTTGACACAGGAATTGGGGCAACTTGGCTTTAGCGTTATGCCTAGCCAGAGCAACTTTGTGCTGGCCTCTGTGCCAACGCAACACAGTGCAGCCGAGAATGACGCCTTGGCACGCAGTCTGTATCAGCAATTAAAAGATGATGGCATTCTTGTGCGTTATTTTGATCAATCCCGGCTGCGAGACAAATTACGGATTACCGTAGGCACCGAGATGGAAAATACCCAATTGCTGACGTGTCTGGCCCGATATCTCAATGCTAACAAGGCGTGATTTGGCGCCTTTCCAGTGATAACGGAGGCCGCGCATGAGTGAGGATCTGTTTGATCAAACTGTTGCACAAATGTCTGAGACATCGGTGGCTGAGAAACCGGTGCGTGTCTACCCTTGTCCGCGTTGCAAGCAACCTATGCGTCGTATTGTTGGCAAAATGGGTCCGTTCTGGGGATGCTCGGCCTACCCGACCTGTGAAGAGCGCTTGTACGACATAGATGGCAAGCCCTCTGAAACGCCAGATGAGCGTTTCAGGTGTCCTGTCTGCACCAGGCCCATGGTCAAGGCCGATGGCAATTATTGGTACTGTACGGGTTACAACAAAGGATGTAAGGTCACGTTGACTGACCAGGATGGCAAGCCAGCCAAGGCATTCCGTTGTCCAACCTGTGGCCATCTTCTGAAGCAGCGCCGCGGAAAAGCCGGTGTGTTTTGGGGGTGCTCGCAATATCCGCTTTGCACGGTCAGTTTTGCAGATCAAGACGGACAGCCGAAATTTCAAACAATCGATCGGAAAAAAGCGCGTGAAAAACAACGAACAGACAAGTGACAGTCGGCCACGTCGTCGCAGAATACCATTTTTGGTGCGTGCAACTTTTGCAGGGCTGGCGATTGCGCTAACGTCATTGTGGGCGCTGAGCGTGTCCTACGATATCTCCAGAGAGGAGTTGACGGGTTTTCTGGTGGGCAGCATTTTGTTGTTGCTCGGCGTGCTGGTCGCAGCCGCGCTGCTGGTGACTTGTGTAAAAGTGCTTGCGATGTTAGTGGCCAAGGTCAGAAAAAGCCCCCGTGACGACTGGCAAGACTGATGTCCTGATCAGGCGGCCATCAGTGCTGTCAACACCAGGTATTCAGTAAACCACCAGCGACCATCCTCCCTGAGTAACCTGATCGTTATATTGGCGTCACCCTCCGAGAAGGTCGCTTTAAGTGTATAACTGGCAGTGCTGGCGTTTGTATCCCAGAATTTCCAAAAGGGTGGCAGATCCAATGTGAAACTGGCCTCATCCAGCGTTTCCAGTGTGCCTAGTCTGCGCAGGGCGTTAAAATAGGTCTGGTAGAAATTGGCATCCGATACCTCCAGCAGACTGGCATGGGCGTTCTTCAGTATGAGGTCAGGGTCCCAGTTGACCAGGACCGTCTGACTGACGTCAGTGACCAGCGTGTTTGCAGCAAGCCGTGCATCATTATGTGATTTTATTGCGGCGGCAGTCGCAACAATGCCCAATAAAAGTGCGACGATGGTTGGGTAAATAAACCTGTGTCTCATCTGGTCTCCTGGGTCCGGTTTTGGCTGTCATCGCAGGTTGGTTTTGCGATCTTGATTATAGAGTGGAAAACCGTAGTAAAAACATAGAGAAAACGCTCAAATTTGCAGTTGCCTGTTAAGCTCATGTTGTTTTATGCACATTGATGTCAGTGCTGTCAATGAAATGTATCAATTCTTTCAATGTTGCATAAAATGCCATGAAAAAACCATAAGTAATTGATATATATAAATAATATGCTTGTACAAAAAATGAACAATTTGACTCAAGGCGCCAGTTCACAAGCATTTTTTACAGTTGTAAGCAACTTATCCACTGAGTTATCCACAGATTCTGTGGACAACAAATTGCATCAATAAAGTTCATTACAAAATGAGCAGAGTCAATCGGTCTTTTGGTTATTTTTCTGATTTTTTATTGTTGACCAATTGGTTGATCTGACGTTGTGAACTACTGACACATTATGGTCATTGATTTGTTACCAGGATGCCCATATCTACCCGCCGTACGCTGGTTTTGTGCTGGTGGAAACAGGAGACTAGTGATATTGTACTTTTACACGATTTTAAAGGGTCTGACGCATTATGGTTGAACTCTCCGGAAATATTCCCTTTCTTTGGCGCCTCAGCCCCGAATCCAGCGAAGGTTTTTGCATGGTATCGATGGTTGTGCCTTTTGAATCCGAAGACGAGGAAGAGGAGTCTCGCGATCTGACCATCGAAACCAGCGTGGTCAGTTTTTCCTCAGACAGCAGTCGCTCTGAGCGTGAAGAGATGCTGGAATGGAATCAGGACGACATGAGTCTGTTCCTGAAATTGGTTACATATCATCAACTGGGGGATAATGCCCCTGTAGTTGAGTCTGTCCGAGTTGATCTGACAGATCCTGAGATAATCGACATTATTCACGTTGTTGCGGCAGCTGGTTTCGGCACTGCCTACGCATCTGAAGGCATCCTGCAGGATTCAACCGGACGTTATCCGCCTCACTTGTGTGATCTTGGCAGTTTTGCTGCACTCAACACAGTGGATGGTTTCAAGCGCTGTGTCGTGGTGGATATGGACGGAGAGGACGTTGTTGTGGTGTTGCTGGATGAAATCGATGTGGTTTCAATTGGCGAATACGACAAACTCGATCGGCATGATCTGCTGATGGTCAAGCAAACAGATCTGTTGCACCCGGATTTTGCGACAGGATTGATCCGTCCACCGCACGCCACATTACACTGATCATACTCGCATGATGTAGCGCTTGTTTTACCCCTCGTTTTGCTGTTTAGTACGGTGAGTTGATTCTTACCTGACATGACAACAAAACGGGAGGAGTTCGTGATTGGAAGACAGGGGATACTGACATCAGGGATTGATCAGTTCGGCGCCGCCTTGCGTACCGGGCTGACGTGTTTCGCATTTTCCCTGCTGATAGTTTCATGCTCGCCTGCAGGTCAGGGTGGAGTCGGTGATAACCAGCCTCCATCAGACCCCGGCACCCCGATGCATGGAGGTCATCTCAGAGTTGCCCTTGAAGGTGAAACCAATAACTGGTTACCGGGGCGTGGCAATCATGTGGCACCGGCCGCGTTGACGGTCGCCATGGCGTTGTTTGATCCGCTCATTCGTCTCGACCACGAAGGACGCTTCCAGCCTTATCTTGCTGAGTCATTGGTGCCTAATCAAACCTTTGATCAATGGACGCTGACGCTACGCCCGGGTGTAGTGTTTCACGATGGTACGCCTCTGAATGCTGACGCGATCAAGTGGAATTTCGATAATTTGCATAAACGGCAGGGGTCGGTCACCTTTGGTTCCATTCGGGATGTAGAGCGCGTTGAGGTATTGGATGATCTGCGTGTTGTCTATTTTCTCAGCAAAGGCATCGTACCATTTCCGGATATGCTGACGCGCGCAGTGGGTTGGCCAGTGTCTCCAACGGCAGTTCAGCGTTATGGTGATGAGGCCGGTTTGTATCCGGTGGGCACCGGGCCATTTGAGCTCGTGACCTGGCGCCGCGACGATGCGTTGGAGCTCAAGCGCAATGAGCGTTACTGGCGAGAAGGATTACCCTATCTGGACGGTATTACGTTTCGTCCACTTCCAGATGAGGATGCCCGACTGGCCAGTCTGATTTCCAATGACATGGATGTCATTCAGACCTTGAGGCAGCATATTGTTGCGCGATTACGAGGTATGTCGGGTATTCATCTCTACGAACAAATCGGCAACAGCAGCGGCAGTGCCATTTTTAATGCACAGCGACCACCGGTTGATGACGCCCGCGTGCGGCAGGCGCTGGCCTGGTCTCTGGATCCGGAGGTGCTGATTGAAGTGCTTGGCGGGCGTGGCATTTCCCCGGTTCAGACGCAGTATTTTAATGAAAACAATGTCTGGTATTCCCCAAGGGCTGCGACTGCATGGCCGCAACGTGACCAGGCCAAAGCCAGGGAATTGCTGCAGTCTTACATGAGCGATCCGCAGCGCTCGGATGGCAAGGCGACCGGTGAGCCGGTTTTTATCGAGTTGATGTGTCTGCCGGAGCAAAGCCTGATCGACCTCGCGCAAATGTATCAGGCGCTCTGGGGGGCAGTCGGGTTCGACGTTCGCTTGCGTCAGGTTGAGCAGGCTACACAAATCCAGAGTGCGATCAGCGGCGACTACATGGTTACCTGCTGGCGTTCCAGCAATGAGCAGGACCCTTATATTATTTTCAGTAATGATTTTGGGCCGGTTGAAGGCCAGCCATTGAACTACACCAATTTTACCCACCCGGTCATTCAGCAGAATCTGGAAATCCTGCAGCTTGCCCCGGACTTTGAAACCCGATACGCCGCTGTCGAACAAATTTTATTGTTGCTGGCAGAGCAGGTACCCAATACCTGGACCGGCTCTACACCCGCAGCAGTGGCTGCCAATCCCCGTGTCAGAAATATTAAAGACTGGACCTTTCCGGATGGTCGCATGGGTGACGGTATGCCGGTCGCTCAGGTCAGCTGGGCGCAGGTATGGATGCTCGATGATGACGCACTCGAGGCGGAGCGTGCCGCTCGCGAGGGGGACGAGTAACAATGAAGCTGTTGCTGCGTAAACTTCCCTGGCTTGTTGGCACTTTGCTGGCCGTGTCGTTTTTTACATTCATGCTGGTCAGTCTGTTGCCGGGTGATCCCGCCGTGCTGATTCTCGGCGCAGGCGTCTCGCCAGAAGCGATTGCAGCACTCAGGCTGGAAATGGGTTTGGACCGACCTTTGTTAATCCGATATCTGGACTGGTTGGGTAGTGCCTTGACCGGTGATCTTGGGCGCTCACCGATGACCGGTCAACTGGTGATGGATGCCATCCTGGCTCGTTTACCTGTGACCGTGCAGCTGGGATTGATGGCGATCGTCATTGCGTTAACGTTTGCGATTCCGCTGGCGATGTTGTCTGCCTCGTTTGCCGGATCAAAATTGGATAGAACCATCAGTGGTATCGGATTTGCGTTGATGTCCGTGCCGGGTTTTATGATGGCCATCTTTTTGATTCTTATTTTTGCGGTAACGCTGGGCTGGTTCCCCGCAACGGGCTGGATTCCGTTCTCGGTATCGCCGTTGGCAAATCTTCGCAATGCCTTGTTACCTGCGCTGTCACTGGCAATGATCGAACTGGCATTGTACATGCGCTTGTTACGTACAGACTTGATTGACACCCTGCAGCAGGACTACATCACCCTTGCCCGCGCCAAAGGCATGCCCGCCTGGCGGATTCTAACCCGCCATGCGCTGCGACCTTCGTCATTTTCATTGTTGACGGTTGTGGGACTGCAGTTGGGTGGTGTCATCAGTGGTGCCATTATTGTTGAAGAGATTTTTGCGCTGCCGGGCGTGGGTCGTTTGTTGTACCAGTCCATTTTGCAACGCGATCTGTTAATGGTTCAGGGCATTGTGCTGTTTATCGCCACGGCCTATGTGTTGGTCAATTTTTTGGTGGATCTGTGTTATTCACTGCTCGACCCGAGGGTGCGATATGCCGGTTAAAAAGCACCCGAAAATTGAAAGCAGGGCACAAAATTTTGCGCGCGCGTTGCAACAGGTATTTGGTCGGGGATTCGGCCCGGGTTTCTGGTTGGCGGTTGTCTGGTTGCTGATCGTTGCGTTTTGTGCGCTGTTTGCTGATTGGTTGCCGGTACGTGATCCGCTGGATCCGGTGATTGCCAACCGTTTGAATGGTCCATTTTCTACCAATGTGTTGGGCGCGGATGGGTTGGGCAGGGACATTTTTGCGCGGTTGATCCATGGTGCACGGGTGTCCGTTGTGATTGGTCTGACCGCGGTCAGTATCGGCATGATAATCGGTGGCGCGCTTGGCATTATCGCAGGGTATTTCCGCGGCCATTTTGAACGAGGGCTGATGGCGGTGCTCGACATCATTCTGGCGTTTCCGTGGCTGGTGCTGTTGTTGGCGTTGGTCGCGTTTATCGGGCAGAGTCTTTTTGCGATTTCGGTGGCGATTGGTTTTTTGTGGATACCCGCTTATGCCCGTGTGGCTCGCGCTAATACCCTGTCTGTGGTGCAGCGTGAATACGTATTGGCCGCAAAAGCTATGGGGGCCAGCACGACCCGAATTCTGATCAAGGAAGTCCTGCCCAATGTGATTTTGCCGGTGATTGCCTACGGACTGGTTGCGATGGGGCTGGTTATCATTGTGGAAAGTGCACTGGCGTTTCTGGGGTTGAGTGTTGAGGCACCCCAGCCAACCTGGGGGGGAATGATCTCAGAAGGCAAACGTCATCTGGCCACTGCCGTGCATGTGGCGTTGATTCCTTCTGTCACCATGTTCTTGACGGTGCTGTCACTAAACTTTGTGGGAGATCGTCTGCGCAGTCGGTTTGATGTCAAGGAGTCCAATTTGTGAAGCCGCCAGCACAAAAGACATCGTTAACAAACCTGCTGGAAGTTCGCAATCTGAGTATTCGTTTGAATAGCGCAGCAGGACTGGTGCATGCCGTCGAGGATGTATCATTCACGCTGCAGGAAGGTCAAACGTTGGGCATTGTGGGTGAGTCCGGCTCAGGTAAAAGTGTGATGGCGCGCTCGCTGATGAATTTGTTGCCGCGCAGGGCAATTGCACAACGTACCGGCAGTGTGACGTTGTCTGGTCGTGAAATTTCCGACTTGAGTGAGCGCCAGTTGCAACACCTGCGCGGGCCTGAGATTGCGATGATTTTTCAGGATCCGATGACCGCGCTGAATCCGGTGTTAACCATCTGCGTGCAAGTATCTGAACCGTTGCAGCAACATCTGAAGATGAGTAAGCAGGCGGCCAGGGTGCGGGCCATTGAATTGCTGGATGCTGTTGGTATTCCAGACGCCGTGAATCGCATAGATCAGTACCCGCATCAGTTATCCGGTGGTATGCGTCAACGGGTCGTCATCGCGATTGCGCTGGCCTGTAACCCGTCGTTATTGATCGCGGATGAGCCCACCACGGCGCTGGATGTCACCGTGCAAAAGCAGATTCTGGATTTGCTGACACGACTGCAAAATGAACGTCGTATGGGGATGGTGTTGATCACCCATGATTTGGGTGTGGTCGCGAGCCGCGCTGATTTTATCGCCGTGATGTATGCCGGGCGTCTGGTGGAAGTTGCACCGGCAAACACATTGTTCAAGTCCATGCAGCACCCTTATACCGAGGCGCTGTTTAACTCGATACCGCGCATTAACGATGCCAGCCATACGCGCTTGCAGGCCATTCCCGGACGCCCGCCTCAATTGCACAATCCTGCGCCGGGTTGCGCGTTTGCCCCCCGTTGTCCTTATGCACAACAGCGTTGTCATCGAGAGACGCCGCCCGTCGTACAAGCCGCACAGCAAGGACACCTCCATGCGTGTTTTTATCCGGTCTTCAGACCCGTTGCCGTGGGAGATGTCTGATGACAAACCAAACTGATCAACAGATGCCGCTGCAACTGCGCAATCGTGATGACATCGTGTTGCGACTGGAGCATCTGGTTGTCAATTTCTCGGTGGGCAAACAAACCGTTCAGGCTGTGTCTGATGTCAGCCTGGACGTGGCGCGCGGTGAGACGCTGGGGCTGGTAGGGGAGTCTGGGTGCGGAAAATCAACGGTAGGTCGTGCGATTATGCAGCTACCGCCACCCAGCGCTGGACGTGTATTGTTCAAAGGCCAGGATCTCAGCAAACTGTCCGGCGAAGCCTTGCGGCAAACCCGAACCGGACTGCAAATGATTTTTCAGGATCCTATTTCGTCGCTGAATCCGCGTCGTAAAGTCAGGGATATTGTGGCTGAAGGCCTGCAGATATGGCGTCGACCCAATCAGCAGGCTCGCGTGCGCGAGGTGATGGAGGCCGCAGGACTGGACCCGGATACCGTTGCAGATCGGCGCCCCCACCAGTTTTCAGGTGGCCAGTGTCAGCGCATCTGTATCGCGCGTTCGCTGGCGCTGGACCCCGATGTGTTGATCTGTGATGAACCCGTGTCGGCGCTTGATGTGTCTGTGCAGGCACAAATTCTCAATCTGCTCGAAGATATGAAGCAGYGCTACCAGCTGACCATGGTGTTTGTTGCACATAATCTGGCCGTTGTGAAAAATGTCAGCGACCGCGTCGCGGTTATGTATTTGGGCAAATTATGTGAAATTGGTAATGCCGAGGCGATTTATGCACGACCTGCGCATCCGTACACACGGGCGTTACTGGCTTCTATTCCCGACATGGATCCTGATGCTCGTCATTTACAGGACACTATTCCCTTGCTGCAGGGTGATCTGCCTTCACCAGCCAATCCGCCGTCAGGTTGCCGTTTCAAAACACGTTGCCCGAATGCTCAGGCACGGTGTGCTGATGTCGAGCCGATCATGCAAGCGGTGACGGGTAGTCAGTCACCGGATCATTTTGTCGCCTGCCACTATCCATTGTGATGCGATCATCAGTTCTGCACAGGCACGGACTGGTAGTCTTGCAAATCGATCAGTCGGTAGTCAGGCACCATGATATGCACTTCATTGTCTTCAGGAATCAATGTCGATGGCGCTTTGGCATCGGGTCCTGCTGAAAACATGAATTTGCCGGACATCAGAATGTTGGCGCGATCGATGACACCCCAATCAACGGAATACCAGGGGGAGTCGGGCAGCGCGGGTAATGGCCAGATAAATACACGGTTTGGGGTTGGGTCATAACGGAACTGGACATCAACAACCTTGTCCTCAGCAGTTTTGACAACCAGTTTGACCAGGGCAACATGATCCGTGAAGCGAAGAATAATGCTGTCAGGCAGGGCTGGCAGTACTTCGTCATGATCGGGCAAGTGTTCCACTTCTACAGTGCCGGTGTAGCGATATGTATGAGTTGAGTGTTGTGCCTGAGCGTTGGCAGTGCACAGCAAACTTGCCGCCAGTAAAGCCATAGAACCCGCCATGTTTTTGAAGTAAGTCGTACCTGTCATAAATTCACAAATTCCAGCTTGGTAGAAGGGTGAGCGTGATTTTTATTGAGCGCATTTATATCATGTGCGTCTGATGGCTGGCATGACTATTATTGTCGGATTCCGAAGTCAATCAGCTGTTTTTCAAGAATCCGTCAGACATTTACATAAATCAGCAAGACGATGTGAATCAATTCATGATTCAATGCACATGTTAACCGTAACAACAACAATTAGGAGGTGTCCCGTGAGGATGCTGCTTTCCACCCGACTGATCGCCGCGATGGCTCTTGCCCTGCCTTTTAGTGTGTCTGCCCAGACGTCCGCTGAAGGCGTAACCTTCCACAAAGACATCGAACCCATTCTGCAGCGCGCCTGTCAGACATGTCACAGACCTGCCGGCGTTGCGCCCATGTCTTTGGTCACGTACGACGAGGTCGTGCCATTTGCGGGTCTTGTTGAATACCGTACGCATTTGCGTGACCGTGCTGGTGCCATGCCGCCATGGTATGCAGAGAAAGACGTCGGCATTCAGGATTACAAGTCAGATCCTTCACTGAGTGATGAAGAACTGGCAAAAATTTCTGCCTGGGCTCGCGGTGGTGTACCCAAAGGTAACGAAGCCGATGCGCCCACACCTCTGCAATGGGATGATAGCGGTGTTTGGGCAGCGGGCACGCCCGATCTGATCATTCGTACCGAAGACATCTTTGTTGAAGGCGGAGCGCCGGACTGGTGGGGTGATATCCCTCACGTTCCGACCGGTCTGACCGAAGATCGTTACGTCAAATCAGTTGAAATCCGCGAAGTGAATGACCGTGACATGAGTGCCGCAGGTGGCACTGTGGGTGGGCGTAACATCGTTCACCACATGATCTGGAGTACTCAGGTATTTAACGAAGATGGCACTTCCGATGGTCTGCAGGTGTCCTGGCCAGTGCACGAAATTGCTCGTAACCCTGACATTTTCGACGAAGATGCGGGCCGCTTGCTGCGTGCAAACTCCTATCTGGTATCCAACTCCGTGCACTTGCATTCAACCGGTGTTGATACAACCGGTCACCTTGAAATTGGTTTCCGTTTCCATCCAAAAGGTTACGAGCCAAAATACCGTCCAGCCATCTTTGGTCTGGGTAACGGCGTTGACATCTCTATCACCGGTAACAAAGACAAGCAGGAACTGCATGCCTATGCCGTGATGACGCAACCGACCAAAGTCGTGACGTTTGAACCGCACTTGCATGCGCCGGGCGAGCGTATGTGTCTGGAAGCCATCTGGGGTTACACCGTTGAAACGCTGTCCTGTGTTGGTTACGACCATAACTGGGTACGGGGATATACCTTCGGTGCAGATTCTGCACCCCTGTTGCCAACAGGCACAGTGCTGCACATCGTTGGCTACATGAACAACACGTCAACCAACCCGAACGTGCCGGACTCCCGTAACTGGCAAGGTTCAGGCAACCGTTCAGTGACCAACATGTTTATCGATCTGGGTATGCGTGTTGCGATGACCGAAGATCAGTTTCTCACGGAAATGGCCGATCGCCGACGCAAGCTAGATCTGGGTCCAAACGACCACGTGATTGGTTGCCCATTGTGCCTCGCGCCGCTGGTTGCACCGGTTGATCTGACTGAGGAAGACAAGAAAAACATGACCGAAGCCCAGATCAACTATCTGTCGCTCACGGATGAAGAAAAACAGAAACTGGGCCGCACACGAGTGATGGTCAGCCAGTCCGAGGGAGAGTAAGCAATGTTTGTCCGTGTTAAAGAAAGCTGCTCTGTTGCTGCGGCGGCGGTTCTGAGTTTTGCGTTGGTATGGTCAGGGTCACTGATGGCCCAGACTTACCACAGTGGCCAACACATTGAGCCAGCCTACGAGGGCTGGGAGCAGAACCCGGATGGTACTTATAACTTTTTGTTTGGTTACCATAATGAAAACTGGGAAGAAGAACTGAATATTCCGGTGGGCGAGAATAACTTCTTCTCGCCGGGAGAAGCCGATCGTGCCCAGCCTACACGCTTCCTGCCACGTCGCAACCGTTTTACCTTCAAGGTACAGGTGCCGGCAGACTGGGGTGATAAAGAACTGGCCTGGACCGTGCGCTCACCCAATGGTGAAACACGGGTTGCATATGCCACGCTGGCAAAAGACTACGTTGTAGACAGCGTGGTGATTGCCTCTGAAACCGGATCACTGGGTGCGGGTACCAGTACGCCGGAATCGCGTGCCAACACACCGCCGGTGGTGACAGTACTCGGTGACAACGTTCGTAACGTGCGTGTTGGCGAACCGTTGCTGATCAGAACTCAGGTAGAAGACGATGGTCTGCCCAAGCCCCGTGGTGATGCAACTGCTTTAGCGTTTGGTGCGTCCGCACCCGGTGCGCTCGGCGAATTGCGTCGTTTCCAGCGTCCGCCAGCACGTATTACGGTGGGCAAAACGAACGGGCTGTTCCTGTCATGGAACGTGTACCGTGGAGAAGGCGAAGCAGAGTTTTTCCCACCGCAATCCAAGCCTTGGGAAGATACACGTGCCAGTGCCAACTCTCCATGGGGCGCGTACTGGACGCCACCGCCCATTCCGGAAGATGGTATTTATGAAACGACCGTTACCTTTGATCAGCCCGGCACCTACATTTTGTGGGGACGTGCAGATGATGGTGGTCTGTATCACGACCAATACATCACGGTTAACGTAAACCCGTGATCCAATGATATACCCTACAACGTAAAAATGACGTTGTGGTAATCATGAGGATCGGATGTCATCCCGGTCTCATGATTTTTGGCCCTGGCCTCATCTGATCATCTGATCTGTTTGACGTCAGGGCCATTTTTATTGCGAGCCGGTTGCAGGCTTGCTTTGCAGTCGCCGCTAATTTATCTTGGCTTGACATACCCCAACATCAGATTGACAGTTATGGCCTGGATGCACTCTGCCAGTAGTTACCTGGCTATTTCTCAATTGCTGTTTCTGGCATGTCTGTACTTGGTTTATTTTCCCGGCAAGCGCCTTGCGCATCTCATTGCATTGTTCTGCCTGTGCTTGACCGCCTATATTCTGTCCCGCCAACCTGATTTGGGTTTGCCAGCGCTGAGCGCAGTATTGAGCATGATGGCAATCCTTGCGCCGGCAGTGTTGTGGGTGATTGCGCGATATTTGTTTGAAGATAATCCCAATATCCACAAAGGCATTTGGGTGCTGATTGTTTCCTATCTGGCCCTGCGTGGTTTTGGGCTTTGGGTTTACGATGGAAGTCAATCACGCAGCAGTCTGTTTTTCCTCATTTTCTTTTATGTACCGCAATTGATTATGCTGCTGTTGGCCTGCCATGTGGTGTACATGGCCTGCCGTGGACGGGACTCTGATCTGGTGGAGTTGCGCAGGCAGTTGCGCATGCCCTTTGCGATTGGCATGGGTAGCATTGTTGGGTTGATCATTGGCTCTGGCTTCTTCTGGTTGGGGAGTCCACAACTGGATTCCTTGTACTTTTTCGTGATTTTTTTACTGATCCTGTTTATCAATCTCGGCATGTTCCAGATTCATAAGGATACCCCTCAGTTGATCCATATGGCCGGTGAACAGCCGGCGCCCGGGCTTGTGCCAACGGTGTCAGCGAAAAAAAACGGGGTGGCAACAGATGAACAACGGTCAGGCACTGTGCCGATCTCCAAACAGGATCAGATGCTGATTGACCGTGTGTTAAAAGCCATGCAACAAGAGCGTCTGTATGCCGAATCGGGTTTGACAATAGGCGATCTGGCCGTGAAGGTATCCGTGCAGGAGTATCGACTGCGCAAATTGATCAACCAATCGCTGCATTACCGGAATTTTAATCAATTCCTCAATCAGTATCGTATTGAGGAAGCGGCCCGTCGATTGTTGGATCCGGAGGAGCAACATATTCCGATCTCCAGTATTGCGCTGGATGTGGGATACGCATCGTTGTCTTCGTTTAATAAAGCTTTTAAAGATACCTATCAGGTGACTCCGTCGGTTTACCGTTCGGGGCTGGCGGAGTAAAATCCGGAACATAACAAGACCGTCCCCCCGGGTACGTTGCCACAGACGCACCCAACACCCATTAAGATGATTTAGCTGACCGGCCTATGGCCCCGACGGACACTATGACTGTAGATACTCTTGCCCTGAAATCCTGGCGTCGCCTTGCGATTATTACCATTTGTGCAGTTTATTTTTTGATTCTTGTCGGCGCATCTGTGCGCGCGACCGGGGCAGGTATGGGGTGTCCCGATTGGCCAACGTGTTTTGGTCGTTTGATTCCGCCTACCAGCGAAGCGCAATTGCCTGCCAATTACCAAGAAATTTATGCAGATCGTGGATATGCGGAAACGCGTTTTAACCCGATAAAAACCTGGACTGAATACGTCAACCGGCTGGTGGGTGTCACCATCGGGTTTCTGATATTGGCTACCGCCATCAAATCCATGTCGGTGCGGCATGTGGATCGACGCATCATGATTGCCTCAGTGGCAGCGTTGCTGATGGTGATTTATCAGGCCTGGTTGGGGTCACGGGTGGTGGCATCCAACCTTCAGCCGGGGATGATCACCGTGCACATGTTGATGGCGCTGGCGATTGTCGGAACGCTGCTCTACGCGCTGGCACGTGGACGTCGCGTCGTGGTGGATCCTCATGCATTAAACAATATTGATCCGCGTTTCAAAAAGTGGCTTTACATAGTGATGGCCTTGACGGTGATTCAGATCACCATGGGTATTCAGATTCGTGAAGTCATGGATTACCTGAATCACACAGTCGGTGCGGATCGCGAGATGTGGATTACCGCGCAGTCGTGGGTGTTTTATGTACACCGATCGTTTTCAGCCGTGGTGCTGTTCAGTAATATCTGGTTGGTGTGGATGTTGTGGAAATCACTGGGCTTTGCGCACAGTCTGACGCGACTGGCGGCCGGTGCGCTGGCGGTCATTGTGACGGCGGTCTTGTCCGGAGCGACGTTGGGGCATTTGGGAATGCCGGCTTTTGTCCAGCCTGCACACTTGCTGAGTGCGTCGTTGATATTCGGTTTGCAGTTTTTACTGTGGATGGATTACCGGCACGCGGCGAACGGTTTGCCCGCCGCGGTCCGCTGATCAGTTACCTGATCAGTTTTTGACAAACTTCAGTGTCATGCGGTCACTTTCGCCGATGGCCAAAAAGCGCGGTCTGTCAGCATCGGATACACCGCGCAGGTTTGGAGGCAACATCCAGACTCCACCGGCATGATCTTTAGGATCATTCGGGTTGGCGTTAACTTCCGAGCTGCCGGCAAATGTGAAGCCGTGTGCGGTCATCAGATCCACGAGCTGTTTCTCGTGGATATAGCCGTTGCCCGGCACGGCGGGTTGGTCAGCCGGCCAGCGGTGGTCCACGATCCCGACAACACCACCCGTTTTTAATGCGGCGTGCCATGCTTTGACCACGTTCTCGGCGCCCATGCCCAACCAGTTGTGCGCATTACGGAAGTCAACAATCACGTCCACGGTGCCGGGCTCCGCGAGGGTCGATTGTGATTGAGTCAATTGCTCAGCGATCACCACGTCACCGTAAACTGCTGGGTTGCTGGCCAGCAACCGGTCATAGCCAGTATTGGAACCTGTCATCCAGCCAGCCAACGGTGTTGCGCTGCGATCGTAGGTTGCGCCGATCAGTTTTCCCTCTGCTTTTAAATAGGGGGCAAGAATTTCGGTGTACCAGCCACCGCCTGGCCAGGCTTCAATCACCACGTCATCAGCTTCCACACCAAAAAAACTCAAGGTTTCGTATGGACTACGGTAAACGTCTCGTGCTTTGTTGGCTTCAGAGCGGTGGTCGCCGTTGATGGCTGCACGCAGCGCGGTATTATCCTGCGCAGCAACCTGACCAATCGCCAGAACGCCTGCGACTAATGAGATCAGCGAGGTTTTCAGAAAAGGTTTCATGAAAAAAGCTCCAAATGGATTAAAGTTGTGTCATAAGAATACCTTGTAAACCTGCTGCAGACCAGCAGTCGACAAGGAGTCGCTGGCATGTTGCCATCGACTGTCGTTAATATGACCGACAGTCCAGTCCTATCAATACAAAGTTCAGGAAAAAAGTATGAACGAGCAGACCCCATCCGTTTCCCCGTTGATCAATGTTGAGCAGTTGGCTGCTCGGTTGAAAGACAACGATCTGTTGCTTGTGGATGTCCGCTTCAAACTGGAGGACACCGGATATGGCCGTGCAGCATTTGCAGTGGCGCATATTCCCGGGGCTGTTTACATGGACCTGGATCAGGATCTGTCCGCAGAAATTATTCCTGGGGAGACCGGCCGTCATCCGTTGCCGGATGTCGATGTGTTTGAGGCGCGCTTGCGCGACGCGGGATTACGCAGCAGCGACCATGTGGTGATTTACGATGACGGCCCCGGATTTTACGCAGCGCGATTATGGTGGATGCTGCAGTGGGTAGGCCACCACAAGGTATCTGTGCTGGATGGGGGACTGACTGCGTGGTCAACGGCAGGTCTGGGGATGAGTTCGTCGATGGCAGCACGTCCCTGGCCCAGTGACTTTGTTGCACGCCCCAACAATTCGCTGATCGTTGATGCAACACGGATTCTTGAAAAAGATGCGGATTTGCAGTTATTGGATGCGCGCGCGCCGGAACGTTTTCGTGGCGAAATGGAGCCTATTGATCCCATCGCAGGCCATATTCCCGGTGCGACGTGCCTGCCTTGTGTTGCCAACCTCGGTACAGACGGTCGCTGGTTGCCCCCGGCACAGTTGGCAGCGCGGTTTCCGCCTTTGCCAGCGGGGCAGCAGCGCGTGTGTTATTGCGGCTCAGGCGTCACAGCCTGTCATAACATACTGGCGGCCGTGATTGCGGGTTTGCCTATGCCAAAACTGTATCCGGGATCCTGGAGCGAGTGGATTACACATCCTGAACGGCCCATTGCGATCGGTCAGTAGCTGGCAAGTGGAAGCTTCATTAGTCGCCGTACAGGCTCGTTTGAAGCAGACTCATCGAACCTTTCACATAATCGAGAAACGCTCTCATCACGGGTGTGGGGTGTTTGCCGGCAGGGTAAACCACGCTCCATGAACGACGCAAAGGAAATCCTTCCAAGACAGGTATGGCCAATTCGCCGAGCCGCAGTTCAGCATTAATACTGAGTTTTGGCAGTACCGCCACGCCCAGTCCCGCCAACACGCCGTGTTTTACAGCGGCATTGGAACCGAGCTCCAATTTGGGCGAGAGTCGGTAGTGTTGTCGCGTACACCATTGTTCCAGCGCATGCCGGGTGCCCGAGCCGCGTTCACGGATCAAGAGGCCGGCGTCCAGAAAGGTTTGTGTATCCAGTTGAGTGTGTTGCAACAGTGGGTCACCTGAGCGCAGTACGGGCACCAGCAAATTGTCCAGAAAGGGCAAAATATTCAGGGCCAGTGCTTCCGGTACCATGCCCATAATCACCAGGTCATCATGGTTTTCGTTCAGGCGCTCCAGCGCTTTGGCGCGGTTGACGACCTGCAATTGAACCTGAACTTGCGGGTACTGCTCCAGAAATCCTTTGAGCATGTAAGGCACCACATACTGGGCTGTACTCACGGCAGAGAGTCGAAGTTCACCACGAATCTGCCCTTGCAGGGTGGCCAGTTCCATCTGAAAGCGCCCCAGGTCAGCAAAAATAGTGCTGACGTGGCTGGAAAGTTGTTCACCGGCGGCAGTCACATAAATTTTTTTTCCAATGTATTCAAAGACTGGTTGCCCAATGGCGTGCTCAAGTTGGCGAATTTGTGAGCTCACGGCGGGTTGTGTGAGTCCCAGTTCTTCAGCAGCCCTGCTGTAGCTTTTGCGCTGATACACGGTAAAAAATACCTGCAATTGTCGGAAAGACAACCGATTAAGCAGTTGAGACAGGGTAAACGGCATATGGTTTGATCACCTTTAAGAGTGTGAATGCTTGATCTGTTTGTCCATAAGGTAAACCTTATGGCTTGCAAAAGTAAAAGCTATTTCTGCTTTTGAGTGAGCTGTAATAGGGTTACCTTCTAAGTGATTGGAGCGTGAATGATGCTGAAAAAGATACTGATCGCTAATCGCGGCGAAATTGCCGTGCGTATCGTGCGGGCGTGTGCGGAAATGAATATTCGTTCAGCGGCGATCTATACCGAGCCGGATCGCCACGCATTGCACGTAAAGCGGGCCGATGAAGCGTACTTTTTGGGAGATGATCCACTCGCGGGTTATCTGGACGCACGCGGATTGGTCAATCTTGCGGTGCAAACTGGCTGTGACGCCATTCACCCCGGATACGGCTTTTTGTCCGAGAACGCCGAGTTCGCCCGTATCTGTGCCGAGCGTGGCATTCGTTTTATTGGTCCCGATGCCGATGTGATTGCGCGTATGGGCGATAAAACAGCCGCCCGTGCCAGCATGATTGCAGCGGGTGTACCGGTGACACCGGGCTCTGAGGGCAACCTGGCGGATCTGGATGAAGCACTGTCAGTCGCTGAGAAAATTGGTTACCCCATTATGCTCAAAGCCACGTCTGGTGGCGGCGGTCGTGGTATCCGCCGATGTGATTCTGCCGACGAACTGCGCTCGCAGTATCCGCGTGTGATTTCAGAAGCCACCAAGGCATTTGGTTCTGCCGACGTATTTCTGGAAAAGTGTATTGTTGATCCCAAACACATCGAAGTGCAGATTCTGGCAGACAGCCAGGGTAATGTCATTCATCTGTTTGAACGCGACTGTTCCATTCAGCGTCGTAATCAGAAACTGATTGAGATAGCACCGAGTCCGCAACTGACTCCGGAACAACGACAGTATGTGGGCGAGCTGGCTGTTCGTGCGGCCAAAGCCGTGAACTACGAAAATGCCGGCACAGTCGAGTTTCTGGTCACCGGCCATGAAATTTATTTTATGGAGATGAACACCCGCGTGCAGGTTGAACACACCATCTCCGAACAAATTACCGGTGTCGATATTGTGCGCGAACAGATTCGTGTCGCCGCGGGTCTGCCACTGAGTTACCGACAGGAAGACATCAGCTTCCGCGGTTTTGCACTGCAGTTCCGCATTAATGCCGAAGATCCCAAAAACAATTTTCTGCCCAGTTTCGGCCGCATCACGCGTTATTACGCGCCCGGAGGTCCGGGTGTGCGCACCGATACTGCGATTTATACCGGTTATACCATTCCGCCGTATTATGACTCCATGTGTCTGAAGCTGGTGGTGTGGGCCTTAACCTGGGAAGAAGCATTAAATCGTGGCGCACGTGCCTTGTCTGACATGCGTTTGCAAGGTGTTAAAACCACTGCGCGTTATTATCAGGAAATTTTGCAGGACCCGGATTTCCGCAGTGGGGAATTCAACACCAGTTTTGTACCCAATCACCCGCAATTATTGAACTATTCAGAAAAACGCAATCCCAGTGAACTGGCCCTGGCCATTGCTGCAGCGCTGGCTGCCCATGCCGGCGTGTAAGCCGTCGCGAATCAGGAGAGATAAACCATGAGCAAAATATTAGTTACCGACGTCATCCTGCGCGATGCCCACCAGTCCTTGATTGCCACGCGTATGCGCACCGAGGACATGCTGCCGATCTGTGAAAAACTCGACAAAGTGGGTTACTGGTCGCTGGAAGTCTGGGGTGGTGCCACCTTTGATGCCTGTGTACGATTCCTGAAAGAAGATCCGTGGGAGCGTCTGCGTCAGTTGCGTGAAGCACTGCCCAACACCCGTTTGCAAATGCTGCTGCGCGGTCAGAACCTGCTGGGTTACCGCCACTATGCAGATGATGTGGTTGAGGCATTTGTGGCTAAAGCGGCCGCCAATGGAATTGATGTGTTCCGTGTGTTTGATGCCTTAAACGATTTGCGAAATCTCGAGACTGCCATTCGTGCAGTTAAAAAATCAGGCAAACATGCGCAGGGCACCATTTGTTATACCACCAGTCCGGTACACACTGAGCAGTTGTTTGTAGAGCAGGCGCTGGCATTGCGTGAAATGGGTGCGGATTCAATTGCCATTAAAGATATGGCGGGACTCCTGACACCTTATGCCACGTTCGATCTGGTCACTGCGATCAAAGCTGCTGTGGATCTGCCGGTATTCATTCACAGTCACGCCACGGCAGGTATGGCGGATCAGTGTCAGCTCAAAGCCATTGAAGCCGGCGCTGAGCACATTGATACGGCCATTTCCTCTTTTGCCTGGGGCACCAGTCATCCTGCCACTGAATCCATGGTAGCCGCATTACGTGGCACAAAATGGGACACCGGACTGGATCTGGAACTGCTGACAGAAATTGCGGATTATTTCCGCGAGGTGCGCAAAAAATATCATCAGTTTGAAAGCGAATTTGCGCGCGAAGACATTACCGTGCAGATCAATCAGGTGCCGGGTGGCATGATGTCCAACCTTGCCAACCAACTCAAAGAACAAAACGCATTGGGCCGTATCCGCGAAGTGTTTGCCGAGATTCCGCGCGTCCGCAAAGATCTCGGTTACCCTCCGCTGGTGACGCCGACGTCACAGATCGTGGGCACCCAGGCCGTACTAAATGTATTGACAGGCGAGCGCTACAAATCCATTACCAATGAAGTGAAACGTTATCTGCAGGGTGGTTATGGTCAGCCGCCGGCGCCGGTGGATGCCAAAGTGCGTACCAAAGCCATTGGTAACGAAGACGTCATTGACGGCCGGCCAGCCGATCTGATCAAGGCTGAAATGGACAAGCTGCGTAAAGACATTGGTGAGCTGGCTAAATCCGAGGAAGACGTGTTGACCTTTGCCATGTTCCCGGACATTGGTCGTCAGTTTCTTGAGCAGCGTGCCGCGGGTACACTGGAGCCAGAAGCCCTGTTGCCAGTGACCAAAAGCGGTCGTGCTGTGGAAGAGGGTGTTGCCACTGAGTTCATGATTGATGTTCATGGTGAGACCTATCAGGTAGCCATCACCGGTGTAGGTTCTCACGAAGATGGCAAGCGCCGCATTTATCTCACACTCGATGGCATGCCGGAGGAGGTGTTGTTCGAGCCGACCAACGCCTATGTCAGTGCAGGGGGGAATACCCGTCAACGCGCCAACAAACCAGGTCATGTCACCACCGGTATGCCAGGCAATATTGTGGATGTATTGGTCAAACAGGGTGACCAGGTCAAAGCTGGACAGGCTGTGCTGATTACAGAGGCCATGAAAATGGAAACTGAAATTCATGCCACCATCGCAGGTACAGTCAAAGCGGTACATGTCGGCAAGGGTGATAGGGTCACGCCGGGTGAGGTGTTGATAGAAATCGAGTAAATCATCAGTGGCGGAAGGACATGGGAGTCGAACCCACCAGACGCGCGTTGCGCATCTCACCGGATTTGAAGTCCGGGCGCCCCACCGGGGACGACGTCCTTCCGTGATGACAGTCTACGCCAAATTGTGGTCTTCTTGTCGCCGATAATTTGCCTGCATAAAACGGCGCTGCCGGGCGTAGCGGGTGACACCGGCGCGATCCAGATATTCCAGTACCTTGATGGTCAGGTTGCGCCCGATAGCGGAACGGTCGCGATAGTCTGCTGCAGAAAAACCGCCATCAGGGCTTTCGTTACAAAGCGCCTGCGCCACAGCCGCCAGATCATCCAGACTTTCTGCCAGGTAAAAACGATTAGGCGCCACGTCCAGCACATAACCCCATTGCTGGAGCTGTTGCAAAAAATTCAACAGGGTGTCGCGTTCCAGTGCAAGCTGCTCAGCCAATTCTCCGACAATAGGCGGCCTCAGTCCTGACCGCGCCAACACTTCCCTGATCTGTTGCCAGCGTATCTGATACTCCGGCGTCAGCACCGGTGAGTGTCCGGGCAGTGCAATGATAGAACCCCGACGCTGCAGTTCACCGGCATCAATCAGCTGTTTAAGCACCAACAAGCCAGTTGTAACAGATAGACCTGTGACCGCCGGACGCAACAGTTCCTGTTGATGCACACCCAGCTGCATCGGTTGGCTTTGGTGTGTGTTGCGGACAGTTTCCAGCAGTTGGCTTTTGATGGCTTGCAAGCGTTTGTTGCTGATAGCCTGATGACCCAGTTGCGTCAGATGACATGCTTTGCTGATGGCATCAAGCTCATCCGTGCGCAGATTCCAGCGCTGTGCAAACGCTCTCAGATCCACTTCGGTCAACTGCTCTGTTTCGATACTTAAAGCATCAGAGGCACTGTTTACCGTGGATAATGCGAGCAGTCTCTGTAAGGCCTGTGGTTTGGAGCGTCCGCGTTGCCGGCCGGCAGGGTCCAGGACTCTGCCGCCCCCCAATGTCTGGTTGGCGGCGGGATCCCGCACAATAATGCAGTCACCGACCAGCGATTGTGTTGGCTGGTCAAGTAATACCTGAGCAAGGCCGTCTGGCTGATGCAGCCAGACCAGACGGCCACTGAAGGCGCTGGCCCCAATTAGAAATTGCAAAGTGCCACGATGAAGAATGACATCTGGCAACAGTCGAAGCTGAATGTCGATGCGTGCGCTGCGATGCAATATCTGCTTTGCCAGCAACCAGTCTCCGCGTTGGGGATGTTCAGTAGTAAATTGTCCCGCAATATTCAGAGCTGCGCGTTGCCCTGCGTATAATTCGCTCACCTGCTGACCATCAATTTGCATGGCGCGCAGCCGCACCGCCATGGTTTGAGGTGAGGAAACATGCAAATCGTCCGCCTTCTGATCGCCCAGCGACAGTTGTCCGCTGAGCAAGGTGCCAGTGATCACACATCCGGCGCCAGTCACTGTAAAACGTCTGTCGATCAGAAAGCGTGGATAACCTGAACGGCTGCGCGTGACTGCGCTGGTTGCCAGATGGCGAATGGCTGTCAACAGCTGGTCTAACCCTGTGCCACTGTGGGCGGAAACTTCAATGATTGGGGCATTGGCCAGACAGGTATCGGGCAGCAGGTGCAGCATGGCCGAGTGACAAGCAGCCCTCTGTTCAGCACTCGCGCGATCAGTTGCGCTTATCACCACGATGCCATGCCTGACACCCAGCAAGTCGAGCAGTGCAAGATGTTCAAGCGTCTGTGGCATTGGACCTTCATCGGCGGCGACAACCAGCAGAGCGGCGTCTACACCAGCAATGCCGGCCAACATGGTGCGGATAAAACGCGCATGACCCGGCACGTCCACAAAACCGATGGCGCCTGCTTGCGGGTCATGCAACCAGGCAAATCCCAGATCAATGGTCATACCGCGACGCTGTTCTTCCGCCAGTTGATCGGTATTCTTGCCAGTCAGAGCCTTGATCAGTGTGGTCTTTCCATGATCAACATGGCCGGCGGTTGCGATTATCACGGAGCATTCCCGGTTGCTGTGGGTTTGGTATGTTGCCACTGCGAGGCAAGCGGCAGATGATCTTCCACACAACGACAATCGAGCAGCAGACTGTCATTGGCAATACGACCGATGACGGGTTGCTCAAGCTGCCGCAGACGTGCAGCCAGGTCGCGCAGCTGCCGACTCTGACGGCGCTTGTTGCCATCCGTGCTGCGCAGACGCAAGGCCACACTGGGTAACCGATCCAGTGGCAGCGAACCCGAGCCAATCTGACTGTGTGCGTCCCAGGTATCCACCACAAAATCCGGCCCGGCCCAGAGGCGCAGATCAGTCAGCAGCGCGTGCGCAGTCTGCCGAATTTCATCCTGAGTGCGCGTCAGCAGGCGCAAGGTCGGAATGCGCAAGACCAATGTGTCCGGATTGGCATACAGGCGCAGTACGGCAGACAGAGCCGCCAGTGTGAGTTTGTCGCAGCGGAGTGCGCGCTTGAGCGGATTTTTCCGGATTTTATCTATCAGATCAGCGCGTCCGGCAATAATGCCAGCCTGCGGACCACCCAGCAGTTTGTCCGCGCTGAAGGTCACCACATCAACACCTTTTGCCAGCACGTTGGCGACCACGGGTTCAGCCGGCAGGCCCAGCGAGGTCATATCAATCAGCGAGCCGCTGCCCAGATCAACCACTAGCGGCAGGTTATGCTGATGGGCAATAGCAGCCAGTTCCTGCTCTGAGACTTGCTGCGCGAAACCCTGAATCGCGTAGTTGCTGGTATGTGCTTTAAGCAACAGTGCCGTACTTTTGTTGACGGCGTTGGCAAAGTCATGCGCATGGGTGCGATTGGTGGTACCCACTTCATGTAATTTGCAGTTCGCCCGCGCCATGACATCTGGCAGGCGGAACGAGCCGCCAATTTCAATCAGCTCACCACGAGACACGATGACCTGCCGGCGATTGGCCAGGCTATTCAGTACCAGCAGCACGGCTGCCGCATTGTTATTGACCACGGTGGCCGCTTCAGCACCCGTCAGTTCACAGATCCAGCGTTCCACATGGGAATCGCGATCGCCACGCTGACCGCTGCCCAGATCATATTCCAGATTGCTAGCGCCGCTGGCAACCTCCGACATGGCTTTGATGGCTTCCGGCGGTAACGGTGCGCGTCCCAGATTGGTGTGCAACACGGTGCCGGTCAGATTAAACACGGGTTTTAAAGAAGGTGCCTGGCGGCGCTGAACATCAGCCTGCACCCAGGCTAACAGGCTGGTGTCATCGTTGAAGTCACCTTGCCGCCATTGCTGCAGGCCCGCGCGCAATGCCATCAGCAACAGGGTGCGGCCGTGGCAGTCTATCAGCGCCTGCATGCCGGGCCAGGCCAGCACTTTGTCCACGGCAGGCGGGTGGCGGGTCAGTTCCGTTGACATAATGTGACGCTCACCCGGCTTAAGTTGACGGTGTCAGTTCTGTGTTGAGCCCTCGTCTGTGCGCAACAGGCACAGAATCGCATCCAGCGCTTGATCGGCCAGGACACGCATTTCTGCGTCGGTTCTGTTCTGTATCGGATGCGGTACAAAAACCATGGCGGGATCAAAACCCAGCGCCTTGCTTTGTGCCGTGGCCGCGTCAACAAATTCACTGGAAGCAACTCCTACTCCGGGAATCTGGCGAGACTCCAGATCGGCGATGTCATGCATACAGCACGACGTGCACGATCCTCAGTCGGCCAGACCTTCCACCAGCAGGTCGACTTCAGCAGCAATTTTTTGCTTCAGTTCAACAGGTGCCGGACGGGTAAAGGTTGGCTTGCTGTAGCGCTTGACCTCAATACCCATCCCCGCCAGTTGTTCTTCAATACGGTCGAGAAACACGTTGCCCCGCGGCTTTGAAATATCGAGCAGGCCCACAACCTTGTTTTGTAGGCTGTCCGGCCGTGCCAGACGCAGCCTCTGCGCCGGGGCGTTTTCCGCCGTCGGATCAAGCAGTATGGTTTCATTCATAGGATTACCTCGCGAGTGACAGGAGATGAACCGACAGGGCCAGAGGCAGCCCAGCCGGCAATAACAGCAGAAAACAGGCCGGCAGTCCCGCCAGCCCTGATTATCAACAGGCCGCCCGGTCGAAACTTGGGCACCTGCTTGTCTTTAAAACGCTCGTGTATGCCTTCGGCAATGCCGCCGGCACCCACAATCAGATCTTTGCCCGGCGCCAGCAACAGTTGTTCCAGCGCTTCGCGCAGTCGCTGTTTGGACCAGCCGGCCTCAATAAAAATTCTGGCATGCTCGGGTGACACCACCAACACGGCGTCACCGGCCATAGCCAGTTTGGCATGATCTACGGCGCGCAGGGACAGGGCGATTGATTTCACCAACGATTCCGGGTCGCGCGATTTCTGATCAATGATGCCTTGTACACCTTCGCCCGGAAACACGGTGACGGCTGAGCGGCCCGGCGCAATGCCGCGCTCTTGGGCCAGAGGCATCCAGTCGCTGTCTTCCGCCTCGGCAAAACAAAAGCTGTATTTGCCGGGATTACCTAGTGTGGCGCGGTCAATTTCGCCGGGGCGCCCGCCTCCGACATTACGTATGATCAACTGAAGTGCGCGACCGATGGTGGCATTGGCCCGGTTGCCCTGACCCAGGGCATTGCCGCCGGAGTTCATGCCAATCGCTTTGGCGATAGGGCCGTTGACCATAATCATCGGGCTGCCAAACATGGTGGTACAGATCAGTCCGTGCAACCCAAAGTCTTCATCCAGTGCTGCTTCGAGAGCCGTCAGCAATACCGGCATGTACTCGGGTTTGCAGCCCGCCATAACCGCATTCACCGCCACTTTCTCTACGGTGCAGGGCACCAGGTCCGGTGGCATCAGGCCGACGACCTCGTGCGGTTCGCGAGCAGTGCCCTTGAGCATGCGCAGCACGCGCACCGGTGTGGGCGGCACAACGGGCAAACCATCGCTCCAGCCGCGGTCGTAGCAGGCCTCGATGGCATCATCGATGCCGCTGATATCAATTTGCCTTGATTGTAGTTTGAGATCGCCAAATGCCAGTTCCAGCCGCTCGCTGATGCCGGGTTCCAGCGTTTTGGAACCACAGCCGGGACGCATGTCTGGCAAGTTCTGGTTCAGTGTTTCGCCCAGCTTTGCGCCCAGCCCGGTGATCGCGCGCCAGTCTTCTTTGTGCCAGCCATACGTGCGGGCAACTTCGCGGCCGTTTTCAACGCGGATCAGTGTGGGTACAAACTCGGTATTCAGGCGCCAGGAGTGTTCCAATGTCTGGTCAAAGTGGGTGCCGGCCAGCGCTGCCGCATAGTCAGTGGAATCCTGCACGTAGACTGTCAACGGACCGGCTTTGTCCAGTTCAGCCAATAAAGGTTCAATCAGCCGACAGGTCGGACAATCGGCTTTGGCTACCACAATTAACCCATCGGGCAGGGGAGTTATCATCAATCAACCTGCTTGTTGCAAAATCTTCGGGATACGTCCGGAAGGTATCCGGACGGCAAAGAATTGTCCAGTTTCATGCGCTGTCAGATGAACTGGTCCACGATGATTCCGTTTGTCTTCAAAACCTACAGATGGCGAGGGACCACAGGAACAGCGCTGTCAGGCTTCCTGTTGTCAAGGCAAGTCGCTAAACTCCGATTCATCGATTGCAAATTTATTTTTCTGCGCCGCGCCAGGGCGTCATTCGGATTCCTGACCTGATGTCTGCATTGAGACCAATTCTACTCGCCACCATGCTTGTGCTTGTCAACGTCAGTGTACAAGCACAGCTTTCGGAATCTCCGCAACGTCTGCCTGCTGATATGCTGGATGTCCGCTCTCCCATGGAACGTGTAACCGGCACACCCGGCAATATGCGAATCACCGACCGCAGTTGCAGATCCAAACCACTGCCAGATCTGCGTCGTCGTATTGTTGATACGGCTGCACAGGAGTGGGCTTATTTTGGGTTCAGCGTCGACAAGCAGGCACGCGCAGAACCTTTGTCACAAGGTAGTAACCAGTCGTTATCACTGCAAATGCCGCGCGGCGCTTTCAGCCGCATGAGTCCGGGTGAAAATGCGCGGGTAGCCAGTTCAATTGCCGGTTACTGGGCCGCGACCCCTGACAGCGATTGGATACTGCAACGTCAAAATGCCAATTGGAATGCTGAAGGCGCCGGCGCGCGCTGGCGCAATGCCTGGTCCGCTGCTTTCATATCATGGGTGATGTGCGAGAGCGGCCTTGATGACCCCGGGCAGTTCCGCCGGGCTATTGCTCACCACACCTATATTGATCAGGCCATTCGTGCGGCTGACGGACAAGATAATGACGCTGTTTATACGGCCTTCGAACCGGGCCAAGCCGCCGTTGAACCGGGCGATCTGCTGTGCAGGGGCAGCCGGCCCGAATACCGCAATCTGGCGGACCGGCGCACCCAGTTGGGCGAGGGCGCCCGCACCCATTGCGACATTGTGGTCAAGGTGGATACGGAGGCACAGACGATTATGGTGATCGGAGGCAATGTACGCGGCACGGTGCGTATGAAAGTGCTGCCGGCCGGACAGAACGATGGTGAAGCCTTGCGTGCGCTGTCTGACAACGGCCGCGCCTTGTTTGCCCATCTGAAATTGCAAGCGCCCTCCATTGCATTAAACGCCCTGGATACTTCGCCGACACTACAAGCGTTCCCGTCAGCCTATCGTTGATCACAACGGTTTCTGTCGGTACTCTGTGATGCCATCACTCAACCTTTGCCTTGTTTGTAAGAGCTCTTAATGTCCACATCCAAACCCCTGTATATCTCCTACGCCGGCCCAACACTGCTCGAAACACCGTTGTTAAACAAAGGTGGGGCATTTACCGAAAAAGAGCGACGCACCTTTAACCTGCTGGGCCTGCTGCCGCCGCGTTATGAAAGCATCGAAGGTCAGGTCAAACGGGCTTATATGCAGTATTGCACCTTTGATGACGCCATCAACAAACATATCTATCTGCGCGCGGTGCAAGACACCAACGAAACGCTGTTTTATCGCCTGATCAGTGAGCATCTGGTTGAGATGCTGCCCATCATTTATACGCCAACGGTGGGGGATGCCTGTGAACATTTCTCCGATATCTACCGCAGGGCGCGTGGCCTGTTTTTGTCTTACGAGGAACGCGAGTTCATGAGTGACATCATGCAGAGCGTGACCAAAGAAAAGGTCAAGGTCATTGTAGTGACCGATGGCGAACGTGTGCTGGGTCTGGGGGATCAGGGCATCGGCGGTATGGGKATTGCCATTGGCAAGCTGTCAATTTACACCGCCTGTGGTGGCATCAGCCCGGCCTATACGCTGCCGGTCACACTGGATGTGGGTACCAATAATCAGACTCTGCTGGATGACCCGATGTATATGGGTTTACGTCATCCGCGCATTACGGGTGAGGAATACGAGGCGTTTGTTGACAGTTTTATTCAGGCCGCACAGGAACGTTGGCCAGGGGTGCTCATACAGTTTGAAGATTTTGCGCAGCCTAATGCTATGCCATTGCTGCAGCGTCACCGTGATCGCGTATGCTGTTTTAATGACGATATTCAGGGTACAGCGGCGGTGACACTTGGCACCTTACTGGCTGCTTGTCGCAAAAAAGGCGAAAAACTCAGTGCTCAGCACATTGTTTTTGTAGGCGCCGGTTCCGCCGGTTGTGGTATTGCGGAACTGATCATCAGTGCCATGATTGCTGAAGGGTTAAGTGATGCGCAGGCGCGGGCACAGATTTTTATGGTCGATCGCTTCGGCTTGCTGACCGAAGGCATGGAAAATCTCATGGATTTTCAGCAGCAACTGATGCAGACCAGAGCGGCGCTTGACGGCTGGATGCTGGAAGCGGAAACCGCATACCCTAGCCTGTATGACGTCATTAATAACGTGGGACCTGGCGTACTCATTGGCGTATCCGGCAAGCCAGGTCTGTTTACCGAGCGCATTGTGCGTCGTATGCAGGAAACGTGTCCGCGCCCGATCATTCTGCCGTTGAGTAACCCGTCACGTCAGGTTGAGGCGCATCCTGCGCAGGTGTTGCAATGGACCGATGGACGCGCCATCGTGGCTACCGGCAGTCCGTTTGGCAAGGTGGACTACAACAACAAAACCTACGCCGTGGCTCAGTGCAATAACAGTTATATTTTCCCTGGCATAGGACTCGGCGTGATCGCCTGCAAGTCTGCTCGGGTGACCGATGAAATGCTGATGATCGCCAGCATCACCCTGTCTGAGAACGCGCCGCAGGTCGACGATAATGCAGCCTCCATTTTGCCACCACTGACTGACTTGCCGCAGATCAGCCGCAAGATTGCTTTTGCGGTGGCCAAGATGGCCATGAGTCAGGGGTACGCGCGGGAAATACCGGATGATGAGTTGCTGGAAATTATTGAACACAACTTCTGGACGCCGGCGTATCGCGAGTACCGGCGGATCGCGGCGCGGGCGCGTTAGAAGGACCCGCCAGGGTTCGACAGAGGCGGGTGGATAGAGTTATTCCAGTGGCAGGCAGATCAGGGTTTTGCCCGACTGAATCAGTGGCGAATTCGATCTCACCCTGAGGAGCGTAAGATGCGAAGTCAATGCACGGGTCGTTTGGTTTTGCTGATCTTATTGCTCAAATTCTGGCCATCAGCAGGATTTGCCCAGTTTGATCAGCCTGCCCATGCGACTGTCTGATGTTGAGTCGATTACGCCCTTGGGACTACTCGCGGGTGGTCACGTCACCCCCATCGATCACATTGACTTCAATCCTCTTGATTTTCATTCCGCACCGGCAACCTTTGAGGTGTATGTGACAGGTATTGGGCTGATTAGCGAAATCTGTACACGACGCAGTCATACCGGCGTAGGGTTAGAGTATCGCGTAGTACTGCAGCACAGTGCGAATTTTTACAGCTACTATGACTTGATTGATGTGCTTGATCCTGCCATCGCGAATCAGATTCCAGCAGGAGCGCTTGATGGTGGAAAAATTTATCGGGGCCCTATCAAGGTGAACGCGGGGCAGGTGTTGGGTCGTATTGGCGGTAAGACGCTGGATTTTGCCAATGTTGATCTCAATACCTTCCTACCTGGTTTTGTTCGTCCATCCAGCTATCTGCGCGGCAATTGGTTTTTACAAGGTACCAATGGCTATTTTGGTGCGGTCAGTGACAATGACGGTTTGGGGTATTGGTCCGGGCATCTGGCGATTGTGCCTTATGTGATGGACCCCGACTTGTATGTTGTTTCGCTTGGCAATTTCAAAGGGCAGGCGACGCAGTTGGGCGTTCGTGAAATGCCTGCGGATCCCGCAAAGATTACACCTGCCTAGGGTGTGCTAAAACTCGAGTTAGTGCAACCGCCAAATGGCCCTCCTCCCGTTCCCTCAAATGCAATGTCGCCCATGTTGGGCACGATACTTTTACAGGTATTGCCCGGTGAAAAGCTTCGCGTGGAGGTGTTTCCGGATGCGCATCCTTCCCTCGTGTCCGGTTTCACTGATAATGCCAGGCTTTATGAGCGCTAACGTAGGTGCAGGGTAATTATAAAGTCGTGAAGAACGTGAACAGTTCAATTCAGCCGTTTTGAGAAGCGGCTGGACGCCACAATTAATCCCACGATCGTAAAACCAATCAACGCCAGCGCATCAAATTGAAGACTAAAAATATCTGCATCGCGCAAGATGATGCCGCGCGACATGCGCATAAAATGTGTGGCGGGAAGCACCTCCGCAATCCACTGTGCCGGTATAGGCATGGCCTCAAACGGAAATAAAAATCCGGATAATAAAATCGATGGCAACAGTACAAACACCGTCATTTGCATGGCTTGTAACTGGGTTTTTGCTATGGTTGAAATCACCAGCCCCAAGGTCAGACTGGCAAAAATAAACAACAAGGCTGCCATAGCCAGATAGTCGAGACGACCTCGAATCGGAACATCAAAGACCAGATTGCCTGCGCCCAGAATAATGGCTATCTGAATCATGCCCACCAATACATAGGGTACAATTTTGCCCAGCATTAACTCAAACGGTTGCACAGGCGTTGTGATCAGAAATTCCATATTGCCCTGTTCGCGTTCGCGCACAATGGCGGCGGAGGTAAACAGCACCATGGTCATGGTCAGAATAATGCCGAGCAGTCCCGGCACAATATTCACCACGGTGCGCTGTTCCGGATTGAAGTACTGCACCACTTCCATGGTGGGAACTGGCAGGCTGTAGGCCTGATTGCGGATTTCATTAAGTGGCATATTGCGCAGGCCGCGGATACTGCCGGCAACAACCGTGTCAGTGCCGTCGACCAGCCATTGCGCCACGGGTTCTATCATATCCTCAGGGGTGCCGGTTTGAGTCCTGCGTTGTAGTCTGCTGTCCATATCAGCGGGCATGTACAAGATCGCTTTCACTTCGCCACGGGTGATCGCTGCTTCAGCCTCTGGTAAAGTAAAGTATTGTTGTTCGAACTGCACAACCTGACTGGCTTCCACCGCCTGGAGCAGGGCGCGACTATAGGATGACTGTTCCATATCCAGCACGCCGGCGGGTAAGCGTCGGGCGTCTGTGTTGATCGCGTAACCAAACAAGGTCAGTTGAATCAGTGGAATCATAACAATCAGACCAAAACTCATGCGATCACGCGACAGCTGTCTCAACTCTTTGCTGATGATGGCAAAAATTCTATTCCACATGGCCATCACCTTGTGTGGTGGGCGGGATATAACGATTGTTCTGAGTCACACGCGCACCGGTGCAATTCACAAACACGTCTTCCAGATTTGGGCGGACCATTTCCAGCTCGCGGTGACCGGTATGTTGTTGTAACCACAAAAGAGGCTGTTCGGTGTTGCGGCATTTGTGAATCAGTACTCGCAGACGTGCGCCGATCTGTGCTGCCGACACAATCTCAGGTGTTTGTTCGAGTTGTGCCTTCAAGGTGCGCAGATTGTCGCCCGACACTTCAATAGTCCAGGCGTTCATCGCATTCATCAAGGCCTGTGGTGTGCCGTCTGCGCGTTTGACACCTTGATCCAGAATCGCCAGTTTATGGCAACGTTCGGCTTCATCCATGTAATGCGTTGACACCAGAATGGTGGTGCCATTGTCGGAGAGATCAAACAGACGCTCCCAGAATTCACGCCGATTTTCCGGGTCTACAGCGGAGGTGGGTTCATCCAGAAATAGCAATTCCGGTTTGTGCAGGGTGGCAGCCGCCAGCGCCAATCGCTGCTTCTGGCCGCCACTCATTGAGCCGGCGAGTTGTTTTTGTTGCTCCCCGAGTTCGTAGAGTGTGATCAATTCATCTCGTCTCGCACGCGCGTAAGCGCGCGGCAATCCATAAATGCGGGCCACAAAATCCAGGTTTTCCTGCACACTCAGATTGTCATACAGGGAAAATTTTTGTGTCATGTAGCCGATGCGCAAACGCAGCTTTTCTTCGGCACCTGGTATTGGTTCACCCAGCACGGTTGCTGTTCCTGCCGTAGGTTTTAACAGACCCGTCAGCATACGAATCGACGTTGATTTACCGCTGCCATTGGGACCCAGAAATCCATAAATGCTGCCGCGTGGTATGGTCAGATCCAGTGAGTCGACAGCCAGTTTATTGCCAAACTTCAAACTGAGTTGACGGGTTTCAACCGCATAAACTGAGACCGACTCACTCATGGCAGCATCACTTCGACCGTCATGCCGGTGGGTAAATCTGCGTGGGAATCAGGCAATGTCAATTCAGTCAAGTACATCAGCCGTGCCCGATCTCGTTCGTTCAGCGCATAAAATGGTGTAAACGCCGGCTGTGGCCGAATGTGGCGGATGGTCGCCAGAAAAGCAGGCATGTCAGCATCCGGTTTAACCAGCAGCTGCCCGCCTACCGCGACCTGATCGTAGGCGTCAGATGGTACATAAACACGAATAAAGGCGTGTTGATTGATCAACAGACTGACGAGCGCGGCACCTTGCGCTACACGATCACCCCGGCGCCAGGGCAGGCTGTCTACCACCGCATCATAAGCAGAGACCAGGCTCAGATCCTTCAAGGCTTTTTGTTCCTGCAATAGTCTGGCGGTCGCAGCCGCCATTCTTGCGTCGACTTGATTCAATTGTTCGGGGCGGGTGCCGCTTCTGAGTTCGGCCAGTTGTTGCCGGGCCTGTTCACTGCGCGCCAGTGCCTGATCTCTCGCGGCCAGTCGCTGATCAAACTCTGATTGTGTGCCGGCACCGCTGCGCAGCAATTGTTCTGCGCGCTGCAGTCTCTGTTCTGCATCCAGCACGTCGGCCTGGGCACCTTGCACCGCGGATTCCGCACGGGCAATCGCCTCACTGCGCGGCCCTTGAATCAATTCTTCGCGCAGGGCCTGGATTTCCGCTAGCTCTGCCTCGCGCTGACGGATGCGAGTGTTGACCGTACTGTCATCCAGTTGGATGATCAATTGACCTGCAGTGACCTGATCACCTTCCTGCACTCGAATATCACTGATCAGTTCCCCGACAGGCGCGCTCAACGTATGGCGGTCTCGTTCGATAACGCCATACCAACCCGTGGAGTCCTGCCCGCAGGCACTGAGACTGGTTAACATGAGTGACACAATAAAACTGCGCGCAATGTTCATGCAGAGGGTTCTCGACGAAGCTGGGTGGTGGTCAGAGCGTGTTCAACATCACCAGTGGGTTCAGCAACAAACAGCGCACGTTGCAACAGGTTGACATTGTGTTTTACCAGACGCTCGATATCGGTTGGTTTGAGACTGATGCCGCTGTTTTCCATAAATGCCGGCGGCGCCAACAACGGGAATACCATCAGACTGACCAGGCTCAGGCGTGCCAGCATAGGGTCAACGTCAGGCCGGATGTGACCGGCATCCACCAACATTCGTTGAATCCACAAGCGAGAGAGGTTATGGATGTCGTCAAAAACACGCTGAACGATCTGGTAAGGTTCGGTATGACGTTCCGTATGCAAGACGCGTTGTATCAACCGGGCCAGACCGGGATTGGGTGCCATAATCTGGTAGTAGGTGCGCATCAGGGTTTCCAATCGCTCAGGAATCCGGCAGTCAGAGTGATCCGGTTGTTTGTCGGCTGATCGGGCGTGATGATTTTGTTTTAATCCGGACAGCACAGGCTGCAGCGTCTCGCGCAGCATCTGTTCAAACAGTCCGGCTTTGGATCCAAAGTAGTAGCGGATCAATGCCGCATCAACACCGGCATCGGCTGCGATCAACCTGATTGAAACAGACTCAAATGTCTGTGCGGTAAATCGTTGTCGTGCGGCATCGATCAACTGTTGTCGAGCATTGGATTCACCGCGTGGTCTGCCGCTGGCCATCATCACCTCCTGCGGGTAACTGGTCTGAATTAATTCACCCACTGATGAATAGTCTATGCCTGAGAGGTGGCTGATAGATACCGCAACAATTCCCCGAAATGCGCGTTTTTGAAGAATAAGCTGCCGCTCAAGGCGGTACTTTGATTGTCTAATCCACATAACTAGGCCAAAATACGCGCCTTTTAAACACGACCCCAGCCTATGTCCAATCTAGAGCTTGAACACGAAATTGCCACCCGGCGCACCTTTGCGATCATTTCGCACCCCGACGCCGGTAAAACCACCATCACGGAAAAGCTGTTGCTGTTCGGCCGTCTGATTCAAAGAGCCGGTACCGTCAAAGGTAAAAAGAGCGACAAACACGCGACATCCGACTGGATGGCCATGGAACAACAGCGGGGTATCTCGGTCACCTCGTCGGTGATGCAGTTCCCCTATGGTGATGCCATCGTTAATTTGCTGGATACCCCCGGTCACGAAGACTTCTCGGAAGATACCTATCGGGTACTGACCGCAGTGGACTCCGCGCTGATGGTCGTCGACGGTGCAAAAGGTGTAGAAGAGCGCACTATCAAGCTGATGGAAGTCTGCCGTCTGCGCGACACGCCGATTTTCACTTTTGTGAACAAACTCGACCGCGATACCCGCGAGCCGATTGAAGTGCTGGACGAAATTGAAACCGTATTAAAAATCCGCTGCGCGCCGATTTATTGGCCGCTGGGCAACGGTCGCGGTTTTAAAGGTGTTTACAACCTGTACACGGACACCGTGCATATCTATCAGCAAGGGCAAGGCGACCGGATTCCGGATGACATTCGTGTCAAGGGCTTGCGCAGCGCGGAGGCGAAGGCTTTGCTGGGCATTTACGCCGATGAGTTTGCCGACGAAATTGATCTGGTGCGCGGTGCCAGTAACGAGTTTGATCTGGACGAGTACCTGGCCGGTCGAATGACACCGGTGTTTTTTGGCACGGCACTGGGAAATTTTGGTGTGCGTGAGATGCTCGACGATTTTGTGCAGTGGGCACCCTCACCACGCGCGCGCGCCACGGAAACCCGCCTGATCGATCCTGTTGAGCCTGCGTTCAGTGCGTTTGTCTTTAAAATTCAGGCAAACATGGATCCCAATCACCGTGACCGTATCGCCTTTCTTCGCATCTGCTCCGGTGCCTATGAGAAAGGCAAAAAACTGCAGCATTGCCGCCTGAATAAAGAGGTTCGCATCAGCGATGCGGTGACCTTTATGGCGGGTGAGCGTGAGCAGGCCGAGTACGCGGTGTCGGGTGACATCATTGGTTTTCATAACCACGGCACGATACAGATCGGCGATACTTTCACGGAAGGTGAAACGCTGCAATTCACCGGTATCCCGCATTTTGCGCCGGAACTGTTCCGTCGCATCCGCTTGAAAGATCCGCTGAAAGCCAAGGCCCTGCAGAAGGGCTTGAAGCAGCTGGCAGAGGAAGGCTCTGTGCAGGTGTTTATGCCGATGCGCAACAACGATCTGATTGTCGGCGCGGTGGGTGTGCTGCAGTTCGAAGTGGTGGCATACCGTTTGTTGGATGAATACAAGGTTGATTGTATTTATGAACCGGTCAACGTGTTCAGCGCGCGGTGGATTGAGTGCAACGATGCTAAAAAGCTGGAAGAATTCAAGAAGAAGGCGTTTGAGAATCTGGCGCTGGATGGCGGTGATCATTTGACTTATTTGCCGCCGACGCGGGTCAATCTCGCTTTGATGCAGGAGCGCTGGCCTGAAGTGACGTTCCACGCGACGCGCGAACATTAAATATTTGTAGGTCGCGCTCTGAGGTTCCGCACCTGAGACGGGTAGCGGGACATTCCTCGGAACGACGCCTGCGGCGTCTTTATTGTTCCTCGCTCATGCCCCGCTACCCGTCTCAGGCGCTCATGTCAGAGCCGCGTTGGGTGGGGCGCAGCACTCCGTAAGCGGGTGGCGTGGAAGGTCGGAGTTTTGGGCTCTGCCAGCGCTGGTAGCGGGCTGTGCGACCTTGATGGCAGCTGTCTGCGCGGATTCAGTGCGCAAAATAACACCGCCGAGCGACGCGAGGCGCAGATTAACCAAGAAAACGGCAACCATGGAATTCAAAGTACATAACACAGACGGCCTCGCAAGACGTGCTACCCTCAGCTTCCCACGCGGCGACGTGCAGACGCCGGCATTTATGCCCGTTGGTACTTACGGCACTGTCAAAGGCATGACGCCACAGCAGATTAACGACATTGGTGCCGAGATTATTCTGGGCAACACCTTTCATCTTATGCTGCGTCCCGGCACAGACGTCATCCAGAAACATGGCGATTTGCATGACTTTATGGGCTGGCACAAACCAATACTGACCGACTCCGGTGGCTTTCAGGTGTTCAGCCTTGGTGAGCTGCGCAAGATCAACGAACAAGGCGTCACATTCCGGTCACCTATCGACGGCTCCAAAGTGTTCCTTGGCCCCGAATCTGCCATTGCTGTTCAACAAAAACTCGGTTCCGATATCATCATGATATTTGACGAGTGCACGCCTTACCCGGCGTCTGAACACGAAGCAAAAACCTCCATGGAACTATCCTTGCGCTGGGCCAAACGCTGCAAAGACGCACACGGTGATCATCCGTCTGCGCTGTTTGGTATTGTGCAAGGCGGCATGTATGACCATCTGCGACAGCAATCGCTGGACGGCCTGGTTGCGCTGGATTTTGACGGCTATGCCATCGGCGGTTTGTCCGTGGGTGAACCCAAGGGTGAGATGATCAAGGTGTTGGACTATGTCGCACATCAGATGCCAGCCGACAAACCCCGTTACCTGATGGGGGTGGGCACGCCCGGCGATATTATCGAAGCTGTGCGGCGCGGTATCGACATGTTTGACTGCGTGATGCCAACCCGCAATGCACGCAATGCCCATCTCTTTACCAGTCAGGGCGTGCTCAAGTTACGCAACGCGCGTTTTAAGGACGACACCCGTGCACTGGACCCGGCATGTGTCTGTTATACCTGTCAGAATTTCAGCCGGGCCTACCTGCATCATCTTGATAAATGCAATGAAATGCTGGGTGCCCAACTCAATACCATTCACAATCTGCACTTCTATCAGCATCTGATGCAAGGTTTGCGTCAGGCACTGGAACAAGGTAGATTTACCGCCTTTGTTGAGGACTTCTACCGCGAACAGTCAGTGTTGGAAAACAATGCCGACGCATGAGCAGTAAAAATTTAACCCCGGACGCTTGAATCCATGTGGTTTGACCTCATGAATGTCATCCATAACACACAAAAACACATCTGGTTCTGAGATTTCTGCACCAGACAGCAGGAGAATGCAATGATGGACTTCTTTATCAGCAGCGCGCATGCCCAAACGGCCGCAGCTTCCCCGAACGCTGGACTTTTTAACCTGCTGTTTATTGGCGGTATGTTTGTCCTGTTTTATCTGATTCTCTGGCGTCCGCAGTCCAAACGTGCCAAAGAGCACCGTGAATTGGTCAGCGCACTGGGTAAAGGCGATGAAGTGCTGACCAGTGGCGGCATCCTCGGCAAAGTGACCAAGGTCAGCGGTGAATACATCACCGTTGAAGTGGCCAATGGCGTTGAGCTGAATCTGCAGAAGTCTTCCGTTGCGGCGGCCTTGCCAAAAGGCACCATCAAGTCTATCGATAATTAAACCCTGTCAGGCTTCCGGATCACGATGATTGTGTTCCGGCAGCTCACCATCTCTGAGCGGTAAAGGTTTACCCAACATGCTGAACAAGTTTCCCCTTTGGAAAAACCTGATGGTTGTGGGCATACTCGTCCTCGCCTTCATTTATGCGTTGCCAAACCTTTATCCGGACGATCCTGCCCTGCAGATTTCTCACGAAAATGACCCGATCACGGAAGTGGATCTGGGCATGGCGACTGATGCCCTGCGCGCCGCAGATATGGGGTGGTTTGGTGATGAGATCAATTCCAACGGTGGCTTGATCCGGTTTGCCAATCTGGAAGATCAGTTGCGTGCCAAGGCCTTGATTGAGCAGACCTTGGGCAGTGGATATATCATCGCGCTGAATCTGGCGCCAACAACGCCGGGCTGGTTGCGCGCCATGGGTGCCAGCAAAATGAATCTCGGTCTGGATTTGCAGGGCGGTGTGCATTTCCTGATGGAAATAGACATGGAGGCCGCGCTGACCAGACGCATGGAGAATACACTCAGTACCATTCGTCAGGAGCTGCGCGCTGAACGCATTCGCACCCGGCAGATGAGTGTGACCGGCACGGACTCTATTGAATTGCGTTTTGATGATGAGGCGTCACGCACTCAGGCTCGGTCGTTGATCAGAGAGGGGTATGTCGATTTGCTGGTGCAGGCGCGTGAGCGTGACGGTCAATTTATCCTTGATCTGACCATGACACCCGAAAGCATTCAGCAGATGCAGGAGGACACCATTGCCGCCAACCAGACTACCATTCTCAGTCGGGTAGACTCACTGGGTGTGTCCGAGCCGGTGGTGCAGCGCCAGGGTGTCAATCGTCTGGTTGTGCAACTGCCGGGTGTACAGGATACCGCGCAGGCCAAACGCATTCTGCAGCGCATTGCCACGCTGCAATTCCACCTTGAAGCCGACGTAGGCGCGGCCGCCAACAGTTATACCGTGTACGACTATCAGGGCCAGTCCATTCGTGTGGACAACGATGTCATTTTGCAGGGAGATCGCATCAGTAACGTGCGTTCCGCGCTGGACCAATATGGTCAGCCGCAAGTGGTGATCAATCTGGATGCGCAAGGCGGCGAGCAGTTTAACCGCGTGACGCGTGAGAACATTGGTCGCCCGATGGATATTCTATTGAATGAAACCCGCACCCGATCGGTTTTCCGGCCCGATGAAAATGGCGTATTGGTGGAAGAACAGGAATCCTATGAAGAGAGTCGTCTGATCAGCCATGCGGTGATCCGTGCGGCACTGGGGCGTGAGTTTGTGATTACCGGTCTCAGTCAGCGTGAAGCGAATGATCTGTCACTGTTGATTCGGTCGGGTGCGCTGGCTGCGCCGATGTATTTTGTTGAAGAGCGCACAGTAGGACCAAGTCTGGGCCAGGAAAACATCGAGCAGGGCGCCAAGGCCGTTGCCATTGGTTATTTGTTGGTGACACTCTTTATGCTCTATTACTACCGACTGTTTGGTGTGGCAGCCGTGACAGCGCTGGCGATCAACGTGGTGTTGCTCGCTGCCATCATGTCAATTATCTCAGCCACTCTGACCTTGCCGGGTATCTTTGGTATCGTGTTGACGATTGGTATGGCAGTTGATGCCAATGTACTGATCTTCAGTCGAATCCGCGAGGAGATCGCGGCGGGATTGTCACCGCAGAGTGCTATCGATTCCGGATTCTCCCGCGCATTTGGCACTATCATCGATGCCAACATCACCACGTTCCTCGTTGCGATGGTGCTGTTTACCGTGGGTTCCGGCCCGGTTAAAGGGTTTGCAATTACACTGATGGTGGGCATTATCACCTCGCAGTTCTCTGCAATTATGGTGACGCGATTGATGATCAACACCTTCTACGGTGGCCGTCAGATCAAATCGCTGTCTATCGGCCCATCCATCAAAGCGCTGCCGACAGACGGCCCTAACACAATTTAAATTGCAGGCAGACCACCATGGCCCTGATTAAGAACGATATTGATTTTATGAGTTTGAAAGTGCGTCGGGTGACCGGCAGCCTTTCGTTTGTGGTGATCGTATTTTTCCTGATCACCATTGCGGTGAAAGGTTTTCAGCTTGGACTGGATTTTACGGCGGGTACCCTGATTGAAGTGGGATATCAGGAAGCAGTTAATCCTGATGATGTCCGGCGGCAGTTGCTGGACAATGGGTTTGTGGATGCCACCGTGGCAACATTTGGCTCGGATCGGGACGTCTTGGTGCGCTTGCCGGTCGCCGACATGGAAACATCCGAAATGTCAGATGCAGCATCGTCGCTGGGTATCGAGGTGCTTGAAGTACTATCAGCCAACAGCTCCACGCCAGTGGAACTGCGCCGTTCTGAATTCGTGGGGCCGCGTGTAGGTTCCGAGCTTACCGAGCAGGCTGCGCTCGCGGTGCTCACTGCGATGTTGATCATCATGGTGTACGTGGCCGTGCGCTTCCAATACAAGTTTGGCGTTTCCGCGGTTGCCGCCCAATTGCATGACGTGATTGTGGTACTGGGTGTCATTTCGCTGTTTGAAATCAGCTTTGACCTGACAACCCTGGCAGCCTTGTTGGCGGTAATCGGTTATTCCTTGAACGACACCATTGTTGTGTTCGATCGTGTGCGTGAAAATCTGCGTATCGCGCGCAGTTCAGATACGGAGTACATCATCAATCACTCATTGAACCAGGTGTTGGCGCGTTCATTTGTAACGTCTTTAACGACGCTGCTGGCGTTGTGGGCGATGTTTATTGTCGGCGGAGAAGCCATTTACAGTTTCTCGCTGTCATTGATTGTGGGCGTCAGTGTCGGTTTCTTCACATCGTTGTTTATTGCCTGTAACTTCCTGATGTACTTCAAAGTCAGCAAGGAAGATGTGGCTGTGTTGGTGCGCGATGACAGTGAGCTGGATTCTACTCCCTGAGCTTTAATGCTTGCTCAGGTGTAGATCGGCGCCGCGGAGGCCGGGACAATCCTCAGGACGACGCCTCTGGCGTCTTTATTGTCCTTCGCTCATGTCCCGGCCTCCGCGGCGCATATGTGCCAGCGTTGGGCAGCATTAAAGCGCGGTCGCTGGCAAAAGCCTGGCCGCCCGCCGGCGGCCAGGCCGCTGTCAACGCCAGATTCAGGCTGCACAGACGCTTAATCGCTGGCAAAGTCGTTTTTGTTGGGTGGGAAGCTGATTCGCTGGCACAGAGGCCACACAAGTATCGGGACATGAGCGAGGAACAATAAAGACGCCGCAGGCGTCGTTCCGAGGAATGTCCCGGTACTTGTGTGGCCGGTGTCAAAAATGAGATCAGCAACCACAAAACGTATGACGGATCTGCTTGATAAGCTGCTGAATCTGCGGTTCCTTAACGATCTCCTGCTGCTCAGCCAGCATATCCCGCAAAATCTCCACCGTGGTTAACGGATTGGCTAACACGGTTCTGAACACAATCACCGGATCACGCCCGTGCTTCTCTGGATTGAGCTTGGTCCGCGACACAAACGACCGCCCATACCCACGCTGGGTTTTCTGTATGCGCTTGGTCAGCACATTCAACTGGTCATTCACTTCGCTGCGCAGGCTGGCAGGCGCGTCCTGCAAGGCGCGCTGAATGTCGGCTGGCACATACCGGTAGGTGAGGATGTTAAGTTCAGGCTCACTGATTAGCTCAAAATCCGGATTGGCTTTGATCATGTCGGCAAACGCTCGTGCCTTCTGAATGCCCTGATCGATCAATAACTCATATCCTTGCCGGCCAATGATATGCAGCCCGGAATGCACCAGAATGGCCATGCCCGGTCGTGATCCTTCGACCGTGTGGCTGCCCAAATCCTTGGAGCCCTTGCGAATGATGTACTCGGCATGATGTTCAACACTGGATAAGGTTTCAGGACGCTTGAACACACAAATGCCGGCACCCATTGGTACGTACAATTGTTTATGGGCATCCAGTGTGACCGAGTCTGCGCGCTCAATACCCTTTAGTAACGGGCGATACGTGTTTGAAAACAAGGTCGGTCCGCCCCAGGCAGAGTCAACATGAAAATGTATCCGACGCTCCTCTGCGATATCGGCGATGGCATCCAAAGGATCTACACTGCCGGTCTCCGACGTGCCGACAATGCCAATCACGGCCATCACCTTGATGTTTTTGGCGGCAAGCTCATCACACTTGCGTGCCAACACATCAGTACGGACTTTGTTGCGGGCATCGGTTTCTACGGGAATCAGCGAGCGCCGGCCAATGCCGAGAATGTCGGCAGCTTTGCCCAGCGAATAGTGCCCCCGTTCCGACACCACCACGGCCAGCCCGTTGTAACCATAGTGCTGCATCCCGGCCAACATGCCTTCTTGCCCAATGCCCGCAAACCCCTCTCGAGGTGCCAGCACATTATTGCGAGCGGCCCACAGCGCCGTGAGATTAGCGATGGTGCCCCCGGAGCAGAAACTGCCCAGCGCGTAGGCACGGTCATGCATCCATTTGCTGTAAAACGCATCCTCCTGCTGATAGATCAGGTGGTGGATCATGCCGATTACCTGGCGCTCCATCGGCGTAAAGGCTTTTGATGTTTCAACTTTGACCAGATTCTGGTTCAGCGCCATCATGATGCGCGACAGGGGCAGCATAAAGTAGGGCAGAGCCGAGGCCATATGGCCGACAAAGCTGGGCGCCGAGATGTGAACCGACTGGGCAACCAGTTTATCCAACACAAACTGAATCTGGTCAGAGACAAACGTGGGTTGTTCGGGAATGTGCGGATCAGCAAAGTCGCGTTCAATGTCAGCCAGACTTCGCTCGGCTGCCACAATATGTTCTTGCAGAAACCCGGTCAGATTCTGGGAGATCGATTGGTCTATGCGGCCTAAAGTGGACTCCGGTGCTTCCGGCACTGTAAAAATGCGATACAGAGACTCGAGGCTGGCCTTTGCCAGTTTTTTGTTCTCGCTCATCAGAGATGCTCATCCGGAAACGGGGTGCGCAGTATAGAGTATGTCTTTGTGTGTTGTACAAGCCAAATCCTGAGTCTAGTTGACACTGCGGATGACCGAAGGCAAGATCACGCTACTGCTTAATCACTTCTTTGTTGGTTTGTCCGGATCAGTCTGACTATGAGCTCAGTAAAAATAAGCCTTCGTGCTGTCAGTCTCATCTTTATTGCGCTGTTTCCTATCGCTATTTCCACCACTATCAGCCCCAAATTGTTTGCCCAGGACACTCCCTCTTTATACAACACAGACCGTAACCCCTTGTTTCCACGGCCGCCTGAAATCGAGCCGGCGATCAAGTTCTGGACACGTGTGTACACCGAAGTTGATACCGACAGCGGGTTTTTGCACGATGCAGAAGATTTATCAGTCATTTACCGGCGGGTAGATTTTAACCGCGAGCAAATTGAAGGGTTTCGTCGCCGTATTCAGGAAGACCTGCAGATTCTTGCCAGCGGTAAGCGCACAGGTTTGACACTCACACAGCAGGAAGTATTGGATGCCTGGGGTGGGCCTGAGGTAAGCAACACGCGCCTCGCAGCGGCAGTGACCAATGTGCGTTTTCAATTAGGCCAGTCCAATCGTTTTGTTGAGGGTTTGATTCGCTCGGGCGCGTATCGGGAACATATCGAGCGTGTGGCGCGTGAGCGCGGGCTGCCGGTTGAGCTCGGCGCCTTACCGCATGTTGAATCCTCCTTTCACCCCGGCGCCTATTCACACGCCAATGCGGCCGGCATGTGGCAGTTTATACGCTCCACCGGTCAGCGTTTTATGCGCATTGACCATATTGTTGACGAGCGTATGGATCCGTATGCCGCGACCTATGCGGCCATGAGTCTGCTGGAGTACAACTACAGCTTGCTTGGCAGCTGGCCGCTGGCATTAACCGCCTACAATCACGGGGCTGGCGGACTGGCACGCGCCAAACGCGAGTTAGGCACAGACGATATTGGTCAGATCATTTTGCGCTACAGGGGTGCGTCATTCGGGTTTGCCGGGCGCAATTTTTACCCGCAATTTCTGGCGGTGCTTGATCTGGAGCGTCAGGCTCAGGCCTTGTTTGGATTGCTGCATCTGGATCCGGCACCCGAATATGACGAAGTAGAGTTGCAGGCTTATGTGGAAGCAGACGTGTTGGCGGCCAATCTGGGTGTTACCGTTGATCAGCTCAAGTTTGATAATCCGGCGTTGCGTCCAGTGGTGTGGGAAGGCGGTAAACGCATTCCCAAAGGCTATAAACTTAAAATCCAGAAACATTCAATCAACGGATCGCTGGCCTCACTGATCAATCGTATCCCGACAGGTCAGTTGTATGCGTTTCAAACGCCAGACGTTAATTACACCATACAGCGCGGTGACAGCCTGTCTGGTATTGCAACGCGTTTTAATACGTCGGTGGCGCAGCTGGTCTCGCTGAATCAGTTGACCGATGCCCACCGTATCCGTGTTGGTCAACAGTTATTGTTGCCACACGACACCAACATGTTGACGCAAACATTGGCAGCGGCAGAGCCTGCGCCAGTGACCCCGGGCGCGGCGTACGCCGTTCGACCCGGAGACACTATTTCATCCATCGCGCGTCGCTACCGCGTCAGTGAAACTGACATCCTGCGAGTCAATGGGCTCAGCAACCCCGATCGGTTGGCCGTGGGTCAGCAACTGCGTTTGCCTGCCGAAGGCGATGCCCGCGTGCTGGCGGCATCCTACCGTGATGCGGTGGATGTGCCAGTGGCGGCGGTTTCGGCAGACGTTACGACAGCAGAGATTGCTGTAGAAACTGTCGAAAGCGTCAGTGTGAGCAACGAATTGGCAGCGCAGGCGCTGTTGGCTGACCCCGCGGATTACGCAGTGGCGGATGACAACACCGTTGAGATTCAGGCGTCTGAAACACTGGGGCATTTGTCTGAATGGGCGGGCACCAGCGTGCAGGCGTTACGCACAGCCAATAACATGCGCGCCAGCCAGTCTCTGATTGTTGGGCAGCGTTTCAAATTGCCGTCGCAAACCGTGCGCGATGAGTTTGAGTTGCGTCGACGTCAGTTTCATCTGGCGGCACAGGAAAGTTTCTTCCGACAATATCGCATCGCCGATGTGAATCGACATCAGTTGGCAGCCAACGAAACAATTGATGTGCTGGCCCGTCAACGTTACTCGGTGCCGTTGTGGTTGTTGCGCCAATACAACCCGGATCTGGATTTTACCCGTGTGCGTGTTGGTCAGACCATTGTGTTTCCGATTGTGGCTCGAGTCGACGGCGCGTAAATCTGCTTGTTAGTCCTGGATATCGTCCAGCGCATCGGCAAGCAGGCTGACCGACAGTGCGTAACGAAATGCCGGGTTGTAGCGCATGATGGAGCAGAAGTTGCGATAGACCAGATATCCCTTGTCGTCCCCCTCATCGCCAATCAGTAACGCAGCAGACAGATTCCGGGTTGGCAAATTGCTGCCATTGGCACGTCTGACACCCAATTCTTGCCAATCACTTAGCGAGCGCCAGGCACCTGTGGTGGTAAACGAACGGCACGCCGGATCTGGCGTCAATCCCGCTTCCTGCGGTGCCTGCAACGATTGTTCACCGCCCGGTGGCAGACTCACCACGCGACCCCAGGTCTGATCCTGCTGCCAACCATGCGATTTCAGGTAATTGGCCACTGATGCGATGACATCAGGCCCCATGCTCCACAAGTCTATTTTTCCATCCTGATCATGATCAACCGCCAGTCTTAAAAAACTGCTCGGCGTAAACTGGATGATACCCAGCGCGCCGGCCCACGAGCTTTTCATCATGTCCGGCGTGGCGAGATCACGATCAACAATTTCAAGCGCCGCAAACAATTCGTTGCGGAACAATTCGCCGCGCCGTCCATCAAAGGCCAGCGTCGCAATGACGCTGAACAAGGGTTGTGTGATCGGGAAAGCACCGTAGTTGCTTTCCAGACCCATGATGGCAACAACAAAACGCGGCTGCACGCCATAGTGCGCAGAGACCTCGCGAATCATGTCGCCATGCTCACCCATAAGGCGCTTGCCGGCTTCAATGCGGCTGGTATTTACCCGCTGCAGATAATTGGCGTAGGTGTTTACAAATTCAGCCTGATTGCGATCGGCTTGCACCACCTGACGTTCCTGATTGATAGTCGGCAATACGCGGTCCAGTGTCTCGGCGCTGATGCCACGTGCCAACGCATCGCTGCGAAATTCAGCCAGCCAACTGATAAACGCCTCGTCATTGGTTTGCCGGGCCTCCGGGGTACCTGAGGCATTGTCGGGTGTGGTTTGTTGCGCGTGTATCACGCACTGGGAAGACAACAGCAGTACACCTGCCAGCATTGAGCGCCCAAGCAGGCGCTGAATGCGGTGAATCGATGTTCGTAAGTGGCGATTCGGGGTGGAAGGTGGGTTTTGTGTAAGCATGCTTTCTCCAACAGGTCGATAATTACAACGTCATGCGCCGAACTTTAGCCGCAGGACAGTTGCAAGGACAAGCAGTTTCAATCACAAGGCCGTTACCGGTGATACAAATCAGGATTTGAACAGCGTCATGAAGGTTTGCTGCCATGATGTGTGCATCGCGCTGGCACTTAGGGCGTCAATCCCAAGCAGGTGTCTGTCTTGATCCAGTTGATTTGCATGCACCAGAATACGCTGCACCGCGCTAACCGCCTGTTCGGCAAGGGTCAATCCTGCCACACAGTACAGGCCTCGTGCCGGCAGATACTCCGGGTAGGCAAGTGCATTGGGTGCAATCGGAAAACAGCCCAGCGCGGCGGCTTCGAGCATGGATAAACCATAAAAATCGTGCAGAGCGGTCGACAAGACAATGTCTGACTGCATCAACACGCCTTCGTATTCTTCTCGGGATTCCACAAAACGATTGATCCCGGGTTCGATAGCATGGCGCTGGTAAAAATCAGTCAGCAGCAGGTCAATCTCTTCAAACGCGGCAGGCCGATTGCGAAAACGTTGTCCAAGCAGGTGCAATCTGAACGGCAGGGCAGATGCAACCAGATGCCTGACAACCAATAAGAGCAGATCGGGCCCTTTGTCGTATTCATGCCGGTGGTTCCAGATTATTTGCACCGGTCCTGTGTGTCGCGGTATCGAGGCTTGTTTTTTCGCAAACAGTCGGTCTGGCAAGGGCACTGGCAACACCGACGAACGGGCCTGAATCTGCTCCACCAAACCAGCCGGGACGTGGTCCGGCAATTTGGCCAGCAGTGTCTGTACGCCCTGCAGAAAACTGCTGCGGTTCCATTCGCTATTGAATGTCACGTGATCGGCGCACAGCGCGCTGTACAGATTGACCATGGCCGGTTCAATGGACGTGTGTTGCTGCGCCGATGTTGGATACGCAAACTGGTTTTCGTGAAAGTAGACCAGCGTCGGAATGCGTGCCAGCTCTGGTACAAATCCCCGCAGACTGGCCAGATCGGTCAGTGATGTGGCAATCACCAGATCGTAGTTGTCAGTCAGCTCGCGCCGGTGGTTAAATGCCCAGCTCAAACTGTTGCCTCGCACGCGCCAGGAAAAATGTCGTGCAGGCAAAGTAAGGCAAATCCATTGATAGCGCGGAAACATGTCGCACAGGATCTGTCGCCATTGTTGATGGCTACCGGCGTCATAGGCACTGAGTAATAGTATTCTGCGTTCGTTCATAGGCACGTTCTGGACATTGAGGTCTTTTACTATCGTTATGCAATCCAATGATGAACTACTGCTGGGTCAATCGCCAGCCACGCTGCTGGCAGCTTTGCCGGCCAAAGTCAGTACTCCGGTGTTTGAGCGTGCCATGAATACACCGTGGGCACCGGCTGTGAGGGATCATACCGGTCGGCAGCTTACCTACAGTGAACTGGCCGAGTCTGTGCGACAGACCTGTTTGCAATTACAAGCCTTGGGTATTCTTCCCGGCGACAGGGTATTGCTGGTTAATGAAAACTGCGTGCCGGTGTTGATTATTATCCTCGCGCTCAGTGAGCTGGGTGCCTGGCCGGTGGTGGTCAATGCGCGGATGGCCAATGCTGAAATTGAACGAATTCGACAGCATTGCGAACCACGTGTGGCGATCTATGTGCTGGAATCAGCAGCAGCGGCCAATCATTGGTCGGCATTTGCCGATGAACCCGCCTGTGAGCAGATTGTGTTGGCAGGCGCCGCGGCGGGTGTTCGTCAATTGCCCGTCAGCAAGCACGGCGATGAACATGCGTTGACTGAGCAATGTGTGTTTACCCTGATTTACACCACCGGGACAACCGGTGATCCCAAGGGGGTAATGCTGACCCACCGCAACATGTTGTATGTGGCCGCCGTCAGCGGCGCACTGCGCGGTCTGAAGTCAGATGACAAAATTTATCTGGTATTGCCGGTGTCTCATGTATTCGGGATATCTGCGGTGTTTCTGGCAGCGTTGTACGCAGGCGCCGAGCTTATTATTGCCGACCGTTTTGATCCGGCGATGTGTTTCAGCAATTTTGCTGAACATGGCGTCAGCGGTGTGTTTGGTGTGCCGGCGATGTTTGCCAAACTGGTGGATTATGCGCGTGAACACGGTATTTCGCAGGCAGATCGTCATCATCAGTGGCCACGCCTGCGGTTTATGTACAGTGGAGGTGCCCCGCTGGACCCGGCGATCAAAGAAAAAACGGAACAACTGTTTGGGCTGCCATTGTTGAATGGTTACGGCATGACGGAAAGTGCGCCTACCATCAGTCAGGTACGCTTTAACGAACCCCTGACAAATTGCAGTGTTGGCAAAGCGCTGCCAGGCATGGAAATTCGCTTGCTGGGGCCCGATGGGACAGAAGTTGCGCACGGCGAGGTGGGTGAATTGCATGTGCGTGGCCCGAATGTCATGTTGGGTTATTACCGTAATCCGGCAGCCACCGCCGCCGCCATTGATGCGCAGGGGTTTCTGAATACCGGTGATCTGGTGCGCCTTGATGAGGATGGCAATATTCACATTGCTGGTCGCAGTAAAGAATTGATCATCCATTCGGGATTCAACGTATATCCTCCCGAGGTAGAAGGGGTAATCTCCAAACATCCTGAGGTGTTGTTATGTGCCGTGATTGGCGAGTCGGTTGAGGGCAACGAAAATGTGGTGGCCTATGTGCAGCGTACGGCGGGCAGTCAGTTGAATGAGGCTGCACTGCAGGCCTTTATCAAGCCGTTGCTCACCGCCTACAAACGGCCAACACGTATAGAATTTATGGAGCCTCTGCCAACGGCTCCCTCCGGAAAAGTACTTAAACACAAACTGAAGAAGGAATCGGTCTAATGATCAAACTTTATGGATTTGCCCTCAGTAACTACTACAACATGGTGAAAATGGTCCTGTTGGAAAAAGGCATGGAATTTGAGGAAGTCACGGTGCTCCCCAATCAGGAAAGTGACTATCTGGCGCGCAGCCCAATGGGCAAGGTGCCGTGTATTGAAACTGAACAGGGTTTCCTCACTGAAACCGAGGTCATCATCGATTACCTGGACAGTCTTGGTTTGGGGCCGTCGTTTTATCCAGTGGATCCGTTCGAGCGTGCCAAGGTGCGGGAGTTGATTCGTTACCTTGAACTGTATATCGAGTTGCCGGCGCGCCGCCTGTATGGCGATGTATTTTTTGGCCGGCCGGCCAGCGACGAACTCAAAGAGTCCGTGCGTAAAGAACTGCAAAAAGGCTTTGCTGCGTTGGCAAAACTTGCCAAATATGACCCTTACCTGGCAGGCAACGAAATGAGTTACGCGGATTTCTACTTCCTGTTCAGTGTCGGGCTCGTCACTCGTGTCACCAAAAAGGCGCTGAACTGGGATGTCTTTTCAACGGAACCGGGTGTCAAAGAGCTACTGGCATTGCTTGAAAAACGCGACTCTGTCAAAACGATTCGTGAACATCAGGCAAAAGCCTCGCTGCCCAAAGTCTGACCGTTGAGCAAGGAAAAACAATGCCCATGACGCCCAGGCCCGCCAGCACGGTTGTAATTGTGCGCGAAACCAGCGACGGTGTTCAGACACTGTTGCTGCGCCGCAATTCCGCCCTGACGTTTGAGGGCGGTGCCTGGGTATTTCCGGGTGGCAAAGTGGATGCCTGCGACTACCCGGCGCAGCGCGACGCGCTGGCCGAGTGCGAGGCCGACTATCTGGCCGCGGTGAACGCCTGTATTCGCGAAACGCAGGAGGAGGCCGGTTTACAGATCGCACCCGATCAACTGATTCATATCGCGCACTGGACAACGCCACCCGGATTGCCCCGTCGCTACGCTACCTGGTTTTTTTTGTGTCCCCTGTTTGAATTGGTCGACATTGTTGTTGATGACGATGAGATTCTCGATTACCAGTGGCTAAGTCCGGCGGCAGCACTTCAGGCGCATGCTGATGGCCACATCCGACTGCCGATTCCAACAGCGCACACCTTAAAAAGTATGTTGCCGTATAACGGTTTGGCTCAGCTCTGTCAGGCCATGAGAGACGCTGATATTCATGTATTTCCTGAAAATTCAGACTATTACAAGCCGTTTTTGCGAGCCTGATGACTGTCGTCAGACCGAGCGTCGTCCACGACAGATTTGCTTGCCTTGTCCGGTCCAGTAATGGGATAGTTGAGCGGAAGGTGAGAATAAAAACCGCTGGCTGCCAGTGAACGTATCAGTCCTGTAATTCCGGAACAGAGCCGCCTGATTATGTTGAATCAATCGTCGCACGCCACCATAGAAAATCTACGAGCCAGCCTGGCAGCAGTTGGTCGTCGTCGCACCTTACTGGTGTTTCTGCACCAGACGGGTCTTTTGCTGATCGCGATGGCAGCACTTGTGCTGGGCATGAGTCTGATCGGATTATGGTTGCCGGATGCCTTTGCCTTACAACTGCTGTTACTGCTGATCAGCGGCGGGGTCAGTGTCGCGGTACTTTGGCGCTACGGCCGGGCACTGCGCAGGCTGCGCGCGGACGACCGCCAGCTTGCTGGCATTATTGAATCGCGCATGCCGGATCTTGAACAGCGTCTGTTAACGTCACTCGAATTTTCACCGGACAGTGATGCCTCCAAAAGAGCCGGGGTCTCCGCGCAGTTTGTTGAACAGCTCTGGGTGGATGCAGAAGTGCATCTGCGTGATCAGGAACAGCAGTTACAGCAGGTGTCTGACCGCCGCGCGCCCCTGGTATCTGTGTCATTGGCGGCCACTGCAACGCTGGTAACCGTGATCGCGTTTATCAGCTCCGACGCGTTGATGCGAGCCGGTGCTCAATTATTGTGGCCATTTTCCCTGCGGCCGGTTGTTGTAGACGTCGCCGAACCAGAATCGCCCGCTGAAGCACTTGCGCTGGTGATTACCGTTGAGCCCGGTGATATCCGGATGCAGCGTGGCCGCTCCGCCAGTATCAATGTTCGGATAGAAAACGGCGCCCCGGCCAATGTCCGCTTGCGCATGCAATCCGATCAACTCAACTGGTTTGACGTGGCCATGCGTGAAGAAGGCAGCGGCAGCAACGGCGCAGCCTGGTCTTACTACATGCCGTCAGTGCAGGATGAGCTGGTTTATTACGTCAGTGTTGATCAGGCTGATGGCCCTGATGGAGAGCTGCGCAGCCAGCAATACACCATCACTCTCTATGATTTACCCCGCGCTGAGCAAATTGATCTTGCCTATGACTTTCCTGATTACACCGGCATGGAGGATCTGGTCGAAGCAGATGGCGGAGACATGGTTGCCCCGGAAGGTACCGACGTCGCATTACAGGTGACGTTTAACAAAGCAGTGCAACAGGCCGAGATCGTGTTTGATGATGACAGCCGTGTTCCACTGACGGTGGATGGGTTGACGGGCTCCGCCTCACTGACGGTGTCACGTGATACCGGTTATCGCATTGAGGCGACTGACTTCGATCGTTTGCGCACCGAAGATGCCGATGTGTTTTATATCCGCGCCATTCCGGATCAACCGCCGGTGTTGGCGCTGCACAGTCCGGGCCGTGATCAGGATGTTATGCCGCTTGAAGAAGTGATTTTGCAGGTAGAAGCCACGGATGATTACGGTTTAAGCGAGTTTCAGCTGCATTACAGTGTAGTGGGGACGGACGAGCAGGCTATCGATTTTCTGCCAACCGAACAAACTCGAAATATCACCGGTAACCAGATGATATTTATGGAAGATCTGGCTGTTCAGCCTGGTGATTTTGTCAGCTATTACATGACGCTGGCTGACAACAATGCCTTGCGCGGGGCGCAGCAGGTTGTCTCTGATATTTACTTCCTGCAAGTGGTGCCGACGGATCAGGAATTTCGTCGTGCAGCGGGCGGCCAACAAGGAGGTGGTGGCGGTGGAGGTGGTGGCGGCGATGACAACAGCAGTGCGCTGGTCACCTTACAGAAAGATATCATTGCAGCCACCTGGCGCCTTCGTCAGCAACAACTGACCATGGATCAGCAACAATTTGATGACGATGTGGCGGTGCTGGCTGATTCGCAACGTGACGCCATGAAACGTGCCCGCATGTCGATCGAACGATTGTCGGAGCGTCTCGATTTTGCAGACGACAGCTTTGGCAACGCCGTGACACATTTGCAACGCGCCATTGAGCAGATGGAGCTGGCAGCCGGGCAACTTGACGCTCAGGCGCTGACCACGGCCATGCAGCCGGAACAACAGGCGCTGCAAATGGTGTTGCGTGCTGAAGCCGAAATCAATCGCACCGATGTGAACTTCCAGCGGCAACAGGCCGGTGGAGGCGGCGGAGGCGGCGGTCAGCAGGAGCGCGAGGATCTGCGCGAATTGTTCGACATGGAAATGGGACAGAATGAAAACCGCTATGAAACGCCGCGTCAGGCGGGTGGTGGCCAACAGCAGAATACCGAAGAGGCCAGTCGCCTCGAGGAACTGGCGCGTCGGCAGGAAAGTCTGACACGCGCCCAACGTAATCTGGCGCGGCGCATGGAAGACCTTGAAGAGGAACAGCGCCGACGTGAACTGGAGCGTTTGCGCCGCGAGCAGGAGCAACTGAGCACCGAGTTGGCGCAACTGCAGCAACAGATGAATCGACGTCAGCAGATGCAACAAGCCCAAAATTCGCAGCAGCAGGGTGGCCAACAAGCCAACAGTCAGGCCAGCAACGAGGACATACAACGGGCGCTGCAGCAGATGCAGGAAGCTGCGCAAGCGGATTCGCCTGCTCAGGCAGCGGCTCGCAGTCAACGGGCCTTGGAGAGCTTGCGCGAGCAACAGCGCCAGATGGCACAGCAACCAGCCAATTCTGCCAATCAGTTGGCCCAGAATATTGCCCAGCGCGGTCAACAGCTCATTCAACAACAGCGTGAACTGCAACAGGCATTACAGCAGCTGGCACAACAACAGGGATTGGGGCAGACCCGACAGGCCGCCAGCAATTCCGAAGACGTGCAGGAACTGGTTCAGCAGCAGGAGCGCAACCGTCAGGAACTGGCCGAAATAGAGCGCATGTTGCGTGCGGTGATCGCGAGGGCCAGCAATGAGGAGCAGCAGCTGTTATCTCAGGCGCAGCAGGCCAATCGTGCCATTCGGCCACTGACCGATCAGATGGATACGGCCAACCGGGTGCTGCGTAACGGCATGGTCAATCTGGCCATCGATATCGAGCAGGAAGTCGCAGATGCCTTGAATGATCTGGATAGAAATCTGCAAGCGCTGGGAGCTGGTGGGCAAGCGCCGGCGCAATCCGGACAGGATCCGGTCATGCAGGCCGCAGCCGATGCCAGCGCCTTGCGTCAGCAGCTGGAGCAACTGCAGTCTGAGATTGATGCCCGTCAGGCCGGCCAATCCGGTGACGCGTCCATTGCAGAGATGCGCGAACAACTGGCGCGATCGCAGCAATTGGCGCAACAGTTGGCCCAGCAGCTTGATCAGGGTGGCCAGCAGCCCAGACAGCAGGGCACACCGCAGCAGAGCCAGCGTGGGCAACAGGCGCAGCAGTTGGCACAACAAGGTCAGCAAGGTCAGCAAGGACAACAAGGTCAGCGTGGCCAACAGGGTCAACAAGGTCAACAAGGTCAGCAACAAGCTGGTGGTGGCGGTCAATTGGCCGGTGGCCCCGATGACCCACAACAGCGCAACGGTCTGGGTGGCATACCCGCGCCCGGCGAGGCTGCGTTGTGGGGTAACGCACGCTCAATCAGCAGCGAAATCACCCGGCAGTCCCTAGAGCAGTTCATGAACCAGCCAGAGTTGTTGCGTGGTTTATTGCAGCCGCTGATTGAACTGGAAAGTGATTTGCGCGCCCGGGCCGAACTCGCGCAGATCAGCAGACGCTTGTTCAGTGTCTCTGAAGAGGACATTCCTGATCAGTACAGGCAGTTGGTGGAGTCCTATTATCGTGCCCTGTCAGAAACAGGATCACAAACACAGACAGCCCCTGCTCAATAGATGTAACCCGATGCAGTAAACAAGAGAGTCAGTAGAGTTACGATGAGTTTTTTTCTGGATGCATATGTTTTGGACGCTATTCGTGATGGTCGGTTTGACTTCGCTTATGGGCCGCATCCGCTCATCACGTTATTACTGTTTTTGATGATTCCTGCCGTGGTGTGGTTGTTGTATCGCCGCACAACACGGCCAATCACCCGCCGATGGAAAAACCTGTTGATTGGCCTGCGCTCAGCGGTATTGATGCTGCTGCTATTGTTGCTGATGCGCCCGATCATCACCACCTTCGAAGTCAATCCTCAGGAGACTTATCTCGCCGTGCTGGTTGATGATTCTGCCAGTATGCAAATTGCTGATGTGGCCGGTTTTGAGTCCCGGCAACAGGCCATTGCTGATGCCTTGTATGGTGAGGGTGGCATTGTGGCGGGACTCGCCGATCGTTACCAGGTTCGTACCTTTGCATTTAACCAGTCCGTGCGTCGGGTGGGTGATGCGTCGGAACTGACTGCTCAGGGCAACAGCTCCAGTCTTGAACAGGCCATGCGTCAGGTGGCTGATCAATTGGGTGGTTTGCCCCTGAGTGCCGTGGTGATGATCAGTGATGGTGCTGACAACGCGGATACGGATCCTTTATTGAGTGCAAGAGATTTTGCAGCGCGCCAGATCCCGGTGTTTACGGTGGGTGTTGGACAAGAACAGATTCCGCGTGATGTCGGCATCAGTAACGTGTCCGCGTCGCAGACCATTCTGGACAACAGTGTGTTTGATGTGCAGGTGGATGTCAGTCAGCAGGGTTACAGTGGTCGCCCGTTAAATCTGCGTGTGATGGACGGCGACACGGAAGTGGCGTCCCGCCTGGTGACCTTGGGTGACGAAGGCAGTCGCCGTATCGAGCTGGAAATCAGCCCGGAGCGCAAGGAACCTATCCTGTACGAATTGCGTATCGATGAGCAGGATGGCGAAATTGTGTTGCAGAACAACCGCTACCAGTTTCTGGTCGATAACAGCGAGCGACCTCCGCTGAATGTGCTGTATGTGGATGGCCATCCACGAAACGAATTCAAATTTATCCGCCGTGCCGTTGAAAGTGATACCAGTCTCAGACTGGCCTCTTACCTGCGCACCGGGCCAGGTCGCTTTTATCGGCAAGGTATCAATACACCGCTGGAACTCAGTGGCGGTTTTCCAACCCGTGTAGAAGATCTTTATCAGTACGAGGCCATTGTGCTCGGTGATATCAGCCGGGACTTTTTCACCGACGAACAATTGTTGATGCTGCAGAATTTTGTCGCCGAACGTGGCGGCGGGTTGCTGGTGGCCGGCATGCTGGATGATGCGTTTGTGGACAGTGTAATTGCTGATATTCTGCCGCTGTCATTAAGCCGCGCTGATACGTTGCCGGCTTACCTGCAAGGCGGTATCCGTCGAGGCACCCATGCGACGGGGGAGTTGTTTGCTCCCCGTTTAACAGCAGCGGGTGAGTTTTCAGAGTTACTGCGGCTCGACAGTGATGACGCCGTTAACCGTCGATTGTGGAGTGAATTGCCCGCGCTGCAAGGCGTCTACGTGACCGGGCGTGCCAAACCCGGCGCCACCGTGCTGCTCGAGCACCCGGCGCTGCAACATCAGAATCAGGCACTGCCGGTGATCGCGACCCAACGTTATGGCAGCGGCCGCAGCATGAATATCAATACCGCCAGCACCTGGCGTTGGCAGATGCTGATGGCCGCCGAGGATGAATCACACGAACGATTATGGCGTCAGATGCTGCGCTGGTTGGCACAAGGCGCCATGGAGCGGGTGAGCATCACGTTTGACAAACCGTTTTACAATGCCGGTGACACCGTCGATGTGTCAGTCAAGGTGCTCGATGCCGAATACAAACCAGACAACAATGCCTCATTGTGGATACAACGCACGGACCCGCTGGGCAATGCGGTTGATGTGGCCATGGAGTGGGACATCAATCAGGATGGCACCTATGTCAGTCGTTTTGAAGCCAGTGATGAAGGGGTTTATCGCGTACTGGTAGACGTCGCCAGTGCCGCCGGCACGGGTCTGGAAACCGAAAAACCCGCGGCATTTGTGGTCACTCCGTCATTGCGAGAATTTAATAACGCGGGTCGTGATGCCGGCATGTTGTCCCGAATTGCCGACATTGGCGGCGGCCGCTATTACGATCTGTCCGCGTCACAGCAACTGATTAACGATATTGATCATGTGCCGGGTGCGTATTCACGCGAGGTTCAGGAAGATCTCTGGGATCGCCCCTGGCTGCTTGCCTTGTTAATCGCATTGATGTGTATGGATTGGATGGCGCGTCGGTATCGGGGGTTATCATGATGCGATTGGTGGTCCTTTTGACAATGTTGTGCTGCATGTCATTGCACGCGCAGACGGCCGGGCAACCGGGGGGGCTGCAGGGTTCTGGTGCCGAGGATACGCCCTGGTTCCAGCAAACGCCGGATAACAACAAGTTTGCCCTGATCATCGTCGGTGCGGCCGCCTCCGATGAAATTCGTCAGCGCATGCGTGGCTGGGCGACTGACTTGCACGCCAGTTTACTGGCCGATTACGGATACGTGGGCAATGCTATTGAGTTGTTGATCGATGATGGCAGCAATGTTGGCAATGCGGCCGCCATCGTCAGTGGTGGATCACAAATTGAGGACATCACGGCAGCGGTAGACCGTATTGCAGAGGACAGTGCCCCCGGCGACCAGTTGACAGTGTTTTTGTTTGGTCATGGCTCCAGTACCTTTGGCGACGCAAAATTTAACAATGTGGGGCCGGATATGACCGGTAATGACCTAGCCGGTTTGCTGGCACCACTTGCCGGGGTCGACATCGTGATATTTAACACCACCAGTGCCAGTTTCGAGTTTTCAAGGGCGTTATCAGTCCTCGGCCGCGTTGTGGTGTCAGCAACACGTTCCGCCGCCGAACGCTACGATCCGGTGTTTGGCGGTTTTCTGGTGGCAGCTCTGCAAGAAAAACGCGCGGATATCGACAGAAACGGACGGGTATCAGTTCTCGAAGCGTTTAATCATGCCAGTGGCCGGGTGGCGCAGTGGTACAGCGATCAGGGCCGGCTTTCCACTGAAAACGCAGTATTGGACGACTCCGGGGATGGCCTGTTCAGTCGTGAACCGGGCACCGGGCAACCCGATGGATTGTTGGCTGAAATTGCTTATCTGAATGTGATCAGCGCCGGCGTGCAGAAGACATCACCCGAAGCCATCCGCCTGCAGTCAGAAATGCAAACCATAGAACGTGAAATCTTTATTCTTCGCAATCAGAAAGTGAATTATCTGGAAGTGGACTATTGGAACCGGCTGGAAGCCCTGTTGATTGATCTGGCGACCCGCACGAGGAGATACAATGACTTACCCTGATGTTTCCCGGCACACCTTGCGTCGCGCGATCCGCAATGTCAGTGCGATTACGGGTCTCAGCCTGTTGTCGATTGCTCCGGTACCCGATTTTTTTGTGCCTGTTCTTAATCTGAGAGTGGCGATTACCGACTCCGCCATCGCGCAACCCATCGAGTTATCAGCGCTGGACAACCTCACGCGCGGCAATGAGTTATTGTTGCGCGGCTCCTATCTGAGCGCAATTGAGGCATTTAATGCGGTACGCGATGATGCCTGGCGCGAACAGGCAGCGCTGGGTATTAGCAAAGCGCAGGCACTCACCGGGCAATACGAGCAAGCGATTTCGTCTGTGCGCGCATTGGTACGGGATCCGGCAGATAGTCCGGGCGCCGCCACCCAATTGGCTGAGCTGTATCGCATGACTGGCCGATCAGCAGACGCTGAACAACTACTGGCACAGATTGTGGCTGGTCAGGTCAATCCGCCAGTGCGCTCACTGGTGCAATATGGCCTGGTGCTCGATCTGCGCGGTAATTCGCAAGAGGCCGCACAACAATACAATGCGGCACTCGCCCGTTACGACAGCGGCATGGTGTTTGATTCTGCGGATGTGGGCATGGTAGCTCTGGCGGCCTGGAAGCTTGACGAGTTTCATGATGCCAATGCGTTGTTTGCCGAAGCGGTGCGACTGGATGGCAACAATCTGGAAGCGCTGACGCTGTGGGGCGACCTGTTTCAGGAAAAATTTAACGATGCCGATGCTGAGACCAACTATAACCAGGCGCTTACCATCAATCGCCGGTATACACCGGCGTTAACCGGCATGGCGCGAATCAGCAGTCCCGAGCGTTATCTGGCCATGAGTCTGGAAGTTAATGCCCGCGATGTCGCTGCCTTGGAAACCTACGGCTTGTTGATGGTGCGAAACTATCAGAAGGACGTGGGTCGCGGCTATCTGGAGCAGGCGCTGGCGGTGAACCCCGAATCCATATCCGCTTTATCGTCACTGGCCGCGCTGGCTGCCATTGAAGACGACATGGCGGCCTTTGATCAGTTACTGGCGCGCGTTAATGCCTTTAGTCCCGAGAGTTCCGAGTTTTTTGCCGGGGTCGCGGATTATCTGGGGAATAACTACCGTTTTACTGAAGCGGTCGGATATGCGCGCCGCGCGATTGCCCGTGATCCGGCCAACTGGCATGCACATACTGTGCTGGGTGGTAATCTGGTGCGTCTCGGTGAAGAGGAGGAAGGCAAGCAGCATCTGGAACAAGCTTTTGATAATGATCCTTTTAATGTGATGACGTCGAACATGCTGCAGGTGTTTGATGTACTTGAAGGTTATGCGACGCTGGAAACCGAGCATTTCAAGGTCAACATGAGTCAGCGCGATGCGCAGGTGCTATGGCCTTACATGGCGCCCTTGCTGGAAGAAAGCTGGCAGCAGTTAGTCGACAAATACCAGTTTGAACCTGATGTCCCGGTGTTGATACAGGTCTTTGAGCGCACCGAAGACTTTGCTGTGCGATCGGTGGGCTTGCCCGATATTGGTCCGTTGGTTGGTATCTGTTTTGGCAAGGTTGTCACACTGATTTCACCGGATACCTTGAACGCCAACTGGCAAGAGATCCTCTGGCATGAACTGGTGCATGTGTTTACCTTGCAGATGACCCAGAACCGGATGCCGCGCTGGTTATCCGAGGGTATCTCGACATGGGAAGAGCGCCAGGCGCGGCCGGAGTGGGGGCGTCGTCTTGGGCTTGAACTGGTGCGAGCGGTGCAACAGGGGAGGCTGCTGCCCGTGTCCAATCTCAACGAAGGCTTTACCGGCGCGAGCAGCGATGCAGATCTGAGTTTCGCCTATTTCCAGTCCTATTTGGTGGTTGAGTACATCGCGGAACAATATGGTTTTGAAAAACTGCGCGAGCTGATATTGGAGTACGCCCATATCCGCGAAGAAAGTGTCATGTTTGCCAACGTGTTTGAAATGGACATGTTGACGTTTGATGCCGGTTTCCGTGACTGGATTCAACAACGTGTGGATCAGATTAATGTGTATGTGCATGTTGAAGACAGTGCGGACGAAGGTGCGGGGCATGGCCACGGTGTGCGCGAAAACAACAGTGCTGTGTTGGCTGAGCTCTACAACAATGAGTCGCTGAAGCAGCACATGCGCGGTCGCGTTGAGCAACAGCCACGTGATTTTCAGGCACACTTGCAACTTGGCATTGTGTTGTTTCGCGAGCAGGCGTACGACGAGGCAATCTTCCACTTGCAAACAGCACAGAGCATTCTGCCGGATTATGCCGGATACCCTAGTCCATCACTGGTGCTTTCCCAGATCTACGAAGCTCAGGGTAACAACGATGCCATGATGGAGCAGTTGAGTGTCATGTTACAAAATCAGCAGCATGACTACGCCTCGGCCTTGAAGTTGGCGGAGGCTGCCTTGACTGCTGGTGACACAGAACAGGCTGATTACTATTTAAGCAGAGCCTTGGCTGTGAATCCGTACCGACCGGAAATTCATCGCAGTGGCGCCCAATTGGCGCAGCGAGTGGGTGATACCCAACGTGCCGTACAGGAATTTGAGGTGCTGGTGATGCTGGATCAAAGTGATCCGGTGGATGCCCGAACTAATCTGGCCGGCGCGTATCTGGATAATCAACAGTTGGATGAGGCCCGTCGCACTGTACTCAGAGCACTGGAAACTGCGCCCGGGTATGAGCGTGCCCAAGATATCCTGTTGCGAGCGGTTGAGCGCAGCAATCAGTCTACCAGTTCTGGAGCAGCTACTCAGCCATGATCACCCGGGACTGTTGCCATCGGTTCACACGTCTTGCCGGCTTGCTGCTGGCAGGGTGGGTGCTGCCAGTGCTGGCGACGGCTCAGGTAGATCCCTTGCAAACACCACAAAACCAGCAGCGTCCGGAAATCCGTGTACCTGAGGTGCGATTGCCGCCGGTCCAAGTGCCTAATACCCGCCAGCGCGATGGCATGGTGTTCCCGCAGGACTTTGATGTTCGCAGTCTGCGTGACAATCTGGCATCGCCGGGGCAAGGCGCCTCACCAACGCGATCGGTCAGCAGTCCGGAATTCACCTGGGTGCGTGGTCGTTATGAAAACTATCCTGGCGGTCGTGGTGGGCGCCGCGGCGGTTGGTGGGATACCGACTTTCCGGATGCAGAACAGAATTTTATGCGTGGCGTGCAGCGGTATACCTTTATTGATACCGATACCACCAGTCCGCGCTGGATGGATCTCACCGATCCTGAATTGTTTGAACATACGTTTTTGTACATGACCATGAAACGTGTCCCCATTGGCAGCATGCGCACCGGGCCCAATTTTACCCCGCTGGAAGTAGAGGCCTTGCGTGAGTTTATGCACCGGGGAGGGTTTGTGATGTTGGATGACTTCTGGGGTGAAGCGCATTTTCAGGATTTTCTGATTGAGATCACCAAGATATTTCCGGATCGTGAACTGGTCCAGTTGGACATGAATCACGAAATTTTCCGCATGTTTTATGACATTGACGAAGTGCCCCAGGTGCCCGGTCGGGCCGTCACTTGGGATTATGGCAATGTCACCTTGAATGACCCACGTTACCCGCCTTCCGTGCATGCCATTGTGGATGACAACGGGCGCGTGATGCTGGTGGCAAATTTTAATTCCGATATGGGCGACGGCTGGGAGCACACCTTTCTGGAGATGTATCCCACCCAGATGACCAATGAAGCCTATCGTCTGGGCATCAACTATTTGATTTACGCATACACACATTAAACAATGTCAGAGAAGACAGATACTCACAGGACAACACTATGACAGACGCCAATATCATCAATGACACTCCGGTAGCCGGTCTGGAAGACCATGACGATCTGGCACTGGTCAAAAAGATGCAGACTGGCCGCGACCAGATGGTGCATGAAATCCGCAAGGTCATTGTCGGTCAGGACTCGGTGATTGAAGAATTATTGATCGCCTTGTTTGCCGGTGGACATTGTCTGGTCACCGGGGTGCCCGGTCTGGCAAAAACGCTGCTGATTAAAACCGTTGCCGATATTCTCCAGTTGAATTTCAGTCGAATCCAGTTCACGCCGGATCTGATGCCGTCAGACGTTGTGGGTTCCGAAATAGTCGAAGAAAGCGACGGGCGGCGAAAACTGGTGTTTGTGAAAGGCCCGATCTTCACCAATATTCTGTTGGCAGACGAAATCAACCGTACACCACCCAAAACCCAGTCATCCTTGCTGGAAGCGATGGAAGAGCGCCAGGTCACTGCAGCCGGCGTGACACACAAAATGTCCAGCCCGTTTTTTGTGTTGGCGACACAAAACCCGATTGAACTCGAAGGCACCTATCCATTGCCCGAAGCGCAATTGGACCGCTTTATGTTCAAGATGGAGCTTGGATATCTGACCGAAGAAGAGGAAGTACAAGTGGTCAGCAGCACAACCCGGGTAGTGGATCGCACCGTGTCACATCCGCTCAGCGGTGAAGATATTCTCGCCTTTCAACGCGTGGCACGTCAGGTACCGGCTGCGCAGGCGGTTGTGCAATATGCGGTGCATCTGGTACATGCCACCCGCCCACAAAGCCCGGCCTCACCCCAGTTTGTCAAAGATTGGGTGACCTGGGGCGCGGGTATTCGTGCTTCGCAGAATCTGGTACTGGCAGGCAAGGTCAGGGCGTTGCTGCATGGTCGTTACAATGTGTCATTTAACGACATTCGGGCGTTGGCGCCCTCAGTGTTGCGTCACCGTATCCAGCTCAACTTCCACGCCGAAGCCGAGCGAATTACCACCGATGAACTGATTCGTCGTGTATTGGACACCGTACGCGCACCGGGCGCATAACATGACACAAAGCACCAATTTTATAGATCCTTCTGTCCTCGCCACCCTTGATAACCTCGAGATGCGTGCGCGTGTGATTGTGGAAGGATTTATTGCGGGTCTGCACAAAAGCCCCAAGCGCGGCTTCAGTGTCGAGTTTACTGATTATCGTCACTATATCCGTGGTGATGATATGCGCCATGTGGATTGGAAACTCTACGGGCGCTCCGACAAGATGTATATCAAACAGTACGAAGACGAAACCAACGTACGCTGTTACATCCTGCTCGACAGCAGTGCGTCCATGGGCTACGCCTCGACGGCCATGAGCAAACTCGACTACGGTCGCACGCTGGCATCGGCGCTGGCTTATTTTATTATGCGACAGCGCGATGCCGTGGGCCTGATCACCTTTGATGACAAAATCAAAGACTATATTCCGGCCAAAGCGCGCCAAGTGCACCTGATCCGTATACTGCGTAGCTTGCATGAATTGCAGGCCGGTGGTCAGACCAACAGCGTGCGGCCTCTGAGTGAGCTGGCCATGACACTGAATCAGAAAAGTCTGGTGATTCTGATCAGTGACATGCTGGAAGATGAACAGGCCACGATCAAGACGCTGATGCAACTGCGCGCCATGGGCAACGAAGTCATCGTATTCCACGTGCTGGACAATCAGGAGTTAATGTTTAACTTTAACGAGTCCACGGAATTTGTCGACATGGAGAACGCAGATACGTACATCACGTCTCCACAAGCCATCCGCAACGCTTATCTGGATAATCTGCAACGTTATCTGGATGACTGTAAAAAGAAATGTCAAAGCAGCGGGGTGGATTATTGCCTGCTGGATACCTCGCAGCCGCTGGATAAAGCGCTGGCCTCGTATTTGTCCCGCCGGACAAGGAGCTCATAAATGGGTTTCCTGACGCCACTTTTTTTACTGGGATTGTTGGCTGCTGCCATCCCGGTTGCCATTCATTTGATCCGGCGCGAGAACCCACCCAAGGTCATGTTTGGCACCTTGCGCTTTATGAAACAAACCACCAAAAAACTCATCCTGTTCCAGCAGATCCAACAGTGGTTACTGTTGTTGATGCGTGCGGCGTTGATTTGTTTATTGGTACTGGCATTTGCTCGGCCGCTTTTTTATCAGGGCAGTATGGCGCGTCTGATGGATGCCGAGCCCCGGTCAGTGGCGATATTACTGGACACCTCTCTCAGTATGCGCTTTGGCGAGCGTTTTGAACGCGCAAAAGACGAGGCGCTGGCGGTGCTGGACAGCTTGAATGCCGGTGACGAAGCCGCCGTGCTGACGTTTGCAGACGGCACGCTGAACGTGCGCGAATTAAGCAGTGATCTGGACGGGCTGCGCGCCTTTATTAACGGTCTTGATGAACCCGGTTATGACCGTGTGCGTTTTTATCCCACCTTGCAACTGGCAGATGACATGCTGGCAGAGTCACAGCATCAACAACGTCAGATTGTGATGATTTCCGATTTCAAGGCCTCGGGTCTGGACAGTGATGCGCTGGCTAATAGCAACAGAGAGGAAAATCAGAGCGCCTGGATGTTAGCCGCAGGGACACGCTTCAGACCCGTTGATGTGGGTGATGAACGCAGCAGCAATCTCAGCCTGACCGACGTGCGCTCACCACAACAGTTGCTTGAGAGTCAGACCAACTATGATGTTCTTGCGCGTGTGCGCAGCACCGGCAACGTGTTTCTGGATCGTGGTCAGTTGTCACTGAATCTGCGCGGTCAATCCGGTGAGGTGGTGGTGCCAGCAAACGTGGGCACAGTGCCTGTACAGTTGAATGAGCGCTCCGAAGCCGTGCTCACGTTACCGTTGAATCTGGAGGCATCCGGCGCGTACACAGGTGAACTGGTGTTGTCCGGCGATGATTTTGATCTCGACAATCGCTGGTATTTTTCGCTGGATGTCTTGCCGCGTATGCGGGTACTGGTGGTCAACGGCGACCCTTCTGCGGACTGGTATGACGATGAAGCGCATTGGTTTGTGCTGGCGTTACAGGGCCTTGAAAATTCGCCCTTTGATGTCACCTCGGTAACAAGGGACGCGCTGACAGTGCCGTTGATTCGTGAGCACGATGCCGTTGTGCTGTTGAATACCAGCCTGACTGACAACACACAACTTGCTGCATTGCAGTCATTTGTGACAGACGGTGGCGCCTTGTTACTGGCGCCGGGCAATCAGGTCACTGCCGGGGAATTTAACGCCCGCCTCGGTGATCTCAGTCCTGCCGCGCTGGTGGCCTCTGAGGTACTCGCCAGCAATGACTATCAATTGATCGCAGATGTGGACAGGCGTCACCCGGCGTTGCGTGCCCTGAACGTCGACTTTGGGGCACGGTTCCAGGGGTATTGGTTGTCGGAGCCAGCAGCAGATGCGGGTGTGTTGATACGCTTTGATAATGGCTCACCCATGTTAACCGAGCGTACGTTGGGTGAGGGGCGCAGCATGTTGCTCAGCTCATCTCTGGATCTGGGCTGGAGCAACTTCCCGCTGCAAGGATTGTTTTTGCCGTTTGTTCATGAAGTACTGACGTATTTGATTCAGCCGCCCGATCGAGAGCGCGCCTATCTGGTCGGTGACATGATTGATCTGGGTAACTTTGTCGCCGATGGCAGTGATGAGATTGAATTGCAGGAGCCCGATGGCTCACTGGTGCGTGTGGGTGCGGATAATCCTTTTTACCGGGCACGCATGCCGGGATTTGTGCAATTGGCGGATACCACGCTGGCCATCAATATATCCGCAGATGCTACCAGTGGCCGTCGTGCAGATATTGCCGCATTAACCGATGCCATCATCAACCCGGAAACAACACCCATGGTCTCAGAGCAGGTCAGGACGGCACAACTCATTGCGGACATTGAACAGCCACAGCGACTTTGGTGGTGGATTGTATGGCTGGTGATGGGCTTGCTGTTGGTGGAGGCATGGGTGGCGAATCGGACATATCGCTGACAGCAGTCAAGAAATGGTCAGAGCACAGGTGGCAGAAAAAAATTCCAGTTTATACAGGGGGGAACAGAGAACGTTCTTTTACCACCTGGCCCTGACTTGACCGGATACTAGCACAGGCTTTTCAATGGCATAGAGCAGGTCACAAATAATTGCAAAGCTGTCAGCTGATTGTAACCAATCATGACAAGCCAAGAAAAAAGCCGCTGGAATTACGAACTTGTGTTCGAATTCCAGCGGCTTTTTTGATGCGTCAAATCAGTCAGTTACGGCTGCACCGGGTTTGGCCCGTCGGAACAGAGACATGAACTGATCACGGTAGCTGCGCAGTTTGTAGGGCAGGGCGAGCAGCGCCGGTGTCACAATCAACGTCAACACCGTTCCAAATGCCAGACCAAACACAACCGCGTTTGCCAATTGCATCCACTGCGAGGCAACGGGACCACCCACCTCGATTTCAGCGCCGGCCAGATCAATGGAGATACCCAGCGCCAAGGGCAGCAAGCCAAACCCTGTGGTGAACGTGGTCAGAAACACCGGGCGTAGACGTTGTACGCCAGTCTGCACAATCACATCCATCAGGCTCCAGTCCGGGTGATTGCGACTCAGCACATTAAAGGTATCAATCAGAATAATATTGTTATTCACGATGATACCGGCCAGTGCCACCACGCCCACACCAGTGAGAATCACACTGAACGTCTGCCCTGTAATCAACAATCCCAACAGTACGCCGGTGGTCGACAACAGCACCGCGGAGAGGATCAACAACGTCTGATAGTAGTTGTTGAACTGAGTGACCAGTACCACCGCCATCAATGCCAGTGCAAGTAAGAAAGCAAAACTCAGGAAAGCCATGGACTCTTCCTGCTCTTCATTAGCACCCCGGAAACGATAGTTAACGCCAGGAGCCAGCGGATTGACTTGCAGCCATTGTTCCAGCTCACTCACCTTATTGTCGGTAATGATACCGGGTGCCGGGTTCGCTCTGACGTAGACCACCCGTTCACTGTCCACCCGCTGAATAGAGCTGACGCTCGGCAAGGGTTCGCGTGTGATAAAACTGCTGATAGGCACCAGGCCACCGGCGGTATTGATACGGATGTTGTCGATCTGCTCGATACCCCGGTATTCCTCTGGATAACGTACACGGATTTCAACTTCTTCCTCACTGTCGTCAGGTCGATAATCGCCCATCAACACACCATTGGTCAGCAGCTGAATGGCGGTACCGATTTCCTGCATGCTGGCACCAGACATGGCAGCCCGGGCGCGATCCACGGTGATTTCCCACTCAATACCGGGAACGGGTGTGGTGTCATCGACATCGATCAGACCTTCCATGCCGGATTCGAGATGATTACGTACACGACGAGCTTCGCCGATCAAGGTGCGCAAGTCTTCGCCATAGAATTCCAGTTGCAATTCTTTGCCAACGGGAGGGCCTTGTTCCGGCGTTGAAATTTCCGCACGTATACCGGGAAGATCAGCAATGGCGTCGCGGTAAAGGTTCTCGATCTCAAAACCATTGATATCACGCTCGCGTCGGTCAGTGAGTTCAAGGTAAATCGTGCCGACGAGATCGGGTGCGGCTCCTTGCCCGCCACCCATGCTGCGGCTGGCACCAGACTGGGTAACAATGCTTTTAAAATGCCCTACAGCTTCTATGCGATCTTCAACCTGCGTGACAATATCGCGAATCTCCTCAGGTGAATAATTGCCGCGGGCAAAGATCTGTACGGTAGTCTGGCTTGGATCGACACTGGTAAAAAATTCAAAACCGCGCCCCAGATTCACGTAAGACATGACGATACCAACCAACACCGCAGTGGCACCGAGGAATATCACGCCGGGGTTGCGGATGCCAAAACGCAGCACACTGACGTACGCGCGGATCGGGCCTTTGAACTCTTTTACCAAGGTGTCGTCGTTTTTGGAAATGTCGATATTTTTGTGGGCTTCTCGACTGCCAACAAATGACCCGATTAAAGGCGCAAACAGCAGGGCGTACAGCAACGATCCTATCAACACGGCAAACACAGTTGTCGGCAGATAGCTCATGAATTCGCCCGCAACACCTGGCCAGAACAGCAGCGGCAGAAATGCAGCCAGTGTTGTCAATGTTGAGGAAATAATTGGCCAGAACATGCGCGAGACCGCTTCTTCGTAGGCATCTTCGCGGTTATAGCCTTCGGCCATTTTGCGGTCTGCATACTCCACCAACACAATGGCGCCATCAATCAACATACCCAGTGCCAACAGCAGACCAAAGATCACCATAAAGTTGTAGGTGTAGCCGAGCAACGAAATGATGATAAAGGCAAAAAAGAAGCAGAAGGGCACGCCCATGGCGACCAGAATACCTGAGCGTACGCCCACGGCTGCCACCACCACCATCATGATCAACGCCATGGCCGACAGCATGTTGCCCTGCAGGCTGGAGTTTTGTTCAATCACCAAGGGAATGGTGTTGTTCAGATAGGTGATCTCCACCCCCGGTGGAATTTGTGTACGCATCTCGCGCACAATCACATCAATCTTGTCCATGGCGAGGATCAGATTGGCACCTTTGCGTTTTTGTACGTCAAGGGAAATGGCCTGATCGCCGTTAGCATAGGCATAACGCTCTGCATCCTTGAAGGTGCGTCGTACATCCGCTACGTCGCTCAAGACGACGGCACCGGTGGCATTGGCGGCGATCGGTAACTGGAACAGATCCTGGGCGGTCTCAATAAGCCCAGGCACTTTGATCGCAAAACTGCCTTCGCCGGTGTTGAGGATGCCGGCCGGGATTAATCGGTTGTTACTGGTAACGGCCTGCACAATCTGGGAATTGGTAATACCGTAGGTTTCCAGTTTGCGCGGATCGATGACAACTTCCAGCAATTCCTCACGGGCACCAATCATATCGGCACTGAGAATTTCCGGCAGGTTTTCAATTTCACGCTGCAACACACGGGCGATTTGCAGCTTGGTACGCTCAGAGACCCCGTCACCGCCCAAGGCAATCTGCACAACTGGCACCGTTGCGGCAGAGACTTCCTGAATAATCGGCTCTTCTGTGTTGGCGGGGAAGCGTGCTTTTGCGCGATCCAGCGCAGAACGAATGTCATTCAGGGCAAAGTCGGCGTTAAAGCTGACGTCAAACTCAGTGATGATCGTTGCGCTGCTTTCGCTAGAGAAGGAGCGGATTTCAGTGATGCCATCAACGTTTTTCAGTTCGATCTCGGTGGGTCTGGCCAATAGTCGCTCGGCATCCTCCGGTGAAATGCCCGGGTGAATGATGGTGGTGATAATGATGGGTACCGTCACATCCGGGTTGAGCTCGACCGGAATGGATCGGAATGACAGGAAACCTGCCAGAATAATCACACCAAAAATCGTCAGCGAGGTTCTTGCCCTGCTGCGTGCAGCCTTGAAATAAATCATAGACGTGACCAATCTGTATTAGTGCGGACAGTTTGTCCCGGGAACACAAGTTCCTGGCCCAGTGTGATCAGAATGACCTCGGAAGGCAGACCTGTCACCCAAAAACCTGGCGTGCCAATCTGCGTGCTTTCGCCGACGATGGTGACTGGGTAGAACACGACCTTGTTACCCGAATCGATCGCTTTCACACCGACAACCCCGTCGTCATCAAGCGTAATGGCCGATGGTGGAATCATGTGCGCAGCTATATCGGAGGCTGCCACCATGATTTCGGTGCTGATGCCTTGGCGAATAGGCTCTTGCCCGGCATTCAGTTCAACCTCAATACGATAGCTGCGTGAGACAGGATCGGCTGCGCGTGCAATATAGGTCAGTCGACCTGTGACGCGCTGGCCGGTCACCAGAATGCCTTCCACGGTATTGCCGGGAATCAGTTTGCTGACGTTTTGTTCAGGCACCTGACCCACCAGCAACATCGGTTGGTCATCCAGCAAGGATCCGCATTGAGCACCCATGTTCAGGTAGTCACCGACCTCTACTGCCCGTGACTCAAGGATGCCACTGAACGGTGCGCGAACTTTGGTGCGATCCAGTGCCAGTTCCGCCCGGCCAACGGCAGCGGTTGCTGAATCAAGCGCAGACTTTAACTGAGCAACAGATACTTCAGAGACCAGATCGCGTTCGCGCAGACCTAGTGAGCCTTCGTATTCGAGTCTTGCCTGAATCTCGCGGCTGCGTGATTCCTGCAGTTCCGCTTCGCGGTTATCCACTGCAATTTCGCAAAGCACGTCACCACGATTGACGCGTGCGCCACGTGCCACGGGTGTAGCGACTACCCGGCCCGCCGCTTCTGCCAGAATCTGCACATGTCGGAATGCCTGTGTGACACCGCGAACATTAACCGTTTCTGTGTAGGTGCTGGCATTGACCTTGCTGACCAATACCGTGAACCCGTCAGCACCCGCATCAACCGGCGTCCCGGCCGGGATGGCGGTGACGGATCGATCTGTTTCGGGCATTGCATACCTGTCTTCTACTGCAACGTTTTGTTCGCGTGGCAGAAACATCCATGTAACAAGAAAGATAAACAGGCCGATGGCGACCCAGTATTGTTTTTTCACTTAAGTAAGGCTCCGCGTTTGAGTGCTGTCGTGCAATGTTTTCCAATCATAATTTGTTGGTGATCTGTCCAGACATTTTGGACAGATGTCGCCAGCGCCAGAGGCAGACGATAGGGATTTGATTATTTTTGTTTTTGTCTGAAGCTGCTTTATGGCGTTCCCTGGGGAGATTATCCCGGCGGGAATCTTGTGGTGAGTCATGCCGGCGTTTATACCATGCGCATCGTATTTGCCGGAGTGCCGAAAGTCATTAATAGTTGGCATAAATGTTTTATCAATCAAGCTTATAGCGCAACAGCACAAGATGTTATGGATTTATGCTGCTGGCGAGCGACTGCTCATCCTGCCACCGGTTTTTTTTGCAATTTGCGTTGTAATGTGCGGCGATGCATTTTGAGTTGCCGGGCAGTTTCCGAAATGTTGCCGTGGTTCTCCAGCAAGACTTTTTGAATATGTTCCCATTCAAGGCGTCGGACTGACATGGGCTCCTGAAACTGCGAGTCATGTTCTTCTTCATCCGAATCAAGATCCAGTGCTGCGAGAATTTCATCGATGTCTGCGGGTTTAGCCAGATAATTATCGGCGCCCAGTTTGATGGCTTCGACAGCGGTCGCAATGCTGGCATAACCGGTCAACATCAGTATCCGTGCATCCGGATTACGCGCGCGTAACGCAGGGATCAGCTCCAGAGCCGAATGGCCGGCCAGATTGAGGTCGACAATGGCAAATGCAACTGACACTTGATTAATCATGTCCCGGGCACTGTCAATACTAGTGGCCACTGTGACATCGTAGCCGCGTCTGGTGAGGGCGCGTGTACTGACGCTGGCAAATACTTCATCGTCTTCAATCATCAGCAATGACTTGTTTTGAATGCGGTCATTCATGGTGTTGACTCACCGACAGTTTTGGTTTCGGTTAACGGCAAATGAATGCAGGTGAGTGCGCCTGCGCCCGGCACGTTAAACATTTCAATGCTGCCGCCATGGCGCTGCAATGTTGAGTTGGCCAGAAAAATCCCCAAACCCATGCTGCCTTCCCTCGATGAAATAAAGGGTTCCCCCATGCTTTCCATGACTTCAGCCGGAATGCCATCGCCATCGTCCTGCACCTTGATCAGGGCCGTCGACGCCCGCGTTTCGTCAATGCAGTAATGGACAGTGACCAGTTGGTGTGCTGCGCGAATGGCATTCTCAATAATATTGATCAATGCATGTCGGATTGTAATGTCAGCAGGAATCCAGGATTCGCGACAATTGTCACTAATTGTAAATTCGATGTGGGCGCGCGGATGAATATTAACGATATAGTCGCGCACGGCATCGTGCAGTGAACTCATCCGCATACGACCAAGGTGCTGCTGATCGCCTTTATGGTAGAAGTGTGTCAGTTGGTCCAGCGACTGTTTGCAGCGCACCACTTGTTGGCGCAGCACATGAATATCTGCCTTGATGGACGTTTCGCGCAGTTGCTCGTCAGTTAGCCCATCCAGATCGGATAACAACACGGCCATCGTTGACAATGGCGTTCCCAACGCGTGGGCCGTGCCCGCTGCGAGCGATCCGATGGCAACCAGTTGCTCATTACGCAGTTCGTTTTCACGTGACTTGGCCAGCGTCATTTCCCTGCTGCGGATCGCAGCGGCCATGCGACTGACAAAGGTGGTAATCAGTGCTGCACTGACCACAAACGTGACCCACATGCCCACGAGATGCAGCTGGAAATTTGGCATGTGCTGGCTGTGTTCATCGCTGATGATGCCGTATGCAAGAAAGCCTGTGTGAATAAGGATCGCCAACAAAGCAAACAGATGTGCCCAGAGACTTCTCAATAATGTGGCACCAACAGCTAACAGCACCAACAGATAGGATATCAGCGGGTTACTTGAGCCTCCGGTGTACATCAACACAATGCTGGCAAACACAAAATCAAGCGCCAGTTGCATGACCAGTTCACCATGTCGGATCAGACTGGCATGGTTTACACGCCAGTAACCGATCAGCACCGACAGCACGATACCGGTCAGCACCAGTGCAACCGGTAACAGCGGCAGTTCAAGGGGTGAAAACAGATTGAACAACAATGCGCCCGCAATGCTGCTGCCTGCGACCAGAATGCGCAGGCCCAGCAAGCGCTGCAAACCGATACGCGGGGCGCTGCGAGAGTCGGCGCCACTGTCGGGAAATAGACTGAACAATCGAATCAGAGTGGTTTTCGTCATGATCGGGATTCTACCGTATAATGCGCCGCATGAAGACTACTGACAGCATACACGACGTGGAACATTCATGGATTTTTCCACTCAATGTCTATGCGACGCTTTTGAATACCCTGGTTCATCATGCCCCTTGGCTGGTTTACGGAGAGTTCTCTGACAAGGAATTTAATGACTTGCAACGCTCTGGCGGGACTCATTCTGCATCGCAAATTGCCGATGCGTTGGTCAGCGCTCAGCAGAAACGTGTGGATCGATTGCTGGCCGCCGTGCACGGACACAAGGGGGCGCGAGTTCTTGAAGTTGGCTGTGGTCAGGGAGCGCTGGTTGATGTGTTACACGCCCGGGGTTTTGATGCATCGGGCATTGATGTCAATGCGGGTTTGCTGGCGAGCGGCCCTGCAAACAAAGCTCCTGCTGACAGCTTGATCTGTTGTGCGTTTGAGCACTATTGCAACGATGTCGGTTTCGATGTGCTGATTTTTCATGGCAGCGCACGTTACGTCATGCCACTGACGCTGTTTGACAAAGCACTTGAACTGCTTAAGCCGGGCGGACAGCTGTTGATCTGTGATGAGTTTATTGTCTGTCGAGACGATGTCCCTGATCCACAGCCGCTCGCTGATCTGGATCACGTGCTGGCCTTGGCAAAACGCACAGGGTTTGATTGTCTTTATTGTGACGATCTTTCAGCGGATACCAATCGTTTTCAGCAGGTTCTAGTTGGTTTGCTCCAGCGTTTACATGGCGATTTGCCCTGGCTGACAGGCGAAAGCGAAACCACTATCCGTCAGTTGTTGACGGACTTGCAAAACGAAACCTTTGCCAGTGCCAACGGATCACGCAAACATGTGTTATTCAGTCTGCGAGCACCTGATACAGGTGCTGACATTAAAATCCATCAACCTGGCACGATTCGCTTGCGCGATGCGGCCGCCTTGTCTCCGGAGTCTTATCGGCAGGTCTTTGAAACCAGTTTCTCAGCGCCATTTGATCCTGAGTTATGGGCGTGGAAGTATCACTCGGGCAGGGGCGCCTCGGTGGTAGCAGAACGTGATGGCCAGGCTGTGGCACACTACGGAGGTGTTGTCCGGCAGATTGTCTATTTCTCCCATGATCACGCAGCGGTTCAGATTTGTGATGTGATGGTATTACCGCAGGAACGGGGATTTTTCAGTCGTAACAGTTTATTTTTTAAAACTGCGTCGAGCATGCTGGAGCAACATGCCGGATACAAAGCTGCAAGTTTGCTGGGTTTCGGATTTCCCAATCTCAAAGCCATGCACGTCGCACAACGCCTGGGTTTATACGACAAGACTGACGAGTTGATGCAAATTGCGTTGGCCCCGCAGCCGCCTGACACGCCGCGCCCGCAGGCGCAATTGTCGCTCGAAGGCCGGCGGGTCTGCGAGGTTGAGTTTGACGACAGGTTGCAAACACAAGCAGAGTACCTTTGGCAGCAAATGAAATCAGGCTTTGCTGATGCCATTATCGGCGTGCGGGATCGCAGCTACCTGCGTTACCGGTTTTTACAGCGACCAGGATTGCACTATCAATGCCTATCAGTGATGCAGGGCGATCAACTGCTGGCAGTTGCCTTTACCAGGGATCATGGTGATCGACAACTGCTGATGGATATCATCGCGGCACCGCAACACCTTCAGTGCGCGCTGCTGAGCATTTTGCAGTCGGCAGCATCAGACAAACCATGTCACTTCTGGTTGACGGCGGGCCAGCTGGCGCGTGTGATATCGCAGGAAGATGAGTATTGTGTGACAGCGACAGGCATTCAGATTCCCTGCAACCGCTGGAGCCCGGGTCCGCCAACAGCACAATTGGTAAACGCCTGGTGGTTAACGGCTGGGGATATGGATTTTCTTTGAAAACAGGACAAACTACATAACTTCGTGCGGCAATCGGTTTTTGCATTTTTTGAAAGGCGACGCTAAAGTGTCACGCATCGCTGATACTTTGAAAGTTTGCTAAAGGGAAAAAGCGTGTCGTCTACAGGCAAATCAGCTTCCAATATCATGAGCACCAATCTGGGTGAGCTGGAACTACGCGTGCTTGAAACGCTGTGGAAACGACCTCACCTTGACGCGCGACAGGTACGCGAGGCGTTGGGCGAAGCGCACGCACCATCGCTGAGTACGGTGCAGTCCACCCTTGAGAGACTCTATCGAAAAACCTACGTTGATCGCCTCAAGCAAGGTCATGCGTTCAGTTACCACGCCTCGGTATCACGCGGCCGGCTGCTGGGCAAGATACTGGGGGATGTGATTCAACTGCTGCAAGATGGCAAAATGGAAACCATTCTCAGCAGTTTTGTGCACGCTGCCGCTGATCTGGATGAAAAGTCACTGGATAACCTTGAACAGCTGATTCGTGATAAACGAAAACAGCAGGATGAGGAGCGCGGCCATGATTAACACCGTCGGTTCGTTTGCGCTGATCTGGTTGTGCTTGTGGTGTGCCTTGACCATCATTTTCCGCATGGTGTATCCGCTGATCAGACCGGCCCTGTTTCGCCTGCATCCCCGTCATGGCGCGGATCTGCTGTTGACGTGGTGGGCCGCCCCAATGATGTTGTCGCTGCTCGCCAGTCTGATGCTGTTTGCCCCGATATTTGAGAACTCATTGATCACCCCGCATTGTCACGGAGATTGTGTTCAGCATGCGCCTGTGACTCAACAATGGTTTATTGCGCTGGTCGGCGTCATCCTCGCAGCGGTTGTTATTGGCAGTCTGCTGCTGCATTTTTTAAGAAATCTGTCCAAAGGCGCTGACATGCAGCGACAGTTGACCATGCTGTCCAGTAAACAGAACGGTTATCATTTTCTGCCAGCAGAAGCGCCACTGGTGTTTACACTGGGGTGGTGGCGACCGAAGGTGTTTGTCAGCAGAGGCCTGCTGGAAGGGTGCACGGCTAAACAGCTGGCCATTATTCTGGATCACGAAAAAGCGCACGAGCGTCGACGCGATAATCTGCGCCTGCTGTCAGGTCGCGTGTTTGTATTGCTGATTCCCGAAAGATGGCGTTTACTGGTGACCAATGACCTTCATGTATTCTGTGAGCAGGCGTGCGATTTTGACGCGGCGGAGAAGCATGACGCGGTCTCTGTGGCAGAAACGCTTGTGCATGTGGGCCGCTTGCTGCGAAGCTCGGTCAATCCAATATCGAGCCTGGCGTTTGATGGCGGTGATCTTGCATTGCGAGTGAAAGCGCTGTTGGCGCAAAACAGTCGCTACAGACTTCAGTCGTGGCAGTTGGTGATGTTAAGTCTTGTGTTATGCAGCGCACTGATAATGGTGCTGGATCCCTTGCATCATAGTGCAGAGCATTTAATGGCTTGGGTTGATGCCACCGGAACCAATTTTTACGCCTCTGAACGTTAAAATCAGACATTGTCAAAATGGAGCAGTATGCCTTCTCGCTTGAACAGGTCTATCTCCCTGCTGGTTTTGGTGATGTTGGGACTTTCTCCTGCTCTGGCAGGCGCTCAAACATCTGGGCAAACAATTGAGCCACAGTCTGATGCGGATACCGGGTTGTTTAGTCGCGCGTTTGACAACATTGGGCAGAGCCGGACCTGGCGATGGCTGGAGTCACAGCGCGATGATCTGTCCAGCGATGTCGGTTCAATTGGCCGTGGCCTTGACGACTGGCTTGCCGGAGAAGGGGTAGGTGAGCGCACAAACGAGAGTTATGTCCGGTTGCGACTGAATCAACGCATCGGCCGCATGGATACTTATTACTCCAATGTGCGCATCGGTGGTCGCATTGATTTGCCTCGAACATCGGAACGTTGGAAGTTGATTTTTGAGACTGAAACGACTGAGCAGAATTCCCTGCGTGATCAGCGTCTGAATAATATTAACGCCTCGTCGTTCACCGGAGGATTCAGTTACGAACTGCCAGAGCGCAACGGTTGGCGGTTTAATCACGACGTTGGTGCCAAGTCCAGTATTCCCATTGATCCGTTTTATCGCTTTCGAATTCGCTACGACAAAGATCTGGGTAATGATTGGTTTTTTGGTTTGAGCAATCGTACGTTTTATTACCATAACGATGGTTTGGGTCAGGATACGCGGTTGTTTTTCAGTCGCGAAATCAATGAACAGCTTAATTTCAGAGTAGAGTCTGAGATTAACTACCGACATGATGAACGTTTAACAGAATTTGGTCAGTCGGTAGCGGTATTTCAAAGCTTGGGTGAACGCGAAACGCTGACCTACGAACTCGGTCTCATTGGCCGCAACCGTCCTCAAAAAACAGTCGATAACTACTATGCGCAAATGGTATACCGCAAAGCGATATACAAAGACTGGCTGGTGATGGAAGTTGTCCCGCAGTTGTTGTTTGAGGATCGTTACGACTGGAAAGCAGACCCCCGTGTCCAGTTGAATTTGGAAGTGTATTTTTTTGACCTGCCGGGAAATTGATTTGCCGTATGAGCACCAACGATCATAAACCAATATTTATGCGTCCCGGCCATTGCGCCGGAGATTTGCTGGAAGCACCAACATGGCATGTGCTTGAAGAGGCCGAGGGGTTGATTGTCATTGACGCCCATATTCCCGATCAGGTGCTGAATCCCAGACAACAGTTGTTTGGCGGCTTTACCGGTACCTACGTTGACATGGTCGCAATTTATACCCTGCGTACGCTTTATCCCAGCCGCGAACAATTCTGGATTACGACAATCAACATGCGTATTGATTACTTGGAGCCAGTGTTAGGGCCGCGTATGATTTTGCGTGGTGAACTGATTAACCAAGGACGATCAACATCACTGATTTCAGTGACGTTTCTGGATGATCAAGGTAAAAAAATGGTGTATGCGCTGGTCACTCTGAAGCGCGTTGATAAACGCGCATCGACTGCCAACATTCTGGATTAAAGCGCTTCGTTGCCGGTTTCGCCGGTACGAATGCGTATGCTTTGTTCGAGTTGGGTGACAAATATTTTGCCATCCCCGATATGCCCGGTATTGGCGGCTTTACAGATAGCATCAATGGCCTGGTCAACTACGTCATCGGACACAGCAACCTCAATTTTGGTTTTGGGCAGGAAATCAACAACGTATTCTGCGCCACGATACAGTTCGGTATGACCTTTCTGGCGTCCAAACCCTTTGACCTCAGTCAGTGTCATGCCATTTACACCCAGTTCAGATAATGCTTCGCGCACATCATCAGACTTGAATGGTTTAATAATTGCGGTGATCAGTTTCATCCAACATCTCCGGCCAAACATGTTTCATACAGTAGCCGGACTTTAGCACAGCAGATTCGATTTCTCTACAACGGGCTCTCACTTCGAAGTTCGCTCAGCCATGGCTCGAGTTGATCCCAGTCTAGGCGGAAGACGTGTTTGCCTTCATCCAACAGCCTGGCATTTACCCTGGCACTGCCAGCCTCCAATGCCTCCACCAGGGCAGGCATCTGCTGATCCCAGCGGAAAAGGTCATCTCTGGCAATACGCAGGTACACAGGCAGATCTTTCATGTCGCCGATTAACGACAGATCTTTGATCATCCCGGGCACGGCAACAACACCTTGATATTGATCCGGTTGTTGCGCTGCGATCTCAAGCGCGGAGCTACCCCCGGTAGAGACCCCGACCAACAACGCTTTTCCAGTCAAAATATCCGGTTCTTTCTGCAATTCGTGAATGACCTTGGGTATTTTTTGTCCATTTTCACCAGTAAAGGGGGTACTGGTTGGCGAAACCGGCACGGCGATCATCCAGCCATGTTCTGATAACTCACGGCCAAGCCAGAATTGGGCGCGCGCAACGTACTCATTACCACTGCCGCCAGACATAAGTACACACAGTGGCCAGGGACCATCGCCACTGGTTTCCGGCACAAATAAAAACACTTTGACCGTACTGCCATCGTCCAGTTTGACATCTGTAACCCGGTCACGTGCGTAAGAGGCAAGCGGCAGCAGCATCAGGCCGACAAGCAGCAAAATGCTTAAGAAGTGAGAAAGTTCGCTGCGCTTGGACATAAAGTTGACGATGATTGCCAGATACGAATCTGAATGAACTCAGCTTAACAGATCGATCTGCAGCAGGGGAGTTGTGCGCGATAAGTGGACACCACAGAACGATGGTTGCCTTTCGCATCTGTTAAAGCGATGGGTTTGCGCGTTCAGAGTCCTACTACCTCCATCCGTTCGTTGGCAGAGACCGTTACTCGTATGCCCGTATCGGTGACGAACTCCCCGACACCGAGGTTTCGCTTTTCTACCCGGTAGATGATTGGCGCGTCGTTGATATTCCGATGCAGCAGCACTGTGACAAGACGTCGCTGATCCTGCCAATACAAATAGCTGGCTACACTGCCAGACACCAGCAGGACACAAAGGAGTGTCCAGAGAATTATTTTGAGGCGAGGTGCCAGCGCCGTGGACGCTGGCGTCACTTGTGTTTGTGACTGGCGGGCTTTTGACAGAAACCGTTCAAGTTCGGAGTGATCGTTACGCTGTGTGGGCAGATTTGCAGCAGAACGCTGTTGGTTCTGACGAAGATTTAACTGATAGCGTTTGCGCAGGTACAGTACCGCCAGCACAATAACAACCAAGGTTAAGAGCAGTTTTCCGATCATGAGGCGATTTTCCGATTCCAGGCCCCCGGCTGGAGGGTTCTGCGCAGCGTCAGTCAGTGGCTGATCATACATTTCAAGGGCCTGCTGATCCAGTTGTCCGTTGACGATGTCGCTGCCATAATCGGAGCGGTCGATACAACAATAACAGCGCGATTGTTGAAAAGGAGAGCATCAATGAACAGGTTGCTTGGCATGGTGATGTTGGTGCTGGCGATGATTTGTGTACTGGCAGCGGTGCTGACAGTGATCAATCTCGGTTTTATCGTGACACGACCGGATTCGATATCCGTGGTCAATACACTGATTGGGCAATTTGTGGTGATTGTTGGTGCGCTGGTGCTTGCCAGGCTGTTAACCGTCGCCGGAAAGGCAAGGCTGGCACCCACCGACCAGACAAATCGTGGCAAGTTGTGAATTCAAGGCAGATTTTTCCAGCTTACGCGCTATAATCCGGCTTTTTTCAAGATGCCATGTTCATGAAGGTTATTACCGAAGCCGACGTATTTCCCGATAGCGCGCGTGGCTGCGTGGCAACCATCGGCAAATTTGACGGTGTTCATCTTGGACATCAGCAGATTGTTGGTCAGTTACTGTCAAAATCTGCACAGTTTGCCGTGCCGTCTGTTGTGATTGTGATTGAACCGCATCCGGAAGAGTTTTTTGCCAGCAATCCACGGGCGTGCCCACCGCGTTTAAGTGAGGCCCCGGAGAAAGTGCAATTGCTCGGGGCGATGGGCGTGGACTACGTGTACCTGATGCGCTTCGATGCAGCATTAAGCCAGCAAAGTCCGCAGGCCTATATCGAACAGCGACTCATTGCTGGTTTGAACATCAAAAGTCTTATTGTTGGCAACGACTTCAGGTTTGGTCACAAACGCGCCGGTGACTTTGCGCTACTCAAAGACTACGGTGAGCGTTCAGGCTTTGAAGTTGTGCAGACCGAGAGTTGTTTTTATGAAGGCGTCCGGGTCAGCAGCACGTACGTCAGGGATTGTTTGTTACGGGCTGAATTTGAGAAGGTGGCCAGATTGTTGGGGCGGCCCTATTCAATTGCGGGCAAGGTAGTCAAAGGCCGGCAGTTGGGTCGAACACTGGGATTTCCCACGTGCAACCTCGCGCTCAATCGCCAGAATATCCCTCTGCATGGTGTATATGCCTGCGAGGTGGATATTGTAACGGCCACAGGCGACCACATTCGTGCAAGAGGCGCTGCCAATATCGGGTACAGGCCTTCCGTCAAGGTGAGTGATCACGGCAATCACATGGTTGACGAAGCCTGGCTTGAGGTTCACCTGCTGGATTTTGACAAAGATATATACGACGCGCAGATGCGAGTGGTGTTTTGCCACTTTATTCGAGCCGAACAAAAATTTGATTCATTGCAGGCCCTGACACAACAAATCGCCAGGGATGTAAACCAGGTTAAAGCGTATTTCACAGAATAAGTGCACAGGAGTTAACAGCAAGTTCCATGACTGACTATAAACATACCTTGAATCTGCCACAAACCGAATTTGCCATGAAGGCCAGTCTGGCCCAACGCGAGCCTGCCATGTTGAAACACTGGCAAGACATGGACTTGTATGGCCGAATTCGTCAGCAGAGCGCGGGTCGCCCGTCATTTATCCTGCATGACGGCCCTCCCTATGCAAACGGTGATCTGCATCTGGGGCATGCGGTGAATAAATCGCTCAAGGATATGATTATCAAATCGCGCACGCTGATGGGCTTCGACGCGCCTTATGTGCCGGGTTGGGATTGTCATGGGTTGCCCATTGAACACAATGTTGAAAAGAAAAAGGGTAAAGCCGGGCAGAAGATCAGTTACGCCGAGTTTCGTAAAGCCTGTCGCGAGTATGCTGCCAGTCAGGTAGAAAACCAGAAGAAGGACTTTGTCCGACTGGGGGTGTTTGGCGATTGGGATAATCCGTATCTCACCATGAATTTTGAGACGGAAGCCAACATCGTTCGTGCGCTCGGCCGTATTGTTGAAAACGGTCATCTGGTGAAAGGTTTCAAACCGGTTTACTGGAGCGTTGTGGGTGCGTCGGCATTGGCTGAAGCGGAAGTTGAATATCAGGACAAACAGTCTTACACCATTGATGTACGGTTTGCGGTCGTTGAACCTGCAGTCTGGTTAAATGCCTTTGGTGTGGCAGCGTCTGTCGACTTGCCCTTGTCTGTAGTGATCTGGACAACAACACCCTGGACACTGCCAGCCAACCAGGCGGTCAGCCTCAATGGCGCTCTGGACTACGCACTGTTGCGTTGCACGGTGTCTGGCGAACAAGGCGATGAGTTGCTGGTGATTGCTGCTGACCTGCAGGATGAGGTGATGGCACGCTACGGAGTTGAATCGGTGCAACGTCTGGGTGTTGCCAAAGGTGCTGCCTTTGAACGTGCGTTATTAAAACATCCGTTTGTAGATCGTCAGGTACCCGTGCTGCTGGGTGACCATGTTACTACCGATGCCGGCACCGGGGCGGTTCATACCGCACCTGATCATGGTATGGAAGACTTTATGGTGGGGCAAGCGTATGGCATCGGCACCTTGAATCTGCTGGATGACCATGGTGTGTTCAGTGCCGCATCGGGTGAAGTGGCCGGTGATCACGTCTATAAAGTGGATGAAAAAATCCTCGACATACTCAAGCGCGAAGGCGCATTGGTGGCGGTTAAAAAAATCACCCACAGTTATCCACATTGCTGGCGTACCAAAACCCCGCTGATCTACCGCGCTACGCCGCAGTGGTTTATCAGCATGACGGAAAAAGGTTTGCTGAACAGTGCGCTGGAAGCCGTAAAAGGTGTGCAATGGATTCCTGAATGGGGCCAGGCGCGTATCGAGTTGATGTTAAAGGCTAGTCCGGACTGGTGTGTCTCTCGCCAACGTACCTGGGGTGTGCCCATCACGTTGTTTGTACATAAAGAGACAGGTGAATTGCATCCGCGAACGGTTGAGTTGTTTGAGTTGGTTGCTCAACGCATCGAAAAGGCGGGCATCGACGCCTGGTATGATTTGCAGGCTGACGAATTTCTGGGCGCTGAGGCATCACAGTACAATAAAGTCAGCGACACACTGGATGTGTGGTTTGATTCAGGTGTCACTCATTACGCTGTGCTGGAGAAAACCGCTGGGCTGCATTTTCCGGCTGACATTTATCTGGAAGGTTCTGACCAGCACCGCGGGTGGTTCCAGTCTTCGCTGAAAACGTCAATTGCCATGCAGGGTGTTGCACCCTACAAGCAGGTGTTGACACATGGCTTTACCGTTGACGAGAACGGTCGGAAAATGTCCAAATCATTGGGTAACACCATTTCCCCCACCGAAGTATTTAATGAATACGGTGCCGACATTCTGCGTTTGTGGGTTGCTGCAACCGACTATCGTGGCGAGATTGCCGTCTCCCCGGAAATCCTCAAACGTGTGGCGGATTCCTATCGTCGTATCCGAAATACAGCACGTTTCCTGCTCAGTAATATGAGTGGGTTCGATCCGGTGGCTGACGCGGTTGCGCCTGAAAACATGCTGGCGCTGGATTACTGGATTACCCGCCAGGCTCAGTTGCTACGCGAACAGGTGAAAAAGGACTACGAAAACTACCAGTTCCTGAATGTGTACCAGAAAGTACATAATTTCTGTGTGATTGAGTTGGGCGGTTTTTATCTGGATATCATCAAAGATCGGCAATACACCGCTAAAACGGATGGTCTTGCGCGTCGGTCAACCCAGACTGCGATGTATCACATCACGGAAATTCTGGTACGACTGATTGCGCCAATCCTGAGTTTTACGGCAGATGAAATCTGGGGATTTGTGCCGGGTAAACATGCAGATTCTGTGTTCCTGAGTCTGTTTGATGAAGGGTTGCCGATGCTGGCACCACAGTCAGATTTCAGTGACACGTTCTGGGCTGAAGTGATGGCTGTCAAAACAGCCGTCAACAAAGAACTGGAAAAACAACGCACCGACAAAAAGATTGGTGCTGCCTTGTCTGCAGAAGTTACTTTGTACTGCGATGAGGCGCTGACTGCTCATTTACAGCGATTGCAGGACGAACTGCGATTTGTGTTGATTGTGTCGGCGGCAACCTTGCGACCCTTGTCAGAGGGGGCGGATGCGGCTGAAACGGACTTGGCAGGACTGCGAGTCAGCGTTGTTGCGTCCGCGCATCAGAAGTGTGTGCGTTGTTGGCATTACCGCGCCGATGTCGGCGCACACGTGGAACATCCCGAGCTGTGTGGACGTTGTATCGATAACATCAGTGGCGATGGTGAGCATCGCCTGTACGCGTGAGGATAACCGCTGATGAGTGATTCTGGGGTTTGTATCAGTGCCGGCGCAAAGGTGACCTTGCACTTTTCTTTGTCCTTGCCGGATGGCTCGGAAATCGACAGTAATTACGGCAAGGCGCCGGCCACCTTTAAAGTTGGTGATGGTAACTTGTTGCCCGGTTTTGAGGCGGCCTTGATGGGCGCCGTTGCGGGTGATTCTGTGTCGGTGTGCCTGCCGCCTGAACAGGCGTTTGGCGCGACCAATCCTGATAATGTGCAGTCGTTTCCGCGTCAGCGCTTTGCCGGATTATTGGCCAATACCACCGATCCGGTGGAGCCGGGCACAGTACTGTCGTTTGCCGATTCCGGGGGTAATGAAATTCCCGGTGTGATCAAACAAATTGGGGAGCTGTCGGTCGTGATTGACTTCAATCACCCTCTGGCAGGGCGTGACATTCTGTTCAGGGCCGATATTATTTCTGTTATTCCTTCCGGCGTACAAACAGTCAGGATTCAGGGCTGACCTTGTTTGTCGGGTTTTCAAATGCGAGCGCATAACGATGATGACACCGGACAATACGTCTCAGGCAACCAGTACTCAGGCTAACAGTGCCGTGCAGCAATTCGAGTTTACATCGACACCCGGTGCCGAGATCAAACTCGCCAATCCCCGCGGATTTTGTGCCGGCGTAGATCGTGCCATTGATATTGTTAATCGGGCGCTGGATGTATACGGTGCGCCAATTTTTGTGCGACATGAGGTCGTACACAATAAATTTGTGGTGGATACCCTGCGCCAACGTGGTGCGATTTTTGTTGATGAACTGCATGATGTGCCAGTGGTCGATATTCTGGGCCGTAAACCCATTGTGATTTTCAGTGCACACGGTGTGTCGCAGGAAGTGCAGCGTGAAGCCGGTGAGCGCGGCTTTAATGTGTTTGATGCTACTTGCCCATTGGTCACTAAAGTTCATCTGGAAGTGGCGCGTTACAGTGCGGAAGGTCGTGAGTGTGTGTTGATCGGGCATGCCCGCCATCCTGAAGTGGAAGGCACCATGGGGCAGTACAACAAAAGCACGGGTGGTGACATCTATCTGGTGGAATCTGTCGGTGACGTGGCGACACTGCAAGTTAAAGATCCGCGCAAGCTCGCCTATGTCACCCAAACAACCCTGTCCATGGACGATACTGCCAAAGTGATTGATGCGCTGCGTGAACGCTTTCCGGATATCGAAGGCCCCCGCAAAAAAGACATCTGCTACGCCACGCAGAATCGACAGGACGCGGTGAAACAATTGGCGCTTGAAAGTGATTTGTTGCTGGTTGTGGGGTCGCCCAACAGTTCCAACTCCAATCGCTTGCGTGAACTTGCCGAGCGCATGGGTTGCGAAGCCTATCTGATTGACCGTGTGGACGATCTGAAGCCTGAATGGTTTGTGGGTAAACGACGGTTTGGCGTGACTGCCGGTGCGTCAGCGCCGGAAGTGCTGGTGCAGCAGGTGGTCGACAGATTGCAGGAACTGTGTGGTCAGGCGCCGAAAGAAGTACCCGGTGTGGAAGAGAACATCGTTTTCCGTATGCCCCGAGAACTCGCCCGCTGAGCGGGCGAGTCTGACCATCGAGGTCAAAGACACAAATGATGCCTTATTCGGCATCAATCGGTGCATCCGGCACTTCACCCGCTCTTTCTGCCGCGCGCGCACCTGACAAAATACCCATGAGTGCATAATTGCCTTCGTGGCAAGCATATTCAAAAATCGGGTCCTCACTGGCCGTATAGTTGATCACCGCAGTCCATGGTGTTTCCCAGGTGCTGGGGTCCTCTACCGTAAACTGGTACTCCAGTACATCGTCAGCCACGCGGGTATAACGTTCGATAAAGGTGCGATTTTCACCTGCACCCCTGAACAGGCTCTGCCCTGAGAAGTTTTTGGTTTCCACCACCAGCGTATTGCCCTCATACCAGCCGCGTGAGTCGCCATGCCAGAGTTTCACACGTTCATCCAGTGGCGGTTTGTCGCCAATCGGAATGACACGTACATCGTGAATCATTTCCTGAATGATGGCGACCGAGGTTTTGCTCTGCACAATCTGATAATAGCTGTTATAGCCAGCCATGATGTAGGGCATACCGTAAGTGATACAACGCTCTTGCAGGGGTCTGCCAAGATAGGTGTCAGTTGGGCTCAGACGTCCACTGGCGCGTAACTGTGCCCGCGCACGACCTTCCTCCGTCATCGGCGGCAATCGGCCGTTGGGCGGGTCAATGATCAGCGAGGTACGGTTCTCCATATTTCGATCAACCATCCAGCCTGAATCATAATTGCCGGTCGACGGATCATAAGAGCGCACTTCCCCGGTAATCACCGCATTCAGAAAACCGTCACCAAACAGGGCGTCACCGCCGCTGGCGCGGACTTCTTCAGCTTGCTGAAGCAAGTCACGAAACTCCTCGTCGGTTAATTCAGCCCGGTTGCCAAAAATCTCAGGTCGTTCAAGCGGCGTGCTGCTGTTGTTGGCCCAGACACCCTGAAGGTCAGGATGACCATCCTGCGTCAGTGGTGGCTGCCAGTTCTCCTGTTGCGCTTGGCCCTGCGCACTGATGATCAGGCCAATCGTCAGCGCCAGGATCGAGACACTTGTCTTTAGGTCAAACGTGCTGCCAAGGTGTTTGATCGTGCAGTTTTGATCATAGGTTTTCATAGTCACCTTCCCCGGTTATTCCTGAATGGTAAATGGCATGCCGCGGGGCGGCACACGATCAGCGGGTGCATCTTTGTTCAGATAGCCGTAAATCAGTTCTTCGGAAAACTCCACACACTTGAATTCAAGCAGTTGCGCATTGGCTTCCATACGCCGATATAGAGGGAAACGCATTTTCCAGGGCCGTGTGTATGTTTGAGGGTCGCGAATTTCCGCTTCGTACATGATCATGTTGGGGCCAGACGGCGTGTAGCGTTCAATAACCTCAAGTTGGTCGCTGTGGTGATTACCTGCATGGTCAAACCAGGTATAAGGCATAAAATCTGTGACGCGAATTACCAAAGTGTCACCTTCCCAATGACCTCGTGAGTGCCCCATCCAAGTGGGTACAGGCCCCGCAAAATCAGGTTGATCCATGTACACAAGTCGCATGGCACTGGCGAACTCATAGGCCATGACCACCGTGTCAGTGCCTTGCACAATCTGGAATGGGAAGGGCAGCATGTTCGCGCGCGGGACACCCGGCATGTAACATTTGACTAATGGATCAAGTGCCAGCCAGTCTGCCTGATTGAGTTGTCTTTGCGCGAGACCTGATGGGGTGTACGGCAATTCGCCATCCTGAACAACGCCTAGTGTGGCGGGGATAGCGCCGAGCGCTCCCCATTTCCAGTCAGGGCCGGCGCGGGCTGCCGAGGGKTCAATATTCCAATGTGCTGACCCCATGGCTTGCCACAAACCACTGAAATCGGGTTTTCCGTCTGCAGTCTGCGGCATGTCCTGCTGGGCAATGGACTGTGTGATGGCGCCGACCGCCATGCTCAGACAAAGGCTGTAACGAACAAGGTCACGCGTGACCCGGTAATTCGACATACTTGTTCTCCCGCATATTGTTCTTTATTGTGTCGGGGTTTATGGTGAACGCCAAATATCACACGACTTCTGGCGTAAATCAATTTATGCCCGGCACATTGCTGCAAAACATGTAAAGGAAGACTCTGCAAAAACGATGTCAACGCTGGTTGCGGTGTATGGAACGCTTAAACGTGGGTGCAGTAATCATGGCCTGCTACAGCATTCTAATTTTATTGGCGAGGACTGTCTGACGTGTATCACGTTGTATGATCTGGGTCCTTATCCGGGCGCCAAATTACAAGCCTCACAAGGGATTGTCGTCGAGGTGTTTGACGTGGATGATCGCGAGATGCAGTTGCTCGATAATCTGGAGGAATACTTGGCTGACGCACCCGATCAAGGCATGTACGATCGTCAACAGGTGATGACCCGATTTGGACTCGCCTGGATTTATCTTTACAACAGGCCGGTTGATGAGGCGTCAGCGCAGCGCAGCGGCAGCTGGCAAGCCGTGTAAAAACAACTGAGAAACTTATGTCCAACTTGACCAGAGGTCTTCCCGTGATGCTGTTTAAACGTTTACTGATTACCCCAGCCTTGGCATCCGTGCTTGTGATGGCGTGCGCGCCGCAAGAACCGTCCGCCCCAGCAGCCCCACCCGCACCACCGGTCGCTGAACAGCCAGCACCGCCCCCAGTGCCAGCGGCAGAGAGTGAAGACCAGCTGATCGCGCGAGCACGGGGTATCCATGAGCGGGTGATTACACTGGATACGCATGCCGATATCAATACCGCGAACTTCACGCTGGACAACAACTACACCATGGATTTGTCCACACAGGTAACACTGCCCAAAATGCAGGCAGGTGGCCTGGATGTCGCCTGGTTTATTGTGTACACAGGCCAGGGGCCGTTGACTGAGGAAGGGTATGCCGCAGCGTATGCCAATGCCATCGACAAATTCACTGCGATTGATCGTCTGGTAGACGAGATTGCGCCCGACACCATCGAAATTGCCTACACCTCGGACGATGTGCGCCGCATTGACGCCAGTGGCAAAAAGGTCGCCATGATAGGCATCGAAAACGCTTACCCCATGGGCACTGACATCAGCAAAGTGCGTGAGTTTTACGAACTCGGTGGTCGTTACATGTCGTTGGCCCACAACGGACACAGCCAGTTTGCAGATTCCAATACGGGTGAGGCCAGTGGTGAGTGGCTGCACAATGGTCTGAGTGAACTGGGCCGTCAGGCAGTTGCTGAAATGAACAAGTGGGGCATTATCATCGACGTGTCGCATCCCTCCATGGAAGCCAACAAACAAACCATTGCATTGTCACGTGCACCTGTCATGGCTTCACATTCTTCCGCGCGAGCATTGGATCCTAGTGTCAGTCGTAATCTCTGGGATGAAGAATTGTTGGCCATTCGCGACAATGGCGGCATTGTGCATGCAGTGGCCTTCCGCTCGTATCTGGATTCCGAAAAACATGCTGCCAATCGTGCTGCCTTGCTTGCTTTGCAAACCAGGATTGCCACCGGACTTGGCTATACCATGCTGACGCCTGCCCAAGTGCGTGAGCTGGATGACGCAGCACGTGCCACGTATAACGCACAACTGGCAGAGATCAATGCTGCCGCTGAACCGCTGATTGCTGTAGAAGTTGATGCTGTGGCTCCGCCAGTGGATGTTGTTGATTTTGTGGATCATATTGACTACATGGTGAATTTGATTGGCATTGACCATGTGGGTATCAGCTCGGACTTTGATGGTGGTGGTGGTATTGAAGGTTGGCAGGACGCGTCTGAAACCTTTAACGTGACATTGGAACTGGTACGTCGTGGTTACAGCGAAGAGGATATCGCCAAGCTGTGGTCAGAAAATTTGTTCCGTGTCATGGATGACGTGGCCAGAATTGCCGAAGAGATACAGGCGGCGCAAGGCGTCTGATGTGTCGGGTTGAGTGTTCACAAAGAATAACTGCAATCAAGGCAGTTATTCTTTGTGTTTGGCTGCAATGGCCTGCACAACGACCCCTCGAGCAGTGTGCCCGGTGCCTTCCTTTCAGATAGCCCGCTATTGCAATTGCAATCTTAAATCAATTAACCCAAGCTTGGGCGTTGTGTATTCAATTGAGGGTTTGGCTTTGTTCAGCCTTGATTTATTGACGCTGGTGTTTTCAATTGCACTGGCCTCTACTGTCAGCTCGCTGGTGATGGTTGTATTGTGGCGCATCAATCGCACCATGCCCGGCGTGTGGCTGTGGACGTTGTCGGTTTTGTTAAGTGCACTGGCGTTCTTCGCTAGTGTTATCGGTAATTTGTCGCCGGACAGTGCAACTTTTGTGACGGTGATCAGCAATACCTTGTCCACCACATCGGTCATGATGGCCCTTGAAGGCTGCCTGCGTTTCAGAGGGTTTAACTCTGCACAGCGGTGGAAACTGATCTTTGTGCTGGTCCCGGTTTTTATTGCAATCAGCGCCATCAATCTGGATGACCTGCGTATACGCCTGATGCTGATCGATACCTTCAGCATAGCCGGGTTTCTGGCAATGGCGTTGGTAATGGTTTGGAAAACCGAGAGTTCAACAGAGCGCATGGTTAACTCGCTCTCGTCATTTTTTGCAGTGTTGCCAGCCATTGCGTTGATTATTCGATGGTTCAGTGTCTACGCACAGGACTCAGCCAGCAATCTGGCGGAACTGAGTAACGGCAATCTGATTTTTATTGCGGGTCTTGCCTACATCATGGGGTGGACCTTCAGTTTGACCGTTGCCTGTTATTTTAAAGCACAACGACAAATCATTCAGATGTCGCGCGAAGACTCGCTTACGGCACTCCCTAACAGACGCAGCATTGATGAGGTGCTGGGTCGCACTATTCTGGAAGCCGAGCGTTATGGTCGGCCGTTTGGGCTGATCATCATGGATCTGAACAACTTCAAGCAGGTTAACGACACGCTGGGGCATGCAACCGGTGATGCTGTGCTAATCAGGGTTGCAGAGCGCCTTCGTGCCTTTGCGCGAGGCGCGGATTTTGTTGGCAGATTGGGTGGAGATGAGTTTTTGTTAATTGTTCACGACATCGGTTCCACGGAAGTCGCGGATAAAACCTTGCAACGACTACTAAAAAGTATTCGTGGTGAAGTAACGGCCGAAGGGCATGCGGTGTTGGTAGAGCCTAGCGCAGGGATTGCAATCTGGCCTGAAGACGGTCGCAACAGCCACGATCTTAAAAAGGTGGCTGACCGTCGTATGTATCTCGGCAAGGACGGCCGCAGTGTCAGGGCGCCAGACCACCAGCCCTGAACACCCGGGTTTGCACCCCGTGTTGAAGAACGATCGGATCGCGGCAGATCAACGTAAACTGTTTTGATGCACGGGTGATGCCGGTATAAATCAGTTCACGTGTCAGCACCGGGCTGTCATGGGCGGGTAACACCAGCGCGGTATGACTGAACTCAGAGCCTTGTGACTTATGTACCGTCATGGCAAACACGGTTTCAACATGCTGCAGACGTGTGGGCAGAATCCAGCGCAGTTGTGTCGGGTCAGCGGTATCACGAAAGGCCACGCGCAATGAACTGCCAAGAGGAGCGGCTGGGTTCGGGTAGGGCAGGGTGATGCCAACGTCACCATTCATCAAATCAAGCGTGTAATTGTTACGGGTGATCATCACGGGTCTGCCCGCATACCATTCGTCTGTCTCGCCAGCGTTGATTTCAGCAGTTGGCAAATTAATCAATTGTTGTTTGATTAAAATCTGTTTGATGCGCTTGTTCAGTTCCTCAACGCCCGACTCGCCTTTCCGTAATGCGGCCAGCAACTGGAAAGTACTGTGTGCCGTTAACACAGTGATGGCCCAGCGATCCCATTCGGACTTGTCGGCTGCCAGATCGGGCGTATTTTTCACACAGTCAAGATAGACCCCGTATCCCTGCTGCCGATCACTGACCAGTTCTTCAAAGGCAAGATTTTGTTTGTCCGTTGTTGCAGGCCAACGCAGTTCAGGGTGTTGGCCGTTAAACAGGCGTTGTATGTCGCCGAGGTCTGCACCGCGGTTCACGGCGTCAGCGAGCGCGCCGATGCCAGGCACTGAGCCAAAACGGTGACTGTAGCGCAGCATGGTGATTGCCTGATCCAGCGCACGACCCTGATCATTCAAACAGTCAGTTGGCATTGTTTGCCCGGTCACACGATTCACCCAGTCGGCAGTGAGTTGATGGTAGTGGCCGGCATTCGCGCGTGCGCACAAACTACCCAGCACTGCGCCTGCCTCCACAGAGGCCAGCTGATCTTTGTCACCCAGCAGAATCAGTCGACAATTCTCCGGTAACGCCTCGATCAGTTGGGCCATCATTTCTACATCGACCATTGAGGCTTCATCAATCACCACAACATCGGCTGGCAAGGGATTGCTGGCATTGTGTTTGAAATAGCGGCTGTGACGCATGGGTCCGAGCAGTCGATGTACCGTGCTGACCTCGCGCGGAATACCGTCACTCTCGGCAAGTGCTGACAGTTGTGCTGAAATTGACGCGCTAAGCCGTGCGGCAGCTTTTCCGGTTGGCGCCGCCAGTCTGATGCGCAGCAGCGCTGACTCAGGTTGGGACTGTTTGTGCAGCGATTGCAGCAACGACAACAATTTGACCACGGTGGTGGTTTTGCCGGTCCCCGGGCCACCGGTGATAATGGCAAAGGCGTTACGGACACTCAGTGCACAGGCGATTTTTTGCCAATCCGGCTGGCGAGCAGGGTCCAATTGATGCGCTTTTGGAAACAAAACGTCCAACATGCTTTTTAGCGCGGTTTCATCAATCGGAATGGTGGATAACAGTCGCTGCTGAATGCGATCCCTGAGGCTTTGCTCGTAATGCCAAAACCTGCGCAGATACAAGCGTGTATTGCCGGGGTCACCTTGCAATATCAATGGCGTGTTGACAGTCTGCTGACTTGCCGTCTGTGAGTCCGGGGCGTGGGCACATAACAGCGGCTGGTCGAGTGCGTGTATCCATTGTGTTAACGTTATTTGGTCAAGCAACGTTGCAGGGGTGACAGACGGTGTCTGTGCGGCATGCTCGGGCGGCAGCATCAACGCTTTGTCCGGTGATTGCAGGCAATACGCAAGATCCAGACACAGATGGCCGTGGCCGTTCTGATGGCTGCACAACGCGGCGCCTAGCAGCAACAGTGGAGAAACAGGATGCTTGTCAGCCAGTGCTTCCCGATACAAAAACGCCGCGAATTCCGCATCCAGCCAGCGGATCCAGCCTGCTTGTGCCCAGCTTTGCAGCATGGTCAACATGTGTTGATTATTCGTGATTGCGGTGCTGTTGATCCGGTTGGCTGATTCAAGCATGTTGCACCTGCGCAGTACCTGTCAGGAAAAGTTGATTCAGTGCATCCATAAATGCGCGGGGTGGTTTGTCCACTAACAAACCTTGTGAGGCAGACTGCCAGCCACGCAGGAAAAAATACACCGCGCCACCCACGTGTTTCTCATAGTCGTAGTCAACCAGTCGGCTGCCCAGAAGTCGGTGCAGGGCCAGCAAATAGATGGCGTATTGCACGTCATAACGTTTATCAAGCACTTCAGTCTGAATGGCTTCCCGGGTGTAATGTGCATCAGTTGGGCCCAGATAGTTGGATTTCCAGTCCGCAACGTAATACTGGCCTTTGTCGAGGAACACAAGGTCAATAAAACCTTTGATCATGCCGTTCAGTTGTGACGGCAACAGCGCAGGGCGCGCCAGTCCGGGCAACAAATACTGGTGGCACAATTGATCCAGCGCTGTGGTTTCTACCTGATGTGTTGCAAACAAAAATTCCAGCTCCGCCTGACAGACCTCCAGCTTGCACAAATTCAGTGTGCGCGACATATCACGTCTGGAATCCATCAGCTGGAAGTCGGTTTTAATAAAGTCTGACAACCACTTATCAAGTCGTTCACTTTCCTGCAGCCAACCGCGTAGTTCACAGGCAGTGCGGATTTCCTGCTGACGCACGACGTGATTTTCCGCTGCGTTAACAAAACCTGTGTCGACAGCCCATTCCAGCAAACTGTGCAGAAAAGTACCGGGTTCCGGACCACGGTGAAAACCATGCAGGCCTGGATTCTGCCTGCTGAAACTGGATTTGCCACTGGCTGTGTCCGAGGTAATGAGAGCAACAGCTTCTTCCATCACCTGATCGTCGCGTGCAATTTCCGGGGACAGTGCGTTATGAGTCCTTGCGCCCAGTCCAAGCGTTTTCAGCGATGAGTAACTGGCTATCCACCAGTTCTCCGCCGGACTGCGCATCGAGACCAGTGCTGCTTTGCTGAGTGCCGGTGCCACGTCAATTTTGTTGTTACCCATAAGCATCGTCAGTTTATCTAATGCAGATTCTGCAGGTTCGGCTAATTGGCAATTGATGTGATGACAGTCCGCTGTCCAGCGTTCAAGCACCTGAGAGGTCACAGCGGCAGGGAGGGCGTCGCCGGCAGCCATCAAATACCCCAGTGCACTCTGGTGCAGCGACGAGCTGCGACTGTTTCCGACGCTGATACTGCTGATGCCAATCCACAGCGCGTGTCGGGCGCGGGTCAGCGCGACATAAAGCAGCCGTAGGTCTTCTGTGAGGCGCTCTTGATCCGCCTGCTGCCAGGCCTCGAGGTCTTTGCTCCTTCCGGAAATTTCCAGTCGCCGAAATCCTGGCTGTGTGTTGTCCATGATCATGACGTGTTGTTGGTGATGATCCACCGATCGAAACGCCGCGGCAAATGGCAGGAATACCAGTGGATACTCAAGACCTTTGGATTTATGAATCGTCACCACGCGGATAAGATCATCATCACTTTCCAGCCGCAATATTTCTTCTTCATCCGGTTCGTTGATTTGCTCGGCCAGATGTCGTATCAGCGCCTGCTCGCCATCATGTTGCTGGCTGGCTTTTTGTAAATATTCAGCCAGATGTAACAGATTGGTCAGGCGTCGCTCGCCATCCCCGGCGCCAATCAAGCGTTGGGGTAAATGGTAGTGCTGCATCAACATGCGTAGCATGGTCAATACACCTTGTGTCCACCAGATGGTATTCAGTTGGCGGAATAACGCCGTCTGCTCTTCCCAGAAAAACTCGTCATCCAGCATGCGACGCAGATCTGTCATCGGGAGTGCCAGTGACACCGTTGCCAGTGCAGCGCGTAGTTTCTGCTCATTACCCGGCTCTGCGCAGGCAGACAGCCAAATCACCACATCAGCGGCTTCTTGTGAATCAAACACTGATTCGCGATCTGACAGATAAACACTGGCCAAACCCACCCGATTCAAGACCTGACGTACCTCATCTGCCTCGGATCGACTGCGCACCAGAATGGCAATATCTTTCGGGCATAAAGGCTGCAAAACACCGTGGGTTGAGAAGCCGCTGGTTTTCTCGGACAGCAACTGCGCAATGGTTAACGCACAATTGGCCGCCATTTGTTTTTTATAGTGACCCGATGGAACGGCGGCAGTGTCATCCGCTGGATTGTTGCCATGCCAGATATGGATGGCGTGAGCGATGTTGCCCTTGATTATGAGATGTTCTTCGCGACCTTTGGCGGCCACTGACAGAAACGGCAACGGGTTATGGGTGTCTGTTTTAAAACGGAATGCGCCGGTTGGATAAGCTTCGGCTTGTGAAAACAGGTAATTCACCGCCTCAACCACAGCAACACTGGATCGATAATTCACCGCAAGATTGTAATGGCGACCTGCAGTTGCTGTTCTTGCCTGAAGGTAGGTATGGATATCGGCGTTACGAAACGAATAAATGGCTTGTTTGGGGTCGCCGATCAAAATGATAGCGCTGTCGCAATCTTCTGACGTGCCGTGATTGGAGGCCAATTGATAAATGCGGTCAAAAATCCGGTATTGCAGTGGGTCGGTATCCTGAAATTCATCTATCATGGCGACCGGAAAGTCTCGCCGTATCTGGCGCGCCAGATGTTCACCCTGAGGGCCCTGCAGCGCCCGATCAAGTTGCAATAACAGATCATCAAATCCAAGCTCTGCTTTTTCCTGCAGACGTTTGTGCAAGGCATGTTCCAGCCAGTGACTGGCATGTGCGAGGATGCACGCCCTGATATCAGGTGCTGTGGACTCTTCCAGCTGATTCCCGGCGGCCAGCAGCTCCGCTATTTTGGTAAAGGCAGGATGCTCAGGTTGATCTGGTTTGATTTTGCCGAGCTTTTTTAATGTCCAGCCCTGATCTGAAAAACGGTTGAGTTTTGCAGGGCGTTCGCCGCCATTGGCCCACTCCGCCAGTCGTTCTTTCAACGCGCTGAATGCGTCATCACTTTTGGTTTCTTTATAACTGTTCTGGTTTAACGCCGGACGAATGTTATCGAGCAAACTTTCAATCACGGTTTGTGCACCAAGCCAGGCTGCACGTGCCTCATTTTCCAGTTGCTCAAGTGCGGCAGCGTGTTGCGCAAAAGGTTGTAAGGCCGTCTGCAGATCGCTCACCTCAGGTACGTTCTCGCCGATAAAACTCAGGCGGGTACCGGTTTTGTTGATCAGGGGGCGTACTGCTTTTAACAGGCTGTCAGGGTCACGGAATGCCGACTGCACAGCGCGCGCGATGCCGGCATCCAACGCGTAAAAATGTTGGCGCCAATAATCACGGATCAACTCCGACAGCATGTCGCGTTGATTATTGACCAGTGTTTGTTGAAACAAACTGCCGCTGTCAAATGCATGTTCGCGCAACATGCGATAACACCAGCTGTGAATGGTGGACACTGCCGACTGGTCCATGGCTTGCGCGGCCAGACTGAGCAGGCGGGCGCATTGTTGCCACGCCGATGGATCATAGTCGGCGCGTATGGCAAGGAGTGCGGGATCGGCGTCTGTTGCCTCAGATATAAAACAGCGCGCAGCATCGGACAGTCGCGCTCGGATACGATCCTTAAGTTCCTGTGTAGCGGCATCGGTGAACGTAACCACCAGGATTTGATCGGGTGTTAACGGTCGATTGAATGCGTGTTCACGGCCGTGTTGCAAAATCAGACGGGTATACAACAGGGCAATGGTCCAGGTCTTACCCGTGCCCGCACTGGCCTCGATCAGTCGGCTGCCGTACAAAGGAAAGCGGCGGATATCCAGAGTGGTACTCATGGCGCATCTCCTTCATCTGCTGACGCTGATGAGTGCGGCGTTCGGTGACGCAACCAGTGTGTTGTCAATGCGCCGTACAACGCGTGGCTGTGCTCCCTGAACCCAGCGCGATACAAATCATCGATGTCGGGCCACAAGCGACGTAATACGTAATGTGCTTGTACCTCGCCTGTGGTGTTATAACCACCGAGGTAAGCGTCGCGCACGGCGGAAGGCTGCGGATCGTCATCCGCGGCGCTCAACAAAGCGCAGCTGCTTTTGACACTGGCTGCCAGCGGCGAACTCAGATTTTGTTGCCAGAGGGCAAGCAATGCCTGCAGGTGTTGCTGTGCCTCAGCTTTATCAAGCGGAGCCAGTATTTCGCGCGTGTCTGGCCCAAGAATATGTGTGCTGACCGGGCCGGACAATTGAGCGGCAAGATGAGCCGGCCACAGTCGCGTCAGTGTGTGCCATTTTATGATGGCTTTATTGCCATCTTTGCCTGACCATAACTGACTGTACAACAACACACAGCGAATGCGGCTATCAGTATTGTCAGGGTGCTGCCAGCAATCAGTCAGCTGATCTACCAGTGTGACGTGTTGATCATCTGAGTGCAGCAAGACGGCGAGTGGCTGGTGTACGGTGAATTCCGCCAGCAACGCCTGATAGCGTTGCAAAGGTTTCAGCAGCTTTTTGACAGTGTCGGCGGCATAAAACCCGGCAAACGGCGGGACGGGCAATTTGCCGGTGCGCTGTTGTTTGTTCATCAACGCGTGCAGCAACTGTTCTATACCATCTGCATGAGTATGGTTTTGTAGTGTCGCCACAGCGTCATTGACCAGTTGTTGTTGAATTTTCCAGTTGCTCAGTCCGTCAACAACAAATGTTTCATGATCCTCTGCTGTCAGCTCCTCTGACGAAAAAATCACCCCAAGACTTTGTTCAAAAAATACCTCAGCAGGAACCCGCATCAGTTTCTCGAGATCTTTCAAACTGATGGTTTGTGCAGGCAGTGTTTTGTTGATCGTCAAGTGTGGAGCGATACTGGTTTTTGAAGTTTGTTGGATTGCCTTTGACCATTCTTCTGCATAGGTGTACAGGTCGGAGGTGGCATCGAAATACCGGCGACTGAATGGTTGCAGGGGATACTCCTGTGTGAGGTTGGCAAGCAAAGCAGGATCACGCGTTGTTGATAAGTATTCACGCAGTTGTGCCACCAGAACCGACGGTGGGCGTTCGCTGTTATCGCGAATACTGCGACCCGCCCAGCTGATATACAACGACTCACGCGCAGACAGTAATGCTTCCAGAAACAGGTAACGATCGTCATCTCGGCGCGAACGATCTCCCGGGCGATAGTCGTGGCGCATCAGATMAAAATCTACCGCCGGTACCTGACGCGGATAGTCACCGTCATTCATGCCCAGCAGGCAGATATGTTTAAACGGAATTGCCCGCATTGGCATTAACGTGGCGAAATTGACAGAGCCGGCCAGAAAGCGTTGTGTCAGCGGTTGCACATCCAATTGTTCAAGCACAAATTCTCGCACCACATCGATGCTCAACTCATCAATAAACTGCGCCTGCGTGCAGGCGTCGCGCCAGTCTCTCAGCATTTTTTCGATGCGGGACAGCAGCAACAAATCATTGTCATCGGTGGCCACAAAAAACTGTGACAGCAAATGGCTCAGCCGCAGTGTCCAGACATTGACGCAGGCGGGGGACAACATCGTCGCCCAGGTCTGCTCCAGCACATCGAGCAGGTGCGCCAGTTTGCCCGTCAGTGCCGCGCTGAGACCGCCAATTTCGTCAAACGCTTCGATGTGTTGCCACTCAGCGCCGTGGATTTTGTCGCCTCGGCCGATGGCATAACCCAGCAACATTCGTCGTAGTCCAAAGTGCCAGGTGTTTTGTTCAAGGGCTGCACTGTTTAATGTTGCCGACATACCCAGACTGATACGATGTGCTGCATGCAGCCCCCAGCGTATGCCGGCTTGTTCTATCCAGCGATGCAGCAGGGGTTTGTCGTCGGCACTGATATCAAACGCGTTTTGCACGGCAGGGATATCCAGAAAGTCCAACAGTTCGCTGACACCCAGGCGGGCAGAGGGCAATTGCAACAGCATTTCCAGTGCAACAAAAATGGGGGCTTGATGGCGTTTGCCTTGATCAGAAATGGTGAACGGTATGTAGCGGTTGTCAGCGCGTGTTAGGCGCCCAAATACTGCCTGCACGGCGGGCGCAAACTGGTTGATATCCGGCACCATCACCAGCACGTCACGCGGGCGCAATGCCGGATCCTGATTAAACAGTGATAGCAGGTGATCCTGCAGAATTTCGACTTCACGTTGTGCGCTGTGGGCGATATGGAAACTGATGCTTTGGTCATTGATGATGGCAGCATCACGTGCATGTTGGCGTGATTCGTCGCTGCTGCGCAGATGGAAAATATCAGCTTGTAGTTGTCCGAGCAGCTGACGCTCATCCGGTGCTTCAAACAGATCGATTTTTATCTGTTCAGACTGAAACAGGTCCTCATAGGCACTGCGCTCATCGTGTTCATCCAACAAGCGGATGTAATCCCTGCCTTGTTTACCCCAGGCGGCTAACAGCGGATTGCCGCGCATATAAAGTTCGTCAAGTTGCTTGTCTGACGTTGCCTCACTCAGGATCGGAAAATCATGACGAGGCGACTGGCGTTTATATGGCTTTTTAAACAAACCCAGTGATTGTTGCGGATCAACAATATCACCCCAGAAATGAGCGCAGGGGTTATGCACACACAGCACGATTTGTGTACAGCGTGCAATCGCGGCCAATACTTCCAAGGTCTGGCCGGGTAACGACGACAAACCAAACACGATCACGCGCCTGGGTAAGGTTGTCGGTCGGTTTTGGGCATTTAATAACGCACAGGCGTCCAGAAATTGCTGATGGACCTGCGCGCGTCCACTGGCGCGGGCAATCTCAGGAATATCCTGCAAGAGTCTGCGCCACAACGCGGCTTGCCAACATTGTTCAACGGGCAACGCAGCCGGCTGATTGTGGCGGGTAATTTGATTGATATCAGTGGCCCAGTCATTCAGCCAGTCTGCGCGATAGATCTGGTATTGGTCGAGCAAGTCGGCCAGACGCTGTGCCAGTTGGAACTGTTTGCGCTGACCGCGGTCATCTGCCAGAAAATGCTTAAGCGCCGTAAACTCAGGTTCGTTCAGCAGTGAGGGCAGCAATCGCAGCAAACGCCAGCTCAGCAGAGGTTTGTCAAACGGCGAGGTTTCCGGCAAGTCGCCAAGTACGGCACGATAGGCTGCCCAGTGGAAACGCCCCGGAAGGTTGATATCCATGGCCGCTGCAATGCCACAACCCGAATCCATTGGGTCCGGCGTGTCGACATCGGCAGCCAGTGCCAGCTTCAGCCATTGCGAAATACCATTGCTTTGTACCAGCAATACTTCATTTTCCAGCGGATTTAATGGGTAACGACGCAGCCACTCGACGGTCACCCGGCGCAGGTTCTCGAGTCGGTTGCTTTGCAGCACCATAAAGCCGGGTTGAATCATCTGGTCTATCCCTGGAGTGACGGATTTTTTGCTGTTGAAGCAAGTATAAGGGTTTTGTGATGGATTGGTATTGTGCAGGCAGAGGCGACAAAAGGTGTCGCAGCAAACAACAGTTGGTTTTGCGGGTTTTTGTCATTTTTGGCAATTGCTGGTCAATATTTGGCAAATAAGAAATCTCGCGGCGTTCTTTAGAAAACGCTAACGAACTAAATATTGTTGTATGTCAGCAAGATAGCTATCTTTGCGTGTTAGATTCTGTCATGGCATAAGCATTGCAGTTCACGGGTTAGACAAGTGATTGTTGAAAGCCATTGTTGTCATTATCACAGCAGGAGTGTCCGAACATGAGTAAATCCAACAAGCGTTATGGTCAGGAATCTGTGCGAGAAGTCAGCTGGTTACAGATGCTTGGCAGCAGTATCGCAGCTGCATTTGGCGTGCAAAGCAGCAGCAATCGTGAGCGGGATTTTCAGCACGGTGATATTAAAAAGTTTGCTGTCGCAGGTGTGCTGGTGACCTTTGCCCTGATGTTTGCGCTGATTGGCATCGTGCAATGGGTGTTGCCGTGATCCAGTGACCCATCAACATCTGACGGTTTTACGCTTTTTGCCCTGTGTGCCGCGTGCTTCAACGTTGGCAATATAGTCGGGTGCAATGGCATGCCCGACTTGTGAGCATGCCACCCGCGCACTGTCGTCTTACTGCGGCGCTCGCCGCGCCAGTGTTTTTTGCTCAAATTCATAAGCCATCCCGATCAACACCGGTTCGGAAAAAGCGCTCCCCATAAATGAGATGCCGACGGGCATGCCATTGATGTAACCGGCAGGTACGGTAATCGCCGGGTAACCTGAAATGGCTGCCAGTCCGGCGCTGGAGACGTAATTCACGCTACTGCCATTATCTCCGTTGACCAGATCAATCGGCCAGCCGGGGCCGTTACTGGGCGCCACAATGGCATCCAGATCATTGTTCATTAAAGCACTGTTGATAATTGCCTGACTGCCGGTTTTTGCTGTGCTCAAGGCGGTCACATAGGCTGGGTCCTGTAAATTGGTTTTTGCCTGTGCTTCGATAAAAATCTCCTGTGCAAAAAAAGGCATTTGGCGATCGCGGTTGACGTCATTGAAGCGTATCAAATGCTCAAGTGACTGATAAAAACCGCCACGTTTTGCCAGGTATTTGTTCAGGCCATCTTTGAACTCGAACAGCAGTACTTCGTACTCGGCGGCGTTGATTTCAGGGGTGTTGCGCATATCAATATCAACAAGGGTCGCGCCGGCACTGCGCAGTACGGCAAACTGTTGCTCCATCAAGGTATCTACCTGAAAGTTTCTGCCAAACAGACTGCGCATGATGCCAATCCGTTTTCCCGCCAAGGCACCGGTCTGCAGATAGTCGCTGTAGTCAATTGCTTCGCTGGTGGTGACATTCAGGGTAATCAGGTCATTGGGGTCAACACCGACCATGGCCGTTAGCAGCGCTGCAGCGTCAGAAACCGAACGAGCCATTGGGCCAGCAGTGTCCTGACTGTGTGAAATCGGGATGATGCCAGTGCGCGATACCAGGCCCAGTGTTGGTTTGATGCCCACCAGGCTGTTGTTGCTGGCCGGACAGATAATCGAACCATCCGTCTCGGTGCCGACCGCCAGCACCGTCAGATTGGCTGCCACGGCAACCCCCGAACCCGAACTGGAGCCACACGGCGTAATCTCTATGTTGTAAGGGTTGCGGGTCTGGCCGCCACGTGCAGACCAGCCGCTAGAAGAGTTGCTGGAGCGGAAATTTGCCCACTCACTGAGATTGGTTTTGCCCAGAATGATCGCGCCGGCATCGCGCAATTGTTGCACCACAAACGCGTCTTGTGCCGGCGTTGGTGCACCAAAAAGCGCCAGGCTGCCGGCTGTGGTTTTCATCTGGTCAGCGGTGTCGATATTGTCTTTCAGCAGCACTGGTATGCCGTGTAATGGCGAGCGTATTCGTCCGGCGGCACGTTCTTCGTCGCGTTGCAGGGCAATAGCCAACGCGTCTGGATTAATCTCGACGACTGAATTAGTGGTTTCATCCAGTGTGTTAATGCGGTTGATGTAGTGCTCGACAATGGCGACCGCTGTCAATTGGCCAGCGGTCATGGCGGTTTGTAACTCGGCAACGGAGGCTTCTTCGGCAATTAACGTGGTGATTGCATCACCGGTGTTATCAGACGTTTTCGCAACAAGCGGCATGGTTGACTCTGCATGCGGGGTTTCAACAGCAGTGTCGCTGCAGGCGCTCAGTGCCAGTGCAGCCAGAATGCCCAGAACCAGGGCAGATCGTTCAAATTTCATATGTTCCTCACTAAGAACAAAACAACAGATGACGGCAGAATAGTTGATTTAGCACCAGATGCACCAGAATTCCGGAGGGCGATAAAACGTAATCAGGCGCCCGCCTGCAATAACCACACACCAACAACTCAGTGAGATGAATCCTGCCACGCGGGCAGGACCCGGAACGGGGGCGTTGTCAGGCAAGTTTCTGATCAGTGGTGCAATCAAGCGATAGAACACAGCAAGATTGATGCCTGCCATTATTATGGCCAGCACCTTGATTTGAAAAGCCGGGTTGTAAACATATTGCCCCGGATCACTGACCACAAACATCAATCCAGTGGCGGTGTTTAACAAAAATCCAAACACGCCAATTGTCACAAGAGGATGTAATGCCTTGACCGGTATTTGTTTTCCGAATCCGATCAGGCGCAGATCAAACAGGCCTACCGTGCCCAGTAAAAGTGTTAATCCAACAAAATGCAGTGACTCTACAAATGGCCAACCCCACTGCGTGTTCATCAGCGTGAAAATACCGCTGTCATAACCAAGTTTGGTTAACCCTGCAACGAGTGACAACGCTCAGCCTCCTGCCGGTGATATTAACCACGATGCCAACAGCACAGAGTGCGTGTAGGCCAGAAAACGGCCGGCAAAAATCATCGCTATCCAGCCAGCCAGGCTCAACACTGCCAGCCGCGCTTGCATGTGAGGTGACCAGCGATTAGCGGAAAGTTGCAGCGTGAGCCAGGTGGATAACGCAAGGATAATCAACTTGAGATAAAACAGCGGATTGGTAAGTGCTTTGGCAGGATAACCCCATAACAACACCAGGCCGGAAAAGCCGGCGGCCAGTAAACCTGCCAGAAACAGCGGCTCAAAACGGCGTAGCGTGGTGGTGGCCAGCGACGCAACCCTGCCTGTGGCCCGTGCAGCAATCACCACACCAAACCCTGCCATCATCGCCATGGACAGGGAGTGGATCACCAGCACCGACGGGAATACCCACCAGACTTCTCGCACAGCAACACTGAGCGACGACAGTTCTATGCGAGCAAACCACTCCAGCATGAACAAACCCTGCGTGGCTTATTTAGCATCTTCCAGTTCAGCCATCCTGGCCCCTGCGAGCACACCGGGGAGGGCGTAATTGCCTTCATGACAAGCGTACTCAAAGATTTTTTCATCAGCGGGGCGAGCATTAAACATCAATTCCCCTGTCCAGGCCTCGGTGTAAACCGTCGGATCATCAACGGTAAATGCGTACAGAATTTCAGATTCAGCCGTGCGGGTAAAACGCTCGGTGATGGTCAGATTCTGGGACGCACCAAAAATAGTCTGCTGTGGGTGGAAACCTGCGGTGGTCACCACCAACGTATCGCCTTCCCAGCGGCCGACGGAGTCGCCCATCCACTTTTGCATGTGCAGGTCAGGTTCATCGTTAAGTTTGATAATCCGTGCATCATGATTCATCTCAGCCATGATCATTACGTAGTCGTCGTTTTGCACAATCTGGTAGTTGTTGTTGTACATCACCGGCAGCATAGGCGGGCCGGAGTGGTTGCCAAACGACAACAGGCAGCGCTCCGCGAGCGGGCGGCCTTCCGGGCCATCGTTGGCCGACAGACCTTCAGGCAAACGCCGGCGCAAGCTGCGATCAGGGATAAAGGGAATCTGGCCGTTCGCGGGCTCGATGATGATGGATGAGCGGTATTCGCCGTTGATCATCTGGATGCGATCGCCTTCTTCTTTCCAGAATTCGTTATAGCCGTCGTCAGTGTTGCCGTCATTACCACCTTGGGCGCCGGCACCTGCTTCACGATTGGGGTCGCTGGGGGCGTATTCCGCTTCAACAAATGCTGCTTGTGCTCCTTCTTTGGCAGCAACTTGCTCGGGCGTCAATTGCCGGGCATCGCCCAATGCACGATCGCGGGTTAACGGTGTCAGTGTCTTGTTACTCCAGACACCTTGCAGATCAGGATGCCCGTTAGGCAGACGTGGTGGTTCATACTGGGCAAATGCCGACGAGGCCGCGAAGGTCAGCCCGAGGGTCAGCGAGATCAGTGTAAAGTGTTTCTGAGGGCGTGCTTGTTGCAAGGAGATTTGTTTCATTGTTGTTTCCCCGTCGTTAAGTGTCAAAAGATGACTGAACAGGATTATTCAGCAACAGTTTGTAACAAACAAGCTTCCAGCGATAAAAGGCAGGGTTTGAGTAGGTAAAAGGCATGGACAAATGCCGGTTTGGATGGCAGATTCCGGTTCCAACTAAAAAAACCTGCTAACCAAAATCACCAACGGGAATGTTGTTTTGAAATCCTTGTATCGCCTTTCTCTTGCCGGAATGATTTCCGTGTATATGACACAGGGGGCTTTGGCTCAGCCATTGACCACCGGAATAAACCTGAATGATGGCAGCTATCAGGGTCGCGTTGGCCGCGAACTCAAGTTGCAATTGATAGAAATGCCTGACGATGTCTCGATAGATATTGATGGGCAACTGGATGACGCAGTGTGGTCGCAGATCCCGACCTTCAGTGGCATGGGTGTGGTAGAGCCGGAAACATTGGCACCTGCACCTTACGACACACGTTTGCGCGTTTTTTATAATGCTCGTGGCATTTACATGAGTGCTGAGATGGATCAACCGCCCGAAACGCTTGTGCGTCGTATCAGTGCGCGTGATAACCGGGAGCTGACCCGTGATCGACTGTCCATTACCCTGGATACCTCTGGCGAAGGTCAGTTTGGTTATTGGGTCAGCCTGGCGCTGGGTGATAACCAGATGGATGGCACGATTTTGCCCGAACGCCAATATAACAGTCAGTGGGACGGTGCCTGGTATGGTGCCACCGCTGAGACTGCAACGGGCTGGTCCGCGGAGTACTACATTCCCTGGGGGCAACTTGCCATGCCGTTTCGCGAAGGTACGCGTGAAATCGGCATTTATGCAGAACGCGTGGTGGCACACCTGAATCAGAATTATGCATGGCCAGCCATTGCCAAGTCGGACGCTATTTTCCTGAGTAACTTCCCACTGCTGCAACTTGACGGTGTTAATCCGCGTCAACAGTGGAGTCTGTTCCCGTCCGTGGCATCGACCTATGATGAAATTGACAACGACTGGACCCATCGCACCGGTGTCGATTTATTCTGGCGACCTTCGTCCAATTTTCAGATGACAGCCACGTTGAATCCGGATTTTGGATCTGCCGAGGCCGATGACGTCGACGTGAACCTGACGGCCAGCGAAACGTTTTTTCCTGAAAAGCGTTTGTTTTTTCAGGAAGGTCAGGAGATCTTTAATACCTCTGCACGCTCGAACGGCAGCACGGGTAAACGATTCACTATCCTGAATACCCGTCGCATTGGTGGACGTCCACGGTCGCCCGACTTGCCGGCGGGTGTGGGTCTGTCCCAACGGGAAAGGCTGCAGAATGCGGATCTGTTAGGGGCGGTCAAAGCCACCGGCCAGGTGGGCAGTTTCCGCTACGGCGTGTTGGCTGCCAGTGAAGATGATGCCTTGTTCCGTGGCAATGATGGCAATCGTTATGAACAGACTGGCCGCGACTTTACGGCGTTCCGTGTGCTGTACGAAGATCAGGGCGGTGGGGCTGCCTACCGGGGCCTCGGTTACATCGGCACGCTGGTGGCGCACGACGCCTCGGATGCAGCGGTACACGCGGTGGATTTTAAATACCTGACGCAGGGCGGTATCTGGAATTTTGATGGTCAGGTTGTGACCTCTGATTCGGACGAAAATGGTCAGGGATATGGTGCGTTTACCGACATCATCTATACCCCGCGCGTGGGCTTTAAACATACACTGAACCTGACCTATCTGGATGACACTATCGACATCAACGATTTTGGTTATCAGGAGCGCAACAATGCCATTGAGGCCTGGTACCGCTTTGAATGGGTAAAAACCGGTTTGACACGGGTGCGTGATATTCGCGTCAACCCTTTCCTGCGCTACGAAGAGAATCTGGATGGTGACAGGACAAACAATGCAATTCCTGTCATCAGTACCACGGTGACCCTGAATAATCTGAGTCGGGTTAATCTCAACTTCCAGCATTTCCCGAAACGTTATGATGACCTGAACAGTTTCGGCAACGGCAGTTTTGCAACGCGTGAGCGTACTAATTTCAGCTTCAACTACAGCACCAATGCTGCGCAAGCAGTGAGTTATAACGTTGGTGCAGGCCGTTCAACCGAGTTTGCTGGGGGTTACAGCGAACGTTACGATGCCGGTGTCACGTGGCGGCCCGTCCCCAACTTCAGCATGAATGGGGGCATAACGTATCAGGATCGTGATGGTTGGCTACTGCACCAGGGCGGGCAGGATTTTACGACTTTCCAGACAAATCAGTGGGAAACGAGTTTTAAAATGGAGTATTACATATCGGCCCGACAGCAACTCACTATGGGCCTGCAATGGGTGGGTATCAAAGCAGAGGAGGACCGGTTTTTTATTCTGCCCAAAGATGCGCCTACTCGTAGCCGTGATCTTGTGGAAGGTGCCAAGCCAACTGGCCCGACTGACAGTTTCTCAATTTCCAACATGAATTTCCAGGTTCGTTACCGTTGGGAAATTGCGCCGTTGTCAGACCTGTTTGTTGTGTATTCACGCGCGGGTAACCAGCGTCGCACCTTGCTCAATTTTGGCGATCAATTTGACAACGTCTGGGAAGAACCACTGGACAGCAAACTGGTTATCAAGTTGCGTTACCGCTTGGGCACCTGAGTTTAAATCAGTTTAGCCAGTGCAATCAGTGCCCGTTCAAGTCGGGCATCCCAGCGTACCGCACAGTTCAACCGCAGGCAGTTGTTATATTTGCCTGCGGCTGAAAACATTTCACCCGGTGCAAAACTGACGCCCGCGTCCAATGCGGTTTCCATCAGACCTAGCGTGTCCTGTTCACCCGGTAATTCCAGCCACAACACAAACCCGCCAGCCGGGCGGCTGACACGTGTTTCGCGTGGAAACAGCTGTGAAACACGATCAGTCATACGCGCTACTGCCTTGGCATATTCAGTTGCAGAGTTGCGCAGGCTGCGTTCGAAGTGACCATGTTGCAGAAAGTGCGCGAGCGCCAGTTGCGCCGGTGTATTCACTGACAGGGTGTTGATAAATTGCAGGTGTCTGGCCTTTTCAAACTGCGCACCCGGTACCAGCCAACCAACACGCATGCCTGCTGATAAGGTTTTTGATGAGGATGAACAATAATAAACCAGTCCCTGCGTATCCCAGCGTTTGATAGGGGACGGGCGTCTGCCGTTAAACGGCAGATCGCCATAGATATCATCTTCGACCAACGGCACTTGATGTTTGTTCAGGCAGTGCACCAGCGCGATTTTGCGTTCATCACTCATGCACACACCCAGTGGATTGGAGAAATTGCTCACCAGAATGCAGGCGGCGACCGGCCAGCGCTCAAGCGCCAGGTCCAGTGCATCCAATGAGATGCCGGTAACCGGATCGGTGGGAATCTCAAGTGCTTTTAAACCCAGTGATTCGATGATCTGCAGGAGTCCGTAATAGGTGGGTGACTCCACCGCGACGGTATCGCCGGGTTGGGTGAGCAGCTTGAGCGCAATGTGCATGGCTTCCTGACAGCTGTTGGTGATCAGTACCTCATCTTGCGTGACCTGACACTGATGTCCTGCGAGGCGTCGGGCTATCTGCGCAGGCAACTCCGGGGCGCCTGGCGGGAATTCATACCCCATACAACGCCTGCGTTGGGTGCGCAGCACATGATGAAACGCACGCTCCATCACTGCCACCGGCAGAAAATCTGCATCCGGCACGGCCGCGCCCAGATTCACAATATCCGGATCATTCACCGCTTGCAGTAGCCGCAGCACGCGTTCTTGCCCGGTTACGGCGCGAGGTTTGGTGCTTGTTTTGCCGGGGCGGGGTGCGGCTCTTTGAGCGGGCGGCAGGCGTACAAAGTATCCGGCACGCGGACGTGCTTCCAGCAAACCGCGCTGCTCAAGTTCGCGACACGCATTAACGGCGGTAGACACACTGACTTCGTGCTGAGTACTGAGTTGACGCACACCCGGCAGACGGGTGCCCACCTCGTAGATATTCTCTCCGATCAACGATTGCAGACGATCTGCCAGTTGCTGGTACAGCATGTTGCGCTCTCCGTACTTTTTTATCAGCCTAATGCAAGTTGAGGTGATATTGGCGGTACAGACGTTGCTGATTAAGGCAATACAGGTGTGTTGTACTAGAAACTGTACCGGTTCAATTTTCATATTTTATATCTGTATTGTTTGTCTGTGTCTATGCAGAATGCACATCCTTAAACGATTCTGGAAAAGAGGACAAGAAACTAAAATGCCGATAGAGCAATCGATAGCCCTGATGGGATTTGTGGTGGTGATGACGGGAACGCCAGGCCCAAACAACATGATGTTGCTGGCGTCAGGCGCCAATTTCGGTTTTCGCCGCTCAATTCCGCATATTCTGGGTATTACTATCGGCTGTCAGAGTTTGCTGCTGGCCATTACGCTGGGACTGGGGCAACTATTAACCCGGTTTCCAATACTGGAAATGGTGCTGAAAGTTTTGTGTGGCGGTGCGCTGCTGTACCTGACCTGGGGGTTGGTAAAACCTGCCTTTGCACCGACGCCGGTTGTTGTGCAGCCTGAAACAAATGACGTGCCCGTGGTCACCAACCCCTTGAGTTTTTGGCAAGCGGCCATGTTTCAATGGGTTAACCCAAAAGCCTGGATGATGATGCTCACCGCGATTGCAACGTACACACAACCGCAAACCATCTGGAGCAATACCCTGTTGATTGGTTTACTGTTTGCGGTACTGGGTATGCCGGTGATCAGTCTGTGGAATCTGTTTGGCGCCAGTCTGCGCAAATTTTTGCTGGATCCCCTGAAGGCCAGGGTGTTTAATCTGGCGATGGGCGTATTATTATTGGGATCTATGTATCCTCTGTTTCAATAAAACGTTCATGCTAGAGGGCACTGCATCCCGGGCCGCTCAGTGTGCTGCGGCCACCGGTGCCGGGTGACACTCTGATCTGTGTGCTGATACGTTCTTTAAGCGCTGGAATGTGAGAGATCACACCAATCAGTTTGCCTTCCTGCTGCAGACTACCCAAGGTTTCCAGCGCAGTATCAAGGGCGTCTTCATCCAGTGTGCCAAACCCCTCATCCAGAAATAGCGAGTCAACACGCACATTGCGACTGGCCATGCATGACAGACCCAAGGCAAGTGCCAGGCTGACAATAAAGCTTTCACCACCGGACAGATTTTTGGTGGAGCGAATGTCGCCGGCCTGATAATAATCAATCACGTTGAGATCCAGCGGTTGCTCCGGATCTCGGATCAACTGATACCGGTCTGTCATTTTTGTTAGCTGTTGGTTCGCATGACTGATCATCATTTCAAAGGTCAGGCCTTGGGCAAAATTGCGGAATTTTTTGCCATCAGCCGAGCCGATCAAGTCATGCAGGGCCGCCCAACGCACCAGCTCAACTTTTTGGTTGTCTATTTTTTCGGCTTGCTGTTGTTGTTTGCTGCGCGCCAACTCATTGTTGCTTAAGTCCCGACGGATGCCACCCAGTGCTTCCTGCAATTGACTGACCCGCTTATCCTGCTCGTCAATGGCGTGTAGCAGTTGCGCGTGCGTTTGATCGGTGAGTGCTGCCTGCAACAGATCGTCCAGTTCGTGCGTGTACTGATTGATCAGTGCTTGTAGTTCACTGCCTTGCCGTGCCAGTTGCTCCGCCTGCTGCTGTAAATCTTGTCGTACTTGATCGGGGAGCACAGCGGCCAGATAATCCGCCTCGTTGTTGAACGATTTGTTGTTTAACAGGCTGTTGAATGCTGTTTCGTCGGCACTGATTTGCTGGGCACGCTCAATGAGTTGTTGTGCCAGCGTCAAACGAAGCTGACGATTGTCGTCCAGACGCTTTTCTGCCAGTTGATACTGAGCGAGTGCGGTCTGCAGGGTACCGTTTGCGCGGGCGAGTTCTGCTTCCAATTGTGCTTCATGCTGGTCAGCATCGTTGTCGCCCAGCAGTCCTTGACGCTGACTGATCAACTCATTAAGTGTCTGTTGTTGACGTTCTCGCTCCGCCAGCGTGGCACTTTTCTGTTGTTTGATTTTCTCCAGTTGCTGTTGACTGTCATGCAGTCGCGTTTGAGTATGAGAAAGCGTTGTGATGCGTTGCGTGATGACGACAACGCTTTCATGGGCAGCGCGTGCAGCTTTGTCCAGCGCAGTTAAATCCTGCTGCGCAGCGTCGATGTTCAGTAGTGTTTTCTTGATAGCGTCCTGCTCTGCAAGCAGCATGTCACGATGCTGCGCAAGCGTCACATCCGCGCCAAGTCTGAGCGCCTCGGTTTGTGTTAAAAGCGTCAGTTCAAGCGCATTGATTGTTTCAAGCGTGTCCAGACACTGACCCGTTATGTGCTTGATTTTTTCCTGATGTTGAAGTGTGCGATTGTTTGCGTGTTGCAGTTGATCACGACTTTCATTCAGCAAGCTGAGCGCCTCACGAAGTTGCGTGTTCAGTGCATCAACATCCGCATCGGGTGCATGACTGGCATAGGGATGCTGCAATGAACCACACAGTTGGCAAGGTTGACCATCCACCAGTTGTACGCGCAGCGACTCAAGATTTTTGATGGTGTGCAGCAAGGACACTTCTTTTTGCAAGGCTGCCACCAGCGCGTCGCGGGCACCAAACAATTGTTGTAGCTGCTGTTGTTTTTGTGTCAGTTCTGCAAGCTCAGTCTCTGCCTGAGTTCGTTGGTGATGTTGTGACTGCAGGCTTTCAAGCAGCGTGTTGCGCTCGCTATAACGTTGCAACAGCGCGTCGGTTTTGGCCAGTGTTTGAGACAGTTGATCTATCGTTTCGCGCCAAAGGTTGGGCGACTTGCCTTCCGTTAATGCATCGAGCTCAGATTGCTTTTTATCGAGTAGCGCCTGTTTCCGTTGTACGTCGGCGTTCAGACGTTTCAGCATGTCATCGTAACTTGTCTCACCCACTTCCGATAGTAGAGCCAACGCTTGTGATTCTTTATCAACAGCAGCCTGCAACACATTTGTTTGCTGCTGTGCGGCGTACAGATCGCCCTCAAGTTTGCAGACGTCGGCATTGAGTCGGTCGAGTTGCGTGCGCTGCTGGCTGAGACTGCTGTCCAGTACGTGCACTTGTCTGAACACGGGACGCATCTGTATCAGTTTCTGATCCGTCTGCTGGTGTGCCGCTTGAGCATGGTTGTACTTGCTCTCTAAGGAGAGACGTTGTTCTTGCAAACCCGGCTCTGCGTGCGCTGCGCTGAGTTCCTTTTGCAGGTCTGCCTGCTGTTGTTGTCGCAAGGTGGTCAGTGCGCTGTAGTGGCCGGATAATTCCAGCGCACGATTGGCTTTGTGTAATTGCTCGCGCTGATCAGCAAAAGCATTATGTTGTTGCTGCCAGTGCTCCTGCTGCTGTTTCAACGTCAGCAGCTTTTGTTGAAGATCCTGGCACTGTCGTTGCCACGCGAGGTGTTCTTTGAGTTTGGCCAGCTGTTCCTTTTCAGGGAGTAGTGCTTGTGACTGTGTATGCTCTTCGGCTCTTAAGGCCGTTTCCTGTTCGGGTGTCAGCAGTTGCATGCCACTCAGTTCGCTTTGCAGCAACTGCAATTGTGTGCGTTCGAATGCGTGGCGCTCGTGTACTTTGATAGAAATATCGGAGTAAATAGCGGTACCGGTGATTTGTTCCAGAATCGGTGCGCGCTCATCTGCAGACGCTTTTAAAAATGCCGCAAATCCACCCTGTGCCAGCATCATGGATTGAGTAAAGCGCTGAAAATCCATGCCGGTGATTTCTTCGATACGTTTTTCAACGGTACGAATCTGGTTGTCGATAATTTGCCCGGAGTGTGCGTCACTGATTTCGTGTCTGGGTGTTTGCAGTTCGGCGCCGGCTTTTTTCCGGGCACGGTGTTGTGACCAATAACATCGGTAACGACCAGTCTGTGTTGAAAAGGTAACTTCAGCCCAACACTCGCCCGTCTGGCGGGTCATGACATCATTGCCTGACTTATTAACACGATCGAGTCGCGGTGTGCGTCCATACAACGCCAGGCAAATCACATCCAACAACGTGGTTTTGCCGGCACCCGTCGGGCCAGTGATCGCAAATATGCCATCCGCGGTATATTCAGGCCGGGTGAAATCTACCTGCCATTCGCCAGCCAGTGAGTTAATGTTTTTAAAACGGAGTCCAAGAATGCGCATGAGTCATTCCGCCCGTGTGTCGTGTTCTTGCAACTGTTGCAGGATCTCTTGCCAGGCCAGTTGCAATGCTGGACGTTGCTCACTGGCAACCTTGTTCGCATCCAGGCATTTCTCAAACACATCCTGTGGCGTCAGGTCATCCAGTGTTTGTTGTGGGGCCTCGCCACTTGACAGTTGTGCACTGCTGCGTTGATTTTTGATGCGTAAAATTGTCACCGGACTCCGCTGGTTTGTGTTGTCTGGGCTGACCGCGTGATCCAGCTGTTCGCGCAGATCCGGCACAATGTCGTCGCCGGTATACATCACTTCCACCCACGTACTGATGTTGTTCTGAACAAGATGCTGCAAGTCGGACAACAAGCGTTGTAAATTGCCGCGCAGTTGACGCAGGCGTTGGAAAACCGGTATGTCGATCAGTGTCAGTTCGGGTTTGCGCTGATCAAATGTCATCAGGCACACGGACTTTTGCTGCAATGCTTCACCAAAGCCCATCGCAATCGGTGAACCGCTGTAACGGATATGATCACGTCCACCGACGTTTTGCGGCAGATGCAAGTGCCCCAGTGCCACATAATCCAGCGCGGATGGAAAAATATTCGCGCCCACATGCGCAATAGACCCGACGTATAAATCACGCACACCATCACCGTCCGTGGTGCGACCGCCTGCCGTAAACAAGTGTCCCATGGCGATGATGGGGACGTGCGCGGCGTCTTCGGAGGGCAACGCAGCGTGCAGCGCTTCAGCATGTGCAGTGACGGCGGCATAGTGCGCCTGTATGCCTTCCAGCAGTTTTTGCGCTTTATCCTCGATGGACTCACCGGCCTCGGTACTGCGGATATCACGGTCACGCAGGTAAGGGGTAGCGCAGATAATCGCTTCAGCGCGTTGATCGGCGTTGCGCAGGACAATCACTTCGTCTTCAACGTTATCAGCCTTGGCACCCACCACGTGCACGTTTAACACTTTCAGCAGTTCACGGGGCGCATTCAGGAAGGTAGGGGAATCATGATTGCCACCAATGATCACCACGTGTCTGCAGTGTGTGCCGCTGACCCGGGTCAGAAACCGGTAGTACTGTTGCATGGCGCGGTTACTGGGTGTGCCGGAATCAAAGACATCGCCGGCAATCAGCAGCACATCCACGCGTTGCGCCTGCAGGGTGTTGATCATCCAGTCCAGCAGCGCATCAAACTCCTCATAGCGTTTTTGACCGTAAAGCGCGCGGCCAAGGTGCCAGTCGGAGGTGTGGAGAATTCTCAGTGCCATAAGGTCATCCTGGTTCGATGACCAGAATCATAGCAGTTTGGGCTGAACGCTTGCGTATTGATTTATCAGATCAACACGTCTCGAGGTGAGCCATGAAGCGTTGGTGAGCAGCAGCACGTGCGGCATTCCAGTCGCGCCAGTCGCGAGCATCGTTGTACCAGCGCGAATAGGTTCCTATCACCACCCGACAAAAGTAGTCAGGTGCAGTTGCTTCACTCAATGAGTTAAGCACTTCCGGAACAACATCGGCGCCGAGACTGCTCAGGTAGTCAAGATCAAGACGCGAGTTTTGAGACAAGGCATGGTTGATATTGATGATTGCGACAGTCCTTGCAGGATTTATCACGCCAAGAAGCAGACAACAGGCCATGCCACTGATCACCATACCAGCCAGAAAACCCCGTGAGTTGCCGCGTAACACGGTTGCTGCAAACCCTAACAAACTGATGCCCAGCCATAACATGACGGTCAGTGCTACTACGCGTGCCATGGTCAGACCAAATTGTTCAACATAGAGGTTCAGGCGGTAAATGGACGACAGCAGCATAATTAAAACGCAGACAATCAGCACAGCGCCCAGTCGTCGAAACAAGCCCTGATGACAATGAACGGACGCCAGCGCCATCAACACACCCATGGTGAGCGCCGCCACCACCAGCAATTCAAAAAAGCCGCGACGCGCATAGTCAGCCAGCGTCAGACCACTGCGCACTTCGAGCAGCTCGCGCCCGCCAAACAGATAGGAGGTCTGCAAAATCACGAAGGTTGTAAACAACAACGCCAGCGATCCCATCAGAATGGCGGTTTCGGTTTGCCCGAGTGTGACTCGCATGCCGGGCCACAACTGTTGTGACTGATCATTGACTGACACATCAGAGGAGTGAACAGTCTGCATAACGCTGCAACTTAACAGACCGGTAGCCAGCACAATCAGGATCAGCGTGATCAAAGGTGTGGTAGGCGTCAGTGCATTTACCAGATCGCCGATGCGCTGCAATTGCTGGTTGAACACTGCATCAGCAGACGCGAATAACAGCACAAAAACAAATAGCAGAGGAGCCGCCAACAGCACTCCCCTGAACACGGCACTTATCTGGCTGCCGCCTCGCCAGCTTGATTTGATGACGGTGTCGAGGGCAGGGAAAATACTCAGCAGGATACGCGCAGGCAGACTCAAGGCAGTCATAAAAACCCTTGGCAATGTCGCGTTGGCAAGCAATTCACCGCGTGAGCGGTAGAACATCATGCCCAGACTCAACAACATGACCAAAAACATCAGCAACATCACCTGATCGGCATCCCGCAACATGGCAAGCAGGGCAGCGCTGGCCATCACCGTGCTCCATCCCAGTAATTCGAGACGCCAACCCTTGTTTTGATGACGGTTCAACCAGAGCATGGCGGCGCAGCTGAGCACAGTCCACACAAACATGCCGAGGCTGCCACCGATTCTGTCCCAGACCAGCCAGTGCAGCAGCATGCCACTGGCGGTGCCAAGCATGAGCAGATTCATGGATGATGTCAGTTGTGTTTGGTCAGGTGCCGGGCTGAATGCTGATGTGTGGTGCGATGTGTACTGTTGAAGCGAATTCATATTCATTAACCCTTCTATTATTTAACCCTTCTATTTGTTCAAACCATCAGTTTGTTTAACCCTTGTTGGTGGCTTTGAGCGGTTTCATGGTTTTGATCAGCGCTTCCATGTGCGCAACATAGCGTTGCAGGGCAGCGCGGCCGTCGTCGGTCAATGCGAATTCCGTGCGCGGTGTGCGGCCGACAAAACGTTTCTCGCAACTTATATAACCGGCTTCCTCCAGCTTGCGCGCCTGCACACTGAGGTTGCCATCAGACATCTGCAGCAGCTCCTTGAGTTCACTGAAACTGAGGCTGGGATGAGCGGCCAGCGCGCTGATCAACGACAAGCGGGTGCGTTCGTGAATCAGATTATCCAAAGCCTCTGCCGTGGCGGCGGGTTTGGATTTTTTTAACGGCAATGAAGATTCCAGCGCAGTGGATTCAAGCTGTTGTTGAGGTTTTTTAACCGCCATAACGCCTCCAGATCAGCGTGCCAAACACAATATGCAAACCACCGAATCCGACAGCCATTAACCAGTCTGCTGAGACCGATGTCAGCAACGCAAGGGCGCCCAGCAGCATAAACACAACGCCCATTGCTGGCAGTATGCGGACCGACCATGCACCGGCGGTGATGACCGCTGCGCCATACAGGCTCAACCAGATCCCCGGCAGTAATAGAATCAATTGCTCTTGGTAAAACACCAGTGACAACAGTCCGCCGACCAACATGGCAGGTAAAAACGCTGACAGCAGTTTTCGTGTGGTGGACAGTCGCATCGAAAGACCCAGCTGGCGGGTTTTTTTCCAGGTAAACGCGGATGCAATCACCGTAGCCAGTGCCAGCTCGCCCATCCACACCAACAGCCAACGTTCCGGGCCTGGTTGAATCGAGGCCAGCCAGCTCGCCACCAAGGCGGTTATACCGGTAAAGACATATCCCTTGCCTGATAATCCAGTGAAGACTGATGCACTCTCCATGGTTGAACGGATAAAGCGCAGATTGTCCTCGGCGCGTTCAGCAAGGTTGATAGTATTGGATGCAAGCTCGGTGCGCGCTGGAGTAGTTTTGGGTGTTGTTGGCACGACTCAGAATCCCATCATTGATTTTATGAAAGTACTTTATACTGTAAAGTTAAAAAAGGAAAGCCTGATTTATGTCAGTCGCGCTACACTCATGCTTTGAGGTAATCTGAACATCCGGGAAAGGGCATAATTGCATGCAGGCACAGATTGATCAGGCGCTGGCAGAAATCAGTTCGGTAGTTTTGGGTAAGGAGCAACAAGTCAAACTGGCCTTGTGTTGTTTGCTTGCTGGCGGACATCTGTTGCTGGAGGATTTACCCGGTATGGGTAAAACTACGCTGGCGCAGGCCTTGGCAGGTGTCCTCGGTTTGTCGTTTAAACGTATTCAATTCACCAGTGATTTATTGCCAGCAGATATACTGGGTGGTTCGGTTTTTGATCCGACACAGGGCACTTTCAGTTTCAGGGAAGGTCCGGTGTTTTGTCAGCTGCTGATGGCTGATGAAATCAATCGTGCCACGCCGCGCACTCAAAGTGCTTTGCTGGAGGCTATGGAGGAAGGACAGGTAACTCTGGATGGTGAAACCCGACCTTTGCCAGAGCCGTTTTTTGTGATTGCAACGCAAAACCCGACCAATCTGGCGGGTACCTATCCATTACCGGAATCTCAAACGGACCGTTTTCTGATGTGCCTGTCACTGGGGTACCCAAATGCCAGTGCAGAACGTGAACTGTTAAAAGCATTTACGGTCAGGCACCATCAGCAGCTTGCAAATGCCTGCCTGAGCGATACCGATCTGGGTGGGATTCGCAAAGCGTTGGCAGGAATACATGTCAGCGATGTGCTGCTCGATTATGTTCAGCGCCTGATTGATTTTACCCGCAACAACAAACATTGCCGTGAGGGCCTCTCACCTCGTGCGGGTATGGCCATCATGCGTGCTGCCAGTTGTTATGCGTTGATGCATGGCCGCGACTACGTCAGTGCAGACGATGTTCAGGCGGTTTTTCCGGCAGTGGCGGAACATCGCCTGCAAGCCAATACAGATGTTATGACAAGTTCTTACGATAACAATCAAGGTGGCCTGGGTTCATGGATACTGGCATCGGTCAACGTGCTGCCCGCCCCTCACTGACACGGCGGCTGACTCACTTCTGGCATCGTCGGCAAACCCGCTGGCTGGCCAGACGAGTGCCTGCAGTGTCAGAACTGCAACTCGGACGTCCGACAATTTTTATTATTCCCACACTGCAGGGGGCGCTGACAGGGAGTGTTGCTTTGTGCATCTCTTTGATTTCGCTGGCGCAGCGAAATATTGTGGGGGTCCTGTTAGCCAGTCTGATACTGAGTCTGTTTCTGGTCTGCCTGATTGTGACCTATCGTAATCTGAGCGGCTTGTGTATCCACCGAGCGACTACAGCGCACACAGGCGTCGGCTATCACTGTTTTGCAGGTGAACAGGCCAGGTTTTGGGTTCAGCTTGATGCGGGGAGATCAGGGCGCAAGCACCAGCAGTTGACGGTTGGATTTGACAGGCATTCAGCACAAACCATCGCGGTAATAAAAAATGATGGGATTACTGTTGAACTTCAGCAGCCGGCGCTGCGTCGGGGCCTGATGATTGCGCCACGCTTGCAGATAGGCAGCGATTATCCTCTGGGGTTATGGCAGGCGTGGTCACGACCGGATATGTCGTTGCAGTGTCTGGTGTTTCCGAGTCCCGTGGTTTGCAAAATACCAGATGAATTCCACCAGCGCCGCGGCACCCAGGCTGGCATTCTGAAAGCAGCCTCCTTGCGTGGTAATGATGATTTTGCCGGTCTGCGTGAATACCAGCAAGGGGATACATCAAGGCAAATCCATTGGCAGTCGCTCGCCCGAGGTCACGGACTAAAAACCAGACAATTTATTCACGAGCAGCCGCCTGGTGTGTTGCTGGATTGGGACATGTTCAGTGGTCGTGATACTGAGCAGATTCTTGGTTGTCTGTGTTATCAGATTTTGCAGTTAAATCGTCAGCAGATCCCGGTGGGATTGCGAATACCGGGAACCCATGTATTGCCCGGAGCAGGTGACGCCCATAAATACCGGCTGTTAAGCGTATTGGCGTTGTTCCCCGATGACCTGCTGCTCACAAAGGCCATCTTCTGATGACAACAACTACCCGCATTGATGTGCCAGGCGCAGTGTTGTTTGGATTGGCTCTGCTGCTGCCGCCGCTGCAGGGTATGGCATGGTGGTTGATCCTGCCTTGCCTGATTACTTTGGTCGCAGGCTGGCGTCTGACCGCGTTTGTCATTTTAATGGGTAGTTACCTGTATGCCGAAACGCTGATAGCCGGCGTTTATCTGCTATTGCTGACCAATCTACTGCTGATGTCCGTGCTGGCTGATCGTGCCCAACGTTTTGAAAGCAATCATCAATCAACAGCGTTTGACCGTTTTAAGACGGTCGCAGGTCTGTTGTTGTTATCCCTGCCGTTTTTTGTTTTGCTGACAGGATTGTTGGCCAGTGCCGGCGCACGCTGGACGGAGAGACAAAGCAGTGGCGCCATGCAAACCGGCATCAGTGACAGTCTTTCCCCCGATTCGGTCACTCGCCTGCTTGCATCGACAGACCTAGCGCTCAGAGTACAGTTTGACGGTCACTACCAACAGCAACCTCCGCCTGCAGAGTGGTTGTACTGGCGCGGGGTTGTACTGGAGAATTTTGATGGTAAAACCTGGACCCGTGACCCGCAGCTTGACCTGAGTCTGGCGGCGTTACCAACCGGTGTGCCCGACAATACAATACAGATCTCTTATGAGGTCACTCAGGAGCCCAATCGCAGTATATGGTTGTACGGTTTACATGAGGCCTGGGTGACGCTGGATGATGTGTATCGAGACACCCGTGGTGTACTGGTCAACAGAACACCCGTGCGTCAACGTTTTCGTTACCCGGTGGAGTCCTTTGTCACAAGCGATGTGCAGCATACCTTGCCAGCGTCAGCACAGAGACAGCTTGATGAGATTACCCGGGCGCGAAATCTTGCATTATCTGCTGACAGCAATCCCTTGAGTGCGCAGTGGGCAAGCAGCTTGAGAGCGCAATTTGCCGACGACTTTGAGTTAACAAAGTTTGTTCTTGAACAGTTTCAAATTAATAATTTTTACTACACGGTCACACCTCCCGGCATGGCCAGCCAGGGTATTGATGACTTTCTCTTTAACCAGCGCCAGGGTTTCTGTGGTCACTATGCCTCAGCGCTGACCTTTGTTCTGCGAGCGGCCGGCATTCCCGCGCGGGTGATTGGTGGTTATCAGGGGGGAGAGTTTAACCCGTACAGCAACCACCTAAACGTCTATCAATACCATGCCCATGCGTGGGTAGAGGCCTGGTACGCTGACCGGGGCTGGGTGCAGTTGGATCCGGTGGCCTGGGTTGCGCCTGAACGGATTACAATCGGGATGGATGCCTGGTTGCAGGAGACGGCAACAGAAAAAAATGTGTTTAACCAGTGGCGAGACACGTTTAATCAGTTGCCGGTCATTGCCCGGGTTAGTGACTTATTGGATGCATTTTATTTTCAGTCCGATCGCTGGCTGTTTAATGAGCAAGGCGAATTACGCACGGATGCCCTGGGTTTATGGCTGGAACAGCGTGGGTTGGGCGAGTTGCCCATCTGGTTAATGGCCGCTGTTCTGTTGTTTGTGGTACTGCGGGCACTGTCGTTGCGAGGCAGTGCTTCGACGCCAGTGCCGCCGGTGTTGCGCGGGTATCACCAATTTAACGCTGCCATGGATAAACAAGGGCTCGGCTGTTTGCCCGGTGAAACCATCAGCGGGCATCTTGCGCGAATTGCATTGGCCAGACCACATCTGTTAAAAACAACAGAACAACTGAGCGACCTGCTGCAAGCGGGCATCTATGGACGGGCAACACTGGACCACAGGCATATCAAGCAATTGTTCAAGCAGCTTCAACTCGCAAACACTGATATCACTCAAAAATGAGAGACTGATTAATGGCCGTCAGCCAGTGGACAGAAACAACCCTGTCAACCCTCAACAGAGAAGACTACTTTCGTATTCGCGGTGAAAGTAGCACACGACTGGAAACGTTTGTGGATGCGGCGTTTGCGTTCGCGGTGACCATGCTGGTCATTTCCGTAGACGATGTGCCGCGTACTTATAACGAGTTTGTGGATGCACTCCAAAGTATCCCGGCGTTTGTGGCCAGCTTTTTTCAGGTGATTATGTTTTGGCTTGGCCACCGCAATTGGAGTCAACGTTTTGGTCTGGAAGACCGTACCGCCATCACACTGTCATTAATCCTTGTGTGCGCAATTCTTGTACTGGTTTTTCCGTTGCGTGTCGTGTTTGGTTCGGGTTTCAGCTACTTTTCAGATGGTCTTTTTCCCTATCCGTTTCAAGTGGGTTGGCCTGAGATGCGTCTGATTTTGATCGTCTATGGTACCGGTTTTTCGGTGATGTGTAGCATGATTGTGCTGTTGTATTTTCATGCATTGCGCAGACGCGAATGGCTCTCTCTGGACGCTCAGGAAGTGCTGCTGACACGTTCAAAAATTGTATTCTGGTCGATTCCGGCCGTAACAGGTTTTGTCAGTATGCTGGTTGCATGGTTGACATCTGATGAGGGTGTTATTTTTGCCGGGATTGTTTATTTCCTGCTCTTTGTGCTGTTGCCCATGCATCGCGTGATTGAGCGGCGAAAACTGCAAGCCAGTCATTGAGTGTTAGTTTGCGTACAGACCAGCCGAGGGTATTTACTGCATGCTTGAATCCTCAGGGAAAACCTGACCAATCGAGGATTCAATAATGAACGACAAACAAAGTAAGTCTGTGTTTCAGCTGGCTGCTGGTCTGGTGTTATCAGGCATGCTGATCAGCGGGCATGCTGACACCGCTGCCGAGCTGCATCAGGATTCACTGGAAGCACTGGAACTGTTATACAGCACCAATCAGGTAGCAGACGATTTTGGTGATCGTGCCAAGGCTGTGCTGGTTTTCCCGAATATTGTTAAAGCGGGTCTGGTATTTGGTGGTGCTTACGGTGAAGGTGTACTGATTCAGGCGGACATGGCACCTGAGTATTACAATTCTTTTACGGGGTCTTGGGGATTGCAGGCAGGCGCGCAATCGTATGGTTATGCGGTGTTCCTGATGACAGATGCAGCGTTGGATTATCTGAAAGACTCCAATGGCTGGGAAGTGGGTGTCGGGCCAACCGTGGTGGTGATGGATGAAGGTGTCGCCGCCAACGTGTCGTCCACGTCCATACAGGATGATGCTTATGCGTTTATTTTTAACCAACAGGGTTTGATGGCTGGAGTCAGTGTTGAAGGGACTAAAATTACCCATATTGTGCCGTAACGTTGTTAACAGCCAACTGAGTAAAACACAGAGTCCTGTGCGTGGTAACACGCGCGGGATTTTCGCTTTTGTGCTGGTGTTAACTATGTTGGCGGCATGTTCCCGGGATGGCTCCGCACCCGCGATCGAGATTCAACGTGTACCCGACAACGGAATCCATCCTCGTATTGTGATGGATGAATGGGGCGATACCCATCTATTGTACTTTCGTGCCGGTATGTCGGAAACCGAAACCTATCTGGGGCATTTGTTCTACACGCGCTACGATCACAGCTCAGATGAATGGCTGCCTGCCGTGCAAGTATCCAGTGAACCGTTCAACTACAAGGATCCCATCTACCGTGCCAATATTGCTGTCGGTGGTGAGGGCAGGGTGCATATCGTCTGGTATGTAGACAGGCCTGCACGGTTTTTGTATGCACGCTCGGATATCAACAAACGTGTATTTGAGACACCGGTGTTGATTCAGGGGCCGCAACTGGACGGGGTGGACGCAGGCGCTGATATCGCCACGTACAACAATCGTGTGGCGTTGGTGTGGGGTGCCGGTGATCTGATGAGAGAAGATCAACGTTCGATTGTGATGCTGGAATCACCGGATTTTGGCGACAGCTTTGATGACGCTGTGCTGATTTCGGATGCCGCGCTGGGTGTCTGTGCCTGTTGTGCATTATCAGCGGAGTTTAATCAGTCGGGTGAGCTGTTTGTGTCTTACCGGTCTGCCGTCAATAACACCGGGCGTCATATGCAGACGTTGGTGGTCACACAGAATGCGCATGGCGATGTGCAATCGTCCTATTTGCCGGTGCATGGGCTCAGCGAGTGGGACATCGCATCCTGTCCGGTCAGTACCAACGATATGGTCAGAGATGTATCCGGCGATTACTGGCTGGCGTACGAAAGCCAGAATCAACTGCTCACCATGAACCTCACCGATATCACCGAGCCGCAACGGATATCTGATCAAGCGACGGCAACGCGCGAAAAGCATCCGGCGATGGCATTTAATCTGGCGGGGTATCAGCTGATTGCCTGGGGTGAGGGAGGCGGTTTTTTCAGTGGCGGATTGTTACGCCGGGCCATGTTTGACCCGGAAGGCAACAAGGTTGAACTACCTGATTTGCATGACACAGAAATACCTGATCGCAGCTTTGTGGCGGTCATGGTAAAACCCGATGGCGATTTTGTGTTGATGTATTAACACCGGGTTTGTACTGTCTATCGTGGTTCAGGGCAGAATTTCAAAACTGAAATGGCCGTGATGCTGCTGCCCGAACTCATCTTCACTGAAGACTTCCAAACGATGCACGCCGGGCTCAAGATTGCTGGGCAACGGCAACTCCCAGATATGCGCTGATCGTGTGGGCCTGCCAATTGCCTGGTCAGTACCCTGCAGACGTTCATACAGCTGTTCCATGAAGGGGTCGGAGCGCACAGTATAAGTCATCGCTTGCCGATCTCCCTTGTTCAGCGACATCCACACCTTGTCTCTGACGCCGCCATCAAACAGGTTCACCACCACGTTTGTATTCCCCTGCAGTTCACCGCGATGGATGCTGCCATCAGAATGTTCAGTGAGCAGGGGATCCAGGGTGATGCGCATGTGTTGATTGGCATCAGGCCCAAAAGGGAAGGGTTTGAACTCCGGGATCACTTCCACGTCATTAAATCTGAGCAGGTAATAGCCATTGGGATTGCCGTCTTGCATCAAGGCATCGTTCACGCCACGTGCATCTGCCAGCCCGGTTTGCCAGCCATTGCCACGGACTTCCGCCAGCGTGTGGGCGATCCAGGGTTGGCCATGCCAGCCATGATCATGGTCAACTTCGACTTTCCAGCTGTTGCTGGTATCGTGGCCGGCGATCCCGTAAATATGTTCAAAGGGTTCCAGAATCTTCAGCAAGGCGGCAAAGTTAGCTGTTTGTGGACCGGTTGCTGGCTCAGATCCGCTGCCGTCATCCGCTTCTGATACCAGCGGGATATGGGAAGCAATGACAATCAGGTGGTCTGTTGGCACATGGGCCAGATCACGTTCCAGCCAATACAGTTGATCGTCATGGATGTAACCACGATAGCGTTCTCCACCGTCCAACTGTTGGCCATCACCGGCATATTCCACATTGTTCAGGGCAACAAAATGCACCTTGCCGTAGTTAAACGAATAATACGTGGGCCCGAAATGCAGCTTGTAGGTCTCGTCGGCAAATCGCGCGTCCGGAGATTCAAAATTCAGATCATGATTGCCCGGCAGATACCACTGTGGCATGTCCATCAATGACATCATCTGCTTGTGACGATCATACAACTCAAGATTATCGTAGACCACGTCACCCACAGTGATGCCGAACTCGGCTGAAAACGGATTGCCAATCAGTGTGGTAATAAGGTCTTCGCGCAGTTTGTCCTGATCCAGATCGGTACGTGCTTGTGTATCGGCAAAGGCGTGGGCATCAAATTGTGTGCTGGCATCGATTATCTGCGTGAGCGGGAAATTAATCGCAGAGGGCAGAGGGCCGGTCGCATCAACAACCGGAAACCGCCATTGCACCGCATGTCCATCAATCAATGCCGGTGTGCCATCGGGATAATGGCGGTAGTAAAACGCCGGTACATTGTTCTGATCAACGGCAACCGTATAACCAGTGGGTTGCGAGATGAACAGAATCTGCAGGGCAGCGATGTCGATTTCGTAACGGCCTTCAGCGTCGGTCAGCACCACGTCACAACCGTTGCTGATACTCACATTGGCGATGCCGGTGTCACCAGGATTCAGAATCCCGTCATTGTTGTTGTCAACAAACACGGTGCCACGCGCAGTGTCAGTGCCAGGCAACGCCACCCCACACTGAGCGCTGGCATTGCCGCTCAATAGAGGCAAACTCAGGCTGATTATGCAAAAAATGAAGGGTTTGGCAGTCATGGCACATCTCTCCTTGGTGATCAGGATAGTGTCGGTCGGCTTGTTGACAGTGATGTGACAAAAACACAGCCTGATCAACACAGCAACTGCGCAATTTCCTGATCGATTTGCTGGTTTAACAGCAAGGCTTTGTACCAGTGGTCCACCGCCTGACCCTGTATTAACCCCAATAGAATACCCAGCACTGCGCCGCGGTGCACATTATCACCACCCAGATTGGTGTTGGCTAACAGTGCTGCCTCCGGTTGATCCTGATACTTGTAAAGGAGATACAAAATGCCCGGCCAGGCACCATCGATGTAACACGCACTCGAATACATCCGCCCGATCACTTCGCGGTCATCCCGTTTCTTGCTGATAAGGGCAGGCAGATCCAGACGCACACTGCGCACTGCTGTCGCGGCGATGATGCCGCGTACGTCGGCATCTGAATCGCGCCCCAACAAGGCATCGATCAACAGTACATAGTCGTCAGCGATGCGCAGCAGTATGGCATCCGGATGTGTCAGTGCCACGTGGGTCTGTACGGTTGATCTGACGTTTTCCAGCGTTTCTCCACGCAATCGCAGGCACAGTACCAAGGCGGCAACACTCACCAACCCACCAATAGACGGTGTGTCATGCGTCACGGCCGCGCAGCGTTCGGGGGGCAAACCGCGCTGCAAATTGGCAAAAAATCCACGGTGATAAGACTCCGCATAGGTGTCGTTATGCAAGGCCGGGTCCGCTGTCATAAAGTCAATGTAGTCGCTCAGAAACTCACCAGCAACGTAATGGCCCTTATGATTTGCCAGATAACGCATCAACACGCGCGTACAGTGGGCATTCAAGGTGTTTTCCCCGGCCCGCATGCCTTGATGGTAGTGGATGTTCGGCGTATTCCAGAACGGGTGTTTGCCTTTTAAGATGACACCTCCCACCACGTCTTCAGCGTCTTGACGAGGGTTGGCAGTGCGTCGGCCCCCTTCGCTTTTTGAGTGTAGCGACATAATCGACGATGGGTGGAAGCGTGGCGCTGCTTCGAGTTGGGTGATGCCACCCGGGAACGCTGTTTCGATATCCCGGATGTTGTAGTACCAATGCACTGGCATGGCCAATGCGTCGGCGACAAACTGATTGCGCAGGGCGGCGAGTGCGCGCTGGTGAGGAATCCCGGACGTGTTCAAATGAGCGCTCCTGCAGATGTCGTTTGGAATTTTGTAAAGAATACGTTCCGGGCGCCGCTGCAGATCGTTGCAATTGGCATTTGGATTCTGGTGCTTGTCACAAAATCGTCAACATGCTGAACTAGTGTCACAGTAGTTCAGCACATCTATAGTTCAGTAAAAACGCAACGGAGGCAGTCCTTTGACATCCAGCACGATTTATTACGTCCTTGATACCAATGTCCTCATTCACGACCCTTCTGCCATCTGGAATTTCGACGAACATCACCTGATCATCACCATGACCGTGCTTGAGGAGCTGGACAAACTCAAGAGTGGTCGCGGTGCCTTGGCGGCCGATGCGCGACAGGCGATCCGCGAGCTGGATCGCATCCTCGCCGACGCACCGCCGGAAGCCGTGGAAAGCGGGGTACTGATCAACCGTGGTAAAAATCAGCCCGGTTTGGGGTATCTCAGTGTATTGATGACCGATGCCCCCCATATCAGGGAAATTCTGCCGCTGCATTTAAACGACAACAAAATTCTCAATGCTGTTGCCGAACTCAAACACAGCAAGTCGCCGGCAAATCGCGTCATCCTGGTGTCCAAGGACATCAATATGCGCCTGAAAGCCAGAGCGTGCGGGATTGATGCGGAGGACTATCACACCGATCAACTGGTGACTGATATCAATCAACTGCATAAAGGTTACATCGAATTTCCCGGGAGTTTCTGGGATGACGTTCAGTCAGTTGAAACGGAACAGACGCATCAGGGCGAGACGTTTCACACGCTGCATCGCGACACCATCAAACATGAGGTGTTTCCCAATCAGTACTTTCTGGATGAGGCGGGATTTATTGGTCGTGTCATTGAGGTCAGTCCGGACAGCATTGTGCTGAAACATCAGGATCGTGAGCGCATGTTGCAACGCGAGGCTTGGGGTTTGTATCCGCGCGATATCTATCAGGCCATGGCCTTGGATCTGTTGTTGGACCCGTCGGTGCATCTGGTGAATCTGACCGGTGCTGCGGGCTCAGGTAAAACTATTCTTGCGCTGGCGGCTGCCATCGATATGACGCTGGCCAGCAAACAGTTTCGACGCATTATTGCAACGCGCAGTACACAAGGTCTGGACGAAGACATTGGTTTTTTGCCGGGAACTGAAGCGGAGAAAATGGAGCCGTGGTTGGGTGCCATTACTGACAATCTTGAAGCACTGCATCTGGACGATATCAACAGTTCGTCCAGCATTGATTATGTGTTGGCCAAGGTGCCGTTGCAGTTCAAATCGTTGAACTTTATTCGGGGACGCAGTTTTCAACACAGTCTGATTCTGATTGATGAATGTCAGAACCTGACACCGCATCAAATGAAAACCATTGTTACGCGGGCTGGCACGGGATCAAAAGTGGTGTGTCTGGGCAATCTGGCTCAAATTGACACGCCTTATCTGAGTCCGACCAGTTCTGGATTGACGTATCTGACTGAGCGTTTTAAACACTTTGCTCATGGCGGTAATCTGCAGCTGAAAGGGGTGCCAAGATCGGCGCTGGCGGCATTTGCAGAAGAAAATCTGTAGCGCATGGCGTGCTCTGCCAAGACACAGAGCACACCAATCGCGATAGTCACTTACCAGAGCACAACACGCTGTTCCGGCGGCAGGTACATACCGTCACCCTCCTTGATATCAAATGCCTGATAAAAGCCCGGGATATTGCGCGGCGCTGCAATCGCACGGTATTTGCCCGGCGAGTGTGGCCCTTGGGCTAACTGTGCGCGCATGGCATCGTCACGGAACTTGATTTTCCAGATTTGAGCCCAGCTGATGAAGAAGCGCTGTTCACCCGTGAACCCGTCCAGCACAGGAGAGGGTTGCCCAGCCAAAGATTTTTGGTACGCACGATAGGCGCTAAGCAGGCCAACATGATCACCGATGTTCTCACCCAGCGATACACGACCGTCGATGTTCATACCCGGCAACGGTTCATATTGCGCATATTGCTCAACAAGAATGTCAGCCTTGGCTTCAAACTGCGCACGATCCTGTTCTGTCCACCAGTTTTGCAGATTACCATTGCTGCCGTAACGCGAGCCCTGATCGTCAAAACCATGACCAATTTCGTGCCCGATCACCGCGCCGATGCCACCATAGTTGACGGCGTCATCTGCATTCATGTCAAAAAATGGCGGTTGCAAGATGCCGGCTGGAAACACAATTTCATTCGCGGTGGGCCGATAATAGGCATTCACCGTTTGAGGCGTCATGCCCCAACGATTGCGATCAACCGGTTGGCCAAGGTCAGCAATATTTTTGTAGTAGTCAAACTGATTGGTGCGGACAGTGTTGCCAATCAGGTCATCGGCGCTGATCTCCAGTGCCGAGTAATCCTTCCACACGTCCGGGTAACCAATTTTGGGTGTAAAGGTGCTGAGTTTTTCGAGTGCCTTTTCTTTGGTTTCTGCGGTCATCCAGTCAAGATCACGGATGGAATCCTCCATGGCTGACAGCAGGTTATCGATCAGTTCACTCATGCGCGCTTTGGCGGCAGGCGGGAAGTATCGTTCCACATAGGCCTGGCCAAGGACTTCACCCAGCGCACCACTGGCGGCCTGTACGCCACGTTTCCAACGCTCCTGTTGTTCCGGCGTGCCGCTCAAGGTGGTTGCGTAGAAATTAAAATGGATATCAGCCACGTCTTTGTGCAAGCGCGGCGCAAACGTGGTCATCAGACGCGCTTGCAAATAGTCCTTCCAGATTTGCAGATCGGTGTCGGCATACAGCTTGCCAAGCGCTTCGATATAGGAAGGTGTGCTGACGATGACATACTCAGCATGATCAATACCCGCCACTGCCGCCATCGCATCATAGTTGATACTGCCCAACAGGGCGCGGACGTCGTCTATCGACATTTTGTTGTAGCGGGCTTCGGCGTCGCGCATTTCGGCGCGCGTCCAGTGATGGCTGGCCAGCGTTGTTTCCAGTTCAAAGATCGCTTGTGCTGCGGTCTGTGCATCGGTGTGACCTGCTGCCGTCAGGATGGCAGAGAGGTACTTCACATACTCTTCACGGATTCTGGAGAAGTCTTCAGTGTCCCGGAAATAGTAATCGCGATCAGGCAGACCCAAACCGGACTGGCCAAGGTGCAACGCGTAGATATCCGGGTTTTTGGCATCGGTCGAGATAAAAAAGCCAAAAGGCTCACTCAAGCCGCTGCTGCGCAGTTCGGCCATGGTTGTGGTGAGTTCGTCATGGGTCTGGATGCCGGCAATACGATCCAGCATGGGTTGTATGGGTGTCAATCCCAGCGCTTCAATGCGCTCTTCATTCATATAACTGGCAAAAAAATCGCCGATTTTCTGAGCATTGCTGCCAGGTGCGGCGTTCTCGGCCATGGCGTCTTCAATAATGCTCCGTAAGCGGAGTTCATTTTCTTCCGCCAGCATGTTAAATGCACCATACGTCGACCGGTCGGCCGGTATCTCTGTATTGTTGTACCAGTTGCCGTTCACAAACATGAACAGATCATCCTGGGGGCGCACTGAGCGATCAAAATCGTCAAGGAACAAGCCAGAGGTCAGCGTTTGTTTGGCAACGTCGGTGAGAGTGGTTTGTTCAACAGGTGTCTCAGTTGGCGCAGATTGTTCCGCAGGTGCGCAGGCAACAGCACTGAGTGCCATCACTAAACTGGCAGTCCTCAAGGTAAATACTTTTTTCATCATTATGTCCGTCAGATAAATTCAGTCAGCTTAAAAACAGCCCGTGCCAAGTTTACGGCGTAAAGTCTGCAGATGCCAACAGCCACAACTGGACTACACTTTAGCCAATCCATTAAACTGCGCGCCTTGCCGTCAAGGCACTCTTCATTATTCCGGTGACCGGATTCTGCGCTCACCCTATTCAAGGATTCAAGGAAATTTCTCATGCGTAATTCCATGACAGCAATCACCCTGTCGTTGGCTATCTCGTTGGCAGCGTGCGGGCAACCGCCAGCGCCCGTCTCTGAAACCGTTACCCCTGCAGCCAGCGATGCACAGGCTGTTGTACAAACGCAGCAAACCGAGTCGGAACGCTTGAATGCGTGGTTCGATGTCAAATTTGAAGAGCAGTTGCAGTTAAGTCCTATTGGACTGACGTTTCTGGGGCGCAAAGATCGCAACAATGAAATCGACGATTTTTCTGTAGCCGGCGCTGATCGCCAGCTTGAGTGGATGCGAGCCAGCGTCGCCGAGATGGAGCGCGAGTTTGATTACGATTTGCTGGATCTTGAAACACAGACATCCTGGGACATCTGGATGTATCAATATCAACAGGCGGAGCGCGCGGTTGAGTTTCGTAACAATGGGTTGACCTTTGAGCAGATGAATGGCGCTCAAAGCTTTTTGCCCACCTTCCTGATCAGTTTCCATACAGTTGAAGAGGCCGCTGATGTCGACGCATTGATTTCACGAATTCGTGAAGCAGCGCGTGCGCTGGATCAGTTAATTGCGCAAGCGGAAGAATCCTCACGATTGGGTGTCATTACTCCAGGTTTTGCCTTGGATGGTGTGATTCAACAGGCTCAGAACGTCATCACCGGTACCCCCTTCACCGAGGGCGGCGATTCAGCACTCTGGTCTGATGTGAAAACCGATGTGCAAGCACTGGTCACCGCGGGCAGTCTGGATCAATTACGCGCGGATGAACTACTGGAGCAGGCGCGAACCGCCATGATGGAAGATTTTGGTCCGGCCTACGAACGCGTGATTGCCTGGGCTGAAGCCGAAAAGGTCAGGATTCCGGAGGTGTCAACCGGGTTGGTGTCGCAACCCAATGGTCTGGCGTACTACAACTTTTTGCTGGAAAACCAGACAACCACCAATCTGACCGCTGAAGAAATTCACCAGATTGGCCTGACAGATGTCGCCAGGTTGCGCAGCGAAATGGAATCTGTCAAAGAACTCGCAGGTTTTAGCGGGTCATTGCAGGAATTTTTTGTGATGTTGCGTGAGACTAAAGACGACGAGCGTTTTTACTACCCCAACAATGATGAGGGTCGACAGGCGTACATCGACGACGCGACTGCTGCGATCGAAAATATCAAGGCGCAATTGCCCAATTATTTTGGCACGCTGCCTAAGGCAGATCTGGTTGTCCGTCGTGTAGAAGCCTTCCGTGAACAGGATGGTGCTGCGCAGCATTACTACCCCAGTACACCCGATGGCTCTCGTCCCGGGGTGTACTATGCGCATCTGTCCGACATGAATGCCATGCCCAAATCAGAGATGGAAGTGATTGCCTATCATGAAGGCTTGCCGGGTCACCATATGCAGATTGCCATTGCGCAAGAGCTGCAAGGTATCCCCATGTTCCGCACTCAGGCGGGATTTACAGCGTACTCGGAAGGGTGGGGACTGTACTCTGAGTTTCTGGCCAGTGAAATGCCGGACACCTATGTGGATCCCTACTCAAAGTTTGGTCGGCTGACGTCAGAAATGTGGCGCGCTATCCGACTGGTCGTCGACACCGGTTTGCACGCCAAAGGCTGGACTGAGCAGCAGGCGGTTGACTATTTTGCTGACAATTCCTCTGTGCCATTGGCGGCCATTCGGTCTGAAGTGCAGCGTTATATCGTGATGCCCGGTCAGGCGACGTCCTACAAGGTTGGCATGAATAAATTTCTTGAACTGCGCGCGCATGCCCGGGCTGAGCTGGGTGACGCGTTTGATATTCGCGCGTTTCATGACACAGTCTTGATGGGCGGTGCCTTGCCTCTGGCGCTGCTTGAGCGTCGGGTGAATCAGTGGATTGAGTCAGTCAAGTCCAATTGATTATTGGACTGCTTGATCCAAAGAGCCCATCCAATGTGGGCTCTGTTCTGCGGGCTGCCGGTTGTTATCAGGCCAACGAGGTCTGGTACACCGGCAAACGTTTTGCCCGTGCTGCCAGCTATCAGACCGATACCAAGGACCTGGCCAGTAAAATTCCCTTACGGCAATGTGACGATTTGTTGAACAACCTGCCTGTCGATTTGCCTGTGGTTTGTGTTGAATTTGTTGAGGGGGCTCAATCACTGATTGAGTTTACCCATCCGCAAAACGCCTTGTACATCTTTGGTCCGGAGGATGGGTCGATTCCACAAGCGATTGTGGATCAGGCGGATTTTGTGGTGTATGTGCCGACCATCGGCTGCATGAATCTGGCAGCGACGGTGAACGTGGTGCTGTACGACAGGCTCGCCAAATCAGCGGCTGTGATAGATCACAGCGCACTGATTAAAAACAGTCGCGACACCAATAACCGTCTGAAACGGGACAAGGCGTAAACATCCGTCAGGTCTTATTCTTCGCTGTCATCCTCAGCTGCAAATCGGGATTTTCCAATCCTGTCAGCCCTGAATTAATACACGATGACACCGGTGCTTTCTCTGCCTTTAACAACGGTGTTGTATTCAGAAGAATCTTGTAGTCGACCTTGATAGTCTTCCTGTTCCGGGTAATATCTCCGGGATGTATTATTTATTACACATTAAAACGAGGCAGCCATGTCAAACAGACCCAAACCCAGTGCGGTTATTTTTGCCCGTGACATCGTCCCCATGGCGCATTTTTATGCCCAAGTGGTTGGCATGATTGCCGTACACACCGATCCGGATCACATCGTGTTAGACGCAGATGGTTTTCAATTGGTGATTCACGGCATACCTGCGGCGATCGCGGCCTCCTTTGACATCAGTGTGCCGCCAGAAATACGCACAGATACTCCGCTGAAAATCTGTCTGCCAGTGGACAGTATTCAACAGGCACGACGTATGGCCAAATCTTTGGGCGGGAAAATCAAGCCGCCCACCAGTGAGTGGCAGGCACGTGGGTTTCGCGCCTGTGACGGATATGATCCGGAAGGCAATGTTTTTCAGGTAAGAGAAAATGCCACCACCAACTGACACAGGAGTTAAAACGTGGTTACCTGCTTTTTGAAGTACATTATTGATGCCAGAAAAATCAGGGAATTTGAAGCCTATGCGCAGATGTGGATCCCGTTGATCCATAAATTTGGAGGCAGCCATCAAGGCTATTTTTTGCCGTCAGAAGGGGCCAGCAATGTGGCGCTGGCCTTGTTTACGTTTCCCAGTCTCGCCGCCTACGAGCAATATCGACTGGACTCGTTTAAAGACCCCGACTGCCAACGGGCTTTTAAATACGCCGCTGACACCCAGTGTATTGTCAGTTACGAGCGCAGCTTTTTCAGACCCGTGTTTGCATAACGCTATGTGGATGTTTGTTGCGGCCAGCGACGACGCATCAATATGTGAGGGATGCCATCCTCAAGATATTCTTCGCTACATTGTTCAAATCCCAGTGAGCTGTAAAAGCGGTGCAGGTGTGCTTGTGCGCTGAGACAAATGGAGTGCCCGGGAAACAGGTGATGGGTTTGTTGTATGGCTTCCAGCATCATGGCGATCCCCAGTCCCGTGCCGCGGAAGGCTGGCGTGGTCAGCACGCGTCCAATGGAAGGCTCAGGATATTTTTTCCCTGGGTCTACCACACGCACATAACACGCCAGTTTGCCGTTGATGTGACCCGTCATGTGCCAAGCGTAAAGGTCGGCATCGTCAGCATCCTGATAGGGGCAATTCTGTTCCACAACAAATACCGACTCACGTGCCTGCAAAATTTCATGCACATCAAGACCAGTCAGATCCTGCAGTCTGGCCCATCGGTAAGTTGGTTGGTTCATCGTTGCCTGCCGTATCAGAGCGCTTTGATGGCGGCCAGTTTTTCATTTAACGCGTCAATGGCCGTCTGAGCAGCACGTTGACGTTCACGTTCCTGATCCACCAGCTCCATTGGGGCATTCTGCACAAACTTGTCATTGCTGAGTTTGCCATTGATGCCTTGCAGATTTTTGTCGAGTTTGGCGATTTCCTTTTCCAGTCGCGTAATTTCTGCGTTTTTGTCGATCAGGTCAGACAGCGGCACCAGAATTTCCATGTCCTGATACAACTGTGTGGCGCTCACGGGTGCCGTTTCATCATCTGCCAGACAACGCAGCTCGGACAGTTTGGCGAGCTTTAACAGATTCTGCAGATTCTCACCCAAACGCCGCTGATCCTCTGCACCGGTTTTGCGAAGTAGGGCAGGGAAGGTTTTACCTGGCGGAATATTCATTTCGCCGCGGATATTACGCACACCAATGATCACCCCTTTGACCCATTCAATGTCGGCATCTACTGTGGTATTGATCAACGACGCATCAGCCTCTGGGTACGATTGCAACATGATGCTGGTATCGGCGGTTCCTGTGCCGATCAGCGTGGCGATCTTTTGCCAGATTTCTTCGGTAATAAACGGCATCAAGGGATGCAACATACGCAGACTGCTTTCCAGTACAGTCAGCAAGGTAAGGCGCGCAGCGCGTGCTTTTTCAGGCTGATTGTCTGCGTCCCAAAGCACGGGTTTGGATAACTCCACATACCAGTCGCAGTATTCATTCCAGAAAAAGTCATAAATCACCTGCGACATCAGGTCAAAACGGAAACTGCTCATGTGTTCATGAACCTGCGTTACAGTTTGTTGCAGGCGCGACAAAATCCAGCGGTCAGCAAGACTGAGATGTTTGTCATCGTTCAAGGAGGCCACATCCGCTGCCGTAAACTGTATGCCTTTCTCGTCGGTATTCATGATCACATAACGCGAGGCATTCCAGATCTTGTTACAGAAATTACGGAAACCTTCCATGCGACCCAGGTCAAACTTGATGTCGCGACCCGTCGATGCCAGAGAGTAATAGGTATACCGCAAGGCGTCAGTGCCGTACCCGGTAATGCCCTCGGGGAACTCCGCGCGCGTGCTCTTTTCGATTTTCTGTTCGAGTTGCGGTTGCATCAGACCTTCGGTGCGTTTGGCAACCAGATCTTCCAGACCAATGCCGTCGATCAGATCTATCGGGTCAAGTACGTTGCCCTTGGACTTGGACATTTTCTGACCCTGCGCGTCACGAATCAGGCCATGAATGTAGACCTTTTTAAACGGCACCTGACCCGTGAACTTCAGGGTCATCATCACCATGCGGGCAACCCAGAAGAAAATGATGTCAAAACCGGTGACCAGCACGTTGGTGGGGTGGAAGGTCTTTAACGTCTCCAGATCATCAGGCCAGCCCAGCGTAGAGAATGTCCACAGTGCTGACGAGAACCAGGTATCCAGCACGTCTTCGTCCTGATGCAGAGACAGGTCCGCCGCAAGGGAATATTTTGTGCGCACCTCTGCTTCACTGCGGCCGACATAAATATTGCCGTCGGTGTCATACCAGGCAGGAATGCGGTGACCCCACCACAATTGCCGGGAAATACACCAGTCCTGAATATCACGCATCCACGCAAAATAGGTGTTTTCCCACTGTTTGGGGACAAACTCGATATCGCCGTTTTCAACGGCTTTTATCGCCGGTTCGGCCAGTGCTTTGACTGCGACATACCATTGATTGGTCAGGTAGGGTTCGATGACCGCGCCGGTGCGGTCGCCACGTGGCACTTTTAATTTATGCGGCTCAACTTTTAACAACAGACCGGCGGCGTCCATATCGGCCACCAGTTTTTTGCGGGCGTCAAACCGATCCATGCCACGGAACGCTTCAGGGGCATTGTCATTGATGGCGGCATCAATGGTGAAGATGTTGATCATCTCCAGATTATGGCGTTTGCCGACCTCATAATCGTTGAAGTCGTGTGCCGGCGTGATCTTCACGCAGCCCGTCCCGAACTCGGGATCAACGTAATCATCGGCAATAATCTGAATGCGCCGGTTACACAGGGGCAGGTCTATCCATTTGCCAACCAGTGATGTAAAGCGCTCGTCTTGCGGGTTGACGGCAACCGCCGTATCACCCAGCAGTGTTTCCGGGCGCGTGGTCGCAATAGTGATAAAGCTGTCGCCGCTGTTGGTTTTAGCGCCATCAGCCAGCGGGTATTTGAAATACCAGAAAAATCCGTCTTCCTCTTCGGACAATACTTCCAGATCGGAAACCGCAGTGTGTAATTTAGGGTCCCAGTTCACCAAGCGATTGCCGCGGTAAATCAGACCCTCGTCATAGAGACGCACAAACACTTCTTCGACGGCTGCAGACAAACCGACGTCCATGGTAAAGCGTTCGCGTGACCAGTCAATCGAGCCGCCCAGACGACGGATCTGCTGGGTAATCATGCCACCCGATTCTTCTTTCCATTCCCAGACTTTTTCCAGAAATTTTTCGCGGCCAAGCACTTTGCGTTTAATGCCTTCGCGCTCAAGGCGACGTTCAACCACCATTTGAGTGGCGATGCCTGCGTGGTCGGTACCGACCTGCCACAAGGTGTTGTTGCCCATCATGCGGTGATAACGGATCAGCGCATCCATGATGGCATTCTGGAAACCATGGCCCATGTGCAGACGGCCAGTGACATTCGGCGGTGGTATCACAATGCTGTACGACTCGCCTTTTCCTGAAGGCGCAAAGTAATTGCGCGCTTCCCAGGTACTATACCACTGGCGTTCAATCTGCTGGGGTTGGTAGGTTTTGTCCATGATGTGGCCCGGTTGACTCGTATTTCGGAAAGGCGGGGAGTATAACCGATGCTTGGCTGAGGCGCAGCTTTGAAGCAGATTTTTCGGCTTTACAGTAGCTGCGAGTAGAGGCATGCTCGGTGCCGATAATATGGCTTTGCGGAGTAGCGTGATGACGGCAACCCGTCGACAATTTCTGAAGCGTAGTCTGGCCATGTGCGCAGCGCTTGATGCCGCGTGCTGGACGTCAGTGGTGATGGCACAAAACATAAGCTCCCGACGGCAACGTCTGTCAGACATTATTCGCGAATACTCTGCTCAGGGCAGTCACCGCACAGGCACTGATGTTGATAATTTGAGCGCCCATTGGATGGTCGAGCGACTGGCAGCGATGAGCGTTATCGCCCAGTTGGATGCCTTCGAGCTTCGTCGCGCAGACGTTCAGGCGGGGAGCGCTGCTGTGGTTGAGGACGAGCGACGTGAGCCAACAACGGCGTTTAATGTCAGCGTCCGAATTGCCGGCCGCGATCCTACATTGCCGCCTGTCGTTATCATGACCCCCCGCAGTGCTTTATGGTATGCCGCGTCAGAGCGTGGTGGCGGGATTGCTGCCTTTCTGGAAATTGCTTATGCGCTCTCTGCTCAGCAAGCTGCGCGTGATGTGATTTTTATTGCCCACTCCGGACACGAAATCGGTCAGTTGGGTCTTAAGCATTTTTTTCATCAGCATGCCGGGCTGGTCAATCAGGCGGCGGTGTGGATTGATCTGGGCGACAATTTTGCTGCACGCGACACCCTCGTTCGTCTGCAATATTCTGATTATGAATTGGAAGAGTTGACCGAGTTGGTATTGGCCTCGCATCGGTTGATCCCCGGAATAAAAACGCCGATTGGCAGCGTACCCATGGGCGATGTCCGACAGGTGTTTGAGGGGGGCGGGCATTTTGTGTCGTTGATGGGAAGCAATCGGTTGTATCAACATCCCGATGATCGCTGGCCGGACGCTGTTGATATCGAGAATACCTATCGTTGGGTTGAGGCACTCACGGCGCTAGCACAGGCGTTAGCCAACCACTAGATAACCTGCGGGCGACGATTTTGTTGGATGCTCAGCAGTATCAACGGGACAACAATCATCGTGCTGCCTGCCAGAAACCAGATATCAGGTGTTTCTAAAAACCAGATCCATCCGATCAGCACAGCCCAGATCAAGCCGGTGTATTCGGCACTGGTGACTTGAATGGCATCGACCGTTTTGTAGGCTTTGAGCACACTGATGCTATAAGCCATCACAAATATCGAGGAGCCGATGGCCGCATAAACTGCCTCGCTGTGCCAGCCGGTCTTCAGTGTTTTAAACTCCCATATAAAACAGGCGGTTATCACGGGAAGTGCAAGTAAGTTGCTCATCATTAGTTTGTGTACAGTTGACTGATGCGAGGGCAGTTTGCGTACCAGCACCGCATTAAACGCCAGTGCCCACGCGCCAGCCAGTGCGGCCAATGCTCCCCAGCCGAGTTCCACAGGGCGCAGGATGACTATTACTCCGGCAAAACCACAAATAACAGCCAGCGCGCTCCAGCGAGTCAGGCGCTCTTTAAACATCACGACCGCCAGCAACATCACCAGAATGGGGGCCAGGTAAAAAACAGCATTGGCAGTGGCCAACGGCAACAAGGTTAATGCCGAAATGACGGCAATCATCCCAATCAGGTTGAACAAGGCACGCAGCAGATGAAAACGCAGTCCGGCTAGCGGCGTTTGCCAGTCAAAGTGTCGGTAAAGGGTGGAAAGTAAGGTAAGGATAATCAGCGTTCGGACAAAGATGTGCTGAAAGATGGGCGCGTCCGAGCCCATCAGTTTTACAATCATATCAGCAATGATCGCCATAAAATTACCAGCAACCAACAACAGAATGGCAGTTTTCAGTTGTTGGCCGCCGGCGGTCGTATGTAGGCGGATTACCACAAGCGCGGTCAGCAGACCGGGTGCCTATCAGGCTTTCTGTCGGCGCAGGTACTCAACCAACAGTGGCACCGGACGTCCGGTTGCGCCTTTTTGGGCGCCGTTCAGCCAAGCTGTGCCGGCAATATCCAGATGCGCCCAATGGAATTTTTCGGTAAACCGTGACAGGAAACAGGCTGCCGTGATGGTGCCGCCCTTGGGGCCACCAATATTGGCGATGTCGGCAAAATTGCTGTCCAGCAGCGCCTGATATTCCTCGTTCATCGGCAATTGCCAGACGTGGTCAAGCGTCTGTTGACCGAGTTCCAGCAATTCTTTTGCCAACGGGTCGTGGTTGCTGAGCATCGCGGTATTCACCTCGCCAAAGGTGGCAACGGCTGCGCCAGTCAAAGTGGCGACGTCAATGACGGTTTTGGGTTTGAAGCGCTCTGCATAGGTCAGTGCGTCACACAGCACCAGTCGACCTTCGGCATCGGTATTCAGAATTTCGATGGTTTTGCCTGACATGCTGGTTACCACATCGCCCGGTTTGGTGGCTGTACTGGACGGCATGTTTTCCGCAGATGCAATCACCGCGACCACATTGATGGGTAATCCCAGTTCCGCCACGGCGGTCATGGTGCCCAGAACAGAGGCTGCGCCACACATGTCGTATTTCATTTCATCCATGCCCAAACCAGGCTTGAGACTGATACCGCCGGTGTCAAAGGTGATGCCCTTGCCAACCAGGCAATAGGGTTTACTGGCAGCGTCAGCGGCACCTTTGTACTCAACCACAATCAGCCGGGATTCTTCTTTGGAGCCGTGGCCTACTGACAACAATGAACCCATGCCGAGCTTTTCCATCTGTTTTTCGCCAAGCACCTTCACTTTGATGGACTTGTATTTGGTAGCCAATTCGCTGGCTTTGTCGCCAAGATAGCTGGGTGTGCAGATATTGCCGGGCAGGTTGCCCAGCTCACGTGTCACACTCATGCCCATACTGATGCACTCACCGGCGCGGATAGCGTCATCTACGGTTTTGCGGTTTGCATCTGCCGGCAGTGCCAGACTGACGGTTTTCAGAGGCAGTGGCTCAGCTTTTTTGCTTTTGGTATGGTCATATCGGTACTGGGAATTGCTGTTTTCCATTACCAGCTGTGTAACTGCCCACGATAAATCGCGATCTGCAATGGTCAGTTGTGGCAAGGTAAAAATGGCCGATTTGGCTGTGGTTTTATTGATCGCTTGCGCGGCGGCCCGGATCACTTTGCGGTAAGCCTTGGCGTCAAATTTGCCGGCGTCGCCAGCACCCACCAATAACAGGCGTTCGGTTTTAGGGTGTGTATGTACCGGAATTAACAGGGTTTCGCCTGTTTTTCCTTTGATGTCGCCTGCTTTAAACACCGCGCCTGCCAGCGCAGCAAGGCTTTCATCCAGCAATGTGCAGTCTGCCGGGCCGGTTTTTTCCCAAACAGCCAACACCAGACAATCAGTTTTTTTATCCAACGTTTTGCTGCTGTGAACCTGGTATTTCATAAAGTTGTCCTGGATTCGAGATAAGGATGTCAGGTCGACATGCTAGAGAATAGCGGTGAGCATGGCAATGCCGGGCGTGTAAGTGTACTTTACCGCCCGTGGCGATTAAAATTCCCCGCGTTGACATGTTACTTATCACGGAGCAGGTATGGCCAGAGTCAAAATCAGTATGCCCGAAGAGTTTTTGTACTCGATGGAGTACCCGGTGCGCTTCAGTGATCTGGACTACGCCAAGCACCTGAACAGTGTTGCCATGGTGCATATTCTGCATGAGGCGCGGTTGCAGTTTTTGGCCAGTCTCGGATTAACGGAAGCCAATATTTTTGGCCTGGGCATGGTGGTTACCGATATGGCGATCGATTACCGGTCGGAATCGTTTGCCAAAGACATTCTGGTGATCGAGGTTGGCGTCGCGCGATTTAACAAATACGGCTGCGATATCTGCTTTCAGATCACCAACTCAGCCCTCGAAAAAGTGGTTTGTAATGCCAAACAGGGCGTGGTATTTTTTGATTTTGACAAGCACAAGATTGCGTCCGTACCACTGGCATTTATCAGTCTGGTGGGTGAACCCGAACTGTGATTTTATTCTGGTACTTCACCCGACAGGTGTTGCAGGTCACTCTGGCAGTGTCACTGATTCTGCTGGTTGTCTCGTTCACCTCGCGTTTTTTGCAATATCTCGCGGATGCGGTTGCGGGTCAAATGACCACTGACATCCTGCTGATGTTGATGTTGTATCGCCTGCCTGAGTTCCTGTTGATCATTGTGCCCTTTGCTTTTTTTCTGGCGGTACTACTGGCCTACGGCCGCATGTATGCAGAGAACGAAATGGTGGTACTGCATGCCTGTGGTTTCAGTCGCGGCAAGTTGCTGGCCATGACCATGAGTTTTGCCCTGTTGCTGACGCTGGTTATGGCCTACACCAGTCTGTATGTGGCACCGGCTGGTTTGCAACAAACCGATGCGCTGCGGCAGTCGCAGGATGAATTGACAGAAATTGATCTGATTGTTGCCGGTCAGTTTCAGGAGTTTGCGCGTGGGGAGCGGGTCACCTACGCAGAGTCAATCTCCGAGACCAATGTCGGACGCCAACTCAACAACGCTTTTGTGGTGATTCGCGATCCCAATCCGCCGGAAGGCGAGTCAGGTCTGCGGATGATGGTGGCAAAAACGGCCAGACCCGTTCTCGATGCAGCCAGTGGTCGACGGTTTATGTTGCTGGAAGAAGGGCATTTTTACGATGGTACTCCGGGTATGGCCGATTATGCCGTCACCCGTTTTGAACAACAGGGCATTTTGCTGCCAGATCAAACCATGATTGCACCGGTGCTCGAAGAGCGGGCGATGCCGACATCACAATTACTCGGGTCAGATCAGCCGGGCCTGCGTGCCGAATTGCAGTGGCGGATATCTGTCATCTTTTTGATACCCGTGTTGACCTTGATTGCCGTACCGCTGAGTCGTGTTGATCCAAGACAAGGGCGGTTTGCCCGTCTTGTACCGGCAGCGTTGTTGTATGGCTTGTATTTTATGCTGCTGCAGGTCTCCCGGGACGCGCTGGAGGAGGGGACTCTGCCTGCTTTTATTGGATTGTGGTGGGTGCATCTGCTGTTTATGGCTGGTGCAGCCTGGTTATTTATGCGTGGCCGGGCTCGCCGACCGTCTGTCATTGTCAAAACAGGAACGATCTGAAACATGCCCATGTTAGCGCGTTATCTTTCCAAAACAGTGCTGGCGGCCATGCTGGTGGTATTGGGTGTTATTGCCACGATTGATCTGGTATTTACGCTGGCGGACGAAATGGCCAGCACCAATCGCTTTTACAGCGCAACAGACGCCATTGTGTATGTGCTCAGAACCTTGCCCACCAGTGTGTACGAGTTATTGCCCTACGTGGCGCTGGGGGGCGCGCTGATTGGTCTTGGTGTGTTGGCATCCAGTCAGGAGCTGCTGGTCATTCAATCGGCCGGGGTGCGCACGCCCGTGTTGGTTGGTTGGGTCATGTTGCCGGTGTTGGGGGTGATGCTGTTCAGTCTGGTACTGGGTGAATGGATTGCCCCTATCCTGCAACAGAAGGCACAGAGCGATCGTGCCTTGTTAATGAGTGGCGGGCAAGCGATCAGCAGTGAGGATGGCGATTGGCGTAAAGTCGGCAACGAATTTGTGCATATCAATGCGATCGCGCCTGGCGGGCGAGAGTTGTTTGGTATCACCGTGTTTGAATTGGATGACAATCGGCAACTGGCAAGAACCAGCTTTGCTGCACAGGGCCAGTACATAGAGGAGGCGGGCAGTGCCCCGTACTGGTTGCTCAGCGATGTGCAGGAAACCCTGTTCACGGAACAGCAGTTGATTGCAACACACCACGAGCAATACCAATGGTCGATAGATATGTCGCCGTCGTTGCTGAGTGTTTTATTGGTTCGCCCGGATCGGCAGTCCATCAGCGGTTTGTTGCAGTTTGCGCGCTACTTTGAAAATGAAGGGCTGGATAGCAGCAGTTATTATCTGGCCTTCTGGAAAAAGCTACTGCAGCCACTGGCAACGTTGAGTCTGGTGCTGCTGGCGGTGTCATTTGTGTTTGGACCGCTGCGTGAGTCGACCATGGGATTCCGGGTGTTTATCGCCATCGCCATGGGGCTGGGTTTTACCATCGTGCAACGCACGCTCGGGCCGGCCACCATTCTGTACGGGATCAGCCCGTTCATGGCCGTACTGGCCCCCATCCTGTTTTGCGCATTGTTTGGAATTTATCTGTTGCGCAGAGTTTGAGATCAGCCTTTAACCTACGTCTGAATCTATGCCTGCGCGTGCATTCGCAGATTGATCATGCGCATGGTTGCTTTGACGCCGGCAAGCACCTGATTGGCGTCTACGCCGCGTGTTTTTAATTCACGATCGTCAACGTTCCAGGTGATGATACATTCCGTCAATGCGCTGGTATTGCCACCGCGCGGGATGTGCACTTCGTAGTCAAGCAACGCTGGCATGGTRAAATTCAGCTTGTCCAGAATCTGACTCATGGCCGCAATAAAGGCTGCAAAACCGCCGTTGCCGGATCCTGTCGCATTGTGAATTTCTTTGTGCACGCTGACGCGGATGCTGGCCGTACTGTCGACATCCATGCCACTGCTGATATAGCAGTTCAATAGCTCAATATAGCGGTATTCGCGGTTTTCGAGCACGTCAGCGATGATAAACGGCAGATCGTCCGAGGTGATAATGGCTTTGGAATCGCCGAGTTTGACAATCTCCTGCAAGACCTTGCGTTGGTCTTCGTCCGATAACTCAAGGCCCAGTTCTTCCAGATTGTTGGCCAATGACGCTTTGCCACTCATTTTGCCCAGCGCATAGGTGCGTTTACGTGCAAATCGCTCGGGGCGCAGCGCTGTAATGTAAAGCCCGCCTTTGGAATCGCCATCAGCATGAATGCCCGCCGTCTGGGTGAAAACGTCGGCGCCTACGATGGGCGTATTGGCGGCAATCCACTTGCCCGAAAAGTTCTCCACCATGCGGCTAAGCATGGCAATACGGGTTTCATCGATGGACAACTGTATCCCCATCTTGTCCTTCAGCACGACAGCGACCTCCGCCAGTGAGGCATTGCCGGCACGTTCACCCAGACAATTGATGGTGCAATGGATGGTACTGACGCCCGCCTTGACCGCAGCCATAACATTGGCGGTTGCCAGACCGTAGTCATTATGAGGGTGGAAATCAAACCGCAGATCCGGGAAACGCTGACTCATATCGGTTAACGCGCTAAACACATCATCAGGCGTCATGACCCCCAGCGTGTCTGGCAGCATAAAGTGGCGGATGCCAATGTCTTTGACACCTTCAATCAGATTAAACACGTAGTCCGGGCTGTCCTTGTAACCATTCGACCAATCTTCCAGATACATGTTGACCAGCAGATGATTGTCATGGGCATACGCAACAGTGCGTTTGATGTCTTGAATGTGTTCAGCCAAGGTGCGGCCAAGTTGTTCCCGACAGTGTTTTTCACTGCCTTTGGCCAGCAGGTTGATGACTTTCCCACCGGCATCGCGAATCCAGTTGACGCTGAGTGTGTAATCCACAAATCCCAGCACTTCAACACGCTCCAGCAAACCTTCTTGTGCAGCCCACGCGTTGATGTCCTTGACTGCCTGCTTCTCCCCATCAGAGACACGGGCAGACGCAACTTCAATACGATCAACCTTCAAAGCCTGCAACAAAGCTCGGGCAATCTGCAGCTTTTCTTTGGCCGCAAACGAGACGCCTTGTGTCTGTTCGCCGTCGCGAAGGGTCGTGTCGAGTAGTTGAACGTGCCTGTGTTGCGTTTGTGCGTTCATGCCGTGTCTGTTTCCTGAACTGTCCAAGGCTCCGGATTCTAGCAGATACTGCCAGTGATCATAAGTCCGTCTGTTGACAGCATTAAGGTCACCGGTCTTTCTCAAGTTTTCTGCTGTTGGGTCGATAGCAGAGACAGGTATGAAGAGGTAAACATGGCAAATACGACGTCTCGCTCCACGAAGTTAACCCAGCAGCGCGTGTTGTCGCTGGGGATCGCCGTCATGGTGATTTGCTGCAGCAACGCGGTTGCCCAATTCCCTCAAGTGACTGAGCTGTCCACTGAGGCGGCTATCAATCTTCACCCCAAAACGCCGCTCAATCCCGATCGACTCTGGTTGCCGCCACAACATGCAAAGGTCGCCGGTTTGTTATTGTCGGCCGCACATCGTGCACTGGAGCATCCTGATTGTGCCGAAGTGCTTTATGGGGGGCTGAATGAGTTTAGGACGGAGCGCGAAGGCACATCGTTCACAGTTATGTGTATCAAGGATGCGCGAACCACTTTTAATCAGGTGTTTCATGAGCGTGATCTGATCGCTTCTGAGGTACGGTCACCTGAGGAAGAAGCTGCTGCGCGGGCTGAGATGGAAAGACTTAGAAACTTGATACAGAACCCGTCAGGTCAACGCGGCACACAAACTCCCGGTCAGATGCAGGATCAACAACAGCAAACACCGCAAGCCACTCCCCAGAATCAGGCCGCTCCTACTGTTTTCTAAGTGTTCCTTTCGAACGTTATGTTTCTAACTGCACGGGATTGCGGTGGCTGCGTTATACTTGCCGCCCCATTAGTCAGATGCCAAAGTGAACAAACCCATGGCCAAAACCAAAATTGAGCGACGCATTATTGCTGAACACGAATTGGCACAATTACCACGTGCAGGTTTGCTGAGAAGGCTGGCTGCCTTGTTGTACGATATGTTTCTTGTCGCGTCTATCTGGCTGATACTGGGATACATCATTATTTTTGTGTATGGTATTTTTGCCGAGAATACCAGCGTGCTGATTGAAGGCGAGGTTGTCACGCCGCGCCTGCTGTCGCTGATACAGTTCATCATGATGATCAGCACCATGACCTGTTTTTATGTCTGGTTCTGGTTAAGAACCGGACAGACACTGGGCATGATCGCCTGGCGTATTCGTGCGCTCAATATGAATAACCAACCTATGTCATTGCGCCAGGCTCTGATCAGATACGCTCTGGCGTGGCCAAGTTTCTGGTGCCTGGGTATTGGCTACTTGTACATGTATGTGAACAGCCGTGGTGATGCCATGCACGAGGCATTTTCCCGCACCAAAACGGTTGTACTGCCGAAAGACGCGCGACCCTTTTGAAGGTCGCGCGTTTTGATCAGAGAGTTGTTGCGGGCGCAGCCTGTCAGGCTGGGACAGGGAGTTTTCTCAGTGCTTCTACAACGCGATCGCCAAACGCCGGGGTGTTGATCATGGTGATGCCAGAGCCGGGTTTGGAGAGGTCGGCGGTTGAATAACCATCAGCAAACACACTTTGCATGGCATACCAGACATTTTTGGCTTCCTGATCCATACCAAAACTCATTTCCAGCATCATGGCAACAGAGCCAATCATGGAATACGGATTGGCAATATTCTTCCCAGCGATATCAGGTGCTGAGCCATGAGATGGTTCGTAATAGGCTTTTTCATCGCCCACGCAGGCTGACGGCATCAGACCGAGAGAGCCGAGAATACCGCCGCCCTGGTCACTGAGAATATCGCCAAACATGTTTTCCATGACCATCACATCAAAGCGGCCCGGGTTCAGGCACAAATAAGTGGCGGCAGCATCTACCAGAATGTGTTCAATTCTGACCTCTGGGTAGTCCTGGCCCACTTCTTCTATAACAGTATTCCACAGCACGCTTGATTTCAGCACATTGCTTTTGTGGATGTTGTGCAGCACTTTTTTGCGTTTCATCGCCGTTTCAAACGCCACTTTGGCGATTCGTCGAATCTGGATCTCATCATATTCCAGCACTTCTTTGACGAAGCGCACGCCGTCAGCAGTAACACCGGTTTCTTTGTGGCCGAAATACAGACCACCCACCAGTTCACGGATAATCATGATGTCAATGCCGTCACCAATAATCTCGGCTTTTAAAGGAGAAAAGTGTGCAAGACCTTTGGGTAGGTACACAGGGCGGAAATTGGCATAAGTATTGTAACGACGACGCAGTGGTAACAGGGCACCACGTTCGGGTTGCATATCGACAGGGATCTTTTTGGATTCTTCGTGGTTCAGTCCGATCGGCCCTTTCAGAATAGCGTCTGACTCATCACAGATTTTTTGTGTCTGTTCGGGGAAGGGATGGCCGCACTCAAAGTAGGCGCTGGCACCAAAAGGTGCATGAATCAGGTCGAAACCGACCTTGTTGCGTTCAGCAACCAGGTGTAAAACCTTGACTGCTTCTTTCATGATCTCGGGGCCGATGCCGTCCCCATCCAGTAATGCAATTTTGTAGTGGCGCATGCGTAATCCCGTCTTTGAACGTAGGAGTTGTCTGAATCAAAGGGGCGGTAATCTAGCATGTTCACATCAGCGTGAACAAGAAAAGGGAGGAATTACGGTCGGTTGTGAGCCCCGAACCGACACCAGGTCCCGATCAGAATAATACGGATACCTGGCGGATGAAGATAATGACCAGAACAATGACGATGACGTATGAAATGGTATCGCTTATTTCGAAGCCAAAGAACTTTTTGGGTTTATCGCCTGTGTTATTTGACATCTGCCTGCTAGCCCTCCGTGTCTTGAAGGCCCAATCTTACACACCTGTCAATTGTTTGACTAGCACCGAAACGGGGGGGTGGCGGAAAAATGGAGACTTTTTCATAACTTGGGCCATGAATTTAAGGTTTAACGTGGCGGTTTGGCAAAAAATGCCAGCGTTTGCCTCAGGTGTTCAGGGTAATCACTAGGTACTTGATGATCGTATGCACCCTTTACAAGTGGATTGAAGGCGGGCATTGTTCGCACGCCAATTGTCGGGATATCAGAAAATAGAACATCAATGACATGACTAACAACACAGCAAGGACAGTCAGTGTGCGACATTTATTTGTAATTTCCCTTATGATTTTGTGTGTTGCGTGCAGCAACAAAAATGAGCGAGAGTCGTTGCCTGAAGGCTTCAGTTTTTTGTCCGACATAGCCAGCAGTATTCAGCAAGATATACGTTATTTCGGCAACAATAATTTTTTGGGTCGCCCTGTTGCGGGTTATAACGCTGCTGCGTGTGTGTTAAGCACGCCGGCAGCAGAAGCGTTGGCGCTGGTGCAAGAAGCTGTCATCACCATCGGGTATTCGCTGAAGGTCTATGATTGCTTCAGGCCGCAACGCGCAGTGGATGATTTTGTAAACTGGGCTGCGGATGCGGATGACCAGTTGATGCAAAGCAGTTACTACCCGGACGTCCCGAAAGATGAGTTATTTTCACGTGGCTATATTGCTGAACGTTCCGGTCACAGTCGCGGGAGTACCGTTGATCTGACATTGGTGCCACTTGGCACGTCAGTGCCACTCGCTGATCCGTTATCGGCCGGTTTTGATTGTCGGGCCCCTGTTGCCGAGCGCTTTCCTGACAACAGTATTGATATGGGCACTGGGTATGATTGTTTTGACTTGCGCTCCCATACCGATGATATTGCAGTAGGCGCGGTGGTTTTACAAAATCGTCACTTGCTGCGTGATCTGATGGAAGCCGCAGGCTTCACTAACTATGAACAGGAGTGGTGGCATTACACACTTGAAGATGAACCTTTTCCGGAACAGTATTTTGATTTTCCGATACAGTAATTACCCCTGTTCAGGTCGCGCATGAATCCCACTCACAAGGACTTCTGGTTTTTGCCACTGGGGGGCTGCGGCGAAATTGGCATGAACCTGAATCTGTATGGTCATGCCGGCAAATGGTTGATGGTTGATTGCGGCATTACCTTTGAAAAATCCCCGTCAGGCCTTGGCAACCGGGTGGAAATGCCGGATCCGCTTTTTATCAGTAGTCGTCAACAATCGCTGGTTGGCATTGTTGCGACTCATGCGCATGAAGATCATATCGGTGCGCTTGCACATCTATGGGAGCAGTTTTGCTGTCCGATTTATACCACGGCATTTACCCGACAGGTATTGGTGCGCAAATTACGCCAGAAAGGCATTGATGCCCCCATCATCGTGGTGGAGCAAGGTGACACAATAAACCTTGGGCCGTTCGAGGTCCGCTGGATTCCCATTACTCATTCAACACCCGAGACAAACGCCTTGTTGATCAGTACGCCGGTGGGTCGTGTGTTACATACGGCGGACTGGAAAATCGATCGGTCTCCTGTTGTAGGCGATGCCATCCACACGGAAGACTACAGCCGCCTTGCATCCCTGGGCGTAGACGCGATTGTGTGTGATTCCACCAATGCCAATCACCGTGGCAGTTCGGTGTCGGAAGGGGAGTTGTTTGAAGGGTTGCTGGCAGCCGTGCGTGGCTCTGGCGGGCGAGTGGTGCTCGCGTGTTTTGCCAGTAATGTCGCACGATTGCAAACACTGGGCAACGTTGCACATGTGGCCAATCGTTATCTGGGGCTGTTGGGACGTTCACTTCACAATATGGTGTCATGCGCAAAATCCGCAGGTTATTTGCAGCAGAATTTCAGGCTGGTGAATAACGATGATCTGGCTTACTTGTTGCCTGGCGAGCTGATGGCCATCGCCACCGGCAGTCAGGGAGAAATCAACGCCGCCTTGCATCGACTTGCCATGGATAATCATCCGGACATCAGTCTGGCAGCAGGTGATCATGTGGTGTTCAGTGCCAAAACTATTCCGGGTAACGAGGCCGATGTGGATCGTCTTGTGAAGGCCTTTGAATCACGTCATATTCGGGTGACACATGCGTCGCATCTGGCAGACACTGACAAACCGTTACATGCGTCCGGGCATCCCTGTGCCGACGAATTATTGCAAATGTACCGATGGGTCAAACCACGTATCGCGATACCGGTTCACGGAGAGCGTGAACATATGCGCTGTAATGCTGCGATTGCCAAGGCTGCAGGTGTGCCATTCCAGCTTCAGGGGTTGAATGGCGATTTGTTTGATGTGATGCGAGGGACCGTCAAGCGCAAGTCGGCCCCGGTTGGCCGACTCTGGCTGGATGAACGCAAAGGCGTGCTGGAGAAAGTGCTGCCCTTATAACAATGCGGGAATCACACGGTGGGCAGTGCTTCAACCGTGGCAATCATGCGTTGTCGCATGGCGGCATCCGGCAGCCGGCCCAACATACCACCAATGTTGTCTTCCATGTTTGTCGGGCGACTGGTTGCCGGGGTCACGGCAGTAATGGCGGGATGTCCAAGAACAAACTTCAGGAAAAATTGTCCCCAGGTGTGAGCGTCAAATTCATGTGCGTAGTCGGGCACGGGTCTGTCGCCTACGCGCGCCCACAAGCGAGTCCGGCCAAAGGGTGCATAATTCAACACGGCTATACCGCGCTCCATGGCCAAGGGCAGAATGACATCTTCCACCTCGCGATTATCAACCGCGTAATCGGTGCCGATAAAATCCAGAGGCTCATTGCGCATCACCTCGATCAGACTGTCGTACTGCTCGGGGAACGTTGTGGTGATGCCCATGTAACGAATGCGACCCTGTTCTTTCATTTCTCGTAGCAGACCAAGTTGCACTGCAGGATCGCCCATATTATGAACCTGAATCAGATCAATAACGGGTTTGCCGATGCGTTGAAATGACGCTTCAAGTTGCGCACGTGCTGCCGCCGGGTCAGCCGTACCTCCGCGCTGGGCAACGTTGAGTTTGGTTGCCCAGAATAAGGTTTCATGGATGCCCAGTTCCTGAGCGATGCCGCCGGCAACTTCCTCTGAAGCACCATAGCCCGGGGCCGTGTCAAACACCCGGCCGCCCAGCTCAGCCATGCGCGACAACACCGAGCGCAGTGCGCTGATATCTTCGCTGCGCGCGACCTGAGCAAAGGTTGCTGAACTGCCCAGTCCTACCGCCGGGATCATCTCACCGGTAGACGGGATTGCACGCGTGATCAGTGAAGCGTCCTGGGCCAGCGCCAAAAAGGAGGGGCTGAAACTCATCGCTGCCCCGGCGCCCAATGCTGCACCGAGAAACTGCCTGCGGTTCAGTGAAGCCAGTCTGACGTTGTCTGCTTTTTTGCATTGGGTCATGATGTTAGGTCCTCAGAGGTGTTGGTAATCATGCCGGGAACTGAAGTTTACTCAGAGTACTTATTATCTGACAATCATTCTCATCCGGTATGCTGCTACTATCGTATCCAGACCGCCGATTTTGGTAACTTCTTCCTGTAGACCATCCGCATGATTGCATTGACCCGCCTGTATCACAGCTGTCTGGAAAACCGACTGGTGCGTTTTGTATTAACGCTTTTGGCAGTCTGGTTCATTTTTACCATATTTGTGGTGCCTAACCGCCTTGACTGGATTCAATGGTGGTACCTGTTTTATTTCCCGGTGGAAGCGGTGATATTCCCGCTGCTGTTGCTGATCCGGGGCAGGGCAGCGGGCTGGATTCTGGGTGTATGCAGCGTAGTGATAGCGGCTGGACTGATCTTCAGAATCGCGGACATGGCAGCCCATATGATTTTCGCGCGGGCGTTTAACCCGGTGCTGGATGCCTATTTGCTGAGTGATGGCTTTCATCTGCTGGGATCCAGCATCGGGTATGCCGGTGCGGTATTGATGTCCATATTGATGGTCCTCGCCGTTGTACTGATTGTTGTCGTGACGAGTTTGTCATTGGCACGTATCAGAACACTGCTGTGGACAGTCCCCGTGCGCTGGTCTGGAGGAGCTTTGCTGCTTGCACTGGGCTTATGGCTTGTCATGTCGATGTCGGGTTCGCCAAAGGCGTCGCGCTATTTTCATGATCAGTTGGTTTCCCACGTGTACACGGCGGTTAACAGCGTGATCGAGTTGCGCGCATTCCGGGCCATCGTCAATGACGATGTGTACACCGAAGTGCCCGGCGATCAATTGTTTGGTGCACTGCAGGGCAAAGATGTGCTGGTAATTTTTGTGGAATCCTACGGCCGTGTGTTGCTGGATAACACGCGATATGCATCATCTATCCGGCCGTTGCTGAATGAGGCTACCCGTGAACTGTCCGATCAGGGGTATGCATCATCCAGTGCCTTTCTGGCGTCGTCTACTATTGGAGGATTAAGTTGGCTGGCTCACGGTACCGCGATGTCGGGGTTGTGGATCGATAGTCAGCTGAGGTACGACGCATTGATGATGAGCCAGCGGCCTTCGCTGATCAGACTGTTTCAACGGGCGGGCTGGCGCACGTTGGGTGTGATGCCCGCCATTACGCTGGCGTGGCCGGAAGGACAGTATTTTGGATACGACCAGATTTATGACGTGGCTGGACTTGAGTACCAAGGCTTGCCGTTTAACTATGTGACTATGCCTGACCAATTTACGCTAGCACGCTTTCAACAACGCGAGCGTGATCCCGTGGATCGTCAACCGGTGATGGCGGAAATTGCGCTGATTTCCTCGCATGCACCCTGGACACCGATTCCCGATGTGATTGACTGGCGGGGGATAGTTGATGGTGCTGAGTTTAATGAGATGGCACAGCGCGGCCCTCGCACCGATCAGGTGTGGCAGGATATGGATCTGTTAAAAAGTCAGTATCGTGATTCTGTGGAGTATGTCATCAACACGCTGGTTTCCTATATCACACAGTATGGCGATGAGGATCTGGTCTTGCTGATCATGGGGGATCATCAGCCGATGCCGCTGATTGCTGAGGGCGCGTCAGCCCCCGATGTGATGGTGCATTTGGTGAGTTCTGACCCCGCGATCATGCAAATGGTCGATGCGTGGCAGTGGACGCCGGGTATGTTGCCCGCCGATGACGCCCCGGTGTGGCGAATGGACAGCGTCCGGGATCGCTTTATCGAGACGTTTTCCCCGGGAATGCCAGTACGTCCAGATGCCCGATGACACAGTGCCCGTCATGAACGTGTGACAGTCGAAAGCGCTCCCAATCATCCAGAGCCTGCCGATCGAGTCCATAATTGTCTGATACGGCAGCTCGAATCCCGCGTATCAGATCTGCAACCAGTGCAGCGTGATCGGGACCCAATTGCCACGCACTGTCGGCTGTCTGCACGGTATATCCTGCACCCTCAAGTACGCGCGTGAGATAGGCCGTGCTCTCCGGGCCCAATGCCGGCCCCATGCCCTTATCACGTTGTTGATCCTGATTAAAGGCGCGCAAGACATCGGTATCGACAGGGTGAGGTGGCGTCCAGTCAGTGCGGCCGTCATAGTTAAGCGCCGCATAAAACGCGATGGACTGGCGCGCCAGTCGTTCGACCAGGCCATCCACCACCTCCCGTGACACCAGATCATACAAGGCAGACGCGGACAGCAGAGTCGCTGCACCCAGCGGCAGCGTATCGATTTCCAGCAAGTCAGCCTCGTAGTCCTCGATGATTTCCTGCTGGCCATGACGCCGCAACGCCTCATTCAGCAAGGCCGGGTCGTGATCCACAAGGCGCCATACACATTGATGCGCCCCCAGAGACGTCAGGGCACGTAAGGTTGATCCGGTGCCCGAGCCCAGATCAACAATCACCGGGGAAATATCGGCATCGCTCTGGAGGTATTGAATGACCTGCGTCACCAGTGTCTTGTCCCGAGCGGCCATGTCTGCCGGTTCGCGCAGATCCAGCCAGTTAATCGAAAATCCACTCATTTACACGGCCTCGCAGACAAGGTTCTAAACAGGTTAATCAGGGTTTGCACGGCATCTTGCCAATCAGGTAGTTGGCTGGCTGCCGCTTGTGCGCCCGCTCTGAGTCGTTCAAATCGCGGCCGGTCAGTCAATAGTTCATGCAGTGCCAATGCCAGTGCGGTTGCGTTATCAGGTGGCACCAGCACGCCAGCGCTGTCCGGCACAACATCCGGTACTGCTCCTGCGCGGGCGGCCACCACGGGCAGTCCGAACGACAGGGCTTCGGCGAAGACCATGCCATACCCCTCAAACCGCGATGGCAATACAAACAAATCTGCAGCTGAATACTCGGCGGTCAGGTCGGCAACACTGCCAACAAACGTAATACGTTCACCAAGCCCCACTGTATCAGTCATTTTTTGCAGTCTGGCGGCCCACGCCGGGTCGAACGCAGCCCCCCCTGCAAAGCGCGCACGCCATGGCAGGTAGGTGATACGTGACAGTGCGTCTATCAACACGTCATGTGCCTTACGTTGCGTCAGTGTAGCGACAGTGAGCAGAACAGGCGGATCGCCCTGACAGGGCGCAAATGTATGTGGGGTTGTCCCGGGCAGTGCAACGACCAATTTATCCATCGGGACATGATAGGCATTGTTTAACAGTCGGGCGGTTGCCGCACTGGTAACGACCACGGCCATGGCATGATCCAGCGCGACTTTTTCACTCTGAAATAAATCGTTTTGTTGTGCGCTCGACAATCCGGCTTCAAACGCCAGCGGATGGTGACACAATACAATCATCCGCAGACGACCATGTTCGTGTTCAGCAATCGCACCCATTGTGCCCCATGCTAGGCCGTCTGCAAGCACCAGTGCACCATCAGGAATCGCGGCTACCCGTTGCGCGGCGTCAGACAGGGCGTTGCTGTCAGGTGCGGGAAACAACGCCGATAATTCAACATGATGAACGGTCAGCCCAGCCGCGTTCAGTCCAGCGATTATCTGTCGGTCATAGGCATATCCGCCGGTCAGCGTAGACAGTTTGCCCGGAATCAGGAAGTAAAGGTCAGTATTCAAACAAGCACCTAAAGTAAAAACAGCAGCAGGTTTTTCATCAAGTCACTCTGACAATCAATGAAATTCAAGTCAACAGCAAAACCAGTTGCCCGGGTGCCAGCGTATAAGCCTCAGAGCACGATTCTCGCTTGATTATCTATCGAACCCACAACTGGAGGCGGTAGCTTGCCTAAAAAAAGGCTGCACCGTAGTATGCCGCACTATGTCTAAACTGAGCGCGTTAAAAAATTCACCTGTGAAACCATCGGTCACTCGCATGACATCCGGGCGTATACCTACTGAGCACGGTGATTTTCAATTGGTTTATTACACCAATACAGTGGATAACAAGGAACACCTTGCCTTTTGTATGGGTGATGTCAGCGATTGCGAAAATGTGTTGGTTCGTGTGCATTCCGAGTGTTTCACCGGTGATGTCATGGGCTCGCGCCGCTGTGATTGCGGTGAACAATTACAGCGTTCCATGGCGATGGTTGCCGCCGAAGGACGGGGTGTGATTGTGTATCTCCGTCAGGAAGGACGCGGCATTGGCTTGATGGCCAAGCTGGATGCGTATAATTTGCAAGATCAAGGTTACGATACTGTGGATGCCAATCTGATGTTGGGTCATCAGGCAGATGCGCGCGAGTACTCCCTGGCGGCCTGTATTCTGGAAGAGTTGAGTATAAAATCGGTACGGCTGATGACCAATAATCCGTTGAAAATCAGTGCACTTCAATCGGAAGGGGTTCACGTCAATGCACGTGTTTCGCTCGAGGCGCCGGTGAATGCTGATAACGAAGCCTACCTGCTAACCAAGGTCAGGCGTATGGATCACATGCTGCCGATGCAATCGTTTACACCCGCCGGTCTGAAACCGGTACCCCCTGTTTTTGTCAGAGATGTGCATGAATCTCAATCAGCAAATTGAGCACTGGCTTGGCGAACGCTTTACAGCATTCTCCCGGTCAGATCGGCCTTTTGTCACATTGAGTTATGCCCAAAGCTGGGATGGCAGTATTACCTTGAGGTCCGGCAAGTCGCTGGCCTTGAGTGGTGAGCAGTCAACAAGTCTGACACATCAACTCCGCAGCCTGCATACGGGTATTTTGGTTGGTATTGGTACCGTGCTGTCGGATAACCCGCGTTTGAATGTGCGGTTATGGACGGGACCGGATCCGCAACCCGTTGTGTTGGATGCACACTTGCGTTTGCCCGCCGATGCACGGCTGTGTCAGTTACCGGACAAGCGTTGTTGGGTGTTGACCAGCTCTGATGCCGCCGCGCCACGCGACGCAGCGTTGGAGATCATCCGGTTGCCGGGCGACAGCGAGGGTCGGGTGTGCCTGCACGAGGCCTTACGAGAACTGAAACAGCGCGGCATCAACAGTTTGATGGTGGAGGGTGGCGCCCGGGTTATTAGCGCCTTTCTCAGCCATAAACTGGTTGACGCCATTGTTATCACTGTTGCACCGCGCCTGGCCGGCGGGTACAAAGCGGTCACCGACTTGGGTGTAGAGACGCTGGTTGAGTTGCCAGAGATTTTGCCCTGGTTCAGTGGCAGACTGGGTAACGACCTGATCATGTGGGGCGATGTGCGGTATCAGACACCATGACCAGTCCTATCACTGAATCAATTGTGGCAGAACAACTTTGGTTTACTGCACCCCAGGATGTTGATGTCAGGACTGCTGTGATAAACAAACCGGCTGAAGGCCAGGTATCGGTGAGAACTCTTTGTTCGGCGGTCAGCGCCGGTACCGAGATGTTGGTCTATCGTGGACAAATTCCTGCGCAAATGGCATTGGATGCCACCCTGGACGGGCTGCAATCACAACTACAGTATCCGCTGCAATATGGTTATGCCTGTGTTGGCGAAGTGATTGCCCTTGGATCCGACGTTGACCAAGCATGGTTGGGTCGGCGCGTATTTTCATTCCAACCTCACGTATCGCATTTTCTGGCAGACACTGGGCAGCTGATTCCTGTTCCCGATGATATTGAAGCAGAAGCCGCTGTGTTTCTTGCCAATATGGAGACGGCTGTCAATCTGGTGCATGACGGCGCGCCTCTGTTAGGAGAGTGTGTTGTTGTGCTGGGGCAAGGCATCGTGGGTCTGTTGTTAACAGGGGTTCTTGCTAATTTCCCGCTCAAAGGGCTGTATACCCTCGACAGTTTTGATCAACGGCGTGCCATGTCACTGACACTGGGAGCCACCGCCAGTATTGATCCCAGTATCGGACAACGCGAACTGGCGCAAATCCTGTCAACGCAGCTGGGTGCAGATCTGTTGTATGAAGTCAGTGGTGTTCCGGACGCCTTGAACACGGCGATCAGTCTGAGCGGGTTTGACAGCCGCATTGTGATTGGCAGCTGGTATGGGAGTAAGTCCGCAGTGATTGCACTTGGCGGGGATGCGCATCGCAATCGTCTGAAAATCAGCACCAGCCAGGTCAGTACGCTGGCGACAAGTCTCAGTGCGCGATGGGATAAACCAAGACGTTTTGCGGTGACCTGGGATATGATCCGGCAACTTGAACCTCAGCAACTGATCACTCATCGATATGCCTTGAGTGAGGCTGCGTTACTTTATCAGCGCCTTGATACCCACCCGGATGAGGTGCTGCAAGCTGTGTTTGTTTATCAACAATAGCCCTGTTTTTCAGTAATTTTTTGCATGTAAGGAATGATATGTACACCGTTGCCGTTACCAAAGATTTTATTGCCAGTCATTTTTTGATCGGAGGCGACTGGGGAAGCGAGAATTTTCCCCACGCCCATCACTATGTCGCTGAAATCAGTATTGAAGCGGCTGAATTGGATAAACACGGTTATCTGGTGGATATCGTTGATATTGAAGCAGCGCTGAACACGATTGTTGCAGACTTCAAGGACAGTTTGCTGAACGACAAAGTTGAGTTCGCCGGCTTGAATCCAAGTATTGAGCATTTCAGTCGCATTATCTGTGAACGGATGCTGGCAACCATTCATCCGCCGGGTAGCGGCGTTTTGCAAGTCAAACTCTGGGAAAACGCGACTTGTTGGGCAGCCTATAAAAAGGCGTTTTAACGCAGAAATCGCGCGCAGATCAGCCCGGAAATCAACACCAATGCATCGCGCAGACGCATGATGGCAATCAGCCCAAGCGCTGCGCTGACTGGCAGGCCCAGTGCCTGGAACGACCAGAACACGGACGCTTCCAGCGTGCCAATACCCCCGGGCAGTGGCAGCAATAACGCAAGACGCATAGCCACCAGAATCAGCACCAGTGCACTCAGTTGCAGTTGGATGTCGAAAAATCCAACGACCAGCCACATCTCCAACACAATTAATCCCCATCCCGCCAGAGAAACCATCAGAGCCGCGGTCAACACCGGTTTTTGTGTGTTGACTGTCTCTCTAAGGTCGTCGCCGAGCGATTGCCAGTGATCGTCAAGTGATGCCAACCGTGGACTGCTTAACCAGCGCTTGCTGAGTTTTTCCAGTGGTCTGGCGATCAGGGCGGGCCGCTTGACAATGATCAACGCAATAGCAGTCAGTAACAGCAGTGCCGCTGAGACGATCCACAACATCTGCTGCCAGTTCCCGTCGTCGCTGACCAGCATCAAAAAAACGATGCCGACAATCAGCACCAGAAAGTTAATCCAAAGTTCAAAAAAACGATCAAGGCCGAGAGCCAGCACCGCGCGGTGAATGGCCATGCCTGTGTGTTTGTATAGCCAGTAAATCTGGAAAGGTTCGCCGCCGAATTGTGGTCCCGGCGTGATAAAACTGATGGTTTGACCCGCCTGTCGGATCAGCAACAGGGCGAGGAAGCTGATGGCGCCGCCTGCCATGCGCGTAAGCATCAGCCATCGGGCATTGCCAACGGCGATGACCATGATATTAATCAGTACCCACGTTAACCAGTCTGCACGTGTCAGGGTATCAAGCGTTTTGCCTATGTCGGCCAGTGGCATCTGACTCAGCGTCCAAATCACGAGCACCAGGGCTAATGACCACAAGACAGTGCGTGTCCAGCGAAACTGTGGCATCAGGCGCCATCCTGTCGATTAACCCAGTGGTCATCAGCCTGCCAGAGACTGAATCGGCCGCAGCCCAATAACAAGATAGCAATGGCAATAAACAGGCATAAAACAAATGCTGGCTGCCCAACGGGCAGAGGCGAGTGCCATGCCAGTAACATTAACAGGCCCGCGGCGCCTGCACGTCCAGCGATTCCTGAGGCCATTAACGCAACTGACAGAATCAGCACAGTGGCGATGAAGGGGGCAGCAATAGACAGCGTTGGCCAGATCAACATCAGCGTCATCACCAATACAAACCGTAAAGCGGGCAGGAACCACGTATCCGTGATGTGTTTCAGCGTTGCAAACACGCTTCGTCCACCGGCGGTATAAGGTTGCAGGCGACCGCTGACCACACACCAATCCACCAGAAATCCCCCCAGCAGCGGCAGCATAAATCCGAATCCTGCCAGCACAGTAACCCCAGAGTCGAACGGCGGCCAGAGGACCACCGCAACATAGGCCATTTGAAAACCTGCAAGCGTGCGGCGCAATTGGCTGGGCGCCAGTGGGTAGATTGCAAGTCCTTTGCGTTTGCGGATTTTTAACCCCGTCACAAACAGGTAGTACGCGATACTGACCGAGAGATAAGACACGTGTATTTTGCCCAGTTGCAGCGCTAGCAGAGGTGCAACCAGTAATCCCAGTGCGTCGAATACCGTATCAAGTTCAGCGCCGAGTTGACTGCTGTGACGGGTTTTCCTCGCAATAAACCCATCCACACGATCAAATATGGCGGCCACGGAGTACGCCAATGCCGCCATCCAGACCACTGCGGTGGACGTTGACAGCAAACCCGGAATCAGCAGTAAACCACCGCATGCTGAAATCAACCAGCCGCGGCTGATGGTCAGTCGATTGGCCCAGCCAAGGTTGTTGTAAAGCGGGGCGTCAGAGTCGGCACGATTTAGTGCAAGTCGAATAAAGGTTTGATAGCCCGACAGCAGCCAGAGCAATGTACTCGTGATAAACCACCAACCGCTGTCCCGTGTATTCGTGTAGGTCGATAGTGCCACTGCCACGAAAAGTAAGAGCACAAAACCCGATAAAACAATCCTGCCAGTTTCCTGTTGCAGGTGTTTGATAATCGGGGTTTCTGGCATATCAGGGCCGTATTAACCTGCGTAACTCATAATAGCACCCACAATGCCGCCCAGCGCCATGATGACCGAGGGCAGAAACGTCAGCATAAAACCCAGTCCACGCGACTTGGGGTCTTTAATGTAAGCGCGTAGATATAACTGGCGGCCTATAATGAATACCACTCCCAGCCCGGCGGCGATATCTGCATTGATGTAGGTTGCAAATATAAAGATCGATGGTAAAAACATCACCAAACTTTCGAGGGTGTTCATGTGAACGCGGTAGTAACGTTCAAAAATCGGATCCCCAGAGACCGCAGGTGCTTCCACGTTGTATTTCATGCGAGCGCGTCCCACCAACGCACCAAAAACGGTGTATTGAATCAACGCGACTAATACGACAATTGCTACCAGTTCCATGTTTTATCCTTATGATAGATGTTGATACGATGGATGGCAGGCTATACATAACACCTGCAGTCGCAGATCATAGGCATGCCAGGGGTATTAAACAAGTGCCCTGAATTCACCGAACGTTGACTGGAACTTTGTCCGCATGTCCAAGCCACAAAACGCACCTGATGCGAGCGCCGATGAGATCGCAGCGTACTACAACAAAAACACCCGTCTGTTTCTGGATCTTGGCGGCAGCGGCGATGTGGCGGCGATTCACCGGGCAATCTGGGCGCCAGATGTGACCCATAAAGTTGATGCATTTAACTACCTGAACAGGCAGGTGGCCAACGCCATCCAACCTTGTGCAAACCAACCGGCTGCTCATGTTCTGGATCTGGGCTGTGGGGTAGGTGGTACCGCGACCTGGTTGGTTGCGGCGTTGGGTATTCATGTCACGGGCATTACCATCAGCGCGGCGCAACAGGCCTTGGCCACTCAGCGTGCGCGCCAACTGGGTCTGGATGACAAAGCGCGTTTCATTCAGGGTGACTTTGCCGCCATGCCTGAGCTGGATGACGCTGACGCGGCCTTTGCGATTGAATCGTTTGTTCATGCCCGTTCGGCAGATGCATTTTTCACTATGGTAGCGCCATTTATCAAACCGGGCGGGCGCTTGGTGATCTGTGATGACTTTTTGAGCGCCGCTATCAACAACGATGAGCAAACGCCTGCCGCTCGCTGGACTCAACGCTTTCGACGCGGGTGGCATCTGAATAATCTGGTGACAGCGGAGCACGCCATCGAACAAGCAGCTCAACACGGATTCAGACTTTTACAGATTGAGGATCTGTCGTCGTTTACCCGGTCATTTCATCCAATTGTGCTATTCCTGATCAGTCAGCTGACGCGCCTACCATTGCCTTGGGCCTATTGGCACAACCTGGCAGGCGGTACGGCCCTGCAAATTTGCCTGCGTCGGGGTTGGACCCGATACCACGTCATGGTGTGGCAGCGAGCGTGAATAATTGGCAGTACAACGATGTTGTTTTGCCAGTGGATTCCTGATCATTTCCGTTGTAGCCTTCGGTTTGAATTGGAACGGTTTCCGGAGATAAATCATGTTGCGTCATTCTCGCTTGTCATTAGCAATTTCTGCTGTTTCCCTGTTAGCCGCAGGCCAGGTGTTTGCACAGCCACCCATTATCCAGCCAGGTGCACCAGGGCAAGTCAGCCGCCAGATCAGTGTTGAAGAAGCGTCTGCGTTAGCCGGTACCCGGGTGACGGATGCGGACATCACCTTTATGCAGGACATGATCATGCACCATGATCAGGCGGTTCTGATGACGTCAATGATTGAAGGGCGCAGTGAGCGGGATGAGGTTCGACAGCTGGGTGAGCGCATTTCAGCCTCTCAGGATGATGAAATGCAGTTTATGGTCGATTGGCTTGAAGAACAGGGACAGCCAGTCATGGCGCCAGCGGCTGACCGCTCATCGCATGCTCACCACTCAGGCCACTCAACCATGGCGGGCATGCTGACTGATGCGGAACTGGCAAATTTACGTGCAGCACAGGGCAATCAGTTTGACACCTTGTTTATGCAGTTCATGATTAAACACCATCAAGGTGCTATCACCATGGTGGATGAATTACTTGCCAAACAGGGGACTGCGCAGGACCCGGTGTTATTCGAGTTCATCTCTGAGGTGAAGACAGAGCAAAACAGTGAAATCGAACGCATGACAGCGATGCTGGCGACGTTTTCCCCGGATCCCCGGGTAGGTCTGGGCGCAGGTTATTACGATGCCGGTCAGGCATCGATGAACATGAACCTTGTCGCTGCACTGCCCAAACCTGACGGTTTCTTTGACCCTGCCAACCCGATGGGGCTGCCTATGAGCCGGTTAAATCAGGCGGGAGAGGCTGCAGGTGAGGATGATGAAGAAGCCGAACCACGGCCAAGTCTGCTTGATTTCGCCAATACCGATATGGCGTTTTCCGGTGATGTGATGATTGCCGGCAACTATCATGGTTTTAATGCCTACGACATCAGCAACCCGTTAAGGCCCGTGCATTTGAGTTCAGTCGTGTGCCCTGGTGGCCAGGGCGATGTCTCGGTTGTTGGCAATCTGTTGATTATGTCCGTTGAACAAAATCGCGGTCGTCTGGATTGTGGACTGGAGGGTGTTGCAGAGCGGGTTAGTGGTGAGCGTTTCCGGGGTATTCGTATTTTTGATGTCAGTGATTTCAGAATGCCCATTCAGGTGGCTGCCGTGCAGACCTGTCGTGGTTCTCACACGCATACCGTGGTAAAGGATCCGGATGACGATGGCAATCTGTTGGTCTACATTTCCGGAACCAGTTATGTGCGTCCAGGGGAAGAATTGGACGGTTGTGTTGACGAAAGTCCGTTCAAAGATGAAAACTCGGCACGGTTCAGGATCGAGGTGGTGGAGATTCCAATCAATAATCCTGAGGATGCCCGCATTGTCAGCCGTCCTCAGGTGTTTGCAGATCCCGTAACGGGTGTTATCGCTTCGCTTTGGGAAGGCGGGGATCACGGCCCGGATACCAATCGGACAGGGGAAACCAATCACTGCCACGACATCACTGCATTCCCGCAGCTTGGTGTGGCCGCCGGTGCCTGCTCAGGAAACGGCATTTTGTTCGACATTTCTGATCCGTTGAACCCTCAGCGTCTGGATCAAGTGATTGATACCGGGTTTGCCTACTGGCACTCGGCTACCTTTAATAGTGATGGCACGAAAGTCTTGTTCACCGATGAGTGGGGTGGCGGATCGCGTGCCCGTTGTCGTTCGTTTGATCCGATGAACTGGGGTGGCAATGCCATTTATGACATCGTGGATGGCAAACTTGAATTCCGCGCACATTACAAAATGCCGGCGCCACAGTCTGAAGAAGAAAACTGCGTGGCGCACAATGGCTCGTTGGTGCCAGTGCCTGGGCGAGATATCTTTGTTCAATCGTGGTATCAGGGTGGTATCTCTGTGATGGATTTCACCGATTCATCCAATCCACGTGAAATTGCATTTTTTGATCGTGGGCCGGTGGATTCGGAAGAGTTGGTGATGGGTGGCTACTGGTCGTCCTACTGGTACAAGGGTGTGATTTATGGAACGGAAATCGCCCGGGGCGTGGATGTACTGGAGCTGGTACCCAGCAACTATCTGTCTGCCAATGAGATTGAGGCGGCTAACCTGACGGCAACGGCGGTGTTGCACAATCCTCAACAGCAGCGTCAGATTGACTGGCCAGCGGAGCCGGTTGTGGCGCGTGCTTACATGGATCAGTTGCGTCGTGATGATGCATTGCCAGCAACACAGGATCAGGCATTGACGGCAGCGTTGGATCGCGCAGCGGCTGTGTTTGAGGATGGTAACGGTCAGGATGCTGCAGGTGCTGAGCAGTTGGAGGCGTTGGCGGTGGCGTTGGCTGGCAGTGCGGGTGGGCTAGAGGGCATGACGCAGAAGCGTTATGTGGCGTTGGCGGCGACAGTGCGGGAGATTGCTGCGCGGTTGCGTTGATGTGTGACGATTGACTCACATCGCAAAGGACGGGCGCAACGGGAGCCGGTTGTGGTACCGGATCGGCCGCATCCTCTGACCGGCTGCCCGGCGTTGCGCAACTCCTCCTCAGGCGCTGTGCGCCTTGCGAAGTCGAACAGTGCTCACGCTTGTCGGGCGACCGGTCAGAGGATCAGCGCGGCCTGATTGATCCGGTACCACAACCGGCTCCCATTGCTCACTCCAGATTTGTTGTTGTGGGGGTGTAGCATATTTCTGAGTCAAACGCGATTCTTGTGAGGTGACTGTGTTGGCGTTCCTTAAACGTTGTGTGGCCGTTGTTGTTTTGCTGAACCTTGTTTCAGGTCTCTCTGTGCATGCCCAGGATTTGTCCGGGGTGACGGTCACACGTTTGCTGGACAGGCCGATTATCACAGCGGCGTTGGATGCACGCATGGGTACCAATATTCAGGGGCCTTCGCTGATTCGGGTGCCGGACTGGATTGAGAATCCGCTTGGCAAATATTATCTGTATTTTTCCGAGCATAAGGGTGAGTACATCCGCTTGGCGTATGCGGATGAGCTGACCGGGCCCTGGACCGTGTATTCGCCGGGGACGTTGCAGTTGTCGCAGTCGCACTTTCCTGAAACATGTCCGCCATGTTCTGTGCCAGAGGACAGTGTGGTGCCTGCATATGCGCATATCGCGTCGCCTGATGTGATTGTGCGCGAGGATCGCAATGAACTAGTGATGTATGTGCATGGCCGTGAACCGATGGTGCAGGTGACACGTCTGGCGACCTCTCGCAATGGCATTGATTTTGAAGGCGCGCCAGAGATTCTGGGGCGACCCTATTTCCGTACATTTAAATACAAAGACGCTTGGTATGGTCTGGCCATGCCGGGATTTTTCTATCGCTCTGTTGATGGGTATTCAGCGTTTGAAGAGGGTCCGCGTTTTTTTAATAACGACATGCGTCACTCGGCCGTATTGGTGCGAGGTGACACGCTGTATGTGTTCTGGACACAGGTTGGACACGCCCCTGAAAGTATTTTGTTAACGGCCATCACCTTGGGGGATGACTGGGACACGTGGTCAGAATCTGCTACGGTGGAAGTACTCAGGCCCGAACACAGTTGGGAAGGCGCAGACTTGCCGCTAACGCCGTCGATCCGGGGGGATATCACCGTGCCTGCCAATCAACTGCGCGATCCGGCTGTGTTTGAAGAGGACGGTCAGGTTTACCTGTTGTATGCGGTTGCCGGCGAAAGCGGTATCGCTATCGCGCGCGTAGATGGACTACCGCAGGCTGAATGATCAAAGGCCGAAGCGTTCACGCAGAAACCGCGCAATGCCATCCTCATTGTGGTGACCGATAATACCGGTTGATGCTGCTTTGACGTCGTCCTTGGCATTGGCAGGCGCGTAGGCTTCGTCTGCCATGGCAAACATACTAAGGTCATTATCACTGTCGCCAAAGCACAACACCCGGCTGACGCCAAGTTGGTGACGCAACTGTTTTAGCGCATTGCCTTTACTGGCTTGACTGTGATGGATGTCCATCCACTTCAGCTGTTTGTTCTCCATCGCCATGCCTGAGTAGGCAACCAGATGGTCTTCATCTGAAATATTCATCTCAATCGCTGTAATGGTCGGGTTGGTGCCCAGCATACTGATATTGGTAATTTGAGAGTTGGCTGGCATTTGATGAAGCGGCAGCACATTGGAGACCAGTCTTGAAAAAAACATATCCAGAAGACGTTGTTCAAAATCGTGTTGCACGGGCGGATGATAAATAAAGTGCCGGTGATCTTCCGTCACACAATGAACAAAGGGAGTCACATGCTCTGTTATCGCGGCGCGGATCACATGGTCTGCTTCGGCATTACTCAGAAAATTACCTAGCGACAAAGACTGACTGCCCGGGTCCCAGACAATCACACCATTGATGTAGATGTGCGGCAAACAAAAGCCGTGGCCAGCAATAATTTCCTGCGCTGAATGCAGATTGCGGCCGGTTGCAACGGTATAGGCAATGTTGTTGGCAGAGAGCAACTTCAAGGTTTCCGCAGTGAATTCGGAAATTCGATGGTCTGCGCCTAACAGCGTGCCATCCAGATCAAATACTATAAGTTCCATGGTGATGCACGTATCCTGACTGGTTTACTCTTGGATTCAGCATAAACTAAAGCTATCGGGTATGCCATTGGCAGAGCCGATTGAGACAGTGTTATGCTCAGAGCAAGTACGCCCTCTGTGCTATTTCATAGGAGGATTATAAACAGGTGAATTGGGACAAAAGCACGCCGTTTGTGGTGACCATCAAGGTTGATCACACCGACATTGATGAGTTGGGTCATGCCAATAATGCTGCTTATGTACGCTGGTTGGAACGTTGCGCCTGGCGACACTCGGAGTCGCTGGGGCTGGGGGTTGCCGACTATCAAACGCTGGACAGAGCCATGGTGGTGTTACGCCATGAGATAGATTACCTGGCGGCGGCTTATCTTGACGATCAGGTTCTGGTCGCTACCTGGATCACAGAATCTGACAAAAAGTTGCGGCTGGTACGTCATTTTCAGATCATTCGCGCAGTGGACGAGGTGACTTTATTGCGTGCGCGCAGTACGTTTGTCTGCATTGAACTTGGCACCGGAAAAGCCCGCCGCATGCCAGCAATCTTTGTTGAGACATACGGGCAGGCCATCACCACAAACTAATCAGGAAACGCCTATGCGAGAGCGTGCCAAACAACAGATGCCCATGGTGTTGCTGACGCTGCTCAGTATTATTCAGGCGCTGGCGCTGGAGCTGTTGTGGTCTCATATCAGAGCAACACCCGAGCTACTGTTCCTCAATTGGGCGGCATTTCTGAGTTGGTTGCAGATTGGTGTGACCTTGATGGGTATTATTTTGATCTGGCTGTTATACAGCAGTGTTACCATGCGATTTACCTGGACGCCATCACCTGGCGACTCGGTTGTTCCTTTTGTGGTGGGACTGCTGGAATTTACTTTGATTGCCAGTCTTGGCATGGACTATCTGCCGGTCTGGTTTGTGTTATTGGCCATGTTGTTTAGTGTGATGCCCGCAACACTGCAATCCATTTTTCGCCGCGCGCGTCTGGAGAAAGAAAATGACGCGTTTTTCAAACACGTGCAGCCCGCCAGATTGCGTGACTTTTACCCGGTGATGTTGGTGGTGTGTTTATTGGCCTTGCTGGGTATGATACTGGCGGTTACCGGGGATCGATATCTGTTGGCCCTGTTCAGTTTGTTGGTGGCAGCGGCTGCCCATGCACGGCAGATGTATTTAAGCGCGTTAAACTGGCGAAAGGCGATGCAACTGGATTGAACCGTCATCCGTGCGCATCGTGCGATTACTGCTATTTTTAATACCAATCAGGGATGTGTTGTGAGAGTTATGATGAAATTTTCTGCAGTGTTCGTTGCCGGTATGTTGTCTTCACTGTTGGCCTGTCAGCTTCAGGCGCAGGACGCAAGCAATGCTGACAATGCGGGCCGTCCGGGCCGGCTGGATTTGCTGACGTTGGAACAGAAAGTGGCCAACGGCCAATCATTCCACACGCATCAGTCTGAAGCGGTAGAACCGTTTCGCATTCTGGGTAATATCTATTTTGTGGGGGCGAGTAATATTGCCTCGTATTTGATTACCTCGCCAGAAGGGCACTATCTATTGGATACCGGAGTACAAGGCATGACTGCCGCGATCAAGCGCAATGTCGAGGCACTGGGTTTTAACTTGCATGACATCAAGGTTATCCTGTCAAGTCATGCGCACTTTGATCATATTCAAGGTCACGCCATCATGCAGCGCATGACTGGCGCACAGGTGTTTGCGCTGGAAGCTGATGCGGAGGCGTTAGAGGCGGGCAAAGATTTGTCACCGTTGGGTTTTGAGGGCTGGGAACCTGTGAAGGTAGACAGACGCTTGCAGGATGGCGAGTCGATTCATCTGGGCGGAGTAACGTTGACGCCGACCTGGGCGCCGGGTCATTCACCGGGGTGTACTACCTGGAGTATGCAGACACAGGATGCTGGCGAAGACTTTGATGTGGTGTTTTTTGGTTGTAATGGGCCCAATGATGGCGTCCAGTTGATCAATAATCCACGATTCCCGACATTGGTTGAGGATGCGTTGTTTGGCTTCGACAATATGGCAAAGTTGCAAGCCGATATCTATCTGACCGGCCACCCACAAACACCCTTCGAGGGGATTGATCATCTGATGCGGGTTCAGGTGAGACCGCATCCACTGATGAATCAACAACCCTGGGCCGAGTTTATTGCAGCCAGAAAACTGGACTTTGAAGCAAGGGTGCAGGCAGAGCGAGCCGCACTGCAGCAAGCTCTTCCCTGAAAGTGTTTGCTGCAAGTTGCTCAGGTTCGAATGTTGAAAATATCCGGCATATCGCAAGAGACCTTGGCGCCAAACACCGGGTCGCGCTTCTCCAGAAAGGCTTTTACGCCTTCTTTTCCATCTTGCTGGCTGGTGTAAAACACTGCCAGCGACTCCACCTTGTGAGCCTCTACCGGGTGTGGAAGTGCAGGGTTCTGCAACATCATTTGCCTGGCCAGTGCAATCGCAACCGGTGAGCGATGGTTGATGTAACTGTGTGCCAGTTTTTGTGCTTCTGCCAACAGTTGATCCGCAGGAAAGGCCGCTTTGGCAAGACCTTTGGACACGGCGTCTGCACTACTGATCAGTTCGCCGGTATACACCCAGTCCAACGCCTGTGAGATACCAACCAATCTCGGCAGGAACCAGGTGGAGCAAGCCTCCGGCACAATACCGATCTTGCCAAACACAAATCCCATACGCGCATGATCCGCCAGCAAACGGACATCCATGGCCAGTGTCATCGTAGCGCCAACGCCGACGGCAACACCATTAATGGCGCCAATCACTGGCTTGTTGCACGCATAAATTGCCAACGATACACGGCCTCCGGTATCGCGCACCCCTGTGATCATGTCCTCGTCATAAAAGCGCTGCTCCAGTTCCACCGGTGTGGGTTGCATGGATTCATCCAGACCAAATACATTGCCTGCTACCGACAGATCCATGCCCGCACAAAACGCGCGACCCGCGCCGGTTACAATCACCGCGCCCACCGCATCATCGGTACTGGCACGGTGAAAGGCATCAATCAGTTCATTGGCCATGGTGACCGTAAAGGCATTCATTTTATCCGGACGATTTAATGTAATGGTGAGGATGCGATCCGTAATCTGATAATCCAGCGTGCTGTAAAACACGATTTTCTCCCGATGAATGAGGCTCAGGTAAACGGTATGTTTGCCGGCGATGAATAATGTACCATCAGAGTGCCAGACAAATTTTCTGGCGCCAACACACATTGAACCATAAAAAAGCAGTGCGGAGGCTTTTGTGTCAGACATGCCTATCAGTCGTTTCCCAATTCCTGAAATCAATGAATTGCCAGAAGATATTCGCAACAGAATACTGGCTGTGCAGGAAAAATCAGGATTTGTGCCCAATGTGTTTCTGGCACTGGCGCATCGGCCGGATGAGTTCCGCGCGTTTTTTGCCTACCATGATGCGCTGATGGATAAGCCGGGCGGCCTGACTAAAGCAGAACGTGAAATGATTGTGGTGGCAACCTCCGGCCTCAATCAGTGCATTTATTGTGTGGTTGCTCACGGTGCCATCTTGCGCATCCGTGAAAAGAATCCGCATATCGCTGATCAGTTGGCAACCAACTACCGCAAAGCTGATGTGACGATGCGGCAGAGAGTGATGTTGGAGTTTGCCGTCAAAGTCTCGCAGCAGGCACAAACAGTGTCAGAAGTCGATATTGAAACCCTGCATGCCCATGGTTTCAGCCACGATGATGTCTGGGATATTGGCGCCATTGCTGCATTTTTTGCGCTGTCCAATCGTTTGGCAAACATGAGCAGTATGCGTCCAAATGACGAGTTCTACCTGCTGGGACGATTGCCTAAAACGCCATGACGGTACGCGTGTCGGGCGCGGGTTTCAGGCGGATTTTTCAGCCCGGCTCAAGGATGAAGGGCTCCCCAATCGGGTTCCATTGACTCGGTTTACCTATGGGTGTGACGACTTGAGTGCTGCCAATACGGGGCACCAGCAGATGTTCAAATTGACTGACGTCTTGTTGTTCAGGATCCAGCCAGTTGTTAATCAGTTGCGTATCGTGTGCGGGCAGAATCAGAGGCATTGATTTTGGGTGTATGTGTTGCCATTGCGGCAAGGGCCCCAGCGTGATGATACTGGCTGTATAAACCGATTCCCCGGTGTTCGAGTCAAGGTAGTGTTTGTACAAGCCACCCAATGCAATCGCCTGATCCTGCAACGCAATCTGATGGTAGGTGCGGCGATCCCCCAGCCCTTCAAGAAACGCACTGGCCGGAATGATACAGCGACCTTGCCGCCAAGGTTGGTAGGCCAGGGATGCTATGGTGTTCAGTTTATCCCAGCGACTGTTGAAACTGGCATAGTCATAATTGGGTTTCAGTGTTTGTCGGTCCAGCATTAACCACCAGATGGCATCACCTACCTGGCGACCTTCAGCTGATTGGCGAACAATCGAAATGACCGAGCCCGGCGCGATATCAGACGAAAAACGAAGTCGGGCTCCGTCGACTGCCAACACCCTCAGCAGTAACTGCACTTCCGGCGAATCAAACACATTAAAACGTCCGCACATGAGCCTTTCCAGTCCGCGATCTTGCCCTGCACGGGCACTGTCAAATTTTCGAAAAGTTTAAAATAGACCAATATTTATTAAAAGTCGTAAGGAAAGCCCTACAGTTTATGTAAGCGAGTGCCGATATCTTGATCGTAGACCTATGGTCGTCTTCCATTAAGGATCAAATAATCATGTCACAACGACGTCGTTTCAGTTCGAGTCAAAAGTTGGTATCCACAACCGATCTTAAAAGTTACATCACCTACGCCAATAAGGAGTTTATTGATATTTCGGGTTTTTCGGAACAGGAACTGATAGGCTCGCCGCACAATCTGGTGCGGCATGCCGAGATGCCTAAAGAGGCGTTTAAATCACTTTGGTCAACTGTTCAGTCAGGCAATGCCTGGATGGGCATGGTCAAAAATCGCTGCAAAAATGGTGATTTCTACTGGGTAGATGCCTACGTCACGCCGGTTCAGGAACACGGACAGGTTGTGGGTTATCAATCTGTAAGAGTCAGTCCTGAAGAAACTCATGTTGACAATGCCATCTCGCTCTACCGGAAGCTGGTGTCCGGCGCACGTGTCAGCTTGCAGTCGCTGGTCAGCTGGCGACAGAAACAACACATTGCGCAACTGCTCAGCGGAGTGTTGGCCATTACTATGATGTTGCTGCCGATAGAATCCACCGTAGTCAAGTTAATGGCAGCATTGGCCATGTTGGCCGCAGGTTTGGCAGTCAATCTGGTGCTGTCGAGCCAGCTGAATGCCGTGTTGGACAAATGTCAGGCGATTACCTCGGATCCTGTTGCCCGCGCAGTTTATACCGGCAGAACGGATGAACTAGGCTGGATAGAACTGGCCCTGAAGTTTAATAAATCCAGAATCGACACAATTTTGACTCGGGTAGAGGAGTCATCCAATCGATTGACCGATATTGCCAACCACTCTGCGCAGGCAGTACGGGCAACAGACGCCGCGATACAACGTCAACAAGCTGAGTTGGCCTCGGTATCGTCGGCGGTCACCGAGATGTCCAGCGCAATTAATGAAGTGTCGTCTAATACAACCAACACGTCGTCTGCGGCAGAAGAAGCTGAACTCAGTGTGAATCAGGGACATGCCTCGATTCAACAAAGTCAGTCTGCCACTAACTTGCTGGCGAAAAACATCGATGAAATCACCCAGCTGGTGCAGGAACTTGGGCAGGACAGCACGGCCATCGGATCGGTTGTTGAGGTCATCAACAGTATCGCTGAACAAACCAATTTGCTGGCATTAAACGCCGCGATTGAAGCAGCGCGCGCGGGCGAGCAAGGTCGTGGATTTGCGGTGGTCGCTGATGAGGTGCGCACGCTTGCCAGTCGCACCCAAAAATCCACTGTGGAAATCAAGGCCTTGATCAATAAAGTGCAGTCCAGCACCCGGACCTGCATCACCAGTATTGCCGAGGCGCAGGATAAGGCCCAGCAGTGTGTGCACTTTAATAACGAGGCAGGCAGTTCGTACAACAGTATCAGTCAGGCAGTATCCTCGATCCGAAATATGACGTTTCAGGTTGCAACAGCTGTCGAGGAGCAAAGTGCCGTGGCTGAGGAAGTCACTCGAAATCTGGTGAACATCCAGACGCATTCTGAAAGAACCAGTGAGGCATCAACGTTGACCTCGGAGGCGAGTAACCGGCTGGTGACCGATGTGACGTCGCTTCGCGAGATGGTGTCCCAGTTTTCTGGCTAATCAATTTACAGACCGCACGTAAGCAGTAGGGATGTCGTTTTTACGCCTGTTGAAAGCTGATCCTTGGCCAACAGGCGGTTTTTTTTGAACTCTGGCCAACAAACTTCTATGATGGCTTTTTGCCTTGATTCATCGGAGTTTACCAATGGTGATATTTCTGATCAGACGTTTTGTTGTGAGTCTGGCGGTGTTGATTGCGACATCATCTGTGTTGCTGGCGCAAGAAACCGCAAGACCCAACGGCATCGCGGACAATCGTAACGAAGCGCTGGCGCTGACCGGTGCAACGATCTATTTGCCCGACGGTCAAACGCTCGAGAATGGCACCTTGCTGATTCATGATGGTGTGATTGCGGATGTTTTGTCTACGGACACAATACCCGCAGGTTATTTTGTTATCGATTTGACGGGACGTTATCTTTACCCGGGTCTGATCGACATAAACACCGGTTATGGTGTGCCGGCGCCAGGTCGCCCCACTCCCGGTGGTGGAGCCGAAGTGCTGGCGTCCAGTGGATTGGCCTACAATGCCAACGATGCTATTCGTGCCCATTACCGGGCGGTAGAAGAGTTCAAACCTGACCCACAACGCGCAGAGGAGCTCCGTAAACTGGGCTTTACCTCGGTGCTGAGTGTGCGCGCTGACGGTATCGCCAGAGGCACGTCCAGTCTGGTGTTACTGGGCAGCAAAAACGCCAATGAGTCAGTCTTGTTGGCAGACGCCGCAGCGCACTACTCGTTGAGCAAAGGCAGTTCGCGTCAGTCACTGCCCTCGTCATTAATGGGTGCTATTGCGTTGCTTCGACAAACCTACCTCGATGCCCAGTGGTTTGAGCAACATTCTCCTCGCCCGTTTGTGGACGAGTCGTTGGAGGCTTGGATAAAAAATCGGTCCTTACCACAAGTCATGGAGGTCGCCAATTGGCAGCAGGCGCTGACCTTGCATGAAGTTGCTAGAGAGTTTGGTACAGAGTACCTGATAAAAACTGGCAATGATGCCTATCAACGCGCACCAGAGCTGGCTGCCACCGGCGCCAGTTTGATTGTGCCGGTGAACTTCCCGGAGGCACCTGATGTAGCCGATCCTTTTGTTGCGGACGATGTGACGTTTGCGGATCTAAAACACTGGGAATTGGCACCGTTCAATCTGCGGTTACTCAACGAGCAGGGTATCCGGTTTGCGATCACCAGTGCGGGCGCCGAGCAAAAGTTTCATGAAAACGTCCGGCGGGCAGTGCGTAATGGATTGCCGGCTGAGGTTGCCATCGCTGCATTGACTCGCATCCCCGCCGAACTGTTGGGGGTGGGTGATCGGATTGGTAGTCTGCAAGCTGGCCGATTAGCCAATCTGCTGGTGACGTCCGGTCCTCTGTTTGAAGATGGCACCCGATTGTTGGAAAATTGGGTGCAGGGTGAGCGCTTTGTGCTCGCCAACAGTCAGGAGTCGCACCGGGGCCGCTATGAATTGCGTGCCGGTGACCGCAACCTTGTTGTAAATATTGATTTTAAAGCCGGCAAAGCTGAAGGCACACTGATTGATGCTAACAGTGGCGAAGCCCTTGAAGGGGCGACTCTGACCCTGACGTTGACGCCTGAACTGATAAACCTCAACGTGAGTGTAGCAGGCGATGCCGGCAGCACGCGCCTGAGTGGATGGGCAAATGACACCGGATGGCAGGGCAGTGGATTGACCGCCACGGGAGACGCCATCAACTGGCAACTGACCCGCGTTGCAGATTTGCCCGCGCCTGTAGACGAAACAACATCAGTTGCTGAGGCGACTGATGCATTGCCATCTCCCGTGCTGTATCCGTTTGCTGCCTATGGCAGTGAGTCATTGCCTGTTCAGCAAGATTTTGTGATACGTGGCGCTACCGTGTGGACCAATGAAGATGCCGGCATTGTTCAAACCGATGTGTTAGTGCGTGCCGGCAAAATTGCTGCCGTGGGCAACAATCTGGATGCCGGTAATGCGCTGGAAGTGGATGGCACGGGCAAGCATCTGACGCCGGGTATCATTGATGAGCATACCCACATCGCTCTGTTTGCAATCAATGAAGGCGCTACCAACTCTAGCATGGTGCGTATGCGAGACGTTGTTGATTCACAGGACGTCAATATTTACCGGAATCTGGCCGGTGGTGTGGTTGCTGCTCAGCAATTACATGGTTCAGCCAACCCTATCGGTGGACAATCGTCGTTAATCAAAATGCGTTGGGGGCTCGGTCCACAGGGACTACGTATTGAGAACGGTGCGGAATTTATCAAGTTTGCGCTGGGCGAAAACGTTAAACGCAGCACGAACCCGGCTTCTATTCGCTACCCTCAGTCACGGATGGGCGTTGAGCAGGTGTTTATGGACGCCTTTAGTCAAGCGCTGGAATACGAGCAACGTTGGAATACTTACAATGCCTTATCAGCAGCGCAGCGGCGCAATGCAATCGCACCCAGACGAGATCTGGTGAATGACGCAATGTTGCAAGTGCTCAATGGGGAACGTTATGTGACAGCCCATTCGTATGTGCAATCCGAAATCAATATGTTGCTGCATGTGGCAGACAGTTTCGACTTCACCATCAATACATTCACGCACATTCTGGAAGGTTACAAGGTTGCAGACAAAATGGCTGCACACGGTGCCGGGGGCTCGACGTTTTCGGATTGGTGGGCGTTCAAGTGGGAAGTGCGCGAGGCGATACCGTACAACGCAGCGTTGATGCAACAGGCGGGTATGGTGGTTGCACTCAACTCTGATGATGCTGAAATGTCACGTCGCCTTAATCAGGAAGCCGGCAAAGTAGTGAAGTATGGCGGTGTCAGTGAGTCGGATGCCTTAAAAATGGTGACGTTGAACCCGGCAAAACTGCTGCATCTCGACGATCGCATGGGCAGTATCCGTGTAGGCAAAGACGCGGATCTGGTGCTTTGGAATGATCATCCTTTGTCGGTATATGCCTTGGCACTAACCACTTGGGTTGACGGTGTCGCATATTTTGACCGTGAGCGTGATCAGCAGTTGCGGCGTGATATTGTCAGCGAAAGAGCTCGCATCATTTCGAAAATTACTGCGGCAAAAGGGGAGTAATCCAATGCGCAAATTTACCGCTGTTCTACTGACTTCCCTGTTGATTTCTGCCGTACCGGTCACACTAGCATGGGTGCCAACGCCTGCGCCTGATCAGGCAGACCCGATTGCGATTACCAACGCGATTATCCATGTGGGTGATGGCACAGTCATCAATAACGGCGTTCTGGCTTTTGATAAAGGCGTAATAACCTATGTTGGCACAGATGCCAATCGCTCGGAGTTTTTTAATCACCAGTTAATAAATCTGCAAGGCTTGCATATTTATCCCGGGTTTATATTGCCTAACACATCGTTGGGATTGCTTGAGGTTGCCAATCTTCGTGCAACCAATGATGTAACCGAAACCGGGGATATTAATGCCAGTGTCCGTTCTGCTATCGCCTACAATACAGATTCTGAGCTGATTCCAACGTTTCGTTTTAACGGCATTCTGACTGCTGGTGTGACGCCAGAGGGCGGTATGATTTCCGGCCGCTCCAGTGTGTTCAAACTGGATGGCTGGAACTGGGAGGATTCCTTGCTCAAGGCGGATGCTGCCATGCATATGACATGGCCGGCAAGAACTGTGCGTCAACGCAATGACACCACAGGTGTGTTTGAGAATCGGGACAATCCGGATTATGCATCGATGGTTCAGATGTTGAACCGGCTTTTTCAGGATGCCCGGACTTACAACGGGACGCCACTCAATCTCAATCTTCAGGCGATGCAATCGTTGTTCAGTGGTGAGTCAAAATTGTTTATCCATGCCAATGATGCGCGCGACATGATTGCCAGTGTGCAGTTTGCGCGCAGTTATGGGGTGCCAGAATTAGTGGTGGTTGGTGGTCGCGATGCACTGAAGGTTAAAGATCTGTTGGTCGCAGAGTCAGTGGCTGTTATCTACGAGTCGGTCCATGCATTACCAGCGCAGGAATGGTTTGATGTGGACGAACAGTTCAAAGTGCCGTTTCAATTGCATGAATCAGGTATTCTGGTTGGAATCGGCGGCGGCGAGACGGCGCTGGATTCTCAACGAAACCTGCCCTTTTTTGCGGGTACTGCAGCTGGTTACGGACTGGATCGGGAGACAGCGTTGTCGATGATTACCCGGCACAATGCTGAAATTCTGGGTGTTGATGATCGTGTTGGCACATTGGAAACCGGTAAAGATGCCACCTTTTTTATCTCCAGTGGTGATGCGCTGGATATGCGCACCAATCAATTGCAAGAAGCCTTTATTCAGGGGCGTCTGATCGATTTGTTCGGGAATCAGCAAGCGTTGTATCAGCGTTTCTATCAACGCTACTCCAATCTGCCAATGGAGTGAGTGATGGAGAATTTTTTTGCCAAATCAAGAACCGCTGTCTGTGGAATGGGTTAAGTAGCGTGACAGCGTGACAATCAGTAGCGTCAGGTTTCTGTTTTTTGCTGGTTTACTTGTGCTGTGTGCCTGCTCTTTTAAAGAGCCGCCACAGACCTTTGATCAGGCACGCACAGACCTTCGACACTATGTTTATCACGACAGAAATAACGCTGGTGATTTTTATTGTGAATGTGCCTGGCAGTGGACAGGGGAGTCGGGTGGACTGATTGAGCCAGCCAGCTGCGGCTATCAGGTACGTGCGCAGCTGGCGCGTGCCACAAGAACAGAATGGGAACACGTTCTACCAGCCTCTGTGTTTGGACAACCGCGCCAATGTTGGCGACATGGCGGGCGTGAAAACTGCAATCGCACAGACCCCGTGTTTAATGCCATGGAAGCTGATTTGCACAATATTGTGCCGGCCTTGGGCGAAATTAACGCGGATCGATCCAACTATCATTTTGATGAAATTGCAGGCGCCCCTCATGAATACGGTGCCTGCGAATTTGAGGTGGATTCCGCACGGCGCATTGCCGAGCCACGAGACGCAGTGAAAGGGCAGGTAGCCCGGATTTATTTTTACATGCATCACCGGTATGGATTAGTGCTGAGCGAGAACTTGCAGCGTCGTTACCTTGAATGGCACGCACTGTACCCGGTCACTGCATGGGAGGAAGAGCGTGATCAACGCATTGCGAGGATCATGGGGCACAACAACCCGTTTGTGACGGGCGAGTTGCAGTGGGAGTTGCGTGCCAATGCTGAAAATGCAGTTTTAATCCGCGGCAATCGCAACAGTAACATTTACCACTTGTCTGTAGGCTGCCCGGGCTACACGCAGGTGGCAGAGCATAACCGGGTAAGCTTTGAAACCGAACAGGCGGCGATGTCCGCAGGGTATGGAAAAGCCGGCAATTGCCGAGACTAAAAAGTCCCAAAAAAAACGGCACCCGGAGGCGCCGCCTTTTACAAAACACGTACCGGATCAGAATCTGATACGTGCACCCATCTGCATGGACCAGCGAGATTCACCACGGTTATCACGCAGGGTCAGGTCACGGATATCATTCTGGTTGAATGAGTAAACGTACTTTCCTGATGCAGGGTCAATGCCCTGGAAGCGTGCAACACCGGAGCCACCGGGGAAACCTACTTCACGAATGACGCCCCAGTCCTTGTTCAACAGGTTGCCCAGGTTGGCAATATCGAACCAGACTTCGCCTTTTCTGCCCTGTATAAACGGAAACTCTTGTGAAATACGCAGATCAAACTGACGTACATAAGGAGCCTGTGCGCCGTTAACGGTTGCGATACCACCTTTATCGCGTGCCAAATATTTCTGGCTGTCAAGGTAGTTGAAAAACGCGGCTTCCATCGCAGATCCGCCGGTGAAAATGACGTCACCCGGTGCAGCAGGAACGTACAAGGGATCAACACCGGAGCGGCCGTCGCCGTTTGCGTCGTTGGTGAACGTGTAGGTGAACGGTTTGCCACTGCGCGCTTCAAAGAACAGACCAAAGCTGGTTTCATATCCGGCGATGAACTCTTTGCGATAGTTCAGGCTCGCGGTGAGTCGATCTTTGATGGCATAAGCAGATTTCTCCGCGACGTCAGCATTACGATCGGCACGTATTGCATTATTCCAGTTGCTCGCTGCTTGCGAGCTGGTCAGGGTATTCACTTCAGTTGCATTGGTGCGGGTATACGCCACACCCCATGACCAGTTGTAGTCCGGGCGACCTTGCAGGCTCAGTGTCAGCTGTTCACCGTCACCTTTGCTGGTGGGGCGAGCGATGGTTGTGTCTACACTGTAAGCACGATTTCTGTTGGCTGTTGCTTGAGAAGAGGCGCCTGTAAACACGCCAGGTACCGTTGTTGTCCAGTAGTGAGGACGTCCATCCGGGGTTGTGCCTTTCGGCGCACCAAGGTTGGGTTTTTCATAGAAAATACCTTCCTGGACCTCGGTCATAACCAATTCTGCACTCGCTACCATGTCATACCATGGCAGTTCGTAGTCAACCGCGAGGTTGGCTTTCCAGGCAGAAGGCAACTTCAGCGACGGGTCGACAAAGTCAACGATACCGCCCTGTCCGGGTGGCGGACGACTTCCAGGCTGGTTGTTTGGATCCGGGCTGAACAGAATGCCATCTGCCGCCGGGTTGTTACTGGTAATTGCACCCTGGTTCACGCTGTTATTAGAGAACGGGTTGGATAACCAGACGTTGGCAGCAATGCCCTGAAACAAGCCAATACCGCCACGAACCTGTGTGCGTTGCGCCATCTCTGGTTGCCAGTTGAAACCCAGTCGTGGCTGCATCAGGCGATTGCCATTGACGGTTGAGTCGTTACGCAGACCAAACGCCGTTGAGGCGCCCGCGTTAAACAACGGGATATCATTGGTGCGGGGGATATCAAGACGAACACCTGCGGTAATGTTCAGCGTGTCGGTCAGGTCAATGGTGTCTTGAATGAAAAATGCGATGTTTTCAAGTGTCCACTCCGCAGCGCGTGTGCGTACATCGCCCTGAGTTGGATAGAAAAGAGAGTAGGAACCCGGACGACCCTGACGGAATGCTTCAATGCCGTAGAAATCGTACACACCAAACTGGTCGCGTCCAAACAGGTTATACAAATCTTGTGACTGGTATTCCGCGCCGAATTTGATTTCGTGGCGACCGTTGTACCAAGTCGCAGCACCCGTCACGTTGTCTGTTTGGGTAATCAGTTCGTTGACGTGACGGAATCGCTCACTACCAATCCACAAGGCATCGGCACCGGAGCAGGTGGCGCTATTCAGACAGATGCGAATAGAAGGCAACGGTTCACCAATGTCCCACAATGAGGACTGGTCAGCGCGGCTGACTGACAACTCTGTGTAGAGGTTAGGTGACCAATCGCTGTACAACTGACCAACAAAGCTTTCGAATTCCTTGATGTTGTTGTGCCAGAAACTTGATAACGACAACTGACGCGCCCCGAAATTACGCAAAAAGGGCTCAACCTGTTCTGTTGAGTTGTACCGGAAGCTGGCGCGGTGTTGGTCGTTGATATTCCAGTCTATTTTGAGCAGCAGGTCTTCTATTTCGGTATCGAGGCTTGCGGGCGCTTCAAAGCTGCCGGCATCAAAACCCCATACGTTTTGAGCAATATTCTGTACATCCTGAATGTTGGCGGTTGTGATACCAGTAACGATTTGCGGGGCATTTGAACCGGCAGGACCAAATATTGGGGCAGCTGCAGAGCGGGTGAATGTTTCATAGCTGCCAAATACAAACAACCGATCCTTGATAATAGGCGCGCCAATGGTGAAACCCATGGTGCTTTCATCCTGGAAGCCGGTAAAACGCTGACCATCACGTTTACCTGTCCAGTCGCTGTCACCAAACACACCGTAAACAGTCCCTGTGATCTCGTTGGTACCAGAACGGGTTACTGCGTCAACGCTGGCACCGGTAAAGCCGGATCGGGACACATCAAAGTTGGTCAATGCAATATTGATGGATTCAATGGAGTCGATGCTGATGGGCTGACGAGCCGTTGGCAGGTTATTGGACTCCAGACCAAATGCGTCATTGGTTGATACACCGTCAATTCGGATATTGTTGAAACGTGTATTCTGGCCGCCAGCAGATATCTCGCCGCGTTCTTTGTCTGTTTGTGCAATACGCGGATCTGTGCGGATGTAATCCTGGATATTTCGGCCGATCGACGGCAGCGCTTCAATCTGATCGCGACCTACAACTGACCCACTGCCCATGCGGCTGCTGTCGAACAGGCTGCCGACTCTGGAGCCAGTGACGGTGATTTCTTCTACGGAAACACTGGAAGAGGACGCCAATATCAACTCCAGTGCCGAGGTATCTGTCAGCTCAAAGTACTGACCATCCAGCGATGCTTCCAGATTGTTGCCGGTGGCGACAATACGGTATGGACCACCAACACGCAGGCCACGAGCACTGAAACGACCCTCAGCGTCAGTGGTCAGACGACTGACAGTGCCGGTCGGTATGTGCACGATTTCAACCTGCGCACCGGATACCGGCGCACCCTGGGCACTCAATACACGACCGCCAGCGGCCGCTGACGTCATTTGCGCGTACACTTGCGGGGCACTCACAGTGCCAACGATCAGACCGATGCTGAGCGCAAGTGTCGATAGTTTTTTGATTTTCATTGTGTCTCCTAGTGGGGAAGAGTTTTGATTAACGTGTGTGCAAAGATCATAACTTCAGGGTCCGGATTTTTGACTGGTTTCCAGAACTTTTTTTTATACGGGTAATTGTAGTGCATTGGACTGCTTTTGTGTGTCTGGTATGTTGGTGCGACCTTTGACCAGTGACCACACCCGGGCTGACAAGTCATGCACCGTCGCCGTCGGCCGATCGGTGGACTCCTGTGCAATCCACTTTGCCAATTCACTGGCAACATCCGGGTACAGCATTTGCACCGGTTTTTTATCTTCCAACCATTGATTGATGGCTTCGCTGTCAATTTCAGTGATGCTGTCTGCGAGTCCCAGGAGCTTCAGGTTCATCACATTGGACAACTGTTCTACCTGACCTCTGAGTGGCTTTACCAGCAGCGGGCAACCCATGTGCAGCGCTTCGCTGGCCAGTTCGAATCCAGCATTGCCGATGACGCCGCTGCAACGAGACATCGATTTCTGGAAGGCATGTCGTGCTGGTTTGAAGACACTGACATTATCAAATTGTTTGTTCTCATTAGCGTCAGGATGATAGATCTCAAATTGTGTGTGCGACAGACGATTAAACTCAGATACCAGTGCAGGCAGATTCTCGAACGGCAAATACACCAGAATCAGACTGCTCTGGATATCGCGTGCCCACGGATTGGTTTCGATAATGGGGGGCAAAATAGGTTCGCCGAATGAGTCCCAATGGCAACCCAGTTTGATTTGCGCGGGCGCATAGTAAGAGAAAACCAGTTGGCCAATACCTGACGGGACTTTGGGGATGTTGTAACAAAAGGCGTATTGACGGCTGATGCCGATACAGCGTTTGCCAGCCAGTTTTGCTGCCCATGCGGTCACGGGTTCAAAATCCGTCAGTACGAGGTCATAACCTGATAAATCAAGGTTCCTGACTTCGTTGATAAAACGACCCGGGTTCGCCTTTTTTAAGGTATTGATGCGATCAATACGACCATTTTTGACAACAAAGCTCATGCCGTGTCGCAACTGAAAGTTGCCAAAAGGCTCCATATCAAAATAGCGCTCTGCAGGTCGACCACTGAACAGGTAATCAACGTCGAGGCCTTGATCGGCAAGCGCAGGGGACATAGCGCGCGCGCGGGAGATATGTCCGTTTCCAGTGCCCTGCACCCCATATAGAATTTTCATATCAGTACCAGGTAATGAATCAAAACGGTAATTGAAATGCCTAGCGCGGCACCTGCCAAGGTGTCGCCCGGAAAGTGCACACCCAACATGACTCTGGACAGACCAACTGAAACAGCCCAGCTGAAAATGCCAACTATCAACAAGGTCTCCGGATTAATACCGGGTGCAAAACCGTTATTTGTCAGTGACATCGCCAATGTGGTGGCAAATATAAAAGCACCGGAGGTGTGCCCTGAAGGAAAGCTGAAATGGTCTGATGGGACAATGATGCTGCAAAAGCCTGGAATTGTTTGTGCGGGTCGATTGCGTTTCAGGCCATTCTTCAGGATTAAATAGATTGGACGTTCCACCATAAAACTGATGCATAACAGACTGATAAAATGGGAACCCGGTTCTCTGAGCCATATCCAGCAAAATACAGCGCAAATCACATACAGCGGGCCATCAGCGCTTGAGGATATTTTTCTGAAGGGGGCGCGAGTCCGATCGCTGCGAAAGGCCTTGTGGAAAGCGGCCTCATCCAGCCTTTGCAAGGCATACAACAGGGGTATGCAATTGGCTATGATTTTTGTCATGGGCCTACTGTAACGTGGCAAGTTGACATTTTTATGTCAGACCATATGATCACTGGCGTTACCTGTTAAGCGATTTCCAATTGAATGTAATAGTCCAAAAAATCAGGATGCGTTAATTGAAAACAACCTATTCCGAACGGCCCGCAATGTTCAGAAGCAATCCTCTGGGCTTTATACTCGCCTTGATATTGGTGCCTGTTGGTGTGGGTTTGATCATATTCCTGGTGTGGTATCTGATATGTCTGTCGACCCGACTCGAATTGGTGAGTAATGATCTTGTGCTGACCAAGGGTTTGTTGAGCAAAGAGCGCACCGAACTCGATATCACCGGTATCCGCACCGTGAAGGTCTACCAGTCATTGCTCAATCGTATGTTTAATGTGGGCACGATATCGGTTTTTACGGCGGGTGACGATGCCGAGATTGTGGTTGCTGGATTACCAGACCCTCATCAACTGAGAGAACTGATAAACAGACAACAAGACTTATAAGTCACCGCGCTGTCACAAAATTGTCTCCGTATTCCCTCAATACTCACAGCTTTGATCGATGCTGAAGAGGGGTTAACGATGAAGAGCTTGCGATCGTTGTTGTGTTCACTTGCTGTTATTACAATAACCTTATTGCCTGAATTCAGTCTTGCAGATACTGATTGCAGTACCTTGACAGCGTCCAACGCTGATAACTGTTTGCGGCTGAATCAGGTTCAGGTGCTTGGGACCCACAACAGCTATAAGCGTTGGCCGTTACCTGAACTGATAACGTTGCTGGATCAGCATCGGGACGGGTGGGCGCGCGACATCATTTATGAACACAAACCGCTGACTGAACAACTGGACACCTTGAACATTCGACAGTTTGAGCTGGATGTGTTTGCTGATCCGGAGGGAGGCTTGTATGCGGATCCGGCTGGCAACAAATTGGTGAATGACCCTGATTTTCTCAACCAACAAGCACTGATGCGGACGCCCGGTTTAAAGGTACTACACTCGCAGGATATTGATTATCGGAGCACCTGCGTGACCTTGATTCTGTGTTTGGAGCAGATCAGGGATTGGTCGCTGAACAATCCGACACACTTGCCATTGATGGTGATGCTTGAATTCAAAGAAGGCGTTCGACCCAATTGGGGACCGATTGAGTACGTTCAGCCAGTGGCCTTTGATCAGCGCTTGATTTTGGAGGCTGACAAAGAAATCTGGCAGGTTTTCGAGCGCAGTCATGTCATTACGCCTGACGATGTGCGCGGTGACTTCCCGACGTTGGAGCAGGCGATTGTTGAACAAGGCTGGCCGACGCTGGCGGAGAGTCGGGGTAAAGTGTTGTTCGCAATGGACAATACCGGGCGCCACCGCGAGATGTACCTTGACGGTGCGCCTGTGCTTGAGGACCGTGCGTTGTTTGTGAGTATGGAGCCGGGTCATCCAGCCGCCGCGTTTGTCAAAATGAATGATGCATTGGCTGACCACGTGCTCATCAGAGACTACGTCGCGCGTAATTTTTTGGTCAGGACGCGCTCGGACGTGCCCACCAGCGAAGCCCGCTCGGGTGATACCACGCGCCGGGAGCTGGCATTAGGCAGCGGTGCGCAGTATATCAGCACGGATTATGCTGAACCGTCACCGCTCGGATCCGGGTATCAGGTGATGCTGCCAGACAGCAACGGTGTCGCGCGGTGTAATCCGATATCGGCACCTTCAAGTTGTCAAGCGATACTTTTTCAGGAGTAAGCCAAATCACAAGATCGGTTTTACGAATCATTACGATATGTAAAAACGATTAATAAATGAGTTATATTCGTTTTACTATATTAGGCACTGTTTATCCCTCACCCAACAGGAATACTAACAATGCGAAAACTCACACTCCCCTTGGCGGCGGCAATTGCGATGGCGATGTCTCCGGTAATGTCTGGTCCGGTATTTGCTCAAGCTGCAGATGCGCCCGATAACGAATATTGGTGGCCAAATCGCTTGAGTCTCGACCCGCTTCGCCAAAATGCGCTAGCCACTAATCCTCTTGGTGCTGATTTTAACTATGCAGAAGCCTTTGCCACGCTGGATCTGGACGAAGTCAAACGCGATCTGGTCAACGTGATGAGAAACTCTCAGGATTGGTGGCCTGCTGACTACGGTCACTATGGCCCGTTTTTTATTCGAATGGCCTGGCACAGCGCGGGCACCTATCGTGTTGCCGACGGTCGTGGCGGTTCTGATGGTGGCATGCAGCGCTTTGCCCCCCTGAACAGCTGGCCGGATAATACTAACCTCGACAAAGCCCAGCGTTTGCTGTGGCCCGTTAAGGCCAAATACGGCAGCAAAATTTCCTGGGCTGATCTGATGGTCATGGCTGGCACCGTGGCCATGGAAGATATGGGCATGGAAATCTACGGATTTGCTGGTGGCCGTGTGGATGCCTGGGAGCCGGAAGAAGTGTATTGGGGCCCGGAAGGCGAGTGGCTGGCAGGTGATGAACGCTACAGCGGTGACCGTATGCTGGAGAACCCGCTGGCAGCTGTGCAGATGGGGCTGATTTACGTAAACCCTGAAGGCCCGGACGGTGTGCCCGATCCATTGGCCGCCGCGCGTGATATTCGCGAAACATTTGCCCGTATGGCGATGAACGATGAAGAAACCGTTGCGTTGATTGCGGGAGGTCATACTTTCGGCAAGGCACACGGTGCTGCACGTCCAACAGGAAATGTGGGTGTAGAACCCGAAGCGGCTGATATTACCCAGCAAGGTCTTGGCTGGAAAAATACCTACGGTACCGGCAACGCCGGCGATACCATTACCAGCGGGCTGGAAGGTGCCTGGACTGTTGCGCCCAATGCATGGACCAACAACTTTTTCCAGAATCTGTTTGGTTATGAGTGGGAACAAACACGCAGCCCGGCAGGCGCTATTCAATGGAAACCGACGGATGCGTCCGCCGCCAATCTGGTACCCGATGCCCATGATCCGGCCAAACGTCACGCACCGATGATGTTGACCACTGACCTGGCGCTGAGATTCGACCCAGCGTATGGTGCGATTTCCCGTCGTTTCCTAGAAAACCCGGATGAATTTGAGCTGGCATTCGCCAAAGCCTGGTTTAAGTTGACACACCGTGATCTGGGCCCGCGCACACGTTATCTTGGTGATATGGCGCCTCAGGAAGATTTGATCTGGCAGGATCCTGTGCCCGCCGTTGATCACCCATTGGTGGACGCTCAGGACATCGCCAACCTGAAGTCAAACATCCTGGCGGCCGGTCTGGATACCGATGAACTGGTCGCGGCTGCCTGGGCATCCGCGTCGACGTTCCGCGGCACAGACATGCGCGGTGGTGCAAATGGCGCACGCGTTCGTCTGGCGCCTCAGAATCAGTGGGCGGTCAACCAGCCTGACGAGTTAGCCAGAGTGGTGTCCACACTGGAAGGTATCCAGGCTCAGTTCAACCGTGCGGCGACGGGTGGCAAGCGGATATCCATGGCGGACCTGATTGTGCTGGCGGGTTCAGCCGCGATTGAGCAGGCTGCTCAACGTGCAGGGCACACCATTGAGGTGCCTTTCACCCCGGGCCGCAGTGATGCGACGCAGGAACATACCGACGTTAACTCCTTCGCGGTGTTGGAGCCAAAAGCCGATGCCTTCCGCAACTATCTGGAAGAAGGTTACCCACGTGCGCCGACCTCGGCATTGATTGAGCGAGCAGCGTTGCTGAAATTGTCCATCCCGGAAATGACCGTGCTGTTGGGTGGTATGCGTGTTCTGGATGCCAACTACAACGATGTCAAACACGGTGTGTTTACCGATGAACCGGGTGTCTTGAGCAATGACTACTTTGTCAATCTGGTGGATATGTCCACTGTGTGGAGTCAGTCTGCTGCATCCGAAGGGATCTATGAAGGTCGTGACCGTGCCACGGGCGATCTGAAGTGGACCGCGACCCCGGTGGATCTGATTTTTGGTTCCAACACGGAGCTGCGTGCCGTTGCTGAGTTCTACGCCACCAACGAAGGCGAAGCCGAGTTTGTGCAGGACTTTGTCAGTGCGTGGACCAAGGTGATGGAATTGGACAGGTTTGATATCTGATTGTTCTGGTAAAACAATCGCTCGCGGAAAAGCGGCAGTGTCTTTGACACTGCCGCTTTTTTTATTCCATCAGATTGATAATCGCCGGGACTGGCGCATTGCCGAAACTGAGGAAGGTATTGTGGAAGGTTTTTAAGTCAAAGGCGCTGCCTTGCTGCTGTTTGAGGCGCTCACGGAAATCATAGATTTCTGCGTAACCGGTAAAGTAGGAAGTCAGTTGTACCTGCGATAATTTGATACGCCGCCATTTATTCTCCGCTTCGGTTTGCTCCTGAAAGGCCTCGCGCAGCATCATGTCCATCGCTTGCTCTTGTGTCATGCCAAGTACGTGCACGGCGTAATCCATGATGGCATTGGTCACCACACGCAGATTCCATTTTCCGTACATCAGCCACATCTCGGGTTGCTGATTACCCCAGCCGGCTTCCAGCATCATACGTTCAGAATACACGGCCCAACCTTCGATCATCGCGCCGTTGCGCAGCAGGCTTTTAATGAGGCCTGTTGATTTGTTGCCATGGACCAGCTGGGTATAGTGCCCTGGGATCGCTTCGTGGATATTAAGTATCTGCAGTACCCATTGATTGTATTCACGCAGATAACTGGCAGCTTGTTCGTCGTTATAGTCGTCCAGCGGTGTGACGTTGTAATAGGTGTCAGCAGTTGGATTAAAAGGCCCAGGCGCGCTGACAGAAGCGCCGGCACCACTGCCACGCATGTATTCAGGTGTCTCGCGTACCACAAGTGGTCGGCTGGGGTCTTGTTCAAGCAAGTCGTTTTCGGCCACAAACGCGGCAAGCAGTGGGATCTGTCGCTCGATTTCGCTGATGAACTGGTCCCGCGCAATGTGCTGATTAGAGAGGTGATCAATCAATTGACCTATGCGTGTCAGGCGATCTTCTGGCATTTCCACGCCCGGAAAGTAGCTTGGCCAAAGGGTAATGGTGATGGCGTCCATATCGTCATGCAGTCGGTTTTTTTCAGCAACGGCGCGTTCATACATATCGCGTGCCGTGAACCCGGATTGGATGTCAAAGGCAAACTTAGACTCATATAACTCGGCACCGATACGAAAATCACGGCCGCGATCACGTTGGCTCAACTCAGCAGAGATCGTCTGCAGCTCAGTGATGAATCCTTCAATGGTGTTCACTGCATTCAGGCGCGCTTGTTCAAAACGGTCTTTTTCTGCACTTTCAAGCTGGGAGGCAGCGACGCGATCCTGCAAGCTGGAACCCAACAAATTCAGGGTGCCGCGGTTCTGTGTGACCGCCAGTTCGGTATGCTCTGCGGTCGGGTTGCTGATGTTGGCCCTGGCTGCCTGATAAAACGCCGGGACTTGCTCGAGTCTGGCCATCACCGTCCGCAGACGGTCTTCTTCAGGCGCGTACGGTGTATTCAGAATCAAACCAATGGGGCCGGCAGCGTTGTAACTCGCCGGGTTCCACTGCCATTCATTAAACACCGTCATATACCAGCGCATTGACTGTAATCGATTGCTGAGTAAATTGTGGTCAATACGCAGTTCTGGCGGCAAATTCGACGGCTCAAACTGTGACAATCTGGTCAGTTCTGCGTCGATAAACAGCAGGTCCTCAGTGCGGCGCGTTTCGTCAGGCAACGTAACCTGATGCGCATTGTCATAACGCCCTGAGTACAGAGACCATTCAGGATTTCGCGCCAGCATGCGCCGCATCAAGGATTCGCTGTAATCCGCAAACTCGCGGTGTAATGCGGTGTCAAGGGATTCAGCGGCCGCGGCGTCGGTCGCAACTGTGGCCGGCTCCACGGGCGGAGTGACGGGGGTTGATTCTTCAGTGCAGGCTGATAACGTTGCCAGCAGCAGAGCAAATGGCAATGCGCCGAAGGTTTTAGAAGAAATGCGCATATAAAGGAAGTCTCTTGAAGGAAAATTTATCGCGGATACCGGGTGATTCTGAACGATTCTGCAAAAGTCGGCTACTATGTGCGCTTTTAACAGGATCACACAAAGGGAAACGTCAATCATGAGGCTGGTCACCGTCCACGTAGAGCCCGTTGAACTCTATAAGATACTGAAGTTTGAGGGTTTGGTTTCCAGCGGTGCCGACGCTAAAGCGGCTGTTGCTGAGGGGTTGGTCAAAGTCAATGGCGAGATCGAAACCCGGAAACGTAAACAAATATCGGCTGGAGACATTATCGAATTCGGCCCGGAAACATTACGTATCGTCCTCGACGATACCCGTCAGGTAGATTAAGTACTATGAATCACAATGATGTTCTGCGACGTCTTCGTTACATGTTTGATTTTGATGACAGCCAAATGATGGATGTATTTGCGCAGGCTGACCATGCGGTCACCAGAGAACAAGTCTGTAATTGGTTAAAGCAGGATGACGATGCGGAATTTGTCAAAATCAAAGATCGCGAAATGGCTGTGTTTCTCAACGGCCTGATTAATTTGCGTCGTGGTCGCCGGGATGGCCCTCAGCCCGAACCGGAAAACCGACTCACCAACAATATGGTGTTAATGAAACTGCGTATCGCAATGAATATGCAATCGGATGATGTGCAATCCTTGCTGGCTGACACCGGCCTGAATTTCAGCAAACATGAAATCAGTGCTCTGTTTCGCAAGCCCGGGCATAAGCATTACCGCGAGTGTGAAGATCAGTTGTTGAGAAATGTCTTGAAAGGACTGCAAACCCGCCTGCGTCAGCATGCATAACGACCACCCTGTGGAGCACATGGCAGAGGGGGGGGGTGTGACTGATGTGGATTGGTTGTCGCCATCCGTGGCTTGTGTTAAAACATCGCACTTTGCAACATAACAGCTTGCATTAGCCGGATTGACGTTGGTAAATGCGGGAACACTTGGATCGGACGTTTCACAGGAGTTTTATATGCGGTTTTTATTGGTTTTTGTGGCGGCGTTGCTGTCGACCGTGTCGGTTGCCCAGACCTCACTCAGTATTGACGCCGGTCGTGGCGACGTGCCTGTGTTTGTGCCGACGGATTATGCCAGTAATGCACCGGCACCCTTGATCGTATTGCTGCATGGCTACGGTTCCAATGGTGTGCAGCAAAATGAGTATATGCGCATCAGTGAGATGGTGGATCGCTACGGATTTATACTGGCTACGCCTGATGGCACGCAGGAAACAGCCGGGCGAAACGCGCGTTTCTGGAACGCGTCTGATGCCTGTTGTAATTTTTACGCAACTGACCTCGACGATTCAGCCTATGTGTTGGCGATCATCAATGCGGTCAAAGCACAATACAGTGTGGATTCGCGCAGAGTGTATTTGATTGGTCACTCCAACGGTGGGTTTATGTCCTACAAGGCTGCACACGATCATTCAGACGTGATTGCCGGGATTGCCAGTCTGGCCGGCGCAGAAGCAACAGAAGCCTTGCCAGCACCTTCGAATCCAGTTCATGTGTTGCAGATTCACGGTACGGCTGATGGCACCATTGCTTATGACGGCGGTGATATTCAGGGCAGGGTATACCCGGGTGCATTGGAGACAGTATCCCGCTGGGCTGCCTACAATGGCTGCACAGACCAAGGTGTCGTGACTGCAATGCTGGATCTTGATCAGAGCCTGGAAGGTCTTGAGACAACTGCCACGCGGTTTGGCGCGACATGCCAGCCGGGGGGATCCGTTGAGTTGTGGACGATCGCTAACGGCGCACACATCCCACAAATCTCAACTGTTTTTCCTGAAAAAGTGGTGGAGTGGTTGTTGGCTCGTCCAAAAATCCAAAACAGCGATGGAATTGCCGTTTCGCAAAACTAATCAAGGCAGTGCATGAAGGGAACACAACAGAGCCCCACACAGACTTCCGCCGTCATGAAGTCTCAGCAGCTGCGCTTTCAGCGCATGCTGTGGGGTTTTGTCAGCATGGGTTGTACCATCACCATCGTGTTGGGTCTTTTTTTCTTTGGTCTGTTGCCGGGGATGCCAACGCTGATTTACCTCGGCACCATCATCCTGATGTCGGCCGTGTTTGTCGGATTAAACAAGTCCGGTTTGAACCTGCGTTTTAAAGATCCCAGTATGACAGCGGCGCAAATTATCTCGCCACTCTGGCCCGCTATCTTAATTATGTATTTTGTAAGCGATGCGCAAGCGCGTATGGCGTTTTTGTTAATGGCAACCGGGGGATTGTTGTTCGGTATGTTTGCGCTTCCCCGACGCACCATGTTGTCAGTGGGTGCACTGATTGTCACGAGTTATCTTGTGTTGCTGAGCGCTTTGTTTCAGTGGGCGCCAGAGCGTGTTAACTGGCGGGTAGAAGTCATTATTGTCTTTGCCTATTTCTCCGTGCTGATGATTGTGGCCTACCTTGGCAGTGTTATTGCCGGTATGCGCAGTACATTAAAAAAGCAGAATCAAACACTCGAAATCCTGGCCAGCCGCGACGCGCTGACACAGTTGCCCAACCGGCGTGCATTGATGGATCAATTGGTAAAGGCATCTGCGCGTATGGAGCGCCGCTCAGCTGAGCAAAACGAACTTTGCATCAGTATGCTGGATATTGATCACTTTAAACGCATAAACGATACCTGGGGGCATGATGCGGGTGACGCGGTGCTGATGCAAGTCAGTCGTGTCTTGCAACATGCCCTGCGTCAGGGCGATTTTGTAGGACGTTTTGGTGGCGAAGAATTTGTTATCTTGTTACCGGAGTCCACCTTGACAGCAGCCATGCAGGTCGCTGAACGCGTGCAGACGCGGATTTCTGAACTCACGTTGCCTGAACTGCCTGACGGTACCCGTATCACCGTCTCGCAAGGCATTTGTATCCATAAACCCGGCGATAAAATTGAAGTCACGTTAAAACACGCTGATGAAGCCCTGTATCGCGCCAAATCACAAGGTCGCAACTGTATGGTCGTGGCGTCGTAAGTGAGAAATGTGTCATACCGTCAAAAAGAGGATGCCCACGGAATACAAAACAAATAACAGTGACCACACTGTAAAGCGTGATGGGATAAATATAGTTAATAACATCAAMAAAATACCCGCCGATGGGACTGCGACAGACGGCAATACTGCGTTGTTGTACATCACAATATTTACATAGGGGCCGACAAGGAAATACAGCAGCATGGAAAGCGCAGATAACCTGCCCAATTGTTGACTTTGCAAACGCATGTCGTAGACATCATCGGTAGGGGCGGACAGCGCCATTTCAGCAGCGCCGTACAAAAAAGTGCATCCAAAGACCAGAACAATAAAATTTTGAAAAGTCCAGTCATCAACCGCACGCAGGCCCCAACCCACCCACCAGAACTGCAGGATGTAGAGCATCACGCTGAACGCCCATGCCGCCGATGACCAGTGAAACACAACACGGTCATGAGCACGGATTATCATGGCAACCGTATGCAGTAATCGGGTAATGGCGAGGCCAAGAATAATGGCGATGGCTATTGAAATGTATTCGTGTTGAGTCATTTAACGCGACTACTGGTTTGGCGAAACGCATAAGCGGCCCATATCGCCGTGAAACACTCGTAAAAAAATGCGCCATACGTGTACATCGTCACCGGTTCCGCAGTCACCAGAAATCCAATGAGTCGGCCAAGGGCGATTGCCCCGATGCCCAGTACCAGTATGACCAGCCCTGCGCGATAGAATTCTGTTTTTGATACTGCCAACAGGCAGAAAATCCCGATCCCTGTCTGCAGCCCGCCATACATGGCTGCTATTTCAGCAAAAGCGTTGCCATTGCTGATAACCAGGCCTGCATAACCGGCTGGCACCGAAGGCGCGACCAGACTGACCATCCCGTAACCCGTAAAAACCAGTGCCGACACCCATAATATCAATTTGCCTGCCATCATCACTTTGCCTTAAAAAACCTGTGTTGGGATGTCTACGTTGCTTGCCACCTTGTTGGACGTTACGGATGCAGTTTTTGATGCGTTTTTTACCCGATACATAGCCTGATCAGCTTCACGTAGCAACGATTCGCGGTTTTGTCTGCCAGGCTCAAGGATGGCTACACCAATGGACCCGGTGCTGTTATGACGAATTTCCTGTTGATGAGCAGTCTGCAACACGTAATCCTGCTCGAGTGTGCGTCGGAGGGTGTCGGCCTTTTCAAGCGCCATTTTTATGGAGGATTCAAGATCCGTGGTTAACGTTGTCAACAAGACAACAAACTCATCACCGCCCAACCGAGCCGGAATATCAGTTCCTGTCATACAGGATTTGATTCTTTTTGAAGTTTCACGGAGCAGTTCATCACCCAGCGCATGTCCGTAGCAATCATTTACCATTTTGAAATTATCCAGATCAATCAATAACAAAGCGCCATAGATTCGCGTTTTATCACTGTTGATAATGCTCTGGTTGATATGCTCATAAATACTGCATCTGTTGGGAAGACCGGTCAGTTCATCTGAACGAGCCATAAATTCAGTGGCCGCTTCAGCCTGTTCCTTTTGCATTAATACCAGCCCCATCGCGATACCGATATTGAGCAAGGTAATACTGAGAAATGTAAAACTTTGCAGAGGGCCGGGGCTATTAAAAGATCCGATATCAACGAGTCCCAGTGCAATTGCCAACGGGCGTGATACCGCAGCGGGTATGCCGATGATAAAGGTGGTCATTAAAATATACTTGCCACGGCCAACCAGTCGCTTGTTGTTTTTGATCAGCAGCATCAACAATAACAAACATTGCTCAGTATTGATCAGGCCCATCAACAAGATTCGGGTTTGAATATCCTGATGCAGGATTGGATATCCAATGGCAATGATCAACGCAGGCGCCCAGATCAGTAGCGGACTGAATTGCTCTTTAAGGAAGATCTGCAATCCTTGTGCAAAAAACGCATAACTTGAAACAATCAGTATGTTTGCAAGCAGGACAGACAATATATCAGGCGCGATACCGCGCAGCGCCAGCAGAATAAATCCGATACTGTTGATAAAGAAGCCGGCTGCCCAGTACAGCAGACTGTTATCTACGCCGCGGCCAACAATCGTCAATACCACTGCAATAACGATTCCCGTCAGTATGATGGCAACAAACAAGGTGTTTACATCGATCGTTATCATGCGTTCAGACGATAATCCAGACAAGTCGTGCAAAAATTACGTTGTTATTGCTTTTTAATCTCGCTCAACACTTACCTATAGTCAAATGGAATTGTGATAAGGCACACAGCGCAATTTGTATTTTAAATACGGTAGAGTGATTCCGTGGCAATCAGGCCTGCATTTATTCATGGGTACGGGAAGTCGGGTGATTAAACAGTTGTTAGGCGTAGCACGTGTGAATTTTCTGAGTTTGACGGTGGTGTGTATTGCGCTGGCCGCGGCCGCCAGTTGGTATGAGGGGGCGCCATTTCAACCTCAACGCCTGGCGTTGGTCTTGGCGCTTGGCTTGTGTGCGCATATCAGTGTTAACTCGTTTAATGAATACTTCGATTTTAAATCCGGTCTGGATATGTTGACTCATCGCACACCTTTCAGTAGAGGCAGCGGCACGTTGGTCGCGCATCCGGATGCCTGTCAACTGACTCTGAATCTGAATCTGGCGGTATCAAGCTTGCTCGCACTATCAAGTACTTAAGGTTGAGGATCAAGGTAAAGTCTATAACAGTGCACTGATGCAACATCTGGAACTGGGTTTCGGATTGGATGTTGCGATGGCGATTTGCAGCATAGCCTGGCGATGCAGCAACAAGACGGCAGTATTGATATTCGCTGGCAAGCGGTGACCATCACCAGTCTGCCACCCGGACAACGACTCTATGGTGATTGTGGTGCAGCCAATGAGGGCAAGACATCGTGACGCAGACCATTGTTATCGCGCGCTACAATCCTGAACAGGATGAAAAACCACACCACGAAACCTATCAGGTGCAGTCGGATGACAACACCTCGGTGCTTGATGCGCTGCAACAAGTGCAGCAGCAGGATCCGGGTTTGAGTTTTCGCTGGTCCTGCCGGATGGCAATTTGTGGGTCCTGCGGTGTGATGGTTAATGGTGTGCCAAAACTGGGCTGCCAGACGTTTCTGCGGGATTATCCAGCCGGATTGGTGATCACCCCGCTGTCCAATTTTGCGGTTGAGAAAGATCTGATCGTCGATAAGGAACCATTTCTCGATCATCTCAGCGCCATCAAACCCTGGCTGATCAATACTGCCGAGGGTACTCAGCCGTACGTACAAACTCCCAAGCAACTTGCCAAATATCAACAGTTTGCGAATTGTATTACCTGTGGTTTGTGTTATTCGGCATGTCCCCAATTTGGATTAAATCCTGAGTTTCGCGGGCCAGCGGCACTGGCCTTGGCGCACCGGTACAATCTGGACAGTCGTGATCAAGGTAAGGCACAACGCATGCCCGAACTCAATGCCAAAAATGGCGTGTGGACCTGCACCTTTGTTGGGTTCTTCTCTGACGTATGTACCAAAAAAGTAGATCCTGCCGCCGCCATCAATCAGGGCAAGGTTGAGTCAGCCAAAGACATGATTGTCAGTATATTGAAACCGTCGGGAGCACGCTGATGTCATCAGAGCAAAATGGACGTCGACCATATTTGCTGCCATTAAGGCGGGATTGGTGGCTGCAACTGCGTTTTTACCGGTTGTACATGTTGCGCGAAGCCACGGTGTTGCCACTGCTGTTTTTTGTGGGTTGTCTGATTTTTGGCTTGTACAGTCTGGGTCAAGGACCGATGCAGTGGCAGTACTGGCTGGAATTTATGGCGAAACCCTGGGTGTTTATGCTGAACCTCCTGACGTTGGCCGCCAGTCTGTTTCATGCAAAGACCTTTTTTGAATTATTCCCGCGCGTGATGCCACTCGCGCCACCGCGCTTGATGATTGCCGGGCAGTGGATCGGTACTGTGGTGGTAGCAGTCGGCCTGATCGTGCTGCTGGGGGGATACGTATGAATATAGGCACCAAACCACCCAAACGCTCGGATGAACCCATCTGGTGGGCCTTGTTAAGTGCCGGTGGCGTCTGTTTTGCGGTCGTTATACCCGGTGCGCTGTTGTCGCTGGCGGTGTTGTATCCGCTGGGGCTGATATCTGCAGAGATGCTGAGTTACGAGCGTGTTCACGACATGGTATTTGAAGCATTTTTTGGACTTGGAGGCCTTGCATTTGTTGGCGCTGCGATCCTGCTGTCGGCGATGGCCCTGAGTTTATGGGTTTTTTAATCACTCGACGTTCCCGGCAGCAGCCACAAACGCGATTTCTACCAGATAACGCGAATCCGCCAATGTTGCATTAATACAGGCGCGGCTGGGTGCCGTATCACCATCGAACCAGGCGTCCCAGACTTCATTAAGTCCCGCCAGGTTGTCAAAGTCGGTCAGATAAATGGTCGCAGATAACAGATGATTGCGGTCACTGCCAATTTTTGCCAGTGATGCGTCGGCCTGAGCCAGCACTTGCCGAACCTGCCCGCGAATGTCGGCTGTTAGATCGGTATCCGGTACCTCCACAAAAAACGCGGTTCCATTGTAAACCGTCATATCTGACCAGCGCCTGCCCGCATTAATACGATGGATTTTCATGCGTTGTAATACCGAAGAAATCGAGATTGATGTTCATCTGAAACTACCTTTCAAGCGTTGCATCAGGTTTGAAGAATTTAACGATCTACCCGCACTATTTTCTCCTCAATATTTTCATGGTGATGGTGCAGTTCAGCAATGCTTAGTTTGCCGAGACATCGATAAAACCGTCGCGGTTTGGCATTTGCACCGCTGGTAGAGTGTTTTTGTCGAGCACAAAATCCTCGGCAACAACGCCATGCAAATGCAACACATAGGCCGTCAACTGGTACACTTCGGTATTGCTCAGAGACTTGGGTGCGGTGGGTGGCATGGCGCGCCGAACATAGTCAAACAGGGTACTGGCATGTGGCCAATAACTGCCGACCGTTAACAAAGGCGGAGTGGTTGAAACGGATCCGCCCACCAGCGCTGGCGAGCCGCTTGCCCCTTCACCCGCTGTGCCGTGACACGCCGCACACTTTTGGTGGTAAATCATTTGCCCTTGCGCAGCGGTGCCGCTGCCATCAGGCAGATTGTCACCATCAGGCGCAACAATCAGATCCCAGTCGGCCAATTGCGCTTCGGTGATCGGGCTGCCAAGTGCAACAGGGTTGGCAGGTAAGTCTGCGGCGAGTCCGATTGACGCCACGCTGAGCGTAAACACACCCGCAGCTAGCGCACGCATAAAAACTGGTTTACGCATAAACATTTGTAACATCTCCCTGCGCTGAAACGGACCAGCTCTGGATCGCATTATAGTGATAGCGGTTTGCAGGGTTGTAAGCTGCCATCCAGATTTCACGGCTTGGCTGCACATTATTGCTGCTATCGGTCGCCCGGCTTTGCAGGATGGCCGGCGCACCGCTCCATTGCCAGGGCAGGCGGAAGCGTGCCAGTGCCAGATGTTGCTGACCGGCTTCTATGTGCGCATCTGCCCATGTTCTGCCACCATCTGCCGAGATTTCTACACGTCGGATAGCGCCATGACCCGACCAAGCCACGCCCGTTATTTCATGAATGCCTTGACGCAATAATTTCATCTGCCCGGATGGCGACGTGATCACTGATTTGACGCCCATGGGGTAAGTGAACTGCAGACTTTTTCCATCCGGCAGCAGGTCAGTGTACTTGGAGGTTTCATCGCGAAAGTGCGCCGGCGCATCAGCAACTTTTATCTGAGTCAGCCACTTCACACTGACATTGCCTTCCCAGCCCGGCACAAACAAACGCATGGGATAACCTTGTTCCGGGCGGATGGGCTCACCGTTCTGGTAGAGTGCAATCATGACATCATCAAGCGCCTTGGGCAGCGGAATTGAGCGCCCCATACTGGCTGCATCAGCGCCTGTCGCGGTGATCCAGGCAGCCGCGTCAGTGACGCCTGCTTCTGCCAGCAGTGTCGACAACCGTACGCCCGTCCACTCTGCACACGACAGCAGGCCATGTATGGCGGCTGCATTGGTATCACCCGCTGTGGCAACAGTATTGGCGCCGCTGTTGCCAGAACACTCCAGAAAATAGATCTGGCTGACCATAGGGTAAGCCAGCAGGTCTTCGTAGGTAAAACTCAGTGCCTGGCGCACAAGCCCATGAATGACAAAACGATGTTGCGCGGGGTCAATGGCCGGTACACCACTGTGATGGCGTTCAAAATGCAAGCTGTTGGGGGTGATGGTGCCGCGCAGCAGATGCAACGGTGTGCGCGAAACGCCTGAACCTGGCGCAGTTGCACTGGGACCGCCTGCGAGGCGTTTGACATCACCTGCAAATGGCGAAGGTGTGCCATATTCCGATGGCCCATTACCCGGTATTTTTGACCAAGAGGGGATGTTTAACATGCCAGCGTCTGCGCCGAGCGCGGAGCCTGCTGCTATTGAACCGATGCCTGCAAGACCCAGGCCTAGCAGATGTCTGCGATGAATCAGGCCATTACCTGCGACATGTTGCGGGTTGTTTTTAGTATCCACTGGTGCCCCTCGATATTATTCTGTCGATGAACGTTGAGCATAAATGACGATAACTACGTTTGCTATTAACCAAGGTAATTTTTATTGGAAATGTCACGCCCAAGGGCTAGAGTAGGGCATCTTGTGAGCAACAAAAGACCAAAAACCAAAAACAAAAACCAAGTGGAGACCGCACCATGCGACAACTTAAAACGACAGCCCTGGGACTGATGCTTTTTGCGAGCCAAACACTGGCACAGACCCAAGAAAGCGTGCTGTTTATCGGCAACAGTTTCACTTTTGGTGCCGGGTCTGCCGTGCGTTTTTATCGCGCCGACACCGTGACAGACCTCAATAATCTGGGTATTGGCGGCGTACCTGCCTTGTTTAAATCCTTTACGCAACAGGCGGGGCTCAACTACGAGGTCTCACTTGAAACAGAACCCGGCAGTGGTCTGGATTTTCACCTTCAGAATCGACTGGGTCTAATAGCCCGACGTCCGTGGGACAACGTCGTTATGCACGGTCAGAGCACACTCGACTTCGACAAGCCTGGAGATCCGGGCAAACTGGTGGCAACGGTGAAGCAAATGGCAGACATCCTCGTTGCCCGCAATTCCGCTGTCGACATCCTTCTGATGGCAACCTGGTCACGCGCTGATCAAACCTACCCGCAAAACGGTGCCTGGGCCGGGCAGCCGATCGCTGCCATGGCCAATGACGTGCGTGCGGCCTATGACGCGGCGGCGGTGGCTCCGAACGTGCGCGGTGTCATTCCTGTGGGTGAAGCCTGGACCAGAGCCATGGAAACGGATGTAGCTGACGACAATCCTTATGATGGCATCGATTTTGGCAAGGTGAATCTGTGGACGTATGATCACTATCACGCCAGCACGCATGGTTACTATCTTGAAGCGCTGGTGGTCTTTGGCAGTTTGACCGGGCTAGATCCACGCTCTCTGGGAGCCAATGAGTGCTCGGCGTTTGAACTGGGCATGACCATGGCGCAGACCCGTGCGCTGCAGCAGGTGGCATTTGACGAACTGGCCAGTCATGGCAGCGTAAAGCCTATGCCCTTCGAACCTGGTGTTCGGCTGACGGCGGCGAGGTGTTCCGCAATAGATTAAAAAGTTGGTACCGGAGGTCGGAGTCGAACCGACACGCTTTTAAGGGCACCGCCAGGATTTTAAGAGCAGGAAGTCCGGCGTGTAACACGCCATGAACTTTTAAATTGGTACCGGAGGTCGGAGTCGAACCGACACGCTTTTAAGGGCACCGGATTTTGAGTCCGGCGTGTCTACCAGTTTCACCACTCCGGCAGGGGGGTGTAAAGCGGGCGCAATTATAACAACATTGATCGATCTGGCAATCACTATCTGCCAGAACTTTTTAATGAGTCTGGATTTCACTCAAACAGCTGGGTATGCTCGGGGCACCAAAGATTTGAAAGCTCACGTGATTAACATCAGGAATTCACGCTATGAAAAAAATGCTACTGGTTCTGCCTCTGTTGCTGTGCTCCCGGATCGCACTTGCTCAAATTCCGGCAATTCCTGATTCGGCCCAAACGCTGGTTGATAGTGTGATGTCGCAGGTTATCGAATGGCGTCGTGACTTCCATCAACATCCGGAACTCGGGAATCGCGAATTTCGTAGCGCTGGCATCATTGCCGAACATCTCGAAGCCCTGGGTATGGAGGTGCAGACGGGGGTTGCACACACCGGTGTTGTGGGGATTCTTCGAGGCGGTCAGCCGGGCCCGGTAGTTGCCCTGCGCGCAGATATGGACGGCCTGCCGGTTGAAGAACGCGCGGATGTGCCGTTTGCGTCCAGAGTCCGAACGGAATACAACGGTCAGGACGTTGGTGTCATGCATGCCTGTGGACACGATAACCATATGGCTATTTTGATGGGCGCTGCCAGTGTATTGGCTGGCATGAAAGACGAGTTGTCTGGCACCGTGATGTTCATTTTTCAACCCGCTGAGGAAGGCGCACCAGAAGGAGAAGAGGGCGGCGCCGAGCTGATGCTTAAGGAGGGCCTGTTTGACACCATCAAGCCGGACGCTGTTTTTGGTCTGCACGTATGGCCGATTCCGGCTGGCCAGATAGCTGTGCGTGAAGGTGGCACCATGGCATCCAGTGACTCGTTTACTATCCGTGTAAACGGACGACAAACCCACGGTGCAGCGCCATGGGCGGGAATCGATCCAATAGTGGTGGCGTCGCAGATTGTTTTGGGGCTGCAGACTATTCCCAGCCGCCAGCTGGACAGCACATTAACCCCATCCATTGTGACGGTCGGCGCCATTAATGGTGGATTGCGCAGCAATATCATTCCAGATAGCGTCGAGATGATTGGTACGCTTCGCACGTTTGATGCCGAGACACGCCGCCAGATTCATGAACGCGTGGAGCGAACTGCCACGCAGATAGCTGCCAGTGCCGGTGCAACGGTTGACGTAGATATCAGTCTCGGTTACCCGGTGACATTTAATGACCCCGCACTCACCCGCCAGATGGCCCCAACCTTACAGCGTGTTGCCGGTGAGCGTTTTGTTGAGGCCTCGCTGATTACGGGGGCTGAGGATTTTTCCTACTACGCCAATGAGGTGCCAGGCGTTTTCTTTTTCCTTGGCATTGGTGCTGACGATCCAGCGTTGGTTCACCCTAATCATTCACCGTATTTTTACGCGGATGAACGAGCGTTGCCGGTGGGCGTGACCGCGATGACGGCGTTAGCGCTGGATTTTATGAAAAACGGTATGTTGTAAGGAGTGTGTGCGCCGTCAATCAGAATCCGGAACCAGGTAATTTCAAAAATTCAATTTCCTGTTCAGTTGATTGGCGGCCCAGAATGACGTTTCGATGCGGATATCGTCCGAAGCGATCAATGATCACTTTGTGTTTTAATTCAAACTCATAGTTTGATTCAGGCGCATGATTACGAAATAGTATTTCTGCTTGCTTATGAATAACTTGTGATTCGCTGTGCATGTAGGGCATCAGCAAAAAAGTACGTTCGATTTCATTTAATTCCTGCAAAGCACCATGGTGAATAGCTTCCTGAGACAGTACTAACGCAGTAGCATCCTGCGCAAAGGCCTGTGGTGTGTCCCTGTATATGTTCCGTGAAAACTGATCCAGAACTATCACTTCAGCAAGTCGACCTGCAGCGTCTTTGCGCCAATGCGCCAGCTCGCCGTGAGCCGCCTGAATTAATAAACTACCAAATTGCTCTCTGAGCAATTGATCAAACGCTGCGTCTTTTTTCCACCAGAGTTTGGGGGCAATTTGCTTGAACCAGAATGTAATGACGTCGTTTTGCATATGCTGCTCTATTTATCCGGGGGGCATCAAGGTGGCGCGGGTTGTGTAATAATCACGGTTTGTTTTCCCAAATACAACGCCTGTCTCTGGAGGACTTATGGCCTTTCTGTTAACAATCAATGGTGAAACGCATGAGCTTGACGTCGAAGGCGACATGCCTCTTTTGTGGGTTGTGCGCGACCATCTCAATTTGACCGGCACCAAATTTGGTTGCGGGCTTGCGCAATGTGGTGCCTGTACCATGCATATTGATGGCGTTGCTGCTCGCACCTGTGTGCTCACCGTGGCGGACTCAGTGGGAAAAAACATCACAACCATTGAAGGCTTGCAGTCACCACAAGCGATGGCCGTGCAGCAAGCATGGGTGCAGCTGCAGGTTCCCCAGTGTGGATACTGTCAATCGGGGCAAGTGATGTCAGCGACGGCATTGCTGGAGAAAAATGGCAATCCAACAGACGCGGATATTGATGCTGCGATGTCAGGCAATATCTGTCGTTGTGGCACATACCCGCGTATCAAAGCAGGCATTAAAATGGCTGCCGCCCAGTTTACCAACGCTGCAGGAGCTGTTTGATGAATATAAGACGCCTGGTCAATGCCGAATCAGCAGCAGTCGATAGCGGTCGCCGTTCATTTTTAAAACTTAGTGCAGGTGCCTCTGCAGGTTTGATGTTGGGGGTCAGTTTTTCCGGTTCCAGTGCAAGTGCTCAAAACGCTGTGGCAGACACCGCGTTGGAAATGAATGCCTTTGTCAGCATCAGCCCGGACAACATTGTCAAAGTGCTGATCAAACATCTGGAAATGGGACAAGGAGTCTACACAGGGCTAGCTACCTGTGTGGCTGAAGAGCTCGATGCCGATTGGAAACAAGTGGTGTGCGAGCATGCGCCGGCCAATACGCAGAAATATGCCAATCTGTTGATGGGGCAACAAGGCACCGGCGGCAGTACCGCGATGGCAAACAGTTTTATGCAGATGCGTCAGGCCGGCGCCGCTGCAAAAGCCATGCTTGTGGCCGCCGCCGCAGATCAGTGGCAAGTGCCTGCCAAAGACATCAAGGTGAGCGATGGCATGGTGTCACATGGCAATCGTTCGGCAACGTTTGGAGAACTCGCTCTGGCAGCTGCGCAGCAACCCGCGCCTGATGCGTCGTCATTAACCTTGAAAAATCCCAATGAATTCAAGCTTATCGGGCAAGATAACACCTTGCGTAAGGATGTTGGCAAACACAATGGCACGGCGATCTACACGCAGGATGTCAAACTCCCGGGTATGCTGACTGCGGTGGTTGCGCATTCGCCTCGTTTTGGTGGGAAAGTAAAATCGTTTGATGCCAGTGCCGCCCTCGCTCGACGCGGTGTTCAGCATGTGTTTGAAATTGACAGCGGTGTTGCGGTGTTGGCAACGGACTATTGGTCCGCCACAAAAGGTCGTGAACTGTTAACCATTGAATGGGATGACAGTGCCGCAGAGACTCGCAGCTCCAATGATATTCTTCTGCAATACCGTGGGCTTGTTGATACGGCAGGCGCAGTGGCTGAATCTCACGGCAATGCCGACCATACATTGTCCCGGTCCAGTGATGTGACCGAATTGGTGTTTGAGTATCCTTATCTTGCTCATGCGCAAATGGAACCGATGAACTGTGTCGCGCAAGTCAATGGCGACACTGCAGAGATGTGGTACGGCTGTCAGAGTGCAACAGGCGACCAGGCAGCCATCGCAAATTTGCTGGGAACCGACATTAACAACGTCAGAATAAACACCGTGTTTGCAGGCGGTGGTTTTGGCCGGCGTGCCAACCCGGCATCTGATTATGTACTGGAAGCGGTGCGTATTGCCCGACACGTGCAGGGCACCCCCGTGAAGCTGGTGTGGTCGCGGGAAGATGATATGCAAGCTGGCTACTACCGTCCCGCGTATGTGCATAAAATTGCAGCGTCTCTGGATGACGCAGGTAACCCGAGCGCCATCCACATTCGAATCGCCGGGCAGTCGATTATGGCAGGCACATCCATGGCAGCGTTAATGGTGTCTAATGGCATCGACAACACCTCTGTTGAGGGGTTGACCGAGTTTGCCTACGACGTTCCCGAGCGTCAGGTAGAACTGCACTCGCCAGAGATTGGTGTGCCGGTGCAATGGTGGCGTTCTGTGGGTCACACACATACTGCTTTCAGCAAAGAAGTGTTTATTGATGCCTTGGCCCGCAAGGCCGGGGCCGATCCCGTTGCGTACAGACTGGGATTGTTGACGAATAATCCGCGCGAGACAGCGGTATTAAAACTGGCTGCAGAGAAAGCGGAGTGGGGCACGAAAGAATTGCCCGAAGGTTGGGGCCGAGGGGTTGCGGTGCATACCTCATTTGGTTCAACAGTCGCCGAGATCGTTGACGTCTCTGTGCAAGGCAATACCTTTAAGGTTGAGCGAGTGGTGGCTGCGATTGACTGCGGTATCGCCGTGAACCCAAGCATCGTGCGTGCGCAGGTCGAAAGTGCAATCGCTTATGGCTTGTCAGCTGCACTGGCAGATGAGGTGACACTCACAGACGGGAATGTTGATCAGACTAACTTCCATACCTATCGCGTACTGCGCATGAATGCCATGCCTGAGGTGGAAACACACATCGTCGCATCAAACAATGCACCGTCCGGTGTGGGCGAACCCGGCACTCCTCCGATTGCACCGGCGGTAGCCAATGCGTTGGCAGCGATCACCGGGAGAACTTTCACGCGTTTACCCTTGAAACTGGCATGAGGTGAACAGCCATTGGATCATGTGGCCTCAACCGTGTCTCGTAACGGTTGAGGCCGATGATCTGGTGACATCAGCAGGTCGTAGAATGGCACGTGTAAGCGTTTGTAAAACTAACCACTTGATATAAAGGAATTCAAAAAATGAAAAAATATTTCCTGGTATTGGCATTTTTTTTAATGGCATCAAACAATCTTTGGGCTCAGTCAGACGTTGACGGCTTGTGGGATTTTTCAATGGTCAGCCCAATGGGTACAGTGAATGCCAAAGTAACCATTTTTACTGATGGCAGCAGTTTGTCAGGCGAGTTTGATCTTGGTGAAGGCCGCAAGTGGCCTATTCAAAACGGTTCTGTGAATGGCAATATGATTACCTTCAGTGTAACCCGTGATGGCGCGGCGATGACCTACATGATGTCTGCGACCATTGAGGGCGATGCAGCCAAAGGTACGGCGACAGCGATGGGCAGCACAGCCGACTGGTCGATGACGCGCGCTAATTGATCTCAGTGTTGATCAGCCATGCCCCATAAAAAAACAACAAACGAGGATTAGACACGATGCAGCGCCATCTCAGACAACTCATGCTGGGTACATTACTCCTGATGTTGTGGCCAGTCTTTCAGTCGCACGCACAGGACGAAAACGACGCTGCGATTGCCGCTGCCATGAACGCCCTCGATGAGTTTATGTTGACGTTTAATGCCCGGGATCCTGTCGCCTGGGCGGCAACCCTGAATTATCCTCATGTCCGGTTTGCCAGCGGCACGGTGACGATCTGGAACACGGCTGAAGAATTCGCAGCCGGAGAATCCTTCGAGCGGCTGGCAGCGGTGGGGTGGGATCATTCTCACTGGCTGTCACGCGAAGTCGTCCTGGTGTCGCCGGGAAAAGTCCATGTTAATACTGTATTTCAGCGATTTAACGCGGACAATGAGTCCATCGGCACCTATGAGTCTTTGTATATCGTAACGCGAGATGCAAATGGTCATTGGGGAACCCAGGCCCGCTCCAGTCTGGCACCTTGATCACACGCCGTGATTTCATCTCCGGGCGCACTGGAAATCGAGCGATGATTCGGGCAAACTTGCCGCCCTTATGCAGCTATCCGACTTTGATTACCATCTTCCTGACGAGTTGATTGCCCGGTACCCGGGCGAAACACGCACCGGCAGCCGTCTCTTGTGTCTTGATCGAAACACGGGCGCGCTCCGGCATCATGTTTTCCGCGACCTGGTCTCCATGGTGAATCCCGGAGATCTGCTGGTGTTTAACGATACCCGTGTGATACCCGCGCGTCTTTTTGGTCACAAAGCAACCGGTGGCCGTATCGAAGTGATGATCGAGCGCATGCTGAATGACCATGACTTGTTGGCGCAGGTACGGGCCAGTAAATCGCCTGCACCGGGTATGTTGCTGAAATTGGTGTCACCCCTGTCAAACGAGACAGTTGATGTCGAAGTGCTTGGCCGCCAAGGTGAGTTTTACCATTTGCGTTTTTTGTCGCACGAACCGATGGTTGACCTGTTGGACAGGTTTGGACACATGCCATTGCCGCCTTACATCGATCGTGCGGATGAACAATCTGATCTTGCGCGATATCAGACGGTTTATGGGCGTCACCCCGGTGCGGTTGCGGCGCCGACAGCCGGGCTGCATTTTGACGATGTGTTGCTGGATGCACTCAAAAACAAAGGCGTAGAGCAGGCATTTTTAACGCTACACGTGGGGTCAGGTACGTTTCAGCCAGTGCGCACTGACAACATAACCGAACATAAAATGCACAGTGAGTGGATCAATGTGCCAGAGGCTGTTGTTGAGCAAGTCAACGCCTGCAAAAACAGAGGGGGGCGGGTCATTGCAGTGGGTACAACATCTGTGCGCAGTCTTGAAACAGCCGCCATCAAGGCCAAACAGCATGGAAGCAGTGTGCTGCAGGCGTATTCCGGTGAAACCGATATTTTTATCTTCCCGGGTTATACCTTCAGTGTGGTCGATGCCATGATCACCAATTTCCATTTGCCTCGCTCAACGTTGATGATGCTGATCAGTGCGTTTTCCAGCCGCGACAACGTGATGCAAGCCTATCAGGAGGCTATCCGGCAGCGATATCGCTTCTTCAGCTATGGCGATGCCATGTTTATCAGCTAGTGGTATACTCTGGCCCCTCGATTTTCCAAGATCATTCAACTTCATCACAGACACTAGTACAGGAAAAGGGTTTAAAAATGGCTAAAGCACCCGTTCGCGTTGCAGTCACCGGAGCCGCCGGTCAGATCAGTTATTCATTGTTGTTCCGAATTGCTTCTGGCGAAATGCTGGGCAAAGATCAACCTGTCATTTTGCAGTTGCTGGAAATTACCCCGGCGCTCGAAGCCTTGAAAGGCGCGGTAATGGAGTTGGAGGATTGTGCGTTCCCGTTGCTGCAAGGTGTTGTTCAGACAGATGATCCGAATGTTGCCTTCAAGGATGCAGACTATTGCCTGCTGGTCGGTGCCCGTCCACGCGGTCCTGGTATGGAGCGCAAAGATCTGTTGGCCGCTAACGCTGCGATCTTCTCAGTACAAGGCAAGGCGATTAATGATAATGCAAGCCGCAATGTGAAAGTACTTGTTGTTGGCAACCCTGCCAACACTAACGCGTTGATTGCTTACCGCAATGCACCGGATCTGAAACCGGGTCAATTTACCGCCATGACGCGTCTTGACCATAACCGTGCAGTCGCTCAGTTAGCTGAAAAAACAGGCAAACACAGCACAGACGTTGACGGTATTATCATCTGGGGTAACCATTCTGCGACACAGTATCCAGACGTTCATCACACTACCGTTGCTGGCAAAAAAGCGCTGGACCTGATTGAACAAAGTTGGTTGACCGGGACATTCATTCCGAATGTGCAACAGCGTGGCGCGGCGATTATCAAAGCACGCGGTCTGTCTTCAGCAGCATCGGCGGCTAACGCTGCGATCGAACACATGCGTGACTGGGCATTGGGCACCAACGGTAAAACTGTCTCCATGGGTATCCACAGTGACGGCAGCTACGGTATAGAAAAAGGGCTGATTTACTCTTTCCCGGTCACCTGCGCAAACGGCGAGTACACCATCGTGCAGGGTCTGGACGTTAACGCCTTCAGCCGTGATCTGATGCAGAAGACTGAAAAGGAGTTGATGGAAGAGCGCGACGGCGTTGCGCATCTGCTGCCCTGATTCGGCTACCGCCGGGCTTCGTTTATGACGTCGCGCAAATCATCAGCGTTAATAACTGATTCTCCGAGAGAACTTCAGTTCTGGGTCTTCCAGTTCAGCGGTTGGGGGCTGTGGGTGTTGATGCTGGTGCTGCGTGATATGACGTTTGTGCCATCCGAATACATGCTCGAAAGAGTCAGTGTTTTTGTTGTTGATGCCGCTATTGGGATTGGTCTTACGACCGGGTTGCGGTATTTGTATAGAGCCGTGTGGGAGCTACAGGTCTTTATTCGCCTGTTGGCGGTGCTGCTCGGTTGCTGGATCGCGTCGCAGGCTTGGCGTCCAATCAAAATTCTGATTACGGATTCTGACTTTGGGGCCAGTGTTGATATCACCGGTTACGGCTGGGCGAGTTTCAGCAACCTGTTGCCTATCTCCATGTCGATTCTGATGTTGTGGAGTGTGTTGTACTTTTGTATCAAGTACTACCAGTTGTTCCAAAGTGAAAAAGAGAAAAGTCTGCGATCTGAAGCACTTGCACATGAGGCTCAGTTGCGGATGTTACGTTACCAGCTGAATCCGCATTTTCTGTTCAATACCTTGAATGCAATCTCCACACTGATTCTGGTGCAATCGACAGATCAGGCCAACACGATGGTAACCCGCCTTAGCAAATTTCTGCGTTACTCGCTTGAGCATGATCCACTGGATAAAGTGGATCTCGCCCACGAACTGGCCACCCTGCGTTTGTACCTTGAAATTGAAAAAGTGCGCTTCGAAGAGCGACTGCGACTTGAATTTGATGTGTCCAAACTCGCGGAATCAGGGTTGTTGCCGAGTATGTTACTTCAACCCTTAGTTGAAAATTGCATCAAACACGCTGTTGCACGCAGCGAACAAGGCGGTACTATCTGGATTTCAGCAAATGTCACGGATGATTCGCGCTTGCAGATTATTGTCGCGGATGATGGCCCCGGTGCGGTTAACGACCCCGAGTCGACTGGTGTGGGCCTTAAAAATATCCGCGATCGTTTGCGGGAAATATATGGTGTCAATCATGATCTGGTGTTCGCGTCCCGTGAACCCAGAGGTTTTCAGGTAAAGGTAGTGATTCCTTATGAAACCCGATAATACAAATCAGACAATGCGTGTGTTGGTGGTAGACGATGAGGCCTTGGCTCGTAAAGGTTTGATGTTGCGCCTGCAGGAATTGGGCAATACCGACGTATTACGCGAGTGCCAGAATGGCAGGGAAGCGTTGGAGGCAATTGCTGAGCTAACGCCAGATCTGGTATTTCTGGACATCCAAATGCCAGGTATGAGCGGTTTTGATGTGGTTGAGCGTTTGCAGCAAGACAACATGCCGCTGATTATTTTTGTCACCGCTTATGATGCCTACGCAGTCAATGCGTTTGAGATCCACGCCGTCGATTATCTGTTGAAACCCATTGAATTGGATCGTCTGTCATTGGCATTAGCCAAGGCACAGGCGCATCTTGCTAACAAGCAGGCCTGGAACGATAAAAGACGATTGATGGATATTGTCATCGGCCTCACCGGAAAGTCCGAACAAACTGTGATTGAGATGATCAGCTCAGGGGAAAGTCCTGCACAATATGGCGAAAAGCTGGCGATCAAAGATGGTGCCTCAACAACTTTTGTGCCGGTGCGTGATATAGATTGGATTGATGCGGCGGGTGATTACATGTGTGTCCATGTCAAAGGTGCCACCTTGATCATGCGTACCACCATGAAAGAGTTGGAGGATCAACTCGATCCAAACGTTTTTCAGCGTGTTCACCGCTCAACCATCGTGAATCTGGATCGAGTCGAAAAAGTATCGTCCCACATCAACGGTGAATTTCACCTGACACTCAACTGCGGCACCTCGTTAAAAATGAGCCGATCCTACAAAGACAAGGTAAAACATTTCTTTTAAAACCAGTAAATGCATACCACATCCAGAGCAGGGACCCAGCGCACACTGAGTCGACCGGGTTACCACGTCAAGAGCAGGGATGCAGAGCACAGTGAAGCGACCGGAGTACCACCTCAAGAGCAGGGATACCGGGTAGACTGAGGCGAGCGAAGAACAATCAGACGCCGCAGGCGTCGTTCTGAGGAGCCTCAGTCTGCCCGGCATCCCCGGCACAGAACCAACTCAGGTTAATGCCCTGATCATAGTCTCAGGGCAAATGCCCAAGCGGCAGCGCAGTGGTATCGAGCACCTTACGCAGAATAAAACTCGAATGAACATCAGCCACCCCCTCGATACGCGTCAGTGTGTTCAGCAAAAATTCCTGATAATAGTCCATGTCCGGCACAATCACTTTGAGCTGATAGTCAGCAGACTGGCCTGTAATCAACAAACATTCGATCACCTCGGGATGCCGTTTGATTTCTGATTCAAAGCGTTCAAATCTGTCGGGTGTGTGCCTGTCCATGCTGACCTGAACCAGGGCGCTCAGTTTCAACCCGAGCTGTGAAGGGTTCAAAATAATCACCTGGTTTTGTATCAAGCCCTCATCTTGCATGCGTTTTACCCGACGCGCACAAGGGGTAGGGGAGAGTCCAACGCGTTCCGCCAGATCCGTATTAGTGATGCTGCCGTCAAGTTGTAACTCGCGCAGAATTCGTTTGTCTAATTTGTCTAAATCCATGAAATCTGCCTTTCCTGAAGTATTTCACTAATAAAATAGTCTATGTTGGTGATTAAGTCTATATAACGCGAATATTGGCGTAAAAACGAGGTGGAATCGCTCAAGCCTTCTGGCTAATCTATGCAACATCCGGAACAGGTACTGAAAAGCAGATTATCCACTGCTGACAGCGCCAGGCCAGATGGGCAGTAGAGAGCCGAACTCTTACCCAGAGATACAGCGATTTTACTGACATCCTGAATGCACAACGTTCAGCTAGCCTGCCGGATTGTCACGAATCAGCCCCGTTGAGGAATATTAAATGTCAGTGCAGAACCGTTTTGATCATCGCAAATATGTAGCCTTTCCCCCGGTAGGTTTAAAAGACCGAACCTGGCCGGATCAGCTCATCACCAAAGCCCCGCGCTGGTGTAGCGTAGATCTGCGTGACGGTAATCAGGCATTGATCGAGCCCATGTCAGTGAGCCAGAAGAAGCAGATGTTTGATCTGCTGTTGGAGATTGGGTTTAAGGAAATTGAAGTGGGCTTCCCATCCGCCTCGCAACCGGATTTTGATTTTGTGCGCTATCTCGTCGAAGAGAATCGCATCCCTGACGATGTAACGGTACAAGTGTTGACGCAGGCGCGTCCTGAGTTGATTGCGCGCACCTACGAGTCCCTGAAGGGTGTCAAACGCGCCATTGTGCATGTGTACAACTCAACATCCGTTGTACAACGGCAGAAAGTATTCAAGACCAGCAAGCAGGGCATCATTGATATCGCGGTAGCGGGAGCGCGCGATGTTAAAAAGTTTGCGGAACTGTATCCAGAGACAGATTGGACTTTCCAGTACTCGCCGGAAAGTTTTACCGGCACTGAAATTGATTATGCAGTCGAAGTCTGTAATGCGGTGATCGACGTCTGGCAACCAACACCGGAAAAGCCGTGCATTATCAATCTGCCGGCGACCGTTGAAATGTCTACGCCCAACGTGTTTGCGGATCAGGTGGAGTTTTTCTGTCGACACGTTAACAGACGTGATTCGGTGACAGTGAGCCTGCATACCCATAATGATCGTGGTTGTGCAGTTGCCGCCGCCGAGCTCGCGGTGATGGCAGGAGCGGATCGTGTGGAGGGGACATTGCTTGGTAATGGTGAACGCACCGGTAACATGGATATCATCACCATGGCCATGAATCTGTACAGTCAGGGCATTGACCCCACGCTGGATTTCAGTGATATGGACAAGATTTGTTCGGTCAGTAAAGCCTGCACCCAGATTGATGTCCACCCTCGCCAACCGTATGCCGGCGATCTGGTGTTCACGGCGTTTTCCGGCAGTCACCAGGATGCGATCAAAAAATGCCTCGACCTTTACGAAGAAGGCACAACTTGGGAAATTGCGTATCTGCCAATCGATCCTCGCGATCTGGGGCGTACCTATCAAGACGTTATCCGTGTGAACAGCCAATCAGGTAAAGGCGGAGTGGCGTATGTGTTGCAGAGCAAGTTTGGTTTTAACCTCCCGCGCTGGTTGCAGATTGAGTTCAGCCGTGTTGTGCAAAAAGAGGCCGAAGTTACCGGTCAGGAGATTTCACCTGACAAGATTTGGACACTGTTTCAGTCAACATTTCTGGCAGAACAACAATCGGTGATGCTCGATAACTTTACCTTTGAAAAAAGTGGTGATCGCGAACGCTTCAGCGCAACGCTGAATTGTTTTGGTGACAAATTGCCTATCAACGGCGAAGGTGATGGCGTCATGGATGCGTTTGTCGAGGCGGTTAAAAAGGCTACGCATATAGAGTTTGAAATCATGGAATACGGCGAACACGCGCTCAGCCAAGGAGCTGATGCGGATGCTGTAACTTATATACAGCTGAAGAGCGGCATTCAACGCTATACCGGCGTTGCCATCAGTCGCGATATCGTTTCATCGTCCCTGAATGCCTTGTTGCGTGCTGCCAGCCAATTGATTCAGGAAGCCAAACAAAAGTCAGCCGCCTGACTCCTCTGCAAAAAGTAAATCAGGCATAGCCCCCGCACGCGGGAAGTGAGCGAGCAACAATCAGACGCAAAGCGTCGTTGCGAGGAACTTGCCGCGAGCGGGGGCTATGCCGTGAACGTTGTCTCAGAAAGAGAGCGCAGTCTTGTGCCGCTTCTGTTAGCTAAAGCACTACCATTCCCTTCTTCGGCCCAAAAGGGCAAACTCACCCAAACTATTACCGGGTCTGCTACGACAAACTCACCATTATTATGGATCAAACCGACAATCAGCTTATTGATGCCGCGCTTGCGGGTTCTGTGTCTGCCTGGGAGACGCTGGTACGCCGTCATGAGCACCGTGTCTACAACCTCGGTCTACGCCTGTTGCACAATCCAGATGATGCGCTTGATCTGGTTCAAGACGTGTTTTTAGGTGTGTACCGCAATCTTTACAGGTTTCGTGGAGAGTCGCAGTTCAGCACCTGGCTGTTCCGGATAGTCCATAACAAAGCCGTCGATCTCATCCGGCGACGTCAAAGTGGACCTGAAATTGAAAATTGGTTTGAGGAAGACGCCGCTGAACCGGTAAACGATTTGCCCGGGCCACTTGATGCCTGTCTGGAGACTGAAATGAATGAAAGAATCAGTCAGTTTTTGTCGAGATTGCCTCCTGCGCAACGACTGATCGTGGAGCTCAAGGTTTTCCAGTCACTGACGTTTGAAGAAATAGCACCTCTGCAGGATATACCCGTTAATACTGCCAAAACCCGTTTTTATACTGCTCTCAAAAATCTTAAATCCATGATGGAGGCACACGCATGAGCTGCCCCAATACCCCGGAAATAATCGCTGACCACTGCGATCCGTCGTCAACCCCGGAGTTTCTGCAACGTCACAAGACGCACCTTGAGCATTGCCTGCAATGTCAGCAGGAGTTGCTGCTGTTGAAATCTGTCCCTCCTGGATTGCTGCGATGGCAGCCTCAACCGGTGCCGGATTGGGATCGTTCGGCTATGGTTAAAACAGCGTCGATTCGAAAGTCTTTGCCCAATCGTGCTCGTACATTGCCGCTTATTGCTCAGTGGTTACCGGTTGCCGCCAGCCTGGTTTTGACGGTTTTTGTGTTTTCACAGGCCAGGCTGGACGTTACCGAGCAGGGGTGGTCTCTAAGTTTTGGAACATCGTCAACGCTGAATGCACAACAACTTAATGACTATCTCACGGCTTACAGTCAGTCGCAGCAAGAAGAGACTCGTGCATGGGTGCAAACAGCATTAAAAATCCATGGTGAATCAACAGCAGACAGCGTGTATCAATGGATGACCTATATGGAACAACAACGAGAGCTGGACGTGCAGCGAATGGAGGCTGGCTTTGAACAGTTGTTGGATCGTGATTTTCAGACAGTTGACTCGGTTCGGCAGTTAGCCAGTTATGTTATGTATCAGGTGGCGCCATGACTCCGAACGCTGGTAAATTTTTCCTGATTATGGGGATTTGTACCTCAATATTGAGCGCATCAGCAACGGCGCAAAACACCTCTGACAATATGCTTTTGATGCGTCAAAGTGTTGAATTGCTAGGCACTACGCTGGAAGAAGGCTTGGGCCTGAATGAGCGGCGCGGTGTTTTTAGCCCTAGAGCGGGTGATATTCGTGGACGCTACTTGCAAGGTCACGGTGTTGTGCTGGAGATTACACGCAATTGGCAGGCACCCGGGTTGCCTGACATGGGATCGTTTAGTGAATCCTTCGGACAATTAACCAGCCAATTGGATGGATTGATATCTCAAGGTGTCCTGCAGCGCCCCGATTTTGAAGCGATGCGAGATCAATTGGCAATGTCTATGAGATCGGATGAAGTCGCAGTATTTTATCGTGACGTGATGCAGCAGATCTCCGCCATGCAGGAAATACCAGCCATAGAGCGTGGTTTGGCAGCTGCAGTCAGTTCCATGCAGACTTTGCAGTCCATGGGACAGCTTGACGAGGGTACACGACAGGCCATTGCTGATGAAATTCAACGCTTGCGTGCCGAACTTGATCAACAGTTACTCACGTTGGGGGAGTTGCGAGAACAAATCCGACAGCAGGCGCTGACAACAGAAACCCTGCCGGATCAAGATACCCAGCGTCGTTGGCTGGAAGTGCGTGAAAAGTTGAGCGAGGATTTGCAAACGCTTCAGTTCCGTTTAACCGAACAAGCGACGTTATTAAACGAGCGGCGACAGTTGGCAGAGCAGATAGAGCGTAAACAGGCTGAGCAGGCATTATCATTGTTTCAGTCGCGATTGTTTGAATTGTTGTGTGACTATGGGGCTGGGATGAGAAATTTACCTGCAGAGGAGTCGGTCAATATTGTGTTGATAGGTGCGGGCGATAACCAAGCTGACAACCTGCGCCGTGATATTGTTTATCAACTCGAAAGGGATTCCTTGATGGCGTGTCAGCAAGGCCGGTTAACAGCGCAAGCGTTGCAGAGCGCTGCCAACCGATACCAGTATTAGTCATTTCGCGGTACTAATGGGCTTGCCAACGCTGTTAAGGCCGCGTTTTATCTTATAGAATGCAGGCTAGTCGCAGATATCAGATTTCACAGAATTGCTGAAACGGTTACTGTGATAGATATCGCGTCGATAATAACAAGCCTGGTACTGCACACTTTTGTTGTTGTGCCGCAAGGAGATAAAGATGGATTGTCCCAAATGTAATGCAAAGATGAATGAGCGATCAGTGGAAGTACTACATGGTACAGTTGTGATCGATCAGTGCTCAGGCTGCCAGGGTCTCTGGTTCGACAATGGTGAGGCGGAGCAACTTAAAGAGTCATGGATGTCAGACTTTCTTGACAGTGGTGATCCACGCATTGGCAAGACGTACAATCGGGTTCGTGACATCCAGTGCCCGCGCTGTCAGAAACCCATGCAAAAGGTGAATGATTCCCGACAACCTCATCTGGAGTACGAAGCCTGCGCAGAACATGGCATGTTTATGGATGCCGGTGAGTTTACGGATTACAAACACGAGACGTTGATGGATATTTTTAAAGGTCTGGTAGCTTCATTGAAGCGTCGCCGCTAAAAGACTCTTAAACAACGCTGGGTTGCACTGCGGGTAACTTTGCCGGCAGTGCGGCACTCCAACGGGGGTGATGCCATATAGCCCTTTCTGCGCAATTTGCCGGTAGTTGCCTGATTCGTCCCAAGTCCATCCAGGTGTTTGCCGGGGTATGGAAATCAGACCCAACGGATGCCCAAAGACCTGCTTGCATCGTTTGTTCAGCCAGCGCTGACATCTTTTCCGGATGCAGATTTGAATAACTGACCTCAACAGCATCACCGCCTGCCTCGGCAAAAACACTCATTAGACGCTTTAATCTTGCGCGGTTAAAATCATAACGGTCTGGATGCGCGAGCACGGTCAGCCCTCCAGCTTCTCGCAAAACTTGTGTGGCTTGCTGTAAATCGCACCAGGGGATACTTGTCTTGAATCGGCCGCGTTTGCCGAGATATTTGCTGAAAGCCTGCTGTTTGGATCCCACGTGGCCAGCATCAACGAGATAGCCAGCGATATGCGATCTACCCACCGATTCACAGGGCATTTGTTGCAAATAATTAAACAATCCAGGCATGCCGGCTTTTTCCATTTGCATGCCAATATCTTCTGCACGTGACCACCTCAGTTGTTGCTGAAGTGAAAGAAGTGATGTTAACGCGGTATTATTGAGGTCAAACAACAAACCGACCAAATGTACTTCACGTCCTTCCCAGTTGGTGGAAATTTCAACGCCGGAGAGTAGTTGCAATTCTGTGCTGATAAATGAACTTAGTTCATTGTGCGCAGCAATACTGTCGTGATCTGTGATCGCAAGTTGGTGAATGCCAAGTTGAATCGCTCTTTCGACCAGCGCCGTCGGACTGAGGTCGCCGTCAGAAAACCATGTATGCGAGTGGAGATCAATCATGGGTGCAGACTACGTCAGCGTCCACAGCTTGTAAACCTGCGTTTGCCCGGAGTCAGGCTAATAGTTGATAAAAACACTGTGGTATTTCATAATCCCTCACAAATTATGAGGGTATGACAGATGCGACTGACGACCAAGGGACGTTATGCAGTGACCGCCATGCTGGATCTTGCCATACATTCAGATCGGGAGCCGGTGACTTTGTCGGACATTTCTGTGCGACAGGATATTTCTTTATCTTATCTTGAGCAGCTGTTTGCGCGATTGCGGCGCAGTGAGTTGGTGCACAGTGTTCGCGGTCCAGGTGGCGGTTACCGGTTGGGCAAAGACACATCAAAAATTGCAATCGTTGATATCATTGATGCTGTCGATGAGTCTGTCGATGCGACGCGCTGCCAGGGTCAAGGAAACTGCCAGCATGGTGAAACATGCCTGACGCACTTTTTGTGGGAAGATTTAAGTCAGCAGATTCATGACTTTCTCAAGGGTATCAGTCTCGCTGATTTGATGGCGCGCCAGGAAGTCAGGCGAATCTCTGGTTATCAGGATGAGCGTCGGGAATTGATTGTCAGGGATCTACGTCTGTCGTCCTGATCTGCCGGAGAAAACATGCAATTGCCAATTTATCTGGATTACGCGGCGACAACGCCTGTCGATCCTCGCGTTGTAAAGCGCATGAGTGAGTGTTTGTCGATGGACGGATTTTTTGGTAATCCCGCATCGCGTGCACATATTTACGGCTGGCAGGCCGAGCAGGAAGTTGAGCAGGCCCGTCGTTTTGTGGCTGATCTGGTGCATTGTGATCCCCGGGAAATAGTCTGGACCTCTGGCGCAACCGAGGCTGACAATCTGGCAATCAAAGGGGTAGCTGAGTTTTATGTTGATCGGGGGCGACATATCATTACCTCGTGTATCGAACATAAAGCCGTGCTGGACAGTTGTCGTTATCTTGAAACAAAAGGTTTTGAGATCAGCTACCTGCGCCCGGATGCCAGTGGTTTAATCAGTCCTGAGCAGCTTGACGCTGCGATTCGACCCGACACGGTGCTGGTGTCGTTGATGCATGTGAACAATGAGATTGGTTCGGCGCATGACCTGGCTGCACTGGGCAAGATTACCCGCGCCCGACAGGTTCTTTTCCACGTGGATGCCGCCCAGAGTGTGGGCAAGCTTCCAGTGGATTTATCCACGCTGGACGTGGATCTGATGTCGCTTTCTGCGCATAAGGTATATGGCCCCAAAGGCGTGGGTGCGCTCTATGTTCGCCGTGAACCCCGGGCGAATCTGGTTGCCCAAATTCATGGGGGAGGCCATGAGCGTGGTATGCGCTCTGGTACCTTGCCAACACATCAGTTGGTTGGCATGGGTGAGGCATTTCGATTGGCGGGTGAGTCATTGGACGAGGAATCTGAAAATATCTGGAAGTTACGTACCCGATTCCTGAATGGACTGAGTGAGTTAAAGGGTTGGCACCTGCACGGGCATGCGCAACAGTGTGCGCCAGGCATTATCAATCTGGGCTTTGATGGCGTGGACGGGGAATCCTTGCTGATGTCGCTAAGACAACTGGCGCTGTCATCGGGCTCTGCGTGTATGTCTGCGACATTAGAGCCTTCGTATGTTTTACGAGGTATTGGGGTGCCGGATGAGTTGGCGCAAAGTGCCTTGAGGGTGTCTATTGGACGTTTTACGACTCAGTCAGATATTGACGTCGCTTCCGGTGCCATCATCCATAACGTGCAACAACTTCGCAGGTTAAGTGCCGCTGGCTGATTAAAACATCAAAAATGCTGTAATCACGCATCGTTACGGTGCGTACCTGTAGAATTACCTGACCATAAGCCAGTATAATGCGCGCCTTTTTAGACCAGTAACAGGCTTTGGAGCTTAACAATGGCAATTGAACGTACCTTATCGATTATCAAACCGGACGCTGTCGGCAAAAACGTGATCGGTGAGATTTACTCACGATTTGAAAAAGCAGGACTGCGTATTGTCGCTGCCAAAATGCTGCAACTGACGGACGAGACCGCTGGCGGTTTTTATGCGGAGCATAAAGAACGTGGTTTTTTCAACGATCTGATTTCATTTATGACGTCTGGCCCGGTTATTGTACAAGTGCTTGAAGGCGAAAACGCTGTGGCGCTGCACCGTGATCTGATGGGCGCAACCAATCCCAAGGACGCTGCTCCCGGCACGATCCGCGCTGATTTTGCAGTATCAATTGATGCGAACGCTGTTCACGGTTCTGATTCCGCAAACTCTGCAGCACGAGAAATCGCATATTTCTTCAAAAACGATGAGATCTGCGCTCGCAGCTGATCCATGCTGCCCGCAACGGGAGTCCGGTGATGAACCAGACGGCTGATAAAACAAACCTGTTGGGAATGAGCCTGCCTATGTTGCAGGCTTATTTTCAATCAATGGGTGAAAAGCCATTCCGGGCCGTTCAGGTGATGAAGTGGATTCATCAGCGCGGCATCACTGAATTTTCTGCAATGACAGATATCAGCCATAACTTGCAGCATAAGCTGCAACTGGTAGCCGAAGTAAAACCTCCAAAAATTGTAGAGGAGTATCTGGCTGCTGATGGTTGTTACAAGTGGATTGTCGAGGTTGCCAGCGGAAGCAGGGTAGAAACTGTGTTTATACCGGAAGCTGACAGGGGTACGCTGTGTATCTCCTCGCAAGCAGGCTGTACGCTGGATTGCAGCTTTTGCGCGACCGGCAAGCAGGGCTTTAACAGCAACCTCACGTCAGCTGAAATTATTGGTCAGCTTTGGTGGGCAAACCACAGGCTCGGTGGTTTTGCGCCGGCCAGACCTCACGCAGGTAAAACCACCCGTGCGGTGAGCAACGTGGTGATGATGGGCATGGGCGAACCACTGCTCAATTTCGACAATGTGATGGCTGCGCTCAGTTTGATGATGGAAGACAATGCTTATGGCTTGTCCAAGCGGCGCGTCACTATCAGCACGGCGGGTGTTGTGCCTGCCATTGACCGTCTCAAAGACTTTACTGACGCGTCGTTGGCAGTTTYCCTGCACGCGCCCAATGATGAACTGCGCAACCAGATCGTACCGGTCAATCGAAAGTATCCGATTCAGGAACTTCTGCGAAGTGTTGCTGACTATATGGCCAGCCTGCCTGACAAACGAGTGCCCGTCATCGAGTACACATTGATTTCGGGGGTTAATGATCATAAGCATCTTGCACAGGAATTGGCCGCGCTTTTGCGGGAGTTTCCCTGTAAGATCAATCTGATCCCATTTAATCCGTTTGCTCAGTCTGATTACCGCAGGCCCAGCAACAATGCTGTGAATAATTTTCGTCAAATTTTACAGGAAGCAGGCTACACCGTGACGGTCAGGACCACACGGGGCGATGACATTGGGGCTGCATGTGGTCAACTTGTCGGCGAAGTTGCTGACCAGACACGACGCAGTGAACGTTATCGTCGCGCGGCCGCAGTAAGTCTCGCTTCAGTTCAGGGCAACAGCCGTCAATTTACAAGTGCCGACAATCTGGCAGTTTCAGTCGACTCCGTCCGCCGCCCTATTCAGAACTAACTATGAATACTCAAGACAATCAGACAGTTGACATAGAGCCGGCAGAAGAGCTGCCTGATCCACCTTCTGGCGGCACTCGTCGTTCTCCGGGGGCAATGTTGGCTGCTCAGCGTGAAACGCTGGAGCTCAGTATTCAACAGGTTGCGGACCAACTGAACCTGACCATGCATTTTGTGCGAGCCATTGAAGCTGACTGTTATGACAAACTTCCCGGGGAAGTGTTTGTGCGCGGATATATCCGTGCTTACAGCAATTTGTTACGCCTTGATCCAGTACAAATCTTGTTGATTTTTGACGAATTTACCTCTCAAAAGATTGCCCGCAAAGAAGAAGCCATCAAACGCCGCGATCGTCGCCGTAAAGATAAAAATCGACCCTGGATTCTGTTTTCGGGTTTTGCGTTTGTGGCTGTTGCTGTGGCGCTATGGTATCTGAATCCGGCAGCACCTGTGGTTAATCAGCCCGAGCAGCCTGTCTCGGTGGCAACGCCTGCATTATCCGTTTTGTCAGCCGTACCGCTCGAAACACCAGTTTCTGCCGTAGGGCAGGCCCCTGAGCCGCAGGCCGAGAACACGATTGTAGCCAATCAACGAGCGCCAGGCACTGAGGCAGCACTCGAACCGACAATGTTGTCCCAAACTCAAGAGGCGGACTCCGGACTGAGTGATTTTGTACCGGACGCACAGGTGGCGGCACAACAAGAGATGGATCCAGGCGCAGCGCCGATAAGTGAACTGGACCCGGATTCGTCACTAGCTCCTACTGATTCTGATGCTGATGCCACATTGGCGACACGCGCGGTCACACATAACTGGGCTGGTGCTGACGAGTTGACGTTAAGCTTTGGCGCAGATTGTTGGGTAGAAATTGAACATCGTGGCGGCGATGAGGTCTACCAGAATGCCAGCCGCGCAGGTGATACGCTGGTGATCAAGGGCACTGCGCCGTTTTCGGTATTGTTGGGCAATGCTCGCGATGTTGAATTGACGTTTAATGGTCGCAACATGGATATCAGCAGCAATATTCGTGCAGACAACACCGCAAGACTCAGTATTGGTATGTAACTATTATGATGACCACTTCTCCAATTATTCGACGACAGAGCCGCCGTATCATGGTGGGAAATGTACCGGTGGGCGGCGGTGCGCCGGTCTCAGTCCAAAGTATGACCAATACAGAAACCTGCGATGTGGCAGCGACAGTGGCTCAGATCAAAAGGCTGGAAGCGGTTGGTGCCGATATCGTGAGAGTATCGGTTCCCTCAATGGAAGCTGCTGAAGCATTCAGGTTGATCAGACAACAAGTGTCAGTGCCGCTGGTCGCGGATATCCACTTTGACTATCTGATTGCATTAAAAGTGGCTGAATATGGTGTGGATTGCCTGCGGATTAATCCGGGGAATATTGGAAGCGAAAAACGTATCAGGGCAGTGATTGATGCGGCTCGCGACAAAGGCATCCCATTACGTATTGGGGTGAATGCTGGCTCGTTGGGCAAGACACTGCTGCGTAAATACAAAGAACCCTCTGCGGAAGCGATGGTTGAGTCCGCGCTCACGCAGATTAATATTCTCGACAAACTGGATTTCCAGAACTTCAAAATCAGCCTTAAAGCCTCAGAGATTTTTATGACGCTGAAGGCCTATCGCACCTTGGCGTCACAAATAGACCAACCGCTGCATTTGGGTATTACCGAAGCCGGTGGTTTGCGCTCAGGCACAGTGAAGTCTGCAATAGGCCTGGGCGCCCTGTTGATGGAAGGTATTGGCGATACCATTCGTATCTCTCTGGCGGCAGACCCGGTGGAAGAGATAAAAGTTGGTTTCGATATTCTGAAAAGCCTTGGTCTGCGCAGCAAAGGCGTCAACCTCGTTGCCTGTCCGAGTTGTTCGAGACAGAACTTCGATGTGATCAGTGTGGTTAATGCATTGGAATCGCGACTTGAAGATATTGTGACGCCAGTCGACGTAGCAGTAATCGGATGTATTGTAAATGGTCCGGGTGAAGCCATGGTTGCCGAAATTGGTTTAACAGGGGCCTCTCCTCACAACCTGGCTTACGTGGATGGAAAGCCACACCACAAAATCGACAACAATAAACTGGTCGATGAATTGGAAGCGATGGTAAGAGCCCGAGTGGCTGAGAAATTGAAGTCCGAGTCGGTATTGGCACCCAGCGACATTATTGCCAGAGGTTGATTGATCGTCGGGCGTGAGACTGACCTTGGCCCGGTTCAATCGGAAATGGACACAGAAGTTATGAGCAAGATCCAGGCTATTCGGGGCATGAACGACATTCTGCCCGACGAATCTCCCAGTTGGCAGTACCTTGAACGCGTCATCAGTGACGTGGTTCATTCGTATGGATATAAAGAAATCAGATTTCCAATACTGGAACAAACACAACTGTTTAAACGTTCAATCGGCGAAGTGACCGATATCGTTGAAAAGGAGATGTACAGCTTTACCGATCGGAATGGCGACGATCTCAGTTTGCGCCCTGAAGGCACCGCCTGCTGTGTGCGAGCGGCAGAGCAACACGGATTACTGTACAACCAACAACAACGACTCTGGTATCGTGGGCCGATGTTTCGTCACGAGCGGCCTCAAAAAGGCCGTTACCGTCAATTCCACCAGGTGGGTGTTGAAAGTTTCGGGATGACCGGCCCTGATATCGATGCTGAAATTATTCTGGTTTCGGTAGCGTTGTGGCGGGCACTTGGACTGACCAATCATGTGCGACTTGAAATCAACAACATTGGCACTGCCGATGACCGTCGTGCTTATGGTCAGGCGTTAACCTCATTCTTGAAATCGCATGAAGAGCAATTGGACGAAGACAGTCGCCGTCGGCTGCAGAGCAACCCGTTGCGGGTTCTGGACAGTAAAGTCCCTGAAACGCAGGCATTGTTGGCAGACGCACCCAAATTATCCGAATTTGTCAGTGCAGAGACTGTTTCACATTATCAGTTGTTGAAATCACTTTTAAGTGCCAATCAGGTCAGTTTTACAGAGAATCAGCGACTGGTCAGAGGACTTGATTACTACAATAATCTGGTCTTTGAGTGGATTACCGATGCATTAGGCGCCCAGGGAACAGTATGCGCCGGTGGTCGATACGATTCGCTGGTTGCACAGCTCGGTGGGCGTGGCACGCCAGCTGTCGGACTTGCGTTTGGTATGGAAAGGCTGGTGCTATTGATGCAGGAGACAGGCAATATTCCTGAGAGTATTAGCAATGTGCTGGATCTGTACGTGGTGTATTCCGACGATTCGCAGCTGGGTCAGGCGATAATGTTGTCTGAAAAATTACGTCAGCAGGTGCAAGGGTTGCGTGTTCAGTGTCACGTGGGTGGCGGGAAATTCAGCAGTCAGCTCAAGAAAGCCTACGCCAGCGGTGCAGCATTTGCCGTGATCGTCGATCCGGGAAGTTTGCGCTGGCGCGCACTGACAGACGAGTCTGCGGCGGAGGCAATAGCGCTTGACGAATTAATACAGCGTTCGCGGGCATTGCTCGTGTGATACGTGACCAGTGGGCGTGTGGCTGACACTCTTTCTTGACACTTTGGTGTTGGTAAGACAGGATGCCTGCTCAATTAAACAGACAGTTTTTGTTTGAAGAAATTGGTAAAAAGACAGGAGTATTGTGTGGCAATCAGTGCTGAAGAAGAAGAAACCCTTGAAGCGATCAAACGCTGGTGGAATGACAGTGGAAAACAGATTGCCATGGGTATTGCCGTGGTCGCAATCGTTTATTTTGGTTGGCAGTTCTGGAATCGCAGCCAGACAAATGTCAGCGCAGAAGCGTCTGCCTTATACGATCAACTGACGGGCATTGCGGTAATTTCGCCTGATGCAACACTGGCAGATGAAAATCGTCAGCGCGCCAATGAGCTGGTACAACAGATCAAAGCGGAATACGCAGACAGTGTCTATGCGCTCTACGCTGCGCTGTTCGGCGCCAAGCTGTCAGTCGATGTGAACAATCTGGATGCGGCCAAAGAGCACCTGGAGTGGTTATTGGCAAATACGCGTTCGGGCCTTTTTGGGGCAACGGATCCCACGTTGATTGCGTTGGCCAGCTTACGACTCGGTCGTGTGTTACTGGCACAGGGTCAGGGGGCTCAGGCGCTGACCGTGCTTGGCGGCGCAGAGCCAGGCGCATTGGCTGCAGAATTCGAAGAGCTGCGCGGCGATATCTATATGAGCCAGGGTCAACGTGAAGAGGCGTTAACCGCTTACCAAGCTGCACTGGATACAGGCAACCCCAGCCCGGTCTTGCAACTGAAACTGAATGAGCTGCAAAGCAGCCGCTGAAGTTAACGCAAAGCGCGGGTTTATGAATATGAGTGACTTGTTTAAACCATTTGCTTCGTTGTTGTTATTGGTGACTCTGAGTGCTTGTAGCATCTTTTCTGATGACGAATCAGAGCAGCCGGCTGAATTACAGCGCTTTGATCAGCAGTTAACGCTGAGACAAGTATGGTCTACCAGTGTTGGGGATGGGCAAGGCCGTCATTACAATCGATTGGCCCCGGCCATTGATGGTCAGATGATATATGTCGCATCAGCCGATGGCACCGTCATGGCGCTGGACAAAACCAACGGCGATGTGCGCTGGCGTCAACGCACCGGAGAAGCGATCACCGGAGGCGTTGGGGCTGCTGCGGGAATGGTGGTATTTGGTACGCGTGATGCGCAGATAATAGCGCTTAGTCAGACAGATGGAAGTCGGCTTTGGTCCAGTTCAGTGAGCAGTGAAGTACTTGCGGCTCCCCAGACCGATGGGCGTGTTGTTGCAGCGCAGTCTGTTGATGGCCGGTTGACGGCGTTGAATGCAAATGACGGATCGCAGCGTTGGGTATACGACAGCACAGTGCCGGCGCTGTCACTGCGCGGCACCAGTAAACCATTGATCAGTGGTAATACAGTAGTGGCCGGTTTTGCCAGTGGCATCGTGGCCGCCATTGATGCGACCAACGGTCTGTTGATTTGGGAAGAGCGTGTTGCGGTCCCTCAGGGCCGTTACGATATCGATCGCATCATTGATATTGATGGTGATCCGGTCCTCTCCGGGCAAACAGTATTTATCTCCAGTTATCAAGGCAATCTGATGGGTCTTGATCTTGCAACCGGACGGATTGTCTGGGGTATGGCAGGTTCAAGCTATAACTCCCTTGCCTTGGGACTAGGTAATATCTACTGGGTCAATAATTTCAGCCACGTCATTGCCATACAAAACAATACAGAGCGTGTTGTCTGGGAAAACGAAGACTTCCGGCTCCGTCGCGTGAACTCACCTGTTACCATGAATAACTATGTGGCAGTTGCCGATTTTGAAGGGTACTTACACCTGTTGTCTCAAATTGATGGTCGTATCATTAGCCGCGTACGCGTAGATCGTGCAGGGGTGAGGGCCAATATTCTGAGCGAAGCCGATACGCTTTACGTTTATGGTAACAGTGGCCGTTTGATGGCGCTGCGCTTACCTTGACGAATTATCGCGGCTTTACCGCCGCGTACACTTTCTGGAAATTGTCATAGCATGAAACCGGTACTTGCCCTTGTAGGGCGCCCCAATGTTGGTAAATCGACGCTGTTTAATCGACTCACACGCAGTCGTGATGCGTTGGTTGCTGATTTTCCGGGACTCACTCGTGATCGCCAGTATGGGGAAGGCAAGGGCGGTGACAAGCCTTACATCGTCATCGATACCGGCGGCCTTGAAGGTGGCGAGGTTGGTATCAATTTTGAGATGGCCTCGCAGTCATTGTTGGCCATCGAAGAAGCAGATGTGGTTTTGTTGATGGTGGATGGTCGGGCAGGGTTAAATCCTGCAGATGTCCAGATTGTTGATCATTTACGCAAACTCGGTAAGGCGGCGTGCCTGGTTGTTAACAAGGTCGATGGTATTGATGAAGATGTGGCCATGGGCGACTTTTACGGCCTTGGCTTCGAAAAAATCTTTCCTATCACGGCAAGTCAAGGTCGTGGTATCAAAAAGCTGCTGGATTATGTGCTTGCAGATTTTCCGGAACCGGAAGCTGAACAAGACAGAGAAGAGCAGGGTATTCGTATCGCTATCGCGGGCAGACCCAACGTCGGCAAATCTACACTGGTCAATCGCATGCTGGGCGAAGAGCGTGTTGTCGTTTTTGATGAAGGCGGCACCACAAGAGATAGTATCTACATCCCGTTTGAACGTCATGGCCAGCGATATACGCTGATTGATACAGCCGGAATCAGACGGCGTGGCAAAACCACGGAAACGATTGAAAAGTTCTCCGTGGTTAAATCACTGACCTCCATTCAGGATGCCAACGTGATCGTGCTGGTTGTTGATGCGCGTGATGGTATTGTGGAGCAGGATTTGCACCTGCTTGGATACGTGCTCGATGCAGGACGCGCGCTGGTCATTGCGCTCAACAAGTGGGATGGTATGGAGCAAGAGCAAAAGGATCGCATCAAATCTGACATTCGCCGACGATTTTCATTTGTCGATTTTGCGGCCATTCATTTTATTTCTGCAAAATATGGCACAGGTGTGGGTGATCTATATAAGTCCATTCACACCGCATACGATTCGGCAAAACGGCAATTGAGCACGAATGTGCTGACACGTGTGCTACAGGATGCATGCATCGATCACTCACCACCCATGGTGAACAATCGTCGTATCAAACTGCGCTATGCACATGCAGGCGGACAGAATCCTCCGATTATTGTTATTCATGGCAAACAGACTGACAAAGTGCCAGAAAGTTATAAACGATATCTGGAAAAGACCTTCAGAACTGTCCTCAAACTGGAGGGCACACCCATCCGAATTGAATTGCGTAGCGATGATAATCCATTTATTGAGCATGAAAGAGGACTGGATTACGGCCAGGTCGCCGTGAAGCGCCGCATTGCCAAGAATCGTAAAGTTACTCGAACCAAAGCGGCACGAGACTAGTACATGTGACGGCAAACGGCAGCAAAGGACCCACAACCGCTCGCCTTTTTAATTGCTTGATTGTGACAGCAAGTCTACTGCTGGGTGCCTGCGGAGAGATTCCAGAGCACCTCGCACCAACCGGTTTTGCTGTGACAGCTCCGGAAGGTCCAGTGGCCTTCGAGACCTATATTGCCTCTACCCGTGAGCAACTCGGTCGTGCACTCAGCGTAGTGTATGAACGAGCAGATCAATCGCCATTTGGCGAGAACTATCCTCTTGCTCGCACACTAGAGATGCGTTCCCCTTTCGAAATCCGTGAATCAGCGCTTTGTCCGCAAGACAGCCCGCGAACAGGTTATCTGTTATTACATGGGCTAACCGACTCTCCTTATTTACTCAGCGCTGTCGCCCGTTCTCTTGCGGGTCGTTCGCCTTGCAGTGTTGTGCGTTCAGTGCTGTTGCCGGGCCACGGCACGGTGCCAGGCGATAGTCTCAACGTCCACCGCAATGAATGGCGCAGTATCACGCAGTACGGAGTAGACAGTTTCAGAGACAGGGTGGATCAGCTGTATCTGGTTGGCTATTCAGCGGGTGCGACCCTGGCGGTGGAGTATGCCGATCAGAACCGCGCAGACTCCTTGCTGGCGGGCTTGATACTGCTTTCACCTGCGCTGGCATTGCCTGATGCCAGTGTTGCTTTGTCGCCTTACGTGCGTTGGTTTATGCGTTGGCTGGGAACTGAGCAGGAAAGGGATGCCGCCAAGTATGAAACACTTGCCATCAATGCCGGTGCAGAGTTCTATCTGATGGTCCGGGACATGGATTGGCCAGCGATATCCCCTCTGGAATTACCGGTTTTTATGGTTGTCAGTGGTGCTGACACCACGGTTGATGTTGCGGCTGCCGAGCAGTTTTTTTGTGAAAAACTGCCGGAAGGCAAGCGCAAGTTGATCTGGTACAGTTCTGTGAATAGTGGACATTTACCTGCAATGGGGTGCTCTGGTACGACAGTCGCGTCCTCAGTAGACGAACGATTCCGGCTGGTGAGCTCATCTCATGTCGGCTTGACCATGCCGGCAGATGATCCGCACTACGGTTTTGATGCCGGTTATCGTCAATGCCTGCATTACGCTGATCTTCCTGAGCAAATGTCGCAATGTTTATCAAACGATGCAAATACTGTTTATGGTGAACGTAGCTTGATGTCAGATGGATTATTTGAGGGACGTATGTTGCGAAGAGCAACCTTTAATCCCGCGTTTGGCGACATGATGCAACGCGTTGACTGCTTTTTTAGCGAAGGTTGTGAACAATGATCCAACAAGCCAGTTGGCAGGCATATGAGTTTGGTATCACGTGTATTGATACCGAGCTGTTTCGACCCGGATTAGCATGTTGCTACCTCGTTCAGTCAGGGGATGAGGCTGCATTTATTGATACGGGCACTCGGAATAGCGTGCCTTTGTTGCTGCAGGTTCTTGAGGCCAAAGGGCTGAGACCGGAGCAAGTGAGATGGGTCATGCCGACACATGTCCATCTTGATCACGCAGGTGGCGCCGGAGCATTGATGCAGTTATTGCCGAAAGCACAGCTTTTGGTTCATGAGCGTGGCGCTGCCCATATGATTGCGCCTCAAAAGCTGCAGGCAGGATCGTTGGCAGTGTATGGACAGGAACGTTATCAGGCTGCCTTTGGCGATCTGGTACCGGTACCAGAACAACGTGTTGTGATCGCGCGAGAGGGTGATCTGATTAATCTGGGAAGTCGCGTATTGCAGATAGTAGACACGCCCGGTCATGCCCGTCACCATTACGTGGTTTGGGATTCAACCAGCCGGGGATTGTTTTGTGGTGACAGTTTTGGAGTCAGTTATCCCGAACTGAATGACGGGTTGCAACGTTTTGTTTTCCCACCGACAACACCTGTGCAGTTTGATCCTGATGCCTGGCACACCACAATTGATCGATTGGCAGGGTTTGATGCGCAGCACGTTTTTCTTACGCATTTTGGCCGACACGACAGGGTGGCCGAATTTGCGCGCGAATTGCACCAACAGATTGATGCTTATCTCGGAATTGTTGATCGTATGGCCACCCAGTCAAGCCCGGAACCTGCGTCGTTGGCTGAACATTTGATGGCACACAGTCAGCAAGTGTTATCAATGCACAAAAGGCTTGTTCCGCCGGACGAAATCCGGCGGTTATTACGCGGCGATATGGAGTTGAACGCGCAAGGTCTTGTCCATTGGTTGCAGCGCAAATCCGCCTGATTTCTTCTCAGCGGCGACTGAACAACAACGCATCCAGACTCAATTTACCCGGACCAAATGCAAATAGCGCAAAGTAGGTGACGAAGTACATCGCAGCCAGCTCTCCATTGTTGAGTGTCGGGAACCAGGCAGGGTGTGCGGTCAAATAGGCCATAATCATCAAGATGGCAGCAAGCGCCGCCATGTATCTTGTGAATAGACCAATTACGAGGAGCCCACCGGCAAACAGTTCAATGGCTCCGGCTACCCAAAGCATGTTGATGCCAAGATTAAATCCAAAAAAATCCATGCCTCCCAACAGTGGTTGAGGATTATCCCCGAAAATTTTGGGCCATCCGTGTGTCATGAACATCGCGCTTGTCAGCACACGCATGATTGTCCAAGACAGCGTTTGGGTATTGTCGCCAATTGTCGTAATGAGTCGGTGTATGCTGGTAAAAAGTGCCATGCCTGCTCCTTTGTTTAATATAGTATTTTTATGGACAACAAAAAATTGGAAATTATCTGTTGCTCAAGGAAGCCGGCTATTTTTTGGCGGTAACTATGGTCTCCGATGGACTTAAAACCATGCCTGCGCTACGCTTTCGTTCAAATACCCTGCTGGCTGTCCTGTAGTATGTCCGAAATTCTAAGAAGAATAACCGCTCCCCGTTTTGACTTGCGACCCCAGGAACGGAGTATTGCATGGCGTCTGCATATTGACTTGCCTCTGTTATGCGGGCTTCTGTTGGTATGTCTGATTAGCCTCGTGGTGCTGTACAGTGCTACGGGTGAAAGTATTACGTCGGTGACGAATCAGGCTATTCGATTCAGTATTGGTTTTATTGTGTTGTTTGTTTTAGCACAGGTTCCACCGCGTACTTTTAATCGTTGGGCCCCGGCGCTATTCGCGGTTTCTTGTCTAATGTTGGTGCTTGTGCTGTTTTTTGGTGTCATTGTTAATGGCGCACAACGTTGGTTGCAAATTCCCGGGTTAGGCCGATTTCAACCGTCTGAAATGATGAAGTTAGCACTGCCCATTATGGTTGCCTGGTACTTCAGTCAGCGCACGTTGCCGCCAAAATTCCTGGATGTGCTGGTGGCCTTTAGTATTGTCGCCATTCCGACAGCCCTGATTGGTACTCAACCGGATCTTGGCACTGCGATTCTGGTGGGTATGGCTGGTATCTTTATTCTGTTTTTTGCAGGTTTGTCCTGGCGCATTATTTCAGCCGCGGGTGTGATGGCTATCATTGCCATACCGTTGATGTACCTCTATGTGTTGCAAGACTATCAACGACGTCGTATCGATACCTTGTTTAATCCGGAGGCGGACCCACTGGGTGCGGGCTGGAACATCATTCAGTCCAAAATAGCCATCGGTTCAGGTGGTTTGATGGGAAAAGGCTGGTTGAACGGCACACAATCACGTCTGGATTTTTTACCGGAATCCTCTACCGATTTTATCTTCGCAGTGATTGGTGAAGAATTTGGTCTTTTAGGCATTGTAGGGCTGCTTTTGCTATACCTTGCCGTTGTCGGCCGTGGATTGTTTATCAGCATGCAAGCATCAGATACCTTTGGACGACTACTTGGTGTGAGTATTTCCCTGACGTTTTGCCTGTATGTCATTGTCAACATGGGCATGGTTTCCGGTTTGCTACCCGTTGTTGGAATGCCTCTTCCGCTGATCAGTTATGGGGGCACGTCTGCTGTAACGTTGTTGGCAAGTTTTGGAATTTTGATGTCGATTCATACTCATCGTCGTTTGCTCCCACCTTGATAGCTCGCCGATTTGCCTGGTTGTCTGGATGATTTTCCTACCCATGTCACGTCAAAGCGATCTCCGCGTCCTCCGCCGCATCAAAACAAAGGAAATGTGGACGATCGTTGCCGCGCGTCTTGGTATTGAGACCTGACGCACGACGCGGACCCATTTATCATTTGGGGCTGGCTGCTCGATTGACCAGCGCAATCAGGTCTGCCGGATTTTGTGGTACCGGTGTTAGCCTGCCATTAACAAACAGCGCCGGTGTCCCTCTGACTCCAGCACGGGTTCCGCCACGTTGATCGTTGCGTATTTTCTGAATAATGACGTCTGACTGCATATCATTGTGCGCTTGAGCCACATCAAGTCCCAGTTGTTCCAGATAACCATCAAATTCAGCGTCGACACTGGTTAACGTTGACCAATACGCCTGATTCAGAAACAGTTGATCGTACATTTCCCAGAACTTGCCTTGTGCACCGGCGGCTTCTGCATACAAAGCCGCTGTCCATGCAAAACGATGGGTGCTGGTCAGGGGATAATGTCTGAATGCCAACTGGACCTGATTCGCAATGCGCGGCCATGCCATGGATACCATTTGATGTTCGGCGGCACAAGCCGGGCACTGGAAGTCTGCATATACCATCAATTTGACACCGTCAGGGTTGCCTTTTACATGGTCACTGTCTGCGATTTGATCTGGCGGATAGACAGTACCCTGGCCCAGAATCCCGTAGAGTATTCCAATGACAAGTACGGGAATCAGCACGACCATGGCGATGGTGCTGATCTTTTTCTGTGCAACGGTTTTTTTGGCTGCTGCTTGTTGTTTCTGTTCCCTGATCAGTTTTTGTTGTTCTCGTTTGTTCATTACATTCTCCGCAACGGCCTGTTTCTGATAATGTCTGATACTGCTACTTATTCAATATACTCAACTTTGCTAACGATGCGACCCGATTTGAGTACGGTCATTATACGATCACCTTCAGTGACCTGGGCGCTGTTATCTATCAGTTTGCCGGTCTCAGTTTGAGTCATACTGAATCCTCGCTGTAGCGTTTGTAAGGGGCTGACAGTATCAAGACTTCTTGCCAACGACTGCAGCCGATTTTTCTGTTGAAACAAAATGGTTTGCATTACCCGTTTAAGCCGTACATCAAGTCGATCCAGTGTTTGAGCCTGATCCTGCAGCTTACGTCCGGGGTGTTGAAGTCGTCGTCGTAACCAGTCCAGTTGCTGTTTGCGGTGATTAAGCAGGGACTGAATAATTCTCAGCAGTTTTTGTTCAGTCTGATGAAGGCTTTTTAATAAAACAAGTTGATCAGGGCTAACCATTTCTGCCGCTGCTGTTGGCGTAGGAGCACGCAGGTCTGCGACAAAATCCGCGATAGTGACATCGGTCTCATGGCCAATTGCACTCACAACAGGCAGTGCACAGCGATGTATCGCCCTTGCAACATGTTCGTCATTGAAGGCCTGCAGATCTTCCAGCGATCCACCACCACGGGCCAGGATAATCGCATCAAACTGTAGATCATGACTGCGCTGCTCAGCGATCGCCAGTGCAGCGCAGATAGCTTTTACCGCGTCCGCACCTTGCACCGGTACGGGCAGGACAGTGACTTTCATCGCCGGATACCGACGTTTGAAGACGCTGAGAATATCGCGGATAACAGCGCCAGTCGGTGAGGTGATGACGGCAACGTGCCGGCAATTTGTGGGCAGTGCAAGACGACCCGCAGGATCAAACAAACCTTCATTTAATAATTGTTGCTTCAGCGCGTCGTAGGCGCGTTGCAAAGCCCCGGCCCCGGCGTCCGTCATACTCTCAAGGATTAACTGATAGTCACCTCGACCCTCGTATAAACTGAGTTTACCCTTGACCGTCACTTGCATGCCGTTGGCGGGTTTAAATCGCACCGACATATTACGATTACGGAACATGGCACAACGGACTTGTGCCGTGCTGTCTTTCAGAGTCAGATACCAGTGGCCAGATCCGGGTACAGAAAAGTTGGAAATTTCTCCTTCAACGGTCACGGAGGCAAAACATTCCTCAAGCAATTCGCGCGCAAGACCATTCAGTGTGCTGACGGAAAAGACGACAGACTCGTTAATGGGATTTTCTAAAGGGCGTTGGTTCATGACGCCAGTTTACCTGACACACCTTGGTCTGTATAATCGCGTTTTTGTGGATAGGTGAAAACTTATGTTACGGATAGTTGAAGAAGCACTGACGTTCGATGATGTACTGCTTCTGCCCGCCCACTCGTCGGTCCTCCCCAAAGCCGTCAGTCTTAAAACCCGTCTGACAGCGAGTATCACTCTGAATATTCCCTTGATGTCTGCCGCCATGGATACCGTGACGGAAGCGCGTTTGGCGATTGCCATGGCGCAGGAAGGTGGAATCGGAGTCATACACAAGAATATGACCATCGAGCAGCAGGCCAGGGAAGTTCGCACCGTCAAGAAATATGAAAGTGGCGTTGTCAAAGACCCCATTACCATCTCGCCCGATGCGAGGATCTCTGATCTGATTGCGTTGATGCGCGAAAACGATATATCAGGAATGCCCGTTGTGGTTGGACGCCAGTTGGTTGGTATTGTTACCAGTCGGGATGTGCGTTTTGAAACAAACCTCAATGCCACTGTTGAAACAATCATGACGCCAAAACCTAGTCTGGTGACAGTCAAGGAGGATGCCAGTCATGATCAGATCAAAGCGTTGTTGCATCAGCATCGCATCGAAAAGATTCTGGTGGTCAACGACGAGTTCGAACTGCGTGGCCTCATCACGCTAAAGGATATTCGCAAGTCGGAAGACTACCCCAATGCATCGAAAGATCAGCAAGGTCGTTTGAGAGTGGCAGCAGCCGTTGGTACCAGCAATGACACCATTGACAGGGTGAATGCGTTGGTTGAGGCCGGTGTTGATGTCATCGTTGTAGATACTGCGCATGGTCATTCCGAAGGCGTTATTGAAACCGTTCGTCGAATCAAGGGGTTACACCCTGATCTTCCAGTGATTGGTGGAAATATTGCTACTGCTCAGGCAGCGCGCGACTTGGCAGCAGCAGGGGCAGACGCAGTAAAAGTCGGTATTGGCCCGGGATCTATCTGCACGACGCGTATCGTCACCGGAGTAGGTGTGCCTCAAATGACCGCCGTCTCAAACGTTGTAGAAGCACTCAAAGATACAAACGTCAGTGTGATATCTGATGGTGGAGTGCGGTTTTCTGGCGACCTCGCAAAAGTAATTGCAGCGGGCGCCAACGTCGTGATGGTTGGTGGGCTACTGGCCGGCACTGAAGAAGCACCCGGCGAGGTCGAACTGTATCAAGGTCGTAGTTATAAAGCCTATCGGGGCATGGGTTCATTGGGTGCCATGGCTCAGAGCCAGGGTTCCAGTGACCGTTATTTTCAGGATGCTGCATCAGGTGTGGAAAAGCTTGTCCCGGAAGGCATTGAGGGCCGGGTGCCTTACAAAGGCCCGATGTCAGGTATCGTTCATCAGTTGATGGGTGGACTGCGCTCAAGCATGGGTTATACCGGCTGCGCAGATATCGATACCATGCGTACCAAACCTGAGTTTGTAAAAATCACCTCTTCCGGTATGCAGGAAAGTCATGTGCACGATGTGAGCATTACCAAAGAAGCACCGAATTATCGTCTCAGTTAACGTTAACCCGCTTGCCATGCTCTGTTATTGACTGTCAACCTTGATAACAGCGCATGGTCTGAATGACCAAGGCCTCTCCCGACATGAGTCAGCACAATATTCACAGCCAGAAAATTCTTATCCTTGATTTCGGATCCCAGTACACACAACTGATTGCGCGTCGCGTGCGTGAACTGGGTGTTTACTGCGAAATATGGGACAACCAGTGCGAAGTTGACGAAGTGAAATCCTTTGCACCGCAGGGCGTGATTTTTTCCGGAGGTCCCGAGACCGCTAGCAAAGAGGGATCCCCTCAGGTTGCCAAATGGTTTTTTGATCTGGGTTTGCCACTATTGGGCATCTGTTATGGCATGCAAAGCATGGCCGAGCAGCTCGGAGGAAAAGTAGAGGCATCCGACAAGTCAGAGTTTGGATATGCCGAGGTCAATCTCCCTGCACCCGGCGCATTATTTGAAGGGATAGAAGATCGCATCGCTCAAGGTGGGCTGGCGCAGTTGGATGTCTGGATGAGTCATGGAGACAAAGTTGTCAAAGTACCACCGGGTTTTGTTGTCAGCGCTGAAACCAGTAGCGCGCCGATTGCGGCCATGGCTGATGAAACACGTCGTTTTTACGGTGTTCAGTTCCACCCAGAAGTAACGCATACATTGCAGGGACGGCGCATACTGGAACGCTTTGTTCGCGTTATTTGTAATTGTGAAGCGTTGTGGACGTCGGCCAATATTATTGAAGATGCCATCAACAAGGTCAGAGAACAGGTAGGTACCGACCATGTTTTGCTTGGATTGTCTGGAGGCGTAGATTCGTCGGTGGTAGCAGCGTTGCTTCACAAGGCTATCGGCGATCAACTGACCTGTGTATTTGTTGACAATGGTTTGCTGCGACTGCGCGAAGGTGATCAGGTCATGGCGACGTTTGCGCAGAATATGGGCGTTAAAGTCATACGTGTAGATGCAGAACAGCGTTTCCTCGGCGCGCTGGCAGGTGTCAGTGATCCCGAGAAAAAGCGTAAAGCCATTGGCAATACCTTTATTGACGTGTTTGATGAAGAAGCCAGCAAGATAAGTAACGTCAAGTGGTTGGCTCAGGGAACAATTTACCCGGATGTCATTGAATCTGCCGGATCGCGCACAGGCAAAGCACATGTCATCAAGTCACACCATAACGTGGGTGGGCTGCCGGAGAATATGGCGCTAAAGTTGATTGAACCGCTGCGAGAGTTGTTCAAAGACGAAGTGCGCAGACTGGGACTGGAACTTGGTTTGCCATACGACATGGTTTACCGACACCCGTTCCCCGGCCCGGGATTGGGTGTGCGGATTCTGGGTGAAGTGAAAAAAGAGTACTGTGAAACGCTACGGCGGGCTGATGCGATATTTATCGAAGAGTTGCATAAATCCGGCTTTTACCATAAGACCAGTCAGGCGTTTGCCGTATTTCTGCCAGTAAAGTCAGTGGGTGTGGTGGGTGATGGGCGTCGTTATTCATGGGTGATTTCACTGAGAGCAGTGGAAACCATTGATTTTATGACCGCACGCTGGGCGCACCTGCCATACGAACTTCTGGAAACCGTCAGCAATCGTATCATCAATGAAATTGCAGATGTTTCGCGTGTGACGTATGACATTTCCTCCAAACCGCCAGCAACGATTGAATGGGAATAAATCCTGAAGACATCGCCTTTATGCGCGAGGCATTACGGCTCGCACAACAGGCAGCTGATGCCGGTGAAGTACCGGTAGGGGCGCTTATTGTCCAGAATGGGCAAGTGATCGGCCGAGGATACAATCAACCAGTCAAAACCCATGATCCCAGCGCGCACGCCGAGATTTGTGCACTTCGAGCCGCGGGCCAAGTGATCGGAAACTACCGTCTACCAGATGCAACGCTATATGTCACCATCGAGCCTTGCACCATGTGCTATGGCGCAATCATCCATGCGCGCATAAAACGCCTTGTGTTTGGTGCAGCTGAACCCAAATATGGCGCAGTGTTAAGTGGGCAGAAACTGCTGGAAAATGGCCATTTTAATCACAGTCCCGATGTGCTGAGTGGCGTGTTGGAGCAGGATTGCTCACTGTTGATGAGGCAGTTTTTTGCGAGCAAGCGTCGCCAGGCCGCGCAAGCGCAACAGCAATAATCGCCTGATTTTCAGGCAGGGTTGGCGTATCATACGCCTCTGATTTTTGTAATGCTTTTACACGATAAAAGCGAATTCCAAGCTTACAGATCCACTGACTAATAAGGCTATCAGACACAATGCTTGTTCTCACTGGCTGCACCGCGCATTCCGATTTCCGTCTCCGTAAACTCTTGCGTCAGATACAGCAGGATATTCCTGTTGTTGACGCGCTCAGTTCCTGTTTTGTGCATATTATTGAATGTGACACGGCGTTGGATGATGCTCAGAGCCATATCCTGTCTCAGCTACTGACCTATGGTGACAGCCCTGAAATAGCGGATGACCTTGGGCAATCGGGCGTTTTTCGACTGGTTGTGCCCAGGCCCGGCACGATTTCGCCTTGGTCCAGCAAGGCGACGGATATAGTCAGGAATTGCGGGCTCACACAGATTGGACGGGTAGAGCGAGGAATAGGCTGGCACATTAGCACCAAAGAACCTTTGTCGGACAGTCAATTGTTGCAACTTGACGCACATCTTCATGACAAGATGACTCAAGCCGTCCTCAATGAATATGAGGAAGCGGTCGCTCTATTTTCACATGCGCAGCCGACTTCATTAACCAGTGTCGACGTACTCAGCGGCGGAAAACAGGCCTTACAGCACGCAAACCAGTCCATGGGATTGGCGTTGGCCGACGATGAGATGGACTATTTGAACGAAGCATTTACACGGTTAGGTCGGAACCCCAATGATGTTGAGTTGATGATGTTTGCACAGGCAAACTCCGAGCATTGCCGCCATAAAATTTTTAATGCCAGTTGGACTGTTGATGGCATTGAACAGACAAATTCTCTGTTTGCGATGATTCGCAATACCCACAAAAAATCTCCAGCCAACGTGTTATCCGCGTACAAAGATAATGCGGCGGTGATGACAGGTAGCGTAGCGGGGCGATTTTTCCCGCAACCAACCTCTCACGAATATGCCTACGTAATTGAACCTATCCACATCCTGATGAAGGTGGAAACGCATAACCATCCCACAGCAATCGCGCCATTCCCCGGCGCAGCGACTGGCAGCGGTGGCGAAATTCGGGACGAAGGCGCCACCGGCACCGGTGCAAAACCCAAAGCGGGTCTTTGCGGATTCAGTGTTTCAAACTTGCGTCTGCCGGATTTTACACAGCCCTGGGAGGAAGACTTTGGTCGCCCGGCGCATATTGTGTCTGCGTTGGACATTATGCTGGAAGGCCCAATTGGCGCTGCAGCGTTCAATAATGAGTTCGGCCGGCCCAACTTGTGTGGCTATTTCCGTACCTATGAGGAATTTGTGCCCTCGGCGGAGCAATATGAAGTACGTGGTTATCACAAGCCGATCATGATTGCCGGGGGCCTTGGCAATATTCGTGAGCAGCATGTGCTGAAACAACCGTTTGGTGCCGGGGCAAAACTGATTGTGCTGGGCGGGCCTGCCATGTTGATTGGGCTGGGTGGCGGTGCAGCATCGTCAATGGCGTCCGGGGCCAGTAGTTCGGCACTGGATTTTGCGTCCGTGCAACGCGAAAATCCCGAGATGGAGCGCCGTTGTCAGGAAGTGATTGATCGTTGCTGGCAGATGGGCGACCACAACCCGATTGCGTTTATTCATGACGTCGGGGCGGGTGGTCTTTCCAACGCACTGCCCGAGTTGGTTAAAGACGGCGAAAGTGGCGGCATTTTCTCACTGCGTGACATACCAAATGCCGAGCCCGGTATGTCGCCACTGGAAATTTKGTGCAACGAAGCGCAGGAACGTTATGTGCTTGCCGTAACACCTGAGAATCTGGCAGTGTTTGAACAAATATGTCAACGCGAACGCTGCCCCTATGCTGTTGTCGGTGAAGCGACCGACGAGGAAGTGATTCGGCTGAGTGATACACATTTTGACAATCTGCCGATTGATCTGCCTATGTCCGTTCTATTTGGCAAGCCGCCCAGAATGCATCGAAATGTGGTGAGTAAACCTGTGCAATTGATTGCACTGGATACCGCTCAGATAGCGCTGGATGAAGCGTTTGAGCGTGTTTTAAGTTTGCCTGCTGTTGCCAGCAAGAGCTTCCTGATTACCATTGGCGACAGGACAGTGACCGGGTTGGTGGCGCGCGATCAAATGGTTGGTCCCTGGCAAGTACCTGTTGCCGATGCTGCAGTCACCGCGTCTTCATTTGATACGGTTTTTGGCGAGGCGATGTCCATGGGTGAGCGCACCCCGGTAGCCTTGCTGGATGCGCCAGCCTCCGGGCGTATGGCAATTGCTGAAGCCATTACCAATATCGCCTCTGCCAGAATCGCTGACATTAGCAAAATCAAGCTGTCAGCCAACTGGATGGTTGCTGCGGGACATCCGGGCGAAGATGCTCGCCTCTATGAAACTGTCAAAGCGGTCGGTATGGAACTATGCCCGGCGTTAGGAATATGTATACCTGTTGGTAAAGATTCCATGTCCATGCGAACTGTCTGGCAAGACGAGCATGGTAATAAAAAAAGCAACACGGCACCTTTGTCGCTGGTGATCTCAGCGTTTGCACCTGTGCTTGATATCAGAAAAACGGCAACACCGCAGTTGCGTAATTCCACCGATGCCAGCGATCTGCTGTTGATCGATCTGGGGCATGGCCGCAATCGCATGGGAGGCTCTGCGCTGGCTCAGGTATATCGCGAACTGGGTGATGTGCCAGCAGACATTAACAATCCGCAGGATCTGAAAAACTTTTTTGGATTGATACAGCAACTCAACGAGGCTGATTTGCTGCTCGCTTACCATGATCGCTCGGATGGCGGGTTGCTAGTAACCGTGTCAGAGATGGCGTTTGCCGGGCACTGTGGTGTTGACCTGCAGTTGGCCGAGTTGATGCACGTTGATACCAACATCATTGATGTTTTGTTCAACGAAGAAGCCGGTGCAGTACTACAAGTCCCACGCAATCAACTCAATCAGGTGCTCAGTATTGTTGAAGAGTTCGGGTTATCAGATTGCACAACGGTTATAGGACAACCTGCGTCCCATGACAATATTCGTATTCTCAACGGTGGCCGACAATTGTTGGAGAAGTCACGCGTTGACTGCCAACGTCTGTGGTCTCGCACCAGTTTCGAGATTCAGTCGCTGCGTGATAACCCTCACTGTGCGCAACAGGAATTTGATCGTGTGCTGGATAAAAAAGATCCAGGTCTGCATGCGCGACTAGGTTTTGATGTCAACCAGGATATCGCCGCGCCCTTTATTAACACAGGCGTTCGACCTGCGATTGCCGTGCTGCGAGAGCAGGGCGTGAACGGTCATGTTGAAATGGCAGCTGCGTTTGATCGCGCTGGATTCAAAGCAGTGGACGTCCATATGAGCGACTTGCTGTCCGGTCGCATTGATCTTGCGCAGTTTAACGTGCTGGCGGCTTGTGGCGGTTTYTCCTACGGCGATGTGTTGGGGGCAGGTGGCGGTTGGGCAAAATCCATTTTGTTTAATGAGCCACTTCGCAAACAATTTGAAGCATTTTTTGCGCGATCAAGCACACTTTCACTGGGGGTTTGTAACGGTTGTCAGATGATGTCCTTGCTACATGAACTCATTCCGGGCGCTGATAATTGGCCCGGATTTGAGCGTAATCGCTCTGAGCAATTTGAGGCGAGAGTCAGCCTGGTGAAAGTTGCAGCATCACCCTCAATTTTTCTGCAAGGCATGGAAGACTCTGTTTTCCCGATCGCCATTGCCCATGGTGAGGGGCGTGCAAAATTCAAGGACACTGGCAACCATAGCCAACTCAAAATTGCACACGGTATTTCGATGCAGTATGTGGATAATTATGATCAGATCACAGAACGTTATCCAGAGAACCCGAATGGATCTCCCGCCGGAATCGCAGGTGTTTGCAGCAAGGATGGTCGAGCGACCATCATGATGCCGCATCCTGAGCGCGTATTCCGCGCGGTTCAGAATTCCTGGCGATCATCAGATTGGCTGGAAGATGCACCGACGATGCGAATGTTCCGTAATGCGCGAATCTGGCTGGGTTAAGTATGTTAAAACTGTGTTTTTATGTGCCCTCGTCGCATCTTGGTTCTGTCAAGGCGGCAGTTTTTGCGGCGGGAGCAGGGCGCATTGGTTTCTATGAACAGTGTTGCTGGCAGATCGAAGGGCAGGGGCAGTTCAAGCCGCTCACCGGAGCAAGGCCTGCGATAGGTGACATAGACCGTCTGGAGAGGGTCTCTGAGTATCGTGTGGAAATGGTGTGTGATGAATCGTTTATCAGCGCGGCAATTCAAGCACTCAGAGAAACACATCCCTATGAAGAACCTGCCTTCGATGTAACACAGATCTTGTCATATCCGAGTGCTTGAAAATGAATGGACTCATCCATCAATAAATGCCTTTCGTCGCAAACGTAACATCACTTTGCGGTGATCAATTTTTTGCCAATCCAGTGTTTAGACCTGCTTATGATTGCTAGTTATTGTTTTGTATAAATTTATAGTGTCGCGTCTAATTTCATGAAAGCATTCATATTTGTAACATACCCATCTGGCTATGTTACACACTGTTGCAATTTGTAAAGGCATTCGACTACTATGGCGTCAGCATTGATCGAGCAGAGATTTGATCTTGCTATCAAGGGAGGGAGCAGGGAGCAAAATCGCGCTTTTGGCGCAAGCTAAGGATGGTGCAGGATGCACGCGGCCCTGGCAAGGATGCTCAGGGTCGTTTTCTGTTACATATCTAAAAAGTAAACAGCACGCGTGACAAGCGCATCAGGCGCTTTCACTGATCAGAGTAATAGCCGCTTTGCGTTCAGGTGAATACGTCACATCGTACATGCGAACAGGGTAACGTTTCGATTCAAGATCTTTGAAATATTGTTGCAGCGTCGTTTTGACAACAGCAAACGCTATTTCATCCCAGGGAATTTCTTCCTCGCTAAACAGCCGAACTTCCAGGCTTTCAGCGCCCGGTGCAAAATCCAGGTTATCCAGACGTGCACGGAAAAACAGGTAGACTTGATTAATGTTGGGCAGATTGAACACACTGTACAAGCTGTCCTGCTCCAATGTAATACTGGCACCTGCCTCTTCATGGGTTTCACGTACAGCGCCTTGCCAGGTTGTTTCTCCATTCTCCATAAAACCTGCTGGCAATGTCCATAAGCCAAGCCGTGGCTGAATCGCGCGACGACATAAAAGAACTCGTTTGCCAGATGTCGGAATTGTACCCACGATGTTATTGGGATTCTGATAGAAAACGACATCACACGACAGGCAACAATAACGCAGTTTATCGTCACCCGCTGGTATGTGATGCGTTATCGGGCCCGCACAATGCTGACAAAACTTCATGCAGCCTCTGGTTTGTAACGGTCTTGAAAGGTGGTGGTCAATGTTTGCTCGGAGGAGTTTGTTCTGCGGTTCTGCCAAAGAGCGGCAGGATGACTGCACTTTGTGATTTCTGTTTTTCCACAATTGCATCAAGCGGGCTGTTGAGGCAGTAATTTAATTCCGAAAACGCATCCTGCATCATGCCCGACAGTTTCAGAAAACGTGCGGTAGGGTTTCCCGCACGCCTGAGTTCCATATTGATCCTGAACTGAAGGCCTTCCAATCTGCGTTTTGTTTCTTCAGATGCGTTGCTCACCAGTTCCGAGGTTAACTCTTGCCGGAGACGCTCCAGCGCCTCCGGGTCTTCTTTGTGGAGTTGCATCATCGTGTCGAAATCAGGCAGTTTTACCATCAGTTGCTAGATCCTGTTAATCTCGCAGTGCAATCTGAACTGGCGTGAAGTTATGAATGCTTCCGCACCACGCAGACGCTGCTCGGTGGCTTGCAAACGCTCAGCACAGTCTTTGATCGTTACTCGTACAAAGTCTTGTTGAGTCGCTGAATCGGTCCGACTAGTATCTTTGGCGCTTGTGTCCGACGTCCTGGCCGAACCTCGATGAGACTTTTGCAAGGATTTCGGTTCTTTGTCAAGCACAATCCAACAGATGACATATGCCCAGAATGTAATGCCGCCCAGAATAAATATGGATATAAACGTCACCAGGCGCACGATGAATGTACTGACGTTCAGATAGTCTGCTATTCCCGCGCAGACGCCTGCCACCCGTACATTGCTTCGACTTCGGTATAAGGGCTTCTTGAGATCAAAGCGCCGTCCGGCATCTGGCTGCAGGTTTTCAGCGTCGGCTTCCATCTGGCTGGCCGACGATGCTGGGTCATCGGTCGCCTGATTGTTAGCCGGCACATAAGCTGCCATTGCTTCTTTGATGCGTCCTGGCCGCTTTTCATCCTCGAGTATCCAGTACATGGCCAGATAGACAAGTATCAGAAAAGGTGAGACCAGACAGGCAATGACATAGATTACTCTGACAAGTGCCGTTGGAACTTCAAGGTATCTGGCAAAACCAGCGCAGACACCCAGTACCTTTTTGTTTTCCCTGTCCAGACGTAGTGGCGGTCGTTGGTAGGAGTACGGTGATTCATGATCAGCGTTTCTGCTCATGTTGTTCCCTCCAGCCAGGCACTTCAGAATCCAATATCGATTCCAGAGTGTCAATTCTACGGTTCATGGTATCCGCCATTGCACTGAGCTCACCGAGTTCGTAAGCTCTTGCTGCAGCAGGGAGTTTTTTCTCTTTACGCCGGTAAAGCAGCACGACCCAGATCGTCACGAATGTGCCGCCTACGGCAACAAGCGAGATGATAAATTCAAAGAATTCCATGAGCCGTGTCCTTTACTGTTTGTTAAGTTTAGCCTTGATTGATTGCAGTTCCTGATCAATTTTTTCCTGATGAGCCAGTTCTTCAAACTCATCCTGAAGACCCTTCTGCTTGATGTTCATGCTATCAACCTGGCCTTCCATCAAATCAATTTTGCGCTCGTAATACTCGAACTTGTTCATGGCACTGTCAATACTGAAGCTGTGCAGCTTCTGATTGATATCCACTCTGGATTGCGCTGCAGAACTTCTCATCAATAACGTTTTCTGTCGGGCACGCGCATCCGTCAATTTGGCCTGCAACTGATCGATCTCTGTGCTGAGTTTTTCAAGCGTATCATCGAGTTTGCGCAGTTCTTCTTCCAACATGGTCACAGTGCTGTTCACTGAGGATTTTTCTACCAGCGCTGCTCTGGCAAGATCCTCGCGATCTTTGGCCAGTGCCAACTCAGCCTTTGACTCCCACTCTGTCGCCTGTTTGCGCAGTTGTTCAATGCGACGATTGACCGTTTTTTTCTCCGCGATAACCTTGGCTGTACTGCTGCGTACTTCGACCAGGGTTTCTTCCATTTCCTGAATCATCATGCGAATCATTTTTTCAGGATTCTCAGCCTTGTCCAGCAGAGCACTGATGTTGGAGTTAATGATGTCGCTCAAACGTGTGAAAATGCCCATATTCTAATACCTCTGAAAGTGAACTACATTTTTCTATAGCCTCCCATCTACATCAATCGATGGTGGCGCAAACAGTAGCAAGCAGGATGTGTGCCAACAAGAATAATAATTTTATCCTCTTGATATGTATGGATAAAAATAATTCTTTGGCATGTCACCTAAACGCTGTTTGGCGGGCAAGATCAATAAGTGGTATTTTTCACGACATGTTAGTTGCGTTCTGCGCCCCGATTTAAGGAGGAATCCCATGCCAGCCGAATTGTCTTTGCCGCGAATGATAGGCGAGTCTGCCAGTTTTCTGGAAATGCAGGAACATGTCTCACGTGTGGCTCCGTTAAACAAACCTGTGTTGATCGTTGGTGAGCGAGGTACTGGCAAAGAGTTGATTGCCTCCCGTTTGCACTATTTGTCATCCCGTTGGCAGCAGGCATTTTTAAAGATCAATTGTGCGGCATTAAGTGATTCGTTGCTTGAAGCTCAGTTATTCGGGCATGAAGCGGGTGCGTTTACCGGTGCCAGTGGGCAGCGCAAGGGCTACTTCGAACGTGCTGATGGCGGTACACTTTTTCTTGACGAACTGGCCAATACGGCAATGCCGGTGCAAGAAAAAATCCTCAGAGTGATCGAATACGGTGAATTCGAGCGACTGGGGGGCAACCAGACGATTAAAGTTGATATCAGGCTTATTGCGGCGACCAATGAAGATTTGCCTGCGTTGGCGCGTATCGGCAAGTTCCGGGAAGATCTGCTGGACAGATTGGCATTCGATGTCGTGACGTTGCCACCACTGCGTGTTCGCTCAGAGGACATTCTTGTCCTTGCCGAGCATTATGCTATTGGGATGGTCAAGGAAATGGGCCAGGATTATTTTGCTGGCTTCTCTGACGCGGTGCAGAGGCAGCTGTTGAGTTACAGTTGGCCCGGCAATATCCGCGAGTTAAAAAATGTGGTAGAGCGTGCGGTTTATCACCATCCCGGGCAAGTCATTAATCGGCTAGTGTTTAATCCGTTTGACTCACCTTACAGACCGTCTCTTTCGCCGGTACGCAATGAACAACCCAATCGTGCAGGTAGCGAGGCTGTCAGTGCCGAATCATCATCGTCGGCTGAAGACAGCAGTGCAAAACCGGTTAATCATGCAACTGTAAGCTGGAGTGGTGATACGCTGGATTTTCGAGAGCATATCCAGAATTACGAAACCGAGTTGCTGCGAAAAGCGCTGGAACACTGTCAATTTAATCAACGAAAAACTGCTACGTTTCTGAATCTGAGTTATCACCAGTTACGGGGCTATTTGCGAAAGTACGATTTGCTGGCTTGATATGGAGCGATAGACATCATTACAAGTTCTGACATCAGTTTGGTGCTTGGCCGCCATTCACTGGAGATGCCCGCACATAAAATTGACCTGTGGTGGATTCCCGTGCCGGATATACCGGTCGAGGCGCTCTACAAATCTTGTGGCGATATTCTAAGCCCCGATGAACGAAACCGATTTGAATCGCAACGTTTGCGTAAAGGCCAGTTACAGTTTCTGCTGACACGCCTGAGCTTGAGATACTTGTTAAGCGCTTATCAAGCTGATGTCCAGCCGCAGCAGTGGCGAATTCTAAAGAGTGAGACCGGGCGTCCCTGCGTTGATCGGATACAATCATTACTCGAGTTCAATTTAACCCATACCGGTCAGCATCTGTTGATTGCATTCACATCGGCAGGCGAGCCAGGTCTGGATGCAGAATTGTCAGGACGATCAGTGGACGCAAAACAAGTCGCATCGAGATACTTCTCGATTGATGAATCCCGTGACATTACAGACACCAGACCTGATGATCAGAATGACCTGTTTTTGCGCTATTGGACGTTAAAGGAGGCTGCAGTCAAAGCGACCGGTCAGGGATTGTCTGTGGCATTGCGGCGATTCTGTTTTTCAAATCCAACCAACAAAACCTTTCACTTTTCTGATACTCAACGAATGTCAGATGATTGTCGTGAAGAGTTCAAGTTCTGGTCCTCGATTCAAGACAATGTTGCGCTTGCGATATGTCTGAAACGACACAAGAACATCCGGGCGGGGCAGCTAAAAATAGACTCAAAAAAACTGCTATGGCCAACCGCGTCAGCTAGCGGACGTCTGTCTTCTTTGGAAATCGAGTGGAATGAAACATGAAACCAGCAACAGGGTTAATTCATGTTACAGAATAAACTCAAGTACAAATTTGGAACCATAGAAGCCAATCAGTAAAAGACCAAATCCTGTCAACGTACCTTTTATCGCCGTAGTACCCCGCCAACCCAATACATGACGCCCTACGAGCAGGCCCGTGAAAACCACCCAGGCAAGCAATGAGAAAAACATTTTGTGAGCCAGTCCTTGTGCTCCCCAATCGCTGACAAACAAAAATCCTGCAGCGATTGCAAGGCTTAACAGTATCTGAGCTGCCCACAAGAGTTCAAACAACAAGCGCTCCATATCCTGTAACGGTGGAAACAGACGCATGACACGGACAACATGATGGTGTTTGAGTTGGTAGTTCTGAAACGCCAGAAATATCGACTGTAGTGCTGCTATCGAGAACAAACTGTAAGCAACGATCGACAAAATAACATGCGTAGCAATGCCGGTATCAAGGTGTTGCGGGGGATAAGTGCTTGGCACAATCAATGAAAACAATATCGATAATATGGCCAGCGGCAGTACAGCAAGAATCAGGCTACCTGCCGGGCGGCGGATATTGCTTAACAAAGTCAGCAAGGTGATCGCCGCAAAAATCAGTGTACTTACTTCGGTCACGCCAAAGTGGTAGGCAGTATCCCGGTAGATCAAGGATCCCGCACTGTAAAAATGCGCTGCAACACCGATAAAGCCGGCAACTAATGTCCCAGCCCGAGTACCAGAGCGAGCGGACCCCAAATTAACACTTCGGCGCTGTAGCAGGAGGGTGCCAACATAAAAGAGCAGGGCAATAATGCCTGTTAATGTAGTACTGGACATAAGTTGGCGGATTCCTGCTGTCGAGCGGTTAAGTTAAAACAGCGAAAGTGTCGCACAAGTCCTGATACCAATGAAGAGCTTTTTTCCCGTCTGGGGCGTGATCCGGTTCCGTGGTCTATTGTCCGCGTGTCCTATCAGAGTGATAATAGCCGTCTTCACTATCGCACGGTTAAAGACAGCACTGTCCGTTGTCTGTCCGATGCAGCAGAGGCCATTCACGATGTTTGAGAGCTTAACCGAACGCCTGTCCGGCGCAATGCGGAAAATCAGCGGCAAAGCAACACTGACTGAAAGCAATATCGAGGAAGCGCTGCGCGAAGTCAGACGCGCATTGCTGGAAGCTGACGTAGCACTGTCAGTAGTCAAGGATTTTACTGATCGGGTGAAACTCAGGGCGGTGGGTCAGGAAGTATCCCAAAGCCTGAGTCCTGGTCAGGCATTTATCAAAATCGTCAAGGCTGAGCTCGAGTCGGTGATGGGCGCTGCCAATGAGCAGCTGAACCTGAATGCGCAGCCACCAGCCGTGGTATTGATGGCAGGTTTGCAAGGTGCCGGTAAAACGACTACCGTCGCCAAACTAGCTCGGTGGTTAAAGGAATCACAAAAAAAATCAGTCATGGTGGTCAGCGCCGACGTCTACAGACCTGCGGCGATCGCGCAGCTTCAGACCCTTGCTGCCGATGTCGGTGTCAAATTTTTTGCGTCTGATATCACACAAAAGCCGGCCGATATTGTGCAATCTGCACTCAAAGAGGCACGAAAAGCGTTTGTAGACGTATTGCTGGTTGATACGGCAGGCCGACTTGCTGTTGATCAGGAGATGATGGCTGAAATCAGCGAGCTGCATAAGCTGCTGAATCCCATCGAAACGTTGTTTGTCGTTGATGCCATGACCGGTCAGGATGCCGCCAACACTGCGCGTGCGTTTAACGAAGCGTTGCCTTTGACAGGGGTGGTGCTGACAAAAGCCGATGGTGATGCAAGGGGTGGTGCAGCGCTTTCCGTTCGTCACATTACCGGCAAACCCATCAAGTTCATTGGTATGGGTGAAAAGACCGATGCACTTGAACCGTTTTATCCAGACCGAATTGCATCACGTATTCTAGGTATGGGTGACCTGCTGTCACTCATTGAAGATGCCGAGCGTAAAGTTGACAAAGCCAAAGCCGAAAAACTGGCAGGAAAAATCCAGAAAGGTAAGGGCTTTGATCTGGAAGATTTTCGTGAGCAGTTACAGCAAATGAAAAACATGGGTGGCATGGCCAGCATTCTGGACAAAATGCCTGGCATGGGGATGTTGCCGCCAGGTGCAGCCGCAAAAGTGGATGACAGTCAATTCCGTCGGATGGAAGCTATCATCAACTCAATGACGCCGCGCGAGCGTCAAAATCCCGATGCTCTGAATGGTTCCCGCAAGCGACGTATTTGTGTTGGTTCTGGCACGCAAATTCAGGATTTGAATCGTTTGTTGAAACAGCACAAGCAAATGCAAAAGATGATGAAGAAAATGAAAAGCGGTGCATTGGCCAATATGATGCGCGGTTTGGGCGGTATGCGTGGACCGGGTGGTTTTCCCGGTGCTGGTGGTCCCCCCCGATTTTAATGGCGTCTTTTGCTGGCTAAACACAGGATGTAGTGTGTTATTTATTGAAAAAGCACAAAGAAATCTTCCCACAAGCGGATGTTTGGCTTAGAATGCTGCACTTTTTCCGGCACTGTGTCGGAATTAATCTTTTTTCGTACGAAGATAACTTCAGGAATAGTAGTCTATGGTCACAATCCGATTGGCTCGCGGCGGCGCCAAGAAAAAGCCCTTTTACCATATTACAGTCTCCGATTCGCGCAATGCGCGTGACGGACGCTTCATCGAGCGAGTCGGTTTTTTTAACCCGGTAGCGCGTGGTAAAGAAGAACGTCTGCGTATTGATCTGGATCGCGTAAGCTACTGGTCAACACAAGGCGCACAGCCGAGTGAACGCGTTGCAGCATTGATCAAAGAAGCAGCAACTGCTGCGACGACTCAAGCTTGATTTCAGGACGTAGCTGACTTGGCTCGATTGAGTCCAACTTCGGGCGTTTCCCGGTCCAGTGTCGAAAAAACGCCGGAGCTCGTCAGCTTGGGTAGAATAGGTTCGCCCTATGGTGTGAAAGGCTGGTTTAAACTCGTCTCTCACACGCAGCCCAGAGAAAATATTCTCTCGTATAAGCTGTTTACCGGAAGCTTGAACGGCGTGTTGAAAGCGCTGGAGATGGACGACGGTAAGCCGCACGGTAAAGGTCTGATTGCACATCTGGTGGGTTTTGATACCCCGGAGGACATCAGACAGATAACTGGTATGGATTTGATGGTGCCATTGTCAGACTTGCCCAGGCTCGATGCGGGTGATTATTACTGGCACCAGTTGGCGGGTTTGCAGGTTATCAATATTGCCGGCCAATTGCTGGGCAGAATTGACTGTTTGATGGAAACAGGTGCGAATGATGTGATGGTTGTAAAGCCCTGTGAGGGGAGTGTCGACAAGCATCAGCGCCTGATACCGTGGTTACCTGATCAAGTCATCGTTGAAGTCGATCCGGACAGCGACAGTGTCAAAGTTGATTGGGAAGCCGATTACCTGATCTAAGTGCTTCACAACGCTGGAACGGGGGCGATGAACGAAGAAACTGGAGACGCGAGCATGTCGGCTAGCCGCATGCAGGTAGGCATCGTGACGCTGTTTCCAGAGATGTTTACGGCAGTAACATCGTACGGGGTAACAGGCAGAGCCTGTAAAACCGGTTTGGTCGAAGTCGCTTGCTGGAGCCCACGTGAATTTGCGTTGGACAAGCACCGGACAGTAGACGACAAGCCATTTGGCGGTGGCGCCGGTATGTTGATGAAAACCGGTCCTCTGTGTGATGCAATCACACAAGCAAAGGCATGGAATGACGCGACGCCGACGGTGATTTATTTGTCACCACAAGGTCGTCGGCTGGATCAGCAAGGTGTGGAAATGCTTGCGCAGCGGCGGAACCTGGTACTTGTTTGCGGACGATACCAAGGTATTGACGAGAGAGTGCTCAGGGCAGAGATCGATGAGGAGTGGTCAATCGGAGACTACGTTCTCAGTGGAGGGGAGCTAGCCGCGATGGTGATGCTGGATGCCATCATCCGCTATCAGCCGGGAGCCCTCGGACACGAAGAGTCGGCAGGATTGGATTCATTTGCCGATAGTAATACAGGATTAAGGTTGTTGGATTGTCCCCGATACACACGCCCGCAGGAGTTTGCCGGGCAGTTGGTGCCAGAGGTGCTGACGGGAGGCAACCATCAACAGATACGGCGCTGGCAATTAAAACAGCGACTGGGACAAACATGGTTGAAGCGACCTGATTTGCTGGATCAACAGATCCTCAACGAGCAAGAACAGTCGCTTCTGAAAGAATTTATCAGTGAATACGGTACCTGGCCGACCTGAGCAAACGCAGTTTCAATCATTGAGACTGGTAAATCAGGTGTTAAGGGTATCCATAACCGGGAGTACGGCGATGAGTGACAGCAAGAACATAGAATTGGTGGAAAGCCAGCAGATGACCAGAGAAGTGCCGGAATTCAGCCCGGGCGACACTGTGGTCGTACAAGTAAAAATCAAGGAAGGTGACCGTGAGCGTCTGCAGGCGTTTGAAGGTGTGGTCATTGGTATCCGCAACCGCGGCCTGAACTCTGCCTTTACCGTGCGTAAAATCTCCCACGGCGTGGGTGTTGAGCGTACTTTCCAGACTCACAGCACCATGATCGACAGCATCACGCTGAAGCGTCGCGGCGATGTGCGTCAAGCTAAACTGTACTACCTGCGTGACCTGTCTGGTCGTGCAGCCCGTATCACCGAAAAGCTGGAAAAGAAAGTCAGCTGATTCGGTCTGGCAGACGTTGCATTATTGCGCTTGTCGACGTTGTCGTTGCGCATGGATCAGATGTGATGATCTGCAGAAAAAGGGGCTTCGGCCCCTTTTTTTTTGGTACGATGCCCGCTCGTGGTAAAGTCGGTCCTTGTCATTAATCAATTGGTTTTGGAGGCGAAGCAAAATGAGCAGCGCTCAATTGTCTGTGTGGTTTAGAAAGTTGGGTTTGGTGGCAGCATTCAGCTTCGCTTCTGTTATGACACATGCTGCAGACGCGCCTGAATGGGAACAAACGCTGCGCAATGCTATCAACACCAGCCTCGGTGCTGTGACGCAAGGCCAGTTGCAGGTTCAGGAAGTGCGTGAAACGCGCATGCCTGGGCTGTATGAACTGATTATGAGCTCCGGGGAGATATTGCTGAGTGATCGCACCGGTCAGTTTTTGATTACCGGTGAGCTTTACATGACTCAGGCACAAGGTCTGATGAATTTGACTGCCCAGACGCGCCAGGTGCAAGTCAAGGAATGGATCGCCGGCGTGCCTGAAGAACAAATGATTGTCTTCAGTCCTGAAAACCCTCAGGCAACAATTACCGTGTTTACTGACGTCGATTGTACGTATTGCCGTCGTTTGCACCATGATATTGAAGCGATCAATGAGCGCGGCATCGCAGTCAGATACATGGCCTATCCTCGTGGTGGTGCAGAGTCAACCGCCTATCCAAAAATGATCTCAGTCTGGTGCGCGCCAGATCGAAAGGTTGCGCTGACACAAGCAAAAAATGGCCAGAACCTGCCGGATCGCGAGTGTCAGAATACCGTATTGAATCATCATGCACTGGGTAACCGAATAGGCATCACCGGCACTCCCGCGATCATTCTGCCGGATGGCACGCTGGTGCCGGGCTATATGGAAGTGGATCGCCTGAGCGCATTGGTACTTGGCCAGTAAAAAGTTATAACTGTTCAAAAAATAATGAAAGGCGCAGATGGCAAACAGATGCTGCCCAAATAAGCGAGTGTGAGGAAAACGTGAGTCAGGAAAGTGAAAAGCAGCGTCTGCGAATAGGTTTATGTGGAGTGGGTACGGTAGGTGGCGGCACGATGCACCTGCTAGGGAGTAAACAGGCAGAGATCACTCGCCGGGTAGGCATGACGCTTGAGATTGTTCACGTCGCAACCCGGCGACCTGATCCAGCATGGCTGGAGCAGGGAATCAGAGTCAGTCAGGATGTGTTTGACGTTGCACGTGATCCGGATGTGGACATTCTGGTCGAACTCATTGGTGGTTACGAACCTGCGTTTGAGTTGGTCATGTTGGCCATTAAAAATGGCAAACACGTGGTCACCGCTAACAAAGCGCTGATTGCGGTACATGGCAACGTTATATTTGAAGCTGCCCGCCAAAACGGCGTGGTGGTTGCTTATGAAAGCGCTGTTGCAGGTGGTATCCCGATTATTAAAGCCTTGCGCGAAGGTCTGTCAGCAAACTCCATTCACTGGCTGGCGGGCATTATCAATGGCACCAGCAACTATATTCTGACCGAAATGGCGGAACGGAAACGTAACTTCCCCGAGGTGCTCAAAGAAGCGCAAGCACTTGGTTACGCAGAGGCTGACCCTACCTTAGATGTGGAAGGCATTGATGCTGCGCACAAATTAACTATTCTGGCGGCCAACGCATTTGGCATCGCGCTGAAGTTTGATCGTATTTATACCGAAGGCATCAGCAAAGTCACAACTGCGGATATGGCATTTGCTGCAGAACTCGGATATCGAATCAAGCATCTGGGCATTACACGTATTACCACCAAAGGTATTGAGTTGCGTGTGCACCCGACATTGATTTCAGAGCGACAGTTGATCGCAAATGTTAACGGTGTCATGAACGCGGTGGTTGTGAAAGGGGACTCTGCCGGTAGTACCCTGTATTACGGTGCCGGTGCAGGCGCCGCGGCCACAGCTTCGTCTGTTGTTGCAGACATTATCGACATCGCAAGAGCCGGACGTGATGACCGCAACGTGTCGGTTGTGCCACCACTGGCATTCAGCAATTTACGCAGTGACATCGATATTTTGAATATCGAAGACATCGAATCTGAATATTACTTGCGCATACCTGCACGCGATCGCGTTGGTGTGATGGCTAAAATCTCACAGGTCTTGACCAACTTCGGCATCAATATCGAAGCTGTTATCCAGAAAGAACCTCATGGTCCCGACCTTGAAAAGGGTTTTGTCCCTATGGTGATTCTGACCAGTCGCATTCTGGAAAAGACCATGAACGTGGCCATTGCTGCTATTGAAAGTCTGGACGAAGTTGCTGGTGAGGTGACTCGAATCCGTGTCGAATTGTTTGATGACGAGCGAGTCTGAGGGAAATCCATGAAATACATCAGCACGCGCGGTCGGTCTCCGGTCTGTAATTTTGAACAGGTACTGTTAACCGGTCTGGCGCCGGATGGCGGGTTATACGTACCGGAAACCCTGCCAACATTTTCACAGCAAGAAATAAGCGAATGGCAAGGTTTGCCCTACGATCAACTCGCCTTCAGAATCATCAAACCTTTTGTAGATGGTGAAATTCCTGATGATATTCTGCAGTCCATTCTGGCTGACAGTTACAAGGACTTTTCTCATCCTGCGGTTGCACCATTACGCATGCTGGGTGTCAACGAATGGGTACTTGAGCTGTACTGCGGCCCAACACTGGCATTCAAGGACTTTGCACTGCAATTGCTAGGACGTTTGTTGGACTACGTGCTTGTTCGGGACAACAAAAAAGTGGCCGTATTAGGGGCGACCTCCGGTGACACGGGTTCTGCAGCGTTGGAAGGTTGCCGCCATTGCAAAAATATCGACCTGTTTATTCTGCATCCCTATCAACGGGTTTCAGAAGTGCAGCGCCGACAAATGACAACTGTGCCGGGTGACAATGTGCACAATATTGCGGTGCGCGGCAATTTTGATGACTGTCAGCGTATTGTCAAATCAGCGTTTGGTGATCAGTCATTCCTGCCTGAAGACAGGCAGCTGGTGGCCGTCAATTCGATTAACTGGGCCAGAATCATGGCTCAGATTGTCTATTATTTCTATGCATCGCTGAATCTGGGCGGGCCACTTCGTCCGGTGTCTTTTTCTGTGCCTACCGGTAATTTTGGTGATATTTATGCCGGTTACCTGGCCCGATGCATGGGGCTGCCAATCAATCAACTGATTATTGCAACTAACGGCAACGACATCCTGCATCGCCTGATCAGCAACAATGAATACTCGCTTGGGGAACTTCAACCAACGCTTTCGCCCAGCATGGACATCATGGTTTCCAGCAACTTTGAGCGCTATCTTTTTGATTTATTTGATAGAGATGCTAGTGCAGTGACAGCTTTTGTGACCGGACTGGGTAAGCAACCCCTGCACCTTGAGATCAACCGCTGGAACAAAGCGCGCGAACTTTTTTCGAGTCTGGGCGTAGATGATGAAACAACCTGTGCCGTCATTGCCGATGTTCACACGCGCACTGGATTTCTGGTCGATCCGCACACTGCAGTAGGGATAGAGGCCGCTCGCGTCTGCAATCAGGATGTCTCGGTGCCAATGATCACCCTCGCGACTGCCCATCCGGTTAAATTTGCTGATGCAGTGACACGAGCCGGGCTGGAAAGCCCGGCATTGCCTGCGCATCTGCAAGACCTGTTTGAACGTGAGGAACGATATGATGTCCTTGATAACAGCGTCGACGAGGTAACGCGTTACCTGCGTTCCAAACTCTGATCCACAGCCCCCGGAGTCGTCTTTCGTGCTGATTCAACAACGCACCGTGCCAACGACCCCCGGGCTGTCAGGGCTTGATCCCTTGCTAGCTCGGCTATATGCGGCTCGTCACATCGATGATCGGGCGCAGTTGGATCTGGCAACATCAGCCATGTTGCCGCCTTCGGGTTTACAAGGTATCGACCAAGCCGTCGATTTGCTGTGGGCCCTTTTGCAACAGCAGGCACGAATTCTGGTGGTGTCTGACTTTGATGCCGATGGTGCCACCAGTTGCGCATTGGCATTACGCGCACTGAAATCTATGGGATTTCAGTCTGTTGATTATATTGTTCCTGATCGATTCACATATGGTTATGGCCTGAGTCCGGCCATTGTCGCCATGGCGCATACTCGTCAACCGGACTTGATTATCACGGTTGATAATGGCATCTCGAGCCATGAGGGCGTTCTAGCGGCACGTGAGCTTGGCATCAAAGTGCTGATTACAGATCATCACCTGCCCAGTGCAGAATTGCCTGAAGCTGATGCCATTGTGAATCCAAATCAGAGCAACTGCAGGTTTGCCAGTAAGGCACTGGCAGGTGTCGGCGTGGTGTTTTATCTCATGTTGGCTCTCAGAGCTCATCTGCGTTTACAGGGCTGGTTTGAGACGCAGCAGGTACCAGAGCCAAAACTGGCTGATTTGCTTGATCTTGTGGCACTCGGAACGGTGGCTGATCTGGTCCCGCTGGATCAAAACAACCGCATTCTGGTCAACGAGGGCTTGCGGCGCATTCGACAGGGGCGGGCATGTCCCGGCATTCTGGCATTACTCGAGGTAGGGCGGCGTTCACCAGCTTCACTGGTCGCATCTGATCTGGGTTTCACGGTTGGCCCAAGGCTGAATGCTGCAGGACGACTCGAAGATATGTCGCTGGGAATTGCCTGTTTGCTTGCTGATGATGCCAACCTCGCGCGTGATCTGGCGGTCAGACTCGATTCAATAAACGAAGAACGAAAGCGCATCGAGTCAGAGATGAAAACACAAGCACTGCATGTGCTTGAAGCAATGCAGGCAAATCTTTTGCCATTCGCGTCAGGCGATCTGGCGCAACTGCCCGCAGGTTTGTGTTTGTACGACGCGACGTGGCACCAAGGTGTGGTGGGGATCGTTGCGGCGCGTGTCAAAGAGCTCTATTACCGGCCAGTAATCGTATTTGCAGATGCCAACACAGACGGACAACCTGGCACCGAGATCAAAGGCTCAGCCCGCTCCGTTACCGGGTTACATATTCGTGATGTGCTCGATGAAATAGCCAGTCAGAATCCCGGTCTGATAAACAAGTTTGGCGGGCATGCCATGGCCGCCGGTTTGAGTCTGGAGCGTGAACGACTGCCAGAATTCAAACAGGCCTTTGAGAGGGCTGTATCACGCCACCTTGATGAGTCAATGCTTCAAAAAAGACTGCTGACTGATGGTGAACTGCCTGTTCAGGCGCTGAGCATCAATACAGCCCGATTGATCCGTGACGCAGGCCCCTGGGGTCAAGGGTTTCCGGAGCCGTTGTTCGAAGGGATTTTTGATTGTCTGTCTGTCAGAGTGCTAGGCAATAAGCATCTCAAATTTGTGGTATCGCCGCCCGGACAAAAACTCGCGATCGATGCGATTATGTTTAATGTTTCTGCGGAGAAAATGGATGTTGCACACAACTCGCGCGTTAGACTGGTCTATAAGATGGATATCAATGATTATCGTGGACAGCAGATGTTGCAACTGATGGTCGAGTATTTTGAGTCCGTTTAAAGCGTTACTTTTTATCACAATATGGCCTGTTATCAGAGATATCAAAGCGCTACAATCGATGCAAACAAGAAATTGATAACTAAGAAAAATTCATAGAATTCCAGTTGATGGGGAGACCAGATGCAGGATCACTTTTTTCAGAACATCTCAATTCCGGGGGCACGCCACCGCTTCCTGAAGAATTGTGTTAAATCCATCGGTGCCATATTGTCAGGGTTAGTGATGACTTTTGGCGCACAGGCCGATGTGTTTTATGGGGAAGAGATTGAAGTCGAACTGGTGTCTGAATCACTGAATGTTGTTCCGGGGCAAACACTTTGGACAGCCATCAGGCTAGATCCTTCGGAGGGGTGGCATACCTACTCAAAGTGGCCAGGTGACAGCGGTGATGCCACCATGATCCACGAATGGACACTGCCTGAGGGTGCAGTGGCGGGTGACATCCATTGGCCGACCCCTGAGTGGCTTGTATTTCAGGGCACTGATCTTGTTACGTTCTCATACAAGAGTGAAGTACTATTGTTGGTGCCGATCGAGGTGCCAGCAAGTCTTGATGCTGAACGCTTCACTGCGTCGGCGCACGTAGAATGGCAAGTCTGTGATCAGATATGTTTGATCGGTGACGCAACCGTCTCCCTCGATCTGCCAGTTGAATCCGGTGCTTCTCGCGCCAACCCCGATTGGAGCGACGCCATCGCGCAGACGCGGGAAAGCTTGCCAATTTCCAATCACACACTTGACGCCCTGTTTGCCGTGGCAGGTGACCGCATCAGCTTTTCGTTTACATCCAATGAGCGGGTCTTTGAGGGTGTTACGGAGGCCTGGTTTTATCCAGAACAACGCCGGATTCTGGATCCGGGTCCATTAAGAGATGTGACCATTTATCCCGGTGTGGTTCAGATTACACATGGGCAACCACGAAGAATGCTGACCGACTTAACACAAGTCGCTGGATTGCTGGCAGTACAGACAAGCGACGGTTCAGTAAAGAGTTATGTAGTTAATGCTCAAGTAGCAGATGTGCAAGGTATTGCTGCAATCGCCGCAGTTGCAGCTGAGCAGCAGGGTGGACAACTCGCCGGGGCCGGTCAAGGAAATCAAAGTTTGATTGTCATCTTGTTGTCAGCGCTTGCAGGCGGTTTGATCCTGAATCTGATGCCTTGTGTTTTCCCGGTGTTGTCGATCAAAGCCATGAGTCTGACATCCAAGATTGGCGCCAGTGCCTCGGAGTACAAGACGCATGGGCTAGCCTACACTGCCGGTGTAGTTATGGCATTTCTGATTCTGGCGTCGGTGCTGTTGGCATTACGGGCGGGCGGTGAAGCGGTCGGTTGGGCGTTCCAGTTACAATCGCCCTGGTTTGTTTCAGTACTGGTATTTATCTTTTTTGTGATGGGACTGAGCCTGTCCGGCGTGTACGAATTTGGTACGCGACTGATGGGCGTAGGGAGTGGTCTGACTCAAAGCGGCGGGTATTCATCGTCGTTTTTCACCGGGGTACTGGCCACGGTTGTTGCCAGTCCCTGTACCGCGCCATTTATGGGGGTTGCACTGGGTTTTGCATTATCCCAATCCTGGGTAGTCGCCATGTTGGTGTTTGCTTTTCTAGGCCTCGGTATGGCGTTACCTTTCCTGCTGCTGACGTTCAGCCCGGCCCTGATCAAACATATGCCAAGACCGGGTCCCTGGATGGTGAACTTCAAAGAGTTTATGGCGTTTCCCTTGTACGCCGCAGCGCTTTGGTTGCTGTGGGTGCTGGGCATGCAAACAGGCGTGAATGGCATGATTGCTGTCGCGTCCGCGGCATTGCTGTTGGCCATGGCGCTCTGGCTGTTGCAAAAATCAACGTCCAGCTCGACAAATTGGCGGCTGCTTAACCGGGTTGTCAGTGTCGTTCTGGTGCTGACTGCTTTGTCAGTGTTGCAAATGCCGTTTCTTGATACTCGCAATGCTGGTGTTGCGGGCAATCCTGATGAAGAAACGTCTGCTGAATACGAGGTTTTTTCCGCTCAGCGCGTTGAGGAATTGCGCGCCGCGGGCACGCCGGTACTGGTGAATATGACCGCTGCCTGGTGTATTACCTGCCTCGCCAATGAACAAACAACACTGAGCACTGCGCGCGTTCAAAATGCCATGAAGGAATACGGTATCACCTACATGAAAGGGGATTGGACCAATCAGGATCCCGAAATCAGTCGGGTGCTTGATGAGTTCAACAGACCGAGCGTGCCCTTGTACATTTTGTATCCGGCCGATCCGCAGGCAGCACCCGAAATTCTGCCACAACTGCTAACCCCGGCGATTGTGATAGAGGCTTTTGCAAGTTTGTAGGAGTTGATCCGGGGGCATAACAATGTGTGAGCCAAGGGCAGGGAGTTCCCGTTAATGGTCGGACAGCCTCAATCCAAAGTGTTGCAGTTAGCGGCGATTGCGGGTATCTGCGCCCTGTCTATTTATTTGTTGGTAGTAGGGCAGCAAATCTTTCAACCGCTGGTTATCGCGATAGTCTTCTGGTTTCTCATCAACGTGCTGGCTAGTCTGTTTCAAAGTATTAAAATCGGACGATTCACGCTGTACAGAACGGTTTGCACGGTGTTGGCCATTCTCGTTTTGCTTGCCGTGTTGTCCATGATTGTGCAATTTATCAGCGGCAGCCTGAATGATTTGGGCACGGTAGCCCGCGTTTATGAAGCCAATCTCCAGGTGTATTGGTCTCGCTTCCCGTTATCCAACAGTTTGCCCGCAGAAGGTCTTTGGCAGAATGTCTCTGACTGGTTGGATATTTCCAGTCTTATCACCGCCATAGCGCTGACATTCACGGGAGTTGCAGCCGACGGAATTCTGATTTTTATCTACACCCTGTTTTTATTGTGGGAACAAGGTAATTTTAAATCCAAACTCACGGCGTTGGTGAATGACCCTGTCCAGGAACGGCGTGTGCAAAAAATTATCGACAAGGTGCGTTCGGATATTCAACGCTACATCAGCATTAAAATTCTGACCAGTACAGCAACAGGATTGTTGAGCTACCTGATACTGAGCCTGTTGGGTGTGGACTTCCCGGAAATTTGGGGCACATTGATTTTCCTGCTTAATTTTATCCCGACAGTGGGGTCAATCATTGCAACGATATTTCCGGCAACCATAGCTTTGGCGCAATCAACGACAGATGGTTTTTCGCTTTTTTTGATGGTGCTGGTATGTATTGGTGCCTTACAGATCTCAATCGGCAATATTATAGAACCCAGATTAATGGGTACGACATTAAACCTGAGTCCTGTGGTGATTCTGTTTAATCTGGCATTGTGGGGGACGATCTGGGGTATCGCCGGCATGTTTCTGTGCGTGCCGTTCCTGATTATCACAACCATAGTTTTATCGCATTTTCCGAAAACACGACCCGTTGCTATTCTGCTGTCCAGCAATGGGAAAATTGATATCCCTGAAGAGTAAGTCCACAAATACCAAAACATTTCTTAATCGCGGGACTTGGGCAGTCTTCAATAACAGTGGCGTGAGAGTATAATCAGCGCCCTTGACGATCAGACCCAACGTTTTAAACCGAATCATACTGTTACTTAATGGAAAACCAGATGAAGAGCAATGAGATCCGCCAGAAGTTTCTGGACTACTTCAATTCCAAAGGCCACGAAGTGGTCGCCAGCAGCTCGCTGGTTCCCTCGAACGATCCGACCTTGTTGTTTACCAACGCGGGCATGGTTCAATTCAAAGATCTCTTCCTGGGAGCGGAGCAACGCTCGTACAAACGCGCCACCAGCTCACAACGTTGCGTACGCGCAGGTGGCAAGCACAACGATCTGGAAAATGTTGGCTATACCGCACGGCACCATACATTTTTTGAAATGTTGGGTAACTTCAGTTTTGGTGACTATTTTAAACGTGATGCTATCCATTTCGCGTGGGAGTTCCTAACGGTAGAGCTGGGTCTTCCCAAAGACAAGTTGTGGGTCACTGTTTTCCGAGATGATGATGAGGCGGCAGAGATCTGGGTTAATGAGATTGGTGTTGCTGCAGATCGCGTGACTCGTCTGGGTGAAAAGTCGAATTTCTGGGCGATGGGCGACACTGGACCGTGCGGACCGTGCACTGAGATATTTTTTGATCATGGCGAAGATGTTGCAGGCGGCCCACCGGGCAGCCCGGATGAGGATGGTGATCGCTATATCGAAATCTGGAATCTGGTATTTATGCAGTTTGACCGCCAGGTTGATGGCACTCTGGTGCCTCTGCCCAAACCCTCAGTTGATACCGGGATGGGGCTAGAAAGACTCGCAGCCGTACTCCAGCACGTGCACAGCAACTATGAAATCGATCTGTTCCAGAACCTGCTGAATGCTGCTGCAGTGATTACAGGTGTTCAGGATACTTCAAACACGTCTTTGCGGGTTATTGCAGACCACATACGCTCATGTTCCTTCCTGATACTCGATGGTGTAACGCCTTCGAACGAGGGTCGTGGTTATGTGTTGCGACGAATCATCCGACGTGCTGTGCGCCATGGGTACCAACTTGGCGTAAAGGATTTGTTTTTTTATCGCTTGGTAGCGGCACTGGTCAGGGAGATGGGTGCAGCTTACCCAGCACTGGCCAAAGAACAAACCCGCGTCGAAAAAGTGCTGCGCGAAGAAGAGCAGCAATTTGCCCGCACACTGGAAAATGGCATGCAGATCCTCGAATTGGCAATCGCCAACCTTGCTGGCGACGTCATCCCTGGCGAAACAGTATTCAAGCTTTACGACACTTATGGATTCCCTGTTGATTTGACCGCTGATGTGGCACGTGAGCACGACTTGACGCTGGATATGGACGGCTTTGAGAAATCCATGGAAGTACAACGTCAGCAAGCCCGGGCTGCCAGCCAATTTAATGCAATTGAAAAACTGCAGATAGACGCCACTGTTGCAACCGAATTTGTGGGTTATGACCATCTTCATCACGAAAGCAGGGTACTGGCGATTTATCAGAATGCACAGTCCGTTGAATCGCTGATTGGGGCATCCGAAGCGATCATACTGCTCGATCGCAGCCCATTTTACGGTGAGTCAGGTGGCCAGGCTGGTGATAAAGGGGTCCTTGAAATCAGACATGGCGGCGCCGTCGTTACAAAATTTTACGTTAGTGATACACAAAAACAGGGCGAGTATGTGTTGCACAAGGGTAAACTCGTGCAAGGGTCTCTCAGTGTTGGCGAGAGCTTGTATGCGCAGGTGGACGAGTCTACCCGACGTTCAACCATGTTGAACCACTCAGCAACGCATCTGCTGCATGCCGCATTGCGTACTGCGCTGGGTGATCATGTCTCCCAAAAAGGATCGTTGGTAACGGCGGACCGACTCCGGTTTGATTTCTCGCATTCGTCAGCGTTGACTGCGGCTGAGATGCAACTGATCGAAGAGATGGTTAACGGGCAGATTCTGTTAAATCTTGAAGTAACAAAAAAAGTCATGTCCATCGACCAAGCTATGGCAAGTGGTGCCATGGCCTTGTTTGGTGAAAAGTATGGCGACCAGGTGCGGGTTGTCTCCATGGGTGAATTCTCCACCGAATTGTGCGGTGGAACACATGTGGAGCGCACGGGAGACATCGGGCTTTTTAAACTGGTAAACGAGACGGGTATTGCGGCAGGCGTGCGCCGCATAGAAGCCGTCACAGGGTCTGGTGCGCTCGCCCATGTGGCACGTGAAGAGCGTGTGCTGCGGTCTGTCTGTGAGTTGCTAAAAACAGGTGAAGACGGATTGCTGGACCGTGTTCAACAATTGATTGCTCAGCAAAAAACACTCGAGAAATCGCTGGATCAGATCAAATCCAAGCTGGCGAGTGCGCAGGGTGGTGACCTTGCTGCTGAGGCAGTTGAGATAAATGGCTATAAATTGCTTGCCAAAAAAGTGGACGGTTTCAGCAGCAAAGCATTGCGAGAGACCGTTGATCAGCTCAAGAACAAGCTGGGTAGTGCCGTAGTGGTTCTGGCAGTAGTCGAGGAGGGCAAGGTTTCTCTGGTTGCCGGCGTCACACAAGATTTGACGGCTCGATTGAAAGCTGGGGACATCGTTAATCATGTCGCCCTGCAAGTTGGCGGTAAAGGGGGCGGGCGTCCGGATATGGCCATGGCTGGCGGTACGCAGCCGGACGGTCTGGAAGCTGCATTGAACTCGGTTGTTGATTTTGTGAAGCAGTTCTCTTGACCTTTTGAGTTGCATTAGTTCGATGGTTTATGTTTAATCAGCACCCACTCGGGTAATTGACTTTTATGGCGCTTTTTGTTCTGAAGTTTGGTGGAACTTCGGTGGGCTCTGTGGAGCGTATCGAAGCAGTCGCTGAGCGCATCATTACCTCACGCAATGATGGCAACGACATTGTGGTAGTGGTGTCAGCAATGAGTGGGGAAACAAATCGCTTGATAGCCTTGGCTGAGCGGATTCAACCTCAGCCTACGCCCCGAGAGCTTGACGTATTGGTGTCAACCGGTGAACAGGTAACGATGGCGTTGTTGACCATGGCGCTGCACAAACGAGGTTGTGCTGCAAAGTCATTTACCGGGTCGCAAGTGCAGATTTTGACCGATGCCGCGTATACACGGGCGCGTATCCGCCAAATTGATGACAAGCGGATCAGAGCTGAACTGGCAAAAGGTTCAGTGGTGGTGGTAGCAGGTTTTCAGGGTGTTGATGAAAACGGCAACATAACGACGTTGGGCAGAGGTGGTTCTGATACCTCTGCAGTTGCGCTCGCTGCAGCACTGAAAGCCGATGAATGTCAGATCTATACTGATGTAAAAGGCGTATATACAACAGACCCCCGTGTTGTAGAGGACGCAAGATTATTACGGACGATAACGTTTGAAGAAATGCTCGAGCTGGCAAGTCTGGGAGCTAAAGTACTACAGATCAGATCAGTGGAGTTCGCCGGTAAATACAAAGTGCCATTGCGGGTCTTGTCGAGTTTTGATGACGATCCGGGGACGTTGATAAGTCTCGAGGAAAACAGAGAAATGGAAGCGCCTGTCATAGCGGGAATAGCGTTTACGCGCGATGAGGCGAAGGTCACAGTCGCCGGAGTGCCTGATATCCCGGGCGTAGCCTACAAAGTACTGGGTGCTGTAGGCGACGCTGGCATCGATGTAGATGTAATTGTGCAGAATGCTGCGGCCAATAACAGTACCGACATTACCTTCACTGTGAAACGCCAGGATCTTGAGCAGGCCCGTGAGATCGTAGAAGCGGTCGCACAAACGATAGGCGCGACAGGCGTGAGTGTTGACAAAAAAATTGTCAAAGTGTCGCTGGTTGGCGTAGGTATGCGTTCTCATGCCGGCATCGCAAGTTTAATGTTTAAAACATTGGCAGACGAGGCCATAAATATACAAATAATTACAACGTCGGAAATCAAAATATCCGTCGTTATTGATGAAAAATATCTGGAGCTGGCCGTGCGATCGTTGCACGCCGCATTCGGGTTAGGGGATGAGGTGTTGGCGACATCGGTGTGAAGATGTTGCCAGTGACCTGAAAAGTAGCGAGAAGTCGCGCGGACGTTTGTTTTGGGCAAATGACTGCAAAAAGTGCATTGACCGGTCTTGTCATATAAGCAGTGTCAATAAGGATATCAGCAGAACTAACGTAACTCCGTGAATACTTTTCAGGTAGCTGAAGAGATCGTTGCATGGACATCATGAATGGGAAAGGAGAGACATCATGTTAATTTTAACGCGCCGAATTGGTGAAACACTGATGGTGGGCGATGATGTAACGGTAACAGTACTTGGTGTGAAAGGAAATCAGGTTCGAATTGGAGTGAATGCTCCGAAAGATGTTGCTGTGCATCGTGAAGAAATTTATCAACGTATCCAGAAGGAGCGCGGTGGCCCTGAAGGAGACGACAATTAAGGTAATGTGTGAAATTGTAGATATCAGCTCTGCCATTCTTTAGAAGTTGTGCTATGATTGCGCCCGATTTTGGAGAGATGGCCGAGTGGCTGAAGGCGCGCCCCTGCTAAGGGCGTATAGGTTAATCCCCTATCGAGGGTTCGAATCCCTCTCTCTCCGCCATTTTAACGGGTTGATTCTTTGAAGTGATTAAAGAGTTATACCTGCATCTGTCAAAGCAGACGTGTGAAATAAAAACAGGCCGGAATCATCTGATGATTACCGGCCTATTTTATTGCCAACATTTTGTTTATTGTCATTTTAAATCCCGTTAATGCTTGTTTTTATTTATTCGAGCAGTGCGCTTTTTTGCACATTTTCGAGTACTTTTAATCTATCGCTGAATACGGGTGCTGACCTTTTGGTCAAAACAGCTACAGAGCATTTCTGATCAAAAAAAATTATTCAAGTCCAACAAAACTGAACTTCATGCTGGTGCGAACAGGAACAGCTTCGCCTGCGGCTGCGATAACTGGTTCAAATTTCCAATCACCAATTGCTGCGAGTGCTGCACGGCTGAATGCGCGATAGCTTGACTCGGCAATAGCTGGCTCAGAAACGGTGCCATCAGGCATCACAGTAAACTCAACAACGGTGTAACCTTCAACGCCTGACAATTCCGCACGACGTGGATATTCAGGAATTGATGTTTCAACAGCGCGTAACTCTTTGCTGCTTTTGTACAGGTCAGTGGTATCGGCTGCGGCGCCCGTTGAAATCAGTGAACCACCGACGATGCTGGCAAGTGCAACTACTTTCAATGTTGATGCTTTCATATATTCACCTCAAACTGTTTGATGATTGTGTTTGTGTCATCCCGTCCTGGGAAATCAAGTCGTCTGTATCTGACGACATTCTGTACCAAGCAATCATTGTGCCATTGGCAATATAATCATAAATAACAAGGTGATAGCTTGATATTGCGGGCGACAAACCGTCCAGAAGCCACCATTTGTGCCCGCTTTTAAAGCATCGCGCACAACAATGCCTCATAACAGGACAGTGTGTTACCAATCAGCAAGGCCAACATGTTGTCACTTATATGATTTGGGAGTTTTATTAAGCCGGTGCAAAGCTGAATAAATTCATGTTACCGTTCGGGTTATTCGATGTTCGCCCTACAACAACAATAAAGTAACAAGAGGTATCTCACATGCACCTTCGACTGCTGCCGCTCGCGATTTTTGTCAGTGCCATGCTTGCCTGCTCTGATCCCGGTGCAACAAGCACCACGTCGGTCACTGAGGTGAATGATTCCGGATTATCGCTGTCGATCCTGTCGAGCAGGGCTGAGCACATTACTGGCGGGACAGCCTTGATTGCTCTGCAAGCGGGCGAATCGGGGATTATGCCCTCTTCAGTACAATTTCGGGCAAATGGTCAACTTCTGGAAGTGTTAAGAACCAATGCTACCGGAGATCAGTCGCACTGGCTGGTTGGGGGCATTCCATTGGGGCAGCATACCATTGAGGTGCTGGCGGACGATGGTGAGCAATTAGCCAGCGTGGCAATTCAATCTCACCCGATTACCGGCCCTATATTTTCAGGGCCTCAGCAATATCCGTTTGTCTGCAGCAGTGTACTGGAGTGGGGCGTTCAACCCCTTGTTGATCATCAGGAGGAATGGGGTTTTCCTGTTTTAGATGCATCAGACAATGTCATCGGTTACAGCAAAGATTGCTCAATCGAACCGATGATTGAGTATCAATACCTGAACACGGATGGGCAGTACGTGGCGATGCCAGAGGACGGGACGCGTCCGGCTGATATGACAACAACAACATTGAGCGACGGTCGTGTTGTTGATTTTGTAATCCGCTGGGAACGCGGCACGATAAATCGATTCCTGTACAGTTATGCAGTGTTGGCAGACGCATCTGATCGTTCACAAAATCCGCTGGATCCTGGTACGGTCAACTGGAACGGTCGACTGCTGTATCACTTTGAAGGCGGTGTTGGGGTAGGGCACTTTCAAGGCCGTCTCAATGCCGGCAGAGCGCGCTTGCAGGAGGCACTGGCACAAGGTTATGCCGTCGCCTACTCATCCGGGAACAGAACCGGTGAACACTATAACCTGCAAGTTGGAGGTGAGACGGCGTTAATGGTAAAGGAACACTTCATCAAACGGTTTGGTGAACCTCTCTACACTGTCGCCATTGGGGGGTCAGGCGGCGCGATTCAGCAGTATGTGTACCAACAGAATCATCCCGGGCTGATTGATGCAGGTGTACCGCAATATTCTTATCCGGATATGGTCACTCAGACAATTCATGTGGGCGATTGTGAGTTGTTGGAGCACTACATGGATGTCACGGATCGCAATAATCCCAAATGGCAAGTCACCAGAAATCGCAGCCTGTTAATTGGTTTTAACTCCACCGATGCGGTACCTGATCCCTTGGCAGACATAAAGCGGCAACTGGGTTATGCAAGTGCCCCGGGGGCCAATGAGTGCATTCCGGCATGGCGCGGACTAACGCCGTTGAGCATGAACCCGCATTATGGTCAGGTGCGTGAGCAAGACAAAATGCACCCGCCTGGCATTATGGACACGGTGCAATGGACTCACTATGACGACCTGAAAAACATCTATGGGCTGGATGCCAACGGTGCTGCCCGCGTACCGTGGGACAACGTAGGTGTGCAATACGGATTAAAAGCGCTGACGGAAGGCGCGATTACTCCTGATGAGTTTCTGGATCTCAATACCAAAATCGGCGGCTGGAAACACCCTTCGGAGATGGTGCAGGAGGGGTTTCCATTTCTGGGTGAGCCGACAGCAGACAATTTTGATCCATGGAGTCGTCGTAACATGAACCTGTCCGACGGCACGTCGCCGGCTCCCAGAACTCAGGGAGATCTCCAGGCAATTCGTGCACTGTACGAATCCGGGATGGTGTTTGATGGCCAGCTCAATATTCCCATCGTGGATTGGCGTCACTATCTGGAAGACGAGTTGGACATGCATAATTCGCATCAATCCTTCTCTGCGCGACAACGTATCAGCAATCGCATGGGGAATGCAGACAATCAATTGATCTGGTTTACCGATGCCAGGCCAGCCCGCTCTTATGATCAGACCATGCAAGCACTCGATGTTTTGCATGACTGGGTCATGAATATCAAAACAAATCCCGACCTCGGCGTGGCAGGCAACCGCCCAGCAACAGCAGTGGACGCCTGTTTTGCAACCGATGGCAGTCTCATCGCCCAAGGTAATGACGTGTGGAATGGCGTTCTGGATGATAATTCTCCCGGGACCTGTACACAGGCATTCCCGCTTTATGCGACGTCAAGAATAGTCGCCGGCGGACCGATAGAAGGCAGTGTGTTCAAATGTGCACTTAAACCCCTTGATACCGCGCTTGGCGATGGCACGTACGGGAATTGGGTGCCGGATTCACAACAGATCGCACAACTCAGATCCGTGTTTCCTGAAGGTGTCTGCGACTATTCCCAGCCAGACCAGGGCCGTTGACTTCTCTGGCAATCACGAGGGGGTCGAGCGCTAGCGTAGTGCTCGACGCAACTGTTCCCGATGGAATGTTGAGGTTTCATCGATATCGTTCATCAAGCGGCACTTGCGTACTGGAATATTGCTACCGACCGGGATTTCGTTTCGGCAGACAATGCGTTCTTCCGGCGCGACTGAGGCGTTGTATTGCTCTACTTCAGCAGGTGTGGGCATTCGACCCGCCTGTCGCTGGAGGGCTTCCTCCGCAGTGATACATGCGCTGACCGCAGCACTGATTGCCAACAATATTGCTGGCAATCTCAAAGCCTTAAGTGATCTATGTAACTGACTGTTATTCATCAAGATCCTCCAGCGTTCTCCAGTGTGGTCGATACCGATTAGTCTCTGTATTGTCGAATAGCAGACCGACCGGGATGTCAGCTGCATTCAGACTTGTTTCTGAACAAGACGAACGGCCAAGGCCAAGGTCAGTCACTGGTAGTAAGACTGTCTGTCCAAAAAGCGCTTCCCGGATGTCAACAGCACATGATGACCGGGATGCGATACTCAGCGCCTCACGATAAAACTGCTTCGCCCGTTGTGGTTGATCGAACAACAGCTCCCAATCACCTTGCAGGCTGATCAATGTTGCTTCACTGAAATATCTGTCAATTTCCGGGGGTAATTCCCGTGACCTGTAGTAAGTCGAGATTTTTTGCAATAACTCAGCGCCTATTTCATAACTGCGCTGCTCGACCTCATCGCCGCCCAGCGCCCAGCCGCTGATCATGACAGGTTCATCGGTGCGGTTCTCAAAACTGGTTAACCAGCGTTGGCTATCATGGGTTAATTCATAATGAAAATTGGCAATTTTTAGCCATAAAGGCGGCAGTCGATCGGCCTCATCAGGCAGTGTTTCGAGTGCGCTCACCGCACGCCATAACTGCGTTCTGGCCTGCACAAGGTGCCAACTTCTTTGCGGTCCCTCAAGCCGATTTGCTGCGTTATGCCTGTGCTGGGAATTGACCTGCAACTGCTCAGCCAAGGCAACCGGATTTTTGCTGAATAATCGATGAGTCAGCCACTCGTGGTAGTTAAGATACTGATTCAGGCTGTCCCAGGCGCTCAAATCAATATTCACAGCAAGTAGCCGGTCAAGTACCGGCAATTGCTGTTCTGAAAACAGCCCATCATTTAAACGAACGGCGAGAAACAGCTCATTGTAAGTCGACAATGCCTGATCAAACTGTCCGAGGTTGTGAAGTTGCCGGGCAGTAGCCTGCAACGTCGATAATCGGTCAAGGGAGACAGTGTTACAGCCCGTCGCGGGTAATTGATCCGCCACCGATGGATTGATCATCAGCAGCATCCCCAATGCAAAAAACAGCGTATTCGACGTCAGTCGTTTAACAGTTTTCAGGGATTGGCAAACCGACACGGTCATTTGCTCCGAACTGCATTTGAAATTCATTTAAGCGCTATATCTTTAATACTGTCAATTCCAGTAAATGGATGTACTCAGAGCTGGATTTATCACCATTTTCAAGCACAATACGGGTCTGGGAAAACGTTTGATACATTAACCATCTCTCTTAGGGACAGCAGGAATAACCATGAAATTTGAAGAAATACGCAATATCTGTGTGGTCGGCGCTGGCAATATGGGGCATCAAATTGCACTGCAGGCGGCAATTTGTGGCTTTAACGTCAAGTGCTTTGATGTAAATGCCGAGACATTAAAAAGAGCCAACGACTTTGTAGATTCGTATTTGCCCGGGCGTGTTGAAAAGGGCCGGCTGACGGCAGATCAGGCAAAACAAGCACGTGACAACATCCGTTTTGTTGATTCTCTGCAGGCTGCGGCGGGTGATGCGGATTTTGTCATCGAAGCAGCCACTGAGGTGCTGTCACTCAAGCGCAAAATTTTCGCGGACCTGGATCGTATTGCGCCTGCGCACTGCATTCTAGCTACCAATAGTTCTGCGATTGTCAGCTCCAAAATAGCTGATGCCACCCAGCGTCAGGACAAAGTTGTCAATATGCACTTCTTTAATCCGGCACTGGTGATGAAACTTGTTGAGGTCGTCAAAGGACCACACGTCTCGGATGAAACAGCAGAACTCACCATGCAACTCAGTAAAGTGATGCAAAAGGTGCCTGTTTTGCTTAAAAAGGAAGTGGATGGATTTCTGCTTAACCGCATTTTTGCGGCCATTTCAAAAGAAGCCATGTGGTTGCTGGAAATGGGCGTTGCCGACGTTGAAGATATTGATAACGCGTGTGTCTATGGGGCAGGTCACCCCATGGGACCCTTCCGTTTGAATGATCTTACCGGCCTTGATTTAAGCTACATCATGCGGATGGAGAAGTTTCGTGATACCGGGAATCCGGCTGATCTGCCCAATCCGCGACTGGTTGAGCATTACATGAAGGGCGAGTTTGGCGAAAAAACCGGCAAAGGCTGGTACGACTACAGCAAAAAGAGCTGACGCAGGAATGCCGGTCTGAGCACTGTTCAGATCGGCATCACGTCACCAATTCACAGATCAATCGTTGGTTTCCGGTGACAACATCTGGGCGACGTCGGCAGGCTCCAACTCGAGACCGCTCATCTCCAGATCCCAATTGGGTCCGACCATCGCATTGTCTTCATGTATACCGGGTAACCACTCGCTCATGAAGTCTTCCAGCGTGATCGCTCTGGGTGCGTAGGTTTTCCACTCTTCTGTGCAAAGTGCTGCGGCGTAACGTTCGTCCGACCAGAATGGGAAAACTTCTGTGTCTTCAAATTCAACTGACGGGCAGATTGCCCAGCCGTCATCACCGTATAATCCCCAAACCTGACCTGTTTGCTGTACCTGATCAATAAACAGTTCATAATTGGCGTCTTCGTTCTCCCCAAGGGTGGCGGGGAATTGGTTTTCCGTGCTCATAAGCGTTCTCCTGCGCTGAAGGCCGCGATTGTAGCGGAATCAAGCTCAGGATACATCAAATCCTCTTGAAGGATTCAGTAAAGGGGGTCGTGTTAATGTCCGAAACAGTAACCAGTTGTCGCGCGTCCGTTGTCGATGCATCCATCAGCCCGAGTGGCAGTATGGAACTCCTGTCGCAATTTGAGGTAGAGCGTTTACGCAAAATTGGTCATGGCGAAGTATACGAACTGTTCAGGCGATGCGCCCTCGCGGTGCTCAATTGCGATGACTCATTTGACAGCGCAGACGAGGTCTATAGTCGTTATCCGGATTTCAGTATCGAAATCGTGCAACGCACCAGAGGTATAAAGCTGCGCCTGAAAAACGCACCTGCGTGCGCGTTTGTTGACGGTGTCATCATCAATGGTGTGCGCGAGCATCTATTCGCGGTGCTGCGAGACATTGTGTTTGTCTCCAGTGAACTTTACCGCCCGCAAGACAACGCAGAACCCAGGAGTGATGGGGATTTCGAGAGCATTCGGGTCAATTCCAGTGTCAATGCACAGGCCGATGCCACTAAAAACCTCGTGTTTGATGTGCTGCGAAATGCTGGCCTGTTGCAGCCGAGGATGTTGCCTGACTTGATAGTGTGCTGGGGCGGCCACGCAATCAGCAGAGAAGAATATGACTACAGCAAGGCTGTTGGTTATCAGCTAGGCCTGCGCGGTTTGGATATCTGCACCGGCTGCGGGCCTGGTGCAATGAAAGGCCCCATGAAAGGTGCAACCATTGGCCACTCCAAGCAGCGTCTCGGTAAAGGTCGTTATATTGGTATCAGTGAGCCGGGTATTATTGCTGCAGAATCACCCAACCCTATCGTGAACCACCTCGTTGTGATGCCGGATATTGAAAAGCGACTGGAAGCCTTTGTGCGCGTCGCACACGGCATCATTGTATTTCCGGGCGGCGCAGGCACGCTTGAAGAGATTTTGTTTTTGCTCGGCACCCTGATGGATCCACGCAACGCTGACATCTACTTGCCCGTCGTGTTTGCTGCACCGGCCTGTAGTAATGGCTATTTCCAGCGCATCGACCGTTTTCTGGTAGACACATTAGGCGAGGAGGTCCGACGCTATTACAAGATTGTTGAGGATGACCCGACAAGCGTGGCCAAAATGATGAAAAAGGGGATGGCGCGTGTCAGCGACAGTCGACGCAAGACTCGAGATGCTTATTACTACAGCTGGTTGTTGCATATCCCGGAAGAAATGAAGTCGCCGTTTGACGTTAATCATAAAAATATGGCCGCTCTGCAACTATCCAAGGACCTGCCGACCTCGGAGTTGGTCGTGAATCTGCGGCGTGCATTCTCAGGTATCGTGGCCGGTAATGTGAAGGAGAAGGGAGTGCGTCTGGTGCGCGAGCATGGCCCATTTGTGCTGCGCGGAGATCAAGCCATGATGAGTGCTATGGATCAACTCTTGCGAGAGTTTGTTGATGCCGGGCGAATGAAGCTGATCAGAGAGTCGTACAATCCTTGTTATACTATCGAGCCTGTCCAGTGAGCGTTCGCAGAGACCGGTATAATAGTTGACTAAATTAGTCGGATAATTAATAATTCGCGTCATTTACGAGGTACATCATGAGTGAACAAGTCGAAAGCCTGATCCGCAAGGAATATGCTGCCGGTTTTCACTCGGCGATTGAGTCTGACACGCTGGCCCCTGGTCTGGATGAAGACACTGTGCGATTTATTTCTGCACAGAAGCAGGAGCCGGAGTGGATGCTGGACTGGCGCCTGAAAGCCTTCCGTGCCTGGCGGGACATGGCCGAGCCCACCTGGGCGCACGTGCATTATCCGGAGATTGATTTTAAGTCGATCTCGTATTACAGCGCCCCTAAAAGTATGAAGGATCGCCCAAAGAGCCTGGATGAAGTAGATCCTGAGTTGATCGCGACCTACGAAAAATTGGGCATTCCTTTGCACGAGCAAGCCGCACTGGCCGGCGTGGCGATGGATGTCGTCTTTGACTCCGTGTCGGTGGTCACCACTTTCCGTGAAAAACTGCGAGAAGTCGGTGTTATCTTCTGTCCCATCAGTGACGCCATTCGTGAATACCCGGAGCTGGTCAAAAAATACATGGGCTCCGTTGTGCCGCAAAAAGACAATTTTTATGCAGCGCTCAATTCAGCGGTATTTTCAGACGGTTCCTTTGTGTATATCCCCAAAGGCGTGCGTTGCCCGATGGAACTGTCGACATATTTTCGTATCAACGAGTTAAACACCGGACAATTTGAACGCACCTTGATTATTGCTGACGAAGGTTCACACGTCAGTTATCTGGAAGGCTGCACCGCGCCCATGCGTGATGAAAATCAGTTGCATGCTGCGGTAGTTGAACTGGTAGCACTGGATGATGCGCAAATCAAATACTCCACCGTGCAGAACTGGTACCCCGGCGATAAAGACGGCAAAGGGGGCATATATAACTTTGTAACCAAACGCGGAGTAGCCCATAAAAACGCGCGCATCTCGTGGACACAAGTTGAAACCGGGTCTGCCGTCACATGGAAATACCCCAGCTGTATTCTGAAAGGTGACAACAGTGTTGGTGAATTTTATTCGGTCGCTTTGACCAATAATTTTCAGCAAGCCGACACAGGTACCAAGATGATTCATCTTGGCAAAAACACGCGATCTACCATCGTCGCCAAAGGTATTTCTGCTGGGCGTAGTAACAGTGCCTACCGTGGCTTGGTTCGTATCAATCCAACGGCGGAGGGTGCACGTAACTATACACAGTGCGATTCGCTATTGATTGGTGATCGTTGTGGCGCGCACACATTCCCCTATATCGAAACCAAAAATGCTTCTGCAGTGATTGAGCATGAGGCTACCACTTCCAAAGTCAGTGACGATCAGTTGTTTTTATGTCAGCAACGCGGTTTGGACGCTGAAAAAGCCGTATCGATGATTGTGAACGGTTTCTGTCGTGAAGTGTTCAAGGAACTGCCCATGGAGTTTGCGGTTGAAGCCGGCAAACTACTGGAAGTGAGTCTCGAAGGTTCGGTTGGTTAGTCTCATTAAAAAACGGAATACGATTATGCTTGAAATACACGAACTGGTTGCCAAAGTTGAAGGCAAACAGATTCTGAACGGATTGAATCTGACCATCAAACCCGGTGAAGTACACGCTATTATGGGGCCTAACGGCGCTGGCAAAAGCACGCTCGGCAATGTGTTAACGGGGCGTGCCGGATATGAAGTGGTGTCAGGTGATGTCACCTTCAACGGTAAAAATCTGTTTGAACTTGAAGTGGAAGAGCGGGCGCGCGAAGGTGTGTTTCTGGCATTTCAATATCCGGTCGAAATCCCGGGTGTCAGCAACATGGAGTTTCTGAAAGCGTCAGTCGATGCCCGTCGTAAACACCTGGGTTTGCCGGAGCTGTCTTCATTTGATTTTATGAAACTCGCACGTGAAAGCAGTCAGAAAGTCAGTCTGGATCCGGCATTTTTGAAACGCGGCGTGAACGAAGGTTTTTCGGGTGGCGAAAAAAAGCGTAATGAAATTATGCAAATGATGCTGCTAGAACCGGGTCTTTGCATTCTGGATGAAACCGACTCAGGTTTGGACATCGATGCCTTGCAAGTTGTCGCAGCAGGCGTTAATGCCATGCGAGACAATCACCGAAGTTTTATTGTGGTAACACACTATCAGCGCTTGCTGGATTACATTGTGCCTGATTATGTACACGTGTTGGCCAACGGCAAAATTGTGCGAAGTGGCGACAAAGAACTGGCAAAAGAACTGGAAGCCAAGGGCTATAGCTGGCTGGAAAAAGAGAGCGTCTGACTATGTCTGCACCAACAAGCAATAGTCGGCAATCCATTCCAGCGCCCCAAAGTCCATTTCAGAAACATGCGCTGGCCTTGGCTGCGATGCAAAACATCACGGGCACTGCTGCGGGCTCGCTGTTAAATTTGCGCCAACAAGGTTCACATGAATTTGAACGGGCTACCTGGCCCGGCAGAAAAGTTGAACACTGGAAATATACCTCTGTCCAGTCGTTAATCAGTTATGAAAACGCATCGTGGGCCGGACCTGCAACGTTGTCGCGTGAGTTCTTGCAACAACAACTTATCCCGTTGCAGGCAACTCGCCTGATTTTTGTTGATGGCGTATTTGACCCGACTATGTCTGACATGATGCCTGAAGGCGTAAGCCTTTTCTCGCAAGCAGATGTTGAGGCGGCGGATATAATCGATAACTATCTTGGAAAAGTAGCAGGATCCGTGGACGCATCCCGACGAAACCTGTTCGCCTCGTTAAACAGTGCCTGGACTCAGGATGGACTGCTGATCCATGTTGCGCACAACGTGATACTCGAAAAACCTGTGTATCTGGTTTATGTCAACTCACCGCAACAAAGCGCTGTTACTAATGTACGCACGCTGCTAGTTATGGAACAAAGTGCCAACCTGCAGTTGGTTGAGCACTTTCTGAGTGCTGATTCATCAGTTGCCAGCCACAACTTTGTGAATGCCATGACAGAAATCCAGTTGGGACAAAACGCCCAATTGCATCACACCCGTCTGAATCTGGAGCAGGAATCGGTTTCCCACATCGGTGCCGTGCATATCAATCTAATGCGGGATAGCGCTTATAACGGTTTCACAGTGTCCGAGGGCAGTAAACTCAAACGCCTTGATTACCAGATGAATCATTGCGGGCAGGGCGCCTCGCTGATTCTTGACGGCGTTTATCTGGCGAGACATGACCAACAAGTTGACTATCATACCTGCATCGAACACCGGGTTCCTCACTGCACCAGTCAGCAGGTGTTTCGGGGCATCGTGGGTGATAAAGCCAAAGCGGTGTTTAATGGCCGTATTCACATCTTTGAAGACGCCCAAAAAACATTGGCGGAAATGAGTAACCGCAATTTGTTGACATCCAATACAGCCGAAATCAACACCAAACCTGAGCTCGAAATTTATGCCGATGACGTGAAGTGCGCGCATGGCGCCACCATCAGCCAGTTGGATGAAACAGCTCTGTATTATCTGATGAGCCGCGGCATCAGTCCTGCGCAAGCGCACACTTTGTTAAGTTTTGGTTTCATTAATGAACTGCTGGCGTCTCAGCCACTGGAGGCGGTCAATACCTGGCTTGAAACCTGGTTACGCAATCGTTTTTCGGAGGATCGCAGCCTGATCAGTGATATCAAACCTGCTGTTGGGACGGGGGGCAGCCATTGAAATCAACAGATCAGGCTGGGTTTGATGTTGAAAAAGTACGCGCAGATTTCCCGATTCTGAACCAACAGATCAATGGGCATCCGCTTGTTTATCTGGATAATGCCGCGACTACACAAAAGCCACAGGCAGTGATTGATGCCATCGTGCATTACTACACACATGACAATAGCAATGTGCATCGTGGTGCACACACACTGAGTGACAGGGCGACCGCCAGATTTGAATCGGCGCGAAAAACCGTGGCTGATTTTATCAATGCCAAAAGTACCGGACAGATCATCTGGACACGTGGGGCCAGTGAATCGATTAATCTGGTGGCGGCCAGTTGGGGGAGTGCCAATCTTGAGGCCGGTGATCGTATTCTGGTGTCCGCGCTCGAGCATCACTCCAATATTGTGCCCTGGCAAATGATCGCCGACAAAACCGGTGCAACCGTTGTCGCCGTGCCGGTGGATGCTACCGGGACGATTGATATGGCAGCGTTCTCCACACTGTTGGATACACGGGTCAAACTGGTTGCCTTCAATCAGGTTTCGAATGCTTTGGGCACCATCAATCCCGTTGAGGAGATGATCAGACTTGCACACGCAGTCGGTGCAAAAGTGTTAGTCGACGGCGCTCAGGCCATTGCGCACTGGCCAGTTGATGTGCAGGCGATGAACTGTGATTTTTATGTATTCTCCGGTCACAAGTTGTTTGGGCCAACCGGCATTGGTGTGTTGTATGGCCGCAGGGAATTGTTAGAGCAGATGCCACCGTATCAAGGCGGCGGCGAAATGATTGAAACCGTCAGTTTTGACGGCACAACCTATAATCAGTTGCCCTACAAGTTTGAAGCAGGTACGCCGGATATCGCGGGCGCCATCGGTTTGGCAGCTGCGATTGATTACCTGAATTCACAAGACCGTGCGGCGTTATCCGCCCACGAAGATGCGTTGCTGGCCTATGCCACGCAAAAAGCCGCCACCGTACCCGGCTTGAAAATTGTTGGCACGGCTGCCTGCAAAGCGGCAGTGTTAGGATTTGTGATTGAGGGTACGCATCCTTCAGATATCGGAATGCTGCTTGATCAACAGGGCATTGCGGTGCGCACCGGTCATCACTGTGCGCAACCCATCATGCAACAATATGGTATTCCGGGAACAGTGAGAGCCAGTTTCAGTTTTTATAACACCTTTGATGACATTGACCGTTTGTTTGTTGCGCTGGAAAAAGTCAGGCAAATGCTGTTGTAGTCGCTGAATGAAACAGATTTATTTTCACCAGGGTAGTTTGACGTCTGAGAGGAAATAAGATGAGTGTTAAGAGTTTTGATCCGCAAGCCTTTCCCGCTGAGCCCGTCTCGGTGACGCCATCAGCCGTTGCGCATTTTCGTCGCCAATTGCAAAAAGACCTGTCTGCACGGGCAGTCAGACTGAGCGTCAAGGAAAGTGGATGCACCGGTTTTATGTACGTCATTGATCTGGTCCCTGACATAAACCAGAACGATCTTCGTCAGACGCTGGAAGAGGGCGTTGAGCTATTGATTGATCGTGGAAGTCTGAACGTTGTTAACGGGACACAAATTGATCTGGTGACAGAAGGCGTTAATCGCCAGCTGCGTTTTTTGAACCCCAATGCCAAAGATCACTGCGGTTGTGGCGAGAGTTTCTCGATCAATTAAAAAAGTTGGAAATCTGCATGCAAAGACAAATGGTAGTGGCACAGGAAGATTGCCCGGCGCGCAGAGTGCCTGATGGCACACCGGTGACTATCCCCAAAAATAGTTTTGTCAGTATCACTCAGGCGCTGGGCGGCAACTACACTATTGTCCACAATGGCCAGATGTTACGTGTAGATGGCACGGATGCTGCCAATCTCGGATTGCAGCCTGAAACACTGAGCTTCCCGCCCGCTGTTGATGACAAAATCCACGAGGAACAAGTCTGGCAGGCACTGGGTACCGTATTTGATCCGGAGATTCCGGTAGATCTTGTGAATCTGGGCCTGATTTATAAAGTCGAAGTTGATCATGCAAGCAACACGGTTAACATTGACATGACTCTAACAGCACCCGGTTGTGGCATGGGACCAGTCCTTGTCGGAGACGTACAATACCGGGTTAAAAAAGTGCCCAATGTCAAAGACGTCAAGGTCGACCTGGTATTTGATCCGCCCTGGAGCCGTGACCGCATGAGCGAAGAAGCCCAACTCGAAACCGGAATGTTTTATTGACGATGAAAACCTTTGGCCTTGATATCACCAGCGCTGACATCATCGATACTCTGTCGTTTTTTGACAGCTGGGATGACCGCTATCGATACATCATCGATCTTGGCAAGGAATTGCCGCCAATGGCGGACGCTGAACACACCGACGCGAATCTGATTCGCGGGTGCCAAAGCAAAGTATGGTTAAGCAGTGAGAGCAGAGAAGGGCGGTTGTATTTTAATGTCGACAGTGATGCATTTATTGTGAAAGGTCTGCTGGCGATTGTGATGGCTGCCTACAACACTAAAACGCCTGCAGAAATTCGATCGTTTGACATACAAGGTTTTTTTGAATCAATTGATCTGATGCGGCATTTGAGCCCAACACGTGGCAGCGGGCTGCAGGCCATGGTGGCACGTATTCAGTCGATCGCAGCCTGATAGACAGCGTCAGCCTCTGAACTCCAATACCCACAGCGCATAGGCGCGACCAGCTTCATCTCGCTGTTCTGCTGTCAGTTTGTTATTGAGTGAGTTATACAAAAGCGTGGCATCAGGCACCTCATTGTCATAAGCCAGTCGTGCCCACACATAAGCCTTGATCAGATCCTGCTCAACTCCTTCGCCATTTTCATACATCGTTGCCAGATTATACTGCGCTTCCCCGTGATCATACTCGGCAGCGTAACCGTACCACTTAACAGCTTCCTCAAAATTTGATTGCCGATAGATCAATGACAACGGCCAACGTGTAAATATTGAGGAGCGCATCCCGAGTCCATTGTAGTACATGGTTCCCAGATTGAACTGCGCATTGATGTGGCCTTGTTCTGCCGCCATGCGAGTCCATTTAAATGCCAGTTCGTAATCCTGATCAACACCTTCTCCGCTGTAGTACATGACACCGAGGTTATATTGCGCCAGATGTAAACCTGCGTCAGCCGCAACGGTAAATTCCCGCAGCGCGGTCACGTAATCACCCGCATACGCTGCGTCCAGACCTGTTTCGTAGGCCTTGTAATCAGGCAATTCAGTATTTTCATCCGCGATTTGAATCTGCGCAGATGCCTTGTGACTCAGCAGTAAGGCGCCCACGATCAACCCAAACGTTACAAGCAGGAGTTTTATCAGGTAAAACTGATCTCGTGGGTGTTTGGAAAAATGCTCCGCAGACTGCGCCAGATCCTGAACAGGATTGATCATGGTTGCTGCTCGGTTACGTCGGCGACAGGCGGAGACTGCCGAGCCTTGTATGCAGCTATCCAGGCTTTGGCTTCTTCCTGCATCGCCATCACCTCATCGGGAGGCAACAACTCCTGAACCAGCACCGCATTCGCTGCTGCGCTCTGGTGCCCGGCAGCGCCTGCCAGCGTAAACCACTTGTACGCTTCGGCTGTATTTTGTGGCACGCCCAACTGACCATTAAACAAGGCGATACCAAGGGTAAATTGCGAGGGAGGATCGCCATTTTCTGCAGCACGCAAAAACCAGGCGATAGCTTGTTCGGCATCTTTGATCACGCCAATGCCATTGAGGTACATCACCGCAATATTGTACTGCGCGTTACGGTTTTCCTGCTCGGCCGCCAGTGTGAACCAACGTAATGCTTCAAAATTATCCTGTTCGACACCCGTGCCATTCAGATAACGATTGCCCAGCTCAAATTGGGCCGTAGCATCGCCGCTCTCACCCTGACGCATCAACTGCGACAAATCTGCCGGTGTTTGTGCCAAGGCATTGCCAAACGAACTGGTCAGCACCAGCAGTGACAGCACCCTCAGATAAAAACGACTTTTCGCCAGCACGACAAGGATTTCGCTTAATTCTGTTCGTACAAAGAGCTGGTATCGTCATCGGCAAACATCACTCTGTTTGCATCTTCCAGCCACTGCAGAGCCAGCTGTTCTCCCTCTACCAGTTCAGATTCCGACACGCTGTCACGCAGCATCTCAAGGGCAGGCAAGGTCTCACGCATACCGTTAAGATAAGCAAGGGTTAACCATTTGATTGCCTGCACAAGATCAGGTGTCGTGCCTTGGCCCAAACGATAGATGTCACCAAGCTTCTGTTGTGAGGCAGCGTGGCCGGTTTGTGCCGCATCCGTAAACTCCATGATGGCAACACGATAATTACCAGACTGCAATGCCGCCATGCCACGATCATAATCCGCCATGGCCGGCGCACTGAAGGCCACAATACCAGTGAAAAGCAGGGCGCCGAGATGTTGTTTGAAATTAACTGCCATAATGAGACCATCCAGTGAGTTGAACCATGAGCTGATAGTAACATGACCCAACTAATCCGTGGAAATTTGCAGAGACTGCAAAAAAGGGCTTTGCAAATCCGCCGAGTTATATATAATACGCGCCCTACGCACCCGTAGCTCAGCTGGATAGAGTACCTGACTACGAATCAGGTGGTCGCATGTTCGAATCATGCCGGGTGCACCAGAATAGAAAAAGGGGCTGTCCAAAAGACAACCCCTTTTTTTATTCCGGTTTACCTGGCTACGATTCAAACTGCCCATGTTCGACTGATTGCAACGCAATCAGGACGCCTGCCAAGGCGCCCCGCAGGGGTGAGCAATCCGCCGCAGCGGATTGCAAATCAATCATGCCGGTTGCGCCCAGCCAAAATCCCCCCGCTTTCCTGAAGATAACAGTTGCCGCATAAAGACTCATAACTTGCGCTAATTCCTTCGATGGCAATCTGCTGGCCATCGAACACAAACTCAGTGCCGTTTTTGCGCGCGCTGAACATGGCTTTGCGACCACAACGGCAGATTGTTTTCAGCTCTTCAATCGTGTGGGCTATTTCCAACAAGCGACGGCTGCCCGGAAACGCCACCGTTAGAAAATCGGTGCGGATACCGTAGGCAATAACGGGGATGTTGTCGATCAACACAATCTTGATCAGATCATCGACTTGAACTTCAGACAAAAACTGGGCTTCATCAACAAACAGACAACTGACAGGTTTGCCGTGCTTGGCCAGAGCCGCTTGCTGGGCGCTGATAAATGCTGCGCGCATATTCGCGTGAGGCTCAACGATAAAATCCACGGCACGGCTGACGCCTAAACGGGACAGTACCTTGTTATCGCCCTTGGCATCGACTGCGGGCTTGGTGATCAGTACTGCATGACCACGTTCTTCATAATTAAAAGCAGCCTGTAACAAGGACGTGCTTTTCCCGCTGTTCATTGCACCATAACGAAAATAGAGCTTGGCCATTCAGTTATCCGGTTGTCGCTGGGCTTGTTGCCCGTAAGCCAATGGGTAAGGAGAAGGAGTGTAACAGCCGAGTCACAAATATTCATGATCAGCCATAAACTTAGAGCCATCCTGAATAGCCAATTGCGGGGGGAGATGTTCAGATATCGGTCTTCATTTTTATTTTTAAAAGTATCTGCTTGTTGCCTTTAGGGCAGTTGCCGGACAGGTACAACTGGCCCAAATGAACCTTCCACGTTTAATGATCAACAATGATCTTTTTGGCAATGTTTCAGTTCACCTCAACAAAGATTGGATTTGAGTAAAACCAAAGATCTTGCCAAGGATCTTCACCGCGCGCATCAATCTCCGGCTCAAGTTCAGATGTATTAGTGCCACGAACTCGCAGGTAAATCGGTGCGGATACAGAGGGCAGTGTGTACGACATGGCAAAGCAGCCGTTTTCTGCGCGCCAGTCATCCGCATCAAAACGTTCAACAACCCGCGTGCCCGCCGTGGATGACGTGGCTGTATCAGCAAACACACCCGTGACATCACCCACAATCAGATCGACCCGCTGAACAATAGGGGAATCTCCATTGGCGTTGGGGGATGCTGGCTGACAGAAAGTAATATCAACGGTGACTGTTGAATTTCGGCTGACGCTGAGCGTGCCACCAATATCGGTGGAATTATCAGCCACCGACGCTGTAAACCCGAGTTCAGAAATCAAATCACCCGTGGTGACAAACACGCGACCCTGGCGGAATGATTCCAGAATCGAGTGGTGATCCTTTTGCGCTTTAATGTAGGTTTTAGAATACTCGCCCGGCCAGAAGTCAGAACCACCCTCACGCCAGTGTCGATGGCTGTCAGAGTTGGCAGTAATCCACCAGTGCCGTCCTTCAGCAAGCATGGAATCCCAGAATCCACCCAGCTGAGCGGTCATTTGGTCATAACCACCCATGGTTGGAAAACGACCATAACCACCGCGAGCGGCATCGCTGTTGTCGTTCTCGGCTGCGCTGGTCAGTGGTTGTTGACGCAACGCGGCGGCCTGATGCCCGGGAGAACCTTCCATGCCCACTGCAACATTGGGCGCAACACTGTTCCAGGCTCTGAGTTCTGCGGGTGTTGTTGTGCCATACACAGCCAGGTCCGTTGCTGAGCGCGAGGGATGATGCGCAATCAACAACGGCGCAGGAGATAACTGTGCCATGGCACGTAACGCGTCCAACATGCGGGGTTCGGTATCCCAACTGGCGTCTGCTGGCCAAGGTTCACGTTTGGCAAATGTCGACTCAATACTGAACAGGTGATCTGCCTCATGGTCGGAATACGGCACAATAATGCTGGAGTGGTCGGCCGCAGGGGTGTCAAATTCCATACCGTAAAACAACATCACTTCAGGGACAGCCTGACGCGCCTGAAGCAACTCGGGGTATGCATAGTCACGGTTTACTTTCGAGTGATTGGGCCCGCCATGATCAGTGCTTACCATCCAGTCCAGACCATAATTTCGTGCCATCAGGGCGTTCATCGGAATGGGATAGATGGCATCGCCCGCCAGCACCGGCGTGGGCGGATTGGTTTCCTGATTCCAGCCCACACTGTATCGGCTGTGCACATGGTGATCACCCGCCAACCAGCGTTCTTCAGTGTCCTGATTCCCGCTGATTGATGCACTGTTGGTGATCAGAAAAACGGTGGTTGATGTGATAACCAACACTGAGCCTAACACTTGAAACGTTTTCATACGGTTGCTCCCGGCATCAATGCGCGTGGTCCAGATCGAGTTCTGTATGACTGTTGCCGCCCCAGCAACTGGAGCCTGTTCGTTCTTCCGGATTGGTGCACAAGCGTTGTGGTGTGTCAGGACGTTTGTCGATCACGCGTTTGCTGCCATCTGCCTGTCGTTCAATATCAAACGCATCATACAATTGGCCGGTGACAGTGCGCGCCTGATAGATAATTTTCTCTGGCGTAAACTCTATAACCTGAAACAACTGCGTGTCTTCAGCCAACCTGTCCATCGTCTCGGGTGCTGAATCGCCGATCACATACATTTTTGGGCCAGACACCGAGACCACATATATGGGGCCCACGCCGTTTAATTGACCGGAGGCGCCTGATGCCACATTTTCTCCGCGACCATAGGTGTGGTCATGTCCTTGCAGGACCAGATCAACATTAAACTCATCAAACACTGGCTGCCAGTGTTCGCGCAAGCGCGGATTATCTCTGCCAAGTGACACCGAGAACATCGGGTGGTGATAGGTGACCACCGTCCAGTTGTTCGGGTTGTTGCTCAAGGTTTCACGCAACCAGATCGCCTGAACCTGCATCATTTCGTCGCTCTGCAAGGCCTGCTGAGAGTCGAGCGCGATGTAGCGTACTCCCTGATAGTCCATGTAAAAAACGGTACTCATCAATTCAGCAGGCCCATTACCTGCTGCCGGCAAGTGTACGGGCCATTGCGGGATCAGCAACCGAGGACCTGACTCCTGAGCCCGGTATTCGTGGTTACCCGGCGCAGCGACGTTAACAATCATGCTGTTGATAAAACTGCCGGCATCAAACCATTCACCCCATTCATCATCATGGTTATCACCGGCACTGGAGTTGACCAGATCGCCGGCATGCACCATCACCTGCGCTCTGGGTGCGGTGCTGAAGGCTTCACGAATCACCCGGGAGAAATGCGCTTTTACAGCGTTCTGTGCATCACCAAAATAGATGGCGGTATGCGGGCAAGTATCATCTGATGCCGTACGAAACTGAAACCACTCGCTCCAGGTTTCATCACCCCGGACCCGGTATGCGTACAGGGTGTCAGGCGCCAGATTCTCAAATACCACCTGATGATGCCGGCCTTCACCGTTCATGGTGTTCAGTGTTGAATTGTTGCTTTTAACAAGTTCTGCTGTGAGGTGCAAGGCAGGGGAGTCACCCGCGATACTGATTTGTGCATAACTATCAGTGACCGCAGCATGGGTACGCCAACTGACAGATTGGCTGATTGCCGGGTTTTGTGTTGCGGTGAGTATGATTCTGTCCGGAAAGGCATCCGGCTGGTAGGGGTTCTGACCGGCCGGGACCAGCGTGTTCTGTCCAAACGCTGGCGTAGACAGCAGTGCCGCCAGCGCCAGGCACAGAATTTTTTTTGAGCCGTGGCATCCGGCAACAGGCATTAATGATTTAATCATGGCTGGAATCCGTTGTTTGTGAGTATCCACGCATCCTAGTGGCGTTAAATGACAGATTTACGAATCCATGACACTCAGCCAATCAAAATATACCCTGGCTCCTCAGATAGTCTTCGTAGTTGCCCTTGAAGTCGACCAAACCGGATGGCTGCATATCGATAATACGCGTGGCCAATGAACTGACAAACTCCCGGTCATGGCTGACAAATATCAACGTGCCGGAGTAGTTCTCCAGCGCAAGGTTCAAGGCTTCGATCGATTCCATATCGAGGTGGTTGGTCGGTTCATCCATCAACAACACGTTAGGATTGATCAGACTGAACTTGCCAAACAACATACGTGCTTTTTCACCACCTGACAGTACGGGCAGGGTTTTGTTGACGTCATCGTTGGAGAACAACATCCGACCCAAGGCAGAACGCACCAGTTGCTGATCACCTTTGGTCCATTGTTTCATCCAGTCAAACAGTGAAATCTGCTCAACAAACTCACCGCTGTGATCCTGAGCAAAATAACCAATGTCTGCCTGCTCTGCCCACTTGAGTTTGCCGCTGTCCAGAGCAACTTCCTGCATCATGCAGCGCAGCAGTGTGGTTTTACCGGCCCCATTGGGCCCAATGATGGCAACACGTTCGCCAGCTTCAATCTGTAGGCCGAGCTTGGAGAACAAGGGTTTGTCAAAGGCCTTGCCCGCGTTTTCCATGATCAATGCCTGTCGGTGTAATCGCTTGTTTTCCACAAAACGAATATAGGGACTGACACGGCTGGAGGGTTTGACGTCTTCCAACTGGATTTTTTCTATCTGACGCGCACGGGACGTAGCTTGTTTGGCTTTTGACGCGTTGGCAGAGAAGCGGCTGACAAACGCCTGCAACTCGGAAATCTGTGATTTTTTCTTGGCATTTTCGCTCAGCAGGCGTTCACGCGCCTGCGTGGAGGCCATCATGAAATCATCATAGTTGCCGGGATAAACCCTGAGTTCGCCGTAGTCCATGTCCGCGATATTGGTACACACCGCGTTCAGAAAGTGTCGGTCATGCGAGATGATGATGATGGTGCTGTCGCGTTGATTCAGCACCTGTTCCAGCCAGCGAATGGTATTGATATCGAGGTTGTTGGTCGGTTCGTCCAGTAATAATACATCCGGATCGGAGAACAATGCCTGAGCCAGCAGTACCCGCAATTTCCAGCCGGGAGCGATGGCGCTCATCAGGCCGGTATGTTGTTCAAGCGGGATATCCAAACCTAGCAGCAGCTCACCGGCGCGTGATTCCGCCGTGTACCCATCCATTTCGGCAAAAGGTTCTTCAAGTTCAGCGACGGCCATGCCTTCTTCTTCGGTCATGTCTTCCAGCGCATAAATGCGGTCGCGTTCAGACTTGACCCGCCACAACTCTTCGTGCCCCATGATCACCGTATCCAGAACGGTAAATTGTTCATAGGCAAACTGATCCTGTCTCAGTTTGCCCAAACGAACATCGGGCTCCAGCATGACCTGTCCGCTGGTCGGCACCAGGTCGCCACCCAGAATTTTCATAAAGGTGGACTTGCCACAACCGTTAGCGCCAATCAAACCATATCGTTTGCCTTTGGCGAATTTAACGGACACATTCTCGAACAGAGGTTTGGATCCGAACTGCATGGTGAGGTTAGCGGTGGAAATCACGGGAGACTCGATACTGGCGATAAATTAAGGCGCGCATACTAGCAGAAAGCGGTGTCAAAAGGCATTGCTGCGTTTACGGCACCGCAATTGCGGTGGCCATTGTTATTCCGCTGTTGTTGTGAAAATATTCAGACCATCAACTTCCGGGGGGTTATTTATGTTTCGTATGCTCACTCTGGCTGCATCAGCAGCCTTCCTGATGGCGTGCTCAGGCAATGACAATGGCCCCGGTGAGACGGCGGGCAGCAGTGCCGTCTCTGACATAGCGACCGCTGTCACTGCGTTTCAACCCGTCGAGGTTGTCACACGCAGTGCAGGCGATATCCGTATCGATTATAAAAAGTATGTTCTGCCCAACGGTCTGACTGTGCTTTTGCACGAAGACAAGTCTGATCCGCTGGTTCACCTGAACGTTACTTACCACGTAGGCTCTGCTCGCGAAGAACCGCAACGTTCAGGGTTTGCACACTTTTTTGAACACATGATGTTTCAGGGTTCCGCCAACATTGGTGACGATGAGCATTTTCGTATTGTGACGGAAAGCGGCGGCACGCTGAACGGCAGCACTAATGCTGACAGAACCAATTACTTCCAGACGGTTCCGGGCAATCAGCTGGAGACAGTGCTCTGGCTTGAAGCCGATCGCATGGGCTTTTTATTGGAAGCCGTAACACAGGAAAAATTTGAAAATCAGCGCGCCACCGTGAAAAACGAACGCGGCCAGAATTACGACAACAGGGCCTATGGACTTGTTTACGAGAAAACGCTGGCAGCGATGTACCCCTCCGGGCATCCGTATTCCTGGCCGGTGATTGGTTATCTGGATGATCTCGATTCCGCAACACTGGATGATCTTAAACATTTTTTCCTGCGCTGGTATGGCCCCAACAATGCCACATTGATTATTGCTGGTGATTTTGAGGAACACGCCGCGCTGGCGTTGGTTGACAAGTATTTTGGCAGCATCCCGGCTGGTCCTGCCGTGGAGAGAGTAGAGTCAGAACCCGTCACACTGGACGCTGATCGCTATATCTCATACGTCGACCGCTATGTTCGTTTTCCGATGTTGTCGATGTCATTTCCAACAGTGCCGTACTCTCATCCTGATCGGACCGCACTGGAAGCGCTGGCCAGCATCATAGGCAATGGAAAGAACTCATTGTTTTACAAACAGTTTGTTGTCAACAACCGGGCGATTGCAGCCAGTGCATCGCACAGTAGTCTGGAGTTGGCAGGATCGTTACGGTTTGATGTACAACCTTATCCCGGTGCCGAACTGGCTGAGTTTGAACAGGAAATACGCGCACTCATCGCTGCGTTTAACAGCAACTCCATTTCTGATGACGATCTGGAGACCTTTAAAGGGCAAAGTGAAGCCGCCTTGATCAATGCACTCAGTAGTGTGTCCGGCAAAGCTGCGCGCCTGGCCATGTATGATTATCTGGTCGACAATCCCGATTATTTGCCCGTTGAAATTGCGGCAATTCGCAACCTGACGCGTGACGATATACTCAGGGTCTTTAATACCTATGTGGCGGACAAACCCGCCGTGCTGATGAGTGTGCTGACACAGGAGAAGCCGGAGGGTTTTACACGTCCGGATAACTTTACGCCGCAGGAAGCACTGGCCATCGCCAATTCGAGGCTTGATGAACTCGAACCGCGACCGGTCACCGATCAGTTTGATCGCACCGTGCAACCGCCAGCAGGTCCTGCACCCGCGCTTGACGTTCCGCCGTTCTGGAGAGCACAACTGGCAAACGGTGCAGAGGTGATTGGATCGCAGAGTAGTGAAATACCATCGGTTACCTTGCAGTTTGAATTTGCCGGAGGACATTTGTTGAATCCACCGGATAAATACGGTCTTGCAGCCTTGACCGCAGCCATGATGAACGAAGGCACACAGCAACTCAGCGCTGAGCAGTTTGAAATTGCCCTTCAAAAACTTGGCAGCAGTATTTCAGTTAATGCTGGCAGGGAGAACATGACGGTAACTGTGACATCGTTAAGTCACAACCTGCCCGCCACCTTGTTGTTATTGGAACAACGTTTGCTCGCATCGGATTTTAATGACGAAAGTCTGCAGCGTTTACGCCGACAACAGATCGAATCCTTGCAAGCGGCTCAGCAACAACCCAACAGTATAGCCAACAATGTCTATAACACGTTGCTGTATGGCGAAAACCACCCGTTTGCAGTGCCCGGCGATGGGACTGTTGAAGCGCTCGAATCGATTACGCTTGCCGACGTGCAGACATTTGCCCGCGACGCATTTGCCACGTCAGCATTAAAGGTCGTTGCCGTGGGTGATGTTGAGCAAACTGCCTTATTGCAATCTTTAGGGTTTTTGGATGGATTACAAAACACTGCACCAACGCTTGCTGACATCCCACCAGCGACACAGGTCAACGAAACAAGACTGTATCTGGTGGATAAACCCGGCGCTGCGCAATCTGAAATCCGTATTGGCTACGTGACTGATATGCGATTTGACGCCACTGGTGAGTATTATCAAAGTACCTTGATGAATTACGTGCTTGGTGCCGCGTTTACCAGTCGCATCAATTTGAACCTCAGAGAGGACAAGGGGTATACCTACGGCGCACGCAGCAGTTTCTCCAGCACGGATTATGCAGGGCCATTTACAGCGTCATCTAGTGTGTTGAAAGACAGTACAGCTGATTCTGTCCGGCAATTTGTCAATGAGATTGTTGGCTATCGCGAGCAAGGCATCAGCACACAGGAACTTGATTTTATGCGCGCAGCGATTACCCAGCGGGAAGCACTGAACTATGAAACACCCGCTCAGAAAGCTGGCTTTTTAAGCAGAATGATCAAGTTTGACCTGCCTGCGGATGTCGCTGCCCAACAAACCAGTATCGTCAACAGTATTACACAGGCAGACATCAATGCCCTTGCTCAGGAAAAACTCCCGATTGAACGCATGGTTATTCTGGTTGTGGGAGACAAGGCCGTGATTGAGAGTGATTTGCGCGACCTGGGATATCCGATGCAAGAACTGGACGTTTCAGGCAAACCACTGGTTCAGTAATCACGACGACAGACCTAACATTATTCTTGTTGGGTCTGACTGATCATCAGCAGGGCGTTGCTGGCTACTTGTCGCAGCAGCGGGAGCCCCAGAATTTTAATGGCCGTTGACACGGGTGTTGCCACGGCAATCCGGGTTGCAGCGCCGAGCGCCACGACTGAGATTAGCAGCGTGACCACAGGGTGTTTTTTTATCAATGCCAAGGGCTGACGGCTGAGAGTCCTGGCGATCTGGCGTTGTTTTTCCACGTCCATGGTCAGCCGCTGTATCTGCATACGACGGTCAGCGCGCTTCATGGTTGCCCTCGTTCGCGACGGATTTCATCTAAGATAGCGGTCAATTGGGCGCGGGTAACGGGCAACGACAAACTGCGTCGATAGGTGTTGAGACGTTTATACAAAACCACCACGGCCACCACATGAATCGCCGCAAACATTGTAATCCCCAATGTTGCTGAGGCAGTCTGCTCATAGATAATCCATGCGGCCAACACAGTCAGTGCGACCCAGGTCATCAGCAATAGAGGGATAAACAGCAGCGCCCCCATGATCATTCGGCCAAGATCTTCACGGGCCAACGACAGCTCAGCAATTGCCAGCCGTAGCAGGGCACCGATCATGGTGATCAGACTTTGGAACCAGGCGAGACTGGCGCTCAGATCTGATTTTACGCCGCCGCTACCTGACCCACTCGTGCCTGACTCAGTCGAGGGCTGATCCATGGTTATCGGCGCCCCAACAACTGTGCCAGTACAAATCCTCCCAAAAAGGCCAGCGCCACCGTGGTACCTGGTTTGTTTTTTGCCAGATCGGCAAGCTCCTGACCCAGATCTTCCGCTTTGGACTTACCGGCCAATAATTGTTCGAGGGCTTCGTGTTTCAGATCAATGCCCGCCGCTGTGGCCGCGTTCTGAAAGTGTTGACGTGCCTCCAGCAGCTTGTCAAATGCTTCCATGGCAGCCGCCTTGCTGGCTTCAAATTCTGCGTCAGCGTGCCGGTTTTTGGGGGCTGATGTTGTTTTGTTGTCAGTCTCAGTGCTGGTCATCTTCTACTCCTGAAACAGGAAGGGGGGAAAAATGTCACAAGTGCCGTTATTTATCATCATTTGACGCCAGACAGAATCACGTGAGCGGCTTGTAGATGTTCTGCAGCCTCATGTCCCAGTGTTGTCAAAAAGCCGCCATCTTCATGCTCGACCAATTCTTTGGCATATAATCGTTTTGCCGCCGCAATCATCTCAGGATCGGCATTGCTGTGAACTTTGAGCCCAACGCGCGCACTGCTCAGATCAAATTTCATCAATAAATCAATTTCATTAATCAGATCGCTGCTTAAGTTCATATTGACCTCTACGGGTGATAGTAGTTTGTTTATCTGGTTGACCCAGCTTTGTTTGTGTTTAAGAAAGTAACACAGAATTCAACAAGGCGGGCCGCTTTGTGAGATCAAATTATGATGTGGGTCAGATTTTCTTGATCCAAGGAGATTGTTGACAATCCGAAAGGACAGGGGGATGATTACGCCATATTTTCTGGCTGGAAGCGGCCTTTATTTAAGGATTATCTACAATTGATCACTTCGGACCCTCGAGCGACAAGCCAAACACTGTCCGACGGTGCCTTTGAACGCATCCAGAATGCCATTATCAAAGGGCAGATAGCGCCAGGTACGCGTATCAGTGAACAGTACCTGAGCGCCACTTTTGGTATCGGTCGTGGCCCATTACGGGAAGCCATTCGCCGTCTTGAAGGCCGACGACTGGTGGTGCGTATCCCACATGCTGGCGTCAGAGTGGCGTCGCTCAGTTACGAGGAATTGATTGAGCTCTATCACGTCCGTGAGGCGCTCGAGGGTATGGCATGCCGCCTGGCGGCACAGAACATGACCGACGCTGATATTGCCGGGCTGCGAGAGGTTCTCGCCATGCATGAACAGCACAGCGGCTTACAATCCAACGAATCGTACTATCAGCAGGAAGGTGATCTGGACATTCACTATCTGATCATTCAGGGCTGTAAAAATCGCACACTCAGCGAGATGTTATGTGGTGATCTTTATCACTTGCTGCGCATGTATCGGTATCGCTACTCAACAACACCCAAGCGGCCGCAACAAGCATTTGCTGAACATCACCGCATCATTCAGGCCATCGCTGATCGCGATGGTGAACTCGCAGAAATGTTGATGCGCCGTCACATCAGCGCATCCCGTCGAAATATTGAGCAACGTATGCAGGAGTCTAAGACCCATGAATAAAACACCAGGCCAACGCTTTCGTGACGCGGTCGCGGACGAACATCCTTTACAAGTGATTGGTGCCATTAACGCCAACCATGCGCTGCTGGCAAAACGTGCCGGGTTTAAAGCGATCTATTTATCCGGTGGCGGTGTGGCGGCCGGATCGTTGGGGCTGCCGGATTTGGGAATCAGTGGATTGGATGATGTACTCACCGATGTCAGGCGCATCACCGACGTTTGCGATCTGCCCTTGTTGGTAGACGTCGATACCGGCTTTGGTGCCAGCGCGTTTAATGTGGCGCGCACGGTCAAGTCCATGATCAAGTTTGGCGCAGCGGCCATGCATATCGAAGATCAGGTGGGTGCCAAACGCTGTGGTCACCGCCCCAATAAAGAAATCGTTACCCAGCAAGAAATGGTTGATCGCATCAAGGCGGCCGTGGATGCACGCACCGATAGCAGTTTTGTCATTATGGCGCGCACCGATGCGCTGGCTGTCGAAGGTTTGAATGCCGCGCTGGACCGCGCAGCGGCTTGCATTGAAGCGGGGGCTGATATGATTTTTCCCGAGGCGATTACCGAACTTGAGATGTACAAGCTATTCACTGATCGCCTGAAGGTCCCGGTATTGGCCAATATTACTGAATTTGGCGCAACACCGTTGTACACCACAGAAGAGCTGGCCTCCGTCAATATTGCTCTGGTGTTGTATCCTTTGTCGGCATTTCGTGCCATGAACAAAGCAGCCGAAAATGTCTATGCCGCGATTCGCCGCGACGGCACCCAGAAAAATGTCATTGATACCATGCAGACACGCGCTGAGCTGTACGATCGCATTGATTACCATCGTTACGAGCAACACCTTGATTCCTTGTTTGCTCAACAGAAGAAATAATATCAGGAGAGAAAAAAATGGCTGAAGCAAAAGTATTAAGTGGTGCCGGGCTGCGCGGTCAGATCGCTGGCAAAACCGCGCTGTCGACTGTTGGCGTGTCTGGTTCCGGTTTGACCTATCGGGGTTATGATCTGCAGGATCTCGCGGAGAATTGCCAGTTTGAAGAAGTTGCTCATCTGATCCTAAAAGGACACTTGCCAACAGCGGCAGAGCTGACTGCGTATAAATCCCGATTAAAATCCTTACGTGGCTTGCCAAATGCCTTAAAAGAAGTGCTGGAACGCATTCCCAAAGACGCTCACCCGATGGATGTCATGCGCACCGGGTGCTCGATGCTTGGCAACCTGGAAACAGAAAGCAGTTTTACTCAGCAGCAGGCTGCTGCAGACCGATTACTGGCAATTTTCCCGTCGATTATCTGTTATTGGTACCGCTTTTCACACGATGGCGTGCGCATCAACGAATCAACGGATGATGAGTCAATCGGCGCGCATTTCCTGCACATGTTGCACGGAAAAAAGCCCAACGCCTTGCACGAGCAAGTCATGAATGTGTCGCTGATTCTTTACGCCGAGCACGAATTTAATGCATCAACGTTTACTGCCAGAGTCTGCGCATCCACGCTCTCGGATATGCACAGTTGTATTACCGGTGCCATTGGTTCTTTGCGCGGGCCGCTACACGGTGGTGCTAACGAAGCTGCCATGGAGATGATCGAGAAATTTACCAGCGCCGATCATGCCGAGCAGGAGATGATGGGGATGCTGGCGCGTAAAGAAAAGATCATGGGATTTGGTCACGCCATCTATAAGGAATCTGACCCACGTAATGCCATTATCAAATCGTGGTCAGAAAAACTTGCTGCGGATGTTGGCGACATTGTGCTGTATCCGGTTTCTGTGCGCTGTGAAGCAGTGATGTGGCGCGAGAAGAAATTGTTCTGCAACGCCGATTTCTTCCATGCATCGGCCTACCACTTTATGGACATCCCGACCAAACTGTTCACCCCGATTTTTGTGATGAGCCGCGTTACCGGCTGGGCCGCCCACGTGATGGAACAGCGCGCCGACAATCGCATCATCCGCCCCAGCGCAGAATACATCGGCCCTGAACCCAGAACCGTCACCCCAATCCACCAGCGATAACAACATGAACACCAATCACAGAAAACCACTTCCTGGCACCCGGCTCGACTATTTCGACGCCATCGAAGCCATCAACACCATCACCCCTGGTGCCTGGGAGAAACTACCTTATACCTCGCGTGTTCTGGCAGAAAATCTCGTTCGTCGCTGCAATCCGGAAACCCTTGACGCATCACTCAAACAACTGATTGATCGTAAACGCGACCTGGATTTTCCATGGTTTCCGGCGCGCGTGGTGTGTCACGACATCCTCGGTCAAACAGCGTTGGTAGATCTGGCGGGTTTACGTGACGCAATTGCAGAACAGGGTGGCGACCCCGCACAGGTTAACCCGGTAGTGCCGGTGCAACTGATTGTTGATCACTCATTGGCGGTTGAATGCGGCGGTTACGATCCACAAGCGTTCGAAAAAAACCGTGCCATCGAAGACCGACGAAATGAAGACCGTTTCCACTTTATTGACTGGACCAAACTGGCATTTAAAAACGTCGACGTGATTCCACCAGGTAACGGCATCATGCACCAGATCAATCTGGAAAAGATGTCACCGGTGATTTACACCGACAAAGGTGTGGCCTTTCCGGATACCTGCGTAGGCACGGACAGTCATACGCCGCATGTAGATGCTCTCGGTGTTATTGCCATCGGGGTGGGTGGTCTTGAAGCGGAAAACGTTATGTTGGGACGCGCATCGTGGATGCGTTTGCCGGACATTATTGGTGTTGAATTGACCGGGAAATTACAAGCGGGCATCACTGCAACGGATATGGTACTGGCATTGACCGAGTTCCTGCGTCAGTCCAAAGTGGTCGGCGCGTGGCTGGAGTTTTATGGCGAGGGTGCAGCAGCGTTGACACTCGGTGATAGAGCCACCGTGTCCAATATGGCACCTGAGTACGGTGCCACCGCCGCCATGTTTTTTATCGATCAACAAACCATTGAGTATTTAAAACTCACCGGTCGTGAGGACGAACAGGTCCGCTTGGTGGAAATCTATGCAAAACAGTTGGGTTTATGGGCCGACTGTTTAAAAACCGCACAATATGAACGCGTGTTACGTTTTGATTTGTCGTCCGTTGTGCGCAACATGGCGGGGCCGAGTAACCCACATGCACGCGTGGCTACAACAGATCTCGCGCTCAAAGGGATATCGGGGGATTTAACACAAGTACGCGCCCAGGAAGCGGCGGGGCAGATGCCCGATGGCGCAGTGATCATTGCCGCGATCACCAGCTGCACCAATACCAGTAATCCACGTAATGTGGTGGCAGCAGGCTTGATCGCTCGTAACGCGAACCGACTTGGATTAACGCGTAAACCGTGGGTAAAAACCTCACTGGCCCCAGGTTCCAAAACCGTCAAACTGTATTTGCAGGAAGCGGGACTCGAATCTGAACTTGAGAAATTGGGTTTTGGTGTGGTGGCCTTTGCCTGTACGACGTGCAACGGTATGTCCGGCGCGCTGGATCCGGATATCCAACAGGAAATCATTGATCGGGATCTCTACGCAACCGCAGTATTGTCCGGCAACCGCAACTTTGATGGTCGTATTCATCCGTTTGCCAAACAGGCATTTTTGGCATCACCACCTCTGGTAGTCGCATACGCCATTGCCGGCACCATTCGGTTTGATATTGAAAAGGATGTGCTGGGCGTGGTTGATGGCCGCGAGATCCGGTTAAAAGACATCTGGCCCAGCGATGAAGAAATTGATGCCGTTGTCAAAGCGTCGGTCAAACCCGAACAGTTCCGCGAGGTCTACATTCCGATGTTTGATCTGGACAGGGACAACAGCAGCCGCGTCAGCCCGTTGTACGAATGGCGAGCGCAGTCCACCTATATTCGACGTCCACCCTATTGGGAAGGTGCGCTGGCAGGCATTCGCAGCATGGTAGGCATGCGAGCGCTGGCGGTACTGGGCGACAATATCACCACCGATCACCTGTCACCGTCAAATGCCATCATGATGGACAGTGCTGCCGGGGAATACCTGCACAAAATGGGGCTGCCGGAAGAAGACTTCAACTCGTACGCCACCCATCGCGGTGATCACCTGACTACGCAACGCGCCACATTTGCCAATCCCAAACTCATCAATGAGATGGTGGTTGTTAATGGCAAAATCAAACAGGGCTCACTGGCACGTATCGAACCGGAAGGTCAAATTACCCGTATGTGGGAAGCCATTGAGACCTACATGGAACGTAAACAACCGCTGATCATAATAGCCGGGGCTGACTATGGTCAAGGTTCATCACGTGACTGGGCTGCCAAAGGTGTTCGGCTGGCCGGCGTGGAAGCGATTGTTGCTGAAGGGTTTGAGCGCATCCATCGCACCAATCTGATCGGCATGGGGGTTCTGCCACTAGAGTTTAAATCCGGCACAACACGCAAGACACTGGCCATTGATGGCACCGAAACCTTTGATGTCGTGGGCGAGCGTAAACCCCGCAGCGATCTGACATTGATTATTCATCATAAAAACGGTGAGCAGACACGTGTACCGGTGACCTGTCGACTGGACAGTGATGAGGAAGTTTCTATTTATGAGGCGGGTGGTGTGCTGCAGCGTTTTGCACAGGACTTTCTGGAATCAACCCAAGGTGAAACAGCATGACGCAGTTGGTGAAACGGTTTGCCCATCAAATAAGAGTCCCGGCCACGTATATGCGTGGCGGCACCAGCAAAGGTGTTTTTTTCCTGCTGACCGAATTGCCGGCATTTGCCCGGATTCCTGGGGCCGCGAGGGATGAGTTGCTGTTGCGCATCATTGGCAGCCCGGATCCTTATGGCAAACAGATTGACGGCATGGGTGGTGCAACATCCAGCACCAGCAAAACAGTGATTGTGTCAAAGAGCGCACATGCTGATCATGATGTTGACTATTTGTTTGGACAGGTCGCTATAGACAAATCCTTTGTAGACTGGAGCGGCAATTGTGGCAATCTTTCTGCCGCGGTGGGTGGTTTTGCCATCAGCAAGGGTCTGGTGGCTGCAGAGAGAGTGCCAGAGAATGGCATCTGCACCGTGCGTATCTGGCAGGCCAATATCAAAAAAACCATTATTGCCCACGTGGCCATCAGCGATGGTGAAGTGCAGGAAACCGGCGATTTTGAATTGGACGGTGTAACCTTCCCAGCCGCGGAAGTACAGCTCGAGTTTATTGATCCGGCAGACGAGGGCGAAGGCGATGCCGGCGGCTCCATGTTCCCGACCGGCCAACTGATTGATGATCTGGAGGTGCCCGGTGTAGGCACATTCAAGGCGACGTTGATCAATGCCGGAATTCCCACTATTTTTCTCAACGCTGCTGATGTGGGGTACGCAGGCACTGAATTACAGGACGCTATAAATAACGATCCATACGCCTTGCAACGCTTCGAAACCATCCGCGCCTATGGTGCGCACAAAATGGGATTGATCAAGGACATCAGTGAAGCGGTTGCCCGTCAACATACACCCAAAGTCGCCTTCGTCTCCCCACCCAAAAGCTACTTGTCATCCAGTGGCAAGCAGGTCGATTCAACGGACATCGATTTGCTGGTCAGGGCACTGTCGATGGGCAAACTGCACCATGCCATGATGGGTACGGCTGCAGTGGCCATAGGAACCGCCGCTGCCATACCTGGCACCTTGGTTAATCTGGCTGCCGGAGGTGGCAATCGCACCGCGGTCACGTTTGGTCATCCATCCGGCACGCTGCGGGTGGGCGCTGAGGCCACGCAGTCTGACGGAGAATGGCGCGTCAAAAAAGCCATTATGAGCCGCAGTGCGCGGGTACTGATGGAAGGTTGGGTGAGAGTCCCACCAACTGCCAACCAGCTCAAGTCATGATGTTGGACGCATTACAGTGGCAATACGGTTGTTAACTTGATCTCCTCCATGACAAAACTGGCGGTCACATCAAACAGATCGGCCTCTATCAATTTTTGATAGAGCCGGTCGTAACCCGGCATATCCGGGACAACAGCCTTGAGCAGATAGTCAATCTGGCCACCCAACCGATAAACCTCAAGTACACCTTCCACACTCTGCACAACCGATTTGAATTTTTCCGCCCACGCTGCGTTATGTTGATTGGTGCGTATGGTAACAAACACCGTCAGGCCCAGCCCCAATCTGGCGGGATCCAGCAATGTGACACGTTGCCGGATAGTGCCATTTTCCTCAAATTTCTGAATCCTGCGCCAACAGGCTGATTTGGACATACCAACTTTTTCAGCCAGGTCTGCAACGGACAGGGCTGCATCAGTTTGCATCAATTCAAGCAGCTGTCGGTCTTGCGCATCCAGTTGCTGAGTCATACTTGGCATCTCCTGTGGATATCAAACACCCTGATTGGTCATGTATTCTGATTATAGGTGAAAATATGGAACAAAATTCCGTTTTTGTGTGTATAAGCAAGCAAAAAGGGGACAATGTTTCAATCTGCAGACACTAAACTAATCTTCGTCATTTTACTGTCGGGCACCGATTTTATGAGTAGTTTGATTGAAAAAATTCGCCAGGGTGTGATTGGACAATCCATGCCGGTAGACACCGTGTTTGGCAAAAAACCGCTGATATACGCAGATTACACGGCATCCGGGCGCAGCCTGGACTTTATCGAGGACTTTATCCGGCAACAGGTTTTGCCGTTTTACGCCAATACACATACGGAGACGACGTTGACCGGCGCGCGGACAACTGAGTGGCGAGAATCTGCCAGGCAAATGGTGCGCAAGGCAGTGAATGGCACTGATCAAGATAAAGTCATTTTTTGTGGTTCTGGCGCGACGGCTGCCATTAACAAGTTGATTGCGGTCATGAATCTGAGCCTGCCGGCCGAGCTGGATTCTCAATGTGGCTTATCCAGTTGCCTGAACGACGACATGCTCCCGGTGGTGTTTATCGGGCCGTACGAGCACCATTCAAATGAACTGCCATGGCGCGAAAGTATCGCTATTGTCGAAGTGATTCCGCTGGATAAAACCGGAGGCATTGACATGCATGCACTCGAAACTGCCTTGCGGAAACACCAACATCGTCCATTATTGATTGGCAGTTTTTCGGCGGCGTCCAATGTCACTGGCATCAAGTCTGATGTAGCGGCAGTAACCGCACTGTTAAAAAAGTATGGCGCATTGGCGTGTTGGGATTATGCGGCAGCTGGCCCCTATGTCAGCATCGACATGAACGCGGTCAACGCCCTTGATGCTGTTTTCCTGTCGCCTCATAAATTTGTTGGCGGGCCAGGAACCCCGGGCATTCTGGTCGCAAAACAGCACCTGTTCCAAAACAAGGTACCCGCCGTTGTCGGCGGTGGCACAGTGATGTATGTCACGCCTGAGGATCATGTGTATGTCAGGGATGTGGAGCGTAAGGAAGAGGGCGGCACACCGGCAATCATCGAGTCAATCCGGGCAGGCCTGGTGTTCTCCTTACAACAACAGGTTGGCACTGATCAGATACAGTTACGCGAAAGTGCATTGTGTCAGCAAGCAATGCAGCGTCTGAATAACCATTGCAACATCGAGGTACTGGGCGGTGCGCAATGTGAACGTCTGCCCATCTTTTCCTTACGGTTTCGCCATCAAGGTAAAGAATTGCACTACGGTTTCGTAGTGTCCTTGCTGAATGATTTGTTTGGTATTCAGGTCAGAGGCGGGTGCTCATGTGCAGGACCCTACGCGCATGCCTTGTTGGATATGGACATGCACTACAGCAAAAAAATTGAAGCTGCTGTATCCGATGGCGTGGCGGTGTTACGCCCCGGCTGGGTACGTCTGAATTTTAATTATTTTATTTCTGATGAGGAGTTCGCCTATCTGCTCAGCGCACTGGAACTGATTGCAGAGTCTGGCTGGCGGATGCTGCCGGAATACCAATACGATACGGTGTCTGGCGTCTGGCGCCACGTTTCGCTTTTCAAACAACCACACGACCGCGCAGTTCTCAGACCACGCAATGCCATTGAACAAATCGATTGGACACACGACGTTGCGGGCAATAATCACAGCATCAAACAGCTACCGGAAACGCCTGATTTAAACAAGGCACTGACGGAGGCGAGGCAAATCATGCTGGCACAACGCTCGCAAGAATCCGTTGTTGATGTTCAATTGCCTGATGAACACGCATGCCTTCAATGGTTTATGCAGCCTGGTGAAGCACGGGACTTACTTATGTCCAAGAATTGCAACTAATTGTAGCCCTCGTTCGGTAAATTGATTCAAGAAGGTTATAGTCCCTTGAGCGCCTCAAAATAATACTGGTTTCGACACGTCAAGAAGCCTGAAAAACGAGCAAGGGATAATGTTAAAAAACAATAAATTCAGTAAGTTGTATGCTGCTATCTGCGCCACCACCTGTGTGATTGGCAGTTTAGCGCCAGTCACGGTGTTGAATGCTCAGGAAGTTGTTCCGCAATTAACACGCATGGACGAAGGTGTTGCTGACATCACTCTGGATGGTCGGCTTGACGAAGCTATCTGGCAGCAAGTGCCTGTCATTGATGGCATGCGCGTTATTCTGCCAGATACACTGGCTGATTCTTCTCTTCGCACAGAAACCAAAATTTTTTATACCGAGCGCGGCATCTACGTCGGTGTCATGAACCATCAGGATACCAATACACTGGTAGCTCGTATGACTCCCCGGGATACCCGCCTCGAACGCGATGGCGTAGTCATCAGTATTGATGCCTCCGGCGAAGGGCTGTACGGTTACATGATGCGGGTGAATCTCGGCGGTTCCAAAACCGATGGCACCATATTGCCAGAGCGCTCCATGAACATGCAGTGGGACGGGTCCTGGGACGCGGAAACCAGTGTGGTTGAGGGTGGCTGGGTCGCTGAGTATTTTATCCCCTGGTCAATGATGGCGCTGCCGCAGGTGTCGGGCGATGTCAGACGTATTGGTGTCTACACAGAGCGCCAGGTGGGTTCGCTTAATGAAACCTGGTCGTTCCCGGCATTGCCTACCACAGTCAATGAATTCCTGTCGGCGTTTCAAAAGTTTGAATTGCAGGATATTGAACCGCGCCGACAAATTACCTGGTATCCCTATCTGTCGTCGGAATATGACGCGATCAGCAACGAAAACGACGTCAGAGCTGGTGCAGAAATATTCTGGCGGCCTACAACAAATACGCAACTGTCTGCCAGCTTGAATCCCGACTTTGGCAATGTGGAAACAGACGACGTGGTTGTGAACCTGACGGCGTTTGAGACGTTTTTCCCGGAGAAACGCGCGTTTTTCCTTGAAGGCCAGGATGTGTTTGCAACCTCGCCTCGAAATCAGAGTGCCCGTGGCCCCGGCGGTCCAACAACCATGTTGAATACCCGACGCATTGGCAGTGCTGCTTTGTACAGCATTCCGGCAGGGGTCAGCACAGTCGCCACCGATGTCAGCGCCCAATCTGACTTGATTGGTGCAGTGAAGTTTACTGGCCAAAACGGTTCCTGGCGTTATGGCACCTTGCTGGCCTCAGAAGCGGATATGGATATCCGTGGTACGCGCCCCGACGGTACTGTTGTGAAACTGGAGGCGGAAGGCCGTGATTTCACAGTAGGGCGTTTGTTATACGAAGACACCGTGGGTGGCGGGCGGCGATCAATTGGCTGGATGGGCACCTCTGTCGATCATTCACGAGTGGATGCAGTGGTTAACGGCATCGATATGCACTATTTCTCTGCCGACGCCCGCTGGGTATTTGATGGTCAATTGCTCCACAGCGATGTCAATGGTGTGCAAGGTCAGGGCGCGACTGCCGATCTGATTTTTCAGCCTCAACGTGGCCGCCAACACCGTATCGCGGCCGGGTATCATGACGACAAACTTGAACTGAATACCCTTGGCTTTTTGACCCGTAACGATTTGATGCACGCCGACTACAACTACACGCGCAATGAATCAAATGTGGAAGGTTTACGCTCACGAAGCACCAGTATTTTCTTTTTTAACCAGTGGAATGGCAACAACGATTGGGTACGACAGGGCGTTTTCGGCACCCGAAACTATACGTACCTGAATAATCATTCATCCATGCTCAGTCTGCGTTACTACCATCGTCGTGTCGATGATCGACTCGGCAGAGGCAGTGGTGATTATTACGTACCGGGGCGTTGGCAGTTTGTTGCCAACTGGGAAACTGACCCGTCCAAAGTCATTCGTTATACCTTTGGTGTGGATGCCAACACCGAAGATTTGGGCGAGAAATGGTTGACCACCACAACAGGTATCAATTACCGGCCAGTTGACAATTTTTCCCTGAGCGCCGAAGTGTCGTATGCAGAGCGCGATGGTCTGTTGGTTTACCGTGGCAATGGTCGTTATACCAGTTTTGAGGCAACCCAGTGGTCTCCGAAATTCACCATGGATTACTTCATCAATGCCAAACAGCAATTGCGCTTTGGTATGCAGTGGACTGGTTTAAAAGCTCATGAAAACAAGTTCTTGCAAGTTAATCCTAATCGAATTGAACAGCTTCACGAAGTTGCCAAACCCAACTTGACCAGCGACAATTTTACGATCAGTCGTATGTCGTTTCAGGCACGTTATCGCTGGGAGATCGCGCCGCTGTCCGATTTGTTTGTTGTATACACCCGTGGTGGCAATCTGCCCGGAAATACCTTTGACGACTACACAGGTCTGCTGACCGAAGCCTGGTCAGAACCGGTTGTCGACACGTTGGTGATCAAGTTGCGTTATCGTTTGGGTTCGTGAACCCAAACGATCACCTCTATCTAAGCGGGATCCACAAAAACCGGATCCCGCTTGTCAAAGTGAGCAGCAACCGCTTCTTTTTGATTGTCGGATCCCATCAAGCTAAAAATGGCTTCTCGCTCTGCTGCAAATTGTGCGGCCTCACCCTGATTGGCCTGCAAGTTCAATAGATGTTTGGCTGCTCTGACCGCATGGGGATTGCGCGCTGCTATTTGGGCGGCCAACGCCATGGCTGCCTGATATGGGTCATCTGACAAATGGGTGGCTAACCCAATGGCAAAGGCTTCCCGGCCGTCAATAATTTTGCCGGTAAACACCAATTCCTTGGCAATGTCGGGGCGTAGCAGTCGTGACAAGGTCAAGGTACCCGTCATGTCAGGGATGATGCCCCAATGAATTTCGCGCACAGACAATTGAGTATCAGGGTGAACAAAACGAATATCACTGCCCAGCGCAAGTTGAATGCCGCCCCCCAATGCATGTCCATGCAGGGCTGCAATAACGGGTACCGGAATTTGTTGCCAGACCCAACAGATCTGCTGCGCCAGATGTGTCAGACCGCCTTCGGTTAATGCACCGGCATTAAATTGACCATCCTTTTTAAAACCGGTTGCTGAGCCGCCAGACGCCATCACATGAAACGATGCAAAATCCAGACCTGCACAAAATGACGCCCCGTTGCCGGACAACACAACCACCCGCACCTCGCTCAGGGTTTTGACATGCTCACCCATCGCGGCAAGGGAGTTAAACATGTCACTGTCCAGCGCGTTGCGCTTGTCAACGCGGGTCATACGGATGTCAGCAATGCCGTCGCTGACAGCAATCGTCACTCGGTCAGGGTTTACACCAGGTATAGTCATTCAAATGGCACTCCAATGCAGATGTCGACCGACTATACAATCAAACACTTGGCCATGAACAGCGTGTCAGGCGTTACGGCTGCAACGTCTGGTCATCGCGGTTTATTTCTGGTTAACTTTGGTGCACATGTTTTATCTCACTCACAACAACTAAAAAACTATGAGAAAGTTGATGACAAATTCCCCAGGTTTGGCCCGAAGACTGACGTTATTGGCTGCTGGTATGGTGTACTCATCCTTGTTGATGGCTCAGACACCGTCAACTGACGCGCCCGCCGACGCCACTGGGACGCCACATCCGGGAGAACTGGTGTATCAAACAATTTGTGCCTTCTGCCATGCGGGTGGAGACGCGCGCGCACCCAGTTTGCGCACGCTGCAATCAATGACAGCCGATGATCTTTATTACACGTTGACGGAAGGGCTGATGTCTGCACAAGCCAGTGGGCTTAGCGACGAGCAACGCGCAGCGGTCATTGACTATCTGGCCGCCGAGCGTGCTGATAACGCCTGGATCACCCGCAATTTGTGCAGTGACACAAACCAGGCAGTGTCTATGCAGTCATTTCCGCTGCCAGGGGCAGGAGTCGATCTCAATTTTTCACGCAATCTCAGCGCCTTGCAGGCAGGCATTGAAAAATCTGAGCTGGGTAATCTGGAATTGGCCTGGGCCATGGGTTTTCCCAATGTTGCAGGACTGAGATCGTCGCCGGTCATCAGTGACAACACGCTGTTTTATCCAGCCGGCGCAACCGGCTATTTGCTGGCACTCGACACGCAATCCGGCTGCGTCAAATGGTCATATGATGCCGGGGCAGCCCTGCGGGCCTCTGCTGCAATATCAGAGCCTCAAGACGCCGGGCAACGTTATCTGATCATTACCGATGAACAAGCCCGCCTTCATGCGTTAGACCCCGCTACCGGGCAGTTGTTGTGGCAGGTTTCCGGTGAAGTGGATGCAGGCGTTGCAACCCGTCTGACAGGTGCGCCGCTGCCGTTTGAAAATAAGTTGTATGTGCCGGTCTCCGCCTCTGGTGTCGCTCGCGGCGCCGATGCCGACCATGAGTGTTGTGACGGACGAGGCGCTGTCACCGCGCTGGATATCACCACCGGTGAACGATTGTGGACCTATGTGACGATGCCACCCGCAACCTACACCGGCGCTGTCAATTCTGCAGGTGCTCGCCTGCGCGGGCCTTCCGGCGCACCAATCTGGTCGAGCCCCAGTCTGGATGTTAAACGCCGCCTGTTATATATCACCACAGGGGAGAACACATCGTTGCCAGCGACGGATACCAGCAATGCCATCATCGCACTCGACATAGATAGCGGTGAAGTACGCTGGCAGTTTCAGGCGATTGCCAATGACGTCTGGAATATGGCGTGTTCGGGACGTAACCCCGGCCCAAATTGTCCGTCGCCCGAGGACAGTATTCGCAAGGACTGGGACTTTGGCAGCGCAGCGACGTTGGTAACCCTTCCTGACGGCAGTGAACGTCTGGTGGCAGGTCAAAAGTCGGGGCACATCTGGGCCTTGAATCCGGATGATGGCAAGGTGCTCTGGCAGCATCGTATAGGCGAGGGCGGGGCGCTGGGTGGCAATCACTGGGGTATTGCAGTAGATGGTTCAAAAGCACTCATGCCAATCAGTGATCCCAACGGTGCCAACCGCAGCGATGATGTTATTCGCTCCGGCATTTATGCGTTTGATCTGTCCAGTGGAGAGGCCGGTTGGGAATATCGTGCCAGACCCGATTGCGACAACGGGCGTGCCGACCGAGTTGCCAGTTGTGCGCAGCGTTACGGCTTTTCTGCGATGCCGCTGGTCATCGACGGCGCGCTGGTGGCGGGCAACATTGACGGTCGACTGTTTGTGTTTGATACCAATAACGGACGCATTCTGTTCGAGTTTGATACGTCAGACGTCTTTGAGACAGTCAATGGTATCGAGGCGCGAGGCGGCTCAATTGATGCACACTCCATCGCGGCCGGCGCTGGCATGATCTTTGTGGGGTCCGGCTACGAACGCTTCAGCCAACAGGCCGGCAACGTGTTATTAGCGTTCCGGGCAAAAAAATAAACAAAATATTAACCAGTCTGATACTGGCGCTTCTTGATCATTAACATCATGGCGATTTGTGCCAGTATCAGTATGCCAACAACCCACACCGACGACAGCGTACCGGCAATCAAGAATCCAACAATACAAAGTGCGCCGTTGCTTAACGCGTATGGTAGTTGTGTCTGGAAATGTTCGAACTGATCGCAGCCAGCGCCGGTTGCGGCAAGAATGGTTGTTTCCGAAATAGGGGAGCAATGGTCGCCAAACAGTCCACCTGACAAAATAGCACCAATACATACCTCCCATGGGGCGCCGACGGCCACTGCCGCTGGCAGCGACAAAGGAATCATGATGGCATAGGTACCCCATGAAGAACCGGTCGCAAAGGAAATCAGGCAGGACACCAGAAAAATCATTGCCGGCAACAATGCCGGATTGATGTTTTGTGACGCAATGGATGCCACATAGACATCCGTGCCCAGTACCCCCAACAGATCGCCAAGCGCCCAGGCCAGCAGCAACATGACTGCCACTTGAGTCATACGGCCAACACCCTCAAGGTATTGGCGCACACTATCCATGATACTGCGTGAGCCGTAGTAGGCCATCAGCGCCACAAGACATAAGCCCGCCGCGATATAGGCCGTTGACAAACCCGCCCTGAAGTCCGCGCCGCTGACCCGGCCAAACGGGAAACCGAGCGGTACCAGTGTCCAGGCCAACACAGCGCCGAGTACCAACAAGGGCAGCCAAACGTACGAGGCTCTTGCGTTTTTAACACTTGCCAGTGGTATAGCTGCCGTGCTGCCGGGATCGTTGACTGCCTTATTGTCCAGCGCCAATGTTTCCGATGTACGCATAGGACCAAAATCAACCTTGCTCAGCGCCATCACCGGAATGGACAGTACCGCCAGCCAAGCATAAAACTGAAAAGGGATCGCAGAAATTAATGCTGCAAAATCGGTGGTTTCAATTTGCAGGGATTGAACCTGTTGTTCCAGCAAACTCATGATGTAAACACCCCACCCGATAAAGGGTACCAGGACAGCAACTGGTGAGGCTGTTGAATCAATAATGTACGCCAGTTTTGCTCTCGACAACTTCATGGTATCGGCCAGTGGTCTGAACGCTGGCCCAACAATCAGCGGCGTACCCAGATCCGAAAAGAATATCAGCACGCCGCCCATCCAGATTGAAAACTGCAGTTTGATGCGGTTAGTGATGTAGCGGGTTACCTTTTGTGCAAACGCGGCGCCGCCGCCAGAGCCCTCCATCAGTGCAACAAACCCACCGATAAAACCCAACAACACAAGCACACCTGCGTTATAACTGTCGGTCACTTGTGGGACCAGATGATCCCTGACCAAAAGGCCTATCCCTTCAAACACCGACAAACCATTTATTTGCAAAACGCCCACAAACAGGCCTATAAAGAGCCCAACAATGACATTGCGCAGGCTGATGGCAATCACCAAGGCAATCAGGATAGGGAAGAGGCTGGTAAAGTCAGGAGAGCTGGCGGTCATCGTGTTATTGTCCTTTGGTAACGGCGTCATTCTTGCCGGCTTACGCCCAAAGGTAAAGTGACTTTTTGTACGACCAAACCGCGGCAGGAATGGTCAGTCAACGCAGCTGCGTAGCCCCGCTACGTATTATGACTTACAGCTTTAAAAGACACTTGGTGCTAAAAATACGCTCATCAGATCTTCCCAGCACCTGGCTGCTGTGCCAGATAACGATAAACCTGATAACAAAATGGAGTGTCAGATGTTGCAACGCAAACTCTTGGTCCTGGGGCTCTTGATGAGCAGTGGGGCAGCCAACGCGCAGTGGGATAGCATTGTCGGAAGTGTGACCTCTATCGGGGAACCGACCGAGCGATGGGTGTCAATTCGCGGCGGAAATACAGCCTATCTGGTGGATGTGGATGAAGGTGAAGTGAAAGGCACTTTGCCATTGTCGCGTTTTTCACCCGCCATCAGCTCTCACGCCTCTGCTGGCAAAATCTATACCTACGGCAGCTTTTACAAGCGTGACGTCTACGGTGATCTTGAAAATGTGGTGATCACTTTTGATATCGAATCTGCAACACCAACGGGCGAAATTCCGCTGCCGGTATTGCCAGCTGGTATCGGCCATAGCGGCATGATCGGCTTGATTGACGAGAGCTTTCTTGGAATCTGGAATATTACACCTGCCATGTCGGTGAGCCTTGTTGATATCCGGAACGATCAGTTTGTGCGCGAAATCGCGACACCCGGTTGTGCTGCGGTTTATCCACTTGGCAGAGGCTTCATGATGCCTTGTGGTGACGGTACTATTCAGTACATCGCACTGGGTCCGAATGGTGAAGAAGCAAGCCGCTCTCGCAGTCCTGCATTTTTTGACGTCATGGAAGATCCTGTCTACGACTATGCAGTCCCCACTGCAAACGGCTGGATGTTTGTGTCGCTGGAAGGCCTGGTCTACGAAGCAACCATGAATGGCAGCGACGTGGTGATTTCTGAGGGCTGGACAATCAACCCGGAATCCAATGGCACGGCAGACCTGAACGGTGTCGAGCGTGTGAATGATGACAATTGGCGTATCAGTGGACGCCAGCCGTTTGCGTACAGCCCGCAAGCCAACCTGATGATGACCGTCATGCACGATGGCGGTGGTCAGGAAATGTTTGAAAAACCGGGAACTGAAGTCTGGGGTTTCAGCACAATTACTAAAAACCGTGGCTATCGCATCAAGATGGAAGGTGACCAGACGGTAACGTCCGTGCAACTGACACCCGGTGATGATCCTTTGTTACTGCTGATGACCAGTTCAGGCCTGCAGGTGCACGATGCCAGCACCGGCCGGAAAATCAAGGACATCAACGTCAGCGGCGGTCTGATCCAGAACTTGTTCTGATCAGCTGAACATCAACAGGGAGAATATGATGATCGATCCGCTACTTCCTCTGGTTATCTCAACATCACTGGCCTTGCTGTTTTTTATGGCAGCACGGCACAAGTTACGTGACAACCGGCGTTTTGAGGCTCAACTCGCTGCCTATCAACTGGTGCCTGAGTCGTTACTGCGCATCAGTGCAAAAACGTTGCCCTGGATTGAAATGAGCCTGGTGTTTTTGCTGTTGATTCCAGCTACCCGTCCGTTTGCTGCCTCGATGGCAGCAACGCTGCTGGTGGTTTACGCCTTGGCAATGGCAGTCAACCTCAGCCGGGGACGCAGTGAAATCGATTGTGGTTGCGGTGACACCCCTCAGCCATTGTCAGTCATGTTATTGGTCAGAAATGCTGTGTTGGTGGCCGGGGCGTTGCTGTTGGTCGTACCCGTGATCGAGCGCGCCATTACAACGTTTGATCTGGTGTTTATCGCCTTGTTCACCGCTGTGCTGGCAACGGCCTATCTCATGGTGGAGATGCTGGTCAAAAATCATTCGCTACTTAAAAACTTTGGTCTCAGGAAATAGGAGTTACCCTCATGGGAAATAGTTTGTTTGCCATTGTGATGTTACTGGCCTTCGTGGTGCTGGTACTGATATTTGCTGTGATCGCTCTTGCTCGACAGATCGGGATACTACACACACGTCTTGCACCGGCCGGCGCGTTGATGACTACTGCAGGGCCAAAAGTCGGGCAACAGGCACCGGTGCTGGTGATGCAGGACATCAAAGGTGAGCCGATCAGCATCGGTGGACCCGCCAAAAAGTCACGATTGATTATGTTTGTGTCGCCTACCTGCCCGATTTGCAAGGATCTGGTGCCGATGGCGGTGAGCATGGCCAAAAGCGAAAAATTGGACCTGTTGTTCGGCAGCGATGGTGGTCAAGTCGCCAAGCACGAAGACTATATCAAGCGCATGAAGATTGAAGATTATCCCTACATCGTGTCCATGGAACTGGGAATGAAGTTCGAAGTTGGCAAGTTACCTTATGCGGTGCTGCTGGACGAGAAAGGCGTCCTGCGATCCAAAGGATTGGTCAACAGCCGCGAGCACCTTGAGTCACTGGTGAACGCCATGCAGAGCGGATACGAATCAGTTCAGGATTACCTGGTCAAGCAAGAACACATTTTTGAAGAAGCGGTTGTCAGTAAAAAGCCGGTGATGGGTCATCAAGCAGTAATAGGAGAAAAGGCATGAGCGACAGAGAACAACTGATCCAACAACTGTTAAAGGATCTGGATGCCAGGACCACCGGCGCGATCAGATTTCTGGCGGGGCACACATCACGCCGTTCGTTTCTGGGTAAAGTAGGCATGTTTATGGCTGGCATGGGCGCTTTCCCGCTGTTGCCAGTGCTCCGTGAGGCCAACGCACAGGGCGTTACCCCACGTACGGCAGTCAACGGCGTCGCTGATATCGTTGAAATGGGTGATCCTCAGGAATGTGAATACTGGCGCTATTGCGGTATGAGCGGAACACTGTGTACCTGTTGTGGTGGCTCCAATACCCAGTGTCCTGCCGGTTCACAAACAGCGACGGTTGCCTGGGTTGGCACCTGTCATAACCCGGCGGATGGTCGCGACTATCTGATTTCCTACAACGACTGTTGCGGCAAAAGCAGCTGTGGCAGCTGTGGATGTTCACGAGGAGAAGGCGACAAGCCGGTTTACTTCCCGTCTAAATCCAACAGCATTCTGTGGTGTTTTGGTTCGACCAGCCACGCGTATCACTGCACACTGGCGTTGGTGATTGGTCATGGCGACAGCAATGGCATGCGCTAAGTCAGGTTTGGTAGCAGGTGTGTTTGCGGGTGCCTTGTTGGCATCCGCGGCCACCAGCGCCCAAAACGTTGAGTACAACTATTTGCTGCATTGTGGTGGTTGTCACATCGAAGATGGCTCTGGTATGCCTCCGCATGTGCCGGATCTGCGGGTAGAGATGCCTTACTTTGCCAGTTTTACAGAAGGGCGTGCCTATATCGCAAGAGTGCCCGGTGTTGTTCAGTCGCCCATGAATACCGAGCAATTGACCGAAGTGTTGAACCTGCTCCTGAACCGATTTGCGCCGGCGAATGCCAATCTGCAGCCCTATTCTGTGGACGAGGTTACCCGGTACCAACAGGAAGTGCTGCTGGACCCGAAAAAACTGCGCGACCAACTGTTAGCGCATAAACCTGCAACGACTGAACACAGCGTGACGATCAATCTGGATAACTAGCGTGTCTCTGACTGCACTGACGATTTTTAAGAAATACCATCAACTTATTGTTGTTCTTGTATTTTTTATCAATACCGCCAGTGCACAGACGTCCGCCACACACGATTCAGCTGATCCACTGGTGGTGTTGGGGCAGCAGCTTTTTTTTGATACCGATCTCTCCTTCAATCGCACGCAGTCGTGTGCCAGCTGTCATGATCCCGCGCGGGCATTCACCGATACACGTGTAAACCCATTTAATGCTGCGGCCTCAATCGGCGCCGACGGAGCGTCATTGGGCGATCGGCAGGCGCCCAGTTTAAGTTACGCCGCACAGACGCCCGACCTGCATGAAGTCGAGGAGGGCGTGTTTGCTGGAGGGTACTTCTGGGACGGCCGAGCGAGCAGTCTGGAACAGCAAGCGACCTCCCCCTTGTACAGTCCAGTTGAAATGGCACTGCCGGATGCGTCCGTGCTCAAAGAACGCTTGTTTGAGAAAGACGCGTATAAAAACGCGTTCAGCGCGCTGTTTGGCAACAACGTCTGGAATGAAGCGGACGCTTTGAACAATGCGTTTTCAAGCGCGGTCGCGGCATTCCAGCGCACCTCGTTGTTCTCACCCTTTGACTCACGTTACGATCGTTATCTGCGGGGGGAATATAAGCCCACCTTGCGCGAGACCATTGGCATGGGCTTGTTTTTCTCTCAAGGATTTGCGAACTGCAGCCATTGTCACCAGTTAAACACCTTGCCCAATAGCCCCGGAGAAACATTCTCCAACTATCAGTATGAAAATATCGGATTGTCAGTCAATGGCGCATTGCGCGAGGCCAATGGCAAAGGTGCCGACTATATTGATGGTGGCTTTATGCAGCAAGGGCGCTTCAAAGTACCGACCTTGCGCAACGTAGCCGTCACCGCACCGTATATGCACAACGGTATTTTTAACGAACTCAGGACAGTGTTGCTGTTTTATAACAAGTTCAATACCACCGGCGGCACCAGCCAGATCAATCCTGAAACCCAACAACCTTGGGGGGAACCGGAAGTCGACGCACAACGCAATATGGAAAAACTCAATGGTGGCATTCCCTTATCCCGACTGCATATGGAAGCGCTTGAGGCATTTATGCGAATGCTGACAGATCAACAATACGAACACCTGTTGCCTTGACGCAGCCGCGTCAGACTCTGCACACTAACGCCCCTCGATAACTGACCCGCACGCTCACCACCATGATTCACACCGGAAATTTATATGCCGATTTGTCCGGCTATTATGATTTGTTCTGTGCGCAGGTGAATTACGCTGAACAATGCGCATTTACCAAACGCGTGTTTGACGCTTTTTCGGATTCGGGCGGTGATCAATATCTGGACCTGGCCTGCGGCACGGGTGCGCACATTGGCATCATGCAGTCGTACGGATTTTGTGCCACCGGTCTCGACAACAGTGCAGAGATGCTTGAACAGGCAACCAGACGCTGCCCGGATGCGACTTTTATACTGTCTGATATGTCCGCATTCGACGGCAATGAATCCTATGATTTGATCAGTTGTTTTCTGTATTCAATCCACTACAGCCATCCCGTCAGCCGTTTTAAACAAACCTTGAAACGGGCATTTGAGGCACTCAAACCCGGTGGTGTGTTTGTTTTTAATACCGTCGACATAAAAGGCATCGGTAAACCACACCTGGTGCGTACTCAGGTTGATACCCACAACTCACAGCTTACGTTCGTTTCAGGCTGGAGTTATGCGGGGCAGGGGGAGGTGATGGATTTACATTTATCCATCACACAGCATGATCGAGCGAATTCTGAACAACGTGCATGGCAAGATAAACACACCATGACGGCTGTAAATATTGAGCACTTGTGTTCATGGTTGGCTGAAACCGGCTTTGAAGTGACGTTGCTGGAACATGACTACAGCTGCTTGCAGCCGTGGGCAGGGCACAGCTTTAACTTGCTGGTTGTGGCATACAAACCGCGCTGATTTGCCGCACATCGGGAATTCCGCTAGAGTCAAAGCCCACTGAACACCACAACGTCTGAGCGGACATGATTATGAGCACTATCGGAACCCCTTTATCACCCAATGCCACCCGCATCATGTTTCTGGGCAGCGGTGAGCTTGGCAAAGAAGTGGTGATTGAATTGATGCGACTGGGTTGCGAAGTCATCGCGGTCGATCGCTATGCCAACGCGCCCGCCATGCAGGTTGCACATCGCAGTCACGTCATCAATATGTTGGATGGTGCTGCACTGCGTTATTTGGTCGAGACGGAGCGGCCCGCGTTGATCGTGCCGGAAATAGAAGCAATCGCCACTGATGAATTGGTGACGCTGGAATCGGAAGGCTGGCACGTCATTCCCAGCGCCCGGGCAGCGCAGTTAACCATGAATCGGGAAGGCATTCGCCGATTGGCGGCAGAAGAACTGGGGCTGGCGACATCACCGTACCAGTTTGCCCAGACGCGCGAGCAGTATCTGGACGCGATCAAACAGGTGGGTTTGCCCTGTGTTGTCAAACCCATCATGTCATCCTCGGGTAAAGGCCAGAGCACGGTGCGGACGGAAGCCGACGTGCATCATGCCTGGGAATATGCGCAGTCTGGCGGGCGCAGCGGCAAAGGCAAAGTCATCGTTGAAGGTTTTATCAACTTCGATTACGAAGTTACTTTGCTAACAGTCCGGCATCGTGATGGCACCAGTTTTTGCGCACCCATTGGGCACAGACAGGAACGCGGCGATTATCGCGAGTCCTGGCAGCCGCAACTGATGTCAGACCGTGCATTGACAGAGGCGCAACGTATTGCGTCTGCCGTTACCGAATCACTGGGAGGTCTTGGCATTTTTGGTGTGGAACTGTTTGTAAAAGGCGATCAGGTTTACTTCAGCGAAGTCTCACCCAGACCACACGATACCGGTCTGGTGACCATTATTTCGCAAAATATGTCCGAGTTTGCGCTGCATGCCAGAGCAATTCTAGGGCTGCCAATACCCGTCATCAGGCAGTTGGGACCGTCAGCGTCGGCGGTGCTGTTGGTATCCGGTCATTCTCACGACATGCAGTATGGCAATTTACATGAAGCATTGAATGAGCCAGACACCGAATTACGTTTGTTTGGCAAACCCGAGGTGAATGGTGAGCGCAGGTTGGGTGTCGCATTGGCCAAAGATGAAACCACTGATCTGGCGGTACAAAAAGCCCTGCGGGTCATCAGCAAAGTATCAGTGACCTTGTGACTGCTATGCCCGTTGCGAAAACGGGCGTGGCATGCTGTATCTGTTATCAAGGCACAGTTGTGCTGAGTTCAGTGATTCGCAACTCACCGTTGATGAACTCTCCCTGAGCATAGGCACCCACCCAAATATCGTATCTGCCCGCCACCGGGTTATTGATGGTAATTCCCGGGTTTAAAGACGATGGCGCATCATCGTTGCACAACCAGGTACCCTCGGGATTGTTGATAATCAGCGTCGCATCGTCACCTATACTGCTGGCAACAAAATAAAGCTGCAACAGAGCACTGTCTCCACTCAAGGTGACTTTGTAGTCGGGCGCACTTGACGCAAATCCCCGGCACTCGTTGCCATAGCCGGCAATACTGACATCAACAGCGCCACCTGCGCTGACGCTCACCACGTGTGGATCCGGCGTAAACCCGGCCGCCAGATCAGCAGAGCCGTAGTAGGGATCGGCGGCAAAGTCCAGAGCAGTCCCCTGAGCACCAACACTGGATTCAATGTTGTCGAAATCGCTGGCATCCACAACGGCCAACACGCCGGAAACAGCGTCATTCTGGTCGTAACTGCCAATCCAGATGTCGTATTGCCCTGACGTAGCGTTGGTAAACAACAAGCCGGGGTCACGTGAATCGTCGCTCTCGTCATCATTACAATGCCACCGTCCATCCGGCGCATTCACAATCAGCGTGGTATCAGCACCCTCATCCTCGGCTAAAAACAAGATGGTCATGTCGGTCATATCATCCGTGAGCGCTATCCGGTAGTCAGGATTACTGGCAGCAAACCCGACACAATTGTTGCCCAGATAGCTCACATCAACACTGCCACCGGAAATCAATTCGGCAAAAAATGGTTCACCCAGTTCGGACGGGGCCAAGGTAACTGATCCAAAACCCGGTTCCTGCAAGATATTCAGTTCAGACGCAGCGATACTGGAATCAACGCCAGACCAGGATGCCACCAGACCCTCGTCATCTTCAAGAATAGCCATCACAAATGGCACCGCGAGCAGACTGCCGAGGCGGCCTCCTGTCAGGTTTTCAGTCCTGACGCTGGTGGGAATTCCTATAAATTCACCACGGCCATTCAGCGCCATCCCGCCGCTGTTTCCGGGTGACATTTCTGCATTGGTCCTGTACCACATTGGCAGACGTTCACCTTTATATTCGCCAAACTGGACAGAGGAAATGATACCCGTGGTATAGACCAGTTCGTCGTCACCAATTCCGGGATAACCAAAAATACCGACCGTGTCGCCGCGGCGAACGTCGCTGCCTTTATTGTCGATATCCTGAACGGTGATATCCGGGAAGCGCACACCAAAACTTCCATCCCGTAACTGTTGTGCTGACACGGTGTTCCCTTGCAGATCAGTCGCCAGTGTATACACAGCAAAATCATATTCCTGCGAAAATCCAACCAGATTGGCAATAAACATCGGTTCGGCCGGGGCATTGGGGTCAACAAGCACGGCGATGGTGGCCTGATCAAATCCTTCTACAACGTGGCGATTGGTAAAAACAGTTGGTTTACCATCAACTATAATCAATGTGCCTGAGCCGGTTGCGTTGTCGACAATGACCTGCACGGCTGCCCGAGAAGTGTCGTCTATATTGTAGTTTTGCGTTTGAGCGTGCGTTTCAAATGAAAAACAAACAAAAAAACCGTACAACCATGTAAGAAAATTAAATGAGGGCACTGACTTGCGCATTTTGTTGTTTCCGGTAGCCGCTGGTTGGTGGCATTATCCGGCAGCAGCACTGAAAAGCAAATCACCTGCTCGGGTGTAGAAAAAAATAAAAAGAGGATTCAGGTCATGACCCAACGTAACAACCGATTCAACCGCATTTATGCACTCGCCGTGTGTGCAAGTCTTTTGCCGGGATCGCTGAACGGGCAGCAACCTCCGTCAGGCGAGGGCGAATTCGACCGCGTGCGCACCGTCAATATCCTGCAAGAACCCAGACATCGAAGTGTTTATACCGATGGTCAGTTGCGTCTGATTGATGTACAGATCAACCCCGGTGACACCACACTACCGCACACACATGATTCTGCCATCCTGTATACATTTATCAGCAATGGCCAAGGCCCCTTAAATGGCAGTGTGTCCAGCACTACTTCTTATGTTGATGAGCAATTCACGCATCGCGTCACCAATGAAGGCCCCGGTTTGTTCAGAATTATTGCACTGGCCAACTATGGCGCACCTGTCTCTGGAGAAGCCCCGGCGGTAGGCGGGATGACCAGGCAACCTCAATTGGAGAACGACTGGTTCCGCTCCTTCCGACTGGACTTGGCAGCAGGTGAGTCAAGGACAGGACTCACACATGGTTACCCGGTTGCCATTGTTCAGGTGAGTGACGGATTGCTGCATGTCACGCGCGCTGACGGTATTACCAACGAACTTCGGGCCGCTGGTGACTGGGCGTGGCGAGACGCTGGTCAGGCCTATCAGATTCACAATAAATCCAACCAACCTGTCTCGGTGGTGATCAACGAGGGGAAGCGCTGACAATAAGCATGTCAGGTTTTATTCGTCGGCAAAACCCATGGACCGATCCACTTTTAAGGGGCCCCATGCCTGGCAAACAGGCATCACTTCCAGACTGTTGATATTGACGTGCGCGGGTGTGTTGCATACCCAAAAGACTATCTCGGCAATATCTTGCGCGCTCAGTGGTTTGGTGCCTTCGTAAACTTTGTCAGCTTTTTCCTGAGCCTGATTAAACCTTACCAGTGAAAATTCAGTCTCTGCCATACCAGGATCTATGTTGCTGACCTTGATTTTTTTACCTAATAGATCAGCGCGTAACTCGCGGCTGAACATCTGCACAAACGCTTTACTTGCGCCATACACATTGCCGCCCGGATAGGGCCAGTGGCCTGCGGTTGAACCTATATTGATGATATGTCCGCGATCCCGCTGCACCATGCCAGGCAGGATCAATCGTGTCATGCGCACAAGGGCAGTGACGTTGGTGGCAATCATGGTTTCCCAGTCGGCCATATCCGCCTCGTCAGCCGGTGATAATCCCAGCGCAAGACCTGCGTTGTTGATCAGAATATCCGGTTGGTCGAAAGGCGCCCTCAAGTGTGTTATCGCCGTTTCCACCGCGTGTGCATCGGTAATATCAGCAGCGATCACCGTGACGTCGCATTGTGCGCCAAGTGCTGCAGCCAGATCGTGCAGACGATCGGCGCGCCGCGCGAGCAGAATCAAACGATGGCCGGCCAACGCAAAGCGCTCGGCACAGGCCTTGCCAAACCCGGAGGATGCGCCAGTAATCAATACAGTTTTTTTCATAAAAGGTAATCCACAGACGTGTCCCAACAAATAGGTGATGAACATGATGCTACATTTTTTGTGTCGCAGGCGCACTTGAAAATGCTTGCTGGTTGACGTGAAAGAGGGGCAAGAGATACTGACATAAAAAAAAGCGGGGGCATTGAATGCCCCCGTAAAGAGACCGGACCAGCAGGAAGCAGTGATGATCCGGCGCCTGCCTTCCCTGGCAGGGCTGCAGCGCCATGCGCTGTTGCACGATGACGGGTGTGAAACGTCATTCAACAACTGGCATCGTCCTGATACCAACTTTTTTATAGATCACCCGCTCGTTATCTGCCCAAAAATTTAAATTTTTTCTAAAAAAAATGTTGGGTAAGTCTTGAAAAAAAAGTCAGTGACCCTACAAAGAAATCGGGACAGAGGCTCTCCGGAGGTCTGTTCATTTTGCCCGATCACGTTGATGGGCACTAAAACCAGTAACCAATCTTATTGCTCTATGAGGATTCGATAATGAGAAATTTTGACTTTGCACCGCTGTACCGCTCTACCATCGGCTTTGATCATCTGAGCCAATTGCTGGACTCTATTGCCCAGCGTGAACAGAATCAACCCAGTTATCCACCCTACAATATTGAAAGGCTGGGGCAGGATGACTATCGGATTACCATGGCTGTTGCCGGCTTTACCCAGGATGAGCTCAGTCTGCATTCTGAACAGCAGACATTAAAAGTGCGCGCCGAAAAAACACCTGATACCTCAGAGCGTCAATACCTACATCAGGGCATCGCTGCACGCAACTTTGAGCGCGTGTTTCAGCTGGCTGACCATATCAAGGTGGTGAATGCGCATCTGGAAAATGGTCTGTTGCATATTGAACTACGCCGTGAAGTCCCTGAAGCGATGAAACCCCGACAGATCCCCATTCAAGCGAATCGCGATCTGTTGATTGAGTCAAAGTGACCCCGTCAGGAAGGAATTAACACGGTTATTCGCCGTTAAGGCAGCCAGCAGGGCTGCCTTTTTTTGAAAAACTGACTTCTGACGACAATACTTTTCTGCAGTATACTCAGGGCAATTCAGATCTTACGGAGTTGCCATGAAAGCCATTGGATACACCACAGGGCCCTTATTCAGTTTTGATTCCCCTACGCCCACACCAGACGCTCATGATCTGTTGGTCAGAGTCACTGCCATAGCTGTCAATCCTGTTGATACCAAAATTCGCGGACGCGTCACACCGCCGGCTGATCAACCCAAAGTTCTGGGCTGGGATGCCGTGGGCATTGTGGACGCCGTCGGCGCCTCTGTGTCGCGGTTCAAGGTTGGCGACCGGGTCTGGTATGCGGGTGATGTAACACGTTCCGGTTGTAATGCCGAATATCAATGTGTTGATGAGCGCATTGCGGCATTAGCACCCACCAGTCTGTCTGATGCACAGGCAGCAGCCTTGCCATTGACGGCGATCACTGCATGGGAAATGTTGTTTGAGCGCTTACAGGTGCCCACCGGCGCGGCGGCCTCTGACCGTATTGTGCTTGTGGTCGGCGCAGCCGGTGGCGTTGGGTCAATTCTTGTGCAGCTCGCACACCAGTTAACGTCAGCTACGGTTGTCGCAACTGCCTCGCGCTCCGAGAGTAAAGCCTGGGTAAAATCGTTGGGCGCCCACCATGTGCTCGATCACAGTAATAAACTCTCTGATGAACTCAAGATGACAGGGCTGATCGATGTTACTGACGTCGCCGGTATCAATCGCACAGGCCAACACTACGCCGATCTTGTTGCCATGTTGCGCCCACAAGGCCGATTGGCGTTGATTGATGATCCGGCAGAACCACTGGATATTAAATTAATGAAACAGAAGTGTTTGTCCCTGCACTGGGAGTTTATGTTCACACGTGCCATGTTCAAAACACGCGATATGGATGAACAACACAAACTTTTGACGGAAGTTGCCCGCCTGGTCGACAAAGGCATTATCAAAACAACTGTTGGTCAACATCTTGGCCGCATTACACCTGAAAATCTGGAGACGGCCCATCAACTGCTCAAGTCGGAACACACCTTGGGCAAGCTGGTCCTTGAAGGGTTTTAAACATCTGCTGTCCGCTGTCACCACACAATAACTATCGGAGTTTTTATGTCACGCTTGCCACCCATTCTTCAGAATCTGCCGTTTCCTGTTATCGGTTCTCCACTGTTTATTATCAGCAATCCCAAACTGGTGATTGCCCAATGTATCAATGGCGTTGTTGGTTCCATGCCGGCTTTGAATGCCCGACCAGCGGAACAACTTGAAGACTGGCTCGCGGAAATTACTGAAACACTGGCAGCTTGGGACAAAGCCAATCCGGATAAACCGGCAGCACCTTTCGCCATCAATCAGATTGTGCATCGCAGCAATGATCGACTCGAGCATGACATGGCACTTTGTGAGAAGTACAAAGTACCCATCATCATCACCAGTCTTGGCGCACGCGAAGACGTCAATCAAGGTGTTCACCAGTGGGGAGGGGTAGTGTTACATGACGTGATCAATAATGTGTTTGCCCACAAAGCCATTGATAAAGGTGCTGATGGGCTTATTTGTGTTGCCGCTGGCGCAGGTGGACATGCCAGCGTTAAAAGTCCATTTGCCATGATTCAGGAAGTCAGAGACTGGTTTGATGGCCCCGTGCTGCTATCGGGATCGATTGCCACAGGCGGTGCGATTCTGGCGGCTCAGGCAATGGGCGCAGATTTTGCCTATATTGGTTCACCCTTTATTGCGACCGAAGAAGCCAGAGCCGTAGACGACTACAAACAAATGATTGTTTCAAGCAACTCTGATGACATTGTTTACAGTAACTTCTATACCGGCATCCATGGTAACTATCTGAAAGGCAGTATCGTTAATGCCGGCATGGATCCGGATAAACTGCCTGAGTCTGACCCCAGTAAAATGAATTTTGGCGGCGGTGGGGAGAAAAAGGCCTGGCGTGATATCTGGGGATGTGGCCAAGGCATCGGCGTGATTAAGGAAATAGCGCCTGCGGCCGACTACATAGAGCGCTTGAAGCGTGAGTATGCAGAAGCCAGAGCCCGAATTTGTCAGGGTATCTGAATCAAACAAGGGAAAACTGTATGACAGCAGCTGTGCGATTTTACTGGTTGGTAACGTTGATATTAGTGCCAGCCAGCGTATATCTGCTGTTATATACCACACATTTTTCCTTGAACCCGGCAGATTTGTTACTTGAACCTGGTTTATTGTTTCTGACCGGGTTGTTCCTGGCGTTCAGCGCTATTGGTTTTTACGATTTGTTTATTGCTGACAGCAATCTGCGAAAAAACTTTCCCGTCTTTGCCAATATCCGCTTCATGCTTGAGCGTATCCGTCCAGAAATTCGGCAGTATTTTATTGCCGATAACCTTGAGGAAGCGCCTTTTAATCGTGAGACTCGTGACCTGGTTTATCGCCGGGCAAAGCATCTGGATGATACTTTGCCTTTTGGTACCGAAAGAGACATCACCGCTCAAGGTTACCTGTGTATCTTTCATTCAATTAACGCCCGTCATATCAATCCAGACAATGCCAGAGTCACCATCGGCGGACCGCAGTGCCTCAAACCCTACTCAGCGGCATTGTTGAACATTTCCGCTATGAGTTTCGGAGCGTTGAGCAATAATGCCATCGCCGCGCTAAACAAGGGCGCAAAACTGGGGGGCTTTTATCACAATACCGGCGAAGGCGGCATCAGCCCACATCATCTATCAGGCGGTGGCGATCTGGTCTGGCAAATCGGTACCGGGTACTTCGGTTGCAGAAATGCATTAGGTCGCTTTGATGATCAGGCATTTCAAACAGCAGCGGCGCTTGATGCCATCAAAATGATTGAAGTTAAACTGTCACAGGGCGCAAAACCGTCACACGGTGGTGTCTTGCCCGGTGCCAAAGTCAGCGCAGAAATAGCAAGGATACGTTTGGTCGAAGTGGGGAAAACGGTTTATTCACCAGCCAACCATCCTGAATTTGATACACCTGTCGGGCTGTTGAAATTTATTCAGCGCTTGCGGGAGTTAAGCGGGGGCAAACCCGTCGGTTTTAAACTGTGTATTGGCAAAAAGTCCGAGTTTATGTCGATTGTCAAAGCTATGTTGAAAACCGGCATTCTGCCCGACTTTATCACCGTGGATGGTGCCGAAGGCGGCACTGGCGCGGCACCCGTTGAGTTCAGCAATCGCCTTGGCATGCATGGACTCGAGGCAACCTATTTTGTGTCGCAAGTACTGATCGGTGCAGGCTTGCGTACTCAAATCAAAATTATCAGTGCCGGCAAAAATGCCAGCGGTTTTGACATGATGGCAAAAATTGCACTGGGCGCGGATTTGGTCAACTCGGCACGCGCTATGATGCTGGCGTTGGGATGCATTCAATCCAAGGTATGCAACACCAACAAGTGCCCAACTGGCATTGCCACTCAAGACCAAGCGCGAGCCAAAGCAGTGGACGTTGATCTACGCTCAATTCGTGTTAAAAATTATCAGACAGGCACCGTTGCTGCCTTTTTAGAACTCTGTGGCGCTTTGGGGTATACCTCGGCCAGCGAATTGACACCCTCCGATCTGTATCAGCGCACAGAAGCCGGTATGCGACACTTCAACCAGATTTATACGCCGCTATTGCCAGAGCAACTCATGAATGAATCTATTCCGCCTGCGTATGCAGAGGATTGGATGAGAGCTGATGCTGAGCGCTTTGCATAAGCACTGATTCTTACGCCAATGCCAATACGATCCAGTCAGCAATCAACGCAGGTTTGTTCTGATGCTCTATTTCAATGGTGGCAGAGTGACGTAACAAATATTCACCGGCTTTACGTTCATCCGCACTGATCAACCGAAAACTGCCCCTGATTCGGCTGCCGATCCTGACTGGATTCAAAAAGCGCACATTGTCCAAGCCATAAATGATGTATTGCGACGTGCCTTCAATTTTTAATGTACCGTGCGTCGCAAACGTTGGTAGTAGAGACATCGTCAACATGCCATGAGCGATGGTGCCATCAAAACAGGTTTCTCGCGTTGTACGTTCTTTATCAATATGTAAGAACTGGTAATCACCAGTTGCTTCCGCAAATTTATTGACTCGTGTCTGATCGACTGTAAACCATTTGGTCACCCCAACCAGTTTACCAATATAGTCTTGTGCCTGTTCAAAGGGTACTCGAAGGGGCAGGGCATTTTCTTCCAGAGTAAGGAAGGTAGTTTTTACATAATTACGCAAATGAGAGTCAGGTGTAATCTTTGCTGACTCACCAATGTAGTTGCGTAAACTCTGCAAGTAGTCTTCGGTTGCCATTTGGTTTTTATTGTCCCTTGTAAAAATTTCCAGTCCACAGCGCTGTGCTACTGATTGTTGCAGATTGTTAAATTGCGACAACTTGTGGCAAGTATGCGGGACTTTTTGCAGCGACTGCAATGCTTTTGACTTCTATTTCGACAGAGCAGACGTTCAGAAAAAAAAACTCTGCCGCACAGATTTGGTGCGATTTCCCGCACAAAAAGTGTGCATTAAAAAATGATCGGATTAAAACCACCTATTCTCTTTTCAGCTGTAATAATTTGTAACATCAGCCGACTAAAAACATGAATTGTTACAAGGTTGTGATAGCGAATGTAACTTTTTTACAGAATACGCCAGCAAGGTTACGTGTTCTGTATATTGGTAGGGTCGGAGCAAACTGAGCCTGTTCATTTGGCTGATTCGACGCAGTGCCGATTCCATCTCGGCTATACACAAGAAAAATATCAGGAAGAGAGGCAACGATATGAACAATAACAAACAAAAACGTTATCTGAATTATCTGATCCAAACTGTCATGGCAGGTTCTCTGGCCATTCCTGTTGTAGCTTTTGCGCAGCAGGAGGCACCGGAACTGGAAGAGGTAGTTGTTACAGGTTCGTTTATCCGCAACAGCGCATTTGCCCAGAACAACCCGGTTGACACGGTTAGTCAGGCCGATATTCAGGCCGCTGGTGCGCCCAATATGGGCAACTACATCCGCGATCTGAGCTACACTCAGAATACCAATACTGTCAACAATGTAAACGCCGGCAGCAGCGGCGGACAAACCAGTGTGGGTACAACGTTTAACTTACGCGGACTCGGCGAAAACAGTACGCTGACTCTGATGGACGGTTCACGATCGGTAGATTCGGGCATCAATACTCTTTTGCCTGAAATCGCTATTGACCGCATGGAGGTAGTACTTGACGGTGGCTCCGCTTTGTATGGTTCAGATGCCGTAGCAGGGGTGGTCAACTTGATCCCTATCAAAAGTTTTGATGGCATACGGACACGAGTGTCGCACCAACGCAACGAAGGCGGCAATTTTGAGGATAACCGACTGGGTATCCTGATGGGGCGCGATTTTAATAGCGGTGTTAGCTACGTGTTTGCAGCGGATTACGCAAAAACTACCCCTTACATGATGTTTGAGAACCCGCGATTGCTGCGAGCAGACTATGGTTGGGCTAACTCTGGTAACCCTGGTGTATTTCGCCGTGTTGTCGGGGCTAATCCTGTGCCCGGACAGCTGCATCGTGGCACATTGACGGGCGGCAATCTTGTTGACCCCAGCTGCGGTACGTTTAATGATGTCACGGACTTTGGCGCCCGCAATAATAATCCAAGTGGCATTCCTCAACCAGGCAACAACTGCTTCTTTAACTACGGTCAGCAGTGGCCAATTGCCTCTGGCAAGGTCGAATACAACATATTTCAGAACATGACTTACCAATTGAGCAATGGCATTGAACTGCAAGCACAAGCCTCCATTGCCAGCCGACAGTCGGACAATCACAACACATTGACCTATCAGCTAAATGGCAATAACCGTGATGCGCTGGTAGTGCCTGCCAACAATCCATCAAATCCATTTGGTGTGGATGTTTCACCCTGGTTGTGGCGCCCGTTTGCAATCGCAGGGACATTGCCATCTTATGCCGACCCCGCGACCGGGGCACGTAAGCAGGAATACGAAGATTTTATTCAGCGCTACAAATTGGGTGCCCGTTTTGACCTCACGGATACCTGGACAGCTAATAGCTCGTTCAGTTACCAACGCGTTCACCGGGACTCCACACAGCACATGATTAATATCAATAACCTGCAGGCAGCCTTGCTGGGGCAGGGAGGTCCTGCTGGTAACGAGTGGCTCAATCCTTTCGGCTCTGCTGATACGCGGTCTCCGTTTTATCAAGCTGGCGTAACCAGTAATAGTCAGGCGTTGGTGGATTGGGTTGCACCGACATTGAATTACCGGTCGTCAGTCAATGAATTGGCCGTATTTGAATTGAATACCACGGGGGATCTGTATGAGTTGCCTTCGGGTATGATGCAGATGGCCATTGGTTATCAATTCAGGGATGTCGTGGAGTTTGACAATGCCAACCCCTTGTCCAAGATAAGACAAAACTACAACTCCAGTATTGCCGACTCACCACCCGTTGATCGTCGATATGCCAGCCGGGTACAGGCAGCCTATGTTGAGTTTGAAGTACCAATATTGGAGACCTTGGATGCTCAACTTGCTGTGCGTCATGAGAATTTCACAACATTTGGCCTGCAGACAACAACACCGAAATTGGCGCTGCGCTGGGAAGCACTACCAACCCTCGCGCTCAGGGGCTCAATAGGTGAAAGTTTCCTGGCACCAACGCCAGCACAATCACGTCCCTTTGATCCAAACGAGAACTGCGGTGAAATCTTTTTTGGAGCTGATCCTATAACCGGCGGCGTACTTAATGGTGGCGCCACCTGCTCATCAGGCAATCCCAGCTTGGCGCCGGAGACATCCGATATCTGGAACGTTGGCTTCACCTGGGAACCGCTGGATAGCTTGAGCCTGAGCATGGATTATCAATCCATTGAGTATACGGATCGTATTCGTACACTGGGAACGCTTGATATTGTTGCCATCGAGTTTGCAGAAATGCTGAAAGCTATCGGGTCGTCCGCGTCTGCGTATAGTTCAACGCCGGGCTCTGCGACACGAAATGCAGCTAATGCGTGGGTGGCAGCAGGCGGGACTCCACTGGCCAGCGTGACGCGTGATAGCGCAGCGCAGCGCGTGGTACGCGTTGTCAGTCAGGCCAAGAACGTCAGTACGGTATGGGTGGATCTGATTGATGCCCGCGCCCGTTACACACTGAATACCAGTAATCTTGGAACGTTCACAACCGTGTTAAGTGCAACCTATAACACCAACTATGAATACCGGGATCAAGGTGCCATTATTGATGCGTTAGGTAAGCAGAATGCCAGAACGGGCGTTGTGGCGCCCGTACCCAAGCTCAAATCTCAGCTAAGAACAAACTGGTTCCTGAATAATCACAGTGCATCATTGACTTACAACTACCAGGACAGCGTTATTTTTGACGATGCTGTTAACAACGTATTGACCGGAGTGCAGCCGCCTGCGAATGGAAAAGTAAATTCCTGGAGCATCGTGAATGCGCAGTACACCTATACAATGACTGATTATCTGGACAGCGAGATCGGTATCAGCGTTGGTATCAATAATGTGTTCGATCGTCAGCCGCAGCTACTGCCGGTACTGGGTGGATTTGAAAGTCGCTTGCACAGTCCGTGGGGCCGACAATTCTCATTGTCTGTTGATTGGCGCCCCAATTGATTTGACTGATTATTGGGCATAAAAAGGCCCGGCTTGTGAAGACAGGCCGGGCTTTTTTATTTTGTCTCAGCCATTGATCAGAACTTCAGATAAAAACAGCCGGGTGGCTCAAGGGGGGGAATACCACCCGACCGTAGTGCACTTAACGCGTTGTTGCAGTGATGACTTCAACTTCAACAAACATCAGCGGACCTACCAGACCTGCAACCTGTACGGTTGAACGGGCGGGCAGCCGCGGCTGTTCTGGTGTGCCCCAGAACATTCGGTAGGCTTCCATGAAGCCATCAAAATCCATCTGGCCACCCATCGCCGGGTCGCCTACCAGGAAAACAGTCATCTTGACCACATCACCCATGCTCAGCCCATGACGTTCAAGGTCAGCTTGCATGCGGTTGAATACACTGATCGCCTGCGTCTTGGTATCGCCATAAAACTCTGGTGTGCCGCGCTGTGCATCAGGATTGGCCGCAGCGGGTGTCACACCACTGTGGAAAATGATAGATGCACCAGGACCGACTTCAACCGCGTTTGCAATTGGGAAAGTACCGGCATTCGGGTGAATAATTACATCTTGAGCAACAACAGTTGCAGCTGCCATGGAAAGACCACAAGCCAACACCGCACCTGTTAAAACTTGCTTGATCGGGGATCGGGACATCGCATTCTCCTTTAATGGTTTATAGTTAGAGCCCGTTGCTCTCAACGGCCTAGCGTATTGATATAACTGACGATATCGGTGATAGCCTGATCATCAGGAATGCCCTGGGCCATCATGCGCATCTGCGAACCCTGTTGATCACGGGAATCTGAACCGCGCAAACCAGCTTTGAAGTTTTTCAGCTGATTCACCAGATAAAAATCATTTTGACCACGAAGTGCGGGTGCCCGCATGGCCTCATTACCTTCACCAGCGGCGCCGTGACAGGCTGCACAAGTCTGATAAAGTGTACGACCTCGGGCGACATCGCCACCGGTCAACGTAATTTCTGCGGGTTTGTATTCCCACGTCTCAGCCCAATTCAGAATATCCTGAATGCTTTCATCACTGAGAATGGCCGCCATTGGCTGCATTTCTTTGCCATTAAGATCTTCCGGATGCGTGCCGCGCAGGCCGCTTCTGAAAATCTCCAGTTGTCGTTGCAAATACCATCGCTCCATACCAGCAAGGCGGGGAGCATCTATTCCAATGTTGCCTTGGCCATCTGTGCCGTGGCAAGTCAGACAGAACCGGTCACTGACTTCCACGCCGTCAACGGTTGCAGCCTGTGAGGTTGTACACAGTGCGGCACCCAGCGCCAGATTTAACCAGAATCCTGCTTTTTTCATACCAGAAAACCTTTGATTTGATTGAACAAAAAACCGTGTTCACGTTCGATTTATACTTGTCGTGCTGTCTTGCGTTAAAAAGAGGGGCGAAAATAGTTTCGCCCCTCTTTGTTAACTCACCTTCGAATCCGGGTATTTACTCGGATCAGAAGTTTACCTGCACTCGACCATACAGGAAGCGGCCGTTCGGGCTGAAGCCTGATGAGGTCAGATACTTGTTAGAAGTGCCTGAACCCACGTCGATTGGACGAATTTCTTCAGGTTTGGTGCTGAATACGTTGTCTGCGCCAATGACAACGGTGTAGTTATCATTAAACGTGTACGCAACTTCAGTGCCAAAAATGACTTCACTGTTTGCCCAATAATCGCGAGTTGCGTCGGCGCTTGACGGAACCACCAGATACTTGTCGTAGTAGTTTGCACTGGCAGTGATACGCCAGTCACCAATCAGGTGGTTGGCACGGAAATTACCACGGTTAGCCGGGATCTGGTCAGTCAGGGTCAACTGCGCAGCACGGTTCAACAGTGATGGCGTGAAGCTGTCCAGAGTCTGATCAGTCCAAGCCCATGAACCCTGGAACTGGGTGCGGCTGTTGCCCCAATCGTGTGTGTAGGCAGCAACGATTTCGACACCTTCGTTAGTGGTATCCAAGTCATTGGTGTAGTAAGAGAACCGGGCAATACTACGTGCACCCACAATACCAGAATCTTCGAGCTGCTGCGCAATGGCTGGCGTGATCGTGAAGTTACTGGAGTTCAGGATTCTGTCTTCCATTTTGATGTTGAAGTAGTCAATTGTCAGGTCTACACCTGCAACATCCCACGCCAGGCCAACGGAGAAGTTCTCTGCCTGCTCAGGCGTCAGTTCACGACCACCAAACGCCACAGAGATGGGGTTGGTTGGAGGGATCTGGCCCTGGTTGATGGTAATACCGGCATCAGTACCTGTCGAGATATTAGAAATATTCGCCTGGCCTGGTGACGGTGCACGGAAACCGGTGCTGTACGTAGAACGGATGTTGATGGTGTCAGTTAAACGGTAACGCGCACTGATTTTGCCTTCAGTGGTGCCACCAAAGGTGTTGTAGAAATCTTCGTAACGAACAGCAGCACCCAGCAGCAGGCGCTCAGTCACGTCGGCTTCGATATCCACATAGAATGCCCAATTTTTACGATCCCATGAACCCTGTGCGGTTGGAGAGAAGCCTGGGAAACCGTCGGAGCCAATGTTTGCGCCTTTGGTTGCGTAAGGTCCCACTTTCCACGCATTTTCGTCACGGTTAGTGACGCGGAAAGTCTCACGACGCCACTCGGCACCGTATGCAAAGTTCAGCGGCGAGTAGAAGCCGTCAACAGCGATGGGGGTAACAAAGTCAAAGTTGACCGTATTTTCAATGGTCTGATACACACCTGGTTTGAACGAGGTGGGTGACTGTGGGCCCATTGACGGGTTGGTGGTGTTGTAGATGAAGAATTCAACTTCTGAATAACCGTTGTTGATGCTGACATCGTAACGTGTGCCGTTAGACAATTCGCCGCGAACACCGGTGACGTTGGAGAAGTCAACAATATCGCCACCAAATACCGGTGTGTATCCGCCCGGGAACCACTCAAGGAAACTGAAGCAGTTCGGATTGGCACCAACAGCATTCAGCACGGTCAACGAGCTACCAGCGTTCGGGTATACACTACGTGGAATAGTCGGGCAGTTGCCGGTACCGTTCGGTGTAGTATCCAGAATCAGGTGGTTGCTGCCCACGGTGAACAGGCCACCACGGTTCTCAGCTGGACGATAGAAGAAGCCCAGTTCGTTGGTCTTTTCGCTATAACCACCAAATGAGTAAAGCTCTTGGTTGGCAGACAATTGAATACCCGCGTTGATCACGATGTTGAAGTTACCAACATCAGGCAGACCTTGTGTCTGAGCATTAACGGGTACCGCTTTGTTACCGGCATTGATGATTGCCTGAGCATCAGCACGCTGGATTGAACGGTCACTGCGCATCTGGTTGGTCACGTCAAAGCTGACGCTGGCAAAACCATCATTACCTAACGGCAGACCTACGTTACCGGCAACATACTGCAGGGTACCATCGCTGGTTTCTGTGTACTGGCCAGTTTTGTATTCAAAGGATGCGCCTTCGTTATTTTCTTTCAACTGGAAGTTGAATACGCCAGCAATCGCGTCTGAACCGTACTGGGCAGATGCGCCGTCACGCAGCACTTCAACCTGACGCATGGCAATTGGCGGGATCATCTGGATGTCAGGGAAGTGCGTACCTGAACGGCCATACTGAATAACTGCTGAGCGGTGACGACGCTTGCCGTTAACCAGCACCAGCGTGTTGTCAGCAGGCAGACCACGCAAGGTCGTAGGACGTACCAAGGAGGAGCCGTCGTTAATGTCCTGAGTCTGTACGTTAAATGTGGGTACCAAGTTACGCATCAGATCATTGATGTCTGAGGTACCTTGGTCCTGGAAGTCTTGAGCTGAGAACACGTCGACAGGTGCTGCAGAATCCATCGCAGTCCGTGGCGCGGCGCGGGAGCCGGTAACAACGACTTCTTCGAGCTCCGGTGCAGCACCACCTTGTTGTGCGTAGGCACCAGGAGCAACTGCCGCCATGGACCCGAGCAATACGAGTACGGACGAGAGTGTGCAGAGTTTTGGAGTTTTATTCATTGATTTTTCCTTTTTCTGTAGTAAGTGCGTCTTGTTCATGAACCGATTAAGAGCCTGCCGCGTGGAATCTGTATTCTTGTAAGTCTCAGCTATACGGCTGCCCCGATTATGAGAACATGGGCTCGCGAAAGTCCTCCCGGAAACCTTCTTAATACCTACTAAATCGTCCTGAAGGACAGGTAATTCGCGAGGTCTGTTCATTTTGACTGAACGCCATGCCCGGTTGATGCATGGTTGAGGGCAGCATAACTGAGTTTATTCAGGATGAGAATAGTAAGGGTTTGATCTGGCACATGATTGTGCATTTTAAGGACAAAAGTCACACATCAGGGTGGAATTGCAACCAGCTTAGTGAATGCGATTTGCACCCAGTGTCGATGCCTGACTGAGACGTTGGGATTTATGATGGTTAAATTCTGCCCACTGCTGCTCGGACCAGAGGTTGTTATCTTGCATAAAAAGCCCCTTGTCGTAAGCGTCACGCGATTTTCGACTGAGGCTGACGCCGGTCATTTGCTCCATCTGCATGACACCTTCCATCAATCGATGTTGCCAGCTGATACCCGCGCCAAGTGACTCCAGCAACCCTTGATAGTCCGCCGATGCAAGCACATGATCAGGGAAATACTTTTCAGCAGAATGTGTCACATTAAACAGTCGGCGCAATTGTTCCGGCTGCAGGTTCTGCCAGTATGAGATACCGCGCTCGATATCACCCACCATAAAAGACAACATGCCATTGTTGTAGTAGAAGTCAGGATGATCCTTAAGTGCCGCCAGAAATTCGTCAGAACCGGGCTGGATGTCACCCGCCAGAAAGCTCATGATGATCTCGCTGTAATGTTCGAGAATACCTTCAATATCAACTTCACGCTGTTGATTTAAATAAATTTGTGCTTGCCTGAAATCTCCCAGCATCGCCAAATTGACCGCGACTGATCCCAGAAAGCTGACGTGGAAGGGACGATCCTGAAGCTGATTTTTGCGTGCCAGTATAGCCTCAGATGGGGTCAATACATTGATTCGATAACTCCACACCTCATCAGGGGAAATTTCATAGGGGCCAGCTTCGGAGGCCAGATTCAGAAAATCAGCGGCTTCTTTGTACATGCGCGCACCAATTAGCAACAGCGCATAATGCGCCATGGCAAAATGGGGCGGATTACCCGACATGATCTGCTCACGTAACTGCATCTCTTGCTGTATGTAACTTGAGCCACGCATACGCAGCTTGATGGCTTGAATTGAATCAAGGATGGGGCTATCGGGATCTATTCGAGATATCTCCCGATGCACGTTCAACACCAACTCATACATTTGATTGATCTTTTCGGTGCCGCTATACACGGCAAGGTTATTCGCGGCCGTCGCCAGTCCGTGATAGGCATTCATAAAATTGGGATCCAGCTCAATGGCGGCCTTGTGGTAACTGATTGCCCGCTCCCAGTCTGCGGGATTGAACTGGTTATTGTAGAACTCTCCCCGCAGAAAGCGCTCATACGCGAGGGGATTGGTCGTCCCCCAATCCAACATTTCCGAGCGCTCAACATCGTTCAGATAAATGCTCAACGCGCTGACGACATTACTAACGATCTTGTCTTGCACAGCAAAAATGTCGTTCATCGGCAGGTCAAATTGATCAGAGTATTCACGTAAACCATCGCCTGCGCGTACCAGATGGACTATCACTCGCAATCTGCCATCAGCCGTCATGACACTGCCCTGAAGCACGTGATCAGCCTCACGTAAAAAATTGCGATCCAGACCTGTGCTGGTACTCAAGGTGTTGGTAGAACTGGCCGTGGAAAGCACTTGAAGATGACTGATCTTGCCAAGTCCGTTAATCAAAGAGTCCCTGATTCCTTCCGCAAGTATCTGATTTTCATCTGTAAAATCACGCGATTCAAACGGCAACACAGCGAGTTTAACTACGCCGTCAGCCTCCGGCGTGCTGTCAGGCGAGCGCCACAGCAAAGGTATGGCGATCACCAATGCACACAATACCGCGGCAATCAAACCCCGCCGCCACCAGGAGTCAGCGGGGGAATTGACCGAAAATCTGTTCACTTCCGCCTCATCAGTAGCCAGCGTTGATGAAAGCTCAGGTTTTGCGGTAGCCGGCTCGCCAACATGCCCCAGTTCGGCAATTAAGGTGTAGCCGCGCTTGGGGACGGTTTTGATGTACAAGGGTTGATGCGCATCATCTTCCAATGCGCTGCGAAGTTCGGCAATGGCTTTGTGAACAGCATGATCGGAAGCAATGGGCGAGCGCCAAATGGTATCGAGAAAATCTGAAGGACTGACAACACTGCCGGCGTTTGCGATCAGTAATCGAAGCACATCCATACTGCGCGGGGTGATCTTTATTTCCCGGTCATCTTTTGCAAGTGTGCAGGCAGCAGGGCTTACGATCCATACACCAACTTTGACCGGGCTGTTGTCGAGTTTGTTCGTTATATTGTGTGTCATATCGGTGATTTCTTGTTTGCAGATATGCAAACAAAAACCCTCCCAAAGGTCAAGCGGAATGCAGCTTATTCACAGTGAAACCGGCGTGATCGGATGCGTGCAGCCAGGTTCAGGTACGGATCTCGCATGCAAGATGGAGGCCAGTGGCATTCAGTGAATTTTGAGGGCGTTTTGATAGGAGAGCTATAAATTTGGCGCTATGCTGGTGCTTGTCAACGTATTGCGCACCATAACAGAGCCGCCATGAGAGGGCATTTTTTTGCATTAGTAGGTTTCGGGGATGTTTCCGGCAGGACTTTTTTGCTGCTTCTGGTTAATAATGGTGGCTCATAAGCAGTCCGGAAGTCTGATCCGGTTTATAAGAAATTGTGATTGCAGAGGATTATGTCCGTGTCAAAACCAGTAACCCGTCGTGAATTTCTGAATTTGATTGCCGCAACTGGCGGAACAGCAGCGGTGTTAGGCGTCGGGGGAGCGTTGGGCCTGATACCCGCAAGTTCTGTCGCCAGCGTGCCATCATTGATGCCGTTAAGCGGCCAACAGCGACGCATCGTGATTCTCGGGGGAGGCATTTCTGGTCTGACCGCCGCTTACGAGCTAACCAAAGCTGGTTACGACTGCACCGTGCTTGAGTCCTCCCATCGCTGCGGCGGTCGGGTGATGACGGTCAGACACGGCACCTTGATTGATGAAATCGGCAACCCGCAGATTTGCAAATTTGATGACGAACCGCACCTGTATTTCAACTGCGGCGCGGCACGAATTCCCAGTTCACACAAAAATGTGCTGCATTATTGTAAGGAACTTCAGGTTCCACTTGAGTTGTTTATTAATGAAAACAAACACGCATTGGTCCATGACACCGGTTTTAATGGTGGCAAACCCATGCGCAATATCGACATGAGCACCAACCTGAAAGGCTTCATGGCAGAACTGATGTTTAAAGGGTTCAACAATGCAGAACTCGATGAACCATTTTCTGAAGCTGAAGCTGAAAAAATGCTGGCGACCATTCGCATGTTCGGCGATCTTGATGCTACCGGCAAATACACAGGCAGCATGCGCAATGGTGCAGCCTCAGGTGGATTTATTGATGAACCTGTCCAGAAGGAGATGATCAAGGTCCGTGATCTGTTGAAGGCCAACCTTGGTGCATTGCGTTCAGTACTGACCGAGAACGAGGGTGAAACCGGCCCCATGCTCATGCAACCCATTGGTGGTATGGATCAGATCATCGCCGGATTTGTGCGCCAGCTCGAGAGCAAAATTGAATATCACGCCATGGTGATGGCAGTGCACGATCATGGCGACAGCATCGATGTCACCTACGATCAGGACGGACAGCGTCACACCATCAAAGCAGACTTTGTGTTTAACTGCATTCCCTCTCACCTGATGGTGGGCATCGAAGCCAATTTCCCTGCCGAATATCGCGCGGCGATGAAAGTCATCCGCCGCGGTGTCGCCTATAAAGGTGCGTTCCAGATGAAAGAACGTTTCTGGGAAAACGAGGAGATCTATGGCGGTATCACGTGGACTAACCAACCCATTCGACAAATCTGGTACCCGTTCCATGGACTGCTCCGCCAGAAAGGCGTGATGCTGGCGGCGTACGATTACGGCAATGGTATGGAGTTCACCCGCATGACGCAGGAGCAGCGAATCGAAGCCATGCTCGCTCAAGGTGAAAAAATTCATCCACAATATCGCGCCATGGCAGAACATGGCGTCACGATTGCCTGGCATCGCATGAACCATATGCTGGGATGTTCCGCACGCTGGGGTGCATCAACGCCCGAGAATGAGCGGCACTACAACACCTTGCAGCAGCCTAGCGGCCGCCACTACATGATTGGCGATCAGATCAGCAAAAAATCAGCCTGGATGGAAAGTGCCATTTTGTCTGCACACTGGGCTATCGCGCATATGGATCAGCGCATCCGCGCAGAAGTCTAAGCTCGAGCGCTTTTGTAGTTGTTGTAATTGTAGTTCCTCTTGATGGTTATTTTTCAGGGTCGTTCGGGCGAAAGTCTGACCGACCCATTTTTTTGCCTGAGTTTTGCGTTTTGTTCGCTGACGACCCCTGCAGAGGATGAGTGCACTTTGATCTGAATCAAAGCCTTTCATAAAGACTGAATTAGAATTTCGCCTTGACAGTTTTGCAACAGGAACCGAGGCAATCATGATTTCAAAAAACCGTTTTACAAAATTTCTTGGCATTAGTGGCTTGGCAACAGGCTTGTTATTCGCCGGCCAATCCGCATTTGCTCAAATTGATGGCGTCTATAAATCTGATCAAGGTGATAACTGTGAACTGACTATCACGCCAATCAACATTCCTGCCCCCAAATTTGCAGAAGCTTACTGGCGTATAGAGTCACGTGGTGTTGCTGCCTGTATGTGGGATGGCGTAGGCATATCCATGTCAACCAACCTTGCCGGGTCATATATCACGCTGCCACCTGTGCATAACCGAGTCTACTTCAATGTGAAATGGATGTTTGGTCCAAGCAGTCCCAAAATTGAAATGGTGCAGCGCAACGAAGCTGGTGAACAGATCATCGCTGTAACGTATACCCGCCAGTAAAGTATTGCCCGTTTGTTCCAAACGCGCAGCGGGCGGGGGCCTTATCCCGCAGTTCCATGTCCCGTTGCGCGCCCTTTTTTGATCCCTCTTTTCAGTTTTATCGGCAAGAAAAATCGCCTCAATCGGCAAGTCCTTTCACCAGCAAGTTGAATACATTCACAATCTGTTGAACTGTTCCTGTAGCTGGTTTAGTCTTCAGTTCCTTCGAAGAACTATGTCAGGAGCAGAATAAATGACAATGCAAAAGACTCCCCTGTTGATGCACAGGCTAATGGATCGGGGGGCCCTGTTGCAGCCCGACGTAGAGATTTTGACAGCAACCGCGGATGGCGCGCGTAGTCAAACCATGCTGGAAACGCGTAATCGAGCCCATCAACTGGCGCATGCGCTAAACGATGCAGGTGTGCAGATTGGTGATCGGGTGGCGACCTTTATGTGGAACGGTGCAAGACATCTGGAGGCCTATCACGCGGTAGCCTGTATGGGTGCAGTTGTCCACACACTGAACATCCGTCTTTCACCGGTCGATCTCGAATACATCATCAATCATGCACAGGACAAAGTGGTGATTGTTGACGCGGATATTCTGCCTTTGTTTGAAAAACTGGCGGGGAAAATCCCCAGCATCCAGAAGATTATTGTTGCTGCCGAACCGGGCTTTGAAAACTGGTCTACCAGTCTGCCCAATACGGTCGACTACGAAGCATTTATTGCTGGCCAACCGACTCGCTACCAGTGGCCGGAAATCGATGAAAATTCAGCCATGGGTCTGTGTTACACCAGTGGTACTACCGGTAAACCCAAAGGTGTGATGTACACCCATCGCGCGAACTACCTTCACACAATTTCGATTGCTATGACCGATGTAATGGGACTGTCGGCGACAGATTCCTTGCTCGGCATTGTGCCTATGTTTCATGCCAATGCCTGGGGTTTGCCCTGGGTTGCGACCATGCTGGGCATGAGGCAGGTCTATCCACATCGCTTTATGGTGCCTGATCATCTGGCGCGCATGCTGATGGATTACGACATTACTATTTCCGCTGGTGTACCCACCATCTGGCAGGGAGTGAAAGGCTTGATGGAAGCCAACCCCGGTAAGTATCAATTCAAAGCTCTGACGCGACTGACCTGTGGTGGTTCCGCGCCGCCCCCCTCATTGATTGAGTGGTATTGGGATGCGCTGAATGTTGAAATGGTGCAGGGTTGGGGGATGACTGAAACCAGTCCATTGGCAACCATCAGCCGACGTACCGGAAAGCGAAAACACCTTGCCATGAGTGACGCCGAGAGGGCGCACAATCAGGCCAAGGCGGGATTGCCCATTCCGGGTCTGGAAATTGAAATTTTTGACGACAAGTGGAATGTGTTACCCCATGACGGACAATCGTTTGGCGAACTGCTGATTCGCGGCCCTTGGATTTGCTCGGAGTATTTTAACAACCCTCAACCGGACAAGTTTCATGATGGTTGGCTGATCACCGGCGATGTCGCCAAGATTGATCCAGACGGCTACGTGATCATCACTGACCGCTCCAAAGATCTCATCAAATCTGGCGGCGAATGGATTTCATCGGTTGATCTTGAGAACCACATTGTGGGTCTTGCTGGCGTGGCTCAGGCCTGTGTGGTTGCGCATCCTCATCCAAAATGGGATGAACGACCCGTCGCGTTGGTCATCAAAAAACCTGGTGTTGAATTGACCCGTGAACAGGTGATCAGTTTCTGCGAGAGCAAATTTGCCAAGTGGCAGTTGCCTGATGATGTGCTGTTTGTGGATGCCATCCCGTTAACCGCTACCGGCAAAATGGATAAAAAAGTAGTGCGGGCCAAACTGGATGCGGATGGTTATAAATTGCCTGATCAGCGGTAAATAACAAACAGCCTTACAAAATTCGAATCACGACCGCACGGTCGTCGAATCACGCCAGAGGCAACTGGGTCTCATAACGGCGCGTTGCGCCTGATTGTTCTTCGACACAGTTGCCTCTGGCGTGATCCTCATACGGTGGTTAGCGTGGGCGATGCATCTTGCTTTTGAGATGTACCGCCTAGCGTTAAGCGGCAGACTGCGGGCACTACCAACAAGGTCTGTATGGTTGAGGCAAGCAGTCCTGAAATAATCGCCCATGCCATGGGCGGCCAAAGCGTTGACGATGAAAACGCCAGCGGCAGCAGGCCTGCCACAGTGGTTGCGGTGGTGAGCAGAATAGGGCGTGTGCGCCGTGTCACCGCCTCGGTAACAGCTGTCTTGATATCATCACCGGATTTCATTCGTGTATCTATTAAATCCAGCAACACAATCGCATTGTTCACAACGATGCCCACCAGCGCAATGATGCCCAGCAACGGCTGAAAACCGAATGGCGAGTCACTTAACACCAGCCCCGGAAAAATGCCGGCCGCCGCAAGCGGTACTGTCAGCAAAATGATGCCGACCCGGCGATAAGAGTTGAACTGTAACAACAGGAAAAACAGCAACAACAGAATGCCAATGGGTGCGGTCGCAAGAATCGCCTGATTTGCATCGCCTGAACTTTCCTGATCGCCCCCCAGCTCCATGAGGGTGCCAGCTGGCAACGGCTCGGCTTGAAGCAGGGTATTCAGGACATCAAGAATCTGGCTGAAACTGTAACCTTCATCCAGACCAGCGGTGACACTGTAGATTCGCGCGCCGTTTCGATGCTGAATGCTGGCAGCTTGCCAATCAGCCTCAATGCGGGCAATCATGCTGAGCGGGATTGCATCACCAGCAGTATTGTAAATATTGCTGGACAGCAAAGTGGACAGATTACTACGGGTACCCTCTGTTGAGCGCAGTACGATCGGTACTGGCTCGCGCTCCTGGCGGAACTGTTGTGCAGGCAACCCAAAACTGCGGGCAAACAAGGTGTTTGCAACGTCAGCACGTGTCAGTCCATATCGGGCTGCAGACGCATCATCCACAGTCACCTTGACCACCGGCGTACCAAGATCCATGTCATGACGCACATCTACTGCACCAGGAATGGTCTTGATGAGTCGGAATATCTGTTCTGTGGCAGCCAGACGGGTCTGATCATCGGCATGCTGAATCCGCACCTCGACAGGCGCTGTACGGGGTGGGCCTTGGGCGAGTGTGCCTGCAACAATATCAACTTCCGGCATTTTGCTGGCGGCGAAGTCACGCACCCAGTCTATCAACGGAGCGGTTTGATCCAGCGTCTGCAGATTAACTACCAATCTCGCACGATTGGGTGCCCGTGTTGAATTGGGCAGGTTGTAGTAAAAACCTGGACCCGTTGCACCAACAAATCGGTGCACGGATTGCACGTTTTCCTGTTCGCGAATAAGCCGCTCAAAATCTGCAGAAACTGCATTGGTATAGGATTGATCTGTGCCTTCTGGCAGAAACATTTCAATCACAACTTGTGGCCGATCGGCGTTGGGAAAAAATTGAATACTTAAAAAGCGGATCGTGACAGCACTGAGCGCAACGATAATCAGTCCGGCAACAATAATCAGCCGCGGAAATCGCTCACTCAGTTTGGCCAGCGCACGACCTCCCTGGTCAAACCAGATGTCTCGCCGTGCAGGTGCCGGTTTCAAAAACCAGGCAGCCAGCAACGGCGTAAAGCTGATGGCGAGGATATAACTGACACTCAACGTCAGCATAATCATCACCGGGATACCACGGGTGAAGTCAGCTGTTCCGCCTGAGGAAAGTAACAACGGTGTAAACGCGGCCAATGTTGTGCCGGTTGAGGCCCCCAGAGGGCCAGCCAGTTCTTTGACTGCCGCTGTCATGGCCTCATATGAGCTGCTGCCTTGATTAAGACGATCCTGAATGTTCTCCACCATCACAATGGCGTTATCAATCAGAATACCGAGTGAAATAACCAGTCCAATCACCGCAATCTGATGCAGTACGCCGCCGCCCATGTCATAGATACTCAGGCTGATCAATGACACAACAGGGAGCATGGTGGCCACAAGAATGCCCATTCGCCAGCCCATGCCCAGAAACACAACGCCTGTAATGATCAGCATACTGACCAACAGGTTGGTCTGCAGTTCGTTCAAACGGGAGCTGACCTGATCCGGCTGAAAAAACAGCTCGCGTATTTCCAACGGCGCAAACTCGGGTGCAACCTGTGCGATGCGTGCGCGCACATCGTCACCAAAACGAATGGCATCCACCTGATTGGCGCGCGAATAGATATTAACGGCCACCACACGTTCACCGTCTTGCCAGACCGAAGGTTGCTCTGGCTCAGCCGCCGTCCGCCATACGTCCGCAAACACTGACAGGGGCAGGGTGCCACCGCCGGGAAGGGAAATTTGAGTGCTGCGCAATTCTTCCACATCAGCAAACTCGGTATTGCCGATCAGACCAATGCGTTTGTTATCCAGCACAATAAAACCACCCGGTCTGACCTGATTGCGTTGGGTAAGCGTGTTGGCGATCTGGGCAGGTGTAATCTGTAAACGCGCGAGTTCCGCATCATTCAAGGCAATAGTGATTTGTTCATCCGCCTCACCTTCGATTTCTATGCGGGATAAACCGGGCAACCCGGCGAGTGCACGTTTTAATCGCTCGGCAGCGTCACTGAGCACAACAACCGATGGATCCCCGGCCAGTGCCAATACAACGGCAGGCAAACCGGTCAGCCGATCATCAAGTGACATCTCAGTAATACCATCCGGGAACTCAAGTTGCGCTCTGTCCATCGCTTGCCGGACACGCTCCCATGCGGGGTCAGTCGCATAAATATCCTCGTTTAACCCCACACTGACCAAGGCAACACCGGTGCGGGCAATCGAGCTGTATTCGTTGACTTCCTCGACCTGGGAGATTTCATCCTCCAACGGCTCAAGCACCAGACGCTCTAACGCTTCCGCGGTTGCACCGGGGTAAAGCACCGTAATCAAACCGTTACGCGAAGGAAACTGTGGATCTTCCTGTCTTGCCATATTGCCAAACGAGGCAAGTCCCGACAGGCACAGCATAAACATCACCAAAAACACCAGACGGGGCTTTTTTAATATCTGCTCTATCATGGCAGCACCTCGATCAGATCACCGTCAGCCAGGCGGGTAATGCCGGCATACACAACTTGTGCACCCTCAGCCAGGGTGCCGGGTTTGATCACCGCATATTCACCCTGAAGTTGCTCAACATCGACTGCGACGCGCGTCACACGATTGTTGATATTCTGAAATACCGTGAGCCCATCGGCTGAGCGCATCACCGCCGACATGGGAATAATCAAGGCTGGTTCATTGCGCTCCGGGATACCAATTTCCAAAGCTTCTCCCGTGCGGATTTGTTGCTCGGGCAACGCGACAACCACAGGATACAGGCTGTTTTCGCCGGTACTGCTTTGACCAATCTCCAGAATAGTGACGTGCATTTCGGCGCTGTTGCTGTCTACGGCTGACAAGCTGCGCCAGGCAGTCAGTGATTGGCCAATCCTGAGCCCATCAGTCAGGTGTGCGGGTACTTTTATTTCAGCCTCCAGTTGCGTACTTGCGGAAATTCTCATCACTGACTGACCGGGTTGAGCAAACTCCCCAGGTTCCAGCAATATCTGTTCAACAGTGCCACTGAACGGTGCAAGCAATGCAGCTTCTCTTAACAGACTCTGCGCTTGTTGCGCCGTCGCCCGCGCATTGTTGACCGCTGATACCAGTGCCTCTGAGCGTGTGGCTTGCTGCTCAAGTTCCTGCTGTGGAATGACGCCACGCTCATATAAGGTCTTCAGGCGCTCCAATTCCCTGTCAGCTTGGGCTTTGTCAGACTCAAGTTGTTGCAGGCGAAACTGCGCCGCATCTGCCGCGGGCTGCAATGAAGGGCTATACAGCGTCATCAGCGTCTGACCAGCCACCACCTGATCACCCAGCTCAACCGACCGTCCTTGAATCACGCCTCCCACCTGAAACGTTAAAAACGCGCGCTGTCTGACTCTGCTGATACTGGAAAAACGGAACAACTCGTTATCAGTCCGTAGTTGAACGCTTGCCAACCGCACCGGCACACCCTGTTTGGTCGCCGGCTCGGCAATTACAACCTGTTCTTCTGGGCCGGAACAAGCAGACAAGGCTAACGCCAACACCCATATATTGAGCATCCGTGTGCGTGGTTGCTGCAAATGAACTCGGCACTCTTTTGAGACCGGGTAACAACACCGTTGCAGTCTCTTGACGGGGAGCAGGGGTATCACAAGGTTAAGGGCGATTCGCATCGAAGTAGACTCTCTCATGGCCAAAGTAAAGGGTACAATTATTGAAACAACGAGCTCTTTGACATATTGTCAGGTAATGACATATTGTCAATACGTAATGAACACTGGCCCAGATTCTCCGTAATGTGGACAATCGACCAATGAAAAACCGTGTGGAAAAGCAGAATGACTTTAAAAAAACGTCGTGAAATGGAAAAGCTGGAACGTCATGAAGAAATTCTTGATGCGGCCGAACAGGTTTTTTTTCATAAAAGTTATGAACAAAGCACCATGGATGACATCGCGCGGGAAGCTCGCCTGAGCAGAGCGCTGCTGTATGTATACTTCAAGGACAAAGCAGCCATCATGCGCGGCATCATGCTGCGCGCCGGAAACGCGCTGCAGACACGCTTTGAGCATGCGCTTCGGCAAAGCCCCACCGGATTGGAACAAATTGAAGGGATAGGGCATGCCTATCATGCGTTCTCAATCGAGGAACCACATTATTTTGATGTACTGACCAGCGTGACTACCTTTCCAGGACCTGAAACGGATGATGGGCAAATTCAGGCAATGGAGTTCTGCCGTGAGCGCATCAAAAGCCTCATGGTTGATGCCTTGGAGAACGGTCTTCGAGACGGCAGTATCAGTCGCTCGCAGGTACCAGACCCGTTGCAGGCGGCGTTTTATCTGCAGGGTGCCTTGCACGGCGTTATCATGCAAACGCGTGGCCCAAAATCTGAACTAAGCACCTACCCGGATGCTCTGAAATTGATCCAATACACCATTGCCATGCTGACTGTGTCAGTCAAGGCCCGTTAAAGTCTGCAGGAAGTTAACATGAAATCATTGATCCTCAGTCGTCGTGACGTCGACTTTATGGTGTACGAGTGGCTCAACGCTGAACAATTATGCGAAATGCCACGATATGCAGATCATTCGCGAGACACCTTTGATGCCACACTCGACCTGTGCGAGCAGATGGCAACACATCATTTTGCTACGCACAACAAAAAAAATGATGCAAACGAACCCTGGTTCGACGGCGAAACGGTTCACATGATTCCGGAGGTCAAGGCGGCTTTAGATCTGTTCGCGCAAGCCGGACTGGTGGCCGCGGGCCAAGATTATGAGATGGGTGGCATGCAACTGCCAACACTGGTAGAAAAGGCGTGTTTTGCGTGGTTTCTTGCTGCAAATGTTGGTACGGCGGCATATCCGTTTTTGACCATCGGCAACGCAAATCTGCTCAGGGCCTATGGCACCCCGGAACAGATCAATACTTGGGTTTTGCCCATGATGCAGGGGCGTTTTTTTGGCACCATGTGCCTGTCAGAACCCCAGGCAGGATCATCGCTGGCAGATATCAAAACCCGGGCAGAACCTCAGCCCGACGGCAGCTATCGGGTGTTTGGAAACAAAATGTGGATTTCTGGCGGAGAACATTCTCTGTCGGAAAATATCGTTCATCTGGTACTGGCCAAAATTCCAGGCAGTCCACCAGGCGTCAAGGGTATTTCTTTGTTTATAGTACCCAGACAATTGCTCGACGAGCAGGGTAACAGCGCGGAGCACAATGACGTGGTATTGGCTGGTCTCAACCATAAAATGGGCTACCGAGGTACAACCAATACTTTGCTTAATTTTGGTGAGGGAAAGTTCAAACCCAACGGGCAGGCCGGGGCCGTTGCATGGCTGGTCGGAGAACCTCACAAAGGTTTGTCGTACATGTTCCACATGATGAATGAGGCGAGAATTGGTGTCGGGCTTGGTGCGGCAGCACTAGGTTACACCGGTTATCTGCATTCCTTTGACTATGCCTGTGAACGGAAACAGGGCCGATTGCCGTCCAATAAAGATCCATTGTCGGTGCCTGTCGCCCTGATTGATCACGCCGACATCAAACGCATGTTATTGGCACAAAAGGCCTATGTGGAAGGAGGGCTGGCACTGAATCTGTACTGTGCCAGATTGATCGATGAAGAACGTAACGCGCTGGATGAGGAACTCGACCGCATTACCGGACTGCTCGACATTCTGACACCCATCGCAAAAAGCTGGCCGTCACAATGGTGCCTCGAGGCAAACAATCTTGCCATTCAGGTACACGGCGGTTACGGCTACACTCGCGACTACAATGTTGAGCAGTTCTATCGTGATAATCGACTCAATCCGATTCATGAGGGCACCCATGGCATTCAGGCGATAGACCTGCTCGGGCGTAAAGTTGTCATCAATCACGGCTTCAATTTTGAACAGTTGATGTCAACCATTCTGCAAACCTCAAATGCAGCAACCGCAGACGTCAATCTGTCGGAATATGCATCGATGCTGGATGCAGCAATATACAGGCTGGCAGATGTGACCCGGCAATTGCACAACAGTGGTCATCAGGAATTAACGCTGGCAAATGCGTCTGTTTATCTGGAAGCGTTTGGTCATATTGTTGTTGCATGGATATGGCTTGAGCAGATGCTCATTGCCAATGGCCGTGACGATGATTTTTATCGAGGCAAAATGCAGGCGGGAAAATACTTCTTTATCTGGGAGCTACCCAAAACAACTCCTTGGCTCGACCTGTTGGCGACACTTGATGATACGTGTCTGACGATGCAGGCGAGCTGGTTCAGTAGCTAAACCAGCGTCGGCGACAATCAGGCGTTGCGTTTGATTTCCTGTTCAAGTTGATCAAGCCGCGATGCAACTTGCAAACTGGCTTCTTCCATTTTCGGCAATCACTGCTGCAAAGCTGCATCGTTTTTCGACAATGCAGCTTCTCGCGCAGCACGGCCGTGTTCATGGACATCCCGGTGAGATTGTTCCATGGCTCTGAACGAGGACAAGTGAACAAAACTGCGGGCACCACCCCCCTCGTAGTACCACTTGCCCAGTCGACACTCGTGGTGAGTGATCAGATTTTGCGCCAGATCGTTCGAGGAAATACGTCGATAGACATCCATTTTCCAGACGAAATGGTCAATTTTTACGGTATTGATAAAGCTGCCCACCGCTGAAAGATTGATGACATTTTTCATGTGCTCAGCCTTGGCAACAACCTGCTGCGTGACTTCGTCAATTTGTGTGGTAGATGCGGCGACATCCTGACTGCTCTGCAGGGATTCTTCGACAACCAGCGAAATACTCTGACTCTGCTGAATGACTTTGGCGATCAAGGTTTCGATTTTTTTACTGGCGTCTTGAGCTTTTGACGCAAGGTTGCGAACCTCGTCTGCAACAACCGCAAAAACTCGACCTACATCACCGGCACGAGCAGCTTCTATGGCAGCATTAAGTGCAAGCAGATTGGTTTGCTCAGCCATCAGGTTGTTGGCATTGCCAGCCAATGATTCCCGCACAGCCTGAATCAAAGGATCACCAATTTGCCGGCTTCCCAACAGTATCGCTGGACGCTGACTGGTTTGCCCCAGCTTTTCAATATCCGTATGCAATTGATGGATTTTTTTGTCGCGCTCCTGAAGGGCAGTGGGCAAATCTTGCTGCAATCGCTCAGCTCTGGCTTCACTTTCTTCTAATAGTTTTTTGTGATTTGTGAAAAAAGCCATAACGATGCTCCATGTATTTTGACTTTAGGATTTGTAGACCTTCACCGAAAAAGCTTTAACAGGTTTTCCAATATCAACAGGCAAAAAAAAGCCCCGGCATCGTAAAATGCCGGGGCCTTTTATGCTGTCAGGCTGTTATTACAGACCTACAACGTTTTCCGCCTGCAGGCCTTTTGCGCCTTTGGTGACGGTGAATTCTACGCGCTGACCTTCAGCCAGGGTTTTGAAGCCGCTGGACTTGATTGCGCTGTAATGTACGAATACATCTGCACCGCCGTCCTGCTGGATGAAACCAAAACCTTTTGATTCATTGAAAAATTTAACCTGACCGGTCACTGTATTTGACATATTGCCATTCCTTAAAAATAAATTACTAAAAAAGTTACAATCACGTCGCTGTAATGTTACAGCGGCGGCAAGCAAAAAATACGATTACAAATATGATATACAGGACGAGGGTCTGATTGCGGCACTTCGTATTGCTTACATAAATATAGCCGGTTTTATGGCTTGCGGAGGAGTCTACAGCAGGAACGGGATAAGTCAACTTATATTTTTTAGCAAGATCAATTGTTTCCGTTTGATCAATTCGCTAAACAACTCTTCTGCGCAGGATCTGACAGGCAAACCAGATGTAAACAGTACTGGGCAGTTTCTGATTTTTAATGTCCTTTAAAACAGATGCTTAGCGCCCCTGCAACGCGGTATTACATTATCAGGTGCGCTGGGTTATCATCCGGCCAACCGATTTTTTGAGCTGGGGAGGCTCCGTTGATAATGAAAACAAATCTTTTACGCTCGGCTTGCCTGTCGGTGGTGATAACCGCCATGTTTTCTGTTCAATCGTGGGCCGACAACCTGTCCTATGCTTCACCGGAGTCAGTCGGCATGTCCTCTGAGCGGCTCGATAAAATTGCACCCGCTCTGAAGCGCTATGTCGATGAGGGGCAGTTGGCAGGCGTGGTCAGTATGGTTGCCCGCAAAGGCGAAATTGTGCATTTTGAAGAGTACGGCGTGCTCAACAAGGAAACTGGCCAAGCGATTGAGAAGGACAGCATTTTCCGCATTTATTCCATGACCAAGCCAATTACAACGCTGGCGGTCATGATGCTCTACGAAGAAGGCAAGCTGCAGTTGACTGATCCGGTTGAACGTTATCTGCCAGCGTTCACCAATGTCCGCGTTGCCGGGCCAGGCGGCGCACTGGTGGCACCCACACGGCCAATGACAGTGCAAATGCTGATGACACACACCGCAGGTCTGACGTACGGCGTATTCGGTGACACGCTGGTAGACAGGCAATATCGTGATGCCAGCGTAATGACCAGTCCTGACAACACCACCTTTATCGAAAGACTCGGCGCTATTCCGCTGCAGTACCAACCCGGTACACGATTCCATTACAGTGTCGCCACTGATGTGCTTGGCGCTTTGGTAGAAGCAGTGTCAGGACAGACATTGGGGGAGTTTTTTGAGCAGCGTATTTTTGACCCATTACAAATGGAAGATACGTTTTTTCAGGTTCCTGCCGAAAAACTTGGACGCTTTGGTACTAACCATACCTTTAATCCACAATCCGGCCAACTTGAAGTCAGTGACAGGGTCGAGGGCAGCAACTTTGTTAACCGTCAGACATTTGAATCCGGTGGTGGTGGATTGTTGTCGACCGCTGAAGACTATATGCGTTTCAGCCAGATGGTCATCAATGGCGGTCAGTTGGACGGTGAGCGCATCATCGGCAGCAAAACGCTCGAGTTTATGACGCAGAATCACCTTGGTGGCATCTTTGGTACAACAGGCCAGCACAGCCCGCACGAATTGCCAGGTATGGCACGCGGTACCGGCTTTGGTCTGGGTTTTGCCGTCGTTGAAGATCCTACTGCTGTTGGAGGAAATGGTTCTGTTGGTGAATATTACTGGGGCGGTGCGGCGGGCACGATTTTCTGGATCGATCCGGTTGAAGAGCTGGTTGGCATTGTCATGATCCAGCACATGAATGTTCAGGTTCCACTGAGAGCAGCGTTTAAAGCGCTGACCTATGGCGCTATCATTGATTGAACAAGTTTGACCACAATACACACCTAAAAAACCAATATGTGAATTGTGTATTGATGTGCCTGCCAACTCACAACAGTTGGCAGGTTTTTTCATAATCGGGGAGAAGGAACAAAACAATGCGCTTGCATCAGGCAAGTGATCGGGTGGTGATCAGCGGGCTAGGCCTGTGGACACCTGATCATATTATTACCAATGAAGAGCTGGTGACAGCCCTTAACGCGTACGCAGACAAGTACAACACTGAACACCAGGCTGAAATAGACGCTGGCCAACTCAAACCGATCGGGAAATCCGACGCCGAGTTTATTGAAAAGGCGAGTGGCATCAAACAGCGCCACGTGTATATAAAAGAGGGGATTTGCGACGTCAATAGAATGCGTCCTGTGATTCCGGAGCGCAAAGAAGACGAATTGAGTCATCAGGCTGAGATAGCCTTGCATGCTGCGCGCAGCGCCATGTCCTCTGCAGGCAAAACAGCACAGGATATCGATGCGGTTATAGTTAGTTGTGCATACACCGAGCGCGCGTATCCAGCGATCGCCATAGAAGTACAAGATGCGCTGGGCATTGAGGGGTTTGGATTTGACATGCTGGTTGCGTGCTCTGCGGCGACATTTGCCCTGCATCGCGCCTGGGAAATGGTGAGCTCGGGCTCTGCACGTGCCGTTTTGGTAATCAATCCCGAATTGGTATCTCCACAAATCAACTATACGGATCGTGACAGCCATTTTATTTTTGGTGATGTCGCCACCGCTATTGTTGTAGAGCGGGCCGAAACTGCACACAGTGATCACCAGTTTGAGATATTGGGCACGCAAGCAAAAACACTTTACTCCAATAATATCCGGTCAAACTTTGGTTACATGTCACGAGCCTTTGATTCCGACCCGTTTGGACCTGACAAACTCTTTCATCAAGAAGGTCGATCAGTATTCAAGGAAGTTTGCCCGATGGCGGCTGATCATCTGTCAACTCATCTGGCCCTGCATGGCAAAACGCCTCTTGATGTCCGACGTTGGTGGTTGCATCAGGCTAATATCAATATGAACCATTTGATCTCAAAAAAGCTGCTAGGCAGGGTGCCAGAAGCGGATGAAGCACCGATAGTGCTGGACCGATATGCCAATACAGCGTCAGCAGGATCTATTATTGCCTTTAACTTGCATCACAAGGATATGAATAAAGGTGATATTGGAATGCTTTGTTCTTTTGGTGCCGGGTACTCTATTGGCAGCCTGGTATTGTGCAAACTCTGAAGGTAATGTGGTCGTGCACTTATACATCAATAAAAAATTTTTGGCAGTAGTATGCACAGTCGCTGCGGGAATCACTTTTTCAACATCAGCGCTGTCAGCAACACCTCAAGTACGAGGCCAGTGGGCGGCAGCCATGGGCGATTCATCGCTTCGCAGATTTTATTCCGCCGGTGGGGACATGGGGGAGTTGGTCAATCGCGTGGTGAGTTATCAAACCGCTAACCGTGTCTGGCAATTGCGACAGGGCAGACCGGGGGCGCCTGCGCCATCTGACATGCACTCTCGTACAGATAGTTGGGCGGCACAAAATGACTCATTGATTCCGATTGCAGATGCTTGGGAACGCCCATTGTTTGCACGAGTCTTGGTGAGAGTTGCAGGTCGGGAAGAAGAAGGGCTGATTCAAAGTCGCAGTGATCGTCTCGATCTCGGTTTACTGTATGCACCAGACAGCGGATCGTACATAGGCTTGGGCCTGGCTGCGGAAGAGAGCAGTTCTGATGTTTTTTATGCTGACGGTCGCGCACGTGGACAGACCTTTGGCCCGCGATTTGACGCAGGGATGGTCATCAATCCGACGTGGTCAGTGGGTGTCCGTTTTGACTATCTGATGTACAAAGGCGAAAGCGAAGTCAATGTGCAAACACCGGGAGGCCGGTTGAATATTGCCCGCGATGCCGAGTATACAAGACAATATTTGCAAGCGGGTCTCATGGCGCGTTTTACGCAGGCACAGTTAAATTGGTTGCCGGAAGGTAGTGTTCTGCGGTGGAGCAATACCTTGCAAATGATTCAGAATCATCATGAGCCTGCTATTAACAGTATAGGGCAAGCAACCAGCGAACCATTTGGCAGAACAGAACACTTGTCGCTGATTCGCACGGGGTTCAACTATTCACAAAATATTTCTCAAGACGGCCTCTGGAGCGCCTTTGGTGAGGTGGCACTTGATTATGAGTTTGACACCAACATGGCGTTTCCGATTGATGATCGGACCGGCATGGTATTCAGCGCTGCGATTGTCAGACAAATTGCGCGCGGAAAAAGAGTCCAACTCCTCGTGGATCGTTTTCAGCACACCAACGATGACAGAAGCAGGAACAGCGTAACCCTGATTGGTGTGATTGATTTTTAAGGCATACCCGTGCTGCTGTGTCGTTGGGACGCGGCAGCACTCGCGCTATACAGCCGTTTTGTTTTTCTCCTTGTATTGCGTGCCCAGCCACATAGCTATAAAAACCCATATCAACGATACCGGCAACATCGTTAATGCCAGACCAGTCAACCCCAAACCAAAATACATCATCGCTGTGTACGACCAGGCACCTAACTGATCACCCACACGGTACACAAAGGTATCGTTAAAATTTTTGGCTTTATATTTGTCTGTTCTGGACACGACCGTGTAAAGCGATTCGCGTGCAGGGCGCTGGATGGCGAAGTTGCCTACGCGTCGCAATACATCAAAACCGATCACCACGGCTAACACCGGCGCTACCGCCAGCAATCCGAACCCGACGAAACTGATCACGGGTAACAGCGCCAGGCTGACCCCGATACCCAGCCAGCGTAAAATTCGACCGGTCAGAAACATTTGTACAATCAGCGTGATGGCATTCACAATCAGATCCCGATTGGCAAACAACTGCGTGCGTGCCTCGCGATCATCGCCAAGGGCCTCGTTAACAATCGCAATCTGCATAAAATACAGGTAGGTGGAAACGATGGTAAAAAACAACATCAATGCCGCAATGCCCAGCAGGTAAGGTGAACGCAGCACATGCATAACTCCATCGAAGGTGCCACCACCAATCAACTCGGTTTGTTTGGTGCTCACCTGTTGTGTCACCACCGATTCTTCCGGCACCTCCAGATTCCTGATGTCCGCGTCCTTTTTTTCTGCTTCATCGGCAATTGCCGCCATGGCCAGCGATTGCTCATTGTCGCTGAGGTATCGGGATACCCACGCGGCAACTTCCAACAATGCGGCTGATACCAATAATAGGGTAATAGCGCCCAGTCCCGCAGCCAGAAACGAGGTGATTGCGGAGCCGGTCAACGCACCTGCCGTGCCACCGACGGCGATCACACCAAACAGACGCTTGCTTTGGGACGGACGAAAAATATCGTTGACCAGTGACCAGAATACAGAAATTACGAACAGGTTAAATACGCTGGTCCAAACAAAAAACACACGGCCAGCCCAGATTTCACTGACACCCTCCAGACTCTGAAACAGGAGATAAAACAGCACCAGTTGCGCCATAAAAAAGCGATATACCACTGCTATAAACTGACGGCGGGGCATACGACTGACAATTGCTGAATAGATAGGGTGCAGAATCATCATGCCGGTCAGCGTACCGGTAAACAGCCATGCAAGGTTGTCGACACCCCCCGCAGCACCCATGTCATCCCGAATAGGGCGGATGATGTAGTACGCACACAGCAGTACAAAATAATACAGTCCAGACAGGAAAAGCGCCGGCCCTTCACCCTCTCTGATATTGATGGAGCGATTGATCAACGAGTGCAAGGCGTTTGTCATAGTCGGTCCTCATTGCAGGTCGGCGACTCTGTTGTTTTACAGCCATCCTTTTAACTTGAAAAAGACATACGGAGCAACGCCTGACAGAAACATCAAACCCAGCGCCCACGGATATCCCAATTGCCATTGCAATTCAGGCATCAAATCAAAATTCATCCCGTAAATGCTGGCGATCACGGTGGGCGGCAGGAAAACCACGGCTGCGATGGAGAATATTTTGATGATCTGGCTTTGTTTGATACTGATAAATCCCTGGGCGGCGTCCATCAGAAAGTTGATTTTGTCAAACACGAAACTGTTATGCGGTAACAGTGAATCAATATCCCGCAATAACTCCCGGGCGGTTTCAGCATGGTCTGCAGACAGTTTGCCGCGGCGTAACAAAAAGCTCAGCGCACGCTGAGTGTCCATCAGGCACAGGCGGACTTTGCCGTTGGTATCTTCCTGACGCGCCAGTTCATCAAGAGCATCTTCAATCGGGCTGTCATTATCTTCCAGCACCAGATTGCTGGTCTCTTCCAGTTGGGTATAAACCTCTTCCAAGGTGTCAGCGAGGTCGTCGATTTTGATTTCAAACAGAGCCAGCAGAATTGCAACCGGATCTTCTGCCAGGCCGCGTTGACGCCTGGCTCTCATGCGCAAGAGTCTGAACGCCGGAATTTCACGTTCACGCAACGTGATCAACTGGGTATCGGTCAGTGTGAATGCGACACTGGTATTACGGTGACGCTCATCCACTTTGTGCAAGAACAATGAATGCACATGCAATCCTGCCTCATCCTGATAAGAGCGGGCAGATGCCTCAATCTCTTCCACATCCTCGGTATCCGGCAAAGGCTGACTGTGCAGACTTTCCATCAACTCGCGTTCTTCATCGTCAGGATTTACCAGATCGAGCCACAGCGCAGCGCCCAGCGTTTTACTGGTGAAGTCTTCCTGCGCGGGAATCAGATACTGCTGTGCATCCAGATGAAATCTAATCAGCATAAGAAGCTCCTGTCTGGATATCAGCGATCAGGTATCGTGCTCTGTCATTGGTTTTTTGATGGCGGAGACTATACACCAAAGAGCGGTAATGCAGCCAGCGCAGCTGGTTGGGCATCGGTCGCATCCCGATTGAACAAGTGTTCGTTTTGACGGTTGTTTCAGGTAACATCTCGCTCGCCTGACAACGATGACCTGATCAAATTCAACGCTAGTTGTCAGCTCTCATTTCTCGGAAAGACAGTGTTCAGGAGTGGCTTTACATGAAAAGACAATTGGGCTTGTTGCTTGGTTTGCTGACCAGCGCCGTCATGCCGTTATCCAATGCAGCAGAAAACCTTGACGGAGAAAGTCTTTACAACGAGTACTGCGCAATGTGTCACGCTGCACCAACCGACGAACGAACGCCGCGCCGGGAAGCGTTGACAACGTATACTGCAAACAGTGTTTTTAATGCGCTCACGCAAGGCATCATGGCACCACAAGGCGCATCACTGAGCAAAGAGCAAAGAGTTGCGCTGGCTGAATACCTGACCGGATCGCGCATTCAAGCGGATACCATTGCTGGCCTGGCGCGCTGTCACCAAGCGATGCCAGCATTGGATCTGAATCTGGCCAGTAACTGGAATGGCTGGGGCAACGGTGACAGCAACCCGCGTTTTCAGTCCTCCGAGGGAACACGAATATCCTCCGACACCATCAGCGACCTTGAACTGGTCTGGGCCTTTGGCCTGGATAATGCCAGTGCGGCGCGTGCTCAACCCAGCGTCATCAACGGTGTGATGTTTATGGGCAGCACAACGGGCACGGTTTATGCGATGGACGTTGCCAGCGGTTGCGCCTATTGGACCTATCAGGCACCACAGGAAGTACGTGCAGCCGTCACCATTGCCTGGTCGGAGCAGCGTAACGAACACCTTGCCGTCGTTGCCGTAGCTTCCAACGATTTGCACATCTTGAATGCAGGCAGTGGCGCGTTGGTTTGGCAATCCGAAGTTGACCCACACCAGTTTGCTCGCAGTACAGGTTCGCCGGTTGTAGCAGGAGATCGTATTTTTGTGCCGGTGTCCTCTGCAGAAGTCAGTGCTGCTGGCCGGCCAGATCACCATTGCTGCACTTTCCGCGGCAATGTCGCTGCGTTCGACCTGAATAGCGGCGAAAAAATATGGCACACCTATATCATGGAAGAGTCCGTCCAGGTGGGTGTTAACAGTGCCGGCAATCCAGTGATGGCACCGTCTGGCGCACCGATCTGGCAGGCTCCGAGCTTGGATGTTGACAGGGGAATTGTGTACGCAGGTTCTGGCCAGAACTATACGCGTCCCGCCAGCGACAGCAGTGATGCGGTAATTGCCTTTGACATGGTCACCGGTGACATCAAGTGGATACACCAGACCATGGCAGATGATGCATTTACCATGGCGTGCGCGATGGGGGGTAATCACCCGAATTGCCCGGACGCCGGTCCGGATGTGGATATTGGCGCCCCCATTGTGGCGACAACACTGTCTGATGGCCGCGATATTGTCGTCGCGGGCACCAAAGGCGCCGTTGTGGTGGGTCTTGACCCGAACAATCAAGGTGAACTGCTCTGGTCTACCCGCATAGGTCGTGGCGGCGCGCTGGGTGGTGTGCATTGGGGCATGACCTTTTCCGGCGATATCGTTTATGTCCCCGTCTCTGATCGGGGTGGCGTCAACGATGCGGGCAGTGCACGTCAGCCCGGTTTACATGCAATTGATATGAAAACCGGTGACGTGCTTTGGTATGCAGCGGTTCCAGAACGATGCCAGACGGGTGTGCAGGGATGTATGGACGCGTACTCCGGTCCGGTCACCAGCACTGACGGAATGATCATTGCGAGTTCATTAAGTGGTTACTTGTTTGCCCATGATGCGGCAACAGGTGAACTGATCTGGGAATACAACACCGTACAGGACTACCAGACCATCAACGGGATTGCGGCAAAAGGTGGCTCAATTGATGCGACTGGCCCGGTACTGAGTGGTGACTACATGATTGTCAGCACAGGTTATGCTACATTCGGTCAAATGCCAGGCAACGCTGTGCTGGTATTCAAGCTCAAGCAGTAAGGCAAACAACAGACTCCGGTTAATCACAAATATTAGACCTATGTTCAGGGGGGGAAGATGATAAAAAACATAAACCTGGGATTGCTGGCTGCAGCCGCAATCCTGCTGGCAGCGTGTGGGCCGGCAGAACAACCTGCTGCAACACAAGCGCCGTCAGCGACATCAAGTACCGCTGCACCCGTCGAGTCGGTTGCAAGTTATGCGGCTGCCGTGAACAGCCAGCGCCTGATCAATGCGGACAGTGAACCGGGTAGCTGGATGGCGGCAGGACGAAACTACTGGGAGCAGCGCTTCAGTCCTCTGGATCAAATCAATACCGAAAACGTCGATCAACTGGGGTTGGTCTGGTCAGCGGATCTGGATACCAGTCGTGGGCAGGAAGCAACGCCGGTGATGGTAGACGGCGCCCTTTACATCACCAGCGCATGGAGCATGGTCAAAGCCTATGATGCCAAAACCGGCCGACTATTGTGGTCTTATGATCCACAAGTCGATCGTGCACGCGGCGTTGATGCGTGCTGCGATGTTGTCAACCGCGGTGTTGCTGTCTGGGAAGGAAAAGTGTTTGTTGGCGCGCTGGACGGCCGTCTGATTGCACTGGATGCTAAAACCGGTCAGGAACTCTGGAGTGTGGTCACCGTTGACCAGTCCAGACCTTATACCATCACCGGCGTACCGCGTATTGTTGATGGTAAGGTAATTATTGGTAATGCAGGCGGTGAATATGGTGTGCGCGGATATATCACAGCGTATGACGCGGCCACCGGCGAACAACAATGGCGCTTTTACACCGTACCGGGCAATCCTGCTGACGGGTTTGAACAACCTGAGCTGGAGTGGGCGGCAGAGACATGGAAAGGTGAATGGTGGGCAATGGGTGCGGGCGGCACAGTGTGGGACTCCATGGCCTATGATCCCCAATCGCATCTGATGTACATCGGTGTTGGTAACGGATCTCCGTGGAACCAGGAACTGCGCAGCCCCGGGGGCGGCGACAATTTATTTCTGACCTCTATTGTCGCCATTAACCCCGATGATGGTAGTTATGTCTGGCATTATCAGACAACACCCGGCGAGACCTGGGACTACACCGCAACACAACAGATCATTGTGGCGGATCTTGAGATTGGCGGCGAAACCCGACGGGTTGTCATGCAGGCACCTAAAAACGGCTTTTTCTATGTGCTGGACGCGCTGACTGGCCGTCTGTTATCCGCAGAGAAATTTGTACCGGTAAACTGGGCAACCCACGTTGATCTTGAAACCGGTCGTCCGGTCGAGATACCGGAAGCCCGTTACAACCTCACCGGCGTGCCGATGATTGTGCAACCCGGCCCTCTGGGCGGCCATAACTGGCATCCGATGTCCTACAGTCAGAAAACCAATCTTGTTTATTTGCCAGCAACCGAAAACAACATGGGTTATGTGGCTCAGCCGGATATGGTGGTCTCTGAGCGTGGCTGGAATACCGGTACGGACTTTGCGGAAGGCGCTCGTCTGGTTGCAGCCGCTGGCGATGCTGCACCGGTTCGTCAGGCCTATCTGCTGGCATGGGACCCGGTCGCACAGCGCGAAGTATGGCGGGCGCCACAGTTGATTCCGACCCATGCAGCGGGCGTCGTCTCAACTGCGGGCGGTCTGGTATTTCAGGGTAATGGTGCCGGTGAATTTGTTGCCTATCGGGATACCGACGGTGAACGACTCTGGTCTGCCGTCACCCAAGCATCCACCGTTGCGGCGCCGTCCACTTATATGATTGACGGCGTTCAGTATGTTGCGGTGTTGTCCGGATCAAGAGCCTTGCCACAAACAGGCCCTGGTGCAGTGGGCTCGACCACCCGTGCCTCCAGCAACAATTCACGCCTGCTGGTGTACGCGTTAAACGGTTCACATCAGTTACCAACGCAAGTCATCACTGCTGAAGAACGCGCTCTTAATCCGCCGCCGCTGATTGCCAACAACGAAATGTTGGCGCAGGGTGAACAGGCTTATGGACGTTTCTGCAGCGTTTGCCACGGCAACAATGCCGCAAGTGACGGCGCCGGTGTTTTCCCTGACCTGCGATATTCTGCGCGTTTACACAACCTTGATGCCTGGAATGCTGTTGTGCTGAGAGGCGAGTTGGCTGCGGGCGGTATGGTGTCCTTTGATGGTCAGCTCAACCAATCTGACACAGAAGCCATTCTGCAATACGTGATTTCTAAGGCGGTTGCATTGGCAGAAGATCTGCAAACGCGTTGAACGTGAGCGTTACGTACTACAGTTACTATGACTCACCGGTTGGCAGTTTACTGCTGGCCGGTGATGGCATAGCGCTTAACCTCATCAGTTTTCCAAACGGACGGGCTGCCCGATTACCGCAGGCAGACTGGATGCGCCGCAATGACGCATTTAAACCCGTGAAGCAACAACTGGCTGCCTATTTTGCCGGCGAGTTAACTGATTTTAATCTGGTGCTGGCTCCAGAAGGCACTGACTTCCAGCTGGCTGTCTGGACTGCGCTGCAAAAGATTCCTTACGGGGAGACCTGCAGTTACGGCGACATTGCCAACCGTATCGGAAAACCGGAAGCAAGCAGGGCAGTGGGGGCAGCAAATGGTCAGAACCCATTGCCAATTGTTATCCCTTGTCATCGGGTCATCGGCAGTAATGGCAGTTTGACAGGTTTTGGTGGTGGATTGGATTGCAAGCAGTTTTTATTGCGGCTTGAACAAACCCACGCCCCCTTCAGTCTTCAATAACGTCTTCAGAGCCTTAGCGACCTCTCCGTAAAAGTCCGCGCAAGCACGCTGCGATTTCGCCCTTCGACCTTTGCTTTGTAAAGAGCAGTATCGGCATGCTCAATCCATGCCTGATAAGCCGGCATTTCCGTGTTGTATTCACTGATGCCGATACTCACGGTGATATTGAGCAACTGTGTATCCCATGCCAGTTGCAGCTTGCTGATCTGCTGTCGTAATCGTTCAGCCACAGCCAACGCCTGTTGGCCGTCAGTGTCCGGCAAAATAATGGCGAACTCTTCTCCGCCATAACGTCCGGCGATGTCCGTGGTTCGTTGAGAGGTCTTGATATGACTCGACACTGCGCGAAGCACGTCATCGCCAGCACTATGACCATGGGTATCGTTAAAATTTTTGAAATGATCAATATCCAGCATGATCAGTGAGGCCGGCCGTTTACTGCGCTGGCTGCGCAAAAATTCTTGCTCCAGATTTTCTTCCCAGAAGCGCCGATTGTTAAGCCCCGTCAATCTGTCGGTGCGACTCAGGCGCTGCAACGACAGATACGCGTCTTCCAGTGCTTTTTTGCGGGTTGCAATTTCGGTGACGTCATAAATTTGCAGACAAACCTGACTGACTTTACTGTCGAGCCCTAGCAAAGGGATCATGGTGACGTTTTGATACATCATCAAGGAGTGTCCACTGAGAGGCCGGGTGCTTTTAAACTCAAACAGGCGAGGGTGCTCTTCCCAAGTACAGAATGTTCTGATTTGTAGCCTGAACACCGAATCAATCTTTTTGCTTAACCATATTTTGGGCAGATTAGGGAATAGCTCAAAAATAGATTTTCCACGTGCAGAGCCTATGGGTATACCGCTGTGGTTTTCCATAAACCCATTCCACAACATCACTTCATAGTCACTGTTAAGCAGTATCAGCCCGTTGTCCAGTGTTTGCAGCAACTGGCACAGAATGTGTTGCTGGCGCACATCATCGTATAAATCAGTGATGTCATTCATGATGCCACCCCTGACTGCTCAGATGCCAGCAACTCTACGCGGGATTGAATTCGTTCCAAGGAGTCCGCAGTAAACAACAACAATAAATAGCAGTGAATATCCGGCGAGCTAAGATGATAGGAAATTGAAACGGCCAATATCTTTTCCTGTTTGTCCGCGTTGTCCAGCAGCGAACACAAGTGTTGCTCTGTACCCAGCAACGCGGGATAGCTGTGATTAAACTCAATATCCAACTGGTGGCTGATGCCTTTCAGACATGAGCCAACCAAGAGTTCTGACAAGTCGCTTAATATGCCGGCGGAGGAGTTGCTTTGTTCCGGCAGATCTTTGCGCATCAGCGTCTGCAAACGCGACAGGTCATCGTTCTGAAGTAGCAGAATACCTTCACCAGCAACGCCGTTGCCGCTGAATCCATGAGAAACACCACTGAACTTTTCAGGAGTCAATTTATCATCAAACGCATAAGACAATTTACGGTCAAGTTCCCCGTAGGTACACAAAAACACATCCGGGACCGGTAATTTTATGAAGGTATCCAGTAACTCACTCATGTGACTGCCGGCTTGCCCCATGGCCACGTTAACAACCTCGCGAAGCGACTCAATAAAGGTGGGGGTGGGTTGCTCGGTACGGGCAGTACTGAATCGTTCCTCTCTTGAAGGAGTTTCCTGAAATACACCATAACGCGTGAGAATTTGTTGTATCTGTTCCGAGGTGACTGGCTTCTGTATAAAATCAAGCGCGCCTTTACTCATCACCCGTTGTCTGGCTTCCTCTTGTATATCGCCGGAAACAACCAGAACAATGGTGGGCAGGTCATGCTTTCTGATCATTTCCAGAACTTCATAACCATTCATCACCGGCATGTTGAGATCCAGAAACAACAGGTCTGCTTTACCTTGTTGAATGGCCGCAATCGCTTCCTGTCCGTTTGTGGCGAAACTTAATTGGATGTCCCAATGCACGGGCAGGGCCCTGGCCATTTGTTTTCTGGCAAGTGCTGAGTCATCACAGATCATTACGGGTAGCGTCATTCCTCAAATTATCCCTGTTTTTGGCATTCTGATTATCTTATGAGAAAAAATGGGGGCAAAAACCTTGCACCAAATTAAGGGCAGCAATGTAACATAATGTGACAAGGATTCATCAGACAATTTGTCTACCAATTTTACTCGTCCCGGCGTGCAGACCACGGCAGCACTTGGCCCGTTAGACAAAGCCTTCCTGCTACATGAATGTCCGGAAAGTGTATACTGGACTTTGTTTGGTGACGATATGAGCATGAGTCTGATCGGCATCTGTTTAATCATGAAAGGCAGCTGGAAAACCCGCACTGTCTGAGTTCAGGATCTGTTGTTATGCAAAGCAGTCAACATCACATTATTGCTCGCGTTGCCAGCTGGTTAGCGGAAGGCAAAGCAGTCTGGTTATGTACAATCATCAAAACCTGGGGATCTTCCCCAAGGCCGGTAGGCGCCATGATGGCGTGTACTCAGGATGGCGAGTTGGTGGGCTCCATTTCCGGGGGGTGTATCGAAGAGGATTTTCTGCAACAACTGAAAGAAGGCGCGTTAAAAACCCGTCATGAGACCGAAAAAAAGCCCTTTATGGTGCATTACGGCGTGTCAGCAGAAGAACAAGCACGGCTGCGCTTGCCCTGTGGCGGGCAATTGCATGTGTTGCTGGAGTTTGTCCAGGCCACACCCCACAACATCGGCACATTCGCATCAATTGACACCGCGCTTAATCAACATCAACGCATCAGCCGGCGGGTAGATTTAATCACCGGTCACATTGATACGGCCGCCGAATCATCGGACGAGGCTGTCATTCTGACCCATCAGAAGATGTTGCACAGTTTGAGTCCACGTTACCGCTTATTGTTACTGGGGGCTGGTGATGTGGCACGTTATGTGGCAGAACTGGCGCTGAGTATGGATTACGATGTGACCTTGTGTGATCCACGACCGGACTATCTGAATAATTGGTTTGTACCGGGTGTGCAACTGTCGTCAGATCTGCCTGACGATGTTGTACGTGATCAATTCAGCAATCCGTACAGTGGGGTGATTGCGCTGGCACACGATCCACGTGTGGACGACATGGCGCTGATGGAAGCGTTGAAGACCGATGCGTTTTATATCGGAGCCATGGGTTCTGAGCGAACGTCAGAAAATCGACGATTACGTTTGCCCGAACTGGGATTAAGCGACGCAGAGATTGCACGCTTGCATGCGCCCATCGGTTTTATGATTGGCAGCAAGACCCCAGCGGAAATCGCCATTTCGATACTGGCCGAAGTGACGGCAGTCAGACACAAGGTCATGAAATAAAAAAACGGCCATCAGGCCGTTTTTTTTATTAATGTCATCAGGAAAAGATTCGTTAATCTTTGATCAAGTCACCATAGTCTTCGTCGTAGTCAGCCATGGCTGCAGCCAGTACTACTTTGGCGTGCTCGTAACCATACGCGTCGCCAATGGAGACTTTGTTAGCTTTACCTGGCACCATCTTGTAGGTCTGAAAATAATGGGAAATGCGGTGCACCAGCGTTGCCGGCAGTTCTGAGATATCGTTCATGTGACCAAATGCCGGATCGTCTTTGATCACAGCAATAATTTTGTCATCGGCTTCGCCACCATCATTCATGGGAAGTCCACCCAATACTTTGGCTTTGATAATGATTTCAGAGCGGTCAATCGCGCGCTCGCTGATCACACAAATATCCAACGGATCACCGTCGCCACACTCAGTGCCCGGCATCAGATCACGAACACGGTTTCCGCAATACGTGCGGGGAATAAAACCATACAAGGTCGGCTGTTGTGCGGACGTCGGTTGTGGACGATCAATACACAGGTAACCCGAGTCTTTGTCGATCTCGTACTTCATCTGGTCAAACGGGGTTATCTCGATATAGGCGTTAACCACGCGTGGCAAATCGCTACCAGCGGCAATTCCGTGCCAAGGGTGAGGGCGCCAACGCGAAAATGAAGAAGATTTGCTCATGACTGATTTGGTTCCTGTGGGTTGTGCCGATGTTAGAGCCGGGCGTGAAAGACGCGCATTATAACAACTGCTTCCACCACTGGGTAGGCAGATGCGTTATGCCAGTGTTGCGGTCGCAACGATCCCGGGAAGCAATTGATTGGCAAGTTGTAACAGTAAATGGTCCTGCCCCCACGCCGCGCTTGCCATCACTCCAATCGGGACACCAGAACCTGACATAAACAAGGGTATTGAGATACTGGGTTGCCCGGTTCCATTAAACAATGCCGTAAAAGGGCTGTAAGCGGCATAACGACTGGCATATTCGCGCACATCCGATGTGTTCATGTCCAGCCAGCCCAACGGCGCTGCCGGTTGAGCAAGCACAGGCGAAAGTACGATGTCGAACTGCTTATGAAAGGCTGCCATTTGCCGCTCAGCCTGTTTGATTGTGTCCAGTGCAGCCAGATAATGGGCAGCACTGGCCTGCATGCCTCTCGCTGCCATACGGCGACTGGATTCAGAGAGTCCTGCGGATTCAAGTGTCATGGCAGCCAACTGACCGGAATCCCTGTTTTTACCTGTCGCCAGATCCTGTGATGTCACGTGTTGCAAGCCGGCACTGATGATTTGTGCGACATGAATGTTGATCAACACAGACATAGCTGCGCCAACCTTGCCATAGTCGATCGGCAAGGTCGTCTCTTCGAGTGTATGCCCTGCGGCAGCACACTGTTTGGCTGCGTTATCGAGCGCCGCCAGACAATCAGCATGGACTGGCAGGCCTGCCGGGTGCTGCCTCTGCAACGCGATGCGCAGTTTCCCCGGCGACCGGGTATGAGTATAAAAATATGACTCCCGATAATCGGGCCGTGCAAACAAGTCCGGTTTATCCAGCTTCAAAACATCCAGAAACGCCGCGCAATCCCGCACAGACCTGGTCACCACATGACTCACACTCATGCCACTCCAGGCTGCCCCGACATCCTCTTCGACCACCGTCAGTCCACGACTGGGTTTCAAACCAAGCAAACCGCAGTTGGCGGCCGGGATACGAATGGAACCACCGCCATCACTGGCATCTGCCGCAGGCACGATACCTGCCGCAACGGCAGCAGCTGAGCCGCCACTGGAACCTCCAGTGCTGTGAGCAAGGTTATGCGGATTGCGACAGGGTCCAAACAGCGAAAACTCTGTGGTGATCGTCAGACACAATTCCGGTGTATTGGTGCTGCCAAATGGCACCAGACCCGCTTGTTTATAGCGGCGCACAACAGCACTGTCCGCGGTAGCAATCTGATTTTTCAGCAGTTGGGTGCTGCGTGTATGCGGCCAACCTGCAACAGCGTTGACCTCTTTGATCAAAAACGGCACACCGGATAAAAGACCCTGATGATGTGCATCATCCAGTGCATGAGCGGCTTGCTGCGCTTGCTCGACCCTTTCAACAACAATAGCGTTGATTGAAGGATTCAGACGGGACGCTTGTGACAATGCACAGTGCAGCAACTCAACAGCACTGACATCCCCTGACGCTCTTAAATCCGCCAGGCCCACTGCATCGTTAAGACTATATTCTTGAGGTGTCAGCATATTTTTATACCCGTTTTTTGGCACTTGAATTGTCTGAGTCAGACATCGGAATTGCCCATTCTTTCAGAATTTGAGCACGATGTTGATCCGGCGAGGGTACACCCCTTTGTATCACTGCGGGGGTTCGGCTGAAGCGTGGCGCGGGCGCCGGCTGCAACTGACCATGAGTGTCTACAAAAGTACTACGTGCCACATTGTGTGGGTGCCGCATGGCCTCTTGCATATCCAGTACCGGCGCAAAACAGACATCCGTGCCTTCCAGAAGCTGACACCACTCATCCCGCGTTTTTGAGAGAAACAGTGTTGTCAGCGTTTGTTTTTGCTGCGGCCAGTCCCGGGTAGCCATTTGGGATAGCATCAGTGGATCAGACACAGCGCATCGTTGCAACAACTCTGCATAAAACTGCGGCTCCAAGGGACCAATACTGATATGACGTCCATCTGCGCAAGCGTAACAATCATAAAAAGGCGCGCCGCCATCAAGCAGATTGCTCCCCGGTTGATTACCCCAATGCCCGGAAGCCATCATCCCGTAAAACATGGTCATCAAACTTGCGGTGCCATCGGTCATTGCTGCATCGATGATCTGTCCCTGACCTGATTTTCCGGCCTCCAGCAAAGCAGCCAGTACCCCAACCGCCAAATACAACGCGCCGCCACCATAATCACCGATTAAATTCAGAGGAGGATGGGGAGTGCTATCGCGCCCGCTCATGGCATGCAGGGCACCAGTCAAGGCAATATAGTTGAGATCATGTCCTGCGGCGTTTGCCAGTGGTCCGGACTGCCCCCATCCGGTCATGCGACCAAACACCAGCTTGGGATTGCGTTGCAAACACACATCAGGTCCCAGACCCAGGCGTTCCATCACTCCCGGCCGATAACCTTCAATCAACGCATCCGCATTGGCAATCAGTTGCAGCGCCAAGTCGCGATCAGTGTCTTGTTTCAGGTTCAGTTCGATGGAGCGACGCCCCCGATTGACGGGGTTATCCGGAAACATGCTGACCGCACCTTGCCGATCCAGACGCACCACGTCAGCGCCCATATCCGACAACAGCATGCCACAAAATGGAACTGGACCAATGGCAGCCATTTCTATAATTTTGAATCCCTGCAGGGGGCCCATAACAAAGCTTCCGTAACAATGACTTTTGATGGTTGATTTTATGGTGTTGTTCTTTCATTCTTGCGGCCGGACACAATTTCTGTGAATTTGTTCATAACAAGAATTTGATGGGGTTTTTACCATGCAATTGCAACAAAAAACAGCATTCATCACCGGGGCAGCTTCCGGCTTGGGTTTGGCGGCAGCCAAGCGCCTCATCGCCGAAGGCGCAAATGTCATGATGTTTGATCTGGATGCCATACGTGTTCAGGAGCAAGCAGATTTATTAGGCGCACAGGCAACATGGGCGGCTGGCGATGTCAGTGATGAAACACAAGTGCAGTCCGCGATTGCAAAAACATTAAGCACCTTTGGCAGTTTGCATATCAATATCAACAGTGCCGGTATTGGTGCCGCAGCCAAGACAGTTGGCAGAGACGGCCCCATGGCTATGGATCAGTTCACACGGGTGATACGCGTCAATTTGCTGGGCACGTTTAATGTGCTCCGACTGTGTGCGGCGGCCATGGTTAAAAATGCGCCACTCAACGATGACAACGAACGTGGCGTTATTATCAATGTCGCATCTGTCGCCGCCTACGACGGTCAAATGGGGCAGGCCGCCTACAGTGCGTCTAAAGGCGGAATTGCATCAATGACCCTGCCGATTGCCCGGGATCTGGCACGTGACGGTGTCCGTGTCATGACCGTCGCGCCGGGCATATTCGCAACGCCATTGTTAATGGCGTCACCGCAACCCGTTAAAGATGCGCTGGTTGATATGATTCAGTTTCCCAAGCGTATGGGCATGCCTGAGGAATTCGCAGATATGGCTGTACACATTATCCGTTGTGCCTATTTAAACGGCGAAGTCATCCGACTGGACGCTGGCATCCGCATGGCGGCCCGCTAAATCCCGAACATCACACTCAGCACAGCAGGAGTTTTTCCAGCATGTCACACGGCTCATCAGTAAACGCTTCATCCACACCTCCATGGATGAACGAAGAACTCAGCATTATGCGCGAACACATCGCACGTTTTTTCCAGAAAGAATTTGTCCCGCATGTCAAACGCTGGGATGAAGAGGGCATTGTCGACAGAAACGCGTGGAACAAGGCAGGGGAGGCTGGCATTTTATGTGCGTCGATTCCGGTGGAGTACGGTGGCGGCGGTGGCGATTTTCGCCATGAAATGGTCATTGAGGAAGAAATGGCCCGGGCTGGCATTACCGGTATCGGCAACTCCGTGCATTCGGGCATTGTTGCTCACTACATCCTGAACTATGGCTCAGAACAACAAAAACAAAAATGGTTGCCGCGCATGGCAAGTGGAGAACTGGTGGGTGCCATTGCCATGACTGAACCCGGCACTGGCTCGGATCTGCAAGCCATCAATACACAGGCAAAAAAAATTGATTCGGTTTATAGCATCAGCGGTCAAAAAACGTTCCTGACCAATGGGCAATTGGCCAACCTGATCTGTGTTGTGGTGAAGACTGATCCGGGCGCAGGTTCCAAAGGCGTGTCATTGATCATGGTAGAGACCGACACAGTTGAAGGGCAGGGTGGTTTTGTCCGTGGTCGCAATCTGGAAAAAATTGGGCTGAAAGCACAGGATACCTCGGAAGTATTTTTTGACGATGTACGAGTGCCGCTGGAAAACCTTTTAGGCACTCAGGAAGGTCTGGGATTTGTGCAATTGATGGAGCAATTGCCCCAGGAACGTCTGATTATCGCAGTCAGCGCTTGTGTTGCGATGGAGCGTGCACTTGAATACACAAGAGAGTATGTGAAAGAGCGTAAAGCCTTTGGCAAACGCATTCTCGATTTTCAGAATACCCAGTTCAGATTAGCAGAACGTTTGACCGAAGCCAGAATCGCCAGAGTATTTGTAGATGATTGCGCCATGAAACTGCTGGAAGGCAAGCTTGATGCCACAACCGCTGCCATGGCCAAGTGGTGGACCACTCAAAAACAGTGTGAAATTGTTGATGAATGTTTGCAGTTTTTTGGCGGATACGGATACATGATGGAGTACCCGATCGCCAAAATGTACATTGATGCACGTATTCAAAAAATTTACGGCGGCAGCAATGAAATTATGAAACTGCTGATCGCCCGGGAGCTGTAGCATCAGTCTTTAGGACGCAACGCCAGACCTGCAAACTCATCCGCAGGCTCTGGCGATTTGCCTTCCGACAATTGAATTCTAAGCCGAAGATTGTTGCGCGAGTCTGCATTTTTTAATGCTTCCTCCTCACTGATCCGGCCTTGTTTAAACAGCGTGTAAAGTGCGGAATCAAACGTCTGCATACCTTGATCTTCAGATTTTTCCATCACTTCTTTAATCTCATCCACCTTGCCTTGTTTGACCAGGTCACACACGCGCGGTGTGCCCAACAGTATTTCAAACGCTGCTGCACGTCGACCATCAACCGACGGAATCAACCGCTGGGAAACCAGACCACGCAAGTTCAAAGACAGGTCAAGGAACAGCTGTTTATGACGCTCCTCGGGAAAGAAGTTAATGATGCGGTCAAGTGCCTGGTTTGCATTGTTGGCGTGCAAGGTAGACAGACACAGATGCCCGGTTTCAGCAAAGGCCAACGCGTGCTCCATGGTATCCTGACTGCGAATTTCACCGATCAGAATGACATCAGGTGCTTGTCGCAGGGTGTTTTTTAATGCCGACTCGTAACTGGCAGTATCAACACCCACTTCGCGTTGACTGACAATGGACTTTTTGTGTGGATGAATAAATTCAATGGGATCTTCTACGGTGATGATATGGCCGTCGCTATTCTGATTTCTGTAGTCAATCAGCGCTGCCAGCGACGTGGATTTACCTGAACCGGTGCCACCCACAAACATCACCAGACCACGTTTACTCATGACCAGGTTCTTGAGTGTGTCGGGTAACCCCAGTTGATCACAGCTGGGGATATCCGTTTTGATATGGCGGGCAACCATGGCAAGTTGACCACGCTGTTTAAAGATATTTATTCGAAATCGACCCACATCAGGCTCAGATAAAGCGATGTTTAGCTCAGGATCTTTTTCAAAAGCGCGCGCCTGATCGGGGGTCATTAACTGCGCAGCGATTTTTTCGACGGTGCCCGCTGGCAATACCTGACTACCCAACGGCAGCATATGGCCAAATGCTTTTATACTAGGCGGAGCATCGGCTGTCAGAAATAAATCCGAGCCTTCTTTGGCGATCATTATTTTGAGCAGATCCTTGAAACCCATAACTCAATTCCCGGTCGGCAGTAGCAAAAAAGTAATTGTTCTAGAAACGGCGTTCGGTGTACCAGTTAACTTCACGCGCACTTTTTTCAACCTGATCCACAACATCCAGCGTCAGTGCAAAGAGCGCCATCCGCACCAGCACTCCATTGTCAGTTTGCCTGAAAATTGCCAGGCTTGGATGCTGGTTGAGGTCATTATCCAGCTCATTGGCTTCTTCACGAGAGTCACGCGGAAGCGGATGCATAATCACCGTATTCGGGCGGCAGTAGCGGGTATAAATGGCCTGATTCAAACGAAAACGACCACGATAGATGTCGGCTTCCATTTTGCTGGCAAAGCGCTCCTCCTGAATCCGCGTTAAATACACAATATCATTGCCTTCAAGTCCATGTTCCATATCTTCGGTTTCGATCACCTGATGGCCGCGCTTGCGCAGCTCCTCAACAATCTCACCCGGCATACTCAATTCTTTGGGTGAAATCAGGGTAAATCTGATCTTGTTGTACAGGCTGACAAGCTGCGAGAGAGAATGCACTGTCCGGCCATGTTTCAGGTCACCAATCATGGCGATATGCATGCCATCGATGCCCTGATCACGGGACATTAATTCTTTTTTGATGGTATACAAATCGAGTAGTGCCTGGCTCGGATGTTCATTCGGGCCATCGCCGGCATTCAGCACGGGTACGCGGCTGGCGCGCGAGAACTCGGCAACAGAACCGGCCTGGGGATGACGCATGACAATGATGTCGCTGTAACCGCTCATCACGCGGCCAGTGTCATACAAGGATTCGCCCTTGGTCAGGGAACTGGCTTTAATGTCGGTGGTTTCACGCACTTCGCCCCCAAGCAAATTAAATGCGCATCCAAAACTGACGCGTGTACGGGTACTGGGCTCAAAAAACATATTGCCCAGGATGGCGCCATCCAATACTTTTGTCATTCGTTCGCGGTGTGCATAAGGGCGCATACCATCGGCCACGTTAAAGATTCTTTCCACGTCAGGTCGTTCAAACTGGCTGACACTCAGAATGTGGGATCCGGGGAAATGCATAAAGCGGGGTTCCTTTGATAAGCGTTAGTGACTGAGCGCCAATGGTACTACAGAACGGATGGCTGTCTGAATATGTTATAGTCGTTCTCTTTAGGGAATATCCAATGGCAGCAAGTATTTACTGGCATGACTATGAGTCATGGGGCGCAGACCCCAGACGCGACAGAGCGTCACAGTTTGCTGGTGTGCGCACAGATCTGACGTTGGAAGAAATTGATCAGCCACTCATGATCTACTGCCAGCCGTCACCTGATCGGCTGCCGCATCCAAAGGCCTGTCTGATTACAGGTATTACGCCTGACTATGCACAAAAACATGGCCTGCCGGAAGCGGAGTTCATTCGTAGAATTCACGAACAATTTTCAAAAGCACAAACCTGTGTCGCGGGTTACAACAGCATTCGTTTTGACGATGAACTGAGCCGCCAGTTGTTGTACCGCAATTTTTACGATCCTTACGAGCGCGAGTGGAAAAACGGCAATAGCCGCTGGGACATTATTGACACTGTCCGATTGTGCCATGCCGTGCGGCCTGAGGGCATCAATTGGCCTAGACTGGACGATGGTTCCCCGGTCTTTAAGCTCGAGGCGTTGAGTCAAAGTAACAACCTGATGCATAGCGATGCGCACGATGCGCTATCTGATGTTCGGGCGACCATTGCCTTGGCACGTAAAGTGCGAACAGCGCAGCCAAAACTGTTTCAATATGCGTTCGACCTGCGCAGCAAACAACAGGTGCTGAGCATGCTGGATTTGCAGGCACAAAAACCGGTTTTACATGTTTCGTCGGTTTACCCGGCAAAAAACGCCTGTCTTGCCTTGATCATGCCACTGGCTACTCATCCACAAGAAAGCAATGGCATTATTATTTATGATTTATCTGTTGATCCGTCACCATGGCTGGAGATGACCGCAGACCAACTCGCCAAAAAGCTGTTTGTATCTCACAAGGACTTGCCTGAAGGCGAGAGCAGACTGCCCGTATCGGTCCTGCATACCAATCGATGTCCGGTTATCGCCACGATGTCTGTCATGGATACGGAACAAAAAGAGCGGGCACACATCGACTGGCCGCAAACACGCAAACACTGGGAACTTTTGCGTAAGTCCAGACACTTTACCCGGGAATTATTAGCCGCCTTCACCATGAGGGCGCAGATGTCCGATTCAGTATCGGTGACAGAACAGGATCCTGATGAACAGTTGTACAGCGGCGGCTTTTTCAGCGACGCTGACAAACGCTTGATGTTACAACTGCGCGGCCTGTCGGCTTCGGAACTGGCGATGCAACAGGAACAACTCAGCGCACAATTTAAAGACCATCGTCTCTCTGAAATGTTGTTTCGCTACCGTGCACGTAACTTCCAGTCCAGTTTGAACGCAGCCGAGTTGAAACGCTGGAAAGAACACTGTTGGCGCAACTGCCTGAACGCCAACGAACTACATAATCCACATGCGCTGAATATTTTTTCTTGCCGTGCTGTTATTGAGCAGGAACGATTGCAGCATCCTGACAGTCATAGCCAGGGCATTCTGGATGCTCTGGAGCGTTGGCTGCTCTCCCTTGAGCAGTGGGGCGCATCCAGCAGTGTGTGATGGCTGGCCAGGCCTTGTTTGCCTGCCCGACACAAAATCGGTAGAATCGCGCGGCCTTGGCCCGACGCCACTGCGCAGCCGCCAATACAACAAAATAACAGCTTATAGAATAGCAGGCTGATCGCACATGACCGATCCATTCAAAGATATCCGCCCCTACAATAACGATGAAATTCGGCCGGTGCTGGACTCCTTGCTCGCCAACGCTGAATTTATCCGCAGTATTGCCGGTTTCAGTTACCCACGGCTGTTCAAACTGGCGCCGTCACTGCTTTGCTGGGTAGCACGCAGAAAACTGACAGCACAGTTACAAAATGTAAATGATGTGAAGTCCATGCAAGACATCATTGCCTTGTATATGGACAAAATGATTGAGCGAACCACAACATCCTTGACTCATAGTGGTCTGGAAGGTTTGTCACGCGATCGATCATACCTGTTTATCAGCAATCACCGTGACATTGCCATGGACCCGGCCTTTGTCAATTACATGCTGTATCACGCTGGATTTGACACGCTGTATATCGCCATTGGTGACAATCTCTTAAAGCGGGAGTTTGTCAGTGATCTGATGCGTCTGAACAAGAGTTTTATTGTCAAACGCTCGCTGAAAGGACGTGAACTGTTAAAGTCCTCCAAGCAATTATCCGAGTATATCCATCACTGTATCGCAACTCATTGCAATGTCTGGATTGCGCAAAGGGAAGGGCGCGCCAAAGATGGCATCGACAAGACAGAAACTGCCTTGCTTAAAATGCTTGCGCTGGCCCCACGACCCAAGCCTTTGGCGGAAGCGCTGCGAGCCTTGCATATCATCCCGGTGTCTATCTCTTACGAGTTTGATGCCTGCGACGCGTTAAAAGGCAGTGAGCTTTATCAAAAGAAGGAACTTGGCAGTTATCAGAAAGATGAACAAAGCGATATCAAGAGTATCGTCACCGGCATGGTGGGTTTCAAAGGGCACGTTCACGTTGCATTTGGTCAGGAGTTGGTACTGGACACCGATGATGATGAGGCGATTGCCAAAATGGTCGACAAACAGATCATCCACAATTACCGCATGCACGCCACCAACGTACTGGCTGTTGAGCAGCTTCGCACGCTGCAACCAAACCTTGTTCCAGCATTAAGCGACGAGGGATTGACGGTGTTGGAAAGTTTTGTAGTTGATGCAGGTGTTAAAGGCCAATTTGAAAGCCGGATGGCTGCCATGGATGCCAACATTCGTCGTTACGTGCTGCAAATGTATGCCAACCCATTTTTCAGTCGTTACGCGCAACCTGCTGATTCACTCACCGACGTCTGAGCGTCTGGCCTTGTTTAAAGACCAGACTACTCACAACGCACACCGACGTGTTTACAGTTTTTGTTTGAGCTGCTGAAGCCGTTGTTCAAGACTGCTGCGATTCATCTTGTTTAACGGCCCCATGGCGAGTAATTGCAGTTCAATCGATTGTAGTCGTTGGACTTTTTCTTTCTGGGACAACGGAGCTCTGCCGAGCCCTCGCTGCAACTGGTTAAGTTGCTGCTGCATTCGAATGGCTTTATCGGCAGCAGGGGTATCCGCTCCCATCATGATTTCCGCCTCCACGCAGAGTTCGCGGGCGCGCAGACTCTGTTTTTCCAGCAGAGCCGTCCATGCTTCTGAATCGGACTGAAGTTTGGCAACTTGTTGGAATCTCTTTTTCAACAGCTGATCCAGCGTTTCGTCGGGGACTTTATCAAACTCATTCCATTGCTGCTCAAGCGTCTCGATCGACGCAGGTAACTCAGCCCCCGCCAGCAGTGCGCTTTCCAATTCGTCACAGAATCCTGCCAACGTTTGTATCTGTTGCAACAATTGCAAGGTTTTGCGGTCGGGCGTTGCACGCAAACGCGCATCGAACTGTTTGGACAGTTTGCTGAATTGCTCTTGCAACGCTTTTCGTTCATGTTTCAGATCGGGCGTTAGCGCCTCTTTGAAACTGTCAGACAGTGCCACAAACTTTGAGCGCGACTCGCTGAACGCCTCATCATCCAGTGCCAACAAGGCACTGATTGTTTTTAGAATATCTTTCGCTGGTGAGGAGTTATTGCGAACCTGCTGGCGTTTTTCTTTACTGATATCATCTCGTCGGGCAAACAGCGCATCACACGCAGCTCTGAAGTCCGTCCAAAGTTTGCGATCATCTTTGAATGAACCGGGTCCCAAATCTTTCCACTGTTGCTGCAAAACTTTCGCTTGTTGAATGGCTGAACCAAGATCGTCACTGACAGCCAGTGCTTTTGCCTGCTCTATCAGCGCAGTTTTGGCAGCATTGTGCGACTGCATGGCGACTCGTCGATGTTGACGCAACTCAGTCAGTACGGCATTAAAACGTTCCTGCAATGCATTAATCTTGTTTTGTGCGACGGGCGCATACTTTTTCCAGTCTTCACGCGCCTGATTTTCGAGACGTGTTAACTCATTCAGGTTCACACCAGCATCTTTAATCGTGACCGCATATGCCTCGAGCTGTTCACAGATATTGTTGCGTGCAATCAGATTGCCTGCCTGCTGGTCTTTCCGTTCTTTGAAATAGAGCTTGCATGGTTCAAAGGCAACACGCGCCAATTCACTGAACTGATTCCACAGGCCATCGTTATCATCTGAGTGGCCCAGTGTTTTCCATTCGTCCTGAAGTGCTCGGATCAACTTGGCTTTCTGAGCTGGCTGCGTTGAGTTATCCGTTAGCGCTTGCATTTTATCGATCAGCTCTTTCTTCTTTTCTGAAGAAGCAAATTTTTTCCAATCAAGCAGTCTGGCCAACTCTTCGCGCAGCGGCGCAATCAATGCACTCAATCTGGCTTGGTCGTCAGGATTAATTCGTTTTAACTGGCTGTGGCTTCGGTCGAGTTGACTTTGCGCTTCTGTCACTTTTCCACCGGCAATGCGTGCCGTGACCTGCGCAATGTGTTGCTCGATTTCCTGTACGAGCTTCTTTTGCCAGTTGTTGTATTCCGACAAGCGTTCTTCGATCAAATCAGCTAACGCAGCAAGGCTCTGATCCGAGGCAGCAGTCTCGGCACTGGTGGTTTGTAAACGTTCAAGTCTGCGTTTCAACGCCAACAGGGTGGGTTGATCCTTATAGGAGGTGCCGTGAATTGCACTCTGCAGCTTTTCTGATTCGGTACGCTTGTCGACCGGTTTGACGGGCTGCACAGTATCTGACCCCAAAACCACAGGATCAATGTCAGGCGTTACTGACATGTCTGCAGGTTCTGCTTGTTCTACAGGTTCTGCATGTTCTACAGGATCTGTATGCTCTACAGATTCTGTGGGTTCGGCAGCTACAACAATAGTTTCAGTCTCTGCAATTGACACTTGTTCCTGCGTATTCTCGGTATTTTTGATAGTCGACGAAGTCATAAATCACTGCTCTCCCTGATCGGCCACGTATCATAGCAGACGAGTGCTATAATCACAGCACAGACGTTAAAGACATTACTCCAGCACAGGCCGGAGTTCCAGGGCCCGGAATCATGCTTTCTGATGTAATCAAGGACGAAATACAAAATGCCTATCGGCAGATACTGACGCAGAAGTCACTCCGCGCTCGTGCAGGTCAGCGGGTGATGATTGCTGAAATTGCCAAGGCCTTATCGGCGATCGAGACTGGCGGGCCAGACATTGATAAGGATTCATCTGCTGAGAAAGAGGCTGCGCCAGAGTCACCACCCAATGCCCCCATTATTGTCATCGAGGCAGGAACCGGGACCGGCAAGACACTGGCGTATGTGCTCGGCACCCTGCCGTTAGCGCGACATCTTGGAAAAAAAGTTGTACTGGCGACCGCAACAGTCGCGCTGCAAGAACAGGTTTCCTTGCGAGACCTCCCGGATATTCTTCAACACAGTGGACTGTCATTCAGTTATGTGTTGGCAAAAGGGCGAGGGCGTTATTTGTGTCTGTCGCGGCTTGATCAGTTGTTACGCGGCAATGCCAGTCAGGACGCCATGTTGGAACTTTTCGGTGAGTTTCTGGACAGTCCAAATGACAGTAATCAGACGTTATACGAGGACATGCTGGAAAAAATCAGCGCTGGCCAGTGGCAAGGAGATCGGGACGACTGGCAAGGGATCGTCAGTGATCGCGACTGGGCGCCGGTGACGGTTGAATCAGGTCAGTGTGCCGGCCAAAAGTGCAGTAATTACAGCCGCTGTTTTTTTTATAAAGCGCGCGAACAGGTTCAAAAAGTTGACTGCGTGATTGCCAATCACGATCTGGTGTTGGTAGATCTTGCGCTGGGCGGTGGCGTTATTCTTCCGGACCCGCAGAACACAATCTACATTTTTGATGAAGCGCATCATTTACCGGGCAAAACCAACCAACACTTCTCATCGAGTACTCGTTTGCGCAGCACGCTGGCGTGGCTAGATGCATCTGCCCGCACGCTTAAGAAACTCATGGCAGACAGCCGCCTACAAGACAATGGCGTTATTGCCAGAGAATGCGCAGACCTTGATACGCTGATCCGTGCAACCAGCGAAGCGTTAGGACATGTGCTGATGATGTTGGAGCCGATGTACTCAGATCACCAGCAAAAGTTGGGGGAACCCAAGGCCAATGAGAGTCGGCAACAGGATGGTCAGGATACGATGACATTTGCATTGGGCGTAATTCCCGAAAGCCTACAAGAGCAGTCACGCCAACTGGGTTCACGTTTTACCGTCTTAGGCCGCAGCCTTCGAGAAATCACGGTGGTTCTGAAGAGGCAGATGGAAGAAGCAGATACCTTGCCGGCGCGTCAACAAGCAGAGTTATGGTTCCCGGTGATTGGTGGCATGGTGTCGCGGTCAGACAGCAATGAAAAATTATGGCAGGCATTTGCACGACCCGATAACCCGGGCGATGCGCCAGCAGCGCGCTGGCTGAGTGCGATCAATGCCGGCATGAGCACGGGCTCACCGGGCAGTTACCGAAAAGATGTTTCCAGCAGTCAACAGGATCCAATTGATTTTCAACTCAGTTGCAGTCCGGTGCTGGCCGCCCAAACTTTGATTGAACATCTTTGGCAACGCTGTGCCGGCGCAGTATTAACCTCGGCAACACTCTCTGCGCTGGGCACATTTGATGTGCTGGCCATGCGCGCGGGTTTGCCAGCTCAAACGGTTTACCATCGGATCAGCAGCCCTTTTGATTATGCCAACGCAGCGACATTGATCATCCCCAAACTGAACTGCGATCCAGCCGATACCCGGGCGCACACAGCTGCGATAGTCTCGTTGCTGCCAAAGGTTTTAAATCTCAATGAGGCATCACTGATGCTGTTCAGTTCCCGGCGTCAAATGCTGGATGTACTGGACAGTCTGTCTGCAGATTTACGCAGTGTTATCTTGTGCCAGGATGACTATCAGAAAGCTCAGTTGTTGACATTGCATCGACAGCGGGTAGACGCCAATGAGCCCAGTATCATCTTTGGACTGGCAAGTTTTGCGGAAGGAGTCGATCTGCCAGGTCGTTATTGTGAACATGTTTTGATTGCCAAAATACCATTTTCTGTTCCCAATGATCCGATCGAGGCGACCTTGGCTCAGTGGATCGAACAACAAGGGCGAAATGCCTTTACGACACTATCGGTACCCGAAGCCTCTTTCAAGTTAGTACAGGCAGCAGGCCGCCTGCTGCGCAGTGAAACAGATTCAGGGCGGATAACTGTGTTCGATGAACGACTTGTCAGCAAGTTTTATGGCAAATCCATTCTGGCATCATTACCGCCTTTTACACGCGAGATCTTTCCGCGTTGGTTGTCGTTACCCGGGGCTGATAATTCAGCAAGTTGATCAGTGTTTTGGCTGCGTGTAGGCGATACCATTTTTTTTGTCGATGTAATAACCAACAGCTGTGCCAAGCAATAGTCCCACAAACGTAATGATCAGAACATTGTTGAGCATGGCACCCAGACCAAAACCTAAAAACAGCCCGCAACTGATACACATCGCCATAAAGCTGGTTGCTTTGAGTTTTTTAGAGGTTTTGACCGGTTTTTTACGGTTGGATTGACTCATTTATGATGCCCTCTGCAGTCGGAAGCTGAACGCTGTCAGCCATTAAAATCTCTACGGGTCGAATATGGTAAACACGCACACTGCCTTCTGGCTGGCGACTGATACTGTTTGCCAGACTGACACCAGCAACCACTCTGCCAATCACTGTATGAGTTGCGGTCAACCAAGGTGAATCAATCAGACTGATCAACAGCTCGGCGTCATTGCTACCCGGTCCTTTATTAGCCATCAGCACACTGCCGGCAACAGGTCTTCGCGAGGGTAGGGAAGCATTGTATCGATAACCCAGCAATTCATGTGCCTGCATGACGTTCATCCTGCGAAGTCTGTCGGTAATCCGTTCTTGTTGTGCGTCTGCCTGCTCGCGACTGCGGATATTCATGCTGCGATACAACGGAACCAGAATGCGCTGCTGGAAATCCGCAGTATCTGCAATATTCATCGATTCATGGGTCCGACCAGCGGCAGTCAGCACAGTTTGTTGCTCAAGCCCCAGCCCTCGCGCATTGATTTCATCTGCAAGTGCAGGTGGCCGCTCGCGACCGGCACGTTCTGCAGCACCCGTTTGTAAAAAAGTGCCCGGAATGACCCGATGGAAGGTGAGGCCGTCATAATAATTGCCGCCATTAGCGTTTGGCATCAGCGTACCATTAGCCAATTCAAGCACTCTGCGCACACTCTGCGGGGCCGCATTCGGAAACAGTTCAATAAAAAGATCACCTTCTGAACTGCTGATTTCTATCAGAGGGTTACCCGGATTTTCCATCAACGGCAACAATTGCTCTGACAGAGTCTGCGCAAAGCTGGTTGACATACCCAACATTGAGCAAAACGCCAAAACCAGCAGCGGGTTGCGGGTTGTCACAAAATTGATGATTGTTGTCATGACACACATTCACGTAAGGCCTCTGGGGTATCAATATCCTGCACAACACCAGAATCACCGGTTTCCATTTCAATAATAGCCTGCTTGTGTGCCTGCAGAATATGCCTGGCACCAGAATCTCCTCGACACTGCAACAGTTCAGGAAAGAATTGTCTGCCAAAACCCACTGGATGCCCGCGTGCTGACTGCCAGGTTGGAATGATTATATTCTGACTGTTTGACGCATTGAACAACAAACAAAGTGTGTCTGTGCTGACAAAGGGCATATCCCCCAGACAGACAAAGGCGCTCTGCCAATCCTCTGGTACATGTTGAATGCCGCACACCAAGCTATGCCCCATGCCAGATCTGGCATCTTCACACAGATACAAAAACGGCTGATGCGTAGCTGGCAAAAAATCGTACACGCCCGCATCAAGCAGTTCTTTACGGCCAATAATAATAATATTTTCAGTGAATTGAAGGATATTAATAAACGTTTGCTGAAGAAGGGTACAACCATTTGGCAGTTGCGCTTTCAGCTTGATTCCACCAAAGCGAACACTGAATCCTGCAGCCAGCAAGATTGCGCCTTTTTTTGAAGCCGGCGTAGACGGGGGGGCGGCTGGTTCACGAGAATTTTTTAATGTTGTCATGGGTTCGTTACGTTACATTGGTGTCCGGTCCTCATGGTATGGCGATACACCACAAAGACCGGACCCTTTGTAATTCGACAGGAATTAATCCCAGCTCAACGCGCCACCAGTTTGATATTCGATCACACGTGTTTCGAAGAAGTTCTTTTCTTTGCGCAGATCCATAATTTCTGACATCCACGGGAAGGGATTCTTCACGCCTTTAAACTGCTCGGGCAGACCAATCTGCACCAGACGACGATTGGCGATAAATTGCAAATACTCTTCCATCATTACCGCGTTCATACCCAACACGCCGCGCGGCATGGTGTCACGTGCATATTCAATTTCCAGTTGCGTCGCCTGCAGAATCATCTGTGTGGCTTCGCGCTTCATAGCGTCGTCCCACAGATGCGGGTTCTCGATTTTGATCTGGTTAATCATATCGATACCAAAGTTCAGGTGCATGGACTCGTCACGCAGAATGTACTGGAACTGCTCGGACGTGCCGGTCATCTTGTTCCGGCGACCCATGGACAGAATCTGGGTGAAACCACAGTAGAAGAAAATACCTTCAAGGCAGCAGTAAAACGCAATCAGGTTCTTCAGCAGTGCTTTGTCCGTTTCGGGCGTGCCGGTGGTGAAGTTAGGATCATTCAGCTCTTTAGTGTACTTCAGACCCCATGAGGCCTTTTTAGCGACCGAGGGAACCTCGTGATACATATTGAAGATTTCACCTTCATCCATGCCCAGTGACTCAATGCAGTATTGGTAGGCGTGGGTGTGAATGGCTTCTTCGAAGGCCTGTCGCAGAATGTACTGACGGCACTCAGGATTGGTAATCAGTCGATACAGTGCCAGCACCAGATTATTTGCTACCAGTGAGTCCGCTGTTGAGAAAAAGCCCAGGTTGCGTTTAACGATCATGCGCTCATCCGGGGTCAGACCATTCGGATTTTTCCACAGAGCGATATCCGCGTTCATGTTGATTTCCTGCGGCATCCAGTGATTGGCACAACCATCCAGATACTTCTGCCACGCCCAGTCGTACTTGAATGGCACCAACTGATTCAAGTCTGCACGACAGTTGATCATGCGTTTGTCATCAACCGTGACACGCTCTGTCCACTCACCGATTTCATGCTGAACAGCGCTGGTGTCCAGATCTTTTAACTCATTCTGAATGCGCTGCATGACCTGCTGATTAATAACTTCCGCAGCGGCTTCAGTGGCTGTTCTGCCGGACCGACCTGCGGGCGGCTCGGCAATCTCCCGCTCCGCAGAACTGGCGATATCCATGGCAGTCATGGTTTTGGCCGCCGCGATCGCGTCCGCATAACTGCTTGCAGCTTTGTCTGCAGAGACGTTTGCCGAGTGAACGAATGCCGCCGACATGCTTACGCCGGCTGCCTGCTTTTGCTCAGCGGGTTTTGTTACATTAGCTCGCTCTGCGCCAGATGGGCTGGCGTCAAGCGCGGATGGGTCTTCGTAAAATTCATCCCAGGAAATCATTGTCTACCCCTGATATTTAATTAAAAACTGCTGTGTATCGCCGTGTGAGAGTGACTGCCAGTCAAAGACTGGCAGGCTGTTCACTGACAGGCTTCGCAGTCAGGATCATCAATTGAGCAAGCTTTAGGCACATCCGCCGGCATTGGCGAACCGCTGGAGACTGCATTCAGTTTACTGCCAGCAACCGTTGACTTTTCAGTGCTGGTAGCTGCCAATGAACGCAAGTAATAGGTGGTCTTGAGACCACGTAACCAGGCCATACGATAGGTGATGTCCAGTTTTTTGCCATTTGCACCGGAAATGTACAAGTTCAACGATTGCGCCTGATCGATCCACTTCTGCCGACGGCTGGCGGCATCAACCAGCCAGCGCGGCTCAATTTCAAACGCAGTAGCGTACAGATCCTTGATGTGCTGCGGAATACGGTCTATCTGCTGCAAACTGCCATCGTAGTACTTGAGGTCGTTGACCATCACGTTGTCCCACAGATCCAGCGCCTTGAGATCACGCACCAGATAGGGGTTAACTACCGTGAACTCTCCGGACAAGTTGGATTTTACATACAGGTTCTGATAAGTCGGCTCAATCGACTGCGACACACCGGAAATATTGGCAATGGTCGCCGTGGGAGCAATCGCCAGTACGTTCGAGTTGCGCATACCAACCTCGGCAATTCGCTGGCGGAGTGTTTCCCAATCCAGCGTCTGGCTCATGTCCACTTCCAGATATTTCTCGCCGCGTACTTCCTGCAACAGTTTCAGGGAATCGATTGGCAGAATGCCTTGATCCCACAATGAACCTTTATAGCTGCTGTAAGTACCGCGCTCTTCTGCCAGATCTGTTGACGCCTGAATCGCGTGATAACTAATGACTTCCATGGACTCGTCAGCGAATTTCAACGCCTCAGCAGAACCATACGGAATACGTTGCACATACAGCGCATCCTGAAAACCCATGATACCCATGCCAACCGGGCGGTGTTTCAGGTTGGAATTCTCGGCCTGCGGCACTGAGTAATAGTTGATATCAATCACGTTATCCAGCATGCGCACGGCCGTTTTGATCGTACGCTCCAGCTTGGCAGTATCCAGGCCCTGTTCGGTCACGTGATTCACCATATTCACGGAACCCAGATTACAAACAGCAATCTCTTCCGGGCTGGTATTCAGCGTGATCTCGGTACACAGATTGGACGAGTGAATGGTGCCCACATGCTGCTGCGGTGAACGCACGTTACAGGCATCTTTGAAGGTAATCCACGGATGACCGGTTTCAAACAGCATGGACAGCATTTTGCGCCACAAGTCTTTGGCACGCACGGTTTTGTATATCTCTACCTGTCCGGCAGCCGCTTTACGCTCGTACTCTTCATACGCGCGCTCAAATGCGTCGCCGTGCAGATCATGTAACTCCGGCACATTGTTTGGAGAAAACAGGGTCCAGTCGCCATCTTCGAAGACACGCTTCATGAACAGATCTGGAATCCAGTTCGCCGTGTTCATGTCGTGAGTCCGACGGCGATCGTCACCGGTGTTTTTACGCAGCTCAAGAAACTCTTCGATATCGAGGTGCCAGGTTTCGAGGTACGCACACACCGCGCCTTTACGTTTGCCACCCTGATTGACCGCCACAGCCGTGTCGTTGACCACCTTCAGGAATGGCACAATACCTTGTGATTTACCATTGGTACCTTTGATGCCTGCGCCCAATGCGCGTACTGGCGTCCAGTCGTTGCCCAGACCACCCGCCCACTTGGACAACATGGCGTTGTCTTTGATCGCGCTGTAAATACCGTGCAGGTCATCAGGTACCGTCGTCAGGAAACATGAAGACAGCTGCGGACGCAGAGTGCCGGAGTTAAACAACTGCGGCGTGGACACCATGTAGTCAAAGCTGGAAATCAGATTATAGAACTCAATGGCACGCGCCTCACGGTTGGCTTCATTGCTGGCCAACCCCATGGCAACACGCATAAAAAATATTTGCGGCAGCTCAAAACGCACACCGTTGCTGTGGATAAAATAACGATCGTACAGTGTTTGCAGCCCCAGATACGTAAATTGTGTGTCTCGCTCTGCATTCAGTGCATCGCCCAACACATCCAGATCGTAGTCCAGCAGGTGAGACGACAGCAGTCCCAACTCAACACCCTTTTCGATGTAAGGGCGCAGCACAGAAGGGTAGCGGTAGTTCATTTCGCTCTGCGTGGCGCTATCAGTCAGACCAAGAAAACCCAATGCTTCAGAGCGCAGGGTGTCCAGCAACAAACGCGCCGTCACGTAAGAATAATTTGGATCCTGTTCAACCAGCGTGCGCGCGGTCATCACGGCTGATGTGCGCACGTCGTCCATTTTGACGCCGGGATACAGGTTCTTCAGGGTTTCCTGATAAATCGCGTCACTGGATACACCTTCCAGCCCGGCACAAGCTTCGTCAATCACTGTCCGCAGTCGCAATGTATCCAGCGGTCCTTTGGAGCCATCCTGATAAGTCACCAGAATGCTCGACTCCGATGGCTGTTCGCGGGCGCGCTGCTGGTCACGCAAACGGGCGTGTTCGGCGCGGTACAGCACATAAGCACGGGCTACTTTATGTTCCCCGGTGCGCATCATGGCCAGCTCTACCTGATCCTGAATCTCTTCGATATGGATAGAACCACCGGATGGCATACGACGCTTGAAAATGGTACTGATCTGGGCAGCCATCTTTGCCACTGTTTCACGCACACGGGCAGACGCTGCAGCCGGGCCCCCCTCGATAGCAAGGTAAGCTTTGGTGATCGCAACAACAATTTTGGATTCATCATAGGTCACTACGGCACCATTACGTTTGATAACACGCAACTGACCGGGTGCTGTCGCTGGCAATTCTTCGCTCGTCCGTGTCGCTGGACGGGAGCTGACAGAAGGGCTGCCATAGCTGGGAGTATTGGTTTGCATTGACTTCTCCATGATGTTTTTATGATGACAAGAGGTCCGATGCGTGTGCTGGCTGCACGACCAGACCTCAAAATACAATATATAGATAATTTTTGCGGACGGGACACAAGATAGTGCGGTCGCAGGTTGATTGCAAGCGCTTTTTGTGTGGATAGCTTGTGGATAAGTTGTGTTTAAAGCCTGTATAACACCACTACATCTAGTGGACAGCTAGCACGCTTTGGCGAATCCGAGGCTCGAGTTCTCGCATCAACGCGGGCAAATCATAGGCACTGACGGGGCGACCGTACAGAAAACCTTGCAGAATGAAACACTCGTGATCTTCAAGAAAACTGGCTTGTGCCTGTGTTTCAACACCCTCAGCCACCACCTTCATACGCAGGCGCTGCGCCATGGCGATAATGGCCGTGGCGATTGCCGTATGACGAGCACTTTCCGGCAGATTGCTGACAAAGGAACGATCTACTTTGAGTTTATCGACGGGGAGACGTGTCAGATAACTGAGTGACGAGTGGCCGGTACCAAAGTCATCAATGGCGATGGCCACACCCAGCGCTTTGAGCTCCGTCAGAATACCGATGGCCTGTTCGATATCATCCATCAACATACTTTCGGTAATTTCCAGCTCGAGAAAATGCGGATCTAGACCGGTCTCGGTGAGTGTTCGACTGACCATGCTGACTAGGTTCCTGTCTCTGAACTGACGGGCAGACAGATTGACTGCCACTGTGTAACGCTGCGGACTATCCTCTTGCATGGTTCGCAACTGGGAACACGCCTGCTGCAATACCAGCTCGCCAAGCTTCACAATCAACCCGGTCTCTTCTGCAACCGGAATAAACCGGTCAGGTGGAATCAGATCAAACTGTTCATGTCGCCATCGAACCAGCGCTTCAAAACCACAAATCCGCTGTTTGTCCAGGTCTATCTGCGGCTGAAAATAAACAATAAAATCCTTATTATTCAATGCTATTCTTAGCTCATTCTCAAGTGACATGCGAGCTTGTGATTCGATATTCATGTCATCTGTGAAGTACTGAAAATTGTTGCGGCCCTGGTCTTTGGCGCGATACATGGCCAAATCGGCGTTACGCATCAACACACTGGCATTCATGCTGTCTTCAGGCGCGATAGTGATCCCGATGCTGCAGCTGACGGTCACCTCCTGAGCACCAAGGTCGATAGGATCCTGCAAGGATTGCAGGATTTTGCGGGCGACGATGCTGGCATCATCTGCATGAGTGACGTCTGCCAACAAAATGGTAAATTCGTCGCCGCCAAGCCGGCAAACAATATCTTCTTCTCTGACACAACTGCGCAAGCGCTGGGCAACGATGCAGAGCAGCTCGTCCCCCGCATCATGACCCAAGGTGTCATTGATACGTTTGAACTGATCCAGATCGAGAAATAAAAGCACCATACTTTTTTTGCTGCGGCGCACACGCTTCAGCGCTTGCTCGAGGCGATCCTTGAAAAGACGCCGGTTCTCCAGACCAGTCAACGGATCGTAGAACGCCAACTTCTCCATTTGCGCCTGTGTTTCCACACGCTCACTGATATCTTCGATATTCAGCACAATGTGACACAGGGTGCCGAGTTCATCGAGGATAGGGGAGGCGGTGACCTGTTGCCAGAAACGCTCACCATTTTTGCGGACACTGACCATAAACGTTTCCCAGCCGGCGCCGAGCTGCATGGCTTCATGCAGGCTGAGGTTGTTTGCATCAGTCAACGCTTCATTTTCAATGAGTTCAGCCACTCGGCCCGTGGCTTCTGAACTGCTGTAGCCGGTAATCTGCGTGTAACGTGGATTCACATATTCGATCACACCATGGCGGTCAGCAATGATCACGCCGCTACGGCTTTGCTCAACAACACTTGAGAGAATACGCATGGACTGCGCATTCAGGTGTGCATTGATTTGTTTGTCTCGGGGACTATAGACGCGCCAGCCGCGCTGACGCAGCAGCAATACCATCAATAGCAGCAGACTCAGCGCAGCCAGGCCGGCAATAAGCACGTGCGCGATTGTCATAAACTGCATTCTGCCATGCTGATTCCCTTGCAAAATAACCTGGTGTGACAAAGCAACTGCTGCGTATATTCAGGTGCACAGAAACTCCAGCAACGCTTTTTGTGCATGCAAGCGGTTTTCAGCCTCGTCCCACACCGCGCTGTCTGGCGCATCCAGCACATCGGCTGCGACTTCCTCTCCCCGATGCGCCGGAAGACAATGCAAAAACAATGCATCACTGCGCGCTGATGACATGAGCTCGCGTGTCACCTGATATCCTTTAAAACGCTCCAGTCGGATTTTGCGCTCTTCTTCGTGTCCCATTGAGGCCCAAACATCCGTCGCCACCAGACTGGCCCCTTTGACCGCTTCCACCGGGTTTCTCACAATCGAAACCCTGTCACGGGTACGATCCAGCAAATACTGATCGGGCTCAAACCCCTCAGGGCAAGCGATAACCAATTCAAAATCAAACTGTTTGGCCGCGTTGATGTAGGACTGGCACATATTGTGGCCATCACCAACCCACGCCACCTTGTGACCCGCGATGTCACCACGACGCTCAAAAAAGGTCTGCATGTCTGCCAATAACTGGCAAGGGTGAAAATCATCAGTTAATGAGTTAATCACCGGGACTCGCGAATGTCTGGCAAACAATTCCAGCTTGGTATGCTGGTATGTCCTGATAGTGATTACATCGACCATTCGAGAAAGGACTTTAGCACTATCCTCAATACTCTCACCGCGTCCCAATTGGGTATCTGCTGGTGACAGGAACAACGATGTGCCCCCAAGTTGGGTCATTGCTACTTCAAACGACACACGGGTTCGGGTTGATGATTTTTCAAATATCATCGCCAGTGTTTTATTTTTGAGTGTTTCCTCACACGGCATCGTGCGGTGTTTTAACGCGATCGCGCGGTTAATAATATCTCTTAGCTCGGCTGGAGATAGATCCAGCAGGGTTAGAAAGTGTCGTGTTGCCATGTTGGTACAAGGTTCCCGGGTCTCGCAGATAAGCCGGGTATCTTATATTAATAAGCATGAGCGCGGCAATTATCGGCGAATCTTGAGGAATGATGTAGAATGCCGGCTCTTCGATCACGTCACGCAGGTGCAGCCTAACCATGAGTATTGAACAAACCATCCGCGATCAAATCAGTTCAAACAGTATTTTGCTTTACATGAAAGGGTCGCCAGACCAGCCACAATGCGGTTTTTCTGCTCAAACCGTGCAGTGCCTGATGGCATGTGGCAAACGTTTTGCCTATGTGGACATTCTGGCCAATCCGGAAATCAGAGCGACGTTACCAAAAATCGCCAACTGGCCGACATTCCCCCAGCTCTATGTCAATGGCGAGCTGGTTGGCGGATGTGACATCGTCACCGAGATGCATTCCAAGGGTGAACTGCAGGCATTGGTCGACACTGTCGCCAACTGATGCCGGTGGAGTTGGAGGTGGTCACGACAGTGGCCAACCTCCCATCGCTTGCCATCGATTGACTATCTTGCAAAACAATTGAGCCGTTTTTTCAGCGTCGTATTTGGCAGAGTGGGCCTCTTTGTTGTCAAAGCTGATGCCGGCCGCCTCACACGCCCTGGCCAGCACGGTCTGCCCATATGCCAGCCCACTGAGCGTCGCCGTGTCAAAACTGGAAAACGGATGAAAAGGATTGCGCTTGAGATCATGCCGCGCTGCCGCTGCGTTGATGAAACCATGATCAAAATGTGCGTTGTGGGCAACCAAAATAGCGCGCTTGCAACCATTTGACTTCATTGACGTTCGTATTGCCTTAAAAAGATCGTTGAAGACATCTTTTTCCGAGCGGGCAATGCGTAGCGGATGCCAGGGATCGATACCCGTGAATTTAAGCGCCGCCTCTTCGATATTTGAGCCTTCAAAGGGAATCACCCGGTGAAAGTAAGTCTGCTCAACTTGTAGAATCGACTTCTCACTCATGCCCAGAATCACTGCGGAGATTTCAAGAATCGCATCAGTTTTGGCATTGAAACCGCCACATTCGATATCAACCACGACTGGCAGGTAACCGCGGAAACGTGCAGACATCAACGTGTCAGCACCATCATTATCATCATAGTCATGCATTAGAACTGCGCTCCGGACGGACTTTCTTTAAGCCGCCATTGAATACTTTCACCCGCTCTGAGAGGAACCAGGGTGCTATTACCAAACTGATAATGTGCCGGCACTGTCCAAGGCTCACGGATCAAGGTGATGGCATCGGTGTTGCGCGGTAAACCATAAAAGTCAGGACCATAAAAAGATGCAAATGCTTCCAGCCTGTGCAACGCGCCTGCTTGCTCAAACGCTTCAGCATATAACTCAATCGCAGCATGGGCGCTGTAACAGCCTGCACAGCCGCACGCCGTTTCTTTGGTGGGTTGCGCGTGCGGTGCGGAATCTGTACCGAGAAAAAACCGTGGATGCGCACTGGTTGCTACGTCCAGCAATGCCTGCTGGTGGATGTTTCGTTTGAGTACCGGCAGGCAATACAAGTGCGGACGCACGCCACCAACCAACATATGATTGCGGTTATACAGCAAATGCTGCGGTGTGATTGTTGCGGCAACGCGATCTGAAGCACCTTTGACAAAGGCAGCCGCATCCGCTGTGGTGATGTGTTCCATCACTACTTTTAATGTTGGAAAACGCTGAGTCAGCGGCATTAACAACGTGTCAATAAACACTTTTTCACGGTCAAAGATATCGACATGTTCGTCAGTTACTTCGCCATGCACCAGCAATGGCATGCCCAATTCAGCCAGCATCTCCAGAACCGGATACACCTCGCTCATCGCAGTCACGCCGCTGTCAGAATTGGTGGTTGCGCCGGCAGGGTAGTACTTGACTGCAAAAACCAGTCCGCTGTCTTTGGCGTGTTTGATTTCCTCAGGTTTTAGCTGATCCGTCAGATACAATGTCATCAACGGCTGGAAATCAACGCCTGGCGCGATGGCATCAACAATTCGCTGGTGATAGGCAATGGCTGCTGCAGTCGAGCTGACTGGCGGTTTCAGATTAGGCATCACAATCGCCCGGCGAAACCGCTGCGACGTGTGTCCGACCAATGTCGACAGTACGTCGCCATCACGCAAATGCAAGTGCCAGTCATCAGGCCGAATGATCGTCAATTCGTTCATGGTTGAAGCGTACCTAAAGGTTTCTGTAAAGTTTTATGTCATTTTGCCGATCAAGTAGTTCGAGAAGTGTTGCCTCTCTGGCATCCACAGGAATTTATATATCCGGAATGAAAATGCGGCGTAAGTGTACCTCATCTTTTTGTCTGACGCTCTGCATGCTCTTGGCATCGGGTGTTCACGCATCGGGTAAAGTCAGTTCGTTTTACGCTGACTTTGATCAGGCTGTGTGGCGAACGGAGTCATCCATCTTCGAGTGCAGTCTTGCACAGCAGATACCTGGACTTGGTGAGGCTGTGTTCTATCATCAGGCAGGAGAAACACTGAGTTTTCTGCTGCGAACAGATGAAAACCCCATGCTGGCCGGGAAAGCACTGTTGACATCACAACCGCCGCTCTGGCGCAATGACCTGCCTGTCCGTGATCTGGGTTTTGTTGATGTTGCATCAACAAATCCACTAGTTAACCTTGATGCCGCACGAAGCCGTCTGATGCTGGCAGAACTGGATAGAGGCATGGTGCCTACACTGATGCGTCGCGCCTGGTATAGCGAGGATGAGTCGGTGCACGTGGGAATATCACCGGTCAATTTTGGCACGGCTTTCCAGGAGTACACGCAATGCACCGGCGAACTGTTGCCCGTCAATTTTGGTCAGATTGAACGGTCAACGGTGTTTTGGCGCAGCGGTCAGCGCGAGCTCGATGATGCGATGAGAAAACAACTCGACGACATCGTCACCTATGTCAAGGCTGACCCTCGCGTCTATCAATTCGAAATCAACGGATTCACTGATGGGTCGGGCAACCCGCGGGACAATCTGGAGTTTTCCCGAATACGCGCCTATGCCATTCACGAGTATCTTCTGTCGCGTGGTATTGATGAGAACATGTTGGCCACACGGTTTTTTGGCTCCACGCCGGAATTCCGTATCGTTCGCGATGAACGCAGTGCAGCCGACCGCGATCGAAACCGCCGCGTTACCATTCGCTTATTACGCGAATGACCTTGTGTCGTCTGCATGTCAATGTCGAAAACCTGAATTGTTAGGGTTACAATAGCGGCCTCTTTCGGGGTCAGCATAGATTCCCCCAGGGACCCGGGGATCAGTTTTTCCCTTCACACACAAGAATTCTGCTTTAAACATCAGGAGCTCAGCATGTCTGGCATTAAGAAAGTCGTATTGGCTTATTCCGGTGGTCTGGATACATCTGTGATCGCGAAATGGCTGATGGAAACCTATCAGTGCGAAGTTGTCACCTTCACGGCTGACCTGGGACAGGGTGAAGAACTCGAACCGGCGCGCGCCAAAGCACAGGCGATGGGCATCAAACAAATTTATATCGAAGATCTGCGCGAAGAGTTTGTGCGTGACTTTGTATTCCCGATGTTCCGTGCCAATGCCCTGTACGAGGGTGAGTATCTCTTGGGCACCTCGATCGCTCGCCCATTGATCGCCAAGAGACTCGTGGAAATCGCCAACGAAACCGGCGCAGACGCCATCTCTCATGGCGCAACCGGGAAGGGTAATGACCAAGTGCGGTTTGAACTCAGCGCGTATGCGCTCAAGCCCGGCATTCGAGTGATCGCGCCATGGCGTGAGTGGGATCTCAACTCGAGGGACAAACTGATGGCCTATTGTGATGCCCACAACATTCCCGTCGAAAAGAAGCGTGGCCAAAAATCGCCTTACTCCATGGACGCAAACCTGCTTCATATTTCCTATGAAGGCGACCACCTTGAAAACCCGGGTGCAGAACCTGAAGATGACATGTGGTTATGGTCGGTATCACCTGAGAACGCACCGGATCAGGCTACCTATATCGAATTGGGTTATCAACAGGGCGATATCGTATCCATTGATGGACAGCCCATGTCTCCGGCCACTGTTCTGGCACATTTGAACAAAGTCGGCGGGGCCAATGGCGTCGGCCGCGCAGACATTGTCGAAAACCGCTACGTGGGTATGAAATCCCGTGGTTGTTACGAAACCCCAGGCGGCACCATCATGCAAAAAGCCCATCGCGCCATGGAATCACTGACGCTGGATCGTGAACTGGCGCACCTCAAAGATGAGTTAATGCCCAGATATGCGTCGCTTGTGTACAACGGCTACTGGTTCTCACCGGAGCGTAAGGCCTTGCAAGCGCTGATTGACTATTCACAGCAATACGTCAATGGCACCGTGCGATTGAAGCTGTACAAGGGTAACGTATCGGTTGTAGGTCGTGAGTCAGCGGATTCGCTGTTCGACATGAAAATTGCCACCTTCGAAGATGATGCCGGCGCCTACAACCAAGCGGATGCCGGTGGTTTTATCAAACTGAATGCATTGCGACTGAGAATTGCCGCAGGCAAAGGCCGCACGGTCTGATCAATGCGCAAACGCTGCAGCATGACAGGTATCAATCGTCATGGTGCAGCGTTGACGTCTCTTCCTGTAAGCTCGTGTCAGAGCACATCAAACCCATGCTGCATTTTGTAATCTTTTCATTCAACCGTGGTGACTTTCTCGCCCATTGCCTTGAAAGCATTCGACACTGCGCGCCGGGTTTCCCGGTAATGATTGTTGATGATAACAGCACAGACCTCGCTACAATCAGCGTACTGGATCAGGCACGTGCTGACTGTCGTGTGATTCAGCCAGGAAATACGGAACCATCCCTCACCAGCAAACATGGTGGCCTGTACGCCAATTTACAATTAGCACTGGATACCTTGGACAACGATGATTTGATGTGCACGTTGCAGGACGATATGCAGCTTGCCCGTGTCATCACACAAGCAGATGCGCAAGCCTTGGAAACCTGGTTCATGCAGGACGAGCAGCGCGGTTTTGTCCATCAGGCTCTGCTCAAAGGCAGCGAACGAGGGCGCAACCAGATTGAGTTCAGTGCCAGTGACGATGTGTATTACAACATGAGACCCAACAGCAGTGCTGGCACCTGGTACTCCGATATTTTTGTTGCCTCAGTTGGACGTTTGAAATCTAACAAGTGGCAATTTGGTGGCCGTGAAGCGATCAACGAGCAACGGGCACAGCAGTTGTTTGCGCGCATGGCGTACTGGCGACATCCGTTTGTTGCGTGGCTGCCCGCTGCACCCACCTGGCGCGGAAAGCGCAGAACACTGGCGCTGCGATTGGGTGAAAAAAGGCATCACTGTGGTTTTTATCCACTGACCTGGCTGGAGGGCGCCGGTGCACACACGTTTCTGACACGTGCCCCGGCGACGCTACCCTATGCCGAAGATTTCCTCAAAATACGCGACAACGTGCCTGGCCAGGCTCAGGTTCAAACACCCTGGGTCTATCACCCTTTGCAGGGCAGTCGTTGGCTTAAATGGTTAAACAGTCTTGAGTTGAAACTGCGCTGAATACCCGGCATCAATAAGTTGCTGTATACCGTGATCGGTTGTCATCACCCGATGTTTCTCGTTGTATAGACGTAACGTTTTATTGGCTTTGACGCGGACGGGATCGACGTAACCCCGCGTGTGATCCAGATGAATACAAATCGCGTCATAACGCACATGAACGGGTTTAATGCCAGCATTAATCAGACGCACACCAAACTCGCGATCCTCTCCACCCCACGGCATACGTTCATCAAAGCCGTTCACCCGTAAAACATCCTCTCGCCAGACAGAGGCGTTTGAACCTTTCAGATTACAACGGGTTGGAGTGAGCCGGTTGAGCACCGCTGCCCAGAACGGGCTGGCGGAAATTTTTAAAGTTTTGCGCGTGCGAGGCAACCCGTGGGTGTACAGCCATTTTTTATCAAAACAGCGACCCGATTTAATATCTTCATGACTGATCGCATGGCTGGTACTCATCGGCAACTTGTAATAGCTGCCGGACAAATAACATCCCGGTTGGGCCTTCCTGAGGTGTGTCGCAACAAAATCGGCTCTCGGAATACAATCGCCATCACTGAAAATGAGATAGGGTGATTCCGCGTGTAACACCGCCTTGTTGAGAATCCGGCATTTGCGAAAGCCATCATCACGTTGCCAGACATGCTTGATCGGGAAGGGCGCTACTCTTTGCATACGCTGGATCAGTTGCGCAGTTTCCTCACGGGAACCGTCGTCTGCAATAATCATTTCAAAATCCTGCGTTGATTGGCAACAATAACCAATCAATACCTTTTCCAGCCAGGCAGGGGAGTTGTAGGTCGACAGCACCACACTGACACGCATCCAAATCAATCCTCAGTTTTTTGTTTGAATTCACACAAATCATGAATAATGCATGCCGCACAGCGCGGTTTGCGAGCGATACACACATAGCGCCCATGTAAGATCAGCCAATGGTGTGCATCGAGCAAAAACTCTTCCGGAATCAGTTTCACCAGCCGCTTTTCAACTTCCAGCACATTTTTCCCCGGGGCGACGCCCGTGCGATTAGACACGCGGAAGATATGTGTATCAACAGCCATGGCCGGTTGTCGGAACGCCGTGTTCAATACCACATTGGCAGTTTTACGGCCAACACCTGGCAACGCTTCCAGTTGCTCACGATTGTCAGGGACCACCGACTGATGCTGCTCAACCAGCGCTTTGCAGGTTTTGATGACATTCTCGGCTTTGGTATTAAACAGACCAATGGTTTTGATGTACGGCTTCAGCCCGTCGACACCCAGTGCCAGTATAGCCTCCGGTGTATTGGCCACCTTGTACAACTCGCGCGTGGCTTTATTTACACTGACATCTGTTGCCTGCGCAGACAGAATCACTGCAATTAACAGCTCAAACGTCGACGAGAACGCCAGTTCCGTGGTGGGATTCGGGTTCTCTGCTCGTAACCGTGAAAAAATAGCCTGGCGCTTCTCACGATTCATGATATCCGCCCGGTGACTCTCACGCGTTTTTCCTCAGAGGGCAACACGGTTTTGGCAACAACCAGCCGTCGGAGTTGCATCCACTGAATCAACGCCAAACTCAGTCCCAGCACCAACAATCCGCCAGTCGGTAACGCAAACAACTTCAGGCGTGGGTAGTTGCTGATAACGATAATGCCTGAGGCTGAAAACGTGGAAAAAAACACATGCATATTAGTGAGTATTGACCCTGTCCCCAACAATTCACGCACCAGAGCCAGCAACAGCATGACAACTGTAAATTGTGCACCACGCACCCATGCCGAGCACAACAGTACCTTTGCCGAGGCATCCCACGCGCTGACAAGGTGCATATAAATCAACCCGTTCGATGCAATCAATGGCAGCCAGATACCAGCCAGCGTCATCGCTTCGTAGCGTGACACTTGGATCACCAGACTCAACAGCGATACAACACTGGCGACCAGTAACGCGATAAAACACAGCGTCAAAGTCGAATCAGCACGCGCCAGTGACGCCTCCTTGCGCAGCCATGGCCTGAGCAGAGAGATGACGGCGCTGCTGATCAATAACACCAGCCAACTGCTTATGCCAATCAACAGCGCCAGCCCGCTGCTGGTACTGGCCGCAATCAATGAGGCCAGCGATAACACGATCAAGGACAATCTGCTTGGCTGCATCATAGGAGACAATCGTTTCATTTGGTTTTTCTCCAGACTGACAGGCTGCGTTGTAATCGGGAGGGATGGCCCAGCGGGGTACGCGCAGTCACTTGTTCAATCAACGGGCTGCACATATTCACGGCGAGAATGGCTAATGCAACAGAATCCAGATAACTGCCCCAAATGCGTATGCTGTACATCGCCGCGCCAATCAACGCGCCATAAATCACTTTACCCATCGCACTTGATGGTGCACTTGCCGGATCAGTGGCAATAAAAAATGCCCCAATCAACGTCGAGGTACTGAACAGGTGCAACCAAGGGGAACCAAAAATCGCTTCCTGCCCCGGCTGATAAAAAACAGTCGACAATAAAAACACCATGCCAACTACGGAAACAGGGATATGCCAACTGATGATGCCGCGCCATAACAACAGCAGACCACCCAGGGCAAAGGACATCGCCAACATTTCCCAACCGGTGCGGGCGTCACGCTGCCACACCGTAAATCCATCAGATTCCGCCATCAACAGTCTGGCAGGTGCTGCAAATTTATATTCAATCAGCGGCGTTGCTGTCGCAAATCCATCGGGCGTCACAGCAAAGGGCGTCAGGGCCATGTCGCGCAACCACGGAAAACTGAGCTGCAGGCTGGTAAAGATACCATTCATACTCAGAGGATCAATTGGCGCCTCCGCGTAATTGCCAGAACCCGGCAGGTACCAGCCTGTCATTTGTAACGGAAACAAAATCAACAAACTGACGTAAGCAAGTGCCGCGGGATTAAACACATTGTGACCGAGACCACCAAAGACATGTTTACCAAAAATACAGGCGATAAAAATGCCACTGGCCGCAATCCACCAAGGTGAGCCCGGCGGCAATGCAAAACTCAACAACGCGGCGGTGACCAGTATGCTCAGATCACCGAGGTAAAAAAATACCGGCCTGCCGCGCGCGCGCATCACTAGCGCTTCGAACAGCAATCCAAACACTGATGTAATCAGCAGGTTGATCAAAAAACCGATACCAAAAAACCAGGTGTAGCAGATGGCCGCGGGAATCAGTGCAAGAAGTACCGCTGCCATGATGCCAGGCACCGAATACACAGGTTTCAGAAACGGGCTGCTGAGTCTGTGATTGACAAGGTTCATTGGCCTGAATCCTGGTTGTCTTCCGATTTATTCTGCAACTCAACTTTTCTGGCTCGCGTCCTTGCCACGGCCGCTGCGATTTCTTGTTTGATCTGCTCTGCTGATTTGGCTGCGATGGGTGCCGGTGCCTCAGGCTGATGCGCTTTGCTCAAACTTTCTCCGGCAGCGATGGCGTCAAGTTTATGCTGAAGTTTGTCCAATTTGCGTTGCTGTTGGTCCACAGCAGTGATGGTCAATCGTTGCTGGTGTTTTTCAAACAAAGATTGCCAGTATTTCTGCTGCCCGCTGTGATTGTCTGCACGGATAATCGACTTTTCCTCGCGATAATAGTCCACCAGCGGGATATGGCTGGGGCACACTACCGCGCACGCACCACATTCGATACAGTCAAACAAGCCATTTTCGATGGATGCCTCATGCCGCTGATGACGAGCCGCGAAATACAAGGTCTGCGGCTGTAATGTAACGGGGCACACGGAGGCGCAGAAATCGCAGCGAATACAGTCTCTGTGTGGCGCTTTGTCACTCGCAACACGGTTGATGTCCTGATCACTGCCGGCGAGCAAACAGTTACTGGTCTTGAGCACCGGCGTATCCAGATCGGACGCCAGGTATCCCATCAGCGGACCACCAACCAGCAAACGTTCCATTTTTGTATCGTCCACGCCGAGGTGCGCAAGCAGGTGCGAAACAGGGGTCCCGATTAACGCTTCGACATTGGCGGGTGCATTCATGGCGTGTCCCGTTACCGTGGTCACCCGCGACACCAGCGGCTCGCCCGTAGCGACTGCTTTGTACACGGCGCGCGCCGTCGCAACACTGTGGCACAACACACCGACATCGACAGGACGTTGCCCCGACGGTGGCTGAATCCCCGTGATAATGCGGATCAACTGCTTTTCGCCGCCCGACGGGTAAATCGGCGGCACAAGTACCACGGACAGATTACTTTGTTGCGCCACGGCAGAGGAGTCGAACTGCCGGATTGCCTGTTGAACCGCAGCAATAGCCTCCTGTTTATCTGCTTCAATTCCTATCACGCAGGTTCGGGCGCCGCAAATCCGCTGGATGATCAACGCGCCTTCGATGACCTCCGCTGCGTGCTCTTGCATCAGCGCTTCATCAGCGGTGATATAGGGCTCACATTCTGCACCGTTGATGATCAGGGTGTGAATGGCAGGTGAACCCAGTTTAATTGCAGTCGGGAAACCCGCGCCCCCCAAGCCACACAACCCGGCATTAAACACCGCCTGCAGCAGGTCAGTCGGTGATTGTTGCTGCCAACGGGTGATAATCGGAGCGGCCAATCCTGGCAGCTGTGCATCTTTACCGTCGGTATCAATCACAATGGCCAGTTGCCGCTCAGTCAGCGATTGTTGCCAACTGCGCTCAGGGTTACGTGGCGGATTGATGGCAGGCAGGGAGAAAGTGATACTGCTGACCACACCTGAACTGGGCGCGTGCAAACACACACCTTGGGCACCGACGGCCTCAGCAATCAGTTGGTGTTTGTATACATAATCCCCAACACAGACCACGGGAACCGAGTCAGGCCCACTGTGTTGTCTGAGTGGCAATATCAGTTGTGCCGGCAGAGGTATCTTGCCGGATGGCATGTGTATGATTTTTCCTCGCAAGGACATGAACTTATGTGATGCCGGCGTGATACCGCCTGGTAATGCATGCAACTTGACCGACCAACCGGGCTTGCCGGTAATGCGCTGCAACATGGGTTTTAAATATTTGGCTGCCCATAAACTGCGTCGAACCCGGGTCATTTTTTCATCCTCAACGTCACCATACCCGGCGCGGTGATCAGCGGCATCGGCAACATATCGATACAATCCACGGGGCAGGGCTCCACACACAAATCGCAGCCTGTGCAATCCGACACAATCACCGAGTGCATGCGTTTTGGGGCGCCGACAATCGCATCCACGGGACAGGCCTGAATACACTTGGTGCACCCGATACATTCATGCTCACGAATACTGGCTACGCGTTTGGGTAAATGCCAGCCGTGCGACGTATCCAGAGGCACAACGGGCACATCCAGCAAAGCGGCAAGCCGTTTGATTGTCGGCATACCGCCGGGCGGACAACGATTGATGTTTTCCCCACGACTGATCGCCTCAGCATAGGGGCGACAACCCGGGAAACCACATTGACCACACTGCGTCTGCGGCAGCAGGTTATTGATGCGGTCAACAAACAGGGAGTTTTCTGCCGTGCCTTGCTGCCCGTGTAGGTTTGCGGCATGTTCAAACTTGCTCATCAGCCAGGCAAAACCAAACACCAGGGCGGCCAGCACAGTCACTGCTGTGATCGCGCCGATCATGGCACCACCCCTTCAAATGCCAGAATTGCCAATGACATGATGCCGGCACTGATCAGTAATATGGGAATACCTCGGAATGGTGCCGGCACATCCTGAGTACTCACGCGTTGTTGAATGGCAGCAAATATCACTAAAAACAACACAAAGCCAACAGCGCTTGCCAGCGTAAAACCAATCAGGTTAACCACGCTTGTGACATGCCATACCGCCAGCAAGGCCGTACCCATCACCGCGCTGTTCAGAGCGATGATCGGAAAACTGCGTCTCAAGATGGGTAATTCACCGGGCACAAGGCGTGACAACACCCACTGTAATGGCATCAGTAAGAGTGTTGACACCACCGCAATGAGTGGCAGCGCAAAACCATCACTCAGCTCACGACCAGCAACGATACCGGCCACGCCAAGAAATGCGTTAGCGATCAGCGTGCTACTGATCATTATAAAAGCAACACTCAACCCAAACAGCGCCGAACGTCTCAGACCTGCCGGGCTGGCAAACCAGGCTTCAAGCCCCAACATCTGGGTAAGAACCTGATGGTTCACTAGCGCAATACTGATTAATCCAGTAAAAATATCTGACACGGCAGCACGTTCCGTTTGTTGTTGAGCGTGAGCGCCTGTCGCACCCCGCCAAAAGCAGCGGAGTTTATCATGACATTCTGCACGATAGTGACCCACAACATGCGCAGCTTTTGCCCGGCACCGTCTCAATCAAGTATCATCGGCCCCCGGCACGCTTGGTAGAGGGCACAACAGCCAAACCAGCAGTCTTTTTATCAATGGGTTTTATAGGAAATCGTTATTGTGAAAAAGTGGATGTGTATTGTTTGCGGATTGATCTATGACGAAGCCGAAGGCTGGCCTGATGATGGCATTGAACCAGGCACGCGTTGGGAAGATGTACCAGCAGATTGGTCATGCCCAGAGTGTGGGGTTGGGAAAGAAGATTTTGAAATGATTGAAGCTTAACCAAAAAAGGAATATCCCGGTGTCAAAACGTAAAATTCTGGTGACCAGCGCACTCCCTTACGCCAATGGACCGATTCATCTGGGTCATGTCCTTGAAGCCGTCCAGACAGACATCTGGGTGCGATTTCAAAAAATGCGCGGGGAACACTGTATTTACGTGTGTGCCGATGACGCACATGGCACCGCAATCATGCTTCGCGCTGAAAATGAAGGCATTACCTCTGAACAGCTTATTGCTAATGTAAAAGCTGATCACAAAAGTGCATATGACGGATTTTTAATAGGTTTTGACAACTACCATTCCACCCATAGCGACGAAAACCGGCATTATTCAGAAACAATTTATAAAGCCTTGCGCGCCAATAACCGCATTGCAGTACGCAGCATTACACAGCTTTATGACCCGGAAAAAGGCTTGTTTCTCGCGGACCGCTTTGTAAAGGGTACCTGTCCCAAGTGCAAGACGGACGACCAGTACGGCGATAACTGTGAGGCGTGTGGTGCGACGTATAGCCCGAATGACCTGATCAATCCTCGATCCACCTTGTCAGGCGCCACGCCGGTACAGCGCGACTCAGAGCATTATTTCTTCAAATTGCCTGAATTCACCGACATGTTAAAAATCTGGACTCGCAGTGGAACATTACAGGAACAGGTCGCCAACAAACTCAGCGAGTGGTTGGATGCCGGATTACAGGAATGGGATATCAGCCGCGACGCGCCGTACTTCGGGTTTGAAATCCCAGACACCACGGACAAGTATTTTTACGTGTGGCTGGATGCGCCAATTGGGTACATGGCAAGTTTCAAGCAATATTGTGATCGCACCGGCACATCGTTTGACGAGTACTGGGCACCCGGCAGTGAGGCAGAGCTCTACCATTTTATTGGTAAAGACATCGTCAACTTTCATGCCTTGTTTTGGCCTGCCATGTTGAGTGATGCCGGTTATCGCACGCCAACGGCGGTGTTTGCCCATGGCTTCATGACGGTGAATGGCAAAAAAATGTCGAAATCACGTGGCACATTCATTAATGGCCATACCTATTTGCATCATTTGAATCCCGAGTATCTGCGCTATTTTCTGGCCTCAAGACTCGGCAATGGCGTTGATGATCTCGATTTGAACCTTGATGAATTTGTAAACAAGATCAACTCGGATCTGGTAGGCAAGCTGGTCAATATCGCCAGCCGCTGTGCCGGTTTTATTACCCGTGGGTTCGACGGCCGTCTGGGTGATGTTGTAGTGGCGCCCGAGCTGCTCGCAGAATGTCAGGCTGCGGCGGATGACATTGCCCAGGCGTATGAACAACGGGAATACCAGCGGGCAATCCGGCAGATCATGATGCTGGCCGACAAGGCTAACCATCTTATCGCCGAACAGGCGCCCTGGACATTGGCCAAACAGAATCCGCAAGACCCCCGTGTTCAGGCAATCTGCACCAGCGGTATCAACCTGTTCCGCTTACTGATGATTTACCTGAAGCCGGTATTGCCGGTCATGGCTGCAAAGGCCGAAAAATTTCTGAACGTACCCGCACTCGATTGGGATGCGGCAACCACTTTATTGTTGTCTCACAACATCAATCAGTTTGAACCGCTGATTACCCGTGTCGAACAGTCATCCGTGGACGCTTTGTTGGCTGAGGCTGCAGCTGACTTTGACAAAAACACCAGCAAAGCTACCCCCGCTGTTGCTGCACCGGTGGCTGAATCAGCCTTGATCAAAGAGCCCATCGCTGAGGAAATCGAATTCCCGGATTTTGCCAAAGTGGATCTGAGAATAGCCTTGATTGTTGATGCAGCCTACGTGGAAGGTGCAGACAAACTGCTGCAATTGACGCTGGAATTAGGGATTGGCGCAGACGGGCAACCCGAACGACGCAATGTTTTTTCAGGCATTCGCTCCGCCTACAAACCTGAGGCGTTAAAAGGTCGCCTGACGGTCATGGTAGCGAACCTGAAACCACGCAAAATGAAATTTGGCATGTCCGAGGGCATGGTGTTGGCTGCCGGGCCGGGAGGTTCAGACATCTGGTTGTTGAGTCCGGATCAGGGCGCGCAACCCGGCATGCGCGTGATTTGAACATCAATCGCAGATAGCGGCAGGCAGTCATTGACGTCGGGGCGATTTTTCGGGTTAACTCGGTCATCAATCAGGTACCCGATAGCTCCAGAACACTAAAAACCAACAATAGGGGATTTCAGATGATCGACGCTCGTGCTGCCGCGCTGTTCCGGCAGCTTGCCATACTAGGTATCTGCCTGTTTGCCGCCAGCACCTCACAGGCCCAGCTTGATGATTCCCTGCGGGATATCGAAAGTTCTATCATCAAAATCTACACCACCTCAGCCGCTCCTGATTATTTCACACCCTGGCGCCTGATGAACCCAAGCCAGAGCAGCGGTTCCGGCTCGGTCATCTCGGGTCGGCGCATTCTGACCAATGCACATGTGGTCGCCGATGCCAGTTACGTGCAGGTCCAAAAGCATAATGATGCCGAGCGTTACCAGGCGCGGGTGGAGTTCATCTCCCATGCCTCTGATCTGGCGATTATTGTGGTCGATGATGAAACGTTTTTTGACGATACCCCGGCACTCGACATAGGTGACTTGCCCGAGCCTAATACCGAAGTGTTTGTGTTTGGTTTTCCAGTGGGTGGCCGCACCCTGAGTATCACTAAAGGCATATTGTCCCGGGTTGAGCAGCAGGTGTATGCCCATTCCGGCGAGTTTTTGCTGGCGGGACAAATCGATGCGGCCATCAATCCCGGCAACAGCGGTGGACCGGTGATCGTTAACGGCAAAATCGCCGGCGTTGTCATGCAGTCCGGTTCAGGCGGGCGCACAGAAGCGCTGGGTTATTTTGTGCCGCCGGATATTGTCAGACACATGCTTACGGATGCCTCCAATGGTCAATATGATGGTTTTCCGGATCTGGGTTTTCGCACACAGGATCTCGAAAGTCCTGCCGCAAAGGCTGCTTACGGCCTGAGTCCGGAGCAGAATGGCGTGCTGGTCATCAAAGTCTTTGAAAACACGCCGGCTGACGGCATACTGCGTGAGAACGATGTGGTCCTCAGTATTGACGGTTATGACGTAGCTGGCGATAGCACCATCAGTCTGAGCCGATCGCTGCAAACCAACTACAAACATGCAATCGATCTGAAACAGATTGGCGACGACGTGCCGGTGCAAATAGCGCGTCAGGGACAGGTCATCGATTTGACGCTGACGGCACAGCGGCGACAGGCCAGCTATAGTCTGGTCAGGGGAGAGCAGTTTGACTCGCTGCCGGAGTATTACATTTACGGTGGCATCCTGTTTGTGCCGTTAAATATGAACCTGATCAAGCGCTGGGGCCCGGACTGGACGCGCACCGCACCCGTGAATTTGTTACACGCCCGCAGCCAGTGGAGTTCACCTGAAAAACGCGAAGTGGTTGTCGCACTGCAGGTATTGCCAGCTGATGTCAATCTCGGATACCACGATGTCCGCAACTGGATTGTTGATTCCGTTAATGGCGTGCCTGTTCAGGACTTTTACCAGTTCACGCGCCAACTCAAAGATAATCGCGATGCTTATGTGGTTTTCAGAGGTGAGTCCGGATATCAGATGGTGGTCAATCACGATCAGGCAGTGTCGACGGAAGCGGCTATACTTAATCAGTACCGCATTCCGTCTGCAAGTTCGGATGGCTTGTTTGATACTCAACAGTTGGCCGGCCAACCCTGATCAGCGTATGATTCGCGCTTTTGCTTGTGGAGGAACCCTCTGCAGCACAATCGGCGCACAAAGAGAGAACAAGGACTATGAGCATCAAGTCGGATAAATGGATTCGCACCATGGCCATGGAGTACGGCATGATTGAGCCGTTTGAGCCGGGGCAGATACGTTACGTCAATGGCAGTAAAGTCATCTCCTACGGCACATCCAGTTACGGTTATGACGTGCGCTGTGCGACCGAGTTCAAGATTTTCACCAACGTGCACACCACCAACGTGGTCGATCCCAAAAATTTTGATGAAACCAGTTTTGTTACCATCAACGAACCGTACTGCATTATTCCGCCAAACTCATTTGCGCTGGCACGAACAATCGAATACTTCCGTATCCCAAGTGATGTCTTGACGGTCTGCCTTGGTAAATCGACCTATGCGCGTTGTGGCATCATCGTTAATGTCACCCCACTGGAACCGGAGTGGGAAGGGCACGTGACATTGGAATTCTCCAATACCACGCCGTTACCAGCGAAAATTTATGCTAATGAAGGCGTGGCTCAAATGCTGTTTTATCAATCCGATGAACAGTGCGAAGTGACTTACAAACAGCGCGGCGGCAAGTATATGGGCCAGACCGGCGTCACCACACCCAGAGTATAAAACCACCTACAGTTTTTACTGACGTAACGTTGACATCCGGGTGCCATGCCCGGCGTCAAACCTTCATGCTTTACCTCTGCGTTTACCAGCAAATTCAGGTCAATTTTTTGACCGTTGCCGCCACGCCAATCCCAACCATTTGTTTTTTATAAATTATCCCAATGGCATAAAAATTGCTAAGTCTGTTGTGTAAAAATCATTTACTGGCTTTGGCGGGATATTCGTTAAATGACATCACCACAATTGGCAACAATCAGCCTTCGCTCGGCAGCCATACAACCGAGTGCAGCACAAGCACTGGAAATGGCCTTCAAGGCATTTAATGAATTGTCGGGGGAGTTGAACCAAACCTGGCAAGCGCTGGAAGATCAGGTGCGCCATCTGACCATCGAGTTGGAAGCTGCCAATGCGCAGCGTCTGAAAGAGCTGGCTGATAAAGAGCGGATCGCTCGCCGTCTGCAAAAACTGCTGCAATTATTGCCGGGAGGCGTGGTTGTTTTGAATGAAAAAGGTAAGGTCGCCGAATGTAATGCCGTCGCAATAGATTTGTTGGGGGCACCCCTCGAAAATCAATCCTGGCTGGACATCATTCGGCAACGCTTTGCGCCCAAAAAGGATGATGGCCACGAGATATCGCTGGTCAATGGCAAACGTGTCAGCCTGCTCAGTCGCTCACTGGATGAAGAACCCGGGCAGATCATTCTGATCACTGATCAAACCGAAACCCGGCGCCTGCAACAGAGCCTCAGCCGACACCAGCGCTTAATGGAAATGGGCAAAATGGTGTCGTCTTTGGCCCATCAGATCCGCACGCCATTGTCCGCTGCCATGCTATACGCAGGTCACCTCGGCAACCTTGCAGAGCTTGCGCACCCTGAAGACAGCAATGATCCACGTTTTTCGCGAACGCATGAGCGCCTGATGTCGCGCCTGCAGAACATGGAGCGCCAGGTGCGCGATATGTTGATTTTTGCACGCGGGGAAGCGGTGCTGGATGAGACTTTAAGCCTACGCCAGATTTTTGACGAAACACGTGTCGCCGGCGAGGTACTGTCAAGATCCGGTACAGTGGCCTGTGAGTGGCAGAACAATATTCCTGACTGTTTTGTGGCATGCAACAAAGAATCTTTGATCGGGGCACTGCTTAATTTGATGGAAAATGCTGTACAGAATGGCGGTACAAATGTGCAATTAAACGTGGTTGCGGAGCAGTTGCCAATCGCCAAAGGCTCGAAAAACAAGACAATTTGCATTTATATCGAAGACAACGGCCCTGGCATTGATCCTGAAAAGCTGGCGCATGTGACCGAAGCTTTTTACACCACGCGTGCACAAGGTACCGGACTTGGCCTGGCAGTTGCATTAATCGTTGCGCGAGCACATGGTGGAAAGTTTTTTATTGAAAATCGCAAACAGCATGAAGCCGACACAACAACCGGCGTTCGCGCAGGTTTTATCCTTCCATGTGTGTCAGCGCAATCCGCATCACAAGCTGGAGAGTCAAATGAGTAAAACAAGTATTCTGGTAGTAGAGGACAACTGGGAGTTGCGTGAAGCGCTCAGTGATACGCTGGAGTATGCCGGTTACGATGTACTGGCGGTCCCGGGTGGCGAACAGGCGTTGCAAGCGTTGTCGCAGCGTCGCATGGACATGGTGGTGTCCGACATCAACATGGATGGTATGGATGGCCACGAACTGCTGGTGCGTGTTCGCGCCTTACACCCGGTCATGCCGGTGATCCTGATCACGGCCTTTGGCAGTATCGGAAGCTCCGTGCGCGCGATGCGCGAAGGTGCCGTTGATTACCTGCTCAAACCGTTTAAACCTGAACAGTTAATTGCCACGGTTGAGAAGTACCTCACTCAACGTGTCGGCGACCGAACCGACCCTATCGCTGTTGAACCGTCGAGCCAACAGGTGCTGGCATTGGCGCGCAAAGTGGCACAATCGGATGCAACGGTGTTGATTTCCGGAGAAAGCGGTACCGGTAAAGAAGTGTTGGCACAATACATCCACCAACAATCACCCCGCAAAAGTGGCCCGTTTGTAGCGATCAATTGCGCTGCCATTCCAGAGAACATGCTGGAGGCAACACTGTTTGGCCACGAAAAGGGCTCATTTACCGGCGCCTACCAGAGCAGCCCGGGCAAGTTTGAGCAGGCTGACGGCGGGACTTTGCTGCTGGATGAAATTTCAGAAATGGATATCGGGCTGCAGGCCAAGATTCTGCGAGTCCTGCAAGAGCGCGAAGTTGAACGTCTGGGCAGCCGTAAAACCCTGCCCTTGAATGTCAGGATCATTGCGACCACCAACCGCGATCTGCGCCAGTGTGTCAGAGAAGGTCGATTCCGTGAGGACCTGTTTTACCGTTTGAGTGTGTTCCCGTTGGCGTGGCAACCCCTGCGTAACCGTCAGCTGGACATTATTCCTCTGGCCACACGTTTGTTAGTTCAACATGCACAACGTATGGGCCGGGGCGCCGTGCACCTCGGTGACAGCGCCAAGTCCGCGATGCTGTCTTACGATTGGCCGGGAAACGTGCGCGAGTTGGATAACGTACTGCAGCGCGCCCTGATCATTCAGGATGGCGCCCAGATCAACGCAGCGGCGCTGGGATTGTCTGATTACAACGGCATGGGGTTGGCTCCTGCCTCTCATGCAACCGTTTCGCCTGCAACGGTCTCGGCAGATTCAGCTCAGTATGAAAGTATGTCCCTAAGTCAGCCAGCGTCGACACTCAGTCCGACTGAAGACAGTGATCTGGGCTCTGATCTGAAACAACGCGAGTTTCAAATCATTATCAGCGCGCTGCGTCAGCAAGGTGGACGACGCAAAGAAACAGCGGATGCCCTTGGCGTCAGTGCACGAACCCTGCGCTACAAGCTGGCACGCATGCGCGACATGGGCATCAACATTGATTCCATGGTCAGCGCATAAAATCTGGCAAAACACAGACTGAACTTTGATTTGACTTGAGTGGTGAAACAGCATGAATGGTGTAACTGATCGAATGGATATTAACCATCTGCTACTGCAGATGCGCGAAATTCGTGGCCAGATCCAGACCCCATCCGTTAGACCGGAGGACATTGGTAACGCAATTGGTGCAGGCAGTGGCACGTCGGCAACCGGGCAAAGTGAGCGTACCGGTTTTGCCGACATGCTCAAGAGCGCGGTTAACTCGGTTAATGAGACACAACAAAAGTCCAGCGAATTGCAACGTGCATTTGAAATGGGAGACCCACAAGTCGACATCACGCAGGTCATGATTCAAATGCAAAAAGCCAGCGTGTCGTTTGAAGCGATGAATCAGGTACGCAACCGACTGGTCACGGCGTATCAAGACATCATGAACATGCCAATATGATTGTGAATTTTTACACCAGGTTTTGACAGGGCAAAAACATGGCCACAGCGGACATAGCAAGTACACAAACAAATGGCAGAGCAGCCGGCCCTAAAAGCGGCAGCAATTTTTTGACTGGATTCAATCGCCTGAATGTCGTCCGACAGGCGGGTTTGTTGGTTGGACTGGCAGCCAGCATTGCGCTGGGTTTCAGCGTGGTGTTGTGGAGCCAGCGCGAAGAATATCAGCCGGTTTACCCAAGCCTTCAAGGCTTTGATATCTCGGAACTGGCCCAGGTGCTGGAGGCTGGTGCGGTGCCTTATCGTATCGACCCGGCATCAGGTGTATTGCTGGTACCGTCCGATCAGGTCGCCGCCGTGCGTCTTGAGATCGCGGCTGCCGGGATCACACGTGACAATGGTTTCGGTTATGAATTTATGGATCAGGAAGCCAGTCTTGGCACCAGCCAGTTCATGGAAGAAAATCGATACAAACGCAGTCTGGAAGGGGAACTGCAACGCACGATCACCAATTTTCGCCATGTGCAGGCCGCGCGCGTGCATCTTGCCACACCGGAACGTACCGTGTTTGTCCGCGATGCGCGCAAACCAACGGCATCGGTATTTTTGACGCTGATGTCTGGCCGTCAATTGACTGACACGCAGATACAAGCCATTTCCAATCTGGTTGCCTCCAGCGTACCCGATATGGATCCGGCTGATGTCACCGTTGTGGATCAGGCCGGCAATCTGTTGTCTAGCCGGGATAGCAATCCCGAATTTAAAGTTGCCGGTGAACAGTTTGAGTATGTACGTCGGTATGAGGAAACGCTGGTATCACGCGTCAATCGCATTTTGCTGCCACTGTTGGGTTCCGGCCGCTTTACCGCCGAGGTTGCAGCGGATATTGATTTCACGCGCACGGAACAAGCTGCTGAAAGCTTCAGCCCGGAAACGGCGGTTCTGCGCAGCGAACAGTCTATGGACGAGCGCAGAGCAGGCGGAGAAATTATCGCAGGCATTCCCGGTGCATTGAGCAATCAGCCGCCAGCAGCGGCGCAGGCACCGGAGACATTGGGGCAAGCGCAAGCCGCACAAGCCGTTGCTGATAATACCAATGTGCGCTCTCAAGCCACGCGTAATTATGAGATCGATCGTACGATCAGCTACATCACCAGTGACCCGGTAACCGTGCGTCGCCTGTCAATTGCAGTGGTGATTGATGAGCCGGAAGGCGAGGATGTCGCGCCCTGGACGCCAGAGGACATTGAACGTATTACCGCACTGGTGCGAGATGCGGTTGGATATAATGTTGCGCGGGGCGACAGTGTTACTGTGATCAACAAAAAATTTGCTCAACCGGAGTTGACCGTGATGGACGAGTTACCTATCTGGCAACAATCCTGGTTCGCGAGTGCCCTACGTCAAGGAGCCGGGGCACTGTTTGTATTGATTCTGGTGTTTGGGGTATTAATGCCAGTCTTGCGCCGCTTGTCGACGGTGGGTACTGACAGCCGGGCAATGGTACCCGTCGGCGTCGGTGCCGGTAAGAATGGCGGTGACATGCAATATGCAGAATTGCGGGCAGACGGGTCACGCATGAGTGAAGATTCAGTGACTTTGTCTGGCGGTGACGACCTGTTATTGTCTGGTCCAACAGAAAGTTATGAGCGGCAACTCAGCACAATTAAAGGACTGGTTGCTCAGGATCCTGCCCGTGTTGCGCAGGTAGTTAAAAACTGGATAGCAAACGATGTCTGATAAAAATGCTGCTGAAAAACTGGGCCGAAATGTCAGCCCACTCGAGCGGGCTGCCATCCTGCTGATGAGCATGGGTGAAAAAGACGCGGCCGAAATTCTCAAACAAATGGGCCCGAAAGAAGTTCAAAAAGTTGGCGCCGCCATGTCCACGCTGAAATCCGTGACTCAAGACACCGTCTCCGGTGTTTTATCCGTGTTTCTCACCGAATGTGGTAATCAAAGCGGTCTTGGTATTGGCGCCGACGCCTACATCCGCACCATGTTGACGGAGGCCCTTGGCGAGGAACGAGCACGCGGTCTGCTTGATCGGATTTTGATGGGAGGCTCCAGCTCCGGCATCAATAGCCTGAAATGGATGGACTCCAGATCTGTTGCCGATGTCATTCGAAACGAGCACCCGCAAATCCAAGCTGTGGTGCTGAGTTACCTTGAACCTGACCAGTCTGCCAGCATTCTTTCAAACTTCCCGGATAAGGTGCGTGTTGAGATCATGATGCGCATTGCATCACTGGAAAGTGTGCAACCAGAAGCATTAAAAGAACTTAACCTGATTCTTGAAAAGCAGTTCTCTGGCAAAGGTGCAAACCCGTCAACGACCATAGGTGGCACAAAAACTGCGGCAGAAATCATGAACAATCTTGATGGATCTGTTGAACAGGAGTTGATGCAGTCCATTAAAAATCTGGATGAGGATCTTGGAAACCAGATTCAGGATCTGATGTTTGTCTTTGATAACCTAAGAGAAGTGGATGACCGGGGTATTCAATCCTTGCTGCGCGAAGTCTCGTCGGAAGTGTTGATTCTGGCGTTAAAGGGTGCCGACGACTTCCTGAAGGAAAAGTTTTTTAACAATATGTCCAAGCGTGCCGCTGAGTTACTGCGCGATGATCTGGAAGCTAAAGGGCCAGTGCGTATTGTTGAAGTAGAAGCTGCACAAAAAGAAATTTTGGTGGTTGCGCGGCGTATGGCAGATTCTGGGGAGATACAGTTAGGTGGTGGCGGTGAGGCCATGATCTGATCACAGTAAAATTTGATGGCAGTCTGGCCACAGGCCAACATACAACCTTGAAAGATCCGCAGTGTGGGGCGGCGACATGACAATTCAGCGGCATATTTTTGACGGCAATTCTCGCATCGGCCAAAAAGACCTTGAGCAGCAACCTGTGCTTCGCTGGATTCCGCCAACCATCGGCAAAGGCGGCAATCTGGTGCACGCTGAGCCCCGTGAAGAGTCAGTACTTCGTCAAGTGGTCGCCCAGGTCGCACCGCGTTCATCTGCTGACAGGCAGGTTGCCAGTCACTCGGCCTCACCCGTGGAATTAGCCCGCGGCATGGAGGAGGCACGCGAAGAGGGGTTGATGCTTGGACGTCAGGAAGGCATGCATAAAGGACTGGAAGAGGGCCGTCGCCTGGGTCTGGAACAAGGCATGGAACAAGGTTTGAAAGACGGCCGGGAGCAAGGCAAAGCCGAAGGCTATAAAGAAGGTTTGAAACGTGCGGAAACCGAGGTCGACCGGCAGATGGCAACGCTGGATAGCATCCTGACGCATTTGACGCATGCCTTGAATGAACAGGATTATCAATTGGAGCAGGCGCTGCTGACACTGACCAAAGAAATCGCTCGCCATGTTGTGCAACGCGAACTGATGATCGACAGCAGCCACATTATGGCGATTGTACGCCAGGCCATCGCCACCTTACCCGCCAGTCGGGATAACGTTCGTATTTTAGTCAATCCCGATGACTTGCCTGTGGTCGAGCGCGCAGCGCAAGATAACGGTGACAGTTGGCGTGTGATTGGCAGTTCACAGATCGCCCGTGGCGGCTGCCGCGTGGAGACCGATCAGAGTGTGGTTGATTTTACAACCGGTGAACGCTTCAAACAGGTCATAGAACAAATCGTCAACAGGCACTTGTCCAGCGATCAGGACCAAGGGGCCGTTACGGTTCCTGCGGGCGAAACGTTTGCCGTGGCGCCGGATCCGGTTGTGCGACCGCGAGCGGCGTCGGCGTCCGCGCGCGGCAATCCACCACAACACAAAAGTTTTGCTGAAGAAGCAGCCAGTCTGGCAAGGTCTGGCGACGCTGCCATGCTGCCAACAACAGATCAGGAGGTTTGATCATGTTAAGGCAACATCTTGCACAACGGCTTCGCTGTTATCTGCCAACCGAACCCCCTGTTGCCCAGCCTGTGATTGTCGGCAGATTGACGCGCGTCGTTGGTTTGACACTGGAGGCGGTTGGATGCAATGTCTCGCTGGGCGGGCGGTGTCTGGTCAGCCATCCAAGCGGTCGTGATATTGAAGCCGAGGTTGTTGGTTTTGATGGACCACGAATTTTCCTGATGCCGCTTTACGGCGTTGAAGGTTTGCAGCCGGGCGCCAGCGTTGTCCCTGCCGCACAGAATCAAAAGCTGTGGGTCGGCAACGGATTGTTGGGTCGGGTGTTAAACGGTTTTGGGGAGCCTATTGACGGGCTGGGTCCACTGGCCATGCATGAGTGCCGTGAAGCCGGGCCGGAAAGAACCATCAACCCACTCAAGCGACAGCCTATCCGACAAGCACTGGATGTTGGCATTGCTGCCATCAATGGCCTGCTGACGGTTGGTAAAGGTCAACGGATCGGCTTGTTCGCGGGCAGCGGCGTGGGCAAAAGCGTGCTATTGGGCATGATGACCCGTTTTACCAGTGCGGACGTGATTGTGGTGGGACTGATTGGTGAACGGGGACGTGAGGTCAAGGAGTTTATCGAGGAGATTCTGGGCGAGGAGGGGCTGCGTCGGTCTGTCGTTGTTGCATCACCAGCCGACGATTCTCCGCTGATGCGCCTGCGCGCAGCCACGGTAACCACGCGCATTGCCGAAGGTTTCAGAGATCAAGGTAAAGATGTGTTGATGTTAATGGACTCGTTGACTCGCTATGCGATGGCACAACGGGAAATCGCCCTCGCCATTGGTGAGCCGCCTGCAACCAAGGGTTATCCGCCATCAGTGTTTGCCCGCCTGCCCCAGCTGGTAGAGCGGGCAGGTAACGCTGACAAAGGCGGAGGCACCATCACCGCGTTTTACACGGTGCTGACCGAAGGTGACGACCAACAGGATCCGATTGCTGATTCTGCAAGAGCAATTCTGGACGGACACATTGTACTGTCACGCGCCTTGGCGGAGCAGGGGCATTACCCTGCCATCGATGTCGAAGCGTCGATCAGTCGTGTGATGCCATCGGTGGTGAATGCCGAGCACTTGGCCAAAGCGCAGTTATTCAAGCGAGTTTATTCCCGCTACCAACAAAACCGCGATTTGATCAGTGTCGGCGCCTACACAATGGGCGCCGACAAGGACATCGACTTTGCCATCGAACGCATGCCACATTTGCGTCAATTCCTGCAGCAAGGCCTCAGCGAGAATGTAGCGCTGGGATCCGCCGTGGAACGGCTTGGCAAAGCAATTACGCCATTGTCCCGCACGATGCCGGGCAACAACCCTGCTGGTGGCAATGTCACCACGCTGCAACCACGCACCTTGGGTGCCAGTGACCGAAATAACGCTGCCACCCATAATACAGCTGGCAAAGCCTCATGAACCGTGTAAAACGGATGCAACCCGTGTTACGCATTGCGGAACTGGATGTTGACAGGGCAGGCCGCCAACTCGCGCAAATTCAACAAAGAATTCTGATAGAGCAAGGCAAAATTGTTCAGCTACAAGACTATCAACAAGAATACCGTGTGCGCTTGCAAACGGCTGGTGAGGCCGGCATGAGTGTCGACAAACTCAGATTATTTGATGGATTTCATCAACAACTGGATCGCGCGATAGAACAGCAACAGCAATTAATCCTGAAACTACAGCAGGATCAGGAAATCATCAGAGCCCTCTGGCAACAGAAAGATATCCGCTTCAAAAGCTTGCAGAAAATGCTGGAGCGCCTGCAAAAAGATGCTTCTGTTCAACAAGCTCGCATTGAGCAACGTAACCACGACGAATACTCCCGCCGCCGATCTGGCAATAATGGCTGGTCGTAACTAACTGCTGATCATAGTTGGCAGGATTTTTGCTGAGACTGAAACAATGGCAAGGTTGCCGGCAAGCGACTGGGCAATCAGGACTCAACCGAAAACCAGCAACAAAGGGCAGCAACGATGAAGTTAGTGCAAGATTCCTCCCAAACCAAAGCGGCTTCCGCACTCCTTGGCGCAGGATTCCCAACAACCGGTGATACCGGCAGCAACGGCAAAAAGCTGGCTTTTGCTGAAGACCTGCGCCAACAGATCAGCGAAGCTGTTGCGGGCAGTCGCACGCGTCAGCACAGTGCCAACCCGCAAGCAACAGATTCGTTGCCGTCCAGTACAGACGTCACAGTGACCTCACGAACCCCATCGCTCAAGCCGATACCCAGCAAAACCGATGATCTCATTGACGATCAACTTGCCGAGGGTGTTGCCGCGGGTGGCATGTTTTTGCCGCTGTCAGACCAAAGTTTGCCGAGTGATCAACTCGTCAGCGACGCTGCTTCAGCCTATAGCGGGACGTTGCCGAGTGAATTCGGAGCGTCAGTGCTGGCCTTTGACGTTGTCCCGTCCGGCGCGACAGTGGCAGAAGCCTTGCAACTTCATGTTGATACCCAACCCGGGGGCTTTGCTCCTCAGCTGCTTGGAGACGCCTGGCAATCTCTACCCGTTAAACCTGCGTCAACTGGCTTGTCAGGCTGGACAACTACCACTGACGCAGCTGCATCCGCGGTCACTGCGTTTTTGCCAATCAACCCGGCGATGGTTGAAAATGCTGCGCTGCAGACATCTGAATTTACTGATAGCGCTGTCTTGCCTGCGGTGTTTGATGTTCAGCAGTTGGCGGCCGGGGACGACAGTGTTCAGCCGCTGGTAAGAGTTGATGCAGCCGTGCTTGACGCAGCATTACCGGTTACCGAATCGTCAGCGCCGCGTGCAGAAATCAATACTGCTTTGGCGGCGACCAACCTGACACCGGACTATGACCTTGCCTTGCCAGACGTAATGCCATCCAGTCCCTTTAAAACCCTGAGCGACACTCTGAACGAAAGCGCACCCCAAACATCCGGGTTGCCACTGACTGGCCTGCCCGAACAATCGACAGAACCGCTGAATGCCTTGCGAAGCACACATGCGGCTCCTTTGCTTAATGATGTGCAGGTTTCCGCTGTTGACGATACTTCAACGGAGAACATGCAAACACAAAATGTAACAGCTGCTTTAACGGTAAACACCTCTGGCAGCTTGCTTCAGCAACAAGTTGATACTGCAGAGCAACGTGCCGTCGCCGACATTGAATTGCAGACCAAAGGCCTTGAACCGGCAAGCAGTTCATCAACGCGATCAGCGTTCGTCAACAACTTGCTGGCCAATCTGCTGGGCACCAATGCTGAAATGGCATTACCACCCGGTAACACAACAGTGCCTCAAAGCGCCGTGACATCCATGGAGGCGATGTTTGGACTGTCCAGCGGGCTCATTCCAACAAAATCGGTAGTCAGCGACCAACAACTGCTGGCGAGCGTGGGTGCCAGCGCCAATGAGTCAGCATCCAGTCTGCAAGGCGCATCGCTCTATCATGCCGATCAGCGACTGCAACAAGCCGCAGAGGCGCGTCTGGCCCACTTGCAGGGCATTCAGCAATCAAACCCATCCGTTGAAAACGCCACATCACGCATGACCGGCACAGGACTTTCCGGACTTGATGTTACGTTTGGACAACCGGGATGGGTAGAGCGTGTCGGGCGACAAATGCTGCTGCAATCAGCCCAAGGCAACAGCAGTGCGCAGATTCAACTTGACCCACCTGAACTGGGTAGTCTGACAATCCGCATTCAGCTGGTTGAGCAAACGGCAACCGTCAACTTTGTGAGCCCTCATGCCATGGTGAGAGACGCCTTGGAGCAACAGGCACAACGACTGCAAGAAATGTTCAACGAACAAGGCATGAATTTGCGTGATGTCTCTGTATCAGACCAATCTACCAACGCCAGACAACAATCCGACCATCAGTCAGGCGGCCGGCATGGCTCGCCAGCACACGGCGCTGACAGCAATCAGCACGAGTTGACCTCATCTGTGTCAAAAGCCGTCTCACTGATTGATTACTACGCCTGATCAGGCGACATAAATCTGTCAAAACGGCTCGTCTTTGCGGTGCAATGCCGCAAGGACGGCGTCACAAAATTGGCGATTGTGTTGCATCTTCATTTTGCTGTTAAACATTTTGATTTACCTGCTGTTAAAATCTCATCAAAACCATTAACTTAGCCTGATATGCAGAGTGTGGCACAGGCTTTGCTTCTACCTTCATATTCAAACTCTGATGATTCCGATAGTACGGCGAACGAGGCTGGCATGGCACAAGACGGTGATAAACCTGCAAAAAAAGGCAAAAAAGGCTTAATGATAGGCGCGCTGGCGGGGGTGCTGCTAATTGGTGGTGGCGCTGGAGCGTTTTTGTTTATGGGAGGGCAGCCGGCTGAACTCGAGGTTGCCGAACCCGCAGGCCCCGTCTTGGGTCCCGTGCAATACCTCGAACTGACACCGTCATTTATCGTGAACTTCCCACATCAGGGGCGTCAACGTTTTTTGCAAGCCAGTATTTCTGTCATGAGCCGGGATCCGGAAGCACTGGATGCGGTTTCGCAACATATGCCAGTTGTCAGGCATAATCTGATCAACCTGCTCAACGCCCAGATGCTGCTGGTGTTTGAAGATCCGACCGGTATCGAGCTGTTACGTCAATTGGCAACGCAGGAAGTCAAACAAGTATTGATGCGCGAGATTGGTCGCGAAGGCATCGAAGAAGTGTTGTTTACCAACTTTGTAATGCAATAAGACTAAAGAGACTCACATGCAGGATCTGTTATCACAAGACGAAATTGACGCGTTGTTACACGGTGTCGATGACTCGATGCTTGACCCGGGCCTCGAGGAGGATTCGGGCGCGGTACGCGCGTATGACCTAACCACTCAGGATCGTATTGTACGCGGCCGAATGCCGACGCTGGAAATGATTAATGAACGTTTTGCACGCGGCACGCGGGTCAGTTTGTTCAACTTGTTGCGCCGGACCGCTGATGTATCGATCGGCGGCGTGCAGATCACAAAATTTGGCGAATACCTGCACACACTTTATGTTCCCACCAGTCTGAATCTGGTCAAGTTTCGCCCTCTGCGCGGTACCGCCTTGATTGTGTTAGACGCCAAATTGGTATTCAAACTCGTTGACAACTATTTCGGCGGTGATGGTCGGCACGCAAAAATTGAGGGCAGGGAATTCACGCCTACGGAGTTGCGTGTTGTTCAATTGGTGCTGAATCAGATTTTTACCGATCTCAGCGAAGCCTGGCGCAACGTGTACAAACTGGAGTTTGACTATCTGCGCTCTGAAGTCAATCCCGCCATGGCCAACATTGTCAGCCCCAGTGAAGTGGTTGTTGTGAGCACGTTTCATATCGAACTGGATGGCGGCGGTGGCGACATCCACATTACCCAGCCCTATGCCATGATCGAACCGATCCGTGAACTGCTGGATGCAGGGATGCAGAGTGATGTTGATGAGCATGATGAGCGCTGGGGCAAGGCACTGCGTGAACAAATCAAAGATGCAACCGTCGACTTTACCTGTGATCTGTTTGAACGCTCTATCACGCTGAGAGATGTTGTGGATCTGGAAGCTGGGGATGTCATTCCGATTGAAATGCCTGAAACCGTGGTACTGAAGGCCAATGGTATCCCCATGTTTGATACCAGAATCGGCATGTCGAATGGCAATCTTGCACTGCGTATTGAAGGCGTGCACGGTCGTCGACAAAAATAGAAAGTCCTTTTGATTCAAAAGACTAAAATACGAACTTGATGAGGAAAGATAATGAGTGACGAAAAGGCGATGGCAGATGAGTGGGCAGCAGCGATGGAGGAAGATGCATTTTCCAAGTCCGCTGATGCTGACAAAAAAACCAAAGCACCTGATCTGGATGTCATTCTGGATATTCCAGTACGTATCTCGATGGAGGTAGGCAGCACTGCTATCACCATCCGCAATCTCTTGCAGCTGAATCAGGGGTCTGTCATTGAACTGGACCGGCTGGCCGGTGAACCCCTTGACGTATTGGTCAACGGCACGTTGATCGCACATGGTGAGGTGGTGGTTGTTAATGACAAATTCGGTATCCGTATGACAGATGTCATCAGCCCCTCTGAACGCATCAAGAAGCTGCGTTAATCATGACTGAATTGACGACAGCCAGCGATTCCCTTGAACCTGTTTCAATCATCGGTGCCGGCGGCGCGAACGCGCTGGGGCAAACGCTGTTGTGGCTGGTGGTTGTGGTTGGATTGATTCTGCTGCTGGCCTGGCTGGCGAAACGTCTGGGTGGGTTACAACTGCAAAATGCTGGTGCCATCAAAGTACTGAGCATGATGCCTGTAGGCAATAAAGAGCGCATCGCACTGGTACAGGTGGGTGACAAACAAATACTGATTGGCATTGCCCCCGGACGCGTCAATACACTGCATGTGTTTGAGCACGCGGTCATTAATACCGAGCAAGCCGAGGACGCGGGCATCTCGGTATCGGGAAAACAATCGTTTCAACAAATATTGATTAACACTGTGACAGGAAAACGCTCGTGATACAGAAAATCATCCTGACAGTGTGTGCGCTGTTGCTGTCCACCTCCTTGATGGCGCAAGACACCACAAGCATCAGTACATTGCCGGAAGCAGAGAATCTGCTGAACGGCATCCCGGCCTTATCGGTCACCACCGGTGCCGACGGTGGTCAACAGTACACGGTATCGTTACAGATTCTGGCCATCATGACGGCGCTGACCTTACTGCCGGCGCTGGCCATGATGATGACGTCGTTCACACGCATTATCGTTGTGTTTGCCATCCTAAGACAGGCATTGGGTCTGCAGCAGACCCCCTCCAACCAGATTCTGCTGGGATTGGCGTTGTTTTTATCGATTTTTATCATGACACCGGTCTTTCAGCAGCTGAATGACACTGCTATTCAGCCCTATATCAATGAGGAAATTTCTGCGCAGGAAGCATTAACACTGGCCGAAATTCCTTTTCGTACCTTTATGTCCGCGCAAACTCGTGAATCTGACTTGCAACTCTTCCTTGAGTTATCTGATTCGCCAGAAGTCGCGAGCATAGACGAGGTGCCGATTACCGTATTGATTCCTGCCTTTGTTACCAGTGAGTTGAAAACAGCTTTCCAGATAGGGTTCCTGCTGTTTATTCCGTTTCTGGTAATCGACCTCGTTGTAGCCAGTGTTCTAATGGCCATGGGTATGATGATGTTGTCACCCATCATTATTTCGCTGCCGTTTAAAATCATGTTGTTTGTACTGATCGATGGGTGGGCCATGGTGATTGGCACGCTGGCGATGAGTTTTGGAGTCTGATCATGATGACACCTGACGTGGCAGTGAATATCTGGCGCGAAGCCATGTGGCTGATTGTCTTGCTGGTGGCCGTGATTGTGATGCCCAGCCTGTTGATTGGTCTGGTAATCAGTACCTTTCAGGCTGCGACCCAGATTAACGAGCAGACGCTGAGCTTTCTACCCCGCCTGCTGGTTACACTGGTAGTCATCATCATTACCGGTCCGTGGTTGCTGGGCCGTATTATGGATTACACAGAACAACTGGTTCTGAGTATTCCATTTCTGGTTGGGTAAGTGAGGTGATCAGTTATACCGATGCTGAAATAGGTGCGCTGGTTGGCAGCTTCCTGTGGCCATTGTTCCGGATTATGGGTTTTTTCCTCGCAGCGCCGGTGCTCGGTTCAAATTTTGTTCCTGTTCGTGTGCGACTGATCCTCGCATTGGCGGTGTCCATTTTGGTTGCTCCCACCTTACCTGAGGTACCGACAGTCCCCGGGTTATCGATCCCGGCGTTTCTGATTGTGTTGCAGCAGTTACTGATTGGCTTTGCGCTGGGTTTCTTCATGCAGATGCTGTTTCAGATATTTATTGTACTCGGGCAGTTGATCGCCATGCAGATGGGCCTCGGTTTTGCGTCAATGGTTGATCCAACCAACGGTATCAACGTGGCAATTCTCAGTAGTTTCTACTTGATGTTTGTCACCATGTTGTTTGTTTTGTTTGATGGACACCTGGTTATGATTGAGGTGATTGCCGAGAGTTTTGAGCAGATCCCGGTCAGCGACAGCGCAGTGGACCGCGATATTTATTACAGACTAATCAGCACGATAAGCTGGGTATTCTCAAGTGCTTTATTACTTGCATTACCTGCATTGACTGCCTTGCTGATCACCAATTTCGCCTTTGGCATCATGACCCGTGCAGCACCTCAGATGAATATTTTTGCATTGGGCTTTCCGGTTGCACTGATGTTCGGGCTGTTTATCATCTGGATGACCATGGGTTATTTCGAAGAAATATCACGCACGGTGTTTGCCGATATGTTTATCCGCATGCGCGCGCTTTTTAACTGACTTGAGTAGCTGATAAGAAGATGGCTGAAGAAGACTCCTCGTCGGAAAAGTCGCAAGAACCCACTTCCAAACGTCTGGAACAAGCACGCGAAGATGGCGACACCGTTCGATCGCGCGAACTGAACACCACGGCCATACTACTGGCCGGCAGCGGTGCGTTATTGATGTTTGGCGGGTTTATGATTGAGGCCATGCGCAGCATCATGGCGCATAACTTTGCGCTCGAGCGCAGTCAGATATTTGACACCAATGCGATGTTGCAACACCTTGAAGTATCGATAATGGAAGGTCTCAGATCGCTTGGTCCCATCTTTCTGGTGCTGTTGGTCGCGGCGATACTGGGTCCGATATCGCTTGGCGGCTGGAATATGACGTTTAAGGCAGTGATGCCAAAAGCAAATCGGATGGATCCCATGGCGGGGCTCAAACGCATGTTTGGTACCAAAGCGCTGGTAGAACTCGCAAAAGCCGCCGGAAAAGTGATTGTTGTCGCAGCAATTGCACTGCTTATTTTTGTGCTGAATACCGATCGCATCATGCAGATTTATTCAGAACCACTGCTGCCTGCAATGCAACACACACTGATCATACTGGGTTGGTCCGTGTTGGGCATGTCTTGCGCGATGATTCTGATTACCGTGATCGATGTGCCGTTCCAGATACACTCGCACACTCAGAAACTCAAAATGACCTTGCAACAGGTCAAAGATGAAATGAAGGACTCCGAAGGTAAGCCGGAAGTCAAACAACGCATACGTCAACTTCAGTATCAGATGACCCAAAATCGCATGATGTCAAACCTGCCGCAGGCAGATGTCATTATCACCAACCCTGAACACTATTCAGTTGCGCTCAAATACCAGCAGGGCGGCGATGGCGCGCCAATTCTGATTGCCAAAGGTGTCGATCTGATTGCGATGAAAATTCGGGAAGTTGCCCGTCTTAACAACATCACAATTATAGAATCGCCCGTGCTGGCACGAGCCATTTTTTACAATACCCGTTTAGACGATGAGATACCTGAAGGACTTTACAAAGCAGTTGCCCAGGTGTTGGCATATGTCTTTCAACTCAGACAATACAAACCTGGCAAAGGACCGAAACCCGTTCTCAGTAAAGACCTGCCAGTGCCGGAAGAACTGCGACACGACTGATCAGGGGCTCTGTCACCAGACCCCATCAGCATTCAATATCCCTCCTTTTTCAAAAATATTTCTGCCAATCCAGCAAAGTGTGCACGACTTTTGCAAAGTACCTGTTAAGCGCGCGGTTTTCTGATGTTTTTTAACAAACAGCGTCAAGAAACTGGTGAACAGGACAGTGGTTTCTTTGGCAGTGTCGAATCCATGGCACTCGAAAAGAAACCTCTTTAACTCAGGCAAAGACGGCATCAACCATGAATTTTGGCAGTAACCTGGATCGTACAAATCTGCTGAGCAACGCCAGAAACATAACCCAGGGCAACCTCGGTATTCCGCTGCTGTTGTTGGTTATTCTGGGCATGATGACGCTGCCGGTTCCCCCGATTCTTCTGGATATCTTTTTTACGTTCAATATCACCATCGCCTTGGTTGTGCTCAGCGTGTCTGTGTATGCCATGCGGCCACTGGATTTTGCTGTTTTCCCAACGATTCTGCTGGTATCAACACTGCTGCGATTGGCATTAAACGTAGCGTCCACACGTGTGGTGCTTTTGAATGGTCATGAAGGTGGCGCTGCTGCCGGTAACGTGATCGCGTCATTTGGCGAAGTGGTTATCGGTGGCAACTACGCTGTTGGTCTGATTGTGTTTCTGATCCTGGTGATTATCAATTTTGTGGTGGTGACAAAAGGTGCGGGCCGAATTGCAGAGGTAAGTGCACGTTTTACCCTTGATGCCATGCCCGGCAAACAGATGGCCGTTGATGCGGATTTAAACGCAGGCGTTATAGACCAGGAGCAGGCGCGGAAACGTCGCAGCGAAATTACACAGGAAGCTGACTTCTACGGCTCCATGGACGGTGCCAGCAAATTTGTTAAAGGTGATGCGGTTGCTGGCATTTTGATTCTGGTGATCAATATGATTGGCGGCCTGGGCATTGGCATGATGCAACACGGACTGGATTTTGCGACCGCGGCCGAGCGTTACGCGCTGTTGACCATTGGTGACGGGCTGGTTGCACAGATTCCGGCGCTGATTCTGTCAACTGCCGCTGCCATCATGGTTACGCGCAGCAATACCAGTGAGATGATGGGCGCCCAAGTTGTTGGACAAATGTTTGCGACACCTCGATCGTTGGGCGTTGCTGCAGGTATATTGTTTGTCATGGGTATTGTCCCTGGCATGCCACACGTCGCATTTTTGACGCTGGCATTAGCAGCCGCCGCAGGCTCGGTCGCCATTTATTTCAAACACAAAATCATCCCCACACCGCCAGAGCAAGCTCTGGCTGAGAAAGCGGCGCAGGACGCTAAATCCAAAGCGACGGAACAAGAACTGGGGTGGAGCGACGTCATCCCTGTTGATGTCGTTGGTCTGGAAGTTGGATACCGGCTGATTCCGCTGGTAGATAAAAATCAAGGCGGCCAGTTACTCGGCCGCATTAAAGGTATTCGCAAAAAACTGTCTCAGGATCTGGGATTTTTAGTGCCGTCTGTACACATTCGCGACAACCTGGATCTGCAACCCAACGAGTACCGCATCAATCTGATGGGCGTCAATATTGGCGGCGCCGAAATTTACCCTGAACGTGAAATGGCGATCAACCCTGGTCAGGTTTATGGCAGGGCACAAGGTATTTCCGCCAAAGATCCGGCATTTGGTCTGGAGGCAATCTGGATTGAACCCAGCCAACGCGAGCATGTTCAGGCACTGGGATATACCGTTGTGGATGCTAGTACGGTTGTTGCAACACACATGAATACCTTATTGCAAAAGCACGCGCACGAACTGCTGGGCCACGATGAAGTTCATGAGTTATTGGCAATGCTTGGCAAAACGTCCAAAAAACTGGCGGAAGAGCTGCCGACCCTGATCAACCCCAATATTCTGCGCAAAGTTCTTCAAAACCTGCTGCAAGAGGGTATCCCCGTCAAGGATATGCGCAGCATCGGCGAAGCGCTCGCAGTCACTTCATCAAAAACCATGGATGCCGTTTCACTGACCTCAGCGGTCCGGGTTGCACTGGCTCGGGTAATCATTCAGGGCATTTACGGCACACGCGCAGAATTACCGGTCATGACGCTGGACCCACAGTTGGAACAGATTTTGCTTAAAGCAGTTCAGCAGTCGGCACAGCACTCGGAAACGGCAACGTCAGATGACAGTGTTGTCATAGAACCCGGTATTGCCGAGCGATTGCAACAGGCGTTGGTGCAGGCAGCACAGCGGCAGGAAATTGCCGGCAACCCCGCAGTACTGTTGGTAGGCGCGCCACTCAGGCCGTTGTTGTCGCGGTTTGTACGCTTCACCTTAAGTGGCATCAAAGTGCTTTCGTATCAGGAAATACCAGATAACAAACAGATCACCATCGTTGCGACCATCGGTCAGTAGGTTAAAAGGAAAATATCATGCAACTCAAGAAAATACAGGCAAAAGACATGCGTCAGGCGATGATGCAAGTCAGGGATGAACTGGGAGATGATGCTGCCATCTTGTCCAGCCGCAGCTTGCCAGCGGGTGGTGTCGAAGTGATTGCGACACTGGCACCTGCCGCGCCTGTATCCAAACCTGTTGCAGCAGCTAAATCCGCTGAAGCCAATGTCAGCAAAGCTGAATTTGGCGCGATGCGCTCTGAACTGCACAGCATTCGTACCTTGTTACAACAACGTATCAATGGCCTGGCATGGGAGCAATTCTCAAATCGCTCACCGGCTCAGGCCGTTGTCTGGGAACGTCTGACCGCCATGGGTATCCCCGGTTTTCTGACACGTCAATTAGCTGACAAAGCTGCCACTGGAAAAACCATTGATCAGAACTGGAAGCAGGTACTGGCAGCGCTGGTAAAAACTGTTCCCGTTGTTGGTAGCGATCCTGTGCAGGCAGGCGGGCGATTTGCCTTTGTTGGTCCAACCGGCGCGGGTAAAACCACAACGATAGCCAAACTCGCGACACGTTATGTATTGGAGCAGGGTGCTGACAGCGTGGCATTGGTGACAACAGACAGTTTCAGGCTGGCTGCCCATGAACAATTGCGCACCTTGGGTCGTATATTGGGTGTGACTGTCAAAGTGGTGGATGAACAACACACCTTAGCGGAAACACTGGCTGGATTGAGTCACAAAAAACTGATTTTGATTGATACCGCAGGCCTGCCGGCGGGACACCCGGAACAGCAACGCCAACTGGCAATCTTGCGCAGTGTGATTAACCTGCAGAAGTGGCTTGTTCTGCCCGTCACCAGCCAGGCACAGGTTTTGCGCTCCGCATGGAAAACCTGTTCGACGGCAGGGATTTCTGCGTGTATTCTCACGCATATGGATGAAGCCTGTGTACTGGGCGATGCACTTGCACTGGCCATCGAACAAAAACTGCCAGTGGCCTATGAAACATTTGGGCAGGCGATACCAGATGATATCGCCGTTGCACAAGCGACTGCGCTGGTGCGACGCGCAGTGTCACTGGGCCGACAACAAGCAGAAGTGCCTGTTGAACGTGAGCGTTTGATGACTGAATATGGTGGTCAGACCGCATTAACGCCTGATCTTCGTCGCATGGCATCGATTTAGACTGAAACACTGAAAAAACTGTTGATTCCTGATCAACAGCATGACTGATCTGGAGAGTGTTGGGATGCATCCCATACAAGTGCTTGCTGTCACTGGCGGCAAAGGAGGCGTTGGCAAAACCAGCATTTCCGTCAATCTAAGCCTCGGACTGGCCCAACTGGGCAAACGTGTTGTGTTGATGGACGCAGACCTGGGGCTGGCCAATGTTGACATATTGTTGGGCATCAAGGCGCAACGAACAATTGAAGACGTGCTCAAAGGCGAGTGTGGTCTTGCTGATATTTTAATTGAGACTCATGGCATTAAAGTCATACCAGCATCGTCTGGCGTACAGTCACTGGTCAGTATGGGTCCCGGCCAACATGCCGGCATTATCAGCGCGTTCAGTGAATTGTCTGAGGTTCTGGACGTGCTGGTCATTGACACTGCTGCAGGCATTTCGGACTCCGTCATCAGTTTTGTGCGTGCCGCGCAGGAAGTACTGGTTGTAGTCTGTGACGAACCGTCTTCGATGACCGATGCCTATGCGTTGATCAAACTACTGCATCGGGATTGCCAGTTGCGTGATTTCAGAATACTGGCAAATATGACCAGAACACCCGATGAAGGTCAAAACCTGTTTAATCGGTTTTCTGCAGTTGCCAGTCGGTTTCTGGATGTCAATCTCAGATATGCCGGTGATATTCCCTTTGATGACAATGTGCGTAAAGCGTCACAAAGACAAAAGCCTCTGCTGGAGGCCTACCCGGGCAGCAAGGCATCAGACGCGTATCGCCGCTTGTCCAGAGCCATCAGTTTGTGGCCGGTAAGAACACAAGCGAGTGGTCAGCTGGAGTTTTTTGTTGAAAGATTGGTACAGAGTACGCTTTGATGTTAATTGATCAATGTGACAGCACAATCGACAACCAACGCTGGTCAGTCCAACCCGCAATGTCCCTGAGAGGGTGTTTATGACAGCATCAAGTGGCGCCTCCCTGTATCAACAGGTGCAGTCGGACTCCATGTCTGATATTGTCATTTTGCATGCACCCTTGGTCAAACGTATTGCCCATCATCTGTTGATGAGAATGCCATCAAGTGTGCAATTGGATGACCTGGTGCAGTCCGGCATGATCGGCCTGCTTGAAGCCGCTAGAAAGTATGATGTCAGCAAAGGGGCCAGTTTTGAGACCTATGCCGGCATTCGAATTCGGGGTGCCATGCTGGATGAAATCAGGCGTGGTGATTGGGCCCCAAGATCCGTGCACCGCAAGTCTCGCGAAGTTGCTGATGCAGTCCGGGCAGTGGAATCGAGAACTGGGACTGACGCCAAGGATCATGAGGTGGCCGAAGAACTGGGCATTGACCTTGAGTCGTATCACAACATTTTGCAGGATGCGAGTGGCAGCCGTTTATTCAGCTTTGACGATCTGACCGAAAGCGGCGGGGATTCCGTGCTGGAGGCGGTGAATGAAGAAATCGCCGGGCCTTCTGAAGAACTTCAGGAAGAGTCGTTTCGACATCACCTTGCCGAGGCAATTGATGGCCTGCCTGAGCGCGAAAAGCTGGTGTTATCGCTGTATTACGACGAAGAACTGAATCTCAAAGAAATTGGAGAAGTGCTGGGCGTGAGTGAATCTCGCGTCAGCCAAATCCATAGCCAGGCAGCTCTGCGCCTGCGCTCACGTTTGCAGGAATGGAAATAATACCCGCCAGATAATAATCGCGATCTCGCTCGCACCTGAGAATAATACCTCTCCCGATTTATTTTATCCGGCAAGCCTAAATTTTTTCATATTTCAAGCGATAACCTGTTGGGGAAACAGCTTTTACTGACAACTGTACCCCGAATGAACTAGTACGTTGGAGGCGGTTTTGGACAAAAACATGAAAATTCTCATTGTTGACGACTTTTCAACAATGCGCCGTATTATCAAAAATCTGTTGAGAGATCTCGGATTTACCAATACTGCTGAAGCAGATGATGGCAGCTCTGCGTTACCAATGCTGGAGAAAGGTAATTTCGATTTTCTGATTACCGACTGGAACATGCCTGGCATGACCGGCATCGAGCTACTGGTTGCCTGTCGCGCCAGCGAAAAACTCAAAACCTTGCCGATTTTGATGGTCACCGCAGAAGCCAAACGTGATCAGATCATTGCCGCAGCGCAAGCCGGTGTTAATGGTTACGTTGTGAAGCCTTTCACCGCTGCCGCTTTGCAGGAGAAGATTGAAAAAATCTTTGAACGCATTGAAGCCGCAAGTTGAGGAAAGGACGATGCCAACATCTCAGGAAATGAGTTTGCAGGACGCAGCAGATCTGGCTGCTGAACACTTCACCATGGCATTGCGGGATCGCACCCGGGCGTTAATGTCCAGTCTGGAAGGCAACGATCTGGCAACCGCCAGCGAGCTGATTCGTCAGATCAATATGACACGGGATGAGACGCTGTATCATGAAGTCGGGAGACTGACGCGTGCGTTGCACAACGCACTGCGCGACTTCCATCTTGATATTGGTCTTCATGCGTCCGCAAAAGTTGAACACGAACTGTCCGAGATGGTGGATGCACGCAGCCGCCTGAACTACGTCATTAAAATGACCGAAGATGCTGCCAATCTGACCATGGATAGGGTTGATGAAGCAACGCCTATTGTCCAGACGCTGGTTGATTCTAGTGCCGACCTCAAACGCGATTGGCATGCCTTTGTTTCCCAACAATCGACTCTTAGTGCGGATCAGGCGGCGCTTTTTGATCGCATTGATGCCTACCTTGCCAAGGTCGCTGATGATGGACAAGGCATTCATAGCCGACTGACCGATATTCTGATGGCTCAGGGGTACCAGGATTTGAGCGGGCAAGTCATCAAGCGTGTGATCGAGCTGGTCAGCGATGTTGAGAAAAGTCTGGTCCGCCTTGTCAAAATCGCCAGCAATGTTGAAGCAGTAGCAGGCATACAGTCGCCAGTCACTGTTAAAACACAACTGGATGCGCAACAACGTATCAAGGCTGAAGGCCCGCAAATGAGCACAGCCTCTAGAAAAGATGTGGTGTCCGGGCAGGACGATGTTGATGAGTTATTGTCCAGCCTGGGTTTTTAACCGCAGTTGACCATAATGAGAGTCGCACTATGAGCTTTTTTGATGATGAAGAGATTCTTGAAGATTTCCTGGTGGAAGCCGGCGAAATTCTCGAGTTGCTCTCTGAACAACTGGTTCAACTTGAAAAACAGCCAGAGGACAAAAACCTGCTCAATGCGATTTTTCGCGGATTCCATACCGTAAAAGGAGGCGCGGGTTTTCTGCAACTTGGCGCCATGGTTGACTGCTGCCACGTGACAGAGAATCTGTTTGACATCCTGCGCAATGGCAAGCAACAAGTGTCACCTGCACTGATGGATGTTGTGTTGCAGGCACTTGATGCTGTCAACGAGATGTTCGACAGCGTCAAAATCAGACAAGCACCCGAGCCGGCGCCGGCTGCATTGTTGGAATCACTGGCCATACTCGCCAGAGGGGAGCAGCTACCCAACACTCAACGATCAAGCAACGGCGCAGACCAATCAATCGCAAACAGTACCAGCATCAGTGCTGACAGTGCCAGCGATGACATCGCAGAAGACGAATTTGACAAGTTGTTGGCAGCACTGGATTCCTCTGGCAGCGAAGGCAGTTCGACGATCACGGCAAATGTTGACAGTTTGAACAGTGCTGGCCCGGATGATGAAATCTCCGAAGAAGAGTTTGAGGCGTTGCTTGATCAGATGCAGGGCACTGCCAACGCAAAGCCGGAAGCGGCTGTTTTGGAAACCGCACCGGTCTCAGACGAAATCAGTGATGATGAGTTTGAAGCGCTGCTTGATCAGTTACATGGCGGCGGCGTTCATCAGGGCGTACCGAAAGCGGGTATCGTTCTGCCGCTGAATGCCCCGGCAGGTGCATCGAAAAACCCGGGCACTCACAAATCCACTGACGTGGGCGCAAGTACCGCACGCACACCAACACCGGTATTGCAGGTGGTGCCGACGCCCGAGCGTGCTGAGGCTAAAGAAGCTCCCGCCGAAACCACCGTCCGTGTCGACACCCGCCGCCTTGATGAAATTATGAACATGGTCGGTGAACTGGTGCTGGTTCGTAACCGGCTGGTCAGAATTGGCAGCAACAGCAGTGATGAAATGCTGTCAAAGGCCGTGTCAAATCTGGATCTGGTAACAGCTGATCTGCAGACCTCTGTGATGAAAACGCGAATGCAACCCATCAAAAAGGTCTTTGGTCGCTTCCCGCGTGTTGTGCGTGACCTGGCGCGCAGCCTGAACAAAGAAGTCATTCTTGAGTTGCATGGCGAAGAGACCGACCTTGACAAGAATCTGGTTGAAGCGCTGGCTGACCCCTTGGTGCACCTTGTTCGCAACGCGGTAGATCATGGCATTGAACAACCCAAGCAACGTCTGGCCAAGGGCAAATCCAGAGAAGGCACAATTTTGCTGGCTGCTGAGCAGGAGGGTGATCACATCCTGCTGACCATCAGCGATGACGGTAACGGCATGGACCCGGAGCTTCTTAGACGAAAAGCCGTCGAAAAAGGCTTGATGGACAAAGATGCGGCCGACAGGCTCACCCGCACTGAATGTTTTGAGTTGATTTTTGCACCCGGATTCTCTACCAAAACGGAAGTCTCTGATGTTTCCGGACGTGGTGTTGGTATGGACGTTGTGAAGACCAAAATCGCACAACTCAACGGCACGGTCAGCATCGATTCTACGCCAGGCAAAGGTTCGCGCATTGAAATCAAAGTGCCGCTGACACTTGCGATTATGCCAACCATGATGATTCTGGTGGGTGATCAGACATTTGCACTGCCACTGGCCAGCGTCAATGAAATTTTCAATCTGAACATGAAAAACACACACGTCGTGGATGGCCAGCAAGTAGTGACGGTCCGGGATAAAGCGTTGCCTCTGTTCCATTTGCGGCGCTGGCTGAGTGATGGTTCCGGCACCAGCATTCAGGACGACGGCACCGCGAATGTGGTGATTGTCAGTATTGGCGCTCAACGTGTCGGCTTTGTGGTTGATACGCTGATTGGGCAGGAAGAAGTGGTGATCAAGCCATTGGGCAGAATGCTGCACGGCACCGCCGGTATGGCCGGCGCAACAATTACGGGTGACGGTCGTATCGCCATTATTCTGGATGTACCCGGATTGTTGAAGAAGTACGCTGCATGACGCAGGGAACGGTGTAGATGAAGATAAAGGTGTTGGTTGTTGATGATTCCGGTTTTTTCAGGCGCCGCCTGTCAGAACTCATAAATGCCGACGCCAGATTGACGGTGGTTGGCACGGCAGCCAACGGTCAGGAAGCCATCGATCAGACACAGGCGTTGCGGCCTGATGTCATCACCATGGATTATGAGATGCCGGTGATGGACGGCATCACAGCACTGAGGCATATCAATAAACAATCGGGTACGCCCGTGTTGATGTTCTCCTCACTGAGTTATGAAGGTGCACGCGTTACACTGGATGCATTGGATGCGGGTGCCGTCGATTATCTGCCCAAAAACTTTGAGGATATTTCGAGGCATCCCGAGGAGCTGCAGCGAATTTTGTGCGACCGCATTGTGGCAGTATCCAACAGTCGTCGTCGCATACCAGACTTCAGATCATCCGTAGCGGGCAGCCCACAGATTGCAGCGGGTACAACCGCTACAAACCCGGCACTCCAGATCCTTGCGCCTGCGCAAATCAGACGCCGCCCGGGGGCCAGCAGAGATCTGGTGATCATCGGTGCCTCGACGGGTGGCCCCATGGCTTTGCAAGAAGTGTTAACAAAACTGCCGGAGAACTTTCCGCTACCCCTGTTGTTGGTTCAGCACATGCCAGGCACATTCACCAAAGCGTTTGCAGAACGGCTGGACAGGATTTGTAAAATCCGCATATCAGAAGCTAGTGATGGCGACGTGTTGAGGGCAGGCCATGCATATCTGGCACCGGGCGGCAAACAAATGTTGATTGATAGCCGGCTCCCGCTGAGGATTAGGGTGATTGACGGTGATGTGCGACTTAACTATAAGCCCTCGCTTGATGTCACTTTTGGATCGGCGGCGCGGGAACTGGGTGGCAAGGTGTTAGGGATTGTGCTGACCGGCATGGGCGCCGATGGCAGGGAAGGGGCCAGAATGCTTAAAGCACAAGGCGCCACTATCTGGTCACAAGATGAGGCAAGTAGTGTGATTTATGGCATGCCGATGGCGGTAACAAAAGCGGGTTTGACTGATGAAGTGCTCAGCCTGACCAAAATCGCACCACGACTTTGTGAAGAGATCAACTAACATGCGTGTCTGGGCTGTCGCAAATCAAAAAGGCGGAGTTGGCAAAACCACAACAACAGTTGCGTTAGCCTGCCTTCTGGCAGATCAGGGTCATCGGGTATTGATGCTGGATCTGGATCCGCAGGCGTCGCTGGGCAGTTATTTTGGTTATGCACCCGACCAGTCAGCCAGAAGCTCGTTTGAATGGTTTGCCAGTCCGGGACAGTTGCGGGATGAGGTGCTGTTAGCGTCCATCCGATCGACCAGCAGTGCCAGACTTGATCTGGTGCCCGGTAGTACCGCACTGGCAACACTGGAGCGCTCGGCAGTCAGCATAGAGGGCATGGGATTGGCGGTGTCGCGCGCGCTCGCGAAAGTCTGGGAAAGTTATGATTATGTGATTATTGACAGCCCACCGACCCTTGGTGTGTTGTTGATCAACGCATTGGCTGCTTGTCAGAAATTGATTATTCCGGTTCAAACCGAGTTCCTGGCAATCAAAGGTGTAGAACGCATGCTGAACACACTGAGCATGGTGAATCGCTCTCGTAAACAACCTTTAGCCTACTTGATGGTACCGACATTATTTGACCGACGTACACAAGCCAGTGTCAGCAGTTACCGTTTTATGCGAAAGACCTGGCCAGAACATACCTGGCATGCCGCCATACCTGTTGATACCAGACTCCGTGATGCCAGTTCCAGAGGGCTTACGCCGTTGGAACTGGATCCTGACAGTCGTGGCATACAGTCTTATACCTCATTATTAAAAACCCTGTTGCAGCAGGATATTGACGCGATTTCGCAGACCATCAGTCAGTCCGCCAGCCCACCTACCAACGCAGGAGTCACTAATCGTGCGTGAGTCTATTGCCCGGAATCACGAACAGAATGTCCAGCATCGGGATATTGTGCAGGACTACCTGGATGCGTTGCTTCAGGAGGCCAGCCTGTCTGCCAAATTGGAAGAGGCAGTCTCTGTCCCGGTCGCAACGGTATCTGCACCTGCAACGGGAGAGAGCATCGATGTCAACGCCCGACAGCGAGCGGAATCTTTGTCGGTCACGCCTCAACCTGCATTGGCCAAAACACTTGACCATCCTCGCGCTTCAGCAACCGAGCGAGACATCCCTGAATGGGGTCGGCAAGGGTTTGCCGCTTTATTGTTTGACGTTGCCGGCATCAAGATGGCTGCGCCACTTCACGCACTGGGTGGGATCTGCCTCATAGAAGATAACCTGCAAAGCGTAGTCGCGCAGGCCGATTGGTTCATGGGGCTGCTACGCTGGAATGACCGCAATTTGCGTGTGATTGATACTGCAAGATTTGTGATGCCTGAACGTACTAAAGATAATTCTCACAGAACACACTATCAAAGTGTCATCGTGCTTGGAGATAGCCACTGGGCATTGGCTGTGGATCAGGCGGATGAATCAACACACCTGTCCTCGCACGATGTGCGATGGAAACATTTATTGGGCACGCGCCCCTGGCTGGCTGGCACCCTGCTGAACCGACTCTGTGCGTTGGTCGATGTCGACAGTTTAACCGGGTTGCTTGAAGAGGCTGACCGCGCCGCATCCAATCCCAAGGAAAAACACTAAACGGCGTTTTCTGGCCTGGTAATTGCTTATTCATTTTTAATTGTTTTAGTGGCGCGCCAAAACTTTGCAAAACGCTGATTTTTTGACGCATCCAGTAATCACAACATGCACGCAGACGTCTTGCTGTAGGAGGAAATCAACATGGCAGAAGTAAAGAAGCAGGACAACGACCAGATTTTACAGTGGGTCACGTTTCAACTGGAGAATGAAACCTACGGCATCAATGTGATGGTCGTCAAAGAAGTGCTCAAATTTCAGGATATTGCTCCAGTACCGGGCGCACCCGACTATGTGCTTGGGATCATCAACATCCGGGGAACGGTCATTTCTGTGATCAATACCCGCCGGCGCTTCGGTTTACAGGAGCGTGAACCCGACGACAACACACGCATTGTTATCATTGAGATCGGCCGTCATGTGATTGGCATACTCGTAGACAGTGTTGCCGAAGTGGTGTATCTGCGCCGCTCAGAGATTGAAACAGCTCCACAAGTGAATCGTGACGACTCTGCAAAATTCATTCAGGGTGTTTACCATCGCGACAACCAGTTGTTGATTCTGGTTGAGCTGGATAAATTACTGACCGAAGACGAGCTGAGCGAACTGGATAACTGATGCCTACGACTTCCTTACTGTTGATGCTTGCTTTGACGCTGATGATTCTGGTTCAGTCGCTGTTTTTTGTATTGCACAGCAGGCAAATCAGAGCACTCAAAGAAGAATTGTCACGTGTTGCCAGCGAGCAAAACGCTGCACTGAATGCGAACGCCAAATCACTGGTGAAGCTTCAGGCAACCATAACAGTGCTGGAAAAAAAGCTCAATCGCACCGTTCAACGTCAACAAGACCTTGAAAATAAAGATGCCGGCAGCCTGACCTACGAACAAGCCAGCAAACTGATTGAATTGGGCGCAGCCCCTGAGGACTTGGTGAAGACCTGTGGCCTGTCCCAGGCTGAGGCACATCTGGTCTCGCTCATGGCGGCACGCGGGCTCGGCAAGTCATCCTGAAGTCACGGGATTTTCACAGCGCTTTGTGAGTATAATCGGCTCTCATTTTTTTGAGCTGGTTGATTTTACTCTCGCGCCGTGGACCACAATAACGTGCATACCAACCTACACAATCCTGATTCAGGTTTCTCGTCATTACTGCAGGCCAGTGCGCTTTTTTGCGAACGCGATGAGCGGGTTTTATTCTCCGGCCTTGACCTGACGGTCAGTGCAGGGGAACTGGTTCAGATCAAGGGTAGCAATGGCAGCGGAAAAACGACCTTGCTGCGTATTCTGTGTGGCCTGAATGAGGATTACGAAGGTGATATCCTGTGGAAGGGCGAATCGCTGAGCGAGGAACGGGAGAACTTCCTGTCATCGATGATTTACATCGGTCACCGTGTTGGTGTGAATCGCATTCTGACCCCGAGAGAAAACTTGCGCTGGAGCGCATCGCTTCATGCGCCTATAGATGACAACCGCATTGTGGCCGCACTGGGTCGACTGGGTCTGCGCGCCTACGAAGATATTCCTTGTCGTAATCTTTCTGCGGGCCAGACGCAGCGTGTTGCGCTGTCCAGACTGTTAATCAGCCCGGCCTGCCTGTGGATTCTGGATGAACCTTTCACCACGCTGGATGTGCACGGTGTCAAACATCTGGAGAGTCTGCTGTCCGAACACGTCAACGCCGGTGGCGCTGTTATTTTAACTACACACCATGCCTTGAATGTCTCCTGCCAATGGCGAGCTCTGGATCTTGATAGCAGAAGGGCAGCCGCATGAACAAACCTCTGAGTGATGGCGCTGGCTCAGATATCAGCACCTGGCAGGCGTTTTGTGCCACCCTCAAGCGCGACCTGGTGATAGCCTTCAAACGCAAAAACGATTTGTTGAATCCAATCATGTTTTTCCTGATTGTTGTCAGCCTGTTTCCGCTGGGTATCAGCCCTGACCCCGTTGAACTCAGCAAAGTGTCGGCGGGTGTAGTCTGGGTATCAGCCTTGCTGGCGTCGATGCTCTCTCTGGATAATCTGTATCGGGCTGACTATGAAGATGGCTCTTTGGAACAGTTATTGTTGTCGCCACAACCCTTGTATTTTCTGGTATTGGCCAAAAACATCGCCCACTGGCTGATCAGTGGCTTACCCGTTGTGGTGTTATCACCCTTGCTGGCCTACATGCTGTATTTGCCGTCCGAAGCCTACTGGACCCTGGTGCTGACCCTGATGATCGGCACACCGGTGTTGAGTCTGTTTGGATCCATTGGTGTCGCATTGACGGTGGGATTGGGTAGTCGGGGACTTATTTTGGCAGTGATTGTTTTGCCGCTATCGACGCCCGTGCTTATAATCGGCGCCAAAGCAGTGACCGATGTGATGTTTGGGCTGCCCGTGGGCTCACACTTCGCCCTGTTAGGGGCAATATTGGCACTGGCGTTGACCATGGCACCGCTGGCGTCTGCAGCTGCGTTACGAATCAGCGTAAACTAAGACGCTGGACGGCATTTCAGTAACCCCGGAGACAGGAACATATTATGTGGTTGTGGTTCTCAAAGTTAGGCTCGCCTAGATGGTTCTACGAACTGTCTAATAAATGGTTACCCTGGTTGTATGTCGCCATGATGGTGCTCATGTCGGTCGGATTACTCTGGGCATTGCTGTTTGTGCCGGAAGATTACCAGCAGGGACAAACCATCCGCATCATGTACGTCCATGTCCCGGTGGCAAGTATCTCGCTGGCCTGTTTCCCCTTAATGGCGGTCGCTGGCACGATCACGCTCGTTTGGAAAATGAAACTCGCTGACATGGTTGCCAAGAGCGTTGCTCCGATTGGCGCCTGGTTCACTGGACTGGCGCTGGCCTCAGGTGCCATCTGGGGCGATCAGATCTGGGGAACCTGGTGGGCATGGGATGCACGCCTGACCTCATTGCTCATCCAGTTTTTCCTGTTTATTGGCGTGATTGCATTGCGTTCGGCCATCGAAAGCCAGGACGCTGCCGCCAAGGCCTGCGCGATATTGGCCATTGTTGGCGCCATCAATGTGCCAATCATCAAGTATTCAGTTGAATGGTGGAACACCTTACATCAGCCAGCAAGCGACTTCTCCATGGATCCGGTCGCGCCGAATCCCCCAGAAGTATGGGTACCCTTGCTGATCATGATCTCGGCCGTGTATGTATTTTTTGTGATTGCACTAATATTGCGCACTCGAAACGAAATTTTACAACGCGAACGCCGATCTCAATGGGTGATCGATCTGGTGTCCAGGGAAAAGAGTGTTTAAGACAGGAGTTTTGTGATGCCTTCACTACAATTTTCAAGCCTGGCCGAGTTCCTGCAAATGGGCGGCGTTTACACTTTCCATATCTGGGCGGTTTACCTGCTGTTTGCGATCTTTATCGGCTACAATCTGATGCAACCAAGGATGGCCAGACGTCATTTTATCAGGGAGCAAAAACGGCGCGCCTCGCGTGATGCTGAACTGGCCTCAAAATCCAGAGAAAACATAAATAGCTAATTAATCAATGCCTTACAACCTGTGCAGTTACTACGGGATTTGTTATGAAACCACATCGTCGCAAAAAGCTTGGAATTATTGTCTTTATTGCCGTTGGGCTCAGTACCGCAATTGGTTTGTCGTTGTATGCGCTGAGCAACAATATTGATCTGTTCTTTACCCCGACACAGGTGGCTGCAGGCGAAGTCACGCCGGGGCAGCGCATCCGGGTGGGTGGCATGGTAAAGGAAGGTTCTGTGGAGCATAGCCAGGAAGTCCTTGAAGTGAGCTTTATCACCACCGATTACAATCACGACGTACGAATTCAATACGCCGGGATCCTCCCGGATCTGTTCCGCGAAGGGCAGGGCATTGTTGCTGAAGGCGCGATGGCGGAAGATGGAACTTTTATCGCGTCACGTGTGCTCGCAAAACATGACGAAAATTATATGTCGGTCGAAGTCAAAGCTGCGCTTGATGCCGCTGGAAACACACCCGGTATGCCGCAGGGAGTCATGCAATGATCCCTGAACTGGGAAATTTCGCGCTGATCCTGGCGTTCTGCCTGAGTATTATATTGGCAGTGATACCTATGGCAGGTGCCGCACGCGGTAACGCACTGTGGATCAGTCTGGCCAGGCCTCTCACTGCCGGTGTTTTTGTGTTCCTCAGTATCAGCCTGTTAATTCTGGGTTACAGCTTTGTCACCGACGATTTCTCGGTGCAGTTTGTCGCCAATCATTCAAACACCATGCTGCCGATTTATTACAAAATCACTGCCGTGTGGGGCGGGCATGAAGGATCTTTCCTGTTCTGGACCTGGATGCTGGGTGGCTGGATGCTGGCGGTTAGCATCTTCAGCAAAGCCATGCCGGACGAATTTGTTGCACGCGTGCTGTCCATCATGGGTATGCTGAGTGTTGGCTACATCCTGTTTATGTTGGCCACGTCCAATCCTTTTGATCGGGTACTGCCATTGTCGCCGGCCGACGGCGCTGATCTAAATGCGGCACTTCAGGACTTTGCGTTTATTATTCATCCACCGTCGTTGTATATGGGTTACGTGGGTTTCTCGGTTGTGTTTGCCTTTGCAATCGCTGCCCTGATCAGCGGCCGCCTTGACGCTGCCTGGGCGCGTTGGTGTCGACCTTGGGCCAATGCGGCATGGGCCATTTTGACGATGGGCCTCGCGCTGGGTTCTTGGTGGGCTTATTACGAACTTGGCTGGGGCGGCTGGTGGGCATGGGATCCCGTTGAAAACCCGCCGATGATCACCTGGTTACTGGGTGCGGCCATGATCCATTCACTCGCTGCTACGGAGAAGCGCGGGGTGTTTAAAAGCTGGACTGTATTGCTTGCTATTATGGCGTTTGCATCGAGCTTGCTGGGTACATTTATTACGCGCTCCGGATTGCTGACGTCTGTGCATGCTTTTGCAACAGACCCAACACGTGGTGTGTATATCCTGGGTTTCCTCGCACTTATTATCGGCGGCTCACTCGTCCTTTATGCCATCCGTGCACCCAGTCTGAAGAGTGAGTTCGGTTTTGGTTCGTTCTCCCGCGAAGTATTTTTGCTGGCAAACAATATGATTTTGGTGGTTGCCAGTGCAGCAATATTGCTGGGGACCCTCTATCCAATGGTTTACCAGGCGCTGACAGGCGGCGAATTGATTTCAGTTGGCCCTCCCTATTTCAACGCCATTTTTATCCCGTTAATGGCAATTCTCGCTGTTTTTATGGCGATAGGTCCCATCAGCCGATGGAAAAAAACTTCAACTGAGCATCTGCGATCTCAATTGACAAAAGTAGCCTTGGCCGCGGTTGCTTTGGGTATTGTAATTCCCGTATTGCTGACACTGGCAATTCCATTTGGAACGATTGCGACCACGGTACTTTCGTTCTGGATCCTCTTTGCCATGTTTAAGGACATTCGCAGCAAAATCGCGAATAAACCTACTGTAGCAGCCGGGCTTCGCAGTTTGCCTGTCAGTTATTGGGGAATGACACTGGCGCATTTTGGCTTCGTGATGACCATGGCCGGGGCGTGTCTGAGCAGTATCTACAGCATTGAGCGTAGTGTCTTGTTACAGGCTGGACAAAGTGCCGATCTAGGCCGTTATAACTTCCGGTTCGAAGGCACCCGACCAGTTCAGGGTCCCAATTTTATTGCCGATGAAGCGACCATCGTTGTTTCCCGATCCGGAGAGTTTTACAAAAACCTCTATCCACAAAAACGGCTTTATACATCAAGCGGCACGCCAACATCCCACATGGGAATTGACGGACGTTTCCTGCGCGACCTGTTCACGACACTGGGTGATCAACGCGAGAATGGCGGTTGGTCAATGACTGTGTACGTCAAACCCTTTGTCCGATGGATATGGATTGGCACCATTTTTATCGCTTTTGGCGGCATTCTGGCGGCCTCCGATAAACGCTATCGTCAATTTAAAGTGAAGCAGGCTGAAAAAATGGCCAAGGTGTCTGCAGCGTCACAATCTGCAGCACCAGCAAGCCTGAACGCAGGAATGGATGCAGGAGGCTCTGGCGCATGAACAAGCTCAAGCTGTTTTTGCCGGTTATCATTTTTTTTGTGCTCGCAGTTTTTATGTGGAGAGGGTTGTATCTCGACTCCAGAACATTGCCATCGGTGTTGATCGACCGGCCTCTGCCTGAATTTCAATTAAGATCGCTCGAACTCGGTGATCAGTTGGTGAGCACAGCCGATTTACCGGATGAGCCGTTTATTCTGAATATCTGGGGCAGCTACTGCCTGCCATGTCTTCAGGAAAACCCGATTTTTATGGCGGCCAAGGAACAACAGATTATTCCAATTATCGGGCTAAATTATAAAGACAGGGATGATGCCGCACGTAACTGGCTCGAAATCAATGGCAACCCGTTTGAACTGAACATCATTGATGACAGTGGGCGATATGGCATTGATCTGGGTGTTTACGGCGCTCCCGAAACGTTTCTGGTCGATGCTAACGGCGTTATCCGCTTCAAACATATCGGGGTCATCAACTATCAGATCTGGGAAGATGAAATCATGCCAGCGATTGCTGCCGTGCGAGCCGGCGGTGATTCATGAAAGGTATAACTCAGTTTTTTAGTCTGGGCATTGTGTGTGTATTGGTGTTTCTGGCGAGCTCCGTCAGCAGCACGTTTGCACAAGTTGACGTCTATGACTTTGAAACCGTTGAACAGGAACAGCGATTTCGACAACTATCCAACGAATTCCGATGTCCCATGTGCCAAAACGCCAACCTCAGCAGCTCACCGGGTGGCGTTGCAGCGGATCTGCGTCGTGAAATCTATCGCATGATTATTGAAGGACAAACTGATACTCAAATCGAAGAATTTATGTTGTCCCGCTATGGTGATTTTGTTTTATATCGACCAAGGCTTACGGCGCAGACTCTGTTGTTGTGGTTCGGCCCGTTTTTGTTTCTGTTGGCAGGTGCATGGATAGGCTGGAATGTCATACGCAACAGCGCAAACAAAAAGCCGTCCACAGGCCAGGCAAGTGGCTCCGGGGCAGTTGCCAACAGCACACATGCTGTTGCCGACGTTGTGATCAGTGCAGAAGAACGAAATCGATTAAATCGTTTACTTGCTGAAAACGATCTGCATACCAACGCTAACGACAATACTGGAAGGTGATAATTTGTTCTGGATACTAAGTCTGCTTCTGGTTGTACTGGCAGTTTTTTTTGTATTGCTACCGGTTCTTCGTCACAAAAATACGACAATTCAGATCGGTTTGACTGCTCGCAACACCGCTAACCTGATTATTTTTCAGGAAAGGGCCAAAGAACTTGAGCAAGACTTTAAAGAGGGATTGCTCGATCAAGACCAATACAACAGTTTAAAAGCTGAACTGGAAAGGACCCTGCTGACTGATGTCAGTGATGCTGCTGACGAACCAGCAGCCAATATTCACCACAACGCGTCTATGCGATCGCCTGCAAAACTGATTCCGGTCGTGGCGGTTATGCTGGCTTTGCCACTAAGCTATTTCCTCTATGATCTGTGGGGGTTTCGTGATGATCTGGCTGTCGCGGAAATTTTTGAACGCAGCCGGACAGCAGGCGACAACCCGGCGTTAATCCGCGATCAGATATTTGAACTCGGCGCTGTGGTTGAACGTGACCCGAAAAATGGCTGGGCACTGTATTTTATTGCTCGCCACTTGGTAACGCTTGGACAAATGCCTGAGGCTGCCTTGTTTTTTGAGCGGGCAGCCCAGTTCATTGAGAATCCGGTAGATCAGGCTGTTGTGTTAGGTCAATATGCTCAGGCAAAGTACATCATCTCCGAGCAACAAATGACCGAGGAAGTCAGCGCCATCATCGCTCAGGCGCAACGATTGAATCCGAACGAGCCGGCCATTCTGCAATTATTGGGCGCTGACGCCTTTATCAATCAGGATTTCCAGGCCGCCATTACATATTGGCAACGACTGTTGAATATGGGTCCGGATGCTGAAGACGCCGCATTTTTACAATCAGTAATTGACCAGGCACAGCAAATGCTGGGAGGCGGAGTTATGATGGCATCTCCCGCGGCAGATGCCACTGCAAACACAACGCGTATCGAGGTCAGTTTATCGATAGCACCAGAAGTGCAATTGCCAGGTGAGACGCGTGTATTTGTATCCGCTCAACAACCGGGAGCAGGGGGGCCACCTTTAGCGGCCAAATTATTGACCATCGCTGACCTGCCAGCGATTATTACACTTTCTGACGCTGATGCCGTTGGACCATTCAATTTGTCGTCAGCACAGCAAGTAGCGATTGTTGCTACTGTCTCACTCAACGGCACGGCCGATGTTCAGTCTGGCGACTATCAGGTACGATCGGACACCGTCGAACTTGATTCATCAACACCACCGGTTCGGCTGCAAATGATGATCCGTGATCTTGTACCATGACCATCACTACGAACACGACCACACAAACTACCCCGCTTACAGCGTCCTCTCAGCCAAAGATGATAGACAAGTTTGGTCGACATATCGATTATGTTCGTTTATCAGTCACGGACCGATGTGATTTCCGTTGTGTTTACTGCATGACGGAAGACATGACATTTCTCCCAAGAAAGGATGTCTTGACACTGGAAGAGATTTATCAGGTTGGCCGTGCATTCACAGAGCTGGGCGTAAGCCGTTTGCGATTGACTGGCGGCGAACCGTTGGTCAGAAATAATGTGATTGCGTTGGTGCAAGCACTCGGACGGTTACCCGGATTGCGCGAGCTGTTACTGACAACCAATGGCGCGCAACTGGTGCAAATGGCGGCACCGTTACGCGAAGCAGGTGTCAATCGCATTAATATCAGCATCGACAGCCTGGACCCCGACAGATTCAAACGGATAACCAGAACGGGGCGTCTGGATAAGGTATTGGCGGGAATTGAGGCTGCACGCGGCTGCAATTTTGACCGTATCAGACTGAACACAGTCATTATGAAAGGCTACAATGACGATGAGGTTTTGACACTGACGGACTATGCCGTTGAACGTGGTCTGGATATCGCATTTATCGAGGAGATGCCTCTTGGCCAAGCATCCGACCACCTGCGGGAAGAAACAGTCTGCAGTAACGACTGGGTACTGGAGCAAATACAGCAACGTTACACACTGCAAAACACCAGTGATACCACCGCGGGTCCATCACGTTACTACCGGATTCCCGGCGAGCGCAGCAGAATAGGTTTCATCTCTCCGATGTCACACAATTTTTGCGGCGACTGCAATAGAGTCAGGATGACCGTTGAGGGCAGATTATTACTCTGTCTCGGCAATGAGCATTCAGCTGATCTGAGAAAAATATTGCGCGCAGGCAATGAGCAAAACAATCGAAGAGATGAAATGGCACAGCTCGAAGCATCCGAAGAGTTGCCTGTTTCCTCAGAACTCAAAGCAGCTATTATTGCTGCAATGGATCTTAAGCCGGAACGCCACCACTTTTATGAAAGCGATTACGCGCAGCCTGTGCGACTAATGAATATGACTGGAGGGTAGTACCAGCACCATGAGTAACACATTGATTCCAGTAAATGCAGTGGTCATTACCGTGTCGGACACCCGCACTGAAGATACTGATACCTCAGGACGTTTTCTCGTCGAACGTCTCTTGGAAACAGGCCATCACGTGGTCCACAAGTACATTGTAAAAGACGACACCTACAAACTGCGTGCATTGGTGGCCAACTGTATTGCGGACGATCAGGTCCAGGCAATTCTGTTAACCGGTGGCACCGGATTTACCTTTCGCGATAACACAGTCAAAGCCGTGACACCATTATTAGATATGAGTATTGACGGTTTTGGTGAAACATTTCGGTATCTATCCCACGCAGAGATTGGCAGTTCAACCATTCAATCACGCGCATTTGCCGGGATGAGTAACGGCACGATTATTTTCTGTGTGCCCGGTTCTACCGGCGCTTGCAGAACAGCATGGGAAGGTATCATTGCCCAACAGTTGGACAGTCGACACAAACCCTGCAATTTTGTAGACAAGTTAAAAAAGCTGAGCTAAAAAAATTGGCCCCGAAACATAGGTGCTTCGGGGCCGAATGAAACCATCCTGACGGGTACTAAAAATTAAGGGTCAATGCAGCTTCACTGATCATTGCACCCCGGATCATAGGCAAATCAAGATTTGTATGATCCAAAGTTGTAAGCCTTAAAAAGGTCTACAACTTACTCAATTTAAAATTAATTGGCGGCCAATATGGTCAAAACGGGTACTGCAACTGAAGCAGTCACGATTGCTGCTGTAACAAGCGCAGCTCTTGCACTGATAATTAATTCACTCATGTTATCTCTCCTTTTGGGTAATAAACGTTGTACGTTGCGTACGTGTTACCAGAAACCTTGTAAGCCCTGAAAACGAGGCGCATAGTAACACTACGCGAGCATAAAGGTAACACTTAGGAGAAATTATTTTACAGAAGCGCGGTGTAGAGTAACGTTATTGCGACAAACCGAATCCAGATTACCCAAAAACCATCGATTGGTATCAACATCTCTCTATCACATGGCTCAAACTTTTTCAAAAACATGCAAATAACAACGTTCAATTGCAATGGCATACGATCTGCAGCACGCAAGGGTTTTTTTAATTGGCTGGCACAACAGTCTCCCGATGTTTTGTGTCTTCAAGAAACAAAAGCCCAGGAATCACAATTGTCAGACGAAATTTTCAGCCCTCGTTCTTACGAGCGCTTCTATTTTGATGCCGAAAAAAAAGGTTACTCAGGGACAGCAATTTACACAAAAACAATGCCTGATAATGTAATCAAAGGCTTTGGCTGGCATATCGCGGATCGTGAAGGCAGGTACCTTCAGGCAGATTTTGGCAAGCTCAGTGTGATTTCGCTTTATATGCCATCAGGGTCAAGTGGTGATGCTCGCCAGCAGATCAAATTTCAGTTTCTTGATTTTTTCTTTCATCACTTGCAGAAATTGAGGATGGATGGTCGCAGTTACATCATCTGCGGGGATTGGAACATGTGCCACAAACCCATCGACCTCAAGAATTGGAAAGCGAATCAGAACAAACCGGGATTTCTGCCCGAAGAGCGGGCATGGCTGGATCGACTGTACAATGAGACTGGATATGTCGATGCGTTCAGGCTGGTGAATCAATCCGCAGATCAGTACAGTTGGTGGTCCAATCGGGGGCAGGCCAGAAGCAACAACGTTGGTTGGCGACTTGATTACCCGGTGATAACACCAGAACTTGCGCCGAAGGTGATCGATGTCTCAATTTTTACCACTCAGATGTTTTCAGATCATGCGCCAGTCACGTTGACACTTGCAGACAGATAATACAAACCGAAGCAACGTCAGTAGATTGAATTTATAGATTAAAAGGGCAGCAAACCAATGAGCCAATCTTTCAAATTTTTGACAGTTTTTTTTGTTTCTCTGTTGTGCTTGTCGAAGGCCTCGTCAATGCATGCGCAAACGTTGACAGCATTAATAACAACCAACAAAGGCGACATCACGTTGGAGCTAAATCAACAGGCCGCACCCACCAGTGTCGCAAACTTTGTCAATCTTTCACTGCGCGGATTTTATGATGGGCTGACATTTCACCGAGTAGAAAATCGCTTTATGATTCAGGGTGGCGATCCGGAAGGTGACGGCACGGGTAGTCCTGGTTATCGATTTGCCGGTGAAACCAATCTCAGGCACAACAGACCCGGTGTGATATCAACCGCAAATGCCGGTCCTGGCACCGATGGCAGCCAGTTTTTTATTACCCACATTGCAACCCCTCACCTGGACGGCATTCACTCTGTTTTCGGCGTGGTAACCAGCGGCATGCAAGTGGTTAACCAGATCCGACGGGGTGACAGAATCCAAAGTATCATTATTACCGGCGACATTGCAGAACTTTGGGCTCGAAAATCAGAGGATCTGGCGCGATGGAATGTTGCACTGGACGAAAACTTTTCCAATTTAAAACCCGCGCCATCACCGTAAGTGATGTTTTAAAAACCTCAGGGCAGAACTTTTTTGAAAGGTTTGACAGTGACGCGCTGATAAACACCTGCGGCCACATAAGGATCCGCATCCGCCCATTGATTGGCCTCTGCCAGACTGTCAAATGAGGCCACAACAAGACTTCCTGAGAAGCCTGCATCACCCGGGTTTTCTGAATCAATGGCCGGGAAAGGTCCTGCCAGCACCAGCCTACCTTCTTGTTGCAACTGTTCAAGACGGGCAAGGTGCTGCGGGCGTACTGGCGTTCTCAATGGCAAACTGTTTTCAACATCTTCACTGATTATCGCGTATAACATTGTTGCTCCGAGGGTAAAAGTAAACTGCATGGCGTTTAGGCACGGCAAAAATACAACTTTTCTGGCGGGTCGACAACGCCACTTGAGCCTGATATTGTCGGCGTCGTACTGTCACCGCACGATCAAAACCATTAAACAATTTTCGGGATATTTCAGTTAATCCGCATGGCACACACGCTTGTTATCCATCCCCATAACCCGGAAGCCAGATTAATTCGGCAAGCAGCCCAATGTCTCCTGGAAGGGGGGGTCATTGTTTATCCTACGGATTCTACGTATGCGTTGGCCTGCCACATGGGCGACAAAAATGCGTTGGAACGCATACGTAGAATCCGGCAACTCACCGACAAACACAATCTGACGTTGATGTGTGCGGACCTGTCGGCCATTGCTACTTACGCTAAAGTCAGCAACAGTGCTTACCGATTACTGAAAGCCTACACCCCGGGACCTTATACTTTTATTCTTGATGCCACCGCTGAAGTCCCCAGACGACTCATGCATCCCAAGCGTAAAACCATTGGCCTCAGGGTACCCGCACACCCCGTCAGCAGGGCGCTGCTGGAAGCCGTCGGTGAACCACTGATGACGACCAGCCTCATTATGCCGGGCGATGATCAACCACTGTCTGATATATATGACATTGAAGATCGACTGGGGAAACAAGTTGATTTGATTATTGACAGCGGCGCCTGCGGACTTGAGCCATCCACAGTTATTGATCTGGTAGATGGCATGCCCATTGTTGTTCGGACAGGATTGGGCGACCCTTCACCATTCCGGTAACCCCCACAAAAACAGGCAGATTGTCCTCAGTGTAAGCAATTTTTATCGCAATCCTCGGGTAGCAATTGTGCAATAATGCCCCCTTGAATATCACCGCAATACATTGATCATAAAAAACCACAACCAATATGGGGAGACGGGTTTGTCTACTGTTGATTCACAAAATCGTGTGCTTTCTGGTATGCGACCAACAGGTCAGTTGCATTTAGGCCATTATCACGGGGTGCTCAAGAACTGGATTCAGTTGCAACATGAGTATGAGTGCTTTTATTTTGTTGCTGACTGGCATGCATTAACAACTCACTATGCAACGCCAAAAGTGATCGAAGACAGTGTGATGAATATGGTCATTGATTGGCTTGCGGCTGGTGTTGATCCAGACAAAGCAACCTTGTTCATTCAATCAAAGATACCCGAACATGCAGAACTGCATTTGTTGTTATCCATGATGACACCGTTGGGGTGGCTCGAAAGGGTGCCCAGTTATAAGGATCAGCAAGACAAGTTGTGTGATAAAGATCTGGAGACCTATGGTTTTTTGGGTTACCCGTTGTTGCAAAGCGCTGATATTCTCATATATCGGGCAGGGTTTGTGCCGGTTGGTGCTGACCAGGTCGCTCACGTTGAACTCACTCGCGAAATCGCCAGGCGCTTTAACCACCTTTATGGGAAGGAAGCGGATCACGAACAGCTGGCCTTGGCCGCAGTCAAAAAGATGAGCAAGAAGGCTGCCAAAGACATCTTGTTGTTTCGCACGGCATTCCAGCAACGAGGCGATCATCAGGCGCTCGCAGAGGGGCAGGCACTGATACGGGAACAACAGAACCTATCACAGAGTGATCGCGAACGTGTGCTGGGATACCTTGAAGGCAGTGGCAAAGTTATCCTGTCTGAACCACAAGCATTGCTAACGCCTGCGGCGAAAATGCCAGGTCTGGATGGGCAAAAAATGTCCAAATCCTATGGTAATACCATCGCTCTACGCGAACCACTTGATGACATTGCCAAAAAAATAAATACCATGCCGACTGACCCGGCACGCATTCGCCTGACAGACGCCGGCAACCCTGATAACTGCCCGGTCTGGCAGTTACATGAAGTCTACTCGGATGCTGATACCAAGGCCTGGGTTCAAACCGGATGTCGCAGCGCCGGGATCGGTTGTCTGGCCTGCAAAAAACCTTTGGTTGATGCGGTAATTTCCGAATTGGAACCCATGCAAGCTCGTGCTGCGCAGTACCAGAAAGACCCTGGTGAAGTTCGCAATATTCTTGTCAAAGGCAGCGAGAAGGCAAAAATCCATGCGGTAGAAACACTTGATGAAGTCCGCTCCGCGATGGGCCTGGCATACCGATGAATGACTCACAAACGCGCAGGTAGGTTCGAATGAGTGAGCTAACCCAACAAGCGGTGCCAGACATCAATGCGGTAGAGCCTACTATTGCCCAGCAGGAAATGCCTTTTGCGTATATTGCTGGCAAAGCGGTCACACAACTGCCTCATGATCTCTATATTCCGCCTGATGCACTGGAAGTGTTTCTGGAAGCGTTTGAAGGGCCATTGGATCTATTGCTGTATCTGATCAAGCGACAGAATATTGATATCCTTGATATCGATGTCTCCGTGATCACTGAACAATACATGGCCTATGTTGATCTCATGGAGTCGCATCAATTCGAATTGGCGGCCGAATATCTGGTGATGGCAGCAATGCTGGCGGAAATCAAATCCAGAATGTTACTACCGCGCAGCAGTATGGACGAAGAGGAAGAAGAGGATCCACGCGCGCAATTGATCAGGCGCTTACAGGAATACGAGCGTTACAAAAAAGCTGCCGAAGATCTGGATTTATTGCCCAGAATCGAACGGGATATTTTTTTGGCGCGTGCGCAAGAACCACAGATGGAGAGGCACACCCCTGATCCTGTGGTCGAGCTGCAGGAAATTCTCGCAGCATTGGCAGGCGCGCTACGCAGGGCAGATATGTTTGAACACCATCAGGTGCAACGGGAAACGTTATCGACGCGAGAAAAAATGGCCGAAATTCTTGTCAGACTCTCGACAGAGCGATTTGTACCTCTGGTGTCTTTGTTGATGAGAGAAGAAGGGCGCCTGGGCGTGGTTGTCACTTTTTTGGCAGTAATGGAACTTATCAAAGATGCTTTGGTGGATATTGTTCAAAGTGAGCCATTTGCGCCGATACATATCAAAGCAAGAAGCCAGTCAGCGATAGGTGTTGAATGACAGAACACAACATGGAATTACAGGAAGACGGCATTGGTGAAGAGGCATTTGAGTCGATCACCTATCAGCCTCAATCCATCGATCAGCAACTCCTCCGGCAAATACTGGAAGGGATACTGCTTGCGGCAGGCAGACCGATGCCAATCTCAGCGCTGAGTGAGCTCTTTCTGGAGGCTGAACGACCTGATTCAGACAGCATTCGGTCTGCGCTGCGCGAAATTGAAGCGGATTGCCAATCACGAGGGTTTGAGCTCAAAGAAGTTGCTTCGGGATTCAGGTTCCAGGTTCGTCAACATCTCGGTCCATGGGTATCGAGGTTATCCGAGGAGAAACCTCAGCGCTACACCCGAGCGCTATTGGAAACGCTAGGACTGATTGCTTATCGACAACCAATAACACGGGGAGATATCGAGGAAATCAGGGGCGTTGCAGTCAGTTCAACAATTATTCGCACCTTGCTGGATCGTGAGTGGGTGCGCATTGTGGGTCATCGCGATGTACCGGGGCGTCCAGCCATGTTTGCGACTACCCGGCAGTTTCTGGACTACTTTAATCTCAAAAGCTTGCAGGAACTGCCCTCTCTGGCTGAAATTCGTGATCTCGACCAACTGAATCCGGAGTTGGATCTGGGCGAAGGGTTAGCTGGCAGAGTATTAATATTGCCTGAGGAATCCGACGTTAACACGGATTCGGATGATGACGGCGATATTGAACAAGCCGGGCTTCTGGATGAAGACGAGGCCATGGCACTGGCGAAACGACCGCTTGATGAAATTCTGGGATACAACAGAGAAAAAACCAATGAATGATGCTGTGCAACAAGACGAAAAAATTCAAAAAGTGCTGGCACGTGCCGGATTTGGGTCGCGTCGCGAAATGGAAAACTGGATAACCCAGGGGCGTGTCAAAATTAACGGCAAAACAGCTACACTAGGCGATCGCGCTGGCGCCGATGACAGCTTGATCGTGGATGGCAAAAAGGTGGCGAACGCCAGCCCCGACGCTGTTATTCCAAGGGTGTTGATCTACAACAAACCGGAAAATGAAATCTGTTCGCGACGCGATCCAGAAGGCAGACCGTCTGTTTATGATCATTTACCCATGATCAAACACGGTCGCTGGGTAGCGGTAGGCAGACTAGACTTCAATACCAGCGGACTGCTGTTGTTTACAACAGATGGTGAGCTGGCAAACAAACTGATGCATCCTTCTGCGGGAATCGATCGTGAGTATGCAGTCAGAATCATGGGTGATGTCACGGACGACATGCTCAAAATCATGCTCAAGGGCGTGATGATTGACGAGCACCTTTGTCGATTCACGGATGTCAAATTCTTCGCTGGCGAAGGGCGCAATCGCTGGTATCACGTTGTGATTATGGAAGGCAGAAATCGCGAAGTCCGTAAGCTCTGGGAATCCCAAGGTGTCAAAGTCAGTCGATTGAAACGTGTGCGCTATGGTCCGGTATTTATTCCCAGCCGGATTAAAAAGGGGCAGTTGTATGAAATGAAAACGCCCGAAATCATCACACTTTATGAAGCGGCTGGCATGACACCACCAACTGCCTCTGCGATGCGCAAACCCACGCGAAAAATCTCGCGCCGCAACGAATAATAGTCAAACTGCCGGATTTTGACTCAGTTGACCGCTTGAATTGCGGTCAACCGATTATTCAAAAATCCCCAATATGCTGAGATTTCAAACTCTCACGCAGCGGTTTGAGCAGGGCAGGGATGAGAGACTCTATCAACTGCATTTCCCGCTCGGAGAATTTACGGTTTCGTTTGAATGTAATTTCACCCAGGTATTCATCGGTAAACAACAGTCGGTATCCACAACTATGGGTAGACTGCTTGCCCACCCGAATATCCAGATCCAGCGTTTCGTGATGGTAGTGCAGACCATCCATCGCAACACCTCTGGTCAGGCTGCTCAGCAATCGCTGCTGCAGTGCAGAAATCTCCACTGTCTCACTGAGGCTTTCTCGCAATAACATCAGTAATTCTTGATTACGGCTAATCGAATTTGACATGGAATGTGACGTGACCATGGGGACTTTTGCTTGCTTGGCATGGTCACCATCCTTGAGATTTGGCATTACCGTCATTTTGAATTTCCTTATATATTTCTGATAAATAGCAGTTAAATTATGAATATCGGATGAAACAGCTTACAACCAGGCTACATAGTCGCCGCCCTGGCTTTTTATTTTGTACATGGCTTTATCTGCCCGATTCAGTAATGTTTCGTCGCTATCAAGCTCGGTGATTGTTGCAACACCAATACTGACTGTAATTTGCAGCAAGCCGCTCTCAGACCAAATTCTGCTATCAGCGATTGCATGGCAAAGACGATGTGCTATGGCCTGAGCGCCGGCTTTATCGGTATTGCCTAACAGCACGACAAATTCCTCGCCACCATACCGAAAACACAGATCAGTGCTTCGATTGACCTTGTTAATTACCTTGACCAGATCCTGAAGCACCAAGTCGCCCGTTGCATGACCGTAGGTATCGTTGATCAGTTTGAATTTGTCGATATCGATAATCAGCGCAGAAAGAGGTTGGTGATAGCGCCGTGACAGATTGATTTCTCGTCCAAGTTGGCTTTTTAAGGCTTGGCGGTTACCCGCGCCGGTCAATGGATCAGTTAAAGACGCAGCAACTGCTTGTCGGTAAAGCAGTGCGTTTCGCACCGGACTCAGCAGGGTAGACAGCAGTACCTCAAGCGAATCCATATCGTATTCGCTGAAGCGGGTATCCCTGTAAAAGATTACTTCGCCAAGGTTTTCGTTTTGTGTGATCAAGCAGTAAGCGCAGTGATGCACCTGTGTCTCACCCAACTGACATTGAATGCCTGCTGCGTCATTCGAGTAACAAAATCCGTTGACGCGGATAACCGAGTCCAGTTCTTTTCTGAATAAGTCCAGAATGATCTCAATGTCGAGGGATGTCTGTAAGGCGCTTAGCAGACGAAAACGCGCATCAACAAGAGGATTTACGTTTTCACGCGCGGCAATCTGCACCACGGACTGTTGTCGTGCCCGACTCAGATCAATTGCAATAGCAGTACTCATCGGCGGTGCCATCTGAACATCTCCACAGATTTGGTGGAATAGCAGCATGCCAGAATTATGCCAAATCGCTTTTTTAAAATTTATTCTTATATTACAAAAAGATAGCCACGACTATCCAAAGCTGCCCATATTATCCCGCGGGAAATCAAACAGCCTTTACAAATATAGCGGCAATTATTTGCCGCTCACTTCGCTATCAGCGGCAATTTTTTAAGAAAATGACGGGAAATTGACATGTTGGCCACAATGTCTGCCAGTCAATAAAGATGCACCTAAACGCTCGAAGGCACTTGTTCCAGTAACTCCCTGATGTTGATTGCTTGCCCGTTTATATGTGCAGCCGCGTCGGACATCAGGAATACATAAGCGGGCGTCAGAGATTCAGGCGTTGGCAGAGAGCCTGGATTTTCTGCAGGATAAGCCGCCGCACGCATCGGCGTGCGCGTTGCGCCCGGATTGACAGAATTCACCTTGATTGCGCTGATACTTTGTAATTCGTCTGCCATCACCTGCATCATGCCTTCCACTGCGAATTTGCTGACCGCATAGGCACCCCAATAGGCGCGCCCCTTGCGTCCAACGGAAGACGAGGTAAACAGTACTCGCGCATCCGAAGACGACAACAAGGCCGGCATCAACGCTCTTGTGAGTAAAAAACCGGCATTGACGTTGATTTGCATGATTTTCATCCAGGTTTCTGGAGGCGTGTATTGCATTGGACCCAAGGTGCCCAGATGCCCCGCATTGTGCAGTAAACCGTCCAGATGTCCAAATTGCTCTTTGACACTTTTGCCAAGTAATTCATAGTCTTCAACGCTGGCGCTGGCCAGATCCATGGGATGAATAATCGGCTCGCAAAGTTGCTCGGAAACAATTTCATCGTAGACCTGCTCGAGCTTTTGTTGGTTTCTGCCTAGCAAAATGACGGTGGCGCCGGCACGGGCGTAGGCCAATGACACTGATTTTCCGATTCCATCACCTGCACCCGTGACCAGAATGATTTTACCGGACAGAGGTTTGGGGGAGGGGGCACGTGAAGATGGCATAAAAGTTTCCTTTGAATCAGTTTACAGTTTGACCATCCGGCCATAAAAGTTGCGTAATCTCATTGATGTTCTGAACGATAACGTCGGCACCCCAGGTTGATATACAGGGCTCATCTGGCAAGTATCCATAGGCAGCAGCAATCGTTTTCATGCCGGCCGCCTTGCCTGCTGTGATATCACGTGGATGATCCCCGACGTAGATGCTGCTTTCGGGCTTCCTCAAAACACGTTCACACGCTAGAAAAAGAGGTTCTGGATCAGGTTTACTCTTCGCAACATGATCCGGGCAGACGAGCACCGAGCAGCGCTTGTGAAGTTGCAACTGATGAAGCAGTGGTTCAGAAAAACGCATGGGTTTATTGGTGACCACTCCCCAGGGAACGGCGTGAGCATCCAGTTGCTGCAACAGGAATGACATGCCCGGGTACAGGGTGGAGCGGGTGTTTTCTATTTGTTGCGCGTACATGTTCAAAAAATGTTGTAACAACGTCTCAAACTGCCCAGATGTGGGTTCGAGGCCAAACGCGAGGCTGATCAGCGCTCGGGCACCACTGGACACAGTGGCGTGAATCGACGCATAAGCCGGCGGTGCGACGCCCTGTTCTGCACACAGGCCCCCTAACACCGCTTCAAAATCTGCCGCGGTATCCGCCAGCGTGCCATCCAGGTCAAAAAGAACACACCCTTTCGCGCTCAGCCTGGAAGAAACGCCAGTGAGTTTATTGTCTGACATCAATTTGAACCTCGAAAAGCAGTGCGGTCAGCCATCAAAGCAGTCAATCCAGTGATGGCTTTGTGTAGTGGACCAGGTAGTTAACATCGATGCCAGTCTGCAAACTATACTTTTTTGTCAGCAGGTTATAACCCAAGCCTTTTATTTCACCGTGCTGCAGCCCATGGTGGCGACACCAGTTTGCCAATTCCGATGGCTTGATAAACTTGCCAAAGTCATGTGTACCGCGGGGTAATAAATTCAGGATGTACTCGGCACCAACGATGGCAAATAACCAGGATTTTGGATTGCGGTTAATGGTTGAAAAGAACACATCGCCGCCAGGTTTAACCAGTCTGGAAACCGCCTCAACAACAGACTCCGGATCTGGCACATGCTCCAGCATTTCAAGACATGTCACCACGTCGAATTGACCACTGTCGCGCTGAGCCATATCTTCGGCGCTGATGTTTTCATAGGTAATATCGAGCTGACTTTCCAGATTGTGCAGTCTTGCGACAGCCAAAGACGCTTCTGCCAGATCAATGGCTGTCACCAACGCACCCTGGCGCGCCAGTGCTTCACTCAGAATACCACCGCCACAACCAATATCCAGACAACGTTTGCCAGCGGGATTCAATTTTGAGCTGATAAATCCCATACGCAGAGGATTGATTTCATGCAATGGTTTGAATTCACTGTTTGCATCCCACCATCGGGCGGCTAACGCTTCAAATTTGCGGATTTCTGCATCATCGCGATTACTACTTGCGGTTGTCATTTTAATGTTTCCAGTGACTGTTGCCATTGCTGCGCTGTTTCCAACAGTGTTTGTTTGTTGAGCGTTGTCAGCTCGCCATTATCAAGAAGTTGCCGACCGTTTACCCAGACATGTTTGACCTGGCTTGATTTTGTGCTGTAGACCAATTGGGAAACAGGATTGTGGACTGGCACAGAATTTAATTCATCCAGTTTTACCGCGATCACATCAGCGTGTTTGCCTGGCTCCAGCGTACCGGTTAACCGGTCCAGCCCAAGTGCCCGTGCACCATGGATTGTTGCCATCTGCAATGCCTTGTACGCGGGAAGGGCACGCGCATCGCCACTGACTGCTTTTGCAAGCAACGCCGCTGTCCGCATTTCTGAAAACATATCCAGGTCATTGTTACTGGCAGCGCCATCCGTCCCCAATCCAACATTCACACCTGCCCGTGTCAGTTTGTCGACCGGACAAAACCCACTGGCCAATTTCAAATTAGACTCAGGGCAGTGAGCTACCGTCACACCCGTGCTACTTAATAACGCAATCTCATCGTCCGTCAGTTGTGTGGCGTGGACACAGACCAGTCTTGGACTTAACAATCCCAGATCCGACAGGCGAGCCAAAGGACGTTGTCCGCTGGTACGGAGTGCGTCTTCTACCTCAAAACTGGTTTCATGAATATGCATGTGCACCGGGATATCCAGCAACTCAGACAACATCACAATTTTTTTGAGAGGTTCATCTGACAGCGAATACGGCGCATGCGGTCCGAAGGCTGTACTCACCAGTGTGTTATGACGCCACTCATCATGAAGTCTGGAGGTCTTTTTAATGGCATCTTCAGCACTCGACGACCAGGGATTGGGAAAATCGATGACCGGGGAGGCGAGTTGAACACGAATTCCGGCCTCTGTGGCCGCACGCGCACTGGCATCCGGGAAAAAGTACATATCCGCAAAGCAGGTTGTGCCCGAGCTAATCATTTCAGCAATCGCAAGCTGCGTGCCCTGATAAACAAATTGCTCGCTAACCCACTTGCTCTCCATAGGCCAGATGTACTGTTCCAGCCATGTATGCAGAGACAGGTCATCCGCAATGCCACGGAAAAGGGCCATCGCAGCGTGACCATGAATATTGATAAGCCCGGGCATCAAGGCATGTCCGGGTAAATTCAATACCGACGATGTCTTGTACCGGGTCGATGCTGAATGGCTATCGGCAATGTCGATAATTTTACCCTCAGCAATAACCAGACACGCATTTTTGTGCACCACCTGATCATCAGCAGCGGTAACTATCCAGCTGGCGTGAATCATCAGATCAGCGCTCACCGGGCCAAGGTTGGTCATATCATTACTCCGCAGAATGGGCGACAGGTCGGTAATTATAACCAAGTTTGCCTCAAGGCAGGAGACTGATATCAACCCGGATTTTTGTGTCCGGCAATGGGCTGTTTGTGATAACATCCCGGCGTTTTACGGCACCTGCAGACCGGGTTGACACATCCCGTAATGACAGCAGTAACGACTGCGCATTTGACTGCAGAAAATGATGGAACAGCATGACGGAAACAATATGACGGAATCAAACAAACAGATCCTTCCCGTATCACTCGAAAGCGAAATGCGGGAGTCCTACCTTGCCTATGCCATGAGTGTGATCGTCGGTCGTGCCCTGCCGGATGTGCGGGATGGACTGAAACCCGTACACAGACGAGTGCTGTTCGCCATGAACGTGCTCTCCAACGACTGGAACAAACCTTACAAGAAATCTGCAAGGGTCGTCGGGGATGTAATCGGTAAGTATCACCCGCACGGCGATTCTGCTGTATACGACACCATTGTGCGGATGGCTCAAAGCTTTTCGCTTCGATATCCGTTGGTCGATGGCCAGGGCAATTTTGGCTCTATCGACGGAGATGCTGCCGCTGCCATGCGATACACAGAGATTCGCATGTCAAAAATCGCACACGATTTAATGGCAGATCTGGACAAGGAAACGGTTGATTTCTCAGACAACTACGATGGCACCGAACAAATACCGGATGTGTTCCCGACACAGATACCCAATTTGCTGGTGAATGGCTCCAGCGGGATCGCCGTAGGTATGGCCACCAATATACCACCACACAACCTGACAGAAATTGTCGACGCTTGCCTCGCGCTGATGGACAACGAAGACATCACCATTGATGAGTTGATGGAATTTGTCAAAGGCCCGGACTTTCCGACTGCCGCGATCATTAATGGTCGAGCAGGTATTGTTGAAGCATATAAAACCGGTCGTGGCCGCATTTACATGCGTGCACGCGCGGAAGTGATCGAAGATGATAAAAGTGGCAAACAGACAATTATCATCACCGAAATCCCCTATCAGTTGAACAAAGCCAAATTGGTCGAAAAAATCGCCGAGCTGGTTAAAGAGAAAAAAATTGAAGGCATCACGGAATTACGTGACGAATCTGACAAAGACGGTCTGCGGGTGGTCATTGAGCTTCGCCGTGGCGAAAATGGCGAAGTTGTGCTCAACAACCTGTACGCTCAGACTCAAATGCAGTCTGTGTTCGGCATTAACATGGTGGCGCTGGTAGATGGTCAGCCCAAGCTGTTGAATCTTAAGCAGATTCTTCAATCATTTATCAGACACAGGCGGGAAGTAGTTACACGCCGCACGATTTTTCTGCTGCGCAAAGCGCGTGAAAAAGGCCATATCCTTGAAGGTCTTGCCGTTGCCCTGGCGAACATCGATGCCGTCATTCAGTTGATTAAGGAGTCCCCCACATCAGCTGAAGCCAAAGAAAAGTTGTTGGCGCGCTCCTGGCATTCTGCCAGTTTGCTGGCAATGCTTGGAGAATCCGGTGCAGACACTTGTCGCCCCGAAGAGCTACCTATTGAATACGGCCTCAAGGATCAAGAATATTACCTGTCACCAGCGCAGGCTCAGGCGATTCTGGATTTGAGACTGCACCGGTTGACCGGACTGGAGCATGAAAAACTCATCAACGATTACAAAGAGTTACTCAGACAAATTGCAGAGTTTCTTCACATATTGAACAGTGAAATCAGATTGTTCGAAGTGATGAGAGAAGAGCTGCATTTGGTGCGCACCAACTATGGTGATGGCAGAAAAACTGAAATCGTAGGCTCTCAACTGGATCTGAGCACCGAAGATTTGATTCCGGAAGAAGACCGTGTGGTGACAATCTCACGCGCCGGTTATGCCAAATCCCAACCCTTGGCCGACTACCAGGCTCAGCGCCGTGGTGGTACGGGTCGCGCGGCGGCAACACTGAAAGATGAAGACGAGCTGGAACACCTGTTGATTGCCAGCAGTCACGACACACTGCTGTGTTTTAGCAGCGCCGGCAAAGTGTATTGGCTGAGAGTGTTTAATATTCCTTTGGCCAGTCGCACCGCTCGCGGGCGCCCCCTGGTCAACATCCTCCCGCTTGAAGAGGGAGAACGCATCACCAGTATGTTGCCAATCCGGGAATACACCGAAGGTCACTTCATTTTCATGGCCACGGCACAAGGAGTTGTCAAGAAAAGCGAACTGGTCAATTTCTCCCGCCCGCGCAGCGTTGGTTTACGGGCAATAGAACTCGACGAAGGCGATCGACTGATTGGAACAGCACTGACGGATGGGCAGCGTGACATTATGTTGTTCAGCAGCAGCGGCAAAGTATTGCGCTTCCTTGAAACCGATGTACGCACCATGGGTCGTACAGCGCGCGGTGTAAGAGGCATCAGACTGGCAGAAGGTCATGAGATGATTGCGCTGATCATTCCTGAAGAAGGCAAACAGGTGTTGACGGTCAGCAAACACGGTTACGGCAAACGCACAACCATTCCGGAGTTCCCTGTGTATGGGCGTGGCGGGCAGGGTGTCATTGCCATGCAAACCAGCGAACGGAATGGCAATCTGGTAGGCGCCGTCCAAGTTATTGAAGGCGAACAGATCATGTTAATCAGTGATCGCGGAACGATGGTACGCACCCGGGTTGACGAAATACCGACATTGAGCCGAAATACTCAAGGTGTCAGGTTGATTCGACTTAAAAATGATGAAGCACTGGTTGGCATTCAGACGGTAGCAGAAGCAGAGGACGAGGTTGTTGTCGACGCTGAGCTGGACGAAACCGCCACCGACCTGTCTGAGCCGGAAGCAGATGTTTCGCACGCGGACGATCCAGAGGCTCAGGATGACTAAGGGCGTGATTGCGGGCGGCAATATCAAAGTTGCGTTTTTGGGACCTGCAGGCACATTTTCAAACGCGGCGGTGGATCGTTATTTTGGCGAGGGTGATTCATTCACCCGCGTCAGCGTCGGCAGTATTGATGATGTTTTTCTGGAAGTTGAAGCTGGCAAAGTCGAATTTGGCCTTGTACCTATCGAAAATTCGACTGAAGGTGCTGTTAACAATACTCAAGATTGTTTAATTGACACGTCACTTCATATTGTCGGTGAAGTGTATTTGCCAATAGAACATCACCTGATGGTTAAAGGCCAGCTGTCACTTGATCGCATCAAAAAAGTTGTTTCGCACAAACAGTCACTTGCGCAGTGCCGATTATGGTTAAGATCCAATTTGCCGCACCTGCCAATCGAAGAAGTCAGCAGTAATGCTGAAGCTGCCAGGCAGGCCTCTGACGACGAGACTGTTGCGGCCATCGCCGGGACAATGGCGGCGCAAAATTATCAGTTGCGTATCGTGGAATCCGGCATTCAGGACAGAAAAAACAATACCACGCGGTTTTTAGTACTTTCCCGACATCGAGGCACACACTCGACGGGCCATGACAAAACATCCATCCTCGTTTACACAGAGAACAAACCCGGAGCGCTGTTTAGACTACTCGAGCCGTTTGACCGTTTCCAGGTAAGTCTGACTCGAATAGAAACACGACCGGCACGCGATGGATTCTGGTCTTATGTTTTTTTTATCGATTTTGAAGGGCATATCGACGACGAACCTGTGCGCCAGGTCTTTGCAGAACTTGCTGACCGGGTAATAAAAATCAAAAACCTGGGTTCTTACCCACGTGCGCAGCAGCATCAAACACTATTGTGAAACTTTTGCACACCAAAACCATTCTGATTGTTGGGTTGGGCCTGATTGGAGGCTCGATTGCGCGCGGCCTTGCGGCAGGCAAACACTGTAAGAGAATTCTTGCGCATGGCCGAGACAGCATCGCACTGCAATCCGCGCTAAACGATGGCAATATAGACGCCTATTCTACGGATTTAAGTGTCCTTGCTCCGCAAGCTGATGTAATCGTTATCTGTACGCCCACCCTGAGCGTCCGGAAGGTGCTCGAGGAACTCAAGGACTTTATAGATTCACAGGTCATTATCACGGATGCCGCCAGCGTAAAATCAAATGTTGTAGCCGACGCCCGTATGCTGTTTCCGGACAGTCTCCACCGGTTTGTCCCCGGACATCCTATCGCTGGCTCAGAACAGAGTGGTTATGCTGCATCCAGGTCTGAACTGTTTAACAAGCGTAAAGTTATACTGACACCTTTAAAGGAAAACAGTACCGTTGCCCTACAAACCGTCATGTCCTTATGGCAACTACTCGGCGCCGATGTGCATGCAATGAGCGCAGAACGACATGATGTTGTGCTGGCTGGTACCAGCCATTTGCCTCACTTGTTGGCCTATTCGCTAGTCAACACACTGGTGGACTCGGTCAGTCAACCTGATCGCGCACAACAGGTTTTTGACTATGCTGCAGGGGGTTTTGCGGATTTCAGTCGTATTGCCTCTAGTGATCCAGTCATGTGGCGTGACATATTTCTAGCCAATAAAAACGCAACTATCGATGTTCTGGACTCGTACATAAACGAGCTCCAAAAAATGCGTCACAAGCTGATGATCAGTGATGGTGCTGGATTACACTCAGAATTCTCTCGCGCCAAGCTGATACGTGATGAATTTATAAAACGATTTCGGCCAGATAACAAAAAAGATAATGAAAATATGATATCAGGGGCAAATTTTGCTGTTGAGCCTGAGACAATAGCAGTCTATCCCGGTTCTTTTTTAACTGGCCAATTCCGACCGGCAGCCGATGCTCAAGTAAGCATTGCGATCATCGATCAATGTAAATCCCAACAAGGGGTATTTGAGTTTTTTGGCGTTCCCGAAAGCACCAAAGTGCTTGATTATTTGCAGACTCTCAGAGACAAAAATATCCCGGTACTGGGCCCGGAGTCAGGGTACTTACGGGTGTACGGCGGCGATTGCGGTATGACTGATACGTCGAAAGCTTCTTTGATCAAACCAGTCTTGTTTAAAGCGACTGCACTTCCGGCTGACGAGTTCCTGTGCGGATTGCTTGTGTTAGGTGCAGGCGTTATGAAGGACTCTCATGTCAGATTAAGCGGGCTTGCTCAGAATCTTGAACAGAACCTGAAAAAGCAGTCTGACGGAATTACCTTTTTTGCGATATTGGCTGAATTTGGATTTTCCGCGCATTGGCACACAGACACAGCAGATGGTCTATCTTCACTTCAGATCAACAGCTTCAGGCCCGAAGCAGCGACACTCAATCTTGTAAACACGTCAATTGATGATAATGGTTTGTTGATCATTTTTGCAGCAGCGGCCATTTCATCGGGTACTACCCGCGTGACACTTGATCCAGCTCGCATAGCAGCCTGGCTTAATCGCTTGGGTGAGCTTGCAAGCTGGGCGGCGACGATCCTGATCGAAGGCAGTGCTGTTTGCATTACTCCGAAAGAGCTGCAAAGCACCACAATCCCGTGTAACGCCGACCCCTATCTGGCACTGATTGCCATTGTTATTGGCCAGGCTTCAAAACACACCGTATTAATCAATCAACCCGGGGCATTGGCCAGCAATTTCCCTGGACTACTGGCAGAACTATCCAGACTCGGGTTTGGATTTAATGTTCAGTCAACCACCGCTCAGGAAACCCATTAATCGTGTCCGTTAACGATACAAGTACTACTTCACCATTGGCACAAAACAAACACCTGGCGACTCACATACCAGTACTGGCAATCGACGGGCCTGGAGGGGCGGGAAAGGGTACCATCAGCAGACTCGCCGCCTCTAGATTGGGCTGGCATTATTTGGACAGTGGTGCGCTGTATCGAATACTTGCTTATGCCGGCAGCCTGCAGGGTGTTGATTTGCAAGATGAAAACGCACTTTCCCAACTTGCAGGCAAGTTGGATATCCGGTTTGGAATCGGCTCCGATGAAGGTGTGTGGTTGGATGGAGAGGAGATTTCAGATCAGATCCGCACTGAGCAAGCGGGCGCAGCAGCCTCCAGAGTTGCTGCCTTACCTTTGGTCAGAGAAGCATTGCTGCAACAACAAAAGGCCTTTCGGCGCTCACCCGGACTTGTTGCCGATGGCCGCGATATGGGCACGGTTGTTTTCCCGGATGCCACGGTAAAAGTGTTTTTAACAGCATCTGTCGAAGAGCGCGCACAACGACGATATAACCAGTTGATTGCAAAGGGTATTGATGGTAAGCTCTGCGACCTTTTAGCGGATATCCAGGCGCGAGACGAACGAGACAGTAATCGGTCCGTTGCGCCATTGCGACCGGCAGCTGATGCGGTACTGATTGATACCAGTCAAATGGGTATCAATGAGGTGCTGATCACCGTCCTGAACCTGATTAATTTGCAAACGCCTTAATGGTGCCCCATTCGGGGAAGAATAGTCCTTTTGCGGAGCCAGCGCTGTCCGTTTTAGGGCTTTTTTAATTAGCCCGTGCATGCTGGTGTGCGGTTGAATAAAAGTAGTTTCGGCGAGTCGGATTACCCTTGATTTACAAGGCCCTGCTTAATGAGGCTGCTTATTTAATTTAACAGGAAAAAACATGACTGAAAGTTTTGCTGATTTATTTGAACAGAGTCTGATTGAAGTCGACATGACCCCAGGTGCCATCGTAAATGGTACGGTTATTCACATAGATTCTGACTGGGTGACGATCCATGCGGGCCTGAAATCAGAAGGTGTAATCCCCAAGGTTCAGTTCCTGGATGAGAACGGTGGTTTCTCATTGTCTGTAGGCGATGTTGTCAAAGTGGCACTTGAAACCGTAGAAGACGGTTTTGGTGAAACTCGTTTGTCCAGAGAAAAGGCCAAACGCGCAGAATCCTGGATGGATCTGGAAGCAGCTTTCGAGAAGAACGAAATTGTCAAAGGTATCATCAATGGCAAAGTCAAAGGCGGCTTTACTGTTGACCTTAATAATATCCGTGCATTCCTGCCGGGCTCACTGGTTGACGTGCGTCCAATTCGTGACACCACGCACCTTGAAGGCCAGTTGCTGGAATTCAAACTGATCAAACTTGATCAGAAACGCAACAACGTTGTTGTATCACGTCGTGCAGTACTGGAAGCGGTCAGCTCTGAAGAGCGTGACGAACTGCTGGCCAGCCTGCAGGAAGGCCTTGTTATTAAAGGCGTGGTCAAGAACCTCACTGATTACGGCGCATTTGTTGATCTGGGCGGCGTGGACGGTCTGTTGCACATTACCGACATGTCCTGGAAGCGTATCAAGCATCCAAGCGAAATCGTGAATGTTGGTGATGAAATCAAAGTTAAAGTATTGAAGTATGACCGTGACCGTAACCGCGTATCACTGGGCCTGAAACAACTCGGCGAAGATCCGTGGGTAGAAATCAAGGCGCGTTACCCGGAAAACACCAAGGTGAAAGCCCGTGTTACTAACCTGACTGATTACGGCTGCTTTGCAGAGCTGGAAGAAGGCGTTGAAGGTCTGGTACATGTATCTGAAATGGATTGGACAAACAAAAACGTTCACCCATCCAAGATCGTTCAGCTGGGCGACGAAGTAGAAGTGATGATTCTGGATATCGACGAAGAACGTCGTCGTATTTCTCTGGGCATCAAACAGTGCTACCAGAATCCATGGGATCGTTTCGCCGAGCAGTTCAAGAAAGGCGACAAGATTTCAGGCAGCATCAAGTCAATCACTGACTTCGGTATCTTCATCGGACTTGATGGCAACATCGACGGTCTGGTTCACTTGTCTGACATTTCATGGGATGAGAATGGCGAAGAAGCCGTTCGCGCATACAAGAAAGGCGACGAAATCGAGACAGTTATTCTGTCCATCGATCCGGAGCGTGAGCGTATCTCCCTGGGTATCAAGCAGCTTTCTGAAGATCCGTTCTCAAACTACGTTGGTGAGTTCGAGAAAGGCAGCATCGTAAAAGGAGTGGTATCGGAAGTAGATGCCAAAGCCGCAACAGTGAATCTCGGCAACGGTGTTGAAGGCGTTCTGCGCGCCTCAGAAATCAGCCGCGAGAAAATAGAAGATGCACGCAATGCATTGAATGTTGGTGATGAGATTGAAGTCAAAGTCATCAGCGTTGATCGCAAAAATCGTGTACTGGGTCTGTCAGTCAAAGCTATCGAAATCGATGACGAGAAAGCAGCGATTCAGGATCACAGGAATCAGGAAATGCCATCTACTGGTCCGACCACCATCGGTGATCTGATCAAAGCCCAGATGGACAAGAAGTAACAAGAGGTTAGTGCAGCCGACGCTAAAGTTAATTTGATACAACAAGGAAACCGTCATGACAAAGTCTGAACTTATTGAACGAATCGCTGCAAAGCAGTCTCAATTGTCCTCCAAGGATTGTGAGTTTGCTGTCAAGTCGATTATTGAATATATGTCGGAGTCTTTGTCTGACGGTGGACGAATTGAAATCAGAGGCTTTGGCAGTTTCTCACTGCATTACCGGGTGCCGCGTGTTGGCCGAAATCCAAAAACCGGTTCACCGGTGACACTGACTGGAAAGTACGTACCACACTTTAAGCCCGGCAAGGAATTGCGTGATCGTGTAAACAGCATGACCGACTGACTCTTTATCGCCTTGATCAGGAACCTCAAAAACGGCGTATTCGCAAGGATCACGCCGTTTTTCCTTTTATAAAGCAACAGGTACCCGCATATGAAGACGTTAAAGCGCTGGGTAGTTATTCTGCTTTTATTGTTGGTGGTGTTAATAACAACAGGTTTTTCTATCGGGAACAATATTGATGTTCCACTCACTTTCGGCCCCATGACGCTGAAAGCGCGTCCGTTATCGCTTTGGATAATCAGTGCATTTGCACTGGGTGTACTTTCCGGGCTGACATTGGGTGCAGGATTGATCAACAATTTCAGATTAAACCGACGTATTCGACAACTTGAAAAAGAGTTGCTACTCAGGCCCAAATTTGGTCCTGCAGAGAAAGATTAAATGGAGCTAAGTTAATGCAGGATAACAATCAAATCATTATTGCCTTGGATATGGATGACCATAAACAAGTCCTGTCACTTGTTAAACAACTTGATCCTGCGCGTTGTCGGTTAAAGATTGGCAAAGAGTTGTTTACCTCCTTTGGGCCGAAACTTGTCAAAAAGCTCCAGAAATTGGGTTTTGATATTTTTCTGGATTTAAAATTCCATGACATCCCCAACACAGTCTACAAAGCGGTTAAAGCTGCATGTGAACTAGACGTGTGGATGCTGACAATTCATTCATCAGGTGGTTCAGAGATGTTGCGGGCAGCTCGTACTGCAGTGGATGAGTCAGAGCATAAGCCGTTATTGATAGCGGTCACTGTTCTTACCAGTCTTTCAGACAAGGATATGGCTGAACAAGGTATTCAGCGTAGCGCCGCGGAACAAGTGTTGAGGCTGGCGTCTTTAGCGCAGCAAAATGGTATGGATGGCGTTGTTTGCTCGGCAGAAGAAGTACCTTCGATCAGACGCTTGTTAAGCAAAAGTTTTGTATTGGTAACTCCAGGCATAAGACCAGCAGGTGATGAAGCTCAAGATCAGAAACGAGTGGTAACACCCAGAGATGCCATCAGTGCGGGCAGTGATTTTCTGGTCATAGGCAGACCCATCACACGGGCTCGTAAACCTGCAGAAAAATTAAATCTTATTTTGGATGAAATTTCTGGCACAGGTGCTGTTTTGTGCTAAAACCAGATCAGCAGATGTGCGTTTTCATAAACACAAACTGCTTTGATGGAGTAACTAACTGTATGTCCGTTAGCACCGGATTCACAAACTGATACAAGGAAAAGGAGTTTCCTATGCTTGAAATCAACAGCAGCATTCGTTTTACAGAAAAATTCAGCAAAGTCATAAAAGCAGGCATGTTTGTCCTGATCGCAGGTAGCGGCATTTTGATGTCGGCTTCCCCAACGATAGCAATCGCACAAACCCAGCAAGGCACGGAACAGACACCCATTGAGGTCATGCCTGATAATCGTGTCAATATCAATTCCGCCGACGCCGAAACACTGGCTTTGGCACTGGATGGCGTTGGCATGTCGAAGGCAAGGGACATCATTGCCTACCGCGAGGAAAACGGTGAGTTCAAGACTGTGGACGATCTGCAGAAAGTCCGCGGAATCGGCAAGGCTACGCTGGAGCGGAACCGAAGCCGTATTCTGCTCGACGACAGCACTGAATAAACCCGCATTACAATCTATGTTGTAGAATGGAGCTCTCAAGCGCTCCATTCTACAATGTTGGCTGTACGCACGGACGGTGTATGCTTTACGGGTTCGCTCTGGTTTCTACTTTTTTTGTATCGTTGTCTGTCAGTTTGCTGATCAGCCAACACATCACATCACGTTTGCTTGATACGCCAGTGGCGCGTTCCGCACACCGTGTACCAACTCCGCGTGGCGGCGGGCTTGCGATCGTATTATCCATATTACTTTTTATAGCATTCCTTGTATTTGACGGCACCTTGAGTCCAGGCATGTTTGCGGTTCTATTATGCGCAGTACCTGTCGCAATAACCGGGTTTATAGACGATCTAAGGGGACTGCCGGTTAGCATCCGCTTACCTATTCATCTGGCCTCGGCGTTTGTCGCACTTTGGTTACTGGGCCCCGTACCGGAGCCATTTTTTAGTGGATGGTTGCTGATTCCTGTGTTTTTCCAATCAGTCATCCTTGTTCTGGCATTGGTATGGCTTTTAAATCTCTATAATTTTATGGACGGCATTGACAGTCTTGCAGCTTCACAATCATTGTTTGTAAGCGGCGCCGCCAGCGTTATGCTGTTTAATCAACAAACAGATCTGGCCTGGGTATGCGTGGGATTATTCATTTCGACCCTGGGTTTTCTCTGTCTGAACTGGCCCCCGGCGCGTTTATTTATGGGCGATGTTGGAAGCACGTTTATAGGCTTCTTTATAGGATTGATTGCCCTGATTTCTCATTATCAGGGCACACTTTCAGTGTGGGTATGGGTCTTGCTGATGGGGGGCTTCATTGCGGATACAACATTTACACTGATTCGTCGGGCTATTTCTGGTCACCGGATCACAGAGGCGCACAATCTGCATGCTTATCAATACCTGGCTCGCCGGACAGGCAGCCACGCCAAGGTTGTTCTGATGTATACCCTGGTCAATACAGTGTGGCTACTTCCGATGTCCTGGCTGGCTGTTGTGTACCCCCAGAATGGGGTGTATCTGACTATCATGGGTGTAGTACCATTGATGGCGATTGCAGCGCTGCTTGGAGCAGGCAGACCTGATGCCCCGATACTGGGATAATCGTTGATGTCCAGACAGGAATTTGAATGAACCCGTATACCATCCCGCTGTCTCGTAACGTCAAACAAGCACTGCTGATGGTTGCAGACACCATGATGCTCTCGCTAGCGGCGTGGCTTGCATTCAATATCCTTGGCATCAGTACTGATGAAAAACTTGATCAGGTTCTCAGCACGACTGCGATGGCGATCTTCGCCAGTGTTCTGGTTTTTTACAGAATCGGATTGTACCGGACAATCCTGCTGTATATGGGTGGTTCATCAGGATTTATTGTTTGTCAGGGTATAACTGTAGCTGCTGTCTTATTTGCGGCAGTTTATTATCTTGTTCTCGCACCTGAAACGCTCAACCATGCCACGATACCCATTTATTGGATGATATCGCTGGTTTTTGTTGGCGGTAGCAGATTTGTCGCCAAGCTTGCCTTACAGAGTCTGATTGAAAACTTCCGCCCGAAACAACCTGTAATTATCTACGGAGCGGGTAGTTCTGGCATGCAACTGGTTGTTGCACTGCAAAATGGTAATCAGTATCTGCCCGTCGCATTCGTAGATGACAGCCACCATATCGTGGGTAGCATTGTTCACGGGGTTCGGGTATACACCCCATCTGCATTATCAGAGCTGATAAACACCTTCGGTGTCACCCAAATATTACTGGCAATTCCTTCTGCAAGTCACGCGGAGCGAAAGGATATTCTGAACAAACTGGAGCACTTGCCGGTACATGTGAAAACTGTTCCCGAACTGTTTGATATGCGGTCCGGCAAGTTCCATGTTGATGAAGTAAGAGATATCGACATCGAAGATTTACTTGGACGCGATATTGTTCCACCAGATCCAGATCTGATGAGTGCCTGTATAAAGGGCAAATCCGTGATGGTCACGGGTGCTGCCGGCTCAATCGGTTCAGAGTTATGTCGACAAATATTGGGCCTACGCCCATCAAAGCTGGTAATACTCGATAGTTTTGAGTTTGGCCTTTACGACATAGAGCATGAATTGCAAACGTTGCGAGACTCATTGCAGGGAAAATCTGAATTTGAAACAGAAATCGTTGCGGTCCTTGGCAATACCTGTAACCGAAATTTGATGGAAGTATTATTACAACGTTTCAAAGTAAAAACCGTTTATCACGCGGCGGCCTACAAACAAGTGCCCATGGTGGAAAAAAATGTTATCGAAGGCGCCTTCAATAACATACTTGGCACCGCGGTTGCGGCACTTGCCGCAAACAAGTGCAGGGTTGAACATTTCGTTTTAATTTCGACTGATAAAGCGGTTCGACCAACCAATGTGATGGGCGCTACCAAGCGCTTTGCGGAACAGGTACTGCAGGCCTTGGCTGGACTGAAAGGTGAAACGTGTTTCAGCATGGTTCGATTTGGTAATGTGCTGGGTTCTTCAGGCTCGGTTGTACCATTGTTTCGTAAACAAATCAGTCAGGGTGGCCCTGTGACCGTCACGCACCCCGAAGTGACTCGTTATTTTATGACCGTTCAGGAAGCTGCCCAATTAGTTATTCAGGCAGGTTCCATGGCCAGTGGCGGTGATGTATTTGTGCTGGACATGCATGAACCCATCAAAATTGTGGATCTGGCGCGGAAAATGATCCATTTGATGGGGTATAACCTGAAAGACGATAAGACTTATGACGGCAATATCTCAATTGAATACACCGGTCTGAGACCGGGCGAGAAGCTTTTTGAAGAGCTTCTCATCGGCGAGTCAGTTACCGGTACAGAACATCCCAAGATCATGCGGGCAGAAGAAGATTTTCTGCCCTGGAGTGAGCTTGAACCCATGCTGAATGATCTCGAGTCAGCCTGTCAGCGCCTCGATCTTGAAACTATCAGACAATTGCTGATAAAGGCAGTTGTCGGGTTTAATCCAGAATCGCTTAAAGACGATTTGTTCTGGCCAACCCCGGGCAACCTCGGTGTAACGTCAGCAAAACCTTCTTCTCATCCAATGCAAGTCAAAGCGGCTGTTGCCAAAGTTACACCGTTGCATAAACGCTGATCTATCTACCTGATTATCTTCTTGTCATCGATTTAATAAGAACAGGCTCAACAGGCACATTCTGATGTTGCCGCTGATTGGCGGTTGGCACACCGGCGATTGCGTCAACAACGTCCATCCCCTCGATCACCTTGCCAAAAACAGCATAGCCAAAATCCTGAGCAGTCGTTCCACGCTGATTCAAGAAATCGTTGTCTACCAAATTGATAAAAAACTGGCTGGTTGCACTGTCAACAACATTGGTGCGCGCCATGGCCAACGTGCCTCGATCGTTTTCCAGTGATGGTTTGGCTTCGTTTTTGATCGGCGGGTAACCGGACATCTCAACAAAATTGCTGTTATAGCCGCCCCCCTGAATCATGAATCCTGGTATCACCCTGTGAAACGTCAGATTTTCATAGAGTTTGTTGTCAACATACTTTAAAAAATTTTCGACGGTGATGGGCGCCTCTTCAGCCCAAAGTTCAATCACCACCGTGCCATGGCTAGTTTCCATGACCACAACAGGATTTGTGCTTTCGGCTGCGTGGCCAAACATACTCACTGTCAGCAATAGCGCTGCGAGCCAGGATTTAAACATAAACAATCTCCTTAACATTTTTGAGGTGCATCAACGGGTATGATGTGGGCAAATACTTTAACCGATCCTTAACACGAATCAATAAAAGCAGCAGATATTTAAATATGATGTGGGACAAGGAGCAGTTTCGTGCTCAAAACGACTGATGTGGGGAATAGGCTAGTGGAGGAAAGCTAGTGGAGCAAAGACAAGAGAAATCACGAGGGGAAGAAAATAAAGTTAAAAAATTTGGCTGCCCAACCTGGACTCGAACCAGGAACCAATCGATTAACAGTCGATTACTCTACCATTGAGCTATTGGGCAGTTATGTCGGCCAATCTGAGTGGCCCCAACAGGACGCGTATAGTAATGACATTTGTTATACCGGTCAACCTTTGAACAGCAACTTTTTTAGGCTTCTCCCAAGCGTTGACACTCTATGAATATCTACCAAAAATGCACGACGAAGGTATACTCTGGGGCATGAACATACCCTTCAAGATGCTGTCAAATTTCAGCCCGGCCGGCGATCAACCAACGGCTATTGCGCAATTGGTCGAAGGATTGGAAGAGGGGTTGCACTCACAAATTTTGCTCGGCGTCACCGGTTCCGGTAAAACCTTTACCATCGCCAATGTCATCAACCGCACTCAACGCCCCGCATTAGTGATGGCTCCGAACAAAACCCTGGCCGCGCAGTTGTACGGAGAATTCAGAGAATTTTTCCCGGAAAATGCTGTTGAATACTTTGTCTCATACTACGACTACTACCAGCCTGAGGCTTATGTTCCGTCATCTGATACCTACATAGAGAAAGACGCATCGATTAATGAGCACATTGAGCAGATGCGATTGTCAGCAACCAAAGCATTACTCGAAAGGCGCGATGTTATTGTTGTCGCTACGGTCTCGGCTATTTACGGTCTTGGCGATCCTGGCTCTTACTTGAAAATGGTCATGCACCTTGATCGAGGTGACAAAGTTGATCAGCGCTATATCCTGCGCAGACTCGCCGACATGCAATACTCACGCAACGACATGGAACTTCAACGCGCCACATACCGTGTTCGGGGCGATGTGATTGATGTGTATCCGGCAGATTCAGATAAATATGCAGTACGTATTGAGTTGTTTGATGATGAGATTGAAGGCTTGTCATTTTTCGACCCACTAAACGGCGAAATCATAAGAAAGGTGCCGCGTCTTACCATTTTCCCGAAGTCTCATTATGTTACTCCACGTGAAAAAATCCTGGACGCACTCGAGGATATAAAACTCGAATTAAATCAGCGGGTTCAGCACCTTGAGCAGTCACATCGACTGGTAGAAGCACAACGATTGTCTCAACGAACCCGATTCGATATCGAAATGATGTCTGAACTGGGATATTGCAACGGCATAGAAAATTATTCCCGTTATTTGTCCGGTCGTGAACCGGGGCAAGCTCCTCCCACGTTGTTTGACTACCTGCCTCCGGATTCACTGGTTATCGTTGATGAGTCGCATGTCTCAGTACCTCAGATCGGCGCCATGTTTAAGGGCGATCGATCACGCAAGGAAACACTGGTGGACTATGGATTTCGTTTGCCATCTGCACTCGACAACAGACCCCTGAGATTTGAAGAGTGGGAGTCATTGACTCCTCAATTAATATTTGTCTCGGCTACGCCTGGCCCGTATGAACAGGAAAGGGCAGGACAAACTGTCAGGCAACTGGTCAGACCCACTGGTCTGCTAGATCCGGTACTTGAAATACGCCCCGCAGGTAAGCAAGTCGATGACCTGTTGTCTGAAATTCGTCTGATTACTGCTCGCCAGGAACGAGTCCTGGTCACCGTACTGACCAAACGCATGGCAGAAGATTTGACAGACTATTTGATGGACCATGAAGTCCGGGTTCGATATCTGCATTCAGATATCGACACCATTGAACGTTCTGAAATAATTCGAGATTTGCGGTTGGGACAGTTTGATGTCCTTGTTGGCATTAACTTGTTAAGAGAAGGTCTGGACATCCCGGAAGTATCACTTGTCGCTATTCTGGACGCAGACAAGGAAGGCTTTTTACGTTCGGAACGTTCACTGATCCAAACCATTGGTCGTGCGGCACGCAACCTGAATGGGCGTGCCATTTTATATGCAGACAGAATAACAGGATCCATGCAGGGTGCTATCGATGAATCAGAGCGACGTCGCGAGGTCCAGATAACTTTTAATACAGTCAACAACATCACACCGATTGGCGTCAGCAAATCCGTATCCGATGTCATGGAAGGGGCGCACAATGGCGATGCAGCGAATGACTCCCGCAATCGCCGCAAGTTCAGATCGGTTGCTGAAACACTGGCAGACTATCAATCAGGCGGCACTCAAAAGAGCGACGCCAAAACACTGGCTGCTGATATTAAACAGTTAGAGCAAAAAATGCTGGAAATGGCACGCAATCTCGAATTCGAAGAGGCAGCGCTCTTGAGAGATCGAGTTGCCGCGCTCAAACTTGATCTGATTAAATTCACCTAGATTCTCGCACTTGATTGCGCTTGCCTGTTGTCACTCTCTTGTAGTTTTGTATGGCTGCCCCTATAATCGCCGTTCTTTCGGGGGCGGGGATCTTAACCTGTATAAAATCAGGGGCTTTAAGAAGATTATCCTGAAGCAGAGCAGTAAAAAGACAGGCGCGTAGCTCAGTTGGTTAGAGCGCTACCTTGACATGGTAGAGGTCACCAGTTCGAATCTGGTCGTGCCTACCACTTATCGAAAAAGTGGTCATTTGCAGTCTTCCGCAGTCCGATTGTTTTATTCGTCAGTGCCTTGTAATTCGGGCTTCATTCATCTCTTAATCATACGAACTGCGACCGCCATGCCTTCTATTACTCTTCCCGACGGTAGTCAACGACAATTTGATCGTGCTGTTACTGTATTTGAAGTTGCTGAATCCATTGGTGCCGGACTTGCCAAAGCGGCACTCGCAGGTCGTGTTGATGGGACCTTGGTTGATACGTCCTATCTTATTTCCAGCGATGCGCAACTTGCCATCATTACAGAGCGAGATACCGAAGGTCTGGACATTATTCGCCATTCTTGTGCGCATTTGATGGCGCAAGCCGTTCAGCGCTTGTTTCCAACTGCGCAAGTTACGATTGGCCCGGTTATCGAAGACGGCTTTTTTTACGACTTCTCTTACGAGAGAGCTTTCACAGCAGAAGACCTCGAAAAGATCGAAAGTGTGATGCAAGACATCGTTAAAGAGAACCTGACTGTCAGCCGCGAACTGATGAGCCGAGATGACGCTATCGCCATGTTCGAAACGATGGGTGAAAAATATAAAGTAGAAATCATCAAAAGTATTCCGGGTGATGAAGAACTGTCCTTTTATCGCCAAGGTGATTTTATTGATCTTTGCCGTGGCCCTCATGTGCCAAACACAGGCAAGTTCAAAGCATTTAAATTGACCTCGGTTGCCGGTGCTTACTGGCGCGGCGACTCGAACAATGAAATGCTGCAACGCATTTATGGTACGGCCTGGGGCGACAAAAAAGCCTTGGCTGATTACCTGTTCCGATTGGAAGAGCAACAAAAGCGCGATCACCGCAAAATCGGAAAAAAGCTTGACCTGTTCCATTTTCAGGAAGAAGCACCAGGCATGGTGTTCTGGCATCCTCGTGGCTGGACGATTTACCAGGTAATCCAGCATTACATGCAGAAAGTGCAGAACGAAAACGGCTATCAGGAAATTCGCACACCTCAATTGGTAGATTACTCATTGTGGGAACGCTCGGGTCATGCTGACAAGTTTGCCGATCAGATGTTCAGCGTCTCCTCTGAAAACCGGATGTACGCAATCAAACCAATGAATTGCCCTTGCCATATTCAGGTTTTTAATCAGGGCTTGAAAAGCTACCGGGATCTTCCGCTACGACTCGCAGAGTTTGGTTCATGCCATCGGTTTGAACCGTCTGGTTCCATGCACGGACTGATGCGAGTTCGAAGCTTTGTACAAGATGACGCACATATATTCTGTGCGGAAGAAGCAATTCAAAGCGAAGTGGCTGCGTTTATGAAACTGTTGTTTGGCGTGTATCGCGACTTCGGTTTTGATGAAATCATCCTGCGGCTTTCCACCCGGCCAGCAAAACGCGTTGGCTCCGAAGAGATGTGGGACAGGGCTGAAGACGCACTTCGCCAAGCGCTCAATAACAGCGGTCTAGCATGGGAACTTCTGCCAGGCGAAGGTGCGTTTTATGGCCCTAAAATTGAGTTTTCCTTGAAAGATTGTATGGGACGTGTGCAGCAATGCGGCACTATTCAGGTCGATTTTTCCATGCCAGAGCGACTCGGCGCGCAATATGTCGCAGAAGATGGCAACAGAAAAGTGCCGGTCATGTTGCATCGCGCCATTCTGGGATCTTTTGAACGATTCATCGGCGTTTTGATAGAGCACTATGCAGGTGCTTTACCTGCCTGGTTGTCTCCGGAACAGGTCGTTGTACTGAACATCACCGACAATCAGCGTGATTATTGCGAAAAAGTTCGTAAAATACTGGCTGAAAAGGGGTTTCGTGTCAGTGCGGACTTGAGAAATGAGAAGATCGGCTTTAAAATCCGCGAGCATTCTATCCAGAAGACTCCTTATATGCTCGTCGCGGGCGATAGGGAAATGGAAAGTGGGGAAGTTTCCGTCAGAACACGTGATGGAAGTGACCATGGTGTCATGACAATTGACGCATTTGCCAGCTATCTGGCTGACGATATATCACGATTCGGACGTACCGCTGCGCATTAATTGCAGGCTGACACACCGGATCCTTATAGTATTTTGCAGGAGAGAAGACGCTGTCCAATATGAAGAGCAGTTCCAAAAAGCCGGTCATTAACGAACACATTGAATCACCCGAGGTTCGCCTTGTTTTAGCGGATGGTGAACAAAGAGGTGTTGTGACCATTGAGGAAGCGCGAGCAGCCGCCAGTGAAGCCAAGCTTGATCTGGTAATGATCGCCCCGGAGGCTGAGCCACCGGTCTGCAAGATCATGGACTACGGCAAGCATATTTTTGACCTGAAAAAGCAGAAAGCTGCTAACAAGAAGAAGCAGCGCAAGACACAGCTGAAAGAAATCAAGTTTCGGCCAGGGACGGAAGAGGGGGATTATCAGGTAAAACTACGCAACCTGATACGTTTCCTGACTGATGGGGACAAGGCCAAGGTATCGTTGAGATTCCGCGGTCGAGAGCTCGCCCATCAGCATCTTGGACTTGAGCTTGTGCAACGTATTCGTGTTGATCTTGAAGAGCACGGCGTTGTTGAGCAAGAACCCAAGATGGAAGGCAGGCAGATCGTGATGGTTCTGTCTCCTGCGAAGAAGAAGAAAGCCTGACAGGTGTCAGCTTTTTTTAAAATCTAAACACTATCGCCAGTGATGGCGCATAAATGCGGAGTCGCAAGACAAATGAGCAAGATGAAAACCCATAGTGGTGCATCCAAGCGTTTCAAAAAAACAGCCTCTGGCTGGAAATGCAAAAGTGCAAACAAAAGCCATATCCTCACCAAAATGACCACCAAGCGTAAGCGTCAATTGCGCGGTACTTCACTGGTTGCAGCCTGTGACAAGCCGTTGATCGATCGCATGATGCGCGTTAATTAATAATCAGGTTAGTCAGAGGAGAGTAATATGGCACGAGTAAAACGCGGTGTAACGGCACGTCGTCGTCACAAAAAGATTCTTAAGCAGGCAAAAGGATACTATGGCGCTCGCAGCCGTGTGTATCGCGTAGCCTTTCAGGCAGTCATCAAGGCAGGACAGTATGCCTACCGTGACCGCCGCGCCAAAAAGCGTGTTTTCCGCTCATTGTGGATCGCACGTATTAATGCACAGTCACGTGCCAATGGCATGACCTACAGCCAGCTGATTGCTGGACTGAAGAAGGCCAATATTGGTGTTGACCGTCGCGTTATGGCTGATCTGGCTGTGCATGACAAAGCAGCGTTTGCTGCATTGGTAAATCAGGCAAAAGCCAGCCTGGCACAATAAAGTGTTATTTTTTGCAGAGCCGGTTCAGGCGTGTCGCGCCTGTGCCGGCTCTGTGCATTTCATGGTATAAGCGGATTAGTCCATGACAGACACAATTGCTTTGTTGAACCTCGCATTAGCGGCCATTGAGGCAACTGATGAAGAACGCATGCTAGACCAATTGCGTGTTGAATATTTGGGAAAAAAAGGTCAACTGACTGAACTTCTTAAAGGTTTGGGTAAGTTACCCGCCGAGCAGCGTCCTGCCGCAGGTGAACATATCAATGAAGCTAAACGCCAGATTCAGCAAGCGCTGGATAGTCGCAGAGACTTCATTGTTACTAAAGCGTTGGAGCAACAACTGGCATCTGAAACCATCGATGTCAGCCTTCCCGGTCGCCGGCAAAGTGCTGGCGGGTTACATCCTGTCAGCCGCACCATTGATCGTATTCGTCAACTTTTTGAATCAGTCGGTTACTCGGTCGCCGAAGGTCCGGAAATCGAGGACGATTACCATAACTTCGAAGCACTCAATATCCCGGGACATCACCCTGCACGTGCAATGCACGACACTTTTTACATCAATCCAACCACAGTACTCAGAACCCATACGTCACCTGTCCAAGTCAGAGTGATGGAGCGGGGCAAGCCACCTTTCCGGATGATTTGCCCTGGCCGAGTCTATCGTTGTGATTCAGACCTTACGCACACACCCATGTTTCACCAGGTTGAAGGCTTGTTGATTGATGAACATGTCACATTTGCCGATCTGAAAGGCACACTTGCTGATTTTCTGCAGAGTTTTTTTGAAGCCGACCTTGCTGTTCGTTTTCGCCCTTCTTATTTCCCGTTCACAGAACCCTCTGCTGAAGTGGATATGAGCTGCGTCATGTGTTCAGGCAAGGGTTGCCGCGTTTGCAAACAGACTGGCTGGCTGGAAGTACTAGGTTGTGGCATGGTTCATCCATCCGTACTTGAAAGCTCTGGTATTGATAGTACCAAGTACCGTGGATTTGCATTCGGAATGGGCGTTGAACGCTTGGCCATGTTGCGTTATGGCGTTAATGATCTCAGGCTGTTTTTCGAGAATGATCTGAAGTTTCTCCGCCAATTCAATTGATTTGACTATCCTGATCCACCGTTAATACAACGTAATTGATTCTGACAAGACCATGATTGCACGGTAAGAGCGACACAGCATGATTTTTACACAACAATGGATTCGTGAATGGGTTGACGTAAACCTTGAGCCATCGATGCTCATCAGCCAACTGACGATGGCAGGGCTGGAAGTTGATGCACATGGTCCTGTCGCAGCTGACTTTAGTGGCGTTATTGTCGCTGAGGTACGCAATGTCATCCAACACCCGGACGCTGACAAGCTACGAGTCTGTGACGTGTTTGACGGCACTGAGGTACTGCAGGTTGTTTGTGGTGCAGCCAATGTTCGTGCTGGCCTGAAAGTGCCATATGCCAAAATTGGTGCACAGTTACCTGTTCACAACCCGGCAGCAGACGCGCCAGCCTCTTTTAGCATTAAAAAAGCCAAGCTGCGTGGCATAGAATCCTTTGGCATGTTGTGTTCCGCAGAAGAACTGGGTATGTCCGACAGTTCAGATGGTTTGTTGGAATTGCCAGACGACGCTCCCCCCGGCGTTTGTGTGCGCGAATATCTGAAAACAGATGATGTTTTCTATGAGATGGACTTGACACCCAATCGCGGCGATTGCCTTAGCATCAGGGGCTTGGCCCGTGAAATTGCTGCCTTGAATTATCTTGCCTACCACGAACCTGCTATCAACGCTGTTAGCCCAACGCTGACTGATGTATTTCCGGTGACTTTACAGGCCAGCGCCCAATGTCCCCGATATCTTGGTCGCGTAATAAAAGGCATTAATCCCGACGTCAGAACACCACTTTGGATGCAGGAAAAATTGCGTCGATGCGGCCTGCGCAGCATTGATCCTGTGGTCGATGTCACCAATTACGTCTTACTCGAACTTGGACAACCCATGCATGCTTTTGATCTGCAACAATTGCAGGGCGGCATCGTAGTTCGCATGGCTGAGGTTGGCGAAAAAATTACGCTGCTTGATGGCAAGCAGATAGACGTTCAAGCCGATACCCTGTTGATTGCCGATCATCGTGGGCCATTAGCACTTGCGGGTATCATGGGCGGCGAAAACAGTGGCGTCAGTAACGCAACCCGCGATATTTTTCTGGAATGTGCATGGTTTGATCCCTTGGCAATTGCCGGCAGGGCGAGACGTTACGGACTGCACACCGATGCTTCTCACCGTTACGAGCGTGGCGTCGATAGTGACTTGCAACACGATGCCATGGAACGTGCCACACAACTCCTGTTAGAGATTGTGGGGGGCGCCGCCGGCCCAGTGATTGAACAGGCGCATAATGTTCCTGCCAAAAAATCGGTCACGCTGGAAGTAGGCAACATCGATCGTTTGCTTGGCTTGCCGATGAGCAAAGATCAGATTCTCAATATTCTCAGTAGATTAGGTCTGATACTTGAATCATCAAGTGAAACAGAGATGCGCTTCTCAGTACCTTCATACCGCTTTGACATCAGCATTGAAGCTGATTTAATCGAAGAATTGGCTCGTGTTTACGGGTATGACCATCTGCCGGTCACCAAACCTTTGGTAAGGATGAATCTGTCCCCGAGACCAGAAGGCACAATCACGCCCGAGAGATTACGCGAGCGATTGCTTACACTGGGATATCAACAAGTTATAAGCTACAGCTTTGTTGAACCTTCACTTTTGATGCGCCTGCAACCTGACATCGAACCGGTTGCCTTGCAAAATCCTATTTCAGCTGACATGGCGGTCATGCGAACCACATTGTGGGCAGGATTGATTCAGACCTTGCAGCACAATGTGAATCGCCAGCAATCCAGAATACGATTGTTCGAAACTGGACAGATATTCCTGTCCACCGGAGAGCAGGTCGAGCAGCCCGATATGTTGGGCGGCCTTGTTTATGGCAGCCGTATGCCAGCAGAGTGGTCTCAAACCAAGGATTCTGCTGATTTTTTTGATGTGAAAGGGGATCTTGAAATATTGCTTTCACTGAGTGGCGAAGCGGATTCATTTACGTTTCAGGCACAGCCCCATCCAGCGCTGCACAGTGGGCAAAGTGCTAGAATCTTCAAATCCGGGCGTGCAGTAGGTTGGATAGGGGCATTGTCACCCACGCTGCAACGCATCCTGGATTTAAGTGAAAAAGTGTATCTGTTTGAGATAGAGCTGACCGCAGTATTAACGTCGCGCATTCCAGCATTCAAACCACTGTCAAAATTCCCGGAAGTTTCCCGAGATCTCGCGCTACTTCTGGACAAAAACATACCTGCAAGGTCAATACGGGCAGAATTGAGCGAACTGGCGGGAGAATTCCTGACGTCGCTTAGAATATTTGATGTTTATCAAGGCGATGCCATTGGTTCTGATAAAAAAAGTATGGCATTGGGCTTGACCTGGCAACATCCTTCACGCACTCTAGGCGACGACGATATCAATTCAATAATTGAGCGGTGTGTCAAAGGCCTGGAAGTCAAATTTAATGCAAAGTTAAGGAATTGAGCATGGATAAGGGCGCGCTGACAAAAGCGGAGATGGCAGAACGTTTGTTTGATGAACTTGGCGTAAATAAACGCGAAGCCAAGGAACTGGTCGAACAGTTTTTTGAAGAAATCAGACAAGCACTGGAGGCCAATGAGCAGGTAAAACTCTCCGGTTTTGGCAATTTCGATCTCCGCGACAAAAAACAACGCCCCGGACGAAATCCCAAGACCGGTGAAGAAATACCAATAAAAGCACGTCGGGTAGTGACATTTCGCCCCGGCCAAAAGCTCAAAGCTCGGGTAGAAAAATATGCTGGAACCCAGCAATAACAAAGAACTGCCACCCATTCCAGCCAAACGCTACTTTACTATCGGTGAAGTAGGTGAACTGTGCACGGTAAAACCGCATGTTTTGCGTTATTGGGAGCAAGAATTTCCCCAACTCAAACCGGTCAAACGCCGTGGCAACCGTCGCTATTACCAGCGTGAGGATGTCTTGCTGATCCGACAAATCAAGTCCTTGTTATACGAACAAGGTTTCACCATTGGGGGTGCGCGTCAACGTATGAGCAGCCCACAGGAGACCTTGACCAACCCGGTTTTGTCGCACGCCGAAAACAATGACATACACGCTATGATTGCTGAACTGGAAGCCGTCATCAAACTACTTTGAAACAACTTGTTACCAAGTGTCACTTTTATAGTGGCCGCATGTCACACTTTCCGAAACCTATCGAACGCACGCACTGTAACTTTCCACTGTTTGGTGGAGAATCCGCTTTACTGTATCAATCACAGTGATATATTCCGCCACTGATTTATCGGGGAAGACATGATAAATCGGTGCTTAAGTTGTATGAACCCACACATTTAAGCAAAAAAAAGAAAAAAGACGCTGAGTTTTTAAACAAAGCCGACCTATAACCATAAGAAATATCAAGAGGTCAATGGATGAAATCCAAATCTGCTGTTACTTACAGAGTTAACCTGCTGTCCGCTGCAATCACTGCGGCTCTGCTGATCCCATCGGGCGCAGCACTCGCACAGGATACCCCGGAGGTTGAAGAAGTCGTTGTAACTGGCTCCTTTATCCGACGAACCGAAGGTTTCCGTGCAGCATCCCCAATTACTCAGATCGGCGCTGAAGACATTGCGCTGGCGGGTACACCAAACATGGGCGATGTGATCCATAATCTGAGTTTTAACCAGGGTTCAACGATTACCCAAAACTCACTGACTGGCGCGTCCAGTACCGTTACCTCCATCAACCTGCGTGGTCTTGGCGCTGGCGCCACCTTGAACCTGGTTGACGGTATGCGTGTGATCGGCACCAACGTCAACACGTTCCTGCCACAGATTGCCATTCAGCGTCTGGACATCGTTACGGACGGCGCTGCCGCATTGTATGGTTCTCAAGCGGTGGCTGGCGTAGTGAACTTTGTACCACGTACATCTTACGATGGCGTAAAGGTAGAGGTTTACCAGCAAGGCGACACGCGCGGCGACTATAAAGACACACAGATTAGCTTTTTAGGCGGCACCGAGATCAGCGGCCTGAATGTTGTATTTGCTGCCGATTACCGTTCGAACGGTCGCCTGCGTATGCGCGATCGTCCAGACCAGATGAACGCTGGTTTAACGTCTTCTTCTACATCAAACCCGGGCAACTATAACGTACCTCGTCGTGATGCCGCTGGCAATCTGGTACGCAACGCAGCTGGTGTTGTTCAGACTACCGTACGTCCCGATCCAGGTTGCGGCACTGTCAGAAATGATCCAACCATTCAGGGCGCGAATCCTAATGGATTCCTGTTCAGCCAGACCGGCACTGCAGCAGGCACGCGCTGCTGGTATGACTACGGCGAGTTCTGGGATTATCGAACTGAACAAGATGCGGGTACAGCATTCCTGAATCTGTCCTATGATGTCAGTTCCGATTTCACCATCAATTCACAAACCAGCGTGTTCGCGCGTCGCGCCTACCCACGTGGATCAGCCTCTAACCCGGGTGGTCGTGTATCTGAATTGCCGACTGTACGTGGTGAATTACCGGGCAACCCGTTCAGAGCAGTCAGCTCAACGGGGCAACCGCTGTTTGCACGTGATCAAAACCGTGATGGACTGCCAGATCGCGCGGCTAACGGCTCCGTTATTCTGGACCCGAACGGCATTCCATTTAACGAAGATGTGACCTTCAACTCCTGGCGTCCATGGGGCAAACATGGCACTTTGCCAAGCCAATTATCTGATGACGGTTCACTGGTTGGTGAAACCTATGTGCGTGGCATCCGCCAGGCAATAAAAGCTGAATTTGCTGTGCCATTTATCGAGGGCTGGCGTGGCCAGGCAAACTACATGTTTGCCTACCAACTCGACAAAAGCGTTGCCAGCAACTTCAGCCTGGGTGCTCTTCAGCAAGGTTTGAACTGTGATGTCATCAATGACCGTGATGCGTGCTTTAACCCATTTGTTGCTACGTCACCTCAGTTCCTGAATTCACAGGAAGTGGCTGATTCAACCGTTTATACCAGCAACCGTGTAAATGACACTGACAAACTGCAAACTATCGATTTGGTAATCAACGGTGAAGTACCACTGGGGGGATTTGAGCTTCCAGGTGGCCCCATTGGTGCCGCATTGGGTTACCAGCGTCGATCTGATCGCTTTAACAACATTCCCAGTCTGCATAGCCTGACAGGTGATGTGTTTATTGGAACCAAGTTGTTCCCGACCAGCGACGGCCGATCTGTCAATGCATACTTTATGGAACTCTCGGCACCTTTGTTGAGCAATCTTGAACTGCAATTGGCTGTGCGTGATGAGTCTTACAGTACTGGCCAAAGCTCCACCGACCCGAAATATGGTCTGGTGTATACACCGATTGACCGGCTGACACTGCGCGCCAGTGCTGGCTCTTCGTTTATCGCACCCAGCTTGAATCAGCTGAATGCACCGCAGTCTTGCGGCTTGACCAACGTGTCTGACCCGTTCACCACGTTTGCGGCGTTTACTGCAAACTGCTCACAGGGAAATCCAGATCTGGTACCTGAGTCCGCAGATACCTTGTCCATGGGTTTTGATCTGGATTTGATTGAAAACATGAGTATTTCTATCGATTACAGCGAAACCGACTTCGTGGATCGAATTGTAAGCTCTACCACGGGTGACGTACTGGCAACTGACTACTTCAACTTCCGTCAGGCCTTTGGTTACACCGCTACTGCCAAACCGCCGTTGGATCTGGTGGCACAGTGGGTCAATGACCCGCGTTCCGACAAACGTATTCAACGTAACCCGGCTGGCCTGGACCAGATTGACCGAATCCTCAGTGGTTCGAGCAACGCTTCAAAAATGCTGGTTAAAGCCTACGATCTGAAATGGAGCTACCGCTTCTCATTGGCAGACCTTGGTATGTTCAGCCTCGGAATGGATGCAACTTACGTTGACAGCTACACGTATCAACTGCGTCCTGATCGCGAAGTTGTTGAAGCCGCCGGTCTGCAGAACGACCTGACGGGCGCAGTACCGCCGATGCCACGCGTCAAAGCCAACGTCAGTGTGGGTTGGTCGCGTGATCGTCACAGTGCCAACTTGACTGGCCGTTATATTGATGACGTGATATTCAACGCCAACAAGTTTGCCTACCAGGCAAATCTGCCGTTCAGCAACTACCGTAATGTTGACGTCCTCAAAGCGTCCTCAATTTTTGATGCCAGCTATAACTACCGTGGCGTGGAAACATTGGGCGGCGAGTTGAGCTTCACGTTGGGTGCACGCAACCTGTTTGACAGAATGCCACAAAAGGTACCAATGCTCGGTGGTATGGAATCCGTACTGTATGACCCAACTGGCCGTATGCTCTATGGACGCGTAACCTTCGAGATGTGATTCGACGCGTTACTACCTAAATTAAAGGTGGTTGAATGACAAATTCAGCCACCTTTTTTTATTGTGACTGACAAACTTTTTGTATAACCCTCACAGGACTTGCAAGCACAGGCAAGGCAAGTATAATGCCGGCTCTGAATTCGGGGCGTAGCGCAGTCTGGTAGCGCACCACACTGGGGGTGTGGGGGTCGCAGGTTCAAATCCTGCCGTTCCGACCAGTTGTTAGTAATAAAGGCTCTCGCTTGAGGGCCTTTTTTTTGACTGAATGCACACATCAAGAACGCACTGTCAGCCAACTCATCCGCTTTTTAATCCAACACACCAACAGACAATTTTCACAGACTGGTTTTAAAAACTATTCCGGCGTAAACTCCATACATCCAATTTTCAGCAGCCAAGCTGAATTTTTATAGAGTCTAATTTTATAATTTTGGAAAGATGTGAGCCCTGTGTCAGAAAAAACCAGTAATAACAATAAGAAAAATGAAACTGATCAGGATTCCCTGATACCAGCCTTTGAATCAGGCGACCCCCTTCAGGTTGAAAAGGTTTATCGCGCTGGTGAACACATCATGAGACAGGGTGACCCCGGACACTGCGCGTTTTTTATCCAAAGCGGGCGCGTGTTAATCAGCCTGACACGCCCTGATGGCAGCGTGCTACAGATGGGTAATCGAGGTCCGGGCAGTCTGATTGGCGAAATGGCCATAGTTGACGATGGTCCGCGCAGCGCCTCTGTGCAAGCGATTGAAGACTGTCGACTGCTGGAAATATCAAAACATGATTTTACGCGTGCACTTCGCAACTCAAATCCCATTGTTGGACTGGTGACACGCCTGATATTGTTGCGATATCGCGACATCCTTCAACGATCTGAAAATATTCGTGACTTTGACGGACTCACATCCGTACTGGAACAGCAAGAACAGGTACACGCCGAAGAAAGCAAAGTACTTGAACTAGTGCGCATGGCTAACGAATTTCGAATTGCAGTCGCCCGCCAACAACTTTTTCTTGAATACCAGCCATTCGTTAATCTGGATACCGGTGAAATCCTGGGCTTCGAAGCATTGATGCGGTGGCAACACCCGGTGAAAGGTCGGATGCGACCAGATTTGTTTATTCCCATGGCCGAAGATACAGGGCTGATTATCGAAGCTACCCGATGGGCATTTCGTGAATCCTGTGCCACCTTGAAAAGGCTACAGCTGAGCAGTGGCAACCCAGATTTATTTATCAGTGTTAATTTCTCAGCGCAGGACTTTGACGACCCCCACTTTCCCGATGAAATGCTGCGTGTGACACAAGCCGCTGACATTAATCCAACAGCCATTCATATTGAAATTACCGAGCGATTGCTGCTTCGACAATCTGAGCATGTCAAAGTTGTTTTGAATCGTTGTCGGGACTTCGGAATGAAAATCGCTATCGACGACTTTGGAACAGGCTACTCATCACTCAGCTATTTGCATCAATACCCGGTGACAACCCTCAAAATTGACCAGAGTTTTGTGCGCAATATGATCACTGACAGCAGCTCTCTCAGCCTTGTCAAAACCATCATCTCACTGAGCGAAAACATGGGTTTTGAAACCATAGCAGAGGGCGTAGAAACGTTGGAGCAAGCGCAACTGCTGGCCAGTCTCAAGTGCCATGTCGCACAAGGTTACTACTACGCCAGACCCATGTCAGAAAGCGCCCTGATTGATATGCTCGGAACTGCTGGCAATGCCTGATTTTGCCGGGATATTGAGTGATTTTTTCACCAACAGCCCGTTAAGAGAATGGAGCGGGAATCTGCTCCGGTCAGTGCCAGGATTACCGCCGATTATTCAAACAGTGCATTTGTTGGGCGTAGCCGTTATTGTGGGTTCCATCGTGATTTTTTGTCTGCGCATCCTCGGGCTTGCAGCAAATCGTCAGGATCCACACGAAATGGCACAACGACTGTTCCCATGGTTCTTTGCTGCGATGCCAGTCATGCTGGCCAGCGGTGCGCTTTTTTTCCTTGCACGACCTCAGCGATATCTCTACAACCCTGTTTTTGCCATCAAAGCGGCGATCTTCTTTGTCACCATCCTTGGCAGCATCTGGTTATGGCAAAAGAGTCGGCAACTTGTAAACGCCAGTATTGGATTACCCATCAAGCTGTTGTCCGCCGCGGTGTTGGTCGGTTGGGTGTTAACAGCCATGGCAGGGCGCTGGATTGCATACTCAGACTACATATTCTGGCCAGGGTAGGTGAAGAATGCTTGAAGCGTTTTTAACTCATGAATTCTGGCTATCCCTTGAATATCTGCCGATAGCTGAACAGATTGGAGCCACTTGGTGGTTCCCCTTGATCAATTCTCTGCATGTTCTGGCCATCAGTTTTATGCTGGGTGCATTATTGATGCTGGATCTGAGAATTGCCGGTTTGGCAGCAACACGTTATTCAGTCGATGATCTGGCGAAAGACTTTTTGCCCTGGATTTGGTTTTCATTTGTGATCGCCTGCCTGACTGGCACAGGTCTGTTCATTACACGTGCCAGCGCTCACATGTTAAATCCCGCCTTTCAATGGAAAATGTTGTTAATGGTGATTGCCGCAGCCAACATGATGATGTTCCACTGGCTGTCATTGCGGCACCGTCGATCTCAGCAACCGTCTGTTAACGTACCCGCCTTGTTGAAATGGTCGGCGGTGTTGTCGTTGATAATCTGGGCGGGTGTCATGCTGGCAGGGCGATGGGTAGGTCATATCGTTTAATGAGCACAGGAGCAGGATTTATGGCAGAGGCGTACATCGTAGCGGCAGTCAGAACCGCCTGCGGCAAAAAAAATGGCAGCTTGAGCGCAATTCACCCGATAGACCTTGGGGCAGCGGTCGTCGATGAAATTCTCGACAGAACCGCATTACCCAATGACGCTGTTGACGACGTTATTTTCGGCTGCGTCAGCCAGGTGGGCGCGCAAGCGGGCAATCTGGCGAGAAATGTCTCGTTAGCCTCGCGACTTGATGTGTCAGTGCCGGGCGTGACGATCGATCGGCAATGTGGCTCATCGCTGCAAGCCATTCACTTTGGTGCTCAAGCTGTTATGTCCGGCACACAGGATCTGGTGATTTGTGGCGGCGTTGAATGCATGAGCCTGGTCCCGATTGGATCGAACATCAATGATTCCAAACCGCTTGGCCGCGGTGTGCCTCGAGGTGAACGACTGGACGAACTCTATCCGGGCATCGAATTCAGTCAGTTCACTGGTGCTGAACTGCTTGCTCAGAAGTATCACATTACGCGAAAAGAGCTCGACAAGTTTGGTGTGCTCAGCCACCAGCGCGCCGCATCAGCAACGCGGGAAGGGTACTTTTTGCGTGAAATTGTGCCGGTTGAAGTCACTCGTGCAGATGGTAGTGTTGACACCCACGCGGTGGATGAAGGCATTCGTTATGAAGCCAGTCTTGACGCCATGCAAGGCTTGAAAACCCTGTTCGAAGGTGGCGTGATTACCGCAGGGACTGCCAGCCAGATCAGCGATGGGGCGGCTGCCATTTTGATCGCCAATCGCTGCGCTGTCGAAAAGTACAATCTTCCGGTACGCGCCCGCATACACACGTTGGTGGTTGTGGGTTCTGATCCCGAGATTATGTTGGAAGGGCCTATTCCTGCCACAGAAAAACTGCTTGAAAAGGCCAATCTGACGATCGACGACATTGATCTTTATGAAGTCAATGAAGCCTTTGGTTCGGTACCCCTTGCATGGGCCAAAGCTCTTGGTGCCGATTTGCGACGACTGAATGTCAATGGTGGTGCCCAGGCACTCGGTCACCCACTCGGCGCAACCGGTGCCAAGTTGGTCACTAGCCTGTTACACGAACTTGAACGTCGTGAGGCACGGTATGGCCTGGTCGCTATTTGTGAAGGCGGTGGCACCGCCAATGCAACCCTGATTGAGCGTCTGGATGGACCCGATTGGTAATGGCCGGCATGTTCAACTCAGGTGTTGTGTTTGCCAATCGCTTCACTCAGGCATTACCTGCAGACAGTATTGTGGAAAATTATTGTCGGCAGGTGCGCTCTGCGGCCTTTTCACGCGTGAGACCGACCAATGTTTCCAAACCACAGATACTCGCGCTCAATGAGGATCTGGCCATCGAGTTAGGTTTAACCGGGCTTCTGGCGGACAGTACTGCACTGGCACAGGTGCTTGCGGGTAACAACGTGCTCTCCGGCATGGATCCATATGCCATGGCATACGGCGGTCACCAGTTCGGCAATTGGGCCGGGCAACTCGGCGATGGCAGAGCAATCAATTTGGGAGAGGTGGTGGATGCACAGAACGTGCACTGGACCTTGCAACTAAAGGGCGCTGGACCGACACCGTACTCACGCCATGCGGATGGTAGAGCGGTGTTGCGCTCATCACTTCGTGAGTATTTGTGCAGTGAGGCGATGTTCCACCTGGGAGTACCCACAACGCGTGCATTAAGCCTGGTAACCACAGGCGACAAGGTTGTACGAGACATGTTTTACGACGGCAATCCAGCCGCAGAACCCGGTGCCATTGTCTGTCGGGTTTCCCGCTCGTTTGTCCGATTTGGTAACTTCGAATTGCCCGCATCCCGCGGCGAAAACGACTTGTTACGCACGTTACTCAATTTTGTGATTAAGTCGGACTGGAAAGACCTTGCTCACCAACTCAACAACGCTGCCTCTGAAAAAACAGCAACAGACGTCTATCTGGAATGGTTCCAGCGCGTGTGCAGGTTGACACAGACCATGGTAGTTCAATGGATGCGGGTAGGCTTTGTGCATGGTGTTATGAACACTGACAACATGTCGGTCCTGGGTCTCACGATGGATTATGGACCTTATGGCTGGGTCGATGACTACAATCCTGACTGGACGCCCAATACAACTGATGAGGCTAACCGGCGTTACCGCTTCGGCAATCAGGCAGCGATTGCGCGCTGGAATCTATATCAGTTGGCCAATGCAATTTATCCGGTCGTCAAGGATGCCAAGTCATTGCAAGCAATTCTGGATAAGCTGCCAGGCGAATATGAACGCGAATATACAGACATGATGAGACTGAAACTCGGCTTTCGGCAGGCGCATAACTGTCCGGTGAGCTTGATAGATGACCTGCAAACATTACTTTGTTTGCAGCCGACGGATATGACGCTGTTTTTCCGTTTACTGTCAGGGTTTGACCCTCAGAATCCTGAGTGCAGGCTGTCTGAACTGCTACAGCCGGCTTTTTACGACGCCGGGGAAACCTCTACGCAGACTTTACGGTCGTATCAGGTGTGGGAAACCGCATATCGACATGGACTGTTGCAGGAATCCGGTGATCAACAACGTCGGTCTTTAATGAACAGCGTCAACCCGGCATTTGTGCCCAGAAACTATCTGGCGCAACAAGCAATTGATGCGGCAGAAGCTGCTGATCTGAGTGTATTGAATGAGTTACTTGCCACGCTTGGAAACCCGTATCAAGAACCCGTCCCGACCAATCAGCATTTCGGCTCCAAACGGCCAGATTGGGCTGTAAACAAAGCTGGTTGTTCAATGTTGTCGTGCAGTTCATAAATCAAAAGATGTTGGGCAGTGAACTGCTGGCATCAATTCACCGTACTCGATACGTTGTTTAACGCAAAGCCGCAATCTGGTAACACTTTGCCACCGTAGTCAAAGCCGACAGTTGTTAAAGTGATTTTGAAGTGATTGCCATTTTTCTGCCAAAACGATGGACCAGGCGGCTTACATGCCCAGGAGTTGGATCTTGCATTTTTTAACACGCCACCCTTTGTTGATCGTATTTGTTGCAGGCGCGCTGGCGCTGTCATACGGACTCTACAGCAAATTGCAGCAATCACCTGCCGGCGGCCCGCCCGGCATGATGGGTGGCCCGCCGGGCGGCATGGGACAAACAGCGGTAACCGTTGAACTAGTTACCCGGGAAATGCTGGCGGACGACGTTGAGTCAGTCGGTACAGCTCAGGCCAATGAATCATTGAATCTGACGGCCAAAGTATCAGACACCGTCACAGCTATTCACTTTAACGATGGCAGTTTTGTGGAGCAGGGTGATGTGCTGGTGGAATTGACTAACACTGCCGAGACTGCACGCTTATCTGAAGCTCGCGCGGCGGAAGCCGATGCGCGACGCCAATATGACAGATTACAATCGCTGATCGAAACCAACCTCATTTCGCAAACAGATCTTGATGATGCACGCACCCGCTGGGAAACGGCAGAAGCCCGTCTTGAAGGGGTGATTGCCAATATGGATGATCGCCTGATCAGGGCGCCCTTTACCGGCATCCTTGGATTTCGCAACATCAGCGAAGGCTCGCTGGTAACACCTAACACGGTAATCACCACACTGGATGACATCTCGACCATCAAACTCGATTTTAATATTGCTGAAGTATATCTGGCACAACTCCAGCCCGGCCAAACCATCACGGCAAACAGCATTGTGTACCGCGGGCAAGCATTTGAAGGCGTCGTAAGTTCTGTCGGTTCACGCGTCGATACGTCTACACGGTCTGTTCAGGTGAGGGCGGAAATTGACAATTCCGAGGGACTTCTGCGACCAGGCATGTTGCTGACCGTAGGGCTGACGCTCAACCCCCGTGATGCTGTTGTGGTTCCGGAAGCAGCCGTGGTGCCAAGTCAGGGTCGCCAATATGTTTTTGTTGTAGATGAAGAAAGTGTGGCACGGCGTGTTGAGGTTGAACTAGGCCGTCGACGCCCCGGACAGGTGGAAATCGTCTCTGGCGTTGTGCCTGGCCAACGCGTGGTAACACAGGGTATAGCGCAAGTCAGACCCGGCTCCCGGGTCAGGATTCTTAATCAGGATGGCGCAGTACCTACCAGTGCCGCCAGCCCTGCAAACGGCCTGCAAGATCGTTCCTGATACAACCGCTTGTTTGACATGACACCACGTTTACAAGTGTTGCCCGGGGTTTAAACATGATTTTGTCTGATATATCCGTAAAACGGCCCGTCTTTGCCACCGTGATCAGTCTGATTCTGGTGGCGTTTGGCATCTTGTCCTTCCTTGAACTGCCCGTACGGGAATACCCCGACACCAGTCCACCCGTGGTTTCCGTCAGCACAAACTATCCCGGCGCCTCTGCGGACATTGTTGAAGCACAGATCACCCAGTTGATTGAAGATCAGATCAACGGCGTTGAGGGTGTCACCTCCATTAATTCGTCCAGCAGCGACGGGAGCTCGCGCGTATCCGTTGAGTTCCAGGTTGGTCGCGACATTGACCAGGCCGCCAACGATATCCGTGACAAAGTCTCGCGGGTTGTAAGACGGCTGCCAGAAGGTGTCGATCCGCCGGAAATAGCCAAAGCGGATGCTGACGGGCGGCCCATTGCGTTTTTTAATCTGGTCAGTTCGGAAATGAGTTTCCTTGAACTGAACGATTACGCTGAGCGTTACATCGTCGACCAGTTTGCCGTGATAGACGGCGTTGCCAGTGTCTCGGTGCGCGGAACCGGCGGATACGCCATGCGTGTCTGGCTTGATCGTGTGGCATTGGCCGCGCGCGGATTAACCGTGACTGATGTCGAATCTGCTTTGCGACGCCAGAACGTCGAACTGCCAGCTGGGCGCGTTGATTCCAATGACAGGGAGTTTACCGTTCGTGTAGATCGCGTTTTCCAGACGGCTGACGATTTTCGCAGTCTGGTCATTGCACGCGGCAACGAAGGTCAGTTTGTGACCCTGGGTGAGGTGTCCCATATTGAGCTGGGCGCAGCCAGCAACCGGGCAATCTATCGCGGCAATGGCGTTGATGCGGTTGGCCTCGGTATTGTGCGTCAATCAACGGCCAATAGTCTGGATGTTTTACGCCAGAGCATGGCGATGTCCGATCGGGTCAACCAAACGCTGCCTGATCATATGGAACTGGTGCTCTCCAACAGTGATGCTGAGTTCATCGAATATGCCATCGACTCAGTATATTCCACAATCATCATGACCGTGCTGCTGGTGAGTCTGGTTATCTACATGTTTCTGGGATCATTCCGAAGTATGTTGATCCCGGCGGTGACCATACCGGTGTGTCTGTTGTCTGCGTTCATGGTGATGTTGATGTTTGGCCTGACCATCAATCTGATCACCTTGCTAGCGCTGGTGCTGTGTGTTGGCTTGATTGTGGATGACTCGATTGTGGTGTTGGAAAACATTCAGCGCCGTGTAGAGAGTGGGGAACCCCCCTTGCTTGCAGCCTACAACGGTGCCCGTCAGGTTGGGTTTGCCGTCATAGCCACAACGCTGGTTTTACTGGCAGTGTTTGTGCCGGTGGTGTTCATGGAAGGCAACATGGGCATCCTGTTTTATGAACTGGCCATTACCATTGGCGGCGCCGTTGTTGTGTCAACCATACTGGCGCTATCGCTGACCCCGATGATGAGCTCAAAACTGCTGAACAGTCACTCTCACGAGAGTATTCTGACACGCACTGTTGATCACGTTTTCAGGTGGTTGCAGCAGGGTTATCACGAAGCGCTGGAATACGCGCTGCGAATTCGGTTGGTGATTGTGGCAGGACTGCTTCTGGTGGGTATAGGCGTGTACTTCCTGTGGCAACAAGTACCGTCAGAGTTTGCACCCTCTGAAGACCAAGGCGTGTTTATGGTCCGCGTCAGTGGGCCTGAAGGTGCGAGCATGTCCTACATGCAAGATCAGGTAAACCAGATGCAGGATGCTGTGCTGCCTTATCTTGAATCAGGTGAAGTCAAAAGTGTTGTGTCGATGTTGCCGGGCTTTGGTGGCGGTGGCAGCGGCGTCAGCAGCGGCATGAGTATTGTGGCACTGCCTGACTGGGAAACGCGTGACAAGTCTACCCAGCAGGTCATGCGCGAACTAGGTGCAGCATGGGCTAATCAGCCAGGCCTGCAGATCAACATGTTTATGCGCTCAGGTCTGGTCAGGGGCGGCGGCGGCTTGCCTGTTCAGTTCGTCATTGGCGGCAGGACCTTTGAGGAACTTGCCGAGTGGCGCGATCTGCTGATTGCACGCGGAGAGGCCAGCGGACTATTCACGCGTATGACGTCTGACTACCTCGAAACCCGCCCGGGACTGACGGTCACTGTCGATAAAACACGCGCCGCTGATCTGGGCGTCAGCATTCAGTCAATCGGTCGCACGTTGCAGGCGATGATGAGCGAGAGCAGGGTAACGACGTTTGCCGATCGGGGAGAGGAGTACGACGTGATTCTTCAGGCCGAAGAGAGTCAGCGCGCCTCGCCGGATGATCTGACAAACATTTATGTCCGCTCTGAATCCACCGGACAGTTGATCCCCTTGTCAAACCTGATCACTGTTGAAAACACGTCAGCGCCAAATTCACTGAATCGATATATGCGTATGCGTGCCATTACGATCAGCGGTGGCTTGCAACCCGGCGTCAGTCTCGCGGAAGGTCTCGAGTTTCTTGAAAACACCGTTCGCAGTGAACTGCCTGAACACGCTCAGATCAGCTACAAAGGCGAGTCGTTGGAATTAAAAGAATCCAGTGGTGGTCTCGCGTTTATTTTTGGAATGTCACTGTTGGTTGTATTCCTGGTGCTGGCAGCCCAGTTTGAAAGCTTTGTGCATCCGCTGGTCATTATGACAACAGTACCCTTGGCGATTTTTGGTGCCTTGATTGGTTTGTTGCTGACCGGTGGCACGCTGAATATCTACACCAACATCGGCTTGATTATCCTTGTGGGTATCGCCAGCAAAAACGGCATTTTGATTGTAGAGTTTGCCAATCAGTTGCGTGATGAAGGCAAGGCCTTCCGCGAAGCATTGGTTATGGCGTGTGATATGCGCTTGCGGCCAGTGTTGATGACCGCGCTTTCCACCATGATGGGATCATTGCCGTTGATCTGGGCGTCCGGTGCCGGCTCGGAGAGCCAGAACTTGCTGGGCGTTGTCATCTTTTCGGGTGTACTGATGACCACCCTGATGACCCTGTTTATTGTGCCGGTTGTTTATGATCTTCTGGCCAAAAATACAGGCTCACCAGAGACAGTCTCACGCTTGCTGAACAAGCTGCAAACAAAATACACTGAGTCGTCGGGCGCGCCGTCTTCCAAATCCTCGGGAAGTGACGTACGCACCGTTAACCAACGCCGCGAGGATATCTGATCGCGGCATTTATGATGCGGCTCGCCTGACTCATTTTTAATGTGGCCAGTGCGGGCTGTGGACATGGGAGTCAGCGTCAAATGGGTATATTCGCTATTGTTGTGTTGTTTGTGATTGTCATCCTTGCTATTTACCTGATCAGTATCTACAACCAGCTGGTGAGCCTGAAGAATCGCTTCCAGAATGCCTTTGCGCAGATTGAAGTCCAACTGAAGCGCCGATACGACCTGATCCCCAATTTGGTAGAAACTGCCAAAGCCTACATGTCACACGAGCGTGAAACTCTCGAGGCAGTTATTCAGGCGCGTAACGCTGCTGCAACCGGTCTCGGCGCCGCGTCTGCTAACCCCGGGGATCCAACCGCAATGAGCGCACTTGCAGGACAGGAAGGTGTGCTTGCGGGTGCGCTGGGCAGATTAAGTGTGGTGATGGAGGCCTATCCGGATCTGAAAGCCAATCAAAACATGATGCAATTGAGCGAAGAATTGACGTCTACTGAAAACAAAGTTGCCTTTGCACGACAGGCTTATAACGATCAGGTCATGAACTACAATACCTATCGACAGAGTTTTCCACCCGTCGTATTTGCGGGCATGTTTGGTCACGCAAGCGATGCAGGACTGCTCGAGTTTGCAGATTCTGCCGAGATTCAGGTAGCGCCAAAAGTCAGTTTTTGATTGGTAATCTGATTCACGCACGGGATGCCTGACCTATGGATTTTTTCAGTGCACAGGATAATGCCAGGCGCCGCACACGAAATCTGGTGTTGCTATTTGTGTTGTCATTGCTCAGCTTGCTGGTTATGACCAATGCGTTGCTTTACCTCATATTCAGTGTTTCCAACACCCATGCAGAGTTGAGCAGCACGATTGGCAATCCCGGCTGGGCATTCTATGTGAGTGTCAGTTTGGCGGTCTTATTAGTGGTGGTCATCAGCAGCCTGTTCAAAACGATCAGTTTGCGACAAGGTGGCGATGCGATTGCGCGTATGATGAATGCGCGTCTGTTAGTCTCCGCCAAGTCAGTTGATGAGCAGAAACTGCTGAACGTCGTCGAAGAAATGGCCATCGCTTCCGGTACCGCAGTGCCCCCTGTTTACATCATGGATGAAAACTCTATCAATGCGTTTGCAGCGGGTCATTCTATTGACGATGCGGTCATAGGCGTCACTCGAGGTGCCATACAGAAGCTCAATCGTGAGCAGTTGCAAGGCGTCATCGCTCACGAGTTCAGTCATATTTTGCATGGCGACATGCGGCTTAATCTTAGATTGATTGGATTGTTACACGGCATCATGGTGCTGGGCTTTATGGGGCACTACATGCTCAGAGCCGCATCCATGTCCCGCCGCAATAACAACAACGCGGCAATTGCAATATTTGGCATCGGTTTGCTGATTATAGGGGCATCAGGTACATTTTTTGGGGGCTTGATCAAAGCCGCTGTCAGTCGCCAGCGTGAGTTTCTTGCCGATGCCTCAGCGGTGCAGTACACCAGAAACCCCGCTGGCATTGCCGGCGCGCTCAAACGTATCGGCAGTGACACAGGCGATCCCTTTCTGGATAATCCAGCCGCCTCCCAGATCAGCCACGCCTTGTTCAGTGAAGGCATCAAGCATACCTTCAACGCCTTGTTTGCAACTCATCCGCCTCTAGAGACACGCATTCGCGCACTGGAGCCGGACTGGAACGGAACGTTTAATCTGACGCCTTCACCTCGACAGAGCGACGCATCACCGTTGATGGCAGCGGGATTTGCCGTTAAACGGGCAGGGTCCGCGGATGACTCCGACATCAAAGAAGCCAGAGAGATATTGCACTCCATACCGGCAGGGCACCTCGACGCGATCAAAGAGCCGTTGGGTGCCACAGCGGTCATTTGTATGTTGATGCTTAAACAAGACATGGAAGGTCAGCAGGAAGTTGATCAGATTGTACGCAATCGTATGGGTACAAACAGCCCTGCATTGGTAGCGGAAATCATCAGACTTTGCAGGGTAGAGACCACTATTTTGCCAGCTCAACGGGCTGCGATGGTCAATCTATGTCTGGGGACTCTGCGGCAGTTGAGTGTAACGCAATATCAACAGATCAGAGCCGTGTGGGGAGAATTGCTGGCAAACGACCCGCAACCTGATTTGCAATCATGGTTAATCTTTCAATTAACCACCAGTCATCTTGACCGCTTACTTGGTTTTGAAACAAATGCCCAACTGCCGCAAGAAACAGAGTTACAGCACTGCCAAGGTGAATTGAGTATCTTCCTGTCGGTGCTGACCTACAGTGGTGGTATGAATGGCATTGAAGCAGATCTGGCGTTCAAGGCCGCTGCGGGCGCTCTCAAACAGAGCAGTCCAGTACTGATACCCGCAAATCAACTGACCTTGGTTGGTTTTCAACAGGCAGCAAATCAGCTTAAGTCACTGAAGCTTGGCGATAAAAAACTATTTATAGATGCCATGCTGTTGTGCGTTTATCACGACAAATCCGTCACCGTTGCAGAAAACGAATTGTTAAGGACGACGTCAGAAATACTGGGTTGCCCTTTACCAGCAAAATTTTGATCCTGCATCAAATCATATAAGCTCACGCACTGATTGCATTAACGCTGCCTGTTCGCAGTTAAAAATCATCAGGCTCTCATGAGTGCCGTCCGAAAATTTTACTGTTGCCACCACATCTTCTGACGCCGCGTCAGAATCGCCATTTCCACTGTTGCCAACACCGTGCACGGTGCTGGAGTAATAAAGTCTGCGTTTTGCATCGGCCTTATAAAACATTCGGGCGACAATTTCCTGCCCCGTATAACATCCCTTTTTAAAATCAATCACACCATTGATGTCATAGTTTAAAAGTTGGGGAGTGAAAAGTTCCGATTGACTGAGATCCGGGTGCGCCTGACCCGTTCGAATATCTGCCAGTGACCACAAGATGTCAGGCACTTCGACCAATGCATGCTGCAAGTGCTGACTCAACACGACGGCCTGTTCGGAATCGCACGCACACACCACCAGAAACCGCGGGACATTGAATATGGTCGTTGCCGGCATTTTGATGAAGACCACGTCCTGATGACAACTGCAGTGATCCGAGTCTTGTGGCAGGTTGATGCCCAACCCGCTGACAACAGCCTCAATACCAACACCACCGATGCCGAACACACTGTACTTTGTATTGACGTCAGCTAATGCCGTTTTGAAAAACACACGATACTTATTCAATGTGCCGACAATTTTTTCCTGTAAATCAACACGCGATAACATCAGTACCGTATCAGCTACCTGGAGTAATCTTACATCTGCTATCACTCTGCCTTTCAAATTACACAACGCACCTCTGAGACTATGGGTATGATCCAGTTTCAGAACATTGCAACTCAATTGCCCCTGCAAGAAGCGTTTGTTATCAACACCACTCACCTCGGTCAATGCCATCGACTCCAATCTTGAAAACCAAACGCTGTTGTCCAACAGAGCACGATCGGGATCAATCATCAGTGTCATAGTTTTTCCGGATAAAATGCGGATTATGAGTTAATATAAATTGGTTATGGCAGCACAGATTGCCGCCTATCGAGGACGTTGTATGTTATCAGATATCGCCTACAAAAAAATGCTTTGGCACAGCCGTCGCGGCATGTGGGAATTGGATATTTTGCTGCTGCCATTTGCTGAAAAAATGTTACCGCAACTCGATGCTTCTGATCATAAACTCTATGAGCGATTGCTGACCGAAGAGGATCAGGACCTGTTTGCCTGTCTGGTAGAGCGAGTTCAACACCCTGACAAAGAGTTACAAACACTTATAGCAAAAATTCGTGATTTCGCAGCGTCAGGTGTCGCAAGACCCCATTAGATTAATGTGCGTTTATGGATATGGATATCCAACTCAGTCGTTCCCGAATTTTGTTTGTGGTTCGGGTGCTGGCAGCAATCGGTGCTCTCTTCGCGTTGTCGATTGCCAGTGTTTCAACGCCCATCCGCGCGCTGATGATTCTTCTGCTGGTGCTTCAATGTCTGCAATGGTCTGATTGTGCGCACAGCATTTGCGGCTTTACCTGGGAACATGAACTTTTGACTAATTCAGCCGATCAGGCATCGCGAGTGAATCTTGCTCTGAAACTCAGCGATGGACGATGGCTTCAGGTTCACCTGACTCACTTTTATTGCCTCTGGTGGATTCAAATTCTTGAATTCAGGTCAGCCTCAGCACGACACACTTTGATTGTCTTGCCTGATTGCTGCAGCAGCAACGACCGGCGCAGAATCAGGAACCTGCTATTGGCGGGGAAACTACAAAACCAAGCCGCAAAACCATGATGGATGACGTTCAAATGCAACGATCATGGCGTCAGTATGGTGTCTACCGCAACATCGTCTAAATCGGGATAGTCCACCGTGAAGTGCAGTCCACGGCTCTCTTTGCGAAGCAAAGCACATTCAACAATCAGTTTTGCGACCAACACCAGATTCCTCAATTCAAGGGAATCACGACTGATAAGGTAGTGACGATAGTGATGTGAGATTTCCTGCTCCAATAACTCTATACGTTTGCTGGCACGCAACAATCGGCTGTCGCTGCGTACAATGCCAACAAAGTCCCACATCACGCGACGCAATTCATGCCAGTTATGAGCCACTACCACTTCTTCCTGCGATCGGGTAACACGGCTTTCATCCCAAACGGGAATGCTGGCAGGCACAGGCTCAACCTTGTCCAGCCGCGATCGGATATCTTCCGCCGCACCAAAAGCCAGCACAAAACACTCAAGCAACGAGTTGCTGGCCATGCGATTGGCACCATGCAAGCCGGTAAAACTGGTTTCACCGATCGCATAGAGATTGCTGATATCTGTCTTGCCAGATTTATCAACGACCACTCCACCACAGGTGTAATGTGCTGCGGGCACGACTGGTATCCGCTCTTGAGTAATATCGATGCCATACTCGAGGCAACGGGCATAAATGGTTGGAAAATGCTCCTTCACAAATTCTGCTGGTTTATGTGAAATATTCAAATAAACACAGTCGCACCCAAGCCGTTTCATTTCATGGTCAATGGCTCTGGCCACGATATCTCGAGGCGCCAGTTCACCACGCGCATCGAAGTCAGCCATAAATCGTGTGCCATCTGGCAATTCAAGTGTGGCACCTTCCCCGCGCAAGGCTTCTGTGATCAGAAACGAACGCGCGTGAGGGTGGTAGAGACACGTTGGATGGAATTGATTAAATTCCATATTGGCTACCCTGCATCCTGCCCGCCATGCCATCGCGATACCATCCCCTGTCGCGCTGTCGGGGTTGGTTGTATACAGGTAAGCTTTACTGGCACCACCGCTGGCAAGAATAACGAACTTTGCCCTGAATACTTCAACTTTGTCGGTTTCCGGATTAAAGACATAGGCACCTACGCACGTTTTGCCTGGCAACCCGAGTTTTTCAGTGGAAATAAGATCTATGGCCAATCTGTTTTCAAACAGCGAAATGCCTTCTGTTTGCAAGGCACAACTCTTGAGCGTCTCAAATACCGCCCGACCCGTTGCGTCTGTGGCGTGAATAATGCGGCGGTGACTGTGGCCACCTTCCTGAGTCAGATGCAAGGGTTTGAGATTGTCGCGATTTAATGGCATTGAGGCTGGACCGGTTCCAGCTTCCTCGGGCGACAGGACCGTAAAGGGAACACCTTGCTCAACCAACCACTGAATCGCTTGCTGGCTGTGCTCAACAATATGTCTGACCATGTCTTCATGGCAAAGACCTGCGCCGGAATCGAGTGTATCTGCGATATGGGCATCAATGCTGTCGGTCTCATCAAGCACAGCAGCAATACCGCCTTGCGCCCAATACGTTGCACCTTGACTCAGCGTGCCTTTACTCAGTACCGCCACTTTTGCAAACGCAGCCGTTTTCAACGCGAGACTCAGCCCGGCTGCACCACTGCCAATAATCAGGATGTCAAAGTCAAACAAGGTATTTGTATCCCATGTGGTGCTAGACCGTAGAATTCTATAGACTCTATTAACTTTTGCATATCCTCGGGTCTGCTTCAATATCAGATCTCCGCATCAAAACGCATTAACAGGTAGTCAGTAAAGATTGTATGAAAAGCCCTGATACAGACAATCAGCTGGTTGAGCGCGTACTTCAGAATGATCCAAGGGCTTTTACGCTGCTTGTGCTGCGTTATCAACACAAAGTACTGGGACTCATCAGTCGATTTGTCAAAGATCCACACGAAGCTGAAGATGTTGCGCAGGAAGCCTTTCTCAAAGCCTACCGGGCGTTATCCAGTTTCAGAGGCGACAGCGCGTTTTATACGTGGCTTTATCGCATAGCGGTCAATACCGCCAAGAATTATCTGGTGTCCCGTGGGCGTCGGCCGCCCAGCACAGATGTCGATATGGATGATGCCGAACAAATCGATGAAACAAGCTCCTTGCGGGACGTCGAGTCACCTGACGCTACCATGGAAAGAGAGGACTTGCAGCGGGTCATCAACAAAGCGATTGATGATCTGCCCGAGGAGCTCAGAACGGCATTTACCTTGCGAGAGTTCTCCGGTTTAAGTTACGAAGACATTACCGAGATCATGGATTGTCCGGTAGGCACCGTGCGCTCTCGTATTTTCAGAGCAAGAGAGGCGATCGATAAATGTGTCAAGGAGGCAATGAATCCCAAGTGATCAAGAATGTGCTTTTTTGATCAGGCAGGGAACTTGCTCCCGTAAACAGGGTCTGAGCAGTGTGGGAAATGGTATTTTGTTGTTAGTTTGACGTTTGTACTGACCAAAAATTGCGTGAAACAAGGTGTTCGTCAATTTACATGGCGGATAATCTAACTCCCGTATGAGGCAATTGCATGTATCAGGTTAATCAGAACAAAACGGCACAGGTGGATTCCAATTTGGAAAATGGCGAAAAACGCGACTTATCGCTCACTGATCAGGAAGCCTTGTCAGCATTGATGGATGGCGAACTGAGTGAATTTGAAATTCGACGGCTGTTGACAAAAATTGGTGAGTCCCCGGCGTTGCTGGCGACGTGGGAGCGATATAACCTTGCCCGCGCGGTGTTTGAGCCAGAGCCACTTGATTTGCATTCATTTGCCGAATCAACGCAAGCCGGGACATCCAACCGATTGCTGGATCGGATTATGTTGGCCGTTGAACAGGAACCTGTGCCTGAGCAAAAACCAATTGAATGGAATGCGTCAGGCAAATCGCCGATCACGTCATGGCATCGCGGCCTCGCAAAACTTGCCATCGCGGCATCAGTTGCACTGGCAGTCTTTGTCGGCATGCAGTCGCTGATGACAACCTCATCCAGCCCGCAGGAAGTTGCAGAGACCACAAACAGCTTTGAGCAACAAAATATTCAGGTTGCGGTGGATGAAGAAGCACAGCAGCGCTTGAATGACTACATAAGAAGTGTATCCATCCCGGGCAGGGCAGACTCACCCGCACCGTTTAACATCCTGGAAGAATCCGCCATGTTGCGTCCGGTGTCAGATCGCGAACTGATTGAGGAAGTTGAGCGCACAAGTCCCTGACAGGCATTAACTGTCACGGTCTTTAACTCATATTCTTTTCAACCGTTGAATGCGAGCGTTCAACGCGGTATGTTTGTCAGCATAAAAAGTAGACTCTCCTGAATTTCTGGGCGTCACTTGTCTCTGTCATCCAAGTTGGGGAACACAGAATGCTGACTAAATCGACTGACCTGTTGCAGCTTTGTTTTAACAGGACGTTGAAATCCATGAACAATTCTCATCTTGCCGTCAGAGAGCTTGATTTGCGCCGAAAACAGCGAATCATCGCGCTTTTTATGCTTTCCCTTGTTTTATTCTCGATAAAACCAGCGCCGGCCTATGCCCAGCGCGGCTTGCCTGATTTTGCCGATCTTGTCGAAGCCAATGCGGCAACCATTGTCAATATTACAACCGTTCAGCGTGTACCCGTTCGTAGCGGTGTACAACAGGGCGATATCGAGGAACTGCTTCGCCAACTCAGGCCAGATGGTTTACCTGTTGACCCGGACGCACAAACACGACCTCGAGGCGGTGTTGGGTCAGGATTCATCATGAGCGATGATGGCTACATCATCACCAATCACCACGTGGTAGCCAATGCCGACACCATCACTGTGACGCTGACTGACCGCAGGGAGTATGCTGCCCAGGTCATCGGCAGCGACGAACTATCCGATGTTGCGCTCATAAAAATTGATGCATCCGGCCTTCGGACAGTCAAGTTTGGCGACTCGGAGAAGGTCCGCGTGGGCGAGTGGGTACTGGCGATTGGCTCACCTTTTGGACTGGAATTCTCCGCGGCAGCCGGCATTGTCAGCGCTAAGTCCAGAAATGTTCCTTCACGTGGCCCAGCCAATTACGTGTCGTTCATACAGACTGATGTTGCAATCAACCAAGGTAACTCAGGTGGCCCCTTGTTTAATCTTGATGGCGAGGTCATTGGTATTAACTCGCAGATACTCAGCAGCACGGGGGGGTCCAACGGCATCTCGTTTGCCATCCCCAGCAATATGGCACTCAACGTCGTTGAGCAATTGAGGGAGTCCGGGGCAGTCAGTCGTGGATTGCTGGGTGTCCTGATCAAGGACGTTGACAATGGACTTGCACAAGCATTCCGGCTTGACAGGCCCAGGGGCGCTTTTGTTGACGAAGTGCAACCGGGCAGCCCGGCCGAGCAAGCAGGTGTTTTAAACAACGATATTATTCTGGCATTTAATGGCATTCAGATTGAGCAATCCTCACAACTGCCTTTTTACGTTGGCCAGGTACGTCCAGGGACATCTGCGCAGCTAAGTGTGCTACGGGAAGGAGAGATGATTCAACTACCCGTCATTGTGGGTTCGTTACCCGGCGCAGATCAGGCTGCCACCGGTACTCGTCCATCAGCACCCCGTGGCAACAGCTTGGCACTGACTGTTCAGAACATTGATGCTGACATGCGCGCTTCATCTCAAGCGCTTGCCAATGGAGGTGTCATCATTGACCAACTGCGAGATGGACCCGCAAGAACTGCAGGACTTGCCAGTGGTGATGTGATTGTGTCACTCAATCATCAGACGATACAAAACGTCGACGACTTCAACAGGGTGCTCGAAGCGCTGCCGCCACAAGGTTTTGTTCCAGTCAGGGTTGTGCGTGATGGCAGGGGAACCACCCTGGTGCTTGAATTGCGCTGACAGTACAAACCAGATCATGTAGACTTGCGGCCTCTCGATTGATTGGTGATTCTGTTAAGTGACTGATTTAAGCCGTATTCGTAATTTTTCCATCATCGCGCATATTGATCACGGCAAGTCCACGCTTGCCGACCGCTTCATTCAATATTGCGGCGGACTCAGTGACCGTGAAATGAGCGAGCAAGTGCTTGATTCCCTTGACATTGAGAAGGAACGCGGCATCACCATTAAAGCTCAGAGTGTAACGTTGTTTTATGACTCAAAAGACGGCCATCGTTACCAGCTGAATTTTATCGACACACCCGGACACGTCGACTTCTCTTATGAAGTGTCGCGCTCATTGGCGGCTTGCGAAGGTGCTCTGCTGGTGGTGGATGCCGGGCAGGGTGTTGAGGCGCAGTCAGTTGCGACGTGTTACACCGCGATAGAGCAGGGCCTAGAAGTCATTCCCGTACTTAACAAGATGGATCTGCCACAGGCAGATCCTGATAAAGTGCGCTTGGAAATTGAGGAAATCATCGGCATTGATGCCTCCTCAGCAGTGAGTGCAAGTGCAAAAACAGGCATGGGTATTGTTGAAATACTGGAGGAAATCATTCGCTTGATCCCGCCGCCAGCGGGTGATCGCAGTGCTCCCCTGCAGGCTCTGATTATCGACTCCTGGTTTGATAACTATCTGGGCGTGGTTTCGCTTGTCAGAGTCATGCAGGGCACGCTGAAGGTTGGCGACAAGATTATTGCCAAAAGCATCGGCAAAGCCCATCTCGTCGATCATGTTGGATTTTTTAATCCCAAACGCAATGATCTGCCCATGCTGCAGGCAGGCGAGGTTGGCTACATCATAGCTGGCATCAAGGATATTCAAGGGGCACCTGTCGGCGACACGATTACTTTGTCGTCCACACCGGACACCTTGGCTCTCGAAGGGTTCCGACGTATTCAACCTCAGGTTTATGCTGGCCTTTACCCAGTTTCCGCGGATGATTTTGAGGAGTTTCGGGATGCCCTTGAGAAATTGACGCTGAATGACGCGTCGTTGTTCTATGAGCCTGAAAGCTCTGATGCACTTGGGTTTGGCTTTCGATGCGGTTTCCTTGGTATGCTGCACATGGAGATCGTTCAGGAACGACTGGAGCGCGAATACGATATCAACCTCATTACCACAGCGCCCACAGTGGTCTACGAAGTTGTGCTGCGCAACAACGAAGTAGTGCGAGTAGAAAGTCCATCATCTCTACCACCGGTTGCTTCAATCGTTGAAACACGCGAACCCATTGTTATTGCTAATATCCTGACGCCTCATGAGCACCTCGGCAATATCATCAACCTGTGTATCGCCCGGCGCGGCATTCAGCGCGACATGCAGTTTATTGGCAGTCAAGTGTCACTGTCGTATGAATTGCCAATGGCGGAAGTCGTCATGGACTTTTTTGACAAGCTCAAGTCCGCCAGTCGTGGATACGCTTCTCTGGATTACCACTTTATTCGCTTCCAGACTGCAAGTCTGGTCAGACTGGATGTTTTGATCAACTCCGAACGCGTTGATGCATTGGCGTTGATTGTTCACCGGGATCAGGCACACCATAAAGGCAGAGTGCTTGTTGAAAAAATGAAAGAACTGATTCCTCGTCAGATGTTTGATGTGGCGATTCAGGCAGCCATTGGTGGTCAAATCGTTGCGCGATCCACTGTGAAAGCCTTGCGTAAAAACGTGATAGCTAAATGTTATGGCGGCGATGTCAGTCGCAAGAAAAAACTGCTGGAAAAACAAAAGGCCGGCAAAAAGCGCATGAAACAGGTGGGTAATGTTGAAGTTCCTCAGGAAGCATTCCTCGCAGTGCTAAAGGTAGATAGCTGATGGATATAGATTTTTCGTTAGTGCTCGTTGTACTTGTCGCCATTTGCGGCGTAATCTGGCTGATCGACTACTTGCTGTTTGCAAAAGCGCGCAACAACGCTGGCACTACCGAAGAACCTATTATTGTTGAATATGCCAAATCGTTTTTCCCAGTGCTGTTTATCGTACTGATGCTGCGTTCGTTTGTCATAGAACCTTTCCAGATTCCCTCAGGCTCCATGATTCCCACTCTGGAAGTAGGGGATTTTATTCTGGTCAACAAGTATCACTATGGGCTGCGCCTGCCGGTCGTAGGCACCAAAATACTGGAAAATAATTCACCGCAGCGCGGGGAAGTGATGGTATTTATCCCGCCGCATGATCCGAGGTACTTTATCAAGCGTGTCGTGGGATTGCCGGGTGATCGCATTGAATACGAAAACAAAATACTGCGAATCAACGGAGAACAGCTTGAGGTTGATATCGTTGATGAAATTATGATCGAAACCGGATCAGGCATGAGAGCAGGCATTTTGTTTAACGAGCAACTGGGTGTGAGCAACCATCACGCGCAGATTGTCAGCAACGATACACGCGGCGCTGCCCGCACCAGCTGGGTGGTGCCGCCGGGACATTACTTCATGATGGGTGACAATCGGGACAACAGCGCTGACAGCCGCGTCTGGGGGCCAGTACCAGAAGAAAATATCGTCGGCAAAGCCATCGCAGTCTGGATGCACAAGGAACCTGGATTTAACCTGCCATCCTTCAACCGCAATCAACGTATTTATTAACCAAGGAAAGTCTGCCTGAACGCGTCGGAGGTGGTGTGCAGCACCTGGCTGGTAAACAGCAACAGAAACCCGGGCCCATCACACAAACCGCATTGCGCCATTGGATAAAGGCAGCGTTGGTTGTTTCACTGGTGCTACCCGTGACACTCAGCGCTGCCAAACTCTTTGAAGTCTATTTACGACATTTTTATATTGTTCAAACCATACGTCTCACGATCATAGAACCCGACCTGCATACACGTTCAGCCTCGCAACTTAGACAGGATGTTGTTGCAAGACTGCGATTACAAGGAATTGACATACTGAGCGCCGAACACATTGACGTTTCTCGTTATACCGCGTTGACACAAATACATGTTCAGTATGCAGATACCTTGATAATGTTTGGCAAGGAGCTTGTTACGTTGCATTTTGAAGAGACATTTCCATGAACGCCAAAAAGCATGCTGTGCTTGACGCCCTGCAGACAGCACTGGATTACAAATTCAAAAATGCAGACCTATTGGCATTAGCACTGACGCACAGAAGTGCAGGCCGCAGTCACAATCAACGGCTGGAGTTCCTCGGAGATGCAGCATTGGGTCTGATCATGGCGGAGATGCTCTATCAACGCTTGCCGGCTTCACCTGAGGGCGAGCTGAGTCAGGTACGGGCATCACTTGTGAATCGATCCAGTCTTGCAGCCATTGCGCGCAAGCTTGATCTGGGCAATATGATTGAACTCGGGATGGGTGAGCAAAAAAGTGGAGGGCAACAGCGTGATTCCATCCTCGGGGATGCACTTGAAGCAATATTTGGGGCACTGTTTCTGGATGGCGGCATTGATGTATGCAGAACATGCATTTACAAATTGTTTGACAGCCAGCTTTCCACGGGAGAAGAGCAGCTTTTAATCAACTGCAAGGATGCCAAAACACGGCTTCAGGAAATCATGCAAGGGCGCGCACTCAGTCTGCCACTGTATGAGGTCAAGGATATCCGCGGAGATGAACACCAACAGGAGTTTGAAGTGTCCTGCTTTATACCCTTGCTGAAAAAGGCAGTCACAGGGCAGGGCAGATCGCGACGCGAAGCAGAACAACACGCCGCGCAAAAAGCACTGGACATACTTGATACCCTGTCAGGGAAACTAACAGACCCACGCTGAGAGCACAAAGCTATGAGTGACACTACAACAACACGTTGCGGATTTATTGCAATTGTCGGTCGCCCCAATGTTGGAAAATCGACATTGCTGAACCACCTGCTTGAACAAAAGATCAGCATAACGTCGCGCAAACCCCAAACCACCAGACACAGGATTACGGGTATCAAAACCGATGGAGACGTGCAGTTTGTCTATGTAGATACACCCGGCCTGCATAAAGATCAGAAGCGCGCCTTGAACAGGGCCATGAATGCAACGGTAGCCGAGGTGCTTAAAGACGTTGATGTTGTATTGTTTGTGGTAGAACGTCTGGTCTTTAATGAAGAAGACGAGATGGTGCTGCAGGCCATGGAAAAACTTCATGTGCCTGTGCTATTGCTTATCAACAAGTGTGACCAGATTGAAAATCGTGAGAGGCTTTTGCCACACATTCAAAAAATTGCCGCTAAACGCAACTTTGCTGAAGTGATACCGATTGCCGTGTTAACCGGACACAACCTTGATACCGTGCAGACATGTGTGGCCAAATATCTGCCTGAAGGCCCCTTTATGTTTCCCGAGGATCAGATTACCGACAGGAGCTCCAAATTTCTGGCGGCTGAATTGATTCGTGAAAAAATCACGCGTCAACTGGGTGATGAATTGCCGTATGAAGTTAACGTTGAGATTGAAAAATTTTCTGTTGAAGGCCATGTGATACACATACATGGACTGATTTTGGTAGACAAACCCGGACAGAAGCAGATTATTATCGGGCACGAAGGTGAACGCCTGAAAACCATTGGCAAAGCAGCCAGACTGGATATGGAAGTGGCCTTCGATAGCAAAGTCATGTTGCACCTGTGGGTAAAAGTCAAAACAGGCTGGGCGGACGATGAGAGAGCGCTGCAAAGTCTGTCCTGAACTGTAAAAGCTGACGAGGTATCAGGTGAGTCGGAAAATCGAATTACAACCGGCTTATGTACTGCACTCACGTGAGTATCGTGATACCAGTTTACTTGTTGACATCCTGACCCTTGATGTCGGCTTGTTGCGCGTGGTTGCCCGTGGCGTGCGGGGTGCCAAGTCCAACCGACGCGCCTTGCTGCAACCCTTACAACCCTTGTTGGTGACACTGATTGGCCGCGGTGAACTGCTGACCTTGAGCGCGGTGGAAGCCGCAGCCCCGGTTTTTCAGCTACACGGTGAGCGACTTTTTTCAGTTTTGTATATCAACGAAATCCTGACCCGGTTGCTGCAGCCAGGTCAGTCGCATCCCGAGATTTATCGCCTTTATCAACGCAGTTTGGTGTCGCTTCTGCGCGATCCACAGATTGAATGTGCGCTGCGACGATTTGAGTACCATTTACTGCTGGAACTGGGTTATGGGCCGGATCTATTGAATGATGCTCAACGTGGAGATCCCATTTGCCCTGACGAATTTTACGTGTTTGATCCCGAGTCAGGTTTATCCCGCTGTCACGAAGTGCTGGAGAACCCAAAAGCAAACAGATTCACAGGCCAACAGATTATCGATATGAATGTGTTTCTGAATGCAGACAATCAGCAGTCTTTTGACAAACAACTGTTGTCGACCAGCAAACGATTCATGCGACAGGCGCTTCGGCCGCTTTTAGGCACAAAACCATTAAACAGCCGTCAATTGTTTGTTTCTCCCGCGCCGCCAGCCGTCTTTAGCCTACCCCCAGACAGCGATAACGGGTAAAATCCTGCGTTTTCAGCGGGACTGGTTCGGCATTCACCGGACAGTCAGTCTTAAGTCATTCAACAGCCAAGACGGTCATCATGTCATATCCCACCATTGATACGTTTGTCGGTAATACACCACTCGTCAGATTGCAGCGGCTGCCAGGCGTGACCAGCAACACCATTCTTGTCAAGCTGGAAGGAAACAACCCGGCAGGATCAGTCAAGGATCGCCCGGCGTATAATATGATTGTGCAAGCGGAGTTGCGCGGCACGATCAAACCCGGCGACACTTTGATCGAGGCAACCAGCGGCAACACTGGTATTGCGTTGGCGATGGTGGCCGCGATTCGCGGCTACCGTATGATTCTGATTATGCCCGAGAGCATGTCTGCTGAACGCAAAGACTCGATGGCTGCTTACGGCGCACAACTCATTCTGGTCAGCGACAAGGACGGCATGGAAGGCGCACGCGATCTTGCAGAAAATATGGCAAAACAAGGCAAAGGCAAAATACTCGATCAGTTTGCCAATCCTGACAATCCGGATGCTCATTATCGAATGACCGGCCCTGAGGTCTGGCGAGACACACACGGTCAAGTGACACATTTCGTGGCCTCGATGGGAACCACCGGGACTATCATGGGCGTGTCCCGTTTTCTTAAAGAGCAAAACCCGGACATTCAGATTGTTGGCCTGCAACCTCAGGATGGTTCAAAAATTCCAGGCATTCGGCGCTGGCCCAAAGAATACCTGCCTAAAATTTTTCAGGCTGAGCGTGTAGATCGCATCATCGATGTACATCAGCACGATGCAGAAAAAACCATGAAAGCATTGGCGACTCAAGAAGGCATCTTTTGTGGCGTCTCATCTGGTGGCTCGGTATTTGGTGCGCTACAACTCAGCAAAGAAGTAGAAAATGCCGTCATCGTTGCGATTATCTGTGATCGGGGCGACCGTTACCTTTCAACCGGTGTGTTTTCCTGACCGCCAACATCAGATTCAGAGACTTGATTATGAGCAACAATCGGCGTCGCCGTCAGAGCCTGCCTACTCAACCGGAAACCCTGACCATAGAACGCATGAGTCATGAAGGTCGTGGCGTCGCACGAATTGATGGCAAAATCGCATTTGTGGATGGTGCCCTGACTGGCGAAACCGTGACGGCAACATTTACATCGCGCCGCAGTCAGTTTGATGAACTTAAATTGCTGGACGTGATCACGCCATCTGCTGATCGGGTGACCGCCCCCTGTGAAGCCGCCGCCATTTGTGGCGGTTGCCTGCTACAGCACTTGAAGCTGGATGGCCAGATTGCACTCAAGCAGCAGGTATTGATTGACCATCTGAAGCATACTGCCGGCCTGTCCGATTTCATCGTCATTCCTGCCATGGCCTCAACATCACAGTCCTATCGACGCAAGGCACGACTTGCGGTCAGGTATGTTCACAAAAAATCTGATGTACTGGTTGGTTTTCGTGAAAAGGCCAGCACATTCATCACCGATATGACACGTTGCACCACGCTGGTACCTCCCGTGGGCAATCTCATCAAAGCCTTGCGCGCTTTGTTGCTGACATTGGACGGTTGTCGCGATATTCCTCAGATAGAGGTTGCCGTTGGCGAACGCAGCTGTGTCCCTATAACCTTGCTCGACACGGTACTGCGCGTCACCATGACTATTCGCCACCTTGAGCCACTGTCAGATGCTGACAAACAAAAGTTGCGCGATTTTTCAGATCAGCATGACATCGAATGGTTTTTGCAATCAGGCGGCCCTAACACCGTAACCCGCTTCTGGCCAGAATCTGACAACGATCAATTGCAGTATTTTTTGCCTGACGAAACTGGTGATATCTGTATTTCATTTTATCCGGGAGACTTTACGCAGGTTAATGCAGACATTAACCGTCGTATGATTTCGCAAGCAATCCAGTTACTGGATCTTCAGAATGACGACAAGGTTCTCGATCTGTTTTGTGGCCTTGGTAATTTCAGTTTGCCGATGGCGCGACGCTGCGCATCGGTAACCGGCGTTGAAGGCAGTGAAGACATGGTTGCGCGTGCCACAGCCAATGCGGCACTAAACGCGTTATTCAACACGCAGTTTTTTGCTGCTGACTTGTTTACCGAATTTGACAGCACCCGTTGGGCGACTGCCGATTACACAAAATTGCTGCTTGACCCACCGCGCTCCGGTGCCATTGAACTGGTCTCAAAAATCCGTGAATTGTTGCCTGAAGTGATCGTCTACGTCTCCTGTAATCCTTCGACACTGGCAAGAGATGCCGCTGAGTTGGTAAAACAAGGCTACCGTTTGACTCACGCGGGCGTCATGGACATGTTTCCGCATACCGGACATGTAGAATCCATGGCACGCTTCGAACGGGTCAAATAATCAGGATTATTTATGGTTCAGGTTCGCGAAGAGTACTCATTTAATCCCGATGGCAGCGTCAACTTTGAACAATGGCTGAATCGTCTGGAAACCTATGTAGGCTTGTCAAAACACGACGAGCTGCGCAAGGCATGCGATCTGAGCTGGCAGGTTGAGCAGCAGACTGTCGCGGCGCACAATGCCTGGTCACCGGGTATCAGCAGCTACCGGACAGGTCTGGAAATGGCAGAAATACTTGCCCAATTGCATCTGGACAGTGAGGCGATTGTTGTTGCTGTTTTGTATCGACCGGTGCGCGAATCAAGACTGACACTTGATCAGGTCAAACAGGAGTTTGGAGAAAACATTGCGCGCCTGCTTGAAGGCGTGTTACGCATGGCCGCAATCAACGAAACAGATACCAGCAAAACTCGCGTACTGGGACAAAGCCAGGATCAGGTTGAAAACGTCCGCAAGATGCTGCTTGCCATGGTAGATGATGTGCGAGTTGCGCTGATTAAACTGGCGGAACGAACCTGCGCCATTCGATCTGTCAAACACGCCAATGAAGAAAAGCGCCGACGTGTCGCACGGGAAGTGTTTGATATTTACGCGCCATTGGCGCACCGTCTGGGTATCGGGCAACTCAAGTGGGAGCTCGAAGACCTTTCATTCCGATATTTACAACCCGAAAACTACAAACGTATTGCCAGTCTGATCGATGAGCGTCGGGTTGATCGGGAACGCTTCATAACCGAAGTCACAGAAGAGCTCAGACGACAATTCAACCGGGCTGGTATTGATGCTGAAATTAATGGGCGCGCTAAAAGCATTTACAGTATCTGGCGAAAAATGCAGCGCAAACAGCTCGATTTCAGTCAGATATTTGATATCCGTGCGGTCAGGGTGCTTGTCCCTGATGTCCGGGACTGTTACGCAGCGCTGGGTATTGTCCACAATATCTGGCGCGTCATCCCCAACGAGTTTGATGACTATATTGCCAATCCCAAGGAAAACGGTTACCAGTCGCTGCACACGGCTGTCATTGGTCCGCACCATAAAGTATTCGAGATTCAGATCCGCACTTACGCGATGGATGACGATGCGGAATTGGGCGTTTGCGCGCATTGGCGTTACAAAGAAGGCATCGTCGATCCCAACTATAAAGACGGGTTTGAAGAAAAAATTGAATGGCTGCGTCAGGTGCTGGCATGGCATGACGAAATGGGAATGGTGGGTGGTCTTGCCGAACAACTGCGCAGTGATGCGCGGGCAGATGACCGGATTTATGTGTTTACGCCCGAGGGACATGTCGTTGACCTGATGGCTGGTGCAACACCATTGGACTTTGCCTATTATGTCCACACTGAAGTGGGACATCATTGTTCGGGTGCGCGCGTCAACGATAAAGTGGTGGCGCTCAACTATCGGCTTAAAACTGGTGATCGGGTAGAGGTGTTATCCAGCCCATTGAATCTACCGGCACGGGACTGGCTTAAACCACATTTAGGGTATGCAAATACACCAAGATCTCGCGCCAAATTGGTGCAATGGTTTAAATTGCAGGATAAGGATCAGAATCTGGAATATGGCAAAGAGTGGTTGGAAACCGAGTTTAAACGCCTTGCCATCCGCAACATTCCGTACGAAGACATTGCTCGAAAACTTGGATGCAAAAATGTCGAAGGATTATTTGTATCGGTAGGTACCGGTGCCATTGCCGTCGACGAGGTCATTGACGTTGTCCGACACCTCAGTGCAGATCTCGCACCCACTGATTTGTTTGCAGGGCTTCAATCAGATAGCTGCGACACGCAGCCTCAGAGTATTCATCTGGGCATCCTGGCCCATGACCGCGCTGGATTGTTGCGAGACGTTTCTGCGATTCTGGCAGGAGAGGGGATCTATGTACTGGCGATCAACACTCGCAGCAATAAACAGGCAGCCACTGCCTATATGCAACTGGAAATAGAAACAGATTCTTTTAACCGGCTGGCGCGCGCACTTGATTACCTGAACGATCTGGATAGTGTTATCGAGGCAACACGACTGGAGGATCAATAACATGCAAAACAGCCAGAATCAGGCGGAGGCCATTGCCGCACTTGTCAGACTGATGGGTAATCTCCGGGACCCGGAACACGGATGCGCCTGGGATAGAAAACAGACGCTGACATCACTGACCCGGCACACACTTGAGGAAGTTTATGAGGTAATCGATGCGATAGAACAAGGAAATCCGGAAAAAATCTGTGATGAACTTGGGGATTTGCTGTTTCAGGTGGTATTTTACGCGCGCATTGCTCAGGAACAGGGGTTGTTTGATCTCCAAGACGTCGCCAATGCAATCACTCAAAAGCTGTTGGTCAGGCACCCGCATATTTTTCCGGATGGTACGCTGGACAGTTTTGGGCAGCCTACGTTATTGACCGCTCATGAGGTAGAGCAAAACTGGGAAAAGATTAAAAATGCCCAGCGCGTGCGCGAAGGTCAAGGGCGATTGGTCAGTGTCATGGACGATGTTGCATCCGCCATGCCAGCGTTGGACAGAGCAGCAAAGTTACAAAAACGCGCCGCGTCGGTTGGATTTGACTGGGCAGACATCTCAGGTGTCACCGCTAAACTTGATGAAGAAGTCACAGAGTTAAAACAAGCCGTAGCAGCGGGTAGTGTCAGTATGCAGCAGCATGAGTTGGGTGATCTGTTGTTTACTTGCGTTAATCTGGCCCGACATCTGGGCCTTGATGCCGATGCCAGTTTACGTGATGCGAACAAACGATTTGAATCACGATTCAAATTTATTGAACAAGCAGCTGCCCGTTCGAATACGACGTTGCCCGAGTGCAGCAGCAACGTTCTTGAACAGTGGTGGCAAGATGCAAAACGTCTGGAAACCTAATTTTATTTTTGAAAACTGAAGACTGGAGAAGATATGCGAATCATCTTATTGGGAGCCCCGGGTGCCGGTAAAGGAACTCAGGCACAATTTATTACTTCCGAATTGGGTATCCCGCAGATTTCAACTGGTGACATGCTGCGCGCAGCCGTGAAGGCTGGCTCGGAATTAGGCAAATTGGTTGCCGGCGTCATGAGCAGTGGGGGACTTGTGACTGATGAAATTATTATCGCGCTGGTGAGTGAGCGCATCAAACAGCCTGATTGTGAGAACGGATTTTTGCTGGATGGATTTCCCAGAACAATTCCACAAGCTCAGGCAATGGTCGATGCTGGCATCAATATAGACCGTGTTATTGAAATTCGTGTAGACGATGAAGAAATAGTCAATCGCTTAAGTGGACGCAGAGTGCACCCCGGTTCAGGACGCATTTATCACATCAAGCATAATCCGCCGACAGCAGAAGGTATTGATGACGTGACGGGCGAAGCGTTGATTCAGCGCGATGACGATAAAGAAGTCACTGTCAGAAAACGACTGTCTGTTTATCACGAACAAACAAAACCGTTGGTTAATTTTTACGAAGCTTTGGAAAAATCCGGAGCGCATGTACAAGTGGTCAGTATCGATGGACAGGACAGCGTTCAGGAAATTCGATCCAGACTCGCTCAGGTACTCAGCAAATAGACTTTAATTTAATCCATATCACTGTTTGGGCACATATTTTTGTGTTATCGTGCAAATCAAACGTGGGTAATTACGCGTTCAGTGATGATGGTGGTTTTTTTCCACAGTAATGGAGAGATAATTGTATGGCCAAAGTTAAAGCGAAAAAGAAAACCTCTGCCGTGTCAGTAGTGAAAAAACTCAAAGACGCTGCCTTGGCAAAAGCAGAAGCCTCTCTGGCGAAAGTTGAAAAAGAACTTGTAGCTGGTAAAAAGAAATTGGAAGCCGCGGAAGCAAAAGCTAAAGCCGCTGCCGCCAAAGCCGCAAAGAGCACAACTGCAGCGGGTAAAAAGGCATTACTCAATGCTGAAACAGCCGCGAAAAATGCAGCAGGAAATCTGACCGCCATCAATGACAAACTGAAATCTGCAAAATCCCAGGTAAAATCAATTACTGATGCAGCAAAAGCCAAAGCAGCCGCTGAAGCTCGTAAAGCACAAATTGCTGCAAAAGCAGAAGCCGATCTGGACAAAGCAGTCAAAGCATTTGCTGCACAGTTCATGAAAAAGCGTAAGAAAGCAGATGCAGCCAAAGAAGCAGCGCGTATCAAGAAACAAAAAACCAAAGAAAAAGCAGCAGCAAAAAAAGCAGCTCTGAAAGCAAAGGCAGCCGAAAAAAAAGCAGCAGCCAAAGCGAAATCCATTGCAAAGGCTTTGTCTATCCGCGAAAAAGCAGCAGCAAAAAAAGCGGCGGCGAAAGCCAAAGCAGCAGCCAAATTAAAAGCAACACGTGATAAAGCTGCAGCAAAAAAAGCAGCACTGAAAGCAAAAATTGCCAAAGCCAAGGCCAAAATCAAACCTGTTAAGACCGCAGCCGCACCCAAGGCAGTGGCCAAGCCTGTACCTGTCAAAGCAAGCAAACCAGCAGCTGCAGCCAAGAAAGTTGCTGCAAAACCAGCTGCCAAAAAATCTGCCGCCAGTAAAGCGCCAGCTAAAGTTGGCAAAGCGGCAGCCAAAACAGCGGCAGTGGTTAAGAAAGCAGCCGTAGTCAAAGCACCAGCCGTTGCAAAAGCTGCCAAAAAGGCACCCGCTGCGAAGAAGCCAGTTGCAGCCAAACCAGCTGCTGCGAAAAAAGCCCCAGCGCCTGTCAAGCCTGCGGCAGCTAAAGCACCGGTAAATCGTGTTGCCAAGAAACCTGCTGCGCCAGCAAATACGCCCGCATCAGCGCCATCTGCTCCAGCACCTGCTACTCCACAAGAGTGATCGGCAATCGTGCACACATCGCATACGGTGAAAGCCCAATGTGATGTGTGCATGATTAAGTGTTTTTGAATTCATCGTATAACTCTGATCGTCAGGAACTCGTCTCCTAAATTTCCGACTCCTGTCCAGACATTGGAAAACTTGATGTCAGACACCTCTTCGTTAACGCAATCCAATGACATCGCGGTACTCGCTATTGATACTGCTTTTGACGAGTGCTCTGTTGCGCTGACCTCAGCCACTGTCCGCGACATTTGCTTTAGTAAACGTCCTCGTAAACACGCTGATGACGTATTGCCTTTAGTTCAAACCTTACTTCAGCAGCACCAACTGTCACTGGCATCCATCAACACCATTGCCATGATTCATGGTCCAGGATCGTTTACCGGGCTGCGCATAGGTGCATCAGTGACTCAAGGGCTTGCTTTTGGAACAGATTGTCCTGTTGTCTGCGTCTCCTCGCTTGCGATTCTGGCCTATGACAGCCTGTTGAAATCAGCACACCAAAACAAGGAACAGCGCATTTTTATCGCTGTCTGTTTACATGCGCGTGAATCTGAATTCTATTTTGCCATCTATTCGTTTGATCATGCCTTCACTCCGATTGCCGAGAAACACGATCAGATTCTCGGCGCTGAATCGCTCAAAAGTGTTTTCAATCATTTTATGTTGATGATGGTAGAACAAAGTATGCCGTCGGTCTGGATAGGCGCTGGCTCCGGCTGGGCGCATCCTTTGCTGATCGATTTTCAAACGTCGTTTGACGAAGTACAGATATCACCAGATTGTAATGCCTTGTTATTGGCTGACCTGGCAGTGAAGAGTTTCCAGAACGGGCTGGCAATCAGCCCCGAAGCAGCAACGCCGATCTATCTTAATGATGACATGCAATACAGAACGGTATAGCGTTTGATGAGGGCACTGAGGTCCAACGCATGACTGTTGAACTTTTCCGTCACAAGGGGCGACTGTCGCTCGGACTTCCTGCAGAACCCGAAGCAGGTGTGCTTTGTGTAGATTTTGCGGATCCATCCATACAACACAGAATCAGCAAAGCACTGTCAGGAGAGGCTGTAGTCAAGGCCATGGGTCAACGACCACAAACACATTCGCCGCATCCATTTTTTAACTCGAATCAGATTTTTGACACAGAAACTCATTTGATTGATGCCACCGCCGGGCTTGGTCTTGATGCCTTTATTCTTGCGTGTGCAGGCTGGCACGTCACATTGATTGAGCAATCGCCACTCGTTCACGCATTACTGATTGATGGCATACAAAGGGCGCTTGATTCTCCAAACCAGGAAACTTCAGCTGAAAAACTTACCAGAGCGGCGTTAAGCAGAATGTATCTTTGTCCGCCCGGCAGCAGTCTGGATGTCTTGCCAACGCTACCAGAGGCACATGTCATCTATCTCGACCCCATGTTTCCGGATCGTGACAAGAGTGCCCGGGTAAAAAAAAATCGTTATTTGCTCCAGCAACTGCATGGCGAGGAAGCACTGGGACTCAATCTGTTGCCTTTAGCACTGTCACTCGCCCGCAAAGTTGTTGTGAAACGCCCTGCACGAGCGTTACCACTGGAGAACCTGCCTCCGTCTGCGGCAATCAAAGGTAAAACCAGCCGCTTTGATATTTATGCAGGCAAAAGCAAACGCCTGATAATGCCCTGATAGATCAGACTCAGGGCATCAAGATCCGTCAGACGCACATGCTCATCGATTTTGTGAATACTCGCATTACAGGGCCCCAATTCAACAACCTCTGCGCCGGTGGGCGCAATAAAGCGTCCATCTGACGTGCCACCGGTCGTTGATGGCATTGTAGTTACACCAGTGACCTCATGGATACTGTCTCGCACTGCGTTAATCAAACCTTCATTGCGCGTCAGAAATGGTAAACCCGATAACTTCCATTCCAGCGTGTATTCAAGTTCATATTTGTCAAGAATCGCTTCTGTCCTTTGTCTGATAATCGACTCATTCAATTCTGTTGAAAACCGAAAATTGAAGACTGCTTCCAAAGAGCCCGGAATAACGTTATCAACGCCAGTACCTGCATGGATGTTGGAAATCTGGAAACTGGTGGGTGGGAACACATCGTTACCATGATCCCAGACTTCCTGGCATAACTCGTTTAACGGCAGCATCGCCTTATGAACCGGGTTACGGGCAAGGTGAGGGTAGGCAACATGGCCCTGCACCCCGTGCACGGTCAGCACACCATGCAGTGAACCGCGACGACCCACTTTCACGACGTCACCAAGGTGCTCCGTGCTGCTCGGCTCACCCACCACGCACCAGGTTATTTTTTCGTTTCGTTGTTCAAGGGTACTGATCACTTCACGGGTACCATGAATTGCCGCACCTTCTTCATCAGCAGTGATAAGAAACGCAATCGATCCAGCCAGCCCTGCATCGCCCACTTGTTCGTCAGCAAGCACTGCTTCACAGGCGGTAATCATCGCAGCCAGACTGCCTTTCATATCTGCTGCGCCGCGACCATACAAAAAGGCGTCTCGGATCGCCGGTTCAAACGGGGGAGATAACCATTTTTCCTCTGGCCCCGGGGGAACCACATCGGTGTGGCCCGCAAAACACAGTACCGGACCACGTTGCCCGTATCTGGCCCAGAAATTATTAACGTTTCCAAAACGCATGGTTTCGATAGAAAAACCCAGCGCGGCAAGTCGATCAATCATCACTTGATTGCAACCTTTGTCGTCAGGCGTCACTGACGGAATACGCATCAATTGCACGGCAAGAGCGGCCGTAGCAGACAATTGCTCGGTGTTAAGTTTGTGTGACATATTTACAATCTGCCTTGAATACCCGTTTGATTCTAGTTGTGGCTGTGCAGCTCTTCATTCAAAGCAATACTGGTTTTATTGGTTTTACATTCCACCGCGCCAGTTTGAGAGTTTCGACGGAACAACAGATCACTGCGCCCAGACAAATCACGCGCTTTGGCATGTTGAACAAGATTACCCTCATGATCCAGAACACTGACAATAGTGCCACCCGTCACATACAAGCCAGCCTCAACAATGCAGCGGTCTCCCAAGGCGATACCAATGCCCGCATTGGCACCAATCAGACAATCACGCCCAACCGAGATAATAGCAGTTCCGCCACCCGATAACGTACCCATGGTCGAGCAGCCACCGCCCAGGTCGCTGCCTTCGCCAATCACCACACCCGCAGAAATACGACCTTCCACCATGGCCGAACCTTCTGTGCCGGCATTGAAGTTAATAAAGCCCTCATGCATAACCGTAGTGCCCTCACCAACATAGGCACCTAGTCGAACGCGGGCGGTGTCAGCAATTCTGACACCAGTCGGTACAACGTAATTAACCATCTTCGGAAATTTATCAACGGACATAACATCCAGCAATTGGCCTTGACTGCGCGCCAGCAGCTGCCTTGCTTGCAGTTCTTCCACAGCAATAGCGCCCTGATTGGTCCAGGCTATATTTCTGAGAATGCCAAACGCCCCCTGCAAATTCAGGGCATGTGGTTTGCAAAGCCGGTGCGAAAGCAGGTGCAGTTTGAGATAGACCTCCGCAACCGTTGCCGGCACACTGTTTTCAGCCAGAAACATGGCAACAACGGTCGATTGTGTGGTTTTTAAGGTCTGCCGAAGCAAATCACTCATTGGCACTGTCATGTCATCTGACAGGGTAGATCGCTGAGCCGGGGATAGCCTGATGTCTGAGTTTCCAGCCTTATATCCACAATGAATACTCAGGGCTGCAACCACCTCGGCCGCCGGGCTCACTACAGGCTCAGGATAATAGACTTCGATTACTTTGCCCTGTGAATCCAGAGTTGCCAGGCCCAGTCCAAAACTGTGGAGATTGTTGTTACTCATACTTGAATCCTTGTTCATTCAGTCTTTGAAGATGTCGTCAGGCTTCCAGTTCCCGCAGCAAAGCCTTTTGCAATTTTTCGATGGCCAGTGGATCACACACTGGCTGATCATTGGCGTCTGCAATAAAAAATAAATCCTCTACGCGCTCACCAAGCGTGGCAATCCGGGCGTTCAGCAGCTGTATTTCCTGCTCCGCAAACACCTTGCCAATGGCAGCGAGAATCCCCGGTTTGTCGATGCAGTTAACTTCAAGTGTTGACCAGGGCTGTCCGTCTTTATTGATCACGGCAGTTTCAACCTGTTGGCCAAAGTGTTGCAGTTTTCGGGAGCGTCGTTTTCTGGACACGCGCAGGTGGGCTGATGGCTCAGCCAGATATTCACACAGCAGCTTCTTGATTTGGTTGATGCGTTGGGGATTGTCACCAATCGCTGTGCCATCCATTTCCAGAACCGAATAGGTATTCATGCAGAAGTTTTTACTGGAGGTAAAAATACGTGCATCTTGAATGTTCAACCCAAGTTGCTCCATCGCCGCCGCACTGCTGGCAAACAAATGGCGCCGGTTAACGGTATAGATAAAAATATGTGTTGCACCATCAGCGAGTGAGTCTGCAGTATCCTGAACCAGAATCAGGGTTTCCTCAGCACCATGTTGCTGCTTGTGACGGGCAATCGATTCTGTATGCCAGACTATATTTGCTACAGATTCGCGTACAAAATATTCGTCATCGGTATTCTCCCAAATGACTTGAATCTCCGCATCCGACAAACCTTTGTCGCGTAGTTTCAACAAGGCACTTTCCTGTTTGTCCTTGATCCGGTCCTGTCGATCGAGGGGATTCTCAAGACCTCTGCGCAATGCCTTTTTGGTGCTCAGATACAATTGTCGCAACAATGACGCGCGCCAAGCATTCCAGAGCGTGGGATTGGTTGCATTAATGTCCGCAACCGTCAATGCATAGAGATAATCCAGGTGCAATTTATCGCCAACCTGTACAGCAAAATCCTGAATGACCTCTGGATCTGAAATGTCCTTACGCTGTGCTGTCATTGACATCAACAAGTGTTTGCTGATCAGCCAACACACCAGTTTTGTATCCCATGCACTGAGATGATGACGCTGGCAGAAGGCGGTTGCGTCCTCCATGCCCAGCGTTGAGTGATCGCCCCCGCGACCTTTGGCAATATCATGATAAAGACCGGCAATATAAAGCAGCTCTATCTTGGGTAATTTTGTGGTGATGTGTGCCGCAATCGGATACAACTCTTTTGCTTCCGGCAAACGGAAGCGACGCATGTTTTCCACTACCTGCAAGGTATGCGCATCAACCGTATAGATATGAAACAAGTCATGCTGCATTTTACCGGTGATTGCACCAAACTCAGGCAGGTAACGACCCAAAATGCCATAACGTGCCATCCGCCGAAGTTGCGTAGTGAGATCATTCGGTGATCGCAGTAACTCCATGAACAAGGTGGTATTGCGCAAATCCACCCGAAACTTGCTGTCGATAAGAGTACGATGCTCATGGATCAATCGAATGGTTGCGGCACGCACGCCCTTTATTTCAGGGTGTTGTGCCATCAACACAAACACTTCCATCAGCGCAAAAGGAAAACGTTTAAAAATACCGCTGTCACTGACTTCAATGTAGTTATTACGAATCTGGAAGCGATTATTGATTCGTGTGATCTCGACTTTTTCACCTACTCTGAGAATGGCCTCATCAAAATGCTGAAGCAAGACATCATTGAGTGCGCGCAGCGTAGCCACTGCACGGTAGTACTCCTGCATCAGTTTTTCGACTGCGAGGCTTTTATTGTCGTCCTGAAATCCAAACATCGCTGCAAGATCGCGCTGCTTGTCAAACAGCAACCGATCTTCCTTGCGACCAGCGAGCAAATGCAACCCGTAGCGCAACTTCCATAGCAATTGTTCGCCTTTAAACAGTTGTTCATATTCGGACGGCAATAAAAAACCCAACGCAACAAGGTCTGCCAGATTGTCAGCGTCATAATGTCGCTTGGCGATCCAGCCTATTGTCTGAATGTCCCGTAAACCACCCGGTGACGTTTTAACATTGGGCTCAAGTGCGTAATCAATATCGTAATACTTGTTGTGACGCGCGATCTGCTCATCGCGTTTGGCAGTAAAGAACTCTCGGGCAGGCCATACGTCAGCCGCCTGGGTCAATGTGATCATTTCCAGTCGCAAGGATTCAGGCGCGGCGACCGGTCCAACAATGGTTCTTGACTCCATGAGGCTGGTTGCAACAGTAATGTCTTTGACTGCCTCCTCACGGCACTGGACGATGGTGCGGACACTTTGACCAATGTCGAGGTTGATATCCCAGAGAAAGGTAAAAAATTTACTCAATGCCTCGCGGTTGAGTGCCGATTGATCACCTCGCATCAGCAACAACAGATCAATATCCGAGTGCGGATGCAATTCTCCGCGCCCGTAACCACCAACCGCCAACAGACTCAGGTGTTCAGCATTTTTCCAATCAAACAAACCCCAGGCACGTCGCAGCAATTCATCCATAAACCAGGCTCGCCCGCATACCAGACTGCTGATGTCAGCACCGGCGCGGTAACGTCGATCCAATTCCTGTTGGGTCTGGGCCAGCGCATCTTTGAACAAACTAACTGTGGGCATACCAGCACCCAGTTTCTGATCAAACGCTGTAGTATCAAACAATGTGTGATCGGCCCATCCCGGATTATTAACCCGAACATAGGAGTTATCAGTGACGGCAATCGATAAATCAACACTCATCGTGCACACCCTCGGCATCCATTCTGCGTCCGGGTTACCGGGCGGTCGCGAACAGATAAATTAGCTAAAAAGCAGGAGATCCGGACAGTTCGACTGTTAACCAGTCGTCATTCATTTAAATAGTTCTTCTTCTTTGCGACGAGTCAATACTTCACAACCGGTAGCGGTGACGGCAAGGGTATGTTCCCACTGTGCTGACAAGCGACGGTCACGGGTCGTCACTGTCCAGCCATCCGTTTTGGACAATTTAGTGTGGCGTTCACCCAGATTGATCATGGGCTCAATCGTGAAGGTCATGCCTTCAAGGATCAGCGTGCCCGTGTCGGGTTTTCCATAATGCAGTACCTGAGGGTCTTCATGGAATATACGTCCTATACCGTGGCCACAATATTCACGAACCACAGAATAATTATTGGTCTCTGCATGCGTCTGAATAACATGGCCAATATCCCCCAGACGTATACCGGGTTTAACAATCTCGATGGCCTTGTACAGACATTCCTGAGTGACTTTGATCAGACGCCGGGCATGGGGTGCGACATCACCCAGCATAAACATTTTGCTGGTGTCTCCGTGGAATCCATCTTTGATCACCGTAATGTCAATGTTCAGGATATCGCCACTTTTCAACAATTTGCTGTCGCTGGGAATGCCATGACACACCACATGATTTAATGACGTACAAATCGATTTGGGAAACCCATTGTAATTGAGCGGGGCAGGGATCGCGTTCTGTACGTTGACAATATAATCATGACAGATCCGGTCTAGTTCACCTGTACTGACACCCACTTGAACAAATGGCTCAATCATTTCGAGTACTTCGGCAGCCAGACGACCGGCAACCCGCATTTTCTCGATATCTTCCGGGGTTTTTATGCTTGCAGACATCAATCAGCTCTCTAGGTCAAGGACTGGCAGTATTGTAGGTCTTTCGCCGGACAAGGGGAACCCGCCATTGAAGGCTCATCAAATGGTACACTGCTCGCCCGCAATTTCTGCACCGCTGTGCTTATCTGGAAATAGTCATGTCAGACACTGATTTTACACAACTGCAATTACATCCCGCACTGCTGCAGAACCTGGCGGCATTGGCGTTTAACCAAATGACGCCCGTGCAACAACTAAGCATGCCGGCCGTGCTCGCAGGACGCGATGTGATGGCACAAGGTAAAACAGGCTCGGGAAAGACAGCAGCCTTTGGCCTGGGTATTTTGCAAAAACTGGACGCGACCTTGTTTAAACCACAAGCATTGATTTTGTGTCCGACACGCGAGCTTGCGGATCAGGTCGCCGAGGAAATCCGCCGTCTGGCACGGCTGATGCCCAATATCAAAGTACTCAGCCTGTGTGGTGGTCGCCCGGTTGCGGTGCAGGCCGACTCATTGAGTCATGGTGCCCATATCATTGTTGGCACGCCGGGACGCATCGAGGATCATTTGCAGCGTAAATCATTGGTGCTGACTAACATCAATTGCCTGGTACTTGATGAAGCGGACCGCATGCTGGATATGGGGTTTCTGCCATCGGTGGAAAACGTCCTCGCAGAACTTGCCATTCAGAAGCCCGCCAACTCAGGTCCTGGGGACAGACCTCAAATCCTGTTTTTCAGCGCAACGTATTCGCCCGAGATTCGTTACTTGTCCGAAAAAATTCTGCTGAACCCGGTTTATGCGCAACTGGAGGAGTCCGAAACCGCACCGGACATTGAGGAATTGACCTACCTGACCGGTGACGACGAGTCCCGACTCGATGCCTTGAAGCGCATCCTCCTGCACTTCAAACCCGAGAATGCGCTGGTGTTCTGCACTACCCGCAACGACGTCGATGAGGTTTGCCAACGGCTGGTACGTGCCGGGTTTTCTGCGCTGGCACTGCATGGGGAGATGGATCAACGTGAACGGGACCAGGCGTTCATTCGCTTCAGCAATGGCAGTGCACGGGTACTGATCGCAACCGATGTCGCTGCCCGAGGCCTTGACATCATTGGCCTCGATCTTGTGGTCAACTACCACGAGGCACGTGATCGCGAAACGCATACGCACCGTATCGGTCGCACCGGTCGCGCAGGTGCCAAGGGCAGGGCATGCACTTTCACTTCTGTATCGGGAAATCGTGCTGATCAACCTCTTGCAGCACTTCCATCCACATCGGTATTGAAGCAGGCACCGCTACCAGCCAGTGTGGCAACATTGATTATAGACGGCGGTAAACGAGACAAAATTCGCCCCACTGACGTGTTGGGTGCGTTAACAGCAACGGGTGAACTGGACAGATCTGATGTAGGCAATATTCGTATTACCCATCAAGCCGCCTATGTAGCCGTCAATCGACAGAAGGCAGAACTGGCCCGACAAATTTTGAGCAAAGGCAAGATTAAAGGAAAAACAGCACGTGTTCGCGCTCTTTGAGGGAGACAAGAACCATTTACTTCACGGATAACAGAGAGAGGATAAACAATGGATGCAAACAAACTGTTTGAACAATTTCTTGGATCAGGCCAGCAAAGTCAGCACGGCAATCCCATGAGTAACAGCCCGCTGGGGGGCATGATGGGTGGCGGTTTTGGCAAGGGTGCAGCGCTTGGCGGCGTTCTGGGTTTGCTGGTTGGCAGCAAAAAAATGCGCAAAATGGCGGGCGGTGTAATCGGCTATGGTGGCGCTGCCGCGGCCGGCGCGCTGGCATACAAGGCTTACCAGAATTGGCAACAAGGCAAACAGGTGCAGACTGCACCGATTGCGACGGTTAATGACATACCAAACGTCGACCCGCGGTTTTTGCCGCCACCAGCCAATACAACCTCTGGCCAGAACTTTTCGCTGACCTTGGTCACTGCCATGATTTACGCCGCAAAGGCCGATGGTCATATCGATAACAAAGAGCAGACAGTGATTTTTGAGCAAGTCGAGAAGTTGTCTCTGGATGCGGAGAGCAAGGCATTTGTGTTTGATGCCTTACGCAAACCAGTAGATGTCGACGCACTGGTAGGTTCGGTACAAGGTATTGAACAAGCGTCTGAAGTTTATCTGGTTTCGCGACTGGCCATTGATATCGACCATCCGGCAGAGCGCGCGTATATCGAAGTCCTCGCACACCGTCTGAACCTTCCTGCGGAGCTCACTGCACACCTTGATCACCAGATCGTCGACGCCTGACACTCTGCCAATGAACATATACGCCATTCAACGTAGTCTCGTCTGTTACTACGTATGGTTATTGGTTATTTTGCTCACGCACAGGCATCATTCCAGCGCATACCGGACTTTTTCTGCACTAAAATGGGGCGTCAGGTTTTAGGCAGGTTTTGGGTAGGATGAGTATCCCTTTGTAAACGTTGATATTTTGTATGTTGGCACAGCTATTGCTCCGTAGAAAGTAAGTCCGGGCGAATTGCAAACACGATTCGGACCCAACAAGAAAGAACTTACTATCAAGCACAAAACAGTGAATCAGGAGTGAACACTATGCAGGTAATCAACGTTGCAGCGAAAAGCAAACTGGCCGTACTCGGTGGCACAGCCCTTATGGCAGCAGCAAGCATCTTCGCAGTAAAACCGGCTCACGCTGAAGTGGAAATTGCCGGCAACGTCGGTGTGGTATCTGGCTACGTCTTCCGTGGCATTACCAACACACCGGAAAACGATGGCGCCGCAGTGCAGGCCGGATTCGACCTGACCAGCACAGAAACTGGCTGGTATGCAGGCTGGTGGGCATCCAACCTGAGCTATGGAACCCCTGATCTGAGCACAACCGTAGAAAACAACTTCTACAGCGGATACGCAGGTGAAAGCGGTGGTTTGTCTTACGACATCGGTGCACTGTACTACTGGTACATGGATGACAGCAAAGCCAGCGTCATCGAGCCCTACCTCGGACTCAGCTTCAGTGGACTGGACTTTGGCATGAAGTACATGGGTCAAGATGCAACCTGGTCAAACCAGGGCGACATGTTCTTTACAGTCGGCACCAGCTTTGATCTGGGTGAAGGTTTTGGTCTGGGCGTCACTGCCAGCTATGCGACCTATGAAGACAAAGGCAAATACATTCCTGCAACAGCAGAAAGTGGCGCATTCCGAAGCCTGGACTTGACGTTGAGCAAAGGTATTGCTGAGCTGCCAGCTGAATTCTTTACCACCTACATCATTGGTGGCAAAGATCGTAATGGTACTGATCAGGAAGACAAACTGGTTGTAGGCTTCAGCTACTCGTTCTGATTCGACGCGACTTAACGCAGGAAAAACTCCTGGATCTGCTCCCGTTTTGCCAACGCATCGGCGATGCCCAGATCCATGAGTGCCTGACAGTAGTCCTTTTCAAACATCAACAGACTGGCAATCGAGCTGGAGTTGGTATCTCTAATAAAAAGCCGGATAGACTTCGGCAAAGTCTGATAATAATCTTCTGCAATACGGTTGAGGTCCAGACTGGGTGTAATCTCCAGTAACTCAATCGGCCTGACATCAAGCGCAGTCTGCTTCGAACACAAGGGAATCAGCGCGTTGTACCGACGAAGTACCGCCATGTCACTTTCCAGCGTATCAACAAATGCACTGTTCAACACGTGACCAACAATTTGCGATAAGGAAGGTTGTGTCACCTGATCGCCTTTTGCCGGCCGCCGGGTGCGACTACCACTGACTCCGATGGCAAGAATTTTATCCGCGCCCATATGGATGGCAGGGCTCAGCGGTGCCAACTGCCTGATAGCGCCGTCACCAAAAAATTCACGATTGATTTTGACGGCTGGAAACAACGTGGGAATCGCAGAGGAGGCCAACAGGTGGCGATGTCTGATGTCAGTGCGAATTCCCACACGGTGCGATCGCTGCCAGTTTTCAACAGGTTTGCTGCTTTGAAAAAAGGACACTGATTCGCCACTGGTATAACCGGATGCGGTGACAACGAGGCTGTTCAGATACCCGGCTTGCATGTTGTCGTTGATCCTTTCCAGACGCAGTATCTCGTGCAACAGAGCATCCAGCGGACTGTTGTCCAACAGGGATGCGGGTGTTCGTGTTTTCCGATTGGCAAGAAACGAAAACACCCAGTTTGATGCACTGCTCACCAACCCAGCAGAATCCAGCCGGTAAATTTTGTCACTGCTGATGTTGCGCCAGACATACTCCAGCATTTTGACGCCAGTGCGCATCTTGTGGGCATGTGTGGCCAGCCCCACGGCATTCATGGCACCGGCCGAGGTGCCGGAAATGATCTGGAAGGGGTTGCAGATATCTCTGGGCAAAACACTGGCAATACCGCGCAATGCGCCGACCTGGTAGGCTGCTCTGGCGCCGCCGCCCGATAATACCAGTGCTATTTCAGGTTGAATATTTGTTGTATCTTTGTGGCTCATTGTTTTACCCGAATGGAATTCCCTGTCTTCTCCAACCGTACCAGAATTAACCGGGCATCGGCAGTGGATTTTATTCGTGTGTTTTAGTTGGTCGCCAGCTTACAGGAATGTTCACCATGTCAGAAACCAAGCCCACAAACCAGGCTCATCAGGGTAGCAGTAAGTTGGTGATCGCAATCTCGTCGCGGGCGCTGTTTGACCTGACAGAAAGCCATCAAATTTACATGGAGCAGGGGCTGGATGCCTATCAAAAATATCAAATAGCCCATGAGAATGAGCCGTTACAGCCCGGCGGCGCATTTAATCTGGTTAAAAAACTGTTACATCTGAATGTGTTGCTTGGTTCGCCGCGCGTGGAAGTCATTCTACTGTCCAGAAACAGCGCAGACACTGGCTTGCGCGTCTTCAACTCCATCGAACATTACAAATTGGGTATCACGCGCGCCGCATTCTCGGGTGGCAGCAGTCCATACCGCTATATTTCCGCGTTTAACAGCCATCTATTTTTGTCACTGGACGGCTCTGATGTCAGACAAGCACTGGAGCAGGGCGTTGCGGCTGCAACCATTCTGCCGTCGGCTGGCAATACCGGTAGAGATGATGCGCTGAGATTTGCCTTTGATGGTGACGCCGTGCTGTTCTCGGACGAATCCGAACGAATTTACAAAACCCAGGGCTTGGAAGCGTTTGCACTCAATGAAAAACGCTCAGCTAATCAGCCATTGTCCGGCGGCCCGTTCAAGCCATTTCTGGCAGCGCTGCAACAGCTGCAACTGGCATTTGCCCCGGGAGAATCGCCCATCCGAACCTGTCTGGTGACGGCGCGCTCGGCGCCTGCACACGAGCGTGTAGTGCGCACGCTGCGTGCCTGGAATATTCGAATTGATGAATCCCTGTTTTTAGGCGGCATGGAGAAAGGCGTTTTTCTGAAAGCCTATGAAGCTGACGTGTTTTTTGACGACCAGCAGGGCCATTGCGACTCAGCCCGTCAACATGTCGCGACCGGACATGTCCCCCATGGCGTTGCCAACGAGCCGGCTGTTTTGCCAGGATCGGGCAATCTTCCATCCTCCATTTAGCGCACCCGCTGACTCTGAAAGGCGTCCTGTTTTATGAAATTGCAACAACTTCGTTATATCTGCGAAGTCGCCAACCAAGGGTTGAATGTGTCGGCTGCTTCGCTGCGCCTGCATACTTCCCAGTCCGGCGTCAGCAAACAGATTCTGGCATTGGAAGCCGAACTTGGTGTCGGCATATTTGTCAGAAATGGCAAGCATATCAGTGGTATGACGCCAGCAGGTAAAGCGATTATTGAACAAGCAATGATCGTCTTGCAGCAGTCTGAAAACCTGATGAAACTCGCAGCTGACTTCAGTGATGAACGCGCGGGGAGCCTGGCGATTGCAACCACCCATACACAAAGCCGTTATGTTTTACCGCCGATTGTTCGACGTTTTATCGACGCCTACCCCAACGTGTCGCTGCAATTGCACCAGGGCACGCCTTACCAGATTGCTGAAATCGCTGCCAAAGGCACTGCCGATTTTGCGATCGCAACTGAAGCCATGGAGTTATTCAGCGATCTGATGATGATGCCGTGTTATCGCTGGAACAGAGCGGTGCTGGTACCCAACGACCACGCCTTGGCCAAACAGCAATGCGTCACCCTGGAAGAACTCGCCAATTACCCACTGGTGACATACGTGCCAGGATTTACCGGGCGGGCACGATTGGATGACGCGTTTGAAAAACTGGGTTTACATCCCAAAGTTGTGTTCACGGCCGCCGATGCCGACGTCATTAAAACCTATGTACGACTCGGACTGGGCATCGGTATTGTGGCACATATGGCCTACGACGCCGACAAGGACGCGGACTTGATTGCCATCGACGCCAGCCATTTGTTTGAAGACAGTATTACCCGCATCGGCTTTCGCAAAGGCAGCCTGTTGCGGGCCTATATGCTGGACTTCATACATATGTTTGCCGACCATCTGGATCGCGACACTGTCGAAAAAGTGCTGGCCTGCCAATCTCAAAGCGAGGTGGATGCCTTGTTTGCTGATGTGGTACTGCCCAGCCGATGACACTCACAAGGCAAACGCCGGGTGTTTAACCCGGCAGTTTGTGCAAACCACATTCTTTGGCGGTCGCTTCTTCCCACCACCAGCGGCCTTCACGCTCATGCTGGTTGGGCCCGATTGCTTTTGTGCACGGCTCGCAGCCTATACTGACGTAACCGCGATCATGCAAAGCGTTGTAGGGCAAATCAAACATGCGGATGTAGTCCCATACGTCCTTTGAGCGCCAGTTGGCGAAGGGATTGAACTTCAACAAGCTGCGCCCGGGAGCCGCAAATGCGGTATCGAGTTGCGCGACCGGGACGTTGGTACGGGTAGGGCTCTGATCTCGGCGCTGACCAGTTATCCAGGCATGCTCACCGGCCAGTTTGCGACGCAAAGGCTCGGTTTTGCGAATTGCACAGCACTGCTCATGCCCATCTTGATAAAAACTGAACAATCCTTTTTCCCGGGTCAACGCTTGAACAGCTTGTGTATCCGGGTACAAAAATTCCAGATCCAGCGTATATTTCTGCCGCACATCGTCAATGAAGCGATAGGTTTCAGGATGAAGTCGACCGGTATCCAGTGTAAAAACACGTACCGCCGGATTCAGTTTTTTGGCCATCACCACCAAAGCAACATCTTCCGCACCACTGAAGGAAGTCGCAGCCTGCGGGTAGACCGAAAAAATCTCAAGAAGAATGGCACGCGGCTCCATTGTTTGAAATTTTTCATTAACTTCAGCGATGTTCTGGGCATTGATCATGGTGTTTCCCTGACTCCTGTTTCCTTGAAACACCTATCTTACAACAAGCGACAGGTCATCGGCGATCAACGAAAACCAACTGCAGGACACAATCATGTCGCGTCAGGCTGGCAAGCATGGCAGTGGCACTATAAAATCGCGGCTTTGATGAATTCTGTTAATCCTGAGGGGATATCGCGTGGAAATTGCCTGTCTTGATCTTGAAGGGGTATTGGTGCCGGAAATCTGGATAGATTTTTCCGAGCGCACCGGCATTAAGGAACTACGGGCCACAACACGTGACATCCCGGACTATGACGTACTGATGCAACAACGCCTGCGTATTTTGCGTGAGCACGGCCTCGGACTCCCTGACATACAGCAAGTGATTGCGGGCATGGCGCCCATGGAAGGTGCGCGCGAGTTTGTGGATTGGCTTCGTGAGCGTTTTCAGGTTGTCATTTTGTCCGACACCTACTACGAGTTTGCCCAGCCACTGATGCGACAACTGGGATTTCCGACGCTACTTTGTCACCGCCTTGAATCCGATGATCAGGGCATGATTGTGAACTACCACCTGCGTCAGAAAGACCCAAAACGTCAGTCAGTGAAAGCGTTTCACAGCTTGAATTATCGTTGCATTGCGGCGGGGGATTCGTACAACGACACCACCATGTTGGCAGAGGCCGAGGCTGGCATTCTGTTCCGTGCACCCGATAATGTTATCCGTGAATTCCCGCAGTTCCCGGCGGTACACGAGTATGACGATCTCAAGCGTGAGTTCCTCAAGGCCAGTAATCGCGAACTGTCTTTTTAACAGACAGCATGATTACCCCATGGCCCAGTACCCTGCACCAGGTTACCCTGTGCCAGATTAACCTGTGACAGGCAGGTTCATGAGGGCGGAGACTTTATCAAGACATTCCTGATATTCCTCTGCCATCACTGAATCTGCCACCACGCCGCTACCTCCCCAACAAAACAGTTGTTGGCGGGTACAGAGCAGTGTGCGGATCAAAATGCTGCTGTCCATGCGATTCAGATAATCACAGTAAAAAATGCTGCCGCAATAGACCGTTCTGGGTGTGACCTCCAGTTCTGCAATAATTTGCAKGGCACGAATTTTAGGGGCGCCGGTAATGGAACCGCCGGGAAAACAACTTTCAAGTAGTCGCAAAGGACTGCAGTCATCAGGCAACTGGCCGCTGATTGAGCTGATCAGATGATGGACATGCGTGAAGCTGTGCAGTTTGAACAGTGACTCTGTTTTCACTGATCCTGTCACACACACACGCCCGAGATCATTACGCAACAGATCAACAATCATCAGGTTTTCTGCTCTGTCCTTTTCGCTGCTGAGCAAATCCTGCTGCACCGCCTGATCGTCTGCCGGATCATCCTGCCGTTTGCGCGTACCTTTAATCGGCTGGGTAAACACACGCCCCTCATTGACCGACAGGAATCGTTCGGGTGACACACTCAGAATCTGAAAATCACCCGCGTCAAACAATGCCGAAAACGGGCTTCGGCTTTGTTCTCGCAGCAAACTGTAGATATCTACAGCGCTGCCTTGAAAGGGCGCAACAAAAGGAATGGCAAGATTGGCCTGATAACAGTCACCCGCGAGTATCCAGTTTTTCAGCCGATCAAATGACCGCGCATATTGAATCCTGTCAATCATCGGCGTGAAGCGATCCAGCAAACCCACGGCACTGCTTGAGTCAGCGTTCCGCTCTCCGGAAGAATCCAGATTGACCTTACTACGATAAGCGCTGATCACACCTAACGCCTGTTCACGGATTGCTGAGGGGCACTGAGGCAGAATAAAGAGTGTCGTGCTCAACTGTTGATGATCAACAATGATGGCCCAATCGTACACACCAAACACAGCAACCGGAATGTCGTTGAGCAGCGTCGATCGAGCATCGGTACCTGGCATATTCATCAGGGGCAGGGCAGATGGGCTAAAACTGGCGGCTTCGTAGCCAAAATACCCGAGCAGCCCGCCGCAAAATGGTAAATGCCTGAGTGATTCCAAATCCGCGTTGTGTATTGGATCAGGACGTCGGGCATCAAGCGATGCCTGGGCCAGCCTGAATGCTTCATTCTGTTTGTCCGCAGACGTGACTCGCTGTTGCATGCTCGGCAGGGCTGTCAGTATGTCGTAGCGCGCCTCTTGTTGTGTATTTAAACCGCTGTCCAGACAGACACATCCTGTCAGTTGCGACAGGATACCAATCAATACCCTGCTGTCGCGCTGATAGGGCAGATCCTTTAAAACAAGAGGGGGCATCAGGGCAACACGTCCACCCGAATGGCTATCGGAGCCTGACGTGCGGGTGGTATCAGTGCCTCAAAAGGCGAGACGAGCGAATCCAATGGACTGACGTCAGCTTGTTCAGGGATATCCGCTGAGGCACTGTCCAGCAATGACGCCAATTCATCGTCCGGCGATGGCTCGGGGTTGATGATGTACCACTCACCTAAAGGCAACTGAAGTCGATGCTGCCCGGTAAATCCGGGTACATTGCTGATCACGATCTCCGTGTCAGCCAATGACGACTGTATCGACGCTTTGACGCTCAACTGAGGGACTCCGGCAGTATCCGGCAGCTCAGAAAAGACAACCGTATTCCCCTCAAGGGACTGCACACTTTGCTGGGCTGACATAAGCGATGGTGTCGACCTGACTTGCGCTCCTTGATGGTCAAAATCCACACTGACCACCAGCCGGCGAGCGGGGAGATCTGTCTGCTCAATCAAGCGTTTTATCTGTTGCAGGTTACTGGCGGTGGTTGCCACGATCAATTTGTTATCGACTTGTGCAATACTGCCACGCGGATCGAGGATGGGTCTGATTGCCGCACGCACAAACGCCGGATCCCGATTCTGAACCGCGATGATCTCAATGGCTGCGCGTTCGCTGGCAGTTGCAACAGCCGCGTCAGTCTGTGCGTAGACAGTGGCGCTGGCAGCCATCAACAAACCTGCTGACAAACCACGGGCGAACGACAACCACCAACGCTGGATCTGTCCAGCCGGTTTTGTGAAACAGACAGCATTAAACCTTTGCAACATGATTCACCTGATTGACCACCTGTTAACCAATGACCAGACTACCACCGTCATAAAGTGTCATTAACAAGGCTGCTGCCTCAGCATCCGCAATCGCAGCCTCAATAACCTCACGCTCTATTTCGTCGATTTTTCCGGGTGTTCCCAGCGCTTGCAACAAGGCCAGCAAGCGCAGATCGCAAACATGACACTCACCATCGGCATAACATTCTACCTTGTTGTCGGCCACGGCATACGCAATGCGTGCACCGGGTACCTTGTAGACACCGGCACCTTTGGAGATGGCAGCTGTCAGGTCCGAGACGTTGTTGATCTCGATATGTTCATGTTCATCGTCGTGATCGTGATCGTGATCACAATGTTCATCATGCTCATGCGCGGGCTGATCAGCAAAACCATCGTCCTGTAACGGATACTTTGGCGTGGTCATGGTGCGGCCAAACCATTGTCTGATGCGCGCCGGATCAAGCATCTGCGCCCTGATAATGTCCTGCAAGTGTGACACTACATCGGCGGTGATTTCGCCCGGGTGGACGGGTAATCGCGCTGACACATCCGCGTAACGTTGATCCTCCGACAAGACATCCAGCGCATCATCAAGTACACCACTCAAGATATCAGCGACCGCTGGCGCACGGAATCCCACGGAGTAGGTCATACTGTTGCCAATGGCCACCCCGTAATGCGCATAACCCGGGGGGATATACAGAATATCCCCCGGGTTGACGATCCACTCCTCGCGCGCCACAAAATTTTTCAGCAAACGCAGACCACTGTCATCACAGCGCTCGGTCATGCTGTTACACAGATCGCCGATCTGCCAGCGTTTCTGGCCCATGCCTTGAATCAGAAACACATCGTAATAATCAAAATGCGGTCCGACGTTACCTTGATCGGTGGCGTAACTGATCATCACATCATCAATACGCCAGGACGGTATAAAGGCAAAGTCGCTGAGCAATGCGGCAACATCGTCTACCCACTGATCAACCGCTTGCACCAGCAGACTGTAATGTGATTCAGGCAAATTCAGAAAATCGTCTTCGCTGAACGGCCCCTGTCGCAACGTCCAGCTATCGAGTGCCGCGTTGACTTGCACCAACCGAGACTCCACACCTTCTTCACACGCGAGTCCAGCCAGTTCTTCCGGCTCAATCAGATCCAGAAAGGACACACTGCCAGCACGAATCAGCAAGGGTTTTTTTTGCCAGTAATCGCGCAGAAACGCGTGCGCATCAAAATCGTCGGGTAATACGGAATACAGCACTGACAGGTCCTCTTATGAGACTACAATTCTAAATAAAACAATATGTTGAAAATCAGATCGACTTGGCCTGCTGCACTGCGTTCCCAATGTAATTATCCGGACGCAACGCGCGCAACGACACTTTGGCGTGCTCTGGAATATCCAGCGAGTTAATGAATGTCAACAATACTGCCTCATTGATGCTCTGGCCGCGGGTCAATTCCTTGAGCTTTTCGTAGGGCTGTTCAACCCCATAACGACGCATGACTGTCTGAATCGGTTCAGCAAGCACTTCCCAGCTGTTGTCCAGATCACGTTGGAGTATCGACGGGTTGATGCTGAGTTTGCTCAGCCCCTTCAACGTTGCATGGTAAGCAATCAGCGCATGGGCGAATCCGGTACCGGCGCTGCGCAACACGGTCGAATCGGTCAGGTCACGCTGCCAGCGGGATATCGGCAACTTTTCTGCCAGATGCTGCATCACCGCATTGGCAATACCCAGATTACCTTCAGAGTTTTCAAAATCGATGGGATTGACTTTGTGAGGCATGGTGGAGGAACCCACTTCGCCGGCGATCGCGCGTTGTTTGAAATAACCCAGAGAAATGTAGCCCCAGATGTCGCGATCCAGATCGATCAGAATGGTATTGAAGCGGCAACAGGCAGAAAACATTTCTGCAATAAAATCATGGGGTTCAATTTGTGTTGTGAAGGGGTTCCACTGCAGACCCAGGGTCTCTACAAACTGCTGCGCATTGCCTTGCCAATCGACATCGGGGTAGGCACTCAAATGCGCATTATAGTTGCCCACCGCGCCGTTGATTTTGCCGAGCACAGGGCTTTTCGCAAACTGCTCAAGTTGACGTTCCAATCGGTAAACAACGTTGGCAATCTCCTTGCCAACCGTGGTGGGTGACGCTGTCTGGCCGTGCGTGCGCGCCAGCATGGGCTGAGCCGCAGTCTCGTGCGCCAGTTGACGCAACTGATCGATCAACTGCTTCATCACTGGCACCATCACCAGATCTCGCCCGTCTCTGAGCATCAACGCGTAGGACAGATTGTTGATATCCTCTGAGGTACAGGCGAAATGCACAAACTCAAGTTGGGTTTTTAAATCAGCTTCATCAGCAATTTTTTCCTTGATGAAGTATTCAACCGCTTTGACATCATGGTTGGTGGTGCGCTCGATATCTTTGACGCGTTGTGCATCTGCCGGAGAAAACTCACTGATCAGTTGCTCCAATCGGGCCTGCGCAGCGGCACTCATCGCCGGTGCTTCCGGGATCCCGGGGTGGGCAGCCAGTTGTTGCAACCAACGCACTTCCACCAACACACGATAACGAATGAGCGCATATTCACTGAAAAAGTCACTCAAGGCTTCAGTACGGGCCCGATATCTGCCGTCAATCGGCGAAATGGCAGTCAAGGTAGAGATGCTCATGAAACTGGTTTTCCCTCTGAAGATGTCAAAAAAACAAATGATTAATGCGTACTGACACTGATCAGCTTGCGTCGAATATCACTCAAGGTATCGCGAATTCGTTTTTTGTAAACAAACAGGTGCCATCGCCGGCCACCCAATTGTTGCCATAGGACCGCCGAGCGAATGCCGGCCAGCAACAATGCACGAATTTGTTCGGCGACTTCCTGATTGCGAAGATGTTCGGGATTGCCAGCCACATGGATTCTGAAACTGAGGCGGCTGATGGTGTCCTGATACAGTCGTGCAAGACGGCTGCAATCGGCCTTCATCAACAACTCCGGATCACCCAGTCCACTGGTGTATTCAGGACCAAAGTCGCGCAGGCGAGCGGCGATTTCAGACAACATGGCCGGTGCCCGACTGAGGTGCTGCTGCAAAACCAACATCCCCAATAAATAACGTACAACTTCAGCATGTTCTCGCAAGCCTTTGCTGTCAAAGCTATTTTGCAGCACTTGCATGCCTTCACTGAAGTCAGCGGGTCTGGGATACAGGCTGGCAACGGAATCGGCATCCAGTTGATAAACCGGTGTCAGGCATGCGTGCATACGAGCACTGGAAGCACGTCCCTTGGTCGCCAGCTCATGGACCAGCACGGCGCACTGTGTGACCACTGCCAAGGCAATATTGCGATATTCCCAATCTGAAAACTCAACGGACATAGTGTTCAATGACTCCTCCTCCCAGACAAACCTCTCCTTGATAAAACACAATCGTCTGTCCCGGTGTCACCGCGCGTTGTGCCACTTGAAACTGCACGGCAACCTGATCCGGTCGCAATGGATTTACCAAACTCAACACACATGCCTGATCCTGTTGTCGATAGCGAATTTTTGCCGTACACGCCAATGGCAGCGCGGGGTGTAGTTCATTGATCCAGGCCACTTGACTAGCGATCAAGCCAGTTGAAAACAGGGCAGGGTGATGATTGCCCTGCGCCACCAACAGCACATTTCTGTCCAGATCCTTGCCGACCACATACCAAGGTTCTTCGGTATGGTTACGCAGACCGCCGATACCCAGTCCCTGACGTTGCCCATAAGTGTGATACATCAAGCCTTGATGTCGACCCAGAAGTTCACCATCAACGGATTCAATATCGCCGGGTTGAGCCGGCAAGTATTGCTGCAGGAAATCCTTGAATTTACGCTCTCCGATAAAACAAATACCGGTACTGTCTTTTTTGGTGGAGGTTGCCAATCCAGCAGCACTGGCGATTGCTCTCACCTCGGTCTTTTCAAGTTCACCCACTGGAAACAGACTTTGCTGCAGGCACGTTTCATTTACCGCAGACAAAAAGTAACTCTGGTCTTTGTTGGGATCCAGTCCTTTTAACAGGAAAGTCTGCCCTTGACGCTGCTCGCGTCTGACATAGTGCCCGGTTGCAATGCAATCAGCACCCAGTGCCAGCGCATAATCCAGAAACGCCTTGAACTTGATTTCCCGGTTACACAGGATATCCGGGTTAGGCGTGCGTCCCGCCTTGTACTCCTTTAGAAAGTGCTCAAACACACCATCCCAGTATTCCGCTGAAAAATTGGCAGTATGCAGTTTTATGCCCAGACGATCACAGACCGATTGCGCATCGGCCAGATCGGCCTTGGCCGTACAGTATTCGGTGTCGTCGTCTTCTTCCCAGTTTTTCATGAACAGACCTTCCACCTGATAGCCCTGTTGAATCAACAGCAGCGCTGCCACCGACGAATCGACGCCGCCGGACATGCCTACAATGACTCGGGTATTTTCTGGTGATTTGATCATGTCAGGCTTGTCTGTTCTGGAAAATTAAGTCGAGTATTGCCAAAGTTATCGATCTACAGGGTTTTGATGACGTCCAAGGGAAATAGTTGCCCATTGCAATAATCATGCAGCACCTTGAGCACAACCGGACTGCGCAGTTGTGCCGCCCGGGCAGTGATGTCTTCCAGCGTCATCCAGTGTGTTGCAACAATGTCGGTATCGAGCGCTCTGTGCGCGTCAAAGGACACCGCCCGGGCGATAAAACAACTGCGGATATAACTTTCATGGTTTTCCGGCGAAATGTACTGATACAGGCCGAGGAACGCGGTCAATTCCACATGCCATGCCGTTTCTTCCAAGGCTTCCCGCACAGCCGCCTCAAAGAGGGTCTCGCCTGCATCAAGATGGCCCGCCGGCTGATTAAACACATGCTGGCCCTGTACAATTTCTTCGACCATCAGAAATCGCCGCGGCGAGGCAGATGCATGGCCGTTATCGGTAGTCACTATCTGTTCTACCACCACGGCGACTGTTTTATGTGGATACCAGGTCATTGTTGATCATTATCTCAATAGGAGCGTGGTGGCGCAGTGCGGGCAGAATTGACTGCATTGCACCTTGGCGCCATAACGGGGCGCAGTTTAACGGAATTCGCCCGACAGCGCCTCCACTTCATCCAGATTTGCAGTCATAATGAGGCCTGACAGAATTGCCGAAAGGCCAGGTAAACCCAAAACGCAGGAGTCTGCATGTCACAACTGACACATCTGGATGAGCGGGGCAGTGCCCGCATGGTTGATATCGGCGACAAGGCGGTTACATCGCGAGTTGCAACAGCTGCCGCTGAGGTGCATATGTTGCCTGAGACATTTCGGCTGATTACTGACGGCGCTCACAAAAAAGGTGATGTGCTGGCCGTCGCCAGAATTGCGGGCATTCAGGCTGCAAAAAAGTGTGCTGACCTGATTCCTTTATGTCACCCGTTGATGTTAACCAAGGTGACCGTCGATTTTAAAATGGATGCGATCCAACATCGCGTAATGATCAGCGCGACCTGTGCAGTGGATGGCAAAACCGGTGTAGAAATGGAAGCTTTGACGGCAGCATCCGTGGCGGCACTCACGATTTACGATATGTGTAAAGCCGTAGATCGGGGCATGGTGATCCATAACATTCGGGTGTTGGAAAAGTCCGGTGGCAAATCCGGTCATTACCGCGAGAATGTAGCCACATGTTGAATATTCAATACTTTGCCAGTATTCGAGAGGCAGTGGGCCAGTCTTCCGAGCAGCTGCTGATACCAGAAAGTGTCAGAACCGTTGCAGATCTGGTGCACCACCTGGCACAACGCGGTCAGGCCTGGCAGCAACTGGATGACAATACGCAGGTACTGATTGCCGTCAACCAACAGGTGGCTGATCGTTCTGCCTTGTTGCATGGCGATGAAGAAGTAGCATTTTTTCCCCCGATGACGGGCGGTTAAGGACAGATGACGCCATGAGTGAAAACGCACAGCAACCACATCTGCATATCAGCGTACAGACCAACGACTTTGACCTCGCTGCCGAATATGGGCTGGCGAGGCAACAATCGGTAAATCCCGGTGCGATTGTCTGTTTCAGTGGTCTGGTGCGTGATGTCACCCAAGGGCAGATGCACACCGGAGAGCAACAGACCCTGACACTTGAACACTATCCGGGCATGACCGAACAGGCGTTAACCACGATCGCGCAAAAAGCTGCAGTTCGTTGGCCCCTGCAAGCAATCCGTATCATTCACCGCGTTGGTACCTTGTTGCCAACTGATCAGATCGTGTTGGTTGTCACCAGCAGCGCCCATCGTTCAGCAGCATTTGAAGCCGCTGAATTCATCATGGATTACCTGAAAACCTCAGCACCATTCTGGAAAAAACAGGTAGCGGGGGCTCACAGTGAATGGGTTGCCAGTCGCGAGTCCGACTACCGTGCTGCCGAACGTTGGACCAGCGTCGATTAACGCATTGACACTCGACGTGCCGCCATCGGGGCATCTCGCCACCACTGCTCAGGCAGCGTGATTATGCGCCACTCGCCAGGTTGCAATCCCTCCACCGTCCACTCTCCAATACAGTAACGAACTAGTCTCAGGGTAGGAAAGCCGACAGCCGCTGTCATGCGCCGGACCTGACGGTTGCGTCCCTCACTGATGGTCAGCGACAACCAGCTGTCCGGAATATGTTTGCGGACTCTGATCGGGGGCATCCGGTTCCAAAGTGCTGGTGTTGCCAGCTTGCTGGCAAGAGCCGGACGGGTAGGGCCGTCATTGAGTTGCACACCAGCGGATAAACGCTGAAGCGCATCATCACTGATGATGCCTTCAACCTGCGCCCAGTAGGTTTTCGGCATCTTGAAGGTTGGGTCACTGATTCTGGCTTGTATTTCTCCACAATCGGTCAGTAAAAGCAGGCCCTCCGAGTCTTTGTCCAATCGCCCGGCGGGATAGAAGCCCGGCGCATCAATAAAATGCGCAAGTGTTTTTCCGGCATCAGCGCCCGTAAATTGCGATAACACATCAAATGGTTTGTTAAACAGAATAAGTTGCGGCATGTCCGGCAGTATAGCTTATTGATGACCTTCACCGCGCGACGGATGTTGTCTGAAAGTTGCGGTGCTATACTCGACGCCTGCCAGTAATGATCGCCAGCGTGGTGCGTTTTATCGGAGACCACTCTGCTCAGGTGCCACCTTGCGGACATGCCCGGCATTCGGCGACGATGTAATAGCGGGGGGTGGGGGTGACGGCGGGAGCTCTGAATCAGAACCCCCGCCGTGTTGTCAGGCTTGCGGTTGACCCGAGGTTTTTATATTGGTTGCATGTAAGCCTTTAGGGCCCTCGATAGTTTCAAACGTGACTGGCTGTCCAGCCTTCAGGGTTTTGTATCCATCCATTCCGATGGCAGAATAGTGTGCGAACAAATCACCACCACCATCGTCAGGAAGTATAAAACCAAAACCTTTGGCATTATTGAACCACTTAACTTGTCCCGTAGCCATCGTATTACTCCATTGCACGTATAGTTTTATTTTAATTGTTACACGTCGGGTCTGTTGACCCTGAGTGTTGGTCCTTAACTGATCTTTCTGTCCCTTTGGGTCCGTATTATTCACCATTTTTGTCTGTTTGCAACACTCTGTAATAAGGCATTAGACTAAAAAACACAAATTGTTCACTTGAAGAAAAGGCATTAGCACCAATATGTTACTGAAAGAAACGGATACGCAGTCCGATCTTATGTGTGGTATCACCAGCGTCATGACGGGTAATTTGAACATGCAAGAGATCCATTTACATACACCCGGCACACCTGGGCAGCAGCCCGATGATGACAGAGGCGTGGCTGCCGAACTGACTCGACCGCAGTTGGCAAAACCGCCCATGTACAAAGTTGTTCTGATGAATGATGACTACACACCTATGGAATTTGTGGTGGGTGTGTTGATCAAGTTTTTCCATCTGAATGTGGAAACGGCCACCCGCGTGATGCTGAAAGTGCATACTGAAGGCAGAGCCGTATGTGGCGTCTACAGCCGGGATGTCGCCGAAACAAAGGTCAATCAGGTGAATGAGTTTTCCAGAGAGAATCAGCAACCATTGTTATGCGATCTGGAAATAGATTCATGATCTGTGTTGAAGTGCGCTAATGTAGTAACCATGCAGTACCTTGTGCAGTTGGCTGATTGTGGCGCAACTGCAAACCGTGAGGAGGGTTGTCTTATGCTGAGCCGGGATCTGGAATTGACGCTGAGTGCCGCGTTTAACACCGCCAGGGAAAAACGTCATGAATACATGACCGTTGAGCACTTGTTGCTGGCGCTTCTCGACAATGATGTCGCGCTTGATGTGTTGATCAACTGCGGTGCAGACCCCGGTCGCTTGCGTATTGGATTGAGTGACTATATCGACGCCACTACACCCAAAGTACCGGCACTGGAAACTGATCGCGATACACAACCCACACTGGGTTTTCAGCGTGTTTTGCAACGTGCCGTGTTTCACGTGCAGTCATCTGGCCGACAGGAAGTTACCGGCGCCAATGTGCTGGTGGCCATTTTTAGTGAACAGGAAAGTCAGGCAGTTTATCTGCTCAGTCAGCAGGATATTGCCCGACTGGATATCGTCAATTACATCAGCCACGGCATCAGTCGACAACTTGGCAATGAACCTCGTCCAGACAATCCAGCACAGGAAAACCGGGAAGATGAAAGCCCGGCTGCCGTCAGCGCACTGGAAAGTTACACGACCAACCTGAACGAGCTAGCCAGACAAGGAAAAATCGATCCTCTGATCGGCCGCGAAAAGGAAGTGCTGCGCGTTATTCAGGTCCTGTGCCGACGGCGAAAAAACAACCCGCTGCTGACCGGTGAATCCGGAGTGGGTAAAACCGCCGTGATTGAAGGACTTGCGCGCATGATCGAAGAGCAGCAGGTACCTGATGTACTCAAAGATAACATCATTTATTCTCTGGACCTTGGGGCGCTGCTGGCCGGCACCAAATACCGCGGGGACTTTGAAAAACGTTTCAAAAACCTGCTCGGCGAATTAAAAAAGAACCCGAAATCCATTCTGTTTATTGATGAAATTCATACCATCATTGGTGCCGGCGCTGCATCCGGCGGGGTGATGGACGCCTCCAATTTGCTGAAACCCATCCTCACCACCGGTGAATTACGTTGTGTAGGCTCAACAACCTATCAGGAATATCGCGGTATTTTTGAAAAGGATCGCGCCTTGTCGCGACGCTTCCAGAAAATCGATGTGGAAGAGCCCGATGTCGAAACCACCTACAAGATTCTTAAAGGCCTGAAGTCCCGTTTCGAGGAACACCACGAACTGCGTTACAGCGATAGCGCATTGCGTGCCGCCTCTGAACTGGCGGGCAAATACATCAACGATCGTTTTATGCCGGACAAAGCCATCGATGTTATTGATGAGGCCGGTGCCTGGCAGCGCCTCCAACCGGAAAGCAAACGCAAAAAGCTGATTCAGGCGTCAGACATGGAACGCGTGGTAGCCGCCATTGCGCGGATTCCACCGCAACATGTGACGACGTCCGATGTGCAGTCGCTGCGTTCGCTGGAGACCAACCTCAAAATGGTGGTATTTGGGCAGGATGAAGCCATCGGCTCGTTGGCCACTGCCATCAAGTTGTCACGTGCAGGGCTGGGCAATCCGGACAAACCCATCGGCTCCTATTTGTTCTCCGGGCCCACTGGCGTTGGTAAAACCGAAGTCAGCCGGCAGCTGGCCCGCATCATGGGTATTGAACTGCTGCGCTTTGATATGTCCGAATACATGGAACGGCATACCGTGTCGCGATTGATTGGCGCCCCCCCCGGTTATGTCGGGTTTGATCAGGGTGGATTGTTAACGGAAGCAGTCAGCAAACACCCGCATTGTGTGTTGTTGCTAGACGAAATTGAAAAGGCGCATCCGGATGTCTTTAACCTGCTGCTGCAAGTCATGGATCATGGCGCACTGACGGACAACAATGGTCGAAAGGCTGACTTCCGCAATGTCATCCTGATCATGACCACCAATGCCGGCGCTCAGGAGATGTCGCGCGCCAGCATCGGGTTTACCCATCAGGACCACAGCAGCGATGGCATGGAAGTCATCAAGCGCAGTTTCAGCCCGGAATTCCGTAACCGGCTAGATGCCATTGTGCAGTTTGGACCGCTGGGTTCCGATACCATCAGAACCGTTGTAGACAAGTTTCTGGTGGAACTGCAGGTGCAACTGGATAACAAAAAGGTCACGCTGGTTGTGGATGAATCAGCACGTGAATGGTTCGCGGAACATGGTTACAGCCCACTGATGGGGGCGAGACCCATGGCACGACTTATCCAGGAAAAACTCAAAAAGGCCCTCGCAGAAGAAATCCTGTTTGGCAGCTTGAGTGATGGCGGGGAAGTGCTGGTGTCTATATTGAATGACGAAGTAAAACTGGAGATGCGCAGCAAACAGAAAAAATCAGAGGGCAAGGAATTGAGCTCAGCATTGAGCTGAGCCGGACTCGAGTGGTGACCTGCCGCGCTTAACGTGCGCGGTAGGTGATGCGCCCTTTGGTCAGGTCATACGGCGTCAGCTCTACCTTCACCATGTCGCCAGTCAGAATACGAATGTAGTTCTTGCGCATTTTGCCGGAGATATGAGCGGTTACGATATGGCCGTTTTCCAGTTTTACCCGGAACATGGTATTGGGAAGGGTATCAACCACTTCACCATCCATTTCAATCTGGTCTTCTTTGGACATTAAACAGAGTATCCCGCTGCGAAAATTGAGCGCGCATTTTGCCTGATTTATCAGGGATTGGCAAAGGGCAATTACGGTGGGACTATCCGGGGAACAAGCCGGCAAACACGTCATCTTCAAAATGCCATCGACCGGAACGGCCCTGATGCGTGCTGACCGCACTCAATTCGGCGACAAAATCTGCACGAGGCATTGGCGAAGCGCCCAGACTGGCCAGATGATCTGTGGGCAACTGACAGTCAATCAATTGATAACCCCAGCGCTGTAATTGCAGCGCCAGCGCGATAAACGCCAGCTTTGAGACATTGGGCGCCATACCGAACATGGACTCACCAAAGAACAGCCCACCCAGACTCACACCATAGAGCCCACCCAACAGTTTGCCATCCTGTCGCACCTCCAATGAATGTGCGTGTCCCAACCTATGAAGTGTCAGATAGGCTGCCTGCATCTCCGGTGTTATCCAGGTACCATCCTGTTTTTCACGCAGCTCAGCACACAGTCGAATGACGTCTGAAAAGGCTGTATCCATGGTGACTTTCAGCGGTGAGTTACTGAATTTCTGTTGGCGAATCAACTTACGCATGCTGTTGGAAACGTGTACATCACCCGGTCGCATCACCATGCGCGGATCAGGACTCCACCATAACATCGGTGAATTGCGCGTAAACCAGGGAAATATGCCTTGGGCATAGGCTGCCAACAGTCGCTCGGGACTCAAATCACCGCCGACCGCCAGCAGCCCGGGCGGATCTTCTGCCGCCAGGCTGACATCCGGGAAATCGATCGAATCACTTGTCAGCCAATACGGTGCCGGCATCACAGACCTTACTTGTCCAGGTACTTTTCGGCGTCCAGGGCTGCCATACAGCCGAATCCAGCCGAGGTAATCGCCTGTCGATAGATATGATCCGCAATGTCGCCGGCAGCAAACACACCCGGCACACTGGTCTGTGTGGCATTGCCATCGGTGCCACTGTGAATTTTGATGTATCCGTCTTTCATCTCCAGTTGCCCGGCAAAAATATCGGAGTTTGGCTTGTGACCGATGGCGATAAAGACACCATCAACAGCGAGTTGTTGTTTGCTACCATCTTGAGTGCTGGTAATTTCCAGCCCGGTGACACCCATCTCATCACCCAACACTTCGCTTAGAGCGTGGTTCCAGAGGATGGTGACATTGCCGTTTTTGGCTTTGGCAAACAGTTTATCTTGCATGATTTTTTCAGCACGCAGCGAATCGCGACGATGAATCAACGTGACATGCGATGCAATATTCGACAGGTACAACGCCTCCTCAACCGCAGTGTTACCACCGCCGACCACAGCAACCGGCTTGTTGCGGTAAAAAAATCCATCGCAGGTCGCACAGGCACTGACACCTTTGCCCATAAAGGCTGATTCGGACTCAAGGCCCAGATATTGCGCTGATGCGCCGGTTGCAATAATCAACGCATCACAGGTGTATTCACCTGAATCACCCTGAAGTACAAATGGCCGCTGTTGCAGATTGACCTTGTTAATGTGATCAAAAACGATCTGGGTATTAAAGCGTTCAGCGTGGCGCTTCATACGATCCATCAGATCCGGACCTTGCAGTCCTTCAACATCGCCCGGCCAGTTATCCACTTCTGTGGTGGTGGTCAGTTGTCCGCCTTGAACCATGCCGGTAATTACAACGGGTTGCAGATTGGCTCGCGCCGCATAAACAGCTGCTGTGTAGCCGGCAGGGCCGGAACCCAGAATGATTAATCGATGATGTTGTGTTGCCATAAAACGCATTCCTGAAGTCAATCGGAGTTCTCAATGGGGCGCATTATAGCCTCAATGGTGGCGCGCTTGTCTTTATCAAGCGGGTTTACAACAGATTCTCTGTGATATGCTGCGCAGCAACGCAAAACGCGGGTTCCGCTGCCCTTTAAAATTGATTATGATGGCGCGAGCAGAACGCGAAATGAAATTAACTAGACTACGCAGGCGACTGATAAATTTTGAAAAATGCCTCCAGAAAAAAAACAGAGCCGGACGAAAGATTAACGGGGCTTTCGCAACGCATCGCGCGCGAGGGATCGTTGATTATTGCTTTCCTGATTGGACTGGTACTGCTGATCTCCCTGATGACTTACTCACCCGCGGATCCGGGTTTTACCACCACCGGGTCGGGCAATCAGGTTGAGAATGCTGTCGGCAAAATGGGTGCCTGGACAGCCGATGTGCTGCTGCACATGTTTGGATACTTCGCGTATATCTTCCCCGTGGCGTTGGGATTTCGCATTTTTTCTTTGTTCAGGCAACAGGAGACCGACCGCAACCTGTCATGGCGTATGCTGGCGATCCGTGTGGTTGGTATCACTTTGCTGGCAGTCGGCGCCTGTACATTGGCAACCCTGCATTTTGCCATGCCGGCAGACTTTACCTGGCCGGCCGGTGGCTGGATAGGCAACGCCATGGCAAATGCCAGTGTCCCGGTGTTTGCGATTCTTGGCAGCACCTTGATTTTTCTGGCGTTATTCCTGTTCGGCCTGACCGTTTGTTTCGAAATCTCATGGTTAATGGTGGTCGACAAAACCGGACTATGGACCTTGCAGGCCTACGATCTTGCCAAAGATGCAGTGCGTAGCTGGCAAGAAAAACGCGAGGAATCTGAAAAGGTCAAAGAAGGTCTGGAAAAACGTAAACGCGCCATGGATGTGCGTATCGAGAAAGACAAAAAACGCACGCCACCGCGCATTGAGCCTGTGTTGGCAGCGCCCATTGAGCGCAGCCCCCGGGTAGAAAAGGAACGGCAGGGCAAGCTGTTCAAGGCAGAATCACCCGGCGAATTACCGGCTATCAGCCTGCTGGACGAAAAAAAACAAACCGCCTTCAAGGGCTATTCAACAGACTCTCTGGAAGCCATGTCGCGGTTGCTGGAACTAAAACTCCAGGACTTTGGCATCGATATCGAAGTGACTGCGGTCAATCCCGGCCCGGTGATTACGCGCTTTGAAGTGCAGCCCGCACCGGGTATCAAGGCCAGTCGTGTAACCGGGTTGGCCAAAGATCTGGCGCGTTCGCTCGCCGTAGTCAGTGTGCGCGTTGTTGAAGTTATTCCGGGAAAAACGGTGATTGGTATCGAAATACCCAACGAACACCGTGAAATTATTCTGTTCAGCGAAGTTCTGTCATCGCAGGAATTTGACAAAGCACAATCCCCGGTGAGCATGGCACTCGGTCACGATATCGTCGGTAAACCCGTGGTGGTAGATCTGGCGAAAATGCCACACTTGCTGGTAGCGGGTACCACCGGTTCAGGTAAATCCGTTGGTATCAATGCGATGATTCTGAGCTTGCTCTACAAGTCGTCTCCGAAAGACGTGCGCATGATCATGATCGATCCCAAAATGCTGGAACTGTCCGTCTATGACGGCATCCCGCACTTGCTGACACCGGTTGTTACCGACATGAAGGATGCCGCCAATGCCTTGCGTTGGTCCGTTGCCGAGATGGAACGTCGCTACAAACTGATGTCCGCACTGGGGGTGCGTAATCTGGCCGGGTTCAACAAAAAGGTGGAAGATGCCATCAAAGAGGGCACCCCGATTTTTGATCCGATATGGCGTCCCGACCCCATGATCCTGCAGGACGATCAGACAGCACCCGCACTCGAGCCTCTGCCTACCATCGTGGTGATTGTTGACGAACTGGCCGACATGATGATGGTCGTTGGCAAAAAAGTTGAGGAACTGATAGCCCGTATCGCCCAAAAAGCACGCGCTGCTGGTATCCATTTGATTCTTGCCACACAACGTCCGTCGGTGGATGTGCTGACCGGGCTTATCAAAGCCAACATTCCGACGCGGCTGTCGTTTATGGTGCAATCAAAAGTCGATTCCCGCACCATTTTGGGTGAAGGCGGCGCCGAGCAGCTCCTTGGCCACGGAGATATGCTGTTTTTGCCGCCCGGCGGTGGTCTGGCCAAACGGGTGCACGGTGCGTTTGTCAGTGATGAGGAAGTGCATCGCGTTGTTGCTGACTGGAAATCCCGTGGTGAACCGGTCTATATCGATGAAATTACACAAGGCGTTGAAGAACGCGACATGAACATGGGGCACATGGGCGGCGGTGACGGCGAAGGTGAAGAGGACGACGCGCTTTATGATGAGGCAGTTGCCTTTGTCACTGAGTCACGCAAAGCGTCGATTTCAGCCGTGCAACGTAAATTGCGTATCGGATACAACCGCGCTGCGCGTATGATTGAATCCATGGAAGCAGCCGGCGTTGTGTCGGAAATGGGAAGCAATGGCAGCCGCGAAGTGTTGGCGCCAGCGCCTCCACGCTAACTCTCGCATGACGGCGGCCAGACTGCCGGGGACGTACCCGTGTTGAACGTGTCATTTTTGATCCTGAATCGTCATTTTTTAACGTTGTCTCGTGCACTGATGACGAGTGCCTTTGTACTGGCTCTGTCTGCAGGCCCGATGTTTGCGCTTGCCCAGGAAACTGAACAACCTGCATTGAGCCCGGAAGACCAGCTCCATGTCTTGCTGGAGAATCTGCACACCTTTCGAGCGGATGTCCGGCAGTTGATTGTTGAAAATACCGGCGGTGTGCTGGAAGAAAGTGACATCCTGTTTATGCTCAAGCGCCCGCATGGTTTCTATTGGGAAACCCTGCAGCCGTTTCCTGAATTGATTGTCACTGACGGCGCAACACTTTGGAATTATCAACCCGATCTGTTGCAACTTAGTATCGAGAACTGGGATGCCAGCCGTTCGGAATTGGCAGCCCAGTTGCTCAGCGGCAACACCGAGGCAATCGTCGAGGAGTACACCGTCAGCGCCATACCCGTGAATACCAGCGATTGGGAGTTTTTGTTATACCCCAAAGATCCCGCCAGCCTGTACGAACAGGTTTCCCTGTATTTCGAGCAAACCGAACTGGTCTCGATTTTATTGATCAATACCAACGGACAACGCACGTTCTGGGAATTCAACAATCGCGAGGTCAATTTAGAGCTCGATGCTTCGCTGTTCAGTTTTGAAACACCGGATGACGAGTTTCTGGACATTGTAGATAAACGTGAAACAGTCGGGCTTTGACATACTGAGCACAAAACCTGCCGAAGCGGAGATCACGGCGCTGGATAATCGTGCGCAACCGCTGGCGTCACGGATGCGTCCCCGCAGTCTGGATGAATACGTTGGCCAGACGCATCTGTTGGCTAAAGGCAAACCGCTGGGAGAAGCGCTGCGCCGCGGCCAGTTACACTCGATGATCCTCTGGGGACCACCCGGTACCGGCAAAACCAGCCTGGCGCGGCTGGTGGCACGTCTGTGTGACGCACGTTATGACAGCCTCTCTGCTGTATTGTCGGGTGTCAAAGAAATTCGCGCGGCCATTGATCTGGCAAAAGAACATCAACAGATGACAGGGCAGGCCAGTCTGTTATTTGTCGACGAAGTGCATCGTTTTAACAAAAGTCAGCAGGATGCCTTTTTACCGCATATCGAAGAGGGCACTATCGTATTTATTGGTGCCACCACAGAAAACCCGTCCTTTGAACTCAACAACGCCTTGTTGTCGCGCGCCCGTGTGTATGTGTTGCAAAGCCTGAGTGACCACGACATTGTTCAGCTGATGCTGCAAGCGCTGCAGGATACGCAGCGCGGTCTGGGTCAACGGGCACTGCAGATTGACGCGGACAACCTGCACAGGCTGGCAGCAGCAGCCGATGGCGATGCGCGCAAGGCGCTTAATCTGCTGGAAATTGCCGCCGATCTGGTCGATGACGGCGAGCATATCAACCAGGCGATTCTGGATCAGGCGCTTCAAGGCGCCGTGCGGCGTTTTGATAAAGGCGGCGACCTGTTTTATGAACAGATATCAGCCTTGCATAAAGCCGTTCGCGGCTCATCACCCGATGCGGCGCTGTACTGGATGATGCGTATGCTCGATGGCGGTTGTGATCCTCTGTATGTGGCCCGGCGACTGGTACGTATGGCCAGCGAAGACATCGGCAATGCCGATCCGCGTGCCTTGCAGATCACTTTGTCAGCCTGGGATGCGTTGACCCGGTTGGGCACACCGGAGGGCGAACTGACGTTAACGCAAGCGGTGTTATACCTCGCGTGTGCACCCAAGAGTAATGCCGTTTACATGGCTCACAATCAGGTCAAAGCCGATATCAGTAAACAGCCGGGTTACGATGTGCCCGTGCATTTACGCAATGCTCCCACGCAACTGAATAAAGCCCTGGGTCACGGTGCGGAGTACCGTTACGCGCATGATGAGCCTGGTGCCTATGCCGCTGGTGAGAACTATTTTCCGCCCGAACTCAAAGACACTCAGTATTATTTTCCGGTGAAGAACGGCCTCGAAATCAAGATTGGTGAAAAACTGCAGTGGCTGCGCGAGCAGGATAACCTCAGTTCTTTAAAGCGCTATCCCGATAACAGCCGCAAAACACGCATCACGGATGGGGAGACGTAACATGTCCGTGCTTTCCTGGACAGCAATTGCCATGGGTGGGGCTGCCGGTGCGCTGGCGCGCCATGGCGCTATCACACTGGTACAGCGCTGGAACACCATCGCCACCGGCATGTTTAATGGTTTACCGCTGGGCACCTGGCTGGTCAATGTCAGCGGCTCGCTGCTGATCGGCATTCTTTACGTGTTGCTGGTCGAGCGCTTGCCGGTAAATGCCGACCTGCGGGCGCTGCTGATGGTGGGTTTTCTGGGTGCATTTACCACGTTCTCTACCTTTTCGCTGGATACATTGCTGCTGATCGAACGCGGCCTGATGATACAAGCATTGCTCTATACCCTCAGCAGCGTGGTGTTTTGCCTGCTGGCCACGTGGCTTGGCATGGCACTGACGCGCACACTCGCGTAAAATCCGCCACCTGACATAAGCCAACCCGGTCAACACACAGATGCCCGGGCCAATCTCAAGGACTATTTTTATGCTGGACCCCAGACTCTTACGCGCCGACCCCGAGCGACTTGTGAATGCGCTGGCCAAGCGCGGTGTCACACTGGATCTGACAACACTGATTGAACTGGACAACCAGCGCAAAAGTCTGCAGCAAGACACTGAAAAGCTGCAAAACGAGCGCAATCTGCGCGCCAAGTCCATCGGTCAGGCAAAAGCATCCGGACAAGATGTGGCACCGTTATTGGCGGAAGTAAACGATCTGGGTGACCGTCTTGATGCCGCCAAAGCAGCCCTTGCGCAGGTTCAGGACAGCTTTAACAGCGCGTGGATTCAACTGCCCAACTTGCCACAGGACCGTGTGCCGGCCGGTAAAGATGAAAACCATAATGTTGAAATGCACCGTTGGGGCACACCCAAAACCTTCAGCTTCACGCCTAAGGACCACGTAACTCTGGGCGAATTCCAGACGCAGAACGGTCAGGCCATGGATTTTGCGGCCGGCACCAAACTCACCGGTTCACGGTTTGTGGTCCTGCGCGGCAGTGTGGCGCGCCTGCATCGGGCGCTGATCCAGTTTATGCTGGACCAACATACGCTGCAGCATGGTTATGAAGAAGCCTATGTGCCCTTTATTGTTAACAATGCCTCGTTGATGGGTACCGGCCAGTTGCCGAAATTTGCCGAAGATCTGTTCCGCCTGCAAGGTGAGCAGGAGTATTACCTGATACCAACTGCGGAAGTACCCGTCACCAACCTGGTGCGCGATGAGATTGTGCCGGCCGACAAATTACCGTTGAAATACGTGTGTCATACCCCGTGTTTCCGCAGTGAAGCGGGGAGTTATGGTCGGGATACCCGTGGCATGATCCGCCAACATCAGTTCGAAAAGGTCGAACTGGTGCAAATGGTACGCCCACAGGATTCCAATGCGGCACTGGAAGAATTGACCGGGCATGCCGAACGCATTCTGCAATTGCTGGAATTGCCGTATCGTGCCATGCAGTTGTGTGGTGGCGATATGGGCGCTGGTGCAGCACGCACGATCGACCTGGAAGTCTGGTTGCCGTCACAGCATTGTTACCGCGAGATTTCTTCTTGCAGCAACTTTGAGGATTACCAAGCGCGTCGTATGCAGGCGCGCTGGCGCAACCCGGAAACCGGGAAACCTGAGCTGCTGCACACCCTCAATGGCTCTGGGCTGGCGATTGGTCGCACGCTGGTTGCCATTGTGGAAAACTATCAGCAGGAAGACGGCTCCGTGCAGATTCCCGCGGTGCTGGTGCCTTACATGGGCGGCATCACTCAGTTATAAAACCGTTTTAAACAGTTTTGTAAGGACCTGAAAATTGCACTATTTGCCCGTCTTTATGAACGTGCGCGGCCAGCGCTGTGTGCTGGTCGGCGCCGGCGAAGTCGCCAGCCGCAAAGCCGCGCTGCTCGCGCGCACGGGTGCGTCCATTGTTGTTATAGCCCCGCTGATCCGCGACGAAGTGCAACATATTATTGATGAGCACGGTGGTGAAATTCACCAGCGTGAATTTATGGATGCAGATATCGATGGCGCAGTACTGGTAATCGCCGCCACCGATAATGATGCCGTCAACCGACATGTATCCGCCCTGGCCAAGCGCCGGCAGATACCGGTCAATGTGGTGGACCAGACTGAGTTATGCAGTTTTATTGTACCGGCCATTGTTGACCGATCGCCGGTGGTGATTGCGATCTCAACCGGGGGCAGCTCTCCTGTACTTACCCGCGACATCAAAGAAAAAATTGAAATCCTGCTGCCAGCAGCCTACGGCAGACTGGCCAGTTTACTGGGCAGCCTGCGTGATCGGGTCAAAGTCAGTATCAAAACTTTCAGTCATCGTACGCGTTTCTGGGAAAAGTTACTGTCCGGCCCCATGCCGGAAATGGTGTTGAACGGCCGTGAGCAGGAAGCCATGGCGCTGTTTGAGCAATCTTTGGTGGAATCGGAACTGTCGCCGGTACGGGGTGAAGTCTATCTGGTAGGCGCCGGCCCCGGTGATCCCGATCTGCTGACACTCAAAGCCCTGCGCCTGATGTATGCAGCCGATGTGGTGTTGTTTGACCGGCTGGTGTCAGACGAAATCATGAGCAAAGTACGCCCCGATGCCGAACGCATTTTTGTTGGCAAAGAAGCCAAACACCATCCAGTCCCACAGGAAGAAATCAACGACATGCTGGTGCGCCTGGCGCTGGAAGGCCGCAAAGTCTTGCGGCTGAAAGGCGGTGACCCGTTTATTTTTGGTCGTGGCGGTGAAGAAATCGACAGGCTGGCGGCGGCGGGCATTGCGTTTCAGGTAGTGCCCGGGATTACCGCGGCTTCCGGTTGTGCCTGTTATGCGGGCATCCCGCTCACACACCGTGACTACTCGCAGTCCGTGCGTTTTGTCACCGGTCATATGAAAAATGATCTGCCCGATCTGGATTGGCCGGTATTGGTTAAAGAAGAGCAGACGCTGGTGATTTACATGGGTCTGATTACGCTGCCAGTGATCTGTGAACAGCTACACAGGCATGGCATGGACGCACAAATGCCAGTGGCCATTGTGGAGCAGGGCACCACACCCAGACAGCGCGTGGTCACAGGAACGCTGACCAGCATTGCTGAACAGGTGAAACACGCTGGCATTAAAGCGCCTGCAATTATCATTGTCGGAAAAGTCGTAAAACTGCAGCATGAGCTGGCCTGGTTTAATCCCGGCCATTAAAAGCGCTGATCACGATTGATCGGCGCAGTGCTGGCAAATACCAGCCCAAACACAGCGCACGCAACACCACAAACGTAATAAACGCCATCCACAAACCGGCCAGTTGCCACTGACCAATCAATAGCAGGCTGAGTACAAAAAACACCAGCGCCGAGACCACCGACGCATTGCGCATCTCCCGCGTACGTGTCGTACCGATAAAAATCCCGTCCAATTGAAACGCTGCAAACGCCATTGCCACATACAGCGCAGCAAAAGGCATCGATGCTGAAGCGGCCAGGCGTACCGCCTCGTGCTGACTGAGCAGCGGTACAATCAAATCGCCGGCAAACAACATCACGGCGGCCAACACCAGCGCACTCACGCCCGCTAACTGAGTGGTTTTGAGTACAGCCACATCAAATGCCGAACCATCCTTTGCACCCGCAGCCTCGCCAACCAAGGTTTCTGCGACATAGGCAAATGCATCCAGAAAAAACGCTGAAAACGAGATCAGCTGCAACAGGATATGGTTGGCGGCCAGCACATCATCACCAAACTGTGCACTCTGGCGCACGAACCATGCAAAACTGGCCACCAGTAACAAGGTGCGAACCATGATGTCGCCGTTGGCGGACAAAGTTTGTCGCCAGCGGGTTTTGTCGCGTAAACGCATGATCGGGAGAAAGGGCGGCAGTGTCAGTTCAACATGAGCAGCGGGATTTGATGTCAGCCAGCGTTGCCGGAGTGCCCGGTATAACAAGTACAAACCCAACAACACCGTTGCCCATTCAGCCACTGCGGTGCCCAAGGCAATCCCTTGTGCGCCCATGCCCCAGAACCCGGCAAACAGAATGTCCAAAACTATATTGAGACCATTCAGCACCAACTGCACCATCAGCAGCGTTTTGTTCATGCCCAAACCAATCAGGCAACCGCTGATGGCAAACAGCACCAGCGCCGCCGGCGCGCCCCAGATGCGCGCCGCAATATAATCCAGCGTGGTGGCTTCAACGGCAGCACTGCCTTGCAGCAAACTCAGCGACACCCGGGCGATTAAAGACTGCAACAGTATCAACACAACGCCAATCAGCACCGCCATTAACAGGGCACGCAGAAATGCAGCGCGTACTTCCAGTTCGTCGCGGGCACCCACAGCCTGCGCCACAAAACCTGTGGTACCCATGCGCAGGAAACCAAAACCCCAGTACACAAAACTGAAAATAACTGCACCAAAAGCAATGGCACCCAGATCACTGAGTGATCCAAGGTTACCAATCACGGCGGTATCAGAAAGTCCTAACAGGGGGACGGAGGCATTGGCCAGTACCACTGGCCATGCTTTATGCAGAATATCGCGGTAGCGAAGTGCCACGGACTCAAGCCTTAGAGAAGGTTATTCATCGGGGTTTTCAGCGGCGAGTCGACGCTGTTCCGCTTCTTCCGCTTCAGCACGTGCATCCTCAATGACTGCCATGATCTCATCAATATTGGCGTTTTCGGCACGGCGCTCAAATTTCCCGGTCAGTGTAACGCCCGGCCGCAAGGCCCCACGCTGGTAAAGATCCCAGATTTCAGGACCATAAAATGTGCCGCGCAATTCAGGCGCAAAACGCCCGAAATAACGTGTCATGTTTTCGACATCGCGGACCAGCATCGATGCGGCGTTGTTGTTGCCAGCCGCGTTGACCGCTTGCGGCAGGTCGATAATCACCGGGCCGTCTGCTGCCATCAGGACGTTAAACTCGGACAAGTCTCCGTGAATGAGACCCGCGCCCAACATCTTTACGACGTCCTGCATGACGCTGGCATGAAAACGCACAGCATCATCAGCTGACATCTGCACATCATTCAGCCGCGGGGCCACATCACCCTCGGCATCGGTAATCATATCCATCAGTAACACGCCATCCACAAAACCATGGGTCTGGGGCACTCGCACACCGGCGAGGTGAAGACGGCGCAAGGCATCCACTTCAGCGTTTAACCAGGCTTCCTCGTGCCCGCGTTGACCGTAGCGGCTTTTTTTGCCCATGGCACGTGCGTCTCGGCTGTTACGGACCTGTCGGCCCTCCTGATATTGCGCAGCCTGTTTGAAACTTCGCTTGTTGGCTTCTTTGTAAATTTTGGCACAGCGCAGTTTGTCGCCACAGCGGACGATATAAACCTGCGCTTCTTTGCCACTCATCAGTTGGCTGATGACTTCGTCGATCAGGCCATCATCTTCCAGTGGCTGCAAACGGGATGGTGTTTTCATGTTGCTGTGATGGGACTCCTGTCAGCATGTTTATTAGTCTTTGATATCACTGAAATCCTTGCGAATATCTGGCAGCTTTGCGCGATATTGGTCACTGTCGCCAAAGTCGACAAAGGTATGGTAGCGGCTATGGATACTTTTTACTTGTGCGGCATGTTTGATGGGACACCAGTATTGTTCTGTCCGCGCGCCCACCTCTCTGGCAAACGACACGACCCCATTGAAGTAACTGCAATACAGACAATTGAGCTTTTCAATCACGTTTAGATAACGCAAGTGTCGACGGTCAAAAATGACATGATCAGCGCGTTTTACCTTGGGAATACCAAATAACGGAAAACACAGCACTTGATACAGACTCACCACAATATCCATCACAATGGCTGGCAACAGGCAAGACCAGATGATTGGCAGGCACACGATGTGTTTGAATTTTGCGCGACGCAGGTAGGTGAACAAACTCAGCGCCTGTGTCCGATGGCGAGACAGCACCTCATCTTTAAAATGAATGGTTTTTTCCCTGATCTCAAAACTATCGATGCGGATTCGCTGTATTTCCTGTCGCAGTTCTTGCTCCAGCTTGCGAATTTCATCTGCAATTTCTGTCGCGCGCTTGCTCAAATGTGCTCCGTACGGCGTTTGATTTTTTTGCTTGTCAGCTGTCGATGAGACCATATCGCGAACGCAGAATCTCCACAATCTCGGATTTGGGATTTGCAGGAAGTCGAGGCCGTTGTCCGGTAATTTTTTCAGCCATTCCCAAGTAAGTATCAGACACTTGCATCATCGCTGGCAGCGGTAAGGCATTGTCCCGCGCCAGCGCGATACGTTCAGGCATTCGATCCTTGTTCAACAAAATATCCGGGTCAGGAAAGTGCCCCAGCAAAAACTGCCGGAAAGCCTCTTTGGATTGTTCAACAACAGTACCCTGCCGGTAGGCCGCTCCATCCCAGATGCGTGAGGAATCCGGCGTGCCTACTTCATCCATGTAAATGAGTTTTTCAGTGCCGTGTTGATCACGCACGTATCCAAATTCGAACTTGGTATCCACAAACACCTGGTCAATGGCAGACAGCGCCTGACTGATCACCGCAAACCCGTCACTTAACAACTTTTCATACAGATCGACATCGCTCGCCGAACGGAAGTTAAACGCGGCGTAATTGCGCAGAATATCCTCACGGGTGATGTTGACATCATCCGCTTCGGGTACACCCGGGATGCCTTTCAAAATACCCTTTGTTGATGGGGTCATCAGCAACTCTGGCAAACGTTGATCTTTCTGCAAGCCATCAGGCAGCTTTATACCGCAGAAATTACGCTCACCTTTACTGTATGAACGCCACATGGAACCTGTGATGTATCGTCGGCAAATTGCTTCAATCATCACCGGGCGCGCTTTTTGTACGATCCACACAAACGGGTGAGGGATATCCAGAATATGGCTGTCGGCCAGCCCTTGCTGTTTAAACAGCTTGAACCAGTGGCTGGCAATTGCATTGAGCGCTGCACCTTTGCCAGGCACACCCGCCATGCCACCTTCCGCATGCCAGACACAGTCAAACGCAGACAAACGATCGCTGATCACCATGATGGCCAACGGTGCATCGGGCAGCACAGGATACTGATGTTCTTTGATCAACCGCGCGCTGTCGGCGGCCGTTAGCCAATACACCGAGCGTACTTTGCCGCTGTGCACGGGTTTGTCCGTACGGATGGGGAGATCGTTGTTAACCGCCAGTACGCTGTCTGCTGGATTCATTGCTTGAAATTGCCCTGTCTGAATTGAAACTGTGTTACTTGCCACAAGCCCGGCATCATAGCAGAAAGCCCTGCGCCACACGCAAAGGCTCAGTCGCAAAGGTTGCGCGCCGGCAACTCAAAAACAATTGGCAGGGCGGGGCAGTCCTGCGATACGACTGATACTCAGAGCAGGTTTGCCTCCAAAGAGTTTCATCAGGTAGATACTTTTTCCCTTGTCGGGTCCGGCCTGCTGTGCCACCAGTTTGACGAGTGCACGTGTCGCCGGTGACAACCCCGTCTGTTGATAAAAATCCTGCACCAGCGTGATGATTTCCCAATGCGCGCTGGTCAATTCGATACTGTCAGCCCGCGCAATCGCTGCAGCCACTTCCGCATTCCAGTCAGTCAATGACAACAAGAAACCATCCTGATCAACAGCAATACGCCGGTGATCAGGCAGTAGCAGGAATTGCCCGGATGCGACGTCAGTCACGGTCAGTTCCAGCTGACACTGTTGTGATGCTCGCAGACCAAGGTGACAAAGTCTGAATAGCCTATCTTGGTGATGTGCTGTGTCAGTCCATGCAACGCGCGCGCATCAACATCCTCCGCCAATGCATACATCCGCAGGCCAGACGGCGCCAGCGCCATCATAACGCTCATGTGTGGCGCCTCAATTGCGGCATAAACACCATTTTGAATCAACAGGATAGCGTCGTCTTGTGAGGCTGTTTTTAAAGCCGACAGCAACGCGTTGGAATCAAATGGCGATGTCGACACAATATGTAATGTGCTCATAAAGCCGTCACCACATCTGATGATTGAACAAGCGCGCTTAACTCAGCACGTGAGCAAAGACGCACAGGAATCTGCAGGTGCGCTTGTGTGAGTTGACGTTCGGTCAGAGATTCCTCAAGCGCATAAATGTGTTCCACGCCATACAATTCAAGCGCTTGCAGTGCCGCCATGACATTTTTTGCACCGATGCCTTCCGGTGCATGCCCACGCACCAGTTGCCAGACGCCATCATCCATAAACACATAATTCACTTGCTGCTCAAATACGGCTGAGGCCAGCACCATATCCAGACAGGCCTTGGCGCTACTGCTGCCAAAGGGCGCCTGTCTTGCTAAAAATGTCAGGGTTTTCATGGCATCAGGCTCCAAAGCTCACAACACGATCAGAGTTCAGACAGGCATCCACCCATTGACCTAAACCAGATAGTTCAAATCCGGCTTCCAGATTGGCAGCCGGTTTCTGATAACGGGTTGCTTCGCTGTTGTTGAGGATGCCGCGCTTGAGTGCTGAGGCGACGCAGATCACCGCATCCAATTGATGGCGTTGTACAAATTCCGACCATGCGGCATTCAGGTTTCGCTCGTCTTGCGGGGAGACACTTAATGCGCTGCCAACATAAACCGCGTCTTCGTAAAAGAATACGCGGTAAATCTGGTGCCCGGCGCACAGTGCCGCCTCACAAAACGACAAAGCACTCTGTGCAGCTTGCTGCGAGACCGGAGATCCTGTCACCATCACACTGATAATCATGAAAATTTGCCTGCTTCCCGGAACCTGGCGCTTGAAGCGCGCTGTTGTATATAACAGCTATTATGCCGCAAGGCTGACGCTAAAAACAAAAAGCCCCGGACTGGCCGGGGCTTTGAGTGTTTACCCTTGTCGAGCGGCTGATTTATTCGTCGCCACCAAACGCTGTCAACAGATTCAACAAACTGATAAAGATGTTGTACAGCGACACATACAAGGTCACGGTTGCAAGGATGTAATTACGCTCACCACCATTGATGATGGCACCGGTCTGCATCAGGATGGCTGCACTTGAGAACAACATAAAGGCTGCAGACAGCGCCAGTTGCAGGGCAGGGATCTGCAGAAAGATGTTGGCCACAACCGCCGCCAGAATGACCAGAAAACCAGCCATCATAAAGCCGCTGAGGAAGGAAAAATCCTTCTTCGAAATCAGGGCATAAGCAGAGAGTCCAAAGAAAATAAACGCAGTGCCACCCAAGGCGGTCATCACCAACTGCGAACCATTCGCGCTGGCCATGTAGTAACCCAGGATTGGGCCGAGTGTGTAACCCATGAATCCGGTCAGTGCAAACACACACAGCAGACCCCAGGCACTGTTTGCCATTTTATGTGTCAGGAACAGCAGACCGTAAAAACCGATCAGCATAACCCAGATGTTTACCGGCGCAGCATTGGACGCCATGGCAAATGCCGCTGTCAGGGCACTGAATGCCAGGGTCAGCCCCAACAGCAGGTAGGTATTTTTAAGAACCTTGTTCACCGCCAGCGACGATTCGCGGCTGTGGGTGGACTCAAGTTGATACTGACTCATAGACTAAACCTCCGGTTAAACAACAAAAACAATCCTTGATTTACAGTGCTCGGGACAACAAAACAAATCGTTGTATTCCCGGTGATAAAGATCGGCAAAACGGCCTTTCTCTTTCACGGCCTCATCATACGGATGAAAGGACCAAAATCAACGATTTTCGGTTAGCGGGACCCGCCATGCTGATACCCGGGATCGCAAAAAGTCAGTTGACTGATAAATAAATTGTAGTAACATGCCGGCTTCGCGCGCTGCGGAGGGATGGCAGAGCGGTTGATTGCACCGGTCTTGAAAACCGGCGAGGATGAAAGTCCTTCGAGAGTTCGAATCTCTCTCCCTCCGCCAACTCGCAGAATCTCCTGTCTGCAATACCCGATTTCTCACCTCTAAATAATCACCGCAGCCCAGCGGCGGGAGAGAGATTTGAACGATAGAGTTCGATAACTTGCTTTTGTGATTAATCTCTCTCCACCGGATTGATCATTAACCGTACCCACCCCACGTTGTCAGCCAACCCCAGAAGGCGTAGCATCAACCTCATTGCTCGCCAGCTCTGCTCTGCAAGTTTCACAATAATTCAATCAGCCAGAGGCCGCTTCATGTCCACACACGTCCGCCTGACTTCACTCGCATTTGCTGTGATTGTTGCCTTGAACTCCACCAACACCGCGGCGCAGGACACTGCAACACTGCAGATCAATGGCCTTCAACAACCGGTGGAGATTCTGAAGGACCGCTGGGGCATTTCACACATTTACGCGCAGACCGAACACGACCTGTTTTTTGCGCAGGGTTACAACGCTGCCAAGGATAGACTTTTCCAATTTGAACTGTGGCGTGCTCAGGCAACCGGTACCACCGCTGAGATCATGGGCGCGCGCGCTATTGATCGGGATCATGGCACCCGACTGTTCAAGTTTCGCGGCAACATCACCCGAGAGATGAATCACTACCACCCTCGCGGTGCTGACATCATTACCGCCTTTGTGGCGGGCGTGAATGCACGCATCGATGAGGTGCTGGCTGATCCTTCCCAGCTGTCACTACCGTTCAGATTGCTAGGCATTGCACCGCAACACTGGACACCCGAGGTGGTGATTTCCCGCCACGGTGGTCTGCTGGGCAATATCACGGCGGAACTGGCCACGGGCAGGGCCGTGTGTACGGCTGGAGAGGAGACGGTTAAAGAACTGACTTATTACCACCCGCATGTGCCTGATTTGACACTGGACTCACAAATCAACTGCAACTCATTGCTCAACAACGACATTCTGCATTTGTACAATGCCTACCGGTCGGAGTTGCGCTTTGAGCCGCAGGATATCGCGACTGTGGCGCAGCGCAACAACGCTGAGCAGTTTTCGCAATTAGCCGCCGTGCTTGATACCGAGGCGCGTGAGCTTGCCGGGCGCAGTAAAGATGACATCGGCAGCAACAACTGGGTGGTCAGTGGTGAGCTGACGCAGGATGGCTACCCGATGATGGTTAACGATCCGCACCGCGCACAAGCGGTGCCGTCGCTGCGCTACTGGGCGCATCTGGTGGGCCCCGGCTGGAATGTCATTGGTGGCGGCGAACCCACCATTCCCGGCATTTCCATTGGCCACAACGGTGTAGGTGCCTGGGGGCTGACTATTTTTTCAACGGACGGTGAAGACCTGTTGGTTTATGAGACCAATCCCGACAATCCCAATCAGTACCGCTATAACGGACGCTGGCGCGACATGGAGATTATCGAGGAGACCATTGCAGTTAAAGACAGCGAGCCGGTTACTGTCACGCTGAAGTACACACGCCACGGACCGGTGACCTTCGAAGATACCGCCAACCAACTGGCATACGCGGTGCGACCGGCATGGATGGAGATCGGCGGCGCGCCGTACCTGGCGTCGCTGCGCATGAATCAGGCGCAGAATTGGGAGGAGTTTCGCGACGCGGCCAGTTACAGCCATATCCCCGGCGAAAACATGATCTGGGCAGATCAGGCTGGCAACATCGGTTGGCAGGCGGTAGGTATCGCACCCATACGCCGCAACTTCAGTGGCATGGTGCCCGTGCCCGGCGATGGCCGCTTTGAATGGGATGGTTACCTGCCGATCAAAGATCTTCCGCACGAGTACAACCCTGCCAGAGGCTTTGTAGAAACCTCCAACAGCAATTACACCCCACCGGATTACCCATTTCTGGAGGCGATTGGTTACACCTGGACAGACCCGTTCCGTTGGGTGCGCGGCAGTGAAGTACTGGGGTCCGGTGGACGTTTTAACATGATGGATATGATCAAGCTGCAGCATGACTACCTGTCAGTGCCCGCACGCACGATTGTCCCGCTGTTGGCAGATCGACCCGCGTCGAATCCCGACGTGGAACGGGCACGGCAAATGTTGCTGAACTGGGACTTTGTGCTCGACAAAAACTCGGTAGAGGCGGGCATCTATGTCGCCTTTGAGCGGCAACTGCTGGATAGTATCGACGAATTGAAAGTGCCTTCCGATACGCGAGATTTTCTGCGGGTCGGATTAAAAACCGCCATCGACTTTCTGTTATCACCCGATGGTGATTTCGGACCCGATCCGCTCGCCGGTAGAGACCAGTTTCTACAAGACGTGCTGCAATTGGCGCTGGTGACCCTGCAAAACAAGCTTGGATCTGACTGGACTCAGTGGCAGTACGGACAGGAAAAGTATCATCATGCGTTGATTCGCCATCCGCTGGCGATGGCGGTAGATGACACTACCCGACAGTACCTCAATGTGGGTCCCGCACCACGCGGGGGCAATGGTTACACGTTAGGCAACACTGGCGGCGGAGACAATCAGACCACCGGTGCATCGTTCCGCATTTTTGTGGACACCCGTGACTGGGACAACACACTGGGCATGAACACGCCCGGTCAGGTCGATGATCCGGATAGCCCGTTTTACCGCAATCTGTTTGAGCTTTGGGCGAACGACAAGGTGTTCCCGGCGTTTTATTCACGCGAAAAAATTGAGTCGGTTCTGCAACAGCGGACGATGCTGGTGCCTGAGTCCTGACATTGATGATCAACAAGTTACTAATAACCTTGATTTCGAGCCTGCTGGCGTTAGCCGTCTACCTGCTGCTAATTTCAGTCTGGCCAGAACCTTCGCCGGAAACCATCGCCAAACGCAACGACGAGCGGCGCGTGGAAGACCTGAGCCTGATTATTGAGGCTATCCATAACTTCCGGGGAGTCCAGTCGCGATTACCCTATACCTTACAGGAACTTGCAGAGGCAACACGCAATTTGAGCTGGCAGGATCCGGTGACCGGTGAGTCCTATGAGTACGTGTTCGTAAACAAGGATGTGTATAGTTTATGCGCCATTTTCGAAACCGATGCCACTAACTCGGCTTACGGCAACTTGCCGGGTTTTTCGCGTCACGGCATAGGCCACGCCTGTATCTACAGAACGTTTGAATTACTTGGTTGATGACAGCAAATGTTTCATGCCGGCTTAAATCCTTCGTGTCACTCCAGCGTGCACACGCTCCAGCCAGTCAAAATCCTCCAACTGATTGCCTGGTGTGCTGATGGCTGCGGCGGCCGCGGCCACACCGTAGCTGAACGCTTCGGCGACGGCTTTACCCTGAAACAACTTGCAGGTCATCACCGATACAAAACTGTCACCCGCGCCGGCGTGACTGACCACCGTCACCGGAGGCGGCGTCACATGCATTAACTCACCCGAGCGACTGGCCAGCAAGGCGCCATTTGGCCCCAACGTCAGCACCAGATGCTCTGCCCAGCCGTCATCCACCATTTTTTTCAGGGCCTTGAGACGATCTTTTGGAGTATCCGGTCCGTTATATCCTAGCGCGGTGAAGTCTTCACGATTCAGTTTTACAAAAAACACACCTGCTTCCAGCGCTGGCTGTAGCGCCGGCCCGGACGTATCCAGCACAACCTTAATGGATCGCTGATGGCAGTGCCGGATCACATCAGCAAAAAATGGAGCCGGGATCGAGGGTGGCAAACTGCCGCTGATCACCAGCATCTGTGGTGCAGGCGATAACGCATCAATGGCATCGATACAGCGTTGCCACTCGTCAGGCAGCACGACTGCACCGGGAAACACCAGATGCAAAGCCTTGCCGGTACTCAATTCACTTAAGGCAATGTTTTGTGTGGTTTCATTGGCAATGGCAATGCGCTGAAACGGTAAACCATCGGCACTCAGCAGTTGCGCCAGCAAATCGCCGTGATGCCCGCCTGCCGGGAAAATAGCGCACACATCAAGCCCTAGACGGCGCAGGTTACGCGCCACATTGATTCCACCACCGCCGGGGGCGCGGCTGTTGATCTGACAGCGGGTTTTGCTGTCGTCGTAAAACCGCTCGGTGCTGGCAAACATGTCAACGGCCGGGCTCATGGTCAATGTAGCGATGGCTGTGATGATCGAACTCCCTCGACGTCTTTGTGCAACGGTTTGTTATACCCGCTTCCAGATTTCGCTGAACGTGTAACATTGGGCATCGTGTTTGATCAAATCATGCAGCAGCGCCAATACCATCGCCGATCCTGATTCAACGGCGCTGTTATGTTGCCCGATCTGCCCACGCAACACCTCAGCGGTGTTGTTACAAATTAATGGTGGCCGATGAACCGGTTGACTGGCCAGAAACAGGTTATTGCGGACCTCCTGAAGTTCACGCAAACAGTTGGACTGTTCGGGGATAGCACCCAGCACACTGCGGGCCCTGGCCTGCAATACATCGTGGTTGCCAACCTGACGGCAGTCCAGCAGTACTTCAAGTTGGTAAATGACCAGCAGCACAGTACGCGCACTGTACTCATGTCGCTGCTCAGCTACTTTCAGCAGTGTAAACAACACCTTGTTGATGTTTTTTACCGCGGTATCTGTGCAACTGGTTTCACACGTCGCCAACCATTCCCAGACCCGTTCGAACGATTGCACAGCCAAGGCGGGCCATTCGTTGTAACTGGCAGCTTTCATGGCGCCGTACAAAATTTTGCTGTCGAACGTTTGTGCTTCATAACGATGAGCGCCGTCGCCTGCAAAACGCGCATCCAGAATCTGGATAGATCCGGGCAGACAGATCGTGCATGCCAGCACCAGTTGCTGGATAAAAATACTGACCAGCTGATAGGACTCAAGTTCAGTCAGTGACGTGCCGCTGCGACTGACCGCAATGATCAGGGCAGCATCCATTGGCAACGCACTGTCTGCGCCCTGTTTTGTGGCATACGCATCAAAACTGCCCGCATTGGAGACGGCTTGCTCCATCAATGTCAGCAGGGCAGAGGCATCGAGACTGACCTGATACTCGCCGCTTAGAGCGTTAGTGCCTGCCATCGCAACAAACGGTTTGTGCTTGAAAAAACCATCAATGGTCTTCCATAAACTGATAACTCTGGCACTTTCCGCCTGATTTCCCGGCGGTAGTGCATTTCCGATGTGGAGCTTTATTGTTGCTGATGTCATTATCGAGTCCTCGTGCCGTTGTCTGGCATCCATATTGCTAACAACATACTACCAATACCCACAACCGGAGACCATGGTGAAGATCAATAACAAGGTATTCAGAACACCCCTTTCGATACAAGCGCTGGCAATGCAGACGTTAGCGAAACAGACATTGGCCCTGCTGATGTCGGTCATGCTGCTGCCGGCCGCTTCCGCGCAAACGACACCCGCCGATGATAATGCCGTACAGTGGTTACAGGAATTTGTGCGTGTTGACACCATTAATCCGCCCGGCAATGAGTTTCGGGCAGTTGAGTTTTATGCGCGGATTTTTGACAGTTATGGCATCCCGTATGAAACCGCTGAAAGCGCACCGGGACGAGGCAACATCTGGGCTCGACTGGAAGGCGGTGATGAACCCGGTTTGATTCTGCTGCAACATACCGATGTGGTGCCAGCGGATCGCGAATACTGGACGTTTGATCCGCTTTCCGGTGAGTTAAAAGACGGCTATATCTATGGCCGTGGCACACGCGACATGAAAGGCTTGGGTATTGCGCAACTGGTAGCATTTCTCAACCTGCACACCTCCGGTCAGCCGCTGAATCGCGATGTGGTTTTTCTGGCAACCGCCGATGAAGAGGCGGGTGGCGAGTTTGGCGTAGGCTGGTTGATTAACAACCATCCCGAGATTTTTGAAGACATCGGCATTCTGTTAAACGAAGGCGGTGGCGGCAGTCGCAGCAGTGCAGGGGATGTGGCCTTCGGAGTGGAAGTCACCCAGAAAGTACCGGTCTGGTTACATTTAAAGGCTGTTGATGTGCCTGGTCACGGTTCCTCTCCACGCACCACCAGCTCTGTCACACGCATTGTGCAAGCCTTGAATACCTTGCTGGAAAATCCGTTCCCACCACGGATTATTCCGCCGGTAGACGACTATTTTGTGGCGCTGTCAGAGACCATGAATGATGAATGGGCCTCAGCCTACGCAGACTTGAACAGCGCCATTCAGGATCCGGCGTTTGTGCAGCGCCTGCATGAGCAGCGTCCCGGCCACAATGCCTTGATCAGAGACACCTGCTCCATGACCCGTTTTGAAGGCTCCAGCAAAATCAATGTGATACCGCCGGAAGCCTGGGCTGAGCTGGATTGCCGCATCCTGCCAGACAAACCTGCTGAGCAGTTTGTGGCAGAACTGGAATCCCTGATTGCGCATACCGGTGTCACGGTGGAGGTGATCATGGCCTTTACACCAGCAATTTCCACCACCAACTCGCGTTTGTTTGAAGCGATTCGTAATGTCACTGGTGAATTACACCCCGGCTCCAGAGTGATTCCTTCGGTGACCACCGGGTTCACTGACAGTCACTTTACCCGTGATCTGGGCATTATCAGTTATGGCTTTAATCCGATGATTACCGATGATGGTGAGCACACGGGTGTGCATGGCAACGATGAACGTGTGCCGGAAGCCGCGTTCAAGCGCGGTGTCAGCGACTTTTACGCGGTGATCCGAAACGTGGTGGTCGACTGATACTAAAAAGCACCTGCAGCGCCCGGGAAAACCACCGGGCTCTGCACGCCGTGTTCAGAGACACTGGACACACCAAAAAAGTAGTTATCAATCACCACATTTTCCAGTGTGAATTCACTGACATCACCTGCCAGACGTGAATGTGTCCACTGCGCGTCGGTAGTCAATCGCCAATGCACACGGTAGGCGGTGGCACCGTCAACTTTTTCCCATTTTAATGTTGTACTCGGGCTGACCTGACCGCTGATGGTGACATTGCGCGGCGGGGCAGGTGCCCACGCCATGGATGCCAGCGTCACTGCATTTAATGCCGTCAGTTTGGCCGCGTAGTCAAAATCGACATGCTCCAGCACATCGCCATAAGCAATGCCGTTTTCGACGCGGATGTCCTGATGCTGCCAGTTGTAGTTTTCGTTGGTTTCCATAATACGCACGGCCGGGAAACCCGCGTCATTAAATGGCCGGTGATGGCCACCACGACCAAAACGGTCGAGACGATACACCATCATCACATCCAGATTGGGCACATACAGATCAGCCATCAAGTCGATGTAACGGGCGATGTTGCGTGACGCGGAGTCCACTTCTCCCCCCTGAAACCGGCGCTGACTGGCCTCCTCAGGGGTCTCAACTGCACGGGTACCTTCGGAAAACACGCGTGCCGTGGTGTTGTTGATCACACCATTGATACCGCGGATATTGCCAATCATGTCATTGTTGATGACCGCCTGCAGATCCCATCCTTGCGCCTGTGCATAGGCCGCCAGAATGGCACCACCATTCAACCCTTGTTCTTCACCTGACAAGCCGGTGTACATGATGGAGCCTTCAAACTGATACTGCGACAGGATGCGGGCGGTTTCGATCACACCGGCCATGCCCGAGGCATTGTCATTGGCACCGGGAGCATCATCAGTGGCGTTCATGATGTCGCTGACACGTGAATCGATATCGCCACTCATCACCACAAATCGATTGCTGTCCCGGGATCCACGCTGAATGGCAACCACGTTGACCACCTCGGCAGCGTCGGGAATGCGCGCGGTGCCGGATACCACATCGCTGACATAGATGACCTCCAGACAGCCGCCACAAGCGGCCGAGATTTTGTCAAACTCAGCCTTGATCCAGCGCCGCGCAGCGCCAATACCGCGGGTATCTGACACGGTGTCCGACAAGGTATGTCGAGTACCAAACCCGGCCAGTGTGGCGATATCCTGCCCGATGCGCTCCGCAGACGGTGCCACGCCAATGGCCAGCAATCGCGTTTCATCCGCCTGTGAGGTTGCTGCAACAGTTATCATGGCAACCATCACCGCCGTTTTTGCAAAACGCGGGACAACTGCCTGACCGCGCATGGACCGCTGTGTGTTAATTTGCTTGAGCATCTTTTTGTTCTCCGGTAGCAGGTAAAAAATCAGGTCGCATATTCAGGGTATTGGACGATCATCCAGATGGTTGTCTGTCCTGGTGTCGTCAGGGCTTGAATCCGTGTGATTGGCGTCGCTGATCGTGGCAATGTCCTGATCATCCGGCGCAGGAGGCAACTTACTCTTGCGTGTGACACTCAACCAATCAAGGCTGACACCGGTAATGGCGTTAAAACGCGACACGCGCAGAATCAGTTGCAACACCTTGGGTCGACGCCGCGCGATCGGGTCGTTGGCACGAGGCAGGAACCACAACGCGACAGCAAAGCGCAGAATCGCGGTCACAAAAAATACGACAAACAACTGACTTGACAGCCAATTGTCCAGAAAACCCAGTTTTTCAAACAAAAACGGCGTGCTGGCCGCAATCAATCCGCCAAACACAGCACCAATGGAAACAGCAATAGCGCCCAGCGCGGATTGCACGGCGGCATAGACGGCAAAATCGCTTTTTTGTGGACGAATGTCATACAAGTAGTTCGCAGTGCTCAGACTGAACGCACTCCACACCAATCCCGAGACCACCTGCACCAGAATCAGATACGTCGGGTCGGGGGAAATCATCCACAGTACCGGGATGATCGGAATGGTCATACAGCAGAACTGCATCACAATCCGGTTGCCAAACCGGTCAGAAAAACGCCCCCAAAAGCTCAGACTGATAAATTGCGTCACAATCGATGCTATCGCGTTCAGGCTGTATTGCATGTAGGTAAACTGCAGGTCACGCAACATATACACCGCAAAAAATGGTGCAGAAATAGCAACTACACCCTGCATGCCGGCGACAAAAAAGCTGTAATCCCTGAAGGTTTTATCCTGCAGCGACCCATACAATTGTTTCATGCTCTGAAAAAAACCTTTGCGCCTGTCGCGATGCGGACGCGGATCGGGGTCATGCATCAGAAACAACAGGCGGCTGGAAAACGCTCTGCCGATGGCGGCTGTGGTAAACAGCGCTGCAAAACCTAGCCAGACCAGATCGGCCCGCTCACTGAGACTCAGCAAGGCGCCGCCGCCAGCAAATACCACCAAAGAGGCCACCATGGTCAAGCGTGTTCTGGACGCAAAAAACGCGCCTCTGCGCCGCTGTGGCACCAGACTGCCCATCCAGGCTCGCCATTGCGGTTGGATAAAATTGATACAGCCAAAATAAAAGACGGCCAGCGTTATCAACCATTGCACACTGTTCTCCGGGCGCAGCACCGCCAGTGCGACCAACCCGGTGACGACCAGCGTTTGTATCACTGCGGCGACAACCACCATCGGCTTGCGAGGCAAGTAGTTGCCCAACCAGGCTGACATCAGCTGACACATGGCGCCGAACAACTGCGGAATGGCGGTCAGCCAACCCATTTGCACCGACGTGGCATGCAAAAAAATCGCAAAGGCATTAAAAAAGTTGTCACCGGTGGCGGTCATGGTTGCCGAGGCCACGGCCTCTTTCTGCGACAGATTCAGGGTTCTCCGCAGCCACACCGCGCGACCGGCCGGGCGTAGTGTTGGCTCAACAGTCGCGCTGTCGGGGTCAGCCGATGATGACGGTTGTTCGGGCATCTGCGTGGGGGCAGGTGACATGCTGGCAAGCGCTCCAAAGCCGGGGTGACAAACCCGACCACTGTGGCGGGATCCAATAATGTATTGGCCTGCATTCTAGCACCGCAAAACATCGGTGCAATGCTGCTGACGCTAGGCTATCAAGGGCGATTCAGCTAGGCTATGTACGAAGACAGACAGTTTCAGGAATTTTGTTATGGGAAGATCGTTGGCTGACCAACTGCTCAGTGCAGGGCTGGTTGATTCAAAAAAACTTAAACAGGCTCAACAGGAAAAGCGCAAAGAGCAAAAACATCAGCCTAAAGGGCATTCTTCCTCGGCTGAAGAAATGAAAAAACGCGCTGAACAATTTCGTGCAGAAAAAGCCGAACAGGACAGATTGCTGAACGAAAAGCGCCTGGCGGCAGAACGACAAAAAGAAATCCGGGGGCAGGTACGACAGCTGCTGCAACAGCACGCCGTGAAACCAGACGGGGAGATCCGCTTCAATTTCAAGGATCCTGCCACCGGCAAAGTTCGCTACCTGTTTGTATCAGAGAACCAACAGGCGTTGCTGGCATCGGGACAATTATTGATTTGTGGTGACGGTAAACGTGCTGTCATAACCAGTCGCGATACTGCAGAACGCATCAAAGAGCGCTCACCCGAGTCAGTTTTGTTTGATGCCAACAGCAAAATTGACGATGCAGCGCTGGACGATGCATACAAGGACTTCCCGATTCCGGACGATCTGGTCTGGTAAGTTTGGCCCGCAGATTGCTTGTCCTTGTTTGAGCCGATGAAATGATAGCACGGCCGGAGACAGGCATGATCTGTGACATTCTGATAATTGGTGGTGATGGCGATCTGGCATACCGCAAGTTGTACCCCGCGTTATTTCACCTGGACGAAGCCGATTGTCTGCCATCGTGTCTGCGTATCGTCAGCGTCTCCCGAACGGCGCTGAACGCGACCGACTTTCGCAACAAAGTCCTGCACATGCTCACAGAGTATTGTGGCGCGGCGACACTCGGTGCTGCCGTCCAGCAACGCTTTTTATCCCGATTACACAGCTACAGTCTGGATGCCACCAGCGAGGCCGCGTTGTCGGTGTTAAGCCGGGAAGTGTTTACCGACAAAACACGCGACCTGATCACCTATCTGGCAACGCCTCCGGCGATTTTTGCACCGGTTTGCCAGTCGCTGTGGGCGGTCGGGCTGGCGCGCGAGAACATGAGATTGGTCGTCGAAAAACCCCTTGGCCATGATCAGGAGAGTTTTTTGCAGATCAATGCCAGTCTGATGTCGATTTTCAAAGAAAGCCAGATTTACCGGATTGACCATTATCTGGGCAAAGAAACCGTACAAAACCTGCTGACGCTGCGTTTTGCCAATGCCTTGTTTGAACCGCTGTGGAACAACAATTACATCGATCATGTGCAAATCACCGCCGCGGAATCGGTGGGGGCGGGTGGTCGCTGGTCCTTCTATGATGAAGCTGGCGCGCTGCGCGATATGGTCCAGAATCACCTGTTGCAGTTATTGTGTCTCTTGGCGATGGAGCCTCCAGCCTCACTGTCACCACGCGCCGTGCACGATGAAAAACTCAAAGTGCTGCACAGTCTGGCGCCGATTAAAGGCCGCGACGTTGCCGACAAAACCGTTCGTGGGCAATACACAGCCGGCAATATCGGATCCGAGGCCGTTCCCGGTTACACCGCAGAGCAGGGCGCGTCCACGCGATCCAATACCGAGACGTTTGTAGCGATTAAAGCCCATATCAATAACTGGCGCTGGGCAGGGGTGCCTTTCTACTTACGCACCGGCAAGAGGCTTCAGCGTCGATATTGCGAGATTGTGGTGCAGTTCAAAGAGTTGCCACACGTGATCTTTCAGGACCAGACCGGTCGCGATTCAGCCAACCGACTGGTTATTCAATTGCAACCTGAAGAAGGCATCCGCTTGCATTTGTTAAACAAGGTACCGGGGCTGGATGACAATTTTCCATTGGAGTCTGTGTCCCTAAACCTGTCGTTGACCGATGCCTTTACGGACAGGCATGTGCCGGATGCCTACGAGCGCTTGTTATACGATGTCATGCGCGGTAACTCCACGTTGTTTATGCGCGCAGATCTGGTGGAAACGGCATGGGCGTGGATTGATGACATTCGCGAGGGCTGGGCTACGCAGAAAATCAAAGCGGCGCCGTACATGGCTGGGTCGATGGGCCCAACCGACAGTATCGCGCTGGTTGCCCGTGACAACCGCCAGTGGCAGGATTGAATCATGAGCTGGGAGATCAACGAATACCCTGATAATCAAACGCTTATAAAATCATTAAGCAGTAGAATCGAGGAGTTATTGCGCCAGCGTATTGCCGACAACGGACATGCATCCATGGCAGTCTCAGGGGGCAGTACGCCGGCGGCGCTTTACAATGCACTTGCAGAAATTGATCTGCCCTGGTCCGACGTGATTGTGAGTCTGGTGGATGAGCGCTGGGTCGATGAAGACCATCCGGATTCCAACGCAGCACTGGTCAGACGCGCGTTGATCAAAGACTTTGCATCCACCGCGCGCTTGGTCAGTATGAAGACCTGTGCCATTGATGCCTTTGCCGGTCAACTGAAACTGCATCGCTGGTTGTCGGCGATTATTCTGCCACTTGACCTGGTGCTGCTGGGCATGGGTAACGATGGTCATACCGCATCACTTTTCCCGCATGCCGAAGGACTGAGCGAGGCATTGGATACCAGCGATCCTGCCGTGTGCCGCGCCATCAGGCCCGCCAACATGGCGGTCACCCGCATGAGTCTGAGTCTGCGCACTTTGCTGGGCGCCGGCCACCGCATGATCTACATTGTGGGGGAAAACAAGTTAAAAACCCTGCAGGCTGCACTGCAGCCTGGATCTGTCACGGACATGCCGGTGCGGGCCATACTGCACAACGCTACTGTGCACACAGATATATTTTATGCGCCTGACTGACAGGCGCATCCTGTTAAACGCGAACCATTGAGGCTTTTGTGATGATGAATGTGACAGTGGAAGCGGTAACCAACGCCATCCGGGAGCGCAGCCGCCAATCCCGTCAGGATTATCTGGCATTGATGAGAGCTACACGCCAGCATTTGCCGCCGCGTAAACGACTGTCTTGCGGCAATCTGGCACACACCTTTGCTGCCTGTTCTGCTCATGAAAAACAGCTGATTGCCGGCATGGAAGCGCCCAATCTCGGCATTGTCACCGCCTATAACGACATGCTGTCAGCGCATCAACCACTTCAGAGTTATCCCGCCATCATCAAACAGGCAGCGACTCAGCATCACGCCACTGCGCAAGTGGCAGGCGGCGTGCCGGCCATGTGTGATGGCGTCACCCAAGGCCAACCCGGCATGGAACTGAGTCTGTTCAGCCGGGACGTGATTGCCATGGCAACGGCGATCAGTCTGAGCCACAACACCTTTGATGCCGTGGTGTGTCTGGGCGTGTGTGACAAGATCGTGCCCGGCATGTTGATCGGCGCGCTCAAATTCGGACATTTGCCTGCGGTGTTTGTGCCTGCCGGTCCCATGGCATCGGGCATTCCAAACAAAGAAAAGGCCATGGTGCGTCAGCGCCATGCGCAGGGCCTGGTGGACGATCAGGCGCTGTTGGCCGTGGAATCAGCCTCGTATCACAGTCCCGGCACCTGCACGTTTTACGGAACAGCCAACAGCAATCAGGTCATGGTGGAAATGCTCGGTATTCAATTGCCGGGGGCCTCGTTTGTGCATCCTGACAGTCCTCTGCGAGCTGCTTTGACACAAGAATCGGTGCACCGGGTGTTATCGGCCTGTGTCAGGGATCAAACCGACATACATGCGAGTGCACTTAAACCGTTGTCCGCCATGGTGAACGAAGCATCGCTGGTCAACGCCGCGGTAGCCTTGCTGGCCAGTGGTGGCTCCACCAACCATACTTTGCATCTGCTGGCCATCGCTCAGGCGGCCGGCATTGACATGCGCTGGCAGGATCTGGACAAGTTGTCCGCTGTCACCCCTTTGTTGGCAAAAATCTATCCAAACGGAGAAGCCGACGTCAATGCGTTTCAGGCAGCTGGTGGTACAGCGTTTCTGGTTCGCGAACTACGCCGCGCCGGGTTGTTGAACGAAGAGGTTGTCACGCTGATGGGCTGTGGCATGGCTGCCTACCAGAATAAACCTGTGCTGCAGGCCGACAACAGCGTTGCGTGGATCAGTCTGGACAACGAAGCGGTGATGCCGGATGTACTCAGACCGGTTGACCGTCCGTTTACAGCGGAAGGCGGTTTGCGTTATCTGAGTGGCAATCTGGGTGAGTGCATCAGCAAAATTTCTGCCGTCAAACCTGAGCACAGGACGATCACCGCCCCCTGTTTGATCTTTGATTCGCAGTCTGCCTTGAAGCAGGCTTTTGAGCGAGGTGAACTCGCCCGCGATTTTATTGCGGTGGTTCGTTTTCAGGGACCGGGTGCCAACGGCATGCCGGAACTGCATCAACTGACACCAAGTCTGGGCTCACTACTGGATCAGGGTTTCAAGGTCGCACTGGTCACTGACGGCAGAATGTCCGGGGCCTCCGGGAAAGTACCGGCCGCTATTCACGTCTGCCCGGAAGCGATGGCCGGAGGGGCGTTGGCCCGCCTGCAGGATGGCGACGTCATTACGCTGGATACCGAGCTCGGGCATTTGTTTGTGCATCTCAGCGACGAAGCGCTGGCAGCACGCAACCTTGCGCCCAAACCTGTTGAAGCGGCGTGGCAAACCCAGAGTCTGGGCCGCGATTTGTTCTCGACACTGCGCGAGCGATCAGGCCCGGCCAACAGAGGGGCCTCGTTTTTTTGAACATCATTTATGTGGAGCAGAGTGTATGCCGTTTTTAAAGGAACAATTGTTGTCGCTGACGGTGCTGCCTGTGCTGATTGTTGACTCTGAGGAACAAGCCGTTGGACTTTGTCGTGCCTTGTCTCAAGCGGGCATGAGAGCGGTCGAAATTACCCTGCGCACGCCTGCCGCATTGCCCGCGATCAAAGCCGTCAAACAGATCTTGCCAGAGTTACTCGTAGCAGCCGGCACGGTCATTTCAACTCAGGATATGGAGAACGTTGCCGAAGCAGGTGTTGATTTTGCGGTCAGCCCCGGGTTGACCCGTGCGTTGTCAGAGTGTGCACGTCAGAATGATGTCGATTTTTTACCCGGCGTCAGCACCGCCTCCGAGATAATTGGCGGGATGGAACTGGGGCATCGCGTGTTCAAATTTTTCCCGGCACAAGCCAGTGGCGGGGCCGCTTTGCTGAAAGCGTTTGTTTYACCTTTTGCAGGCATCAGTTTCTGTCCCACTGGCGGCATTAACGGTGCTAATGTAGAGGCTTATCTGACTCTGCCCAACGTATGTTGTGTGGGAGGGTCCTGGATGATCCCCGACGAAATGGTAAAAGAAAGACGTTGGCAAGCGCTCAGCAATACGGTTGCTGCCACCATGGCACAACTTAAACAGATGGAAAAACACAAATTATGACGGGAACGGCTCTGCTCGCCGATATCGGGGGCACCAATATCAGATTGGCGTTAAGTGATGCCGCCGGCGCACCACTTCAGTGCACCAGAACCATGCGCTGCGCTGAATTTGCACATCTTGATGATGCAGTCAGACAATATCTGGGTGTTATCGCGGCGGAACGCGCACCAATGCCGGGCCTGTTTTGCCTTGCTGTTGCTGCACCGGTGCAAGGTGATCTCATCAGCCTGACCAACAATCATTGGCGATTCAGTCGCAAGGCACTTAGTCAGACCCTGGCCATGCCAGTGATGGTTCTGAATGACTTCGAAGCACAAGGGTGGTGTCTGCTGCATCCTGATCAATTACCCGTGCGCTGGTTACAAAAACCCATGATCACCGATGCACAGTCTCAACAATGGCCTGCTGCGCTGCGCACAATTGCCGGTCCCGGTACCGGTTTTGGCGCATCCAGCCTCAGTGCGGGCGGCGAGGTCATCAGTGCTGAACCTGGCCACGCTGCTTTTGCCCCCGTCAACGACACCCAACAGGCGCTGTTGCGACAACTCTGGCAGTGGTTCCCGCGAGTGACTGTCGAGCATCTGATTTCTGGCCCGGGGATTGCAAACATCTATTGTGCGCTCAGCACAATAGCCGGGCATCCCTTCACACCAGATGCAGCGCCAGATGCTGCAGAGATTGTCGACATGGCAGACAGTAATGCAATCGCAACACAGACACTGCAGCTTTTCAGCAGCATGATGGGGAGCATCTGTGGCGATATGGCCCTCACCAAAGGATCGCGCGGAGGGTTTGTGCTCAGTGGCAATCTGATTCACAAACTGGGCAAACATTTTGATGAACTGGCCTTTGTCCGGGGGTTTACCGACAAGGGCAAATTCAGCGATTGGTGTCGGGCCATCCCGCTTGTTTGCCTGCTGGATGAATACCCCGGTTTGAGTGGATGTGCCGTGTACGCACACCGCACCCACAACACACTATCGACCTGAGCGTCCGGACCTCACCTCAATGACAATGGACATGTTCAACGAGTCACTCTCCCGCATCCTGACGACCTATGGCGTACAGACAGACTTCATCAATTTTGCCGGAGAAAGACAGCCCATACCTGAACACGACCAGCTTGCGGTGTTATCGGCGCTCAATGTGGACATCTTTACCGATCCAACGCATACACAGCTGTGCGCGCACAAAATGGCAATGTTGTTACAACAGGATATTGCACAGCAACGCACCAGAGTGCTGCCACCGGTGGCCGTTTTCACCTGTCAAAAGAACACGTCAAACGCCCGTGTGCCGCTGCAATTGCCTGAATATGCCTTGGGCGAGACCTTGGTGTGCCACCTGCAGAGTGAGCAGGGCGAGCGTTTTGAGCATGCCGCCGGCAGTTACAATCTCCGCGCCAGCGAATTGGAAGAAATCGATAGAATTCAGCTGGGTAACACAGGGTATCTCACGTTAAATCTACCCTTATCGATTGGCCATCTGCCGCCCGGCTATCACTCGCTGCACGTGCGCGTCGGCGATTTGTCGGCGGACATGCCATTGATTATTGCGCCAGCGCAATGTTATCAGCCACCAGTGCTGGCTCAGCAGAAAAAACTGTGGGGCTTGTCCGTTCAACTGTACAGCCTGTGCTCGGCGCGTAGCCTGGGGATGGGTGATTTTGCTGATTTGCGTCTTTTGATGCAGCGGGTAGCCGCACAGGGCGCAGCGTTTATAGTGCTTAATCCATTACATGCTGGTGCCTTGCATTACCCGGAAAACTGCAGCCCATATAGCCCGATCGACCGTCGACGCATTAACCCGCTGTATATTGACCCAACGTTAGAACCTGATTTTCTGGAAGGCGAAGGCGCGCAGTGGCTGGCCTCCAACCGACAAGCAGCCCGCTTGTTGTTATCCATCGCACAGGACAGCTGGATTGACTACACGCAGGTCACTGAACTGAAGTTCTGCCTGTTTGCGCTCATGTACGAGCAATTCCTCCGTGTTCAGCAGCAGGGGCTGAGCAGTCGTCTTCAGCACTTTAATGCCTTTGTTCAACAGCAAGGTGAGGCCTTGCGGATTTATGCTCAGTGGCAAGCCAGGCATCCGGTCATCGCTGCCGGACAGTTTGCGGCATCAGAGCAATTTTATTGTTACCTGCAGTGGCTTGCGGAGTCACAACTACAATGCTGTCAAGACGAAGCCCTGGCGCTCGGCATGCCTATTGGTCTGGTACGCGACCTTGCCGTGGGCAGCGCACGCGATGGCACCGAAGTAGGGGAGCATGATGGTTTGTTTTGCACAAAAGCCAGCATTGGTGCACCGCCAGATCCATTGGCGCCGCAAGGGCAGAATTGGGGCTTGCCGCCCTTGTCACCCAAAGCGCTGACCGAACATGCGTATCGGCCATTCAGCGATTTGTTGCGCAGTAATATGGCGCACTGTGGTGCGCTGCGTATTGATCATGTGATGGCGTTAATGCGCTTGTGGTGGTGTCCCTATCAGGATTCCGGCCATGGTGCCTATGTCACGTATCCGGCGGCCGATTTATTCGCCATTTTGCGACTTGAAAGCCACCGTCAACGCTGTATGGTGATCGGTGAGGATCTGGGTATTGTCCCTGACGAAGTCAAACGCCACCTGAGTGAATCCGGCATATATTCAAACGTGTTGTTTTATTTCGAGAAAAATTCACCCTCCCAGTTCCGACAACCGCAGGATTATCCGGACAGGGCGCTGGCGATGCTGGCCAATCATGATGTGCCCACGCTGGCCGCCTGGTGGTGCTGCGGCGATCTGGACCTCCGCTTTGCGCTGGGGCTGACTACCAGCGCAGAGGTATTAAAGGCCCAAAAACAGCAACGTCAGCAGGAAAAACTGCAAATGCTGCAGTTGTTGGAGTCTCAATGGTTATTGCCGGCCAATCGCTTTTCAGATGACCGTATTGACCGGCCGGTTGACCACGATCTGGCGGCGGCATTAATGCGCTGTTGCTCGCGAACGCGCTCAGCACTGGTCTCCGTGCAGCTGGAAGATCTGGCCTTGTTACAAACGCCTGTCAATATTCCGGGCACCTCTGACGAATACAAAAACTGGCGACGAAAATTGCCGGTAGAACTGATCGATCAACTGGGGACTGAACCCATTTCCCGGTTACTGGAGAATTTGCGCGTTGAACGACCCTGATAGCAACCGGCATTTGCCAACCGACACCCAAACGGGGCAACACTTGATTGCGCCGGATGATCTGTATCTGTTTGCACGTGGCGAACACGAATGTGTATTTGATGTACTGGGTGCTCATCTGACGGAAAATGGCACACGGTTTGCGGTGTGGGCACCCAATGCCAGCGCCGTGTTTGTGTGTGGAGACTTCAACGGCTGGTGTCCCGACGCACATGCGTTGTCCCCGCAGGGTGACTCGGGTGTGTGGGCAGGCGAAATCTACGGTGTTGTCGCTGGCATGCACTACAAATACCGGATTCTCAGTGCAGACGGTACCGTGATGCCTCTCAAGGCTGACCCTTATGCCCGCGAGTCACAATACCGACCTGACACCGCGTCCATGGTGCCGCACGTTTCCGCTCACCGCTGGTCGGACGCATCCTGGCTGGCTACGCGCCAGCACACGGCGCATTATCAACAACCTTTGTTGATTTATGAGCTGCACGCCGGCTCCTGGCGTCGTGGCCCGGATAATCAGTTTCTTAATTATCGTGATCTGGCTGATCAACTGATTCCTTATGTTGTGGATCTGGGTTTTACCCACATACAACTGATGCCAATCACCGAATATCCCTTTGATGGCTCATGGGGATATCAGCCTACCGGGCTTTTTTCACCGACACGACGCTTTGGCGCACCCGATGACCTGCGATATCTGATCGATCTGGCACACCAGCACGGAATCGGTGTATTGCTGGATTGGGTGCCGGCACATTTCCCAGCGGATGACCACAGTCTGAAACGATTTGACGGCACCTGCCTGTATGAGCATGAGGACCCGCGCAAAGGTTTTCATCCAGACTGGAACACGCTGATCTACAATTTTGGCAGAGGTGAGGTGATCAGTTACCTGTTGAGCAGCGCAGTTTACTGGCTACAGGAATTTCATTTTGACGGCCTGCGCGTGGACGCCGTGGCGTCGATGCTCTACCTGAATTACAGCCGCAAAGACGGCGAGTGGTTACCCAATAAAGACGGTGGCGTAGAAAATCTGGAAGCCATCGAACTGCTGCAAACCATCAACCGGCGTGTGCATGGCCGGGTGCCGGGCGTGATGATGATTGCCGAGGAATCCACAGCCTGGCCGGGTGTCACACAACTGACCTCACAAGGTGGGCTGGGTTTTGGCTTCAAGTGGAACATGGGTTGGATGAATGACACACTGCGTTATGTCAGTCGTGACCCCGTTCACCGCCAATACCACCACCACGACATTCGGTTTGGTCTGTCTTATGCGTTTTCCGAGCAATTTATTCTGCCTCTGAGCCACGACGAAGTGGTGCATGGCAAACGCGCCTTACTGGAGAAAATGCCGGGCGACGACTGGCAAAAATTTGCCAATCTACGCGCAACGCTGGCACTGATGTGGGCTCACCCGGGCAAAAAACTGCTGTTTATGGGCGCAGAAATTGCGCAGCGGCAGGAGTGGAACCATGACAAGGCGCTGGACTGGCATCTGCTGGAACACGCATCGCATCGCGGCATTCAGACACTGGTACGAGACCTGAACAAGACGCTGCGTGCACACAGTGCGTTATATGAACTGGACGCTCACCCTGACGGTTTCAGCTGGATTGATGCCGATGCAGAACATCAATCGGTGTTTGTTTTTATACGGCGCAATCATGCCCGTACTGACACGCTGATTGCGGTCAGTAATTTTACACCGGCCGTGCACAACGGATGGCGGATTGGTGTCCCGGCGGCGGGGCGATATGCGGAAATACTGAACACCGACAGTCATTTTTACGGAGGAAGCGGGACCGGCAATCTGGGCGAGGTGACCGCAGAAGCGGTTGCCAGCCACGGGTATGACTGGTCTGTTGTCCTTACTTTACCTCCACTGGGGACTTTGTGGTTATGTCACCAAGCAACATAAAACATTTGCAGCGCACGCTCAAAGACGGGCGTGCCGGCCCGCTCGGTGCCCATTGGGATGGGCATGGGATCAATTTTTCCCTGTTTTCGGCCAATGCCGAGCGGGTCGAATTATGCCTGTTCAGCGCTGACGGCACGCAGGAAATTGCCAGGCATGTCCTGCCTGCCTGCCAGAATCAGATCTGGCACGGCTATCTGGAAGGCGCGGGGCCCGGCACGGTGTATGCCTATAGGGTGCACGGGGTCTATCAGCCGCATCTGGGTCATCGGTTTAATCCCAACAAGTTATTGCTGGATCCTTATTGCCGCCAGTTGACGGGCCGCTTTGTCTGGTCTGATCTGCATTTTGGTTATGATCCGCAGCAAGCGATGGAAGAGGAAACACCGGACAAACGGGACAATCAGGCGTTTATGCCCAAGTGTCTGGTGGTGGGTGCGCTGCCGCCCGCGCGCTTCAAAAAGCCGGCGATAGCCATGGCAGACACGATTTTGTATGAAGCCCATCTGAAAGGATTCACGGTGTCACACCCGGCCATTCCGGAGGTGATGCAGGGGCGCTTCCCCGGCATGGCACACAGCGAGATCATTTCCTACATCAAGTCCTTGGGCATAACGTCACTGGAGTTATTGCCAATCCAGAGTTTTATCAGCGAATCTTTTTTGCAGCACAAAAATCTCAGCAATTATTGGGGTTACAACCCCTTGTGTTTTTTTGCACCGCATCTGGATTATCTGAGTGGAAACAGTCTGCTGGAAGTGCGCGAGATGGTGGATACCTACCATGAAGCAGGTATTGAAATCATTCTGGATGTGGTGTTTAACCATACCGCTGAAGGCGGCAGATTAGGACCAACCCTGTCATTTCGCGGCATCGACAATCTGTCCTATTACCGTTTGCAAAACGAAGACCGCAGTTTTTATATCAATGACACTGGTTGCGGAAATACCCTGAACCTGACACACCCACGCGTTATCCAGTTGATCATGGATTGCCTGCGTTATTGGGCCGACACTTTGCAAATTGATGGCTTTCGGTTTGATCTGGCACCCGTGCTGGGCAGAGAATCGCATGGCTTTGATCAGGGCAGTGGCTTTTTCGACGCGCTGTTACAGGATCCCACCCTGCACGATGTCAAACTGATTGCCGAACCCTGGGACATTGGCCCTGGTGGTTATCAGCTAGGTAAATTCCCGCCAGGCTGGTCTGAATGGAATGATCGCTATCGCGACACTTGCCGTCGGTTCTGGCGGGGAGACTCGGGGGTTATGCCTGAATTTGCGCGCCGCATACATGGTTCCAGCGACATATTTGAACATGGCGGCCGCCGTCCATCATCCAGCATCAACTACATCTGCAGTCATGACGGTTTTACACTGAACGATCTGGTCAGTTACCGCGAGCGTCACAATGAGGCCAACGGTGAAAAAAATCTGGATGGTCATCGTGAAAACTTCAGTGATAATTTTGGCGTTGAAGGTCCAGTTCAGGATGCAACCATCCATATCATCCGACAACGCCAGCAGCGAAATCTGCTGACCACCTTGATGTTGTCTCAAGGTGTTCCGATGCTGCAGGCCGGCGACGAATTCTGTCGCACCTTGCATGGCAACAATAATGCCTACTGTCAGGACAATCCCATCAGCTGGATCAATTGGGACCAGATTACCCGCGACGGCGTCAGTCAGCAGGCCTTTACCCGCTATCTGATCGGGTTGCGAAAACAATACCGGATTTTGTTTCCGGATGTGTATGTACACGAAGCGCTTGAGCCGGATGCCCCGACGATCGAATGGTTTAACAACAGCGGCGAACCCATGCAACCACGCCACTGGCAGGAGCATCATGCACGCACCCTGGGATACCTGATCTCGGTGAAACATCCCACACAGAACACACGTGTACGCATGTTGAGTGTCTTCCACGCCGGCCGTGACGCGGTCAGTTTTAAGTTGCCTGTCCTCGAAGGCGTCAGCCACTGGGAGATTTTGCTGGATACCGCCAGCTTCTTAGGGCAACCCAACCCGGACAACTGCAGAGTCGACAGCAGACTGAATCTTTTCTCCTGTTCAACCGTTGTTTTATTGGCCCATTTGCACCCATCGCATTCACATACAGAGGGAGTTGTTAACACATGACAAGTGAACCTGGCAGTAAAGTCATTTCAACACTTCCCGATCACCCCGACGATTCACCGTGGCTGGGCACTGATGCCGGCAGTCTGCAAGCAGACCTGGCACGCCATTTTCATTTGACACTGGGACGGGACAAAGACCCTGACTCACATTATTACCTGTACAACGCGGCAGCGTTGACTGTGCGTGATCGTCTGGTTGAACGCTGGCGCAACACGCGCCAGCATTACCACGATGCCGGGTGCAAACGGGTGGCCTACATTTCGCTTGAGTTTTTGGTCGGCCGATCGTTGTCTAACGCCGTGATGAATCTCGGCATTGAAGAATCGCTGCAACGATCCTTGTTTCGTTATGGTGTGACACTGGAACAACTGGCCGAGGAAGAAAGTGACGCAGGGCTCGGCAACGGTGGTCTTGGTCGTCTGGCAGCCTGTTTTCTGGACAGCTGTGCCACGCTGGGATTACCGGTTACCGGTTACGGTTTGCGTTATGAGTACGGCATGTTTCATCAGAAAATTGAAAATGGCAGACAAGTTGAGGGACCAGATCACTGGCTGGATCGCGGTAATCCCTGGGAATTTGAAGCCCCTCAGGACACCCGACGTGTGCGATTTTTTGGACACACACGATTTGAACCTGATGCGCAGGGGAATTTGCGTGCCCGTTGGGTGGACACCAACGATGTGTTGGCCGTTCCTTACGACATGCCCATACCCGGGTATGGCAACGATACTGTGAACACCCTGAGATTGTGGAAATCCATGGCAACTGACGAATTCCATTTGCAGGAATTTAACGATGGCGGTTATGCCGAAGCCGTGGCGTCCAAAACCCAGGCTGAACAGATCACCATGGTGTTGTACCCCAACGATGTCAGTGAAAATGGCAAAGTACTGCGCCTGAAACAACAGTACTTTTTGACATCAGCCAGTCTGCAGGATGTGATGGATCGTTGGCTAAAACGCCACGGCCCCCGCTTTGAGACTTTTTCGGCTCTTAATTGTTTCCAGCTCAATGACACTCACCCTGCGGTTGCGGTGGCAGAACTGATGCGACTGCTGTTGGACGAGCATTGCCTGAGCTGGGAGCAATCCTGGGCAATTACCACGTCCTGTATGGCGTATACCAATCACACCTTGTTGCCGGAGGCGTTGGAGCGCTGGCCGGTGCGCATTTTCAACGACATGCTGCCTCGTATTCTGGAAATTATTTATGAGATCAACGCACGATTCCTTGAGGAAGTAGCAGAAAAATGGCCGGGAGACATGCAAAAACGCTCGCGGCTATCGATTATCGAGGAGGGTAATGATCCGGCGATCAGGATGGCGCACCTGGCGATTGTTGGCAGTATGTCCGTCAATGGTGTTGCGCAACTGCATACCGAACTGCTGACCCTGGGTCTGTTCCGGGAGTTCTATGAACTGTGGCCACACAAGTTCAACAACAAAACCAATGGTGTCACACCACGTCGCTGGCTGGGATTCTGCAATCGCGAACTCAGTGAGTTGATCAATGAACGCATTGGTGATGGCTGGTTGCGTGACTTTAGCAAAATTGGTGCATTGGCCAATGCTGCCGACGATGCAGACTTTTGCAAACGCTGGTACCGCGCGCGGCATCACAACAAATCCCGACTGGCAGCACTGGTCAAACAGCGCTGTGGTATCCATTTTGAACCGTCGATGTTGTTTGATGTTCAGGTCAAGCGCATCCACGAATACAAGCGTCAGTTACTCAACGTGCTGCATGTGGTGCATCTGTATAACCGCATTCTGGCGGGTGATACACAAGGCATGGTGCCCCGCTGTGTGCTGATCGGCGGCAAAGCAGCGCCCGGTTATTACATGGCCAAACTGATCATCAAACTGGTCAACAACGTGGCTCAGGTGATCAATCAGGACTTGCGGGCACATGACTGGTTACGTGTTGCATTTTTGCCAGACTATAACGTCACTGCCATGGAGGTGATCTGCGCGGGGACCGATCTGTCAGAGCAGATTTCCACGGCAGGCAAAGAAGCCTCCGGAACCGGCAATATGAAATTCATGATGAACGGTGCACTCACCATAGGCACGCTGGATGGCGCCAATATCGAGATCCGGGAGGCAGTCGGCGTGGACAACTTCTTCCTGTTTGGACTGACGGCTGCCGAGGTGGCTGAGTTGCGCGGCCATTATTCGCCCGCATCCATCATTGAATCTGATAAAAACTTGTCCGAGGTCATGCACCGACTGGAGTCAGGCTATTTTAATGCGGATGAACCGGGTATTTTTGATCCGTTGATTTACTCAATCAGAAATCCCGGCGACAGTTGGATGACCGCTGCCGACTTTGCGTCCTATATCACTGCGCAACAGGCCGTCAGTGATTTGTACCAAGACAACGATCGCTGGATACAAAAAAGTATCCTCAACACCGCTTCCAGCGCGTTTTTTTCCAGTGACAGGACAATTCGCGCTTACGCAGATGACATATGGCAACTTACATGAGGAGTGTGTAAATGGATCAGGGGCAACGTTATATCAGCCGCTTAACACGAAACACCTATGCAATTATTCTTGCCGGAGGCAAGGGCAGTCGTCTGCATGAATTGACCAACTGGCGTGCCAAACCCGCACTGTTTTTTGGTGGCAAATTCCGCATCATTGATTTTCCGTTATCCAACTGCATCAACTCCGGTGTCAGGCGGGTAGGGGTTGTCACCCAGTACAAAGCACACTCGTTGATCAAACATCTGGTGCGTGGTTGGGGACACTTTAAAAAGGAACTCGGCGAAGGCGTGGAAATTCTGCCAGCCTCCCAGCGATACTCTGACAACTGGTACATGGGCACCGCAGACGCGGTGTTCCAGAATATCGACATTATCCGCGGAGAAATCCCTGAATACGTTATGGTGTTGTCCGGTGATCACGTCTACCGTCAGGACTACGGTGACATGCTTGCCTACCATGCAGATATGAACGCCGACATGACCGTTTCCTGCATGGAGGTACCGCTGGAGGAGGCCGCCGGTAACTTTGGCGTGATGAGTGTGGACCGTGATCATCGCATTCTGGCGTTTAATGAAAAACCGACTCACCCGCAACCCTTGCCCGACAACCCGGCCAATTGCCTGGCGTCCATGGGCAACTATGTGTTTAAAACCGAGTTTCTGTTTGAACAGTTACGCCACGATGCGAAAAATGATCACTCTGATCATGACTTTGGTAAAAACATCATTCCCTCCATCATCAGTGACCACAAAGTATTTGCCTATCGCTTTGCCGACCCGGCCGATGGCACCAAAGCCTACTGGCGCGACGTGGGCAGTCTGGACTCGTTCTGGCAGGCCAATATGGAACTGGTTGAACCCACACCCAAGTTAAATCTGTATGATCCGCGCTGGCCAATCTGGACATTTCAGGAGCAATTGCCGCCAGCCAAGTTTGTGTTTGACGATGACAACCGGCGCGGCATGGCAATTGACTCCATGGTGTCCAGTGGCTGTATCATATCGGGCTCCAGCGTTCGGAAATCGTTGTTGTTCTCCAACGTTCGGGTGCACTCCTACTCGGTGATTGAAGAGGCGGTTGTCTTACCTGATGTTGAAATCCGTCGGCATTGCAAACTTCGCAAAGTCATTATCGACCGCGGTTGTGTTATTCCGGAAGGCACCGTTGTTGGGTATAACCATGATGACGATATCCGCCGGGGATTCCGTGTTACTGCAAAAGGTGTCACTCTGGTCACCCGTGAAATGCTCGGACAGACTGTGGGAGGACTCTAGGGAAAGTCAGGTATGCATATCGTCATGATCGCCGCTGAAAATGCTGCGTTAACAGCTGGCAAAGTAGGCGGCATCGGCGATGTCATCCGGGATATTCCCGGTGCACTGGCACGTCAAGGGCATCAGGTATCGGTCATTATTCCGGCGTATCAACGTCTGGCGCATATCAATGACTCATTGAGGCTCGGGGAATTTACCACCGTTTTTGCCGGCAAGTCGGAAACCGTCAGTTTGTACCGGGTGCAGCCTCAGCATCATCGATATAACCATCCGTTGGTCAATCACTACCTGTTGGATCACCCGCTGCTGGCACCCTGCGGTGCAGGCGCTATTTACTGTCATGACGAGTCTGGCCCTTTTGCCACAGATGCCAACAAATTTGCATTCTTTTGCACCGCCGTCTGCGATTGGCTGATTTCAGATGAACTGCACAAACCAGATGTGCTGCACCTGCATGACTGGCATGCTGCCATGGTCTCCGTGTTGAGACATTTTCATCCGCGCTACCAGCACCTGCAAACTATCCATACGGTTTACACCATTCACAATCTGTCATTGCAAGGCATCCGTCCGTTACGTGGTGATCACTCCTCACTTGAACGCTGGCATCCTTACCTTGTGTCCGACGCGCTTTGGTCAACCAACAGTGATGCGCTTAACATGACTGACCCGCGTTATGCGGACTGCATCAATCTGATGCGCTGCGGTTTGCTGCTCAGTGATCGGGTTCATGCAGTGTCGCCCGGTTATGCGCAGGAGATTCAACAGCCTAATGATCCCCAACGTGCGTTTGTTGGTGGTGAAGGACTGGAGCAGGATTTACAGGCCTTGGCCTCAAAAAACCGGTTGTTTGGTATTTTGAACGGCTGCGAGTATTCAGATACCCCTGTGGATACACAACACCGTTACCTGGCTGTTAATGCACAACGCAACCGACTTTTTTCGCTGATCGACAAAAGTCTGAAACAGTGGGCCGGTCAACATCTGACGGTACCAGCCTCATTTTTTCATGCCGCCTGCAGATTGGCCGACTGGCAACGCAAGCGTAAACCAGCGCCTGTGTGTCTGGTATCGATAGGCCGGCTGACGGAACAAAAAGTCAGTCTGTTGTACCAGCCCGTGCCTGTTCATCTTCGGCACCACAATGTCAGCGAGTCCGCCTTGTCTCATCTGTTGTCGACGCTGGATGATGGCATACTGATTCTGATCGGTACCGGTGATCGGGTGATGGAAGAGTTCTGCACCCGGATGATGATGGAGCATCACAACTTCCTGTATCTTCAGGGGTTCTCAGAAGAACTGGCTGACCTGTTATACGGTGTGGGTGACATTTTTCTGATGCCCAGCAGTTTTGAACCCTGTGGTATCAGCCAGATGTTAGCCATGCGCGCAGGCGTACCCTGTGTAGTGCATCGGGTAGGGGGGTTAAAAGATACGGTAATGCATGGCGTGAACGGATTTACTTTCGGTGGTAACTCACAGGATGCACAAGTCAGTGAAATGCTGGGCTGTGTCGCTGCAGCCGCAGACATGGCGCGCAGCAACAATGAAACCTGGCACGCGATTCGAAAAAATGCCGCCAGCGCCAGGTTCTTATGGGACGACGTTTTGCAGGATTATGTTAACAAACTTTATGTCGTCTGATTCGTGCGCACGATTCCAATGCGGGCCCACGCAAACACCAGCGTCATCAGTGGGCTAAGCAAACAGAAAAACGCCCAGGGGGCATACGCCAAGGTGGCGACACCCAACACGCTGGCGTGATATGCCCCGCAGGTATTCCAGGGAATCAGCACCGAGGTCACCGTGCCGGTATCTTCAAGCGTCCGGCTGAGATTCTGCGGCGCCAACCCTCTTGCCTTGAACGCGTTGCTGAACATACGACCCGGCACCACCAATGCGAGGTACTGATCTGACGCCGACACGTTGGTGACCACGCAAGTTGCCCCCGTTGCAGTAATCAAGCCGGCATCGCTGCGCACCCGACTGATTAATGCCCGGGTAATTCGACCGAGAAATCCGCAGGCTTCCATCACTCCACCAAACACCATCGCTGACAAAATCAACCAGATGGTATTGAGCATGCCGTACATGCCACCGGTGCTCAGCAAATCATCCAACACCGGATCGCCAGCCACAACACTGACATCCCCATACAATGCCTGCATCATGATCTGGTAAGTATTGCCTAACTCGACAGAGAGCTCGCTGACCAGGTCCGGCTGTAACAATACCGAACACAGAATGCCTGCCATTGCACCAACAAACAGCGCAGGCAACGCGGCAACCTTTCGAATAATAAGGAAAATCACTGCGGCCGGTACCAGCAACAGTACTGGGCTCACCGTAAATTTTTCTGCGATCAATTGTTGATATCGCGCCGTATCATCCACGCTGGCAACATCGCCGCCCATCACCCAACCCAGCACGGTATACAGCACCAGCGTAATCGAAATCGATGGCAACGCCGTCATACTCAGATAACGAATGTGAGTAAACAGATCTACACCGCTGACGCCGGACGCCAGGTTGGTGGTATCCGACAAGGGTGACATCTTGTCGCCGAAATATGCACCGGACACAATCGCACCTGCCACCAATCCAGGGTTGATGCCCATGGCATATCCGATACTCATCAGGGCGATACCCAGCGTTGCGGAAGTAGACCATGAACTACCAATCACCACGGCAGCAATCGCCGTAATCAGGCACGCACTGGCCACAAAGATCGAGGGGCTGAAAACTCCAAGCCCGTAATAAATCATGCTGGGCACAATGCCACCGACCAGCCAGGCACCGGTCAATGCACCCACCATCAGCAAAATCAGAATAGCGGGCGTTGCCGCTTTAATATTATCCAGCACATTGTCTTGAATCACAGACCAAGCCATACCGCGGCTTAAGCCGATCGCCGCTGCAAATGCAGCGCTGAGGATCAAGGCGGTCTGGTTTGCGCCGCTGATTGAGTTATCGCCGTACAACGCAACGTTGTACGCCAGCAGCGCAAATAGAAACAACAGGGGCAGCACGGATAACAACAGAGAAGGTGACGGTACGCTGTCGACAGCTGGATTGGTGGAATTGTCTTGAAACGAGGGACCTTGTTGAGCCGGCGTTTTATTGTTATTGCCAAAAGTTTCTTGAGTCATAAGGCTGCTGTTCTGTCGTCAAGGAGAAGGATATGTATGACTGAACTGTAACCCGTTGTTGGTGGAAATCACAGTCATCTCCAGAAAAAAGTGGGCGCGGTATGCGACTTGCCGGTGATGCAAAGCTGGCATATTCTGATCGGCGACTTTTTAAATTTTCTACTTGGGGGAAACATTCATTCATGGACAAGAAAAAGCTACTGCTCGCCACCGCCATCGCAGGTGTCGCGGGGATACCATCATTATTATCCAGTCAGGTATATGCAGCCGATGCCGAGGTTAACTATGCCGAGGCAGACAACTGGCTGTGCCGCCCGGACAATCCCCGCGCCTGCGCGGTGGATTTAACCACCACCATTGTTAACGCTGATGGCAGCACCCGACTGGAAACCTTTACAGCACGTCCCGATGCACCGGTTGATTGTTTTTATGTGTATCCAACCGTGTCGTTGGATAGCACCCCGAACAGCGATATGATCGCCGGCCCGGAGGAGATGAACGTGGTCCGTAGCCAGTTCGCCAGACTGGGATCGGAATGCCGCACGTTTGCACCACTGTATCGGCAGGTCACCCTCACAGCACTGCGCGCCAATCTGGGTGGCGGCACACAAGCTGTGGCGCCCGACCGGGAAATGGGGTACCAGGACGTAGTGAATGCCTGGCGCTATTATCTGGAGCACCATAACGAAGGGAGGGGAGTGATTCTGGTAGGGCACTCGCAAGGCTCGGGTGTGCTGTCGCGGCTGATTATAAATGAAATTGAAGGCAAGGACGTCCAGCAACAGATCATCTCGGCGATGCTGTTAGGCGCCACCGCGCAAGTGCCCACAGACGCTCAGGTAGGCGGCACCTTCAAACATATGCCCGTGTGTGAAACGGGTGACCAAACCGGTTGTATTGTTTCCTACGTGTCGTTCAGAGATAAGATTCCGCCTCCGGCGAACAGCTTGTTTGGGCGCAACGGGCAGGGCAGCAGCGCCATTTGCACCAACCCGGCTCAGTTGGCACACGGACACCATGAGTTGCATGCCTACATGAGTAATGCTGCAGCAGAGGGATTTTCATCCAATGCCCAGTCGCCTTGGGTGTCCGGAAACGCATCAATCACCACACCGTTTGTCTCGGTACCGGGTCTGATCAGCGGCGAGTGTGTTAATAATGGCCAGTTTTCGTACTTAAAAGTCACTGTGAACGCCGATCCTTCCGATCCCCGTACAGACAGCATCAGCGGTGACGTGATGAATGCCGACGGCTCTGTTAACGAAGGCTGGGGATTGCATCTGATTGATGCCAACGTCGCGATGGGAGACTTGGTAGCACTGGCTGGGCGGCAGGCACGCGCCTGGCTTGCCCGCTGATGTTTCTATAACAAATGGCAATAAAAAACGGGCGCCAGGCGCCCGTTTTTTATTGTGGTGACAGCTTACTCAACTCATGGATTATCGGAAGGAATTGTCAGGCTAACCGAGGCAGATTGCATGGGCACACTCTGCTCGGCAGCATTCATGGGACGACCTAACAACTCTGCCATATCGACCAACACGCGCCCGCTTTCCAGCAACAAGGGGTCTTCTTCTTCAAGAGCTTCTTCTTCCTCCTCATTTTCAGCAGCGAGTAGCGCCAACTCTTCGTCTAAGTCTTCATCAGACTCTTCATCTTTCCAGACTTCCAACGGTAGCCCTTTGGCCAGCAGCCGCAAATTATTGGCATCAAACGCAGCACGGCGGTCGGCATCACGTTGTGTCTTGAGTGCATCACGATTCAACGGAATTGTGGTGCGCTGCCTGGCCTCCAGCATGCGCTCGACGGTGTCGTTCAGGAAAATAAAATCCGGGTCTTGTGCTGCACGTTCTTCATGCCGGGCCTGCAGCTCGGGCAGAATGTCACGCAGTGGCAGATAACTTCGAAATTCAACCGGGCGAACGGTATCCCAAGGCAGGGCACCGTCAAGGTTGCTTTCACCCATGGTTTCGATGGTCTGGTAACGATCCGGGAAATTGATGTCCGGCAATACACCACGATGCTGTGTACTGGCGCCGGAAATCCGGTAGAACTTGGAACGGGTCAATTTGACCTGTCCATAGTTCATCGGAATGATTTCCTGCACAGTGCCTTTGCCAAAGGTCTGGCCACCGAGCACAACACCACGCTGGTAGTCCTGAATGGCACCGGCAAAAATCTCGKATGCCGACGCGCTGGCCCGGTTCACCAAAACTGCCAGAGGGCCGTCGTATACGACCGCAGGATCAGAATCCCCGTAAGAGCGCACAAAGCCATTTCGTTGCCCGGAATAACGGATCTGGACGGTAGGACCTGACTCAATAAACAAACCAACCAATTCATTGGCCTCGTTCAAAGATCCACCACCGTTGTAACGCAAATCAACAACAACCGCTTCAACGTCCTGCTGATTCAATTCTTCCAACAGGGCACGAACATCCCGCGCCGAACTGCGGTAATCAGTCAAACCGGCCGCTGCCGCTTCGAAGTCAAAGTAAAAAGAAGGCAGTGTGATCACACCCACTTTATAAATCTGATTTTCAACTTCAATATCAATGACTTCACTGCGAGCAAACTGCTCGGATAGTTCAACCATGTCGCGAACAATCACAATCTCGCGGGCTGCAGCTTCACCGGTCGCATCTGCCGGGATCACGTTCAGGCGCACTGTACTGCCTTTTTCACCACGAATCTGATCAACCACATCATCGAGTCGCAAACCGATGACGTCTTTCATTTCACCGTCGACGCCTTGAGCGATGCCAATAATGCGGTCACCTGCTTTGAGCTCGCCGGCTTGCTCGGCGGGTCCGCCTTTGATCAACTCCGCGACTTTGGTGTACTCATCTTCAGAGGTGAGCTGGGCACCTATGCCCTGCAAGGAGCCTCGCAGGCCCATATTGAAGTTTTCAGAATCGCGCGGCGAAAAATAACTGGTGTGCGGGTCCACCGTACGCGCGACAGTTGCCAGATAGGACTGAAATACATCTCGATCGTTGGTCTTGGAAATTTGTGTCAGTTGGTTCCGGAAGCGCTTACTCAAGCGTTCCTTGATTAATGGCATCTCCATACCCGTCAACGACAGGCTAAGCGCACTGCTCTTGATACGCTGACGCCACAAGTCATCGAGCTCTTCAATAGTCATCGCCCAGGGAGCGTCTTCGCGATCAATCAACAGCTCTTCCTGCGACTCAAAGTCCAGGGTATCAAGACTGCCTTCTACGAACTCAACCGCCCAGACCAGACGCTGCAACAATCGCTTGTGATAGAGATTATAGATATCGAATCCCGGTTGAAGGTCACCGGCCTTTAACGTGTCGTCCAGCGAGGCGCGCAGCGCTGAAAGCGCCAAGACGTCGGAGCTCAGAAAATACAGCTTTTGCCCGTCAAGCGCCTCGATGTAGTAGTCAAAGACTTCTGCTGAAAAGCGGTCATCAAAACTGACCGGGGAATAATGTTTGGTTTCCAGCTCACGCAGCAATTCGATCGCCGTTCGCCCATATACCGGGATAGGCTCCATGGGGTGATATAACGCTTCAACGTCGAGAGGGGCAAGCACCTCTTCTTCCGCGACCACCGCTGTCTCCAGCGCCGCGTCCTGGGCCACTTCCTGCGCCAGTAATGGCGCACTCAGCATCCATGCCAGCAGAAGGGATGTGCCGGCAGTCACGCCGGTCCTGCGCATGGCGCGGTACCAGGGTTTTAATGGCACGCCGTGTTTGATCTCATGATTTGCAGTACTCAACGTCACACCTCGCATGATGAGTGTCCATGATTACGAGCGTCTTTCAACGATTCGATCATAATGACCTCTTGATATTACGTTTTATTGCGCTCTGTCAAGGCGAACAAGGTGACTAGACGTGACAGGGTTGCCATATTTCAGTCATGTTTTATACGCTTGTTACGCGCACTCTTATGTCTCTCAACACGCTCCACGTCAATATACCGGTCTGTAATGGCACTTGACCCGTGTCCGGCATCATCGCGCACGTGTTCGCGCGGCCGGTATTTGACATCTTCCGAGATGCCGGTGTGACGCAGCCAGTGCACCGTTGCGCCAGCCAATCGGTCAGCCTCCTCAGAAGACCCTTCCGCGCGCAGCTTTTCTTCAGCCAGATCAAAACATTTCTGCACGATGCCGCGGATCTGCCGGGTACTGGTGATGCCGCCTTTGCCACGGGTTTTATGCACCAGCGGACTGGATTCACCGGGTGCGGGCAGGGGAGTCAGACCACGCGCAAGGCGATAGCGTTTCAAGGCCTCAAGCATGGCATTGCTGACGGACACTTCTCGCTCTTTATTGCCTTTGCCAACCGTTAAAAACCACCAGTTTCCCTCCAGATCACGCTGAAAATGCCCCATTTGCGGAATCCAGCGCTCGGTTTCCACTAACTCGGAAATACGCAGATACATACCAAACAGGGCGCTCATCACAAACAACGTTCGCTCATGCTGCAGTGGATCGTCAGCCGCCATTTGCTCTGCAGTCTCCAACACCACATCCCATTGAATCTGTGACAGACGCCGGATTTTTTCCTGGCCCTGACGTTTACGCAGGAATTTACCTTTTTGTCGAATATGTGTCACAGGATTGGCTGACACATAATTTTCCTGCACCAGGTAGGAAAAAAAGCTGCTCAGCACCCCAAAAATGGCTTGCAAGCCAGACTGCGACAGGCTGTAAGCCTGATCCTTGGGACACACGTAAGGTCGCCATTCCGGGTTCAGTACCCGTTCACCCGCCTGATCCAGAAAGCGGGGCGCCTGTTTGTGCCCGGTCCAGTCGTCTGGTGGTTGGCGGGCAAATTCGATATAACTTTCAAGATGTTCACGCTGAATCTCTTTCAGCGTCTGACCGGCATGCAGCCAGCACCACTGCAAAAAATGCTCAAGCTCTCGCCGGTAGGCCGTGTGGGTATCCGCGCTACCACGGTAACTGAAGAGGAATTCACAGGCACGAAGGTAATCGTCTGCCGCGCCATCAGGCACATGTGCCTTGACTGAGTCTGGCAACAACGGCGGTTCTCGCCACGGGTTAGGCATGCTGTCGCGGGTGTCAAACAGAGGATGCAGTAAGACTTTGATTTTGCTTTTCATGCCGGGGATTTTCATATCTGTTTGCTGTTTTATCAGTGTGAGTGTGCGGCTGACTGAAGGCAAGGGCGGCGGATATTTAATTATAATCATCTTGCCCGGCCTGTCATTTTTTGCCAGCATGCTCTGCGCACCATCAGACAAATACCGGCATCTGATATCACTTAACTAAACGAGTACATCACCATGATAGTTAAAGCTATTTTGTCAACACTGCTTGTCACATGCAGTCTGTCTGCTTTCGCCCAGATTCAGGAACCAGCCAATCCGGCACTGAACGAGATCACCAACTTCAGACAATACAGTGAGACATTTGCCAGCGCTGGCCAGCCTACCGCCGAGCAATTTAACACGGTGCGTGATGCAGGCTTTGAGCGCGTCATTTACCTTGCATTTACCAACAATCCGAACGCTGTGCCCAATGCCGATCAACTGGTGAAGAGTCTGGGCATGGATTATGTGCATATCCCGGTGGATTGGGCTCGGCCAACCACGCAGGATTTTTATACCTTTGCAGACGCCATGCGTCGTGATACCGACCGTAAAACCTTGCTGCATTGTCAGGTCAATGCACGCGCCACCGCCTTCAGTTTTTTGTATCGGGTGATTTATGAAGACGTCCCCGTTGCACAAGCGAAAGCTGACATGAATTCTGTTTGGCAACCCAATGAAACCTGGCGCGATTTTATTTTTACTGTGTTGGCTGAGAACGACGTCAGCCCGGAGTGTGAAGGGTGTGATTGGACGCCGTCGACGGCAGGGAACTGATTTGTAACAACAAAACACTCACACTATTTCCGGTAATCTTTATTACCGGAAATAGTGTGATAGACCAAACGAACGACAATCCAGCCCTTGCGACAGCATCAGCTTGAGCAAAAACGCTGTCTGTGTGACACTCACGAACATGCGACTACTTCATCATTCATTCATCAGACATCCGGCATTTGCGCTGCTTCTGATCTTTTGTCTGCCTGCACAGGCACTGGCCGCCGTGCTGATTGAATGTGAGCAGCACCTGGCTGATGCAGCGTTTTATGGATCTGCATCCGTTTCAGACAAAACTGAGGAGCCGTCACCTGAACCTGATTGCCATGGAGCCATAAACACCGTTGTCAGTCCATCAGACAGTCAAACCGCAAACAACACCGATGCCAATGGCTGTTTTCACTGCAGCGGTACCTGCCAGAATCTGAAATCGCCCAATCTTGCCAATACCGCACAACAGTCCTCGATTTTTGATAACAACGCGTTTTCCCGCCTGACCTTGAATACCGCTGCAGGTGCATCAAGCACACCCATTCGTCCCCCTTGTCCGATACTCCCTTCTTGATCAAAATCCGTTCAACCGGATCAATACATCAAAATATCTTGTTGAACTAATTAACTATTTGACAGCAAACAATGTTGTTTGCCGGATACAGGGATTCTTAAGATGCACACCGTTAAATCAGGCTTTATAGGCCTGTTGGCATTGCTGGTATCAGCTTGCCAGAGCAATAACTCACTACAATTACCTGACAAATTTGCCCAATTTGAGCAGAGCTCGCGCGCTGCTGTGCAACAACGTCTGGGCGATGCATTGCAACTGCCACCACAACTTCCGATGCCTGCCATCGCCACCCCGGACGCCTTGACACTTGATTCCATCATTGACGCCCAACAACTGGCGCTTCAGCACAGTCCGCGGGTGGCAGCAATTCTGCTCGAACTGGGCATCCATGAAGCGGAAAGTGTCCAAAAAACCTTGCTGGAGAATCCCGGTGTTGAGCTTGCCATGATGCGTCCGGAGTCCGGCGGTCGTTGGGAACTGGAGGTATCCCTCTCGTTGGGTTTGGTGGATTGGCTCAGCCGACATACCCGACAGGCGTTATCCGAGGCAGAGCGCAGTGTCTGGCAAATGCAGGCCTGGCAACAGCTTGACCGTGCGCTGACAGACGTTCGCAACCAGTGGCTGAGCACCATTGCGGCCAGGCAAAAACTTACCAGTCATCGTGAACTGTTTGAATCTGCCAATGTTGCCGCGGACTTTGCGCAACTGTTATTTGATGCCGGCAATATCAGTGAACTGGAACTGCTTGGCGCACAAAGTATCGCCGCGCAGCGACGCGCACAACACATCGCAGCAACGCTTGACGCTGATCAACAGACAAGACAACTATTACTGGTTTTGGGCATGACTCATGTGCCAACCCTGTCGCTGCCTGATCAACTACCTGAAATTGCGTTTAAACAGTTTGAGTCGATCGAACATCAAACCGCCACATTGCTGGCGTTGGCAAAGCAACACCAACCTGCGCTGTTATTGCTGGATCAGGAATTGCAAAAACACCAGGATGAGCTCGCCCTCGCCTTGCATCAAATTCGACTGAGACAATCGGGTATCGCGCTTGTCACCGAACGAAAGAGTCATGGCGAGCGCCAACATGGATTCGCGCTGTCGATGGCGCCCCCCGTGTTCGACAACGGTGACACCGAACTGAGTGCACTGCATGGACGCCTGCAGCACACGATCAATCAACAAACGCTGTTGACCGAGCAAATCCAATCACACATCCATAGCACGTTACTGAACATCAAGAGTAACGCACAACAGATTGATTTAATTACACAAGATGAACTCCCCCGCTTCCAGCGCATGATGGCGTTAAGTGTGCAGGAATACAATTTTATGTTGCGCGGTACCTTTGAGTTATTGACGGTGGCAGACCGATTGCTCGATGCAGAAATGCGTCAGATCGATGCCAGTGAACAGTACTGGCGCGCTTGGTCAACACTGGAAAGCCTTGTTGGTACTCAACTTTCCTCCCTGATTCAGGAGTCACAGCATGATTAACAGAAGACAATTATTGGTTGGCGGCGCTGCCAGTGTGCTGGCCGGAAAGTTGGGCATCACGGAGGCTGTCGCACAAACGGGGCCGTCTGCAACTGGTCAAGCTGCAAATCTGCAGCCATTGACAGACAGTGCACGTGCACGCGCATTCGTCCCGGTGATAACGCCCAATGGCCGCTCTCTGCCGTGGCGTATGCGCGACGGCGTCAAAGAGTTTCATCTGATTGCAGAAGAAGTGGAGCACGAGTTTGCACCGGGTACACGTATCAAGGCCTGGGGTTATAACGGCAGCACACCCGGGCCCACCATTGAGGCAGTCGAGGGTGACGTCGTTCGTATCTACGTGACCAATAAACTGCGCGAACCCACCACCGTACATTGGCATGGCTTGTTGCTACCCTTTGGTATGGACGGTGTGGCGGGGCTGACACAGCCGTCCATAAAACCTGGTGAAACCTGGGTCTATGAGTTTCCCCTCGTACAACACGGTACCCATATGTACCATCCGCATGCCGATGAAATGATTCAAATGGCCATGGGCATGATGGGTATGTTTATTATTCACCCACGCCTGCCTGAAGCCTATCCAGTCGATCGGGACTATGCCCTGCTCCTGCATAACTGGGCTATTCATCCCGGCACCTACAGGCCGGACCCCTCCATCATGACGGAGTTTGATCTGTGGACAATCAACAGCCGGGTTTTCCCTGCCATTGATTCACTACGGGCGCAGACCGGTGAGCGTGTGCGTGTCAGGATTGGCAATTTATCCATGTGGAATCATCCCATGCATATGCATGGTGTGCAGTTTGAGGTGACCGGATCGGATGGCGGGCGCTGGCCACAGAATCAATGGCGCAAAGAAGTGACTGAGATTGTGGGGGTCGGACAGACACGGGATCTGGAATTCACGGCCGTCGCGGGCGATTGGCCGCTGCACTGCCATATGTCGCATCACACCATGAATGCCATGGGCCACAGCCTGCCCAATACCATCGGTGTGAACCAGCGGCAGATCGCGCGTCGTATTGCAGCGTTAGTCCCGGGTTATATGCCAATGGGAGAACATGGCATGTCTGAGCATCAACAACATATTGATGCCGGCCACATGACCGGCCCCGATAATACCTTGCCCATGATGGGCGGTCAGGGGATGTTTGGCCCCATGGAAATGGGCGGTATGTTTACCTTGATCAAAGTACGTGATCAGCTTGATCCGGATGGCGGCGATCCGGGCTGGTACCAACCACCACCCGGCACGCAGGCTTATAAAGCGACCGCCATACCGGATGATTTGCCGGTTTGATTCAGGTCGTCGCCGGCATCAAAACAGATCCAGTTGCGCCCCATGGCTTTGGCTTTATACATGGCCTTGTCGGCCCGAGTCAGCCATTCATCGGCTGACTCGCCCTCTCTGAGCTGGGCAAGGCCGGATGAAATGGTCAGTACACGCGTTTCACTATTCTCTGTTTCGTGACTTTGAGCTTCGACACGTTTGCGGATATCTTCAGCGAGAAATGCAGCCTGATCCATGTGCGTGTTTTCAGTAATAACAATAAATTCTTCTCCACCAAAGCGGTAGAGATGGTCAGTGGGGCGCAGACGATTTTTTATCAATTGTGCGATACGCTTTAACACCTCGTCGCCTTCAGAATGACCATACGCATCATTGATATCCTTAAAGTGATCGAGATCAATCATGATCAACGATACCGGAATTTTATGCCGATCAAGCTGGCTCTTCACTCGTCGGAGTGATTCCTCCAACGCGGTTCGGTTGCCGGCCAAGGTCAGTGGATCAACCGTCAGCATACGATCAAGTTCTTTGTTTTTGGATTCCAGTTGTTTTGAAAAACTGAACAGGAAGATATTGATCATCAAAAAGGTTGCGATGAAGCGCACCGCTACCGAAGGCTCATTCAACGCCATAATAACTGTCAGCGCGCAGACAAGCAGGTTCAGCGCCAGTGCACCCCGCCGATCCATGCCGCCAGCATGTTGAAACCGTTCTTGAGCAGCAAAAACACCGAGAGTGCCTGCAGCACCAACACTGGCAACAGAACCTACCCCACGGCCGTACTGCCCCAGACCATGTGGTAGATTGCAAACGGGATACCGGTTGTGACCCCACAGAGGGTCACCACCATCATGACCCGTGAATAAAACGCCTGATCGCTGGCCGCGGCGCCTAGCATACGCGGGAATTTATTATGTTCTTGTTTTGTCATGTTATAGAACCAGTCTTGTTATTTCGCCACGGGAGTCCGCATGGTCACAAACTCCTCTGCCGCACTGGGGTGGATACCCAGCGTATTATCAAAATCTGCCTTTGTTGCGCCTGCCTGCATGGCAACTGCCATGCCTTGAACAATCTCCGCGGCGTCTGTTCCCGCCATATGTACGCCGACCACGCGGTCTGACACTGGATCAACCAGCATTTTCATTAACGTAAACTCGGCGGCACCTGTCAGTGTGTGCTTGAGCGGGCGGAATTTACTTTTATAAACTTTTACATCTGGAAAACGTGCACGCGCTTGATCCTCAGTCCAGCCAACGGTCGCCAGTTGTGGGTCACTGAACACCGCCGATGCTACCAGATCGTACGACCACGCAGGGCGTTTGGACTCTGATGCCGGACCAAATAATCGCCTGGCCAGCAGCTGCCCTTCCGCCAACGCTACCGGCGTCAACGTTACTCGATTGATCACATCGCCTACCGCATAAATCCCGGGGACAGTCGATTCATAATTCTCATCGACCACAACCGCTCCGCTGTCATCCAGCGTGACGCCCAGTGCTTGCAGTCCAAGATGTTCAGTATTGGCTGTGCGCCCTGTCGCAAACAGCACGCTGTCCACCGGAACTTGTTGGCCATTATCCAGAGTTACCAGCAAATCACTGTCTACATCTTTGTTTTTAATGTTTTTTTCAATACATTTAATCTGCGTCTTGAGGGAGACATGGCAGTAGGATTCGATGGCGTTCGTGACAAAATCGGCTATTTCGCGATCAAAATTCCCAAGCAGGATGTCGCCGCGATGGACAAGATGTACCTCAGAACCCAATCCGGCAAAAACCCCTGCCAGTTCGGTTGCGATGTACCCTCCCCCAACCACCATCGCACGTTTGGGCTGCTGGTTTAATTCAAAAAAACCATCTGAACTGATTGCCAGTTCGATGCCGGGAATATCCGGCAGACGGGGTTTACCACCCGTGGCTATCAGGATATGACGTGCAGTCACCTGTTGATCGCCGATACGAATGCAGTGAGGCCCCGTCAACTCAGCTCTGCCTTCGATGATCGTCACACCGGCCCCGCCAAGAAGATTCTGATAAATCCCATTTAATCTTTTGATTTCTTTATCTTTATTATCTTTAAGAATTTGCCAGTCAAATGACGGAAGCTCCCCTGTCAGCCACCCATAAGCCTTGGCATCTCGCCATTGATGGGCAAATTGCGCGGCATAGGTGTATAACTTTTTCGGAATGCAACCCACATTGACACAGGTGCCACCAAAAAAACGTTGCTCAGCAATCGCCGTTCTGGCCCCCAAGGCCGCCGCCGTACGAGCGGCACGAACACCGCCGGAGCCTGCGCCTATCACAAAAAAATCAAAATCAAATTCAATGTCCTGCATTCAAACCTCTGGTTCAACTGGCAATGTTGCAACTATAACGCTCACCTGCGAAACGGAGAACAGATTTCTCTGCTCGCCAAGTCAAAAAATTGAGATGAAGTCGGGACTTGCGTCACTGTCATCAATTTCTTTGTGATAGCATTGCCGGCATCTTTGTTAGCTTGGAATGAGAGGCATCGTTCATGTTAAGACGTTCTTTTTTGGTTTACGTACTGCTTGCCAGCTTCCTGGTAGCGCCCTTCAGCGCTGCCAACACCGTGTCTGGCAGCAATGGCGTGGTCAGTTCACGTTCACAAATTGCATCGGATGTGGGTGTCGAGATTCTCAAACACGGCGGCAATGCCGTTGATGCTGCCGTCGCTGTGGGTTTTGCGCTGGCAGTCACGTATCCATCGGCTGGTAATATTGGTGGCGGTGGTTTTATGGTCATTCGTCTGGATGACGGTACCGTGGTCACTCAGGATCACCGGGAAAAGGCACCCGGCAGTGCGTTTCCCGATATGTTTCTGGACGATGCGGGCAATGTTGACAGGCGCAAGTCCCTGTATAGCGCGCAAGCGGCTGGTGTCCCGGGCAGTGTTGCCGGGCTGCTGGATGCGCTGGAAAAGTATGGCACCATGTCACGACAACAGGTGATCGCGCCCGCCATTAAACTGGCCGAAGAAGGTTTCCCATTAAACGACGATCTCGCAGGAGATTTTGAACGCGTGTTGAACAGCATGCGCGATTATCCAGCATCAATGGCAGTGTTCAGCAATAATGGGCAACCGTGGAAGACAGGCGATATCTGGGTTCAAAAAGACCTTGCAGAGACGCTGAAGCGTATTTCTGCTGACGGACGTGATGGTTTTTATAAAGGTAAAACGGCGGAACTGCTGGCTAACGAAATGATCCGGCTCGACGGCATGATCACGCTTGAAGACCTCGCTGCTTATCAACCGGTTTGGCGCGATCCCATCAAAGGCAGCTATCGCGGTTACGATATCTGGTCTATGCCCCCACCCTCCTCTGGTGGAGCGTTGGTGGTGCAGATGTTGAACATGCTGGAAGCCTACGATGTAAAAAGCATGGGCTGGGGCAGTGCCGAAGTCATTCACCTGATGGTAGAAGCCCAACGTCGCGCGTACGCAGATCGTGCTGAACACATGGGCGATCCGGATTTTTACCCGGTGCCCTTGGCCATGTTGACTGACAAAGACTACGCAAAAACCCGTTTCCTTGATTTTAATCCTGAACAAGCCTCACGCAGCGAGGATATTGGGGCAGGCAGCTGGCCACTGGAAAGTCTGGAAACGACTCACTTTTCAGTCATGGATAAAAATGGCGTCTCCGTCGCGGTAACAACAACGCTGAACCTTGGGTATGGCAACCGCATTGTGGTGCCAGGCGCAGGCTTTTTGCTGAACAATGAAATGGATGATTTCTCAGCCAAACCCAATGAACCCAATGCCTATGGATTGCTCGGCGACGAGGCAAACAAGATTGAACCCGGTAAACGCATGCTGAGTTCAATGACGCCCACCATTGTTACACGTGATGGTCAACCAGTCCTGGTAACAGGTTCTCCGGGCGGTTCAACCATCATTAACACCGTATTTCAGGTTATCTTGAACGTGCTGGATCACGAGATGAGCATCGAAGATGCCGTGGCCAGCCCACGTATTCATCATCAGTGGCAGCCTGACATGGTCCGCATAGAACCGGGCGCGCTGGTAGAGGGTGCTGAGGAAAAACTGACATCCATGGGGCATCGGGAACTGGCCCCAATGGGGTATGGTCTGGGCGACGCCAATTCCATTTTGTTGCGTGACGGCGTCATGCACGGCAGTTCGGATCCACGCAGTGTGGGAGGCGCATCTGCATTCTGATCAGACTCAGGCAATGGACTGCGTTGACGTTTGTATCGTTGGAGCAGGCGTTATCGGCCTGGCGCTGGCCAGAACACTGGCCAGCGCGCTGCCCGGCCGCGATATTGTGTTGCTGGAACAGCATGGACAGGTCGGTATGGAAACCAGCAGCCATAACAGCGAGGTCATACATGCTGGCCTCTACTATGCACCGGGCAGCATAAAAGCCTCATGTTGCGTACGTGGCAGAGAATTGCTGTACGACTACTGCAACACCATGAACATCCCCCATCGGCGTCTGGGCAAACTGATTGTTGCCAATTTGGACGAACAAGCCAAACTGGAACAGATACTGGCACGTTCCAGGCATAACGGTGTCAACAGCTTGCAGTTACTCGATGCACACCAAATTAAAACGCTGGAGCCCGATGTACAGGCTGATCTGGCACTGTGGTCTCCTGACACGGGTATCATCGACAGCCACAGCTATATGCAGCATCTGCTCCGTGAGGCGCAATCGGGTGGCGTTATGCTCGCTTGCCTGACTTCACTGCTCGGCACCCGAATCGACCCCACGTCAAACGGATTTAATCTACGGCTGCAATCGGCCGGTGAAACAATGACGCTCAAGTGCCGGGTGCTGATTAATTGTGCCGGGCTACATGCTGTTGATGTGGCGCGTGGAATCGAGGGCTTGCACAGCCAACATATTCCGCGGATGCAGTTTATTAAAGGCAACTATCTCCGGCTGTCCGGGAGAAGCCCATTTACGCATTTGATATACCCGGTGCCCGATCCCGCCCATCGGGGCCTGGGTATCCACGCCACTCTCGATCTGGGAGGGCAATGCCGGTTTGGACCGGACATCGAACCTGTCGAGAGACTGGATCTTACCGTAGATAGCTCTCGCATCCCTCTGTTTTCAAAAGAGATAAAACGCTATTACCCGGGATTGGATGACACCAGACTCCATGTCGATTATGCAGGTATTCGGCCGAGGCTGATCACTGAGGATGGCAGTGCGGCAGATTTTATGATTCAAAATGCTGCCACACATTCAATAGACGGGCTTTGGCAATTGTTTGGCATTGAGTCACCCGGCCTGACGGCCAGTCTTGCGATTGCCGAACTGGTCAGCAATCAGATCAGGGACTCAGGTCTGTTTTGACTACTGATACTGCATCTGAAAATCAGTGATATGCGCAAATACTTCGCTGCTGCCGTCAGTTTTTAATAACAGCACATCATAGGGATCCAGACGCTCCCCTGCTTCCATTCCCGGGCTGCCCAAGGGCATACCTGGCACAGCAAGACCCAGACTATCTGATGGTTTTGCTGCCAGGTATTGATGAATGAGATAGGCAGGAATATGGCCTTCAAAAACACTGCCGTCGGCAGCAACAGCCGTGTGGCAGGAATGGTAACGAAGGTTGATACCCAACCGTAGTTTTTCGAGCGTCAATTCATCGTTATCGCGATGATGGACGGTGAACGCAAAACCACGCTCTTCAGCATGTTCCTGCCACATGCCGCAACAACCACAGGTGGGGCTTTTGTAAAGATCCATCGTCGCAAGGCTTTGAGCCGACGCGACAGAGTCTGACGAATCTGCAGAACACGAAACCAGCACTACCATGCTCATAGCCATGGCTGCGAGGGTCTTGATGCAACGAGAGACAAACAAACGAGACTTGAACATATCTATTCTCCAGTACCGGGCACAACCCCAAATTCGCAATTCCGGGGACTTATTCTAGCCCACAGCGGCACTCAAAGTGTATGTGTACGGGGTCTAATCGTGGAGTTACTCAATACAAGACACGCTTCGATGGCCTCTGCCAATTCACTGTTGTCAGCGTCAAAGTGCAAACCAAATCCGCCCACGCGCCCATCACTGCTCTGAGGAGGCGTTATCCAGCAGACTTGCGCTGCGCCGGCAGCAAACACCTGAGCCGGTTCCAAACGCAGCACCAGGAATACTTGCTCCCCCAATTCCCGTTGTTGCGTGGACGGCACAAACAAACCCTTATGTTTGAGAAATGGCATGTAACACGCCGACAGGATATCCACCGAAGGGATGGCAATTTTAACAAGCGCAGTCGACGATACATTTGCAGTCGTATGCAACATAACCTTGGACACTCCTTGTCCTGATATCTTTTTTTATAACCGGACATCCGGTTCGTCTGGCGATGCTCAATCTAATCTGGCAATGACGTTTGAATATTCCGCAAACACATACTCAAGCGCCAGTAACTCATTGGGATTGGACGTGCCGCTCAACTGTCTGATGACCGGCACCAGCTTTTGCTGAAACGCCAAACGCACCTTCAATGCCTCGGTTTTGTTCGCCATTGATAACGCCAGGCACGCGTTTGTATTGATCTCTTGCAAACATTGTATAGCACGCAAAGCAGGCTGAGTGCTGGCTGATTTTGCGATCTCAACCGGGGAAACTTTACCTTGTTGCAGGTCCAGCAGATTCTGTTCCAGTACAGACCGCCATGCGGGAATCCCCTGCTCCAGCAAATTGAGCGCGAGCAGCGGTCGACCGGGTGCCAGTTGCAACGCCGCCCTCAAGTGCTCCGGGGTCGCGCTGCTATGGGCTGTCAGCCAGACCATCGCTTGCTCATCGCTTGCCGTCTCCAGCACAAGCGGCTGACATCGACTTCGGATAGTGGGCAACAAATTGGCCCCGGGCTCAGCAATCAGAATAAAAAGTGTTTTTCCGGGAGGCTCTTCCAGACTTTTTAACAATGAGTTTGCTGCTGCATTGCCCAGACCTTCGGCAGGCTGAACAATGATCAATTTGGTGGCATCTGCCTGATTCGACGTTTGAGCAACAAATTGTATGGCTCGCCTGACTTGTTCAATTTTAATATTCTTGCTGCTTTCCTCGGGTGCCAACACCATCACATCCGGATGATTACCACTGTCATAAAGCAAACACTGTTTGCATTGACCACATGGGCGCGCCGCGTCCCCACGACAGATCAGATATCCGCACAACGCATCGGCAAACTGACGCCGACCACTGCCGGAGGGTGCTGTCAGCAATATCGCGTGTGGCAAACGATTGTTTTGCACCATTGCAATCAAACGCGCCCACGCCGCGCTGTGCCAAGGCAATGCTGTAACGCTCATGTTGCGAGCCTTCTGGACATAAACGCTGCCATGCCTGTCTGTATTTGATGCTGCACCTTGTCCAGGCTCTGACCGGCATCAATAAGCAAGTAGCGTGTCGGATCCTGACTGGCGCGCTCCTGATAGGCGGCGCGAACACGCCGGAAGAACTGCAGTGTTTCCTGCTCAAAGCGATCAGGCTCACCGCGTTGCCGCGCCCGTTGTAGCCCTATCTCCGGCTCAATGTCCAGAATGAGCACCAGATCAGGACGCAAATCCGCCTGTACCAGCGTCTCGAGATGACTGATGGTGGATTTATCCAATGAACGACCGCCACCTTGATACGCGTATGTTGCATCCGTAAACCGATCGCACAGTACCCATTGCCCCTGATCAAGTGCGGGAACTATTTTTCGCGCCAGATGTTGCGCCCGAGCTGCAAAAATAAGCAATAACTCAGTCATTTCGGCCATTGGCTCTTCTCTGGGCTCAAGTAGCAGCGCTCTGATCTCTTCAGACAGATTTGTGCCACCAGGTTCGCGTGTCATCACAGGATCGATACCATAACTAGTCAGGCATTGACGTATCCAGGCAATATTGGTTGTTTTCCCAACACCTTCCGTACCTTCTACCGTGATAAAACACCCGCGGCTATGCGGGTTGCTCTGATTACTCATTGTTATTCCTCAAATACCTGCGCACCGCTGCGTTATGTTCCTGCAAGGTGTCTGAAAACTGATGGCTACCGTCGCCGCGGGAAACAAAGTACAACGCGGTCCCCGGATTAGGGTTCAAGCTGGCTCTGATTGAGTCGCGACCGCTAATCGCAATAGGTGTTGGCGGTAAACCATCCACGCGATAGGTATTCCAGGGCGTTGTTGTATCGATGTCGGAACGACGAATCACACCGGTATAGGCGCTTCCCATGCCGTAGATAATGGTTGGATCTGACTGCAAGCGCATGCCTTGTTTGAGTCGTCGTACAAAAACGCCGGCAATATCCGCTTTTTCGGCTTGATACCCCGACTCTTTTTCAATAATGGATGCCATGATCAATGCTTGCCAAGGGGAGTCATAGGGCAGTTCTTGCTGTCGTGTCTGCCACTCGGATTCAAGCACGTCCAGCAGGCGAGTATGCGCACGTTTTATGATGGCTTCATCCGTTGTGTTGCGGGTGAAAAAATACGTGTCCGGAAACAAGTTGCCTTCCAATGCTGGAAAAGGAGACTGCAGAATTTCCATGATTTCTTCGTCTGTCTTGTCATCCAAAGTCACCCGCACACTTTCTTGCGCCCACAGGTGTTCCAGTGCCTGGCGAACAGTCCAGCCTTCAACCAAGGTAACCGGGTATTGAACATTACGCCCCGACATCAGCAGGCTCATCAGCGACACCGGTGTCAGTCCGGGTGTCAACTCATACTCACCAGTGCGTATTGACCTGTCTATGCCCTGCCATCGCGCCCACAGCACCAATACACGAGGCCATGTCAGAATTCCTTGGTTCTCCAGCATTCGCGTTATCTGGATCAGGGAACTGCCCGGCTCAATCATCACAACCTGAGGATTGTTCAGTGCAATCGGTGTTTCAAGGTATTGTTTGACAGACAAGAATGCCGCGGTGACGCTGACAACGGCCAACATCAATAAAACCAATATTGCCCTGATCCAGTATTTACGCACAGAACTGACCACCGTATTCAGCATGAGTTATCAGCCATGTTGGACAGGAAAATCATCAAGCAAGCTCTGCTGTGCGAGCCGTGCCATCGTGGTTCCGGAAAACTCAAATTGCGTTTGTGTCATATTTGATGCATCAACGCTGATCAACCGCAATACCGGCCACACCCCAAGCACACTGTTACAGACAAAAACTTCGGAGCAGTGTTTGATCTCTTGCTGGTGAATGTGTCTGATTACCACATCAAACCCTCTTGATTCAAACAACTCAATCAGACGGTTACGGAGCACGCCTTCCACACCTGCACGCCCTAGCCCGGGGGTGCACAATTGATTGTTGATGACAACAAACACATTGCTGCGAGTGCCTTCAACGAGATTGCCGTCGATGTCGAGCATCAAGCCTTCCCGCACCGTCGGCAATACTGCATTCACCCGCGACAACTCAGCACTGGCCAGCACCTGATCCAGTCGGTTAAGGTGTTTAAGACCAGCCGTCACTGGATTAACTGACAAAGGATGGCGGCAAACAAAGGCATCGATGCCATCACGGGCATGTTGGTCAATATCTGCAGGAAGTTGATGCCACTGCATCATCAAGGTCGATCGAGCTGGCGTTGGCGGCGTATACCCTCGACCACCTTCGCCGCGGGTAACAATCACTTTTAGTATGCAATCGGCTGATGGGGCGCGCTTTATCGCCTCTGTTATCTGGTAATCCAGTTCTGTTGGATCAATGGCAATCGCAAGTCTGGCACAACCAGCGATCAGGCGTTGGCGATGCTGTTGCCAACGCAGCAATTGCCCCTGGCGACAGCGCACCGTTTCGAAGAGGCCATCGCCATACAAAAAGCCGCGATCCTGACTGGAAACCGTCCCGGAAAAGGCAGAACAGGCGGTGGGTTGTGGAGCCATGCTCATGGCTCCTTTGTCAGACAATACGCTTGAAAATCAGTGAGCCGTTGGTGCCACCAAACCCAAACGAATTACTGAGCACAGCGGTCAAATGAGCGTCTCTGCTTGCGCCTGGCACATAATCAAGATCGCATTGCTCATCGGGCTCATCCAGATTAATCGTCGGCGTAATCACCTGCTCATAAAGCGACATGACACAAACTATCGCTTCAACAGCCCCTGCAGCGCCCAGCAAGTGGCCCAACATTGACTTTGTGGAACTGACCGGCAAGCGACTGGCATAGTCCCCAAACACAGTTTTAATTGCCTGAGTCTCGGCAATGTCGCCAGCGATAGTGGATGTGCCATGAGCATTGATGTATTGAATATCGGTAGGAGATAAACCGGCGCTAAGCAGGGCATTTTTCATGCAGGCAGCAGCACCACGTCCGTTCTCGGACGGTGATGTCATGTGGAAAGCATCAGCACTCATGCCAAAACCGGCAAGCTCTGCGTATATTTTTGCGCCGCGCTTGCGAGCGTGTTCATACTCTTCCAGTACCATGATGCCAGCACCATCACTGAGCACAAAACCGTCACGGTCCTTGTCCCACGGACGACTGGCAGCCTGCGGATTGTCATTGCGCGTCGACAGCGCTCGTGCGGCACAAAAACCGCCCAGTCCAACCGGCGATGTGGCCATTTCAGCACCACCCGCCAACATCAGATCTGCCTGTCCCGTTGCAATCATCTGGGCAGCAAGACCAATATTGTGAGTACCCGTGGTACATGCGGTGGTTACCGCAATATTGGGCCCCTGCAGGTTATAACGAATCGACAAGGTGCCGCCCAGCATATTTATGATGGAGCCGGGAACAAAAAATGGGGAAACTTTACGGGGGCCACTGGCTCGGATCAATTCCGAGTTATTTTCGATAGAGGTGATGCCACCGATACCGGAGCCGATTGCAGCGCCAAATCGGCCAGGATCAAATGCGTTTTCGCCATCAAGACCCGCATCTTGCATGGCTTGGGCACCCGCCGCAACGCCATACAAAATAAACACGTCCATGCGTTTGGCATCTTTTGCCGGCATGTACGGTTCACTGTCAAAATGTTTGATGGACCCGCCAAATCGGGTACTAAAAGCAGATGTATCAAATTGCTCAAGAATATTGATACCGCTTTTAGCCTCTTTGAGGGCATTCCACGTTGTCCTGACATCGTTTCCCAGCGGGGAAACCATACCGAGACCGGTAATCACTACTCGCCTGCCATTCAACTCGCATCTCTCCACAGAATAAACAAAAGCTACTCCAAGTAACTGCCCGGAGTAGCTTCTATTTGTCTCAATCCTATAAGCGGAATGCTGTTACAGGTGCTGGTTAATGTAATCTATTGCCAGCTGTACGGTGGTGATCTTTTCAGCGTCTTCGTCTGGAATCTCAGTCTCGAACTCTTCTTCAAGAGCCATGACCAATTCTACAGTGTCCAAAGAATCAGCGCCGAGATCTTCCACGAATGAAGATGACAATTTTACATCTTCTTCTTTTACGCCAAGCTGCTCGCAGACAATTTTCTTCACTCGTTCTTCAATGCTGCTCATAACTCTTATTAGCTCCTAGTACCAATGTTTGTCACACATTCCGATTAATTGGTTATTTTTTGACCAACTGGATTAATCTGAAACGCAAGTTTACATGTATTTTATAGTGCTTGTAATCTTTAACTGGAAAATAAATATCTTGACCAAGAAAAAACTAAATACTATCAATCAATTACTGCCTGTTTCTTACCTTACGCACGATCAGAATGACCATGATTTCCGGCTTGTTCAAGCCATATACATGCCACCATTTACGTGTATCGTTTCGCCGGTGATGTATCCTCCGGCGTCTGATGCAAGAAAACCTGCAACTGCTCCTATTTCCTCAGGTTTTCCAAATCGAGCAAGTGGTATTTGCACCAGCATTGTTTCAACCTGCTTTTCTGTCAACGCACGGGTCATATCCGTATCAATAAACCCGGGTGCGATGGCATTCACGGTTATACCACGGGAGCCAATTTCACGAGCCAGTGATCGGGAGAAGCCCTCTACCGCTGCCTTGGATGCGGCGTAATTGGTTTGCCCCGGATTCCCACTTGAAGCCACAACTGAACTGATATTGATAATGCGTCCCCATCGTGCTTTGGTCATCGCCTTGACTGAACTTCGGCATATCCGATACAAAGAGGTGAGATTGGTGTTCATCACACTCTCCCATTCTTCGGCCTTCATGCGCATCAACAAATTGTCTCGGGTAATACCAGCGTTGTTTACCAGTATCAATGGTGCCGCACCAAAATCCTGCTCAATGCGGGACAAAACTGCATCAACCGCTTCTGTTGATCCCACATCCAGACAAAAACCTGATCCTTTGATTCCGGATTTAGCAAAAAATTCCGTAATTGCTGCAGCGCCTGCTTCGCTGGTTGCGGTGCCAGCCACGGTAGCCCCCATTTTTCCGAGCTCCAGCGCAATTGCACGCCCGATGCCACGGCTTGCACCAGTTACCAGTGCCACTTTCCCAGTCAAACTCATTATTCTTTAACTCCTGACTCAAGTGTCATTCATGCATGCTTACATGCATTCTTATAAGAGCCCGCTTTGGACTTTGTTGTTAAACGCGACCTGCAATGTGCGAAAACGCATCCATCAAGGCATCAGGCGCCTCAGTATTAAAAACTTCAATCTCTGGCTGTACCCGCTTGATCAACCCACCAAGCACTTTACCGGGGCCGCATTCGACAAGTTTGCCAACACCAAAGTCGTGCATGCAGTAGACGCTGTCTACCCATTGCACGGGCATGTACAACTGTTTAAGCAGATTTTCGCGGATATCACCCGGTTCTTTGACAGCCCGGCCGTGGATATTCTGCACAATAGCAATAGAAGGACGCCTGAATTCTACCTGAGCCAGGTCAACTGCCAATTGATCTGCTGCCGGTTTCATCAGCGCGCAGTGCGAAGGTACACTGACATTCAAGGGCAATGCACGCTTTGCACCAGCCTCTTTCAAAGCTAGCATGGCACGCTCCACCGCGGCTTTATCACCGGCAATCACCGTCTGACCTGGCGAATTGAAATTGGCTGCAGACACAATGCCCTCTCCAGACACCGAGCGACATATATCATCAATGCGGTTATCGTCCATGCCGATGATCGCTGCCATGGCGCCAGTGCCGGCAGAAACCGCCTGCTGCATGTATTGACCACGTTTATGCACGAGAGTGACGGCATCTTTCAAATCCAATACCCCGGCACATACCAGCGCCGAATACTCGCCCAAGCTATGACCGGCCAACATTTCGGGCAGCTCACCCTGCAATTGCTGCCAGATACGCCAGATCGCAACTGACGCCGTCAGCAGTGCTGGCTGGGTAATATGAGTCTGGTCCAGCAACCCTTCAGGATTGGTCTGGGCAATTGCCCATAAATCCACTCCCAAGGAGGTAGATGCCTCGGCAAACGTTTCCTGCACAACCGGGTACACAACAGCAAGCTCATTGAGCATGCCGACTTTCTGGGAGCCTTGTCCCGGGAAAACAAATCCAAATTTTTGCATAAATCACTCTCGCTCTGTTACTTCTGCATGCGTGTTGCAATCAGATTCGGCACATCAAAAGCAATCTGCCGCAAAGCATGCTCAATGGCTTGTTCAAAACCCGCTTTGTCTGAGTTTCCATGGCTTTTTACAATAACGCCTTGCACACCAATCAAGGTTGCACCGTTGTAACGGGAAGGTTTTAATGCCCGACGCACATCCCTTAAAAACGGTTTCATCCAAAACGCAAATACCCGGTAGTACCAGCGCTTGCGGATACTTTGATGTATCAGATTCTGAATGACTTTAACTGCACCCGCACTGGTCTTGATGGTGATATTTCCTGTAAATCCATCACATACAATCACATCCGCAAGTCCGTCAAAGATCTGATTGCCTTCTATAAACCCAACATACTCAAATTCTTTGCAATCCGCGAGCAACAGGGAAGCATCGCGAATTTCCTGTTTCCCTTTGTGAGCTTCAGCACCAATATTCAACAAAGCGACCCGCGCTGGTGATTTATCGGTCAGCGAAGTCACCAGCACACTACCCATCATGGCAAACTGAAACAGTTGATTGGCGGTGCATTCCAGATTCGCACCGACATCAAGCAAGTAAGCAAAACCGCCAGCGCGAGAGGCTGGCAGCATGGCCATGATGGCTGGCTTTTCAACACCAGGTATATTTTTTAGCAAATGCCGGGCAGTCAGCATCAATGCTCCGGTATTGCCGGCGCTGATACATGCATGGGCATATCCAGAACGAACTTGCTCAACAGCAAGAAACAGAGACGAGTCTCTGCCGTTGCGCAGGATGGTATCCGGACGCGATTCATTGGAAAAAACAACGGGGGTATGCAGAATCTCCAGCCGGGCATGCACTGAAGCAGACAGATCATTCAAGCACGACTTGATCCGGGACTCGTCACCAACAAGCAACAATCTGACGGTGAGATGCCGGCGCAAAATTGACAGGCAGGCCGGCACTGTCACAGAGGGGCCGGAATCGCCCCCCATAACATCAATGGCGATGCACCGGACGTCAGTCAAACTTATTCGTCGCCGAGATTCAGTACTTTTTTGCCTTTGTAAAAGCCATCCGCTGTCACATGGTGACGTCGGTGAACTTCACCAGTGGTCTTGTCAACTGACAGTGTTGGACCGGTCAAGGCATCATGACTTCTGCGCTGGTCACGACGTGCGCGGGATTTTTTGTTCTGTTGAACGGCCATGCTATGTACTCCTGTTAATAATCTTTAAAATTTTTTCACTTAAGGCGCGACCTGATATCAATCAGATCTTGATTTGAGCCCTGACAGCACCGCAAATGGATTTTGCCGGGCTGACTCAGTTTGGATGTGTTCCTTTATTGTTTCATCCTGCGCACTGTTTACGTCAATGCAACGGACATGTTTTGTCACGATTGGCATCGCCAAAATCAACTGTTCTTCAATAATATCTGCAGGAGATAACAACTCATCTTCACCACAAAACCACGGATCAAGACTGGCTGGCAACAATTTTGATTGAGCATCCGTGCTGACCAGAACAAGATCGATCATATCTTCAAGTTGCAACTTCATTGGTTGCAAACAACGTTGACAGGTTACACTGACCTCAGCGCTCGCCTTTCCCCGGATTCTGAGTCGGCGCTCCATATCAACTTCGAAATACAAATTCGCTGAAACCGTACCTTCCTCGTCAAGCAGACTTTCACACAGTCGCGTCATTGAGGCCACTGACAACTGGCCACTGACCTGCAACTTCTGCCTGAATACCTTTTGGGGATCCAGTGTTTGAGGAAGTGAAGTCTGAAGAATGGGGGTCTCTGCCATAGGCGCGCAATTCTAGGGGCACAAAGCCTCCATGTCAAAAAAATATATGCATTTTTGCCTATTTTCCGGGTTCTTACGCCCGATTCTATGCACTCAATGTGTCTATCAAGGATTGCATGACTTCAGGCATCGGTGCTGAAAACTCCTTTCTTGCGCCACTGACCGGGTGCGTGAACTTCAATGATGCAGAATGCAGACACAAAAACCTGATGGAGTTTAACGGGCCGGGTTTGTTGTGTGTATAACGTGTATCACCCACAACCGGATGCCCTGCCGACTGGGTATGGACTCTGATCTGATGCGTGCGACCGGTGATCAAGGTTGCTTCCAACAAGCTCGCCGTTTCAAGCACCTGCCGAACGTTAAACAAGGTGATGGATGGCTTGCCTGTTTCATCAATGGTTGAGTAACTTTCCGCGTCGCTGGGATGATGTTTCAGCAACGGAGCATCAATACGCGTCAGTTGCGTAGGCCATTGGCCGTGAACCAACACAAGATACTTTTTTTCAACCTGCCCTGCTTTCATCTCATTTTGCAGGAATTTCAGCGCCTTGCCCGTTTTCGCGACCAACAGACAACCCGACGTTTCTTTGTCCAGCCGATGCACCAGTTCCCGGTACCCTTCTTCGCCTGCCATAAATCTGAGCGCTTCAATCAACCCCGACTTGATTCCAGAGCCGCCGTGCACAGCAAGCCCTGAGGGTTTGTTAAGCACCAGCAAGTGCTCATCCTCGTAAATAATTGATTCATTTAACCTTTCAATCAGCCCGGCACTTGGAGCGACTTGAGACGCCTGCTCCGCCAACCTTAAAGGAGCAACGCGGACAATATCAGACTCGTTTAAACGCTGATCAGGCTTACAACGCTTTTTGTTTACCCGTATTTCACCCTTTCTAATCAGGCGATACAAGTGTGATTTCGGCACCCCTTTTAAACGCGACATTAGAAAATTATCCAGCCGCTGCCCATCTGAATGTGCTGAAACATCAATCAGTTGCACGCCCGTATTGGCGCTGTTAACGGACATTGAATCTGTCTGGAGCTGAGAGCTCATAGTGGTAACCATCTGATTGAAAACGGCCGGCAGTATACCATCGCTGGCACATCGATACGGCAGCCAGTCGCTGATTGGTGTAAAATCCGCGCAGTTTTTGCTATCCCACCTGGAGCTTGCCATGTTAACAATCAAAGAATCCCTGGAAAAAGCCGTTACCGAAGCACTGATTCAGGTCTGCGGCATCAAAGATGCCAAGGGACAGGTTATTTACGCCTCGCGCCCTGAGTTTGGTGACTATCAGGCCAATGGTGTGATGGCAGTTGCACGGCAACTTCGCCAGAATCCACGGGATCTTGCCGCACAGGTTGTCAGCAAGTTATCCGGTCACAACTTGATTGCACGCGCAGAAGTCGCCGGTCCGGGCTTTATCAATTTATTTCTGGAGACCGGCTTGTTGGCAGACAGAGCCACTGTGTGCCTCGCGGATCACAGTGCACTGATTATTCCCAGCCAACACCCACAAACCATTGTTGTTGACTACTCCAGCCCAAACCTGGCCAAGGAAATGCACGTCGGCCATCTGCGCGGGACGATCATTGGTGATGCCATCGTACGGATTCTAGAGGCACTTGGGCACTGCGTCATTCGTCAGAATCACGTTGGCGACTGGGGTACGCAATTTGGCATGTTAATCGCCCATATGAACTCATTGAGTAGTGATGAGAAATCCTTGTCCAATAATCTGGCTGATCTTGAAGGGTTCTACAGGGCAGCCAAACAACGATTTGATGCGGAGCCCGAATTTGCCGATCAAGCGCGCTCCTATGTGGTCAAACTGCAACAAGGTGATGCGGGCTGTCTGGCAGCCTGGCAGCGCTTTATTGATGAATCCCTCAAGCACTGCGAAGAGGTCTACTCGCTATTGTCCATCGGATTAAAGCGTAGCGATCTGCGCGCAGAAAGCTTTTATAACAAAGAGTTGCCAGATATTGTTAATGCACTTTCGGCCAAAGGTTTATTGAGTGAATCCGACGGCGCACAATGTGTTTTCCTTGATGAGTTCAAAGGCAAAGATGGTAGCCCGTTACCGGTAATCATTCAGAAGCGAGACGGTGGATTTCTGTACGCAAGTACCGACCTGGCAGCCATTCGTTACCGCTCGGACACACTGGGTGCTGACAGGGTGTTATATGTAGTCGATGCCCGGCAGAGCCTGCATTTTCAGCAGGTATTTGCAGTTGCCCGGGCAGCAGATTTTGTTCGACAGAATTGCAAACTGGAACACATTGCCTACGGCACCATGATGGGCGAGGATGGTAAACCTTTCAAAACGCGCAGTGGTGATACCGTCAAGTTACGCGAGTTGCTTGATGAAGCCGTAACTCGTGCGGGCGATCTGGTCACTGAAAAGAACCCGAATCTGTCAGATTCGGAGAAAGCTTTGATTGCCAAAACGGTTGGAATTGCTTCAGTGAAGTATTCGGACTTATCCAAAAATCGAACCAGTGATTACGTGTTTGATTGGTCCAGCATGCTGTCATTCGAGGGCAACACGGCGCCTTATTTGCTGTACGCCTATGCTCGTATTCAAAGTGTTTTGCGGCGTCTGGAAGAAGAATCCGTCACGCCCGGAGAGCATATACAGCTGACAGAGACCGAAGAGCGAGCTCTGGCGGTTAAAATTCTGCAATTCGCGGAATTGGTACAGCAACTGGGCGAAGACTGTTTCCCCAATCAACTGTGCCTGTATTTGTATGAACTGTCTGGCTTATTCATGAAGTTTTATGAAAGCTGTCCAATTCTCAAATCCGACACAGAGACACGCAAAAGTCGTCTGGCGTTGTCTAACCTCACCGCTATCACGCTCAAGAAGGGTTTAAGTTTGCTGGGAATCGAGCCGCTGCAACGCATGTAACAGCGGCTCGGATTTCGTTCAGTCTGATATCAGTCGCACAACTCGAGCAACAGTTTGTTGAGTTGTCGGCTGAATCGGGCGGGGTCTTCCAATTCATGCCCTTCAGCAAGACTTGCCTGATCAAACAACAAAGAAATCAAGTCGCCAAAACGCTCTTCATCCGGCTCGTGCTCAAGTTTGTTGATCAGCGGATGTGTCGGGTTCAGTTCAAAGATGGGTTTGGTCTCAGGCACGGATTGACCGGATGCCTGCATAATGCGGCGCATTTGCGCGCCCATATCATCTTCGTCCAGTGCCAGACACGCCGGTGAGTCGGTCAAGCGGTGACTGACACGCGCCTCTTTAATGCGATCGCCCAAGCTCGTTTTAACACGATCAAGCAAAGGCTTCATGGATTGCTCGCGTTTCTCTTGTTCAACTTTCTCGGCTTCATCATCCAGTCCGCCAAGATCGAGCTCACCGCGAGTGATGTCCTGCAAGGACTTGCCATCAAATTCATGCAGATGGCTCATCAGCCACTCATCAATACGATCTGACAACAACAACACTTCAATACCTTTTTTGCGGAAAATCTCCAGATGCGGACTATTGCGAGCCGCTTTGGCAGAGTCAGCAATCAGATAAAAAATCTTGCTCTGCTCAGGTTTCATTCGGGAGACATAGTCCTCCAGCGTCTGATCCTGACCTTGACTGGATTCATGTGTACTGGCGAACATCAGCAACTTGGCGATTGTTTCCCGGTTGGAAAAATCTTCGCCTGGACCTTCTTTTAACACCTGACCAAATTCAGTCCAGAATTTGCTGTATTTCTCTTTATCATCCGATTTGAGCTTGCCCAGCATATCCAATGCTCGTTTGGTCAACGCACTACGCATTGAGTCAACAGCGGGATCTTTCTGAAGAATCTCACGAGAAACGTTTAATGAAATATCATTGGAATCAACAACACCCTTTATAAAGCGCAGATACAACGGCAAAAACTGTTCAGCCTGATCCATGATAAACACGCGTTGAACATACAGCTTCAAACCACGCACACCATCACGGTTCCACAAATCAAACGGTGCGCGACCCGGCACATATAACAAACTGGTGTATTCGAGTTTGCCTTCAACTTTGTTGTGGCTCCAGTTCAATGGTTTTTCATAGTCGTGAGAAATGTGTTTGTAAAACTCGATGTATTCGTCTTCCTTTACATCCGAGCGTGGGCGAGTCCACAGTGCTTTTGCTGAGTTAACTGATTCAAACTCAGGCGCTGAGTCCGATGTATCGCCATCAGCATCCTTGGAAAAATCCTGCTTCGGAAGCAAGACAGGTATGGCAATATGGTCGGCGTACTTTTTAACAATCTGTCGTAGCCGGAATGCATCAGCAAATTCTAGATTCTCTGGCCGCAGTTTTAAAATGACGGTGGTTCCCCGGCTGGCTTTTTCAACCGTTTCTACAGTGTAGTCAGCCTCTCCTTGCGACACCCAATGCACAGCATTCGCCGCATCCTCACCTGCCTTTCTTGTCAGCACTTCTACTTCTGATGCCACAATAAAGGCGGAGTAAAAGCCAACCCCAAACTGGCCAATCAGTTGCGAATCTTTTTTCTGATCACCACTTAAATTATTGAGAAATTGCGCGGTGCCGGAGCGCGCTATCGTTCCCAGATTGCTGATCACTTCATCACGTGTCATGCCGATTCCATTGTCAGAAATGGTGATGGTGCCAGCGTCTTTGTCAAAATTGATCAGAACGTTCAATTCCGCGTCATTCTCGAACAGCTCCGGTTTTGACAGCGCCTCAAAACGCAACTTATCTGCCGCATCGGACGCATTTGAAATCAATTCACGCAGGAATACTTCCTTGTTGCTGTACAGCGAGTGAATCATCAATTGCAGCAGCTGCTTGGCCTCAGTTTCAAACCCTCTGGTTTCCTTTTTAATGTCTGTTGTCATACAAATAACCCCTGCATATAGTTCTGGCAAATGCATAAAAAAACCCGATTAACCTTTCGGTTACCGGGCTTTTATGGGGACGTGTACCGGCTTTTTCAAGCCGGACACATCATTCAACTATCAGGAGCGATAATACTGAATCGATTCCTGTTTACGCTTTTGCAATGCCTCGTGGCGATCTTTGGAGCTTCGAACAAATGTCACAAATTGCGCAGCATTATTTTGTCCTGAGGCACGAGCACTTTCGGCCGCTGCCAGTGCTTCATCAAATCGATCCAGCTCAACCAAGGCACGCGCCAGAGACAGTTGAACTTCGCCACGGTTTTCAAGACCGCCACGCTCCAGCGCAGTCTGCATAGCAGTTGCTGCATTGGCATAGTCGCGGTTCATCAGATAAACGTACCCAAGGTAGTCCCAGGCTTCACCATCATTGGCCAACTCTGACAAACGTTTTGCTGGCTCCAGCGCACCCTGAAATTCACTTGCCATGATGTACATCTGCGTTAAGCGTCGCAAATTGGCATCGTTTTCTTCCACAACACCTTTTTCCATGCCGTCTTCAAGAATCTTGATGCCACGAGCCGGTGCGTCCATACCCGCCAATGATTGCGCGAGGTTCAAGTAATCGCCCTCGTTTGCGAAATACCCCTTACGGTAAGTCAGCTCCAAAGTCTGAACACGTTTGGCATCGTCATCCAAATAACCATAAATCGCAGCCAGGTTGCGCCAGTCCGATGCTTCATCAAACAAACCAACCATCGTCTTGGTTACATCATAAGCACTGTTATAGTCTTCAAGCTCGATATACATCAGGTTCAGAAGGCCATAAATGTTCTTACCCAACTCGCGGCCTTCGGCGCGCAGCATATCCATATGACTGATCAAATGGGGAATGGCTTGCCGGTAGTCTTGCTTGTTGTAATAAGCCAAGGCCAGAATCTGGAATACCGTTGCATTTTCATCAACAGACAGATCACGCCACTGACCCAACGTGGTAATTGCTTCGTCGTAGCGTTCTTCTGAGGCGTACAACTGGCCCAGGCTCAACAGCGCTCGCAAACGTTGCTCTTCACGAAGATTTTCAATTAGCAAAATCTTCTCAAAGGTGGCCATTGCGTTAGGAATATCATCTGTTGCCAGATAATAGTTCGTGTAAAAGTTCATCAGCGTTGATTTTTCAAAATCATTCAGCGAGTCATAACGCTCGTTCAACGCATCCAGCGCACGCTTTGCACCCACCAGATCAGGCTGTTCGGTTGTATCCTCAGGCGTCATCATCTCCTGGATTTCAGCAATCGCACGGTATACACGATCGCTCAACGTGTCCGAGCTACGCGTGGGTGGCGGTTGACGCTGCCCTGACTGCTCACTCTGACCTGACTGTTGTGCGTAGACCGGCTCCGACACTATTGCTTGCAACACAACCGCAGAAGCTGCCAGCATACCCGCCATCACAATCTTTCTAAGTTTCAAATGTGAAGTCGCCATTGATCACTCCTCCAACTGGAAACGGAATACATATTGAACATTGGGTACTTCAACCGGCTGGCCATTCACAACACGTGGTTGAAAACGGAAACGTTCTGCGGCACGTATTGAGGCCTGATCAAACATGCCTTGAGGCTCAGCATCGACCACAAACACGTCACGCACGCCGCCAGTTTCAGTCACAGTGAACGATACCTGCGCCCAACCCTCGATACCACGCTGCGCTGCGCGCGTCGGGTAGGTGGGTTGAATATTCACCAACGGTAACATTTCACCGTCGGTAGCACCCAAGCCTGCAGCACCAATATTCAGATCGAGGTCGACATTAACAACTTCTCGGCTGATATTGAGGTTGTTATCGCCGTCCATGTTGATGTTGCGGTCAGGCACATCGGGCGGCGGTTGCTCAAGCTGTTCAATCTCTTCAGGACGTTCGACTTCACGTACCACTTCCATCACAATTTCGGGCATGGTCGCGTCAACAATACGAATCACATTGAGACGCTCTTCCAATTCACCGCCCGTTGCGATCAGCGCTTGCATGAAGTAAAACAGACCAATTGTTACCGCTGCTGCTAGCCCTACAGAGATCACCCATCGAATGAAAATCATGTTCAGTTCTCCGTTGAAATCGACACAGCGGCGATATTTGCATCACGTGCTGCGCGAAGAATGGTCATGACATGCTCGTTTTGTGCGGCTCTGTCGCCCTGAATAACAACGGATGCATTCGGGGTTTCAGCCAGACGTCGTTCAAAACGAGAGCGGATAAAACGGGGATCGACTTGCTCGCCGTCGATCCAGATTTGACCATCACCACTGACCGCAATCAGGATCAGGTCCTTGGAACGGGCTTCCGCAGTTGATGCTTCCGGCTTGGATACATCAATACCGGCCTCTGTGACAAACACTGAGGTGACGATAAAGAAGATCAGCAGGATGAAGACAACATCCAGCATTGGGGTTAGGTCGATCTCCCCTGCTACATCGTCCCCGCGTTTCTTCATTAAACCTGTTTTCATTATTATGCCTTTTCAGAATCTTCAAAATTGACTTAGGCCATGTGGTCTTCGAGCAGTTCCAGGTCACGATCAATACGGTGTTTCAGCCAGTTATAGGCAAAAATGCCGGAAAGTGCGCCTACCATGCCCGCCATTGTCGGAATTGTTGCCTTTGAGACACCACCCGCCATTGACTTGGCATCACCACCACCGGTCAAAGCCATCACATAAAACACTTCAATCATGCCTGTTACGGTACCCAGAAGTCCAAGCAAGGGACAGATCACCACCAGCGCTTCAATCAACGGCAAGGTTGATTTCAGATCCAGCGAAGCCTCTGAAATCATCATGTTACGTATCTGTTGTGCACGCCATGAACGGGTCTCGGACCGGCCCGCCCACACTGCGAGGGTCTGTTTGACCCTCTTGGCGTGAGTAGAATGCAGGAACCAGATCCGCTCGAAAATAAGAGACCATTTCACCAGAAGCAGGAGTGCGATAATCCACAACACATTCCCGCCTCTTGCCATGAAGTCTCCAATCGCTTCATAACCATCGAGCAGTGCAAAGTACATGAAACCCCCTTATGCCTGCTTGCCAGAAGCTTCTGCTTTCTTGGCGATAATGCCGGTGGCCTGTTCTTCCAGAACATGGATAATACGGTCACTTTTGCTCTTTACCCATGCGTGCATCAGGATGCAAGGAATCGCCGCAACGATACCCAGTACGGTTGTCATCAAGGCCATGGAGATACCACCCGCCATGATTGTTGGGTCACCCGCACCATACACGGTGATTTGCTGGAATACCTGGATCATACCGGTTACCGTTCCCAACAGCCCCATCAAAGGCGCAATGGTGGAGATAATCTTGATCATGGTCAGTAAGCTTTCTAGCGCAGGCGTTTCCTGCAGAATCGCTTCGCCCAGTTTCAGCTCAAGTGTTTCTGTATCCACATTGGGATTGGACTCAGCCACCAGCAATACACGACCCAGTGGGTTGTTCTTATTGGCTTTGCCAGACTTGATTTGCGCACTAACCTTGGCTGAAACCAGCGTCAGGATGAATGAGCGCAACAGTCCAACCAGTACACCGATGATACCCAGACCAATAATCGCGAATCCGATGGTGCCTGAGTTATCACGAACCTGCTCAGCAGCAGTCGGGAAGTTGATCAGGTTAGCCATCAAGCTGCCGCCCAGGGCGCCAGTAGGGTCGATACCAACACGGTGGATGCCAGACTGGGCATTTTCCAGTGCGGCGGCACGGCCAACAACATCAGCGCTGGGCTGACGTGGCAGAACCTGCAGATGGCCAACAGCGCCGGTGTAGGACAGGTAGTCACCGTTAGCAATGGCATTAAAAGACCCGATACGGGTGATGGTACGGGTTTCCTGTTCACCAGATGGCAAACCGACCGTGCCCTGATATTTAACAACACGACCGGACTCAACCAGTTCCTGCTGCATGTAGAACCAAAAACGCTCGATCTCATCAACACGCACCTGCTCGGTGTCACTGGACACACGCGCGATGAAGTTGTCGAGGAACTCATTACGGCCGGGGTATTGTGCGCTGATTAGCGAGTTTTCAAACACGCCACGGAAGTCACCGGCTACACCCTGAATGGTACCCAACAGTTCGTTCAGGTTGGCCCGGACTTCGCGCAACTGCGCGCGACGCTCGGTCAACAGTTGACGGTTGGCATCAAAAACACCTTCCAGACGAGCGTTCTCAGCTTCTTCTTCAGTGATCCGGGAGCGGGTCTCTTCGAGAATTTGCTGTTGTTGGTTGACCTGTTGCTGGAAGCGCTGTTCACGCTCACGCGCATCCTGCGACTCCAGAACCCGATTTTCTTCAACATTACGAAGAAGTTCAGCCAGATTGGCTGCCGGCTGCTGTGCAAAGGCCTGTGTTGACACGGCAAGGAAAAGCCCTGTAAAGGAAATGCCTGCTAATTTGATTATGTTCTTCTTCACTGTGCTAACTCCGGCGCAACAATTGGTAAGTCAATGATTTCAGGTGCAACCATGCCGCTTGATACGTTGATTGCAGAACGGACTGCATTTCGATACTCAGCAGCGTCCAGTGTCACCCACTGGCGCGCCTGTGCATCCCATGCTCCGCTAAGGTTGCGGTCTTTGGTCTGGAAAACCAGAGAAACACGCCCTACACGCAATACGTCCACGTCACGGTCAACGCCGCCGATGTTCAAGGTAGTTGCATACGTTTCGTGTGTACGGCCGTAGGCGTTCTCAGTCTGGAACAGCACCAGAATCTGACGAAAGCGCTCGGCTGTTGACACGTTCGGGTTATCAATTGCATCACGCACAAACTGGATACGCGCTCTGCGGGCATCTATATGAAAAGGCATATCCAATTCAATAAATTGCTCGACACCTGCAATCATGCGATTCATCAGCAATGGAAGCTCTTGAGTCACGTTTCGCACTTCAGCAATAGACTCAATAATGGTATTGAGTTCCTGTTCCTGAATGGCGATTTGTCGACGCCAGTTGGCATTCAGTACCAACAATGCTTCGAGGTTATCGCTTTCAAGTTTGAATTCTTCGAACAGGGAGCTAGCTGAGTTCGAGAGGCGGTTAATATTCTGTTGAGCCTGAGCAGCTACCTGAGTGGTCTCGGCAACTACGCTTTGTGCCCGATCAAGATCGCTGGTATCAACGTCCTGAGCTTTGGCCGTTCCGATCACCAGCAGCGACGCGAGTGGAACCAGAACCTTGGAAAATATTCGACGGTTTTTCATGTGCCATCCTGTTATTTTATTAAACACCCCGGCGCAACACCGGATGTGACATCTTCTCTTCTTCTTTATTACCTATAACCTGCCAGTAACAGGAGCCGGACAAACTAACAATCCGGAGGTAAATCCCAAAACAACAACAATCCTTGAGTGCTCAAAGCTCTGCACAAATCAAGCCATCAAGTTACCTTTCCACACGAATAAAGCCAGCGTGAGTTGTAAGGTAACAAAAGCAGCCCGGATGAAGCGATTTGGCGTAAATTCGAGGCTCCCTGCCGAATTCTCGATCCAAGACTAACACAGGATGTTTGAATTTTTGAACCTCCCGAAGGAGAATTTTTTACGCCGAACCCTTGCTCTATGCGGCTTACGCACTGATGCAGGTCACGGGCGCGATTAGCGCCCGCGACTGGTGCATCACCAGCCAGTTATTTCTTTTAATGCCTTACCAATATCTGCCAGGCTGCGGACTGTCCGCACACCGGCATCTTGGAGCGCTGCAAACTTCTCGTCTGCAGTACCTTTACCACCGGAAATAATCGCTCCGGCGTGTCCCATACGTTTGCCAGCCGGGGCAGTGACACCTGCTATATACGAGACAACAGGTTTGGTGACATTTGTTTTGATGAAAGCCGCAGCTTCCTCTTCCGCACTGCCACCAATCTCACCGATCATGACAATCGCTTCGGTTTTAGGATCTGCTTCAAACATCTTCAGAATATCAATGAAGTTTGAACCAGGAATAGGATCACCACCGATACCTACGCAGGTTGACTGACCAAATCCTGCGTCTGTGGTTTGTTTGACAGCTTCATAAGTCAGTGTGCCAGATCTTGAAACAATACCAACTTTACCGGGCAGATGAATATGGCCGGGCATAATGCCGATCTTGCATTCACCGGGGGTTATCACACCCGGGCAGTTTGGCCCGATCAAGCGCACACCCAGCTCATCACATTTGACTTTGGCATCCAGCATATCGAGTGTCGGAATGCCTTCTGTGATGCAGACAATCAACTTGATACCGCCATTGGCTGCTTCAAGAATTGAATCTTTGCAGAACGGCGCAGGTACATAAATCACACTGGCATCAGCACCGGTTGCTTCGACCGCTTCGCGGACGGTGTTGAATACGGGCAGTCCAAGATGTGTTGTACCACCTTTACCCGGTGTAACACCACCAACCATCTGAGTGCCATATGCAATCGCCTGTTCGGAATGGAAGGTACCTTGTGAACCGGTAAAACCCTGACAGATAACTTTTGTGTCTTTGTTAATCAGAATACTCATTATTTACCCTCCGCAGCCTTGACGACCTGCTGGGCAGCATCGGTCAAACTGGTTGCCGCGATAATATTCAGGCCACTGTCAGCCAGCACTTTTGCACCAAGTTCAGCATTGTTGCCTTCCAGACGCACAACCACCGGCACTTGCACGCCCACTTCCTTGACTGCACCAATGATGCCTTCTGCAATCATGTCGCAACGAACGATACCACCAAAGATATTGACCAGTACCGCTTTGACATTGGTATCAGACAAAATAATTTTAAATGCTTCAGTAACACGCGCCTTGGTTGCGCCACCGCCTACATCGAGGAAGTTGGCAGGTTTGCCACCGTGCAGATTGACGATATCCATGGTTCCCATGGCCAATCCGGCGCCATTGACCATACAACCGATATTGCCTTCCAGCGCAACATAATTAAGCTCAAAACTTGCTGCGTGTGCTTCACGCGGATCATCCTGAGATGGATCGTGCATAGCCTTGAGTTTGGGCTGACGGTACATCGCGTTACCATCGATCGCTATTTTAGCGTCGAGGCAATGCAGATTGCCGTCGGTTTTGATAACCAGCGGATTGATTTCCAGCAACGCCAGATCGTAATCAACAAACAGCTTTCCAAGACCCATAAAAATCTGGGTGAACTGCTTGATCTGATCACCAGTCAGACCCAATTGGAACGCCAGATCACGCCCCTGATAAGGCTGAGGACCAACCAACGGATCCACGGTGGCTTTCAGAATTTTTTCAGGCGTATCGTGTGCTACTTTTTCAATCTCTACGCCGCCTTCTGTCGAAGCCATGAATACAACACGACGGGATGATCGATCTACTACCGCGCCAAGGTACAGTTCTTTGGCAATATCGGTGCAGGATTCAACCAGAATCTGATTCACCGGCTGTCCGTTGGCGTCTGTCTGGTAAGTCACCAGACGCTTGCCCAACCAATTCGCTGCAAATGCTTTGGCATCTTCGCGATTTTTAACGAGCTTGACGCCACCTGCCTTGCCGCGCCCACCGGCATGTACCTGAGCCTTTACGACCCACATATCGCCGCCTATCTTGTCACAGGCCTCAGCTGCGGCTTCGGGTGTATCCACCGCGTAACCCTTCGACACCGGCAAGCCGTACTCGGCAAACAGCTGCTTTCCCTGATATTCGTGTAGATTCATTCGTTGTTTCCTCTGTAAAAAAAGCGCATGAATCAGTTGCGCTTACGTTTATTGACAGCGTGAATGGCATGTCCACCGACGGCCAGTGCTGCTTCGTGTACTGCTTCCGACAGGGTCGGGTGGGAGAACATGGTCAAACCAATATCTTCTGCACTGGCGCTGAACTCCATCGCAATGGCAATCTGTTGTGTCAGATCTGCAGCGCTTGGTCCAAGAATATGGCAGCCCAGAATCCGATCCGTTTTGGCATGAGCGATCAGTTTGACCAGACCAGCTGATTCATTGGCCGCCATCGCGCGACCATTGATGCTGAATGGGAAAGTACCAATGTTGTACTCAACACCTGCGTCTTTTAACTGCTGCTCTGTTTTGCCAACCCATGCCAGTTCCGGGTGTGTATAAATAACAAACGGCACCAGATCGTAATTGACCTGAGTCTTTTTGCCAGCGATACGCTCGGCAACCATCACACCCTCTTCCATGCCCTTGTGAGCCAGCATGGGTCCTCTGACCAGATCACCTGCCGCCCAAACACCGGGAACCGCTGTTGCGCACTGATCATTCACTTTAATAAAGCCGCGCTGATCCACTTCAACACCACAATCATCGGCAAGCAAACCCGCTGAGCAAGGACGGCGACCAACTGCAACGATCAACTTGTCAAACACGATTTCCTGTTCACCGTCTTTGTCCGTGTAGCTGACAGTGACGGTTTTTGTTTTGCCTGAACTGACTTTGCTGCCAGTGACTTTACTGGACAACTTGATTGTCAGCCCCTGCTTCTCAAATACTTTTTGCGCTTCTTTGGCAAGCTGGGTATCAACTGCCGGTAAAAATGCGTCGGTAGCCTCCAGAATGGTGACCTCTGACCCCAATCGAGACCAGACGCTGCCTAACTCAAGTCCAATCACGCCGGCACCAATCACGCCCAGGCGTTTTGGAACTTCAGTAAATTCCAGTGCACCTGTGGAATCCACAATCACGTCGTGATCAACAGGCGTTGGCGGAATCTTGATGGGTTCGGAGCCCGCGGCCAGGATAATATGGTCTGCTTCCAACTCCTGAGTGGAGCCATCCGCCGCTGTCACCAGTACTTTTTTGCCCTTTAACAGCTTGCCGGCGCCTTGAATTCCTTCAACCTTATTTGCAGAAAACAGGCCTTTGACACCTTGCGTCAGCTGCTTGACGATTTTCGCTTTGCGATCGATCATCGCCGGGACGTCAATGGCCAGTTTGTCCATTGAAATACCATGGATCGCAAAGTCCTTTTTTGCTTCTGAATATTTGTGAGAGGAGTCAAGTAATGCTTTGGACGGTATGCAACCTACGTTAAGACAGGTGCCTCCGTAGACGGGATCATTTTTTTCGTCATACCATTTTTCCACGCAGGCCGTTTTCATTCCTAATTGTGCGCATCGAATCGCCGCTACATAACCTGCTGGTCCAGCACCTACCACTACTACATCAAATTTTTTGCTCATTTTATTTCCCTACCCGATAACAATCAGTTACTGACCCGTGAAACGCATGAGCCACAGCCGGTTATAGGCTGTGGCTCACACAGGGCGTGGGCTCCGTTTGTCTTTTAAATCGGAGCCCTGTCTGGTTCACCTTAAATCTCCAGCAAAATACGCGCCGGATCTTCAAGCAAGTCCTTGATGGTAACCAGGAACTGTACAGCTTCCTTGCCGTCAATCATGCGGTGATCATAGGAAAGCGCCAGGTACATCATAGGCAGGATTTCTACTTTCCCGTTAACAGCCATTGGACGATCCTGAATCTTGTGCATACCCAGAATCGCTGTTTGTGGAGGGTTAAGAATGGGTGTCGACAGCAGTGAGCCAAACACACCACCGTTAGAAATGGTGAAAGTACCACCAGTCATCTCATCCATGGAAAGCTTGCCATCCTGAGCTTTGATACCAAACTCACGAATTTTGCCTTCCACCTGAGCAAGGCTCATGTGGTCTGCGTTTCGAAGCACAGGCACAACCAGTCCGCGCGGTGATGACACCGCCACACCTATATCCTGATAGCCATGGTAAACGATGTCACTGCCATCGATTGATGCATTCACCGCGGGGAAACGTTTGAGAGCCTCCACACTGGCGCGCACAAAAAAAGACATAAATCCAAGGCGCACACCGTCATGAGCCTTCTCAAATTGATCTTTGTAACGCGCGCGCAGTGCCATTACTGGCGCCATGTTAACTTCGTTAAACGTTGTCAGCATGGCTGTTGTCTGGGAGGCTTGTAACAAACGTTCTGCAACTTTTGCACGCAGACGACTCATGGCGACACGCTCTTCCACACGCCCGGACGACACGTCAGCACCTGCCGGCATTTCACGCACGGACGTTGCAGCGAGTGAACCACCTTCGATGGCACCAAGAACATCTTCTTTGGTAATCCGGCCCGCTTTGCCACTGCCACTGATCTGCGCCGCTTTCAGGCCATGCTCTTCTGCCAGTTTTTTAGCAGCCGGGCTTAGGACAGGCGCATCGGTTGAGGCTGATTCTGAACGCGTTGCTGCCGCAGGTGCAACAGCCGCTGCTGCCGGCGATTCCACAGCTGCGCCTTCTTTGACCAAGGCGATCAACTCGTTACTGACAATGGTGTCACCGGATTGTTTAACGATCTTTTCGAGGATGCCATCGGCTGGTGATACCACTTCAATAACTACTTTATCAGTTTCGATGTCGACCAGCAGCTCATCGCGTTTCACTGCATCACCCGGTTTTTTGTGCCAGCTGGCAATGGTACCGTCAGGTACTGATTCCGGCAGTTGTGGTGCTTTAATTTCAATAGACATGTTCAGTCCTTTATTTTCAAAAATTGTTTATTAGATCCACAGATCAAACCGCTCAATTTGCCTTACTTGCCTTGACCCAGTGCCTGCTCAAGAAACGCTCGTAACTGCTGGTTATGCAGCTCCGGATATCCGGCAGCTGGCGCCGCAGACGCATCACGTCCTGCATAACGCAGGTTGACAGACAAACCAAGCGACTGGATCACGTTGCGCATGTGGTGCTGACTGGAGTACCAGGCGCCCTGGTTCATGGGCTCTTCCTGACACCAGACAACATCTGACACATTTGCATACTGCTTCATCGCTTCCCTGAGATCATCTTCCGGGAAGGGGTACAACTGCTCGAGGCGAATGATTGCGATATTTTTCAAGCCGCGATTTCGGCGCTCTGCCCGCAAATCATAATAGACTTTACCTGAACACAGGATGACACGATCAACATCTGACGGCGTAATATCGTTGTCGGTTTCGCCGATCACCACCTGGAAAGAACCATTTGCCAGTTCTTCCAGTGTTGCTGTGGTTTCTTTGTGCCGCAACAAGCTCTTGGGTGACATAACTACCAACGGCTTACGCAGCGGACATAATACCTGTCGACGCAACATATGGAACACCTGTGCAGACGTCGTCGGCAAGCACACTTGAATATTTTGCTCTGCACACATCTGCAGGAAACGCTCCAATCGTGCAGATGAGTGTTCCGGCCCCTGACCTTCGTAACCGTGCGGCAGCAACATGGTCAAGCCACACAGACGCTGCCACTTCTGTTCACCACTGGTAATAAACTGATCAATAACCACCTGGGCACAGTTGGCGAAATCACCAAATTGCGCCTCCCAAATGACCAATGCATTTGGCGTTGTGGTTGCATAACCATATTCAAATGCCAGAACAGCAGCTTCCGACAATAGCGAATCGTAGATACTGAACATCTTGGGGTCGCTGACCAACGAGCGCAAAGGAACGTATTCCTCTTCGGTCTCCTGATCACGCAACACAGCATGTCGGTGAGAGAACGTACCACGACCGACATCCTGACCGGTCAGTCGAACCCTGTTACCTGTTGTCAGAATGCTTGCATATGCAAGTGTTTCCGCAAATCCCCAATCGATAGCCAGTTCACCCGCTGCCATTTTGGCGCGATCATCTGCAAGTTTCTGTACCTGACGATGCAAATTCAGATTGGTTGGCAACGTTGTGATTTTACGCGCCAATGCCTGCAGTGTTTCAAGTTTGATACTGGTGTTGTAGTGCGATGCCCAGGTGTGTCCCAGGTAGGGATTCCAGTCAACAAACATTTCAACATTGGGTTCTTTAACCAGACTTTTGACAACGTGCGATCCGGTATCCAACGCACTGCGGTAGGATGAGTTCAATTCATCGACTTCGGCAGCGGTGACAATGCCATCGGCTATCATTCGATCAGCGTACAACGCGCGCGTGGTAGGCATCTGCCGAATTTTTGTGTACATCACTGGCTGCGTTGACGCAGGCTCGTCGGTCTCATTGTGGCCACGACGACGATAACAAACCAGATCAATAACCACGTCCTTCTTGAATTCGTAGCGGAAGTCCAGCGCCAGTTGTGTCACAAACAGCACGGCCTCGGGATCATCGGCATTGACGTGGAAAATTGGCGCCTGCACCATTTTAGCCACATCAGTACAATACTCGGTCGAGCGCGCATCATCCCGACGATTGGTGGTAAAACCAACCTGATTGTTGATAATGATATGGACAGTACCACCTGTGCCATAAGCACGGGTCTGGGACATCTGGAAGGTTTCCATCACCACACCCTGGCCTGCAAACGCTGCATCACCGTGGATGCTGAGTGGCAATACTGTATGGCCCAAAGAGTCCTTACGTCGGTCCTGTCTGGCGCGCACAGAACCCTCAACAACCGGTGACACAATCTCCAGATGCGATGGGTTAAACGCCATCGCCAAATGCACTTCGCCGCCCGGCGTCATGATATTGGAGGAGAAACCCTGGTGGTATTTCACATCGCCAGAGCTCTTGTACTTGGCACGACCTTCGAACTCGCTAAAAAGCTCAGACGGATTTTTTCCAAGAATATTGACCAGCATATTAAGACGACCGCGGTGGGCCATGCCGATGACAACTTCTTTTACCCCATAACTGCCAGCGCGCTGGATCAACTCATCGACCAATGGGATCAGGCTCTCACCGCCTTCCAGACCAAATCTTTTTGTGCCGGGATATTTGGAGTCCAGATGTTTTTCCAGACCTTCGGCAGCACTCAGGCGCTCAAGAATGTGACGTTTTACTTCGGGCTTGAATCCGGGGTTACCGTGTTTTGGCTCGATGCGCTTTTGTATCCAGTGCTTTTGCGCCAGATCGACAATATGCATGAACTCATAACCAATGGAGCCACAGTAGATTCGCTCCAGCACATCAACGATTTCGCGCAGCGTCGCTGTTTCGCGGTTAATATGAAGTGATCCGGTTTGAAAAACTGTTGAGTTATCAGCAAGCGAAAGGTTATGGAAATCCAGTTCGAGGTCCGGAACACGTTCCCGGTGCATCAGTGACAAAGGATCAAGGGTAGCTTTCTGGTGTCCGCGCACCCGATAAGAACTGATCAGATGCAGAACCTGAACCTGTTTGTTTTCGTGCTCGGAATTAACAACCACATCGTTGCTAAGTACTGGTTTGAAGCGACTGGTTTTACCTAACAGCTTGAAATATTCCTGCACTTCCCGATGCGATACATCAACTGAATTGTGTTCAGTGATTTTCGGGAGCGTATCAAAATACTCTCGCCACTCCTCAGACACCTGACCAGGGTCTTTCAGGTACTGGTCATAGAGCTGCTCGACATAATCAGCATTGCCACCTGACAGGTGGCCGCTGCTCCACATTAACTCCATTATGCTGTTGTGCATTTTATAGGTTCCCGGGTTGACAAAACCGGCGAATCGGAAAAGGCCTCGTGAGCCCGTCCGCCGCCGGTTCCTTGTAATGTATTAGGTTCAGATTCCACGCTGCAGCAACATCTGGCGGATATGCCCGATTGCTTTGGTTGGATTCAGACCTTTTGGACAAACTGCCACACAATTCATGATGCCCCTGCAGCGGAACACGCTAAAGGGGTCTTCCAAGCCTGACAAACGCTCCTCTTGCGCGGTATCACGACTATCGGCCAAAAAGCGATAGGCTTGAAGCAATCCTGCTGGACCAATGAACTTATCAGGGTTCCACCAGAAAGACGGGCAGTTTGTGCTGCAGCAGGCGCACAGAATGCACTCGTAAAGTCCGTCCAGCTTCGCGCGGTCTTCGGGAGACTGCAGTCTCTCGATCGCTGGCGTTGGTGTGTTGTTGATCAGGAATGGCTTCACCTTCTCAAACTGCTTGTAGAAGATGCTCATGTCTACAACCAGGTCACGAATCACCGGCAGACCTGGCAATGGCCGCAGCACCAGTTTGCCATTTTTGACAACTGACGACACCGGTGTGATACACGCCAGACCGTTGGTGCCATTGATATTCATACCATCAGATCCACATACACCCTCGCGACACGAGCGGCGATATGCAACGGATGTATCCTGTCTTTTAATCAATTCGAGCACATCCAATACCATCAGGTCACGCCCTTCCGGGAGTTCGATCTGGTAATCACGCATGGATGGCTTGGCATCTGTTTCCGGGTTATAGCGATAAACACTCACTAACACGTTGATTCACCTTTGCTCAAAATCATTGTCGCCTGATCTCAGGCGACAAAAGAATTAATAGGTCCTGACTTTGGGTTCAAACTTCTCAACCATCTTGGGAGAGAAGTTTACAGCTCGTTTGGTGACATTTCGCCCTGTCGGGTGATACAAGGAATGGCACAGCCAGTTCTCATCGTCACGCTCTTGGAAATCTTCACGGGCGTGCGCGCCACGGCTTTCTGTTCTCACTTCCGCAGCCAGTGCTGTCGCTTCAGCCACCTCAAACAGATTCTCGAGTTCAAGTGCTTCAATACGTGCGGTATTGAAGGCATTGCTCTTGTCTGTCAAGTGAACATTGGCAATACGTGGACGCAGTGCTTCCAGCTTTTTGATGCCATCACGCATAAAGTCGCCGGTTCGGAATACACCAAAATGGTTTTGCATAATGGTCTGCAATTCGGCACGCAAATCAGCGACCTTTTCACCGCTGGTTGTGTTGTTGAGTCGGTTTAAACGCAACTGAGCCTGTTCAATGTCAGATTCAGATGCTTTACGATGTTCAATGCCTTGCGTCAGCATGCTTTCGATATGCTTACCGGCAGCACGGCCAAACACCACAAGATCCAGCAATGAGTTGCCACCCAGACGATTAGCGCCGTGTACAGATACACAAGCTACCTCGCCGACAGCAAACAAACCATGGATCAGTTCGTCCTCACCCTTTGCGTTCTGGCAGATCGCCTGACCGTTAACATTGGTGGGTATGCCACCCATCATGTAATGGCAGGTCGGAATCACAGGAATGGGCTCTTTGACCGGGTCTACATGCGCAAATGTGCGCGAGAGCTCAAGAATACCGGGTAGTTTTTCGTTGAGTACCTTTTCACCCAGATGATCCAGTTTCAGCATGACGTGATCCCCATTGGGACCACAGCCCTTGCCTGCGATGATTTCCTGAATCATTGATCGGGCAACCACATCACGACCCGCAAGATCTTTTGCGTTGGGTGCGTAACGCTCCATAAACCGTTCGCCATCTTTATTGATCAGGTAACCACCTTCACCACGGCAACCTTCGGTTACCAGTGTACCTGCGCCATAGATGCCGGTCGGGTGGAACTGCCACATTTCCATATCCTGCATCGGGTAACCCGCGCGCAGCGCCATGCCTACACCATCACCCGTATTGATCAGTGCGTTGGTAGTAGAGGCATATATACGGCCAGCACCACCGGTAGCAAGGACAGTTGCTTTGGCACGAACATAAACGGTTTCACCGGTCTCGATACAGATAGCAATAACACCAACAACCACGCCATCCTGATTGCGAACCAGATCGGTCGCGTACCACTCGTTGAAAAAAACGGTTTCGTTTTTCAGGTTGCCCTGATAAAGCGCATGCAACAGTGCGTGACCCGTGCGGTCCGCTGCTGCGCAGGTTCTGGCCGCCTGGCCACCTTTGCCAAAATCTTTGGATTGACCACCAAACGGGCGCTGATAAATACGACCATTGGCTGTGCGAGAGAACGGCAGACCCATGTGTTCAAGTTCGAACACCGTTTGGGGACCCTCACTGCACATATATTCGATAGCTTCCTGGTCGCCGATATAATCAGATCCCTTCACCGTGTCATACATATGCCAACGCCAATCATCATTCGGGTCATCACTGGCGATCGCACAGGTGATACCGCCTTGAGCAGACACGGTGTGGGAGCGCGTTGGAAAAACTTTACTGATGACTGCTGTCTTATATCCAGACTGGGACAACTGCAACGATGCTCGCATCCCGGCACCGCCACCACCCACAATCAAAGCATCAAACGAAATCGTACGCATACCGCTCATTTATAGACCCCACAGAATCTGAACACCCCAAACGAGGTAGACGAATATCAGCAATACACAAACTGCCTGGAACACAAATCTGATCACAGTACCTTTGGGCCCGAGCAATGCTTCGGTCAAGTAGTCCGTTGATACAGTCCACATGCCAATCCAGGCGTGAGCACACAGTGCAACCAGCGCCGCCAGACTGGCAATTCGCATCCAGGTGGAGCTGAAAAGAGCTTTCCATTCTGCATAACCCAACTCGGGTGTTAACAACATGTATGCAAGCAAACCGACAAAATACAGGGCCAATATGACAGCGCTGACTCGCTGGACAACCCAGTCAGACAAACCGCTTCGGCCAAAACTGGTGACATTCTTTACCATAACCACACCCCCGCCAGCACAATTGCAACTACGGAAACCACCACAACAAGCTTAGCACCGGTGTTTGCTCCTTCGAGGGTTTCACCAATCCCCATATCCATCACCAGGTGTTTGACGCCGGCGACCAGATGATAAAGAAGCCCGGCAAGGATCGCCCAGACAACAAGTTTGACCAGCGGCATCGCCAGCCATGCCTGAACATCCTGGAATCCCGCCTCAGACTGCAGAGACGAGGACAGCAACCACAACAGCACAAAAACGCCACCAAAGATGATGACGCCTGAAATTCGGTGCAAAATTGATGTGATTGCAGGTAAGGGAAGACGCAGGGTTTTGAAATCGAGATTTATAGGTCTGTTGTCTTTCACAGTTCGCCAATTTATGTAGAGCCCGCTAACGGGCGCAGTTAGTGTTACGATCGGTGCCGGAAAAGATTCAGCGTGACACCGCTCACCACCGGAGAGTCTGAACCATCCGTCCGATTTCTACGTAGAAATCACCAATCTGGTTCAGGCGCTTCGTCAACGAATCAGGCGCCGTGAGGCACCGTGCGTGTGGGCGCAGAGTATATTCCCATAGCACAGGGATTACAATAAAACAGACGGTTTGCAGCAAGGCAAAGAGCCCTTAAGTGACAACGTAATGTCAACTGCATTTTTTGTGCTGACCTGAGCGTGAACAAACTCAGGATTGTGGTACAGTACCGGCTTTAACGCTGGCACCTGCCAAAGACAAGCAAAAACACCATGCTGTTCAAGGAATCGAATTTCAAACTTTGAAAGCCAGCAGCAGGAAGATTATCAGTCAGGAGTAGAATATGAGTGACAAAAAAGCCCGCATAAGCCTGGCCGGTAGCCAGGAAGTGATTGAGCTTCCAGTTTTGGAAGGCAGTATTGGTCCAGACGTTATTGATGTCCGCAGCCTGGTTTCTCATGGCGTTTTTACATACGACCCGGGATTTATGTCGACTGCGTCAACAGAATCCTCAATCACCTACATAGATGGCGACGCGGGTGTACTGCTGCACAGAGGTTACCCAATTGATCAACTGGCAGACCATTCAGATTATCTGGAAACCTGCTACTTGCTGCTAAACGGTGAATTGCCCAATGCTGATGAAAAGAAGGCATTCATCGCAGAAATAAAACGCCACACCATGGTTGACGCGCAAATCGCACACCTGTTGAACGGATTCCAGCGAAATGCACACCCGATGGCGGTGTTGATTTCATTAACAGGCGCTCTGGCCGCCCTCTACCACGAAGGCCTGGATGTTGATGATGCCGCCCAACGCCGCTTGGCAGCTATCCGTCTGATCGCAAAAATGCCAACACTGGCAGCGATGATTTACAAGCACTCGATTGGCCAGCCCATCATGAGTCCTGTTAACGCGCTGAGTTACTCTGAAAACTTCCTGCATATGATGTTTGGCGTGCCCGCTGAAGGCCCATCGGTTAGCCCGGTATTGGCAAAAGCAATGGACGTTATCTTCTTGTTGCATGCAGATCATGAACAGAACGCCTCTACATCCACTGTCAGGTTGGCCGGCTCTACTGGTGCCAATCCCTATGCGTGTATCGCCTCGGGCATAGCGGCCCTGTGGGGTCCCGCTCACGGCGGCGCCAATGAGGCAGTCCTCAAGATGCTGAATGAAATCGGCGATGAGTCACGTATCGAAGAATTCATTGCACGTGCAAAAGATAAGGATGATCCGTTCCGACTTATGGGTTTTGGTCATCGCGTCTACAAGAACTTTGACCCTCGCTCGAAAGTTATGCGCAAAATCTGTGACGAGGTACTGGCAGATCTGGGCGTCGAGAATGATCCATTATTCCGAATCGCTCGCAGGCTTGAAAAGATTGCACTTGAAGATCAGTACTTTATTGACCGCAAACTGTACCCGAACGTTGATTTTTACTCGGGCATCATCCTGAAGGCCGTTGGCATCCCAACCAGTATGTTCACGGTGATATTTGCACTGGGACGCACGCCAGGCTGGATTTCTCATTGGAACGAAATGCTCAGCGGCGCCTACAAAATCGGTCGCCCTCGCCAGCTCTATAAGGGTGCGCCGCAGCGTGACTACCCGGTCTGATCCGACTGTGTAAGATTTGGGGAAATAAAAAAGGCCGACTAAACAGTCGGCCTTTTTTATGCGTCTTTATATGACGACAATTTGGTGGAGCTAAGCGGGATCGAACCGCTGACCTCAACACTGCCAGTGTTGCGCTCTCCCAGCTGAGCTATAGCCCCGTAACTTCTTTATTTCCGCAGTGTTAATCAAACCTTCTGAGTAGGCCCTGCTGCAGAGACCGCGCATTCTAGGCATGCATCCTTAATATGTCAATGCCTTGATACCATCGTGAAGTCAGTCAGGCGACGTCACTAAATATTGTTGCAACTCACGCAAGGTTTTTTCCAATTCCTTGACCTCCTTTTTCGATACGCCACCTAAAACTTCAATTGCATGTCGTATTCGTGCACGGCTGATATCCAATCCAAGAATAAAGATCGCATCTATGACTGAGGTAGATACCGCCTTGCCGGTGATGGCGATAAACAGTGGAAACAGTGTTTCCCTGATTTTTATACCCATAAACTGAGACATCTTCTGACAAAGCTGCTCCACTGACTCCCTGTTCCACTCGGGCAATTGCTCGAGTTGCCAGACAGCCAATTGCAGAATTGTTTTGCACTGAACCGGTGTCAATTGTTTGTGGGTAAAATCAGCCTCGGAGATCGGCAACAATCCACTCAGGAAAAATCCTGCCAGTGGTACGACATCACTCAGGCGCTCAACCCGGTCTTTCAAGAGAGGAACAATTTTGCTGATTTTGTCGGCATCAAACGCCCACCGGGAAAAAACCTCGGCAAATGCGTCAGCGTCCAGATTTTCCCGAATGTACTTACCATTAAGCCAATTCAGTTTCTCCACATCAAAAACCGGCCCGCCCAAGGAAACCCGATCAATATCGAACGCAGACTGCATCTCATCTATGGAAAATTTTTCACGCCCGTCCGGCATCGTCCAACCCATCATGCCCAAATAATTGATCAGAGTTTCTGGCAAATATCCCATATCCTTGTAGTAGGAAATGCTGGTTGGATTTTTACGCTTGCTGAGCTTGCTTTTGTCCGGATTTCGCAACAATGGCATATGACAGAACTGGGGAGGTTGCCATCCAAAATGCTGGTACAACAAGATATGTTTTGGCGTTGAATTGATCCACTCTTCTCCGCGTATGACGTGTGTAATCTCCATCAGGTGATCATCGACCACATTGGCGAAATGGTACGTCGGCAAATGATCAGACTTCATCAACACCTGCATGTCGATTTGCTCCCAGGCGATACGAATTTCACCGCGAAGCCGATCCTGAAAAACGCAATCGCCTTCAGATGGCACACGCATGCGCACCACATAAGGTACTTTTTCTGCCAGTTTTTCCTGAACCTCCTGCTCGCTTAACGTCAGACAATGGCCATCATAACCAGGCGTTTGTCGGCTTTCTGTTTGACTGGCTCGCAATGCATCAAGTCGTTCGGCGCTGCAGAAACAACAAAAAGCCTGCCCATTCTCAAGCAATATATCGATATGTTTTCGATAAATGTCACTGCGTTGACTCTGCCGGTAGGGGCCGTGCGGTCCGCCAATATCAGGGCCCTCATGCCAATCCAGACCAAGCCATCGCAACGCTTTCAAGATATCCTGCTCTGACCGTGCAGTGCTGCGCGTTTGATCAGTGTCTTCAATACGAAGAATAAATTCACCTTCATGCTGACGGGCAAAACAACGATTGAACAAGGCGATATACGCCGTACCAACATGTGGGTCTCCGGTCGGGGAAGGTGCAATTCGTGTGCGAACCTTGGTCATAGGTCTCCTGAAAAATGTATATCTGAACAACTCAATTAATCGCTGAATTATACGTGATGCTCTGTTATTGCTCCATGTTACAAACTGCTTTGTTATAATCCTGCCGCCATATAGCATCGTTCAGATGGAAACCACACGCTCAATTCAGGAATTCCCGGTGACAACTCTCGTCAGTCAGCAACAACAGGCAGGTACAACCCATGCCCTGCTATCACCATCACACAGATTTTGTGTTGCCCCGATGCTGGATTGGACTGACCGTCATGAACGCTATTTCCTGCGTCTGCTCAGCCGACATACTCGGTTATACACTGAAATGGTGACCACCGGGGCACTCTTGTATGGGGATGCAAAACGTCACCTTGACTACAATCCTGAGGAACATCCTCTGGCATTGCAATTGGGCGGCAGTGATCCCGTTGCGCTGGCCAAATGTGCGGAGCTGGCCAACCAATGGGCTTATGACGAAATCAATCTCAATATCGGTTGCCCGAGTGACAGAGTGCAGTCCGGGCGATTTGGTGCGTGCCTGATGGCTGAACCAGAACTTGTCGGCCAATGTATCGCTGCTATGAAAAATGTAACTGATAGGCCCGTGACCATCAAATCACGTATTGGTATCAATGAGTTTGACAGCGATGACTTTCTGAAACGTTTTATGCAGGCGTCGTACGATGCCGGGTGCCGGATTTTTATCGTTCACGCCAGAATCGCGTTACTGGCAGGTTTAAGTCCAAAAGAAAACCGTGATATTCCCCCGCTGAACTACGACAGAGTTGCCAGAATGAAAGCGCTGTTTCCCGATTGCACCATTGTATTGAATGGCGGCATAAACTCTCTGGAACAATCGGCGGAATTACTGGGTACTTTTGATGGCGTCATGCTGGGTCGGGAGGTTTATCATAACCCCTACCTGCTCGCACAGGTCGATGAGCGCGTGTTTGGTGAATCGGCTCACGGTTTGTCGCGCGCGGATATCATGAAAAAATTCCTGCCCTACGTGCAAGAACAATTGCTGGCCGGCGCGGCTTTGCAACACATGACACGTCACATCCTGGGATTGTATAAAGGACAACCGGGTGGCCGACTATTCAGGCGTCACTTGAGCGAAAACGCCTGGAAAAAGCAGGCAGGTATCAGTGTGCTCGAAGATGCCTGTGCACTTGCAGAATCAAATTAAAGCAGAGGTTGAATTATGATTGACAGCATCAAACGCTTTTTTGAAAATCAATTGAAAGTTCAGCCTGCAGAAACACCTGCGACCAAAAATCATCGCCTTCAGTTAGCAAGTGCAGCGTTGATGATTGAATTACTGAAAACTGACCGACATATTGATGAGCGTGAAATGATGGTGTTCAAGGCCATACTGATGAACACCTTTGCCCTGTCAGACAAAGAGCTCGATGATGTCATCCAGCTGGCCGAAAAAGAAGCGCAACAGTCTGTTTCCCTTTATGATTTTACCAGTCTCATCAATGAGGGTTACGGTTACGAAGAGAAGTTACTGCTGATCGAAAATCTTTGGCGAGTTGCGCTGGCTGATGAGCATCTGGACAAATATGAGGAACAATTAATACGCAAAACCACTGATCTTATTTATGTTTCGCACAGCGATTTTATCAAGACAAAACTGAAAGTACGTGACGAACTGAACAATAAAATCTGAGTTTAAACGAACACATTTTAATCCCATGAATCCCATTCATCATCGTCCCAGCTATCCTGAACCTCACCATCGAGCACAAGATACTGACGTTGCTGCATGTAAGCCTCTCGGGTGAACAGGTATTTGTCACCCATCATCAGGGAATCCACCACAAGGACTGCCACTCGCTTGTCCACCTGCTGCAACACAAAAGCACTGTTTCGCACAGCAGGATTGTCGTGATATGTCATTGGGTTGGTGAACGTATCAGCAAACAAACCGAAGGTATCACGCACATTACTGGGTCCGAACAATGGAAGCACCATGTAAGGTCCCGCACCTACGCCCCATTTACCCAGTGTCTGCCCGAAATCTTCATAGTTTCGCTCAAGCCCGGCCTCAGTTGCCACATCGATCAGGCCGCCAAGACCAACCGTTGTATTCAATAAAATACGTCCACTGTCGGATGCCGCATCAGTCAGTTTTAACTGCAAAACATTGTTGAACAGCACCGTGACATCAAGGATATTGCCAAATACATTGTTGACCCCACGACGGGCCAAAGGGGGAACCAGGCGGACGTAGGTTGTCGCTACGGGGCGTAACACGGCGGCATCCAAGTGTTCGTTAAACGCGTGAACACGCAAGTTCCACGACTCCCATGGGTCGCTGTCGGATGCAAACCCAAACTGACTGACCATGCATAGACTTATGCTTGCAAGGATTTTCCCGGCATTTGGTAAATCTATTTTTTCAAGCACATCACCCTCCCGCGACTATACAGCGCAGTGCAATACAACAGTGCCTTGACGTCTTCAGATTCCCGCCATTCAGCGGGGGCGCATTATCACAGATTCGTCACTCGCTGGGTATCCCCCAATTTGGCTAGCTCGATGAGATTGGCCAGCTTTTTAACAGAAACCGGTTTTTTGGTCCCCAGTGCCTGTGCAAACAACGATACTCTGAGCTCCTGAATCAGCCATTGAAATTCAGGCAAACTACCCGGTCTGTTTTTGAGCAAATCAGCATATTGAGCCTGTAAAATAGCGATCGCGTGTATATGCTCATCTTCTTTCTGGCGTGAAAAAGCGGCCTTTTCAATGCGAACCTTGAGTGCTTTCAGATAGCGAGGATATTCCCACAACCACGCATCAGGCACAGATGAGGGGAATTTTTCATCGACTAAGAACTGCAATTGTGTCTGCACATCCTGTCTGGTCGGTTGAGAAAGACTGCTCAACGTTTTGTGTATGTCATAGGTCGTTTGGTAAATCTCCCTTAGCAGACGACAGATACGCTCAGCCACAGGTATCAGATCTGATCGAAAATCCGCAAGAGTTTGTTCAAAAGCCTGCCTGGTCAGCGAGATATTTTTATCAAGATGAAATGCCAAGCGATAAATTGTCAGGAGAGCAAAGTCCTGCCAAGTCACTTCCTGAACGACCAATTTCAGGCCAAGTGCCTGCTTAAGCGATCGTAATTGCTTCAAAATCAACGCTTTCTGTTGTGAAGTTCTGAGCATCAGCAGCCGGGCGACACCGTGCTGGGAAATCTCTCTGGCCTGATTGGCAGACTCACAAAGGATAATCGATACGGAGTCTTTGTTGTCTTGTATTGCCGGGTATCGCAACAAGGTTAAGCCTTGACGAATCTCAACAACAGAAGGCAAATCGTCAAACACCCAGTCAGTAAGGCCACTCCTTTCCAGTTTGTGCTGGGCAACAGTGGTCTGGGTTACTGTCTGTAAAAGCGTTCTCTTGAGTTTTTCCAGATCATGATCAACGGCCAGAACCTTGCCCTGTTGGTCCAGAACTCTCAATCTGGGCAACAAATGCCCTGGTATGTTTTCATAATCCCAGTGTGTTGGCTCAATACGTATGCGTTTAAGTCGCCATGCTGCGTCGGCAAGTATTTGGGCCAGAGCGGGCTTGTCACTTGAGGTTTTGGCAGCAAAAACTTGATTGACGAATTCGGGAACCGGAACAAAATTTTTACGCAAAGACTTGGGTAAACCTTTGATCATGGCGATGCAACGCTCCTGCACCAGACCAGGCACCGCCCATTCAATTTCAGCCGACTCCATCCCAGCCAACAGATCAACGGGTACATCAATAGACACCCCATCCTCATCCGAACCTGGCTCAAAGCGATATCTGACCGCCAATGGATTCTGCACCAGCACTGTTTGATCGGGAAACGCAACTGCAGCAGAGGCATCAATTTCACGTACTGCAATATCACGCAGACTCATGTTGAGCGTATCTTTTTCGACTGCGGAAAGAGTCCGATACCAGTTTTGCACACTGGACAGACTATTTATGTTGGCGGGCAACCGCTGGTCGTAAAACGAGAACAGCACATCGTCACTGACTAAAATATCAGGCTTCCGCTCCTTTTCTTCCTGCCTTCGTACCTCATCAAGCAGTGCCTGATTGTGCTTGAAAAAGGCTAATTGACAATCAAGTTGCCCGGCAACCAGCGCTTCTCTGATAAATATCTCGCGACAAATTTCAGGCTCAACCGCCGAAAACGAGATTTGACGTTTCTCAATCAGTGTCAGCCCTGACAGGGATAATTTTTCATAGGCCACCACTTCACCACGTTTTTTCTCCCAATGCGGGTCAAAATATTCTTTTTTTATTAAATGTCCCGCCACCTCTGCTGCCCACTCTGGCTCTATACGAGCTGCCATGGTCGCAAACAGTTTACTGGTCTCTATCAACTCAGCACTCACGATCCAGCGCGGCTGTTTTTTGAACAGCACAGAGGCCGGAAACAGCGAAAACCTTCTGCCTCGACTCCCCGTGTATACGCCCTCAGTTGATTTGAATCCCAGTTGATTTAATGAGCCGCTGAGAATCGCGCGGTGTATTGACTGGTAAAGTGTCGCAGGGACATCTCCGGCAGCAGCCTGATTTTCATGCGGAACTATAGACCCGATGTCCTGACAGGCCACACTTAATTGCCTATGCGTTTCGCGCCACTCACGCAATCGCATCACGGATAGAAAATTGTCTTTGCAGAATTGTTTAAACTCGCTTTTGCTCTGGTCCTGGCGACGTGTTTCAACGGCATCCCATAACAATACCCATGACAGAAAATCCGATTCCGGATGTGAGAATTGTTTATGACGCTCTCGGGATAGCTGTTTTTTGTCGGCCGGCGTGTCGCGTGGATCCTGCACGCTCAGAGCACTGACAATAATCAACATGGCATACATACAGTTGTTTCTGGATGCTTCAATCAGCATTCGAGACAACCGGGGATCTGCTGGCAACCTGGCCATTTGCCGTCCAACTGCTGTCAACTGCCGGTCGCGCGAAATAGCGCCCAGTTCATCCAGCAACTTGAATCCATCGTTGATGGCACGCATCTCCGGTGGTTCGACAAACGGAAATCTGTTGATCTCTCCCAACTTCAACGACAACATCTGCAGAATAACGGCAGCAAGACTGGTGCGTTGAATCTCCGGATCAGTGAACAGTGGGCGTGACAGGAAGTCCTGCTCACTGTAGAGGCGAATACAAATACCTCTTGCGACACGACCACAGCGCCCCGCACGTTGGTTGGCACTGGCCTGTGACACCGGTTCAATGGGCAAACGTTGAACTTTGCTCTGGATACTGTAACGACTGATTCTGGCTAAACCGGTATCGATGACATATCGGATACCCGGCACGGTGAGCGAGGTTTCTGCCACGTTGGTGGACAAGACAATGCGTCGACCGGTATGTGAGGCAAAAATTCTTTGCTGCTCATTATGTGTGAGTCTAGCATACAATGGCAGTACTTCGGTATGACGCAACTCCTGTTTACGAAGTGCAATTGCCAGCTCTCTGATGTCGCGTTCGCCACTTAAAAAAACCAGCACATCTCCGGCCGGTTGTCTGTGCTCACGCTCATACGTTTCAAACGTTCGCAATGCTCTCAATACACCAGCAAGCAACTGATCATCGTCAGCTTCTTCATTGATGAATTCGACTGGATCCTGATAAATGACGTCAACCGGAAAGGTGCGCCCGGACACACTGATAATCGGGGCATCCGAGAAGTGTCTAGAGAATTTCTCTACATCAATCGTTGCCGAGGTAATAATGATTTTCAGGTCAGGTCGTTGAACGCTGATGCGCTTTAGGTAACCCAACAGAAAATCAATGTTCAGACTGCGCTCATGTGCCTCGTCGATAATAATGACTTCATATTTGGCAAGGAGTTTGTCCTGTTGAATTTCCGCCAGCAGTATACCGTCGGTCATTAATTTAATGAGCGTCAAGTCAGAGCTGACATCATCAAACCGCACCTGATACCCAACCGAACGACCCAGAACTTGTCCCAGTTCATCAGCAATTCTGGAGGCAACTGCCCGGGCAGCAAGTCTGCGCGGTTGTGTGTGGCCAATCAGCCCACGCACACCCAATCCCAGTTCAAGGCAAATTTTTGGAATCTGTGTTGTCTTACCTGAACCAGTTTCACCCGCGATAACAACGATCTGGTGATTGCGGATCGCATTGGCAATCTCGACGCGCTTCTCTGAGATCGGTAAGGACTCAGGGTAAGCAATCGCTGGTATCGAGCTGGCACGTTTTTTAACGGTTTCTTCCGAGCGTTCAACCCTCGCCATTAACTTCTGACTTTCAGGCACTCGCTGTTCAATTGGCAATGTGCGCAGGCGCATCAGATCCCGAAAGAAGCGCTGCTGATCTTTCAAGAGGCAATCAGGTATCTTTTTTTCCAATTCGGTAAACATGCAAATACAACCTGATTAGACCTTGGACACGTGTCGCAAGGTTTCTACTGCTTTGTGGTGCGCTGTGATTCCTGCTCCCGAATCTCCCGACGAAGGATTTTTCCCACATTTGACTTGGGCAGATCATCAACAAACACAATATCCTTGGGCACTTTGTATGCGGTCAGATTTTCACGGCAATGCGCGGTGACGTCGTCCAACGTCAGTACGTTGTCCCGGCGTACCACAAACAATTTGATGGCTTCCCCGGTCTTTTCGCTGGGCACGCCAATCGCAGCCGACTCTGCTACTCCCGGGTGAGAGTTGACAACCTCTTCTACTTCACTTGGGAATACATTAAAACCGGACACAATGATCATGTCTTTTTTGCGGTCAACAATTTTGATAAAACCTTCATCATCTATCATGGCAAAATCGCCAGTTTTGAACCAACCCTCTGCCGTGATGGCGTCACGCGTTGCCGCATCATTAAGCCAATAACCCTTCATGACCTGGGGCCCACGAATCCACAGTTCGCCTTTCTCGCCAAATCCAAGATCATTGCCTTGCTCGTCAACCACCATGACATCCGTGGAGGGAACCGGTTTCCCAACTGTGCCTATTTTTACCTTGTCATGCGGATTGACACTGACCACCGGTGAGCACTCAGTCAATCCATAACCTTCATAAACCTGGCAGCCCGTTACCCGCTGCCACTCTTCCGCAACACTGATAGTCAACGCCATTCCACCTGCACCTGTAAATCTCATCTGACTGAAGTTTACCTGCGAGATCTCTTTGTGACGGCACATGGCAAGGAACAAGGTATTGATGCCAACAAAACCATTGATAACGGGTAATGCTTTCAAGGTCTTGATCAATCCATCAAGATCTCTGGGGTTAGGAATCAACACACTCAGATTCCCTGCATACACGCCAGCCATACAATGGAACATAAACGCATATGTGTGATAAAGCGGCAGCGGGGCAATAATTGTATCGGCACCATCGCGGATCAGCGGTTTGCTGACTTCTCGCAATTGCATCATATTAAACACAAGGTTTTTGTGAGTGAGCATAGCGCCTTTGGCCAACCCGGTCGTACCACCGGTATACAGCACTATCGCCACATCCGTCCCACTGTCACGACGAATAACTGACGCAGGCACGGTATTGATGACCTGAGTCCAGCGCACTGCCTGAGGAATTCGCCAGGCAGGGACCATGCGCTTCAAATACTTGACCGCCAGATTCATCAGCATTCTTTTTGGTTGCGGCAGCAAATCGGCAAGTTGGGTAACAACAACACAGCTGATGTCAGTGTTTGGCAATACCTTTTCAAGTTTGTCACAAAAATTTTCGAGGATAACAATGCCTTTTACACCTGAATCCATAAACTGGTGCTGCATTTCGCGTGCGGTATACAGTGGATTGGTATTCACAATCACCAGACCTGCCCGTGCTGCGGCAATAACCGTTACGGGAAATTGCAACACGTTGGGAAGCTGTATTGCGATCCGGTCCCCTGCCTGCAAACCACTGTGATTGATAAACCAGGTTGCCATCCGCGCGCTGAGGATATCGAGCTCCCTGAATGTCAGTGTATGACCGAAGCAACTGAATGCAGGTTTATCCGGATGCGTCTTGAATGAATGTTCGAATACATCAACAATCGTCTGAAATTGTTCCGGATTGATATCTGCCAAATTTGACAGACGTGGGGCTGCAAACATACTGACTCTCCTATCTATTGTTTTTTTTAACGCTGGATGCTGTTCATTTGCTCAGCAGGCTCATCGCCTGCTCCAAGCCTTTAACAGTCATTGGAAACATCCTGTCAGCGAGTAATTCACGCACAATCGCAATTGAGTACCCATGTTCCCAATGCTGTTTTGGCACAGGATTTATCCACGCAACATGTTCATAGTGTTCTATCATACGCTGCATCCATGTCGCGCCGGCTTCTTCATTGTAATGCTCAATGCTGCCACCGACATGAGTAATTTCGTAGGGTGCCATGGTCGCATCGCCAACAAACAACACTTTGTAGTCCCGTCCATACTTGTTAAGCACGTCAAAAATGGCGGTGGTTTCTGCCTGACGACGTCGACTTTGTTTCCACACTGATTCGTAAACAAAATTATGGAAATAGAAATATTCCAGGTGTTTAAACTCAGAACGCGCTGCGGAAAAAAGCTCCTCACACAGCTGAACATAGGGATCCATCGAACCACCCACATCAAAAAAGATCAATACTTTGACTGAGTTGTGCCGCTCTGGAACCATCTTGATATCAAGCAAACCTGCATTGCGTGCAGTCGACGAAATTGTGTCATCAATGTCCAATTCATCCTGCAATCCTGTTCTTGCAAATTTCCTCAATCGGCGAAGCGCCATTTTGATATTACGAGTGCCTAACTCAACGCTGTCGTCAAGATCCCTGTATTCACGCTTGTCCCAGACTTTGGCCGCTTTGCCTTCCCGCCCCTCATCCTGACCAATACGGATACCCTCGGGATTAAAGCCGAAAGCGCCATAGGGCGATGTGCCACCCGTGCCTATCCATTTATTCCCGCCTTGATGGCGTTCCTTTTGCTCGTCCAAACGCTTTCGAAACTCCTCCATGAGTTTTTCCAGACCGCCCATGGCTTCAATCAATGCGCGCTCTTCGTCGGTCAGTGATGCTTCAAACTGCTTTTTTACCCACTCATCCGGAATCACATCCCTGAGCAGATCATCAAGAACGGATAACTCCTTAAAATAACGCGAAAACGCCCGATCAAAACGGTCAAAGTATTTTTCATCTTTGACCATGCACAATCGCGCCAGCAGATAAAACTGCTCCATGTCGGCAAACGCAAAATTTTGCTTGAGGCACTCAAGCAGCGTAAAGAGTTCGCCTAAACTGACCGGTATTCGCTCTTTGCGCAGGCTGTTAAAAAATCGAATCAACATAGGTCTATCGTTTAGCCCGATGCATAAAGGCAATCTTTTCGAGCAAATGAACATCCTGCTCGTTCTTGAGCAAGGCACCATACAGCGGTGGTATAGCACTTTTGAAATCCTGATTTTTTAGTACTTCCTCAGGAATGTCATCAGCCAACAACAGTTTAAGCCAATCAATCAACTCGGAGGTTGTGGGTCGCTTTTTTAAACCCGGAACTTTGCGGACATCAAAAAAGATATCCATTGCCTGCGCCAACAGTTCCTTTTTGATATCCGGGAAGTGTACGGCAACAATCTTTTCCATCGTGACTGCATCCGGGAATTTGATGAAATGGAAAAAACATCGACGCAAAAAGGCATCTGGCAGTTCCTTTTCGTTATTACTGGTGATAATCACGATCGGGCGATTCTTGGCTTTTACAACCGAGCGGGTCTCATAAACATAAAATTCCATCTTATCGAGTTCCAGCAACAAATCGTTTGGAAACTCGATATCGGCCTTGTCAATTTCATCAATCAACAACACCACCTGTTTATCGGCTTCAAATGCCTGCCAGAGTTTGCCCTTTACGATGTAATTGGCAATGTCATGCACTTTGGGATCGCCCAATTGCGAGTCTCGCAGCCGGGAAACCGCATCGTACTCATACAAACCTTGTTGAGCGCGTGTTGTCGACTTGATATGCCACTGAATCAACTCCAACCCCAACGCTTCAGAGATCTGTTCCGCCAGCATGGTTTTTCCAGTACCGGGTTCGCCTTTAATCAACAAAGGTTTTTGAAGGTTGATAGCGGCGTTGACGGCCATCTGCAACTCGTCGGTGGCAATATAATCATCTGTTCCAGTAAATCGCATGTCTGCCTACTCTCCGCTTCATCATCTTTTCAGTTATTCAGTGTTTTGTTTTTTTCGGAATATCGCCGAGGTGATGCCCACAATCCACACCAACAATACAGCGCCCGTCAGCGCCAACAATAATGGCACCATGGCACGGATAAACGAATCACCACCAATCGTGATCATATCCAAAAGAATCACGATAACCGCTGGCGCCATCAGGTCTTTGTCCGTAGCCACATACCAGGGCGTGTAGATCAGTACCAGCATAATGGCTCTCAGCGTGTTGGCCACGGGCTTGAACCTGATTATGCCGGTCGCCTTGTAAAACAGCACGTAACAAACAGTGCCCGCGATGAGGTAAATTGCCCAACTTGTCAGATAGCCATAAATGCCAACCATATTGTTCCCTATGCCTTGACCCAACGAATCACATGCTCTTCAAGTCCACTCTCATGAACATGCTCCTCGGACAAAATACGCCCCGTTACCGTAATACCTTCAACGATCATCGTCGTACGATCTCCAGTAAGCAGTGGATGCCAATGCATCAAGGGTTTGTCCAGGAATCTAAGTTTATATGCACAGGTTTCCGGAATCCAATGCAGGGCGCCCGGCAAATTATTCATGTCCAGAACCAGACAGTCAGGTACTTTGATATGGCGGGTTTTATACGCCTTGCATGTACAACTGTCTTGTTTCAGATATCTGCAAGCGACTCGCGTAAACTGGATTTTTGCACTGTCTTCGTCTTCCAGTTTTTTTAAACAACACCGTGCGCAACCGTCGCAAAGCAACTCCCACTCCTGGCGATTCAGTTCAGCCAGCGGAAGTTCCCAGAAAGTCTCTCTGATCAACACGGGTACCGGCTCATTCATGATGAAATGCCACCTTGAGCCCCTGCTCTATCAATGGCCTTTGCCAGGCGCTTTCCAGACCTTTCGGCCATAGCAATTCTGCACCCTTTTCCAACGTTACATTCAGATGAATCAGTTGCACCAATTGCTTTTTCCGCGCTAACAGTTCTGCCGCAATACCCGTTGCCGTGGCAACCTTTTCGATTTGCTGCTGACATCTTTTCAACACAAGCCGTTGATCCTGACTCAGCGGCAAGCCATCTACGCGTTCAGCGTCCTGCTCTGAAACCGGTTCTGACGTTGCAATGATTGTCAGAACAGTGCTGGCATCCTGATGATACAGGTTTCTTGATAATTCCTTGATGTGTCCCAGCGCCACACGATCTGCGGGTTTCTTTACTGCCAATTCAATCAAGTCTGCGTCCCGTGCAATCCAGGTACGTGGTTTGTCCCTCTCTCTGGCAACTCTCTCCCTCCAAATACACAAATGCTTAAGCACACCAAGTTGTGCACGATCCAGGCGCCAGGACGCTCCCATGCCCAGATACATCTCTGCCCAACTGGATTCGTCCTCTGCAGTTTTCGCAACCTGGCTCAACTGCTCGCAGTCTGTATTGAAGTACGCCAGAAAACCTTGTTGTTGAAGACGCTCTTTGAGCATTCTGGAAAGTGCGGGCAAATGGGCGACATCGAGCGCGGCATACCGTATCTGGTCATTGGATAAAGGCCGTTGCAACCAATCTGATCGGGTCTCGGATTTTTCCAATACAGTATCCATCAACTTCAACACCAGATTCAGGTAGCTCAGACTGAATCCAAAACCAAGAAATGCTGCTGCACGCTGGGTATCAAATAAAGGAGTGGGTGCGCATTTGAACTCACTGTAAAACAATACCAGATCCTCTGAGCAGGAATGGATGACTTTACAAATACCCGGATTGACCAGAATGTCGATAAAGGGTTGCCAGTCGGTCAGCGCCAGGGGGTCCAGCAAATAATTAATACCGTCGTCGCCGACCTGAATCAGTCCGGCTTTGGGGTAGAAGGTGCTCACCCTCATAAATTCGGTATCGATTGCGAGGAGCTCTTTAGTACGCCACACCTCACAAAGTTCACTGAGCCTGGCATTTTCCACGACCAACTCTGCTTTCAAATCCTCAGTCATTCATTTTTCCATTCAGCTGAATGATTCAGCGTAGTTGTTGACGTCCATTAAATGCATGACTCAGTGTGCCTCCATCGACATATTCCAGTTCACCACCAACTGGAACACCATGAGCAATTCTTGAAATCAGTACGGGCCTGTCTTTCAATAATCCGGCGATATAGTAGGCAGTCGCCTCTCCTTCGACGGTCGGGTTGTTGGCAAGGATGATCTCCTGCACCGGATGCCTGTCAAGTAATGACATCAACGCGTCAATACCAATTTCCCGGGGCCCCACACCATCGATGGGCGACAGGTGCCCGGCGAGCACAAAATACAGCCCCCGGTAACTGCCTGTCTGTTCGATTGCCATAAGATCTGCCGGCGATCCAACAACACACAGCAACCGACTGTCCCGTGACGGGTTGCTGCACAGATGGCACAACACATCTTCAGTCAGGGTCCTGCACTGCTCACAATGCCCCACACGCTCTAAAGCCGTACCGATGGACTCACTCAAACGCGCAGCACCGGCCCGGTTGCGTTCGAGCAGATATAGAGCCATACGTTGTGCTGTTTTGGGTCCCACACCAGGCAAACAACGTAGTGACTGGATCAACTCATCGACTATAGGGCTATTCATATCACCTCAAGTGACTAACGTTTTCAGCAAAACTGGTTTTAAACGATCTCGTTGTGTCCGTTACAGGTATTTAAAACGGGAACTTGAAGCCATCAGGCATTTTGAACCCAGATGCCATCTGACTGAACGAATCACGACTGCTGTCGTCGAGTTTTTTCACGGCATCGTTAAATGCAGCCGCAATCAGATCCTCGATGATCCCTTTATCTTCTTGCATGAGTTCATCACTGAGCTCCAGACGACGCACATCGTAGCGCCCACCCAACTGCACTTTGACCAACCCTGCACCTGACTCACCCGTCACCACGCGTTTGGCAGCCTCTTCCTGAGCCTTTTGCATTTGCTCCTGCATCTTTTTGGCCTGACTCAGAAGTTCATTTAAATCATTCATGGGTATACTCCTGTTTTTATCAAATCTTTACCGTAAACGATTCCTGATCGATCGTTGCATCAAATCCCGCCACCAACGCCATGACTCCGTGATCTTCATAGAATCGTTTGTGCAGCGCCTGCATTGCCTCAGCTTTTTCTCGCCTGCGACGGGTAGCAGGTGTCTCAGACAAAACCTGCCCGATCGTGATCTCGACACGAATTTCGCGCCTCAGGTAATCAGACAACGCTGCGCCGATTATGGCGGCATGATCCGCACTAAATAGCGCGCTCTGTTGTTCATCCAGAGTCAGTTGATAGTTGTCAGCGGTAATTGCTGCAGGCACACAATTCCACAGGATATTGCCGCTGATACCGGTCAAGTTACACTTGGATACCAGTGAATACCAATCGAACGTTTCTGACTCAACAGGGCGAATTGCCTCAATTTTTGCCATGGCGTCGGGTGTTTCAACCGGCTTGGGCGTCTCAACAAATTTGGACGTCTCAACTGGTTTGGGGGGTTCAACGGACCCAGGTATTTCAACAGGTATGGGTGCCTCAACAGATTTTGGAACTTCAACGGGTTTGGGTGTTTCAACAGAGGCTGTCGCCTCAACCAGACTGATCAGCTCAGGCTTTTTTTTTTGATCACCATTCAATTGACCAGACATAAAAATGTCAGGGCTGAATGCAAGCATTCTCAGGAGGCCCATGTCGAAACTGATTTTTCTGTTGGGACTTATCACCAGCTCCTGCAATGCCTGCAAACAAATCTGATAATAAAGTTGCACATCTTCCGGACTCAAGCGGGCCGCCAAGGCGAGCACACGTTCCCGATCACCTTCGCTGTTATCCACCGCATCTGGCAACACGTGCGCCAGCGTCATGCGATAAAACACACTCAACATATGCTCCAGCAGTCGTTGATAATCAGGATTGTTTTCCGCCGCAAGTCCAAGCAGCCTGACCAATTCCTGCCCATTGCGACTGGCGAGCGCCTCGATCAGCAAAAAGATCAGCGTGAAATCCGGGGTTCCCAACAAACTGGCCACCGATACCGATTCAACCTTACCAGCACCAAAGGAAATAGCCTGATCCAGCAAGGTCAAGGCATCACGCATACTGCCAGCGGCAGCGCGTGCCAACTGCCATAACGCTTCCTCGTCAAATTCGATTTGCTCGGCAATCAGCACCGATTGCAGATAGGCAACAATCTGTGCGGGAGACAGGTTCTTGAGATGGAACTGTAGACAACGCGACAACACAGTTACCGGCAACTTCTGTGGATCCGTTGTTGCCAGCAGGAATTTGACGTGTGCGGGAGGCTCCTCCAATGTCTTTAGCAGCGCATTAAAGCTGTGCGAAGACAACATGTGGACTTCGTCAATCAGGTATACCTTGAATCGACCCCGTGCCGGCGCATATTGAACATTTTCCAACAACTCGCGCGTGTCTTCTACCTTGGTACGGGACGCCGCATCCACTTCAATCAGATCAATGAACCGACCTTCAGAAATTTCCCTGCAGGCATCACATTGACCACAGGGTGTCGCGGTAATGCCTTTTTCACAATTCAGACAGCGGGCGAGAATCCGGGCTACGGTTGTTTTACCGACGCCGCGGGTGCCAGTAAACAAATACGCATGGTGAAGTCGTTGATTTTCAAGCGCATGAATCAGGGTTTGCAGAACATGTGTCTGCCCTGCCATTTCGCTGAAATTTTTTGGCCGCCATTTGCGTGCCAGAACCTGATAAGCCATGCGCCGGTTTGGACTCTGGATTTAAAGAAGCCGCTATTGTATTGCAAACTGCGCGCGAACGACAGGCAGGAAACCATGGCAATAATGGCAAACATACGGGCAGGGACATCAGTGCAGGTGATCAGGTGAAAGGTGGTGGTACCCCCTGCCAGCCACACCACGGCACATGCGTCCGCTGCTACCGTTGCTCCCTTCCGGGCCTGGCGGGGTTTACAGCGTATCATTGCGCGGGGACCGACAAGGGATACCATAAAGCCAGACAGGTCAGCTGAACTTTCCAACTGCTTCATGTCAGGGCCGGCATTATCATTAAATTGCCGGGTCGAATCAAGCGCAAACCAATCTGATTATTCAATGCCCAATGCAAGCAGTCGCGTATCGGGGCCAGCACCGGCCGCAACAACAATGTACTGTCTGGCATTGAGCATGTAACTCATGGGCGTACCCATGGGCGGCAGGGGCAAATCCAGTTCACTGATCACACGACCATTGCCTTTGTCATACGCCCTCATCACCGGCCGTGACTCATCAAGCTGCGCAACAAACAGTAATGACTTGGTTAACAAGGGACCATTTCTGCCGAAACTTCCAACCGGACCAGGATCTGGTATTCCCATGTCAATCAATCGTTGTTGAATACCCCGACCATGCGGAACCATCCAGACATGCTCACCCTTATTGAGATCAATCGCGGTGATTCTTGCATAGGGCGGTTTGATCAGTGGCAAGCCCTGTGGACCGGCGAGGGTGAAACTGCGATCTCTGATAAAACCAAAATCCGACTCCCCTTCTGTCGGCCTGCGCAGCCGAACAAATCGCGGAGCAGAAAATGACGGGACGTACATGATACCGGTATCAGGATCGACCGCCGCGCCAGTCCAGGTAACGCCGCCACTGTAGCCCGGGAAAATAATCACACCACGTTCACTCGGTGGGGTGAACAACGGCCCGTAGTCAACGTCACTGATCAACGCCAAGGCTTGCTGCCGCAACTCAGGTGTAAAGTCGATCAAGGTTGCATCTGAAATACCTTGAGGTTCAAACGGAGGCGGCTTGGTTGGAAAGGGCTGCGTCGGTGAAGAGCGCTCACCCGGGACAGTGGATTGAGGCACCGGTCGCTCTTCGATTGGCCAGACTGGTTCGCCGGTGATTCTGTCGAATACATACACAAACCCTTGTTTGCTGGTTTGCGCGACGGCTTTGATCGAGCGTCCGTCTACATTGATATCAACCAGATTGGGTGCAGCCGGCAAATCATAGTCCCATAGCCCGTGATGAACCATCTGGAAGTGCCAGACAACTTCACCTGTCGCGCTATCAAGGCATACCAGGCTTTCAGCGTACAGGTTGTCGCCCAAACGGTGCGCACCGTACCAATCATTATTGGGTGTACTGGTTGGCAGATAGACGTACCCGGTTTCCGGATCCGCACTCATGGTTGTCCAGACATTGGTGGCACCTGCGTTTCGCCATGCCTGATTTTCCCAGGTCTCTGCGCCGCGCTCCTCACCTTGCGGGATGGTATGGAAAATCCACTTTTGGGCGCCTGTCCGCGCGTCATATCCGCGTACATGGCCCGGTGGCAACTGATCCTGAAAAAGCGGGCCATCGCTGATCGACGAGCCCACCACAATGACATCATTGATGATTGTTGGTGGCGAAATTGAACCATAAAGACCGGTGCGGGTTTCCCTGCCCAACCCAATTTTCAGATCAACCACGCCTTCGTTGCCAAACGCAGGGTCTGGTTCACCCGTTCTGGCATTCAGCGACCACAATAATCCGTCATTGGCAGCCATCACAATACGGCCATCTGCGCCGTCATCCCACCAGGAAACGCCGCGATGATTGTTATCAAAATTGGGATGCCTGCCTCGTTGCCAGGATCCCGTATCAAACACCCAGCGTTGTTCCCCGCTTTGTGCATCAATAGCCGCAACCATGCCTAATGATGTGCTGACATACAGCACACCATTCACCATAATCGGCGTGGATTTATACTCCCCGGCACTTGCCCGCTCATCGGTTCTGAATATCGCGTTATCGGCGGACTCCCAGGACCAGAGTATTTTCAGTTGCTGAACATTGTCAGCATTAATTTGATCCAAGGGTACATACTTGCTTGACGCAAGGTCGCTGCCATAGGTCATCCATGGGACATCGGCCGAGGCAGACTCAATTGATGATTGAGCCAGACCACAGCTGGTGTGCACTGCTGTGGCCAGCACCCCGATTGAGATCAGCAGCCGTGCAACGAGATTGCTCATATCAGGGCAACGCGTAGGTGACCAAACTGGATTCGGTACCCCCACCCAAGGCTATAGCAATGTATTGTTTCCCCCCAGCCATATACGTCATTGGGGTCGCGCTCGGCACAGAGGGCAGATCGATTTCGTGAACAACGGCACCGGTTGCTTTATCAAAGGCGCGCATCACCGATCGACGACCATCTTGCTGGGCGATAAACAACAATGTTTTGGTCAGCACCGGGCCTGTTCGGGACGTCGAGCCCACTGGACCAGGATCAAGAATGCCCAGATCAATGATACGCTGGCGAATACCTTCGCCGTGCGGCACCATCCAAAGATGATCGCCAGTGTTGAGGTCAATCGCAGTCAACCGGCCGTATGGTGGTTTGGTTAAAGGCAAACCCTGTGGCCCATTGACCGAGGTTACGCCACCGCGAACGTAGGTGAAATCAGAACTGCCCGCCTCAGGCTCAACCAACTGAACCACAATCTCGGAAGTTGCTGATGGCACATACAAAATACCTGTTTCCGGGTCGACCGCGGAGCCTTGCCACCCGCCTCCACCTGCCCAGCCGGGCAGATTGATTGTTCCGCGCAGTGTTGGGGGCGTGAACAGGGGACCATAATCAAAACGTTCTATATTGGCTAGCGCCTCAGCTCTGATCTCTGGCGTGAAGTTGACCAGCGTCTCATCAGATATTCCCTGTAAATCAAAGGGTGCCGGTTTTGTAGGATGTGGCTGTGTTGGTGATGCGCGCTCACCCGGTACGTTGGAAGGAGGCACTGGTCGATCTTCGATGGGCCAAACCGGTTCACCCGTTGCTCTGTCGAGCACGTAAACAAAACCTTGTTTGGAAATTTGAGCAAGGGCTTTGATGGGTCGACCGTCAACAGTGATGTCAATCAAATTGGGTGCGGCCGGAAAGTCATAGTCCCACAATCCATGTTTGACCGCCTGAAAATGCCAAACGGGCACCCCGGTGGTCGCATTGACAGCCACCAGCGACTCTGCATACAGATTGTCACCCAATCGGTGCCCACCGTACCAATCGTTTGTCGGCGTACCAACGGGCAAGTACACCAGCCCCAATTCAAGATCTGCACTCATCTGTGTCCAGACGTTGGTATTGCCTACTTTTTGCCAGGAGTCGTTTTCCCAGGTCTCGTTGCCAAACTCACCGGGCTGAGCAATGGTATGAAAAATCCATTCCTGCTCACCGGTACGAACATTAAATGCTCTGACGTGGCCCGGAGGTGCTTCCTGAAACTGTGGGCCGTCATGAATAGACGAGCCGACAATCACCAGATCCTCATAAATCAGGGGGGCAGCAATCATGGTATAGGCTTGCCGATTGATTTCCTTACCCAGACCTTGTGCCAGATCGACTTTGCCCTGATCCCCAAAGCTTGTGTCCAACTGTCCTGTTTTGGCATCGATCGACCACATCCAGGCATCGTTGGACAGCATGACGATGCGTTCGCGATCACCATCACGCCAGTAACTGACTCCCCGATGGTTATAACCCAGATTGGCGGGTCGCCCTGCCTCCCATGATTGGGTATCAAACACCCACAATTGTTGGCCACTGACACCATCAATGGCGGCCACACGACCAAACGACGTGCTTATGTAAAGTACACCGTTGACGGCAATTGGGGTGGACTTGTAAGCGCCAGGGGTTGCACGGAAATTTTCGGCGGCATGATTTGCAGCCACCGTAGCGTTGTCAGGAGAGCTCCATACCCAGGCTTGTTGCAAGCCGCTCACATTGGTCTGATTGATCTGATCAAAGGGCGCGTATTTGGTCGACGCCAGATCCGATCCATAGTGAACCCAGTCATTGGCATGGCTTACAGCACTGAGGTTCAAGCCAATCATGGCGATTGAAAGCACGAGGGATTTTGGCAAGTGCATGGTCTGTTCTCTTGTAATTATTAGGTTGGGTGACCAGCCGATACTACAACAAGAACAGTGAATTAGAAATGGGCTTAAATTGGCGGTGAGAGAGGGATTCGAACCCTCGAACGGTTTAACCCGTTACACACTTTCCAGGCGTGCTCCTTCAGCCACTCGGACACCTCACCGTTTTTAGGCCGCCTTTTTAGGGCGCGTAACTGTATAACACGGCCACACCAAATACAAGCTGATACTGTCTTCAACAGTGGATTAGATGGCTGCAGCCTATTGCCGCAGCAGCCGCGGAAGCGCTTTCATACCTGCCTGAGGCGATAGCGTCCTGAGTGGATTGATCTCCAGCCCCCCTCGCCTCAAAAAATTGATACTGACCTCGAGTATCGATGGCGAGCACGCCGTATTCAAATCAGTAAAAATCTGTTCGACGCAGTTCTCATGAAATCCAGAATGCTGGCGATAGGAAATGATGTACCTTAACAGTGACCGATGATCAATCGAAGGACCACAGTAACGAATCAGTACTGTACCCCAATCGGGTTGGGCTGTTATGGGACACCTGGAACGAAACAGATGACTCAGAAACACTTCGTCACTTTGTCTGCTGACATCAATTTCCAATAACTTAGGCGACGGCTCATATACCAGATTATCAACCACCAGCGTATCGAGGAGCACGGAGTGCTCAGGATCCGTTAGTTGCGCGCCGCTGACAGAAAGACAATCCAGCAGGGAAATAACCACCGTTGCCCCGGCCGTATTTGATAAATCTCGCTGCATGGTTTCCAACACCTGCGTGTCACTGTCGAAGCGGTGTTGATTCAGCGAATTCAAGTAAAGCTTTAACGACTTGGATTCAATCAAACACAAGGAATCACAGGAGACCAGAATATCCGCCATTCTGACGACCGGCATGCCGCGCACATCCAGCCACGACAACTCATACGCACGCCAATGATCATAGCCACCAAAGGGTAATGGATTGCCAATGCCCAATATCTGACGATTGACTGATCGACTGACCGGATACAATAAACCAGCGTCATACACTTCGGGATAATCGGTATGTTTACCTAGTGGAATTTCCGACATATGGCAGCTTCACCTCTCACACAACAGGTAGACAATTACTGGCGCAAACCAGTGCCTTTGCGTAGCAGATACAAAGCAACGCCAAACAGACCTGCACTGAAAACGCCCAGCATCAACAAAGCCACAACGATATTCACGTCGCTGGTGCCCAGAATACCGTATCTGAATGTATTGACCATATAAAGCACCGGATTCAGCGCAGATATCCACTGACCAAAGGAAGGCAGCAATTCAATGGAATAAAAGACGCCCCCAAGGTAGATCAACGGTGTGAGCACAAACGTTGGAATGATCGAAATATCATCAAACGTATTGGCATACAGTGCATTGATAAAACCAGCCAAGGAAAACACCATAGACGTCAACAGCACTACCAACAATGTCAGAAACACATGTTCGATATGCAGCGAGGTAAAAAAGAATGACATAGCAGTGACGATCAATCCGACAGCAACACCGCGAGCCATGCCGCCCGCAACAAAACCAAGCAAAATGATGTAATTGGGAACCGGCGATACCAAGATCTCTTCAATACAACGCTGAAATTTGTTACTGAAAAATGATGAAGAAACATTGGCATAGGCATTCTGTATAACGGCCATCATGATCAAACCCGGGACAATGAAGTCCATGTAGTCGAACCCACCCATTTGCCCGATACGACTGCCAATCAGATTACCGAATATCAGAAAGTACAAGCCGATCGTAATGGCTGGCGGCACCAGCGTCTGCAGCCATATTCGGGTAAATCGACGAATCTCTTTGATCAAGATAGTTTCGAACGCGATATATTTGTGGTTGGTCAGCATGGGTTTGCCCGTCGTCAAGGCTGTCAGTTTTTCAGACTGGATAAAAACAACTCTTCTAGTCGATTGGTTTTATTGCGCATGCCTCGAATCAGGATGCCCTGTTCACTCAATGCGGCGTAAATCCCATTGATGTCGCGACTGGTGCTCAGGCTGATCTCGAAACTATGTGAATCAATCATATTGCATTGAATATCAGCATCTTCAAATGTTGGGGCAGTCGCGAGCTCATCACAGGTATCAAACACCAGCGTTTGCCTTGCCAGTTTATCCAGCAACTTGCGCATACTGGTATTTTCAACAATTTGCCCCTGATTGATGATGGCGATATTGCGACATAAACTCTCAGCTTCTTCGAGATAATGTGTTGTCAGGATAATCGTTGTGCCATTGCGGTTAAGTTCTTGCAGAAATTCCCACATTGATCGCCTGAGTTCAATGTCAACGCCAGCCGTAGGTTCATCCAGAATCAACAACTTTGGCTCGTGCACCAACGCCCGGGCAATCATCAGTCTGCGTTTCATGCCACCGGATAACATTCGGGAACGATTATCCCGTTTTTCCCACAGGTCCAATTTGCGCAGGTATTTTTCGGCGCGCTGTTTTGCAAGTTCACCGCGCAGCCCATAGTAACCAGCCTGAGTGATGACGATGTCACCTACTTTTTCAAACTGACTGAAATTGATTTCCTGCGGCACAATGCCCAGCGATAACTTGGTTTCGTAAACGTGTGTTGCAACGTCCTGACCAAATACTTGTATGGCGCCTGAGCTTGCCCGAACCAGTGTTGAAATGATGCCGATGATGGTCGATTTACCAGCACCGTTAGGTCCGAGTAACGCAAAAAAATCGTTCTCTTTAACATCAAGATCGATTCCCTTGAGTGCCTGGAATCCGTTGGCATAGGTTTTTGTCAGTCCACGGATGGAAATGGCGTTTTTCGGGCTGATAGTCTGCATGATTGCGATTCAAATCCCCAAAAAAAAAGCCTGGCAAAAGCCAGGCTTGTAAAATGGCGTCCCCTGGGGGTTTCGAACCCCCGTTGCCGGGATGAAAACCCGGTGTCCTAGGCCTCTAGACGAAGGGGACAGAAACTTGGTTCCTGCTTTGTTGCAGAAGACGGCGCGAATTCTAGTGAGCTTGAATATAACCGTCAACTGCTTTTTAAAGAACTTTGCGATATTTTTTTATTGGCTCGGCTCAACAAGGCGTGCATCATATCAAATATGCTTCACGTGTCAAAGCAACAGGCTGGTATTAATTCAAATAATTATCAAGCAACAATTTGTCGCCAAAAAAAGCGTCACTTGGCTTGTCTTCAGACAGACTTGCCTGTGAATATTGGCAGTTAATCAACACTCTGCCCCAGGCATGTATAACATGATGCTTCTATTGGTCTTGATATCGGTTGCCGTCCTGATCGGACTGATGGTCATTGCGCTGAAGAAAGACCAGGAGCGACGACATAAGGACATGGCAGAAAACAACCAGACATTACCGCCTATAACGCTGCAAGAGCCTGAGCCTGAGCCTGTCATCAATCTTGAACAACCCTTGGCAGAAGAAACACCTGCGCAACACCTTGACTTGAGCTGGAAAGAACGATGTAAGACGCTCAGAAACCTAAAACTTTATCCAGAAGCGCTTCTCGCTGCTCAAGAAGGCTGGCCACAGTTGCAGTCGTATGAGCAAGCAGCCGTGACATTGCGTGCGATGATCAGAACGTGTGACAGCACAAACCTCGAACAGCTAAACAAGCTATTAAAGATGCTTTACCAGGCGGCTTGTGAAGCCAGTTTTTTGTATGACCGCCCTTCTGGACAAGCTTCACCAGGCTGGCAAACCGTTGCACAGACAACAACAAGACAAGACCTTCAGCAACATGTTTTTTCGTGGCAACTGATCGGCTACAAAGAGCTCAAACTTTTGACAGCAACTGATATCAAAAAAATGATTCAACTCTGGGGAGATCCCGACCAACACCTGAGCGTTCGCTCACTTGCAGACACTGATCAATAGTGACTCAATAAGGTCAGTATTGGTTTTAAAATCCCCACCATACTTGACCAATTTAGACCGGATATGCGAACCTGTTCACAATTTATGTAGAATTCGTCACAAAACACCGTCGGCAGGAATTAAAGGCTACGGCTTTTGATTTGACTGCCGATAGTTTATGCAGGAAGCATAAATCAGTCGAAGTTCCAACGAAGTCCGTAGTGGAGAGAAGTGGAGTGTATCAGGGATTACCGGCATGACTTTAGTAGAAAAGCGCACTCGCTCGCGTACGCCGCATATCGAGCCCGATCTTCTGGATCAGGGAATTGCCCAACTCAAGCTGGAAATTCAGATACTTAACGATTGGTTAGCCAGTCTTGAGCCAGGCGAAACAGAGCCTCGCAGGTCGTACGAAGACATGCTGCGCAGTCGCCATGAGATGCTTGTTTCTCTCGAGCAACAACGCGCACGCCTCCTCTCGCAACACTCTCCTCAACAAAACGAAACTCCACGCTCCTAGTAAAACGCGACGCCGCAGTAGAACAGGTTGCCTCCTTCTATGACTACATCTTTGTCCATACAACAGGCGATTGTCATGTTGCGGCTGCAAAGCGACATGAATGCCAAGGTAGATTCCAACTGGGTACAAGCATCGTACCCCTACCTTAGAGCTGTTGTCATCGAGGCAGCTGAAGCCATCGAGCATCACGGCTGGAAATGGTGGAAAAAACAAATTCTCGATTTGCCGCAACTGCAAATGGAACTGGTCGACATCTGGCATTTTCTGCTGTCTGAAATACTGCTTCGTGAACAAGGTGATTGTGATCGGGCGCTTGAGCATTTGTTTAATGCAATGCCAGCTGCGAGCACCCGGACTGTCATGTGTGATCAGCGTTTGATTGAGCTTGATTCACTGGCGCTGCTGGAGAAACTGGAGCTATTGATAGCGCTCAGCGCTGTCAGACGCATCGAGCTGTCTGTTTTTTCATCAATTCTCGCAGACTGCAGGATGAGTTGGCAGGAGTTGTATCGCCAGTATGTTGGTAAAAATATCCTCAACTTTTTCCGCCAGGATCACGGATACAAGACAGGGACCTACCTCAAAATATGGGGCGATAGGGAAGACAATGAACATCTGGTCGAGCTGATGTCAGCGTTATCACCCGATTCTGATGACTATCCCGAGCAACTATACAACGCACTACTCAGTCGTTACCCGGGCTGAGCCGTCAACGCCCACGTCTACCCGCGGGCGATGCTGCGTGATGGTTACTTGAAATAGGCATTGTCTTTATTAGTGTGATCGGTGACATCGCGGACAGCTGTCAGCCCTGGTACCTTGTCCATCAATGTTTTCTCAACACCTTCTTTGAGTGTGACATCGACCATCCCGCAGCCCTGACAACCGCCCCCGAATTTAAGGATCGCGATGGTATCGTCAACCAGATCTTCCAGGGTTACAACGCCACCATGCGATGCCAACGAGGGATTGATCTCGTTGTACAGGACATAATTGATCTGGTCTTCAATCGGGCTCTCAGCAGTGATTTTCGGCAGGCGGGAATTAGGCGCCTTGATGGTGAGCTGCCCACCCATGGTATCTTTTGCATAATCCACCACCGCTTCATTCAAAAAAGGAATACTGCGATTTTCGATCCATGCGTGGAACTGAGGATACTCCTTGCGCTGGTCATCCTCCTTCTCCTCGCCTGGCCTGCAAAATGAAATGCAAGTTTCTGCTTTAGGCGTGCCTGGATCGAGTATAAATACCCGAATGCCGATGCCATCACTGTCCTGCTTTTTCAAGAGCTCGGCCAGGTAATCCTGTGCTGGTTCAGTTATCGTAATCATAGCGTGGAAAGCGCCTCGTCAGCGTTACCTTGGAATAGCCGAGCATTTTACTCGGATATTATGTTTTTTCCAGTCCGGCACGTATAGTTTTGACAAATTTGTCACCAGACTCATCGACTCTGCTAGAATTGCGCCTCTTTTGACACTGCTCAGGATCGTCTTTGCTCAAATTACCGAGCTAGCACGACAAACGGATCCCAACATGGAACAACACTCTTCTTTCAAGCTGCTCAGGCATGCACTTCGTGAACGCATTCTAATTCTCGATGGCGCCATGGGCACAATGATTCAACGAGAAAAGTTGATTGAAGCAGATTTTCGTGGCGAGCGGTTCAAGGCGCACCCTTCCGACCTGGGCGGTAACAATGATTTGCTCACGCTAACCCGGCCAGAAGTTATCTCGGGCATTCATCTCGCTTACCTCAATGCCGGCGCGGATATCATTGAAACCAATACCTTCAATTCTACGTCCGTATCCCAATCGGATTACGGACTTCAGGCGCTGGTCTACGAACTGAACTACGAAGGTGCAAAACTGGCCAGAGCATGTTGTGATCAAGTGACAGCACAACAGCCTGATAAACCGAGATTTGTGGCCGGCGTCATTGGACCTACCAGCAGAACTGCCTCCTTGTCACCGGACGTCAACGATCCAGGGTTCAGAAACACCAGTTTTGATGCATTGGTTGCTGACTACGAAACAGCGGCTACAGCACTGATCAAAGGCGGCGCAGATATTCTGCTGATCGAAACAATTTTTGACACACTCAATGCAAAAGCTGCCGTGTTTGCAGTTCAAAACGTCTTTGAACAGTTAGACATCGAACTGCCCATCATGATCTCGGGCACCATTACCGATGCCAGCGGCCGCACACTGTCCGGCCAAACGGTTGAAGCCTTCTGGAATGCATTGGCACACGCAAAACCAATCTCGATTGGATTTAACTGCGCACTTGGCGCTGAACAATTGCGTCCTCACATTGAAGAAATTTCAAAACTGGCAAACACTTACGTGTCTGCACACCCCAACGCCGGACTGCCCAATGCGTTTGGGGAATATGACCAAAGTGCCCGTGAGATGGCTGATATCGTTGAGGAGTTTGCTGCCAGCGGCTTCCTCAATATCATTGGCGGCTGCTGCGGGACGACGCCAACCCATATCAAAGCCGTTGCAGATGCCGTTGCAAAATATCCTGCACGTCAGATTCCCGATGTGCCGGTCAAATGTCGCCTGAGCGGGCTTGAAGCTTTTAACATCGATACAAACAGCTTGTTTGTGAACATCGGCGAACGAACCAATGTGACGGGTTCCCGCAAATTTGCGCGACTGATTATCGACAACCAATACAATGAAGCGCTGGATGTTGCTCTGCAGCAAGTTGAAAGCGGCGCACAGGTTATCGACATCAACATGGATGAGGGCATGCTCGACTCGCGTTTTGCGATGGAGAAGTTCTTGCGACTCATCGCCGCTGAACCAGACATCAGTCGCGTTCCCGTGATGATCGACTCATCCAAATGGGACGTCATTGAAACCGGGCTGAAGAATATTCAAGGTAAAGGCATTGTCAACTCCATCAGTTTAAAAGAAGGAGAAGCCGAGTTTCTTGAAAAAGCGCGACTTTGCCGACGCTATGGGGCTGCCGTTGTTGTCATGGCATTTGATGAGTCAGGTCAGGCGGATACGCTGGCCAAAAAACAATCCATTTGCAAACGCAGTTATGATTTGTTGGTAACAGAAATCGGTTTTCCGCCGGAAGATATCATTTTTGATCCCAATATTTTTGCAATCGCAACCGGCATCGAAGAGCATAACAACTACGCGGTGGACTTTATCGAAAGTTGCCGCTACATCCGCGAAAATCTTCCGCACGCCCTGATTTCCGGGGGTGTCAGCAATGTGTCATTCTCCTTCCGCGGCAACGATCCTGTGCGCGAAGCCATTCACTCCGTATTTTTGTTCCATGCAATCAAAGCCGGATTAAACATGGGCATTGTGAATGCCGGTCAGCTGGCTGTTTACGATGGAATCCCCGATGAGCTGCGTGAGCGGGTTGAAGACATCGTGCTGAATCGGCGCAGCGATAGCACCGATCGGTTGATGGAAATTGCTGCCCGATACAGCGGCACCGGCACCGTTGAAGTCCAGGAAGATCTACAATGGCGATCCGCAACCGTGCAGGAAAGGATCACCCATGCCTTGGTCAAAGGCATTACACGCTTTATTGAAGAAGACACTGAAGCGGCGCGCCAGCTATACGATCAACCGATACAGGTGATCGAAGGTCCATTAATGGACGGCATGAATGTGGTCGGCGATTTGTTTGGTAGTGGCAAAATGTTCCTGCCACAAGTTGTCAAAAGTGCGCGGGTAATGAAGCAGGCTGTAGCCTATCTGCTACCTTACATCGAAGCTGAAAAAGCGCGCTCCGGTAATGCAAACAAGGCCAAAGGCAAAGTTTTGCTGGCTACGGTCAAAGGCGATGTACACGATATCGGCAAGAATATTGTGGGTGTTGTGCTGGCTTGCAACAACTATGACATTATTGATCTGGGGGTCATGGTGCCCTGTGAGCGCATCCTGCAATCTGCCCGCGAACACAATGTCGACATCATCGGTCTGAGCGGACTGATCACGCCATCGCTTGATGAAATGGTGCATGTCGCCAAAGAAATGCAACGCCTGGATTTCAAGGTACCGCTGTTGATTGGTGGCGCCACAACGTCCAAAGCGCATACTGCGGTGAAAATCGAACAGCACTATAAAAATAACGTAACCGTTTATGTGCCTGACGCCTCGCGCAGCGTGACCGTTGTCAGCAATCTACTCAGCACCGAAACCCGGAACAGTTTTGTGGAAGGCGTTCGCAAAGAGTATGAAACGGTGCGCGCGCGCACCAGTGGGCGCGATCAGGGCAAGAGCCTGTTGAGCTTTGAAGAAGCCAACCGCAATGCCGGACAATTCCAGTGGCACCCAAACACCATCACCCGTCCTGCGCAGTTAGGCACGCATGTACTGGATAATTATCCGCTGGCATTACTGGTGCCTTACATCGACTGGACACCCTTCTTTATCACCTGGAGCCTTGCCGGTAAGTATCCGCAGATACTCAATGACCATGTGGTTGGACAAGCAGCACGAGACCTGTTCAGTGACGCACAAGCAATGCTGACAGAGATCATCGATAACAAACTGCTCACAGCACAAGCTGTGTTTGGTTTCTGGCCTGCATCCCGAACGGGTGAGAATGACGTTACCGTATATGCCGATGAATCATGCACACAGCCTTTGCATACCTTCAACTTTCTCAGGCAGCAAGCGTCCAAGGCAGACAGCATTCCCAATTTATCGCTGGCAGATTTTGTGGCAACAAAACAACAGGCTGCCTGCGATTACATCGGCGGATTTGCAGTGACTACCGGCGTCGGTGCACAGCGTCTGGCAGAAAAATATGAGCAAGAGAACAATGACTACAATGCACTGATGGTCAAAGCCCTCGCTGACCGGCTGGCAGAGGCATTCGCAGAGCATTTGCATGCAAAAGTCCGCCGCGAATTCTGGGGGTACGCCCCGGATGAGTCATTGGACAATGAAGCGCTCATTAAAGAGAAATATCGCGGCATACGACCAGCGCCGGGTTATCCAGCCTGCCCGGAGCATTCTGATAAAGCAGCTGTGTTTGACCTTCTGGGCGTAGATGGGAAAATCAGCATGTCACTGACGGAAAGTTATGCCATGTTACCGGCTGCCAGTGTCAGTGGTTTCTACTTTGCTCATCCGGACGCACGTTATTTTGCTGTTGGCAAAATCAATGAAGATCAGGTTACTGACTACGCAGCGCGTCGCGGTGTCACCGTTGATGAAGCTAAACGCTTGTTGCGCCCAAATCTTCTGGATTAAAAACCGGGTCATCGATCAAGGCTGCAAGGTCAGCAGGAGTCACCATGTCAGATAACAGCAAGCAAGAAAACGGCAACCTTGATAAAGAACAACTGCCGTTCTGGAAAATGTTCCTGAGTGTATTTCAGGCAAGTTTTGGTGTGCAGAATAAGAAGAACAAAGAGCGCGACTTCGAGAAAGGCTCCGTGAAGGGCTTTGTCGCCGCCGCGCTGGTATTCACAGTGTTATTTGTGATGACACTGGTGATTGTTGTAAATCTTGTATTACCCTGAGTCGTCAGGGCTTAACTGGCGACGTAAAAAATTACCATCGCTACTGCGACTACAACAATTGAGAAAATCGCCATCGCGTCAACGCGACTGTTCTCTTCCTGCTCTTCGGGCGTATAACCGGATTCGTTGCTGTGGTGACTCATGATAGGCTCTCGTTGAAGTTCATCTACGGCGCCGCATTCTAAAGAATTCCCTCCGATAATCAAGATACCGGTGAGCAGGTTTTTCAAATACGACCTGCGACTTACCACAATCCGTACTAAATCCAGCATAAAACGTCATAAGAATTAGAGTTTTTATGCATAGAATTCAAAAGAAGGTTTTATTACACTATCGCCCCTCGCATTAGCTTACGTTTGCTCACAGGGCCAGACTTAACATCATGTACCGATATGACCAGTATGATCATCAAATGCTCGCGGATCGAATTATGCAGTTCCGGGATCAAACCCGACGTTTCCTGGCAGGGCAACTGAGTGATGCAGAGTTTCTGCCGCTCAGGCTGCAGAATGGACTCTATATTCAGCGTCTTGCACCCATGCTGCGTGTTGCCATTCCTTACGGCATGCTGTCGTCTACGCAAATGCGCAAACTGGCTTTCATCGCAGATCATTTTGATAAAGGTTATGGTCATCTGACCACACGGCAGAATATCCAGTTTAACTGGCCTGCACTCGCCGACGTGCCCGATATCCTCGCTCATCTGGCCGAGGTAGAAATGCATGCCATTCAGACCAGTGGCAACTGCATCCGCAATACTACAACCGATCAGTTTGCCGGCGTTGCTGTTGACGAAGTAGATGATGCGCGTGCGTATTGCGAAATTATCCGGCAATGGTCTACTTTTCATCCTGAGTTTGCGTTTCTGCCTCGAAAATTCAAAATTGCGGTCTGTGGCACCCGGCAAGACCAGGCGGCAACGCAGGTGCACGATATTGGTCTTTATCTGCTCAAAAACGAAAATAATGAAATTGGTTTCCGCGTGCTGGTTGGCGGCGGTTTGGGGCGAACCCCGGTCATTGGCAGCGAAATCAAAGCGTTCCTGCCTCAGGAGCACTTACTGTCATACCTTGATGCCATCCTGAGGGTTTATAACCGCGAGGGGCGACGAGACAATAAGTACAAGGCAAGAATCAAGATTCTGGTGCGCGAAACCGGCACCCAGGCCTTCAAAGACAAAGTCGAAAAGGAGTGGGCTTTATTAAAAGATGGTCCGTTGACGCTGACAAATGCTGAACTGAAGCGTTGCCGCGGATTTTTCCATGATCCTGACTACAAAGCATTGCCCGCGGACAGCAGCACACTGGAAACCGCATTAAACACAGACGTTTTGTTTGCATCCTGGTATGAGCAAAATACCCATGCCCACAAAAAACCCGGTTATGCCATCGTCACTATCTGCGTCAAAAAAACGGGTTTTGCGCCCGGCGATCTTGATTCTGATCAGATGCGCTTTATCGCTGATCTGGCTGAACGCTACAGTTTTGGGGAAATGCGAATCACACATACTCAGAATCTGGTGTTGGCGGATGTCGAAAAGAATGAGCTCTACAGTCTTTGGCAAGCATTAAAAACCCACGATCTGGAAGCTGATAATCTGGGGTTGTTAAGCGATATGATCTGCTGCCCCGGCGGTGACTTCTGCTCGCTGGCCAATGCCAAATCAATTCCGGTAGCAGAAGCCATTCAGCGCAGGTTCTCCGCACAGCAATTACGCGACATTGGCCAGTTATCACTGAATATTTCGGGTTGCATGAATGCCTGTGGACATCACCACGTCGGCAACATCGGTATTCTTGGTGTGGATAAAAAGGGAGAGGAGTATTTCCAGATTTCCCTTGGCGGGTCGTCTGATCACAACACTGCGCTGGGGAAAATTGTAGGCCCATCGTTTTCACAAGACGAAGTACCAGAGGTTATTGAGAAAATTGTTAATGTTTACCAGCAGCACAAAACGACTGGTGAAAATTTTATCAATACATACAACCGGCTAGGACTTGAACCGTTTAAAGAAGCACTTTATGGAAACAAACGCGATGACCACTCCACTGATTAAAAACGGCGCGCTGGTTGATGATAACTGGGTACTGGTCAACACAACGACAGGTGTTGATGACATCGCGATATTGCAAGATCAGGATGTGATCGTGCCATTATCTATCTGGTTGACAGAACAGCAACTGATCCGCTCAAGACCCGCAAAAACAGCAGTGTGGTTAAACAGCCATGAAACACCCGAGGCTATTGCAGAGTCGCTGGGCACGTTGCCCTTGGTTGCGTTGAACTTTCCCGAGTTTAAGGATGGAAGGCCCTTCTCCAGCGCACGCGAACTCAGGCAACGTTTTGCCTATCAGGGTGAAATTCGTGCGATTGGCGACGTGCTGCGAGACCAGCTGTTTTTTATGCAGCGTTGCGGATTTGATGCATTTGCGCTGAGAGACGATCAAGACGTCGATAATGCTCTCCGCGCATTTAACGATTTCAGACATGTTTATCAACCCGCGATTGACCAACCATTACCATTGTTTCGCCGACGCTGATCAGCGTCGGCAGGTTTATCAGCGGTTGTGAGCCAGCACAAGTCGGCCGGTACTTTTTCCGGCCAGTACGGTTTTAAGTGCCGCATCCAAACCGTTCATGCCCAACTGCGTCTCAAGCCTGGCAAGGCCGGCAGGTTTCCAATTTGTCGCCAATTTATTCCACAACTGGCTCTTGTGCGCCAACGGAAGATTGACGGAATCCACACCCAGCAGGTTTACGCCCCTGAGGATAAAAGGAAACACCGTCGCCTGGAACTGAGGCGATGCCACAAGACCACAACAAGCAACACTGCCACTGTATTTCAGTGATTTGACAATATTAAACAGGATGTCTCCTCCTACGACATCAACTGCGCCTGCCCAAAGCTCTTTTGAAAGCGGTTTGGGACCGGGCTGGCTGTACTCCTCGCGGCCAATGATCTGACTGGCACCCAATGTTCGCAGAAATTCGTGGGCAGATTCACTGCCGGTCATTGCGACCACATCAAAACCAAGCTGCGACAACAAGGCAACGGCAAAACTCCCGACCCCACCACTGGCGCCCGTCACCAGCACCTGACCGTGTGAGGAATCCAGGCCGTTTACCAGCAGTTTCTCGACACACAGTGCCGCGGTAAAACCTGCTGTGCCGATAATCATGGCTTCGTTCAGGCTCAGTCCGGCGGGGCACTTGACCACCCAATTGGCCGGCACTCGAATAAACTCGCCAAAACCACCGGCCGTATTCATGCCGAGGTCGTACCCGATAACAATCACCTCCTCCCCTGCTTCAAACATCGGGTTTGTGGATTCTGCAACCACACCTGCCGCATCAATACCCGGGGTATGAGGATACTGCCGGGTGACCCCTTTATTCCCCGCCGCAGAGAGCGCGTCCTTGAAGTTAAGTGACGAATAGGCCACTTTGATCAGTACGTCACCTGCCGGCAGACTGCTGACCTGTTTGTTCACCAAGGCACCCGCAAAAACGCTTTTGCCATCCACGGTATGCTCAGATACTTCGTAAGCCTGAAATGTTTGACTATCCAGTTCCATATGCCTCAAGACCTTCAAATATGACTCATGCGGGTTGTTTGACTTACAAATAGCGACTTGATCTCAGTCGTTGCCACCAGACCATCAGTGTCTTGTCCATAGCCTTTTGCAAGGCACCTCCAATTTTTTCGCCCAGAGGGATACGTATTTCATAGGCGACTTCGTAGACATCAGCCTGCTCACACGCCTGAATGATGTAATCATCACTGGTACTGATCATATCTACCATTTGTCGCTCCTGAGCTTGCAACCCAACCCAGGTTTCGCCCGTGGCTATCTGGTCGATGTCGACAACAGGCCGGTATTGCTTGACCCATTGTTTAAATAGCACATGCATCTCTTCAACATCCTGTTTTAACTTGTCGCGACCCTTCTCGGTCACTTCAGTAAACGGTGTCATAGTGCGTTTGTACTCACCGGCCGTGATCATTTCAAAATCGACATCGTTCTTCTTTAGCAAGCGATGGATGTTTGGCATCTGCACCAGAACACCAATAGACCCCAGAATTGCAAACGGCGCGGCAATCAGCCGGTCTGCCACACACGCCATCATGTAGCCGCCGCTTGCTGCTACTTTATCCACACAAATGGTCAGCGGAATCTCTTTTTGTTTAAACCGCAGCAATTGTGATGAGGCCAGTCCATAGGCGTGAACCAGACCGCCGGGGCTCTCCAGACGCAACATGACTTCATCCTTGGGCTCCGCCATGGTMAAAACCGCCGTGATTTCCTGGCGTAGCGATTCCAGACCGGATGCTTCCATATCGCCATCAAAATCCAGCACGAATACTCTGCGTCTTCGCGAGTCTTCCTCTTCACTCGCCCCCTCAATCGCTGATGAGGTGCGTTGCTCCGCATTCAGTTTAAGCTGTTTAGCTTCGGCCTTTTCGCGCTTTTTTTCTGCCTTGATATACTTTTTAAACGCGAATTTATCCAGAACCACGCGCTGCAGGCTATCTTTGAGCGAATCCAGTTCGCGGTTCAGATGCGTGACCGAAATATTGCCTCGCGGCATATGACGACGTCGTTGGCCTGCGGCAACCATGATCGTGACAATGGCCATAAAGGCCAGCACGATGGTCAGCGTTTTTGCCAGAAACATTCCGTATTCAAACAAATACTCCAAAATTATGTCTCCCCGGTTGATGCCAAATTTTTACTGATTGTCGTTCGACAATATTCCTCAATCAACTGCCCCGCAACACTGATTGTCGGCGCAGGTATTGACGGCAGCGCATTCACATCAAACCAGCCTGCTTCTGCCAATTCCTCAGGACAGGGATTAAGATCCCCACCCGCATAATCTGCGTAGTATCCCAACATTAATTGTGAAGGAAACGGCCACGGCTGGCTTTTGACGTATCGAATATTGGTGACCTGTATGCCTGCCTCTTCATACACTTCACGAGCCACTGCTTCTTCTGCCGTTTCACCAGGCTCAATAAATCCTGCCAGACAACTGAAAAACGTCGCACCCCGGCGCGAACTGCGCGCCAACAAGACTTTATTCTTATCAGTCACCAAAACAATGATGCAGGGATTAATACGTGGATAATAGTCGGTTTCGCACGCTGGGCAACGCAATAAAGCACCCTTGCCGTGAATCCTGTTCTGCGAACCGCACGCACCACAGTAGCGATGAGAGCGATACCAATTGATCCATTGACTCGCCCTGCCCACGATGCTGAATGCGTCAAAACCGCGTTCAATCAAAAACTGTCGAGTCGCAACGGCCTGTGCAGCTGATAATGAGTCAGGCCATTGCTCCAGCAATCCCGCATACAAGGCATGATCACTGCCAAGCCCCGCATCCACAGGGATGAGTGCGGACAGGCAAGACCGGATGTCAGTCAATTCCGACATCGTCCATAAAAAAGACCCCAACGTGTTGACGTTAGTTTCAACGTCCTTGAACGCGTTTTTTAAAACAACCGCATTTTGATAGAACAGTATCAGGACTGCGTTCGGATCCAACGCTTCCGGGTTCCTGTCGTGCACCGTCCCGGGATTGTTGTCCTGCACCGTTATCACGCCAAACTTTCCTGTTGTTCCTGACTTAACCACAGACATCGTTGTCCACTGGATTTCTGAATACGGGCCAGCAGCTGTTGATGGGCCTCCAGCTCTTGCGCGCTTGGCTTAGACACTTTAAGACGAACACCCTCTCTGTTGATACGAACAGGGTGCTGTTCATGGTCTGTGTCATTCTCCTGCTCATCTGAACCCAGTGAGAGATCGGTCTGACCACCTGTCATTAACAGATAAACATCAGCCAGAATTTCAGCATCCAGCAACGCACCATGCAGTTCGCGCTGTGAATTGTCGACCTCGTAACGCTTGCAAAGAGCGTCCAGGCTATTCCGTTGTCCGGGATGCTTGCGTCGGGCCATCTGTAAGGTGTCGGTTATCTGGCAATAATCTGCCATTTGACCATAGGCCGGCCCTAACCGGGCCAACTCGGCATCCAGAAACCCGATATCAAATCCAGCATTGTGAATTAACAACTCAGCCCCTCTCACAAATGCCAGAAACTCATCTGCAATCAAGGAAAAGACTGGTTTGTCTTCCAAAAACGCGACGCTGATGCCGTGCACTTCCTGGGCAGCCACATCAATGTCGCGCTCCGGCTTGATGTATTGATGGAAGTGTCGCCCAGTCAGACGTCGCTGCTCCAGTTCAACACAGCCAATTTCGATTATTCTGTGGCCCTGGGAAGGCTCCAGACCTGTTGTTTCAGTATCCAGGACAATCTGGCGCATAAAATTTTCCTATTCCTGTTTAACTGGCAGGCTGGTCGGACGTGGCATCCTGTGTTTCACCGGACAACTCTTCAATGCCTCTGTTCGCCAACGCATCCGCCCTTTCATTTCCAGCGTTACCACTGTGCCCCTTGACCCAGTGCCAGACTACCTCATGTTGTTGATTTAACTGATCAAGTTGCTGCCATAAGTCCTGATTCAATACGGGTTTGCGCCCGGATGTTTTCCATGACCGGGCTTTCCAGGCTGGCAGCCATTCCTCGATTCCGCTGAGCACATAGCGCGAATCACTGTACAAATGCACCTGTAATCCAGGACGTTTCAGGGCCTCAAGCGCGCGAATAACTGCTGTCAATTCCATTCGGTTGTTGGTCGTTTGCATCTCTGCACCATAGAGCTCCCGGACCACTCCCTTGTACATGAGCAACGCCCCCCACCCGCCTTTCCCGGGGTTGCCCTTGCAGGCGCCATCTGTATATATTTCAATATGTTCTGACAAATACTTAATCCCTTAAATAGCTTTTAAACTGGCTAATTGCTCTTTCTGATTTATTTTTGTCGAGGTCGAAACGGGATAATTGTCCCACGACCACTGGCAACTCGTCCTGTTTCAGCTAATGGAGAGCCCAGACTCGGCGCTCTTACCCTTTTCCATCGCGGGGTAACCGGAATCAAGGGGATACGTTGTTTGCCGGCAACAATCATATAAAAGGCACCTGCGGGATTTCCCAAGCGATCAAACCATCGCTCAAAATCCGGCGCAAGATTCAAAATGCCGGGATGTTTTACGGGTGCAAGGTATCCACCATAGCCAACGGACTCGACATGGAAATCAAGCAGACTCAGCCAGTCGGTCAATCGCCGCCTTGAGATAAACCGGGCATTCCAGGGTGTTGATTTGCGCCAGTGCACAGACTTTGACAGTCCCCACATACTCAACGGATTAAAACCAACAATGATTAACCTGCCGCCGGGTCGCAATACGCGCGTAGCCTCTCGCAATAAACGATGGCTGTCCTGAGTGAAATCAAGGGTGTGGTGCAATAACACCGCGTCCATACTGTCAGTGGCCAGTGGTAGATTTTCAATATCCGCAATCGGTAATGTTCTGCCGGCATGCCAGCCAGGCGCAAACCTGATTTGGTGACAAACGGGGCAATCGGCCAGCATGTCAATGTCAGGCGCACAAGACAATTGCAAAACATGATAACCAAACACTCGACTGATCACCGGTGCCAATCGTTCACGCTCCGCCTTCAATAACGCCTCACCCAGTGGTGACTTTAACCAGTTGGTCAGCACGGGTTCCAGTTTATCTGGATCAATAGGGGTTGATCGCCCGAAAATCGTGTTTCTCATGACAGTATCCTCTACGACTGATTCTAGCACCTGGCAAGGAACGCCAACAAACGTGTTCTGTTATGATGTCGCCTGAATCTTAACTTCATACCCATTGCGCTTAACCTACTCAATATGATGAACAGTCCTGATACGCGCCTGACAATCAGACCGATTCCTGCTTTTAAAGACAACTATACCTGGGCAATAGGAAATGCTAGAGGAGACACTGTTCTGGTTGATCCGGGTGACGCAGCACCGGTTGAAGCGTTTCTGGCTAAAACCGGTCGGACACTTCGCGCGATTTTGATTACCCATCATCATGCCGACCATACGGGCGGCATCAATCAACTTTGCAAGAACCGCGATATTCCTGTTTTTGGCCCTGCAGGCGGCCACATTAAAGGCGTTACCAACAGCGTTAACGACGGGGATGTTTTCACGCTACTTGGCGCACACATCAAGGTGATGGCTGTCCCTGGTCATACACTTGACCATTTGGCCTATCTGTTACAAGAACAAACCATGGATAGCGATCCATCAGCCCCGGCGCTGTTCTGTGGTGACACGCTGTTTGCAGGAGGGTGTGGCAGATTGTTTGAGGGTTCGCCAGAGATGATGTACACTTCGCTGCTTCGAATTGGGGCACTTCCAGAGCAAACGCGCATTTATTGCGCACATGAATATACGTTGAGCAATCTGGGATTTGCAGCCAAAGCAGAACCTGACAACGAAGCTATCGAACTCAGGCGGGTTTTGGAGTCACACAAGCGAGAGCAAGCGCTTCCCACACTGCCTTCGACAATTTTTGAAGAATTGCGAACCAATCCGTTTCTTCGTTGTCACAGTGTCTGTCTGAAAGAGCAGGTTTCGATACAGATGGCTCAGGAATTGCATTCAGACCTTGAAACTTTTGTGTACTTACGTCGCTGGAAAGATCAAGTTTGATGTGATGTTCGACGTCGGCTTTTCCCAGAATCGCGTTGGAGCATGATGCTTCAATTGAAAAATAACGCACAACAGAATGTGGATGTTTGCCAACAATGACTTTTTCTAACAACACTTTGCAGGTCAAGCCGTTAGTATCTGCGAATGGAAATAGTCCAAGTCGCACAACAGCGCCTCGGTTCAGACGCAGACACTTGGCAGCGCTGATAGCAAGTTCACTTTTTTTGCATGCATGCACTACTTTACCCGAAAGCATTCCCAATGATGGACAAAATGCCGGCGTAAACTCACTGGGTGCTTCGTCCTATGCGTACAACAACTCATCGAGATCGTTAAGAGACACTGTCTCTCGCTCAACAGATTCCGCATTGGCCGACGATGACTCCAGCATCTCCGTGTCAACTCAAACGGTGTGGGAACGGGTCAGCCAAGGCATGCAATTTGTCAATCTGTATCACAACAGTGAGATACAAGAACAAATCGAATGGTTTGCAAATAATCCTGACTACATGCTGCAAGTGACAGACAGAGCAGCTCCGTTCATTTACGAGATTGTCACAGAAATAGAACGTCGTGGTTTACCATTGGAGCTGGCGTTGCTGCCAATGGTAGAAAGTTCCTACAACCCAAAAGCTCGATCCAGCGCTAACGCTGCGGGTCTTTGGCAGTTTATGGCTCGCACAGCAACAAATTTTGGATTAAAACGTGATTTTTGGTATGACGGTCGACAAGACCCAATCGCATCAACCTATGCTGCCCTGGACTATCTTGAACGCCTTCATGCCCAATTTGATGGTGATTGGCTGTTGGCGTTGGCTGCATACAATGCAGGAGAAGGCACGGTACTGCGAGCCATAGACCGAAACAAGCGCAGAGACCGGGCAACTGATTTCTGGTCATTGCCATTACCGAGAGAAACACACAACCATATCCCCAGATTGCTAGGACTCGCCCATGTCATGAGCGAGCCCGATAAGTATGGTATTGCTCTGACCCTTGTGCCAAATCAGCCTTATCTCGCACAAGTTGATATCGGCACACAAATGGATTTGAATCTGATCGCAAGTCTCGCGGGACTTGAGCCAGATATGGTGTTTCGCCTGAATCCTGGTTTTCTGCAATGGGGTACTCATCCGGACGGGCCTCATACCGTGATGATACCCGCAGAGTCACTGCAAACGTTTGAGTCCAACTTTGCCAATATGGCCAGCAGCCCGATTACCTGGGATCGATATGTTATACGCTCGGGTGATACCTTGAGCGCGATTGCACGAAACCATGGCACTCAAGTGTCCGCTCTTCAACAAATTAATAACCTGTCAGGCTCACGAATTGTTGCCGGGCAAACACTGTTAATACCCAGAGCATATCGAGATGGTGATCAGATCAGCCCGCCAGTCTCACTGTTGGCAGCGGCAAACGCTCAACCCGTCCCCAGCGGTGAATATGAAGTGCAACGCGGCGATAGTTTGTGGCGCATTGCCAATCGATACAAGCTGGACATCAACGAACTGGCTGCTCTGAATGATCTAAGCACCGAAGGCGTGTTAAAAGTTGGTCAAAAATTGCGCCTGCAATCTGAACTGACACTGGCAGCAAATGATGCGGAAGCCGGCTCTGCTGATCAGTTCGCCGATCTTGTTACTCAGTATCGTGTCAGACGAGGCGACACGTTGGCCAGAATTGCACGCGAACACAATGTCAGTGTCCGTGATCTGACAGAATGGAACCAGATTGAAACAAACAGCATCATTCGACCGGGGCAAGAGTTGATTATTCGTAAGAACTGATTTTGCTTTTGCTCAAAGCGATAACAAGCACAAATAAAAAAGGCCGGTGACGCAAAGTCACCGGCCTTTTTTTAACTGAATTTAATTCACTGCAAGCACATCACAGTCCAGTTTATCCAATACCTTTTTAGCCGTTGTGCCAACCATCACGCCCTTGATGCCGCTTCGTGCGGACACTCCAAGGACAAGTACTTCGGCCTTCAGTTCTGCCGCTTGTGCCGGAATAACGTTCTGCGCCGCCCCTTTTACAAGGTGAAAGTTAGCTGATTCAACACCGAAGGCATGGGCAAGAGTGGCTTGTATGCCACCTTCCTGCTCCTCCACACCGGCTAACACATGGCTTAAATCCGGTTTACGTGATGTGGCAGCAATAACATGCAGCGGCAACCCGGTGAAATCAGACAACTCATGAGCGTGTTTCATCACTGAATTATTGAGTCCAATGTGCCCCTCATCAGTCGACTCAAGATCCAGAGCCGCCAGGATCAACTTACCTTTTGTTGGTTTACCATCGCGCACCAGCAGCACAGGGGATGGGCTGTGGCGCATAATGGTAAAGTCCGACGTGCTGTGCAGCAGCCGTTGCAGTTTGCCATGACGGAAGGTGGATTTGATAACCAGATCTGCATCGGCGCGCATAGCCGCACGACTGACAGCTGCATACCAATCCGCAGTCCAATACGTATCGGCACTCACCCTCAATCCATCTTCTTTATACGGTGCCAACAGCTTTTTGACTTTTGACTCCCAGTCCTTCAAGAAATCCCGTTTGCCGGATCGCCGGGAATTCGCATCGACCATTTCATCTACGGTTTGGTAAACCGCCGAAAATGCCGTAACTTTACTTTTGCCGAGACGGGCCAATTCCGCTGCACGAGCAAGCGCAGGCTGCTTGTCACTGGTTGGATCAATTACTACAAAAAGATTCTTATAAATACTCATGACATCATCCCCGACTTAACCCAGTAGATAGATGGTTGCCAACAATCCGGTGACTGACATGGAAATGGTATATGGCAATGCCAACAGAACCATTTTGCCATAAGACAATCGGATTAGCGGCGCGATACCGGACGTCAACAGGAACAGGAACGCAGCCTGTCCGTTTGGTGTTGCCACGGAGGGGATATTGGTGCCCGTGTTGATTGCCACCGCGAGTAATTCAAACTGTTCACGGGTAATACGGCCCGCTTCAAATGCCTGCTGGACTTCAGAGATATAAACAGTCGCCACAAACACGTTGTCTGAAACCATGGACAGTACACCGTTGGCAATGTAGAACCCTACCAATTGCGCCTGCCCTTGCATCTCCAACACAAAATTGACAACCGGGGTAAACAGATGCAACTCGTGAATAACACCCACGATAGCAAAAAATACAACCAACAACGCTGTAAAAGGCAACGCTTCCTGGAACGCATGACCGATAGAATGCTCATCGGTAATACCCGTAAATGCGGTAGCCAACACAATAACTGCCAAACCGATTATGCCTACCTCGGCGATATGCAGGGCCAGTGCAAACACCAGAAACAATGCTACCAACGCCTGAATCCAGAGCTTAACGATATCCTGGCGAGTCATTTTCTTTGACTGTTCATCATCAAACTTTTCAAGGATGGTGCGCACATGTGCCGGCAGCTGAACCCCGTACCCTACCAATTTAAATTTCTCTAACACAATGGTTGTAAGAAGGCCCACCGCCAGAACAGGCATGGAAACCGGAGCGACCTGTTTGTAAAACTCGATAAAATCCCACTCCATGATATGACCAATCAGCAGATTCTGAGGCTCACCTACCAGCGTAGACACGCCCCCCAGTGCTGTACCAATTGCCGCATGCATCATGATGTTACGTAAAAAGGCTCTAAACTGCTCAAGATCTGCCCTGCTGTGTTCATGCACAGAATTATCATCAGCAATATCTGAACTGGCGTCATGATGGAAACCTGATGCCACACGGTGGTAAACCCCATAAAACCCGGACGCCACGGCGATGACTACCGCGGTTACCGTCAATGCATCGAGGAACGCAGACAAAACTGCTGCAAGGAATACAAAGGTCAGAGACAGCAGTACTTTTGAACGTACGCGCAACAGGATTTTTGTGAACGTAAACAGCAGCATCTCTTTCAGGAATGAGATACCCGCCACCATAAAAATCAGCAACAAAATAACCGGGAAGTTGACTTCAGCTTCGTGGTAAACAGTTTCGGGAGACGCCATCCCAATAACAATCGCCTCAATGGCCAGCAAACCACCGGGCTGCAGCGGATAACACTTGAGCGCCATCGCCAAAGTGAAAATGAATTCAAGTATCAACACCCATCCGGCAACAAAGGGGTCAACAAAGAAAAAGAGAATCGGGTTGAGGATTAAGAATCCGACGATTGTCAGTTTGTACCAGTCGGGAGATTTACCCAGAAAGCTTTTCAAAAATGCCTGACCATACGTTAACGTCATAACTGTTTCCTCTAAAACTCTTATTCTTTTGGCTAGTACCAGAACAAACCCCGTGCGTTATCCACTCGTCGGGGAGGATTTGGAACATCGTATGTGTAGCGACACTACATAAAGTTCGCACGAATAATAGTGGAAACACCCTGTGCATTGCCAATGTTTTCCGCTATCTCGCTACACTTAAACACATTTGATATACATTTTTTCACAGGATGAATTCCGCCTGTGACGATCGCTGACGTTTGTGCAATTTGTCACGATTGCAGGCGCAGTGACTTGCGCAAGACCAGATAACCGACAACGCCAGACAACAAGGATCCCAGCAGGATACCAAGGCGCTCATCAAACAATCGATTGACTCCTGTCTGCTCAAACGCCAGTGATCCGATGAACAGGCTCATGGTGAAACCCACACCGCATAAAATGCTGGCACCGTATAGAGACAACCAGGACATGCCTTGAGGCATGTCTGTCAATTTGCACTTGATCGCCATCCAGCAAATGCCAAAAATTCCAATCTGTTTGCCAAAAAACAACCCAGCTGCAATGCCCAGTGGGACGCCATGGGTCAACTGCTGCACTCCGACGCCTCGCAGATCAAGCCCCGCATTTGCGAAAGCAAAAACAGGCAAGATCATAAATGCAACCAGTTGATGGAGGTCGTGCTCCCAATCTTTGAGTGGCGAAAATGAAGAATTATTGACATCGCGCATGGGAATAAAAAACGCCAGCACAACACCGGTTAACGTCGCGTGGACACCCGATTTGAGCATCGACACCCACATCATTATTCCAACAAATCGATAGATACTCCGGGCACTCACGCCACTTCGATTGAGTAACGCAAGCACAACAACACACACCGCAGCGACCATCAGTGCGTTTAACGACACCTGATCAGTGTAGAAAATTGCAATAATGACAATGGCACCGAGATCATCAAATATAGCCAGAGAAGTCAGAAACACCTTTAATGTCACAGGCACGCGGCTGCCAAGCAATGTAAGAATACCCAGCGCAAACGCGATATCAGTTGCCGCAGGAATTGCCCAACCTGAGGTTGCAGTTGCATCACCATTGTTGATCAATAAATAAACAACGGCCGGAGCGGCCATTCCCCCGACAGCACCCAGGCACGGAAGTATTACTTTTCGCCGGTCTGATAACTCTCCTTCCAGCACTTCACGTTTCAGTTCCATGCCAACCAAAAAAAAGAAGATCGCCATCAGCCCGTCGTTTATCCATAACAACAACGGTTTGGATACATCCAACGCCCCAATCCGGACTTGCAGCGGCAACTCCACAAAAATGTCATAAAAAGGGGCCAGCGACGAGTTTGCGACAACGATTGCGAGCAGTGCGGACACCATTAACAGGATGCCACCCGCTGACTCCAGCTTTAAAAACTGGCCTATTGCAGAATTTGGTTTTTCTATCATTACTGCCTGACTCTCCTGCGAAGGTTAAAAACCGACATGGGTTGTGCGGGAGATTCTAGCTCGAAATTCAAAATTGTGCGCTACTGTAAAAATGTATGTCAGAAATCGCGGACTGCAACCATACATTTCAACAAAAAAAATGACACGGTCATGGTTGACCGTGCCATCGACAAAATAAGGTGGTACCGGAGATGATCTGACTTCCAAGTGCCAGAAGCCTGAGGTTATTAGCGGCGAGGATTAGATTCTAGCGGATAGTAGCGCTGTCTCTCAACGTACCTAACAATGCATCAAACGTCAGTCGCCCCTGGCTGTCCAGCATCGCTGCCGCCAACTGGGTGCGCTGATCGTCTGGCATGTCATCCGGGCTGCCAGCGTTCACTGACTGCAACTCGATAACAACATAAGCGCCATTGGTCAGACTGAATCCTCTGCGAACCACCTGGTTTTCCTCAGGTGCAGGCAGAGAAAAGACATTCTGTACAATTTCGGTATTCAAGTCGAATTGGTTGCGCTGAACGCCGCTGCGCTCATTCCACGTCAGTGATTCGCTGGCGAGGATATCAGCTGCATCGCCACCACTTTCAAGCGCAGCAATAATTTGCTGACCAACATCCATTGCCTTCTCTTGCTCTTTCTGAGTACGAAGAAGCACAGCAATCTCGGCGCGCACCTCGTCAAACGGTTGAACGGTAGCCGGTCTGTGCTCACGCAATCGGATCACAGTCGCCATGCTGTCTGTCAACTCAATCACTTCACTGTTTAATTCATCATTCAATATATCGGTCGAGAATGCCTGCTMAATGACAGTGGGATTGGAAGTAACTGCACCTGAACCGCCAATACGTCCAAAAAACTCGCTCTCTTGAATCTCCAGCCCCAGATCTTCACTGATGGCTTGCAGGTCAAATGTTTCGAATGCAAGATTTGCAAGTGTTTCCATGCGACTGAAAAATAGTTGATCGACTTCAGTTGTTTTCAGATCACGACTGATACGCTCAGAAATTTCCTCATACTCAGGAAAGGACTGGGCAGCATACTCTGTCAATTTGAGTACATGCACACCAAATTCTGATACAACCGGCTCAGATATCTGTCCCACTTCCATGGTCAACAGCGCCTGCTCAACCGCAGACGGGAAAATCGAACCGTTTGTATAACCGATGTCACCATCCGCTTCAGCAGAGAATGTATCGACTGAGAATTCACGGGCCAGGACACCAAAATCCTCACCACTGTCCAGTCGCTGTTTTATGCCGGCGGCAATCGCAACAACTTGCTCTTCAGTCTGGCCCGAACCAATTTCCAACAGGATGTGGGATGCTCGTCGCTCAATATCGGCGACTGCAGCAGCACGTTGCTCTTCGTATTGAGCACGTACAAGGTCCTCTGCAATTTCTACTTCATTAAAGATATCGTTTTTATCCAACACCACATATTGCAGAGAAACCTGTTCTTCAGAGGTAAAGCGCTCTGGGTTGGCATCGTAGTATGTCTGGATTTCCGCTTCCGGAATTGCTTCTCCCAGTGTTCGTGTACCCAGCGGCACTGACACAAATCTGAAATCACGTGACTGCATCTCAAGCGCAGCAAGTCTGGCAATGTCATCCTGAGTGACAAACGCAGTGCTTGAATAAGCATTGACCAGTTGCCCCATCAACATACGCTCGGCAACCGCCGCTCTGTAGGTCTGGGCACTGAAGCCTTGGGCTGCCATGGTACGCCTCGCCAGATCCTGATCGAAGCGCCCCCCAATCTGAAATTGAGCTGTGTTAACGATTTCTCGATCGATAGATGCTGGAGAGATCACCATTCGCGCATCGTTTGCCGCTTGTAAAAGCAGTTTGTCGTCAATTAATTGCCCGAGGGCGACATCCCTGAGCAGTTGCTCATCAAAGTCAGCAACACCAGCACCAAGCGACGCCATGAGATTCTGAAGGCTGACCGCCAGTTCCTGTTCGGTGATTTCCTCTCCGTTAACTGAAGCTGCATCATTTCCACCCAGAAAACCACCCACAATGGATTCCGCACCAAACAAAGCCATCAACCCGATAATAAAACCGATGATGATTTTGGCAATTACGCCTTGAGAGTTATCACGTATCGACTGCAGCATACAATTTCCTGAACGGTATCTATCTAAACTAAAAGGGCGCATCCAGGATGCGCCCTTTACTGGAACCTGAGGGTATAACGTTCGACCGATCAGATCCTTGCCCGGGAACAGCTAGTAGCGCTTCCCGAACGCTCAATCAACTCAGGCGTTGACAGCGTCTTTCAACGCTTTACCGGGTTTAAAGCCAGGTACTTTCGCCGCTTTGATTTCGATCGTGGCACCGGTTTGTGGATTACGACCCGTACGAGCAGCGCGCTCTTTGGTAGCAAATGTGCCAAAACCAACCAGTACCACTGGCTCGCTCTTTTGCAACGATTCAGTAATGGTGTCGATCATTGCATCGATCACTCGTGCTGCTGCAGCCTTTGGTAAATCTGCGCTCGCCGCAACGGCTTCGATCAATTCTGATTTATTCACGATGTCCCCTTGTTTTTGTAAACCTGTTGATAATTTGTCTTAGTGGTTTGCTGGCGGCCCTGCTGACTTCCAATCTGGAAGTAAAAATTGTGGCGAAGGCCAACTATCAGGCGGCGCGCGGCGTTCCGGCTGCGTACAACGGCCACTTTATACCAAGCGGCCGAAAGTCGTGTCAACAGAAACCGCCGCCGTCAGTGGGTGCTGACGGCATTTTCATCTTTAACTGAATCTCTAGCATCCTTACCAGCTGTACTTGCCTCCACCACAACATCAGGCAAGGGCAAGGGCATTCGTTCCAGCGCCAGTTCCAGAACCTGATCGATCCATTTTACCGCATGAATAGACAGGTCTGCTTTGATGTTATCGGGAATCTCTTTCAGATCACGCTCATTTTCCGCCGGAATAATGACCGTCTTGATGTTGCCTCGATGAGCGGCCAGCAGCTTCTCCTTCAGACCACCAATGCGCAGCACTTGTCCCCTGAGTGTAATTTCCCCGGTCATTGCAACATCCGCACGCACCGGGATACCTGTCAACACCGACACAATGGCCGTACACATACCAACACCTGCGCTGGGGCCATCTTTAGGGGTAGCCCCTTCCGGTACGTGGATATGCAAATCTACCGTCTCATGGAAGCCAGGTTTCAGCCCCAGTGAGGCTGCCCGGCTTCTTACAACGGTGATTGCAGCCTGGATAGACTCCTGCATGACATCACCCAATGATCCGGTCTTGACGGTCTTGCCTTTGCCTTCGACAGCCACCGCTTCAATGGTCAGTAACTCGCCACCCACTTGTGTCCATGCCAGTCCATTTACCTGACCAACCCGGTTGCTTTCCTCAGCCCTGCCATAGTCAAATTTGCGTACCCCTGAATAATGCTCGAGCAGCTCAGGCGTCAGAACCATGGTCATGGTCTCCTTTTTACCTGTTGCTTTTGCATCTCGTAGCGCGGCTTCTTTTACTACTTTACGGCAAAGTTTGGCGATTTCGCGCTCAAGACCACGGACGCCAGCTTCACGTGAGTAATATCGGATCAAGTCTCGTATAGTCTCCTCAGGTACCGTCAGTTCTTTGTCTCTCAAACCGTTTGCCTGCAACTGCTTTGGCAACAGGTACCGGGAAGCAATATTGATCTTTTCGGCCTCGGTGTATCCCGGCAAACGAATCACTTCCATACGATCGAGTAGCGGTCCAGGTATGTTCATGGTGTTGGATGTGCACACAAACATCACTTCAGACAAATCGTAGTCAACTTCAAGGTAGTGATCGTTGAAACTTTTGTTTTGTTCAGGATCAAGCACTTCCAGCAAGGCTGATGCCGGATCACCGCGGTGATCCATGCCCATTTTGTCGATTTCATCGAGCAGGAACAGTGGGTTCTTTACGCCGGCTTTGGACAACTTCTGCAGTAGCTTGCCCGGCAACGAACCAATGTAAGTCCGTCGGTGACCACGGATTTCAGCTTCATCACGCACGCCGCCCAGCGCCATCCGCACAAACTTGCGGTTGGTCGCTTTGGCAATCGACTCACCCAACGAGGTTTTACCAACACCGGGTGGGCCCACCAGACACAAGATGGGGCCTTTGAGCTTTTTGACACGCTGCTGCACAGCCAGATATTCAAGAATGCGCTCTTTGACCTCTTCAAGCCCATAATGGTCGGCGTTCAGAATTTTTTCGGCGCGGTCGAGCTCAAGACTGATTTTGCTGCGCTTTTTCCACGGAATATTCACCATCCAATCAAGATAGGTGCGCACAACGGACGCTTCGGATGACATCGGCGACATCATCTTCAACTTGTTCCATTCGGCCAGCGCTTTGTCCAGAGCCTCTTTGGGCATACCAGCCCCTTCGATCCGACCCTTGAGCTCTTCCGCTTCATTTGGCGCATCTTCCAGCTCGCCCATTTCCTTCTGAATGGCCTTCATCTGCTCATTCAGATAATACTCGCGCTGGCTTTTTTCCATTTGTTTTTTGACGCGACCACGAATACGTTTCTCAACCTGAAACAGGTCGATCTCGGCTTCTATGAGGCCCATCAAATGCTCGATACGAGCCTCGAGGCTGACCAGCTCAAGCAGGTTTTGCTTTTCTTGCAGCTGCAACGACATGTGAGACGCAATGGTATCTACCATGCGACCCGGTTCATCAATACCGGAAATTGAACTCATTACTTCCGGGGGAATTTTTCGACTGAGCTGAACATACTGATCAAACTGGGAAAGCAGCGATTTCAGCAACAACTGTCCCTGTTTTTCAGGCAAGGCATCGGAGTGCAACGGCACCACCTGGCTTTGGAAATAATCATCTACCAATTCGGCGCTGCGAATACGGGCACGTGTCACGCCTTCGACCAACACCTTGACGGTGCCGTCAGGCAGACGAATCAGTTGCAGGATGGTGGCAATTGTTCCAACAGCATAAATATCCTTTATACCGGGATCATCATCCGAGGCGTTTTTTTGCGCAACCAGTAAAACTTGTTTGTGGCTATGCATCGCGACTTCAAGCGAGCGAATCGAACGCGGACGCCCCACAAAAAGTGGTTGAACAATTTGTGGATAGACCACCACATCGCGAAGCGGTAACAGTGGCAGACCGGCATTCAAGCTGGCGGGGTTATCAGTAACATCACCCATAATCATACTCATCAGTATCGTTGTGACAGTTGATGACTAATTTGAGGCCTCGGCTCCCGGATTTCAAGAGCCGTGACGTTTAATTACAGGACGTTATTCACAAGCAGACTTTACAGGGCAGGCGTTACTCAGCTGCGCGGGTACTGGCGACAGGCTCGGTTTCGTACATCAACAGAGGTTCAGAGTCACCATTAATCACCGCAGCGTCAATCACAACCTTGCTGACATTGTTCATCGAAGGGATCTTGAACATCGTCTCCAGCAATACACTTTCCATGATTGAGCGAAGTCCGCGAGCCCCGGTTTTGCGTTCTTTTGCTTTTTTAGCAATGGCTTGCAAGGCATCATCACGGAACTGGATTTCGACATCTTCCATTTCAAACAATTTTGCGTACTGCTTCACCAATGAATTCCTTGGTTCTTTCAATATACGCATCAGCGCGTCCAGATCAAGCTCATCAAGGGTTGCGATCATTGGCAGGCGGCCAACAAACTCAGGTATCAAACCAAATTTAACCAGATCTTCGGGCTCCACATTTTTAAAGGTGTCACCTGCAAGCTTGTCAGTGTCTTTACTGCGCACTTCGGCACTGAATCCAATGCCGCTTTTCTCGGAGCGATCGCGAATGACTTTATCGAGACCTGCAAACGCTCCTCCGCAGATAAAGAGGATATTGGAGGTATCTACCTGCAAAAACTCTTGCTGCGGGTGCTTGCGACCACCTTGCGGTGGCACCGATGCGATCGTGCCTTCGATTAGTTTCAGCAGGGCTTGTTGCACACCCTCCCCTGACACATCGCGCGTAATTGAAGGGTTATCGGACTTTCGGGAAATTTTGTCGATTTCATCGATGTAGACGATACCTATCTGCGCCTTCTCGACATCGTAATCGCACTTCTGCAACAGCTTCTGAATAATGTTCTCAACGTCTTCGCCGACATAACCTGCTTCAGTCAACGTCGTGGCATCGGCGATGGTAAACGGTACATCCAGCAAACGAGCCAGCGTCTCGGCAAGCAGGGTTTTACCTGTGCCTGTCGGACCGATCATCAGAATATTGCTTTTACCCAGTTCAACATCACCACTGCGTCGGTCATAACCGAGACGTTTATAATGGTTATAAACCGCAACAGCGAGGACTTTTTTAGCTTTGTCCTGACCAATAACATACTCATCCAGTGTCTTTTTGATTTCTTCTGGCACCGGCAATTTTTTGCGACCGGATTCAGTCTCTTTTTCCTGAATCTCTTCGCGAATAATATCGTTGCAAAGATCGACACACTCATCGCATACAAATACGGACGGCCCGGCAATCAGCTTGCGTACTTCATGCTGGCTTTTACCACAGAATGAGCAATACAACAGTTTTCCGTTGTCGTCACTCTTGTTAAAGCGATCATCTGACATGCACTAACTCCCGGACTCTACACGGCTCTGCGCGTAATTACCTTGTCGATCAAGCCGTATGAGACTGCCTGTTCCGCGTTCATAAAATTATCACGCTCGGTATCACGGGCCACTTCTGCCAATGTCTTTCCTGTGTGAAATGCCATGATTTCGTTAAGTTGCTGACGCATCTTGAGGATTTCATTGGCTTGAATTTCGATATCTGACGCCTGCCCCTGCGCTCCACCACTCGGTTGGTGAATCATCATGCGGGAGTTGGGCAGCGCAAAGCGTTTTCCCTTGGCGCCTCCGGTCAACAAAAACGCGCCCATGCTGGCAGCCTGGCCAATACACATAGTGCTGACATCAGGCTTGATGAATTGCATGGTGTCGTAAATGGACAAACCGGCTGTGACAGCACCGCCCGGCGAGTTGATATAGAGGTGGATATCCTTGTCCGGATTTTCCGACTCCAAAAACAACAATTGAGCTACGACCAGATTGGCCATGTGATCTTCAACCGGACCTACCAGAAAAATAACCCGTTCTTTAAGTAATCGCGAATAGATATCGTAAGCCCGCTCCCCTCTGGCCGTTTGTTCAACGACCATGGGGACGAGATTGGACTCGATCAGTGACAACATCGCTTCACTGCTAACGGCTTCAGATCTTCTCATTGGCAAACGTGTCTCTTGCGTGTTTATTCTGCAGCGCCTTCAGATGTATCATCGGCTGGCTCTGCTGCTTTTTTAGAAGACTTTTTCTTGGCAGTCTTCTTTTCTTTACCTGATTCTTCGTCGCTATCCGCACCGGGTGCTTTAGGACGCGTCAATTCTTCGTAACTGACACTACGCTCTGTCAGTTGAGCTTGTTCAAAAATGACTTCAAACACCTGATCTTCCAGCACGGCAGACTCAACGGCGTCCAGCTGATCTTTGTTGCTGTAGTACCAGTTCACCACTTCGTCGGGTGACTCATAGGTGGCAGCAATGTCTTCGATTGCTTCACGAACTTTTGCAGCCTCTGCGCGCATACCACGCTGTTTTATCACTTCACCCAAGATAAGGCCAAGTTTGACACGCTTTTCTGCCTGCTCGCGAAACAATTCATCGGGCAACATGGATGGATCAAGGTTCTTGGCGCCAGCACCAAATTGCTGCAGTGCTTGCTGACGCAACACATCGATTTCGGCAGCCACCAGCGCTTTGGGCACATCCAGCTCATTTTGCTGGAGCAACACATCCATCACCGCGGTTTTCAGGCGATTTTTACTCGCTTTACGCAGCTCACGCTCCATATTGCTGGCAACTTCCTTGCGGAAACCTTCCAGACCGCCTTCAGAGACACCAAAGGCCGCAAAGAAGTCGTCGTTCAACTCAGGCAGGACTGTCGCCGACACTTTGTTCACAGTAACCGTGAAAACAACTGGTTTACCAGCGACATCTTTATTGCGATAGTCTTCAGGGAAAGACAGCTCCAGTGTCACCACATCGCCAGCCTTGCTCTTCAGCAAACCTTTTTCAAACCCGGGGATCATACGATCAGATCCCAGCACCAGATTGGTGCCTTTGCCTGAACCACCCGCGAACGCCTCACCATCAATGGTGCCGGTAAAATCAAGATTCACCAGATCGCCATTCTTGGCTTGTCGTTTAACCTCTTCCCAGGTCTGTCGCTGCTGACGCAGATTCTCGATCATGGTATCGATATCTTTGTCGGTAATATCCGCCACCAGCTTCTCAGCCTTGATGCCGGCGAAATCAGCAAGATGAACATCCGGATATACTTCAAATGTTGCAACAAACTCAAGATCGCGACCTTCATCAAGAGATTTGGGCTCAATACGGGGTTGTCCGGCAGGTTTGATTTTCTGTTCGGTGACAGCAGCGTAATAGGCGCGGCTCATGACATCACCCAATACCTCCTGACGAACCCCTTTTCCAAAACGGTTCTTGATAACACTGGGAGGAATTTTGCCTTTGCGAAAGCCATTGATGCGGACTGATTTGGCAGCCTCAGCCAAGCGCGCCGCAACAGCATTTTCAATTTCTGCGGCAGGTACGCCGATGGTCATACGACGCTCTAATCCAGTGGTGGTTTCAATCGAAACTTGCATGAAAATTCCTCGCAGACCGTCATGCCCTTGGCGCACGGTCAGTATCAACGGTTGTTATTGGCCAGCTAAAATAATTTCTACCAACTATATCAATGAGTTAAGTGGAAATCGGGGTATTTTGAAGAGCGCGATTGTCCCATATCAACCGTCTTTATTCAATAATATTTACAGACACATCAATTAAGGCCGGTTTGAGCCAGCTCAGTTTTTTATTAATTGGGGGGATACTAATATCAAAAACCATGGTCTACTACAGGTGTCTCTACAACAATAAGTTCACCTGAAACCGGAGAGTCTGCCATGTTCGATTACAGCTCGCAGCAGCACCGCCTGACAGATAACAAAAATGCCGATTACACACGTTCCGACAGGGTTTTCAGCCGAACTGGACTTTGGTACTTCAAAACCCGTGAAGGTAATGATGTTGGTCCGTTCAGATACCGGGATGAAGCAGAACTGATGCTGACCAAATTTGTGCAGGAATTGCATCAAATCCAACAGGATGCGCTCGTAAGCGTCAAGCCTCACTTTCGTATCAGTGGCGTTGTAGGTCGCAGACAACAGGGCTAAGTGCAATTGATTGCCGTGCGGTATTAAAGATATCAGCGGCAGCGCGATTGATAAACAATTTGCCCTGCCGTCTGATGAAATGCCGGAAATACAAAGCCCCCTCACGTGTTGATATCAGGTTTGTACTGGCCTCTGAACCATCAGACCATTCATGCACAGGAATCAATACATTTTCAGCCACATTTTTTTGGCTAAGGGCCAGCATCAGATCTTGAGCTACGCCTTTAGCCCCCTGCCTCAGTGATTGTCTTGCAACATCGACCAACAGTGAGCTCACCCAAGGATTATCAACGTGTTTTTTATCCGCAAAACACAACTGTTCACGCCATCGCAGAAAGTATCTGGTCTCATCGGCTTTCATCCTGTGCGAGCGCACTGAGAGCACCAGGCGCATCCCCATCGTTGCCAACCATCGCAGACCCCATACATCCGGCAAGCCAGACTGAGCACGGGATGGGGAAACCAGCGTTACTATGCTGATTTTCTCTTTGACGCCTTTGGCAAGGGCCAATGCCAAAACACTTCCAGCTCCCCAACTCACCAGACCTACGTGTTTCAGGCTCAAATGCCTGATCAGTTGCTCATAGTCTGCAACCAGGTCATCATACACATTCAAGGATTTAAAGCTTGAGTAGCCAATACCTGGCCGGTCAACTGAAATCAGTCTGAATCCTGCGGCGCACGCAGCTTCGTGCAAGAGCTTTGCTTCAACCCTCGCCCCTCCTTCGCGATGCAAATAAATGAGAGGATAGCCGTGGCGATGCCCATACTCGCTCCAGGCCAGGCAACGGCCATCACTTAATGTCAGGATTTCAACACGATCTTGCGCAACGTCTGACGGCAGCATACCCGGAGTGAATAAGCGCCCCGCGGTGATCGTTGCATTTTCGTCCCTAAATCGCGCAAACATATTGCTACCTTATTGATCTAGCTAGACTTGGATAGTAGGTGGGAATTATTCCCACGTCAAGAGCTGATACACTGACAGAACGCAAAAATATGTGGGATTAATTCCCACCTGTGGCTATACTCTTTCCATGAATTCTAACGATCACAACGACGTACCCGGCCAGGCTCCTGAAGCGCTGATCGTTGCGCTGCGGAAAATCCTGCGGCCCGTTGTGCGTTTGATGTTGCATTTTCAAGTGTCTTATCCGTTTCTGATCAACCTGCTCAAGTCGATGTACGTAGAAGTTGCGGATAACGAAAATGCACTGGATGAAAAACGTCAGTCTGACAGTCGTATCACGTTGCTCACGGGTGTTCATCGCAAAGACGTCAAACGTTTACGCTCTCTGGAAACCACAACAACTGCTGTGCCCCGATCCATATCGATCGGCGCACAATGCATCGCTTATTGGCTGGGGCTTGAACAGTACCGCGGGGCGGACGGATTGCCTTTGCCACTGCCCCTTAGAACGCTATCAACCCATCCCGGTGTCGTATGCTTTGACGACCTTGTTGAACGGGTTTGCCGACAAGACATCAGGCCAAGAGTGCTGCTGGATGAGTGGATTCGGCTAGGCATCGCACATCAGGATGATCTCGACAGGGTTGTCCTCAATACAGGCGCGTTTACGCCTGACAAAGGCGTAGAAGAGAAATTGTTTTTTTTCGGCAAAAACATTCAGGACCACCTCAATGCCGGCACTCATAACATTATGGGAAAGCAGCCCACATTTTTTGATCGCAGTGTTTACTACGACAAGTTGAGCGCTGAATCATTATTGGAATTGCACGATCTTGCAGCACAACTCGGTATGAGCGCACTGGTAGAAATGAACCGTCGGGCTTTATTGCTGCAACAAGCAGACAACAACAACGAGCAGGCAATTTATCGTATGAATTTTGGTGTTTTCCACTACAATAACAGTCAGGAAAAAACGTCAGCCCTGTCATTGTCAGACCAAAAGTCAATTCGGACCGGTGCAGACCAGGAATCAGATCATGCCTAGAGCCATGTTGGCACTGCGACGTTACCCGACAGCCATACTCGTGGCTATTGTTTTGTTTCTTTGCAGCCTGCTGATCGCCACCAATAGTATCGGCACCATTCTCATGAATGGTGGCGCAATTCATGGTGGCGGTGGTGATGATCAGGGCAGTGGCATGGGCGGCACCGGAAAAAGCGGCATGCCCGGTGACAGCGGCTTTGGCGGGACAGGTGGTCCTTCCCCCTTCCTCGGCGATGCCGACACGGATGATGCGAGAGAGCAAGAGAACTTTACCAATACTGACCTTCAGGAAAACTGGCCAGCGCCATGGTTACCCCGCGAAGAGGAAACCGCATCAATCCCGGCAGAAATCGCCCCATTAATCGAATTGCAACGCAACCCGCCACAAGATCCTTTCCGTGATGGTTCACTGCTATTCCCGGGTGAACCCGATGCGCTGCGTATGTTGGACGAAGACAATTCTGCACCGTCACTGTACATGCGCCAATTATTGGAGTTAGCCAATACGCCCGACTTGCCTGTTGAGTCCCCAGCTTTGGAGATCAATGTCCAGATACCCGTCATTCAGGCACCAGAACCTGCGCTCTTGCCTGAGGTTCACCCGAATCAATTGACAGATCAATCTACACTGGCCTCCAGCAGCACTGACGTGTTGCCCGAGATTGTGACAGAAACTGCACAACCAGATCCCCGACAAAATACCGAGCGCGTTCAACGGCCGGAACTACCACCGTTTCAGCGAATGCGTCCTGCCGTGGATCGTGCCTCTATTGCGCCAGCACGGCCACAACCCATGCGCATCTGACCAGCGTTCTGTATAGTCACCATCGCCGGGTTACTTGCAAACCTGTTGCTTTGTCGGCGCTGTCCTCGGTTGAGCCAGCGACCAGGTATAACATCACACTCCAGTCAGTTTGAAAGACCCAGGACAGATACGGAATCAGCTCGTGTGTGTCACCACTGAAGGCTGAGGCGGCCTCACGATAGTCGTAAATCAATCCAGCTTGAAAAGCGTCCGACAAGGGACGACTGGCGCCCAGAGATAAATTTATCGAATCATTGAGTTGCTCGTAGACCGGCGAGCGATGACGGTATCGGTAACCCGCCGAGGCAAACACATTAAACTGCCCTAACACGTAATAAGCATCCACTTGCACGCCCAGGTCGGGGCGGCCGGTGCCCAGCCCCTTACGCTCATCAGCCAACGGCAATTTCAAATCCACTGTGACATCGAAAAAAGGCAAACCTTCAGACAGCGCTGGCAACTCATAGGTTGCGCTGAACGTTGCATCGCCGACTCCGCGTTCGGACACTGTTAAAGCGCTGCGCCCGCCTACGTTTCCAACATCAATCAACACATTGCCCGGTCCATCAACTTCCAAAACCGGGAGACTGCCTTTTAAACGCCAGCCACCGAAAGACAATTCATGTGTATAGGGCAGGTATCGCACGCGGGTAGCTGTTTCCTGCCCGTACAACCCTCGACTGTAATACACTCCAATCGTCGAACTGTGGCTGACGCCACCGCTTTCTTGCGCATGAAGCTCAGCACCCAATAGCACACTCGTCGCCAACACACCTGTTGTCAAACGTATCAGTGCCCGGCTGGACTCGCACGCACGCGCCATCAGCTTGGCTTCAATTCCAGTGCTGCAGAGTTGATGCAGTAACGCAGGCCCGTGGGGGGCGGACCGTCGTTAAACACATGCCCTAAATGCGCATCACATTGCGCACACACAACCTCGGTTCTGATCATGCCGTGTGCATTGTCGATCCGCTGGTTCAACGCGCTGTCTGAAACAGGCGTGTAGTAGCTGGGCCAGCCAGAGCCGGAGTCATATTTGGTTGAGGAATCAAACAATGCGCTGTCACACACAACACAATGGTAAACGCCGGGTGTTTTGCAATCCCAGTATTTGCCTGTAAAAGCAGGTTCTGTCCCGCACTCACATACAATTCGATAGGTTTGGGGATCAAGCTTTTCACGCAAACTATCTTTTATCTCATTTACCTGTTTTGTCATTGTTAACACTCTCTGTGCTGAAATTCGGGGAGCAGTGACCCAACGTTTTGTCGCTCGGGCACTCCACTATCATTTTTCCACCGTCAGTTTACAATATCGGCCCTCAGCGCACATCCCGGAATCAGCACCATGAAAAAGATCAGACAGTCGGACAAACTGGCAAAAGTCTGTTACGACATCCGCGGCCCTGTCCTCGAAGAAGCCAAACGGCTGGAGGAAGAAGGTAACCGAATTCTAAAATTGAATATTGGCAATCCGGCGGCCTTTGGTTTTGAAGCGCCGGATGAAATTATTCAGGATGTCATCCGTAATCTGTCCAACGCACAAGGATACAGTGACTCCAAAGGTCTGTTTTCCGCTCGCAAAGCCATTATGCAAGAATGCCAGCAACTTGGCATAGATGGTGTGGATATCGATGACATCTATCTTGGCAATGGCGTCAGCGAGTTAATCGTTATGGCCATGCAAGCCTTGCTCAATAACGGCGACGAAGTGCTGGTACCTGCCCCTGACTATCCGCTGTGGACTGCTGCTGTGAGTCTGGGTGGCGGCACACCGGTGCATTATGTCTGTGATGAAGCCGCAGACTGGTTCCCGGATATCAAAGATATCGAATCTAAAATCACCTCGAAAACCCGTGCGATTGTCATCATCAATCCAAACAATCCAACTGGCGCAGTGTATAGCCAGGATTTGCTGCTCGACATTATCCGACTGGCAAGAAAACATGGCCTGATTGTTTTTTCAGATGAGATTTACAGCAAAATTTTGTATGAGGACGCGGTACATACACCGATCGCGTCACTGTGTGATGATCTGATTATCGTGACGTTTAATGGCTTGTCCAAGTCCTACCGACTGGCAGGTTTCCGTTCAGGCTGGATGATTCTCAGCGGCGCCAAAGAAAAGGCGGGCAATTATATTGAAGGCCTGGAAATTCTGTCCAACATGCGATTGTGCGCGAATGTGCCAGCTCAATTCGCTGTGCAGACAGCGCTGGGCGGCTATCAAAGTATCAATGAATTGATCTTGCCCGGTGGACGATTGCGTGAGCAACGTGATGTCGCCTGGAACATGCTGACACAGATTCCGGGGGTCAGCTGCGTAAAACCCAAGGGCGCCATTTACATGTTCCCCAAGCTTGATCCACAAATGTATCCAATCGCCGATGATCAACGCTTCATTCAGGATTTGCTTGAGCGAGAGAAAATACTGTTGGTGCAAGGCAGTGCGTTTAACGTCAGTGACACGCAGCATCTACGCGTCGTGTTCTTGCCGACCGTCGACGTCTTGCAACAAGCCATTGGCAAAATAGAACGCTTTCTTGGGAAATGGGCGCAGACGTACTGACCAGCAATTAGAGATCAAGTGTGTCGCTTATCGCAGGCTTGACGTGTTCAAGCCTGCAATACAAATCCGGCCGCGTGCAACCAAGCCGATAATTGTGGGCTGAACCCGGCGGCATGAACATGTGTGGCGCCAAATTCGCGGCGCAGTATCATGTCAGCCCGGATACTGTCGAATACCTCAACGCTGGCATTCAGATCATCACTGAATGACGCGGCCTGATAAATATCTTTGAAACGACGGCTGACAGCCCTTGGCGAAAATGCCCTGCTGACGATACCCGCAAACATTTGTTCATCGGTACCCTTTCGCACCAGCAAACTGCCGGATTCACTTTCATAACGTTGATCATGAACACGCATGGCACTGGAGCTTTGCATGGGCAGTTTTAATTTATCCAGACCAAAGTGTTGTATCAATGCAGCAACAACCAGCCGGGTGGCCGCGAGCTTTGCTTCAACGCTGTAGCCTGCAATATGGGGGGTTCCGATAAAAACCCGCTGCAACAACTCGCTAGATGGGCTGGGTTCGTTTTCCCAGACATCCAGAATGACGCGCTGATCCGGAAATTTATCAAGATGCGCAAGTAACGCTTGATTATTGATGACCTCTCCCCGGCCCGCATTCACCAGCACGGCCGAACGACTGATCTTTTTTAAACAGGCCGCATCTATCATGTGATGCGTGGCGGTGGGCACGTCGTCGGTCAACGGGGTATGCAAACAGATAACATCAGCCCGTAATGCCGCATCCAGCGACACGTAAGCGATGTCTGGCAACAACTGTTGTAGCGGATCACACGCAAGGCATTTGATACCCAGACCCGTCAATTTTCTGATGAGCGCTGACCCCACATGACCAACGCCAATCACTGATACCGTCATATCCCACAATGGCAAATTGTCTTCCAACGCCAATTCTGCCAATGCAGCCAATACGTACTCAACCACCGCATTGGCGTTGGCGCCAGCAGCATCGGCCACTTTAATGTCGTTGGCTGCCAACCAGGTTAAATCCAGATGATCAGTGCCACTGGTCGCCGTTGCCACAAAACTGACAGAGGTTCCTTTCAACAATGCCTCATCTACCCGCGTGATTGATCTGACCAACAACGCATCAGCATCTCTCAGATCATCTGCAACGATGCTGCGACCGGGTTTGAGTACCCAGTCGATGCCTTTTGGCAATTTGGCTGACAGCGCCATAATGTTTTCGTCGGCGACTATTTTCATGTATCTGGTGTTGCTCCCCCGGCGGCGATTGCTTCAAGTTGAGTCAACAAACGACGCACTTCGTGCGATGGTATTTCCATGTTGCTCATCAATTCTTCAAATGCATGGATATCAGGCGGCCGCGGCATCAGATCGGGCTTTGCGAGGTCGGCAAAACACTCATGTGACGGGACCTGCTGAATAATCGTCGCTAATGTGCGACTTAACAAGGCCTGTTGCTGATGTGTCTGCAACAATGATGCACAACGACGTGCACCGCGTATGTCAAGGTCGGGCACATGATCGATATTGGCCAACACTGAATCCAGATCTGCATAGCGTTGCAACAGCGCACGCGCAGCTACCGGGCCGATTCCCGGCACCCCGGGAATACAGTCAATACTGTCGCCCGTTAAACCCATAAAACAGGGAAACTGTTCCGGCCAGATCCCCGTGTGATCAAAAATATCCTGCCGACTTTTGCGGATACCACCATAAAAGTCCCATAAACGATCATCAGGTCCTTGCAACAATTGGGATAAATCCTTGTCTCTGCTGACCACCACAATCGTTGCAGACTCAGGCGGTGAAAGCGCTCGCCAGCGTGCGCTCAGTGTCCCGATGATGTCGTCTGCCTCATATTCCTGACTGGCAAATGCCGGCACACCGACTGCGGTACACAACTGCGCACACGCCCTTAGTTGCCGGGCAAGATTATCGTCGGGTAACACACGGTTGGATTTATAGGCAGGGTACAAACGATGACGAAAACCGGTTTGCAGACTCTCATCAAACGCCACGGCCATCGGCGCCGCGTGACGCAATTGACTGGTGCGCAGGAACCTGAGCAGAAAACGAGCAAATCCAACAAAAGCACTGCGGTCTTCGGAACGAGTCGACCATTCCTGAGAGTGCGGTGAAAAATGCGCCTGAAAAATATAGATCGATGCATCAATCAGATAAAGAGGCGGCACTGATTCAGGCCTTTTTTAACCAGTAGTAAAAAATACCGTCGGCCTCGTGTTGATGGATCAATTCATGACCCAAAAAACGACAGAACTTGGGAATATCGCGCGTGGTTGAAGGATCCGTTGCTTTGACTTCCACAACCTGCCCTGATTGCACATCACGTATTATGTTATGCAGCATCATCACCGGCTCAGGACAAAATAACCCACAGGCATCAAGCTCGGCATCGGCAGTGATTTTACTCTTGTCGGTTTCAGTCATGAACACATCATTCCCGTGGTTTTACTTACGTAATAAATGGCAGGTCTGCGTTTCGGGATCAAAATCAATCCAGGCGACACCGTGCCGCAGTTGCAAACGCACCTGTGCTACTTTGTCGGCCATAGAGTATTCATGCGGGCCATAATCAGTACCCTCCCGGCTGACATATTCTTCTATGACAGCGTCCAGAACCTCGGCACTGAGTCTATCCCATGGTATTTGCATAATCAGCCCAACTCCGCCCGGTCAGGCTACGTTAACCGCCCCGATGCGACGCACTGCATCGGCATCACGCTGCAGGTCACGGAAAGGAAACAAACGTGAATCCGCCAGTTGAGATGGTTCGATGTGGGCGATGCTGCGAAAAATATTGTCGATACGCCCCGGCCAGACTTTTTCCCAGCCTTGCAACATCGCTTTGATTTCCTGGCGCTGCATATTGTCCTGCGTACCACACAAGTTACAGGGAATTATCGGGAATCCCCGCAGTCGGGCATAACGGGCAATATCTTTTTCTGAACAGTAGGCCAGCGGCCGGATCACAATATTCTGTTTATCATCACTGAGTAGTTTGGGAGGCATCGCCTTGAGTTTGCCGCCAAAAAACATGTTCAGAAACAGCGTCTCGACAATGTCATCCCGGTGGTGCCCCAAGGCTATTTTATTTGCGCCGATTTGACGGGCATAACTGTATAAGTTGCCACGACGCAGTCGGGAACACAAACCACAGTAGGTTTTTCCTTCCGGGGTTTTTTCTTTCACAATCGAAAACGTGTCCTGCTCAATGATGTGGTAGTCCACACCAATTTTCTCAAGATACTCAGGCAGAATGTGTTCGGGAAAATCCGGTTGCTTCTGATCCAGATTCACTGCCTTGATATCAAAATGGATAGGCGCATGTTTTTTCAAATGCAACAGAATATCCAACAGGGTGTAGGAATCTTTGCCACCCGACAGACATACCATCACCAGATCGCCATCTTCGATCATATTAAAATCGGCAATGGCACGACCGACATCACGGCGCAGACTCTTGCGACTACGATTGAGCTTTTGCTCAAACACGCGATCCGGCGCGCTGGCATCGTTAAAAAATGACTCGTTGAGCACGTTCCCCACCCTCAAAAATTTACTGTGTCTGTCACTACCGGAGCGGTACGATCTGACGCTTAATAAAATGATTTTCCTGACGCGGCCATGGCGCGCAAACCAGCAGTTGGATGGTACAAAGCACCCAGATCCGCATACTTGTCTGCCATGGCACAGAATTCAGCCACACCCATGTTGTCGATGAAGCGCAAGGCACCGCCCCGGAAGCGCGGATACCCCAGCCCCAGCAACAAACCCATATCCACTTCTGCGGCTGAACTGACAATACCGTCTTCCAGACAACGAACCGCCTCAAGGCACAATGCAATCATCATGCGTTCACGAATGGCATCTTCGTTTATCTCCACTGCTGCATCCTGAGTAACTTGCAGTGGTTTGAGAAACGCCAGAATGGCCTCATCAAAAACCTTTGCAGGTCGCCCACCCGCCGATGACTGGTATTGGTAAAAACCCTTGCCGTTCTTCTGGCCAAAACTGCCCGCTTCGTAAAGATGATCAATGGCGGTGCGGAAGTCGTATTGCATACGATCCGGAAATCCGTCAGCCATCACTTTCATGCAGTGAGATGCCGTATCGATACCAACAACATCCAGCAGATAGGCAGGCCCCATGGGCCAGCCAAAGCGTTCCATGACCTGGTCGATCACCCGGAAATCAGCGCCATCTCGAAGCAACTGACAAAACGCACCAAAATACGGGAACAGAATCCGGTTCACCAAAAAGCCCGGGCAATCATTGACCACAATCGGACTTTTACCCAGCGACTGAGCATAGGCCACGGTTGTCGCAATAGCCTGCGCACTGGTTTTTTCACCTTTGATGACTTCAACCAGCGGCATCAATGGCACCGGGTTAAAAAAATGCATGCCACAGAAATTTTCAGGGCGCTTGAGCGCGCTCGCCAGCAGGCTGATTGAAATTGTTGACGTATTTGACGTCAGCACTGTCGATTGCGGCACACATTGCTCGACTTCGGCCAGCACTATTTGTTTGACACGCGGGTTTTCGACCACCGCCTCAACAATAATATCCACCTGCTCAAACCCGTCATAACTGAGCGTTGGGGTAATGCTGCCCAGCACTTTGTCGACTTTCGCCTGATCCATACGACCACGCTCGAGCTGTTTGGCCAGCAGCTTGTTTGCCTCTGACAAACCCAGATCCAGCCCTTGCTGAGCAATATCCTTCATCAGAATGGGTGTGCCACGCAGTGCAGATTGGTACGCAATACCGCCGCCCATAATGCCCGCGCCCATCACAGCCGCCCGTTTGACAGGATGCGCGCCGGCGGACAGTTTTTTCGCACGGCTTTTCAGAAACTGTTCACTTAAAAACAGTTGCACCAGATTTCCAGCAACCTCGCCCCGTGCTAACGTGACAAAGGCTTTATTTTCCAGCAGCAGCGCGCCAGCGCGCGACTGATCAGCGGCCTGCCACATGGCATCCACGGCGGTGACTGCTGCGGGGTAATGGGAACCTGCTGCTTTGTCTGTTCTGGCGAGGCCTTCGGTAAACACCTGCTTGATTTCATCGGCTGTCATTGGCAGTGGGCCGGTTTTTTGGGCACGTCGGTCCTGAAGATCCAACTCACCACGAAGAACCTGCTCAATCATGTCTTCAGCGGCATCGTCCAGCATATCGGGCGCAACCACCGCATCAACGGCTCCTTCAGACAACGCTTGATAGGCACCAACCTGCTTGCCTGTACGCACCCATTCGATGGCACTGAGCGCACTCATCAGCCGCGGTGCCCGCACGGTGCCGCCAAACCCCGGACAGATACCCAGATTGACCTCGGGAAACCCAAGTACCGCGGTATCACTGGCCACTCTGAAGTCGGTTGACAGACACATTTCCAGCCCGCCGCCTAACGCCATGCCGTTGATAGCCGTCACCGTCGGGATGGCAAGATCTTCCACTGCATTAAAAATCTCGTTGGTACGCGCAGCCCAGTCCAGCAACACCTGCTCGCTGAGTTTGAACTTTTCCGTAAACTCCTTGATATCGGCGCCCACCAAAAAGCTGGACTTGGCACTGACACAAATCAGGCCGCGTGCATCACTGGCAGCAACGGCCGCAATGGCGTCTGATAACTCTTGCAGCATCAGATTGTTAAACACATTGACCACCGATCCGGGCAGGTCAAAAACCAGTCGCGCGATACCGGAAGGACGTTTACTGACCTGAATAGCGGTGCCTTGATAAATCATGCCTGAACTGCTCCTGAGTGCTGGGCGCCTTTGAACTGGCGGAAAAATTGGACTGATATCTGTTTGGCTGGCTGAAACGCTCAGCGGCGCCCCGTCAACGCGGGGCATTATACGTGAAGTCGAACGTCTGTTACCTGTGATCTGCCACGAATGCTCAAGCGCCAAGACGCTGAAGGGTATATTCACCACTGAGCACACGTTGCCACCATTGACGGTTCTCCAGATACCACAACACCGTCTTGCGTAAACCACTGTCAAAACTTTCTTCCGGAACCCAGCCCAATTCACGCTCGATTTTGCTGGCATCAATGGCGTAGCGCAGATCATGGCCGGGGCGGTCTTTAACAAAGGTGATCAAATTCGCGTGAGGAGTCACCGGTGATTGTGGATGCAGTTCATCCAGCAAGGCACAGATCGCTTTCACTACATCGATGTTCTGTTTTTCGTTGTGACCACCAATATTGTAGGTTTCCCCAACAGCCCCCTCCCTGACAACCTTGTACAAGGCACGGGCATGATCCTCAACATACAGCCAATCACGAATTTGCCTGCCATCACCGTACACCGGCAACGGTTCCCCATGAATTGCCTTGAGGATAATGTGTGGAATCAACTTTTCTGGAAAGTGGTAAGGTCCGTAGTTGTTTGAGCAGTTGGTCACGATACAAGGCAGCCCATACGTGCGTCGCCAGGCGCGCACCAGATGATCTGAACTGGCCTTGCTGGCGGAGTACGGCGAACTGGGTGCATAGGATGTTGTTTCAGTGAACAGGTCTTCTGGTCCTTCCAGATCTCCATACACTTCATCCGTGGATATGTGATGAAATCGAAACGCGCGTTTATCGTCCCCAGGCAAGGCTTCCCAATAGGCACGCACCGCCTGTAATAAGGTATAAGTCCCAACGATATTGGTTTCAATAAACGCGGCCGGCCCTTCAATTGAGCGATCCACGTGACTTTCTGCAGCCAGATGCATCACGGCCTGCGGTTTGAAGTCAGCCAGAATGCGATCAAGTGTAACCCGATCACAAATGTCAGCCTGTTCGAAGCGATAACGTGGGTCGTCACTGATCTGCACCAGGGATTCGGTGTTGCCGGCGTAAGTGAGTTTATCCAGATTCAACACCTGATCCTGTGTGTGCTGAATGATGTGGCGAACCACAGCAGAGCCAATAAAACCGGCGCCACCGGTAACCAAAATCCGGGTACCTTGTTGGGATTGCATGCTGCTCATAAAATAGTCTCGTACGTCCTTTTATCAGACAACGCCAGGTTGTCGAAAACCGATTGTGGAGTGATAGTGCTCAAGCACCGATAGTTTAACCGGCAAAGATGCCGTGTACACGTGGCGTCACACACGCTTTTATTGGACAGTGTCACCGTTGCCGCGCCCAAAGGCCGCCAGATCGCCACATCGGTGGGGCCGAAGATTACCACACCCGGCAGTCCCAGCGCCGACGCCAGATGCGATGGGCCGCTGTCATTCCCCACTATCTTGCTACTGACCACCATCAAGCGAGCCAATTCCAGCAGACTCAGTTGATTAACGAGATCAACACAATCAGTTCTGTTGTCATGTCCTGAGGCGTTAACGGCGGACATAACACATGCATTCACGGCCGCATCCGACTGCCCTGCCCCAATCAGACACACTTGATAACCTGCCTGAATTGCCAGACAGGCCAGTGCTGCAAAATGCTCAGCGGGCCATTGTTTGTAGTGTTTGCTGGCACCCGCATGCATCAACAACAGGGGTTTGTTAAAACTGATACGGTGTTGTTGAAGTCGGGTTGTCAACTGGCGGTCGGGCGGCTCCCTGTTCAATCGGACGTAGGACGGTGCGCCTTGGACAGGAATAGCCAATGCGTCAAACACATCCCGAACGCTGTACCAGATCGATTCGAAACCTGAGGGCCGATGGCTGCGCGCAATATCCAGCACCTGATCAAAACCAAGGTGATAGCGGTGAATGGTGCTGCTGACTTTGTGGCGCGCACCCGACAAATGCGTCAATCGGTGGCACACAGAATCCTCTTCGATCGTAAACGCGAGATCAGCATGAAATGCTCTGATCTGTCTGACACAGGCGAGCCAGGCACGTATGGCCGGCATACGCGGGGCGCCGGGCAACAATGCTTTGCGGGGATACCACACCAGTTTCGCATGGGGAAATGCACCGGAAAACAGCCCCGTAAAACTCTCATCAAGCACGATCAACAATGACTTGTTGTGCCTTGCACACCAGCTGTCCAGTTGCTGAATCAGCCCACCGGTCAACAATAAATTGCCCAGAAATTTGGTAGGATTTATTAATGCAATGCGTTGCACATCCTTCATGACAAGCTGACTGTAAGGCTGGACCCGTCATCGATGGTAAAGGACAGCTCAGGCATGGTTCGGCCCATTTCAGCGATTTCCAGTATGCGTTTTACCGTTGGAGGAAATAAAACGATGGCCGCCTGATAGCGGCCCACATCCACCAACTCACTGATTTCCTGAAGATTCTGGTTACCATCAATGTAGTCAAGGCGCTTGCCTCGCTGCGCACAGTCTTCAATGCCCAATATGGGGTTTAGCATGTTGTCGCGCAAAATACTGATATCAAGGTCTTTGACAGGATCCGCAAAAAACCAGGTTCCAGCGATAGCCGCCATGTGGTACCAATAACCCGCCAGGTACAAACCCATACTCGTGCCTTTTTACTTACTCTCGAGATTAAAGACAGCGTCCCAGGGGCTGTGTATTGTCTGCTTTAACACCACAATTCTTTCCTGGTACATGCTAAACAAGGGGTGATCCCCGTCAACTATGAGCGTGTGGAGTATCGCAAGCGCGGTGTCCCACTCAGCCCGCTCGTAATGCTGACGCATTTGCCGAAACAATTCTATCTGTGCGTGCTTCTCAACCGTCAAACTGCCAGAGAGCCCAAGCAAGGAAAAAATTCTGACGGGCTCGCGCTTGCCTTTGACACGCACGACATCCAACTCCAGCCACTGGTATTTGTCGGCATCCTTACCCAAGGCCTTCACGCTAGCTTCGCTGACCAGATTGGAGACGCCATAAAGACGCGTCAAACTTTCCAGCCGGGAAGCCAGATTCACAGAGTCGCCAATCACCGTGTAGTTCATACGGTTTTGCGACCCCATGTTGCCCGCGACCACCAACCCGGTGTGAATGCCCAGCCCGATAGACAGTCCCGCTGTTGGCGAATCAGGGTTCTCAGACAACTCACGCAACGCTTGCTCAATATTCAACAGCGCATGCATGGCACGGTCCGCATCGTTGGCATGGGAGACCGGTGCGCCAAACAAGGCCATGACCGCATCACCATTAAATTTGTCTACCACGCCACCGCACGATTCAATCGCCAGGCAAATTTTTTCAAAGCACTGATTGAGCATGTGCAGCGTTTGTGAGGGTGTTTGCTTTTCACTGAGCGTCGTAAACCCCCTGATATCAGCAAACAACACGCTGACAATGCGCTCTTCGCCGCCCAGCTCAATCTGACCGTCCATCAACTCTGCAGCAATTTCCGGTGACACAACCTTTCCCAACAGATCTCGGATTTTTTCTCGTTCAGCAAGACCTCGGGCCATAGCACTCACTGACCGATCCAGCTGTGTTAACTCATCACCGCCAGCCAAGGCTTGTGTTGAGGTCCCCGTTGCATAATCTCCTTGCTCAATCGATTTTACACGCTTGGCCAACGCAAGGATGGGTCGGGTAAAGGTACGCGCCAACCAGATCACAGCCAACAGACTGATACTGACAACCAGCATGGAAAACGAAAACAGTCGGTCTTGTAACTGGGCAAGATTGACCTGATTCTCACGATACGAGCGCTGGATAACCGCAAGAATCAACTCACCGCTGGCAGGATCAGCTGCAAGTGGCCTGACCAGAGTACCGTAGTCAGCTTCTTGCAAACGAATCCGTTGGGTTGCACCAAACTGTGTGGGATCCAGGCCCTCAAGCGTCAGTCGTGCATCATCCCCACTCAGTGTGGATGCAATTACCTGCCCTGTCACACGATCGGTTTGCGTCAACATGTCTGACGATGAGTTTGTCGTCAGATTGGACAGGTCAAGCCCCTGAAAGCGCAAGACCGAAACATCCGAGGCGGAACTTTGTTTAATGCTGGCAACAAATCTGCCATCCAACGGAAATCCTGCAAATATCCACGCCACCGGCGCAGGCAAAAACAGCGGAATCACCGTGACCTGATACGGAATATCGTTCACTGTCAGCACAGCTTCTGCAACACCATCGCTGCTCGCCGCTGCGCGTTCCATCAAGGTTAACCAGCTTGACCGCAATTCGGTAAAGCCTTGTGCTGCCGTGTCAGTAATAACCTTGCCATCCATATCAGCTATCAACATCATGTCGGCAGCCTGAAAAGAGCGCGATAACAGGTTCTGGGCAGCATCGAGAATGGTTGCTTCATCAGCGGCCCCGAATGCATTACGAAACCCCCAGTCTCGGGTCAGCGCACTGCTGATCGTTAAAAGCGTGTTGATATGCTCGGTTCGGCTAAAGTCAAAGACTTCGGCGCCGATGCCAAGGTAGGAGTCAATGGTCTGATCTGTGTATCGTTCGTTTTCACCACTGATAAACGTGTACGTGGCGCCCAGCACAGGCAGTAACAAGAACAACAGAAACGCGATAAGCCTGGAGCGGATGCTGCTGACTGGCAGATGCAGAGGGAAGAATTTAATGGCGCGCTGGGTCTTTGACATTGACAGACTGATTTGTTTTGAATCGATGCCATAAGATAGGCAGAAATTGTGTTAATAACAACTCGTTATGGCCACAACAGGCATGAACTGTGGGCCACACATTCAGGGACTTTATGGATTTGTTTCCGGGAAATACTGCGCGGGGCGTAAAACGCGCGACACGCATCAATATCAGGAAAAACTTTTTTATCACGACAAGCCTCGCGACGCTGCCGTTTACCTGCGCCAACGCCTTTGACTTGCGGCTAAATTTCATCGATGAACAGCAACAGTCAATTTCGGGAGTTGTTGCTGAAGTCGCAGGCCGACCCGTAGGAGCCGCGCCCGCGGAACCGGCGATCATGGATCAGATCAACCGACGGTTTGTCCCCATGATAGTGTTGGTCCAGACAGGTGAGCTCGTCAGCTTTCCTAACAGCGACAATGTGCGTCACCATGTTTACTCCTTTTCAGACATCAGACAGTTTTCGACCCCGCTGTATGCCGATGAACACGTAGATCCAGTGATGTTTGATAAACCCGGCGTTGCCGTCCTTGGGTGCAATATCCACGACAGCATGGTTGGTTATGTGTATGTCAGCCGGTGGCAGGACCGTGCGATCAGTGATGAAAACGGCGTTATGACGTTTACAGAGCTCTCTGAAAAACCTCAGACATTCAGTGTCTGGCACCCTTGGTTGCAAACACCCGAAAACACCTTGGAAATCGATCTGAGTGCCGTGGCTGACGGTGTTGCATTTGACGTTACGTTGCCGGTTAAATCCCCTGATACACAATTTGGCTTCCGGGCGCTGGTGCCGGAGGCTTCGCGATGAAACTGAATCCACTGGTGTCAGCCACCGTGATAGTGTTGTGCCTGTTGTGCCCTCGACTGGTCTCTGCACAGGATGCACCGGTTAACAAGGACGGCAAAATACTGGGTACTGGCGGAGTGTCCAGCGTGTCAGGGGCCGGTGGCGGCGGCTTGATACCTTGGGCAACGCTCAGCTCCTATGCAGATGCAGGACAACGCGGTGGCAGCTTGTTTCGCACACGTGTCGACGTGGATGCCTATCAACTCGATATCGATGGGGGTGCGTTGACGTTTGGCAATCGCATGGAATTGAGTTTTGCGCGTCAGAATCTCTTGGTCAAACCTGCAAATCTGCATGTTCGTCAAGATAAAACCGGCATCAAAGTACGGGTATTGGGCGATATCATTTTTGACAAAGCGCCACAAATAACCCTTGGCGCCGAGCGCGGCAGTTTGCGTGACAAAGGTCTTGCCCGCGCCGTAGGAGCACAACATACCTCAGGGACAGATTACACCATCAGCTTTGCAAAAGCCTGGCTCAATGGCATTGCTCGACGCACCACCTTGTTAAATGTCAATGTCAGATACGGCAATGCCAATCAGTTTGGTCTGCTGGGTTATGGGGGCGACGATCAGGATGTTAAATGGACAGCTGAGTTTGCGGCTGCCGTGTTTTTAACCCGGCAATTGGTAGTGGGCATGGAGTACCGGCAGAAACCTGACAATCTTGGGGCGTTGCGCGAGGATAATGCGCACGATTTGTTTTTGGCTTATTTTCCTGACAAGCGTGTGTCCTTGACCGCAGCATGGGTAGATCTGGGCGAAATCGCCGGCGCCAGAAACCAGCAAGGCATGTATCTGTCTGCGCAGATCACCTTCTAATTGGTGGCCTGAATGAAAGCTGCCTCTGCCAACCCCTGAATCGACGAACGACCCGGAGTCACCATGAAACTGTATTGTCAGCCACTCTTGAATCACACAAAAAATCTATTTTTATCAACAGGTTTTTTGTTAGTCCTCAGCAATTGCGCGAGCAACAGTCAACAATCTTTGTATGACGAAATGGGTGGGCAGCCGGTTATAGAAACACTGGTCGATCACTTCATTTTGGAAATCGCCAACGACAATCGGGTACTCCCTCGCTTTATGGACTCCAACGTCAATCGTTTTCGCGAAAAGATGATTGAACACATGTGTGTTCTGGCGGACGGCCCTTGTGTATATACCGGCGACGATATGGTGCGCGTGCATGCTGGCATGGATATAAACAGCGCGGAGTTTTATGCGATTGTTGAGAACCTGATCAGCGCGATGGACAAAACAGGCATCGCCTTGGGCCCACAGAATCAGATGTTGGAAAGAATGGCACCACTTCGGACCGAGGTCATTGGAATCTAGCGATCAGCGCGTAACCGCTTATCAATCTCCTGCCATTGCGCGCCAGAAAACCCTCGTGACAACACAAAACGTTGCAACTTCAAATAGTCTTTACTGCCACGTTGAGGGAACTCATTTGAGCTCAGGCGTTTAGTGATCAGAGCCTGCAAGTTGTCAAGCCACTGCGCCTCGTCAACGTCCTGAACAACATTTAATCCATACTCACCGATATCTTTTTTCCGCAATTGATGACGGATGTAGAGCGGCCCATATCCTTTGTTTTTACGCGCTGTCAGGTATGACTCAATGAAACGTGCATCGCTGAGTAAGTTGTCTTTTTCCAGCTGATCCAATACCTGACCAATCACCTGACTACCGTCAAACGCGTAATCCAGACTTTCCGCAAGCAACCGAGTCTTGAGTTTATGAAAAAGCTCCTGCCGGGTATGCTCGCGTCGAGCCAATAAGTCCATGGCCCGACGTCTTGCATTCAATCGGAAGCGCTGCTCGTCTTCGAGACTCATTCAGCCGTTTTACTCCATGTCCACGTCCATCGGCTCACTATCATCCAAACTGGCGCTTAACAACGCCGCCCCCCCCAGCAACTGACTTCGGATTTGCTCTTCCAACTCCTTGGCCAATGCAGGATGTTCTTCAAGATAGGTAGCAACGTTCTTTTTACCCTGCCCTATTTTTTCACCCCGATAAGCGTACCAGGCACCTGACTTGTCGATCAGGTTTAGTTTGACACCCAGATCGATTACCTCACCCATACGGTAGATACCTTTGCCGTAATAAATCTGGAACTCGGTTTGACGGAAAGGTGGCGCGACCTTGTTTTTCACCACTTTGACCCGGGTCTCATTACCAACGACTTCGTCACCTTCCTTGATCGAGCCGATACGGCGGATATCCAGCCGCACGGAGGCGTAAAACTTCAGCGCATTACCACCGGTTGTGGTTTCCGGCGAGCCAAACATCACGCCGATTTTCATACGGATCTGGTTAATAAAAATAACCAGCGTGTTGGAGTTTTTGATGTTCCCGGTCATCTTACGCAGAGCCTGTGACATCAGGCGCGCCTGCAGTCCCATGTGACTGTCACCCATTTCGCCTTCAATCTCGGCTTTGGGTGTCAATGCAGCGACCGAGTCGATGACAACCACATCAACGGCACCGGAACGCACGATCATGTCGCATATTTCCAGCGCCTGCTCACCGGTATCGGGCTGACTGACCAGCAGATTTTCTACATCAACACCAAGAGCCCCGGCATAAATCGGGTCAAGCGCATGTTCCGCATCAATAAAGGCGCACGTACCACCAGCGCGTTGACACTCTGCAATCACCTGCAAGGTCAACGTGGTTTTACCGGACGACTCTGGCCCGTAGATCTCAACGATACGGCCGCGTGGCAGACCACCAATACCCAACGCAATGTCCAGCCCCAGCGAGCCCGTCGAAATGGCAGGAATGGCTTCCTTGCCCTTGTCGCCCAAACGCATCATGGAGCCCTTACCAAACTGGCGCTCTATCTGAGTCAACGCCGCGTTGAGTGCTTTTTCCTTGTTGGGATCACGAACCTGTGTATCTGCCATGTGAAACATCCTGAAGATTAAGTAAGAAAGAGTGCTTGTCCAGTATTAAAGCAGAGCTTTACTGTATATTCAACCAGTATTCTTGCATTCACGTTGCAGGGCCCTGTAATCGCTGTAGCAGCCCTTCAAGCGCTGCAGCAACCGCTTGGCGCCTGACCTGATCACGACTACCCACAAAATTATAGGCACTGGCGACACCGATATTGTGCGATGCCCAGCCTATCCAGACCAGACCCACTGGTTTGCCTGGCGTCGCGCCGCCAGGACCGGCAATGCCACTGGTCGCCACTGCCCAATCAGCGTCAGCCAGCGTCAGCGCACCGCGCGCCATCGCCAACACCGTCTGTTCACTGACCGCGCCCGGTGCCTCAGGGCCTTGCAAATAATCTGCAGGCACCTGCAGAACGCTTTGTTTCATGGCATTGGAATAGGTCACAAAACCGGCTTCAAACCAGCTTGAACTGCCGGGAATGGCGGTGAGCGTTTGCGCAATCCAGCCGCCGGTGCAGGATTCTGCCGTGACGATTTTTTGGCCATGGCTGCCCAGAATGCTGCCCAGACGCGCCGCGATCCTGTTTAATGCATGTTGGTTGACAGTGCTGCTCATCAGCAAAGTTTAACATCGCCCGGCAAAGCGTTTAAACACGCACAGCAAATAACATAGAATGCCGGCTTGCACCGTGATTCCACGCGCCAGAATACTTAACAAATAACATCGCAAAAAGCAGGTAGTATCTTGAGTGAAAAGGATTTATCACAGCACACACCAATGATTCAGCAGTTTCTGAAAATCAAGGCTCAGCAGCCGGATAACCTGCTGTTTTACCGCATGGGAGATTTCTACGAGCTGTTTTTTCAGGATGCTGTCGACGCTGCCGGTCTGTTGGATATCACCTTGACCGCGCGCGGCAATGTCAATGGCAAACCCATCCCCATGTGTGGCGTACCCTATCACTCTGTCGAACGCTACCTGGCGCGACTGGTTGAACTGGGCAAATCAATCGCCATCTGCGAGCAAATTGGCGACCCGGCAACCAGCAAAGGACCGGTAGATCGCCAGATTGTGCGTATCATCACTCCGGGCACGATCAGCGACGAAGCCTTGCTCGATGCGCGCAGCGACTGCGTATTGATGTCCTTGAGTGTCACTGAAAAAGGCAATGGCGCTGAATGGCTGGCGGGTCTTGCCTGGATGGACATCAGCGGAGGACGCTTCCAGGTCAGCGAAGTCATCGGCATCAATAACCTGCTGGCCGAAATAGAACGCATCCGACCTGCAGAACTGTTGGTTAACGAGCACCTGCTGTTGCCCGCAGAACTGGCCAGTCGCCCGGGCCTGCGCCGTCGTCCCGTGTGGGAGTTTGACAGCGACACCTGTTACCGTCAGCTGACCAGCCATTTCCAGACGCGGGATCTTCGCGGTTTTGGCTGCGAGGAGATGCCGCACGCCATACAGGCTGCCGGATGTCTGTTGAACTACGCTAAAGATACCCAGCGCTCCGCCCTGCCCCATATTCAGCGCATGAGCGCAGAAATAGCCGCCGATGCCTTGATCATGGACGGCGCCAGCCGTCGCAACCTGGAACTTGATCGCAATCTTGGCGGGGGCAGCAATAACACCCTGATGTCCGTGATCGATGCCACCAGCACAGCCATGGGCAGTCGCCTGCTTAATCGCTGGTTGAATCGCCCGTTGCGCCAACGACCTGTGCTGTTGCAACGCCAGCAAGTGGTCAGCGCCCTGCAGCATCAATACGCGTTTGAAACGCTGCAACCGCTTTTGAAACAGGTTGGCGATATTGAACGGATTCTGGCTCGCGTCGCGCTGCGCTCTGCCCGACCACGCGATATGGCGCGACTGCGCGATGCATTGACCGTATTTCCCGCCCTGCAAGCCGCGCTGAGCGCCTTGCAAACCGTGATGGAAACGCGCCGCCTTGCTGAACTTCAGATTGCCATTGCGGACTACCCTGCCCTGTGTGCCCGGCTTCAGGCGGCACTGATCGAGAATCCGCCGGTGGTCATTCGCGAAGGTGGCGTGATTGCAGAGCATTACGACGCCGAACTGGATGAACTGCGTGCGCTGAGCAGCAATGCCGGGCAATTTCTGATCGATATGGAGGTGAGGGAAAAACAACGCACCGGTCTCAGTACCCTGAAAGTCGGTTATAACCGCGTACACGGTTACTTTATTGAAGTCAGTAAAGCTCAGGCAGACAACATGCCTGTGGATTACCAGCGCCGACAAACCTTGAAAAATGCAGAGCGCTTTATCACACCGGAACTGAAGGTATTTGAGGATCGGGTGCTCAGTGCCAACAGCAAGGCGCTGGCGCGCGAAAAACAGCTTTACGACGAACTGTTGGAAGTGACTGCCAATCAATTGTCCGCACTACAGGACAGTGCTGCAGCCTTGTCAGAGCTGGATGTGCTGTGCAATTTTGCTGAACGCGCCATCACACTTGACTGGGCGCAGCCGGTATTGAGTGAGCAGATAGGCATACGCATCGAGCAGGGTCGCCATCCGGTTGTAGAACAGGTGTTGGAAAAGCAGTTTGTGCCCAATGATACGCAACTCAGCAGTGAGCGACAGATGCTCATCATCACCGGTCCCAACATGGGTGGTAAATCTACCTACATGCGGCAGACCGCGCTGATTGTATTGCTGGCGTTTTGTGGCAGCCATGTGCCTGCAGTATCGGCGGTGATTGGGCCGGTGGATCGTATTTTTACCCGCATAGGCTCATCGGATGACCTGGCCGGCGGTCGCTCCACGTTTATGGTAGAGATGACAGAAACGGCCAATATCCTGCATAACGCAACACACAAAAGTCTGGTATTAATGGATGAAGTCGGGCGCGGCACCAGCACCTTTGACGGTTTGTCACTGGCATGGGCCAGCGCCCTGTTTATTGCAGAAAACATCCGCGCGATGACTCTGTTTGCAACCCATTATTTTGAATTGACGGTGCTGCCGGACACCCATGCAAATGTCGGCAATGTGCATCTTGACGCTGCTGAACACAAACAAGGTATTGTCTTTATGCATACCGTCAAAGAGGGGCCTGCCAATCAAAGTTACGGATTGCAGGTCGCGCAGTTGGCAGGCATGCCTGCAGCTGTCATCGAACAAGCGCGCAAAAAACTCGCCGAACTGGAGCAACTCGCGGTAGCTGTGCCCACCACAAGCGTGCCCGGAGACGCACAGAAGCCCACAGGCACTCAAAAGCTACCCGCACAAAGCGATCTGTTTGCAAGCTCGACTCATCCGGTATTGGAGCAACTCCAGCAAACCGAACTGGACGACCTGACGCCGCGACAAGCTCAGCAATTGTTATATGAACTAAAAAGATCACTTTGAGTGTTCTGTGGCTGTCGGCGGGTTTGTCGGCAGCAGGAAGGTACTCTATAATGCCGCATTGTTTGATTCGGACTGGAAAGCATTATGACATTTGTAGTCGGTGAAAATTGTATTAACTGTAAACACACAGATTGCGTGGAAGTCTGTCCGGTAGACTGTTTTTATGAAGGCCCCAATTTTCTGGTCATCCATCCTGATGAGTGTATTGACTGTGCGTTGTGTGAGCCAGAATGTCCGGTAGATGCCATTTATGCAGAAGATGAACTGCCAGATGATCAGAAGCAGTTTCTGGAACTCAATGCCGAGCTTGCGCAAAAATGGCCCAATATCACCCAGATGAAACCGCCCATGGATGACGCGGAAAAATGGAATGGTGCTCCGCAGAAGATCAAACTGCTGATCAAATAATTGCCATAACGGAAAACCGCATGCCGGAAAAATCCGGACCGACATGCGGTATGTTCTTAGCAGGCATTCAGATACGCATAGTCGGACACCCGGTCTGATCCGAAAAACGCATCCACTTCATAACCTTCCCGACTGGCAATACGTCTGAGCCTGCGCATGGCTTCGATCTGAATCTGCCTGACACGCTCACGCGTCAGACCGATGTCTTCACCCGTCTGTTCGAGTGTTAGTGGCGCATGTCCATTAAGTCCGTAACGACGCTCCAGTACAGCCCGCTGCCGATCGTTCAGTTCATTCAGCCAGCGCCACGTGGTGCCGCACATACCAGTCAATTGCATAGGCCTGACCGGATCTGCATCGTCCAACGCAGCACAGCAGTCTGCATCCAGCTCTTCGGTATCTGGAATCGCCTGATCATTGTCATGACTGGATTCATGACAATCGAGTAAAAACGCCAGTTCATGCAGTCTGATGCCGCAATGTGCCGCCAATTCCGAGCGATTGGGTTTACGGCCCATTTGATGAGCCAACGACATTTCCTTGCGCAAAATGAGGCTGACTTCCTTGATGATATGGACCGGCAGGCGAACATCGCGAGCGTGATTCATAATGGCACGATCAATGGCCTGTTTTACCCACCAGGTGGCGTAGGTTGAGAATCGGAAGCCCAGCTCAGGGTCGAATTTTTCAACGGCACGCATCAAGCCGAGGTTACCTTCCGACACCATATCCAGCAATGCCAAGCCGCGATTGCGATAACGTCTGGCCAAACTGAGGACCAGACGAAGATTGTGTTGAATCATGGCCTGCCGACTGGCGGCATCACCCGCGCGACTGGCGCGTGCCAGGCGCACTTCGTCATCGTAACTCAGCAGGGGAATGGGCGACACTTCCCGGATATACGCCATCTCCGCATCACACGCGAAATTGTCCTGCGCATACACCACGGTTGTGTTGAGGGGCTGATCCCGACCCTCCGTCAAAACGTCCGGTTCATCAATCAAATCACTGGAAAGCGACATCGTGTCCAGTGTGTGTTCGGGTAAATCATCATCAACGGCAATATCCATATCGTCTGATCATCCTTGTCAGTGAAAATAGGCTGTTCTTAACAGAACGATCAGACAATATCATAAGACAAATGCAGGAATCAGCGGTTTGGCCATGCAATTGGATGGGGCAATTGTCAAAAATGTGCTGTATTTCACAAAATCAGCACACTGTTTGAACAATTTTTTGAAAAAAAAACCTGCGCTGCTACTAACGATTGGGTAAGTATCGAACCGGATCGACCGGTTTGCCATCAACACGCACTTCAAAATGCAGCATGTCGCGACCGTTAGGTCCAGCGCCCATCTCGGCGATTTTGTCGCCAGCCCTGACCTGATCGCCTTCTCTGACCAGCATAGTACTGTTGTGCATATAAGCACTGAGATAACGATCATTATGACGCACAATCACCAGATTACCGGCTCCCTGGATGCCACTGCCCGCATAAACAACATCACCGTCAGCCGCTGCATAGACGGCTTGTCCACTGATGCCTGCGACATCGATACCACGGTTGCCACTGGTCTCCAAAAACGTACTGAGTAAACGTCCATCGGCGGGCCATTGCCAGGTAACACCGTCCACTTGTCGGGTATTCACACTGCCGGTACGGCGAGCATCCATGGCAGCCTGCGGCCGACGACCGGTATCAGGGGCTGATTCGCCCGCCGGTGCCGCCGGAATTTGTGGCACGTCATCAATCGCTGAGGCCGTCACACCGGTTGCGCTCAAACTCAAACGCTGCCCCGGGTAAATGGTATACGGCGTGACCAGATTGTTCGCCAATGCGAGGCTTCGTACATCCATGTTATGCGCAAAGGCTATGGAATACAGGGTATCGCCCTGACCAACCACATGCACGGCGCCAGCAGGCACTGCGGATTGCGCTGGTACTTGTTGCGCAGGCTCTTGCGCCGGTATTTGCGCAGGCACTTGGGCTGGTGGCTGGTTGCCAACCGGCGTTCTGGTCACCGATGCCCTGCTGATCCCGGATCCTGTGGCGATCGGGCGCACAACCGTGGCGGCAGAGCCAACGGCCGTTGTTGACGACGTCGGGTTGCCAGTGCTGGTGGCAACCGGCGCACGTGTGGTGGCTGGCACCGTTTGACCATCGACCACAATCACTGGCGCTTCGCGCTCAAGTCGACTGCTGCGATCGTCCAGTGGCGCTTGATAGTCACTGGCGCAACCGGCCAGCAGAAATAACATCGATAGCAATATTCGGGGTGAACGCACGTAAGCTCCGTGACAGGCCAGTCGGGGTGACACAACTTTAACGCCATACTTTTTCATGAAACGCCTCTGGAAAAATCCTTGACCGATCTGCCCGACAACCTGTGACACAGCGGGGATGAACAGTTATTTGTTGCCGGCAAGACGAGACACGGTTGCCGCAAACAGCATAATCAATGCAAATCCTCCAACCGCACAAAGCAGAACCATTGGCACCATCGCACTATGACCGGTCAACTCAGTATAAGTCCACGGCATCATGCCCAGACCAGCGCCCGGCTCTGTTGACAGACGCCACGGCCACAACACCACTACCGACGCCGCCAGCATGCCAACCAGAAACGCATACGTTGGTTGACGATAATAAAAAAACATCAAGGTCAACACATGCGCAAAAGACAGCAAGCCGATGGCACAGCCCGCTGCGAATACAATCACCACATCAAGTTGCAGACTGCGCAAGGCATCCAGTACGAACTCATAAACACCCAACAGAATCAGAATAAATGCCCCGGAAATTCCCGGCAAGATCATGGCACAGATGGCAATCGCGCCGCAGAAAAACAGGTATAACAATGAGGTGCTGCCCGCTGCCGGATTGATCACCGCGGTCAATGCGGTCAGCGCAAACCCAGCCAGAAATATCAAGGTCTTGACGAGACTGACAGTGCCCATTTCCCGGTACAACAACACACACGATGCCAGCACCAAGCCCAGAAAAAATGCCATCACCAGCATAAAATGATTATCCAGCAAATACAGGACGGTATTGGCCATCAACAGCAGGCTGCCCAGAATACCCATGCCCAGCGTGAGCAGAAAACTGCCATCGATGCTACGCCAGAACGCTTTGAAACCCTGTTGGTACAGCACCTTCAGCGCCATGGGGTTGCAACTGCGCAGCGCTTTTAACAAGTGTTCATAGATACCACTGATCACCGCAATGGTGCCGCCGGAAACACCGGGAACAGAATCCGCTATGCCGATTGCCATGCCTTTCAAAAACAACACAATCCGCTCTCTGATATTCATCAGTACTGCACCTGCCCGACATACAGCGGGACAAAATTGACGGCTTCCAGCACACGGCTGGAAAATTCGTTGCCAAACCGTTCAATCAGCAACAGCTCCTGACCACCGCGCTCTGTGCCCACCGGGATCACCAGACGACCGCCGTCAGCCAACTGGTTTAGCAGCTCCGGCGGCACGTGTTGCGGGGCAGCCGCTGCAATAATAATGTCAAACGGTGCATTGTCAGCCCAGCCCAGACTGCCATCATCGTGTTTGAAGCGCACATTGCGCACGCCAACCAGTGACAGGTGTTTGCGCGCCCGCTCCAACAGCGGCTGGATACGCTCAACCGTCCATACCCGCTCGGCGAACTGAGCGATGACGGCAGTCTGATAACCGCAGCCGGTACCAATTTCCAATACTCTCGGCACTTTGCCCTGTTCCGGCAGCCGTGCACCCAACGCAGCCTCCGTCATACGGGCCACCACATAAGGTTGCGAAATTGTCTGGTTAAAACCGATGGGTAAGGCCGTGTCCTCGTAAGCGCGTGTGGCCAGCGCTTCATCCAGAAATACATGTCGCGGCACGGTTCTCATCACATCCAGCACCGCCCAGTTTTTGATGCCCTTATCCAGCAAAGACGCAATCATGCGTTCCCGGGTACGTTGCGAGGTCATGCCTATGCCGGCAAGGTTGGGTGTATTCACAGGCGTTGGTACTCAATCAGATCATGCAGAACTGCAGTTGCATAAGTGCCCGAGGGCAACTCAAACGACAACTCCAGATCAGGCCCCGTCGGGGATTGGTTTTCTAAAAGCCGATAGTGTAATGCCTGCACCGGCAAACGCAAACTTCGCCGACTGGCCTCGACCTGATGTCGCACCAGGCCATCAGCCAGACCGGGGAAGCGCTCAGCCACGCGACCTTCCAGTTCAGCGCACGCTGCCTGCGGGCTCGGCGATCGCGGTACCGGGCGCCCCCACAAAGGGCCAGTGGGATGAATATCCATGGTCTCGATACGCTGCACAATCTGGTCGTCGCCAGCCTCGGGCTGAAAGACACTCGCACTACCGTCAAGGTTCATGACATCGCCGTCGAGGTACCTATTCCAGTGACCGGCACTGACACGCTCACTCAGTACCACATTAAAAATCGCCGCACGCGCGGCGGATAATAACAGTCCGCGTTCAGTGGTATTTTGGGGACGATACTCACGGTTGAACCACGCTTGTGCTTTGTTGATATTGTCAAAACCAAAGCGTTGCTCACCAAAATAATTGGGGACACCCTGCTGGCGGATGTGTATCAACGCCTGTTCCAGCGCAGCCAGCCCGGTAGCCAGATCAACCACGTCCGTGTCAGGACGCAAATGCCGCAAACGAATCATAAACCTGTTACTGCGATGACTGCCTCTGCGCAGTTTGCGATTGTTGCGCTCTATACGTTCAATGTGCAGCTCATCAGAGATCACCGACATAAAATCGGGTGTCGCGCGCCCGGGTAACTGCAGACTGAGCCACTGGCGGCAGACGCCGTGGCGATCTTTTAATCCGGACCAACTGACATCCTTGAGGCTGACCCCGGCAGCGCGCGCAAGGCGCTGGGCAGCTTCGACGGTATTGATACCGGTTTTGCGGATCAAAACCCAGACATGCTCCCCATCACCGGTACACTCAAACCCCAGTTGCTCGTCAACCAGAAAGTCATGCGGCTGCTGTTTAAAATCAGCACGCAGTACAGGTTGGCGGGTGCGGGAGAGATTCACCGGTTTAACAACACCACCGCATGGGTTTCCAAACCTTCCTTGCGCCCTACAAATCCCATGCCTTCGGTAGTGGAGGCCTTGACGTTCACAGCCCCCATATCAACTTCCAGTAAACTGGCAAGACATGATCGCATCGAATTGATATGTGGTGCCATTTTGGGCGTCTGTGCAAGAATTGTCATATCGGCATTCACCACACGCCACCCCTGCGCCTTGATCAAGCCCATGACGTGTTTTAACAACTGTTTGCTGTCGACATTGTTGAAAGCCTGATCGGTATCCGGAAAATGACGTCCGATATCTCCCAATGCCAAGGCGCCCAACAGCGCATCACACAGCGCATGAATCAGTGCATCGCCATCGGAATGCGCCAACAAGCCGCGGTCATGTGGCACCTCGATGCCGCCAAGGATCAGGGGACGATTGTCGGAGGGTTCGGCAAACCGGTGAGCATCATAACCATGGCCAATTCGTAACTGCATACTGATCTCAAGCTCCATCTGATACCAAGGAAGCAGGCAGGCGGGATTGCAAAATCCATTCAGCCAACTGCAGGTCGTCGGGATAGGTAATTTTAATATTGTCCCTATGACAGGGTATCAACTGCGGCTTGCCACCCGCCGCTTCAATCGCCGATGACTCATCCGTGACTGACACGCCCGACAACGCACACTGATCCAGTGCCAAAAGCAAGTCCCCGGATCTGAACATTTGTGGGGTACATGCTGCCCACAACTGAGTGCGATCCATGGTACTCTGCACACTGAAACTGTCGGTCGCCCGTTTGAGCGTATCCGACACCGGCGTCGCCAACAGCGCACCGGCGACTGACGCCGGCGCCGCGTCACAAAATTCCAGCAACGCACGAAGGTCCTGCTGCCGCACGCAGGGGCGCACAGCATCGTGTATCAACACCCAGTCGTTGTGTTGCGACACCTTGTTGATCATGTCCAACGCGGATCGCACTGACTGCCAGCGCTCCGCGCCGCCAATGCAGGTTGCAATACGCTGCAACTCGCTTTCCGTGAGCAACGCGCGGGTCTGTGGCCACCAGAGGTCTGCCGGGTTCAAGGCGATCACCAAGCGGCTGATATCTTTTACCGCCAACAGCGCCCGGATGGAATGCAGGAGGACGGTAGCGCCGCACAAAGGCAGGTATTGTTTCGGTATACTGGATTGCATACGGCTGCCGATGCCGGCCGCCGGAATGATCGCATAGACCACTATTCAATCACTCTGTAGAAAATTTCACCTTCGCGGGTCATGCCCAGATCGGAACGCGCACGCTCCTCAATGGCATCCAGGCCGGTCTTCAAATCGAGCACTTCGTTCTCCAGCATCTGATTGCGCAGGCGCAGCGCCTCGTTCTCGGCCCGCTGAGCCGCCAGCTGTTGTTCCAGCTGGCGTAACTCCGACACGCCTCCCTCGCCTGCCCAGAGGCGCCACTGCAGAATCAATAACACAACGACCAGTCCTGCCAGCAGTGCTTTCATCGTGTGTGTGTCGCCTCTTTGCACATCAAGGGTGTCGAATGCCCTGTTTAATCAATCAACTAATCAACCCAGCACGTGACTGAATTCCGCCAGACCGCGGTAAACAGCCTTGCTGCCCAGTTCCTGCTCAATGCGCAGCAGTCGGTTGTATTTGGCAACGCGGTCAGAGCGGCACAATGAACCGGTTTTGATCTGACCGGCACCGGTGGCAACGGCCAGATCGGCAATAGTGGTGTCTTCCGTTTCACCGGAACGATGCGATATCACCGCTGTGAAACCGGCTTTGCGCGCCATACTGATCGCTGCCAGGGTCTCGGTGAGTGAACCGATCTGGTTAAACTTGATCAGAATGGAGTTGGCAATGTTTTGCTCAATACCACGCGCCAGAATTTCGGTATTGGTAACAAACAGATCGTCGCCAACCAGTTGCACGGTGTTGCCGATTTTGCGGGTCAGCAGCGCCCAACCATCCCAGTCACTTTCATCCATACCATCTTCGATGGACAGAATGTTGAAGTCTTTGGCGAGCTTTGCGAGGTAGTCAGTAAATTGTGCGGAGCTATACACCGCGTTTTCCCCCTTGAGGTGGTACTGGCCATCGCGGTAAAACTCCGACGATGCGCAGTCCAACGCAAGACGCACATCTGTCCCCATCTTTAGGCCAGTTTTGCCTACGGCCGTCAGGATTGCATCCAGCGCAGCAGCATTGGAGGGCAAATTGGGCGCAAAACCACCTTCGTCACCCACCGACGTGCTCAAACCTTGCGCCTTCAATACCGATTTCAGACTGTGGAAAATCTCTGCACCGTAACGCAGGGCTTCCGCAAAATTCGGCGCGCCTACCGGCTGCACCATAAATTCCTGGATATCAACGTTGTTATCAGCGTGCTCACCACCATTGATGATATTCATCATCGGCACCGGCAGGCTCATCAGATCAGTGCTGCCATTGAGTTTGGCAATCCATGCATACAGTGGCATGTGATTGGCCTGCGCAGCCGCTTTGGCCGCCGCCAGCGACACCGCCAGAATGGCATTGGCACCCAGATTGGCTTTGTTATGTGTGCCATCCAGATCAATCATGACCTTGTCCACTGCAGCCTGATCCGCCGCATCATGACCCAGCAATGCAGCACGGATTTGAGTGTTGATGTTGCCAACTGCCTTCAGAACACCCTTGCCCAGATAACGGGACGGATCCTTGTCGCGCAGTTCCAGCGCTTCACGCGAACCTGTTGAAGCACCGGAGGGCGCACACGCGCTGCCAACCATGCCATTGTCCAGCAACACGTCAGCTTCAACAGTGGGATTACCACGTGAATCAAGCACTTCACGGGCACGGATGTCTTTAATAATCGCCATAGTCACTTCCTGTCAGTTTTTAACGGGTATCAATGTCGGGGAATTGTTTAACCAATTCGTCAATCGCTTTCATTTGCACCAGAAACGCTTCCAGCTTCGCCAGCGGCAACGCGCAGGGCCCATCACACAACGCTTTTTCTGGGTCAGGATGCGCTTCCAGAAACAACGCCGCCAAACCCTGGCTCAAGCCGGCACGCGCCAGCTGTGTCACATCGGCGCGGCGACCATCCGCACTGGCCGACAAACCACCGGGTTTTTGAAGTGCGTGGGTGACATCAAACATCACCGGGTAGCGAAACTGCTTCATCACCGAAAAACCCAGCATGTCAACGACCAGATTGTTATAACCAAAACTGGAACCGCGCTCACACAACATCAGCCTGTTGTTGCCGGCCTCTTCAAACTTGCGCAGGATATGTTTCATTTCCTGCGGCGCCAGAAATTGCGCCTTTTTAATATTGATAAACGCCTTGGTCTGCGCCATGGCCGCCACCAGATCCGTTTGTCGCGATAAAAACGCTGGCAACTGGATAATATCGGCGACCTCAGCCACTGGTGCTGCCTGCCAAGGCTCGTGCACATCGGTCAACACAGGGACCATAAAGCAGTCTTTAATATCCTGCAGAATTTTTAACCCGGCATCCATCCCCGGTCCACGATAGGAATGAATCGAGGAACGGTTGGCCTTGTCAAACGACGCCTTGAACACATAAGGAATGCCCAGTCTTCCACAGACCTCCACATAATGCGCAGCAACCTCATGCGCAAGATCAGAGGACTCCAGCACGTTCATGCCACCAATCAGTACAAAAGGCAGATCATTACCAAATCGCACCCGATCGTTTAACTGCAGATGCACAGGGGTCATGGCGCCACTCTGGCTCATGCGAACGCCTCACCAAACTGCGCCTGATGCGCCAGTGCCGCTTTCACAAAACCCGTGAACAACGGATGCCCATCGCGTGGCGTGGACGTGAACTCCGGGTGGAACTGACAGGCGACAAACCACGGATGATCAGGCACCTCAATCATTTCAACCAACTCACCATCCATGGATCGACCGGTAATCTGTAAACCGGCTGCCTGCAATTGTTCGAGGTAGTTGTTGTTGACCTCATAACGATGACGGTGGCGCTCGGTAATCACATCCTGCCCGTAACAGGTATGCGCAGTAGAACCGGGTACCAGACGGCATTGCTGTGCACCAAGGCGCATGGTGCCGCCCATATCAGAGTGTTCATCCCGCTGCTCCACTGCCCCATCCGCCGTGACCCATTCACTGATCAGTGCCACCACCGGGTCTTTGCTCTCCGGTTTGAATTCCGTGCTGTGGGCATCCGTCAGACCGGCCAGATTACGCGCGTATTCAATCACAGCGACCTGCATACCCAGACAAATGCCGAGGTAGGGGATTTTATTTTCGCGCGCATACTGCACGGTCAGAATTTTACCTTCCACACCGCGCATACCAAATCCACCGGGCACCAGAATGGCATGCACACCTTCCAGCAGATGTGTGCCGTGCACTTTGATATCACTGGAATCGATGTATTTGACGTTAACCCGGGTGCGCGTCTGGATACCGGCATGACTGACCGCTTCGATCAGCGACTTGTAGGCATCCAGCAACTCCATGTACTTGCCAACGATGGCAATAGTTACTTCCTGATCAGGGTTGAGTTTGGCATCCACAACGCGTTGCCATTCACTCAAATCCGCAGGTGGGCATTCCAGACCAAATTTTTTCACTACAAACTCATCCAGCTCGGCAGCACGCAGCAGCGAGGGGATGCGGTAAATGGTGTTGGTATCAGGCAGAGAGACAACGGCGGGTAAATCAACGTTGGTAAACAAGGCAATTTTGCGACGCGCGGATTCAGAAATTTCCTGCTCGGATCGGCAAATCAGAATATCCGGCTGAATACCAATGGAGCGCAGTTCCTTGACAGAGTGCTGCGTGGGTTTGGTTTTGGTTTCGCCCGCCGTGGCAATGTAAGGTACCAGCGTCAGGTGCATAAACAATGCGTAGGACGACCCCAATTCCACACGCATCTGCCGCACCGCTTCCAGAAACGGCTGCGACTCGATATCACCCACCGTGCCACCAATTTCAACCAGCGCCACATCGGCGCCGGCAGCGCCCAGAATCACACGGCGTTTGATCTCATCGGTGATATGCGGAATAACCTGAATGGTTGCACCAAGGTAATCACCACGACGCTCACGACGAATGACTTCTTCGTAAACACGGCCCGTGGTGAAGTTGTTACCGGCTTTCATGGTGGTACGTATAAAACGCTCGTAGTGACCGAGATCAAGATCGGTCTCGGCGCCATCAGCGGTGACAAATACTTCACCGTGCTGAAACGGACTCATGGTCCCCGGATCAACATTGATATACGGGTCGAGTTTAAGCATGGTGACTTTCAAGCCACGCGCTTCGAGAATCGCACCAAGTGATGCTGAGGTAATACCTTTGCCGAGTGAGGAAACAACCCCACCGGTGATGAAAATATATCGCGTCATTAACGCCCCATCCTGAGTCATTGATGGGACGCCAGATTACCAGAAGCCCCACGCATGAACAAATTAAAATTCCGGAAACCATGTTCCGGTCACTGTGTCAGTTAAGTATCAATACTCACATTGTATCGGCGGCTGCTTAATGTTCCGGCGCCTCATTAACGGGCATCTGCCAGTTGACAGCCCAGCCACTACTGCCTTTATCTGCTTGAAATCCTTCACAAACACCCACACCGGCAATCCACGCCAGCTGGTCATCAATAAACAGCAGGGGTGTCCGCGCACGTATCCATGGCGGTACATCCGATTCCTGCAATATCTTTTTAAGTGCCCGGCGCGGTCTGCCCGCCAGCGCACATTCCAGCCCATCCGCGCTGCGATAGCGCACTCGGCATTCCCCTGCCGGGAAAACCATGCCGGCCTCTTTACTCTGCAACAAGCGCAGGCTGCCGTTGTTGCCCGGCAACACCATCACCGGCAAACGACCATCCGGTGTTTGTCGCCATAACAATCCATCGATCGGCGCCGGCGGCATAGGCTCAGCCGGCCACATCATGTACAGGCGATCCCTGAAGCGGCGAATCTCACGCCCCTGCCAGTGAAGCAGCGGTTCGGCATCTGCCGTGGCCAACACCACCTCATCAATCAGCGTTTGGACAAGTTTCCATTCAGGCCACAACCCTGCGGCCGCGTCGCCACGACTGGCATTGTGTAACCAGTGCCTCAGCACCAGACGCTGCATGGCGGGCGAGGCGACCAACAAATCGGCGACCTGCAACGTATTTTCTTCCACATCATGATGCTGACTCAGGTACTGCTCAGCCAACTGCGACAATAACTGGTCACTGTCGGCCAGCAACGCGGCCGTTCTTAACAGTGTGTCCTGCACACCGGGCCATTGTGTGGCCAGCAATGGCAACACCTGATGGCGCAAAAAATTGCGACTTAAACGTATGTCCTGATTACTTTCATCGTCTATCCACAACAATGCCCGACGCTGAGCATAGGCTTCAAGGTCCGCCCGACCTTGCTGCAACAACGGTCGCCATACCTGCCCCTGCCCCAAGGTTCTGCTGACCGGCATACCGGCCAAGCCTCGCGCACCGCTGCCACGCAGCAGGTTCAACAACACGGTCTCGGTCTGATCATTTTTGTGATGAGCCGTCAGCAGCACCTCATCGTGCGCCAGTTCGCGCTCAAACACTTGGTATCGCGCCCGGCGCGCTGCTTCCTCGACACTATCGCCCGCTGCCAGATATCGCTGCAATATCGCGCCAGCCTTGACACTCACGCAGTGGATAGCGCGCGCATCACATTGTTGTTTGCAGAAATCCAGCCAACGGTCCGCGTTAACACTCAAGCCGTGGTGCACATGGATGGCGCGCATGCCCTGCGGAAACATCGCAATCCACTCAGGCTGCAATTCACAACACATATCCAGCAACACCATGGAATCCAGACCGCCACTGAGGGCAATGACCAGACCTTGGCTATGCGGAAAATGCTCATACAGCTTTTTTAAAGAATGAAGCAACGCCGGGGCCGGGCCCGCCAGAAGCGTGTCTGACATGCTGAAAACCCCTAACGTTGACCCCAGAAAAATGCCGTTGTGACTTAGCGGCTGATGCCGTAACTCATCAGTCGTCGATAACGACGCTCGACCAGACTATCGATATCCATGTTCTGCAAGCGCTCTACCTGATCCACCAGTGCGGATTTGATGTTGGCAGCCACTGCTTTAATGTCTCGATGTGCACCACCCAAAGGCTCTGGAATGGTGGTGTCCACAATTCCCAGCTCTTCGAGTCGTTTTGACGTCACACCCATGGCTTCGGCAGCGTCCGCGGCATGCTCTGCTGATTTCCAGAGAATGGTGGCGCAGCCCTCCGGGGTGATAACGGTGTACGTGGAATATTGCAACATGTTCAGATGATCAGCGATGCCGATGGCAATGGCACCGCCAGAGTTGGCCTCACCGGTCACCGTGGCAATCAATGGCGTACGTACTCGCGACATCATCGCCATGTTTTCGGCGATGGCTTCGTTGATGCCACGCTCTTCCGCGTCGATGCCCGGGTAGGCGCCCGGCGTATCAATAAAACTCAGTACCGGCAATTGAAAACGTTCGGCCAGCTCTATCAAACGGCGCGCTTTACGGTAACCTTCCGGGCGCGGCATTCCAAAATTGTGGCGCACTTTTTCTTTGGTGCCACGGCCCTTCTGATGGCCTATCACCATCACCGGTTTGCCTTCGAGTCGGGCAATACCGCCAATCAATGCCATATCGTCAGCAAACAGACGGTCACCGTGTAACTCATCAAAATCGGTAAAGATGTGTTGAATGTAATCCAGTGTATAGGGTCGCAGCGGATGTCGCGCGACCTGCGAAATCTGCCAGGATGACAGATTGCCATAGATTTTTTCGGTGAGCTTTTTGCTCTTTTCCTGAAGCTTCTGTATCTCTTCACCGATGTTCAACTCGTTGTCGTCACTGACCAGACGCAACTCATTGATCTTTACTTCGAGGTCCGCAATCGGTTGCTCAAAATCGAGATAATTGGGATTCATAATATTGTGGTATGCCTGTTTCGATCCGACGAGGCCCAATCATAACAAATAACATCGCTCAGCGGTAAGCGATGCTGACAGCCTGTTGCCCAAAAAGCTGTTTCAACTCATGAATCAGCGCTTGATCCGGCTTGACCTGCCACTGCTCACCGAGGGTAATCCAACCGGAAATATCCGGTCGCCGGTAACAGATCCGCACTGGGCAGGACACGGGCGGCGCGGGTTCGGCACCTTCTTCTTGCACCGCGGGGACCACTTGTTGCTTGGCCGGATCGACCCTGTAAGGCGTCAATACCTTAGCCAGATGCTGACTGAAGTCCTTGCCCAGCGTATCGGCCTTGAGCTCCAACTGCACAGCGCTGGCATAACGAAGCCGCGCCTGCGTCAGATTCATGACCTCTCGCGCACGTCCTTTCAGACTGCCACTGAAGTCATCCATGGACACCTGACAATCAACCACAAGAATGGCATCTTTTTGCAACATGTCCCTGAAACGTTCGTATTCTTTGGCAAACAGCGAGATCTCCAGTCGGCCACTGCGATCGTCCAGCGTAATGAACGCGATATTGTCGCCGCGTTTGCTGCGCATGGTGCGCGTGGCCACCAGCAAGCCCGCCAACAGCTGGTTTTCCCGATCGGCTTTGAGATTGGCAAGCCGATCACGTGTCAGCTGCCGCAACTCGGGTAAAAACTCATCAATCGGATGACCACTGAGGTATAGACCCAGTGTTTCCTTTTCTTCCCGCAAGCGCTGTTGCTGGCTCCACGGCTTGATTTTGTGACTGCCGGGTCCCTCAGACAGGCCACTGACGGCAACGGTTTCCGTCACCGGTGCAATGTCACCAAACAGATCTTGCACGCCGGATTCCAGATTTCGGCTGCTTTGCTCGGCGGCTTGCACTGTGTCCGCCAGCGACGCCATGAGCCAGGCACGGGTGGTATCGGTATCAGACTCGTACAGGTTGTCCAGCGCGCCAGCTTTGATCAATGCCTCCAGCGCACGTTTATTAACAGTGCGTAAATCCACGCGGCGACAAAAATCCAGCAGCGAGGTAAAGTCACCACCGCTGTCGCGCGCCTTGATTATGGCGTTTATGGGACCTTCGCCCAATCCTTTGATGGCGCCCAATCCGTAAACGATCTGGCCTTTGGTATTGACGGTGAAATTAAACGCCCCGACGTTCACATCCGGCACAATCAAGGGCAGTTTCATTTCGCGGCACTCTTCTACCAGCGTCACCACCTTGTCGGTGTTCTGCATATCTGCTGACATCACCGCGGCCATAAAATAGGCGGGATAATGCTTTTTTAACCACGCAGTCTGGTACGACACCAGCGCATAAGCAGCCGAGTGGGACTTGTTAAAACCATATCCGGCAAATTTTTCCATCAGGTCAAAGATCGATCCTGACAGTTCCTCACTGAGTCCCCGACCCGACGCTCCTTCCACAAAAATACTGCGTTGCTTGGCCATTTCCTCGGGTTTCTTTTTACCCATTGCCCGGCGCAGCATGTCTGCGCCGCCCAGACTGTAACTGGCCAGCACCTGAGCGATCTGCATCACCTGTTCCTGATAGAGAATGACGCCATAGGTGTTGCCCAGTACCGGTGACAGATCCGGATGCGGGTAGCTGATTTCGGCGCGGCCATGTTTACGATTGATAAAGTCATCCACCATGCCCGACTGCAGGGGGCCCGGCCGGAACAATGCCACCAAGGCCACGATGTCCTCAAAACAGCTGGGCAACAGACGACGGATCAGATCTTTCATGCCGCGCGATTCCAGCTGAAATACGGCTGTGGTTTCGCCGCGTTGCAACAATTCATACACACGCACGTCATCCAGTGGAATCATGGTGATGTCAAGCGGGTTGTCGCGGTGCGCGGGCTCCTGCTTATTAATCATCTTCACTGCCCAATCGATGATGGTCAGTGTTCTCAAGCCCAGAAAGTCAAACTTGACCAGTCCCGCTGTTTCCACATCGTTTTTGTCAAACTGGGTGACCAGGCCGTCGCCGTTCTCGTCACAATACAGCGGGGAAAAATCCGTGAGGCGGGTGGGTGCAATCACCACGCCACCCGCATGTTTGCCAACGTTGCGCGTGATGCCTTCCAGCTTCAATGCCATCTCCATGATTTCCTGCGCGTCTTCATCGGAGTCGATAAACTCCCTGAGCGCAGGTTCGTCTTCCATGGCTTTTTCCAGTGTGATGCCCGGCTCAAACGGAATCAGTTTGGAGAGTTTGTCGGCGAGACCATAGGATTTGCCTTGCACTCGCGCCACGTCGCGCACCACCGCCTTGGCGGCCATGGTGCCAAAGGTGATGATCTGCGATACCGCTTCTTTGCCATACAATTCAGCTACGTGCTGGATCACCCGATCCCGGCCTTCCATGCAGAAGTCAACGTCAAAGTCCGGCATCGATACCCGTTCAGGGTTCAGAAATCGCTCAAACAGCAAGTCATAACGCAAAGGATCCAGATCGGTAATCCCCAGCGCGTAAGCGACTATGGAACCTGCCCCCGAGCCCCGGCCTGGTCCAACAGGAATATCATTGTTTTTGGCCCATTGGATAAATTCCATCACAATCAGGAAATAACCCGGGAAACCCATCTGGATGATGACGTTAAGCTCAAAATCCAGCCGCTCATAATAGGGTTTGCAAAAATCAGCATAATCGGCCATCTGGCTGCTATTGATGGTAAAGGGCAAATGATGACTTTCACTGATAATGCGCGGCAGCCGGCGCTGCAGACCCTGCAAACTGATCTCACGGAAAAATTCGTCCATGGTCATGCCGGCCGGGACCGGGTAATTGGGCAGATACGGTTTGCCAAGCTCCAGGGATAGCGAGCAGCGCATCGCGATCTGCACTGTGTTCTCGATGGCTTCGGGCAAATCCTCAAACAGCGTGATCATCTCGTTGGGAGAGCGCAGGTACTGTTGTTCGGTGTAATGACGCGGCCGACGCGGATCATCCAGCGTACGGCGCTCGTGGATACACACGCGCACCTCATGCGCTTCAAAATCAGCCGCGGCGATAAAGCGCACATCATTCACCGCCACCAGTGGGCAGTCGGTGTCAGATGACAACAGCACAGCGGCCTGAATATAAGCTTCTTCGCCGGGCCGACCACAGCGCGCAATTGACAGATAAAAACTCTCTGGAAACAAGTTCATCCACCATGCCAGTGCCCGTAGTGCGGCTGGACGATCACCATCCACCAGCGCCCGTCCAACGTCGCCATTCATGCCGCCGGAGAGCGCAATCAGACCATCGGCATGATGTTCCAGCCATTGCCTGCGCAGCAGCGGCTCGCCATGGCCGACTTTGTTGGTATAGGACATCGAAATCAGACGCGTCAGATTGCGATATCCCTCCAGATTTTTGACCAGCAGCGTGATGGCATGAGGACGATCAGGGCGCTCAGTATTTTCGATTAACACATCACAGCCACAGATGGGTTTGATGCCTTTGCCAAGCGCCTCGGAATAGAACTTGATCATGGCAAACAGATTGACATGATCAGTCACCGCCACCGCAGGCATGTCCAGCGCGCGCACTGTTTTGATCAGTTCGTCAACACGGACAAGACCGTCCACAATTGAGAACTCGGTGTGCACATTCAAATGAACAAACTGGTTGGGGGTAACGGTCATGCAAAATTCCTGAAAAAGTTCAAATCAGTCGGCACACGATCAGTGGCTGGCGAGATATTTTGCCACCGGCGCGTAACTACGCCGATGCTCAACACAGGGGCCATACTGCGCCAGTGCTTCTAAATGTTCGGGTGTTGGATACGCTTTGTGCCTGTCAAATCCATACATGGGAAACGCTTCGTGCAAGCGCTGCATATCACGGTCACGGGCAACTTTGGCCAGCACTGAGGCGGCAGCAATACAATCAAGGCGGCTGTCACCCTTGACCAGTGCAGCACTGCGTCTGTTCCACGATGGGCAATGTGTGCCATCCACATACACAAAATCAACGTCTGTGCCGAGTGCATCAACCGCCTGCTGCATGGCCAGCAAAGACGCCCGGAAGATATTGATCGTGTCGATGTCAGCCGCAGAGACCTGTGTAATTGCAAACGCCAGCGCTTGTTGCTGAATCAGATCGTACAACAGCTCCCGCCGGGCGGCACTGAGTTTTTTGGAGTCATTCAGTCCAGGCAGATCATAGTGACGCGGCAGTATCACCGCCGCTGCAAACACCGCGCCCGCCAACGGTCCACGTCCTGCTTCATCAGCCCCGGCAACCTGTTCATTGGCATGTTGTGGCCATTCAGAGACATTTTTGGATGGCTCATCAAACAGCACATTATCCTGTCTTTTCCCTGCGGCCATCAGTGGGTGACACCTTGTCCAATCAGCGTACTGACCGCGTGGGCGGCCTGCTGATCGGCATCCAGACGAATACTGCGATGGATACGCGTAAAATCATCATACAAGGCATCACGGCGCAGCGAATCGTCCAGCCAGGCCAGCAGCTCGGTCGACAAGGTCTGCTCAGTGACCGCATGCTGCAGATACTCCGGCACCAGGCGCCGCCCCGCCAATAAATTCGGCAAGGCAATATCCGGGACTTTAACCAGACGTGATGCCAGCCACCAGGTCATTGCTGATAACTTGTAACACACAATCATCGGGCGCTTCAGCAACATGGCTTCCAACGTGGCGGTACCGGAGGCCAGTAGCACCATATCTGCTGCGCGCATGGCCTCATAAGAGTGTCCATCAAGCACCTTGAACGAATCACGCCAGTGTTGGTTGGCCGGGTCCTGCGCCAGGGCATCCGCCAACAAACCGTTCAGTTGCTCGAGGCGCGTCTGATTGGCACAGGGCAGCACAAATTGCAGGGTCGGGCGCATCTGCAGACAGCGCAAGGCTGCTGCGAGAAACACCGGCGCCAGGCGGGCAAGTTCATCATGCCGGCTGCCGGGCATCAGACACACAACCTGTTGTGCGCCGCTGACATTCAATCCAAGTGTTTGCTGCGCCTGCTGACGAGCCTGATATTGATCCTCATCCGGGTCAACACGATCGGCCATGGGATGCCCCACACAATGCACCGCAATGCCATGCTGTTGATAGATAGCCGTTTCGAAGGGAAACAAGGTCAGCATCAGGTCAACAGCGCGGGCAATTTTGAAGATGCGCTTTTGTCCCCAGGCCCAGACGCTGGGGCTGACATAGTGCACGGTTTTGATGCCAAGATCGTGAAGGGATTGCGCAAGGCGCAGGTTAAAACCCGGCGAATCGATGCCAATAAAAACCGCGGCCTTTTCGTCACTGAAACGTTTGATCAGATCACGTTTAAGGCGCAGCAACTCCGGCAAACGCCCCAGTGGTTCGATAAAACCCATCACTGACAACCGTTCCATGGGTGTGATGGTTTCAAAACCACAGGCCAACATCTTTGGCCCGCCTACCCCAACAAAACGGGCATGCGGATAACGCTGACGCAAGGCACGGATCAGACCGGCACCGAGAATGTCTCCGGAGGCCTCCCCCGCTACCATGGCTATCAGCATAAATCCGGCACCTGAATTTTTATAGTTTTAAACGCAACACGCTGCTAACGATGAATACCTTTGGCAGATCCCGAAATGGAATTCAGCAGCACCGTCAGCGCCACCTGTTGTGCAGCGTTGTCATCTGCCATCTGCGCAATCTGTTGTTGCGCTTCCTGCAGACTAAGGCCGCGCTTGTAGATCACTTTGAATGCTTCACGAATCAACTTGACGGTCTGCTCGTCAAATCCACGACGTTCAAGCCCGACCGTATTCACACTACGCACAGCGGGTGGACTGCCACTGACAATCACATACGCGGGCACATCGTGGGAGACATGAGTCATGCCACCCACCATGGCATGGGCGCCGATGCGCAGAAACTGATTTACCCCGGCATAACCACCCAGAATAGCCCAGTCATCAACCTGCACATGACCTGACAAACCGGCATTGTTAGCGAACACCGTATTGTTGCCCACCATGCAATCATGAGCGATGTGCACGTAGGCCATCATCAGATTGCCGCTGCCGACGCGCGTCAAACCACCACCCGCCCCCGTACCACGGTGCAGGGTAGCGCCTTCGCGGATGATGTTGTTGTCACCAATCTCGAGCCAGGTGTCTTCACCGGCAAACTTTTTGTCAGCAGGATCTTCGCCAATGGATGCAAACTGGTAAATGCTGTTGCCTTTCCCGATACGAGTATTGCCCTTGATCACCACATGCGAGGCGATTTCAGTGCCTTCACCAATGGTGACGTTCGGACCAATAATACTCCACGGACCTATGCGAACCCCCTCGGCAATGCGGGCCGAGGGATCTATGATGGCAAGCGCGTCAATCACTTTTCCTTTTTCCTTTCTGCACACATGATGATTGCCTCGCCTACCAATTCCTCGCCTACCGAGGCACGGCACTGGAATTTGTAGATACCACGTTTACTGGTCAGAATGCTGGCCTCCAGCGTCAGTTGGTCACCGGGGACCACGGGCCGCTTTAAACGAACTTCGTCAGCCCCGACAAAATAATACAGATAACCGTCTTTGGGTTTTTTCTCCTGACTCTTGAAACCCAGCACACCCGCTGCCTGCGCCAGTGCTTCGATAATCAGCACACCCGGCATGATCGGAAAGTCAGGAAAATGGCCGTTAAAAAATGGCTCGTTTACGCTGACATTTTTGTACGCAACAATCGATTTCCCAAGGTCGATACTGACCACACGGTCAACCAATAAAAAAGGATAACGTTGTGGCAGATATTCCTTAATTTCTTCGATGTTCATCATAATCATTTCCTGACGTCGGCAAGTTGGTTTCATCCAGTTGCCTTTGAATATTCCTGACGGTTCGGGACAACTCGGATAACTTGCCAAGTGTCACCACATTTCGTTTCCATTGAGCACTCTCCTGCAACAAGGTGCCGGAGGAATACAGCCCTGGTTTTGTAATGGACTGGGTCACCATGGACATCGCGCTGACCGTCACCCGATCAACCACACTCAGATGCCCGGTGATGCCCACACCACCACCAATCACACAATAACGCCCCAATCGGGTACTGCCTGCCAGTGCACTACAGCCACAGATCACCGTGTGGTCGCCCACAATACAGTTATGGCCTATCTGCACCTGATTATCAATTTTGACACCGTTACCAATCACCGTGTCATCGAGCGCGCCACGATCAATGCTGCTACCAGCGCCAATTTCTACATCTGAACCGATATGCACGCTGCCCAGTTGCGCAATTTTCACTGAGCGCTGACCATCAAATGCAAACCCGAATCCGTCGGCGCCCACGACAGCACCGGCATGCACAATGACTCGATCACCGAGTACAACCTCGTGATAAACAGTGACATTGGCATACACAACACACTGACTGCCAATCCTGACATTGGCACCAATGTAACAACCGGCACCAATACAACTGCCCTCACCCACAACAGCCCCGGCCTCAATCACCGCATGCGGCCCAACGTTAACATCCTTGCCCAGAACCGCCTCTGCACTGATCACAGCACTGGGGTGAATCTCTGTCTGACCGCCAGTGTGCTGAGCAACGGCAGCGGCAAAAAGCTGCGAGGCTTTGGCATAAGTCACGTAAGGGGTTGAGGATAACAGGCAAGGCAGATGTGTGTTATTGGCCAGATCAGGATGAATAATCACCGCACCCGCCTGACAGTTTGACAGTTGTGCGCTGTAACGAGGATTACTCAGAAAACTCAGTTTGCTGGAGGTCGCATTTTCAAGGGTTGCCAGGCCGTCAATCAACACATCCTCTACAGACGTGTTGTAAGCCTCACCAACACCCGCCCGCACAGGCACGTCCAGCTGAACAGATAACTCTGCCAGCGTGAACGTTGCCTTCATCGCAGCGTACCCGACACGGGAATGATCGTCGCCAAACGCCAGAGCTTAGCGCGACAGCTCGTTCAGTTTTGCAGTCACAAGTGCAGTAATGTTGTAGCTGTTATTAAAAAACGCTACTGATTCGGCGTTTAATACCAGATCATAGCTGCCTTCCTGAACAACAGATTCAATAGCCTGCCCCAGACGCTCACGCATGGATTCAACAAATTGTTGTTGACGCTCCTGCCAGGCAGCCTGCAGACGCTCACTGATCAATTGCATTTGAACCTGCTTTTCCTGTGCCTCTGAATTAAGTGCACGCAGCTCGGATTCACTCATGATGGATTCATCACGTTGGGCGCGTTCAATAATGGCACGCAGCTCGGTATTCAGCTGTTCAAGTCGCCCCTCGTCTGCTGCAAACTCGGTGCGTGTGCCGGTTTCCAGTGCACGTGCCGCGTCGGTGTTAAACAACGCCTGCTCCAGATTGATGATACCAATGACGGGCGCAGTCTGGGCAACAGCCATGTTGACTGTCAAAAACAGACCTGCTACCAGTATCATTAATTTTTTCATGTTATTCACCTTGGTCATATTTGTTTCACGTTTGTACGTTTGTTGGTGCATTGGTTAGTGCGTTTGCAACAGCGGCGCATTATATCACTGAGTCTTATGCACGCTGCGCGGTTTTTTCCGTATCAGAATCCTGCGCCGATGGTAAAGTCAAAGGACTTGGTTTGATCTGTCCCGTTTTTGGTGAAGGGTTTGGCCAGATAAAACGTCAGCGGTCCAAACGGTGACAAGTAGGTCACACCCACACCCACCGAGTAGCGCAAATCGCCCACATCAAACTGACTGCAAGTGTTCAGCGCCGTCTGACGCGCCGAGCAATTGCTGGCAAACACACTGCCCACATCAAAGAACAGGCTGGATCGTACACGACCGCGATCTTCGACCATCGGTAACGGGAACAACAACTCAATCGACGCGGTGGTCAGAATGTTGCCACCAAAACTGTTGCGATCACCGTAAATATCATAAGGCTGAGCGGCCAGTTGCAGTTGCTGATTGCCATTGGCATCCAGCACAGGTTGGCCGTTGTTATCAAACACCGGCAAGGTCAGGTAACCGAGACTGCCATCGTAACCATCGGCAAAACCACCCGGGCTGACTTTGACATTGCCGTTTTCGTCTTTGATCAAACCTGCGAGGTTAGTCTGATAGGTCATCGGCGGCGTGCTGCGGGGGCCGAGGCTGTTTTCTTCAAATCCACGCACAACACCGTTGTAGGCCAGACCACCGGCAAAATAATTCTGGAAAAACGGCAGCTCACCTGTATCACCATAACCGTTGCCATAACCGAGGTTAGTGCGAACGTGGAACACCCAGTCCTCACCAACAATTGGTTTGTAGTATTGGGTGTTATAGCTGGCACGGTAGTATTCCAGATCACTGCCCGGCACGGTGATTTCAAATGACAATTGCTGCAGTGAACCCGCAGTGGGCAGTTGACCACGGTTCAAGGTCTGTCGCACCCAGTTGGTGGTGAAGGTCAGGTTGTCAAATACAGTGCCGTTTCTGTCGATAAAGCCCGGATCCATATTTCTGTTCAGGTATTGCTCAGGCAGGTCGCTGACCAGGCCGGTGATCGCATCGGTGACCGGGCCATTCCAGGGATTCAGATTGGCGGGACTGATAATGTAACGGTCAACACCCGGTGTCAGCACCGGTGTGGCTTCAATTTCCTGAACCGACAAACCACCCGAACTCAGCTCAGTGTGTGAGTAACCGATGTTATAACCAATCTGCTGAATCTCGCTGATCGGGTAACTGAAGTTCAGTGTTGTTCCATACGAGGTCGTTGAGAAACTCGCAATATTGTACGGAGAATCCTGCTTCTGGAAAAACACACTGAAACCACGGCTGACGCCGTCGGGCGTAAAATACGGATCCATGTATGAGAAGTTGGCGCTGCTGCTGAAGTAACTGCGGTTCAGGCCCACCGCCACGGTGCGGCCCGTGCCCAGAAAGTTCTGAGCTTGCAGATCCGTCGCCACAAACCAGTTACCACCACCGCCCGAGCCGATGCTGAAGGACACACTGCCGAAGCTTTGCTCCTCTACTTCAAATTCAACATCCACCTGATCCGAGGTGCCGGGCACTTCAACGGTATCCACTTCCACTGTTGAGAAATAACCCAGACGCTCCAGGCGCACTTTGGAGAATTCTATCTGCTGGCTGGATGCGGGAGCGCTTTCCAGTTGGCGCATTTCGCGGCGCAACACATCGTCTGCGGTGGTCACATTGCCTCGGAAGTTGATGCGATTGACGTAGGTACGTGCGCCAGGTTCCACATAAAAAATAACTTCGACAGTATTGTCTTCGTCATTGATATTGGGTACCCCTTCCACTTCCGCAAACGCATACCCAAGATTACCCAGAATCTGTGTCATGTATTCTTCGCTGGCGGTGATCAGTGCCTGCGAGAAGGTCTGTCCGGGACCAACCAGCGTGTAGGCGCGCAATAAGGGTTCGGCATTGACCAGATCACCGACCAGATCCACTTTGCTGATCTGGTACTGCTGGCCTTCGCTGACATTGATGGTGATGTAGATCTGTTCGTTATCCGGCGTAATGGACACCGGCGTGTTGTCCACGTTAAAACGCGCAAAACCACGGTCCAGATACCATGAGTTCAGACGCTCAATGTCGCCTTCCAATTGTTCACGCGAATAACGGTCACGACGACTCAGTGGCAGATACCACGGGCGGACGCCCAGATCAAAAATACTGGTCAGCTCTTCATTTTCGTAGGTGGTGTTACCCACAATATTGATGTCACGAATGCGGCTTTCCTGGCCTTCGTTGACCGTCATATCGATGGCCACACGGTTTCGCGGTTGCTCGGTGACCTCGATATCCACCGTGGTGCCGTAACGGCCACGGCCGGAATACACTTCCTGAATACCCTGGCGGATGGCTTCCAGTGTTGAGCGCGTAAAAATACCGCCTTCCACAATTTCCGCCTGTTCCATGTTGCGCAGAATATCTTCTGTTTGCAGAACGCGGTTGCCCTCGATATTGATTTCACTGACCGAAGGTCGCTCGAGCACGGTGATCACCAGCACATCACCGTCGCGGGCAACTTCGACTTCTTCAAAATACTGGGATTCGGTGATCGCACGAATAATGGCGGCAGCCGTGCCTGCTTCCATCTGATCGCCCACACCTACCGGCAGCAGACTGAACATCACACCGGGAGAAATCCGCTGCAGACCGTCAATACGGATGTCGGATATGCGGAAATTCTGTGATTGCGCCTGCGCTGTAGCAGCAATGCCAAGGGTCAGGAGAGCACTGAGACACGACTTTCTTATCATGGAGTTCTTACAAATCCGGACGTTTCTATGAGTTTATTGTCACGCGGCAACAGGGATGCATTATCGTAATAATGCTCACAACAGCCGACTGACGTCGTTATATATCGCCAGCATCATGATGCCACCGATGATCAGCAATCCAAGTTGCAGGCCCATGGCCTGAATGCGCTCGGGTACCGGGCGGCGTATGATAGCCTCTACGGTGTAATACAACAAATGCCCTCCATCCAGCACCGGTATCGGCAGCAAATTCATCACGCCCAGACTGATGCTCAATATCGCCAGAAAACCCAGATAGACTTCCAGACCATAACTTGCTGTTTCCCCGGCCACCTGTGCAATGGTGATCGGACCATTAATATTCTTGACTGAAATCAGTCCAATCACCATCTTCTTGATGGATTCCAACACAAACACCGACTTGTCCCAGGTCTCCTGCAACGCAGGACCAACGGCACTGATCGGGTTGTAACTGACTTCGCGGCGCTGATCAGCCGGCAAACTGGCGTACAAATCAAACGGCGCCACACTGGCACCGATCACACCGGTCACCGACCCATCCGCTGCCTGACTGGCGGCAGGCGTCAAACTCAGGGACAACCGTTCGGCGCCCGCCGCACGTTCGACAACAACTTCCAAAGGCAGTTCCGGACTGGCGCGGAMAATATTGACCCATTGCMCCCATCCCGCCACTGGCTCACCATTTGCACTGATAATGCGATCGCCGGTTATCAAACCAGCGCGCTCCGCAGCACCCTCCGGCACAATGGTATCCAGCACCGGAGGAATATCAAATTGCACGATGCCCAACGAACCCAGCGGATCGGGCTCGGCACTGCTGGACTGCCAGCTGTTCAGCGGAATCACGAAGTCACGGGGATCAATTTGACCTTGCGGAATGGCGGTGATGTTCAGGCTTCCGGTTTCACCAAGCCTGTCCAGCATTGCCATGGTCACGTGTTGCCAGAGTGTGGTGTCATTACCGTCGATTGACACAATTTCGTCACCGGCGCGCAGTCCTGCCTGCCACGCGGGCGAATCTGGCATGATGCTGCCTATCACCGGGGCGATGCCGCGTTGCCCATAGGCAACATTGATCAACCAGAACACCAGAATCGCCAGCAGGAAATTGGCCATGGGGCCGGCGGCAACAATCGCAAAACGCTGCCAGAGTGGTTTGAAATTAAACGCCATGTGGCGCTCGTCCACCGGCACTCTGCTGCCGGCGTCGGCACGGGTATCTTCCTGACCCAGCATTTTTACGTAGCCGCCCAGCGGAATGGGCGCAATGACATACTCGCAGCCGTCCTTACCTACCCAGGTTTTAACGGCTTTGCCAAATCCGATGGAAAAACGCAGCACTTTAACACCACAGCGCCGCGCCACCCAGAAGTGCCCAAATTCGTGAACGGTAACCAGAACGCCCAAAGTGACAATCAGGGCCAAGATATTCACAACCAAGGTCTGCAACATAAATCCTGTCCGGTACTACTGAGGAAGAAGCTTACTGTTACGTCCCGCTGTCAGCTCGCTGGCGACGGCCCGTGCGTGTTGATCAACGGTTTGAATCATAGCGATAGACAACGGCTCGCGACAAGTGATTTGCGCCAGGGTACCGGAAATGATCCCCGGGATATCGGTAAAACGAAGTTGCCCGTCCAGAAACGCCGCCACCGCGATTTCATTGGCTGCATTCAGAACACACGGGGCGTAACCGCCCTGCGCTGCGGCTTGCATGCCCAACGCCAAGGCCGGAAAACGCTGCAGATCCGGGGCCATAAACTGCAAATCGGGGCTTTTCACCAGATCCAGAAAACTGGCGCCGGAATCCATACGCTGCGGCCAGGCCAAGGCATGGGCAATCGGCACACGCATATCTGGACTGCCCAACTGCGCCAGCACCGACCCGTCACGGTATTCCACCATGGAATGCACAATACTTTGCGGGTGAATCAAGACATCAACCTGAGAGGGAGGCAAATCAAACAAAAAACATGCCTCAATAAACTCTAGTCCTTTGTTCATCATGGTGGCTGAATCAACGGAAATTTTCCGACCCATTGTCCAGTTCGGGTGTTTACAGGCCTGGGCCGGCGTAACGTGCTCCAACTCACTCAGGGGTGTTGTCAGAAACGGTCCACCGGACGCCGTCAGGACGACACGACGCACACCCTGAGACGACAACTGGCCACGCTGCTGCTGGGAAACGGAGGGCAAACACTGAAAAATCGCATTGTGTTCACTATCGATAGGCAACACCACGGCGCCGCTATCATCGGCGGCTTTCATGAACAAGGCGCCGGCAGTAACCAACGCTTCCTTGTTGGCCAGCAACACCTTTTTACCACTGGATGCCGCCGCCAGCGCAGGTGGCAATCCGGCAGCCCCCACAATCGCCGCCATCACTGTATCCACTTCAGTCGCAGAGGCGATCTCACACAAGGCCTGAGGCCCGCAGCGCACCTCGGTCTCACTGCCCGCCAACAACAGGCGCTGGCGCAGATCCTCGGCATGCTGTTCGTTTAACAAAACAGCCACCGCGGGTTTAAAGCGCAGACATTGGTCATACAACAAGTCGATATTGCTGCCGGCACTCAAGGCGTAGAGAGACAGTTCAGGGTAGCGGGAGATCACATCAAGCGTGCTGGTGCCCACAGAACCGGTTGAGCCCAGCACAGTAATTCGCTGCGCCTGAACAGGAGAAGGTGAAGTCATCATCAGATTACCGCCAGCCCGTTACTCAGCACCACCAGCGCCAGCACATAAATTGGCGTCGCAGCCATCAGACTGTCGATTCGATCCAGAAATCCGCCATGACCGGGCAGCAACCGACCGCTGTCTTTGATGCCACGATGACGTTTCAACATGCTCTCAAACAAGTCACCAATCACTGAGAACACGGCCATTAACATGGCGGCGGTTAACAACAGAATCCACAAATCTATGGACAACGGCTGGTAACGGGTATGTACCCACCAGAGGATGACACTGGCCAGCGCGGCACAACTGGCCATGCCACCCCAGAATCCTGCCCAGGACTTCTTCGGACTTAACGCCAGTGCCAGTTTTTTGCGCCCCCAAGCCCGACCACTGAAATACGCACCAATATCAACGATGCTGACCAAGCCGATCAGAATAAATACCAGCATACCGCTGGGATCGAGCGTTTTAAGGTAAAACAAACCCAGCCAGGTCGGTATCAGGCAGGCAATACCCATGGCCGCCAGTTTCCAGGTCGCGCCCCAATACTGCTGCCCTGCCGGGTACACGCTGATGGCCAGAAATACGGCAAACCAGAATACCACCGCCAACGAACTGACCACCGCAACACCGATGGTGGAAGGCACCGCGCCGGGAAATACCAACACAATCAGAATGGGCACCACAATCGTGGTAATAAACAGTATCCACAGCGCCTTGTCGCGCGGGCGCTGCAAGCCCATCAGCTCGGCCCATTCCAGCAGCGCCGGCAACATGATCAGGCTCAGAAAACCCGCATACCAGGTCGGAGTCAACCACGCCGTGCCGGCGTATAACACCAGCAACATGACAATGGCGGTCAAGACACGTTGACGCAGCACGTCAGACACCGTTTCCTGTCAACGAGGACAAACCAACCGGCGCGTGTCTGACATCAGAAAGCTGACCATTGACTGACATTGTGTCGTGAGACAAGGTCACTTCGTCACTCTCGGAATGGCCGCCATAACGGCGTTTGCGCTGGCTGAAATCGTCCAACGCCAGCTGCAGGGCAGCGTCATTAAAATCAGGCCAGTAGCAATCAGTAAAATACAGCTCGGTGTAGGCCATCTGCCAAAGCAGGAAATTGCTGATACGGCGCTCGCCACCGGTACGGATACACAGATCAGGTGCAGGTGCCTGCCCGAGACTGATGTGCTGTTGCACATGCTCCGTGGTGATGTCTGCCGGATTAATCAGACCCTGTTGAGCCTTCGCGGCCAATGTGCGACAGGCCTGGCTGATATCCCATTGCCCGCCGTAATCGGCAGCTACGGTGACCACCATGCCAGTGTTGTGTTGTGTCAACTGCTCAACATCCAGCATATTTTTTAACAGACGCGGTGCAAAACTATCGCGATTGCCAATAAATTGCAGTCGCACATTGCGCTCGTGCATCTGGCGAATCTCTTTTCGGCGCAGCACACTCAAAAACAGCGCCATCAGGCCTTTGACTTCTTTATTGGGTCGCAGCCAGTTCTCACTGCTGAAGGCGAACAAGGTTAAATACTCAATCTGTCGGTCAGCACAGGAGAACACCAGTTCGCGCGCGGCTTCAGCGCCAGCTCTGTGTCCGGCGCTGCCACCCAGGCCATGTGCTTTGGCCCAGCGGTTGTTGCCATCCATAATCACCGCGACGTGGCGGGGCTGGCTGTTTTGTTGCTTGTTGCTGTCCTTGTCCGGCACCGTTTGTCCTTCTGCGTCTTTATATTTTCAAGAGATTTTTATGCTGACTAACACAGTGAAATCAGCCATAACCGGTCGGGATCAGATGGACAGCAGATCCTTTTCCTTGACAGCAAATGCGGCGTCAACGGAAGCAATGTATTTATCAGTCAGTTTCTGAATACGCTCTTCCGCACGACGTTGATCGTCTTCGCTGATTTCCTTGTTCTTGAGCAGATCTTTGATGTGGGCATTGGCATCACGGCGAATATTACGAATCGCAACGCGTGCGCCTTCTGCCTCGTTTTTTGCTTGTTTGGTATATTCGCGACGGGTTTCTTCGGTCAATGCAGGCATTGGCAATCGAATACTTTCGCCATTATTTGAGGGATTCAGGCCCAGATCAGACTTGAGAATCGCCTTCTCGACTTCAGAAATCAGCTTGCGCTCCCACGGTGCAATCACCAGCAATCTGCCCTCTTCCACCGTGATGTTGGCCAACTGGTTCAAGGGAGTTTCCGAGCCGTAGTAAGACACCATCACGCTGTCCAGAATGCTCGGGTGAGCACGGCCAGTACGGATTTTGTTAAATGCTATGTCCAGAGAGTGCAGGGACTTCTCCATACGCTCGGTAGCATCTTTAATGGTTTGTTCGATCATGGTAATCCCCTGTTAATTCGATTTCGTCACGCCAATCAAGGTTCCGTCCGTCAAACCCATGACATTGTTAAGCAATGAACCCGGCTTTTGCATATTGAACACACACACGGGAATATCATGGTCACGCACCAGACAAATGGCCGTCAGATCCATCACGCCGAGTTTGCGATCCAGCACTTCATCATAAGTCAGATAATCATATTTGACAGCATCGGGCACCTTCATCGGGTCAGCCGAGTATACACCATCCACTTTGGTTGCCTTGAGGATGAGTTCGGCATCAATTTCGATGCCGCGCAGGCAGGCTGCGGAGTCTGTGGTAAAAAATGGATTGCCGGTGCCGGCTGCAAAAATCACTACATCGCCACTGCGAATGTGACGAATGGCGGCGCGGCGATCATAATGTTCCACCACACCACTCATGGGAATGGCAGACATCACACGTGTACTGATGCCGGCACGTTCCATGGCATCGCGCATGGCCAGCGCGTTCATCACGGTTGCCAACATACCCATGTGATCGCCGGTGACCCGTTCCATGCCAGCGGCATTCAAGGCGGCACCGCGGAACAGATTCCCGCCTCCAATCACCATGCCAATCTGAATGCCCAGCCCGACCAGTTGACCGACTTCAACGGCCATGCGATCGAGCACTTTCGGGTCGATACCAAAGTCGGCTTCGCCCATCAGCGCCTCACCGCTCAGCTTTAATAGTATGCGTTTATACTTTTTTTCAGCTTTTGCCATGATGATTCCGCTTGTTGAATCTTGTTATGGATACCTTACCTGCAAACACGTCAGAGTGATATGCCACGTTCAGGGGCATATCACTCATCACTAAGACAACACAAATTACTGCTTGGCAGCAGCGGCCTGTGCTTTTACTTCTTCAGCAAAATCCACCACTTCTTTCTCGATGCCTTCGCCCACTTCGTAGCGCACGAAGCTCACCACGTCGGCGCCTGCTTTTTTCAGCAAGGCAGAAATGGTCTGCTCAGGATCTTTCACAAACTGCTGTTCAAGCAAAGTCACTTCAGCCACATACTTGCGAACGCGACCTTCTACCATTTTTGCAACGATATCAGCCGGTTTGCCGCTCTCTGCAGCCTGCGCGGTGTAAATTTCACGCTCTTTCTCAAGCAATTCCTGTGACAGATCGGCAGAGCGTACAACCAGCGGATTGGCGGCGGCAATGTGCATGGCGATATCACGCGCCAGCACGGCGTCGCCGCCTTTTAATGCCACCACAACAGAAATACGGTTGTTGCTGTGCACGTAGCTGGCCGCCACCCCCTCAGGTGCGTTTGTCACCTGAATACGACGAACGTTGATGTTTTCACCAATTTTCTGTACCAGTGCTTCGCGCGCAGCTTCCAGTTCGCCTGCCATCAATGCTTCAACAGAGGATTCTTTGCTGGTGAACGCTTTGTCGAGGATGGTTGCGGCAAAACTCAAAAAGTTATTGTCACGTGCCACAAAGTCAGTTTCGCTGTTGATTTCGACCATCACAGCGTAGCTGCCGTCGTCGGCAACACGTGACACAACCACGCCTTCAGCGGCGGTGCGGCCGGCTTTTTTAGCGGCTTTCAGGCCGCTGGCTTTGCGCAGATCTTCGATGGCCTTTTCCAGATCACCGTTGGATTCAACCAGCGCTTTTTTGCAGTCCATCATGCCCAGACCGGTGCGCTCACGTAATTCCTTGACCATACCTGCGGTAATTTCTGCCATGTTGAGTAGCCTCTTTATAAATTCTGTAAAAAATGAATGCTTGAGTGGATACATGCGCGAATGTCGCATGATCACCATCTGTGTCTTAAAACCTGTTGTTTTGAAACCTGTTGTTTTGAAACCTGTTGTTTAAAAACCTGTGTTTAAAAACCTGTGTTTAAAAAAAAGGGGCGAGGCCCCTTTTTTGACAAGCATGTCCACAACCGATTTAACAACGGTCACTTGCCGGGGCATACGCCAGCCAGCAAGTGCGGGATGCCGGGGTGGCACCCCAGCCCTGTATCAGGCAGAAGCCTCTGTAGAACCAGCAGCGTCTGCAGCCACTGGCGCATCAACCACTTCTACAAACTCGCTGTCATTGACCAGATTACCGGTAGAACGACCTGCGATGCAGGCATCAGCGATGGCAGATGCGTACAGTTCGATGGCGCGCATAGCGTCGTCATTGCCCGGGATCGGGTAATCAACGCCATCAGGATTGGAGTTGGTATCAACCACCCCGATCACTGGAATACGCAGGCTGTTGGCTTCAGTGATGGAAATACGCTCGTGATCAACGTCGATCACAAACAGCGCATCGGGCAGGCCAGCCATATCCTTGATACCACCGATGCTGCGCTCGAGTTTCTCTTTGGCGCGACGACGCATCAGGGCTTCTTTTTTCGTCAGACGATCCAGGGTGCCGTCAGTTTCCTGGGCTTCCAGATCGCGAAGACGCTTGATTGAACCACGAATGGTTTTGTAGTTGGTCAACATGCCACCCAACCAGCGGTGGTCAACGTAAGGCATGCCACAACGCTCGGCTTGCGCCTTGATCACAGGACCTGCCGCACGCTTGGTGCCAACAAACAGAATTTTTTTATTACGTGCTGCCAGGCTTTGAGCCGCTGCCAGCGCTTCGTTCATCGCAGGAACAGTGTGTTCCAGATTGATGATGTGGATCTTGTTACGTGCACCGAAGATGAACTGCTTCATCTTGGGGTTCCAGTAACGGGTCTGGTGACCAAAATGGACGCCAGCTTTGAGCATGTCTTTCATTGACACAGTTGTCATGTTAATTACCTTGTCTATTTCCGGGTTAGGCCTCCATACATCCCATGTCCCAACTGCATTTCTGCAGCACCCAGGGTGCATGTGTCGATGTATGTGTGACGTTAGTTGGAGATTACCGGGGTCGGAGGGGGGTGCTTTTTTGGGGTCGGAGGTACACCTCCGACCCCAAAAAATTCACCACCCTCCGACCGCAATACTGCTCCCTGCTTAAAGCGGGCGGATTTATACCACAAACCGGGGGACAACATAAAGTAAAAACTCTCGGATTGGAGTAGCATTATGGATGTGTATTGCATTCGCATAACAACAACTTATCAAATTTACAGCAGAGAGCACACATGGTGTTTTTACCACTCCCCCGTTCGCGCAATGTATTGACGCGTTGTGTAAAACTTGCCCTGTTGTCCGCCGGCTTGGCGGCATTCAGTCTTGGCACTGCTTTGGCGCAAACCGCTCCGTCACCTGAAGGCCATGCGGTGATCACCATATACCACCATGTGTCCGACTCCACACCGCGTTCGACCAGTCTGACCGCAGACGAGTTGCGCATCCAGATGGAATATCTGCGCGACAACAACTTTGAAGTCTGGCCCTTGGATCGACTGATACAGGCCCTGCAAAACAAAGAGCCACTTCCCGAGCGCACGGCTGCGCTGACCTTTGATGATGCTTACACTTCTATTTACGACACGGGCTGGCCGCTGCTGCAGGAATTCGGTTTCCCCATGACGCTGTTTGTTACCACGCAACCGATTAACGACCATCAACGTGGCTACATGAACTGGGATCAAATACGGGAAATGTCGGAAGGTGGCGTCATTATTGCCAACCATATGGTGAACCATCCCCATATGGTGGATGCGCTGCCCGGCGAAACCAATGCGGACAGGCTGGCCCGCCTGCGCGCCGAACTGCTAGAAGCACAGGAGGACATCAAGCGCGAAACCGGTCAGGATCACAAGATCATGGCGTACCCGTACGGCGAGTTTGATGATGACATCACCGCCATGATTGAGGAACTTGGATTTGTAGCCCTGGCACAGAACTCCGGCGCAGTGGGATATTATTCGGACTTCACCGCCCTGCCCCGTTATCCGCTGGCTGCGTCGTTTGCTGATATTGAGTCGGCCCGCACCAAGCTTAACAGTCTGGCTTTTCAGGTGCTGGAGCACTCTCCGCGATCACCGGTGACCGACAGCAAAAATCCCCCCGTCACCCTGCAACTGGCAGGCGACTTCAATGTCTCTCAACTCGGTTGTTACGCCAATGGTAAACCGCTGACACTGCAATGGCTGGATCGCGAGGCGGTGCGCTTTACCATTCAGGCGGATGAAGAATTTCAGATGCGCCGGTATGGGTACATTTGCACGGCGCCCAAGCGGGGGACTAATCGGTATTATTGGTTTAACAAGTTGTGGATTCGGTCTGTGCCGGGGAATGCGGATTGAGGCTTTTGTCCTTTGTGCCACATTTCAGCCCTTTGGCGGGTCGGCGGTTCCTCGGGACGACGACTTTGGCGTCTTTATTGTCCCTCGCTCACCGCTGACCCGCCAAAGGGCTGTGCGGTGGGGCGCGCTGGACTGAAGGCAGGCAATCTGCTGGATTCCCCTTGAATTGTGCGGGGGTTGCTTCGATTGAGTGCGCGCCGGGCTGCAAGGTTCTGATGTCAGGAGCGATCGAGCGCACCGAGACGATTGACGCGGATGATGTCTTGCAGCTCGCTTACGTAGGCCATGCCACGCTGGGAATAGCGTGTCAGCCCACGTGCCAGCACCAGCGAATCGAGCGGGCGATTCTGTTCGCGCATCTGAGCACGCATTTCCCGCATATCCTGATAGTTGCTGTTGGTATTCAGGTTCAGGAAATAGGAATTGACCGACTCTTCAATAGAGGCAAACGCTTTGACTTCGTGGGTTGCGTTTTGACCACGACGCGCTGGCACCAGACCGCATCCCGCTTCAAAACACCATTGACCAAATATATTATTGCCCTCGCGGGCAAACCGCGACATGCCCCAAGCGGACTCGTTGGCGGCTTGCGCCAGCACCAGGGAGGTCGGGATGATGTCGACTCGCTCCATGAGTTCTGTGACCACCTGCCGCTCACTAAGCTCTGCGGCATCCAGTCGGTATTCTTCGGCAATATCAAGCAACGTCAAGTATTCGATATCACTCAGACGCTGACCGCTGTTGGCGACTTCCCACATAGGCTCGAGTATCGCCCTGGTCTGCAGAATGCGTTGGTTTTCTGATTCAACGAATCGGGTCAGAAAGTTAAAAAATGCGTCTTTACGTGCTTTGGTATCCACATAAGACTCGAAGTCGGGTAGCTCACTAACTGCCGCTTCTTCTTCAACAATTTCTGCCACAAAGTCAGGTAACACACTGATTTGTGGGGATTGTCTATACTGAGCCCACGCCGTAAAGGTGAATGCACCAAGGGCAGCCACCAATGTTCCACGCGCCAGCCAGGACAATCTTGGGTGTCGGAGAAAATCGTTCATAGTTTTATCTCTTGCTTTCAGCCTGCCAAGTCAACAAGACCAGCCAAAAGGTACTTTTAACCAGCTTGATCGGTGCTGAATTCACACTGAAAACGGCCGGGGTTTAAACTAGTAACAGGGCGTACCTTAGCCCAAAAGGTGGCCTGGCGCAACTTTCACCCAAATTCCCGCCTTGTTTTTACCATCTTTTTGCCACATTTGACCGATTGGACGCGGTATATCTTGGCCAGTCCGTGACATTCAACATCAAGCGTTTTTGCTGCCGCCGCGGCAGTTTGGAGAGGCCGGCGCCGGGTTTTCGCGTGCTTGCCATTCCGCAGGACTGTATAAATGCAGGGCCAGCGCATGCACACCGTCCCTGAGTTCATCAGCCAATAACCCGTACATCGTCTGATGTCGCTTGACCGCGCTCAAGCCTTCAAAGCGCTCGGCGACCACCGTCAATTTAAAATGGGACTCAGTTGCCGGCCCGCTGTGCATATGACTTTCATTAGCCAAATCAAAATATTGCGGCGCAATCTCACGATTCACTTTAGCTTCAATTCTTGCTTGCATCGACATTATTGCTGGCCCGTCATCAGTAAACCTGGCGGAGTATACAGCCCGGGGTCGGAGGGATCAAAATTTGTACAGTTGTAAACCACTGCAAAAATTTGCCACCAGTCCCGCGCTGCGCTCGTGTTATGATCCGCGCCCTATGACTATATCCTGGTATCCCGGACACATGTTCAAGGCCAACAAAGAGTTGGCCAAACTCATGCAACAGATCGATGTTGTGATCGAGGTGCTTGATGCGCGCATGCCTGGCGCAAGCAGCAACCCTCTGATGCACAAGATGCGACTGCGGCACCACAAACCGTGTCTGCATATTCTCAACAAAGCTGATCTGGCCGACCCCGCCCGCACCCGCGCCTGGCTGCAATACTTCAACAGCCAGCCCGGCAGCCGCGCGCTCGCCAATGGCAAAGACAGCAACCTCAACACCGAGCTCATTATTGGTGCTTGCCAGCGACTGGTCGATGAACAGGCGCTGATGCCCAAACCCAAGGTGTCGGCAAGCGCTGAGCCTGAGGATTTGCCGACTGAGGATACAGCAGATGACTCCTTGGCGTTGGCAGACACTGAGCTGGATGAAACGGAAAACGACGACGATAACGACGACAACACCGGCGCCGAGGAGCGTTATCGCAAGCGCAAATTCAATGCTGTGATTGCCGGCATTCCCAACGTCGGCAAATCCACACTGATGAATCAGATTGTTGGACGCAAGCTCGCCAAGACTGGCAACGAACCTGCCGTCACCAAATCCCAGCAAAGAGTCAAACTTAACGATCAGTGGTATCTGTTTGATACGCCTGGTGTTTTATGGCCGAGACTGGAAGACCAGCAAGCGGCCTATCGACTGGCAGCCGCAGGCGCTATCCGCAACACCGCGATTGTGTTTGAAGACGTTGCCATGGTCGCTGCCGAATTTCTGATGCGCGATTTCCCGGATTCGCTGAAGGCGCGTTATAAATTTAACGAGCTGCCGGGCTCTGCCGAAGAGTTTATGGAACAGCTGGCCAGCAAACGCGCCTGCCGCAACAAAGCAGGCAGAACCGACTGGCACCGTGTCTCGGAAATTCTGCTGCATGATTTTCGTGAAGGCAGCCTGGGCCGTCTGACACTGGAATTGCCCCCGGGCGCCTGAATACAATTAACCTCATTCATAAACCCCGCTGCTGTCCGATACATGCCTCGCAATAACCGTGTTCGCACAATCAGCAGTCAACCATCCAAGGATTGATCATTTTTTGATCCCTCCGACCCCAAGAGACAATATGAGTCAACAGCGAGAATTTGTACCTGGCCAGCGCTGGCTGAGTGATAGTGAACCGGATCTGGGCCTGGGCCTGGTGACTGACGTGGACTTTCGTACCGTCAGCATAGATTTTAAAGCCGTCGAAGAAACCCGTCGTTATGCACGCCAGCAAGCGCCGCTGACACGTCTGGTGTTAAAACCGGGTGACACGGTCACCGTTGCCGATCTGACGCTGGAAATTCTGGATCTGATGCAGACGCCTTCCGGGCTGATCATTTATGAAACGCAGGATGAGCAGGGTAAGCGCCATCCGCTGCCGGAAAGTCTGCTGCCGGACACTCTGAGTATGAACCGCCCGCTTGATCGCTTGTTGTCCGGGCAGTTTGAACCTTGCCAGTGGTTTTATCTCAAACAACAAACCCTGCAGCTGATGGGAGATGCCGAGCGTAGCGGTTTGATGGGGCTGTGCAGTGCGCGCGCCGAGCTGATTCCGCACCAACTCTACATCGCCAATGAAGTTGCTGGCCGTTACGCGCCGCGCGTGATGCTGGCGGACGAGGTCGGACTAGGCAAAACCATCGAAGCCGGCTTGATTTTGCAGCAACAACTGGTCAGTGGACTCAGTACCCGCATATTGATTGTGGTGCCTGAACCCTTGCTGCATCAGTGGCTGGTGGAGATGCTGCGCCGCTTTAATCTGTCATTTACCCTGCTGGATCAGCAGCGCTGCGAAGCCTTGCAAGAGAGCGGCGAGGACAATCCCTTTACCACGGCGCAGTTGGTGCTGAGCCCGCTCAGCCTGTTTACCCGTAAACCCGAATGGACCCAGGCTGCGCAGTCCGCTGGCTGGGATTTGTGTATTGTGGATGAAGCCCACCACGTGACACTCGGCGAGCTGACCACGCCGGACAGCCGAAAACTGGGCGAGGAAATTACCAGCGCGTATCAAACGCTGGAAACGCTCGCGGGGGCCACCAAAGGCTTGTTGCTGCTGACGGCGACCCCTGAGCAACTGGGGCAGGAAAACCATTTTGCCCTGCTGCGTCTGCTGGATCCGGCGCGTTTCACCGATTTTGCCGCGTTTGTGGCGGAACAGGCCAATTACCAGCAAATTGCCGCCCGCATCAAAACCATGGACAACGATGACCCGCAGATGCGCGAACTGCTCGACCAGCACGGCACCGGCCGCATCCTGTTCCGTAATACCCGCCGCCAGCTCACCGGCTTCCCCCAGCGCGTGCTGCAGCCCTGGCCGCTGGCCCCGGGGTCGGAGGTGACCAGCTCCGACCCCATCTCGCCAGAGCCACTGGGGTCGGAGGCATTGGGGTCGGAGCCAGATACCTCCGACCCCAGTGACCTGTTCTCTGACGATCCGCGGGTACGCTGGCTGGCAGATTGGCTCACCGGACCGGGCAGCAAACAACGTGAGGGTAAAACACTGCTGATTTGTGCGCACGATGCACTGGCCATTGCGCTGGAGAAACATCTGCGACTGAAAGTGGGCGTGCGCAGCAGTGTGTTTCACCGCCACATGAGCCTGCTGGAACGTGACCGCGCGGCCGCGTATTTTGCCGGCGAAGAAAACGCCGCCAGCATTCTGGTGTGTTCGGAAATCGGCAGTGAAGGCCGTAACTTCCAATTCTGCCGACACCTGATTCTATTTGACCTGCCCATCAATCCCGATCTGCTCGAACAACGCATCGGCCGCCTGGACCGTATTGGCCAGCGCCACGACGTGCAGATTCACGTGCCGTATGTGATTGGCAGCCGCCAGCAGCGCCTGTTCCAGTGGTACCACCACGGTCTCAACGCCTTTGAACACGTAGCGCCCGGCGCATTTCGCCTGTGGCAAGAATTCAAAAGCGAGCTGGATGACTGGTTGGGGTCGGAGGGATTGGGGTCGGAGGCAAATGCCTCCGACCCCAATCCCTCCGACCCCGACTTCATCACCCGCGTCAAAGCGCGCAATGCAGCGTTGCAGCTGGAGCTGGAACAGGGCCGCGATCAGCTGCTGGAGCGCAATTCCTTTAATGCGCAGGAAGCTGACCAGCTGCTCAAACGCATCGCCGCCTTTGAGCAACACTTCACGCCCGAGCAGTGGCTGTTGAACGTGCTCGACAGTTACAGTGTGTTTTACGACCGCAACAGCGACGGCAGTATCAGTATTGTTCCGGGGCAGGACATGCTGCTGCCCTCCTTCCCCGGCTTGCCGGACGAAGGATTTGAAGCCTGCTTTAAACGCGAGCAAGCGCTGCGCCGCGAAGACCGCGCTTATCTGACCTGGCAACATCCGACGGTGACAGGCGCCATGGATCTGGTGCTTAACAGCCATCAAGGTAAAGCCTCCATGAGTGTGTTTTACCCGGAGCTGGCGGTCAGTCGCAGCAAGTCCGGCGCCAGCATCAGCACCGAAGCGGAATGGCCAGCGCCAGGTTGCGCCATGATCGTGGAGTGCCAGTACCGCATGAAAGTCAGCGCGCCGGCCCATCTGCAACTGGCTAAACACCTGCCAGCGACGGGTTTCACGTTTAACATGACGTTGGATCACAACAACAACGTGACCGCGCTGGAACACTCTCTGGAGAATCAGCGCCAGCATTTGCGCTTCCCGGACAAAGCCATGGCGCTGGAAGCCCTGCAGACGCACCAGAAACTGTTGCTGAAGTTGACCAACAGTGCCGACAAAATGGCGGTGGCCGCCTGCAAACAAGTCGCCGATCAGGTGGGTAAAGCCATGTTGACCACACAGACACTGGAAATTAAACGTCTACTTGCATTAAAACAACGTAATCCCAATATCCGACAGGAAGAACTGGATTACCTGAAAGAACAAACGCTGGACCTGCACCAGTGCCTTGCACAAGCCACACCGGAATTGATGGCAATTCATGTCATACTCAGTGTCCAGTAGAACTGGGGTTAATAACCATGGGGTCGGCGCTGTAACCTCCGACCCCGCGTACAACAGGAATCACGCTTTATGATCCAAACGTCAGCGCTTCGTGAACTGCACACCAGCCCGGAAAACGCTCAGCCTACGCCGCATCATCCGGCGTTCCGCTGGCTGCGCAGCCAGGTCATCCCCTCGCTGCAGCTGGAGATGCAGGAATACGAACATATCAAGACGGGCGCGCGTCACTATCATCTGGCGGCGGACAATCCCGAGAATGTGTTTCTGGTGGCGCTGCGCACCCTGCCCATGGACTCCACCGGTGTGGCGCATATTCTGGAGCACACGGCGCTGTGCGGCAGCAAAAAGTACCCGGTGCGCGATCCATTTTTTATGATGATCCGCCGCTCGCTGAACACCTTTATGAATGCCTTTACCAGCAGCGATTGCACGGCGTATCCGTTTGCCAGCCGCAATAGAAAAGACTTCAATAATCTTCTACATGTCTATATGGATGCAGTCTTTTTCTCCAACCTTAACGAGCTTGACTTTGCGCAGGAAGGCCATCGGCTGGATTTTGCGGAAGATGGCAACATCAACAGCGATCTGCAGTATAAAGGTGTGGTGTTTAACGAAATGAAAGGCGCGATGAGTTCCGAGAACTCCCGCCTGTGGCAGACGTTGACCAACTATCTGTTCCCGACCAGCACCTACCATTACAACAGCGGCGGCGAACCGTCGCATATTCCGGATCTGAGTTACGCGGACTTAAAAGCGTTTTATGAAACGCATTACCACCCCAGCAACGCCATTTTTATGACCTACGGCGACATCCCCGCCATCGAACATCAGGATAAATTTGAAGAGCTGGCATTGCGCCATTTTGAGCGTATCGACGTGTCGCACATCACGGCCAATCAGGAAAAGCGTTATCTGGCGCCGGTGCGGGTGCAAGAGTCCTACGCGGCCGATGCCAGCGAAGGCACCGAGGACAAAACTCATGTGGTCGTGGCCTGGTTGCTCGGTCAAAGCATCGATCTGGAGGCGGCGTTCAAAGCACAGTTAATGAGCTCAGTGCTGCTCGATAACAGCGCCAGCCCGCTGATGGAAGTGCTGGAAACCACCGATCTGGGCAAATCCCCTTCCCCGCTGTGTGGTCTGGAAGACAGCAACCGGGAGATGAGTTTTATCTGTGGATTGGAAGGTTGTGCTGAAGATGCCACGTTAAAGGTCGAGAAACTGATCCTCGACACCCTGCAGCGTATCGCCGATGAAGGCGTGGATCAGGAACAAGTGGAAGCTGCACTGCACCAGCTTGAGTTACATCAGCGTGAGATTTCCGGTGACAGCTACCCATACGGCCTGCAATTGATGATGGCGGGCATGTCGACTGCCGTGCACCGCGGGGACCCGATTGAGTTGCTCGATATCGAGCCCGCCCTGAAAAAACTGCACGAAGACATCAAAAATCCTGACTTCATCCCCAGCCTGATCCGCGAGCTGCTGCAAGCCAATATGCACCGTGTGACGTTGACCATGACCCCGGATGCCAGCATCCCCGAGCGGGAAGCACAGGCAGAAAAAGCACGCTTGGCTGCTATCAAAGCGTCTATGAGCGAGCAGCAAAAACTGCAGATTGTGGAGCTGAACAAGCGACTGGCCGAGCGTCAGGCGCAGGAAGATGATCCCGATGTGCTGCCCAAAGTCGGTCTGGATGATGTACCGGCAGAGCTGCCGGTGATTGTTTCTGAAACCTTGACGGCTCCGCAAGCTGGCCAACCTGATGCACCCCTGAGCTGGTACGCGCAGGGCACCAACGGTCTGGTGTATCAGCAGGTCATCGTGGATCTGCCAGCGCTGGAGCCTGAGTTACTTGAGGTATTGCCACTGTACACCAGTTGTTACACCGAGCTCGGCGTCGGCAAACGTGACTACGCGGATGTGGCTGTCTGGCAGTCCAGCATCAGCGGAGGACTTAACTGCTACGCCAATATTCGCAGCGAGTTGCATAACGAGCAAAACAGCAAAGCCATTCTGGTGTTGTCTTCCAAGGCGCTGGTGGCCAACCATGCGGCGCAAACCGAGTTGCTGTACGAGACGTTTTTCAATGTGCGTTTTGACGAAAACAAGCGCGTCAAAGAGTTGCTGGAACAAATTAACGCCCGGCAGCTGAGCAGCGTGACAGGTCGTGGCCATTCATTGGCGATTGCATTGGCTGCCAGCGGCATGAGCCCAACCTCAAAACTCAGCCATCAGTTTACCGGTCTGGCGGGTATTCAGGCGGTCAAACAATTAACCAAAGACATTGGCGACAAAAAACAACTGGCTGCCTTGATGGGCAAGTTCAAACGTATCCACGACGCCATCATCAGCGCTCCCCGGCGTTTTCTGCTGGTCGGCGAAGCCGCGCATCGCGATGAACTGGTGCAAGGTCTGACCTCGGCGTGGGCGGCAGCGCCTGCTGTCAAAACGGATTTCAAACCCGTTGAGCTGCCTATCGTGCGTGAGCCGGTGCGTCAGTTGTGGACCACCAACTCGCAAGTGCATTTCTGCGCCAAAGCCTATCCGACGGTACCCGGCGGCCATGCGGATCATCCGGTGCTGACGGTGCTGGCGGGCTTTCTGCGTAATGCCTACCTGCACCGCGCGATTCGTGAACAAGGTGGCGCGTACGGTGCTGGCGCGGATCAGGATTCCGGTTCTGCGTCATTCCGCTTCTATTCCTACCGCGATCCGCGACTGGCTGAAACGCTGGCCGACTTTGATGCCTCGGTGGACTTTGTGCTGAATCAGGATCATGCCGACCGTCTGGTCGAAGAAGCCATTCTGGGCGTGATCAGCGGCATGGATCGATCCACCTCCCCGGCCGGCGCGGCAAAGCAGGATTATTTCAACGAGCTGTTTGGCCGTACCCGCGAACCCCGCATGGCATTTCGCCGCGCGGTGCGGGCGGTCACACTTGCCGACCTAAAGCGCGTCGCCCGCCAGTACCTGAAACCCGAGATGGCCAGCATCGGCGTGGTCTCCAACCCCGGTAGCAGCGAGGTTGCTACCCGCCTTGGCCTGACGGTGGTGGCGTTGTGACGG
>SPIB01000001.1 GCA_004535785.1 Gammaproteobacteria bacterium LSUCC0112 | reverse complement strand
TACTTAATCTCTGTCTTTTAAAGAACTTTTTGCCTCAGCCTTCGTGGCTAAGAGGCCGCGTATTATACGCGTCTGAATCATTCTGGCAAGCTGTTTTTTTAAACTTTTATCGACCAATCTCGTTTCCAAAACCGCTCAACAACTATTTAAATCAGCGAACCGATCCAGCCCCTTCATGAGCTTCTCATGTCAGGGGCGCGCATTATGCCACAGTATTTTTATCTGGCAAGAAGTAAATTGAATAAGTTTTTAATCGCAGCACTACCATCAAACCAGCCTTATCAAGTGAAAGAGCTTCTTCCCACGCTTAAGCACAATATACCTATTATAGAGAGCGTCTTCACGCCCCAAGATTGTCTCCGCAGCCACCACCTTCTTGCCATTTATAGAAACAGCTCCGGCAGCAATAAACTCACGAGCCACACGATTGGATGCCGCAAGGCCTGTGCTCACAAGCGCCTCAACCAAACCAACCCCGTCCTCAGCAACATCAGTTGCAGGCAAACCATCTAGACGTAACTGCTCGAAATCGGACTGAGTTAACTCGGAAAGCTCGCCCGAGAACAGGGAACTACTAATTCTGACTGCCGCAGCCAAACCCTGCTCGCCGTGTACCAGCTTGGTAACCTGTTCAGCAAGAATTCCCTGCGCCTGCGGCCGCCCTGCTAACGAAAGATCGCCTCTCTCAACCTCATCAACCGCCTCAGGCGTCATGAAAGTAAAATACTTTAGAAACTTATATACATCAGCATCAGCAGCGCCCATCCAAAACTGGTAAAAAGAGTATGGCGAGGTTTTGGCTGGATCCAACCATATAGTACCCGTTTCCGTTTTACCAAACTTCTGACCGTCAGCCTTAGTAACCAACGGCATGGTCAAACCGAACACTTGCCCCTGATGCATCCGCCGTGCTAAATCAATACCCCCGGTTATGTTGCCCCATTGATCACTTCCGCCAATTTGGAGAGTGCATCCATAACGCTTGTACAGTTCCGCAAAATCATAAGACTGTAAAATCATATAACTGAACTCTGTAAACGAGATGCCGGAGCCCTCGCGATCTATTCGCTGCTTAACAGAGTCTTTTTGAATCATGGCGTTTACCGAGAAATGCTTTCCTATGTCTCTCAGAAAATCCAGAACACTTAAACCTCCAGTCCATTCAAGGTTATTTACCACCACAGCGGAATTTTGACCACAATTGAAGTCAAGATACTGCTCAAGCTGACCTTGTAGCTTACTGACCCACCCACTAATCACATCTCCAGAGTTGAGTTGCCGCTCTGCAGATTTGAAACTGGGATCGCCAATCAGACCTGTCGCGCCACCAACCAAGGCCAACGGTTTGTGCCCAGCTAACTGAAATCGTCTTAACGCCAATAACGGTACTAGATGCCCAATATGCAAACTGTCAGCCGTTGGGTCAAAACCACTATATAAAGTCCGCCGAGCGCTGGACAAGTGAGCTCGAAACTCGTCCTCTGATGATATCTGCGAAATTAATCCTCTCGCCCCTAAATCCTGTAATAAATCGATTGGCAAATCAGCCATAGCATTTCTCGCACTTTACAAACTCTGGAGGACTCGGATTCTACAACAACATCCAGAATAAGACTTGACCTTGAAGCTAAAAGCCATAAGAATTGAGTGCTGATCGTGCTCTCCATAGCGGCAGGGACTCGTGACATAGATCCTATATCGACACAATTAGAAAGCTCATGACTCCGAAAAAATCAGCTCGCGGCATCTACCATAATTTACATCAAAAACCCCACGTACTTGTCGCCTGTGTACTCGGTGTTAGTCTGATTTTTCTTGGGCTTTTTTCACCCGAATATCCCGCGCACGGTGATCGTCTTCGCAATGAAATAAATGGAATTGTCAGCAATATCGATGAACTTCGAGTTCAGTCTGCATTAAACAGCGTAGGTTCGTCTGCCAACCAAATAATGGACAATGTGGCAAAAATAGCAAATGAGGTTGCTGTCCAATCTCAGGAAAAGTTGTTTACAAAAGAAGTCATTGTACGCCCTGGCGACACCCTCTCCTCCCTATTCAAACAAGTGGGGCTTAGCGCCCAGGATCTATTCAGAGTCATTAATAGCTCTGAAGAGTCCTCTGTTTTGAACAGGCTATTCCCAGGTAATCAGCTTAGCTTTTACATACCGGAACCTGGATACCTCCAGAGACTTGAGGTATTCACCTCACCCCTTGAGGGGTATGTTTTTACACTTAATGATTCCAACTACAACATCGAGCCCATAGTAAGGTCTGCAAACATCGTTCAAGTAATGCGCCATGGCAGCATTGCTGATAGCTTGTTCCTTGCAGGACAACGGGCTGACATACCAGCAAATGTAATCATGAGCATGGCTGATATATTTGGTGGCGTCATTGATTTTTTGATGGATCCACGTCAAGGGGATGACTTCAGCATTCTGTACGAAGAGAAGTATCTGGACGGTGAACTAGTTGGTACAGGCGAAATTATTGCAGCTCAGTTTGTGAACCAGGGACGCGAGCACTTGGCGGTTCGTTACGAAACTGAATCAGGTGAGTCCAGCTTTTTTAGCCCTGATGGCGAAAGTATGTCAAAAGCGTTCTTGAAGAATCCACTCGATGTATTCAGGATCAGCTCCAACTTCAATCCAAATCGCATGCACCCTATACTCAATACGATTCGCGCGCATCGAGGAACAGACTACGCAGCACCAACCGGAACGCCTGTTCGCGCAACTGCAGATGGTACAGTTACTTTCGCATCACGTAATGGCTCATACGGAAAGCTGGTTGTTATAGAGCATCATGGAGCATTCGAAACAAAATACGCCCATTTAAATGACTATGCGAATGGCATTAAAAAAGGTACAAAAGTCAGACAAGGCCAGATAATAGGATATGTAGGTGCAACGGGTGGAGCGACTGGCCCTCATTTACACTATGAGTTCTTGGTTGGAGGCGTGCACAAAGACCCACGGACAATAGTTGACCAATTACCTCAAGTAATTGCACTGGATGAAGCAGAAATGGCTCGTTTCCGTGAGCACACCAAGGAGATCGTTCGCCAGTTTTCTAGAACTAGAGCCGACGGACGTCTGCTGAGCTACGACAACTCTGGCAGTGGTACTGCTGTAGACTCCATAAACTGAAATTGATGGATGATATCGCCTACTATATAGGTATTATTTCCGGCACAAGCATGGATGGCATCGATTGCGTAGCAATCAAACTGCAAAACCAGAAACTCGAACTGTTAGCAAGTCACTCAAGCAAGTATCCCGAAGATTTAAGACAACAGCTATTCAGTATCTGTACTAATCCGAGCATCTCGCTACTTCAATTTGGTCGGCTAAATGTCGCGGTAGGGAAGGTATTTGGCAAAACAATAAATACGCTGCTCTCAGCCAATCACCTGAACCCCAAAATGATCGCTGCTATTGGGAGCCATGGGCAGACGATATTTCACTCTCCTGGCTACCCTGATGCATTCAGCCTTCAGATTGGTGACCCAAACACCATCGCAAGCTTGACGGGAATAACAACCATTGCCGATTTTCGTCAACGTGATGTTTCTGTTGGCGGACAGGGTGCACCATTGGCGCCTCTATTTCATCAATATTTTTTTTACAACAAAGACCTCACTCGCTGCATTCTCAACATCGGCGGCATGAGCAATATTACTTGGATTACACGCAATCCAGATTCGACACCCGTTGGGTTTGATACCGGGCCAGGAAATGCTTTGATGGATCTGTGGGTATCAAGATGGAAAGACAAGCCATTTGATGCCGGTGGCGAATGGGCATCAAGTGGCAACGTGCACGCGGCATTGCTGGATCGATTCCTCGAAGAAGCTTACTTTCAAAAAAGCGCCCCAAAAAGCACAGGGCGGGAACTGTTTAATCAAAATTGGCTTGATCAGTGCCTTGCAGATTTTGACTCAATCGCCCCAACCGATGTCCAACGCACACTGCTTGAATTAACAGCACGCAGTGTCACTGAAGCAATAGCTCAAACGTCGCCGACAGAATCAGACTCCGGGAAGGAGCTTTTGGTTTGCGGTGGCGGCGTTTACAACAATTTATTGATGTCCAGACTGCAGCAACTGTTGCCAGCGTTTGAAGTCAAGAGTACTGCAGCGTACGGAATGCCGCCTGATTGGATTGAAGCCAGCACATTTGCCTGGCTGGCTTCAAAAACCATCAATAAGGAAAAGATCGATACAGGCATTTTGACAGGCGCTTGCCAACCCGTCGTTTTGGGGGGTGTATATTACAGCTAGAAGTTACTAGATAGAAAAAGAAGATCCGCACCCGCAAGTAGTTGATGCCATGGGGTTATTGACCACAAATCTGGCACCTTCCAGATTTTCTACATAATCAACCTTTGCGCCCACCAGATACTGATAGCTCAGAGGATCAACCAGCAAAGTGGCACCTTTATTCAGCACCACTGTATCTTCGTCAGCGACGGAACTATCAAAACTGAACCCGTACTGAAAGCCAGAACACCCGCCACCCGTGACAAAGACCCTGAGTTTCAGGTCTGGCTTGCCTTCCTCATCAATCAGCGTTTTTACTTTGGCAGCGGCATTATCTGTCAAGGATATAATGACTGGTTCAAATGTCTGGACGCTTGTCATATAAAAAATCTTGCCTCGAAATTACTATTACATGATCGACTACGGATTATGTTCTTACCCTAGTAATTTGGTCAACTATTAAGCTTGATAGATTGCATCCCTCACCGAAACATTAGTCCTCCAAACAACAATCCACTTATCGCCTAATAATTGTCTCAAGGTAATAATGCGATTGTGTTTAAGCCCTCGCTTTCAGGGCATCCGAACATAATGTTCATATTCTGCACTGCTTGGCCAGACGCACCTTTTACAAGATTATCGATCACTGAAAGCACAACGATGGTATTGCTGGCACTCAGGAAATGCACAGCCAATTGACACACATTAGACCCTTTTACATTGCGTGTGGCGGGCAACCCTCCCTTAGGCAGCACATCCACAAATGGCTCATCGCGGTATCTGCGCTCGAACAATCCCTGAAGATCCTCTGCATTAACGCTGCCAACCGGCGTCGCGTACAGTGTCGCATTAATGCCTCTTATCATAGGCGTGAGATGAGGAATGAACGTCAGTCCAATGTCGCGGCCCGCAGCAAGCCTGAGACCTTGTGATATTTCAGGGAGATGCCTGTGCCCTGAGACACCATATGCACTGATAGACTCGGAGGCCTCTGCCAACAAACTGCCCACAGAGGCTTTCCGACCAGCACCACTGACCCCTGATTTGGCGTCGGCAATTAAACGCATTGGATCAACCAAACCCGCTTCCAATAAGGGTATAAAACCTAATTGCACTGACGTCGGGTAACATCCGGGTACGGCTACAAGTTGCGCGTTACGAATCCTTGCCCGATTGACTTCCGGCAACCCGTACACTGCTTTTTCTATCAATTCAGGACTTTGATGTGGTTCTTTGTACCAATGCTCCCACTCTTCGCGATCTTTGAGTCTGAAATCCGCCGACAAATCAATAATCCGCACACCTCGCTCCATCAAGGCGCGCGCTGATCGCATGGCAACATTATGCGGCGTTGCAAAAAAGACCACATCACACCTGGCGAGGATGTCGTCATCAGGGGCAGTAAAGCATAAATCAATATGCCTTCTGAGATTTGGAAACAACGCGGATACTGCGGTTCCTTCCAACTCTCGTGACGTCACCACGTCAATGCTGACGTCTCTGCGAGGCGCCAGCAATCTCAATAGTTCAACGCCGGTGTATCCAGTTGCGCCAACGATTCCGACTTTTATCACATTAATCTCCGAGTCAACCTGACTGCTACCTGTTGATTTCATGGGAGCATTCTATCACTGCATCTCATGAATGCGTGATATTTGCTGTACTGCCTGCAGGCACAACGGCATAATCAACCCGGCTCTAACTAACCATCAACGAGGAAAAATCATGGCCTGGATTGAAGCACTCCACATCATTTCCGTGATCTGCTGGTTTGCCGGCATATTCTATTTGCCCAGGCTTTTTGTGTACCACGCGATGAGTGAAGATCAAGCCAGTAAAGACCGCTTTGTGATTATGGAGCGAAAGTTGTATCGCGGCATAATGACACCGTCTGCGATTGCTACCGTTTTTTTTGGCGCATGGCTCATTGCCTCTGCGCCGGATTTTTACTTAAGCCAAGGTTGGTTACACGCAAAACTGACGCTGGTCGCGTTGCTCATTGTTTACCATATCAGTTGCGGCTGGTTTTGGGCGCGATTCCGCGACGGACGCAATACCCATAGTCATGTCTTTTTCCGATACTTCAATGAGATTCCAGTGGTCGCGCTGGTCGCCATTGTAATTCTTGTTGTCGTAAAACCATTTTAATCGCGATTATCAGTGGCGTGCGGAGAAAGGGCATTGGATTGCAAGAAGCCGATGATTGTGTGTATTTCCGGACTTGATCCCACGGGCGGGGCCGGTATTCAAGCTGATATTGAAACATTGGCAGCACTGAATTGTTATGCACTGCCCATCATAAGCTCCCTGACTGTTCAAACAACAACAAATGTCCTGGAAACACACCCGGTAAACCCCGACTTGATACGACGCCAATTTGATGCCTTGCTGGAGTCCGGCCTGGAAATCAGCGCTATAAAGTTGGGCTTGGTTGACAGTGTCCACACAATAGTTTGTATCGCGGATATACTAAGGCAACACCGAAATATACCGGTGATAGCAGATCCTGTACTCAAAGCTGGCGGTGGTTATGACTTCAGTAACACAGACATCATTCAGGAATACAAAACGCGGATTCTTCCTAATTGCGAGATTTTGACACCAAATACACCAGAGCTTTTTCGCCTTAGCCCCCTGTCTCACTCGGAAGACGAGGCGCTCAACGATATTTGCAGCCACGGATGCAAATACGTACTGCTAACAGGCACGCATCGCTCAAGCCCGGATGTTTCCAACCGGCTTTTTGGGGGCGAGCCCGATCGGCTGGATATCTCCTGGTCATGGCCTCGACTCGTTCATGAGTACCACGGCTCGGGCTGCACGTTAGCAAGTGCCATGGCTGCAGGTATTGCACAAGGCATCGAGGTCTCTGTAGCCGCCTTCAATGCACAAGAATTTACCTGGAACGCTCTAAATAAAGCAGTTCCGCTCAACATCGGGCAAAGTTTGCCCGATCGTCGGCGTTAACATGCATAGAATCAGTTTCAGCACTGCAGCCCTCTGATAGAATGAGTCATCACAGAGAGTATTTTTGAAACTTCAGGAACATACTTGGTGCAACATCACTTGCTGTCAGGCCTATATGCCATTACCGACGACACTTTATTACCTGAGGACACGCTGTTGACCGCATGTGAATCGGCTCTGCGGGGCGGGGTATCGATTCTTCAATACCGCAGTAAAGCTGGCGCAGGAGATGCAAAGTCGTTTTCGAAGCGAAGGGAAACAGCCGCTGCATTGCTGGGACTCTGTCATCGCTACAACGCGGCATTACTGATCAATGACGATATCGATTTATGCCAGGCAGCCAATGCTGACGGCGTTCACCTTGGGCAGAAAGACATGCATATCGCCGAAGCACGGCACAGGCTTGGCCCGGATGCAATAATTGGTGTGACTTGCCACAACAAAGACGAATTGGTTGCAACCTCTGAAAAACTCGGAGCAGAATATGTTGCTCTAGGGCGTTTTTTTAACTCAACAACAAAACCGGATGCCCCTGCTGCGACAATTGAAGACTTGAAGCGGATCCGGTCGAATACCAATCTGCCCATTGTTGCAATCGGCGGCGTTAATGCGGAAAACGCCCAGTCACTCATTGATGCCGGGGCCGACATGATTGCAGTGATTCATTATCTTTTTTCAAGCGACCAGGTCTTTGCTCGTGCAAAAATCTTGTCCTCACTTTTTGCCCAAAAGAGGAAGTAGTTATTGTGTCTGAACAGCACCCCAAAATGAGCACCAGTCGTTCCGCTGCACTATTTGAAGAAGCGCAACTTTATATTCCAGGTGGCGTTAATTCGCCGGTGAGAGCCTTTCGCGGCGTCGGCGGCACACCACTTTTTTTTAACCACGGTGAAGGTGCTTGGCTGATCGATGAAGACAATAATCGTTATGTCGACTACGTGGGTGCGTGGGGGCCACTGATATTGGGTCACTGCCATCCCGCCGTGATTAATGCGCTGCAGTCACAATTAGCGCTCGGTCTGGGTTATGGCGCATCAACTGCCGCCGAAGTTGAAATTGCAAAAACCATCTGCAGACTCGTACCTTCGATCGAAAAGGTAAGACTGGTCACGTCGGGTACCGAGGCAACCATGAGCGCAATTCGATTGGCTCGCGGATTCACCCGACGAGACAAAGTTGTAAAATTCGAGGGTTGTTATCATGGTCACGTTGACGGTCTGCTGGTCAAAGCAGGCTCCGGCGCGCTGACATTGGGCGAACCTGATTCGCTGGGCGTTCCAAAAGCTTACACCGATTTGACCTACGTATTGCCATACAATGATATCGACGCCATGAAATCCCTCTTTGCCAAAGAAGGCGATAGCATCGCTTGCATCATTGTTGAACCGGTCGCTGGCAATATGAATCTGGTACCACCGGTGCCGGGCTTTTTGGAAACCATGCGCGAACTGTGCACACACCACGGCAGTGTCCTCATTTTTGACGAGGTCATGACCGGGTTCCGAACAGCACTCGGAGGCGCACAGTCAGTTTATGGTGTGACACCCGATTTGACCACGCTGGGCAAAGTGATCGGCGGTGGTTTACCCGTCGGTGCCTTTGGTGGACGCGCTGACATTATGAATTGCATTGCACCACTGGGTGCGGTCTATCAAGCCGGAACACTTGCTGGCAGCCCGTTAGCCGTGGCAGCAGGTCTCGCCATGCTCAAGGAAATTCAAAGACCAGGATTCTATGAATCATTGACCGCAAACACTGCAGAAATGCTGGCTGGACTCCAAAAATGCGCTGACCGGACTGGAATTCCGTTTTCAACCAATCAGGTAGGAGGGATGTTTGGTTGTTTCTTTACAACCGAATCAAAAGTGACGACATTTGATCAGGTCATGGCTTGCAACGTTAGTCAATTCAAGCGCTACTTTCATCTGATGCTTGAAAACAACATTTATCTCGCACCCTCTGCTTTTGAGGCCGGTTTTGTCTCTGCTGCCCACGGACAACTGGAAATAAAACAAACACTTGCCGCAGCCGAAATTGCCTTTGCAGCGCTTTAAATCACGACGGCACTTGAACATGACTTTTACACAGATTGGAATACTTTAAATGACAAAGCTGGACGTGTACGGAATAGGTAATGCATTGGTCGACAAGGAATTTGAGGTTGATGACGCCTTTTTTACCGAAGCGGGCATTCAAAAGGGCTTCATGACACTGATCGATCAAACACAACAGGAGCAGTTACTGTCATTGCTGAATCGTCGCTACCAGATGAAAAAGCGTGCGGGTGGTGGATCAGCCGCAAATTCCTTGTATGCACTAAGTCAGTTCGGCGGCAAGGCGTTTTATACCTGTAAAGTAGCCAACGATGAGTCTGGGGATTTTTATGTTGCTGAACTTGGCAGCCAGAATATTCAAACCAACTTGAGTACTGAACGGGAAGACGGCACCACAGGCCGCTGCATTGTGATGGTGACCCCTGACGCCGAGCGCACCATGCTGACACATCTTGGCATTTCCCAATATGTTGCCGAGACGGATCTCAATTTGACTGCCGTCGCCACTGCACAATATGTATACATTGAAGGCTATCTGGTGACGTCAGATTCTGCCCGACTTGCTGGCATCAAACTCAAACAGCATGCCGAACACAACCATGTCAAAACTGCGCTGACCTTTTCAGATCCAGCGATGGTGGAGTATTTTTCTGATGGCGTAAACCAACTGATTGGGAGCGGTGTAGATCTATTATTCTGCAACGAAAAAGAAGCAAAGATCTGGTCTGGTGAGCAGGATTTTGATGCCGCCTGCAAAAAGATTGGCACTATCGCCAAACAGTATGCCATCACCCGCGGCGCGCAAGGTGCACTGCTTTTTGATGGCACAGACTTTATCGACATTGCCCCGCACAAAGTCGTTGCCGTTGATACAAATGGCGCTGGCGACATGTTCTCCGGTGCGTTTATGTATGGCCTGACACAGGGCATGTCTTTTAAAGATGCCGGCGATCTGGCCAGTCTCGCATCCGCAACGGTTGTTGCGGAATTTGGCCCAAGACTTGAACCGCATCGACATCAAGAAATACTGGAAAGGTTTTACGAGTCTCGCTCTGCATGACAGGCTGGCGACATGACAGCCTGTCAAACGGGTTACTGTACTCGCTGGAAAATTTGCTCCTGCCCGTCTGCGGACTGGCGCATCTGTTCTGGCGAGTCAAACTCGACGCGGCTGACAACTTCCTGACCCATGGCATTCAGGCGAATATTATCGGCATCGACCCATTCATAAGGGAAACTCATGCCGAACTCACGCACAGTCACCTCGGATTCCCCGTACTCCAGTGTCATGGACTGCCCTTGAATTTCGGCAGACCAAGCGCCGATAATCATCTCTGCCTTGGTTGGTGCCGGTGGCGCGGACGCGCAGGCCGCCAGAATAATTGAAACCAGCAGCACAAATGCAATTCTTGAACCATGCATGTTTTTCTCCTGTTTATTGGGAAGCTTCATTGCTTGATCAGAGTGTAATGCAGCCCACAGCTTTTCGCATGCTTTTAGAGAGAATCCACAATGGAAAAATTGGCAATTGGCACATACCGGCACTACAAGGGTCCACTCTACGATGTTCTTGGACTCGCTCGTCATAGCGAAACCGAAGAGTGGCTGGTTGTGTATCGGCCCCAATACGGGGAACGAGGGTTGTGGGTGCGACCACTGGTTATGTTTACGGAAGCGGTTGTTTTTGAAGGGAAGTCAGTACCCAGATTTGAATACCTGGGCACCGGTACAGAGGATCAAATGTCAGACAATGGCATCAAGGACTCGTCTGCGGGTTAGATGCCTTGCGCTGGGCTTCTTTGGCCGCAATTTTCTCGCGCCGCCGCTCCTGAATAACCAGCGACATGGGTTCACCAATGTGCGTTTCACCACGTTCGCGCGCCAGCTGCATCTGACGCTCGCGCTCTGCAAATCGTTCTACTTTTTCCTGGGTATGGCGATCGTAACAATGAGAACAGCTGATACCGGGCTTAAAGTGTTTTGACTTTTTCTCTTCGTCGGTGATTGGCATACGGCACGCGTGACACTGATCGTAGCTGCCGCGCTCCAGACTGTGGTTGACCGTTACCCGGTTATCGAATACAAAACACTCGCCCCGCCACAATGACTGCTCTTCAGGAACTTCTTCCAGATACTTAAGAATACCGCCCTGTAGATGGTAAACCTCGCTGAATCCGCTCTGCTTGAGAAAAGCAGTCGATTTTTCACAACGAATTCCACCCGTGCAAAACATCGCCACTTTTTTATGTTGCGCCGGATCCAGATGTTGCTGAACAAAATCCGGAAATTCGCGAAATGCGTCAGTCTCCGGATTGATGGCGCCCTGAAAGCTGCCAATTTCGTATTCATAATGATTACGTGTATCAATCACTAACACGTCAGGATCTGAAATCAACGCATTCCAATCTTCAGGTTTCACGTACGTACCGACGATATGGCAAGGATCGATATCTTCTACTCCCATGGTCACAATCTCACTCTTGAGCTTGACCTTGGTACGATAAAATGGATTTTCATCCGCGAATGATTCTTTTGTTTCGATAGGGGCGAGCCGTTCATCAGACCTAAGCCAGCTCATCACTGCATCTATGCCTGCTCTGGTACCGGCAATGGTGCCATTAATACCTTCACGCGCCAGTAACAACGTACCCCTGACTGCATTGTCCATCATCACTTTATGCAGCGGTGCCCGCAACTCTGCATAGTCTTCCAGGCGGGCAAAGCGATACATTGCCGCCACAACAATAGGCTTGCTCATCATATAGTTACTCCAATCTGCTCACCGGAACGTAAAACCGGCGCTGGCCAAAACGCGCGCATTCTATACCAGATCAAGTTCGTGCTCATTGATTATGCGCAAAAAAGCGTCACCATATTTGGACAACTTCCCCTGGCCGACACCATTGACCGACAACAATTGCTGGGAATTTAATGGCCTCAAATGCACCATATCAAGCAGCGTTGCATCATGGAAAATGACATACGGCGGCACGTCAAACTGTTCAGCCAACTGTTTACGACAGAGGCGCAAAGCTTCAAACAGTCGTCGATCTTCGGGCAGCATGCCCTGATCCACGTGGCGCTGGCGTGCTCCCTTGGCAGCAACTTCCAGCACATCTTCACGCAAGCGTATGCTTTCTTCACCACGCAACACTGGCCGGGCACGCGCAGTCAGATAGAGACCACCAAAACTGTTGTGATCTACTCCAAGGAATCCTCTTGCTACCAACTGACGAAAAACCGACTGCCATTGTGACTTGTCCAACTCTCTGCCAATACCAAAGGTACTGAGGTTATGGTGACCATTTTGTAGCACGCGCTCACTCTCCAATCCGGAGAGCACCTCAATCAGGTAAGCAACACCAAAACGCTGGCCTGTACGATAAACACAGGATAAGGCTTTTTGGGCAGCAACCGTGCCGTCCCAGGTGGGTGCAGGATTCAGGCAAGCATCACAATTGCCGCATTGATCAGGCGCCACCTCCCCGAAATACTGTCTCAAGGACTGACGGCGGCAGCTGGTAATTTCACAAAGCCCCAACATGGCATCCAGCCGGATGCGCTCAAGACGCTTGAATTGTTCATTACCCTGAGACTCGTCCATCATCTGGCGGAGTTTGATGACATCTTGCAATCCGTAAACCATCCATGCGGTGGCCGGGCCCCCATCACGACCGGCGCGTCCGGTCTCCTGGTAGTAAGACTCAATACTTTTGGGCAGATCAAGATGCACGATAAATCGTACATCGGGCTTGTCGATACCCATGCCAAATGCAATCGTTGCAACCACGATAACCCCATCCTCACGGAGAAACCGTTGCTGGTGGCGCAGTCTGTCTGCGGCACTTAAGCCCGCGTGGTAAGGCAACGCTGTGAAGCCTTGCTGTTCGAGCCAAAACGCTGTCTCTTCCGTTTTTTTACGTGACAAGCAATAGATGATGCCAGCATCGCCGCTATGTTCCCGGCGCAAAAACTCTAGCAACTGTTGACGAGGATTGCGTTTTTGCGTGATGCGATACTGGATATTGGGCCGGTCAAATCCTGTGACAAAATGCCGAGCGTTCTGCAGATCAAGTCGATTGATGATTTCTTCACGCGTCGCGGCATCTGCTGTAGCAGTCAGTGCAATACGTGGGATGTCCGGAAAGCGTTGATGTAATACGCTAAGTAGCAGATAGTCAGCACGAAAATCATGCCCCCACTGCGAAACACAATGTGCTTCATCAATCGCAAACAAGGCGATTTGCATCCCGGACAAAAGCTCAAGCGTGCCCGGTTGGCTCAATCGCTCTGGTGCCAGATACAATAAATCCAACTCACCGCGCCTCAGAGAGCGCATGACCGATTGATAATCATCCGTACTCAGCGACGAATTTATAAATCCTGCGCGGACACCCGCGGCGCGCAGTGCATCAACCTGATCCTGCATTAATGCAATCAGCGGGGAAATGACGATACCCACCCCTGGCCGCAACAAGGACGGTATCTGATAACAAAGGGATTTACCGCCGCCGGTTGGCATCAACACCAAGGCGCTGTGCCCGGAAATCAACTCCAGAATGATGTCAGCCTGCGCGCCGCGAAAGTCCTCATAACCGAATACGGTTCGGAGAATTTTACGGGCAGGCTCAAGGAGTTGTTGCGCACTCGCAGCGGAAACTTCCTGCGGCATTTTAACGTCCAGCCTGCAATCGCTCCCGATAGGCAGGCAGAATGGCTTGCAGTTTGGCCGTATTTTCTGGACCCAGCCGCAAGAGTTGTTTCTGAACCGGTGTCATATCTTCAAGACGACTTTCAGCATACAAAAACATGACCGACGGTTTAATCAGTTGGAAAGGACCTGTTTCCTGGGGAGCACTCATAATTTGATCGATTGCCTGAATCAATACCGCGTCAAAACTGCCCTGGTAACCAATTTCTGCATAGGCCTCCTGAAACAGTGGTCGTAGAGCGCGATAAATACTGACACCCTGCTGCGGATCAAGTGCAACGAGTGTGTCTATCAAGGTATCAAAACGTTGGTGAGTCGCAGCGGACGTCTCAAAAAGATTGGTATCGATCTCTCTGACCACAAACTCGGATCCAAGGCGTCGGAGCGGGTACTCAAGTTGTGGTAGTTCTCCCTCTGCCACATTGCTGACAAACACCACAAACTTGCGAATCAAATCCTCTGGCGCCAGCACGCGCAATAAACTGGCACCCATTTCCATACTTGCCAACCGGGCAAGTACAAACGAATCGCTGTTATTAAGCGAAGGAAGTGGTTCAGAAGGCTCTTCCTGTTCCGGCTCAGGAGCCTGTTCGATAGGAATAGTCACCAAAGGCGTGGCCGGTTGAGCCGGCGAAGGATCAGCAACTGCAGGTGTGGCAGCCGGCATAACCCGCTCCACCGGTCGTGGGACAGGCGTATCAATTGTCACCGTTCTGGTTGCTTCTGGCGGTTCGAAAGTCATCGCCAGATAAACCAGAAACAGTACCCCGACAAGGGACAATGCAGCAATAATCGCAAGAGTTTTATGAGCCATAGTGGTCAGTATTCTGGCACATGGGTGTTAACAGGAGCAAGACAACAAAACGGGCATCACCACAATGCCCGCATATATCATTTTCAGGCCATAAATCAGCTGTGACTGTGGCGGCGTGATTCTTTACAATCCGGCTGATTGCGTCACGCGCGGGAATCCCAACGCCGCCATACTGTCAGCCAGATCTTTACCGGCTGATGAAGGATTGGTGGACTTGTCGATTTTTACAACAACCCCCTGTGCATCAATATAGTAGGTCCAACGATTTGCCACACCACGCTCACCAAGCACACCAAACGCCTCAGTCATGGTTTTCTCTGGATCGGCCAATACCGGGAAATCCAGCTCATACTCTTTTGCAAACTCTGTATTCTTTCCTACGGTATCAACACTTGCCATAAAATAAGCGACGTCGTAACTTTTGATCTCGTCACTGCTATCACGGATCGCCTTGCACTGTATGGTGCAGCCACCAGTAAATGCCGCAGGAAAAAATGCCAGCACAACTGGCTGTTTGCCCACGAAGTCAGACAGCGAATACGTCTGTCCATTTGAAGCCTGCAGACTGAAATCAGGCGCCTTGTCTCCGACCTCAAGTGCGACACCCGTGGATGGCAACACGAGAGCGGAAAGAGAAATGATTGCAATGCTGGCCGATCGCGATACGGCATTCTTGAATTGTGTAAACATACGGTCTCCTGACATATACGTGAAAAAATGAATTACCAGCTTTGTAAGGTTGTACGACGCGACTCGCGCATCAGCTCATTGCTGACCTGACTAAGTGACTGCAAATTTTCCCGGGTTTTCTGTGCCTGTTCAATGGCAAAGACGGGATGTGCTTCCAGCAAACTGTTCAACTCCTGCTCCGCACGCTGCAGACTTAGACGGGCGCGCTCCAGTTGAGTTCTTCTTTGATTATTAACCTGATAATAGTAGTCCGGGTTATTCACAGTCTCCTGCCAGCAGACTCTCTGCGTACCACCACCAGGGCTGGCAACCGTTCTACAAATCGTTTGCGTCAAATATCGAGGCGTGGCAATCATCATGTCGTTCATATCGGTATTGAGCAGATGCCGCGCCATTTCAACGTCCAGCATTGCACTCGCGTAGGTCAACTGCCACAACCGAGGTACATCGCCCCTTTCCTGAGCGTGAACAATGGTTTGGGCATAGATATCCTTGATATCGTCAAGCGCCTGCACTGACTGGTAAGTTCCTGCACGTCCAGCAATATTGGCCCTCGAGGCCACCAGACGCCACTGCCCCATGTTCAATACGGCATCCGCAAATTCAGGCGAGTCTGGTTTATAGTGACGTTGTTGCAGTGAGAACACCAAGTGCTGATAGTCATCCACTTTCTCCCAGTTGGACTGGAATTTAAACGCATTAACCAGCTGCTCCAGCACGTCGATCTGGCGTGCGTCGTAAAGACCGCTGTTGATACGCAGCAGCTGCAGTGCCTGCGTCAGTATCTCTTCAGCCAATTCAAATTCTTCGAGTTCCAGATAGACGCGTCCAAGATCGAGCTGCACCTCTGCCAGTGACACATCGTAGAACCCCGACTGTTCAGCCAGCTCCGTCAGACGCGTCTGAAGATTATTGGCGCTGTTGCGCAATAATTGTAGTTCTGCTGCTTTGGCCGCATCAACGATGTCTCCGTCCGGCGACTGTTCATCCACCTCCTGAGCCATGACTGGCGAGAGCATCATCAACAGCAGAAAGATTCGAAGCAAAGACAAACCCATCACCACTTTCCTCCGAGTGTGTATCTTGAAGACCGCACAACACCCATACACATTTCATGAAATTTAGTATACGCCAACTCGTCGGACAGGCAACGGGCCGCCTTCGTTTGTAAAACATCATTTCGATTTCTTTTGTCAGGTTTGGTTTCACGATCAGGTTGACTGAAAATCTAATTCGCTGATAATCGACCATCTGTTCGACTTGGATTTTTCGCAGCTCATTACAACCGGGGGAATATATGAACAAGGACTATTTATCCTTTTACGTCAATGGCGAATGGGTTAAACCCGACAATCGCCCAACGCTGGATGTGATAAATCCGGCTACCGAATCACCATTCACCCGCATATCACTTGGCACTGCTGCTGATGTCGATGGTGCCGCCAAGGCTGCGCGCGCCGCTTTCCCCGCGTGGTCACAAACCAGCCGCGAGGAGCGCTTGGCGATTCTTGACAAAATTCTGGCAGGCATAAAATCCCGTGCAGAAGATCTGGCGCAGGCAATTTCACAGGAAATGGGCGCCCCGATCAGCTTTGCTCGTACAGCCCAGGTGGGAACAGGTATTGCTCACTTTGCAACAGCCCGTCATATTCTTGCGACATACGAATTTGAGGAAGCACGTGGCACCACGCAGATCATAAAGGAACCCGTTGGCGTCTGCGGCATGATTACGCCGTGGAACTGGCCGCTGAATCAGCTGACTTGCAAGGTGGCTCCCGCGCTGGCGACCGGTTGCACTATGGTGTTGAAACCCAGCGAAATCGCACCGATCAGCGCCATGATTCTGGCTGAAATCATTCACCAAGCAGGTGTGCCGGCAGGGGTATTCAATCTGGTGAATGGTGATGGCCCCGGCGTAGGCGCCGCCATTTCTGCACATCCCGAAATCGACATGGTGTCCTTCACCGGATCAACACGAGCCGGTCGCGAAGTTTCCAAAGCAGCTGCCGACACCATTAAACGTGTTTGCCTGGAACTGGGTGGCAAATCAGCCAATATCATCCTCGGCTCAGCGGATTTCGCTGCGGCCGTCAAAGGTGGGGTGATGGGTTGTTTTGGCAATTGCGGTCAGTCCTGCAACGCGCCAACCCGTATGCTGGTGCCCGAATCACGCATGGCTGAAGCGATAGAAATCGCCAGAGCCACCGCCGCCAAAGCAGTCCCCGGAAATCCTGCTGATGACAGCACACGACTGGGACCGGTCGTCAGCCAGATGCAGTACGATAAAATCCAGTCTCTCATTCAGGCCGGCATCGATGAAGGCGCCACGCTGGTTGCCGGTGGCACGGGCAAACCCGAAGGCTTGGAAACCGGATACTTTGTCAGACCCACTGTGTTTGCCAATGTCACCAATGACATGACCATTGCCCGGGAAGAAATTTTTGGACCAGTACTGTCTATTCTTGCCTACAAGGATGATGCAGATGCTGTCCGCATTGCCAACGATACCGTTTATGGCTTGTCCGGCTACGTCTCAGGCGCACCTGACCATGCGCGCGCTATCGCGCGGCAAATTCGTACAGGCATGATTCATATGAATGGCGCGGGTCCGGATTTTTCAGCACCGTTTGGAGGATACAAACAGTCAGGTAATGGCCGCGAATGGGGCATTGAAGGTTTCCATGACTTCCTCGAAATCAAAGCCATTATGGGATACAACGCGTGAGTTCGGGGATGGTCGCTGGCGTGACACTTGATCTGAAAAAACCAGCTATAGACCTCGGCATCATTACGCGTGATGCCGCGCCTATGCTGGCGTTCTACAAGGACTTTCTGGGATTACCGCTGGAGTCGGTTATTCCTATGCCATCAGGCGGTACTATGCACCGACTGAAGGTGGGCGACACCGTGCTCAAGATAGTGCAACTGGAAAAACCGCCCGCCGCTGATGCAGTGCCGGGCGGCATTCCTGCCGCAACGGGCATGCGTTATTTCACCTTCCACATTGGCAACTTACAGCAGGTTGTGACGGCTTGTGATCAGGCGGGTTATGCCATTGTGGTTCCTGTAAAGACCATTCGTCCCGGCGTCAGCATTGCCATCGTCAAGGATCCTGACGGCAATTGGCTGGAGCTGCTGTGCGCTGGTTAACATTTTCCGGCGCGCATAAATTATTCGCACTTTCACTTTGACAAGTTAGGCGAAAGGAATAGACTGAATTCAGGCGTTGATGTTACCCACAACAAATGGATGCCGCTGTGTATCGAGTCTCGGTTAAGAAAACGATTATCTTCACAACAATCATGTTTTGCCTGTTTTCGTTTATCGATACACAACAGTTTGTCGCGCCCAGTGAAAAGGAAGTCACACACTACGCTGTCTCTGACGACTTTATTTGCGTTCGCAATTTATCTGATGAAAGGTCAATTATTTCCCAGCAGCACCTCGAATTCCAGATCGACTACCTGTCGAGCGGTGTTGTCGCGCAGCATGTGCTCAGGACACACCATCATTTTGAAAAACTGAACTGCATCCGCGGACCGCCGGACATCACTCCAACTGTTTGACTCGTCATCTGATTTTTCTTTACAGACCGGGATTTCCCAGTAGTTGGTTATGCATACAATAAAATTATTTCACGTGGATAATGTTGCCCACATGGTGCAACCCGAGGAGTTCAACGAGCTCGATATCCATTCACCAGCCACAGAATTTTTTACTGATTTTAAAAAACATAGACCTGTCACTATTGAAGGATCCACACCCGCCATTGATGTTGAAATGTTAATGCGAAAGGCGCATGTAAGAATGAAACTTGTTGTCGATGCAGACAATGAATTCATTGGCACAATCAGCACTGAAGATCTGAATGAGCAGAATTTTATGATCAGGATAGCCAGTGGAGATCGTCTGCCTGATATCACTGTCAGTGACATGATGTGCCCAAAACAGGACATTCTTGCCCTAGACCTTGAGCACCTTGAGCGCGCCAGCATCAGTGACATTATCGAGACGTTACAACGAACGGGGCAACAACATTGTCTGGTGGTAGACCGCAAGCAAAACCATATTCGTGGGTTAATTTCAGCCAGCGATGTGGCCAGACGATTACACATGCCCATCAAGATCGAAAGAGTGCCGACGTTTGTCGACATCTTTCGATCAGTGCGGCCTCAAACCGCGTAATCCTGATGAACAGGTCAAGGCGTGCCACTCAGTTGGCACGCCTTGATAATCAATGGTGATGCGAACCGTCATGCGCATGGCCGTGGTCAATTTCTTCCGCGGTGGCATTGCGCACACTGATGACTTCCACTGCAAAATGCAGCGTTTTGCCTGCCATAGGATGATTGCCGTCTACTGTGACTTCGTCACCGCTGACAGCGGTCACCACGATATGCTGCTGACCTTGAGGCCCTTGCGCTGTGAAGCCCATGCCCACTTCTATATTGTCTACACCACGGAACATGTCACGCGGCAATGTCTGAATCATGGCTGGATCACTTTCACCGTAGCCTTCTTCAGGCGCAATGGTTGCATTAAATTTGGCACCGGCAGTTTTGCCTTCCAACTCTTTTTCAAGACCGGCTATCAGATTGTGTGCACCATGCAAATAGGTCAGAGGGGCGCCACCTTCAGAGGAGTCCATCACCTCACCGGCGTCGTTAGTCAGGGTGTAGTTGATCGCAACTACGGAATTCTTGCCAATCATCAATGTCATTACTGGATTCCTGTGCTGTTTACACTGTCAGATAAAAAAACCCGCATACCCTAACATTTATCTGCCCTCAAGTCTTGCCGGGCAAAGACACAACGTCAGGGTTCCTGTTTGGTGTACTGGCCAGCGTACTGATCCTGCAAACGCCGCATACCTGACAACCAGCGATCATAATCAGCTGTTTTACGCTGCATGTAAGTCAACACCTGGGGATGTGGCAGACACAGGAAGCGCTCTTCAGCCAATGTCTCGATGACGGTCTGCGCCAATACATCCGGCTCCAGCATGCCGTCGACACCCGCAACGCCGCCACCGCGAGTATTGGCCGTCATTTGTGTCCGGACAGCCTGCGGGCATAACACAGAAACCTTGATGCCTCGGTTGCCATAGGTAATGGATAACCATTCAGCAAAACCAACGGCTGCATGCTTGGTGACAGCATAGGGCGCAGATCCAATCTGACTCAACAGGCCTGCCGCTGATGCAGTATTCAGCAGATAGCCTTCGCCACGCGCCAGCATTCCAGGTAACACCGCACGCGCAGCATAAATGTGTGACTTGACGTTGATATCCCAGATACGATCCCAAGCCTCATCCGCCACCTCTTCACCACCGATGGTAAAAATACCGGCGTTTGAACAGAACAGGTCAATGTGCCCAAAGGCATTCAGCGTTTGTAACACCAACGCCTGGATATCAGACTCAACGCTGACATCCGTTTTAACCGCTAAAACATTTGTTTGTCCTGCGATTGACGCAGCGACTGCATCGATCCCCGCCTGATTGATGTCCGCAACCACAACGGCTTGCGCGCCTTCGGCTGCAAATCGTTCACAAAGTGATTTTCCGATACCACTGGCACCACCCGTTACCACGACAACTTTATCCCTGATTTGCATTGGAAGCTCTCCTGCCCTGCACAGACTTCAATTAAACTTGTGTCCAAGCATAGCCACCGTAAGTGCCATGCAGCAAGCACAAATTTTGCAGTTTCTGTGCTATCGTTTATCGCCAATTAGAAAGCCTTACGGGCACGGACCTGTATTGCGCACACAAAATGAAGAGAGACTCTTGAGGTCGACGACCTGAGGGCATTTACGCTACGGGAGAGTTCCAATGAAGAAAGCATTCGCAGTCAAACGCACACCCACCATACAATTTTCAGAGAAAAATATGTCAACACCACTCGGCACTACAGGGCGCCGTCTTTTAGCTGTCACCTGCGCCGCGCTGATGGCGGGCAATGTCACACCTTCGTTTGCTCAAACTGATGGAACGCCTTCTATTGAAGAAATTGTCGTGACGTCCTATTCACGCCGACCGGAAGCATTGGCTGATATTAATGGCAGCATCGCTATCCTGTCCGAAGAAGATCTGAAACTCACCGCGCACACACATATCCAGGAATCTGCCAACCGCTTACCGGGTGTTAATATCAACCGCAATAATGGACAGGAGAGTCTGACATCAATTCGCTCGCCCGTCCTTAGCGGTGGCGGCGCATGCGGAGCATTTCTGCTGGCAGAACAAGGGATTCCATTGCGGGCGGCAGGATTCTGCAACGTTAATGAACTGTTTGATTCACACTCTGAAAATGCAGCGCGAATCGAGGTTATTCGCGGCCCGGGCACAGCTTTTTATGGGTCCAACGCTGTCCACGGCATGATCAACGTTGTACTGCCAACACCCGATGATCGTCGCGAACTGTCCATTGAAGCCGGCCCACGCGGCACATTGCGCAGCAATGCGCGCATTGGTTTTGATAACGGCAATACCAAACACATGCTGTTGTTGAATGGCATCAGCGAACAGGGTTTCCGGCCCGAAAGTGGTTATGACCAGCAAAAATTATCATGGCTATATACCAGCAGCCTGAATAATGGCGTGGAACTCGATGGCGGCCTCACCATCACCAACCTGAATCAGGAAACCGCCGGTTACGTTGTTGGTGCTAACGCCTATAAAAATGATGTGCTGCGTCGGCAGAATCCGAACCCGGAAGCGTATCGCAATAACCGAAGCACCCGTGCCTGGACCAGTATCAGTTATGCAACAAGCACCGGATGGGACGTAATTTTGACCCCCTATGTCCGCAAGGCTGATCTCGATTTTGTGCAGCATTTTTTACCCGGCACCCCAACAGAGGTAAATGAGCACAGCAGCGCGGGCTTGCAATTCGCCACATACAAAAACTTCGGGGACAACCGTAAATTTGCTGCAGGTCTGGACCTTGAGTTTACGGAAGGCTCGCTACAACAAAGCCAGGTTAATCCTGCCACAGGCTCAGCGTTTGTTGTGGCGACTGTTCCCGTTGGCAAGCACTATGACTACGATGTTGATGCAACACAAATCGCACCGTTTGTGCAGTACCAGCAATTCTGGGACAACGGTTTTGATGTCACGCTTGGCTTGCGCTTCGAGCGCATGAGCTATGACTACACGAACAACATGTTAACGGGGCGCACCCGCGACAATGGCGTTCCCTGCACCATGGGCGGCTGTCGCTATAATCGTCCCGCAGACCGGTCAGATACTTTCGGCAATCTCGCACCCAAACTCGGCATCCGCTATGCCCTGAATGATAACCATGACGTGCAGTTCCGGGTAACGCGTGGATTCAGGCCGCCACAGGCAACTGAGCTGTATCGCCTGCAGAACAATCAGACTGTTGCAGATCTGGATGCTGTGGAAATCGACAGTATTGAATTGGGCATTTCGGGTGGTGAAGGTCCCTTCTCCTATGAGGCTGTTGCTTACTACATGGATAAGGACAACGAAATCATTACCGACAGCAATCGTATCAATTTGAACAATATGCACACGCGCCACAAAGGCGCAGAGCTCAGTGGTGCCTTTGACATCAATGAGCAGTGGCGAATCAGCGGCGCATATAACTACGCATTGCATACCTATGAAAACGATCAGATTTCAGGCGGTGTGAATCTTAATGGAAACGACGTGTCATCGGCACCACGCAACTTTGGTACTTTACAATTGCAATGGCGCCCAACGGCTGATCTGTTGACGGAACTGCAATTGGTCGGCATGGGTGAGTATTTTACCAACCCGGAAAACCTCAACCTGTATGAAGGTCATCAGGTACTGAATCTGCGCACCCGATGGGAAGCCACAGACGACCTGACACTGTCAGTTAATATCCTCAATTTGACAGACACACGATACGCAGAGCGAGGGGACTGGGCAGCATTTGGTGGTGACCGCTATTTCCCGGGTGAACCACTGAGAGCATTTGTTGGTTTGAACTGGCGCTTCAATTAACAAAGAGTCTGGCGGCAGGCATGAATGACGGCGGCATATTGCATAAGCTGGAGACGTATTTCCAGCTGTCTCCAGCGCCGTCAGGATTGATTATGCCGCCAGATCCGTTTGAGCAACGCCACGAATCCAATGTGATGATTAACGGTATTGCCGTTAGAAACGCGGCCGTGTTGATCACTTTCACAAAACAGCTTGATAACAGTCCATTCAACGAAAGTCATGTCATGCTGACCCTGCGAACAGCGCATCTGCGTCGTCACGCGGGTCAGATCAGTCTACCCGGTGGCAGCGCCGACCCAGGCGACACTGACATCATTCACACGGCTCTACGTGAGGCAGAAGAAGAGACCCAACTGCGGGCGCATCAGGTGACCATACTGGGAAAGCTACCGGCACTTATTATGCCTTCGGCGTTTCACGTCACTCCGGTTGTGGGATTGATTTCACCCGACCTGGATCTCAGGGCTTGCCCGGATGAAGTTGAGGAGATCTTTTATGTCCCGGCGGCAGTATTGCTGAATCCGGCCAATTACCGCATCAACCATATGGATTTCAGGGGAATACAACGCAGATTTTGGGAACTTCAATATGGCAAGTACCGCATTTGGGGGGCAACTGCAGCCATCCTTCATCATCTGGCTGAACAACTGGATCAACTTCGCTGACTGCTGAAAACATCCATAAGTGCGTCACGTTCGTCTGCAGACATGCCACCAGAGCCATCGGAATGATCCGGGAAACAGACAGTATTTTTTCCCATCTGTTTGGCTTGCAATAAATGTTTGTCGGTTCGATGAATCAATTGTTCCGGCGTGATCTGATCACGGGTGCGGAACACATCAACACCGGTACTGACAGTCACCATCACTCGATTCCCATCCACAGACATAGGCAGCGCTTCAACGCCTTTGCGCAGCCTTTCAGCCAACAATACTGCCTCGCGCAGACCTGTGCCCGGCAATACCATGACAAACTCCTCGCCACCAAATCGACAGGGAACATCCAGTTTGCGCAAAGATTTCCGATAAAAGGTGCCCGCCGTGCGCAAAACCAGATTGCCAAATTCATGGCCATAGGTATCGTTGAGCCGTTTGAAGTCATMAAAATCTACGAGGAGAAGCRAAAATTCACCGCCACTGCGGCGTACACGTTCAATCTCAACGCTCAACGTATGCATCAAATGCCTGTAATTGAACAACCCTGTTAGTTCATCAGTAATGACCTGTGTACCTAACTCCTCCACACGACTGCGCAACAGCGCCAATTCGTCGAGGTGAGCGCAGTTGTCTAGTTTGGCAGGACAGAGATCGCGCACTTAGGGGGCTACATCCAAAGGAGGCATTTCAACAAAAAGTTCGTCAAAAAAGTTTGCCAGAGACCGATCCGCTCGGCGTGTTGCGGTCAAGCTATAGACAGTACCAAAATCAGGATTATTGGCTGCAGGGTTAGTAAAGGCATGTTTTGTACCACCGTACACATGTACTTGCCAGTCGACGTTTGCTGAAGTCATTTCAGTTTGAAACGCCAATACTTGCTCTGGAGTCACCATGGGATCATCGTGCCCATGCAAACACAGCACTTTAGCCTTGATCTGCTGATTGGCAACGCCACCTTGACCCAATAAACCATGCACACTGACAACGCCTTTAATCGCTGCACCCGCTCGAGCCAGTTCCAACACGGCCATACCACCAAAACAATAACCCATCGCAGCGAGATTGCTGTCGTCAACCTGAGACAACGCTTGCGCGGCCGACAGTGCCGCCAACATGCGACGACGCAACAAAGTTCTGTCCTCAACAAATGGCATCATCAAGGCGGAGTTTCCCTGCGTGTCACCGTCTTTTCCAAATACACCCTTGCCATAAACATCAAGCGCAAAACCAACGTATCCCATCTCGGCCATGCGTTCTGCACCGGCGCAGGCGTAATCCCTGCGTCCAGTCCAGTCATGTGCGACCAGCACACATGGTCGTTTGCCGCTAATTGACCCGTCATACGCTATGTAGGCCTCAAGTACCGTTTCGCCATCACGGTATTCGATGTACTCCGTCTTAAGCATAGCCATGATCTCCTTGTAACAGGTTTTGGTAGAGCCGAGTCAATCTTGTTTACAGCAGTGCCAGTATCTTTTCTGCTGCACTGACATCAATGCCGGCTGCCGGTTCGACTGCAAGATGTGTCACCACACCATTTTCAACAATCATCGCAAAGCGTCGGCTGCGCTTGCCCATCCCGAATCCAGTTGCGTCCAATTCCAGACCCAGTGCTTGGGTGAAATCGCCGTTACCATCCGCCAGCATTAATAATTCTTCTGCGTTTTGGGATTTGCCCCAAGCCCCCATCACAAACGCATCATTCACCGACATACATGCGATGGTATCAACGCCTTTTGCTTTGATTTTGTCTGCATTCACCACATAACCGGGCAGATGCGTGACTGAACAGCCAGGCGTAAACGCGCCAGGCACAGCAAACAGAACTACTTTTTTACCATCGAACACGTCTGCCGACGTAATATTCTCCGGACCTTCTTTTCCCATGGTTTTTAAAGTAACCGCTGGAATTTTGTCACCAATTTTGATGCTCATTATCGACCCCTGATGTGAGATATTTGTGTAAAAGCGCGTTCTTTTAGAATGCATTCGAGTGTAGCAAATAAACTGTTTGTTTATCACTTGTCTGCATTAATAACCTGATTGATCCAATCTACATGGCGGCTGACTCGCTCATAGACGACGCTGGCACCATACAGACCGGTCGGACTGCCGGGCGCTTTCTCCAGCTCCCCAACCGCAACGCCTGCTAACCAGTCGATGTCCTTGGCGCGGATGATTGCCGGGCCACCGCTGTCGCCCAGACCTGGTATACCTTCAAATGCGATCGCCAGACTTTTTGGACCTTCGGGGGAGTCAAAGACAAATTGCAGCTGATCACCGGCGAGATTTACTCTATTTTTTGCAAATCGCAGTCGACCATCATTGGAAGACAGACCCGTTCTACCTGTGCCAGTATGCCCCCATCCCAAAAACATAGCTACCTGACCCAACTCGTCACTCGCCTCGTACAACGGCAACGGGGAAACAGACCTGACAGGGCTCTTGAGTCTTAGTAGTGCAAGATCTATCTGGGCATGGTTAAAACGAGATCCGGGATGTCCAGGCCATGAAGGGTGCAGTACGAATTGATCTACCAGCATTTCCTCACCGGCAATCGACACTGCAAAGTGCTGTGCTTTACCCAGTGTTGCTGCCAAGGGAGTCTCTTCGGTGCAATGTGCGGCTGTCAGTGCCCATTGCTCATGAATTAATGACGCAACACACACCTTGAACCCGTTGGCTTGTACATAGAGCGGAAAAACAGCGGGATAGTCGGAGGCGCTGGCGACAAATCCTGAGTATCCAGTATCATGCCTCGTCACAATTGCATGGGCAGGCATAACCATCATTGTGATAGCGAACAGGAGTATCAGTGGGTTGCCCGAATATCTCAACATAGTTTCCGACATGTAGTATCTGGAGAGTTTTATGAGTCAGGAAAAACGCGAGTCCAATAATCTGCCCGAACGCGAATATGAGAAGTCCGGCATGTACACCAAGGACGGGAAGTCTTTTCGAATTCTTGCCTTGCTGGGCTGCCTTGCCATCGTTGTCATACTTCTGGCAGTCGTGGCAGCCGTGCTCGATCTGACACTGCTCGAGCGTTGATCAACGTGATCCATCAGCACAAATGAGATCAACCGCCTATCGTCTGGAACCCGCCCGCTTGCCCGGGCGAAGCACCGGCAGTTCGCGTTTTGTGCTGACACTGCGCATTATTTTGTACAGACGATACGCCACAAAAATGACTGCGACGACAACAAAACCCAAGATGCTGAACACCAACCATTGTTCGTGTGTCCAACTGTCAGGACTTAACCAGGTTTCCAACATCGTTGATTACTCCAGATTCGTTTCACCTTATTATGAACAATCGCTTCAATGATAACCACCCGATTAATTTCGGGCACTCAAGATTTTCTGCGGATGGCCGCTAAAATTACGGTGAAATACCTGACTGGCTGCAACACAGGATCCGAGTTATGAACACGCAAGGCAATCTGGCAATGGATAGTTCAAAATCCGTCGAACCCTTGGACATGATAAAACACGTCAGCTTTGAGCTCTCAAATGAGGTGTACGCACTGAATGCAGCCAAAGTGAATGAAGTGTTACGCTACACAGAAATCACCCCCGTGCCAGGTTCCGCGCATTTTATCCTTGGCATTATCAACTTGCGTGGTAACGTTGTAACTGTTATCGATGCACGAACTGTGTTTGGTTTACCCACGCTTGAGCAGACTCAAAACTCACGAATAATCGTCGTGGAAATAGAGGATTTCGTACTCGGTATATTGGTTGATCGCGTTGCTGAAGTCATTGATCTCAATAAAAATCTTGTTGAAATCGCACCGGCAACCAGCCAGGATCCATCATCACGTTTTATCACCGGCGTTTACAACACCGATGATCACCTGATGATCCTGGTGGACTTCAGCAAAGTCACCGAGTTACTGCCTCACTAACAGGTTTGGTGATCGATACCGGCACCTTAACTATTGTTATGTTGCATCATGGAGACCACCAGATTTTCTATCTCGCGCAAACGCTCGGTCGTATCATTGATTTCTAACAGTTGTTGTTTTTGATGAACCGGTATGGGCAACAGTTCAGCAAGGCGCCACCCTAACTGCCGTTGATCCGAAAAATCCATGGATACACCCAACTCCTCAATCAACGGGTGAGCCATCAGGTCTTTAAGCAGATCAACCAACCCATCGTGGTCGTCAGACAAAGGCAAGATTGATTGTCCTAAAAAGTCTTCCACTTCCCATCGCACGGACCCCATCAATAGTTTGTTGTCACCCACCCAACTCTCCATCACTGTAAACTTGCGCAATCCTTCTACGGTGATGCCCAACAATCCGTTTGGCAGTTTGTCCCAATCGACAATTTTGCAATACATTCCTACCCGACTAACTTGCTGTTGACTCCCGGGCTGCACCATTTCGTCGCCTTTCAGCAACAGGCAGATGCCAAATCCCGTATCTGTCCTCATGCAATGACTGACCAGATCAATGTATCGTTGCTCAAAAATCTGCAACGACAGTCTGCCGCCCGGAAAAACAACAGAGCGAAGAGGGAACAACGGAATCAAATCGGCTTCATTCACGACACATGTACCTTTCTTGCAGCGACGCCAGCAGCTTCTGGTGTATGCCACCAAAACCGCCGTTGCTCATTAAAACAATATGGTCACCCGCGCGACTGTTTTTAAGCAGCCAATCCACGATTTGTTCTACGCGCCGACACGCAACCGCAGGGACCTTGCTGTTATGAATGACCGCCTCAACATCCAATCCATTACCACCCCCTGCCATCCATACAACCTGATCCGCGTCGACAAAGGAATCTGCCAAAGAATGCTGGTGCACACCCATTTTCATGGTGGCTGATCGCGGTTCTATCACGGCGATCAATCGCGTAGCAGGGTCGCCTGCAAGCCGCTGGCGCATGCCGTGCAAGGTTGTGGCGATGGCCGTCGGGTGGTGGGCAAAGTCATCGTATACATGAATTCCAGCAATTTCTCCCAGCCACTCCATGCGACGTTTAACACTCGCAAACTCTGACAACGCATCACATGCGGTGGGAATGGTGACGCCAACATGATGAGCCGCCGCTACCGCTGCCAACGCGTTATTCGCATTGTGGCGCCCGGTCAGTGTCCACTCAATAACGGCTTTTGTATAATTCTCACCGGGCCCCTGCTTGATAATCTGGCAGTTCCTGCCATCGGCACTCAACATGTTGACCAGCCAGCAAGTCTCAGACTGATCTGCATCAGCCACGTCGTCATGCTCCGTCAGTTCAAAGCGTTGAACGGGCGTCCAGCAGCCTTGCTCCAACACCTGTTGTAACGCGCGATCGCCGTGTGGTGCCAGTATCAAACCTGAAGAAGGCACAGTGCGCACCAGGTGATGGAATTGTTTTTGTATGGCTGCCAAATCTGGAAAAATGTCCGCATGATCATACTCAAGATTGTTCATGATCAGTGTACGTGGGCGGTAATGTACAAACTTAGAGCGCTTGTCAAAAAACGCACTATCGTACTCATCTGCTTCCACCACAAAAAAATCACTCGCGCCGAGGCGGGCAGACGCAGGAAAATTCTTTAATACACCGCCAATCAGGTAACCGGGCTTGAGTCCTGCATACTCCAATATCCACGCCAACATGGCACTGGTGGTTGTTTTTCCGTGCGTCCCTGAGACTGCCAGCACCCATCGATTCTGCAGCACATAACGTGCCAGCCATTCTGGCCCGGAGCAGTAGGCTAATCCCTGATCCAGCACGTATTCCACGGCGGGATTTCCACGCGACATGGCATTGCCAATCACCACCAAATCCGGATGTGGCTGCAAATGTGCCGGGGCAAAGCCTTCATTAAGCGCGATGCCCTGTTCCTCAAGCTGTGTACTCATAGGGGGGTACACATTGGCATCAGACCCGCTGACTGAAAAACCCAGCTCCTTGGCCAGCACGGCCAGACTACCCATAAATGTACCGCAAATGCCTAAAATGTGGATGTGCATAAAAATTCCTGTAAGCTTGATGCACTACTTTAACAAATCCTCAAAGACAATTCCGAACTTCATGACCTGATGAAACTCGACACCTTCGCCATCAAGGTTTACCAACAACCGGACGTCGCCGAAGCCTGCCTCACTCTGCAGGAAACTATCGGGCTGGATGTGCCTATCCTGCTTTATTGCGCTTGGTTCGGATTAGGCTTTGGCGAAATGACAGATGATCAGTTATCGCAAGTCATTAAAATATCCACGCCCTATGCCAGCTGCGTTGTCAAACCGCTACGGCAGACAAGACGCTGGATGAAGGATGCGGCACAATCCAACGATGGCGTGGCTCGTGCGGAAAACCAGCAGTCTTGGCAACAACTACGTGAACAAATCAAGGCGATCGAGATATCGTCAGAATTACTCTGGCTTGAAGCACTTGAATCCATGACCGCTGGCCATAGACTGTTCTGGCACACAGACTTCGATGCACAAAAACTGGTGGATAACATGCGCGTTTATTGCCTGACCATGCGCACGATGGACGAGCTGCAGGAATTAGATGCACTCGTTTTACTTTCCAGAATTGCCGATCGCTGCGAAACTGTTGCCGTTCAGCTCATGCTGAACGAACAGCATGTGCAGCACCCTGCCAACGCTTGACCAAACCCGACTCAATATCAAACAAATCAAGTACCCGACCGACATTATGATTAATCATGTCGTCGATGGTTTTGGGTCGCGCATACAATGCGGGCATGGGTGGCGCGATAATAGCGCCGATCTGACAGGCTTTTAACAACAGTTCGCAATGTCCTGCATGAAGAGGTGTTTCCCGGGGCATCAAGACCAGTCGCCGACGCTCTTTCAGCATGACATCAGCCGCGCGCGTCAGCAGGTTGTCAGCATAGGAATTAACAATCGCGGACAAGGTCTTCATTGAACATGGCGCGACGATCATGCCGTCTGTCCTAAACGAGCCACTGGCGATGCTGGCGGCCAGATCCTTGACCGAGTGAACCTGATCGGCCAATGCAATCACCGCATCGGCCTGCCAGTCTGTCTCGAGGCTGATATTAAGCCGTGCAGATGCTGTCATAACAAGATGGGTTTCAACATGCGGGTCAGCGCGTAACACATCCAGCAGGCGAATTCCGTAAATCAAACCGCTGGCGCCAGACATTCCTATAATGATCTTTTTCATACTGATTGGTGGATTCCTTTATCTACCCGGCCTGACAACGGTCAGAAGGCACTCGGCTGATTGCCAAGCTGTCTGGCAATTTGTAACATTATGCCCCTGTCAGCTCCCCATTGCATCCTGCAAGGCATTTCGCCGGCAGGTTTGATCACACAGGTTACCTCATGACCAAAGCAAATCTGTTTTACGCACAATCCGGCGGCGTAACCGCCGTCATTAATGCCAGTGCCTGTGGCGTGATCCAGACTGCACGTTCTCATGGAGACAAAATCGGCAAAGTCTACGCAGGATTCAATGGCATCATTGGTGCACTCCGCGAGGAATTGATTGACACCAGTAAAGAGTCTGCCAGCACCATCGCAGCACTTCGTCATACGCCAGCCGGCGCGTTTGGTTCATGCCGTTATAAATTAAAGAGCCTTGAAGACAACCGCGCTGAATATCAGCGACTGATGGATGTCTTTAAAACGCATAACATTCGCTACTTCCTCTACAACGGTGGCGGTGACTCGCAGGACACCGCCAACAAAGTGTCCATGTTAAGCCTCAAGGAAGGGTTCCCAATCACCTGCATTGGCATTCCCAAAACAGTAGATAACGATCTCCCGGTGACCGACAACTGCCCGGGGTTCGGGTCGGTCGCCAAGTATGTCGCGGTTTCAATTCGCGAGGCAGGTCTGGATGTTGCGTCCATGTGCGAAAGCTCAACCAAAGTGTTTGTAATGGAAGTGATGGGCCGCCACGCAGGTTGGATAGCAGGCGCAGCGGGGCTCGCAGCAGAGCAGGAAGGTGATGCACCACACATCATCATATTTCCGGAGATTGCATTTGATCAGAGTGCATTTCTCAAAAAAGTGCAGGACAGTGTCAAACGCTTTGGATACTGCGCTGTTGTCGTATCAGAGGGCGCACACTATGAAAACGGTCAATTTCTGGCGGATGCCGGCGGTAAGGACGCGTTTGGGCACACCCAATTGGGCGGTGTGGCACCCTTCCTTGCCAATATGATCAAACAGCAGCTTGGTTACAAATACCACTGGGCAGTGGCTGATTACCTTCAGCGCGCCGCGCGGCATATCGCGTCAGCGACAGATGTTGAGCAGGCATATGCCATGGGCAAAGCGGCGGTTGAGTTTGCATTGGCAGGTAAAAATGCCGTCATGCCAACGATTGTCCGCCAACCCGGTAAAACTTACCGTTGGACGGTCGGTGAAGTGGCCTTGTCTGACGTGGCCAATATTGAAAAGCCAATGCCACGGGATTTTATCACCGACGATGGCTTTGGCATCACAGCAAAGGCGCGGGCGTACTTTGAACCACTCATTTCTGGTGAGGATTATCCACCTTATAAAAATGGTCTGCCGCAATATGCCAAACTCAAACGCGTTCTGGTCCCTAAAAAACTACCCGCGTGGCACGAATAGCCACGCGTTACTTTTACGGTGCCAACCTGTCGATTTGCCAAGCTTGCCCGGGTTGCAGGGTGTATACAAAACGATCATGCAAACGATTGGCGCCACCCTGCCAGAACTCAATCTGGCTTGGACGCACCCGGTAACCGCCCCAGAATTCCGGCAACGGAATCTCAGCATCGGCATATTTTTTTTGCAAACTTTCCAGCTGTTGCATCATCGCTTCGCGCGAACTTAAAACCCTGCTCTGTGGTGACGCCCAAGCTGCCAACTGACTGTCTCGTGGGCGACTTTGAAAATAGGACCGCGACTCGTCCAGTGATACTTTTTCCGCCACACCACACACCATCACTTGCCGCTCAATTGCAAACCAGGGGAAATGCAAACTGACCTTGGAGTTTACCGAAATCTCCCGGGACTTGCGGCTTTCGTAATTGGTATAAAACACGAATCCACGCTCATCCAGCCCTTTGAGCAAAACCACCCGCTGACTGACCTGACCATCGCGAGCACTGGTTGCCAATACCATGGCAGTGGGATCCACCAGATCCGTTGTTAAAGCCTGTTGCATCCACAGCTTGAATTGTTCAATCGGATCATCAGTCAACTCATCCCGTGTCAGTGTTCCTTTACGAAAATCACGTCGTATATCCTGCAAGTCCATCATTTACGTCCCTTACCTGAGAAAACGCCCATATTCCCAAAACTGCTCACGACGCGTACCACTGGCATAAAAAAACGTACCCGCACCATGTTTTTCATTGGCGTAAAAAGTGCCAACGTACCTCTGACCATCGGGCCAACGGTAAGTTCCACTGCCCTGATACAAGTCATCCACAAACTCACCGGTATAGTTTTCAACATTTTCCTGCAACCAACTCTCGGTATGTTTGTTTGGTGCCCAATCTGTCAAGCCGAAGAAATATGATCCTTGGCCATGCCTCAAATCATTGCGCCACTGACCAATGTACAAATTGGACACACCGTTCCAGTAAGTACCTCTGCCATGCCTGACACCCAGATTCCAATCGCCATCATAATACGATCGACCGGTGCTGCTGATCATTTGCTCAAACCGCCCGGTGCCATGAAACATGCCGTCTTTGAAGTTGCCTTCGTAACGGTCTGCACCATGACTGGTGCGCAACTCCAGAATTCCAAAACCCTCGAGACAGTCCCCAAACACGCAGTTGCGCGACATCTCTTCTGGATTGATCATCGTTGACTGCGAAAGAGCCGTACCCGACAGCAGCGCCATTACTGTTGTAAAAAAAACAGGGAAAAAAAGTGTCTTGATAGTCATATCAGTTTCTCCAAACGCCTGTTAATTACGCTGATAAATTCCGCAACACAGCCAGTGGACTGGTGCTGACCACACGTCGTGTGGCATTCACACCCAATGACGCGATGATCAACGTGCCCGCCACGGGCCCCACGACCCACACCCAATAGTGAGGAACAAATTCCTGTTGAAAGACTTCTACCTGCAGGTAGTAAACACTGATTTCTGCACCCAGCGTTGCGATCACACCCGCTAACAAACCGATAAACGCGAACTCAATCAGCAAGGATGACATGATCAGTTTTCTACCGGCACCCAAGGTTCGCAAAATTGCGTTCTCTCGAAAACGCTCATCCAGTGTTGCATTGACGCAGGACAGCAACACCAATGCGCCAGCAATCAGCACCAGCACGGCAATCAATTCTACAGCTGAACTGACCTGCGCAATAATAGTCTGGATCTGCTTAATAAGGGCATCAACTTCCAACACAACAATCGTTGGGTAGGTTCTCAATAACTCGTTCAATAATAACTTTTGCTCACCTTGTAGCAACAGTGTAGAGAGATAGGTTGCACCGATCGAGTCAAGCGTCCCAGGGGAAAAAATGAAGAAGAAGTTAGGCTGCATATTATCCCAGCGTACCGTGCGAAAACTTGTCACTGTGACAGTCACTTCCTGTTGCCCAAGTCTGAATACCAGTTCATCTCCGAGCTCAAGACGAAGCCTGTTGGCATAGTCGAGCTCTACCGACACCTCTCCGGGGCGCGTGTCTTCTCCCCACCAACTACCCGCCACCAATTCATTGTCGGGCGGTAATTGCGCAGTGTAGGTCACCTGACGGTTTTCAACGCGTCTTCGCTGCTCTCCGCCACCTTCTTCAGCATCACTGTCCGGTCTGTCATCCTGTGCTGTTTCAGCGCTTCGCTCAGTGACACTGCTGCTCGCACCCTGCCCTTCTTCGTCATCGTCCCAAGGCAATGGAGCGGTCTCTCCATTTACCCGGAGCAGCCCAGCACTCATCATCGGATAAAAAGGATTGGGTTGGATATCGTTGCCACGCAAATAGTCTTCCATGCCTGCGACCTGATCACTCCTGATATTCATCATAAAGTGGTTGGGTGTGTTTTCCGGCAGTTGCGCCTGCCAGTCGGCAATCAGATCCGTACGTAACAATCCCAGTGTCAGCAGGCTCATGATGGTCAATGAAAACACCAATACCTGCAGCACACTTTGTCGGCGACGTCTGCGCACTGCCGACATGGCCAGCATCCACGCACTGCCAGCACGCATACCGGCTGCAGTTCCGCTACGCAACAGCACGTACGACAGCAGACTCAACACAACTGCAACACTGGTGACTGCTGCAACAAGAATTGCAGTAATTAACAAATCCTGACTGTACCAAATCACCAGAAGCAAACCGCCAGCGATACCAAATATATATGGCAAGGCCGTGCTGAGGGGCGCATCAGCCAAATCCTTGCGCAACACTCTCAGTGGCGAGGTATGTTTCAACGCCAGTAGCGGAGGCAAGGCAAAGGCAAATAAACAAATCAGTGCAGTGAGCGCACCAACAACAAATGGCAGACCAGAGGCCTCTGGCAAACTGATAGGAATCACTGATTGCAGCAGGTTCAGAATCACCATATGCAATCCCCAACCGGCAATGGAACCAACAATGACTGCCAACAGCAATACGACCAGCAGAATACAAAAGTAGATGATTGAAATCTGATTGGACGTACATCCCAAGGTTTTCAGAATAGCTGCGTAGTCAAAATGCCGCTCGCTGTACCGTCGCGCAGTCAACGCAATAGCCACGCCCGCCAACAATACGGCAAACAGGCTACCGAGCAGCAGAAAACTTTCACCACGATTGAGTGCTTCACTGACCTCGGCGCTTTCATCACGGACATCGCGTAATCGATACAGTCCGTCAAATTGATTTCGCACCCAGTCTGTGTACGCCTCCAATGCAGACTGCTCTCCTGCGAATAAATAGCGGTAAGTCACGCGACTGCCCGGTTGAATGACATTCGTCGCGGGGACGTCATCCATGTGCATCAGCAAACGTGGACCTGCATTCTCCATCATGCCGCCTTGTTGCCTGTCGGGCTCCTGAACCAACACGCGACTGACGGTGAATTCCGAGTCACCCAGAAAAACGGTGTCACCAATGTCGATGTCCAGACTCGGCAAGACGCGTGACTCAACCCATACTTCGCCGCGCGCTGGCCCCCCCTGATCAGCGACGTAGGCCACGCCAAACGCCTGATCAGCAACCTGAAGATCGCCTCTGAGTGGATAGGTGTCACTGACCGCTTTGGCGGCGACTAGCAAATTGCCTTGATCTGAAAACACCATGGATGCAAAGGCAATATATTCCGCGGTCGACAATCCCCGCTGCTCCGCCTCAGACAGCAATTCTCTGGGCGGTTGTTCGCGAGCTCCCAGCACCCGATCTGCAGCCAGCATATTGGCAGACTCTTGCAGCAACGCGCGTTCCAGACGGTCGGTAAACAATGCAATGCCACTGACCGAGGTCACCGCCATGATCATAGCCAGCAACAACAGCCTCAGTTCACCACCGCGCCAGTCGCGCCATAACAAACGTAACGCAACGCCAATCAAAGTGCGAACGCTGACCGTGTTAAATGCGGATCCTGTTTGCTCAGACATGAGCAGCCACTCCCGCAACAACGTCCTCAGTGATTTCACCAGCTACAAGCCTGATCATGCGACCACATCGCTGCGCTAGGCGATCATCGTGTGTCACCAACACCAGTGTTGTGCCGTACTCCTTGTTGAGCGAGAACAGCAGATCGATTACTTTTGCGCCGGTTGTTGTATCCAGATTGCCAGTAGGCTCGTCGGCAAACAGTATTTTTGCCTGTGAAGCAAAAGCGCGTGCAATCGCCACCCGCTGCTGTTCGCCGCCAGATAACTGATTGGGATAATGTGTTACGCGAGCCTCCAGACCAACGCGCTGCAATAGCTGCGCAGCCTTTTGCCGGGCATTACGGTCATTTTTTAACTCAATAGGTAACATCACGTTTTCCAGCGCAGTCAGGCTTGGCAGCAACTGGAAAGACTGGAAAACAAAGCCTACAGATTGACCCCGAAGGCGCGCGCGCTGCTCCTCGTCCATGGTGCTGAGGTTTTGCCCGTCCAACAACATATCTCCACTGCTGGCACCGTCCAGCCCTGCCATCAGACCCAGCAACGTTGATTTGCCTGAACCAGACGCTCCAACAATCGCAACAGTTTCGGCCGCGCTGATACTGAGATTGATATCCCTGAGAATTACAAGCTCTCCTTCGCTGGTAGTAACTCGTTTGGACAAATGCCGTGCTTCAACCATGCTAGTCATGCGGTACCTGCTCCTGCTCGATGTCTTGGGCCGGAATTCCGGCAAGTTATGTCTGGATAGTTAACAGCTGTATCATATCTTGTACGTTCTGGCACAGTGGCACAGTTCACACAAAACCGGGATTGCAGTCACGCCGTATACACATTACGCTTAATTTACATTTGTTTTTTTGCTTTGATCGCCCGGGAAGTGCATTGTATCGACTTATGATTAACAAATCTTTTCAAGAACTTGTCAGATTCCAAAAGTTGTTGGCATTCACCCTGCTGCTAACACTGTTTTTTATCTCACGGACTACGGCGAGCGACACAGGCAACTCAGTGATTCTTGTCTGGGGCGATAGCCTGAGCGCAAGTTATCGCATGGAAGAACATCAGGGCTGGGTGTCTTTACTTCAGAAAAAGCTCCATGCCGAAGGTAAGCACACGTGGCAGGTCGTTAATGGCAGTGTCAGCGGTGAAACAACCGCCGGCGGGCTAGCGCGTTTGCCAGCCATGCTGACCAGCACTCAACCCGACATTGTTATCCTGGAACTGGGCGGCAATGACGGCCTTCGCGGCCTGCCCGTGCCCACCATTCGCCAGAATCTTGCGGAGATGATCGAACTCAGTCAGGGGCAGGGTGCACAGGTACTTTTGGCCGGCATTCAGATTCCTCCCAATTACGGGCCACGCTACACCGGCCCGTTCTACAGCCAATACACTGAACTCGCGGCGCAGTATGGTCTGGCGCTGATTCCATTTTTATTGGAAGGGATCGCCGACAATGCCGCACTGATGCAGGATGATGGTATTCATCCAACGGCAGAAGCCCAGTCGATGATTCTCGACAATGTGTGGCCTGCGTTGGTGACCTTGATGGAACAGGATCAATAACCCTCGCCTCTAAAACCGGGGCTCAGGCCTGTTGTCAGATATCAGCAGTAACATGAGAGCAGCGGCGAGATTGCAAACAGCCATCATTATAAAAGCATTGTCATAGTTGCCAAACCGATCATAGTGCGCTGCTGCCAGCACCGGACCTAACGCGGTCATGGCAAACGTAAACGGCAAAGCAGTAGCGCGTACCGACCCCAGATAGCGCCGCCCGAAATAGCTGGCCCAAATAACCTCCTGCAATGGAATCAATCCGCCCCACCCCAGACCCATCAGCAGAAAGGCCGAATACACCAGTACGTTATTCTGAACCTGCACCGCCAACACAATGATTATCAAAGAAAACCCGGTTATCCCGGCGCCTATCGCCGCCAGCGGCCGGGCACTGTAGCGGTCGATCAACATCCCCCAAAACGGTTTGCTGATGAAGGCCGGGATAGACGTCAGGGAAATCATTGAGGCTGCCAGCAAACGCGAATATCCGGCATCGGTCATAAATGGCACTGTCTGCAACAACATCACCGTGATCGATATCTGAAACAAGCCAAATGCCAGCACCAGTGCGTAAAAGCGCCCGGTGCGCATCGCCTGCCGGCGGGTCATGGAGCTGGCATAGTCAAGACGAGCCTGGTCACCCATTTCCGATGCCATTTGCTCTGCAGAATGACCATCAGGATTGAGGTTATAGTCTTCCGGGCTGCGACGAATAACCAGCGCGGCGGGTGTTATCAACAGTGCAGCCCCAATGCCAAGGGCATGCCACGCGGTTCGCCAATCAAAGACATCGACAAGCCAAGTGGTAACTGGAGGCAATAGCACACCACTTAACGACACGCCCATGGCCGCCAGCGCAACGGCGCGCCCACGAAAACTCACAAACCACTTTCCCAATGTCACATTTACAACCAAGTTGCCAATCATGGCCGCACCGATAGTGACAATAAAACCATTCACAACAATCCAGTGCGTCAAGCTTTGCACACTGCCAAGTGAATAAACTGAGACTGACAAAATGACCATTCCGACCAGAATAAAAGGCCGGCCACCGTAGCGATCAACCCCGGCGCCAATAAAAAAACCGGTGAAGGCTGCCACCATTTGCCCAATCGATCGCGCCGAGGTGAATTCAGCGCGTGTCCAGCCAAACTCCTCTGTCATCGGGATAGTGAAGGGCCCTATGACATAGTTCTGCAACCCGATCGATGCAAACTGTGTGACAAACGCTGCAAGGATGATCCAATAACCGTAAAAAATTTTTCGATCAACTGGCATGCTCGTCACCGGCGAAGTCGCCCGTAATCGCCAGATACAATGCCAGCACATCATCCATGCCCATTTCCAAGGATTCAACAATCAATGCGTGGCCGATCGATACTTCGATGATGTCGCCAATTCCCAGAAATGTCGCCAGATTCTTCAAATTGAGGTCATGCCCGGCATTGACGCCGATGCCTGCATGCGTCGCTGCAACCGCTGTTTGTTGGTAACGCGACAATACCTCAGAGCATTGCTCAAGATCTCCGCCGGCAAATGCGCGCGCATATTCCTCGGTGTATAACTCAATACGGTCGGCACCGACGCGTTTTACTGCGGCAATCTGTGCAGGATCCGGATCGAGAAATAAACTGCTACGCACCCCCCACTCTCTGAGTTGACTGACAATTCTTGACAGCTGCGCCTCATGCGCGCGGACGTCCCAACCATGGTCCGACGTCAGCTGTCCTGGCTCATCAGGTACAAGAGTGCACTGTGCGGGGCGCAGTGTCCTTATCAGCTCAAGAAATTCAGACGAAGGGTATCCTTCGATATTGAATTCAACATCAGGATAATCACGTAATAACGTTGTCAGTTCAACAGCATCCCGGCGAGTGATGTGACGCTCATCTGGACGCGGATGGATGGTGATGCCACGCACCCCTTGCGCCAATATCCGGCGCACAAATACCAGCAGATCCGGAAAGTTGGTGCCTCGCGAGTTGCGGAGCAAGGCAATCTTGTTCACATTCACACTGAGCAATGTCATATTTTTTCCTGAAGAAAATCAGCAACGATGCGATAAAACGTATCTGGCTTTTCAGCGTGCAACCAGTGGCCGGTTTGCGAAATTGTTTTGAGTGTCGCGCGAGGAAAAAGACGTAACACCTCGTTCCTGTGTGCTGGCAAAATGTAGTCTGATCGCTCGCCTTTAACAAACAACACCCTTCCCTGATAAGGCGCGTTGGCAATGGGGGCAGCCCTTAGCTGACTGTATGAGGCTTTCAACACCGGCAAATTTATTCGCCACGTAAAACCACCCGATTCCAGCCTGACAAGATTGCTCAGCAAAAACTGGCGAACAACTTCATCGTCGACGTAAGGTGCCAGACGCGCATCCGCATCACTGCGACTCTCTATTGTCGACAGATCCAGTGCACACAAACCTTCGAAAATTTCATCATGCTCGCCGCGCTCTCCTCCGTACAAAACAGGCGCGACATCGGCAATCACCAGCCGGTTAATACGCTCCGGCGCCAGCAACGCAAATTGCATAGCCACTTTACCGCCCATAGAGTGCCCGAGAATATGTGCACACTCGATATGATGGTCATCCATAAATTCCAGAATGTCCTTTGCCATCACTGAATAATTCATGTCGTCGCTATGCGGGGAGGCACCATGATTGCGCATATCCAACGCATAAACAGCAAATTTTTCTGATAACTTTTTACTGTGCCATGCCCAGTTTTGCAGACTGCCAAACAGCCCATGCAAAATCAGCAAAGAATCTCCCGCCGTTGAATATTGTTTGAAGTTGAGCTTCATCACCAACCTTGCCAGATTCAATTGCCCAGATTTGAGCTGATCCACTTGATGACATCATCATGATGGGTTTTGGTTTTGACATCGTCCATGGCACAGCGCAAGGTACCTTCGCCATCAATGATAAACGTCTGGCGCAGTATGCCCATGTATTCACGACCCATGAATTTTTTTAACCCCCACGAGCCATAACGTTCGGCGACTGCGTGATCCATGTCGGACAACAAGGTGAAGTTGAGGGATTCCTTTTCGATAAATTTCTGCAATTTGTTGACAGGGTCGGGGCTGACACCCAACACAACCACGCCAAGTTTATTCAAATCGGATTGACTGTCTCGCAGACTGCAGGCCTGGACAGTGCAGCCTGGTGTCATCGCTTTGGGGTAAAAATACAACACAACAGTTTTACCTTTAAGACTTTCCAGACTCACGACGTTGCCGTTCTGATCGGGGAGTGAAAACGAAGGGGCACTTTTACCGATTGCGGGTAATGACATAGTTAGACTCCTTTGGGAAAGGCCGCATTATAGTGAGTGTTCAGCGCACTTCATATGGTTTACGACATGCAAGCGAGATAATCTGAAGCAACTTGCAGGTGAACAGCCTGAAAGCAATAATGTGCCTGAGCATAAACGCCATGACCTGGAGAATGATCAGTGACCTCGCCGTACAAATCGATTGTGATACTGACCGGGGCAGGCATTTCGGCTGAGTCTGGCATACCTACATTCCGGGCAGCGGATGGCCTTTGGGAAAATCATGCTATTGAAGAGGTTGCGACTCCTGAAGGATTTCAAAACAATCCGGTACTTGTGCACCAATTTTATAATCAGCGTCGGCGAGACTTGTTGCATCCTGATGTAAAACCAAACTCTGCACATTCGGAGCTCGCCAGACTTGAGCACCAACTGGAGTCTCTCTCGAATACCCGCTTCATGTTAATCACTCAGAACATTGACAATCTGCACGAACGGGCTGGCAGTCGCAAACTGATTCACATGCATGGCGAACTGCTTAAAATGCGCTGCCGTGAGACCGGTTTGATTTTTGATATCAGACAGGATCTGACACTGGATCATATTTGCCGATGTTGTCGTCAACCCGGAAATCTAAGACCTCACGTCGTCTGGTTTGGGGAAATACCGCTGGCCATGAACCAAATTGAACAGGCATTGATGGCATGCGATTTTTTTGCTGCCATCGGAACCTCTGGCAACGTCTACCCTGCTGCAGGCTTTAATCAGTTAGCTAAACGTTACGGTGCACGAACGGTGGAACTGAATCTTGAATCGACGGGATCAAGTTTTGATGAGCATCATTACGGAAAGGCGAGTGAAACCGTACCCGCGCTCGTGAATGAAATTCTTAAGAATTTGTAACAAATTCCAGTAATCGATGACAATTATCAATAAATAGCGCTCGTTCGAGATTGACTGGGCCAAACCAACCCTAGTATTCTCGCGAGCGTGCATGAGGGTAGTACCGGAGGTGAGGAACCGGTAACAAATAACAATCTTTTCTGAAGCAGGCGTATTTTGCGCCAGTTTTGTGACAACCGTATGTCATCGACTTTACGGTTGCGGGAATGATTTTTATGTTGTTGCGCATTTAAAACACCTGCTGTAACGCGCCCTGCAGATGCGATAACCATTTAGAGATGTAAACTAAAAAAAAGTTCCCTTAAGGAGGGTACGTGGATGTATAGACATTCCAGCTTGGCAAAAGCAGTTCGACTGGCCATCATCGGCGGTAGCGCTGGCGCAGCCGCGATGGCAGTTTCAATGCCTACGTTTGCGCAAGACACGCCTGAAATCGAGGAAGTAATCGTAACGGGCTCACTGATCGCGCGTCGTGACGCCATCGCAGAAAGCCCGATTCTGACAGTTGACCAGGGCGCGCTCCTGGAAAGCGGTTACACCACCATCGAGCAATACCTGAACACCCTGCCACAAGTCACTCCAAACCTGAGTTCGCAGTCCAACAACCCCAGCGGTAACGGTCGCGCAGTAATCGACCTGCGTGGCCTGGGTTCAGGGCGTAACCTGGTGCTGATGGACGGTCGTCGCGCCATGGGTTCAACCAGCGCCGGCACCGTGGACATCAACACCATCCCGTCAGCGCTGATTGATCGCGTTGAAATCATCACCGGCGGCGCCGGCGCGACCTATGGTCCTGATGCGGTATCCGGTGTTGTTAACTTCATCATGAAGAAAGACTTCGAAGGCATGGCCATCAACACGCAGTACCGTGAAACCGCTGAGGGCGACGGTGTTGAGTGGGGCGCAGATATCACCTTGGGTGGCACGTTTATGGAAGGCCGTGGCAGCGCGGTATTCAATGGCAGCTACTTCAACCGTGATGCCATGTATAAAGGGGCTCGTGATTTCTCAGCCCAGGCTAGCAATGCCACTGGAACATTCCCGGGCGGCTCATGGTCCACTGGCACAGCAACACCCAGCCAGGCTGCGGTGGATGCGCTGTTTGGTCCGAATAATTGTAATACTAACGGTGGCTCCTCAGGATTCGGGTTCAACCCGGATGGCAGCCTTTTCTGTACTGGTGTCTCCGGTAACTCGACCAGAAATGCTGTCGGTTACACGGGCCCAGAGAGTGATATCGCAACTGCTTTCTACCCAGATTTTTTCTCTTATAACTTTGAACCAGCGAACATTCTGGTACTTCCAATGGAACGCTGGAACATGTTTTCCAGCTTTGAAGTTGATATCAGTGAGCATTTCCAGCCCTACGGTCGCTTCACATTTACCAACTACAACGCGTTACAGGAACTGGCACCAACACCTGCCGGCGGCAGCACTGGCTTCACTGTGCCGGTCACCAACCCTTTCCTGACACCGCAAATCAAGACGTTGCTGGCAACACGTGCCAACCCGACCGCACCATTTTCATTCTCCAAGCGCTTCAACGCACTGGGTGGCCGAACGGGCTTCAATACACACGACGTGATGCAAGTGATCACTGGTACGCGTGGATTGATCACTGGCTCATGGAACTATGACGTGTATGCCAGTTATGGCCGTTCCGTCAACAATGAAGTGCAAGGCGGTAACGTTCGTCGTGATCGCACACAGACTTTGCTCAATGCAGCAGACGGCGGTGCGTCATTGTGTGCTGGCGGCTTGAATCTGTTTGGTTCCGCGTCTATCAGCGCTGATTGCCAAGCGTATATCAGTCTGCAAGCTAAAAACCTGACTACAATCGAACAGGAAATCGTCGAAGGTACCGTATCAGGCAATCTGTTTGAAGTCCCAGCCGGTATGGTGCAGGCCGCATTTGGTCTGTCAGCTCGCAGCTTGAATTACGACTTCAAACCAGATGGCGGATTGCAGCCTGGCTTGGTAGCAGGCTTCAACCAGCAGCTGCCAGTAAGCGGTGAACTGGAGTTCAAGGATATCTTCGGTGAAATCAGTGTTCCATTGTTGAATGACCTGCCACTGATCGACTCTCTGTCATTTACCGGTGGTTACCGTGTAACTGACAACAAGCGCTCTGGCTCAGATGACACATGGAAAGCAACACTGGACTGGAATGTAAATGACATGGTTCGTGCGCGTGGTGGTTATCAGCATGCTGTACGAGCACCCAGTATCGCAGAACTGTTCTCGCCACAACTGAACAACTTCCCGACATTTACTAACCAGGATCCATGTAACACAACTGGTTCGATAGCAGCAACTTACCGCAATGGTCCAAATGGTACCCAGGTAACTGCGCTGTGTAATGCACAATCCGCTGTGGCTGGTGGTGCAAATTACTTCCAACCCGCTGGGCAAGCTACTGGTATTACAGGTGGCAACCCGAATCTGTCACCAGAAACTGCTGACTCCTTTACTGTAGGTGCGGTGCTCAGTGGCTTCGAACATCGTTTGCTGGAGCGCAGCACGTTCACAGTAGATTACTGGTCAATTGAACTGGAAAACGTGATCAGTTCCGTCGCCGCAACCACGATTGTTCAGCGCTGCTTTAACCGCGACGGTGCCAACCCAACTTACAGCCCATCCAATGAGTGGTGTCAGCTGTTTACTCGCGAACCCAGCAATGGTGGCGTAGTTGATCTTAAGCAACTGTCACGCAACCAATCCTTCACCAACACCAGTGGTGTTGATCTGAGTGCAAACTTTGGCATGGATCTCAGTAACGATTGGGGCTCGATAGATTTGTCTCTGGTGTCAACCTGGGTTGAGAAGTACGAGTCTCAAACCACTGCAGTTGACCCGATTAATGACTATGCTGGCACAATCGGTTCGGGCACAGGTGGCGCGACTCCGGAATGGCGTCACACGATTACCCCAACATGGACTCGTGGCGGTGCACAGGCGCAAATCACTGCACGTTTCATTGACGAGATGGTTCACTCCAACACCGTCACTGGCGGTTCGCCCACATCCAATACTGGCACCAAAGCGACCTGGTACTACGACCTGACTGGCCGTTATGAAATCATGGAAGGCGTGACCATCCGTGGTGGTGTAAACAACGTAACTGACCAACAGCCACGTATCTACTCGCCAAACGTACAAGCTAACACCGATCCATCCATGTTTGACGTGCTGGGTCGTCGTTACTTCGTTGGTTTCGACGTACGCTTCTGATATCTGAATCAGGTTTAGCCTGAACTGAAGTCAAAAATAGGGTGGTGCAGTGGAAACTGCACCACCCTTTTTATTTTTAAAGAAAATCACACTATAGTTTTGTCACTCCAACAGGCAATCGAGCTCTTGTGGGTAATAGGGACGCCCTTTTTCATTTACTGCCGTTGTTACAATCAACGCCTTTAACATAAGCGCTTGACTACTGGCACAGAGTATCCGCTGCTTAAATCCAAGGCGTAGTGTCGATACTTTAAATGGCTCAACTGTTACATCAAATGCATCACCGCTGCGCAAAGATCTCAAGTAATTCAGTTCAGCGCTAACCACCACAACAATGATGCCGCGTCTCGTCAAATCCGCAAACCCGAGCCTTTTATGTTTTAGAAATTCATGCCGCGCATGCTCGAGGTAGTTTTGATAAACCGAGTTATTGACCACACCTTGCATATCACATTCATAATCACGTACAGCAAGTCGGCACTTAAAAACATTATCAATCATCGTTTACACCAATTTCCCAGATCACATCTGGATTAAGTCCGCGCTCAATTAATGCCAGTCGAAATGGCTCGAGCTGAATTTTAAAATTTTTGTGAGCAAACAAGGCACGAGCATGTACTCCCTCTCTGACCTGGTTGGCGCTGGCTGACAATACAGGCCTCGCTTTCTGCGTCAAATCCATCACCTCGTTTGTCCATGTCAGACCACAGTAACTAAACACTCTTTGCGTTTCCTTATCCGTGTTTTGCAACAATTTTTCATAGGAAAGATGACAAATTCTGCCGGGATGCAAGCGCTCCCAAGCATTCATCATCTTGTGATACACACTGTAAAAGTGGGAGATATCATCCAACGAATAAGACCAGGGTGCAGCAGCCGCGAACTGATGTTTAAACGCTCCCAGACAAGCATCCATCGGATGCTTGTATACATGAATTATTCGGGCGTTAGGAAAAGCCCGAAGAATAATACCAAGGAACAGAAAGTTAGCAGGGTTCTTGTCACAGAACAGTCCATCCGGACAGCGCGACCGGGCGCGTTGACTATAGGCATGCGCAATATCTTCGGGCACAATGCCACCGGCGAGGGACACGTCCATTCCAAACGGCAAAGGCATTGGCTCAAGACCCATGGCTTTTTGTATCAGAACTTCCATATCACGCAACTCACCCAGCGCAGCAACCTCACCAGAATTACTGATCAATTGTTCTACCAAAGTAGAACCGCTTCGAGGCAACCCTACAATAAATACTGGCTTTTCAACAGAGGGCGACGCGGCAGTTCCTGAGAAACTCTCTGCCTGATTCAACAGAGCATTCACCATATTGTTCCAGCGGCCCTGTTGATTACCCAGTGCCTCCCGCCTTATCCGATTGGCATTCCCCCATGATTCAAATGCCGCATCGTAATGGCCCGCACGTTGTTGCAATTGCCCCAACACTTGCCACAAGTAAACTTTTTCTGACTCCGGGAGCTGTTTGCTAGCAAGCAGTGATCGCACATGTTTTTCATCAATCACTGACAAGTCAATATCCGCAAGTGACCACCAGGCACGCCCGTACCCTGGATTTTGGCTGATCAGGTTTTGGAATTCGGCTACCGCGTCTTCCCTGAATCCTAGTACCGACAACGCGAGACCACGCATGTAACGTGTATGCAGGTGCCCGGGTTGAGCCAGCAATAATCGGTCGTAACAGGTAAGCGCCAGCTGCCACTCATCAACGGATGCAGCGGCAGCGCCCATCATCTCTTCCATCCAATCGGTCTTGAATTGATGTGATTCATGCTGAAGCAACAGTGCTTTGATCGTCTTGTAGTCCGCAAATGGCACCAGCGTGCGCGCGTACTGAGCACAGACGAACCTATTGCTACTTTCTATCTGATAAGCATGAGCGGCACACTCTCTGGCCGCATTGAATTGCCCTCGTTGGCGATAAGCTTCACTCAGAGACAAACAAACATGAATGCTGTCGGGGAACTCAACTCGCAATCGCTCCCCTGAATCAATGGCCTGCTGCAACTGTCTGCTGGCAATCAACCTGTCAAGCATCTCCAAACGATTTTGCAACATAACCTCTGTATCCGTGCTGAACTCAAGCAGACGATAAGCATCACACTATAAACCATAATGCCATCGCGTTGACTGGGTATCCTTTGTGAAATGCCCCCGCCAAATAAAAAAGGGGTGAAGCTTGCGCTTCACCCCTTTTGAACCCATCAATGCAACTGTAATCAGAAGCTGAAGGTTACTTTACCGTAGTAATAACGACCACGGGTTTCATAGGTACGTGGATCAGTGTTGTCGTTAAAACCAGAGTAGGCAAACGGTGGTTGACGATCAGTGATGTTATCCACACCGAGGGTCAAACGTGTCTTGTACGCCTCAAAGTTATAAGAGCCTTGCAGGTTGTGGATCAACTGCTTATCAACAGTACGCTCTTCGTCTCCGACGTTAAACCACTTGATCAACGGCTCGGTGACTTTGCCAATGTAACGGGCTGTGTAATTTGCAGTCCAGTTACCTTGACTCCAGTCTGTTGTGAAGTTCCAGCGCCACTCTGGGAAGTTGCCATCATGACCGTCTTCAAAACGACCCGCGTGCGGAATCACTGTGCCGTCAGCCAGACGCTTGTCGTAGTTAATCAGGTGAATGGCATCAACACCAAAGTCAAACATGCCGAATGACGTATTATCAAGGCTATAACGTGCTGACAGATCCACACCTGACGCTTCGTTACCGCCCACGTTGATGTTGAGGTTAGTGATCAGCCTGATATCACCAACAGTTGCACCACTTCCGGCTGCCCAGCGATCAACCAGATTACAGTACTGACCTGTTTGCTGGCAGCTGTCCAGAATCAACTGTGCACCGAGTGTGGATACCGCGCCATCAATTTCAGTTTCCCAATAGTCTAACGTCAGGGACAAGCCTGACAGGAAGCCGGGCTCGTATACAAAACCTGCCGTCAGGATATCGGCTTCCTCTGGCAACAAGGCGGTGCTACCACCTGACAACGTTGGCAACTGTATAGACCCTGCATTGTCGTAACCACCTGCTGGCACACCATCCGCCACACAGAACGAAGTGGCGTTTGCCGCGCAGGGATCAGATACCTGCGGATAGCCTGTAGAGCGACCCGCGTAAAGTTCAGGAATTGACGGCGCACGGAATGCCTCAGATACCGTTGTACGCAATGTCAGCTCTTCCGTCAGCGCCCAACGGATGCCGGCCTTGGAGTTTGTGGTGCTGCCAAAGGTGCTGTAATCGGAATAACGTGACGCCAGGCTCAGCTCCAGATTTTCGAGCAGGGGAACTGCGAATTCCACATACGCTTCGTCCACTTCGTAGCCGCCACGAGTTGCCAACGAGGAACCTGCGGTTGAAACACCCAGCAACTGCAAGGAGTCAGGCTGCGAGAAACCGTTAAGCTGACGGCGCTCCAGGCCTACAGCCATGCCCAGGTCGCCAGCCGGTAGTGCCATAATGTTGCCCGCTGCGTTGAAGGTCAGGCCGGACATGTCGTTGCCACCTTGCGTCATCGACACATAGTTGCCGCTGATGTACTGCAGCATCTCGGGCGTGACCGCAGTCGCGGTTCCTGGCTGACCAAAAATATTCAGCGGTACACAACCATTGATAATTCCCGCTGCTGTGCCATCAGTACTGCATGAGAGATTGCCATTGGCATCCATAAAGGTCGGTCCCACAGCTTCAGCAACACGCTCCAGCTGGAAATAACCAATGTCAGTGACGCTGGCATCGTTCTCGCCATAAAAGGCTGACAAGTCCCAGTACCAGCTGCCGATGTCACCGGTCAACCCGAGTGTCACCTGGTGGGTGTTGGTCTCGTGCACCTGATCACGGCCACCGGTCTCTTCCATTCGACGACGCCAATCGGTCAGCGTCATGGTCGCGCCCGTGACACTGTGCTTTGGACCTTGCGTGATGTTGTAGTGGTTGAGGGGTGAGTAAGGTGCTGCAACACCAAAAAACGCCAATGGAGCCAATGGCTCTGGCGCAATCAAACGCTGCGAAGCACGGTGAGTAAACATGACCTCACCATTAAACTCTACGTTTTTCAATGCACCCATATCACCTAGGTCATAGTTACCAAATGCACTGAAGCCCCAGCGCTCATTTGGCGTCTGGGTATAGTTGGCAGGCGCATAGTTGTACGGGTCATTTGCGCCGCTGTACGGGCGCCATGCACCGAACTCTTGTCCACGGGTATAGCGCACACCATCACCGCCTGCAGACACAGGACTAATGTGATTTCCCCACGGGGTTGCAGACGAGCCACCACGCGCCTGACCGGTTGGATCCCAATAGGGGTGGAAATTGATTTCAGCTTCAGAATATGCACGATCACCCGCCCAGATTGGCTTCTGTTCGGTGTAGTAACCCGATACCACAAAGTTTCCGCGCTCACCGGCGGTACCCAGATTAAAATCGACAGTGGTTTGATCTCCGTCCTTTTCGCTGGTCTGACCTGAGGTAATATTGACTTGTGCGCCCGTATAATCCTGACGCGTAATGATGTTTACCACACCCGCAACGGCGTCAGACCCGTAAACGGCAGAAGCGCCGTCTTTGAGAATTTCAACACGCTCAATCATGGCTGGTGGGATGTTGTTCAAGTCGACAACAGCGTCTGCACCCAGACCAGATGCGACTACACGACGACCATTGACCAGCACCAGCGTTCTGGCCGACCCCAAGCCTCGCAGCGAGAAGTTGACGGCACCCGAGCCACCGTTGTTAACACCCGTGTTGACAGCAGCCCCCGCCGAGAACGGCATACGCTGCAGGATGTCACCCAGACTGACCTGACTTTGTGTATCGATCATGCCACGGTCAATCACGCTGACCGGGTTAAACCCTTCCAGGTCTGCTCGACGGATACGTGAACCGGTTACAACAACCTCTTCCAGTGTTTCTGCGGCTTGTTGTGCATAGATGACAGAAGGAATGGCTGCAAAGGCACCCAGTCCCATTAAACTTGCGATCGCAAGCGAGAGTTTTTTTGATTTCATAGTAGTACCCTAAAAGTAGTGTTTGAGCTTCCTGACTCTTACTCTTATTTCCATTCGACATATTGATATGACAACGTGGCGAATATGACAGGGATTTTACTGAACGGACTCATTAAATCAATCGATCGCTGCAATCAATACGTAAATCGGGCAAAAAAATACGCAGAAGCACGCAAAATTACGCAAAATTGCGTACGAATCCGAAGAAAAGGGGGGAGTGTTAAGTGGTGCCGACACCAGGAGTCGAACCCGGGACCTACTGATTACAAGTCAGTTGCTCTACCACAGCTGAGCTATGTCGGCATGAAGTACGCCAGACGAAGCACGTAATCGTCTGAACATTCAGGCCGCGCATACTACCAGCGACATCTGATGTCGGCAAGACGTTTTTAAAAGTTTTTTTTGAACAACTCTCTCTGCGCTGTACGATGCTCATCTTTACTGTACGTTGTTCTGCGGTATCCAGACAATTGAACGGCCTAAACGAATAAGATAACGTAGTCTCAAGCGTATCAAACCAAACACACTGGGTTTCAACAGTAAGGCAGGCAAGGGATGACTATGGCAGTCGGCACGACTGGTTGGGATGCGCTCGCCGCGCAACATTTACGAATGACGCAGTCTGGCACCACCATCGAAGGAATGTTTGCCCGCGATCCAAACCGTATTGAACAGATGACACATCAATGCGGCAGCGTGATGGTTGATCTGTCCAAACACCTTATCGATACCGCTGCATTGGACACACTGCTGGCACTGGCCGACGAATACAACCTGAATGATGCCATTCATGCCATGTTCAATGGAGATGTCGTTAATAACACCGAAAACCGGCCTGCGCTGCATGTTGCGCTGCGCGGTCATGTGCCGGCGAGCATGCCTCATGTCGCAGGCACCGTGTCTGAAACTCTGACAAAAATGAGACGCTTTATCGAACAGATCCAATCGGGTGAGTGGCAAGGTTTTACGAGACACCGCATCAACACTATCGTTAACATCGGCATTGGTGGTTCAGATCTGGGACCGGCCATGGTGACTGCAGCCTTGCGACCCTTTCATCACCCGAACCTTCGATGCCTGTTTGTTTCCAATGTAGATCCAGCTCATATTCGTAGTGTCCTGAAAGATTGTGACGCAGACAAAACACTGTTTATTATTGCGTCGAAAACCTTCACCACACTCGAAACGCTGAGCAATGCCAGACTGGCAAAAGAGTGGTATCTGAGCGAAGGCGGGACTGAACAAGACATACACCGACATTTTGTAGCAGTGTCCAGTAACGTCTCTGCCGCGGCATCCTTTGGCATCAACCCGGATAATATTTTTCCGATGTGGGACTGGGTCGGTGGTCGTTATTCCCTTTGGTCAGCGATTGGGTTGTCGATAGCACTGGCAACATCCATGAGCGTGTTTGAACAATTGCTTGCCGGTGCTGCTGAAGCAGATTCACATTTTTTGACGTCCCCCCTAAAAAATAATGTGCCTGTTTTGATGGGCATGCTCGCCGTCTGGTATCGAAATTTCTGGCACTGCGACAGCCATGTTGTTCTGCCTTACGCACAAGATCTGCATTTACTGCCCGCTTTTTTACAACAATTGGAAATGGAGAGTCTTGGAAAATCCGTAGACCGCCATGGGTGCGCCCTTGCCGCACAGAGTGGCCCTGTTATCTGGGGTAGCGCCGGGACCAATGGCCAACATTCATTTCATCAGTTACTGCATCAGGGAACCCGCATGATCCCTGCAGACTTTATTGCCGTCGCACACACAAGTTGCGTGGACGATCAACAACAACACCAACACCTGCTGGCCAATTGTCTCGCGCAAAGCCGTGCTTTGATGTGCGGTAAATCTTATGACGAAGCGCGTGAAGAAAACATTAAAAAAGGCCTGTCGGCCGAGCAGTCCAGCATCTTGGCTCACCATCGCCAGGTGCCGGGCAACCGCCCCAGCAGTACATTTGTTTTATCGTCATTAAATGCCCACGCACTTGGGACACTGATCGCTCTTTATGAGCACAAAGTGTTTGTGCAGAGTGTTATCTGGAACATTAACGCCTTTGACCAATGGGGTGTTGAGATCGGTAAACAGTTGAGTGGCCCGATGTTTGATGCCTTGGGCGGTGATGAACAGGCCATCAAATCGCTTGATGCGTCGAGTAGATATCTGATCAATCACATGACGAAGCCTGAGAGGAACGTGCACGGCCAATGATAGAACGAACGGAGCTTGCACAAAAAATAGTGGTTGGCAGCGAGGAATGGTGCTCACTGCCACAGATTGGTATACCTGCGATAAAAGTCCGGGTAGATTCTGGCGCCAAAACATCATCATTACACGCATTTAATATTCGGGCTTTTTCGCGCGCCGGCATTAATTACGTCAGCTTTGAGGTGCACCCACTGCAAGGCAATCGTCGCACAATTGTGCGCTGTGAAGCTGAAATCATCGACAAACGTGTCGTGAAAAGTTCGAGTGGAATTGGTGAAAAACGCTACGTCGTCAAGACAACCTTACGCCACCGGGATCAACAATGGGATATTGAGTTAACACTGACCAACCGGGATTCCATGGGATACCGGATGCTACTCGGTCGCGAAGCCATGAATGGTCGCATGCTGGTTGACCCTTCCTGTTCGTTTTTGGGTGGCAAAGTCAGTAGCAGTCAGATTGATCAACTGTATCATCAGCACACCCGTGAAAGCGCAGGACTCCGCATTGGACTGCTGGCCAGCAACCCAGACCTGGTCAGTAATCAACGCATCATGGAAGCCGGTGAAGAACGAGGGCACCGCATCCGCTTTTACGACGTTCGGCAATGTTATATGAAGCTGGACGCTGAGCATCCGGAAATTCACTACCGTGGCGGAAAGTTACTCAACAACCTTGATGCCGTCATCCCGCGTATTCGTCCTGACTTGACGTTTTATGGCTGCGCGCTGGTTCGTCAATTTGAAAGCCTCGGTATTTACTCGCTGAACAGTGCACAAGCTATCAGTCAGTCCCGCGACAAACTTTTTTCGTTGCAACATTTGCTGCAGCATGGACTACCAATTCCCACCACCGGGTTTGCGGATAGCCCACTGGATACCGACGATTTAATCAATATGGTCAACGGGGCGCCACTTGTTGTCAAACTGCTGGAAGGTCCTCACCATCGTGGCGTGGTATTGGCGGAATCACGAAACGCCGGTGAAAGCCTGATTAACGCATTTCGATCCCTGCAGGCCAATCTGCTGGTGCAGGAATTCATCAAAGAAGCTGAAGGGCGTTCGCTCAGACTACTGGTGGTTGATAACAAGGTTGTCAGTGCTGTTGAGCGGCAGGCCGCACCCGGACACTTCCGCAGCAATCGGCAGGAAGGCAACAGCGTCACCGCTGTGCGTTTAACGGCGGAGGAACGAAAACTGGCCCTGCGTGCGGCAAAAGTGATGAGCCTCAAGGTTGCCGGCGTTGATATCATCCGTTCCCGTAAAGGCCCCTTGCTGCTGGAAGTAAACAGTTCACCTTCACTGGGCGATCTTGAGGATGTCAGTGGCAAGGATCTTGCCGGCACGTTAATCAGCACCGTAGAAAAGCAACTGGGCTGGAAACGTCGACTGGCAACACCGGTTGGATCACCGCTTGAACCACTGGCAAGGGAATGATGTCATGCCTGCGTCACATCACGACCAACTCAGCTTTCGCAAAGCTGAAATTGAGGAAATGGACTGGGCCTATCTGCTGTTCAAGGAAGGCTTGCAGCAGTACATTGCACAAACCTGGGGTTGGAATGAATTATTTCAGCGACACAGCTTTCTGGCAAACCTGCCAGCATCCAGTTTTGTGATTATCACCCGCAATTCAGAAGATGTTGGCGGTTACTGTTTAAAACACAAAACTGATCATCTGTATCTGGAAATGTTGCTGCTGACGGCACCCGCGCAACGCCAGGGCATCGGCACTCATGTCATGAACTTGTTGATTGATCAGGCAAACCATGAGGATTTGCCTATCCGTTTGAGTGTCCTCAGAAACAACCCAGCCCATCTGTTCTACAGACGACTGGGGTTTGATGTTGTTGCTGAGGACAACTTCAGATATGAGATGTCTCTACAGGGCACTTAAAACAGTGCCAGCAGTTCCGCGGTTTTTTCCTGCATCAACGCTTCGTCAGCACGTGACTCAACGTTCAGGCGCACCACCGGCTCGGTATTGGACATGCGCAAGTTAAAACGCCAGTTGTCAAAATTCATACTGAGTCCATCGGTGTAATCAATCATCACCGCGTCATCACTGTAAGTCGCTTCTACCTTTTTGATCAAGGCAGCAGCATCCTGTACGGTGCGATTGATTTCACCACTCGCGGGGAACGCTGCCATTCGCTCTGCAACCAGCGCAGACAATGGCTTACCCGTTTTGCAAATCATTTCCGACACCAGCAACCAGGGAATCATACCACTGTCGCAATACGCAAAATCCCGGAAGTAATGATGCGCACTCATTTCGCCACCATAAACCGCATCCTCCAGACGCATACGCTCCTTGATAAAGGCATGCCCGGTTTTACATTGCACTGCACGCCCACCAAACTCGTCGCACACCGCCTGCGTATTCCAGGTCAGACGCGGATCGTGAATGATAGCGGCACCCGGATTTTTTTCCAGAAAACTTTGCGCCAATAAACCTACGATGTAGTAACCCTCGATAAAATAACCCGTCTCATCAAAAAAGAAACATCGGTCAAAATCACCATCCCACGCAATGCCGATATCAGCGTTGTGCGCGTTGATCGCATCAATAGTCGGCGCACGGTTTTCTTCCAGCAAGGGGTTGGGAACACCATTTGGAAAATGGCCATCGGCCTGATGGTGTACCCGGATAAATTCAAAGGGCAGGTGCTCTGCCAGTGCATCTGCAACAATACCGGCTCCACCATTGCCCGCATTGACCACCAGCTTTAACGGCTTCAGAACGCTCAGATCAATATACGACAACAGATGCTGCACGTAGGCGGGTCGGGTGTCCTGATGAGTCAGTTTCCCCTGACGCTCACTGTCAGGGAACACACCTGCTTCTGCCAGCGCACGAATATCATTTAACCCGGTATCACCACTGATCGGGCGCGACTCTTCGCGCACCAGTTTCATCCCGTTATAGTCCTGAGGATTATGACTGGCAGTCACAATGATGCCGCCATCTGCATTCAGGTGCGACGTCGCAAAATACACCTCCTCTGTGCCGCACAGACCGATATCAATCACGTCCGCACCACCATCCATAAGGCCACGACTGAGTGCATCACACAAGGCAGGGCTGCTCAGCCGGATATCATGCCCGACAACCATCGTTGTTGGATTTAAAAACAGCGCTGTGGCTCGCCCGATGCGATAAGCGATGTCTTCATTCAATTGATCGGGAACACGGCCGCGGATGTCATAGGCTTTAAAACAACTGATTGTTTTGTGCATGGTGGTCTGACTCACTTGCGCTTGTAGATGTGCTGATAGGCGTAATTAGTCGCGTCAATAAAACCCTCTACTGAACCGCAATCAAAGCGCCGGCCTTTAAATTTAAATCCAAGAACTCGCCCGTACGTTGCCTGCGTCATCAACGCATCCGTAATTTGTAATTCGCCGTTCCGACCTGCCGGGGTGACGCGCAGGATGTCAAAAATGTCCGGCGTCAGAATGTAACGGCCGATGATGGCAAGATTCGACGGGGCATCCGCCGGATCTGGTTTTTCGACCATCTGACGCACACGATACACACCAGGCGCCTCTTCAACACCCCCAATTACACCGTACTTGGAGGTTTCATCGTGCGGGACCTCTTCAATCGCCACAATACTGCATCGATATTTCTGGTACAGCTTTACCATCTGCAACAACACAGGGTCTTCGCCTGGCTCGGTGACACAATAGTCATCCGCAAGCAGCACCGCAAATGGCTCGTTGCCTATCAGTGTTTCGCCAGTGAGAATGGCGTGCCCGAGGCCTTTCATTTCCACCTGCCGCGTGTAGGAAAATGTACATACGTTGATCAGGTGACGAATATCTTTTAACGCCGCTTCCTTGGACGTTCCCGCGATTTGATGTTCAAGTTCGTAACTGATATCAAAATGATCCTCGATTGCGCGTTTGCCGCGCCCCGTCACAATAGCCATCCCATTGATTCCCGCTGCCAGCGCTTCTTCAACGCCATACTGGATCAATGGTTTGTTGACCAACGGCAACATCTCTTTTGGCATTGACTTGGTAGCCGGCAGAAATCGTGTGCCATAACCGGCGGCGGGGAACAGACATTTCCTGATCATTAAGAACTCACTCCTGTTGGTACTCGACCATAGTCATCATCAAATCGAACAATATCATCCTCACCTAGATAGGTGCCGGTCTGCACTTCGATCAATTCAACCCACTCGCCGGTCCTGTTCTGCAGGCGGTGGCGGCTGCCAAGCGGGATAAACGTAGACTGATTGGCATGCAAGTCAAAAACGCGTTCATCGCAGGTCACGGTGGCGACACCCTGGATCACCACCCAATGCTCTGCTCTTTTATGGTGCATCTGCAACGACAATGAAGCACCGGGCCGGACCCTGATGCGCTTGACCTGAAATCCCGGACCGTTGGCCAATGACTCATACGATCCCCACGGCCGGTAGACCAGCGTGTGCAATATCGCTTCAGGACGAGCCATCCTCTCCAGCCACTGCACTACTTTTTTAACATCCTGCACCTGATCTTTATCCGCAACCAGCACGGCATCCGGGGTTTCAACGATCACTGCATTGTGCATGCCAATAGCAACAACCAGTCGGGAATCCGCGCGGATATAACTTTGACTGACATTGATGACATGCGTATCACCACGCAGCACATTGTTGTCCTCTGTTTTAACAGCACTCACATCCCAGAGTGAGCTCCAGGCGCCCAGATCGTTCCAGGCAGCTTCCATTGGCACAACCACGGCTCGGGAGGTCTTCTCCATCACAGCATAGTCAATCGAATCTGACGGACAAGCCGCAAACGCTGCCGCATCAATCCGTGTGAAGTCGCCATCCACCCGTGCACTGAGGCTGGCCAGTCGGCACTGTCGGGCGATGCCGGGCGCATGCTGCTCAACTTCCTGTAACCACCGGTCACGCCCGACTAAAAACATGCCGCTGTTCCAATCGTAGTTACCGGCATCGAGATACTGGCGGGCAACCTCAATATCCGGTTTTTCCACAAATCGCTGAACGTTGAATGCTGGATGGGCCGCGTCACCGATCGCTTCTCCGCGCTGGATATAGCCATATCCCGTTTCCGGATAAAGGGGGCGGATACCAAATGTCACCATCGCCCCGGCGCTGGCATGTTGCCTTGCGATCACGACACAGTGATGAAACACACGCGCATCGCGAATGACATGATCCGCCGGCAATACCAGCATCAGGGCTGGCTCATCAACGTTCGTTTCGGTCACTGCGGACAAATGTCCAATCAATTCGGCAGCGAGTGTGAGGGCAGGAGCGGTATTGCGCCCCATGGGTTCCAACACAATGGTGGCATCCATCATGCCGAGTTGCCGCAACTGTTCCGCAACCAGAAAACGATGCTCTTCATTGCAGATGATGAGAGGAGCACTTAACCCCTCGATGCCTTGCAAACGCAATAATGTGGCTTGGAACAAGGTTGTATCACTGCCGACATCAGCCACGTCCCCTGTTGAGACTATCTTGGTCAGGGTCGCGGACTCTGGCATGGCCATAAATTGTTTGGGGCTTAATTGCCTTGAGAGTGGCCATAATCTTGACCCGGTGCCACCTGCAAGAATAACGGGGATGATCATATTGCTTCCTTGTTAACCGTAATGCCAAGTCTATCTCAGAACATCGTTTGCTTACAGGTGCCAGCGCCCGGACACGCTGTTTCAAGGGGAGCCTGCGGCAAAATAGTTCGATTATTTTGTTTTGTCGGGATAAACTTGCGCACTTTGTGAAACCAAGGTGTTGTTCTACCCATATGAATACAGGATTTACACCCAAAAGCTCCTACAACAAAGATGAGCTGATTGACTGCGGTTACGGTCGCATGTTCGGCCCGGGCAATGCCAAACTGCCCGTCGGCAACATGTTGATGCTGGACAGAATCGTGGAAATCAATGACCACGGCGGCGAGCATGGCAAAGGCCTGATCATCGCGGAACTCGATATCCACCCTGATTTATGGTTTTTTGCATGCCACTTTCCAGATGATCCGGTGATGCCGGGCTGCCTCGGCCTGGACGCCATGTGGCAACTGGTCGGTTTTTATCTGGGATGGCGTGGCAATCTCGGTAAAGGTCGCGCGCTGGGCGCGGGTGAAGTCAAGTTCAGTGGCGAAATTCTGCCGACAGCCAGCAAAGTCACGTATGAAATTTCATTAAGCCGCATCATTGAACGCAAACTCGTGATGGGCATTGCGGACGGCACAGTTGCCGTTGATGGTAAGGTCATTTATACCACCAAGGGGCTGAAAGTCGGCCTTTTTACGCCAGAAAGTCGCTTCTGATTCTTCCGCAAGGCAAGAGTCGGGACGCATTAAGGATTTGATCGAGGTACTTATGAGACGCGTTGTGGTGACTGGTGTTGGCATTGTTTCTTGCATTGGCAACGACGTGCCAACTGTACTCAACTCGCTGAAGGAAGGCCGCAGCGGCATCAGTTACAATCCTGTATACGTAGAAATGGGGTTGCGCGCTCACATTTCGGGCAGAGTCAACATCAGCTTTGAAGATCATATCGATCGCAAACATCTGCGTTTTATGGGTGATGCGGCTGCGTATGGATACATCGCGATGGATCAGGCTATCAAGGATGCGGGCCTCACTGACGCTGACGTATCCAATGATCGCACTGGCATCATCATGGGTGCAGGCGGATCATCTTCTGCTGATCAAGTTGAGGCTGCCGATATCCTACGTACCAAAGGTATCAGAAAGATAGGACCGTACCGGGTTCCCCGCACCATGGGCAGTACAGTATCAGCATGCCTGGCGACCCCCTTCAAAATTCGCGGCGTCAATTACTCAATTTCTTCCGCCTGCGCGACCAGTGCACACTGCATCGGCAATGCGGTTGAACTGATTCAACTGGGCAAACAAGATGTTGTGTTTGCTGGCGGTGGCGAGTCGGAACACTGGACACTGACCAATCTGTTTGATGCCATGGGCGCATTGACCACAACCCACAATCACGAACCCACTGTCGCTTCACGCCCGTTTGATGTCAGCCGCGATGGTTTTGTGATTGCCGGCGGCGGTGCCGTATTGGTGGTTGAAGCGCTAGACCATGCGCTGGCTCGCGGTGCAAAAATTTACGGCGAAATCACCGGATATGGTGCCACATCAGACGGTTATGACATGGTTGCCCCGTCAGGCGAGGGCGCTGTTCGCTGCATGAAAATGGCACTGGCAACCACGTCTGGTCGCCCCGTGGATTACCTGAACACACATGGCACCAGCACACCCGTGGGTGATGTCACCGAACTTGGCGCAGTAAAAACCATATTTGGTGGCAAATCCCCGATTATCACGTCGACAAAATCACTGACCGGACACTCTCTGGGCGCAACTGGCGCACAGGAAGCCATCTACAGCCTGCTGATGATGCAACACAACTTTATCAGCGCATCCGCGAACGTGACGGAACTTGTACCGGAAGCAGAAGGTCTTAACATTGCTACCAAACGCCTTGATGACGTCAAAATCGACTGCATCATGTCCAACAGCTTCGGATTTGGCGGTACCAATGCAACACTGGTCTTTGAGCGTTATCAAGCCTGACAGGCGGTCACATCGGCTGCCGGCATACCTTGCCGGCATGTTCGCGCTTTGTTTCACATGGCTGTCATCACCGGGCATGGCCCAGAACCCGTTTTCGCCTGGTTTATCAGCACAAAACCCTTTGTCGCAACAACCCGCCTTCCTCGACGTAGATCAGGCTTTTTCGTTTTATATCAGTCTTGATGGCCCGGATAGCATCAGCGTGCACTGGACAATCGCGCCGGGTTATTACCTTTACGCAGACAAGTTCAGCTTTGGCATTACCGCGCCGGCAAATCTGGTCACCACATTAATCCCGGTGTTGCCGGCGGGCGTCAAAACTGAAGATGAATTTTTTGGCGAAGTGTCGGTTTATTACGAAAAGACTCGGGCTGTGCTCAAATTGCCCGAAAAGAGCCCTGAACAGTTCACGCTGACCATCGGTTTCCAGGGCTGCGCAGAGGCCGGACTTTGTTACCCACCCACACGGCGCGATGTGGATATCACGCAGTAAATCACCCCATCTGCACCGCACACACGCTTTTACATCACAAAACATCAGAGAAAAGCCATAATTTGGTGATGAAAAGCCGAGAAAAATCTGACAAAATGCCGGCTTTACAAGCGCAACATCCGCACCTCGGAACCCTGACATGGCTACCATACTCGTCTTGCATGGCCCCAACCTGAACTTGCTGGGTACCCGCGAGCCGGATGTTTATGGCAAAGAAACGCTGGATGATATCAATCGACGACTGGCGAACACCTGTCTGGCGTCCGGCCACCATCTTTTGCACCTTCAGAGCAATGCCGAATATGAACTGATTGATCGCATCCACGATGCCCGACTGGAAGGCATTCATTTTATTATCTTTAATCCGGGTGCATTCACCCATACCAGTGTTGCTTTGCGAGATGCGTTGCTGGCGGTCAGCATCCCGTTTATTGAAGTGCATTTGTCGAATGTCTACAAACGCGAACCGTTCAGACACCACTCGTATTTTTCAGATGTTGCAGCAGGCACCATTACCGGGCTTGGATCGCAAGGTTATGATCTTGCATTGCAAGCTGCCTTAACCAGGATTCAGAGCCAACACTAATTGTTGATATGACGTTAAAAACCCGATAAAAGAGACCACTTATGGATATCAGAAAAGTCAAAAAACTCATCGAACTGCTTGAGTCTTCCGATATTGCGGAAATCGAGATTAAAGAAGGCGAGGAAGCCGTACGCATCAGCCGCGCGAGCAAGGTAATTCAACAACCGATCCAGTATCAGACTGCACCCGTGCCAGCAGCACCGGCGCACGTTACAGCGACTGCACCTGCAGCAGCGCCTGCAGCAACGCCTGCCCCAGAGGCCGACAATTCACGAAAAGTGCGCGGCAATGTTGTCAAGTCTCCGATGGTCGGCACATTCTATCGCGCGCCATCCCCCTCATCGCCACCGTTTGTTGAAGTAGGCCAGCATGTCAAAGTCGGCGATGTGATCGGCATTATTGAAGCGATGAAGATGATGAATCAGATTGAAGCAGATCATTCTGGCGTGGTGGAAGCCATTCTGGCTACGGACGGCGAACCCGTTGAATTTGACCAGGCTTTGGTCACCATCGTTTAAGGGAAGACGCTCATGCTGGAAAAAGTCCTTATTGCCAACCGCGGCGAAATTGCATTGCGTATCCTGCGAGCCTGCAAGGAACTCGGCATCAAGACCGTTGCCGTGCACTCCAGTGCTGATCGCGATTTGATGCATGTGCGCCTGGCAGACGAGTCAGTCTGTATTGGCCCTGCCAGCGCCTCCAAAAGCTACCTGAATGTCCCAGCGATTATCTCTGCGACGGAAGTGACCGACGCGGTCGCCATCCATCCAGGTTATGGATTCCTGTCAGAAAATGCAGACTTTGCGGACCAGGTTGAGCGGAGTGGCTTCATTTTCATCGGGCCGCGCGCCGAAACCATCCGCCTGATGGGCGATAAAGTCTCCGCGATTAACGCCATGAAAACCGCTGGCGTTCCCACTGTGCCCGGCTCCGATGGGCCATTGGACGATAATGCCGAGCGCACACTGTCGATAGCCAAGCGTATTGGTTACCCGGTGATTATCAAGGCAGCAGCGGGTGGCGGCGGGCGTGGCATGCGTGTGGTACACAGCGAAGCGGCTCTGCTCAAATCAATTTACGTGACGCAGTCTGAAGCCAAAGCAGCATTTGGCAACGATACCGTATATCTGGAAAAATTCCTCGAGAATCCGCGTCACGTCGAGATTCAGGTGTTGGGTGACGGTCTGGGTAACGCTATTTATCTGGGCGATCGCGATTGCTCCATGCAGCGCCGCCACCAGAAGGTGCTGGAAGAAGCACCGGCACCTGACATCCCCGACGAGATACGCAATCAGGTAGCGGAAACCTGTATCAAAGCCTGTAAACTCATGAAATACCGCGGCGCCGGCACGCTGGAGTTTTTGTATCAGGACAAGCAGTTTTACTTTATCGAAATGAACACCCGAGTTCAGGTTGAACATCCGGTCACCGAAATGGTCACTGGCATCGACATCGTAAAAGAGCAATTAAAAATCGCCAGTGGCATTCCACTGAGCATTCGCCAGGAAGATGTCAAAATCAAAGGCCACGCCATTGAATGCCGCATCAACGCGGAAGATCCGGTGTCCTTTATGCCCTGCCCCGGCAAAATCAACCTGTTCCATGCCCCCGGTGGCAATGGCATACGCGTTGATTCGCATATTTACAGCGGTTACACCGTGCCGCCCTATTACGACTCGCTCATCGCCAAACTGATTAGTTACGGCAGTTCTCGTGATGAAGCGCTGGCACGTATGCAAAATGCGCTCGATGAATTGTTGATCGACGGCATTCGCACCAACACACCCTTGCACAAAGATATTCTGCGCGACCCTAACTTCCGCAAAGGTGGCACCAACATTCATTATCTGGAGCACATGCTGAACGGCGCTCACGGCAAAAACAGCTGAGAGCGCATAACATGCCGTGGTTACAGATAAATGCCCGTATCACCGACACCGAAGCCGCAGCCATGGAAGAGCTGTTTCAGGCGCTGGGCGCCGTGTCGGTGACGCTGCAAGACGCAGAAGACATCGCGGTTTTTCAATTGGATCCGGGTACGACACCGCTTTGGCAAAACATGCAGTTGAATGCACTGTTTGATGCAAACGCCCCGATTAAATCGATTGTCAGACGCATTGTTGGCAGCTCCCGACTGACCGAACAGGATCTGGACATTGAAGAGATACCTGACCAGGACTGGGAACGTGCCTGGATGGATGACTTCAAGCCCATCTGTTTTGGCAAACGCTTATGGGTCTGCCCCAGCTGGCTGGAACCGCCAGAGCCTGATGCCGTCAACCTGATGCTGGATCCGGGTCTGGCATTCGGGTCAGGGACACATCCGACAACAGCCTTGTGTCTGGAATGGCTGGACGCTTGCGACATTCAGGATAAATCTGTCATCGACTATGGCTGCGGCTCAGGTATTCTGGCGATTGCAGCCATGCTGTTAGGCGCAGACCATGCTGTCGGCGTGGACAACGATCCACAGGCCATTATTGCTACGCGCAACAATCGGGAAATGAATGGTGTGGCGGCGGAAAAACTCACGGTGTTTATGCCCGGTGAGACGCATGCACCCGCCGATATTGTGCTGGCTAATATCCTGTCTGGCCCGCTTGAAGAATTGACTCCGGTACTGACAGGTCTAACCAAACCGGGTGGCAAGTTGATTTTGTCAGGTGTGCTTTCCGAGCAGACTGAATCATTGATCAGATCTTATGCACCGTGGTTCGAACTGGAGCCACCTGTTATTCGCGACCAGTGGGTTCGCATCACAGGCACGCGACGTACGTGAGACAGCATGTGGACAATACTGGAATCCAGCAACGACAAAACTGCGCATCTGCCGGAGTTTGATGAACCCCTGATATTGGGGGACCCAGCGCCGCCGCAAACATCCTGGTCAGGGGTTGTTGTCAGTCTGATGGGTATATTGGTGTTGTCCGCCTGTTTGTTTGCACAGCTGGTTTATTTTAACCGCGACGTTTTGTTACGAGATCCACATGCGCGCGCGGTCATGGAATCTGTGTGTAGCACATTGGCCTGCGAACTGCCCGTGGTGCGCGACGCCAGCCTGCTGCGCAGTGTGTTTCTGGATGTCTCATCACACCCGGAATATGAATCCATGCTGTTGGTACGCTTCCGACTGCAGAATACTGCGCCGTTTGCGCAGCCTTATCCATCGGTGGACCTGTCATTCAGTAACATCCAACATCAGGTCGTGGCGGCCAGACGATTTTATCCCGGACATTACCTGGACGTGTCGTTGCTACCCCTGATGATGATACCGGCAGGCGCGGAAATTCAGGGCACGCTGGAACTGCTTGACCCCGGCGTCGACAGCGTTAATTACTCACTGGACTTTGTTTATGAACACAATTGATCAAACGCCTGTGAGCTACGGCAATTTGCATGGTCTGCCGGATGCCAGACCGTTCCGACTGGGCAAACATGTTCTGTCACGCCCCATCCTGCTTGCGCCCATGGTGGGGGTCAGCGATGTGCCCTTTCGCGAAGTGTGTTTGCAACAAGGCGCCACGCTGACGATTGCAGAAATGCTGCCTGCCGACACCGCCATGTGGAAATCAGAAAAAAACCGGCTCAGACTTAAACGCTCAACAGCCTGTGGTCCTGAAATTGTGCAGATCGCCGGTTTTGATGCCGACATGATGGCAGAAGCGGCGCGTCTGAATGCCGACATGGGTGCGGAAGTCATTGATATCAACATGGGCTGTCCTGCAAAAAAAGTCCTGAAAAAGGCGGCGGGCTCAGCCCTGATGCGAGACCCTGAACTGGTAGAGCAGATACTGCGCGCCGTTGTCGCTGCCGTCGATATCCCGGTCACTTTGAAAATGCGCACAGGCTGGTGTCGAGCGCAGAAGAACGGTGTTGATATCGCGCGGATTGCTGAAGACTGTGGCATCAGCATGATCAGTGTTCATGGCAGAACCCGTGAATGCCGTTTTGTTGGTGACGTTGAGTACGACACCATTGCGGCCATCAAACAGAGTGTCTGCATACCTGTTATCGCTAATGGCGACATCGATTCGCCGGAAAAAGCCATACAGGTACTCAAACACACGGGTGCTGACGGGTTGATGATAGGCCGCGCCGCACAAGGCCGCCCCTGGATATTCAGAGAAATCCGCGAGTTTCTTGATGGAGGTGAACATGCCGTGCCACCCTCGGCCAGTGAGATCAGCAATCTGATGCAAGACCATATTCGTGCATTGCATGCATTTTATGGCGATTTCCGCGGCACACTCTTTGCCCGTAAACATATTGACTGGTACAGTAAGGCGCTTCCCGGTGGTGACTTGTTAAAATCCAGTTTTATGGCAGCAGACTCTGTTGAATCACAACAGGATCTGTTGACAAACTGGCACCGTGAGAATCTGTCTATGCTGATGTCCTGTGCAGCACATACTAATAACTAACATAAACACAGAGATATTCCCCTTACCAGCATGAAAAGAGAAACGTTCAAAAGCGGCTTTTACAAAGAACCCGCCGTGAGTGCCAGTACCGACACTGCTGCCGCGGATCCAGCCTCCAATCGAAGTTTACGTCAGTCCGTCGAACAGGCCATGCAGCGGTATTTCGACGACCTTGGTGATGACAATCTGACCCATAACCTCTACGAACTGGTCTTGAGTGAAGTCGAAGCCCCCTTGCTCGAAGCTGTCCTTAAACACACCGACGGCAACCAAAGTGAGGCGGCTACCATGCTCGGATTGAACCGTGGTACCCTACGCAAAAAGATGAAACAGTACGGGCTGTTAGGTTAGTTCTCAACTTCATCATGCCCCGACGCCATTCCCACCCTTTAAACTGCACCTGATTATTACTATGTCTACAGATAAAATTGCTGTTATTCGCCGCGCATTGCTCAGTGTGTCGGACAAAACCGGTATTGTTGAATTTGCCCGCTCCCTGCAACAGTCAGGCGTAGAGATTTTGTCTACGGGCGGCACTTACCGCTTGTTACAGGACCACAAAATTCCCGCTATCGAAATTGCCGACTACACCGGTTTTCCGGAAATGATGGATGGTCGTGTCAAAACCCTGCACCCGAAAGTGCATGGCGGCATTCTGGCACGGCGCGAAATCGATGCTGAGGTCATGCAGACGCACAACATTCCGCCGATTGATCTGGTGGTGGTGAACCTGTATCCGTTCGAAGCAACCGTTGCCAAACCTGATTGTGATTTGCCAACAGCAATTGAGAATATCGACATTGGCGGCCCCACCATGTTGCGCGCTGCAGCCAAGAACAACGCCTGGGTTGCCGTGGTGGTTAATCCCGCCGACTATGACCACATTCTCAGCGAAATGAAAATCAACGGTGGCGGACTGACTCAAGCAACACGCTTTGATCTGGCCGTGCGCACCTACGAACATACCGCAGCCTATGACGGCGCTATCGCCAATTATCTCGGCAAAATTGTATCGGCCAGTGAATTCCCGCGCACATTCTCAAGCCAGTTCCAGAAAAAACAGGATCTGCGTTATGGTGAAAATCCTCATCAGAACGCGGCGTTTTATGTTGAAAAGCAGCCACAGGAAGCCAGTGTCAGCACCGCTCAACAATTACAGGGCAAAGAACTGTCTTACAACAATATCGCTGACACCGATGCGGCATTGGAATGCGTAAAGAGCTTCACCGAACCAGCGTGTGTCATTGTCAAACACGCCAACCCTTGTGGTGTAGCGATTGCAGGCTCTATCGAGGAAGCCTATCAACTGGCGTTCCAGACCGATCCGACGTCCGCTTTTGGCGGCATCATCGCCTTTAACCGTGAACTGGACGCCGCCACCGCGCAAAAAATTGTGGATCAGCAGTTCAGTGAAGTCATTATTGCGCCAACCGTCTCTGCGGACGCGCTCACTGTGTTTGCCGGTAAGCCCAATGTGCGCGTGCTGGAAAGTGGTCAATGGCCAGCCAAACCATTGGCGGCATGGGATTACAAACGCGTGAATGGTGGCTTGCTGGTTCAGGACCGCGACATTCATCAAATAAGCCGCAACGATCTGACGGTGGTTAGCAAGCGTCAGCCAACAGAGCAGGAACTGGCGGATCTGATGTTTGCGTGGACCGTGGCGCAGTTTGTTAAATCCAACGCCATTGTGTACTGCAAAAACCAACAGACCATTGGTATTGGAGCCGGGCAGATGAGCCGCGTGTACAGTGCCAGAATAGCCGGCATCAAAGCGGCCGATGAAAATCTGGTGGTTGAAGGGTCAGTGATGGCATCCGATGCATTTTTCCCCTTCCGCGATGGTATCGATGCAGCGGCCAAAGCCGGCATTAGCGCGGTGATCCAGCCGGGCGGATCCATGCGTGATGCAGAAGTGATTGCCGCAGCAGATGAAGCCGGAATGGCGATGGTGTTTACCGGTATCCGTCACTTCAGGCACTGAGGATCACATATGAATATTCTGATACTAGGCAATGGCGGGCGTGAACACGCGCTGGCCTGGAAACTGGCGCAGTCCGCGGGCGTAAAAAAAGTGTTTGTGGCGCCCGGTAATGCCGGCACGGCAACCGAGGCTGGCGTTGAAAACGTCGCCATCGATACCCTGGATTTTCCGGCGTTGGCGGCATTTGCCAAAAACAACGATGTTGGTCTGACGGTGGTGGGCCCGGAAGCGCCGCTGGTTGCTGGTGTCGTCGATTACTTCAGTACGCACGGGTTACGCGCCTTCGGACCGCGCAAGGCGGCCGCCCAACTGGAAGGCTCCAAAGCGTTTACCAAGGACTTTCTTGCTCGTCACCACATTCCCACCGCTGCCTATCAGAATTTTACTGATATTGATGCGGCCATTGCCTATGTCAAACAGCAGGGCACGCCCATTGTGATCAAAGCCGACGGCTTGGCTGCCGGTAAAGGTGTGATTATTCCGCACACCCAGGAAGAAGCCGAAGCCACCATTCGCGACATGTTGTCAGGCAACAAATTTGGTGATGCCGGCAGCCGTGTTGTTATTGAACAATTCCTGCTCGGCGAAGAGGCAAGTTTTATTGTGATGGTTGATGGTGAGCATGTACTCCCGTTTGCCACCTCACAAGATCACAAGGCGCGTGACGACGGCGACAAAGGCCCTAACACCGGCGGCATGGGTGCGTATTCCCCTGCGCCGGTGGTAACGCCCGAGATTCACGACCGTGTGATGCAACAAGTGATCATGCCCACCGTGCGCGGCATGGCGGCTGAAGGCAATCCTTACACCGGTTTTTTGTATGCGGGCTTGATGATTGACGACCAAGGCAATCCCTTTGTCATCGAATTCAATTGCCGTTTTGGCGATCCGGAGGCACAACCGGTCATGATGCGCCTGCAATCGGATTTGGCGGATCTGTGCCATGCCGCCATTGACGGTAAACTCGATCAAAAACATGCAGACTGGGACTCTCGTGCGGCGATTGGTGTGGTATTGGCTGCTGGTGGCTACCCGGACGCCTACGACAAAGGCGCGGTGATCAGTGGTCTGGACAACGCTGCACAGTCAGGTCACGGCAAAGTCTTCCATGCGGGTACTGCGCTCAAAGACGGCAAGGTCGTCACCAACGGCGGGCGCGTGTTATGTGCGGTAGCGCTGGGCGACACCGTGACCGCGGCACAAAAAGCTGCTTATCAGCTGGCAGAAAATATTCACTGGGATAGAATCTATTTCCGCAAAGACATCGGGCACCGCGCAATCGCCCGGGAAACTGCTGCTACCTAATTACCGGAACCGGCCTTATGAGCGCTAGTCACAATCGGAATCATGACAGTCTGGCTGATCGCCTGATCCTGCAACTGGATCAGGCATTGCACACATTGGTGCCCGGCAGCAGTCACGCCCAACGCACCTCCCCAGCTGTCAAAACTGAGGGCAGCGAATTGTCGGATACCGAGCGTCAACTCGCTGCTGGACTGATGCGCATCAATCATACTGGTGAAGTCTGTGCGCAGGCCTTGTATCAAGGCCAATCACTGACCGCGCGCCTGCCTGATGTTCGCGACACCATGAATCATGCAGCCGTTGAAGAAGTGGATCATTTGGCCTGGTGCGAAACCCGCCTGAAAGAACTCGACAGCCGACCCAGCGTGTTGAATCCGGCGTTTTATGCTCTGTCATTCGGGTTGGGCGCCTTGGCAGGTGCCATTGGAGACAAATGGAGCCTCGGGTTTGTGGGCGAAACCGAAAAACAAGTCTGTGAGCATCTGGAAGAGCACCTGACACAACTCCCTGCTCAAGACCACAAAAGCCGGGCCGTCATCCAGCAAATGATTGTTGACGAGAAAAAACACGGCGACAGTGCTATGGCCGCAGGCGGCGCAGAGCTGCCTTTGCCGATAACGGCCGGCATGAAATTAATGGCCGGGGTCATGAAAACCCTGACCAAACGGGTCTGAGGAACACCAGGTGTCCCACCTCCCCCGTTTGCTGCGTATTGTATCGGTGTGCGCCATCTATCGTCTGGATCAGATCAGCCCACTGACCGCCAAAGCGTGGCCCCTGCGCCTGTTGATGTCGACCGCAGGTGTGTTTGCTGGCAATAAAACCCGTGATCTGACACCCCCCCAGCGCTTGAAAGAAGCCTTGCAGGACCTGGGCCCCATCTACATCAAGTTTGGCCAGTTGTTGTCCACGCGCCGCGATTTTCTGCCGCTGGAGATCAGTGATGAACTTCAGAATCTGCAGGATCGTGTTCCCGGGTTCACTTCACCCACCGTGTTTCAGGTGGTTGAACAAGCGCTGGGCACGCCATGGCAGCACAGCTTTCTGGATATCAAGGCCGAGTCGCTGGCGTCAGCATCGATTGCACAGGTGCATGAAGCGCACCTGATCAACGGCGACGAGGTGGTGATCAAAATTCTGCGACCCGGCATCGAAAAAACCATCCGGGAAGATATCAAGGTGCTCAAGTGGGTGGCGCGTCTCGTCGAGCGTTACCTGCCGGATGGACGGCGTCTGAAGCCGCGCGAAGTGATAGACGACTACGAGCATATCATCCTTGGAGAGCTCAACCTGTTATCAGAGGGCGCTAACACCACCCTGTTACGCCGCAATTTCGAAAACTCCCCGACACTGTATGTCCCCAAGGTGTACTGGGATGTAACACGGGACGGCATGCTGGTCACGGAACGCATCCGCGGCATTCCGGTGTCTGATGTCGCTGCACTCAACGCACACGGTGTTAACCTGAAACAACTGGCAGAAACCGGTGTGGGTATCTTTTTTACCCAGGTGTTTGAGCACAGCTTTTTTCATGCCGATATGCACCCGGGCAATATTTTTGTAGACCCTTCGAATCCTGAGTACCCGCGCTACATCGCTATCGACTGCGCCATCATCGGCTCACTCAGCCGTGACGATCAGCAATATCTGGCGCGCAATCTGCTTGCCATCTTCAAACGCGATTACCGCAAAGTGGCAGAATTACATGTGGAATGCGGCTGGGTACCGAAAAATACCAAAGTGGTGGAATTCGAAGCAGCAATGCGCACAGTCTGTGAGCCCATTTTTGAAAAACCCCTGAAGGACATTTCCTTCGGCTACCTGTTGGTGCAACTGTTCCGTACCGCAGGCCGGTTTAATATGGAAGTGCAACCGTCATTGGTCTTACTGCAAAAAACGCTGCTAAACGTGGAAGGTCTTGGAAGGCAACTTTATCCGGAACTGGACTTGTGGCAGACCGCACTGCCGTTTCTGGAAGACTGGAACCGGCGGCGCATGAAACCGTCATTCTTGTGGAAAGCACTCAAGGACAATGTACCTGACTGGGTGGAGCAATTTCCCCATCTCCCACAGTTGGTGCTGGACAGCTTGAACCAGCAACAGACATTGCAATCCATCAATGACACATTGCAAGCCGCCATGCTGCAGCAACGACAACGCGACAAACGCCAACGCCAGCGTCAACGTCGTCTGCTGGTGGTTGTTTTACTGATCGCAGGCGCGTTTGGCGTTTTGTATTTCACCTCGTGAAAGAGCATACTGGACACATGAACAAGTTAGATTGGCTGAATCAGGTCAAATGGAACGATGAAGGTCTGGTGCCGGTTGTGACGCAGGATGTCCATAGCCGTCGTCTTTTAACCCACGCATGGATTAACCGTGAAGCCTTGGCGTTGACCCAATCGGAAGGACGCGCCGTGTACTGGTCACGATCACGGCAGAAAATCTGGCGTAAAGGTGAAGAGTCCGGTAACGTGCAGCGCATTCATCAGATCCTGCTCGACTGTGATGGTGACACTGTGTGTTATCTGGTCGAGCAAGTCGGCGGCATTGCTTGTCATACTGGCCGGGAAAGCTGTTTTTATCATCAATTGACGCAGATTGATCAAGGTGTCGGTTGGACGGTCACTGACGCCGTGTTAAAAGATCCCGCAGAGATGTATAAAAATCCCGGCCATTAATTGGATACACAGAAGTCAATTAACAATGACAAACGCAGTGGAATCAACAAACGATGTGCTTCAGCAATTGGCTCAATTGCTGCGCGATCGCAAACAGGCGGATGCAGACAGCTCCTATGTCGCCAGCCTGCACAAAAAAGGCCTGAACAAAATTCTGGAGAAAGTCGGCGAAGAAGCCGTGGAAACCATTTTGGCCGCGCGTGATGTTGCAGCCGGTGCTGATGCACAGAGCGTTATCGGCGAAACGGCCGACCTGTGGTTCCACAGCATGGTCATGCTTAGCCATCTCGACCTCAGCCACGAGCAGGTCTTGGAAGAACTCAGAAAGCGATTTAACATATCTGGCCTCGCCGAAAAGGCATCCAGACCAACAAAATAACCATTTATCAGCCTGGCCCATGTGAGAAGTCATGTGTTTTTCAGGTAATCGGAGGAAGTATGGGAATCGGCGGCATCAGTATCTGGCAGTTACTTATCATCGCACTGATTATTGTGCTGCTGTTTGGCACCAAAAAACTGCGCACCTTGGGCAGTGATCTCGGCGGCGCGTTAAAGGGCTTTAAACAAGCCGTGAAAGACGACGACAAAGATGCAAAGTCTGATCCGGATCAGTTGGAAGATGACAGCATAACCAATAGCAACGTCAGCGCCCGTACCGAGAAAGCACAGGACAAATAACCACAATGTTCGATATCAGTTTCATCGAGCTTCTGGTGGTATTTGTAGTCGCTTTGTTGGTACTCGGCCCCGAAAAGCTGCCTGGCGCGGTGCGCACGGGCGCGCTGTGGATAGGTCGAGCAAAACGCAGTTTTGGCAAGGTCAAAGCAGAGATTGAGCAGCAGCTCAATGCGGATGATATCCGGCGCCAGCTCCATAATGAATCGATCATGGCCGATATCGAGAAAGCGCGTAAAGGCGCCGATCAATTGGTAAAAGATACCCGTAAAGAGCTCGATAAAACGCAGCAAGGTCTAAACAAATCAGTCAGCAGCGTGCTTGCTGCCCCCGATCCAACCCCGGTTGCTGTTGTGACTAACAGTGCGGTTGAAGGCATGCCCACCTATCAGCCGGCAACGCCATCAGCAGCGCCCGAGACGGAAGCCATAACCGATGCCGCCTCTTCCGACGCAGCGGTAGAAGAGGCCCAACCTGAAAAGCAGCCTGTTGAGGATTTTTACAACAACCCGGCCAGCGGTCTGGTTTCCATGAAAAATGGCAAACTGGCTGCGTACGTGCCGCCTGCACCGCTAACTGAACAAGCTGAAGACAAAAAGGATTGATGCGCCGTGAAAACCTCTGACATCGATCCTGATCACCGCCCGGAACTGACCATCGTTGGTCACCTTGTTGAACTGCGTGATCGTATCCTGAAATGTGTGGTGGCTTTGCTGGTGGTGTTTTTGGCACTGATCTACTTTGCCAACGATATCTACGCGTTTGTTGCCCACCCGCTGACCTCGGTGTTACCGCCGGACACCAGCATGATTGCCATTGATCCTACATCGCCATTTTTCACGCCGTTCAAACTGACTTTTTATGCAGCGCTGTTTGTGACCGCACCCTATATCCTTTTTCAGGTCTGGGCGTTTATTGCACCCGGCTTGTACGCCAATGAAAAATCGTTGGCGATACCCTTGTTTGTATCCAGTGTGCTGCTGTTTTATGCCGGCATGGCGTTTGCCTACTATGTACTCTTTGGCATTGTGTTCAGCTTCTTTGTGTCGGTTGCACCCGAAGGTATTGCGGTCGCGCCGGATATCGCCAGTTACCTGAGTTTTGTTCTGAAAATATTTTTTGCGTTTGGGTTTGCGTTTGAAATCCCGATCGCCGTGTTTCTGATGATCTGGTCTGGCATGGTCGATGTGAAATCACTGGAGGGTAAGCGCCCTTACATTATCGTGGGCTGTTTTGTGGTGGGTATGTTGCTGACACCACCAGATCCCTTCAGCCAGATTTTGATGGCGTTGCCGATGTGGGCACTTTTTGAGACAGGTGTATTCTTCGGGAAAATTCACATCAAGAAGAAACAGGAACGTGAACTCAGGGAACAGTCTCAGCAGTCTTGAGCAAACAATCAAACCCGCAAACTGAACGTCACCGGTCCATCGTTTTCCAGCAAAACTTTCATATCAGCGCCAAAACTGCCGGTGACTACCCGCGGGTATTGCAGCTGCATCCAGTTAACCAGCGCATCATAGAGCTCCTCCGCCTCGGCAGGCGGCATCGCTGAGGTAAAACTCGGGCGCAACCCCCGCCCGGTATCAGCCGCCAAGGTAAATTGCGACACCAGCAGCACTTGACCGCCGATAGCACTGACGCTCAGGTTCATGCGCCCATCTGCATCAGCAAAAACACGATAATCCAACACCTTCTGCAGCAGCTTTTCGCCTTGGGCGCGGGTATCACTTTTTTCAATACCCAACAACACCGCCAGCCCTTTATCAATGGCGCAGTGCTGCTGGCCATTGATACGAAGGCTGGCGTAATTAACGCGTTGAATCAGAGCAATCATACCCGCCCCAACACAGATTAACGTGCGGCGGAACCGCGGCTGGCACGCTTACGATCGCTTTCCGTCAGATTCTTTTTACGAATACGAATACTCAGCGGCGTTATCTCCACCAATTCGTCTTCGTCGATGAATTCCATGGCTTGTTCCAGCGTGTGTTTGGTCGGCGGCGTCAACACGATGTTTTCGTCGGTACCGGAGGCACGCACGTTGGTCAGCTGCTTGCCTTTGATCGGGTTTACCACCAGGTCATTATCGCGACTATGCAGGCCGATGATCATGCCTTCATAGACCTCGATGTTTGGCTCAATAAACAGACGACCACGCTCCTGCAACATCCATAACGAGTAACCCAGCGCTTTGCCGGTTACCATGGATACCAGCACGCCGTTTTTACGGGCCGCCAGCTCACCCTGCTTGACCGCGCCGTAATGATCAAACACATGGTTCATCATGCCGGTACCCGAGGTCATGCTCATAAACATTGAGCGGAAGCCGATCAAACCACGCGTCGGGATTTCAAACGTCAGACGCACACGACCTTTGCCATCTGGCAACATGTCCTGCATTTCGGCGCGACGCAGACCAAGCTCTTCAATCACAGCGCCCTGATGCTCTTCGTTACAGTCGATCACCAGCACTTCATAAGGCTCCTGCAGAACCCCGTCTACTTCTTTCATGATCACTTCAGGACGAGACACAGCCAACTCAAAACCTTCACGACGCATGGACTCAATCAACACCGACAAGTGCAATTCTCCACGTCCGGAGACTTTGTACTTGTCTGCCGACTCACCGGGCTCGACCCGCAAGGCGACGTTGTGGATCAGCTCGCGTTCCAGACGATCCTTGAGGTTTCGCGTGGTGACGTATTTGCCTTCGCGACCTGCAAATGGCGAATCATTCACCTGGAAAGTCATGCTGATTGTCGGTTGATCAACGGTCAGAGGCGGCATCGCTTCGACATGATCCGGATCACAAATAGTGTCAGAAATATGTAACTTGTCGATACCGGTAATACAGATGATTTCACCGGCGGTCGCTTCCGCAACGTCAATACGCTCCAGGCCGAGATGGCTTTTTACCTGCAGAATTTTGCCCTTACGCTGATTGCCTTCAACGTCAACAATCACCACCTGCATGTTTGGTTTGGCGATACCACCGGTGACACGGCCGATACCAATAACACCGACATAGCTGTTGTAGTCGAGCGCGCTGATCTGCATGCGGAAAGGCGCATCAATGTTCACGGGGGGCGGCGGCACACACTTGATGATGGTGTTAAACAACGGATCCATGTTGTCACTCAAATCATCGGCTTCCAATCCGGCAATACCATTCAGGGCCGACGCATAAACAACCGGGAAATCCAATTGCTCGTCGGTTGCACCCAAGCGGTCAAACAGATCAAACACCTCGCCCAGCACCCAGTCTGGACGTGCACCCGGGCGATCGATTTTGTTGATCACCACGATGGGGTGCAGGCCTTGTGCAAAGGCTTTTTGGGTCACAAAACGGGTCTGCGGCATAGGGCCGTCTACGGCATCAACCAACAGCAGAACGCTGTCGACCATGGACATCACGCGCTCTACTTCACCACCAAAGTCAGCGTGACCGGGGGTATCAACGATGTTGATGTGATAACCGTTCCAGTTGATGGCGGTATTTTTAGCCAGAATGGTAATGCCTCGCTCTTTCTCCTGATCATTGGAGTCCATGACTCGCTCAACGTTCCCTCCACGGGTGTTGAGAGTGCCGGAGAGATTCAGCAGTTTATCAACCAGTGTAGTCTTGCCATGGTCAACGTGGGCGATAATGGCGATGTTGCGGATTTTTTCAATCACGGAAAAGAACCTATAAATAAGAGTATTGCTGCAACGATTGGCCGCAGATGGATCATGCAGATCACTAACAAAAATGGCGGCGAAGTATACATCAGACACTTACTACTTGTCAGTCAACTATTTATGACAGACAGGCGCACCAAAAACACGCAACACAAGAATCCGCCAGCGACCTCAAGGGCGGTAGACCGCCACATTCAGATACCCGGCGTCCTTTAAATGCGATGCATGCAAACGACTCATCATGCCCTTTTCGCAGTACAACAGATAGGTAATTTGTTTATCCAACTGAGGAAATCTGACAGCGAGCTGGTAGAACGGAATAACTTCGACCGTCATCCCGGCCAACAGGAGTGGCCGCAAGGCGCTGTCATCCGGATGCCTGATGTCGATGACCATTGCGCCCGGTGGAACCATCGACAGGCTGGGTGGCTCGATATCACGATGTTCAACCACTTCAACCATGCGATCGATCATTTGAATCTCGGCATGGTCCACCGCAAAATCAAGCAATGCCGGATCCAATCGGGACTCTTCCAGCTCAACACGCTGTCGTTTGGCATGAGTGGTCGGGCGCACCGAGATGACACTGCAATATTCAGGGACACAGGCGCTGAACACCTCTGTGCCGATCTGCCGTGCCACGTCGATGATGTCTTGTTTGTCAGACACAATCAGCGGACGCAGCACCAAACTCTGACACACCTGATCGATCAATCGCAGATTTGGCAGGGTTTGACTGGCAACTTGGCCAACACATTCCCCGGTCACCAACGCACTTACCCGCATACCGGCTGCAATACGATCGGCAGCCCGCATCATGACGCGCTTTAATACTACCCCCATATGACCGCTATCCACTGATTGCAGGATATTTTGTAACACTGGCTCAAAGGGAATACTGATAAATTTGACCCGATGGGACGACCCGTACTTCATCCACAAAAACAGTGCAATTTCCTTGACGGCAATTTCATGCGCTTTACCGCCCAGATTAAAAAACAGAAAGTGCGTGCGAATACCTCGCTTCATACACTGGTAGCTGGCGACAGCTGAGTCAAACCCGCCGGAAATTAATGACAACACAGGCTCTTGAGTACCCAACGGATAACCACCGAGCCCTCTGAGCTGCTGCTCAACCACAAACAAGTCCCTGAAGCGGATTTCAACGCGCACCGTCACCTCCGGATTGTCCAGATCGACACCGCGCGGAGCTGCTTTTTGCATCAGCAATGCACCAACATGGCGCTCAGCCTGCGTTGATGTGAATGGATGATCGCCTTGCCGTTTGCAGCGCACAGCAAAAGTGCGTCCATTGATGTGTGCCGCGCAGGTCTGCAATACTTCTTCTGCCGCCTGATCCAGATCCACAAACGGCAGTTTACGAACCGGCATGACCAGACTGATGCCGGGCGTTTGCTGCAGAATATCCAACACCTCCTGATGAAGAATTTTGTTGCCATCCGGGGTTTGCACTTCCAGAATGTCCCAATCACCAGTTACACTGATCTCGCGATCCAGCCGCATGAGCATTATTCTTATGTTGCGGCGCAGGACCTGAATCAGACGATGTCTGACCGGGCGGGTTTTGATGGTGATTTCGGGGAAAAACCTGATCAGATAACGCATTAAAACCTCTGCGGGACGTCGCGAACCAAAACAGTGCGTCGTGATAGTAAATGCACCATATTGGTGCCTGTATCAAACTCTGAATAAAACAAGCGTCTGATTTATAAGGCTCTTATGCAGCCATTCTGGTGGCACGCATTTTGCTGATTACAGTGGACTCGGGAACTGAGCGGCTGCGACATTATAGTGCCGTCCGCCCGTCTTGTTGAGCGCAGATTGCTGCAGCAAATTTTAACCCGTGACTGTTGTCGTCCAACCATAACCGACACGCTCACATTATTCTCGATCAAACGGAGGATCAGGAATGTCTAAAACGTTAGAAATGATCAAAGAACATAATGCTAAGTGGGTTGACCTCCGTTTTACGGATACCAGGGGCAAAGAGCAGCACGTGACTTTCCCGGTGTCCAAAGTTGACGAGTCTTTCCTCGAAGGCATGATGTTCGACGGTTCCTCAGTCGCTGGCTGGAAAGGCATCAACGAGTCAGACATGATCCTGCGCCCCGATGACAGCACCGCTGTACTTGATCCGTTCGCAGATGAAGTCCAGATTAACCTGCGTTGTGACATCATTGAGCCTCGCACCATGCAGGGTTATAACCGTGACCCACGCTCTGTTGCGCGACGCGCTGAAGAGTTTCTGAAGTCCACCGGTATCGGCGATAAGGCGTTCTTTGGCCCCGAGAATGAATTCTTTGTGTTCGACGACATCAAGTGGCACGTTGGCATGGATCGTTCTTACTTCCAGATCGGCAGCGATGAAGCCGCCTGGTCAAGCGACAAGAAAATTGAAGGTGGCAACATGGGTCACCGCAACCGCGTGAAAGGCGGCTACTTCCCGGTTCCGCCCGTCGACTCACTGCACGATCTTCGTGGCGCGATGTGCGACACCATGACCGCGATGGGTCTCGATGTCGAACTGCACCACCACGAAGTGGCCAACGCTGGCCAGTGCGAAATTGGCACACGCTTCAACAGTCTGGTCGCAAAGGCTGACGAAACCCAGATTCTGAAGTACTGCGTGCTGAACACGGCTCACGCTTATGGCAAAACAGCGACGTTTATGCCAAAGCCGCTGGTTGGTGACAACGGTTCCGGTATGCACGTCCACATGTCAATCTGGAAAGATGGCAAAAACACCTTTGCAGGCGACGGTTATGCTGGCTTGTCAGACACCGCCCTGTACTACATTGGCGGCATCATCAAACACGCCAAGACTCTGAATGCATTTGGTAACGCCTCAACCAACTCCTACAAGCGTCTGGTGAAAGGTTTCGAAGCGCCAACACTGCTGGCCTATTCCTCACGTAACCGCTCCGCCTCCATCCGTATTCCATACATTCTGGGTGGCAACCCGAAGGCGATTCGTATCGAAGTACGGTTTGGCGACAACACCGCTAACCCTTATTTGTACTTCGCAGCGCTGCTGATGGCAGGTCTGGACGGTATCCAGAACAAGATTCACCCCGGCGACCCAGCGTCCAAAGACCTCTACGACCTGGAGCCCGAAGAAGAAGCGCTGATTCCAAAGGTTTGTTACTCACTGGACGAAGCGCTGGACAGCCTGGATGCGAACCGTGACTTCCTGAAAAAAGGCGGCGTGTTCTGTGATGACCTGATCGATGCCTACATCGAACTGAAGCGTCAGGATTGCACTCGGTTGAACATGTCTACTCACCCCGTTGAGTTCGATATGTACTACAGCCTGTAATGGTTTGAATGCTTTAAAAATCGCCTGCCCGAGCAATCTGGCAGGCGATTTTTTTTGCCTTCTAAAAAGCTTTACTGGCGGCAAGCACTATTTTGGTGCATTGTATTTTATATGTGACTGATCCCGGTGCGCTTGCGCGTTCTCACACCTGACGCCAGAGGGCAAAAGCCTGCTTATCCGAGTCAATAGCAGTCAATTCGGATGGTACGGCATTATGGTTTGGAACTTGCATACACCTACTGATCTTCCGGGTTTGTGATGACATACCCGGTTATGTTTGATTCTGGAATCAACCTGACACCATGTTTGACAGCAGCAACCCAAAATTATGTCGGCGCCTTCTGGACAGCATGTCTACCGCCCTGCTGTTGCTTGATACCGAACTGCGTTTGCAGTACATCAATCTGGCAGCGGAAAGTCTGCTGGCCATCAGCGGCCGCCAGTTGCAGCACGCGTTTATCGGAGACATTTTTGTCAATGCTGAACAGGATGTGCACAACATCAAACAAGCACTGCACATGCAGCACAGCTTTACCAAGCGCAAAGCCCAGCTCCAATTGTTGAATGGCCGACTGCTGCAAGGTGACTACACCGTAACGCCGTTACTCGACTTTAAAGATGTCTCCGTGCTGATCGAGATTCAAGGCACCAACTACGCGGAACGTATTACGCGGGACGAGAATATGATTTCCACGCATGAGACCACCCGAGAACTGGTGCGTGGTCTGGCGCATGAAATCAAAAATCCGCTGGGTGGCATTCGCGGCGCAGCTCAACTGTTGGCGGCAGAGTTGCCAAACTCAGAGTTGACCGACTACACCAATGTCATTATTGAAGAAGCTGACCGCCTGCATAAACTGGTGGACAGGCTGGTTGGCTCGCGAAAGCCCATGGAGTTCCGCAAACTCAATGTGCACGAGGTGCTTGAGCGCGTTCGCAATCTCATCGAAGCGGAAGTTCGCGACCGCGACATTACCGTTGTGCGTGACTACGACCCCAGTATTCCGGAGCTCTACGGCGATTCTGAACAACTGATTCAGGCAGTATTGAATATTGTACGAAATGCAGTACAGGCGCTGGAAAGTCCCCACGTCAAACACCGCTCCGGCCTGATTGAGCTCAAAACACGCATCATGCGCAACATCACCATCGGTACGGTGTTTCACAAGCTGGTGACACGGATTGAGGTTATCGACAACGGCCCCGGTGTGCCGCCCGAACTGATCGACAGCATTTTTTTCCCGATGATCAGCGGGCGTGCTGAAGGCACCGGACTGGGTCTCTCGATTGCGCACTCAATCGTCAATCAGCACAAAGGTATTATCGAGTGCAAAAGTCAGCCTGGTCGCACCCGGTTTACGATTTACCTGCCGGTACTGAGTCAGACACCGGCACCCAACCTGTTCCATGCCAGCCAGTCTGGTAAATAGCATTCACAGAGTACGGAAACCATGAGCAAACATAATACTGTCTGGGTTCTTGATGATGATAAATCCATCCGCTGGGTGCTGGAAAAATCCCTGAGTCGCTCAGGGCTGCATACACAAAGCTTTGAAAATGGTGATGACCTTTTGCACCGGTTGGAGAAAGAACGTCCGGATGCCATCATCAGCGATATTCGTATGCCTGGCATCAATGGTCTGGATTTGTTGTCGACGGTGCATGAACGATTCCCGCAGCTGCCCGTCATTATCATGACAGCACATTCGGATCTTGATAGTGCGGTATCGTCTTACAGTCGCGGTGCGTTTGAGTACTTGCCCAAACCCTTTGATATTGATGAAGCGGTTGCCATGACGCAGCGCGCGCTTGAACATGCCCGAGAACAAGACATAGAAATACCGTCGCCCGTTATTGAAAACGGTAAAGAAATTATTGGTGAAGCGCCTGCGATGCAGGAGGTGTTTCGTGCCATTGGCCGGCTGTCACAATCCAACATTACTGTGCTGATAAATGGTGAGTCTGGCACCGGTAAAGAGCTGGTTGCCCATGCGCTGCACAAACACAGCCCCCGCCGTGAAAAGCAATTTATCGCACTGAACGTGGCGGCAATCCCCAAGGATCTGATTGAATCGGAATTATTTGGGCACGAAAAAGGTTCGTTTACCGGGGCCACCGCACACCGCACTGGCCGTTTTGAACAAGCCAACGGTGGCACCTTGTTCCTCGATGAAATTGGCGATATGCCGGCTGACACACAAACCCGATTGCTCAGGGTACTGTCTGATGGCGAGTTTTATCGGGTAGGCGGCACCACCCCCATCAAGGTAGATGTGCGCATCATCGCTGCCACCCACCAGAATTTGGAAAAGCTGGTTGCCCAGCACCTGTTCCGCGAGGATTTATTCCATCGCCTGAACGTGATTCGCATTCATATCCCGCGCCTGCGCGACCGGCGGGAAGATATTCCAAGACTGGCCCGTCACTTTCTGGCCAAAGCCGCAGAAGAACTGGATGTGGAGTGCAAGGTGCTACGGCCGGAAACTGAAAAGTACATTACCGGCCTGAATTGGCCCGGCAACGTCCGACAACTGGAGAATTTCTGCCGCTGGATTACCGTCATGGCCTCCAGTCGCGAAGTGCGCGTGGACGACCTGCCCCCAGAATTAATGGAGCATCAGGCGCAAAACAGCAGCGCCCGCGACTGGACACAATTGCTGGAGGAGTGGGCGGATCAGGAACTCAATCTCGGGCATAAAGCAATTCTTGAACAAGCCACGCCGGAATTTGAACGCACCATGATTCACGTGGCACTGAAACATACTCTTGGCCGTCGACGCGACGCCGCACTGTTGCTCGGCTGGGGCCGCAACACCTTGACACGCAAAATCAAAGAGTTAGGCATTGATGACGGCGACGCGGATACGGATGACCAAGACGACTGAACGCTGCCACACATCATGACAAAGCTCAGGTTGAAAAATACCTGAACGCAACCTATATTTGCCGCTCCACATTACACGGTCGCCTGACAAAGGTTGCCTGTTAACTCGCGATGGGCAAATAACAATATGATTGAAATCAGTCACATCACCAGGAAATTTGAGCACTTTACCGCTGTGGACGATCTGAGTTTCACAGTCGCTGAAGGCGAAGTGCTGGGCTTTCTCGGCCCCAACGGGGCTGGCAAATCAACCACCATGAAAATCATCACCGGTTTTCTGGCACCCAGTTCCGGTAGCGTTCGCATCGACGGTCACGATATTGCAGATGACCCTATCGCAGCCAAAGCGCTGATCGGGTACTTGCCAGAAGGTGCACCCAGTTACCCCGACATGAGCGTTCTAGACTTTCTCGAGTTTATTGCGGACATTCGTGGCCTCACGGGAGAGCACAAACAACAGCGCATCACTCAGGTCATCAACGACGTTGAATTGTCCAGCGTTGGCCATCAAACGATCGAAACGTTGTCAAAAGGCTTCAAACGCCGGGTTGGCCTTGCACAAGCCATTCTGCATGACCCCAAAGTATTGATTCTGGACGAACCCACAGATGGACTCGACCCCAATCAAAAGCATCAAGTGCGCAATCTGATCCGTAATCTGGCCAAGGACAAGATCGTGATAGTATCCACTCACATCCTTGAGGAAGTCAGTGCGGTCTGCACCAGAGCAATAATTATCAACAAAGGTCGCATTGTCGCTGACGGCGCGCCTGCAGCGCTGGAAGCACAGGCGCCTGCTGAATTTATGATCGAAACCCAGGCAGCGCCAGGCAAACTGGAAGCCTTCTTCCGCAGCGTGACTGAACCGGGGGCAAAATAATCATGGGAAAAACCGGCATTATTTTTAAACGTGAACTGGCAGCCTATTTCAGCACGCCTCTTGCCTATGTATTTATTGTGATATTTCTGGTGATGAACGGCATTTTCACCTTTGATCTCGGAGGTTTTTTTATCCGCGGCCAGGCTGATCTGCAACCATTCTTCAGTTTTCATCCTTGGTTGTACCTGTTTATGATCCCCGCGCTTGCTATGGGTTTGTGGGCCGACGAACGCAAGTCGGGCACTATTGAGTTGCTCATGACACTGCCAATTCGTCTGCGTGATGCGGTATTGGGCAAGTTTTTGGCCGCCTGGGTACTCAGTGGCATCGCGCTGCTGTTGACCTTTCCGATCTGGATCACCGTCAACTACCTGGGCGCACCGGATAACGGCGTGATTCTGGCGGCGTATATTGGCAGCTGGCTGATGGCGGGAGGTTTTCTGGCGATTGGCTCCTGCATGTCTGCGCTCACGCGCAACGCAGTCATTGCCTTTATTCTGACGGTAGCAATTTGTTTTCTGTTTGTGTCTTCTGGCTCACCAATTGTGCTTAATGCATTTTCCGGCTGGGCACCGCAGATTCTGCTGGACGCCATTGCAGCGCTCAGTTTTCTCACGCATTTTGATGCCATTAACAAGGGTGTGCTGGACATTCGGGATCTGCTGTTTTTTACCGCAGTCATCTCAGCCTGGCTGTTAGCCTCTGCCATTGTTATTGAAATCAAAAAAGCGAACTAGGAGCTGGCCATGAACAAAAAAGCATTATTTTCAAATGCCGGCCTTGCATTAACAGCACTTGGCCTGCTGATTGCGGTTGTGGTGATCAGTCTATTGCCCAGAATTCGCATAGATCTGACCGAAGACAGTCTGTACACACTCAGCGATGCAACACGCGACATCGTCGCCAATCTGGAAAGACCTGTGGCGCTGACCTTCTTTTATTCAGAAGAATCTGTTGCTGAAGTCCCTCAGGTACGGGCCTATGGCCTGCGCGTGCAGGAGATGCTGCGGGAAATGGTGATTGCCAGCAATGGCAACCTCAGTTTCGAGATTGTGGATCCGGCACCCTTTTCTGAAGATGAAGATCGCGCAACGGCTTACGGCATTCAGGCTGTACCATTGGCCGCCGGTCGCGAAGCGGTATATTTTGGCGTGGTAGCGACAGACCCGGCCACACAGACCGAGGAAGACGCCGGTGTTTACCAGGCAATCCCACTGGTACGTCCAGATCAGGAAGAGTTTCTGGAGTATGAATTTGCACGGCTTATTACTCGCACGCTCGATCCAGACCCCACCGTAATCGGTTTGTTGACCTCATTGGACATTGATGGTGGTTTCAACCCTGCGCTGCAGCAGGCGACTCGCGCCTGGGCAGTCATGGACACCGTGCGTTATATGTACGATGTGCAACGCGTGGAGAGCACTGCTGACAGCATCGATAGCGCCATCGACATTTTGTTGATTGTGCATCCTCAGGAAATCCCGGCACAGACCTTGTACGCGATCGACCAGTTTGTGATGCGCGGTGGCCGTGCACTCATTTTTGTTGACCCCAACTCCGACACACAAACCCAGATTGCTGTTAACAGTGGCGACTTCCGCGATTCGATGAGCTCTGACTTGCCCGGCTTGTTGCAAGCATGGGGCGTGCAATTTGATGCCACCCAAGTGGTCACTGATCAGGAGCGTGCATTATATGTCACCTTGCAGCCCGGTCAGCGCCCGGTTGCTCACCTGGGCATGATGGGTGTGCAGCGGGATGGGTTTGCCAATGACATCGTCAGCGGACAATTGCAGGTCATGAACATGTCGTCTGCCGGCGCACTGTCCAAGGCTGACGGCAGCATCACCACGTTTGAACCACTGATTCAAACCAGCAATACCACCATGATGATGGGTACTGCATTTTTCAGCGAAATGGGTGACCCGACTCTGCTGTTGGATGAGTTTGTATCTGAAGAGCAAACTCGCTACCTCGCGGCTCGCGTGTCTGGCCGATCGCCTTCCGCGTTCCCAGATGGCCCACCGGTTTTTGATGACGAGGCAAATACCGACACCGTTGAAACGCCCGCGGAAAATCACTTGAGTGAATCCTTAGGGGATATCGGTGTCATTGTTGTTGCAGACTCAGACATGCTTGCTGACCGCATGTGGGCGCAGTCCCAACAAGTACTCGGGCAGCGCGTGATTAATGCATTCGCCAGCAATGGTGACTTTGTGATCAATGCGCTGGACAATCTCAGTGGCAGCACGGCTCTCATCAACATCCGCAGCCGTGGCCGTTATGCACGTCCGTTTACACGGGTAATTGATTTGCAGCGCGCCGCGGATGAGCGTCTGCGCGCAGAAGAGACCAACTTGCTGCAACGCCTGTCTGAAACCGAACAGCAACTCACCGCACTTAACCAGAACAACGGCGGCACCATCAGTCCGGAGCAAAACGCAGAAATTGAGCGCTTTATTCAAGTGCAAACCGACACCCGACGCGCGCTCAGGGATGTTCAATTCCAGTTGAATGCCGAAATTGATCGCCTGGGGACTACTTTGAAGTTTATCAATACCGCGTTGATACCGGGCTTGTTGGTCATCGCTGCGCTGGCGCTGGCATGGGTCAGAAGTCGGCGACGCAAACTGGCGGTTCGCTTGTAAAATGGCAGCCTCTTGAAAAACGACGTCGATGCAGACGATTTTTCAAGAGGCGCTTAGTCTCTGATCGGTAAAAACACAGACACCTTGGTACCTTTCCCGGGTTCACTGTCGATATCCATACGACCACCATGCGCCTCTGCAATCAGATTACATAAGTATAAGCCGAGGCCAAAACCACCGGTATTACGCTGACGGGCGCTATCAACCCGATAAAACGGCTCGCGCACATGCTTGAGATGTTCTTCTGAAATCCCCTCTCCCTGATCGATGACACTGAGTTCCGCCTCGAAATCAGTAAAGGCCACTTTGATGGTAATCGGGCGATTCTGTCCATGACGCATGGCGTTATTCACAATATTGGCCAGCAGCAGTCGGACTCTGAGTTTGTCGATATGCATGGCGCGATCGTGATCCGGCACATCAAGTTCCACCCCCCCCTCATAGTTCTGATATTGCTGGGCCAACATCTGAACGTAATCTGCAAAGTCGACGTCGTCCTGAATCAACGCCGAATGCTGAGTGCTCAGACGCTCGGCTTCAATCAGGTCAGAAATCAGCAAATCAATCTCATTGATATCGTCGCGCAGGGTTTCACGCAGTGCACTGTCCTCCATAAACTCAAGCTGCAATTTGGCGCGGGTAACCGGCGTTCGTAATTCGTGGCTGATTGCCAGCAACAACTGACGTTTGGCTTCCAGCATCGATTGCAATGAATCTGCCATATGGTTCACGCTTTCGGTCAATTCCCCCAACTCATCGGTACGGGTGACCTCGACGCGGTAACTCAAATCGCCCGCACAAATGCGCTCGGCGCCTTGACGCAATCTGCGTACCGGATCCATTAAACGTCGCACTAACCAGTAGTTTGAGAACAGAATAAAAATTGCAAAACCAAGCCCGATATAAATCACGACATAGTCATAATTACTGAGGGAAGGCGCTTTGCGATTCAGAAAATACTCATAACCACCACGCGCGACGCGAATCACCTGTTCATTACCAACTGCCATCATTTGCGCTTCATCGGACAGTGTTCTGACAAACACGGCGCTGTACACATCCAGATCGGACTGGTCGTCGGACTGCCAGTTGATGTGTGGACTGCGGATAATGATGGTCAGCGACAGATCACGGGCCAGTTCCTCTGCCCGCTGCAGATCCGGCGGAATGCCGATAGCATCCACTAACAATCTGACATTATCGAGATAAAAAACCGGCAACGGATTCAGACGTTCACGCCGCCAGTTCTGATCGATCTGGCGAAGTGACAGGGAGATCACAATCAAAAATAGAATAACGGTGGCGCTGAAAATCAGAAATAAACGCAGAAATAAGGATTTGGGACGGGTAACCGACGGCGCTTGTTCCACCGCACTCATTGCAGTTTGCCGACAAAGGTATAACCACGCCCCCACACTGTTTTAATAAACCGCGGGGTTTTAGAGGTGTCATCCAATTTGTGGCGCAAGCGACTGACCAAGGTATCGACCGCGCGCGAGAACAATTCAGCGTCAATACCTCGAAGGCGATTCATCAACTCATCACGGGTAAAGGTTTTATTGGGCGATTGGATAAACAACACCAGCAATTCGTATTCCATGGTGGTCAACTCAATGAGTTTGCCATCAAGATGCACGGTACGACGAGCGGTGTCGACATCCAATCCCTCAATCTGCGGCAGATCGCTGACCACACGATTATCATCGCTGGCTCGGCGCAGGATATTGGTAATGCGTGCGACCAACTCTCTGGGTTCAAACGGTTTGGGCAGATAATCATCTGCGCCCAGTTCCAACCCGACGATGCGATCCGTCACTTCCCCATGTGCAGTCAGCATCATGATGGGCAAATGACCAAAAATGGCAGACTTGGCGCGAATCTCACGACAGATCTCAAAACCGTCTTTTTCAGGCAGCATCACGTCCAATATCAGCAGATCCGGCTTGGACCGCTTCAACAGCTCAAACCCTTTGCTGGGGGTGTGCGCAACCGTCACTTTCATGTCATAACGGTCCAGATACTGCGTCAACAGCTGGCCAAGTTTTTCGTCATCATCAATTATTAGTATTTGTTTCATGCGCAGGAGTGTACGAATTTGCTTGAGATAAATCAATCGGGCGACAGACTCTGGCGTATAATGCCGGCCTTTCATTGACAAATAATCCAATAGAATCGGCATGATCAGTCTTAATAATGCGCGTTTGATGCGCGGTGAACATGTGTTGCTGGAAGGCGCCAGCCTCACTATCCACAAAGGCCAGAAAGCCGGCATCATCGGGCGTAACGGCAGCGGTAAAACCAGTCTTTTTGCGTGCCTGACGGGCCAGATTGGACTGGATGCCGGTGATATTCAGATGCCGGAAGACCTGCGCTGCGCCTGGATGAAACAGGAAACCGCAGGCTCAAAGCGTTCCGCGCTTGATCATGTCATTGATGGTGATGAGCGTTTTCGCGACATCGAGTCCCAACTGCAAAAGGCCGAGAATGACCACGACGGGCATGCGATTGCGCGCCTGCATGCCGAACTCGATAAAATTGATGGTTACAGCATTACCGTGCGGGCTGAACAATTGCTGGCCGGCCTTGGTTTCAGTACAGACAGTTTCAGTCACCCGGTGTCCTCATTCTCAGGCGGTTGGCGGGTCCGGTTAAATCTGGCGGCCGCGCTGATGGCGCCATCTGATTTATTGTTGCTCGACGAACCCACCAACCACCTTGATCTTGAGGCTACCATCTGGCTGGAACAGTGGTTGATTCGTTACCCCGGCACGCTGTTGCTGATTTCTCACGACCGAAGTTTTCTCGACAGAGTCATCGATCACGTGATCAGTTTTGAATACAAAAACCTGTTTCTGTACCGCGGGAATTTTACGTCCTATGAAATCCAGCGCGCGGAACGTATGGCCCAGCAGCAAGCTGCGCTTGAAAAGCAGCAGCGACGTAAAGCAGAGATTGAAGATTTTGTTCGTCGTTTCCGCGCCAAAGCCAGTAAAGCGCGGCAGGCACAAAGCCGCCTGAAAGAGCTGCAGCGCATGCAAGATATTGCGCCTGCGCATATCGACTCACCGTTCAGATTTGAGTTTTTTGTGCCAGAAAAATCGTCCGATGATTTGATGAGCATTAAAAAAGCTGAGGTGGGTTTTAACGACGCGCTGATCAAGAATGTATCACTGAAGTTACATGGCAACAGCCGCATTGGTCTGCTGGGTTTTAATGGCGCGGGCAAATCCACCTTGCTGAAAACCATCGCCAATCAAATGCCATTTCTGGCGGGTGATATCGTCAGCTCCAAACATATCAAGGTGGGATATTTTGCACAGCATCAAGTCGACGTGATGGATATGCAGGCCAGCCCGATGTTGATGATGCAACGGCTGGATCCCAAAGTTCGCGAACAGGAAGTACGCAATTTTCTGGGTGGTTTTGATTTTCGGGGTGACCGCGTCTCTGAACCTATCCACAATTTTTCAGGCGGCGAAAAAGCCCGATTGGCATTGGCGCTGATCGTCTGGCAAAAACCCAACCTGTTACTGCTCGACGAACCGACCAACCACCTTGACCTTGAAATGCGCCATGCGCTGACTGTCGCACTGCAAGGCTTTGAAGGCGCACTGGTGCTTGTTTCTCACGATCGTCACTTGATGTCCAATACCGTGGATGAATTTTACACTGTGCACCGCGGGCAACTGACGGCGTTTGATGGCGATCTGGATGATTATGCCCGCTGGTTGCAAGACCCTGATGGCACGCGCACCGGCAATACTGTCAAAGAGAGCAAACCATCAAGTTCAGGTGCTGCGTCTGTTGTTGTGATGGATAAAAAGGATCAGCGCAAGCAAGCTGCTGCACAACGCGAGCAGTTGGCGCCACTGCGTCGGGAAATTCGTACACTCGAACAAAAATTGGAGAAACTCAGCATAGAGTTGGCCAGCCTCGAAGACAAACTGGGCGACGCGACCCTCTATGAAGATGCGCGCCGCAATGACTTGACTGAGTTACTGCGCCAGCAAGGGTATTGCAAGGCGGAGCTTAACCAGTGTGAGGAAGCCTGGCTTATAAAAAGTACCGAACTGGAATCCTTGTCCGAATAAAGTATCAGCGGCGAGTGGCTTGCAACTCAATGCGGTAACGCCGTTGGGTGTTATCGCGCTGGGTTAACACATCAACCACATCGCCAGCCTCTTTATTCTCCAATACGTTCAACAGATCGTCTTCGTTGGACACCGCAGTGCCATCAATCTCCACAATCACATCACCCAGAATAATGCCACGATTGGTCTCGGTCAGCCCGCGCATGCCCTCAATCTCCGGACTGGCACCCTCAATCACATCGAGTACTATCACGCCGTTAATGCCCCAACGCTGTCGATAATAATCTGCGTACTGTGGCGGGAACAAACTGATACCCAAGGTCGGCGTTTGCACTTGCCCGTATTGAATCAGTTCCGGCACAATCTTTTTGACGGTATTCACCGGAATGGCAAACCCGATGCCGGAACTTGCACCACTGGGGCTATAAATTGCAGTATTGACTCCCACCAGTTGTCCCAGAGAATTCAGCAAGGGCCCGCCGGAATTACCGGGATTAATGGCTGCATCGGTCTGAATGACATCCCGTATCTGACGGCGCGTCACCGAGTTGATCTCCCGGCCCAACGCGCTGACCACGCCCACTGTCAAGGTAGTATCCAAACCAAAGGGATTACCGATGGCAATCACTTTACGACCGACTTCCAACAGCGACGAGTCACCCAACTCCAGCGGACTGAGTTGCGCTGGTGGCGCTTCTATCTGCAACACGGCCAGATCTTTGTCAGGCTCAACACCGACCAATGTAGCATCCCAGGCGCTCCCGTCCTGAAGTGTCACTGTCACACGCGAGGCGTTCTGGATCACGTGGAAATTGGTGACGATGTAACCATTATCATCCCAGACAAAACCGGATCCGGTGCCTTGTGGTACTTCCTGTGGGTTCAGATTAAAGAAAGATTGCCGTACCAACCGGGAGTTGGTGATGTACACCACGGATGGGCTGGCGCGTTTGAATACTTCGATGTTGTTGGCTTCATCATTGGTGCTGAAGCTGCGGTAATCCGGCATCTGAGCGTGCACCGGCAATACCACTGACAACGAGAGCAATATCGTCGCCATCACGGCCAGAGCGTTGGTAAGTAAAAGCGAAAAACTACGCGTCATGGTTGCGGACATAACAGCTCCTGATCAGATTTCACACAAACACATCAGGATCAATATTGGTGATACCCGATCAGGATTTCAAGCGCGCGAAGGCCGCAGACAGCTGTTTTGAATCAAGGTGTCGCGCTGTTATAGATTTCCTGCCAGTTGATCACCCGGTCATGACTGCGGAACTGGCCGAACTCCAGCGTTGCACGTGGGTTTTCGTAGTAGTCCTGATCATCGTGCGGCCATTTAAACTGTAACCAAGGTAGAATCAGGCCCGGAGTATTATTCAGATCAAGTTCAATATCTACCGTTCCTGTGAAACCTTCACCCGGCGCAATCACCACAAAAGGCGCATCGGTAGGTGTCTGACTTTGTACACCCTGAATTTGGCCCTCTAAAAACACAGAAGTATCATTATCATCAATATCCAGCGTTGGGCTGGTGCTGAGTGTACCCGTGAACGTTGTTATCGGCGATGTCACAAACGTCAACGCGCTGGAACTCAAAATCGTACAGGAATCCTCAGTATTGGTAACAAAGCGTTCCCCGTCAAAGTACTCCGCTCTCAAGGTAACCACCAAGTCTTCCAACTCAGAACCAAAAGCATTATTGATTAACACCCGTCCGTAACGGAAATCATGCAGATTATTAATGCTGTAATAGTTAGCGCTGGTCTGGCCATCCAGAATGGTAGTTGTGCGCTGCCCGCTGCCAATGGTCACGAAGTCACTGTCGTTGGGCAAGGTAGCAATGGTGACATTCTCAAACGGCCCATCCGGGGCAGCCGAGGGTTGCTGACGGACAAACTTGACCTGACCGCTCAGATCAATCTGTCCTGATGACCACGACGACAGGAACGTCGCAGGACTGCCATTGGCGAAATTGACATTTGATAGTCGATCCTCGCGTTGCAGATCATTGCCATCTGTTATCGCGCCAGTCAGACCCAGCTGCGAATACGTGCCCAATCGTGCAAACGCGCCACGGTAATTCAGCGTTGCCGTGTTGTCCGCGCTCATCGCGTTTAATCTGAGTCCAAGCGCAAAAGGCTCATCCATGTATGTGAAACTGGAATTGGTGCAACTCAACAGATCAGCCCGCGGCGTCAACGATGGCAGGGAGGCATCAAACCGCTCCGGGTAGAAGCGCCCGACATGCAGAACCCGTCCTTGTGTCAAGGTATCAACCGTATCAACGGATTGCCCAAGCAATGTTCGCGTGTAATCGATGGGGGCACCCAATGCCGGACGACCACCACCGGCCAGATTGTTCACCAGCTCAGCTCGCAAATCGATAACGCCGACTTCGCGGTACTCCATCACACGCGATCCATAACCTGAACTCAGGAAAGCTGATTTTGTGAACTGATTGCTCAATAACTGGTCTGCAGCGCGGATACCGCCCTGCGACTCAGCCTCGTTATAGATAACGTTGATATCCACACGATAATCGCCATCAACACCCGCGCTATCGTTAAAGAAGTTCGGTGCGACGCGGTTGTCATGCAAATTTGCGGCTGAGCGTATCAAGGCATTACCACCATCCACAATGTAATCGGGCTGCCCGTCATTATTCTGATCATCCACGGCTTGCCAGCCCACGGCAGCAACAATCGTGGTGAAACCTTCGCCAGCGTACACAAACACCGTGTCCGACTCACCGGCTTCACCACAGGCCGTGACATTATCATTAGGATTGTCATCGTAAATACTCGCACACGAGTTTGCAGTTGCACCACCCACTGCGCGATTCGGGTAATTCAGCGCTGGCAAACCTGCTGCCCGATCGAGACCGTTAGCGCCCTGGAAATCCACCACAAAACCAAACGGTCTGACCACAAACTCGTTACTGGCACCGGTCATGTACTCGTTGGAGAAACCGCCGCCAACAAACGCCGTAGCAGGGGGAGATTGTGGATCATCCAGTGATCCGCTCCCAAAATAACCAAACGGAATATTAAAGCGGGTATGTAACTGCATCAGGCCGACGTCCGTGTAATTCAGCACAATGTTCGCGCGCGGAGCATCGCCGGGCTGGGGTACATCAAAGGTTAACGGGATCGTGGTGTATGGCAGCGTTGCGCCATCAACACTGTTATTGTCTCGCAACACAATCGGGTTGTTATTAACGGTGAATACTTCCGGATCCTGTGGATCAAGATTGGCTGCGCAGCTGCCCGGATCTTTGCACTCGGCCGCAAATTCAATGTTCAGCGTGCGATTCTCATCAAACAGCGGCACACACTGAAGCGGGTCAGAATCTGAACTTCGCACCGCTCTAATACTCAGCAACTTGTCACCCGCAAACTGGTTTGACGGTTTGCCAGCTATCTGCGTAGGGATCGGAAAGTTCGGTGTCCCGTCGGTTTCGTTATAGAACTGCAAACCGGCATCGGCGATCTGCAACACGGGATCTTCAATCTCGGCTTTTTGGCTGACGGTGCCCAACACATTGATGTTAACGCTGGCCGTTTCGCCAGTATCCACAGGATAGTTAAGCAATAAGGTGACCTGACTCTCGCCGGGGGGGAACGTGTAACTTGCCGCGCCGGTATTCGCCTGCATTGACAGTGCGGACAACGTGCCGGTGCCGGACAGTACACGAGACCAGATACCTTTGCCCTGACTGACCGACAGGTTGATGGTTTCACCGGCCGCATCCACCGGACTGTGCGCGCCATCATGGGCGGTAATAGTGACAGGCGTACCTACACAGGCGATGCCAGCGCCAGCGTGGTTAATGGCATAATGGTCCAGATCTGAACTGGTGCTGTAACCACAAACTTCCGTGTTGGTGCTTATCGACACATCATTAATATAGAAATAGCGGTTGTCCGAATCGAATCCGGCTGCCATCCGGAAGCGGATTTCAGCTGTGTTAGTTAATGGCTGGCCAATCGCACTGAGGTTGTACTGTTTTAATTCGGAACTGTTTGAGGTATCCGGCAACGTCGCATTGAAATTTTCCAGCGTTACCCAGGAATTGGAGTTCGACCCACGTGCTTGAATCAGGAAGGAGTCTGCCGGTGTGATAGCGGTATGGCTGACGTTCACCTGCAGGATCACGTCTTGAGTACCATAGGGAATTTGCCCTGAACCCGTGCCCTCTTCAAGATTCACAACGCGGGACATGGTGGGCACAATACCTTGAGCAATCGAGTTGGCGTTGTTACGCATGCGCAAGCGGTTGGAAACGACCTGCACGTTACCCGTGCTCAAGCCATCACTGATTCCCGGCGACAACCCGGTTGCCCCGTCAATCTCGACCCAGCTCGCCGTCCAGTTCAGGTTGCCATCACTATTGCTTAGCAACTGCGTATCAAAAAAGTCCGTGTAGTAGATCGGTGTCAGCAGTGCATTGTAATTGAACGTCGGGTCCTCGCTGGGGGTTTCGCGCGCTATACCATTGCTGACGTTGATGTTAATCGTCGACACCTCGTCATACGCAAGGCGCAGAATAACAACACCGGCATCCGACGGCACAAAGGTGTAACGGGCATCACCGCCGCCAAGATCAACCAGCGTGCCATCACCATCCTGCAGTTGCCAGACCGCGGTCCCGGTGTTGTTAGATGCTGTGATATCAATACTGACAGAGCCGGTATAGGTGGTATCGATGACATGTGACAAACCGCGGTGCTTGGTGATACGGATCACACCCGCTTCGCACAGGTTTCCCCCCTGATCCTGCACAATACTGAAGTGGCCAAAATAGCCGTCTTCGATCAAATGCAGTGCGTCCAGACTTCGTGCAATTTCCGTTGGCTCAAATACTCCCAACTCCTGGTCGCCCACAAACAAGTTGCGCGTCAAGCTGCCAACCAGATCTAACTCGGTGACATCATCGCGGGTAAAAATCGTGCCGGTTGTTGGAGTCGTCAGTCCGTTGCCTATGACAATGTCTCCAGTATCATCGACTGACAGCAAGTACTTGGCAATCACCGCATTATCATCGGTTAAATTAACGCGTTGATAAAACGCATCAATATCAACCAACTGATTACCAAACACCGTGTTGGTGCTGCCATCCAGATAGATGGAGGCCAATCCGGTAATGCGATCGTATTTGACGATGTCCGAGCTGGTGAATTCCAGACCGTTGGTTCCTGCGAAACCACCATTTGCAGTTGAAAACAGGATGCTGCACTGATCTTTATAGGAGGGCACGCCGTTTTCAACAGGCACTAAAGGCAGGTTGGGATTGCAGTCATCCAGCACATGCACAGATGTAATATTCTGAACGGTATGTGTATTAAAAATTGTAGCAGAACCGTCAAGGAACAATGATGCCACACCCAGAATCGGGTCATACCGCACGAGATCTTCCGGCTGAAAAATAATGTCGTTACTTCCGATTGTGCTTGTCGCTCCTGCAGACATTACAATATGCCCGTTCCTCAACAGGTGAACTGCATCAATTTCGTTTATGCGGCCAGCATTATTATCAACGTCATCAAAAAACATAAAAGCTTCATCGGTCGCCGGGTCATACACAAACAAATCATCATTGGCGATGCCGGATATCCCGCCGATTGCCGTCGTACCGGATGCGGCAGACACCGACAACAGGAAGCGCTCCTGTGATGAGACCGGCGCGCCAATAATGGTATTGATGGTGGTTGCGGCGTTATTCGACGGCACCGTATCAAAGTTAAAGTTGCCGCCAGTCACCTGAGCAGTATTGGTCACCGTGAATCCAGCACCGCCTGTTACCGTCGCAGTCAAGGTAATGGCTGTGCTGGCATTATTGGCCAACGTTCCGGCGAAAGTACAGTTCAGTACGGGACTGATGGTGCCACACACCCACCCTGTTCCGGTTGCAGCGGTGAAGGTTACCCCGCTGGGTTGCGTGTCGGTGACTGTGATTGTCTGATTGGTGTCATCCGGTCCAAGGTTGGTCACTGTCAGCAGGTATTGCGCAGTGGTCGAACCCACCTCCAAATTACCTACCAACGCCTTTTGCATGCGCAGGTTGGTCAGGCGCCCAGTCACAGTGGTATTGATGCTGTGTACGTTATTATTGTTAGTGGTTTTATCCGTCAGGTTATTGATATCAATGGTGCCACCTTGCAGATCATTACGGTTATCAAACTGCGGGGCACGCTGACACAAAGCAGGGTCAGGGATAAAACCCGTAGCGGTCATCGCACAGGCACCACCTGAGTGCTGAACGCGGACCGACGCTTTAGTGGTGTTGCTTTGCAAGGGAAACGATGTTGGTCCCCCCACTACTGCGTTCGCATTGATAAACGGCAGGTTGGTCTGGGCGCTAAAAGGTGTAGATCCGATATAAACACACGTAAATGCTCCTGGCGTAACATCCACAGTACCCAGTGATACGGTACACGACCAGTCAGCGCCACCTGATACTGAACCTGAATTGGCAAAGGTCATACCGGCAGGCAGGCGCATGGCAACAACAATTTCACCCGTTGCGGTGCCACCACCACCCAACGTGGCACCGTTACCATTGTTGGTAACCTGAATCTGATAAGCGCCGGTGCCGCCGACTTTGAATGTACCAGACTGCGTGATAAACACTTCAATATCGGCCAACGGATAGTTGGTCACACTGATCACTTCAGAAATCAGAATCACCGCGTCTTGGCCGCTGCTGTAACGCGTGGTAATACGCTCGGCCTCATTGGGCGCAATGGCAAATGGTTGCAGCAACTGATCGCTCAGGTAATGTGTATCAATATCGACACCCCAACTGTCACCGATACGATTACCGGAGGGCGTAAAGCCTGGATTCTCATAGAAGATCTGGTATCCATCCCCGTTGATACCCGGGGGTGTCAGTGCATAGGGCAGCGGCGGATCCGTCTGAACCGGATCAAACACAAACACATCACCTATCACCGGCAACGTGCGCAACGCATAAATGGGTGCAGTGATCGTGCTGTTGAACTCAGAACCGGACGGATTAAAACTGTTAGGTATCGCAGTGTAAGTATTCTGCCCGGGTGCAGACTGAATTTGCAGGGATTCATCTCCCGTAAAAAGTTGTTCATCTCCCTCAATGGTAAAGTGTGTCACCTGCCCATTCGGCAAATTGAACTGTGGCGTGTAGGTAGCCATGCGGAAGTTCCGCGGCGTCAAGGTAAACGCGCCGTACTGGAACGGCTGGAAACCATGGAACAGGTTAACCACACGCAGTTGTTCGTTCGGGTGCTCGTAAATGGCAACCAACGACCAACCACCCGCACACGTTCCGTTACCAGTCCAAGGCGAACCATTCTGAACCGTCAGGTCCTTCACGCGATAATCGCCACTCAGACTGGTGATCAGACTGGTGACTTCTGCGTAGGCACCAAAAAAGTCCAGATCCAGTGATGTCAAACCGGTGGCCGTAAATACCTGCGCCGCAACCACCGGAGACCCCGCCTGGGCGGCAGGTCCAAACGTAATCTGGGTATCCGCCTGCGCCGCAGTACCGGAGCCGGCCCAATACAGGTATGCCGCTGTCAGGGTAGCGCCGGCGGGAATATCGAGCGTTGCCGTTGTCCCCGTGGCGAAATCGTACATTGCGCAGTCTTCAGCCGGGTTGACAGAGAGATTTGCGGGAGATGGCAACGAGCGCAAAGATGCGCCAATGGCTCGATAACTCATATTACCGGCAAAGGTTTCATACAGCGTCACCGGCACAAAGTTTTCAGCCTGGGGCGGACCTGCCACCAAGGGTTTGAATGTTGCCAACGCATGCGCGTTAATGTTGGGAGGCGACACCACCGCTTCAAACGGCTCAACAACTTCCAACAATCCAGCCGCACTTAATACGCCTGTCGAACCAGATGTTTTACCGTTGATCGGATTTGCCTGCAGCGTGTCTTCTCGCAGAGGCAGAGATGCGCCTGCCGGCGCGCGCCCACCCCAGAGACCAGTTAAGGTTGTAAAGGGCTGCGGCGGGCGGAAAAAGTAGGTGGTCAGGTCGGCATTGGTGGCACGGTCGTTGGTCACTACACTGATCACAAAGGAGTTATTTTCACTACTCGTGACACGGGTCAATGCATTATGCCGGCCTGATGTCACCGGATTGGAATTGTTGGAACCATTGACGGGACCACTTTCCGGATCGCCAACATTGATCGTCGGAATTTCCTGCGCAAGACCGGAAACCGAAATCATGCATATTGAGGGCGAGCCGACGCCCCCGGAGAATGTGCCGGTGTAATTGCCCGCACTCACTGGCAATTGAGCGTCGAGAATCGCCCAGATTTCTGTGGTGACGCCGGGGGGCGTTGCATTGTATTGCCGATGCACGCGCGTCATGGCATTGCCATTAAACGTCGCTGTGGTGGCATCACTTGACACACCCACTTGCATGGTGGCCATTAACACCATGCGCGAACGTAAAGCGGCAACGTCCTGCCGGGCCGGAATACCGAGCGAGACGCTGGTGCCATTGATGATCGTGCCCGGCCCTCCCGGATTGGTACAAACCGGCCCGGTGGAGATCTGCGGGAAACAGCCGGCAAGTATGAGATTGGGATCAAACGATCCGTTCTCAATAATCAGCCCGTCCTGCACGTTGAAGTTAATAGTACCCGGTGTGGTGCTGTAGAACCCGAGTACCACCTGACCATTGTCATCCGGCGAAAACACATAATCAGCAATACCCACATCAGCGCCGCTGGGCGCGCTGATCACGCCATTGGCGGTTGCATCCTCCAGCCAGTCCCCCCGCCCTGAACTGTTACTGACACGCAATGTGCCCAGATAGTCTTGCGCCAGTGCATTATTGCTGTCGTACACAGCAAACGTCACGTCGGTGATACTGCAGGCATTACTGTTCACTTCGTGGTTTATTCTGACCGTACACAATCCTATGGATATATTCAGGTCATATTGATTACCGGAGTTGCGGGCGTCGAGTGACACGCCGTCGCTGACGTTGATGTTCACTAGCCCGGTATTCGCGCTGTGACGGAAATCAAGCACCACACTACCGGCATCTGCCAGCACAAACTCATAGGTGGCGTTGCCATCTCCGTCCACGGGATCGATGAGCACCCCCTGTGAAGAACTACTTTCCGCCCAACTGCCAAAGCCTGTGGTTGTGCTCAGGTTGATAGTACCGGTGTAGTTGGTCACCGGATTGGCACCGTTAAACAATGCAATGGTCACTTGCTCGATGGAACAGACATCGGAGCTACCGCTGTGAGTAATCCTGAACTGACAGGCGCTGAAGGTGATTGAGGGGTCATTGCCACCACTGGGGTTGGAAACCCCGGTAGCTGACAGGTTGAAGTTGATACTACCCGTTACATCAATACTGAAGTTAAGCCGGATGCGACCGCCATCAGCCGGGTCAAACGTGTACGTGGCGTTTCCGGTATTAGGAGCACCCGGGGTCAAGGTACCCAGCGCGTATTCCGGATCGCTGATATCTGTTTTACCCCAGTTTCCGCGGGTATTGCCTTGGGTACTGATGGTGACCAAACCATTAAACCCGAGCACCAGATTATCGTTGTTGTCGAGCACCTCAATGGCAACGCGAGCCGGGACACACACACCATTGGCGCTGCCGTCTGGATAACTGACCCTGAATTTACAGGCTCCCAAGGCCAGATTACCTGAGTTAAAACTGGTGGTCGATACGTTGCCCGCGCTGACAGTAAAGGTATAGGTGCCTGCCGTGGTGGCTGAATAGCCCAGACTGACCTCGCCCTCATCGCCACTGCCACCCGGGCTGAAGGTATAGGTTGCAACACCGGTGCCGTTATTGCTGAACGTGCCTAGACCTCCAAAAATATTGCTCCAGCTACCTGCCGGGCCAGGAGAAGGGTTGGTGGTTCGCGATCCGGTCAGCGTCATCGTTCCGGCATAATCAACAACATTGTTACCGAGAAGATCCACCACCCGCACGGTGATCGGCTCGGCTGCGCAGGTACCTGCCGTACCATCATGCTGGATGCGGAAACTGCAGTCACCCACCTGCATGGTCAACGCGTAATCGGGATCGCGTTGGATTGCATTGCCACCCGACGTTGCATTAAAGGTGCGGGTTGCTCCTGCCGTGGTGGTGTAGTTGAGTGTGAAGGTGCCGTTATCACTGGCCTGTATCGGGTAATCGATGACACCGGGACTGATCACGGTCGGCGTGCCATTACCTACAGCTACCGTATAGGAGCCGGCCGCCACACTGCTGGTGACACGCACTGTGCCGGTGTAGTCCGTATCAATATTGCCGTACTGATCCTGTATGGTGAAGGTAATCGGCACCGATGCTACACATAGCGGATAGGCGAGAGGATGATCAATTGCCCAGAAAAACGCCGAGGGCGCGCGCAATTCTATGACTTGAGACACCACAAAATTATTGCTATCACCCGCTACCGTGAATACCAGACTGTAGTTACCCAAGGCGGCGGTCAGCGTTAGGTTGGTAAATGTAGCGAAGCCGTTGCTGTCTGTTGTTACAACATTATTGGCAAGGATACCTGTGCCGAGGCCCGGTCCAGTTGCCAATGTCGCTGTCACCTGAACCCCACTGATACCGGTGCTGGGATTCACTTGCAGGTTGGCGTTACTTAGCACGCGCACTTGCGCCGGCACATCAAAGACTACGCCAGACTGCATAAATGCAGAGGGTTGTTGTGTGACCGTGAGATTCGCTGGCAGATAACGAATGACTACAATACCGGAACCACCAGCACCGCCACTGGCACTTCGGGCACCACCACCACCACTACCTGTATTGGCTGTTGCTGCACCGCCCGGCGTGGCACCACCGTTACCGGCACCCGCACCGCTCGCCCCGGGCAGACCACCGGCCACGGCGCCCCCGCCACCGCCTGCAGCATAAGTAGCTGTTGTACCTCGAATATCCGTCGCCAGGCCATTACCACCCTGACCACCGGCTCCGGTGGTGCCGGCCAAACCAGCTTGAGTGGCACCACCACCACCGCCACCGGCACGACTGGCTTCATTACCGCCCCCCGCTCCGTTGGCTGCACCGCCGGCAAACCCATTAAATCCGTTCAGATTATTGGGTTGCCCGACTGTACCCACAGCATTACCGTTCTGCTCTCCAGCGGCGGCGCCGCCACCGTTAGCACCGGTGACACCGTTGACACTGGCACCACCACCGCCACCACCACCACCATTGGCAGTAAGAACAGGTGATCCACCGATAACCAATGAGGATGCCGTGCCGCTGCCGCCAGCCGCACCATTGGCACCGCCTCCGCCTCCACCACCCACGTTGACAGTGATAGACACGCCCTGGGTAATGGTCAGTGGATTCGCAACGTCCCTCAAAATCGCGGCGCCACCGGCACCGCCGCCGCCAGCACCTATCGTTCCGCCAGCGCCGCCACCACCACCGCCGCCCACCACCAGCACTTCAAGCGCAGTCACGCCGGGCGGTGCTACAAAGGTGCCATTACCGGTAAACGTGTGCACGACATAGTTGCCGGAAGTGGTGACTGTGCCACCTGTTCCCCGCAATTGAACCGGACCCGGCAGTGGCGTTTGCGCGACCACCATCGTCACGGACAACAGCCAGACCAGGCATACTGCCGCAGCACGCCTCAACACGGTTTCAATACCGCGGCGTACATTTTGATACAAACATCCGTTGATGCGGGTTCGGGCCGATCCGATCATAAATATCAGTCTTTAATAAAATGCTCAGTAGTTCAGATCAAGTGCCGGATTCTAAAACGCTTTTTTTATTGTAACCAATGTCGGCTGGCAGGGTGAGTTAATTACAGGGACGATTACAAAATTTCTACCCTAATTTGTCCCGAGAGACTTGACAGTTTGATTGCAAATTAATTTTCTACCGCACAGAATAGTTGCCACGGGAACCACAACTATACAAAGGCGAATCATGGACATTGAATATAAAGTCATACAGTCAACCACGCCGCACTTTGCAAAAACAGCAAATCTCAACAAAGTTCTTGCTGAAGAAGCGCAATCTGGCTGGACGCTGGAGGAAAAAGTCGACAACTACAAGATTCGTGTGCAGCGTCATGTGAGCAATCGCGCCTCCGATGACAATCGCAGCATCGATCCTTACCGATCGCAAGTCGGGCCCAGCAACATACTCACCTACGGCGTGGCAGCCGTGGTGACACTAGCTGTGGTATACGGCATTTTTGTATTGGTTGGCGCGTTACCGGCTTAACAGAGGGCGCGCCCGGCTCGATCCATTGGCGGGTCAGAAGCTGCTTCTGACCTGGACGGTGCGCTGCACATCACCACAAGCGCCAACACTTTGAATGGTGAAGAACTCGACATCATCAACGGTCGCATCAACGGTACATGTCACTGTTGCTGTGCAACCTGACAGTCCATCTGCCGTAAAGGTGTAGGTTTTGCCGGTCACCGGACAAGCAGCCGGCGCCGTGACACTGTAAGAAGGGAATTCTTCCGGCGGAAACACGGCGTTCATGGTAAAACCTGCCCCCGCCTCAGCCGCATAAAACGCACGCGTCAATTGAATCTCTTCCTGAAAGGTATTGGCGTTTTGTGACAACAGCAGATTGATCGCCACCGAAATGGATACCAATAATGTAATCACAAAGATGGCGGCAGGCAGGCCTATGCCGCGCTGTTGCTTCACATTTACCACCGGCACAACCTTGGCAGGCCTCTTGGTATTCATCTGGTCAAGGCACATTTCTTAACAAGACCTCGTGTTTAAGACGAATTTCGTCAAATTCATCCGTAAAATTGAAGTCCACAGACACCAACGCGTTGCGGCGCAGACTCTGCGCCACCACCACAAAGGCCGTCAGCGATGTGTTGTCGATGCTATCGCTGACCAGAGCACGATTTGGGGAGGTTGACGGCAGATCACAAGGTCCGCCCTGCCCAGCGGGCAAACATTGGCTGGTGTTAAAACCGTAATTCTCATACCGGAACAACTTGTCTTCAACGATACAAAAACTGACCGGTTGTGTGGCCAAGTACAGGCGATCGACCGGCGAACGCCTTGAAAACCGATGTGCCTCGACAGGTACCGTGGCGGCCAGATCCAGATTCAGCGTGACTCGGCCCCCACTGGCGGTGGTGATGGCATCAACTGCAGTCAATGGTCCCGGATCAGCCGCGGTATACAGATCATCGGTATCAATCGGGTAAATCGCCGCATAGACGCCCGCGGGTGTGCTCATCAAAATGGATGGATTAAAGGTCACCGCAGAGATAGAGGAGCCGGCGCTGCTGAACGGCGCATCAAGATAATTAGTCGCACCAATAAAGGGTATGAACTCAAGACATTGGTTGCCATTCGTCAGATTGGGCGAACTGACACGCACACTATTCGGCACGGCGTTATGTAGTTCAAGCGCCAGACGGTCGACTACTACGCGCCCGGAGCTGGCGAGCTTATTGCGCGAGCCACTGCTGACAAAACCATTCACCGCGTCGCCGATGTAACTGATGATACCCACCGCCAGTATTGACGAGATCAAGATGGTGATCACCAGCTCAATCAGCGTAAAACCTTTGGTGCGTGGTAATGTAGGAGGCGGGTTTTGCTGGCGCATCAGAAATTCGCCTTGTAAGCACTGAACTGCCAACCTTCGGTGTTGGTTGTATGAAACACCGTGACCGTGATCAGTTTGGCATCGTCGGGATCATCCAGATCGGTGGGGTATGTCAGCGGGTCAATCAGGTTTTCCTCGGGCTGAGTTGCGGCACGCTGCAAATATCGCACACTGACGGAGATCGAAAAATTCTCGTAACCCACACGTTCATCACCTTCGGCATCGCGCAGAAGATTGGGTGTGCCGCCGCCTTCCGTCAGACCGTGGTAGTCATCAACATCGTCAAACTCGGCGCGCGCTGACTCTCCTGCATCAACGGCCCCAAATGCGGTAGAGCATGCCGGTGCTGCAGGTCCCGAGCCTCGACACGGCGGAATCCCGCGCGGCGCGGAGCGTTCATCAAACCGACGGGACAATATTTCATCGAGGTAACTTTGGGCCAGCGCCAGGGCGCGGGTTTCCAGCACCACGTCGGAACTGCGAGACAAAGCGCTGGATATCGACGCCGTCACCCCCGCCAGCGAAACTGCCAGAATGGCTATGACGGCGATCAGCTCAACAAAGGTCACACCACGCTGTTTGGCTGGAGCAAATGACATCAGATCTGCACAGTGACGGGCGGGACTGGTTACAGCCCTTTCTTTCTTGCTATGCATAAAACCGGGAGCTAATTTACTCAACACAGTCACCCGGATAAGCAAAACCCGCTGAAGACCAGCACACTGACATCGCAGGATTACTGTCAATACACAATCTGACCGAGCCGGTGACCGTAATGTCGGAACCTACATTAGCCTGCTGCAAATCGCCCAATCTGTCAAAACTCAGCACCAGTGCGGCTGGGGCGAGCGCAGTCAGACCTGTATTGTCGGCGCATGATGCCGTCTGGTTAATCCCGGCCGCCAAGGTCACGGATTGCAAATCTACCAGCGAGGTTTGTACCTGAGAAACATCGTCAATCAAGGTAATCGCAAGACTCTCACTGCCTGGCTGGATGGTGAGCTCAACACCGGAACGCCCGATGGCTTTCTGTTGCGCAGATCGGGAAAGTGAAATGATTTGATCGCGGGCGATGGCAGGGTCGTAAGTGTCTGAGCCTGTGAGGCGGGAAATCGCAAGTGCAGAGAGAATACCAACAATTGCGATTGCCACCACAATCTCAATCACTGTAAATCCACGAGCAGGAAAGATTAAACATTTCATGGTGTTGATTGTCAACCTCCCCTAAACATTCGTCAATGCCGTAAACGAAGACGCCTTTGAGCTCTTGGAGGTCAAAGGCGTCTGATCTACTAATCTTGTTGCGCCTGGAGTCATAGATTCCAGCCAAAACAAATCTCTTACATTACGAGCCTTGGTTAAAGGTTACGTCTGCAATTGCAGAAACTGCACCTGTTGTCCAGTTGTATGAGAAATTAGGGATAGCCGCGTTAGCTGTCGTCGTACCCAACTTGTTCTGGCCTACATAGTAAAACTGGCATGTATTTGTTGCTGCAGTCGGTGTCGCGTTATCTCTGTCGAGAACAATCACAAAATCAACGCCAGTGGCCGCGCCTTCCACGGCACTTTCTCTTGTCGCTGCGTCATCAGCAGTTAGACCGTCGACATAAGCGGCTGTCGGACGACCACCAGCTTGCAACAACGACTCGTAGACTGTCTGGCAAGTGAGGGCCGCAGTGGCTGTCGCAACTACAGTGGGTGCCAACGTCAAGCTGCGTGGCCAACCAGAGTTTGAAGCGAATAAGTTGAATCCGGCAGAGTCTGTAACAGTTGTGCGTGGCTGCCCTTCAGCAACCCACTGAGCACGGAATAGCGCGACGCCCGTAGACAAGCCTGACTGCACTCCTTCGACAACGGCATCATGCGCTTCATCCGTCACATCCAAGAATCGTGGCAGTGCAGTTGCAGCAAGGATTCCCAGCAGCAGGATCACAACGACCAGTTCAATAATGGTAAAACCTTTTTGCTTACGTACTGCATTCATGCTTTGGATTTTCATGTTCTAGCTCCTTGGTGATTTTCAGCGCCGAGAGTTATCAAATACACTGCGCTTTTAAACGTACTATTGTGAAAACTCGTTAAACTCTTTGAGACCGTCGTCCTGCTTTAAATCGATGCAGCGCTGCCCTCAAATATTGGTTGCGATGCTTGGATCAAATCCTAACACGACAATTTCCATACGCCAGAGCGATGCAACTGTTTTAACCCCAATTGATCCTTTTGGGTGTTTTTTGGGGTTATATCGCGCAGTAACAGCCATATTTATTTATATATATCATAAAGTTAAACCAATTATTGCCCGCTTTTTACCCAGGCTACTGAGCGGCGCCTGACGCAAGCTCCAATGGCACTTGCTGCCATTCAAACGGCAATACCGGGGCCAAAACCAAACCTTGCCAGGTTAATGAACCACCTTGCCCCCGGCCAACGATATTCGTCACACGGAAGCTGATGCGAGATGTTGGGACACGCTGCCCGTTTTGAACCAGGTATAAATCTGATGCATCGTTAGCGAGATAAACCAACTCCCCGACGCCCTGATTGTAATACCAGATGCGCCTTGGCAGGGTGCTCTCATCAACACCACTAAACGCGCCAACATAGTTGCTAGGGGTATTCAGCATAAACTCCATCGGGTTTGCGCCATTCAGACCACCCATCTGGTTAAAGGTACCCCCTGCTATGGCATTCATCATTTGCAGGTTAATTGCAGCGTTCAGTTGCGCCAGTATGGCTTGAAAGTTAGCGCGCTCAGCTTCACCCGGGAAATCACGATAACGGTTAAACGCAGCGCTGAATAGGATAGAGGCAGCCAGAATGTAGACGATCATTTCGAACAATGAAAACCCGCGTTGCCGAGTAACCGATGTCGACAGCGTTGAGGGGGAATGTGCCCGGATCGGGTGAGTCATCATTGATTAGCCTATTCAGGACACTTAGCCCCTACTCTTGAACTCTTCAGGAGTTGGGACTGCATACCCGGTATTTTGGACTTAAATCGTATCAGCATGTGTGCATCACAACCATACCGATCCAACCTAAGCGTCCCCAATCCAACCCCAAATGTCCCGGGCTTGTTTTAACCGCCGGAGGTAGCACTGCTCAGATCCCAGATCGGCAGGAACACGCCGAGCGCCAGCACCAGCACCATGCCCGCAATGACCATGATCAGAATCGGCTCAATAGCCTCACTCAGGCGTTTGAGGTCATATTCCACTTCGGAGTCATAAAAATTGGCGACATCCTCCATCAACTGATCAATGGTGCCACTCTCTTCGCCCACCGCAATCATCTGCAGGACAAGGGGTGAAAACATATTGGTGGCCACCGCCGTGTTGTACAGCGACTCTCCGCGCGAGATGCCGTCGCGCATCTTAAGAATACGTTTTGCGACGTATCTGTTGCCAACTGCATTGGCGACAATGCCCATGCCATGCACAATCGGCACACCTGCCTTCATCACCATGGAGAACGTGCGCGCAAAACGCGCCAAGGCAACCTGCTGAAAAATCGGCCCGGCCAGTGGCAGAAAGCGCTTGCGTTCATCCCAGGCCAGACCACCTTGATCCGATTTGGCCCAGCTTTTGAATCCAATGACGGCCGCGACCAAACCGCCAATCATAAATTGCCACCAGGCCACTACAAAATCAGAAATGGCGATCAATATGCGGGTTTCCATCGGCAACTCAGCGCCCAGACGCGCAAATGTGTCTGAAAATGCCGGAATAACAAAGTAGGTAATCACGCCCAGCGCCAGGGCAATGGTGACCACCACAAATGAAGGATAGCGTGTGGCGCTTTTCACCTGCTTTTTAGTGGTCATTTCCAGCGTCAGGTAACGGCCTATCTGCTCAAACGCCAGATCCAGTCGGCCGGTGTTTTCGCCCACATCTATCAAGGACAAAAACAACTGCGAGAATACCTTGGGGTGCCGGCTCATTGATGAGGATAGTGACTGCCCTGATTCGATGGATCGTTGCAGATCCTTTAACAATTCCTTGAATTTGGGATTCTTGGCAGAGCCCTGCAAACCCATCAAAGCGCGGTCCAGCGGCAAACCGGACTTGGTCAGGCTTTGCATTTGTCGTGCAAAAATCATCAATTCCGCATTGTCGATTTTTTTGCGCAGCAACGCTTCATTGAGTGCCTGAAACGCATCCTGATTCATGACGCCCGATGGTGCTTTGGTCTTGCGGCTAACACGGCCTTCAGTCTCTGAGAGGTTGTCGCCCGCCTTTTGCGCGGTTTCAGACGTTTTGTTTGTTTTGGCCGCCGGTGGCTTGACACGTCCACCTTTGCCCGGACGAATATCAATAGGCGTCACACCCTGTCCGAGCAACTCGCTGGCTGCCGCATCAAGATTGATCGCCTCAATAACCCCGGTCACCAGGGCTCCCGCGCGATTGCGGGCTTTGTAGTTAAAGGCTGCCATCAGATCACCCCGTCTTCTTGACGGAACAAATCAGAATCAGTGTGTGATACGAGGCGCAAATCGTCATCTGAACCGGCAATCTCGGCAAACTCACCTTCCATGCCAAACATGCCACTTTCATCGATCTGCTCGGCAACCCTGTAGACTTCGTCAAGTGTGGTCACCCCTTTAAATGCCTCTTCGAGTGCGCCAACCACCAACGGGCGATAGCCTTTGCTTTGTCGCGCAGCATGCACAAAGTCCGAGCTGCTGGAACGGCGCAGCGCATCGGCCATGTCGTCGTTGAGTACCAACAACTCAAACACGCCGATTCGACCACGATAACCCGTGTTATTACAGCGATGGCAACCACTGGCGGCCTTCAACTGAAAGTGAACAGGCATTCTGGTACCCATGGCATGGCGAATCCAGCCGAGCTCACGACGATCTGGCTGATGGTCAATACAACAGTTATCACACAAGCGGCGCACCAGGCGCTGCGCCAGGATAGCGCGTATCGCTGTCGCCGCCAGAAACCCTTCGGCGCCCATATCCACCAGTCGCATGGCGCTGGACACCGCATCGTTGGTATGCAGGGTTGACAGCACCATATGGCCGGTCATCGCTGCACGCAGCGCAATTTCTGCAGTCTCCTGATCGCGGATTTCTCCCACCAGCAGAATATCCGGGTCCTGGCGCAGTGCAGCGCGCAGGATGCGGGCAAAGGTTAATCCGATTTTGGGGTTGATCTGCACCTGATTGATACGACTGAGACGGTATTCGACCGGATCTTCAACGGTAATGATTTTTTTGCCAACTTCGTTAAGTTCCTGCAAGGCACCGTACAGCGTGGTGGTCTTACCGGAACCTGTTGGGCCGGTCACCAGAATCAAGCCGTGTGGCATGTGAATCAGTCGCCGGAACTGCGCCAGCATCTCATCATGCATACCTACCTGATTCAGATCCGCGGCGCCGTCTGATTGGTCCAGCAAACGCATGACCACCGATTCGCCATACTCAATCGGCATGGTCGACAGACGCACATCAATTTTTTTGTCTTTGACTTTCAGGCTGAAACGACCATCCTGAGGCAGTCGCTTTTCGGAAATATCCAGCCCCGACATCAACTTGAGCCGCAACACCAGCGCAGGCGTAATACGCCGCTCTTTAACAATCTGCTCCTGCAGCACACCATCAATACGCTGGCGAATACGCAGTACAAATTCATCGGGCTCAATGTGGATATCCGATGCCCGGATCTGAACCGCGTCCTCAAACAGCGATTGCAGCAACTTGACTACCGGCGCATCGCTGTCGTCAGCTGCGGGGGTCAGTGACGCCAGATCAAACTGGCCGTCTATCAGTTCTTCATCCAGTTCTTCTGCAAACCCGGCAATTTCATCAGTGCGCCGGTAAACCAGGTCCAGCGTTGCCAGTAGTTCACTTTCGCGCACGACTGCCTGTTGAATCGGCTGCTGCAAAATACGCTCAAGCGCATCAAAGGCATGTATGTCAGTAGGGTCGGCCATGCCCACCATCAGCAGGCCACCTTTTTCGGACAGGGCTATCGCACGGAAGCGACGGGCATGGGTTTCCGACAGGCGTTGCACCACCGCAGGCTCAAATTTGTAGCGACGCAAATCAACAAAGGGCACATTTAATTGCTCAGAAAGAAATCCGAGAAACTTGTCTTCCTGAACAAAACCGAGGTTGATCAGCGTGCGACCCAGCCGTTGACCGCTGGACTTTTGTTTGGCAAGCGCCTGCTGCAATTGCGTTTCGGTAATAACCCCGTTCTGAACAAGCAGGTCGCCGATGCGGATTTTTTGTTTGATGGCCATGAGTTACCTCGTCACCACGTGGTCTCACTCTGCCTGATCGCCTGTGATCGCTGCTGACTGACTTGACGCAAGCGCGGATTCAACGAACTTTGCTGCAAGGCACGGTCATATGCCGTCAAGGCATCACTTGTCCGTCCGAGCGCATCAAGCGATGCGGCAAGCCCATACCACCATCGCCCCTCCGTGGCATCCTGTTGCAGCAGGGCCTGATAAGTCGCAGCTGCGTTTTCATGCTGCTGACTTGCGAGGTAGGCCGATGCAAGCAAATCATGATACTCGGTATCCGAGACAATCGACGGTACAGACACCACCAACGTGTTTACGGCGTCAATCGCAGCGCCGGACTGCAGCAACAACCGAGCTTTCAGTTTGCGGTACCCGTTCTGATTGGGCGCAATGGCGAGCCCCAACTCGATTGCCTGCATGGCACGTTCTGTTTCACCCTGTTGTATCAGCAGTTTAGCAAGTGTTTCGCGTGAGTTGTGGGCATCAGGATTCTGGTAGGAGAACGCGTCCAGCGTCTGAAATGCCGCCAACTGCTGGCCACTGGCCCATTGCTGCAAGGCCAGTTGCACCTGTTGCCGATCCCGTTCTGCCAGACTGAGTTCGCGGGGGCTGCGTGTTGTTGCAGTAGTTGCCGACATATCTGTGGTCAATCCATTCGCAGAATCTGCGGGTAAAGCCGGGGCGTCTGCCCAATCCTGATTGATCAAGGGTGTTTCTGCCTGGCCTCTGTTCCCAACCGACGATTGTGTCGTCGTGAATTGATTTCCCGGCACGTTGGCAGGCTGCTGCACAATAATTGGCTGCGCCTGCAACAGTTGCAGCTGTTCTTCACGCTGCTGCGCCTCAAGCAAGGCGCGATTCTGCTCCTCCAGTTGCTGTAAACGCAGTTCCAGTTGTGTCAACGCACCGGTCGTAGTGTCGGCACTCACGGTTATGTCTGTATTCGCTGCGACTGCATTTGTTGCCGCGGTGCCTGCCACTTCCGAAATGCCTGATGGCTGCGTGACGACAGCATTCGTCGTATTTGTTGCAACGGGTGATGTTAAAACCAGTTGGCCCTCATTTTGCGGGACACTTGCCAACAGAAACGCCAATACAGCAGTGAGCACCAAACACGTTAATGCAACAATTACGCGGGGTGCTTTTCGTTTTTTTACGGGATCGCGGTCAGTGGCTGGCACCAGCTTGTCTGCCCCCAGACCGCCGACCGGTGTATCACGCCGCCTTGCATCAAGGTCGCGCAACATGTCATTCACTAAACTCATTCGTCATTTTCCAGAAAACAAACAGTGTTACAGATAATAATTGACCGCATAAAATATCAGTGCTAGGCACAACAACCCCAGTAAAACACTGGCAGCTGCAAGTTGCCTGAAATTTGGATTTGCGGGCAACTCAACGCCCTCGGTGTCTTCAATTGCCTTGCGCATGCTGAAGCGATCGATCGTGCGCGCCCCGCGACCAAAAGCGACCATCAGGGCTTTATGACTCAAGATATTAGTAACCCGGGGAATGCCTCGAGACGCCCTGAACAGATCATCAAGTGCGGTTGATGTAAACACCGTGCCGCCATTGTATCCAGCCATGCCCATGCGATGTTCAACGTACCGCTCAACACCCTCACGATCCAGTGATTCAAGTTTGTACGAAAAGGTGATGCGCTGAAGCAGTTGTCTCAAGGACTTTTCCTGTAACATTTCATCCAGTTCAGGTTGGGCAAACAGCACAACCTGAAACAACTTGGCCTGCTCGGTTTCAATATTGGTCAGCAACCTCAACGCTTCCAGTGTCTTTTCAGGCATAGCGTGTGCCTCATCGATAAACAGCACAACCTGTTTTCCCTCTGCGGCTTTTTGCATAAGCACGGCAGTGATGCGTTTGAGCAGGCTGTGGTGTCCTATCTCGACATCCACGTCAATGCCCAATTCTTCTGCAAACGCCAGAAATAATCCTTTGGGACTGAGCACAGGATTGGCGATATAAGCCGTTACGAACGAGTCAGGCGAATCCTCGAGAGAGTTCAGCACCTTGCGACACAGCATCGTTTTGCCGGTCCCGACCTCACCAATCACCTTGATAAACCCTTCGCGTTGTGCGATGGAGACCATCAACATGTTGTAGGCCTTGTGATAGCTGGCCATATTCAGGAAGAACTCTGTATTCGGTGTTAACGAAAACGGTAATTCCTTTAGTCCGAAATGTTCCAGATACATAAGTCTGAACTTAACCTGCCTGCTTAATTGGAAAACGGGTTGATAGCGTTATTGATGCTGCGCACCCTATCGCTGCGCTCACGGATCAGATTCTGCTCTGACTGGGGATTGGCAATGACAGGACGCAAGAGAATGATAAATTCGCTTTTAACGGTACTTTCTCGGCGTTGATCAAACGCACCGCCGATCAAAGGAATGTCATTGACGCCGGGAATGCCAGCCATATCATCGATGCTGCGCTCATAAGCCAGACCACCCAGAATAACAATCCGCCCATCCTGCGCGCGAATAATACTGTCTAGTTCTCGCACTGATGTCCTAGCCAGAGGCACTTGTTGCCCGCCAACCGACTTGTTTTGCTCACTCACCGTAGTGATTATCGGGTGTACATGCAAGGTGATTGTGCCATCCGCACTGATCTGGGGTGTGATGTCCATCGAAATACCAGAGAAGAACGGTTGCAGATTGTTCGATGAGGATTCCGTTACTGACGTTCCGGTATTGACCACATTGGATCCGGAACTGGTCTGGAAAAACTCCTGATCGCCATCCTGGAACAAGGCTTTCTGATTGTTTAACACTTTAAGGCTGGGGCTGGACAACACCTGTGTTGTGCCGCGTGACTCAAGAATGCGGAACACGGCATTAAAATCGGTGAAATTTGTAGCAATTGACAGAGGATTTGAAATACCGGTGAATGTCACGCCTTCGGTACCTGCGCCGAAACTACCGGTCACTGAATTATCACCCTCTTCTGCGCCGCCAGGGCCAAAGGTGTCAAAATCGATGGCAGATTGAAATCCTTTGTTCAGGATAACTTCCAGGAATTGCACCTGAATGGTTACCTCTCGCGACAGTATATCCTGCGCACGATCGATGTAGGCCGATACTCTTTCCAGTTCAGCCGGTGTTGCCGTGACCATGATCAACCCGACTTGAGGCTGAACAACCACGCTTTTACCTGACTCATCACGGGAGGCCGAGGCGCGTGCTGTTGTACCTACGGCGCCGAGCCCCGCCAGCAATCCACTGCCGCCAGCTGCGGGCGCGTTCTGCGTTGGACTGCTTGATTCTACTCCCAGCATTCCCTCCAGCGTCGCTTTAATATCCGTCCAGAAATCGGTATCCGTGCGTGTACTGACCTGACCGCCACCACCGCCTCCGGCCGAGCCAACTGCTCCACCCGTCAGCCCACCTGCAGCCCCGGTAAATGCTCCCGTTGTCCCACCAAAACCACCTGTCGAACCGCCAAAACCACCTATCGAACCGCCAAAACCACCAGTCGCGCCTCCAAAACCTCCGGCTAGCCCACCCGCGGCCCCTCCACTCAATCCACCGGCCCCACCACCAGCTCCACCACTGGTAATACTGGCACTGGAATTACCAGTCCGAGAGACATTCAGGTAATCAATTGAGAATATCCGCGTCTGCAATCCCGGCGGTTGAATCTGATACACACGATCGCGTCGCGTGATCTGATACCCATAAATTTCCTGCACAACCTCCATCACATCATCGATTGACACATTGGGAAGATTAATGCTGATCTGGCCCTCAACTTGCGGGCTGATGGTCACACCATAATCCGTGCCTGACACCAGATTATTAAAAAAGTCCTTGGCGTTTTCATTATTGGCAACCACATTGAAACGCTCTGCAACAGGCACCAACAAATCATCACTCAGCGACATTTCAGGAATCAGCGCCATCAAGTGTTCGTCTGCAGGTATCACATTGACCGGCGGCTCATACGTCTGTTCCGCTGAATCCAGCACATCCGTAATGTCATTCAACAGCGTGGTGCTCAACTCTTGTCCGGGCGCCGTTGCTGCGCATCCCGATAAAAACAGGGCACAAAACAAGGTCGTCAGGGCAAAGCGCTGAGGGCCTGGCCTGCCGAGTTTGTTTTGTTTGAGTGTCAAAACCGTCATCAAATCCCCGTGTTCGTCACTATTTCAATAAAAAGACGTGCATTACTGCCCGTCACTTTGCCTGACCGGGCGCGAAAACATGGTAAGTACATGTTTTACGCCCTCAATGGTCAGCTCAACTTCTCCTGATCTGATGTCGCTGACTACCGCAGTCTCTAGATTGTCACCAATCCGGTAAGGCTGACGATTAATCACCGCAACCGGTTCCAGACCGCCGGCACGTATAAAATTCAGTGTCAAAGTACTCAGCAAAGCCTGAGCGGCCTCTATTTCCACAACCTGCATGGTGTCAACCACTGTCATCGAGAACACTGCCGACGGGGGCTGTGTTGGATCTCTGAACAATTCACCATCAATTTGAATCGTTTGCGCACCTGCCAGGCTTGTTGCAAGCATACACAACAGCCCACTTACCACCCGTCGTGTGTTGTCAGACACCTACAAAGCCCTCTTCAGTGCTCAGAGTATGCAACTCAAGCGTGATTCGCGCGGTCGGCCAGTTTTGCTGCACAAACGAAAGTGAATCCCAGAAAAACCGCTCTGAAAAATTTTCAATCCGCTTCAGATAACCAATCAGACTCAAGTAGTCACCTTCCAGCTCTATCACCAGACTGTGTTTGTACACTTCCTGGTCGCGCGAGCTGATGACCGCCTGCCCGGCTGTTTCATCGTCCTGCTCCACAGCCGGTTCATTTCTCATCGCCTGAGGCACTCTATTTTCTACTTTGACCAGATTTAATCCTGACTGATTCTCCAGCATCGATGTCAACAATCGCGTCATGGATTGTGGTGTCACCAGATTACCCGCCAACTGTTCAATTTCGTCTTGCAACTCCGATTGATCCGCGATAGCTCGCTCTATTCTCAATCTCACCGCCTGGTTCGGATCCTCAGCACTGCTGCTGATTGCTAATTCTTCACGCTGCTCCATAGCCTGGAGCTGGGCCTGCGCTGCGGCCACCTGCCGTCGCAAACCGTCTGACTCTGCCGTTAGCGGCGACAAAAAAAACGTTGCAAACAACCAGACCGGCAGTCCGACAGCAGCCAGACTCAGCAAGGCCTTTTCCGCAATTGAACGGTTATCAAACGCGTCCATCATCTCTTTGATTTTGAACCGCAGACTCATTAGTTGGTCTCCAGCACAAATTCGTACAATTCACCTGTACCGGTGACAGCACGGGTCGACACCAGTCGACTAAATCGCTGGGAGCGAATAGTGCTATCACCCATGCTCAAGCGGCTTACATAGTCAGGTAGCATAGCGGCCTGTTGAGCGTTACCTTTAAGATAGACGTGATCGGCATTGCCCTGAATTGTGAATTCGGTCAACCACAATCCTGTAAATGAGGCCCTGGACAAATCTTTGAGATGCTCTGAGTAACCATTCAAATTACCCAGATTGGTCCCTCTCATAAACTCGTACAATTCTCTTGATTGCGACAAACGAAGTTCGCGGGTATTCATTTCCTCAATGAGAGCTAGGTCTGTCGCACGGGAGGCGACGTCAGCTTCAATCTCAAGCGTGCGGGCGGTCTGGGCAGCAAGTTGCGCCTGCACCTCCATCAACGCCGATGCGAGCGATGAGCGCTGCCAGCTTCCCCACAAGCCTTGCAATGCTATGACCATAGCCACCACTGCCATCACTTGTAACAAGCGAAGCGCGCTGATGATTTGCCGACGCGGTCGCAGCTCCGGCAAATAAAGATTGATCTGTTGACTACCGGGAGTAATCAAGATGAAGCACCTTCTACACCTGCGCGAAGTGCGGCACCAATCACCATCATATTGGCACCCTTGACCGCGTCGGGGATCCCCTCCTTCGCGGGTAACTCATGCAAATAATCTACCAGTCCAACAGGTGCTGCTAGCGCATCAGCCAGCGCGTTCATCATGGCCTCGGTATCCCGCTCCCGCGGCGCGATCATAATCTGAGCTACCGGGCTCTGGCCGACCTGGCTTTCGAAATAATCCAGCGAGCGCTGTATTTCGAGTGCCAGCCGGTCCCTGACCATTTCCCAATCGTGTTGCGCCATCACATCTGAACCAACCCGCGTATTGATCCGACGCGTCAGGTACAACTGGCCATTACGACTGATGTTCAGCGTGCTGCCACTTTCTTTTAAAGAAATAAACGCCAGACCATTGCCATCATCCATAAAATGATTACTGATATTACGCATCGCCATTTCTGGGATATCGATTGATGACAGACTCATCCCTGCTCTATCCACCATCGCTATCATCTGCTCAACCTGCGGCCGCGATGCTGCGACCGCATACACCATCTTGTTTCGCCCGCGGAACGCATCATCAGGCAACTGAAATACGTCAATAATGGCATCCTCAACCGGCATATCCAGAAGATCTTTTATCTTCCAGCGCACCGCTGAATTTATTTCCTCGGGCTCAACTTGTGGCGACTCAATTAGGTACACATTGTAATCGCGCGGCGACAACACCAGATTACACATCGCCTTGCCAAGCCCATGCTCAACAACCATTCGGGAAAGCAGTTCTCGGCCAGTCGCAGGCTTTTCTATCGCCTCTCTGATGCAGAGCTCCAGCGTTAATTCATCACGGCGCCTGACCACATGCGCCAGAGAAATACGGGACTCGTTGACGGACAATCCGATCAGGCCTTCTACCCGTTTTTTGCGTCCAAACAACTCAAGTACCAAAAGCTTCCCCTGACGATACTAAAAACCAGTGAATTATATAGCTTAAGTGGCCAGATTCTATAGTAAAAGCCCCACTTCAGGGGTATATTTGGGGTCTAAATTAACAAAGCTTTACAATCCTTGCTGCCCATTAAAGAACTGAGCCCTTTGTTTAACATCGTACTTTTCCAACCTGAAATCCCGCCGAACACCGGAAACGTCATTCGACTGGCCGCCAACACTGGCAGCAGACTGCATTTGATAGAGCCGCTAGGTTTTGATATCGATGAAAAGCGCGTAAAACGAGCGGGTCTCGACTACCACGAAATGAGTCAGGTTTCTCGATGGCCGAACTGGCAAACATTTTTGAACGAAGCCAACGTACAGCGCTTGTTTGCATTCACGACCAAGGCGCAAAGGTCCTGCTACGACGCAGATTTTGCTGATGGAGACTGCTTGGTGTTTGGTCCGGAAACCAGAGGATTGCCTGCGGAAATTCTAGGCTCACTGCCAACAGATCAAAAATTACGACTGCCTATGCAAGCAACAAGCAGGAGCCTGAACCTGTCAAACACAGTAGCGATTGCACTGTACGAAGCGCTACGTCAGACCGGTTTCAACGGCCTGACGTAAGCGCATCCAATCAGGCTGTTGCCTGACTGGCTTGCTGAGCTTTTGACTGCGCGTAGACAGCATCAAAGTTGACAGGCGCCAGCATCACTGCTGGGAAACTGCCACGCACAACCAGCGCATCAATGGTTTCACGCGCATACGGGAATAGAATATTGGGGCAAACTGTCGCCAGTACTCGCTCCAGATCTGCCTCATTAAAGCCGTCGCAGGTGAAAATACCGGCCTGCTGAACTTCTACCAGAAACGCGACCGTTTCTTCCTGCTTCGCTTCAATGGTCATGCGCAGGATGACTTCGTAAACACCGTCAGCCAGCTTCTGGTTGCTGGTATTCAGATTGAAGGAAATTTTAGGCGCCCATTGACCACGGAACACGTCCGGGCTTTTGGGGGACTCAAATGAACAATCCTTCAGATAAATGCGTTGCAGCGCAAACATCGGGCCCTGGGGTTGCGCTGCCGGTGCAGCACCATTCTGGTTGTTTTCGTTCTCTGCCATGATCTAACCGTCTCTCTTGCTTTCTGAGTTGATTAATAAAAATATGTTAAGTCCGGCTTCAGGGTTATCCCTGAATAACCGGCAAATTCTGCCCACGCCACTCAGCCATGCCACCGGTCAGTCGCACGACATCGGTGAAGCCCGCCGTTGTCAGTGTTTTGCAGGCATCACCAGACTGCTGTCCCATTTTGCATACAACAATCACTGGCCGGGATTTGTATTTTTCCAATTCCGTCAAGTGACCACTGAGTTTGCTGGATGGCATATGAATCGCGTCAACAATGTGGCCCGCTTCAAACTCCTTTTTATCACGGATATCCAACACCACACCATCTTTTCGGTTTATCAGCATTACCGCTTGCTGAGTGCTGACCGCCTTGGGGCCGGTTTTGGTCAGAAACACCATAAACGCTGTAAACAAAACCAGCCAGAGCGTTGCCAGCATCCAGTTATTGCCAATGAATTCAATAAACTGCGCCATTTTTAAATCCAGCCTCCAGCCAGCCTCTGATGAAATGTAAATACCTGACCCCGGATACTCGACCCGCAAACAAGTGGCGAAGTATACACGCCTGTACCAGGCTTGGGTACAGACAAGCTAGCCAGCACTGGTGAGCATCCTGTTTAACATGGATAATACTGGTTTTTGATGAATCTGCGGTTGCGGCCGGTAACAGGGAAACTCTCACCATGACCAAATCCAACACCAAGCGCACCTCTTTGTTACTGATTCTGGACGGCTGGGGTTACCGTGAAGAGACCGACTCCAATGCAATTGCCGCAGCGCACACCCCGACATGGGACGCTCTTTGGAAAGCCTGCCCACACACGTTGATCACCACGTCGGGCATGGCTGTTGGCTTGCCCGAAGGACAAATGGGCAATTCTGAAGTGGGCCATATGAATCTGGGCGCAGGCCGTGTGGTCTACCAGAGTCTTACCATGATAGACAAAGAAATAGCTGAGGGCGGCTTCTTCCGGAATCCAGTGCTGGTCGATGTTACCCAAAAAGTCGCAACCTCGGGCAAGGCATTGCATTTGTTTGGATTGCTGTCTCCCGGTGGCATTCACAGCCACGAGCAACACATGCTTGCAATGATTCAGCTTGCACAGCAACAAGGTGTCAAAAAGGTCTACCTGCACGCTTTTCTGGATGGTCGGGATATGCCGCCGCGCAGCGCGCTGCCGTCACTGCAACTGGCGGATGAGGCGTTGCGACAAGCGGGGCTGGGCCGGATTGTCTCAGTGATTGGGCGTTATTTTGCAATGGATCGCGACAAACGCTGGGATCGTATGCAGACAGCATATGACCTGATGACGCTCGGCGAAGCCAACTATCACGCAGACTCTGTCGAGCAAGCCCTCAGCGCAGCCTACGCTCGCGGAGAGGACGATGAGTTTGTGCAGGCGACCCGTGTTGCGGCAACCAACGATAAAACCGTGACCATGAACGACGGGGACTGCGTGGTGTTTATGAACTTCCGCGCCGATCGCGCGCGCCAGCTCACCAACGCCTTTGTTAACCCTGCCTTTGATGGGTTTGTGCGCAAATCAACACCAGCGTTGCAGAGTTTTGTCACCTTGACAGAATATTCCAATGATCTGAATGCCTTTGTTCGTGTGGCTTATGGCCCGCAAACACTGAACAACGGTTTGGGTGAGTACCTCGCCAACCACCAGCGCACACAGCTGCGTATTGCAGAAACTGAGAAGTATGCCCATGTCACATTTTTCTTCAGTGGTGGTCGCGAAGAAGCGTTCCCGGGCGAAGACCGGATACTGATTTCTTCGCCCTCGGTCGCTACTTACGATCTCAAACCCGAAATGAGCGCCTTTGAGTTGACCGATAAACTGGAGCAGGCCATCCGCTCGGGGCAATACGACGCCATTATTTGCAACTATGCCAATGGCGACATGGTTGGCCACACAGGCAACTTTGATGCGGCGGTGAAAGCTGTTGAAGCGCTTGATCAATGCCTGAGTCGCTTGGTGAACGCCATTCATGACGTAGACGGACAATGTCTGATTACGGCCGACCATGGCAACGTCGAACAAATGATGGACTCAAGCACGGGGCAGCCTTTGACCTCTCACACCAGCGGTCCGGTGCCATTGGTCTATGTCGGCCGCGGGGATTGGCACTTCACATCCGAGGGCAGCCTGTCAGACATTGCCCCCACTCTACTGACGCTGATGGGCATGGATGTTCCGGCCGAAATGACCGGACATGTTTTGATATCCTCATGAGGAAAAAAAAGCTCGGCACAAAGCAATTCACGGCTGCACTGTTGTGTTTGTTGCTGATGCCCGGTTTTGACCAAAGCGCTATTTTTGCAGCGAAAGCGCCAGAGAATGCAGACCCGGCACAGCAGCTGCAGGCACTTGATCAAGCGATCACGCAGATTGAACAGTGGTTACAGTCAACCCGCGCGCAACGCTCGACGGAAGAACAGGCCTTGTTGGCATCAAGTCAACAGCTCAACACCTTGAGACGGGAAATACTGGCAAATCAGCAGCGATTGGCTGAACTTGAGAGAGAACTGGCACGCTTGACTGCCGAGCAGGATCTTTTGCTGGCAGACAGTGAAGAACAGCGCGCCCAGATCACCAGCACCCTGCGGGCAAGCTACCTGGCAGGCGAGGACAGCCAGCTCAAATTATTACTCAATCAGCAAGACCCGGCGATTGCACGACGAATGCTGGTCTATTTTGAAGCATTCCATCAACAGCGACTTGCCCACATCACACGTTGGCGCGACACACTGGCAGAGCTTGCAGAAAACCGCGCAAGCCTCACAGTCAGTGCTGAACAACTGGCTGCCGTGGATGACCGTTTGCAGGCACAACACTTGGCGCTCGAAACGCAGCAGCAAGCGCGCACGGCGCTGATTGCTTCACTGACCTCACAATTGGCCACGCGAGGCACCGAACTGGAGAAACTCACGGACGACAGACGTGAACTACAGGCACTCATTGATGAAATCAGCAATATCATGCTGGATATCCCTGCCCCGGAAGAACTGATGCCTTTTGCGGACTCACGTGGCAACATGCCCTGGCCATACACTGGTCGCTTGTTGGCTCGCTATGGCGATACATACGGCGGTGGCCAGTTGCGTAGGCAGGGTGTTGTTATTGCGGCGGATACTGGCTCACCCGTGCGTGCGGTACACCCCGGTCGCGTGATATTTTCCGATTGGCTGCGCGGTTCCGGCAATCTCATAATTGTTGAACACGGCAATGCCTATATCAGCCTCTATTCACACAATCAGCAACTGCTCAAGCAAAGCGGAGACTGGGTTAATCGCGGCGAAGCACTGGCATTGTCCGGGGAAGATGGTGGCACGGGAGAGCCCGGTATTTATTTCGAAATTCGACGCAACAGCGACACCCTGAATCCGGTCGATTGGCTGATAACGCCTGACTGACACAGCTTGTTACCAGCAATTGTTGTCGCTTTGCTCCTTAAGCGCCTAGAATGCAACAGCAAGAGACGTTTGCCGTAAACGGCAGAGGTAACAATGGTTTCCACTCAATTGAAGTCAAAGCAGATACGCATGATGATCTTGAAAAAATTGCCAGGCACACGCGCGCTGAAACTGGGCGTATTGATGAGTGGTTTGATGTTGCTACCGGGTATTTCTGTCACTCAGGAAGCGCCTACCGCGCGCCCTCTGCCCATTGAAGAAGTCCGGCTGTTCGCAGAAGCACTGGAAGCGATTCGCAGCGCGTATGTTCAGGAAATCGACGACAAAACACTGATCAATCATGCCATCCGCGGCATGTTGGCAGGGCTGGATCCACACTCCGCCTACCTCAGCGCCGACGACTACGATGTCCTGCAGGAAAATACCGAAGGCGGGTTTGGCGGACTGGGCATTGAAGTTGGCGAAGAAGACGGCTACATCAAAGTGATTACCCCTATTGACGATTCCCCTGCCGCGCGTGCCGGCGTTATGCCGGGGGATCTGATTGTCGAAATTAATGGACGCCCGGTGCGGGACATGCTGGTCAATGACGCCGTCGGTCAACTGCGCGGCGAACCGGGCAGCACCGTTCGCATCACGTTGATGCGCGAAAATGAACCGGAACCCATTGACCTGACACTAACACGCGAAATCATTACGGCCAGTAGCGTTCGCCACAGCACGCTTGAACCGGGTTACGCCTACCTGCGCATCGCTCAGTTCCGCATAAATACCGGTGAAGAGACGCTCAAAGCACTCGCTGAAATTAAAGCCTCCAATACACCGTTGAAGGGTCTGGTGCTGGATTTGCGCAACAACCCTGGCGGCGTTTTGCAAGCTTCTGTTGAAGTTGCCGACGCCTTTCTGACCGAAGGACAGATTGTTTATACCGATGGTCGCTTTGCCGACTCAGACAGCAACTTTTTTGCTACTCCTGACGATCCCAGCGAAGGTGTTGCGATGGTGGTGCTGATAAACACCGGCTCCGCATCGGCAGCTGAAATCGTTGCCGGCGCATTGCAGGATCACGGCCGCGCCGTCATTATGGGCACTCGCAGCTTTGGCAAAGGCTCAGTACAAACTGTCTTGCCGCTGAACAATGACCGTGCTATCAAGCTCACCACATCGCTTTACTTCACGCCGGAAGGTCGCTCCATACAGGCGTTTGGCATTGAGCCTGATATTCTGGTTGACGAGGCACTGGTGACACGTGTCACTAATCGCCGGGGTGTCTACTCTGAGCGCGACCTTGAGGGTCACTTACCCGGTGTAAACGAAGTGAGCAGAGAAGAAGGCGACACGGCTCCTACCGTCAACACTATCACTTCTGCCGAACAGGTTGTTGTCAGTGACTACCAGTTGAATGAAGCACTGAACCTGCTTAAAGGCTGGAACATTATGGAAAGCGGTCGACAACGGGTATTGACTACGCCGTGAGAAAAGCGCGACATAAAACACTGAATCTCTGGCAGACGTTTATCCGTACGCCTGGCAATATACAACTGTCGCTCGGTCTGGGCTTGCTTGCCGGGCTGCTGATTCTGCTGAATGCCGGCAACAGTGCCGATCAAGTACCAGCCAACGCCCCTGTTGTAAAAACCTCCATCTCGGCACAAGTGGACACCACTGTAGCGTCGGTGGGTACGGCAATCCCAACGCCGCAGGCAGTTGTGCTGACCACGCCACCTCCGTCAGCCAGCGTCTTGCAGCCTCTAGCAAGCCCAGTACCTGTCACAGACTTAACACCGCAACCTGATGTTCCCATAGCAAAGCTAGTTATTATTTTGGATGACATCGGCTACAACGCCGACGCCGGGTTACGCGCAATCGAGCTGCCCGCAGACATCACGTTTGCAGTGATTCCGCACACTCCTCATGGTAAGGCGCTTGCCGACGTTGCACACAGTGCTGGCCGCGAACTCATGCTGCATGCCCCCATGAGCAACGTCTCAGGCATGGATCTGGGCCAAGGAGGCCTTACCTTGCAGCAAAGTGAAGAAGAGTTTCTTGACGTATTTCGCCGGGCGCTTGCAGATATCCCTTATATAAAGGGTGTCAACAATCATACTGGCAGTGAATTGACTGCTGCCGTACAACCCATGCAATGGGTCATGCAGGAACTCAAAGAGCGTGATCTCTATTTTGTAGACAGCATGACCACCCGCGAGAGTGTGGCTGCCGCAACAGCCGAACAGTTTTTTGTACCCGCCTTGCGCAGACACGTGTTTCTGGACAACATCCAGACTCCGGAAGCAATTGACCTTGAGTTCAAGCGCGCCATTACGCTGGCCAAACAGCAGGGTTATGCCGTTGCCATTGGCCACCCCTATCCTGAAACACTTGCATATCTGGAATCAGCGTTGCCCTTGTTGGCAGCACAGCATGTGAAAGTGGTGTCGGTCTCTGCCATGCTGGCTCAGGTCCATGCCAGCCGCGTAGAAACTACAGCCGCATGGTGATACCGCGGTCAGCCATGAACTGCTTGGCTTCCGGAATACTGTATTCACCAAAGTGGAAAATGCTGGCAGCCAGCACCGCATCCGCACCACCTTGCACCACACCATCAACCAGATGTTGTAGATTGCCCACCCCGCCTGACGCGATCACTGGCACGTCTACGGCATCGCTGATAGCACGATTGAGCGCCAGGTCAAATCCAATTTTGGTCCCGTCACGATCCATACTAGTCAACAGTATTTCACCGGCGCCGTAACTCACCATACGTCTGGCCCATTCAATGGCATCAAGACCCGTAGGTTTACGTCCACCATGCGTAAAAATCTCCCAACGGTCCGGCTCTCCCTCCGCGCTGACTTTTTTTGCATCAACGGCCACAACAATACACTGCGACCCGAATTTTTCGGCGGCCTGACGGACAAACTCAGGGTTGGTCACCGCAGCGGTATTGATGGACACTTTATCGGCACCCGCATTGAGCATGGTGCGGATATCTTCCAGCGTGCGAATACCGCCACCCACGGTCAGTGGAATAAAGACTTGCGAGGCAATAGCCTCGACCGTTTTAACTGTGGTCTCGCGGCCTTCATGCGAGGCGGTGATATCCAGAAAGGTGATCTCGTCGGCACCGGCCTCACTGTATCGCCGGGCAATTTCTACCGGATCGCCGGCATCCCGAATATCAAGGAACTTGACGCCTTTAACCACACGACCTTTGTCGCAATCCAGACAGGGAATAATGCGTTTTGCCAATGCCATGAGTAGCCCCCGGTCAATCGCTGCGTTGTTGGTCACAATAACGTTGGGCGGTGGCCAGATCGAGCGCACCTTCGTAGATGGCGCGGCCGGTGATGGCACCCATAATGCCGGCGCCGGTGTCGGTGTGTGCTACGGCAAGCAATTCTTCAATGTCCGCCATTCGGCTGACACCACCTGAGGCGATGACTGGAATGCTAGAGGCGCGGGCCAATCGCAAGGTTGCTTCCACGTTAACACCCTGCATCATGCCGTCACGGGCAATATCTGTGTAAATAATGGCTTCAACACCATCGTTGGCAAATTGACGCGCCAGATCAACCACATTAACGGTTGATACCTCAGCCCAGCCATCTGTCGCCACCCAACCATCTTTGGCATCCAGTCCCACAATAATTCTGCCAGGAAAGGCTTTACAGGCTTCGGCGACAAACGGTGGGTGGCGGACAGCCTGTGTCCCGATGATGACGTAACTGACACCAACATTCAGATAGTACTCAATGGTGCTTAAATCGCGGATGCCACCGCCAATCTGCAGTGGCAGATCCGGGTAAGCCCGGGCAATGGCTTCAACAATGGCGCCATTAACCGGTTCACCTGCAAACGCCCCGTTGAGGTCCACCAGATGCAGACGACGCGCACCTTGTGCTCGCCAGTGCCCTGCAGTTTTGACTGGATCATCGGAGAATACAGTTGAGTCTTCCATACGGCCCTGGCGCAAGCGCACACACTGGCCATCTTTCAGATCGATTGCAGGAATTACCAGCATTGTTGTTCCTTAAAAACAGTTTTCAAAAAAACGACATTCAAAGCCCGGCAAGGCAGATTCAACACTGACCATTCCAGGCGAGAAAATTGCGCAGCAATTGCAAACCGCAATGCTGACTTTTTTCCGGGTGAAACTGGACAGCAAACAAAGAATCTCTGCTCAATGCCGCAGCAAATCGATGACCATAGTCGGTCTCACCCGCTAACTGGCTTTGATCAGCGGGGTTGACAAAATAACTGTGCACAAAATAGAAACGGCTATTGTCTTCAATACCCTGCCACAGGGGGTGTGTCCGCGTCTGATGGACGTTATTCCAACCCATATGCGGGACTTTCAGACGATTGCCCTGTCCATCCAGCAAGGTACCTGAGCCACCAAAACGCTGAACAGAGCCCGGCAGTAATCCAAGACACGGCACGTAGCCATTTTCATCACTGGATTGCATCAGTGCCTGCATGCCCACACAGATCGCAAGCACGGGCTTTCTGGCGTCAACAGCATCACGCACAATGACATCAATACCTAGCCGGAGAATTTCCGCCATACAGTCACGGATCGCGCCAACACCAGGAAACACAATTCGGTCTGCACTTAAAATTCGGCTGGCATCACTGGTGATCTCCACCTGTACGTCACTGCCTAGGCTTTCAAGTGCTTTTGATACGGAATGCAAATTGCCCATTCCATAATCAATAACTGCCACTCTATTCATGTTTTTTGGATCCTGTGCAGCGCAGTTGTTTAACATATCACTGGGCTGCACATCGTTATGTCAAAGGCTGCCCTTGGTGGACGGGATAACGTTGGCACTGCGCGGGTCGATTTCCATCGCCATACGCAAAGCGCGACCAAACGCTTTAAACACTGTTTCGGCCTGGTGGTGGGTATTGTGCCCACGCAGATTGTCGATGTGCAGGGTAATCAGCGCGTGGTTTACAAACCCCTGAAAGAATTCGTAAAACAAATCCACATCGAAACCGCCGACAGAACCGCGTGTATAAGGGACGTGGTATTCCAATCCAGGCCGGCCGGAAAAATCGATGACCACCCGTGACAAGGCCTCATCCAGCGGAACATAGGCATGACCGTAGCGGCGGATCCCCTTGCGATCAAGCGCTTTATTAAACGCCTGCCCCAGGGTAATACCCAGATCCTCAACCGTATGATGCGCATCGATTTCAAGATCACCAACTGCATGAATTTCCATATCAATCAGGCCATGACGGGCAACCTGATCCAGCATATGATCCAGAAACGGCACACCCGTCTGACAGTTGAACATGCCGGAGCCATCAAGGTTAACGCTGACACGAATCTGCGTTTCTTTGGTATTACGCTCTACGGTAGCCTGACGATTTAATGGCTGATCAGTCATTGATAGTTTCCTGAAAGATGTTACTGGAAGACGGCAGCGCGGCGGCATTATACGCCTGCAAACCACTTATCGGCCAGCTTGTCGCATCGGCGGTGCATTKACTCGCTCAATCCGTTACACTTTTGCCAAGTCTGCGCCATCGAGGTAATGCCATGAGCAAGTTGATAAAAATTCTGATTGTTGCGGTTGCAGGAATTGTTGTCCTTGTGGTGGGCCTGGTTGTTGTGCTGCTCACCGTGATCGATCCCAATCGTTACCGCGGCGCGCTGGAAGAGAGTGTGGCACAACAATCCGGACTTCAGCTTCAGCTGGCAGGAGACATGGGCTGGACATTCTGGCCAGTGTTTGGCCTGAGCATACAGGACGTCCGTCTGCGCAATACCGACAGCCCGCAAGAGCTGGCCTCGTTTTCCACGATTTCCTTGCGTGTCGACCCTGCCGGCCTGTTTCGCGGCGAATTGAATGTTGAGGAATTTCTGGCTGAAGACCTGCATATTAACTGGATCGTTGACAGTCAGGGACAAAGCAACTGGCCTGCATCCGGCTCCGACAATGCACCGGTGGTAGTTGATGCCGGCAGCGCCGAATTGCCAATGGCTATCAATATCCGACAGATACGCATCAGCAATGCCCGGCTGTCGGTGCAGAATCTGCAAAGTGGCATGAGTATGAGCATCCAGAATATCAACCTGGTCAGCCGGGATACCAACCTGAATAACCAGCCCTTTCCTCTGACACTTTCCATGGAACTGGTCGATGGCATAGGTAATGGCAATCTCGCGCTGAATCTGGAGACAACGGCCACTATTGACTTCGATGCCGGCTCACTGGCACTTGACTCTATGCAGCTGAACCTCAGCCCACTGACATTAAGCGGTAATGTGTCCGTCGACAATTTTATGGCAGATGCCCGTTGGGAGGTTAATGTGCGCAGCAATACGTTCCCACTGCCGCATTTGTTGGCCAACTTTATGAGTACCGATGAAAGCACCCTGCCGCGACCTGACCAACAGCAAATGACCATACATCAGCTGATCGCCAATGGCGATCCCAATGGTGTGAGGCTCGACAGCCTTGAACTTGGACTGGGGGGCCAACAAGGTGATCGTCTCACACTGAACGGCGATGTCATTTATGCGCAAGGCAATCGCCCGCTGCGCATTGGGTACCAACTGAGCAGCGCAGCCATTGACCTTGATGCGTGGTTGCCTCAGGCAGAAGCACCCGCTGACGAAGCGTCTCAGGCACCCGCAGCAGACATCGCACTGCCAATAGATTTGCTGAACAGCATGAATGTCCGGGGTGCGCATTCAGTCGACACGTTAACGATTGCAGGACTGCAATTCGCACCACTGCAATTTGGGCTGGTGCTGGAAAACGGGCAATTGAACCTTGATACCCAGTTCGCCGGTTTTTATGGCGGCGACCTTGAGATGACACTCAGGCTCAACGCACGCAACTCACCCGCACAGCTGGCAATGACCAGCGAACTTTCCAACATCAATGCGACAACACTGAGCGCTGATATGCCGCGCCTGAACTTTTTCACGGGCCGCTTCGACCTGAACACAACCCATGTGATGAGTGGCAACACTGTTAACGCCTTGATGGACACCATAACAGGCAGCAGTCGGGCACAACTCAGTGAAAGCTCAGTCGATATCTCCATGTTAAAACAAGTATTTTCGGCGATTTCCGTGCTGAGCCCCAGCGGTGATATGGCATCATCCTGGCCTGATGTCGTGCAAATCAATAACACCGAAGCCGTGCTTAATTTCTCCAATGGAATAACAAGTGGCCAGGAATTCGCTATGCGTCTGGACAATTTTGACATCGCGGGTAGCGGCGGCATCAATCTTCAGGAAGGCAATTTTGACTACCAACTCGCCTTTACCATACTCGGAGAACCTGCTCCCCAATCCATCAGGGTTAACGAAAATTATCAAAATGTTGCCTGGCCAATTCGCTGTGAAGCTGCGTTTATCGATTCCCCGGTCAGATATTGCAGCCCCGACCTGCAGCGGGTTCGGGAAGTATTTGCTCAAATTGCGCGCGGCGAGATCGAACGACGTGCGACCGATGTGATCGGTGAGCAGGTCGATCGTGTGCGTGATCGTTTACGAAATCTGCTGCCAACACCATGACAGACATGGATACAGCTCCCCTTGACGCGGCCCAGGTTCTGACCTGGTTCCACCGTCACGGACGCCACGATTTACCCTGGCAGCAGGATGCCACACCGTATCGGGTGTGGGTGTCAGAAATTATGTTGCAACAAACCCAGGTCAGTACTGTGATCCCGTACTTTCAGCGTTTTATGCAACGCTTTCCGTTTATTCAGGCACTGGCTGCCGCACCCATCGATGAAGTACTGCATTTGTGGACGGGGCTTGGTTACTACGCCCGGGCGCGCAATCTGCACAAAACAGCGCAGCTTGTCTGCGCTCAACCGGGTGGCGAATTCCCGCGCTCACTCGAGGCGCTTGAGGAGCTGCCTGGCATCGGGCGCTCGACTGCGGGTGCCATTCTGTCGCTCAGTATGAATAAACGAGGCGTTATTCTGGATGGCAATGTCAAGCGAGTGTTGTGTCGGTACTATGCAATACAGCAATGGTCTGGTGACAACCAGACGCAAAAGACGCTTTGGGCGCTCGCGGAAAAATCCACGCCTGACCACCAGTTTGCCAACTATACGCAGGCCATGATGGATCTGGGTGCAACTATCTGCACACGGAGCAAACCCGGTTGCGCGTGCTGCCCGCTGAAGGAAAATTGCCGCGCGCTGGCATTAAATCTGGTGAACAAACTGCCGGTCAGCAAACCGCGCAAAACCTTGCCCATCAAGCCCGTTGTTATGTTGTTGTGCCGCAACAACAGCCAACAAGTACTACTGGAACAGCGGCCCTCCAACGGTATCTGGGGCGGTTTGTGGAGCTTGCCCGAGTTTGCGGATCTTGGCGCACTTCACGCATGGGCAGATGCCAACACTGTCAGATTGGAACAAGCATGGCCGGTCACCCGACACACGTTCAGCCACTTTCATCTGGACATCACACCGGTACCCGCACTGCTCGCAGAGCGAGGTGTTGCCGAACCAACAGCCGGATTATGCTGGTACCCTTTGGATCATTCCGTTAACGTAGGGTTAGCCGCACCTGTCAAAAAGTTGCTGCAACGCCTGACGGTTTATATGCAAGACGCCCCCTGATTGATAACGAGCACACTATGACACGCACTGTATTCTGTAAAAAACTTCAGCAAGAATTGCCGGGATTGATAGCGCCTCCCTACCCAGGTGAAAAAGGCCGCTTTATTTATGAAAACATCTCCGCGCAAGCCTGGCAGGATTGGCAAAAACAACAGGTTATGCTCATTAACGAAAAACATCTGAGCATGGCCTCTGCCGACGACCGGCGTTATCTGACCGAACAGATGGACCGCTTTTTAAGCAATCAAGTGTTTGACAGTGCCAGTGGGTACGTGCCGCCCGAGTCTGACGCGTAATCCCATCAGACAAGAAACTCTCACATAAAGATGGATTGACGGGCTTGACTCAAAGCGCGGCAACGGTTTTAATACGCGCCTTGTCGCCGGGCCAACTTCCCGGAAGCACAAAAAAATGCCCAGGTAGCTCAGTTGGTAGAGCAGAGGATTGAAAATCCTCGTGTCGGTGGTTCGATTCCGCCCCTGGGCACCATACAAAGAAGCCTCGCGAATGCGGGGCTTTTTGTTATGGGGATCAGGGAGTCACAATCTCCGGCGCATCCGTAAACGGTCGAATGCCAAACTCAGGATAAATGTCGCTGGGAAAATAGAAATTGCCATCCTTCACAACCAATGAAATTGTCTTGATGGCTTTTAAATCTACTATAGGGTCGCCAGGAATCAGGAAAAAATCTGCTAGTTTACCCGCCTCAATTGAACCCAGCTCATCAGCCTGACCCAGATAACTTGCCATATCCAGCGTGGCCATTTTGAGCACCTCAGCCGCGCTCATACCAATCTCTTGGTACAGCTCCAGCTCGCGGTGGTAGGTGAACGAACCACCCAGATCTGTGCCCGGGATAATCACTACGCCCTGATCGCGCATCTCACGCACGGTTTCTAAAATCTTGGCATAACCCTGCCGATAGGCGATGTCATCCTCAGGCGTGGCGATTTCAGAGCGCGCAGTTCTGGCATTACGCTGAACGCCGACTGGCATATTATTGATGTAATCCAGCATACCTGGTGCCACCTCGCCATTGCGAGACACCATCAAGTTCTCATGAATTGCCAGCGTCGGGTCAATACCCATGCCGCGCCCGGCCATGCTCGAAATAGTCAATTGCACCTCAGCGGAATTGATATCGATGTCGGGGAACCGCTTCATAGCAGTCAGCCGCAGCAAGGTACGGGTATCTTCGTCGGGCGCCAGTACCCAGCCCAACATGACTTGATTAATGTGAGTCAGCTCATCGTATCCTGCTGCAATCATGGCATCCGCATTTGTGAAGGCTGGCACGTGTCCCGCAACTCGCAGGCCCCGTGCGTGCGCTTCAGTAACCATGGCCGGCACCCATTGTGGATTCATGCTGTTGTAGATTTTAATCTGATGGAAATCGCCCTGATCCGCGTACCAGCGTACAGCATCCAGAGCTTCTTCTTGTGTCGACACAAGGATGCCGCTGTTGGAGTTAAAAGGGCTCTTGCCTTCAATAAAACCGCTGCGATGAATACGCGGTCCGACCAATCTGCCTGACTCGATTTTGGCAATCAAATCGCTGAGCACCTCATTATTGTTGCCCATATCACGAAAGCTGGTGACCCCTGCCGCAATATTAAGCAGCGCACTGCCCTGGCCCGCATGAGCATGCATTTCATACATGCCGGCAACCAATGTGCCGCCTGCTCCCTCAATGGTAATTTCATTGTCATTGGCTGCTTGTAAGACGCCATCAACTGATGCGATGCGATTCTCCGTCACCAAAACAGATGCTGGCTCGGACAGACTCAAGGTGATTGGATCAAATACTCTGACGTTGTTAATCCGCACGGGTTTGTCAAATACGCGAGTTACTTTTTCCTGAATGGTTTCAAAGCGGCGGGTTGCGTACTCGGCAGCCATGTTTCGCAAACGCTCTTCTTCCGTTTCGAAGCCCGTGCGAACCAGTGCAAAGCGCTCATTCATGGAGGCAAACAACAGACCGCTGTCATCAAGCGCAAAGTAACTTGGATTTAGATCGATGCCGGACAATGCGTAAGTGGTGATGGCAAGCGATGCGCCGCTACTGCCAGTGACATTGAGATTTTCGATAGCCTCAAGCTTAAGTTCACCCGCAGGCAGCACCTCTAGGGTATTGTCATCATCTGCCAATAACAGGCGCGCATAAACCCACAATGCATAAGGGCTGGATTCTTGCGCGACATACAAATTCGCCTCAGCCATATCTGATTCGCTGGACCCGGTGGTATCTGTCCAAACCGCCCTGCTGCCCTGGATCTCAAATTGCTCTTCGATAATGTTGCCGAAGGTTGTGGCGCCGCTAACACGCCAGCTGCTCGGAACACCCGCATCATTAAACTCAATCACCTCTTCAACAGAGGGACCACGACCATTGTCGCGGTATTCATAACCAACATTGGTGACGTCTCCGTGTTGCACTTCCATCTGACCAACACGCGTACCTGAGATCATCGCGGTAAACGACTCAACACCCGCAGGTTGCACAAACGCTGCTTGTTCAGGCGCAACTGTAATAGTTGCTGCCTGCTCCTGCTGACTGCAGGCGGTAAGTGAGAGGGCTGCAATTGAACATGATGCAAGCAATCGTAACCGGCCGCTGCCCAAGTGTTTCAAATTCATCTTGATCTCCATAAGTCATCTAAATTTTGTGCAAACGTATCATCTGTCGCAGAGAAACACACCGCTATTTATCCATACAATCCAGAACCAGACCCAACACACTCTGCCAACCAGCATGAGTTTGGGTTACCATCTGCCATCGAATCCCCGGAACCCTGTTTATTATGCCCTTCAGCCAAAGCTCACAACTCAGCAGTATTGTTGGATTTCTTGAAACCGTGCAGCCCAAATCCATTCTGGATGTCGGCACCGGTTTTGGCCAATACGGCTTTCTGGCGCGCACCAACATCGAACATTTCAACTTGTTTGAAGTTAACGGCCCTGTCGCGCGCAAACGCGAGCGCAGTGAATGGAATATAGTCATCGATGGTATCGAGGCGTTTAAGGACTACATCACGCCGGTGCATGAATATGCGTACAACAATATCTTTATTGGTGATGCCATGGATGTCTTGCCAACGCTGTTACGTCGTTACGACGTGGTGCTTGCCATCGACATTCTGGAGCATTTTGACAAAGACCAAGGCCGACAGTTTATCGAGTTACTTAAACAGGTTTGCTCGGGTTCAGTGCTTGTCAGCACACCCAAAGAATTCATTGAACAACATATCGAAGCCAATCCTTACGAAGACCATCATTCGTGCTGGTCAAAAGCCGATCTTGAAGCATGCGGGTTCACCAACGTGCTGGAGAACCCGGAAAGCTGGATTATGCACTTACAGGTTTCCGCGGATAACTAAGGCTTTCAGCGTTTGCTGATGACGTCACCGGTTGAAACGGTGCCCGCTTTGATCACCTTGGCGTTAATGCCACGCAGATTGATCTGTTTGCCCTGATCAGAATTGACAAACATCACCGCGTCACGCCCAAACCGATCCGAGAATTTGCGACACCCCAGATGGGGTTCAGCAGTCACTTCAATTTCAGCCGTGCCTATTTGTAATCGCGTGCTGGGCGGCAGATTACTGATACTTAAATCAAAGTCGACAAAAAACTGATCGCCCGCTAATGGCCACTGTGTTTGATCCGCCGCAATTGCCTTGATGGCGCGCACATTCATCAGATTTATCTGCGTATCAATGTTGGCGGGTTTGTCTGGCGAGCGCCATTGACCGCGCTGTTTCCAGTTGTCGCCAACCAGTCCGTCATTGCTGCTCAATTCACAGCTTTGCAGAATTTTTCTATCGTCCGTACGGGGGCGACAAACAATCATGGCGACCTGACCCACATCGCTGGGTGACGCCAGAATATCCGGCAGACATGCCTCCAATTCGTTGAGTGACTTATGTTGATTAATGCCGTCCAACATCGCTTGTTTGTTCATCAGAATATCCTTATCAGTCGCTAGCCCGTAGTTTTATTTTACAGTTGTGGTGCACTCACGCCCTGCACACCGACCAGTGCAAGTGTCAGCAAAAATGCCAATTGTGGTCCAAGGTGGGCGTCGGTCGGATCAAACCATTCCTCCGTCGAGTGCGCGCCACCGCCTGAGCCACCGCCCCCAATGGTAATTGCCGGAATACCCAGAGACATTGGCATATTGGAATCAGTACTGGACGTCTGCAAGCCTTGAACTGGCGAACCGACGGCTTCGAAGGCCAATGCAGCCACTTGCACCAACGGGTGATCGGGTGAGGTGCTGCCGGTGGGGCGATCGCCAATCAACCGGAAATTTACGGTAATCTGACCTTTGTCAGTACTGCCATTTTCGTTCCAGCGCGCATTTTCTTCGTCTACCGCTGCTTGCACAACTTCACGGACTTTCGCCTCCAGCTTTGCCAGTTCAGCGGCATCATTGGAGCGCATATCCAGTTCAAACATTGCGTCTTGTGCAATCGAGTTGACCGACGTCCCGCCACTCACGGTTCCCACCGTAAAGGTGGTGCGAGGCTGCGCCGGCACTTGCAAATCACCAATATTTGCAATGGCGCGCCCCAATGCATGCGTGGCGCTGACCAGACCAAACGCGCTGAACGAGTGACCACCGGGACCGGTAAACTCGACGGCAAATCGGCGACTACCCGTGCCGCCATTGGTGACCCGGGTAACCCCAGAACCGTCTATTGACACAAACCCGTCTATTTGAGGGAAATCCCGGAAAATTGCTTTTACACCCCGTAAATCACCAGGCCCCTCTTCCCCCACATTACCAACAAACATGATGTCACCAATCGTTTCCATGCCACTGGCATTGATGGCGTCGATTAAGGTCAGCAGTGCAGCCAAACCGCGACCATCGTCGCTGATGCCGGGTGCATAGTAACGGCCGTCGCGAACCTCAAGACTGACATCAGTATCCATGGGAAACACCGTGTCCAGATGCGCCGCAATCACAAACAACGGACCATCACCACTACCCCGACGAATGCCAATCACATTGCCTTCCGTATCGATGTAAGCATCGGGCATGCCCCGGCGCTGCATCTGCTGCAAGTAATACTGCGCCCGGCGCTGTTCCTGAAACGGTGGCGCCGGAATTTCGGTGAGGCGAACCTGCTCGGCCAGTGTTTCGGGCTCATTGGCTTCAATGGCAGCCAATGACATCTGCACCCTAGGATCAGCGATCAATAAACCAAATTGATCTGCAACTGACTGCGTCACTTCAACCGGCCCGAGGGATTGTTGGCTGACCGCACCGACGCTAGTCATCAGCAGTACGATAGCAACAATCAACTGATTAAAAAACCGGGTATGTACACATATCATGGGGCAGGCTCCGAGGGCTTAACATCACTATTTTCAGCGCAAGAGTAACGGATTTTTCATCGAATTTCATTGCAAAAAAGGCCCGGCAATCTTCCGACTGCCGAGCCTCGTTTAACCTAATACCAAGCGCTGATCAAAAGGTCTTGCGTATACCTATCTCAAAGGTGCGACCCAGCGGGTTTCCTATCCGAGGATCGTAACCAAACTCTTGACGAGAAGCGGGGGGATCTTCATCAGAGATGTTAACGATCGACGCATTCAGTGTGGCCCACTCCCAATCCCACACATAGTGGAAATCCGCTGACATCCAGCCACCCGGGTTCACACCAAAATAGGAGGGTCCATAGGCTGACGTAGAACCAATCTGCCGACCGGTCGGGATCAACGCAGCCTCATTGATGCTGCCATCGGCGTTATAGTAGCGCTCGTCTTTCACCCCATCGATGTATCCCAACACCACACGGAAGTTATGATCACCCTGACTGTAATTGACATTCAGGTTGGCACGCCACTCTGGCGAGGCTTGTGCAATGGTCGCAAAGTTTAAGGTACCCAAGCGGTCGTCGCCCGGATCAAGCAGGTAGCCATCCAACACTGTCTGGCCAAACTCAAATTTCTGCACCTTGGTCATTGTCAGTCCCAACCTCAGATCTCCTGCAAATGCAGGAAAGCTGTAGCTGGCCTGAACATCAAATCCTGCGGTGGTCTGACCCGGCCCATTTCCGAACTCAGTGGTGATGTTGGCAAAATCATTCGCAGTAGTGACCCCTTGTGTACAGGTACCACCATTAAATTGCACGCGCCCAACCAGCGGGTGTGCACAATTGGCTAGTGCGGTGCGGTTGGTCGGCACACCGCCGGAACCGGTCGGCGAAATACTGAACACAGAACTGGCAATGGTATTGGCAGACGCCAACAGTCCTAACTCATCCTCAGTTTCAATGTCGAAATAGTCAACGATGAGCTGAAAATCATGCGCATCTGAAAAGCCCTGAGAACGCCAGATAGCACCCGAACTCCACACTACTGCGGTTTCAGGCTCGATACCTGTGGCAGTAATTGTTGTTGCACCACGCCAATCGCCGCCAGCAATGGTGTAGCTGTTGACGCCATTACTCACTTCACCCGGGTTTAAACCGGCGCCTGGCGCTTGATAGTTAGTGCCATACGAGCCTCGGAAAGACAGATTATCCGTCATGTCATATTTGCCGGACACTTTGTACACCGTTGCACTGAGATCACCGCTAAATGCCTCATGACGCACCGCTGCCGTCAGATAAAGATCATCAAGTAATGGCAACGTTAACTCACCAAACGCTGAGCGCTGGTCTTGTTTGGTTGAATCTGGAGGGTTGATGCCAAAAAAGAAAAACGGTCCGGGGCCATCCGGTGTACAACCATTGTACTCAGGATGCGTTGGTGCCAGAGGCCGCTGTTCATCCCAGAAACACGGCATAGCGCCGTTGTAGATGGGATCCGGTACAGTCTGACGTGAACGGGAATCACGATACTGCACACCGGCACCCCAAGCAATTTCACCACCAGGCAGTTCTATGCCGGACATGCCACTGAACACCAGATCGACGGTGGCATTCCAGGCGGTGTTTTCACCATAGCGATCATTAAACACCCATTCCCTGAGTTCCTGGGGATTTGCCAGTGCCGGGTTATATACCGGATTGGCGAGCCCCAGTTCAGGCTGACTGGCAAAATTGCTGGCGAAGGGGTTCCACCACATACAACCATTTTGGCCTGCGGCGCCAGGATTCTGTATACCAAGGCGCACAGGATCAAGATCCTGCGCCATACAATTTGGCCCGCCAAAACCACTGAGTGCGTTTTGCAATCGCCCGCCCATAATATCGGGTGCAGATGATCTGTTATCCGATTGATTTAAGGTAATACCAAAATCGAATGAAATGTCGTTTTCAAACTCGCCTGTAAAACCTGTTGCTATGTGCATGTAGCGAGTTTCATTTTCGTTGGGGGTACTATGTAAACCAGAACCAGCAAAAGTATCATTACCACCGTGAGAGAACGCCCGGTATGTAATAGGCGTATAGCCTTGCGTGGCACCAAACAATGCACTGTTTGCCCAACCTGAGCGAGTTGCAAAGTCTTGAACAAATGGGTTTGTTGCGGGCACATAAAGTTGGTAGGTCAAGCCTGACGTTTGCGCAGGCCCGCGTACCACTGGCTGCGATGGAGAACCATAGGCCTCCGGCGTATGTACGCGACTGTAGGCAGCACGCGCATAAAAATCCAGGCGATCGGACATTTGGGTGGTGACTTGCCCAAACAGTCGATAAATGTTGTTTTCTTCAACGAGGTTGTAGTAGGGAATATAGCCATAGTTACACGTGAAAGTGTTCACATAAACGCCACCAACGGCTTCGCACGAACTCTGTGTAAAGTCGGACTGCACCCCCCCTACCGGACTACCAAACTCTGAGTTAGGTGTGAAGCCCGGGTTAGCAGGCAAAGCACCGCGCGGAATCCAGCCTGCCAAGGTTGTTAATCCAGACCAAGGTGCCGGGTTAACCCCATAAGGAAGGCTTGAAAAACTACGCTCTTTTGCTTGTAATCGTGAGCGGTGATCCCACTCTGCGGCGACTAGAATATTGCTATCGCCGACATCGGCGCCCCACTTGGCAGTGACATTCCAATCACCATCGGAGTCGAATCCACCTTTATAGGACGAACCCAACTCTAACCCGGTAAAACTATTTTCAGTGATAAAATTTACGACACCACCCGTAGCATCCGCACCGTAGGTGACTGCGGCACCATCTTTCAGTATCTCTACACGCGCAGTGACGGATGACGGAAAGATAGAAGCGTTTTGTGGTGAGCGCCGACCATTAAACAAAGTCAGCGTTTTGTCGGATCCTATACCCCTTAAGTTGAATCCAACGTTGCCTGTATTGCCTGAACCACCAAAATAATAGGCTTCGCCGGTGGTGGGTCCACCTGAGGTCAGGGTTTTGACAAACTCCAGCGCGGTAGGATTGCCGGTTTCCTGAAAGTCAGCGGCGGTGAATACTTCAACTGGCAGTGCGGCATCAACCGGGGTGCCACGAATCAAGGAACCTGTGACAACCACTTCTTCAATCTCAGGCTGCTGTTGTTGGGCAAGGGCGGGGAATGAAACTCCGGTGAGCACAATGGCAACCACCAGAGCTTTGCGTCTACCTGAATAGGTCGCAAGCATGGTTAACTCTCCTATAGTCTTTTGTTGTTATTTTTTACGGCAATCTTGTTTTGCTTCCCAAGCAACAGAACATCAAAAACTGCTGCTTAAGGCCCGAAAAACACCACTGCTACAACGACTAAGTGGATTCGGTATCAACCTCCTCATTGTCAAACCTGAGACCGAGTCTAATTGCATAAACCAGACGTTACAATTCTTTTATCAGCGGATATTAGTCAGCAACACATTCCAATATATCAAAAGCAATGAATTGCACGTTTCCCGGGTCTCGTATAGACGTGGCTGCAACCGACCCTATCTGCCGGAGTTTTTTATAAGGTTTCAACGACTTGCACCATTTTTCCGGATAGCGTTAAATAGCGTTTCCAGAAACCCGGGCAGATCAACAACGCCATATCAGGAGTAGCAACATGAAAACCAAGTTAGCCGTATTTACTGGATTTATCGCCGCCATGGGGCTGTCCGCAGCGCTGATCGCGCAACAATCTGCTGCGCCAGAAGGTGCTCAGGTTTATATTGTTTCCCCAACCAACGGTGAAACTGTCAGCCAGACCTTCAAAATTGTGTTTGGGTTAAGCGGCATGGGCGTGGCACCGGCAGGCGTTCCGATGCCCAATACCGGCCACCACCATCTGTTGATCAACAAAGACCCGCTGCCTGACCTGTCACAGGCACTGGGTGCAGATGTGATGCACTTCGGACTGGGTCAGACAGAAGCGACCGTCACCCTGCAACCCGGCACGCATACCTTGCAGCTGGTGCTTGGCGACCATATGCATGTGCCGCACAACCCGCCAGTGATGTCTGAAAAGATTACGATTACCGTCAGATAACCCACTTTACGTCGCGATATCCGGATCGGGCTGTGCATCAGCGGCCCGACCATTGCGCTCGGTGACCAGGCCTTCAAACGCGACCAGCGGTAATGGTCTGCTGATCAGATATCCCTGAAACAGTGAACATCCCTGAGACAACAAAGTTTCTTGCTGGGTTTGAGTTTCGACGCCTTCTGCCAACACTTGCATGTCCATTGTATGTGCCATGTCGATAATTGTGCGCACAATTGTCCTGTCCTTCTGACGTTCCCCCATATTTCGGACAAACGACTGGTCGATTTTCAGTTGGTGCAAAGGCAATTCGCTCAGGTACGCTAGCGACGAGTAGCCAGTACCGAAGTCATCGATTGCAAATTTGACACCCAGATTACTTAACAACGCCATAATTTGTTGCGCCTGTCCTACATTATCAATCAGCGTTGATTCGGTGAACTCCAGCATGACCTGGCGAGCGTCCAGACCCAGTTCTGCAATCTGGCCAGCCAGCGTTTCTGCAAAGCGGTGCTCGTAAAACTGTTGTGGAGAGACGTTAATACTCAGCTTTAGTAAACGAAAGTCGGGCATCGCATACCAACGCCTGAGCACCTCAAGTGCCATGCGCATGATTTCCTTGCCCAATGGCAAGATCAACCCGGTCTCTTCAGCCAGCGGGATGAATTCTGGAGGTGAAACCAGGCCGCGTGTCGGGTGATTCCAGCGGACCAATGCCTCTGCACCAAATACCTGCCCATGTGCATCCTGCTGCGCCTGCAAGTAAAGCTCAAACTGATGTTCGTTGATGCCAAGACGCAGATCGGTCAGCCATTTCGCCCGCTCACTGATGGCGGCCAACCATGCCGGATCGAAGAACTCTACTCTGTCTCTCCCCCCTGCCTTGGCTTTAAACAAAGCAATATCAGCTTGTTTGAGCAATTCTTCCGAGGATGCGCCCTCAGAACCAAACAATGTGGCTCCGATGGAGCAGGTGACAAAACAGTCGCCCGCGGCAAAGTTATAAGTACCATCCAGCGTTGCGAGAATAGTCTGCGAAATCCTTTGTACAAGGTTGGCAGCCCGGCCAGCATCACCATCGAGCACATTGAGAATGATGACAAATTCGTCGCCACCGTAGCGTGCGGCAACATCTTCCGGTCGCAGCAAACGTTGCAAACGCTCGGCGACCCTGATCAACAGTTCGTCCCCGGTGTTGTGTCCCAAGGTATCATTTACATCTTTAAAATTATCCAGATCGATCATCAGCAATGCGCCAAAGCGCCTGCTGTCAAACGCCAGCAGAACACTTTCCGTGAGCTGCAAAAAGAATTTTTCCCGATTGGGCAATCCGGTTAGTGAGTCAAAAAATGACAGCTTGCTGATTTCCTGCTCGGCATGTTTAAGGTCGGTAATGTCGACATAGTCACCCACATAGTTGGTGATTTCACCGGCTTCATTGCGAACCGCGGTGATGGTCAAAGTCTGCGGATATATCTCACCGTTTTTGCGTTTATTCCAGACCTCGCCGCTCCAGGTATCAGTTCTGGCGATACTGTCCCACATTGCTTCATAAAACTCTTGGCTCTGACGACCTGATCGAAATAACGCAGGTGTTTGCCCTTGAACTTCTCCCTGCGAAAAACCGGATTGTTTGGCTAAAGAATCATTGATTCTCAAAATATGCCGGTTGGCATCAGTAATCATAATGCCTTCTTGCGAAGCAAATGCGGTTGCAGCAATGCGCAATTCGGATTCGGCGCGCATCGTGTCAGTGACATCATAGACCAGCGAGACTGACAGCCCCTCTTCCGGCACAACCACGTTTTGAGCGGTGATAAATCTGAGCTCCTGTCCAGCCCGCGGGATGGGTATATTTGACCAGGTCATGCGCGCAGGATCGCCACTTTCAAAATCGCTGATCACACGCGCCTGCATTTTTTTGCGCTGCTCAACGTCTTCGTACACAATTTCCCAGAAATTACTTGAGTCACGCAGTGCTTCGCGAGTGGTGCGATAGAACCGCGGAAAGTTGTTGTTCATGTACTCAAAATGAACATCATCTCCCACCGAGTTAATGGCCACCCCAATGGGTAGATTGTCGAGCGCCGCTTTCAGAATGCGCTGACTGCGCTCGGACTCCCGTTGGGCACGACGTCTCTGGATAATCTGGTACAACTCATTACCAATCAGTTGGATAGTACTCACGGACTGCGCGGTATAGTCAAAATTACTGTTACCAACCCCGATAATCAGTTTCGCCTGACCTGCCTCGATTATCGGTAACGAGATGAACCGCGTGAGTTTGACGTGCCCGTCAGGCAACCCCTTTTTATTGTCAGCCTCTGCGTAGTTATTAATGACAACCGGCTGTTTGAGCCGGATACAATCCGCCCAGATGCCAGCTTGATCAACCGGATAGTGGTTATTGTATTCAGCATTGCAGTATTGTTCACCGGTCACTGTGCTCCAGGCCAGCAATTCGATAGTCTGCTGATCGTCATTGACCATGTGCAAAAATCCGATTTTGCTGTAAGTCAACGTTTCTGCCAGATCAACGGCTTTTCGCGCCAGTGCCTCATCGTCCAAATCTGCTGACTCGGCGACCAACGACAGCATTTTTGCGGTACGCAATTCGGCCATATGACGTTCAGTGACATCACGTACCACCATGATGTAACGCTCGTCGGAACCCGGATAAACCAGGCGAGCACCCGATAACTCAAACCAGTGCTCGCCGGTGGGCATCATCAGCGCATATTGCAAGCCAGTCGCGCGCCCTGAAGTTGAAATTTGCAGCATGGCTTTTAAAAGCACGGCAACCGCAGAGTCTGGCAAGAACTCACGCATGTTGCGCCCGAGAAACAATTCGGGCGGCGCAACCAGTTCGCCCGCGGCCGCGTGAGAGTGATAATCGTGGATTGTGCCGTCAGCAGACATCTCAAACAGCATGTCTGGCAAGGCGTCCAGCGTCGCCCTGATTCTACCGCTCAGCTTTTCAACTTCCCGGAAGGGTTCGTTGATGCCAAATAGCACGATAGCCCTGAAGAGATACGAGTAGGCAATGATTTTGTATACATGGCCAATGAGATTGTAGAAATCACCCGCAACGGTATAGAAGGTAAAAAATATTTCACTGAGCGCCATCACAAACGCAGCGCCAGCCAACATCAACGTCTCATGTTTGTGGTTATGAATCGCTCGGCGCCACAACAAAAAGCCAGCGAGTGCATAGATCGAGACCACAACATACTCGGCCAGAATCTTCGCCAGCGTCAGACCTTCACCTTCAATAAAGGTAGCTGGAACGGTGTCTGGTAAATACAGAAACCAGAGGTTAACCAGCAGCAGAACCAACCCCACTGCGGCTGGCACAAGGTAACGGTCTATCGTAGTGGGTGTCCGTCGGGGTAAGACAGCTAACGTAAACAATGCAGTTGCTGCAAAAAAGCGGGCGGCCAGCCAATAATTGATGCCTTTCTCGACGCCGCTCGGTGTGATAAACGCAGGCATGCCAGTCACAGATATCATGTGCATGAAGTCCAGTATGGCTACACCGCAGAACATGGCCGACAAAACGAGCAACCGAAAGTCAGGCTTGATGCGAAAGGAATTCCAACCATGAATGAAGACCATGGCTGCAACGACAATAGCCATCGTCTCAAGTAACAAATGCAGCGGGGCATAACCCACCACGCCATCCAACCCTGGCATTGGCAGCAATCGCGTGACAACGACCAACCCTGCAAGAAGCAATAGAGCCCATCGCGTCTTACCGACGAAATCATTGAAAGGCTTTCTTGTTTCTGTGGTTGTCATGACTTTTAACCCTGACCGCATTCATCGTACGGAGCAATCGAATGCCTTGTTATGGAGCGATTGCTCGTTGTATCGCGTTCAAACTCTTCTGAGTCGCTTTACCTATGGCGATAAATACCGGATTCAATAAGCTTTCCTTTCTGTTATACAACAACTGACTCAAGTCGGCTTGCAGAATATCACCGCCAGCGGCCCGCAACACAGCATGAGCTGCAGCAGTGTCCCATTCAGATGTAGCGGCCAGACGCGGATACACATCAGCTTTGCCTTCGGCTATCAAACATATTTTTATTGAACTTCCCATGTTCAGTATCTGCATGCCTGCATAACACTGATTCAGTTCGGCCAGAAATTTTTCCAGCGCCTCGCCACCATGTCGTCGGCTGGCCACAACGCGCAGATGCCCGCTACCCTGAGGTCCTGGCTCAGCAAGCGTGCCTGCCCGAATGGGTGTCCAATTATTGTCCAGCTCGCACCGCCACGCCCGCGGCGTGCCCTGACAGATGCCGAGATAACTGACGCCAGTGACTGGCACATGCACAACACCCATTACCGGCTCACCGTTGCTGATTAACGCAATATTGACGGTAAATTCACCATTGCGGGAAATAAATTCTTTGGTGCCATCCAGCGGATCAACCAGCCAGTACGTGTGCCAGCGCTGCCGGGTCGCAAACGGCACCTGCGCTGACTCTTCTGACAACACCGGCAGTGCCGGCGTCAGTGATGTCAGTGCCTCAAGTATCAACCGATGCGCGTGCAGATCGGCTTCAGTCAAGGGGGACTCATCAAGTTTGTTGCTGACTTCAATCAGACCGGGGCGTTGATAGACGTCCATAATCCGTTTACCGGCCTCAACAGCAATCTGGTTGATCGTTTGCAGCAATTCACGTGTCAGTTGCATAATGGTTTCCACATTTTTTCCTGACCCGGATTCTACCTGATGCTGGAATGGTCTGACATCGACACCGTGCTGTTCGACATGGATGGCACCTTGCTGGATTTACATTTTGACAATTATTTCTGGGAAACATTGGTTCCGGAAACCTGGGGGGCGCGTGTTGGCCTGACTCCTGAGCAAGCCTGGCAGGAGCTCGGCCAACTCTACCAATCCATGCACGGGCAACTTGACTGGTACTGCATCGATTTCTGGACAAAAAAACTGGGGATAGATATCCAGCAACTCAAAGAACAATGGCGACATAAAATTGCCGTCAGGCCCAATGTCGATGTTTTCCTGCAAGGATTAACCAACATCGACAAGCAGCTGTTTCTGGTCACCAATGCTCACCCCGGCAGCCTGCGTTTGAAAATGGAACATACCCGGCTGGATCAACATTTCCATCACATTGTCAGTTCACATACGCTGGGGCTTGCCAAAGAAAATCATGGTTTCTGGCAGCGACTGCAGTCTCATCAGTTTTTTGACCCCCAACACACCGTCTTGTTTGACGACAATCTGCACGTGTTGCGACAGGCACGCGCTGAAGGCATCAAACATTTGTTTGCTATACGACAGCCAGACAGTCAACGCCCGCCCTTGTATTCTGATGAATTCGTCCATATTGAAGATTTTGCTGACATACTTCCGACACCACAGGACACTAAACTTCCGGTATGAGCAACAACAGGCAAGACGCGGGAAACAACACACCCGGCAAAGTCAGGCTGGACAAGTGGCTGTGGGCCGCCCGCTTGTTCAAAACCCGGGCACTCGCCAAAGATGCGGTTGAAGGTGGCAAGGTCAGCATAGACGGCCATAAGCCCAAACCCGGTAAGGAAATCGCGATCGGTACTGTCCTGATTGTTCGCCAGGGCTGGGATGAAAGAACTTTATTGGTCACCGGCGTGTCTGAACAAAGACGCAGCGCGCCAGAGGCACAATTGTTATATACCGAATCCGACGACAGTCGGCAGAAGCGTGAAACACTGGCAGAGCAGCGGAAATTTCAGGCCGCCGGGTCATTTGCCAACGAAAAGCCTGACAAAAAAGAACGACGTCAACGTCAGGCGATGAAGGCGCGGTACGAGTAAGGGTTTAGGCAATCCAGATGCCAGCCGTTGGTATGCACTCCAGCTGTTTTTTGGCATAATGCCGGCACTGAAAAAAACATGAAGTCTTTATAAACAATTTGAATTCAAAACCAGTGAATTCAGCTCATTAAATACCGCCTGATGCTTCGCTAATTTTGAGGCAATGCCGGTAACAAGGAAGCAGGGGCATGACCAACCAGCGCTCAAACGCCATTTGCCAGGAAATAATCAAGGAAACCAACCGCACCGTTTACCGCAACCTGGCGCCCAGCCAGTTGGTGGAAATGGCGGTTCAGCGTCAGGAGGGACGGCTGGCAGACAACGGCGCACTGGTCGTTGAAACAGGCAAGCGCACCGGTCGAAGCCCCAAGGACCGATTTATTGTTAAAGAAGCTGGCAGCGAGAATGAGATAGATTGGGGCGTGGTTAATCAGCCGTTTGACGCTGATAAATTTGACGCACTGTGGGCGCGCGTTAACGAATTTCTGAGTGACAAAGACCTGTTTGTTGCCGACCTGCATGTTGGCGCCGATCCTGAGCACTATATTCCTGTACAGGTGAATGCCCAGTATGTGTGGCACTGCCTGTTCGGAACCACCCTGTTTATCAAAGCCAATGAAAACTACAACCCGAAAAACAAAGATCAGTGGCAAATAGTCAGTGCCCCTGATTTTGTGTGCGATCCTGCGCGTGATGGCACAAACAGCGATGTGGCTGTGATTCTGAATTTTGCCCAGCGCAAAGTCCTGTTGGCTGGCGCGCGTTATGCCGGTGAAATGAAAAAATCCATGTTCTCAGTGCAGAACTTCCTGTTGCCGGCAAAAGATGTGTTGCCGATGCATTGTTCTGCCAACGTTGGTGAAGCGGGTGACGTTTGTCTGTTTTTTGGCCTGTCAGGCACAGGCAAAACCACCTTGTCTGCTGATGAAGAGCGCTACCTGATTGGTGACGACGAACACGGCTGGGGAAAAGGTACTGTCTTTAATCTGGAAGGCGGCTGTTATGCCAAATGTATCAACCTGAGCCAGAAAAATGAGCCGGTGATCTGGGATGCCATCAAATTTGGTGCCGTCATTGAAAACGTCATCATTGACGATCATGCCCGCACCGCAGATTACGCCGATACGCGCCTGACCGAGAATACACGCGCCTGTTACCCGCTGACTCATATCAACCAGCGAATTGAAGCAAACCGCGCGGGTGAACCCAAATCCATCGTATTCCTGACCTGTGACCTCACCGGCGTGTTGCCGCCCGTGTCAATCCTGTCACCGGAAGCGGCGGCCTATCATTTCCTTAGCGGATACACAGCACTGGTAGGATCAACGGAAGTTGGCTCGGGCGACGGCATCAAGTCCACGTTTTCAGTGTGTTTCGGGGCACCCTTTTTCCCACGTCCGGCGGGTGTTTATGCAGACTTGCTGATCAAACGCATTGCGGAATTTGACAGCCAGGTTTACTTGGTCAACACCGGCTGGACCGGTGGCCCGCACGGGATTGGTAAACGTTTCAGCATTCCGGCAACACGTGCCGTCCTGCACGCTATCCAGAGCGGCGCATTGAGAAACGCCCCGACACAACATCTCAGCGGCATCAATCTGACAATTCCAACCGAGGTACCCGGTGTTGAAAGTGCCTTGCTCAACCCACGGAACACCTGGTCAGATCCAGCCAAATATGACGCAAAGGCTGCAGACCTAATCAATCAGTTCTGCACAAACTTTAAACGCTTCAAGGTGTCTGAGGCCATTGTGGCCGCGGGTCCGCAACTCAGTTAAGGTCGACATCTTGTCAACACCCGAACATGGCGGCAGCCTTGCCGCCAAGGCCAGAACAGTAGATTACACCAGCGCGCTGGATCGATTTGACTTGCCTGTTTTCAAAGCAGAATGGGCAAGTATCCGACGCGGTATAGAAAAGGAAAGTCTGCGTGTTACGCCGCAAGGCCGGTTGGCACAGACGCCGCACCCGGTTGCGATGGGGTCCGCTCTCACGCACCCCTATATCACCACTGACTACTCGGAAGCGCTGATTGAGCTGATTACCCCGGTGACCGGCTCGGCGGATGAATGCATCGATTTTTTAACTGACATTCATAAGTTCACCTATGACAATTTGCCGGCAGGTGAGCGCCTGTGGGTATCCAGCATGCCCTGCCTGCTGGAAAGTGAAGAACAAATTCCGCTTGCACAGTATGGCAGCTCGAATACCGGCAAGTTAAAAACCCTGTACCGGGAAGGGCTTGGCCATCGATACAGTCGCAAGATGCAGACTATTGCGGGTATTCATTACAATTTTTCCATGCCTGAGATGTTCTGGCAGGATTATCGCGCAGTATTGGGCTCGACTGAACCGTTGCAGGATTTTCAGACACGACATTATTTGCGGCTGATTCGTAACTACCATCGTTACTCATGGCTGCTGGTTTACCTGTTCGGCGCATCGCCAGCGGTCTGCAGCTGTTTTACGGCAGGTCGAGAACATGACCTGGAGACGCTGGACCAATACACGCTTTATAAACCTTATGCCACCTGTTTACGCATGGGTGATTTGGGTTATCGCAGTGATGCACAACGCTCGATTTATGTGTGTTACAACGACATTAACAATTATATCGACAGCCTTTATGCTGCCTTGTCGACGTCCTACCCCGCATACGAAGCGATAGGTCTGGAAAAAGACGGTATCAAGCTGCAAATGAACACAAACCTGCTGCAACTCGAAAACGAATTTTACGCCACCATTCGCCCCAAGCGAGTGGGTGAAGGTAAACGTCCGCTGCAGTTGTTAAAAGAGCGTGGCATTCAGTACGTTGAAGTGCGGGCGCTGGATTTGAACCCGTTTTTACCGGTTGGCATCAACAGCGAGCAGATTCATTTTCTGGATGCTTTCCTGCTGTATTGTCTGTTGTCCGACAGCCCGTGGTGTGAGCAGGCGGAATCGTACGAAAGCGTGCAAAATCTGTCTCTTGCGGTCAATCGGGGCCGTGAGCCCGGGCTAATGTTAAGCAGACACGAACAACCTGTTCTGCTCAAACAATGGGCTAACGAATTATTGGATGATATACGGTACACCGCGGCGATTCTTGATCACTCTCACGAGAGCGCCTGTTACAGCGCCGCAGTGAGTGCTCAAGTCGCCAAAGTTGAAAACCCTGAACTGACGCCTTCTGCACAGATTCTGCAACGCATGCGTGAGCAAGGCATCCCTTTTTGCAAGTTTGGTATGCAGGCATCGGAACAGGCACTGACACACTTCGCGCAAAGCGAGATGCTGTCAGCCCGACGCGATCATTTTACTGCTGCCAGCGCACAATCATTAGCGGCACAGGCCAGCATCGAAGCACAGGATACACTCAGTTTCGATGAGTATCTGGCGCAATGGAACGATTACCGCCTTTAGCGCCGAAAGCCTTGGTACAGGCACAAGGCAAATAAGGCAACAAATCCCATCAACGAGAGTTCCGGGATTGAAAAAATGCCAAGGAAGCGCCAGCTGACTTCGGCGCAATTGCCGTCACCTTTTAGCAGGAAACTCAACGTATCCATCAGCGGGAAATTGTTCAGGACATAGTTGAACCCCGGTCCACACGCCGGGACCTGATCCTCGGGCAAATAGGTCAACCAGATCTGACGCATGGCAAAATAGCCGCCGGTGACACACATCGCCGCTGCGCCGATTCCATAATTACGCCGACCCGTTGCACCCGGATTATGAATAGCCGCCGCCAGACACACCAACCCGGCCAGCACCACAAACACCCGCTGAGTGATACACAGACCACAAGGCTGCAGCAGCATCACATGCTCCATGTAGAGCGCGATCCCGATAATGACTACTGTCGCTACAAACACCAGAAAGTTCAACAAACGCGAACCGGGCATCATTTCCAAGAGTCGTGCAATCATCATGTTCAGTCCTGTAATGGTCGAATGTCAGCGCCCGCACCTGCTGACCAGCGCTGCATATCTGCACCACTTGGTTGTTGGAAAACGCGCAGGCCGAATTCTGGCAGTATTGACAGTAGATGGTCAAAAATATCTGACTGAATCGCCTCATAGGGCACCCACTCAACGGTATTGGTAAAACAATACACTTCGATTGGCAAGCCTTCTGGCGTCGGATTCAGATGCCTGACGATTTGCGTCATACCCTGATTTACCCGCGGATGTTGACGCAGATAATTTTCCACATAAGCCCTGAAAGTACCAAGGTTGGTGATGCGGCGGGTGTTGGCAGGCTCTTTACCCCGTTCAGCCAGCTTCTGGTTCCATTGCGCAATTTCTTGCTGCTTGGCACTCAGATAGTCACTCAACAACACCAACTGACTCAAATGTGTTAACTCAGCTGCGCTTAAAAAACGCACGCTGGTCTGATCGAGAAACAGAGAGCGTTTGATGCGCCTGCCCCCAGACTCCGTCATGCCTCGCCAATTTTTAAAGGAATCAGAAATAAAACGTTTGGTGGGAATCGTAGTGATGGTGCGATCCCAGTTTTGAATTTTGATGGTATGCAGTGCGATATCCACCACGTCACCATCGGCATTTAACTGCGGCATTTCAACCCAGTCGCCTACCCTGACAATGTCATTCGATGCAATCTGCACACTGGCAACCAATGACAAAATGGTGTCCTGGAAAATCAACATCAGCACGGCTGCCAACGCACCAAGGCCTGACAACAGGATCAATGGAGAGCGATCGAGCATCGCTGCAATCATCAGCAGCACAGCAACTGCATACACAACAATTTTTAAAACCTGCAGATACCCTTTGATAGGGCGAGTTGCTGCGTCGGGCCTGCGTTGATAGACCTCATTGGCCATATCCAACAAATTTGATAAAGCCATGGCCAGTGACAGGATAATCAGGGCACTGGCAATATTCAGCGTGACGACAGTCGCTTGTTCCGGCAGGCCAGGTACAAACCGGATCCCGACAATGATCACCAATGCCGGGATGATATTGGCCAGGCGGGCAATAAACCCAAAGCGCTTGAATTGGGCGCTGGTTCCACCATGGGACTTGTCGCTGACCGGCACCTTCAGCAAGGATAAGAGGCCGCGAACCAAAATGCGTTTGCTGACAAAATTTGCCAGCCAACTGGCCGTTAATAAGGCTACAACCGCTATCAACGTCAACAACCAAGGCCATTGTTGCAATAATTCATTCAGCCGGGCTATCTGCTCGGTCATAAAAACCTTCCTGACAATGTCGTGTTTACATTCTGCTCATCGGCAGCAAAAAAAACTTAAGACTTACCGGCAACAGCCGACACTATAAGCATCACCACAGGATAGAACCCGATTATGACACCCCCTCATTCACAGTACAGAACTTCATTTTTTGGTGTCCTGGTGGCGCTGTTCATTCTGGCGGCACCCTCCGCATCATTCGCCGCCGAACCCGCACAAGACCCTGCTGCGGCCATGGCAGGTTTGATCTACTACGGTCTTGGTCCGAGTTTTGTGACCAACTACGACGGCGCCGGTCGACTTAAATATCTCAAAGCTGATATTTCCGTTCGTATGGAGCCGGGCACTGCCGCTCTGATCGATAAACACCTGCCCTATTTGCGCAACAGGATTGTGGTTCTGCTGGCGGCCCAACTGGAAGAAAACCTCACCTCTACTCAGGGTAAAGAGTTGTTGCGCCTGCAAGCGCTTGGTGAAATTCGATCCGCGCTGGATTTTCTGGAAGGTCCGAGCACCGGCGATCGCATCATGAACCTGTACTTTACCTCGTTTGTTGTACAGCGTTAGCTATACTCGACGGTTGTTACAGACGCCAACGGAAAAATTTCTCAGCCCAGGGCAACAGATGCTGTGGCACCCGTGCACTGCGCCAGGCATTCGCCGCGAAACGATTGCCTTCCAGCATTGTCGGGTAAATGTGGGTCGTGCCACCTATTTTCTTTAACCCAAGATTGTGTGTCATGGCAAACACAAAACTGCCAATCAACTCGCCCGCTTGTGGTCCTACCATGGTGACGCCCAGAATTTTATCTGATCCGGGTACCGTCAGAATCTTGATGAATCCATACGCGTGACCATCTGCCAACGCGCGATCCAACCGGTCAAGGTTGAAGTGTGTCAGCTCATACTTGACGCCTTGTTCATTGGCTTCCTGTTCATTCAACCCGACACGAGCCACTTCCGGGTCCGTGAAGGTCGCACGAGGCACTACGCGATAATTGGCGCGAAACGTCTTCAGCCCTCCCGCAAGCGCATTCAGGGTGGCATACCAAGCTTGAAAGGATGCCATGTGTGTAAACTGCCACGGACCGGCTACATCACCGCAGGCAAAAATGGTCGGATACACCGTTTGCATCGCATCGTTAACTTGAATGGCGCCTTGCGGGGTCAGCGGCATCTTCAGCTGCTCAAGACCAAAGCCTTCCACATTGGGCTTGCGGCCGAGCGCGACCAGCACCTTGTTAAAGCTGATGCGATGCTCAGCGCCATCAGGTGACTGACTGATCAGAAAATCACCCTCGGCATCCGAACCGAATTGCTGCATATGATGGCCTAACAGCAAGGTAATGCCCTGATCTCGGAATTTGCTCTCTATCAGCGTGGTTGCCTCGATATCCTCGCGGGACATGAGCCGGTCAGCACGATCCAGAATGCTCACGTTGGAGCCCAGTCGCGCAAAACTCTGCGCCAGTTCACAACCAATCGGGCCGCCGCCCAATACCAGCAAACGTTCCGGCAGCTCACGGATGTCCCAGACGTTGTCCGAGTGCAAGTACCTGATGCCGGACAATCCCGGCACATCGGGGATAAAGGGACGAGCGCCGGTTGCCACGATGATGGATCGGGTTGTGATCACGCGACCATTCACTTCCACTTCCCAGGGAGAGCGGATAAACGCTTCTCCCTGCACGCATTCCACACCCAACCCGGTAAAACGCTCGACCGAGTCATGTGGCTCAATGGTTTTGATGACACCCTGCACCCGCTCCATGACTGCTGCAAAATCGACAGTGCCACTGGCATTACGAATGCCAAATGCCTCAGCCTGACGAATGGTTTCCGCCACTTTGGCACTGCTGATCAGGGTCTTGCTGGGCACACATCCGGTGTTAAGACAGTCGCCTCCCATTTTGTGTTTCTCAATAAGAATGACGTTGGCTTTGGCACCCGCCGCGATAATGGACGCCACCAAGCCACCCGAGCCGGCACCGATGACCACCAGATTGGTATCAAACGTCTTGGGGCGAGTATAGGCTTTAGTCAGGCGATTGCGTTTGATGGCACTGATCAGCAATTTGCCAACCCAGGGCAACAGCGCCAGCAAAGCAAACGACAGGATCAGTGAGCCACTGAGCAATCCCGACAATGAATTCAGTTGGCCCAGTTCAACACCAGCATTTACGTAGACTGCGGTACCAATCAACATGCCTGTTTGACTGACCCAGAAAAACGTCAATGTTTTGATGGGCGTCAGCCCCATCACCAAGTTAATCAGGAAAAACGGGAATACCGGAATCATGCGCAAGGTAAACAGGTAAAACGCGCCATCACGCTCAACGCCAGCGTTGACCGTTTTCAGCGAGCTGCCAAATTTATTCTGCACATAGTCGCGGAGCAACAATCGTGAGGCCAGAAACGCCAATGTTGCGCCCAACGTGCTAGCGAAAGACACCAGCAGCAGCCCCCAACCCAGTCCAAAAATAGCACCGCCCAGCAGTGTCATGATGGCGGCCCCCGGGATAGACAATGCCGTCACCAGCACATAGGCCGTAAAAAATACCCCTGCGGTCAGTGCAAAATTGCTGCGACTGAAATCTCGTAACGTGTCCAACTGCGACTGAGCGTAGGCCAGTGTCAGGTATTGCCCCAGATCCAGTGTCAGATACAGCGCAACCACCGCTGCCAATACGGCTAACAAGACGATCCTGGCTTTATTCATGTTTTTCCTATTCTCTTGTTTATTGTGCCCTTGCTTGTTGAGGCTCGGGTGATTGAAACGTGGGTTGTTGGGGCTTGTACGCTGCCCGACAGCCGCCGGCTCGATTTTATCGACCTGAACGCTGTGTTATAGTTTTTGCTCATTTTTTCAGCAAGGGTACTCAACGTGGCCGATCATACCTCACGCGCGCCTGGTTCGCGCCAGTTTCCATTGACCCGCCTGCGCCGCATGCGAAAGGACGAATTCAGCCGTCGCCTGATGCGCGAAACCCGTCTGAGCACAGATGACCTGATTTATCCCATGTTTATTGTGGAAGGCAGCAATCAACGACAGGAGATCGCATCGATGCCGGATATCTTTCGGCTGAGCGTGGACGAATTGCTGAGAGAAGCCAAAGAACTGGTGGAGCTTGGCATTCCGGCTATCGCCCTGTTCCCGTCACCGCATCAGGAAACCAAAACGCTCGACGGCCGCGAGGCCTGGAACCCCGACGGCCTTGTTCAACGCGCTGTGCGCCAACTCAAGGCCAACTTCCCCGAACTCGGCATCATTACCGACGTGGCATTGGATCCCTACACCACGCACGGCCAGGACGGCATTATTGACGAGACCGGTTATGTCATGAATGACGAAACTGTCAGCGCGTTGGTTAAGCAGGCTCTGTCACAGGCAGAAGCCGGCTCGGATATTGTTGCGCCCTCTGACATGATGGATGGCCGCATTGGCGCTATCCGAGAGGCGCTTGAAAAACACGGCTTCATCCACACCCGCATCATGGCGTACTCCGCCAAATATGCCTCCAGTTACTACGGGCCATTCCGCGATGCGGTCGGTTCCTCCGGCAATCTGGGTAAAGGCAATAAGTACAACTACCAGATGGACGTGGCCAATTCTGACGAGGCTATCCATGAAGTCGCCATGGACTTGTCTGAAGGTGCTGACATGGTGATGGTAAAGCCCGGTATGCCCTACCTTGACATCGTCCGCCGCGTTAAAGATGAACTCGGCGCTCCCACTATGGTTTATCAGGTCAGCGGCGAATATGCCATGCACATGGCTGCCGCCCGCAACGGCTGGCTGGATGAAAACGCCGTCGCCATGGAGTCGCTGATCTGCATCAAGCGCGCGGGCGCCGATGCCATTCTGACGTACTTTGCGAAAAAGGTTGCCCTCTTGCTGAAAGATGCTTAACCGTCAGGGACAAGTGCTGCGGCTGTTGTTTAACAAGATGGTGGTAGGTCAGGCGGGTGGCCGGAGGTTTGAGAGACGGATTCAGTCCGCGGGAACCGGGAGGAGAGCGAGCAACAATCAGACGCGCAGCGTCGTTGCGAGGAACCTCCCGGTTCCCGCGGACTGAATCCGTCACCACCACCGCAAAAGAACCACTTGAAACAAGTTTTTTTGCCCTTATGATAGTCATCAAGAACACATTTCCATTAACCAGCCGTCATTAAGTCGATCTAGCTTTCCGCCTGTCGCTTACCCTGACATTACATTGAAGGAACGTTGCTATGAGCGACAAAATCGTCCACATCACCGATGCAAGTTTTGAACAAGACGTCCTCAAGTCTGACAGCCCCGTGATGGTGGACTTCTGGGCAGAATGGTGCGGCCCCTGCAAAATGATCGCCCCGGTGCTTGATGAACTGGCCGACGAATATGATGGTCGTCTAAAAATTTGCAAACTCAACGTTGACTCCAGCACCATGACAGCACCCAAATTCGGCATCCGCGGTATACCAACGCTGATTATCTTTAAAGACGGCCAGGTTGCCGGCACCAAAGTAGGCGCATTGTCAAAATCACAGCTGGCAGCATTTATCGACAGCATGATTTGATGCGTTTATCTGGCAGCGTATGCTGCTGGATTATTATTGACCCCCGGAATCCGAGCATTCCGGGGTCACACAAAGATACAAATTTTTGTAGACAGCCGGTCCCTGAGCAATTATATTCAGCCGCATCCCCGTTAAACGGCGCGGATTCCAGTCTCAAACCCGACTGACTTAATCCAAAACTCTTTATCTTTTAAACCGATCGGCATCTCAGCCTGCATCAACAACATCATTGTTATTTCTGGCCTTCGCTGCGTTGCCTGTTACAGATTTCCTGTACCCAAACTTTACATAAACTCTAGCCTATGAATCTAACTGATCTGAAAAAGCAACCCATTGCTCAACTGCTTGAAAGAGCACAGGAAATGGGCCTTGAAAACCTCTCCCGTACCCGCAAGCAAGACATCATATTTGCGATTCTGAAAAAACACGCCAAAAACGGCGAAGACATCAGTGGTGACGGGGTTCTGGAAATTCTGCAGGATGGCTTTGGATTCCTGCGATCATCTGATTCATCCTATCTGGCCGGCCCCGACGATATCTATGTGTCACCCAGCCAGATTCGCAGATTCAACCTGCGTACGGGCGACACGATATCCGGCAAAATTCGCCCCCCGAAAGAAGGTGAGCGTTATTTTGCCCTGCTGAAGATCTCCGAAGTTAACTTCGCAAAACCCGAAAACTCCAAACAGAAAATTCTCTTCGAAAACCTGACTCCCCTGTTCCCGACTGAGCGCCTGCGCCTTGAACTGGGTAATGGCAGTACTGAAGATCTCAGCGCCCGTATCATCGACCTGACGGCGCCCATCGGCAAAGGTCAGCGTGGTTTGATTGTATCGCCACCCAAAGCTGGTAAAACGCTGTTGCTGCAGAACATTGCACAGTCGATTACCCGCAACAATCCTGAATGTCGACTCATTGTGTTGTTGATCGACGAACGTCCTGAAGAAGTAACCGACATGCAGCGCTCTGTGCGCGGCGAAGTGGTTGCCAGTACCTTTGATGAACCGCCCGCCCGTCACGTGCAAGTCGCCGAGATGGTCATCGAAAAGGCCAAGCGCCTTGTCGAACACAAAGAAGACGTGGTTATTCTGCTCGACTCCATTACCCGACTGGCGCGCGCCTACAACACCATTGTGCCCTCTTCTGGTAAAGTATTGACCGGCGGTGTGGATGCCCACGCACTTGAGCGCCCGAAACGATTCTTTGGTGCGGCACGTAATCTGGAAGAAGGCGGCAGTCTGACCATTATCGCCACCGCGTTGGTTGAAACCGGTTCAAAAATGGACGAGGTGATTTACGAAGAATTCAAAGGCACGGGCAACATGGAAATCCATCTTGACCGCAAAATTGCCGAGAAACGTATTTACCCGGCTATGAACGTACGTCGCTCCGGCACACGTCGTGAAGAACTGCTGACTGGCGAAGAAGAACTGCAACGTATGTGGATTCTGCGCAAGATTCTGGCAACGATGGAAGATGTGCAGGCGGCGGAGTTTATTCTCGACAAGCTGAAAGACAGCAAGACGAATGAAGATTTCTTCAACGCCATGAAACGGAAGTAACAGAAGCTACCTGCGTTGCAAATGCGAAAAAATAAAGGGCCGGCCAATGCTCATTTACTCACTGTAAACTGCGCTTGTCCGGCCCTTTCTTTTCCCACCTTTGCTGCCTCGCCTACGCTTCTGATACTTCCGTTATACTAAAATAGAATTGTAAAAACCTTTTTTGTTTTAAAAGCGTACAACAAACGGCCACGTGCACACGTCTGACTGCAATGGGAACATCCAAGAGTGATTGACGATTGCCGTTCTGTGAATTAAAGGAAACCGCTGATGTCATTTAAAGATCTTCGTGAATTTATTGCGCTGCTGGAAGCGGAGGGTGAATTAAAACGCATCACTGTGCCGGTGGATCCCAATCTGGAAATCACCGAGATTTGTGACCGTACGCTGCGTGCGGGTGGTCCTGCATTGCTGTTTGAAAATCCCATCGGCTCCAAGGTGCCATTGCTGGGCAATCTGTTTGGCAACACGCGGCGCATTGCGCTGGCAATGGGACAGCAGGATGTGCAGGGGCTGCGTGACGTTGGCAAACTCATGGCATTTCTGAAAGAACCAACGCCACCCAAAGGCTGGCGCGATCTTTGGGAAAACCTGCCGACCTGGAAACAGGTGTTGAATATTGCACCCAACGTACGCAAGTCTGCCCCCTGCCAGGATGTGGTCATTAATGAAAACGACGTTGATCTCTCATTCTTGCCGGTGCAAACCTGCTGGCCGGGTGATGCAGGTCCGTTGGTGACATGGCCATTGGTGATCACCCGAGGACCAGAAAAGGATCGGCAAAATCTCGGCATCTATCGCATGCAGGTGATCGGCAAAAACCGGCTGATCATGCGCTGGTTATCACATCGTGGTGGCGCGCTGGATTTCCGGGACTGGCAGCTCAAGCATCCGGGTGAGCCGTTTCCGGTGTCGATTGCAATTGGTGCTGACCCGGCCACCATACTGGCTACCGTAACGCCCATTCCAGATACATTGTCTGAATATGCATTTGCCGGTTTGCTGCGTGGCAGCAAGACGGAAGTCATCCAGTGCCTGACCAATAACCTTCAGGTGCCTGCCAGTGCGGAAATTGTGCTGGAAGGCGTGATTGAAGCAAATGACATGGCTGATGAGGGCCCATTTGGTGACCACACCGGTTATTACAATGAAGTCGATAAATTTCCCGTGTTCACGGTTAAAAAAATCACTCATCGAAAAGATCCGATTTACCACAGCACGTACACGGGCCGTCCGCCCGATGAACCCGCCATGCTGGGCGTGGCACTGAACGAAGTGTTTGTGCCCTTGCTGCAAAAGCAGTATCCGGAAATTGTGGATTTTTATTTGCCGCCAGAAGGCTGCTCATATCGCCTGGCGATCGTCAGCATCCGTAAACAATATCCCGGGCATGCCAAACGCGTGATGATGGGTGTGTGGTCATTCCTGCGGCAGTTTATGTATACCAAGTTTGTCATCGTGACCGATGATGACGTGAACATTCGTGACTGGAATGATGTGATCTGGGCAATGACCACGCGTATGGATCCGGCTCGGGATACGGTTCTGATTGAGAATACGCCGATTGATTATCTGGATTTTGCGTCACCGGTGTCGGGGCTGGGCTCGAAGATTGGTATGGATGCAACTAACAAGTGGCCGGGTGAAACAACACGTGAGTGGGGGACGCCGATTGTGATGGATGCTGCGGTGAAAAAGCGTGTTGATGAACTTTGGGGGCAGTTAGGTCTGTAACAGAGGCTTTTAGGCGAGTGGTTGTCGGGCGAGTCACACAGATTATTTTGTTGCGGTGGTTTGTTTCCCGGTTTTTCGGAAAAATCTCATGGGGTTCAGCCAGGCCAGTAGCAGGTAGGTTAGCCTGAGCACGATTGTGGTGACCACGAGCAACACCAGCAACGCAAACACGCTGGTTTCGAAGGTCCAGCCGCCGTAGGCGATCAGCACATACCCGGGGTCTTTTATCATCTGTAGGGCTAAAAACAAGCCGGCGGCCATGGCGAGCAGACTTAATATCAGAATCTTTTTCATTCTGCTGCCTCCTCCGGCTCGGTGCTTTGTACCGGTGATGATGGGGCATCAGGGGATACTGGCTCAGCCTGAACAGGTTCGTCTGGCGATAACATGACGGGAGATGGCGTAGGCACTGACATTGGGGTGGTTTCGGGTTCAGCACCTTGCAGTTGTTCTACCAACGCCCGGGTGGAGGAAATGTCAGGCAGGTCACCCTGTACGCTCTGAACCGACAGCGCCTGCACGTCATCGTGTAGTTGCGTTGCGACGTTGCTGTCTTGCATAAAGTAGCGTTGCAATCCGGCGGCAACCTGCTCCAACGCATCTTCAAACAATCGCTGGTCAGCTTGCATGACGGCAAACCGCGCCTGCTCAAACTGCAGTCGCATCTGAAGCTTGATCAGACTTTCCTGATCCGATGACAGGAACTCCAGCGGGTTCTGTTCAGCCTGACGCCACACAAAAATGCTGCGGAACAAACTGATCACCGCGGTAGTCCAGCTTTGGTCAGCGTCCACTGTCGCTGTCTGCTCGCGAACATTGCTCACCCCCTGCTGATACATCGCTTGACGAACACCAGTGACCGACACATCGTCCAACACAGCAGCAAGTTCGCTGACGCGCTGTGCCAGTACAAAACGGTCTGGCACACGTGCTGACTCAATCGCCGCAATATCCTGCGCAAGATTTTGCAGCGCTGTCTGTGCCAGCGGATCCGTCTGGTCGCGCAACAACACCTCGACGGATCGCAGCAATTGCAGGGTCGCCGACGGATTGTTTTCCAGCGTCAGTTTGTGCTCAGCCAGCCGCATCAGATAAGCCGCTTCTGCATTGATCCAACGGGTATCGCGCTGTTGTAATCCCGCCACTTGCCGTTGCAGTGCCGTGACCACTGTTCGGGTATCTTGCAACTGTCGTTCCAGGCGCTGCTGCAGCCCCTGTATTCGCTGTTCGTCCTGCTGTTCCATGGTCTGCAGCTCTGACAACGCCTGTTGAAGCGATCCGGCGTTGGCTTGCATCAAAGCAACCTGTGATTGCAGTTCTGTTTGCATGTTTGTTTGTGCCGCAGTCAACTCAGCGTTCAATTGTTGGTTGCTTTCCTGCAGGGATAGCAGCGCCGAAGAATGACTCAGACTAAACCGGGTCTGTTGCCAATAAAAAGCCCCAACAGCACCACACAGCAGAATGACTATCAACCAAAGCAGCCATGGCTGTGACCGCGCCACAGGCTGAGATATTGTATTTTTCGGCGCTGCTTTTGATGGTTCGCCCTCATTGGCACCGGGCAAAGTAGCGTCGGTTTCGACAGTTGCTTGCCCGTCAGTTCTGTCTTGTTCGCTGTTCAATATTAACTACTCCGTCAGGAACATACCGTCAACGCTGTTAGAGCGTTGGTCTGATTGCAGGGGCAATCGCTTTTAAACTCTTGATGACCGCCCCCTCGTCCGCACCACCCGCATTGATCACAATATGAATGCCGGCATCTAACGCGCGTTGACGCACGCGCTCAGACGGCACAATCAAAGGGATGGTTGTCAATCTCGCGACATCCTGATGCAGGGAATGCAGCAGAACGTCCAGAATTTGTGCACTGCTCACAACAATCGCATTAACATGCTGATCATGGATCAAATCTGCCAGCACATTTTGCGAATAGTCAGGTGTATGCCGGTGATACAACTCCAGATAGTCAACAGCTGCACCACGTTCGCGCAGTGTTTCCGCTAATAACTCACGTCCGCCCACACCACGAAACAATGCAATTTTTTTTCCATCAACCTGCCGCAACCCTGGCAACGCTAACAGGTCCTCGCTGGTAACACCTTTATCCGACACAAACACCGGCCAGTCAAATTCCTTGAGTACTTGTGCCGTACCGGGACCTACCGCATATGCACTGAGCCCAACAGGCAATTGCGGCCAGTAGCGATCGATCCACTGCATACCCATGCGTGCGGCATTGGTGCTGATAAAAATAGCCGCGTAATAATGATCCAGATTGAGGATCATGGATTTAATTGTTTCACATGCTGCCACGTCGGTCACGGGTTCGATCTCTATCAGTGGCAGCTCACACACATTACCACCCAGCCCGGTGATTGCCGATGCAAGTGCTGCAGATTGCGCAGCAGGTCGTGTCAATAATACGTTGATGCCGGATAAAGTCATTTCAGTCATGGCTCTTTTTCCAGTTGATTAACGATTCCACTCACTTACTGTCCGGCGTATAGCGCTGCCAGAATCTTGTCGGCCCCCTGTGACAGCAAATGCTCAGCGGCCTGTATACCCAGCTGTTCCGCATCGCGGCGATGGCCGCGTATTTCAGTGCGCAAGAGTTGCTTGCCATCGCTAGACCCAACCAGGCCGCGCAGGTGTAATTGATCGCCGTCCAACTCGGCAAAACACGCAATCGGTACCTGACAACCCCCGTTTAAACGTTTATTCAGCGCACGCTCGGCAATCACACGATCTGCGGTGTCACGATCATGCAACGGTGCCAACAGGCTGATAATACGTTCATCACCTTCACGACACTCTATCCCCACCGCACCCTGGCCGCCCGCAGGCAACGACAAATCCGTGGGCAAAAACTGCGCAATACGGGCACCAAGTTCAAGACGTATCAAACCGGCAGCCGCCAGAATGATGGCATCAAATTCTCCGGCATCCAGCTTACCAAGTCGTGTCCCCACGTTACCACGCAAGTCGGCGATACGTATGTCTGGTCGCACACTGCGCAACTGGCATTGACGGCGTAAACTCGAGGTGCCCACGCAGGCGCCGAGCGGCAATTCATCCAGCGACTTGTAGGTATTGGATACAAACGCATCACGTGGGTCTTCCCGGGGACAAATCACGGACAGGAACAGACCGTGCGGAAACTCCATGGGCACATCCTTCATGGAATGCACGGCCAGATCAGCTTCGCCATCCAGCATGGCAGTTTCCAGCTCTTTCACAAACAAGGCCTTACCACCGACTTTGGCCAACGGCACGTCCAGAATTTTGTCGCCCTTGGTGGCAATGCCCACCAGTTCCACGGTTATGCCGGGGTTGCCAGCCAGCAGCGCATCACGCACGTATTCAGCCTGCCACAAGGCCAGCGGGCTGCGACGGGTGGCAATACGGATTACATTTGAAGCCATAACACGTCCATTTCATCACAATTGGTTTAGAGATCTTATGTGCATTCTACGCCAAAAACAGCCTGAATGTGGCACGCCCTGTCTCTCTGATTCGCCCGCCAGCAGCCGCGTGATATACTCCGCGGCGTTTTCAACAGCAGGTGACCACTATGAGCAACAAAACAACCGCGCCGGGCCAGAACAGCAGCCACACTCTATGGGGCGGCCGATTTACGGAAGCCACCGATGCCTTTGTGCAGCGTTTTACCGCGTCCGTCAGTTTTGACCAACGCATGTATCGCCAGGATATCCGCGGATCTATTGCTCACGCGCGCATGCTGCAACAGGCTGGCATCCTGACGGAAAATGAATGCACCGCGATTGTGGACGGTCTGCTTGCCATTCAAACGGACATCGAAGCCGGTAATTTTACCTGGTCAGTAGCGCTGGAAGATGTGCACATGAACATCGAATCCGAGCTCACCAAACGTATTGGCTTGACCGGCAAAAAGCTGCACACCGGCCGTTCACGCAACGATCAGGTAGCGACGGACATCCGCCTGTATGTGCGCGATGAAATAGACGTGATCGCTGCAGAACTGACGCGCCTGCAAAGTGCGCTGCTGGATATTGCCGAGCGTGAAGCCGACACCATTATGCCGGGGTTCACACACCTGCAGACTGCGCAGCCCATTACCTTTGGTCACCACCTGCTGGCATGGTTTGAAATGCTAGATCGCGATTACAGCCGCTTGCTTGACTGCCGTAAGCGTCTGAACAAGTCGCCGCTGGGCGCCGCAGCACTGGCGGGCACCAGCTACCCGATCAACCGACATTACACGGCTGAACAACTGGGATTTGATGCGCCGACGCGCAACTCACTGGACTCGGTCAGTGACCGTGATTTTGCGATTGAACTGGCCGCCTGTGGCAGTCTGATCATGACGCATCTGTCACGGTTCTCGGAAGAATTGATTCTTTGGACATCGGCACAATTTGATTTTATTGACCTGCCCGATCGATTCTGCACCGGCTCGTCCATCATGCCGCAGAAAAAGAACCCCGACGTCCCTGAACTGGTGCGTGGCAAAAGCGGCCGTGTTACCGGCCATCTGATCGCTCTTCTGATGTTGATGAAGTCACAACCACTGGCCTACAACAAGGACAATCAGGAAGACAAAGAACCGCTGTTTGATCTGATTGACACGCTGCGTGATTGCCTGAAAGCCTACGGTGACATGATTCCGGCCATCAAACCCAAAAAGGACAACATGTATCTGGCAGCCAAAAAAGGTTACGCCACCGCCACCGACCTGGCTGACTATCTGGTCAAAAAAGGCCTGGCCTTCCGCGACGCACACGAGATTGTTGGCAAGTCTGTCGCCTATGGCATTCAACAGAAAAAGGATTTAAGCGAACTGTCACTGTCGGAGCTGCAACAGTTCTCAGACATCATCGCCGACGATGTGTTTGCAGTGCTCAGCCTCGAAGGGTCTGTGCAGGCGCGTGACCACATCGGTGGCACCGCGCCTACTCAGGTGCGGGCGGCGGTAGCCACTTGCCGCGAGTTGATTGCTACACGCTGAGACTGTGCCAGTGGCCAGCCAGCAGTGAGCAAAAAGCAATCAGGCGCAAAGCAACGTGCGCTGGTGCCACAAAGGAGTSAAGCGGTGGCGGGTCGGCAGTGAGCGAAGGGCAATCAGGCGCAAAGCGCCGCCCTGAGGAACTGCCGACCCGCCACCGCCAACATCCAAAAAAAACTATCCAACAACCGCCTTTACAATTGCCCTTCTCAACACTTCATAATCCACCGGCTTCACCAACACCTCGAACCCGGCTGCTTTTATTTCGGCAAGGCGGGCACTTGCTGCGTTGGCAGTTGCCATAATAATGTGTTGTTTGGGAATCTTTGCAGACAACTGAAGCGCGATATCAAGCCCCATGATATCGTCATGCAGCATGTCATCCATTAACACCAGATCAAAATCACTCTCATACGATAATAACCTGTCTACCTGCTCAGGCGATGACGCGCTGATGGCAGAACGACCCCAGGTTCTCAACAGACCGGTCATCGCGTCCAGAATTGACGCATCATCATCAACTATCAGAATTCTGAGCCCTGCAAAGTCCATTTGTATGGTATCCATCTCATCATCGCTGACTTCTTCCATATCCGGCAGCTCAACAAGCGCCGACAGAGGCACGTGAACATTAAATGTGCTACCCGATCCCACTTGCGACTTAAGGGTGATTTTTAAAGCCAGCAACGCGGCAATTCTTTTAACAATGGCCAAGCCCAATCCGGAACCTTTGCTTTTGCTACGAGCCTTGTTACTGACCTGAAAATAGTCACGGAATATTTTGTCCTGATCCTCCAGTGAGATGCCAATACCGGTATCGATCACTGAAATCACCAGCCCATTGCGTTGACGGCGCATTTGAATGCTGACCGAACCTTTATCGGTATATTGCACAGCGTTGTTAACCAGATTGCGCAGCAATCGCTCCATCAGCAACATGTCGGATTTCACCACAACCGGTATGCTGTACAGATGCAGTGCTACGTTCTTTTGTTGTGCGTCCTGCGCAGCGGCGTCTGCAATGTTTTTTAACATAAGATCCAGACGGATTTTGGATTCATCAGCTGTCACTACACCGGCATCAAACTTGGAGAGATCAAGAAGACTGTTAAACTGCTCGTGCAGAATTGTGCTGGTTTCATCAATCTTATCCAGCAACTCATGCGTGCGACTGTCAGTGACGGTATGACGCAAACTGCACAGAAACAATGTCATGGCATGAAGAGGTTGTCGCAGATCATGACTGGCAGCCGCCATAAACCGGTTTTTTTCTTCATTGGCCTACCGCGCAACGTTTAATGACTTTTCAACAATTAATTTGTCTTTTTCAAGTCTGATATTCTGTTCAAGATTCTCTTCCCTTATTCGGATTGAATCGTTAAATACGGCTGAACTTCGTTTGCCAAATTCTGTTAACAAAATAGTAATCGCGAGCATGGCAACACCCGCCTCAATATCTGCAGGGTCTGACACCAGCAATAAAAAGACCACGCCCTGTCCCAGATTACTGGCCAACAACCAGGTAAAGCCGCGGTTCTGTATGGAGGAATTGATGGTGGTACCAATTGCATAGATCAATGTCAGCAACGCAACCGCAAACACAACGCGCTCGTCACTGCCAAGACAGATCCACCAATAACCTGACCCGACAGCGAAGGTGCTCGACAACGAACTGAAGTACAACACGGGAACCGTGCTGTGAACCAGCCTTTTTTCAACCTGTCGGCAGATCAGGGCTCTGATGAAAGCCAGTACTACAATGATTCCAAGCCAGGCCGTCAGCCTGCCGGCATCAACCTCTTGCCACAACCCTGCGAGATAAAACAAACTGCTGACCAAAACCAGCACAAGCGCCCGCTCGGACTGAAAAACCCGCATACGCTGGGACTCAACAATCTGGCTGAGTAGCAGCGGGTCCAGCACCTGATCATAACGCGAAAAACCGGTAATTTTTTCCAAGAGCTTCACAACAAAAACTCCTTTATTCAGCTCAGTGACCCGTTACGACTAACGAGGATTTATAGGCACGACCGGACGTCGAACCATCAGCAGCATACGCTTGCACAGTTAATTGATTTCCGTCGTCAGGATCAATATCAAGCCGGACAAAATGTCTTGGATTGTCAGTTAACAAAAGTTGTCGACCGGTCCACTGAATAGCATCCTCCCCGTTATCCAGCAATAACCCGAATGAGGTATCCCAATCGTAAGCGGCTGCCTGCGCGTTGACAAACGGCAGTGGCGCATTCAGTCCAGAGCAACACAGTTGCGTGATTACAACCGTTCCTTTTGCACTTGTCGCACACAGTTCAACCACACACGACAAGTGCGGGTCCCCGGTCAGCCAAATGACACGGGCATCGGGCGTATGCTGCAGTAACAGCGTAGCGACTTTTGCAAGGAAACCTGGATACGCCAGCAAGCCGTCCTCACGGCGCAACTTGTCGGGAAATGCAACTAAATCTCGTTCTACCGGGCCAATCGGTGACTCACTGCACAGCAGGATGACCGGGGATTGGCTCTGCTTGATCAGCCAGTTTTCGAACGCCTGCATCTGTTTAGGGCCCAGCACATCTGTCGAAGGTTTATCCGCAGCATGGCTGTCGCTGCGGGTATCAAACACAAACGCGGGATACCCGGCACACTGAAAATGGTACCAAAGATCAGCAGCCTCTGTGTCCCAATGCGGACGCTGGTGCATTTGATACAGTCCTGCCATTCTGCGGGCGTACTTCATCGTCTCATCGTACTCGCCGCGCCAGTTGTCCTTGAATTCATGATCATCAAGTACCAGCCAGGTTGCCAAATGTGCAAACACATAGGCAACATCCGGATGCGCAAATGCCAACCGGTAGGCGTTGCGGTAACGTTCGTAGAGTGATCTGGGATCAAACAGATCTGCAGTTGCTTCTGCATAAATCTGGTCACCGAGCAGGATCAAACCATCGACACCACGCAAGTCTGAAGCAGCGCCCTCTGTCAGGTGCAGCCGCATCCCTGCAAACGCAGAGAATGCACCATGCCTGTCAAATGGCAATCCGGGATACAGACAGGAGCCCGCTTGTGTGAGTTTGCCGTAATCCAGAGAAAACCCGAAGCGACCATCCGCGGTACTGGGAAACTCAAGGTCATGTAACCAGAATTCATGACGCCACAACGTTGACTCATCAAAACGGAAATTGACAGGATCGAGTGCCCCACCCTGTCTTGAGTCGATTTTGTAGGCCACATGTTTAGTCGTCACCTGCGACGCGTCCGATTTAACACTCACGCCTTTTGCCGGATACACCTGGAAGTCTTCGGCTTCCACCCAGACCCTGATCGATACACGGCCCTCAGGTGTCAGTTGCGGTGAAGAGATAATCGGTCCCATCCTTGGTGCAGACGCAACACATTGTTGTACCGGGTCCTGTGCGCTGGCGCGGCAGTTGTTCATAAACCAGTCACGGGCAGCCGTCGAGGACAAACGCTTTTGGGCAAACCGTCTGAGATCGTCTTCCACCGCGGCCTCAAAGAACTCGTGCAAGCGGGGATACACCTCCAGACTGGCGCGTTTGCTGAAGATCATGTCCATATGACCATAGTCATTCAACACCTCAATCCAGACCCGGTGTGCCGCATAGTCTTCCGGCAACAACTCGTCGGTACAGGGTTTGCCAGTTTCGTTAAATCGCCTGAGCCGGGTCAGCTGATCTGCGGACTGACGTGATGATTCCTTGTCAAACACCGTGTTTCGGTTGCCATGCAAAAACAGGGTCGGAAACTGCCAGTGTTGATGAAACGCACTTTCGCGCACGTATGCGTTGGCGCCCTCATGATTCGATAACAATCCACGTGTCATGGAGAAATACACTTGCTGCATAACGCCAATAGGAACAGGGCCGATCATGCCAGCAAATTCTTCGCGAGTAGCGCGCGCCAGATTTTTGTTAAACCACTGTCGCCCCCAAAAAATGGTATAGCGTGTATAGATACTTTGCGCGAACCCGGGGCCGCGCCAATCAAAAAATCCACGCACGCTGCTCCATTGTTTGCGCTCATCTGACGTCATTGCCAACGCCGCCAACCGGTCATAAACCGTCTCAAGAAATGCCGGGTTTTTATGTGGCAGCGGCTCAATGGTCTGAATCGGTTCCAGCTCCTTGAACCACGCCCACACGTTCGCGCGTGCGCGATTCTCCGCGGACGCATGCAGCCATGGTGTGACTGCGTGCGGCACCAGCGATGCCAACATACTGCGACGAATGAACGACCCATCAGGTAACCGCTGTTCGTAGTCCAGCTTGCCAGCCAATACCGCCATTGCCGCAGCGCCGGCACCAATACAATGGGAGAACACATGGATGTGCCTCTCTTCACCCGGGGTTGCTAACTGATTAACTTGATTGAATATCGTCTTGACTGCCCAAGGCACATCGACCAGCGCAATATCATCCCAACGATCGTCGGGATTGATGTCTGTGACATAGTTGGCACTGGCACGGTGATCCAACACCCAGACGTCATAGTTTCTGGCCAGAAAATACTGCACAAAATTGCACGCAATGGTGTCTGTCCAGAACACACGACTGCTGTGTGCCAGGCCATGAATCAACAGCAAGGTTTGTCGGTTGCCGCTGCTGTCATCCGATGGTTGATAACGAATAAGGCGGCTTAATGGTTGTGGACGGCCAGCATGCCCATTGCTTTGTTCATACTTCTCTCTGGCCAAACTTTGTTTTTTTCCACCCGGTCCATAATAAATAAATGCAGGTGGTGCAGCAAAACGTCCCTGCCCGGCAGTTCGTTCAATATCCTGACGCTGTGCAAATTGTTTATAGGCAGGCGCGGCAAACGACCAGAAATGCGTGTTCATGATCAGTCGCAGAAAGTACATCGCCACACCACTGGCCGCCATCACTGAACTCGGCGTATCCGGCGAGGATGTAATCTGCAACGCAGATGGCCCATTGCTGACACGCACCGCATCAATTTCAAACGTGATCCGTTTTGAAAATCCCTGCCTGTTTTGTGCCTTCACCGGCAACACCATCAACGCCTTTAACAGATCTGGCAACACAATACTGTACGCCAGCGTCTTTTTACCGGTCAGCAGCAGGCATTGCTGTGTGCCAAACTCATATCGCAGATAACGAGGCTGAGATTGCAGTCGCGCGATGCGCAGAAAGTCCCTGATCTGCTGTATCCGTGTTTTATCAGAGGTCTTTGCCAGCGCATCCTGGCGATTTCGCCAGCTCTGCTCTGACAATAAAAACGACTGCAGTTGAGACGGGAGTTTCACCAACAGATCTATGCTTCGGTAGCGCAAAAACCTGAACACTGCAGCCAACACACGCAACCATTGACGGATTGTAGAGGGTGGATGCTGATCAGCAACACCGAGAAAAACCTTGCCACTTAAATCAGCAAGTTTCACCAGATTGGAATCCGGTGTTGTAAAAACGCCACCCACGGTGTCCGCGTTTACGATCGCGCTTGCCTTCAGCCCTTCGTGTGGATGTTGAATCCATTGATCCAGTGACTGCTCACCCGAAAACGCCACGCTGACATCCAGCACCAGCGCTTTGATGTCTGATGGCAGTTGAACATCCGGCAACAAGCGCTGTACGTCACTCAGCGATGGTGCAGCGGTAGCGCTCCACGAAAAAAAAGATCGTTTGCGCGTGTCCAGATGGCATACCAGTCGCTCATTAAACTGCGCCTCAAACCGACGGGCACTCACATCCGGGACAGGCCAGCGCACACCGACAGGAATCTCCCGGAACATCGTCAATGGCGGAAAACTGTGGTGGTCTGTCTTGATGTGCAGAGGGTCAACGGATTGTTCCTGCTGACTGCACAGAGGTGACAGACATATTTCGGATGCCAGGGCATAACTCAGACTGGCAATAGTCAGCATCGGGTTTGTGCCAATTGCGCCAGGGATAATGGAGCCGTCCAGCACATAGAGATTTTTATACACCGCGCCGGCGTCCGTTTGCGCATTGTCATAGCGAAACACTTGTCCCTGTGTATTGACCACACCATCATTGACTGACTCAGCCATACAACAGCCACCGAGCGGGTGGACGGATAGCAGATTCCCCTGCAGTGCATCCGCACCTTCAACTATCCCGGCAAAACCTTCGGGCACCGGCTGGGAAATCAGATTCGGCGAAAACAGTCCGCCGTCAAATACACGCTGCTGACCCTCAAACAAGGTGTCGTTCAGACGCTCAAAATAATCACCTTGGGTGCGCTGCCAGTCAGGTTTTAATTCGTCGTTCTGCCAGCTCAGCTGCCCACTGGCATCATCATGCCCCATCACCAACAAGGTCTGGGAATGCTCTGCCAGTTTGTTGGAGATGGCCAGAGGATCATGGCCAGGATTCATTGTGTGCCAGGCGGACATCTCACCGTCAGCAAAGCGGCTGAGCAAGGTCTGAGAAACAATCATTTCCTGCCAGATTTGATGCAAGGGAAACGGCACCAGCGCGTCGTCCAGCCGCACAACCTGTTTAAATGCCGGCATCATCGGGTTATCTGACTGCCCGGTTTGCGTGAGCGTGACGGCTGCCATGCCACTGATGGTTGGACCTGGTTGGGTTTTGGCCGGCAGTTCGCCGGGTACCGATGCAAGGTCGCTGACTTTTTGACGTTGCCCGGTGGCCGCGACCAACGCGTCACCGTTCAGGGAAAACTTCCTGCCCAGAATGATGCGCCCAACTGCTTTGCCAGCGGCCAGGCATTCATGTTCAGGGAACCCTTGGCGCCGGAATGGCAACCAATCACACAATTTCCGCACTGGTTACACGGCCGATGATTTGCACTGTGCAACGTTGGCCCATCAAAGTTTATGGATAAGGGTGCAGCCTCGGCGTTGGCGTTCAGCGCGGCAGCACTGGCGGCCATGGCGTTATAACTACCAATGCCCGTGATGTCAGGATTGGTGCGAACACCCAACAGTTTTTCTATTTTGTTGTACACCAAAGACAATCGGCTGTGCCAATCGATCTGAGCATTGGCCGGCCAGCTTGATAACACTTCCGCATCAGCCCGGGCAGCGACGTTGGCATTGACCAGTGAGGTACCGCCCAGTCCGCGCGCACTGATGGTGACGGCGCCCGTGCCAACCCGAACGTCCCACAATGCCGCTGTATTGACCTTATTGAAGCCGACATACCCCGGCATCTCGGACATGGTTTTGGGGAAGTCGTCAGGCAGGTACTCGCGCCCTGCCTCAAACACCCAGACAGCAGGTCTGGACGTTGTTTGTCGAGACTCCAGCAAGCCTAGCGCTGCCATGGCAGCACCGTAACCGGATCCCACTATCAGGACATCCGTTTTGATTTCGAACTGCTGTTGGGCTTGTTTGTCAGAAAAGGGAAACCCGTGCCTGGCCAGCAGTGAGCCATTGGTTCTGACAACCAATGGCTCACTGCAATTGACTCTCTTCTATGGAGGCTATGTGAATGTACTGATCCGCCTGATCCGGTTGAAAACCCAACTTGGCAGCCGCTTAAACGGCTTCCGCGCGGTTCTGCACCCCCAGACAACGAAATGCCAGTGACAAATGGGCTTTTACCGTGTGATCAGAAATTTCAAGCTCTTTGGCAATGGTTTTGTTGGATTTACCCTGAATCGCTTTCATCAGCACGGCAAATTGCCGGCGTGACAGGGTTTGACCTGTATCTGACACGGGAACCTCAGCTGGTTGCGGCAACTCAACAACGCTCAGGGGTTTGAGCGCATGATCTGGCAGATAGGTGCCGCCACCCAGGACAACCCGGAGGGCACTGACCAGCACATCACGCGAGGACGATTTGGGAATAAATCCCGCCGCACCATGCTCAATAGCATCTCTGATGATGCGCGAATCCTCTTCACCGGATACCACCACCAGACTGGCACTTTCAAAATGCTCGCGGCACCGGCTCAGCGCCTGCATACCATCCACACCGGGCATATAAAGATCCAGCAACACCAGATCAAATCCCATGCCCGGATCCAGCTGCAGCGCGCTCTCCAGATCCCGCGCTTCTGCGTATTGAACTTTGTTGTCCAATACCGGTAATAAATACTTCAAACCTTCACGGAACAGATCGTGATCATCGACTAATAAAATCCGCATCCGTTTACTCCCTGCCGTCTCGCCAGTTGTCACTATTCGGGCAAGCATACCTATATTGTTGTAAGTTTGGTAAACACGAACTGTCGCACATGTGCGCAAGACGAGCGACTAGCCAGATGGCTAATTGACCACAAAAAACCCTGATGTTTTAAGGCTGGATTAGCCGCACCGGATATTACCGGCTATAATCGCGAGCAACCAAACAGGCAAAACCACAGACTGCGGGGACTCAACAGGTGTACAGAGCAGCACTCATTATCATCATCAGCCTCACGACAGGCGGATTGAGTGCCTGCGGCCAAAAAGGGCCGCTGCAACGACCTGCATCCTTACCCCCTGCCCAATCCTGGAGTTTGCCGATTACCGATTCAGGACACCATGAACCCATTTCAATATCAGAACGGCGAGCTGTCAGCTGAGAATCTGCCCTTAAGTACCCTTGCGGAACAATTTGGCACCCCCTGTTACATCTACTCCAAAGCGGCACTGGAGCATAACCTGCTGGCTTACGAGCAGGCGTTTGAAGGCATTGAGCACCTCACCTGTTTTGCTGTCAAAGCCAATTCCAACCTGGCCGTGCTCAATGTACTTGCCCGACAGGGAGCCGGTTTTGATATTGTGTCCGGCGGTGAATTAACCCGCGTGCTGCGTGCAGGCGGTGATGCGGCCAAAGTTATTTTTTCAGGACTTGGCAAAACCGAGTCAGAGATTGAACAGGCATTAAACGCCGGTATTCTGTGTTTCAACGTGGAATCCGATGCCGAACTGGACAGGATCAATGCTGTGGCTCAACGATTGGGCAAGCGCGCAGCAATCTCATTACGTGTTAATCCGGATGTTGATGCCGGCACACACCCTTATATTTCGACGGGCTTGAAAGAAAATAAATTTGGTATCGATATTGCTGCAGCATTTGCGGTTTATCAGCGTGCTGCGCTGATGAGCAACATTGATATCACCGGCATTGACTGCCATATCGGCTCGCAACTGACCAGCATTGCGCCTTATCTGGACGCAATCGACAAAATTCTGGCTCTGGTTGACAGGCTTGCCGAGGCGGGCATCAGGCTCAAACACCTTGATATCGGGGGCGGGCTTGGCGTGGTATACAACCAGGAAACGCCACCGGAACCGGGTGCACTGATCAGCGCCGTTAGGGAAAAAATTCAAGGCCGTCAATTGACGCTGATCATGGAACCGGGTCGGTCGATTTGTGCCAATGCCGGCATCCTGTTGACGCGAGTTGAGTTCCTTAAACATACCGCACACAAGCACTTTGCAATCATTGATGCCGCCATGAACGATCTGCTGAGACCGTCCTTATATGGCGCGTGGCAGGAAATCGTGCCTGTCCGTCAGCATCACTCCGATGCAGAACAGGCGCTGCGCCCATCGTATACCTACGATGTGGTAGGACCGGTCTGTGAGTCTGGTGACTTTCTTGGTAAAGAACGCACATTGAGTATTGCCGCCGGGGATCTTCTGGCAGTACGCTCGGCAGGTGCTTATGGCTTTGTGATGAGCTCCAATTACAACACCCGAAATCGTGCGGCCGAAGTCATGGTCGACAACTACCGTGCCACTGTGGTTCGCCAGAGGGAAACCATTGACTATCAGCTCAGTCTCGAACAAGTCCTGGCAGACTGACTCCATGACACAATCCAAATCGATACAACGCGTTCCCTTTACCAAAATGCATGGCCTCGGCAATGACTTTGTGGTGCTGGATACCATTTCGCATCCAATCGATCTCAGCCCCGCACAAGTTCGCCAGCTTGGTGATCGCAAACGTGGCATCGGTTTTGATCAGCTACTGATTATCGGACCGCCTTTACGACCTGATGCCGACTTCAGTTACCGCATTTTTAATCCCGACGGTAGCGAGGTCGAACATTGTGGCAACGGCGCGCGCTGCTTTGCACGTTATGTGTTGCACCGGGGTTTGATTGCTCGCAGCCCGATCAGGGTGCAAACCATGAACAGATTGCTGGAGTTGCATAGCCATCAAGACGGCCAGGTGACTGTCGACATGGGGGCACCGGATTTTTCCCCGGCATCCCTGCCCTTTAACATCGAACCTCAACAGCCCTTTTATACACTGACTGTGCCGCAACAACCCGGCTCTGAGATCATGACCGATGTCACCTTCCAGGCAGTATCAATGGGTAATCCACACATCGTTCTCAACGTGGCGGACTGCGAGCACGCACCCGTTTCTACGCTTGGCGCGGTATTGTGTGAATGGCCATCGTTTCCGAAGGGCGTCAACGTTGGCTTTATGCAGATAATTGATCGCAGTACAATCCGGCTGCGAGTGTTTGAGCGCGGCGCAGGCGAAACCGAGGCCTGCGGCACCGGCACCTGTGCAGCGGTGGTGTGTGGCATCAAGGCCGGTCTGCTGGACAGCAGAGTTCGGGCCATACTGACAGGTGGCGAACTTGAAATTGAGTGGCATGGCGCCGAGTCAGCGGTGTTGATGACAGGGCCGGCCACCATGGTGTATGAAGGGGTACTGCTGCTGTAAACCGGTAGCGTTGATCGCACATAATGGATAACAACAAACTTAACAGGAAGCTGATATGAGCAATGAGTTCTCGCCCGCCCGCAAGTCGGGAAGCTCCGGACATGATGATAAACCCCCGGTGCTGGATGCTGAAGACGTTGCTGCCTACCTGAAAGCCAATCCTGATTTCTTCAGCGACCGCGATGCGCTACTGGCCGACATGACCGTACCCCATGAAAGCGGAAAAGCCGTGTCGCTGCTGGAACGCCAGGTAAAAATTCTCAGAGATCGCAGTATCGAATCACGTCATACCCTGAATGCATTGCTGGAAAACGCGCGCTACAACGATCAGCTTTTCAGCGTCACGCGCAACCTGATCCTGATGCTGCTCGAAGAAGACAATCTAGTGCAACTGGCCAGTGTCACCGAGTGTAATCTGGCAACTCAGCCCGGTATTGATGCCTGCAAACTGATATTGGTGGATACCCCGGCAACGGCGAGTGAGTTGCAAAAGCGCTTCCCGTCGCTGTTTCGAAGCAAACGCGTTCTGTGCCAACAACTCGATAAGGAAACATCACAATTGCTGTTCCCTGATATGTTGCCAGCACTGCGTTCAGCGGCTTTGTGCCCGGTCACGCATGGCAACAACCTGCTCGCCATTTTGGCGATAGGCAATCAGTCACAAGACTATTTCAACGATGAACTGGACACGCTGTTCCTGGATTTTATTGCAGAAGTGCTGGGTTCGCTGGTTAATCGTTTGCAGATATTGAGCTGATCCGACGAATGGAAAAACCCTTGCGCTCTGAAAAAGGCCCTGCGCTCATTTCAATTATTTGCCGCAGTGTTAACCGCCCGACATTGGCACAAACACTGAATTCAATCTGCAGCCAGGGCTGGAAAAATATTGAGTTGGTGCTTGTTGATGCATTGGGCACCGGCGCGATCACTGTACCGGCACTGCCAGCACACGTCTCGCTGCGTGTCGTCTGCACCGGCAAACAACTGGATCGTCCCAAAGCTGCCAACGCTGGATTAAAAGCCGCACAAGGCGATTATCTGTTGTTTCTGGATGACGATGACTGGATAGATGCCGGGCACCTGCAATCGCTGATGTCAGCGATGTTGGCAGATCCCGCCGTCAACGTTGTCTACAGCGCGACCCAAATGGTCGACGAGCAAGGCACAGCAACCAAGGATGTCATTGCGGTTCCGTTTGATCTCACGCGGTTGCGGCGCGATAATTTTATCCCCATTCATGCAGCACTGTTTTCACGCGAACTGCTGGATCTGGGCTGTTGTTTTGATGAGTCACTGCCTATTTACGAGGATTGGGACTTCTGGTTGCAATGCGCAGAACATACCGGATTCACATTGATCAACAACGTGGGTGCCTATTACCGCATGGGCGGCGATTCTCGCACCATGCTCGAACAACACCAGCAACGTTATCAAGCCGGACACCCCAGTGCTGACGCACGCGCCAGACTCCTGGAGAAATGGCGCCTGCGCTGGAGTGGTGCGCAGTGGAATGCCCTGCTGGGACTGATTGATCAAACACCGGCACTGACCAAGCTGCATGATGAATTGGGTGAGAGCCATCACTTACTCGAAACTCGCACCACAGAACTGAACAAAACACGCAATCAACTTGAACAGGTGCAAGCAAAACTCAAGGCTAAACAAGCCGAGTTTTTAACCTTGCAGCGCAATCTTGCGGACCTGCGTGGCGAGGCTGACTTGCTCAGCGCCTCAGCAAACACCTTGCAGGAAAATAATCTGACGCTGCATGCAGAGATAGCATCCCTGCAACGCGGCACCGAGTTGCTACGACAGGATATTTCGGCGCTGCACTCTGACAAACAACAACTCACCAGCGTCATTGAGCAATTGCAGTCAGAGCTTGAGTTGTCATATACAGCGCTTAATCAGGCGAATGAGCATCTCACTTCGACGCAGACTTCACTTGTGGTAACAAAACAAGAGCTGTCGGGCACCCAGGCACAGCTTGAACAGAAAATCAGTGAACTTGAAAACGCGAAAGTAACCCTTGCTCACACCACACAGCAATTGCAACACATTGAACACACGTTGCAATTATTACAAAGCGACTATATTTCACTGAACCTTGCCCATGAACAATTGGATCGTGGTGTCAGAGAAATTCTCAATTCATTTTCATGGCGGGTCACCGCGCCTTATCGTTGGTTACGCCATCGGCTGAAAAAACTGGTGGCTGCAGTCTTACCTCGCCGCGGATCCGTTTTACCATCTACTGTTCACCAACATTCGATTCAAGCCGGCATTGTATCTCCAGTCGCTGACAACAGCGTGTTGCCAGATCATTTCACGGTACAAGCTTGGGCATGGTCAAATCACCCTGTCAGCCGAGTGCAGATTTTTGTTGATCAGGATCTGTTCCACGACATACAGCCGTTACCGGCACACGAGCGACTTGAAGATGCCCAGCGCATCGGTTTTGCGCGACTCATCAGCACCACCGACCTGACGCCGGGACCGCATCAGTTGAGTCTGGTTGCAAGCGATGATCAGGGACAACAGATACGTATCTCACGCCATTTTGTTTTTCAGCCGTCAGCAACTGTTTATCAGCGTTGGCTTCGCGACACGACCCCCGATGTGGAGGCCTTGCGCGCACAATCACAAACTCCCGTCCCTGCCAACCGATCGTTTACCATACTCGTGCATGTGGATGAATCCATCGGTACGCACGCCCAACAAGTGTCAGCGTTGCGCGCAACACTTGTCAGTCTTGCCGCACAGACTTGCTCCGGTTTTGAGTGCCTGATTTCGGCGCCCGCGTCAGACCAGTCAACAATCCGTGAGTTGATGTCGACCGTGTTGCCCGCGGCCAGCATCATAAGCCCCACAGAAATATGGCCAGCGCTGCAGTCAACTCAATCTACTGCTGTATGTTTGCTTGTTGCGGGCGAAACGCTGCGCTCCGATTGCCTGTGGCGGGTAGCATTTGCTTGGCAGGACAACACAGTATTGCTCTACACAGACCATGATCTGATCGATAACAACGGTCATCATCAAACGCCATGGTTTACCACTGATTGGTCACCTGATCTGCTGTGCAGTCAGAATTATATTGGTGATGTATTTTTTGCAGCGACCCGGCACCTTGCTGCTCTGGACCCCGTTAACTCACAAGCAGACAGCTGGCGTTTTGCTGTATTGCTGGATCTGGGAACCCAGTGCAGTTTTACCAACGTGTTACGCATTGCCGACATATTATGGAGCGCGCCTGAGCACACCGCCGCAGTTCGCGAGTATCAATTGGCAGCTGAATCTCTGATACTGACACAGCACTTTGAAAAACATGCACGCCCGGCGCAGGTGCAGCGGATTGCAGGCAGCGAGTGCCGACGTGTGCAGTGGTCACAGACAGATACGCCTCTGGTGTCCATCATTATCCCGACCACGGGCAATATGCGTTTTCTGAAACCCTGCCTCGACACGCTGAAAACCAGTACCTATCCGGCCATCGAAGTGATCATTCTGGACAACAGCCGCGGCAATTTCCCGGACGGCATTCGTTATGCACACGAACAGGGTGCCGTGGTAATTGACTGCAATGAAGCGTTTAACTGGTCGCGATTGAACAACATCGGTGTCGAAAACAGTCATGGAGAGCTGCTGCTGTTCCTGAATGATGATATTGAAATCATTCAGCCTGACTGGCTGGAAGAACTCGTGGCCCAGGCATCGAGAGATGACGTGGGCACGGTGGGCGCACTGCTGCTGTACCCCAATGGCGCTATTCAGCATGGCGGCGTGTTTTTGGTCGATCACGGCGGTGGTGCCCGACATTTGTTCCACAAACAGTTGCCCGGCAAAGGCATTTATCACGAACTGGACAACTGTGTTCGCGAAGTCTCCGGCAATACCGGCGCCTGCCAGATGATCAGGCGAGATCGCTTTGAACAACTCGGGCGTTTTGATGAACAACTGTCCATTGTTGGCAATGACATAGACCTGTGTATGCGCGCATTGGAAGCCGGACTACGTAATGTATGGACACCACACAGCCGACTAATCCATCACGAAAGCGTCAGCCGACAAAGCAAACCTATCGGGCAGGATGAAAGAGCCATGTGGGATCGCTGGCAGCATCGCTTCCTCGGTGGTGATCCGTACTTTAATCCCAACATCGATTTGACGCGTGAAGACTATGTTCTGGCACCCGTCCCCGCATCAGTGACCGCCCCGGCGTCGCAAGCCGAAACCACGGGAGTCGTTGAGGAAGCTGCTGTTGCAAACCACAACAGCGGTGTGCACCTGATTGCTTATATCCGCGCCAGCATGGGTGTCGGCGAAGCCGCGCGCGGCAATGCTGCCGCACTGGAAGCCTCCGGGGTACCTTTTGGCATTTTGAACTACGAGAAGGGCAATCCATCACGTATGGATAATCTGCGTTGGCAACATCGTGAGATTTCCAGCCCGCAGTACGGCATCAACCTGATACATATCAATGCCGATCACACACCCGGGGTGATGAAGGATCTGGGTAAGACCTGGTTTGGAGAACACTACAACATCGGCTTCTGGGCATGGGAAATGCCGGAGTTCCCCGACCGTTGGCTGGAGAGTTTTGATCTGCTGGACGAAGTGTGGGTGCCATCGGCTTACGTGAATCAGGCTGTTGCCGCCAAATCCCCCATCCCTGTGGTGACCATTCCGCACATTATCAACGTGGATATGAATGGCGCACATCTGTATTCGCGCGCATATTTTGGCATTCCTGACACGGCATTTGTGTTTATCAGCATGTTTGATACACACAGTATTGCTCAGCGCAAGAATCCGTTTGGATCCATCATGGCGTTCCAGAAAGCCTTTGAAGCCAACGATTCCTCCGTGCTGTTATTGATCAAAATTAACAACGCCGATGAGGGCAGTCTTAAAGTCTTGCGCAGTCTTGTCGGGGATTATCAGAATATTGTGCTGCTTGACACGCATTATGACCGCGCACAGATCGACTCACTGATCAATTGCTGCGACTGTTATGTGTCATTGCATCATGCAGAAGGCTTTGGCCTCGGACCGGCAGAAGCGATGTCGCTGGGCAAAGTTGCATTATTGACTGGCTGGTCTGGAAACACAGAGTACATGCGCAGCAACAACTGTGTTGCGATTCAATACACCCTGAAAACCCTTGGCAAAGACTACGGCCCATACGAAGCGCATCAGCATTGGGCGGTACCGGATGTTGATCATGCCGCCCATGAAATGCGCGATCTGGCACGCAACCCGGCTCGGGTCAAAGCCTTGGGCGAGCAGGCACACAAGACCATTCATCAGGAGTTTTCTGCGGCGGCAGTCGGTGAACGCATGCGCCAGCGACTGCAGAGTATCGAGCGCATCATCAGCAGGCGCCGCACACAACAGTAGAGGCAGTATGTTCAAGCAAAGCAGTACGTCACACGCAACCCCGGATTATTTAAGTGACGAGCAGATCGAGTATTTTCAGCAGCACGGTTATGTCATTGTGGACTTTGGCTTCGACCACGGTGACATCGACGAACTGGTCAAGACCTTGCTACCGCTCTACAACCCCGAGCATTTGCGGGCGCCTGCTTTTGGCGCGCGTATTCAGGATGCATGGCAATTTGTCAAACCGGCACACACCCTGGCGACACATCCGAATGTGCTTGGCGCGCTTGAGCAATTGTTTGGTCGACGACCCAAACCCTTTCAGACCTTGAATTTTCCGTTTGGCACGCAACAGAAAATACATTCCGATACCATTCACTTCAGCAGCATGCCGAATGGTTTTATGGCGGGTGTTTGGATTGCGCTTGAGGATATTGATGAGCACAACGGCCCGCTGCGTTATTACCCCGGCACTCATAAATTACCGCAGATCAGCATGCAGGATGCCGGCCTGCAACCCGGTTACGAACACTACGCTGCCTATGAACGGTACATGGAAGAGTACGTGAGTACACTGGGCATCAAGCAGTCGATTGGTATCATGCCTAAAGGCCATGCGCTGATCTGGCATGCCAACCTGCTGCACGGCGGAGCGGAACAACTGGACCATCAGCGCACGCGCCACTCTCAGGTAACACATTACTTTTTTGATGGATGCCGTTACTACACACCCCTGCATAGCACGCCTGAGAAAATCCACTATCGACAACCGCTGTGGATCAAACCGGACAAATGGGTTCAGCAATTTCCAGTGACACCACAGATGCTGGCGGAAATGCCCTATCTGGCACGTCACACGTTACGCCTGAAGCGCTGGTTGCAGCGCAATCTGCCTTGACGGTCTGCTGCTAAGCGATACGCCGCAGTCGACGAAACAGTAAACGCTGCCCCCACAATCCCAGCGCGGGTAATCGCATCACATCGTGCAAGTGCTGCTGATTTTTATCAGACAACTCTGCCGAGAAGCGCTGTTGAAAAGAGTGTGCCTGAGCGGCCACGTGTTCAAACAATTTCTGCGCATCCGCCCGCTGCTTTAACTGGAAAATTTTACCCAGCGTTTTGAAACTTAGCCCGGGCCGATGGTAGGCCCTTGCACCCAGCGTGTTGCGCCCATGTTGTCGATACTCTACGGTGGCGCGATTGACAAATACCAGTCTGCCAAAACAACTGGCCACCAGCGACAACCACCAGTCATGCATCATCGCATCAGCAGGTACCGGTAAGGCCTTTTGAAGAAGCGCCTTGTTCATCAGAACGGTGCAACCCGTCACGGTATTGCTGATCAACTGGGCAGAGAATGCGGTGCGCGTCGGATCCAGCCCCTGGAAATCCAGAAGAGACGATGACAACAATTGGCCTTGTTTATCAACCACATGCAGATCACTGTGAACCAACGTAGGTTGCGATCCATCATCGACGGATGTCATTGCCTGCAAGGTAATCGCCAGCTTGTCTGCGTGCCAGATGTCATCCTGATCCGACAATGCCACATAGACGTCTTGTTCCGATGACCGCATAAAATCCAATGACCATTGCATCAATTCTGAAAAACTGCCACTGGCACCCAGATTGCCTTTGTTGTCTTCAATTACACGCATCCGTTCTGCATGCAGATTCCGGTATTCTGTCAGGATGGCTGTGGACGTATCCGTTGACCCATCATCCCGGCACACCAGCAATAGCGAGTGATGTGTCTGGCTCAAAATGGAATCCAGCTGCTCAGCCAGATACTCGGCGCCGTTAAACACCGGCAACAACACCAGTATTAATGGCGACGCTGGTGTCACCACGTCTGGCAGAGCGTCACCATTGATTGCCGGCGCAGCATGGAAATCAGCAGTGTTCACGGCATCGTCTCCGCATCCTCAATACCACGTTGAATCTGCTGACGGTACTCAGCCCGTTTTGCCGTGAAATGGGTCAACCAGAACGACTTGAGCGCAAAGCGCACGCTGTCGCGTACCTTCCAGTCAAATGGCGCATAACTTTGTCGACGCAGGTGCAGTCGATTGCGCGTGGAGTAGTAACTGCGCAGCGGACTGTGTTGCACCATGACGCCGCTGCGCACCAACGGATTGGTGCTGGGTTCGCCTATGCGATGAAACAGCACAGCACGATCGGTGCCATACAAGGCGTAACCGCGGGCTCGCGCACGGAAACACCATTCGAGGTCGATGTTGTCGATAAAGTATTCGTCTTTCATATCGCCAATCGCCGCCAATGCCTGCAGACTGATCAGCGTGCCGGAGCTGATCAGGAAGTCTGTCTGGTACAAACCAGGAAACCCGGCAACCGGACAGTCTGAGCGTTTGCGCCAACGAAAACACCGGAACGGGGTACGTCGGCCAGAGTCAGGATCCTGCAAACGCGGCCCTATCGCTGCCGCCGGCAGATGGTATTGGCCGCTTCCCTGCAGTGCCTGCAGATCATGCCACTGTGCCAGCATGGCTGACACAAAACCGGGTTTGATCGTGCTGTCCTGATCAAACAACAATGCCATGTCAGCATTACTGTTTTTTGCCAGCCGCAAACCTTCATTCAGTGCTGTTGCCAGGCCTTTGTTCTCTGGCCAGTGCACCAGATGAGCTGCGGGTTGCCCGGGATGTTCTGTGGCCAATACATCAAGCAGTTGCTGCAGTGCCGCCACATTGGCTGAACCGTTGTCGATGACAAACACAGGACACTGTTGCGCTGACAATGACACGAGCAGGTTTTGCAAGGACATCAACTCAGGTTGCCAGGTAACAATGATGGCGCAGACTGTGAGGGTGCCAGCATGACTGGCGGGATTTGATGAGAGTTCTGTTGCTTGCTCAGACCGGGACATCGGTAGGTACCGGCAAACTGGACGCACCCGTCTGCTTCAGTTGCAGCAGGTAGTACACAATCGACGCCACACCCACCACCAAACCTGCCACCACACCCACATCCACAATGCCACGCCACGGCTGTGGCAACATCCGCGCGAGCAGCACAAAACACACAATCATGCAGCTCAGGGCGATCGACATGATACGCCTTCGCGGCGTCGCATGGACGTAACCCATACAGAACAGGGGTGCCAGCAACACATGTATTGGTTTTGGATTCGCGGCAAGGTAACTGGCGCGTGCTACAACCCGCGGCGCAAAGGCCAGATGGAAACCTTTATATCCCTCCGCCCAGACCATGTAGGCAAACCATCCCAACATCAACAGCCACTGCATCAGTGAAAGATCGTAGGCATTCAGTTCAAGAGCCACACCGCCCAGCCTGACGATGGCAAATGACAGCAGCAGCAAAATACCGCCCACACCCCAGATAAAGCCGATAGATCTCACAACACTGTAACCCGCTGACTACTTGGTTCAAGGAGCCGGCATTATAGCCAGTTTAGTCCGGGGGCTGATAGGGAAGATATGTGGCAATCATTGTGTGCTGCTCACGCAAGAGCTCCAGCATCAGACTGCGGTATTCCTCAGGATTGCGACGGCGCCGTAAAAGTTGACGCAGCCTGCTGTTTATGGCGTGACAGTGTGCCCAGCCCGACGTTTGCCCGGCATGTCGGCCTGACGTCATATGAAAAGGTATAGCGGTTTTCTGGCGATGCCGGGTTTGCTGATCGGAAAACAGCAAAAACAAGGTGTTGATCGAAGCAGTGACCGAGGTTTGCAGGCCTCGTTCACTTAATGGTCGCCACGCCGCAGCCTGATCCAACAGACGGCACAACACACGATGGGCCTGGCCCAGAGCCAACCGCACCTGCTTGTTCTGCAGCAGATCAGGTTGCGCGCTGATCTGCTGGTAACAATCCAGAATAAGACAGGACAGACTTTCCACACGCTCAACACCCAACCGATGTGCAATCGTTGTTAGCAATTGCAATTCATGACAGATCTCACTCATCAGACTCCCCGACTGCCTGATGTCGTCAAGTAAACCTGACACGATCGTGTCGGGTTTTGGCAAGCGGTGTAATCCGGCAGACAAGGTTTGATGTTCATGCCCATCGCCGCCTTGCGCACGTCTGGCGAGACTGACTTCTGCGGCAGCCAGCTTGACTGACATGTGATAAGTTGGCGCAAACCCTTGCGCGGCACGCTGTTGTAGATCATGGACATGCTCACGAAGGTTTTCCTGTTCAGCAGCGGTGAATCCATCCGGCTGCAAGATTAAGTGACAGACATAGTCATATAGACATGCGGCCAGCATTTGCCATGATCGCAAACTGGATGTCGCCATCACAGAACGGCCTGCACACACATTCAGACAAGCCTGCAGTTTGTAAACGCTGACCATGACGTGAGACAAACGTTCATGTGGCGCTTCGTCGCCTGTCAATGTGTTGTAGATAACTGCAAGACGGTCGGCGATCCAGGGTTCAGAGGCTTGACCGCTCGCCGGGGAATCTTCCGCGTCATGGCCAAACACTCGATAACGCTGCGCCAGACACGCATCAAGCAACCACCTAACAGGCTGTTGTACACCCAGTGTGGTAAGCATCAGACAAGCTTCCGGCAGCGCAGGCTGCACAGTCCACGCACTCAAACGCCTCATCTTATTAATAAAATCAACAGACGGTTCGCCAGAAATGGTGCTGGCAGAGGTACCGCGCTCCAGTACATAGTGCACTTGTAGGATAAAGTCTCGCACGGTCATATCGGGATTTATGGATACAATCGCGCCGGCCGCATCGGGCAAAAATGACAAGGCATTCAGCAAGTGCCCGCATGACTCAGCATGCCCGGTAGTTTCAAGGACTGATAACTCACTGATGCCATGCGTAGACTGCAAACTTTCATACAGTTCAGCAGCAAACCTTTTTAGCAGATTCCGCAACATTGCTGCGGGCGTGGGTGCCAGATAAAACAATACCTGTTCTTGGGCACGCATGGTTAATCCGGCCGATGCATCGCTCAAGGTTAACAACACCGCGATAGCGTCGCGCAGGCCGGATTGACTGATAAACGGCAGCAGATTTTTGAGCCAGTTCAATGGCTCGGATTGTCGCGTTGTGATGATCCAGTGCCGGCTGTCATTCGCGGGTGTCCAACGCCGCAAATCCTCATACACGCAGGCGAGCATGGCGTCCGATGGGCTGATGCATAATTCGTCGATGCCGGGTAACCCGGCTATCACTTGAGACGTTGCGTCCGGGACGTCTGTATCACGGCCAAGCAGTACAGAGATTTGATGTGCCAGAGCAGTCATGCCGTGGTGTCGGCCCAATACATGAGCAATACCTCGTGCTTGTGCCCAATGGTTGTCCGACACCTGTCCGCGATCACTTAACAACGCAACCGTTGTCCTTGACTGTCGAACGAGCGCGGCCGCCAGTGAAAATCCGTTGGACTGCTGCCGCATCAACTCGACCAGAATCAAATCTGCGTGTGCCTGACGTCGCCACTGCCGGTACGCACTGAGGCCCGACAGGCACACAATGTCGTTGTTGCCACCCAGCGCGACGTTTAACGTCTCTGCCAGATGCCGGGCACTGTCAATATCATCATCAATGATCAACAGGCATGACATTGTCTACTACCCCTGCACAAACCTGTCCGCGCTGACTCGGCTTGCCATCAAACGCATTGTTAAACGCAGCCTGTAACTCGCTGCTGCGGAAGGGTTTTTCCAGACAGGCATTGGCACCTGCCAACTCGGCCCTGACCTTGTCCACCATCGCATTGGCAGTTGTCAGAATCAGAACCGGCAACTCGGAAAAATCAGGGCTTTGCCGCAACAGAGAACACACCTGAATACCGCTGAGTCTTGGCAGATCACTGGCTATCAGCAATATGTCCGGCCGCAACTCAGGTAATCGACACAGCACTTCAAAACCATCTGCGGCGACCATCACATCGCAATCAGCGCCAGCCAACATGGCAGTCAACTGTTGACGTAACAGATCCCCGGTATCCGCCAACAACACCCTGACCCGTCGGCGTTCTTTGCCGATGGGTGTTGAGGCCATCGTGTCAGACATTCGGCCCTTTATGACACTGGCATCTTCTTGTGTGGCATTCGCTTGCATGACTTCTCCTCCCTGATAAGCCCGATGACGATTCACCTGAGGAGGTTGTAGCACAGCAGCGTGGTCGTTGCCCGAAACCCTTGCGCAGCATGTTATGATGCCCGCCATTCAGGACTGGACGAACTCAGAGAGACTACCCCATGCAGATCAGACTCGGCATCGTGATGGACCCTATCGACCGTATCAACTACAAAAAAGACACCAGTCTCGCCATGCTGGTGGCGGCACAGGAACGTGGCTGGGAGTTGTATTACATGGAGCAAAGCGATCTTTACCTCGCCGGTGAGGCCGCCATGGGGCATATGCGAAAACTGACTGTTGCCTATGATCCTCACCAGTGGTTTACCATGGGTGATGTTGAACAACGGCCATTAGCCGATCTGCATGTTATTCTGATGCGCAAAGATCCGCCGTTTGACAACAATTACATTTACTCGACCTACCTGTTGGAGCGTGCTGAACAAGCCGGTTCGTTGGTGGTCAACAAGCCGCAGTCGCTGCGTGACTGTAACGAAAAAATATTTGCCACGCAGTTCCCGCAGTGCTGCCCGCCTTTTCTGGTCAGCAGCCGTGCAGATAAGTTACGTGCGTTCCATAAAGAGCATGGCGATGTGATTTTTAAACCGCTCGACGGCATGGGTGGCAGTTCGATTTTCCGTCTTCGACCCGATGATGCCAACGTCAGTGTCATCATCGAAACACTGACCGAACACGGACGCTCGCCTATCATGGCACAACGCTACATTCCGGAAATTGTGCAGGGTGACAAACGCATCCTGCTGGTGGATGGCGAGCCTGTACCGTACGCACTGGCGCGCGTACCTGCCATTGGTGAAACACGTGGCAATCTGGCCGCCGGCGGCAGCGGTATTGCGCAACCTTTGTCGGAACGTGACCGCTGGATTGCGGCTCAGGTCAAAGATACCATCAAAGCCAAGGGCCTGTTGTTTGTGGGTCTGGATGTGATTGGTGACTACCTGACTGAAATCAACGTCACCAGTCCAACCTGCGTACGCGAAATCAATGCCGCTTACGATCTGGATATTGCCGGTGATCTGATGGCCATTATTGCGGAAAAACTGAGCAATGCCGGCAAGCACTGATACCGGCAACGCCCGCAACGCGACGTTGCTGGTCAGCCAGAACAATCTTGGCAACGAGCGCTTTGGTTTTACCGTGTTTATGTCCGCATGCCTGCACGTGATCATCATTGCCGGGGTTGGATTCAGCTTCATGACTGAAAGCGCCAGCATGCCGGCGATCGAAATTACACTCGCGCAATATCGCAGCGACACTGCACCGGACCAGGCTGACTTTATTGCACAGGAAAATCAGATCGGCAGTGGATCTGTTGACGAACGCATCGCACCGGCTACACCGTTTGAATCGGTGTTGTATGATGAACAGATACAGGAAGTACAACCCATCCCGACTCCGGCCGCATCCGCACAGCAGATTCAGGATGTCCGTATTCTCAGTTCTACTGAGGCCGATGAGTTGTTGCGTCAGCAAATGGAGTCGCAATTGCCTGATGATCGCGCCGCGTTATCCGAACACTCCAGCCCGCAAGACATTGCACTGGCGATTGCCAGTCTGCAAGCTCAACTCGATATCCAGCAACAAGCATATGCCAACCGCCCACGACGCTACACCATTTCATCCGCGTCCACACAGAAGCGCCACGACGCTCTTTATCTGGATAACTGGCGTAAACGTATTGAACTAGTCGGCAATCAGCATTACCCGGATGAAGCGCGCCAAAATGAAATTTTTGGCAGCTTGCGCATGATGGTGACCATCAGACCCGACGGCAGCGTCGCCGAGATCAGGGTACTGCAAGGATCAGGACACCAGGTACTGGATCAGGCGGCGGTGGATATCGTGCGTCTGGCAGCACCCTTTGACGCCTTCCCCGATGAACTGCGAGGCAGCGTAGACCTGCTGGAGATTATCCGCACCTGGCGGTTCCGCCCGGGCAATGCCTTCAGCAGTCAGTAGTAAATCAATTACGCATGCCCCTTCGGCGGATACCGTTTGCTGTGCCACAGACTGACCAGCACCGACACCAGCAAAATAGTGCCCACGGTGGCCAAGGACACCATCACTGGTATTTTGTACCAATCGACAATCAACATTTTGATGCCAATAAAGACCAGAATGACGGCCAGACCATACTTGAGCATGGCAAAGCGGTCACCAATATCGGCCAACAAGAAATACATGGCGCGCAAACCGAGGATGGCAAACAAATTGGAAGTCAGCACAATAAAGGGGTCGTTGGTAATCGCAAACACCGCCGGAATACTGTCGACGGCAAAAATAACGTCGGAAATTTCCACCAGCACCAGCGCCAGAAACAAGGGCGTGATCATTAGCACCCCATTTCGACGAACAAAAAAGCGTTCTCCCTCCAATTGCTCGGTCACCGGGTAGTGATTGCGGATCCATTTGACGATGGGATTTTTTGAAAGGTCTCCTTCGTGCTCGGCAAAAAATGCCATTTTGAAGCCAGTCAGAATCAGGAACACACCAAAAATGTAAAGAATCCAATGGAACTCGGTGATCAGCCACGCACCCGCCAGAATCATCACGGTTCGCAACACGATGGCACCGATAATGCCATACAACAACACACGACGCTGCAGTTCCAGCGGTACCGCAAAATAGCTGAAGATCATCATCCAGACAAACACGTTATCGACTGCCAGTGACTTCTCGACCAGATAACCCGTCAGAAATTCCAGCGCTTTGTCATTGGCAACCACCGAACCGGCATTGATGGTGAGGTACCACCACAAACCGAGATTAAACAATAACGCAACCGTCACCCAGCCCAATGACCACGCGGCGGCTTCTTTCAACGACACCCGGTGTTGATCGCCGCCCTTGAGTACAAATAAATCCAGTGCCAGCATGCCAACAACAATAGTTGCAAACACCAGCCATAGTCCGGTATTTCCTATGCTTTCCACGATGCCACCTGCAATAAAAAAGCCAACGTCGGAGGGGCGTTGGCCTTTTGTTATTGCGCGAGAGGGATTCTCGCAGACAGACCTTGCCCTTGGGCAAGGTCTCGCTTGCACTGATGTCATCACCAAAGCGCGTGTTGTGACGTGCTGATGACTACAGTACCCACGGTACCGGGAGGCGTCTGTTGACTGACCTGCCGTGTTGACGACACCGTGGCGTAAAAGCTACTCCCCTCTGACACCTGAGTGTAGTCCATGTCAGAAGCAAGTCAAGCCGGGCTTTAAAATTGATTAAATTGTCCCCATATGATCATCCGCAAACTGACAGTTGCCTCTCTGTATGCATTACCATGCAGATGAGCCAGTGATAACAACGGGAGTGTCTGTGCATTATGCATAAACAAAATGAATCAAGTGCTTTTTCTGATCTCGCAGCAGAAGACGGCAGCTGCCTTGAACACCATTTTCTGATTGCCATGCCGCAGTTACAGGATCCGCATTTCCAGGGTTCTGTCACCTATTTGTGGAAACACGATAAAAATGGCGCACTGGGTGTTGTGATCAATCGTCCTTCCAAGCTACCGATCACCGGTCTGATGGAGGAAATGAAAATCTCGGTCAGCGATCAGGTTGTTAAAAAGCTCACTGAGAAAAAGGTGATGGCTGGCGGCCCGGTCGAAAAAAACAAAGGGTTTATCCTGCATGACGCCGGAACGGAATGGGAATACACGCTGCCCATCAATGACAAGATCAGCCTGTCAATGTCACGAGACATTTTGCAGGACATAGCCAGCGGCGGTGGGCCAGCACGTTATATCGCCGCACTCGGTTGTGCGGGCTGGGACGCTGGCCAGCTTGAACAAGAGATCAGCGATAATGTTTGGCTGACTGTGCCCGCCGACCCGGACTTGCTTTTTTCAGAGAACCACAAAGACATGGCCGACGCGGCCGCCGCCATTCTTGGTGTCAGTTTGAGCCAGTTATCCACGTTATCAGGGCATTCTTGACAACTGCTTATGGAATCTTACCCTCAAAAATATGGCAAACCACTTAAGGTGCTAGCGTTCGACTTTGGCACCAAACGGATAGGCGTTGCCTATGGTCAGAGTTTGACCGGTACCGCCCAGGCACTGCCCGTGGTACCCGCCAAAGACGGCATCCCTGACTGGGGGCAGCTGGAAAAGCTGGTATCGGTGTGGAAACCTGATGCATTTGTGGTGGGATTACCCTGGCACATGGATGACAGCGAGAGTGAGTTGTTGATTCGCGCGCGCAAATTTGGCAATCGCCTCGAAGGGCGATTACACAAACCGTGTTATGGCATTGACGAGCGGCTCACGTCGTTTGAGGCACGCGGTGAGTTATTGCGCGGTGAATCGACAGGCGCGGTCGACAGTTTGGCCGCGCGCCTGATTCTGGAAGCGTGGTTTGCCGGGTTGCCGGCGCTTACACCATCGTAAACACCAGCCTGCCCACGCCTTCGATAGCCGCATCCACCTGATCACCTTGATTGGCAGCACCAACACCCGCGGGAGTCCCGGTAAAAATTACGTCACCGGCTTTTAACGTATAGTAGGTAGAAAGCTCCGCAATAATTTCATCGACTTTCCAGATCAGATCAGACAGATCTCCGCGTTGCTTTGGTTGTCCATTTAATGAAAGTGTGATGGCACCTTTATCCAACCATCCGGTTTGACTGAGTGGAACCAATGCAGACACCGGACCTGAAAAATCAAAACCTTTGGCGGTATCCCAAGGACGACCTTGCTTCTTGGCATCTGCCTGCAAATCGCGGCGGGTAAAATCAATACCGACACCATAAGCAAACACTGCGTCGCGCGCCTGCTCTAGCGTTAATGATGTACCGCCTTTGTGCAACGCCACCACCAATTCGACCTCATGATGCAAATCTTTGGTGCGTGTGGGGTATGGTACTTTGCCATCGGGCATAAACACCGCATCAGCAGGTTTTCCAAAAAAGAACGGTGCTTCACGCGAAGGATCCGCGCCCATTTCTTTGGCGTGCTCGGCATAGTTGCGCCCAACACAATACACACGATTGACCGGGAACTGCGCATCTGTACCCTGTACCGGTAAAGTGACTTGTTTTAATTCAAAAATAGTGTTCACGCTGTTATTTTCCTGACGATAGTATTTTTTAAATTTAAATGGGCGCACCCGGCGGCATCGGCAACGGCGCACTCAATAAGCTGTTTTCCGCACCACGCTCCAGACGATTTTCAATTTCATCACGAGCCATCTGGTAGTGAGCCAGCCATGCACTGTCGGATACCAAGTCTTCCTCATCCAGCCAATCATCCAGCTGTTCATCGAGATTGACCAGTGAAAGATTGATCATGGCTTTGACCTGATTATCCACACGATCAGACTGCAGCACAGACATCAGTCGGAACAACACAACATTATTCACCGCACGTTGCACACTCCCCAGCTGAGCAGATTGACGCGGCGCATAAAACGTCTGCTCCAGCAGCCGGGACAACACCAGCTCGACAGATGGCAGTGAACTGTCCAGCATATTCAGGTTATTGATACGCGTCAGCCGTTCGGCTTGCAGAATCCCGGCAACGGTGTGATCTGCCGCTGTTTCTGCAATGGTGGCGAAGTCTACCCCTATCGAGGTACGTAACGGAAAACTCTCGCGGTTGCGACCATACCCCGGCGGTTTGGGTGGGATTACCGACAGAATTTCCGGGGACAGCGCGAGCTGGTCCGGGCTGAGTGTCAGCAACAAGGCATCCAACGCACGGAGCTGGCTGGCTGTATCGACGGGTACAATCAGCGGCGACTGTGGGGCATTACCGTCGAAGACTGAATACTCATAGTAGGTGCCTCCCACCAGGCGATGCACGGCGGACACCTGATAACGGTGTAACAAATACAAGGGCACCAGAATCTCTTCCAGCTCGGCATAAGGTTGCCCCACACGCAGGTTATCGGAACCAAACCGTTGCAGCGCGTCGGCACGCACGTCGAGCAGGCGCTGCAACTCTTCTACCGGATCGGCACCGTTATCCCACACATGCGACAGCGGATGGGCACCACCCTCCGCGTTGGTGTCCAAGTCAGTGATGTAGTACAGGCCTGCATCTTTGTTCTCTTGCAGAATGGCCGCCAATCCTGCGGCTTCTGCAGTGGCATCAGCAAACTGGCTGTAGCCGTATTTGATGGTCTGGAAGTCCCACTGCCCCAGTCCGATATCGTAGGCATTCAGTGCATCCAGCACCCCCTGATCACTGATCTCCAACGAGGGATGCGGATAATCCATCACCGATGCACGGTTGTTAACACTGGCGGCAAAATTGTGGGCAATACCAAGGGTGTGCCCGACTTCATGCGCCGACAACTGGCGAATGCGTGACAGCGCCAGTTCCTGAATTGCCTGATCGGAGCCTTCTGTGGCAAGGCCTATCAAGGATTGTGCAATCCGATAATCCTGTCTGACACGCAAGGAACCCAACGTCACTTTGCCTTTGATAATTTCACCGGTACGCGGATCAATCACGCTGGAGCCATAGGACCAACCTCGTGTCGAGCGATGCACCCACTGAATCACGTTGTAGCGAATATCCATGGGGTCAACATCGTCGGGCAGAATTTCAACCTGAAAGGCATTTTCAAATCCAATCGCCTCAAACGCGGCATTCCACCAGCGCGCACCATCCAGCAGAGCACTGCGCACCGGTTCCGGCACGCCCGCATCCAGATAATAAATAATCGGTTCAACAGCTTCGCTGCGCGCCGCGGTGGGATCCCTCTTTTCAAGTCGGTGACGGGAGATATATCGACGATTCATATCCACATTGATGGGCGCCGCAAAATCCATAAAACCACGCGACCAGAATCCGGACTCCGGATGAAACGCGCGCGCCTGATAACCCGGCTCAGGCAATTGCACAAAGGAGTGGTGCTGACGCACGGTGATACTTTCTGGTGTGGGTGTCACCGAGCGCACCAGGCTGCCGGGCTGATTGCCGGTGAAGGTCAACTGAGCTTCAAATTCTGTGTTCAAGGGAAAGTTGCGCGTCCTGTCCATGTAAATGGCTGAACGCTGTTTATCAACGCTGTAATTGCCTTGCTGACTGCCTGCCAAGGTTGCCGACACCCCATGCGCATCGGTGAGCAAGAAGTCTGTCATATCAATCAACACAGACTCACCATCGCTGGCCAATACCATAAAACCGGCAAGAATGGATTCAGCAAAGGCTTCCTGCACCGACAAACGCTCTGCTGCACTATCTGAGTCGGCGCGAAAGGCCAAATTGATATGCTTTAAAAACACCTTGTTGCCGTGCCTTTCAAACCGCACGACCCGGCTGCTGTCAACCTGTCCGCGATCCAGCCCGATGTCATTGGAGCCAATGCCCGTGGACAACGCGTTGGCATACAAAAAATCCTCATTCCAGCGCTCCACTTTCAACAGCAGCTGACCGGTCGCGGGTTTGTAGTAAAAATCGAAATAACCTGACTGATGCTCAGCACCCCTGATGAGGTCTTCCCAGCTGGATGGCTGTGCATAGGATTTAGCTGAGAACTGACTACTCAGCACAATAAAGGCCAGCGCGATGAACAAACGCGCTAAACATCGGGGCGCAACAGAGGTTGTTGTCATGAACCTGAACTCCGGGGGATGGGCTATCACATTGATATCCGGAGCGTAACACAGCTGCTAGTCGGGACTGAACTGCGTCTGGTTTTAACAAAACTGCTATACAAAATCTAACAGGCTGCTAAGCCAGATAACTGCGCAAGCGCGGATTAACCTCATGCCGTCTGAGAAGCTGCGCCAACGCCCACTGGAACTCGGCAGGCACCTCGCGTAAGAACCTGACCTGCTCATTGTCCAGCAGCGCGATCGGCACACCATCCTTGTACAACAATCGGTTGCGCGTGGTTTTGGCTAGTTTGACATCTGGCAGAAACAGCGGCAGGTTGTTGACCGGATCCACGGCCGACAGACTGCAATAGATCGCCTCACTAAAATCCTTGCTGAATTTTTCCATTTCACTGATGCCGCCGCGTTCAAGATGTGCCTTGCGCTCGCTCAGCTTTTTTGCAGCCTCCCGTAACGGTGCGACATTTTCCGGCAACGTAAACTGTTCACCACCCAGTCCGTCGATAAAACGGCCACCGCGCAGATTGCCACGCAGCTCCTGACGGCGCAGCACTGGCAGCAGATCCCGCCAGGCGGGCGCAATACTTTCACGCGCGACAATCTGACGACTGATCACTCCCCAGCGCTGAACATACACCGAGACCAAAGTCTCAAGCGCTTGCTCGTCAAGATCCGCCGCGACAGGCTTGTAAAGCAATGACCAACGGCCAGCCTCCTCGACACTGTAGCCGGTACGACGGGTACGCTGCCGTGCCGGGCTTGCATCTGAACCTGAGGCACTGGATCGTAACGAAGGCTTGCGCGCATCCGGTGTCAGCAATGCGCGCAATCCGGTAAAGCCGTCACTGGTGAGCAATCCGCTGGCAACCAGTTCAGACAGCGCCTGTTCCAACTGGGCCGGCAACAAACCCGTGCGCTGCCGTATCTCATTAAAAAAGCTCGCACCGCGCGTTTTGAGATCATTAAACACACACGCGGCATTGGCAGACAACTCCGGCGCAACATTCTGCGCCGGTGCCGCCAACTGCTGCCAGACATCCATGTTCATGCGCGACGCAAGGGTAATGGGTGTGGTCTTTATCGGGCCGCCGCTGCGTTTAACCGCTGCGCGCACCGCCGTTATCTGCGCAGGGCTAGTTAAGCGCCCCCAACCCAGACGCCCACTGACACACAGCAGATCCAGCCATGACGGATCATAAAAACTCAAGCGGGCGGGCAAAATGTCGCCTTCCCAGGCTGCTGCCGGCGCTGACATGCCATCCAGCCTTTCCAGAGTTCGTTGCAGCAAGGCTTGCGCTTCCGGGCCAGACGGTAAAGGCACCGGTTTCGGTTTGATGGTTTGAGTGCGTAACTCATGCAGCTCAAACAAATACAGTGTGTAAGCCTGCAGGGAAACCGGTTTGATGGACTCGCGATGCGCATCCAGCGTGTAACGGTGAATACGCTGCAACAGTCGTCGCTCACACCATTCCAGCGATGCCTCGTCAGTACGCGCCACAATCGCTTGCGTAAACCGGCCGCGGAATACAAACCCTTCGCGCTCCAGCATCAGCAGTGCCATGTCAATCTTTTTAACTGACAAGCCGCTTTTTTCAGCCAGTTGCTGCGCTGTGACAGGACCGGACACGTCCAGGCGACGCCGCACAAACGTTTGGACGGCAGCATCGGCGTCAATCGCCTGCAGCATTTTTGCAGGCAATAGCGGCTCGCGCTCACATTGGGCAGTTGGGAACACAGTGCGCCAGGCCGGCAGCATTTCTGCGGTCAGCAACACAGCAGGTGTCAGCTCAGTTGCGAGCACTCTGCATACACGGCCTTGCTGATGCAGACTCTCAAAAAGGCGCTGCAGTGTAGCAGACGACAACTCCGTCTCAGTCATAAAACCTGCGCAATACAAACCGTCATGCAATTCCTCAGCATCACGCATCAGTGGCCAAGCTTCATCACGCACACGCGCGATCGCACGCTCATCCAGTCGGCTATAGGCATCGGTTTCAGCCGGATCAACCCAACTGCGATTTTTAATGGCATTGGTGCGACGCTCTTCGAACGGCGCATCATCCAGAAACGCGTAAGGTCGTGCATTGATAATTTCCTGCGCAAACGGTGATGGCTCACGTAGATCCAGCGCAATCAATGTCAACTCTTTGGCTTCAAACCTGCGCAGCAAATCCAGCAGACCTTCAATATCCATCGCTTCCGTCAGACAATCATGGATGGTCTGCTGCACCAAAGGATGGAAAGGAATATCACGCTTGCCCGTAATGTTTTCCTGACACGCCAACTGATCGGGGAACACCTGCGCCACCAGATCTTCAGCATCCATACGCTGAAACTGCGGCGGCACACGTTTGCCGGCACGGTTGCGCTGAATGGCCAGCGAACGGGTGGCATTCCAGCGCCAGCGCACCTCAAACATCGGCGCATCCAGCAACGCTTGTGTCAGCACATCGGTAACCGAGTTGCTGTGAAGATAATTGAACACTTCTTCCAATGGAAAACTGTGTACGGATCCCAGCGAAATCACAATGCTGTCTTCGTTGGCAGCGGCCTGCAATTCAAAATTGAAGGTGCGGCAGAAACGCTTGCGGAGCGCCAGTCCCCAAGCCTTGTTCAGACGGCTGCCAAACGGCGCATGAATCACCACGTGCATGTCGCCGACTTCGTCAAAAAAGCGCTCCATCACAATGGTGTTTTGTGTGGGCATGACCTGCAGTGCTTTGCGCCCGGCATGCAGATAATCCACCAACTGCTGCGCTGCAGAACGGGGCAGACCCAGGTCGCCAGTCAGCCACAACACCGCACTGTCCGGCCCGTCACTTAACAGATATTCATCTACTGTCGAGCGCAGCCGCGACACCGACAACGACAGTTCTGCCGTCCTGCCCGGTCCTTCACCAATCCAGAAGGGTACGGAGGGTTTCTGCCCGTGTGCATCACGCACCCGCACCTTGAGCCCATCCACTTTCATCATTTGCCAGCTGTGAGTGCCCAGCGTAAAAATATCGCCCGGCAGGGTTTCCAGTGCAAAATCTTCATTAAGATTGCCGACCACAATGTCATCGGGATCCAGCACTACCTGATAATCAAACATGTCCGGAATGGCACCGCCATTGGTTAGCGCTGTCAGGCGCGCGCCGCGTCGGGCGCTGACCCGCTGATTGATGCGATCAAGGTGCAGCCAGGCGCCACGGCGCCCCAAACGTGTGGAATAACCGTCTGCCAACATCAGCACCAATTCGTCAAACACTGAACGCTCAAGATGGCGATACGGCCAGGCACGTGTCATCAGGGCAAACAGCTCATCCATGGACTGCGGCGAGGGATCTTCGTCCTGTCGTGCCGCCAGCTCCGCAACAATCTGTTGTGACAAAATATCCAGCGGTTGCTCGGGCATCAGAATTTTATCGAGCTCGCCTCGGTGTATGCCGTCCACCAGTGCCACACACTCCACCAGATCATCGCGGGTCAGTGGAAACAGAATCCCTTTGGGGGTGCCACCCACCGAGTGTCCACTACGACCAACGCGCTGCAGAAAGGTCGCGATACTGTTGGGCGACGCAAACTGCACCACCAGCTCCACGGCGCCGATATCGATACCCAACTCCATGGACGCCGTCGCCACCAGCACTTTTAATTTGCCGGCTTTTAACTGCTGCTCGGCTTTGTGACGACGCTCCTTGCTCATACTGCCATGATGGGAACTCACCAGACTGGCACCGGCGTCACCAAACAGACTGTCGGCACCCAGACGCTCAGACAGAGCCATGGCCAAGCGCTCTGACAAACGTCGGGTGTTCACAAACACCAGCGTAGTCTGATGTTGCTTGATCAACTCGATTAGTCGCTCATATAACTCGCCCCAGACCTCGTTGCTCATCAACGCCGACAACGGTGAGGAAGGCACTTCAATACGAATATCGCGCTTGCGGTTATATCCGCTGTCGACGATCACACAGTCTGATCCGGGATGATTGCCGGTCAGATAGTTTGCCACCATCTCAATGGGTTTCTGTGTCGCGGACAAGCCAATGCGCTGTAAAGACTTGCCCGTCAGCGCCTGTAATCGTTCAAGCGACAAGGACAAATGGGAGCCGCGCTTATCCCCCAGCATGGCGTGAATTTCGTCGATGATCACTGTGGTAACACCGCGCAACATATTACGCCCATGCACACTGGTCAGCAGCAAATACACCGACTCCGGTGTGGTCACCAGAATATGAGGTGGTTTTTTTAACATCTTCTGCCGCTCGGCCTGAGGTGTATCACCCGAGCGCACCGCCACACGGATGCCGGCCGGGTGTGCGCCCTGCAAAAACAGTTCATCCTCTATGCCCGCCAACGGCACTTGCAGATTGCGCTCTATGTCATTGCTGAGTGCCTTGAGTGGAGAGATATACAGAATGCGGGTAACGGCCGGTAATTCTGTTTTTTGCGCCTGCCAGACCAAATCATCAATTGCAGCGTAAAACGCAGCCAGAGTCTTTCCACTGCCCGTGGGTGCAGCAATGAGTGTGTGCCGTCCAGCCTTGATAAATGGCCACGCCTCCGCCTGCGCGGGGGTGGGTTGGCCCAGCGTGGATTCAAACCAGGCTCGGCTTGCGGGGTGGAAGGCGGATAAGGACATTTGAGTTACCTGCTTGATGTTGATGCGGCAATACTGACACACAGACATCTGGATACTTGTACAGTATGATTCACTCAAAAACCGACCTTGTCAATTCGACTTTTTGGACGTTGCCCCAGCAAATGCAGATCCAGCAAAGGTCATGTGGCGTAAAAAGACTGTCCTGAACCAGATACACTGACCGCTTGCATCGAGCATGAGTACACCATCATAGAAACGTTATTTTCTGAATGGTTATATACCAACCGGCACCTTGCTCCCATGATCGTGTCGGGACTCGCGTTTGCCGAATCATGCATTGGCATTGGTATTTTCGTGTCAGGAGCGTTTTTATTGATTGCAACAACACTGCTATTCAACAACGACATCCTTGGTTTTTATCAAATTGGCATGCTGGCTTTTGCGGGGGCATTACTTGGCGATCAGGCAGGTTTCTGGGTTGGTACACGCGCAGGGCCGAGGTTTCATCATACGCGTCTCGCGCAACGATATACAAAACAATTGACTCGCGGTGAAGAACTTGTGCGCAAACACGGCAGTTTTGCAATATTTATTGGTCGCTTTATCCCTGCAATACGCAGCCTCGTCCCGGCACTGCTTGGTGTCTCTGGTTTCGGTAGAAGAAAGTATGTCATTCTGGACGTTGTAGCGTGTGCCAGTTGGGCGCTTGCGCTTTGTTTGTTAACTGCGCTTGGCTCCACAGCGATTGGCCAAACGCTGGATTGACCGGTTTGAGTCAATGTCGTAATGTTGGGTGGTCAATTATGTCCGCTCTCTTGATAGTTCAACGAGAAAGATCAGCAATGAAACACTACCTGCTCGCCTTCTGGCGCGAAAACCGGAAATTCCTGCTGATTCTGGCGACTATCGTGTGCTTCAAGAGCGCTATTGCCGATCTGAATTCCATCTCTGGTCGCTCCATGCAGCCGACCCTGCTGGATGGCGACAAAGTCTGGGTTAACAAACTGGCTTACGACCTTAAAATTCCTTTTACGGATATTGCTGTTATATCAACCGGTGAACCACACCACGGCGACATCGTGATCATCGATTCGTCAGCGGCCGGCAAACGCCTGGTCAAACGCATCATTGGCCTGCCGGGCGACACCGTCTATATGCGCAATAATGTGTTGATGGTGAATGACAAAGTGGTGGATTTTGAAGTGCTTGAAGAATCCCGGGAAGGCGTGACCATTGAAGAGCATTTGTTTGACAGCACCTATCAAGCGATGTTGTCGCCGAGCCGAAGCAATCGCTCAACACGCAGTTATGGCCCGGCTCAAGTGCCCGATAATCACTTTTTTGTCCTTGGCGATAACCGCGATAACAGTGCTGACAGCCGTCTGTACAGCTTTATTCCGCGAGATCAGATTGTTGGCCGCTCCAGCTCCGTGGTGTTTTCGCTGGATAGCGAACACAGCTTTCGACCGCGTAGTGGTCGTTTTCTGGCCGATTTGGACTAAGTCACACGCTTTCCTGTTAAAAACCACCCGTAGCCAGTAAAATGGCGCCCTTTCGTTCAGAGGACTAACCCAGTGGGTATGCGCACCGCATTGTTTGATAAACACGTCGAAGCCGGCGCCCGTCTTGTCGATTTTGGCGGTTGGGATATGCCTATCCAGTACGACTCCCTGATTAACGAGCATCACGCCGTACGCCAGCATGCCGGTGTATTTGACGTGTCACATATGACTATTGTGGATATCAAAGGTACCCAGGCGGAGTCGTGGTTGCGTTACCTGCTCGCCAATGATGTCGCTCGCCTGAAAGAAGTGGGTGACGCGCTTTACTCCGCCATGCTGACCGAGCAGGCAGGCGTCATTGACGATCTGATTGCGTATCGCATGGCCTGGGGATTCCGGCTGGTGGTGAACTGTGGCACACGCGAAAAAGACCTGGCCTGGATGAACAAACAAGCCGCCGGTTATGACGTTGAACTGACCGAGCGCCAGGACCTTGCCATCCTGGCCGTGCAGGGTCCTGCAGCCATGCATATTGTGATGGATCTGCTGAACAGCAAAGGGGCGTCCGCCGAGGCGGTTCAAACAGGCAGTTTAAAAAACTTCAGCGGCGCCGAGTTTGGCAGCTGGTTTATTGCCCGTACCGGCTACACCGGCGAAAACGGCGTTGAGATCATGCTGCCCAACAGCGAGGCACCCGGCATCTGGGATGAGCTGCTGGCAGCGGGCGTCAAGCCCATCGGTCTAGGCGCTCGTGACACCTTGCGTCTGGAAGCGGGTATGAACCTGTACGGACACGACATGGACGAAAGCGTGTCGCCGCTGTCTGCCAACATGGGCTGGACCATTGCCTGGGAACCAGCGGATCGTAACTTTATCGGGCGCAGTGTGCTTGAAAACCAGCGCGAGGCCTTCAAGCGCGGCGAACTGCCCGTCCTGTCCGGACTGGTCATGGAAGAGCGCGGCGTATTGCGTGAAGGGCTGCGTGTGCAATGCACCTTTGCTGATGGCGCGATTAAAGATGGCGTCATCACCAGCGGAACGTTTTCGCCCACATTGAAGCATGGCATTGCATTGGCTAGAATCCCGGTTGGTTCGCAAAATGCCGCGCTGACCCGCTGTGAGGTCGATATCCGCGGCAAACTCATCCCCGTGCGCCCGGTGAAACCGGGATTTGTACGCTTGGGCAAAAAAGTATTCGAATAAGCCACAACATTATCCACTATCAACTATAAGCACGAGGAACTCTCCGTGAGCGATTTTCCTGATGATTTAAAGTATGCCGCTACCCACGAATGGCTGCGGTTGGAAGAAGACGGCACTGTGACCATGGGCATCAGCGATCACGCCCAGGAACTGTTGGGCGACATCGTTTTTATCGAACTGCCGGAAGAAGGCAAAGTGGTTGATGCCAAACAGGAAATCAGTGTGGTTGAATCGGTGAAAGCCGCTTCTGACATTTACGCACCGATTTCAGGTGAAATCATTGCCGTCAACGAAGATCTCGCCGACGCGCCGGAAACCGTTAACAGCGCACCTTATACCGATGGCTGGATCTGCCGCATCCTGCCAAGCAATCCCGCTGAACTCGAAGAGCTGCTGGACGCAGATACCTACGCTGGAATGTGTGAATGAATATAAATACGCCTTTGCGATCCCTGCAAGAATCTGAATCGTTTATCGGCCGCCATATCGGCCCCGATGATCATGATACGCAGGCCATGCTGGCCGAACTGGGTTACGACTCGTTGAGTGATCTGATCCGTGCCACCGTGCCGGATGTGATTGCCCTGAATCGTCCCCTGGCGCTTGCTGCTCCAAGCAGTGAGCAAGAGGCATTGGATCGCCTGAAAACGCTGGCTCTGCAGAATACCCTTCACCGTTCTTTGATAGGCCTCGGGTATTACGATACCGTGACGCCACCGGTGATTCTGCGTAATGTGCTGGAAAACCCGGGTTGGTACACCGCGTACACGCCGTATCAGCCGGAGATTTCGCAAGGGCGTCTGGAAACACTGTTGGCCTATCAGCAGATGGTGCTGGATTTGACCGGCATGCAATTGGCCAACGCGTCGCTGCTGGATGAAGCAACCGCAGCGGCTGAAGCGATGGCGTTGGCCAAACGCGTCAGCAAAAGCAAATCCAACACGTTTTATATCGACGAAGGCACATTCCCTCAAACCATCGACGTGATCCGTACACGCGCCGACTGTTTCGGATTTGACATTATTGTGGGACCAGCCGCAGACGCCGCCAATCACGATGTGTTTGGTGCAATTTTTCAGTACCCGGATCGCAATGGCGTCGTTATCGACCTGGGCGACGTGATTGCTGCCTTGCAGGCTAAAAACGCAATCACCTGCGTTGCCGCTGATCTGATGAGCCTGGCGCTGCTGAAGTCGCCGGGTGACATGGGTGCCGACGTGGTGGTGGGCAATACCCAACGCTTTGGTGTACCGATGGGTTTTGGCGGACCACACGCCGCTTATTTCGCCACCAAAGATGAATACAAACGTGCCGTACCAGGTCGCATTATTGGTGTATCGGTTGATGCACGTGGCAAACAGGCATTCCGTATGTCGCTGCAGACACGCGAACAACATATTCGTCGTGAAAAAGCCAACAGCAACATTTGTACGGCCCAGGTACTGCTGGCCAATATTGCCGCCATGTACGCCATGTATCACGGCCCGGAAGGCGTGCGCAAAATTGCACTGCGCATTCACCGCCTGACACGCATTCTGGCTGCAGGGCTGGCACAAAAAGGCATTAAAACCAATTCAGCGTTTTTTGATACGCTGACATTGCCAGCGGCAGGTGCACAACGTGATGCCATACTGCAACGTGCCTCACAACATGGCTTTAACTTGCGTACGATTGAAGCAGACACGCTTGGCCTCAGCCTGGATGAATGCTCGTCAGTGGCGGAAGTTGAAACCCTCTGGCAGATATTGCTCGGTGCCGATGCCTCCGGACTCAACGTTGAAGCGATTGACGCGGCACTTTCTGACAACGCGGGAATTCCTGCGGCGCTGCAACGTCAGACAGCATTCATGACGCACGCCGTATTTAATCGTTATCACAACGAGACGGACATGCTGCGTTATCTGAAACGCCTTGAGAATCGTGACCTGTCACTCGCCCATGCGATGATCCCGTTGGGGTCATGCACCATGAAGTTAAACGCCACGGCAGAAATGCTGCCTGTCACATGGCCGGAGTTCAGCAAACCACACCCATTTGTTCCCCGTGAACAGGTTGCTGGCTATCTACAAATGATTCGCGAACTCGAAGACATGTTGGCAGAGATCTGTGGTTTTGATGCCGTTAGCATGCAGCCCAACTCGGGTGCACAAGGTGAATATGCTGGATTGTTGGCGATTCGCAATTATCTGAACAGTATTGGCCAGACACAGCGCAACGTGTGCTTGATTCCGAGCTCTGCGCACGGCACCAATCCGGCCAGCGCACAAATGCTGAGCATGAAAGTGGTCGTGGTTGCCTGTGATGACAAAGGCAATATCGATGTTGCCGATTTGAAAGTGAAAGTACAGCAGCATAAAGATAACCTTGCTGCTTTGATGATCACTTACCCGTCCACCCACGGGGTATTTGAAGAAGCGGTCAAAGATATCTGCCAGCTGATTCATGACAACGGCGGCCAGGTGTATATGGATGGTGCCAACCTGAATGCACAGGTAGGCGTCTCGCGCCCTGGCGACATCGGTGCTGATGTGTCTCACGTGAATCTGCACAAAACCTTCTGCATTCCACATGGTGGTGGCGGTCCCGGCATGGGGCCTATCGGCATCAGGAAGCATCTGGCACCTTTTGTGGCCAATCACTCGGTTGTTGCCCTTGAGGGGCCAAATGCTGACAGTGGCGCAGTCTCTGCCGCGCCCTGGGGCAGTGCGAGTATTCTGCCTATCTCCTGGATGTATATCTCAATGATGGGCGCATCGGGATTGCTGAAGTCAACTCAAGTGGCGATTCTCAGTGCTAACTATATTGCCCAACGCCTTGAAGGTTATTATCCGGTGCTTTACACCGGCAAAAATGGCCGCGTGGCACATGAATGCATCATCGATCTGCGCCCGCTGAAAGCGGCCAGTGGCATCACGGAAGAAGATGTTGCCAAGCGTCTGATGGACTATGGCTTCCACGCACCGACCATGTCATTCCCTGTGCCGGGCACCCTGATGATTGAGCCAACCGAAAGCGAACCCCGCGCTGAACTGGATCGCTTTATTGAAGCCATGATCTGTATTCGTAATGAAATTGCACGTGTTGAATCCGGTGAATTACATGCCGAAAACAACATGCTCAAGCATGCCCCGCACACATTGGCTGACATCATGGATGAAGGTTGGGACCGCCCGTACAGTAAAAACGAAGCCGCTTTCCCGGTAGCTTCATTGCGTGACAACAAGTTCTGGCCGTCAGTTAACCGTATCGACAACGTATACGGCGACCGCAATTTGTTCTGCGCGTGTCCCGCGATCGAAAGTTATACCTGAACCGGCGCTGACGGTGACATCGGGTTGGCAGCCCATCATTACGCTGCCAACCCGGTTACGTTACAGAAACGCTTCGGGTGTTTTGGCTTTACCCCTCGCGGCTTCTTTGCTGATGATCCCTGCTTGCACCAACTGCTGCAAATGTTGATCCAGTGTACGCATACCCACGTTGGCCCCTGTCTGAATCGCAGAATACATCTGTGCCACTTTATCTTCCCGAATCAGGTTTCGGATTGCCGGTGTTCCGAGCATGATTTCATGGGCGGCAACCCGACCACCGCCGGTTTTCTTCAACAACGCCTGAGAGATCACGGCCTGCAACGATTCTGACAGCATTGAGCGAACCATGGACTTTTCCGCGGCCGGAAACACGTCAACAATCCGGTCGATAGTTTTGGCGGCAGATGTTGTGTGAAGTGTTGCAAATACCAAGTGGCCCGTTTCAGCTGCCGTCAATGCCAATCGGATGGTTTCCAGGTCGCGCAGTTCGCCTACCAGGATAATATCCGGATCTTCGCGCAACGCGGAGCGCAGCGCCTCATTAAAACCCAGGGTGTCCCTGTGAACTTCACGCTGATTCACCAGACATTTTTTGCTCTGGTGCACAAACTCGATCGGATCCTCAATGGTCAGAATATGCTCGTAACGCGAGTTATTAATAAAATCTATCATCGCAGCCAGTGTGGTACTTTTGCCTGACCCCGTTGGCCCCGTAACCACAATCAGACCTCGCGGAAAACTGGAAATCTGCTCAAATATTTTGCCCATGCCCAGTTTTTCCATAGGAAGCACTTCTGCGGGAATTGTTCTAAACACCGCCGCCGCGCCACGATTCTGATTAAAGGCATTGACCCGGAAGCGCGCAAGATCCGGCACTTCAAACGAGAAGTCCGTCTCCATAAACTCCTCATAATCCTTACGCTGTTTGTCGGTCATGATGTCGTAAACCAGACTGTGAACGGTTTTGTGATCCATCATTGGCAGGTCAATTCTGCGCATGTCGCCGTCAACCCGTATCATAGGCGGCATACCCGCCGTCAGGTGCAAATCCGATGCGCCGCTTTTGACGGCAAAAGTTAGTAATTTGGTAATGTCCATTATGTATCTCTGAAAGTGGCCATGAATAACGGTACTGAACACAATAAAGCCAAGGCCGTAGCACGGCAAGCTCGTTTTATCGCGTCGTCATCGTGCTACTATCATGCTAGTAACCAACCCGTTATGGCGTTTTGAATGAGCACCCACAGCATCACTTTGAACTACCAACAGTTACTGGCTGCAATACGTGAACAGGAGCTGATCTCTCAGCGCACCCCTGGCAGTGTTAAATTGCTTGCTGTCAGCAAAACCCATGGGCCCGACAGAGTCCGGGAAGCGTGGCAGGTCGGGGCGCGTGATTTTGGTGAGAACTATGTTCAGGAGGCGCTGGCAAAAATGGCTGAGTTGTCAGCGCCGCAGTCGGCAACGCCGGGTATCACTTGGCACTTTATCGGGCCTATACAATCCAATAAAACCAGAGATATCGCAGCGCATTTTGATTGGGTGCACAGCGTCGACAGACTCAAAATTATTCAACGCCTGCAGGATCAACGTCCGGCCGGGTTGGCGCCATTAAACGTGTGTGTGCAGATCAATCTGTCCAATGAAGACACCAAGTCCGGTGTGGATCTGCAACAGGCACGCAATTTGTGCGCTGCCGTTGCACAACAGGACAAACTTTGCCTGCGAGGATTGATGGCAATTCCGGCGCCATGCACCGATCCCTTGTTGCAGCGCGCGGCATTCAGGCCGCTGGCGGCGTTGTTTCGTGAATTGCAATCGAGCTATCCATCCATGGATACACTGTCCATGGGCATGAGTGATGACTATGCAGCAGCCATTGCTGAAGGGTCCACGATGATCAGAATCGGTACCGGCATTTTTGGTAAGCGGGAATATCCTGGAGAACAATCATGAAAAAACTGATCCCTACCGTGATTATCATGCTGTTGATTGCGGTGCTGTCTGTTAACGGCATCACACCGTCTTATATCATCAGCGCACCGGGTGTGGCATCCGGTATGGGTGCCAAACTGCTGTGCAGCGCGCGTTATGTCAGCGGTTTTTCACAGCAGCAAGCATTTGCCGATCTGGTGCAGTACTCATCGATTCTTGAGCGACTTGATGTGCAGTACAACGATGAAGCGCGCACCGTCAGCACGTCATTTTTTGGCATGGCCCCTACCACAGCAACCTATATTGAAGGCTTGGGGTGCGCCAATGACTACGACGGTTATAACCAACGCCATGAGCTGACAACCTCCCCGTTGCCCGTGTTTACCAGTCGCTGGCCTCATGGCAACCGGGTTGAGACCATCAACAGCGCTGTGCAATCCCTGACAGATGCCCTCGTGGCTCAGGACAATACGGCAGGACTCGACACCCGTGCGCTGTTGGTTGTGCACAAAGGCAACATTATTGCGGAGTCCTACGCACAAGGTGCCTCTGCAGAGACGCCCTTGCTGGGATGGTCCATGGCGAAAAGCCTGACCTCAGTCATGATTGGCAATCTGGCATATCGCGGTTTGTTGAGTGCGGATGACGCTGCCGGATTTTCGGCTTGGCAGGATGATAATCGGCGCGACATCACCATCAAACAACTGCTGACCATGACCGATGGACTGGACTTTTCAGAGCAGTACAACCCCGGTGATGACGCAACCGCTATGTTATTTACTGAAGCATCAGCGTCAGACTATGCGCTCGGCAGAGCATTGGCCGAGCAACCCGGCAGCCAGTTTAACTACAGCTCAGGCACCGCCAACATTTTATCGCGACTTTATGTGGACAAAACCGGTGGCACATTGGCTGCCGCTATGCAGGACTACCGAACACACATCGCCGTGCCACTCAGTTTTCAGCATTCGATTTTTGAAACCGATGCGTCCGGTGTATTTGTTGGCAGCTCATACCTGTATGCCTCGGCGCGTGATTGGGCCAGACTCGGACAGTTGATGCTGAATAAAGGTGTATTAAATGGTGCACGGCTGGTCAGCGAAGACTGGGTAACGCAGTCAGTACAGCCTAACAACTCGCTCAATTCACGCGCTTATGGTTATCAGTGGTGGTTAAACTCGGACGGATCAGGCTCAGCAGTACGATGGCCGGATTTGCCTGTTGAGGCATACTCGGCGCAGGGCAACCGTCAGCAATATGTGCTGGTTATTCCTTCCAAGGAGATGGTGATTGTGCGTCTGGGGTGGACGTCCGGGGCGTACCCAATCAGTTCACGCGCAGCACAACTGCTGCAGGCGGTGGATTAAATGGCTGCCGTCAACAGGCAGCCATTTAATCATGCACAGCGCTGATTACTTGCTTGTGCAGAACACACAAAGTTTATTGCCGTCCAGATCACGGAAGTAACCGGCATAAAAGCCTGAGTCACCACGTGGGCCCGCGGCACCTTCGTCTTTGCTGCCCAACTCGATGGCCTTTTTGTACACACGATCAACGGTGGCAGGACTGTCAGCAGCCAGTGAAATCATCGTGCCATTGCCTGACGTCGCTTCCTTGCCATCATACGGCTTGATAATGCTGACCATCGGTGCGTCCGGGCTGTTGCCCCAGGCGATAAACCGATCATCCATCTCCATCGCCCGTTTTCCACCCAGCTCCGCGAGCAGGGCATCATAAAAAGCAGCGGCCTTGGCAAAATCATTGGTTCCCAGCGTGACATATCCAATCATTGGTTTTTTCTCCGGTTAATAAAAAACACCCGATCGGGTGCAGTAAAAATACTGATGCGGTTATACAGCGTGATGACAACTCAACCCGCAGTGAGCACAACTGCGTGGAAACGGGTTAAGGAAGTACTGTTTCACAAAAAATTGTTGATGACAACGCGGGCAGCGCCGGATCGACAGGTTGATGCCAAAGCCCGCATACAGGGCCATATAGAGCAGCATTAACACACTGATGTCCTGGCCATTACCCAATAAACTGGTAACCGCCATCACGTACAAAGGAAAAGTCAGAAAGCACACCATCAACTGGCTGCGGGCACGTTTGATTTGTTTCAAGACAGGCAGGAATTTGTCGCCGGACTCGAGTCCATTGTTGCCTGATGGGTCTGAAGGGGCAGCCATAACCAACACTCTGTCACTAATTTATTGGATCCGGCTTAAGTTTGATTCGATCAATTGGAGAATCTGCCGATGAGCTTAGGATACCCATAAAGTCTCGCCGATAACAGGACAAAACCAGCACGGCGACAAAATGCAAACTACCATACTGATATGAACCCAAACACCGTACATAACATCCTGATCAATCAAGGCACGCAGGGGTTGGCAGACACGCTGATTTCGTTATTGCGGCGGGCAGGCATCAGCATCAATCCCCGCGAATTTGATGGCTCACTACTATCCGATGATGTACCGGGCGGTGAAAGTCATGAGCTGATTTTATTGCTGGCTGATGCACTGGGGCAGGGTTGCGAGGCACTGTTGAGACAGCTGCAGAGTTCGCGCCGAGACATTCCGTGTCTGTTGATTTGCAAGACCCCGGCGCGCTGGCTGCCTATGTTGAGTCTGGGCGCCGCCGGCCTGATCGGAGAAACACAGCTCGAATCCGCAGCGGGGCAAGTGCAATTTGTGTATCAGGTCAAACGCGAACTGGAACACTTGCAACAACGGCGTGACATGCGCCGCGCGCTTAGCAATGTCCGCGAAATGAATCAACGCTTGCAGGTATTTATGGATAACACCCGGGATGCCATCGCCTGTTTGCAGGATGGTTTCCACCAGTATGCCAATCCAGCCTGGTTACGTTTTTTCGGGTTTGCCGGGTTTGCTGAGACACAGGCGATTTCGTTTCTTGACCTTGTATCTGAAGACGATGTTGAACGGGTGCGCAACTTTCTGAGTTGTCCCTTTCAGACGGGGCATCAGCGCTGCGAGTTCACGGCGATCCGACGAGATGGCCAGGAAGTGCTGGCCACCGTCGACAGCGCCCTGGTCAGCATCAATGGCGTACAAAGCCTGCAATTGATTGTACAGGTTGCTCACGGCAACGCTGCCTTGTCCAACGCTGTGCGTGAAGCCGTCAGTCGCGATCTGCAAACCGGATTGTTAAATGAAGAGCACTTGCTGCGCTCCATCAATCAGGCCATCAGCAGCGCTGTCTATCAAGAACGTTTCAGTGCCCTGTTGATGTTGAGCTCGAGCCAGCTTCCTGAAATTGCCGTCGTGCTTGGCAAAACCGATACGCATATGTTTCTGCGTGACATTGCCAGCGTATTGGCCTCGCGCTGCCCGTTACAATCCGTGTTGGGTCGTCTGGACAGCGGTGATTTTATTGTGTTGATGCCAGATGCCGATACCGAGAGTTGTCAGACTCTGCTGGAAACACTGGATGGGCTGCATACCACTTTGCTGCCTCTGGTACCCACCGGGTTGAGCCTGCAATTTCATGTTGGCGCAGCCATGATCACCGACGAAGCGCCTGACGCGGATACCTTGCTGATTCGTGCGCGCCAGCATCAGGCCATCAGACGTCATCAATTGCGCAGCAATCAGGGACTGAATCAAAGCAGTGCCATTCTGGAGTTGTTACGCCAGTCACTACAGGATGAGAATCTGTTATTGGTTTATCAGCCAACTGTGTGTTTACGAGCAGACCCGCGCGAGTACTATGAAGTGCGGGTCAGATTACCCATGGCAGACCGACTGGTTTATCCCACTGAATTCATTGATGCTGCCAACCAACATGGCATTGGTGAACGTCTGGACAGATACGTGCTGACTCATGCCATGCGTGCTATCCGTCATCATGCCAATGAAAACTTGCGGCTGACGATCAACCTCACTGCCAATTCATTGTTGTCCCAGACACTCATGGCCTGGCTCACCCAAGAACTGCAGCGTCAGCAACAAAGTCCGCGCCAGATCATTCTGCAAGTCAGTGAAGTTGATTTTCTGAGTGCGCCGGAGCAAGCGCGACTGTTCTGTACGCAGGTGCGCAAGCTGGGTTTTGAACTGTCACTGACGCATTTTGGCTGCAGTCTGGACCCATTCCGGATGCTGGGCGAAGTGCAAGCTGAATTTGTAAAGCTGGATCGCTCGTTGTTACAAAACATCGATGTGGACTCGCGCCAGCGCGAGCGACTTTATGAAGTGGTCAGCGCCCTGCACGGTCAGGGAATCCGGGTGATTGCGCCGATGGTTGAAGAAGTGGAACTGCTGCCTATGCTGTGGCAGGCAAATGTGAATTTTGTGCAGGGTAATTGCCTGCAGCAACCGTCAGATCACATGGACTTTGGTCTGTTTAATGAAGAGGAACTCAGCCAATTGCCCATTGACTGAGTCCCATTCGTTCGCTGGCCAGCTTATTCAGCCAACTCAATTTTGTCGACATTCTGGAAACCGCGCGGAAGTTTGTTGCCACGACGGCCACGCTCCCCCGTGTAGTGCGCTAAATCGGATGATTTTAGTGTGACATGGCGCTTGCCTGCATACACTGTCAGTGAGGCGCCGGCGGGAATCACCGCCATCGACACCACAAACTCCAATCTGTCCATGACCCTACCCGACGGTATACCCACTATTTTATTACCTTTGCCGCGCGGCAAGACCGGCAGCTCGGCAACCGGGAAGCATAACATGCGTCCCTCATTGGTCACCGCAATCAGCACATCCGTCTCGGGTGACTGCACCAAAATTGGCTGCATCACTTTTGCGCCCTTTGGCAAACTCAGCACGGCTTTGCCGGCTTTGTTTTTGGCCTGCAGATCCGCAACACTGGTGATAAATCCGTACCCGGCATCACTGGCCATCAGCAATTGCTGTTTGTCATCGGCCATCAACACTGCTTCAAATGTCGCGCCTGACGGCGGCGTCAAACGGCCGGTCAATGGCTCACCCTGGCCACGCGCCGATGGCAAGGTATGCGCGGCGAGACTGTACGTCCGCCCGGTGGAATCGAGGAATACCGCGTTCTGATTGCTTCTGCCTTTGACTGCCAGTTTGAATTCATCGCCAGACTTGTATTGCAACGCCGTCGGATCCACATCATGTCCTTTAGCGGATCTGACCCAACCGGCTTTGGACAACACAACCGTTACGGGCTCGGTCGACATCAGTTCGACCTCACTGAACGCACTGGCTTCGTTGCGCTGTATCAGCGGTGATCGCCGGTCGTCACCGTACTTTTCAGCATCGTCATTCAATTCCTTTTTGATCAGATTTTGCAGTTTTTTCTCCGAGCCCAGCAGACCTTCCAGCACGTCACGCTCTTTGGCCAGCTCATCCTGTTCAGCGCGGATATTCATTTCTTCCAGTTTTGCCAAGTGGCGCAACTTCAATTCCAGAATGGCTTCCGCCTGAATATCACTGAGCGCAAAACGCGCCATCAACACCGGCTTGGGTTTGTCTTCCGTGCGGATGATGTGGATCACTTCGTCAATATTTAAAAATGCAATCAACAAACCTTCAAGGATGTGCAGTCTATCCAACACTTTCTGTAATCGGTACTGCAAACGTTTACGCACAGTTTCGGTACGGAACGCCAGCCACTCTACCAGCAGGCTGCGCAGATCCTTGACCTGTGGCCGACCATTGGTGCCAATCATGTTGAAGTTCACCCGATAGGTTTTTTCCAGATCGGTGGTGGCAAACAAATGCAGCATCAACTCATCGGCATCAATACGGTTGGAACGCGGCACAATCACGATGCGTGTGGGATTTTCGTGGTCGGACTCATCGCGCAGATCCACCACCATCGGCAGTTTTTTCTTCTGCATCTGCGCGGCGATCTGTTCCAGCACTTTGGCGCCGGACACCTGATATGGCAACCCGGTAATCACCACATCGCCGTCTTCAACTTTGTACACGGCGCGCGCACGCACGGAACCACGACCGGTTTCGTACAGCGTACGCAGCTCTGCTGCCGGCGTAATGATTTCAGCGTCGGTTGGAAAATCCGGGCCTTTAACATGCAGCATCAGATCAGCCAGTGTTGCCTTGGGGCTGTCCAGCAAATGGATACAGGCGCTGACCACTTCACGCATATTGTGTGGCGGAATGTCGGTGGCCATGCCCACTGCAATACCACTGCCACCGTTAAGTAACACATTGGGCACCCGCGCGGGGAGCAGGACCGGCTCATCCAGGGTGCCGTCAAAATTGGGTTTCCAGTCCACCGTGCCCTGCCCGAGCTCGGACAGCAGCAGGTCTGCATATTTCTGCAGCCGCGACTCGGTATAACGCATGGCTGCAAAGGATTTGGGATCATCCGGCGACCCCCAGTTGCCCTGCCCATCCACCAGCGGATATCGGTAACTGAAGGGTTGCGCCATCAACACCATGGCTTCGTAACAGGCTGAATCCCCATGCGGGTGGAACTTACCAATCACGTCACCGATGGTACGGGCTGATTTTTTAAATTTGGCCGAGGCTTTTAAGCCCAACTCAGACATGGCGTACACAATGCGGCGCTGCACCGGCTTCAGGCCATCGCCGATATGCGGCAGCGCGCGGTCATTAATGACGTACATGGAGTAATTCAGGTAGGCCTGGCGCGTATAACTGCTCAGGGCAATCTGTTCGACGCCATCCTCATTGATGGTGATATTCATGGTCATAGTGCGGGTACGTGTCCGTTCGTGATGATGTGCTTTATAGCACATTGTGCTTGTGCAGCTGTAGTGCGTTGGTTATACCCCATAGACAGGTGGTCTGGACGTCTCAGTGCAGGTATTCTTGTATCAGCAATCCGCTCTTTAGATGAAATGTACGGGCCCCCAACATGCGTTTGATTTCCTGGAACCTCAACGGCATTCGTGCCGCCGTCAAAAAAGACTTTCTGACTGCGCTGCAGCAACTGCAGCCAGACGTGCTCTGTGTGCAGGAGACCAAGGCCCAGGACCATCAGGTGGTTGAAGCCGTCGGCGCACTGGAAGGATTTCATTTGTACACCCATTCAGCAGTGCGCCCGGGTTATTCCGGCACCGCCATGTTCTGCCGCACGCAACCTCTTGCCATCCAGTACGGCATGGATATTGAAGAGCATGATCAGGAGGGGCGTGTGATTGCAGCAGAATTCCCCGATTACTTTTTGGTGACGGTCTACACACCCAATTCTGGTGAAGGACTGAAACGCCTTGATTATCGCGAGCGCTGGGATCATGCCTTTCAAACACACATTCTGCAGATGGAGCAGAAAAAACCGGTGGTGATTTGTGGGGATCTGAACGTGTGCCATCGCCCGATTGACCTTGCGCGACCTCAGGCCAATTACAACAAAAGCGCAGGTTATACCCAAATCGAAATTGATGGCCTCGACAGACTGATCAATGCCGGGTACATCGATACATTCAGGCACATGTATCCGGATACGGTGAAGTACAGCTGGTGGAGCATGCGAGGCGGTGCGCGCGAAAAAAACATTGGGTGGCGTCTGGATTATTTTCTGGCCTCCACTGCCCTTGAACAGCGCATCAAATCTGCAGAAATTCTGAACGAGTACCTCGGTTCAGACCATTGCCCGGTGGTGCTGGAACTGGCGTAAACGCCGTTAAAACCACCAGATGACTCTATCTGCCGTATGGTTATTGCTGTCTCACGCCAGCTCGGATAGTCTTTGTGCCGTCACGCCGGCACTCCCAGACCAATAACAAGGATACTTAACATGAAAAAAACACTGCTCTCACTGCTTGCTGTCCCCGCCATTTTGCTCTCCTCCACCGCACTGGCTCAGGAATATGTCACCATCAAAATGGAAGTTGACGTTGCCCGCTCTGCCGAACAGACCTGGGCCGCCGTTGGCGACTATTGTGAAATCAGCGAATGGCTGGGCATTGATTGTGCCATTACCTCTGGCGATGGCGGCATCGGCACCGTTCGTGTACTGGCAAGTGGTCGCATCACCGAAGTGATGGTGGCACAGACGCCGTTATCTTACGGCTATACACAGCCGGCGGTGGAAGGACAGTTCTATAATCTTTATCACGGGTTTATGGAAGCCAGACCCGTGGATGCAAACAGTTCAAAACTGATTTACACGCTGATGTTGGATGTCTCCAATCTGGCTGATCAGGCTGCCAAAGACGCGGACGTCACACGTCGTCGTGCCACCTTTGAGCGTGCACTGGGCAATATGAAAGCGATGGCTGAGCAGTAATCTGCGGCAAGCCAGTCGTTATGCCTGTGGCCTACAGACCTCGTGGCCACAGGCATTCACTGACACTCAGTCGATCAACTTTCCTTCTGCAATACCGCTTTCAAAATTCTTCAGCGCATTGCTCATATTGGTCTCGGTAGCAGACAGGAACCGGGCGCGCACATCAAAGTTTCCATTTAACACCAGGCTTTCACCCACACGGACTGCGGTACGGGGATCTCCACGCGCGGCAAGGTTATTGAATGCCAACCCAAGTGAACAATGGCCACCACCAAAGGGAATATACTTGTTCTGGCCAGACTCCTTGGTTGCCGCGGTAAAACTCTGGGCATTTTCAGCGCTTGCGAAACACCAGCTGACGCCCTGCAACTCGACTTTGTGAGCGCTGCAATCTGCCAGCACCACCATGTGCGTGTCATACGCAGCCACGGGATCATAGGCAATTACCTGACCTTCCTCCATTCTGGAAAATGCAACGCCATTGTTGTTGATGATAATCGGCTGAGGCTGTACCTCGGCTTCAGCCGCAAGAGCAACATGTGCCGCAGAACTTAACAGAACGAGCATGGCGAGCGATGTGACACGGATCTTCATGGTTTTTTTCCTTGTTTTGATGTGAAAGATACGAGCGAACAACAGTAAGGCACTGTTGTAGCAAGCGTATTCAAACAAGTCAAAAACTGCCAGACTTCAACTGTGTTTTTGTGTTGCAAGGTACGAATGATGACACTGCCAACGTCAAACAACCCTGCGTTCAGGAGTAGTGGGCGCACTGACATTGCCGGCGACGCCACTAAGTCAGAGCGTTGCCTGAATTGCAGTCATTTACTGCCGTCGGCGGCTCGTTACTGCCCTGACTGTGGACAGGAAACCCGCCTCCGACCACCCACCGTCGTCGATTTCACAAAGGAATTTGCAGGCAACTATTTTGCGGTTGAAGGTTCTCTGTGGCGCACACTCAAGCTGCTGTTGTTTTTTCCGGGCATGTTGACCCGAAAATACCTTGATGGCCAACGCTCGCATTTTGTCAGGCCCCTGCGCCTGTATTTGAGCATCAGTTTGCTCGCGTTGCTGACTATCAATGCGATTTTTAATGCCAGAGTCGTCAACGCTCCGCCTGTACTACTGAATGTCTCAGAATCGAGTCTGACAGTAATTGATTTTGGTTTAATTCGCGCAGGGCTCAACCGTGGTGCGTTTTTTTGTGAAGGTTTGCCAACAGGTCTGTGCAATAGATTACAACAACGTCTGAATACTGATGCCGCAGGTTTGTGGCAACAAGCAACGAGTAGTGGCCAACGTCTTATCAGCAATCTGGGTTCCGTGATGTTTATCCTTGTCCCAGTGTTTACCTTGTTGCTGCAGCTTTTTTATGGCGATCAGCGCCTGCGTTATGCAGAGCATCTGGTATTTGCCCTGCATCTGCATTGTGTTTTCTTTCTTGCTATGTGCCTATCGGTGCTGGCAATTCCTGTTATCGGTCAGTTCATATGGCTGGCAGTGGCTGCGTACACCTGGATGGCAGTCCGGCGCGTCTACTCATGCCGATGGTGGTCTATGGCGCTGAGACTCGCCGGCATGCTTGTTTTATACGCTGTCCTGCTGGTAGTGGTGGTGAGCGTATTGGCGTTATGGGTGATGATCTACTGACGTTTTTTTGAGGCCTTAACACCACCAGCGCTTAGCGCGCTGGCGGTCTTGCGCTGTCCGGCAGCGGCTCGGGCGGGCTTGGCATACCGTCGGGCTTGGAGACTTCCGCCATCCGTTTGTATGCCGGCCGCGCTTCGACACGCGCCATCCATTCATTGATATTCGGAAACTGAGTACGATCCACTACATTGATCAGGAAGGTATAGTTCATCGGAAAATGCATCATGATATCGGCTGCGCTGAACTCGGAACCGCCAAAATACGGATGTTCCGCAAGGAAGTCTTCGGCGTACTGCACCGTGCCCTGAATGTCACGAAGCGGCGAGCGTTGTTCCGGTGGCTGCAACTGCCAAACGCGATAGTCGATGCCCATGCGTGATGCCAGTGAACCTTCAGCATAGTGCATCCAGATCTGGTGCCACGGGTAGTCCGGGCTGTTGATATCCGGCTGCAAACGGTCCGGCGCATGGCGGTTAAGGATCACATCGATGATTGCACCGGACTCCACCAATATATCGTCACCATACAACACCGTGGGAGCCACCGGATTTCCCGGGTTGACCTGTCGTATCTGCATCAGCGAGGCACCGAGGTTGCCGCGCACAAACTTCAGCTCGTAAGGAAATCCCAGCTCTTCCATCAACCAGACAATACGCTCTGAGCGACGGGCTTCAAGGTGATAAATGGTGATGGGGGGCAGCGGCGTGGCAACGCGGTCTCCAGAGGCCGCACTCACTGACCCGGCGGGCAGTGCAGCAAGAAAAACAAGGCTTAAAAATAAAGAAGCGCTGATGCGCATAGCAGGATCTCCTTTCCAAGAATCGTAGTGAACTTCCGCACGGTAAGCTATCAGGACGAATAAATAATGTCGACCTGGCGGCATTTCAGTTTGTCTGGTCGGGATTGTGGACTGCCGCAGGCAATCGTGGTGCGATCGTCAAATACTCAATCCACTTCCGCCAGATTGCCATACTCCTCAAGCCAAGACTTGCGATCCCCCGCGCGCTTCTTCGCCAACAACATATCCAGCGCCTCTTCGGTCTCGCTGTACCCGGCAGAGCGATCATCATCCGGCAATACCAGTTGCACAAGGCGTCGGGTATCGCGGCTCATGGTGGTTTCGCGCAATTGCAGCGGGTTCATTTCACCCAGCCCTTTAAAACGCTGCACATTGACTTTGGCAGATTTTTTTTCTGCAGCCAGTCGGTCAATAATGCCGTTTTTTTCATCCTCATCCAGCGCATAAAAAACGTCTTTGCCACAGTCAATGCGGTACAAAGGCGGCATCGCCACATACACTCTGCCGGCAGCAACCACCGGTTTAAAGTGACGCAGGAATAAGGCACACAACAGTGTGGCGATGTGTAGACCGTCGGAGTCAGCGTCGGCCAGAATACAGATCTTGCCGTAACGCAAACCGCTGATGTCACTGGATGCCGGGTCGACACCGAGTGCGACTGAAATGTCGTGAACTTCCTGTGACGCCAGAATTTCGTTGGAGTCGACCTCCCAGGTGTTCAGAATTTTTCCGCGCAGCGGCATGATGGCTTGTGTTTCGCGGTCACGCGCTTGTTTGGCAGAGCCTCCCGCAGAGTCACCTTCCACCAGAAACAATTCGCCTGCCATCACATCCTGCGTGGAGCAGTCCGCCAGTTTGCCGGGCAATGCCGGACCGCTGGTGATTTTTTTACGCGCTACTTTTTTGCTGGCTTTCAGACGGCTGTTGGCATTATTGATACACATTTCAGCCAGTGCCAGCGCATCGTCGGTGTGCTGGTTCAGCCACAAACTGAAGGCATCTTTGACCACGCCACCAACAAAGGCAGCGCTTTGCCGCGACGACAAACGCTCCTTGGTTTGTCCGGAGAACTGTGGATCTTTGAGTTTGGTCGACAACACAAACGCACAACGATCCCAGATATCTTCGGGTGTTAATTTGATGCCACGCGGCAACAAATTGCGGAACTCGCAGAACTCACGCATGGCATCCAGCAAACCGGTGCGCAGTCCGTTTACGTGGGTACCGCCTTGTGCGGTCGGAATCAGGTTGACGTAACTTTCCTGCAGTAAGTCACCACCTTCCGGCAGCCACAGCACTGCCCACTCCACGGCTTCGTCGTTGCCTTTCATATTGCCGGTGAACGGCTCGACCGGCAGCGTGATGTCATCGCCGGTGCCTTGTAACAGGTAATCCGTCAGACCGTCCTTGAACAACCACTCTTCACTTTGGGATTTGTCATCGCTGGCAGTGTTGTCGATAAACACCACGCGCAGCCCCGAACACAATACCGCCTTGGCGCGTAGTACATGTTTCAGTCGGGTGATGGAGACTTTCGGGAAATCAAAATACTTTTCATCCGGCAAAAACCGCACAGTGGTGCCAGTCTGACGCTTGCCCACGGTACCGATCACTTTGAGCTCGGTGGCTTTGTCACCGTTGTGAAAGCGCATCTGATAGACATTGCCATCCCGGCGCACGGTGACTTCCACAAAATGCGAGAGGGCGTTGACGACCGACACCCCCACACCGTGCAAACCGCCGGAGTATTCATAGTTTTTTCCGGAGAATTTTCCACCGGAGTGCAGGCGCGTCAGAATCAGTTCCACACCGGTGACTTTTTCTTCCGGGTGAATATCCACCGGCATGCCGCGGCCATCATCTTCTACCTCAATGGAGCCGTCTTTGTGCATGATCAGGGTGATGGTTTTGGCATGGCCCGCCAGCGCTTCGTCGACGCTGTTGTCGACAACTTCCTGAACCAGATGATTGGGGCGGGTAGTATCGGTGTACATGCCGGGGCGTTTGCGCACCGGATCAAGACCGGTCAGGACTTCAATAGCATCGGCGTTATAACTGTTGCTCATATACTTCGTGTTCTCAATCGTGCGGAGATCGGCAGCTTAATAGCCACCGGCATTCATATCTACCTTGATAACATAATCCTGCAAACGCTCAACGGCTGTCTCAAGTCTGCCGTCAGCATACAGGTCAAACCAACGGTAAGCAGGCGCCAGCATGTCCAGCGCAAATTCTTCGACGTAAGGCTTGAATTGAATGCAGGTGGACGGCGTACAAAAAAATCTGAATCCTTCGTGCTCAAAGTCGAGTGTTTGATGGATATGTCCATAAACCACTGCACGCACTGTCGCGGGATATTGCTTCAAAATTGCCAACATGGCATCGGCATTTTTTAAACCAATATCGCTCATCCAGCTGGCGGTACCCGGCACAGGATTGTGGTGCAGGCAGATCATGCTGTGTTGAACACCGGCCGGCAATTGAGACAATTGTTGCTGCAGGCGAGCCAGTTCCGCGTCTGACAGCACACCGTGTACATTCCCGGGCGAACTGGTATCCAGCATCAGGATTTGCCAGTTGCCAAAAATCAGTTGTGTATCAAATGCATTGGGATAATCGGTCAGAGCTAACATCACCTTGCGGTTATCGTGATTGCCCGGAATCCAGTAAAACGGGGCATTCAATCTGGACACGATTTCTGCGAATCGCTGATAGGATTCCCGAGAGGCATCCTGGGCGATATCACCAGTGCCTACAATGACATCCGGTGTGCCACGGGTGCGGGCTATCAGATCCACGATTTTTTCAAAGCTTTCATGGGTGTTTAACCCAAGCAGAACAGCGCGCGGATCACGGTACAGATGTGTATCGGTGATCTGAATCAGGCGCAGCGGTTTCTCTCTGAATTCCCTTGAAGCTTTCTGCATAATTTAATCGACACACAGAAAATCTGACGTCCTGGCGACCACACCCGGCTGTAAACACCAGCCCAACCACTCTGCTAGAAATTCGTTGATCTGCCTCTTTTCGTCCTGATGATACATATCAGCATTGGGCAAATGGCTTTTTGCCGGTATCTGCCGATGTCCCTGATAACTCAGCGGTTCAGCCGTGGCCGCGTCATGGTACATACGCACCAGCATCACCGGTGCCGGCGCCCAGCGTGGAAAGCCGTAAGTGATGCTGATTTCAAGTGTGCTGGTATATCGGAACGTCTCCAGCAGCCGAACCCGAATGATCATTTTATTGTTTGATTTTTTGATCGCTCTGTTGCCAGCCCTGCCTTTGATGGCATTGGCCTCAAACTCCCAGCAACTGCCTGATACCGGGAGATTACCCGAAAAAGAAGGTTTACCCGATTCTAGAGCAGGTACCAGCTTTAGTAAACGACAATAATTGGCGTCACATGTCTGCATGTACGCGGCAAGATCAACGCGATATCGCGGCGGAACTGCCAACTCGTAATACTCGAACTCGTACATCAAGCAGACTCCGCTCCGGACGCCATCTTTCTGATCTGTAGCCACTGCAGCGCGATAATCGCCATGGCATTATTGATCAAACCTTGCTGCATGGCTGAGATGGCCAGTTTTCTGGGTATCACGACCACACGAATATCTTCGTTTTCCTCGGGTAAACCATGCACACCAGCGGCGTTTGTGGAGTCGACCTCGGCATAAAACAGGCTGATGCGCTCATCGCACCCTCCCGGACTATTATAGTATTCACAAATGAACTCTGACTGACCGATTGTCAGCCCGGTTTCTTCCAACACTTCGCGCCCGGCCATTGCCTGCGGTGATTCACCCGCATCCACCATACCCGCGACCAACTCCAGCGCCCAGGGGCTCTGCTGCTCGGCATTGAGCATGCCAACGCGGAATTGCTCCACCAGCACAACATGATCGCGTGCCGGATCATACAGCAACACGCCCGCTGCCCGGCCACGCAAGAACAGCTCACGGGTAAACGCCGGACTCCAGCCCCCCGCGTATAGCCGATGACGCAAGATCAGTTTATCAACCGCAAAAAACCCCTGAAAAACCCGATGCCGTTCCAGCACCTCAACATCACTTTTTTCATACACTGGACGATGTGCGGTCATAATTTTCCTGCTCCCCGTAAAGCGCAAAATTATGCCCCACACACTCACGCATCGCTATCTCTGATTGCCACCTCAGAGTCTGCCAAAAGCCCGGCGCAGGCTGGGGCATGTGCGAAGGACAATACAGACGCCAAAGGCGTCGCCACCCCAGAGTCCGGCATAAGCCCGGCGGGAACCGGGGCATGAGCGAGGAACAATAATGACGCCACAGGCGTCGTTCCGAGGAATGCCCCGGTTCCCGCCGGGCTATACACAGACAAAAAAAATGGCGACCACCTTGGCCGCCATTCTTGAATCACGCTTGACCGTCAGCCTCAGTAATTAAACCCCGACAACCGATATTGCACAAACGGCTCCATCAACCGATACCACCACGAACTCGGCTTCACCGGCTGCTCAAGACTGACGAGACAAATACAATCGGTATCCAGTGTCGCGGTCGGTTGATGACGCTCGCCTGCATGCCTGACCACAAAATCGCCGCGCACATATTTACCATCCGCATCCGAGAAACTTCCCTTCAACAATACGGTAATTTCCTCACCACGGTGTTCGTGCTCAGGCATCGGACGCCCCGCTTTGATGTCATAAATAGCTGTCTGACGACGACTGCAACCCACATCCATGGGCGCGATTCGCAGCGACCCCCCCAGCTTGACCCAGTTCAATGCCTGCAGGCTTCCGCCGGCCAGCTTTTCTACGACGTATGGAATACCACTCGACGCCAACGCTGGCCTGGTGACCCGGGGCGCACTGACTTGAGGCGCCAGCTCAGCAGCATCAATACGCTGCATCAGACTGTCGAAGCCATCGTCGTCTTCAACAACTGGCTCCAGCCTGGCCATCATCTGAGCAGCAACATCACTGAGCTGTTGCACGTGCGCGCGGCATTTACCGCAAAATTCAAGGTGAGCTGCAACACACACAGCTTCTGACAATGCCAGACTGCCCGCGGCAAAGTCTGTCAAAAATTTTGAGTCTGGATGAAAAGAGACCATTTTATTACCTGAAAAGTTTAATCAGCCTGTGAGAGCTTGTTTGTCGGTTGACTATCGGTCTATCAGTATCTGCATCTTGTTGAGAGCCAAGCGAATGCGTGATTTCACGGTACCGAGCGGCAACCCCAGCTCCTCCGCAACCTCGTTATGCGACTTACCCTCCATAAATGCCTTGTAAAGCACCTGAACCTGTTCTTCCGGCAGTGTCGCCATGGCTTGCTTGATAACCTGCTCTGCGCGACGTTGCTGCATGTCGACCAAGGGCTCAGGAGACTCAGCTTCATGCCAGATGTCCTCGATATCAATCTCGCGGTTGTTGCGATCATTTCGCCGGATAAAATCAATACGGGTGTTCCGCGCAATCGTGAATATCCAAGTATTCACACTGGCCTTTGCCGGGTTAAATGATGCAGCCTTGTTCCACACCTTGATCAATACTTCTTGCGTAATTTCTTCAGCTTCAGCCCGATTCGCCCCTGAACCCATGCTTTTCAGCAGGAAGGCACGAATCAGTGGCGTGAAGTGCTTATACAGCAGCTGAAAAGCTGCTCTGTCGCGTTTCACCGCGACCAGACGGACGTTCTCAGCCCATGCATCGGGCACGGTACTGCGGGTTAGTTGTGTTGCTACACTGTCCATATCGTCATTGTTATCCACGTGGATTCCGGTTAGCGCGTCTACAATTACCGTAATTTTGTTGGTAGACATCTATTATACGCAAGACCTTCTTGCTCGGATCACCGACTAGACGCACCCGAGCGTTCTGATCCAGCTGATTGCAGCTGCCGTATTAAGCCCTATCAGCATACGCTTACTTCAAGAGTCAAACCAAATGGCCACCGAAATGAATTCAGTCAGCGACAATTTGCGCGCTGCTTTACTGAACGACTTCAAGGACTTCTACCGCAGTCCGGGCATCCCGGCGCTGGAGAATATCCAGCGTGTCTATACGCAGGACGTGGAATTCCGGGACCCGGCACACGCACTGCATGGTCGGTTGGCCGTCAAAAACTATTTGCGCAGTCTGTATGCCAGTACCAAACACATCAAATTTGACTACCTCGAAGAGCAGATTGGTGAGAATACGGCCACCATTGTCTGGCAGATGACATTCAGTCACTCGAGTTTGAATGGCGGAAATCCGGTACACGTCCGCGGCGTCACGCTGATTCGATTTACTGACCGAATCTACTACCACGAAGATTTCTTTGATCTTGGCGCGATGTTGTACCAGCATGTACCGGTGCTTGGTTCAGTGATCCGCTACATCAATAATCGATTAAGTGCATAATTGTTTGCCTCTTTTCCACCGAGGTCCCACTTGACTGACAACAACATCAACAACGTTAAATATGTCTGGATAACTGGCGCTGGCTCAGGGATTGGTCGCGCCCTCGCCTTGCACTATGCAGGCCACGGGCAGCACGTGGTCATCAGCGGGCGCACAGCAGACAAGCTCCATGAGGTCCGCGACGCCGCTGCTGCCTTACCCGGAAGTATCAGTTGCCTGCCATTTGATGTGACGGACGCTGACGCTATCAACGCCACTAGCGAGGCGTTGTTTACACTTGTTCCGCATCTGGATCTGGTCATTTTGAATGCCGGGACCTGCGAGTACATCAATAAAAGTTTTCTTGATCCTGCGCTTTTCCATCGGGTGATGGACGTCAACTTTTTTGGGTTTATCCACTCAATCAATGCAGCGCTCCCGCTGCTGAAAGCTGCCGGGGCAAGACCCCATGTTGCCGGGGTCTGCAGTCTCGCTGCATTTATCGGATTCCCCCGCGCCGAAGCCTACGGCGCATCTAAAGCTGCAGCACGTTATCTGCTGCATTCCGTGCGAACTGATTTCAGCGACGTCATGGACGTTACGGTGATAAATCCCGGATTTGTCACCACACCCATGACCGCCGCCAACGATTTTCCCATGCCGTTTGAAATGGACGCAGACAATGCAGCAAGGCGCATGGCAAACGCGCTTGAACGTCGACCCCTCGAATACAATTTCCCCGGCAGACTGACCGCGGTATTGCGATTGGCACAATTGTTCAAATCTGTCTGGTACCGTCAGATCAGCAAAAAACGTCAGACCGACAAGACCGTCAAGAGGAAATCAGCGGGATGAACAGCGCCATCTACACTGGCATTGTGAGGCATCGACGCTTGCAACCGGTACTGCATCACTTCAGTTACCGCGTGTTTATGATGTACCTCGATCTGGATGAGCTTGAAACCGTCTTTAACAAATCGTGGTGCTGGTCGGCACGCAAACCCGCACTGGCCTGGTTCCGCCGCAAAGACTTTCTTAATCCCGCAACACCTGATCTGAAGCAGGCAGTACTCGATTGTGTCTATCAGTCCACGGGTGAACGCCCGGATGGCGCGGTATGCTTGCTGACCAACCTGCGTTACTTCGGGTATCTGGTCAACCCGATAAGTTGCTATTACGTGTTCAACAAAACCGCTGAGCTACGTTTTGTTGTGGCAGAGGTCACCAATACGCCGTGGGGGGAAAGCACACACTACGTCATCCCCGGCAACCAAACGCATGCCGCTGTTTTTAACTTTGAAAAACAGATGCACGTGTCGCCTTTTATGCCCATGGACATGACCTATCATTGGCGTAGTTCAGCCACGGATCAGCGATTGAATATCAACCTGCAAAACTGGCAACACAATCGCCAGGTTTTTAATGCCAGTCTGTCATTGCAAAAGCAGACAATTTCGCAAGGCAATCTGAATCGTATACTGCTGACGTATCCGCTGATGACCGTTCAGGTGCTCATCGCCATTTACTGGCAGGCGCTGAAGTTATTTGTAAAAAGGGTACCCTTTGTGGCACACCCTGCTTATGTTCCACCCGCTAAAACACAGAGAGACAAATCATCATGAAATCACCGGGGAATCGTCAAACTGGTGCAGTTCAAACCGCAGCGCGTCAACAAACCACGGATGTTGACGTCGCCTCACCTGTTGAACATTTTATGAGCGCGGCAACGCGTCTTCAGCGCCTTGCGCGACACCTGTTGTTCAGAAAACTGTCGCAGATTCGCTCAGGCAGAATTGTGATTGATGAAGGCACCGCAGTGCACAGCTTTGGTGAAACCAACACGGAGGCGCTCACTGCGCACGTCATTGTTTCCCACCCGGCCTTTTACCCGGCAGTCGCCTTTAACGGCAGTATCGGCGGGGGAGAATCCTACATGCAACAACACTGGCATACACCGGATCTGGTGACGCTGGTGCGCATTATGGTCAGTAATATGAGTATGCTGGATGCACTCGATGGCGGCAAAGCAGCAATCGCCCGATTCATGGACAAAATCATGCATCTGCGCAACCGCAACACGATTGCTGGTTCTCGCAAAAATATTGCGGCACATTACGATCTGAGCAATGAATTTTTTGCCACATTTCTTGATCCGACCATGATGTATTCATCTGCCATCTTTCGTGACGAGCAGCAGACTTTACACGAAGCCTCAATCAACAAACTCAACCATATTTGTGAACGACTGCAACTGAAACCCGGTGACCATTTGATTGAAATCGGCACGGGCTGGGGGTCCATGGCTATTCATGCAGCACGGCATTATGGTTGCAAAGTCACAACAACCACGATCTCGCAAGAGCAATACAACCACGCCAGTGAACGTGTTAAAGCAGAAGGACTGGAAGGCAAAGTTGAACTGTTGCTAAAAGACTATCGTGATCTTACTGGCAAGTACGACAAGCTGGTTTCAATCGAAATGATTGAAGCGGTGGGCCACGAGTACTTTGCCAACTATTTCGAAAAATGCTCATCATTGCTGAAACCGGACGGCCTGATGTTGATACAGGCCATTACGATTTCGGATCAACGCTACGAATCAGCCAAACGCACGGTGGATTTTATTCAACGCTACATTTTCCCGGGCGGCTGCCTGCCAAGCAACAGTGTGATTGCGGCACATGTCGCCAAAAATACCGATCTGCAGATTGTGGGACTGGAGGACATCACTCGCGATTACGCGATGACGCTGGAACGTTGGCGAAAAACGTTTTTAGGCAAAGTCCGTGATATTCAGGCGCAAGGGTTTGGTCCTGACTTTATCCGCATGTGGGACTATTACCTCGCATATTGTCAGGGAGGCTTTATGGAACGTGTCATCCATACCGCGCAGATTGTTATGGCCAAGCCTCAGCATCGCATGCAGGCATTACATGCCAGGATACCCAAATGAAAACACTCAAGTCTCTGATTCAAAGCTTCGTTGTGATCACCGGACTGTTGTGGCAGTCCGGATATGCAGATACCGCTGAAAACAATCTGTGGGCAATAGGGACTGCGTGGACACCCGACAAGTCGGAGGTGCTTTACCGTGAATACCATTTTGCCGAAGATCCCGATCTGGATCTGACGACCCGTGTTGAGTACCGCCGTGCGGATGGCAGTGTGTTTGCCGAGAAGACCATCGATTATTCGCGATCGCTGACCGCTCCTGAAATAGAACACATCGATTACCGGAACACTGCAAGGATCAATACCGAGTTTTTAGAGGACGCACGCTCAGCGATGATCAAGGTCGGTTTCCAGGCACATGACAGCAATCGCTATCGGGAAGAATTTCTGACGTACCGGGAATCGGTGGTTGTTGACGCAGGATTTGATCCGTTTGTGCGCAAACACTGGGATCAGTTGGTCTCTGGAGAACCGGTATCTGCGGCCATGTTGGTGCCTTCCCGTCTGGATACAGTCCGCATCAGCCTGACAAAAACAGACAGTCATCTCTGTGATGCTGCGTCTGATGACATCCATTGTTTTGTTATCCGACCGGCAGGCATGTTGCGCGCCGTAGGCTGGTTTGTCGATCCGATTTATATTGGATATGAACAGGCATCTCGACGGTTGCAGGTATTCAATGGCATCAGCAATTTGCGCGATGACAATGATGAACCACGTAACGTACTGATCAGCTTCGAGTATTTCTGAAAATCCGAGGCAGAAAGCAGTAAAGCGGTTTTTTATCTGTCTGGGGTATAATCCTGCGCCTCATGCGGAGGAGTAGCACATGCCTTTACCCAATCCCGTCCGGCGGGAACATATTCATACACGCAAAGTCAATTTTGAAGGATTTGAGCGTGAAGATGGTCGCTTTGACATTGAAGCTCATCTCATTGACACCAAAACCTATGCGTTCAGCAATAACTGGCGTGGCACAATCGAGCCCGGCGTTGCATTGCACGAAATGCTGCTGCGCGTGACCATCAATGACAAGTTTGTGATTGAAGATATCGAGGCAGCCACCGACAACAGTCCGTTTGCGATTTGCCCGGACATCGCGGCCGACTATAAAAAGTTGATTGGCGTCACCATGGGTCCGGGCTGGCGCAACATGATTCGTAATCGTCTGGGTGGGCTCAAAGGCTGCACCCACCTGACAGAATTGTTGTATCCGATGGCAACTGTTGCCATTCAGACCATCCGCCCCCTGCAGAACCATCGTCGTCGCAAAGCGGACTCTGACAGTCGGCACCACGCAGGCAAACCCTTTGTCCTGAATACCTGCCATGCCTGGGCCGAGTACTCGCCGGTCGTCAAGGAAAATGCGCCTGACTACTATGTGCCACGCGAATTAAGTGAACTGATTGTAACGGATGGTGAGTGACCGGGGTCGGAGGGATTGGGGTCGGAGGGATTGGGGTCGGAGGGATTGGGGTCGGAGGGATTGGGGTCGGAGGGATACCTCCGACCCCAATCCCTCCGACCCCATTAATCCAGCAACGGAATCACCAAAGTGATCGCAACACCGTCGTACTCTTTGATATTGTCAGCCCTGATCTGCCCCTGATGGAACTCCGCCACCAGCCGCGCGATATGTAGCCCCATTCCCAGATGCGGTTCGCGCTGCTTTTCCTGTGGCCGCACCGAGATCATCGAATCAAACAAGCGACCCTTCATTTCTTCAGGAAGATAAGGACCGTAGTTCGTGACACGCACCACAGCGCGATCCTTGATGGCCCGACAGAACACGGTGATCGGTTTTTTGTAGTAACTGAATTCAACCGCGTTGGCGATCAGCTTGTCCATGAGCTGCGCAATGTATTCAGGTACGCCATTAATCATCACACAGCCTTCCAGATCGGCATCAATCACCGCATCCGGATACGCCAGTCGATAACCTTCAACACAACCGGCCAGCACTTTCACCAGATCAATTTTTTCTTTCTCAGAGGTCTGCAGCATCTGCTCGAGACGGGTTGCTTCACTCATGTTGGTGAGGATCAGATTCAAGCGACTGATACCTTCCTCGGCTCGCTGAATATAAACGGCAGATTCCTTGTCCTGAGAAACCATGCCCAGATTCTCCAGTGATGATCGCACCACGGTAACCGGCGTGCGCAATTCATGCGACAACCGTGACGACATGTTCTCCAGATAGTTGGTGTATTGCCCCAGTCGTTCCACCATGTTGTAAAAACTGCGCGACAGATCGCCTATTTCATCGGAACTGCGCGTAGCGATAATGGTATTTTTTAGCCGCCCGTTGTCATCAATAATGTTTTCCGCCTGATTTCTCAAGGCCCGAATGCGTGTAGATATTCGCGAGGCAAAAAAGAACAAACCAAACGCCACCAACAACATGACACCAAGAATAGTATTAAACAGCGTCTCCATCGCCTGATTACGGAATGTTCGCAGACCATTCATGTTTTGATCGACAACCACCGCGCCCATGATTTCACCATCAGCAAAAATCGGGTAAGCGGCTTCCAGAATTCGGGTCTGGTCTTCGTTGATTGTTCTGAATTGAGTCTGCGCCTCACCACCCAGCGCAGAACTCAGATGCGCGCCTTCCAAACGACTGCCCACATACAGTTCATCAATAAAGTCATTGGAAGGCTTGGTCAGTATCTGGTAATAAATCGGGTGCAGGATATTGTCTTCAAGCATGCGCAGATACCGGTTACGGTTTTCATCGTCTTCCGGAGATGTCAGTGACAGGCCAGTTGCGGACTGGATATCACCCACACTGAGCAAGACCCGCCGGGTTCTGTCAACAACCTGAATGCGCGAGTCGGTATACCCCATGCCTTCAACTATTTTATCAATTTCCGGTGTAGGTCGCTGAACAGCGCCAAGTCGCTCAATATCATTGACATTCGATGTCGCGACCACTGCTGACACATTGCGGGTTTCCGGGTCATCCACATCGTACACTGCAAACCCCAGTTTGGTCCCCAGCATCGTCAAGGGCATACGAAGCTCAATGGTGTAGCCATCAAGATTTTCATACCACTGACCACTGATACGCTCTTCGTGTCTCAGAGAACCAATGTCGCGCAGATCACTGCCAATCTCGTAAGCATAAATAAATTCCGGGCCACGAGGCGACACCACATAGCGTTTCAGTTCGCCGTCGGGTCCACTCATGGAGACTTGTAAAAAATCACTGCGGTGAATACTCAGGCTGTCCGGCGCGCGATAGACAACATTGTTATCCACCACATTGATATAGGCATACAGAAAGCGGTTGTGTTCGCCCACCAGCAGTTTGAAGTTCAGCGACTCATCATTGTGGTAGTACCGGGAAAACTCACTTTGCGGATTCAGCGGCGTAGCGATGGTGTTGGCGCGCCCATAAGACAATTCATACCGCTGGTAGTCACCCCAGTCGGTGAGTGTGTTGTCATCAAGTCCCAGCGCATAATAGATCGGGTATACGTACAGGTTTTCGCTGCGCCGGGCCGGCCCGAACGTGCCCTCGTCAAAAAGCTCGGGCCGCTCGTTCAAGGCGGTTGCCAACGCCCGGGCGGTGCCGAGCACAACCTGTTCCTGCCCCCGACGCAGGTAGTCTTCCATTTCCAGAATATAGCGATAACCCAACCAGGGAATGACCAGTAAAAAGCTGGACAAGAACACCAGCTTGAAGCGTATGCCAAACGGGTGTTTAAGAGCCTTAGTCATTGGCTGACCACCTGCCGTTAATCGCCTCCGCCACCACCGTCGCCTCCATCTGAACCAGCGCCATGGCCGCCATCCATTACAACGTCGCCACCACCAATCATTTGTGTATTCCAGCGATACCCCATGCCATAAACCGTTTCGATGCAGTCAAATTCGGGCGCCACCTGCATGAACTTTTTACGGATACGTTTGACGTGCGACGTAATTGTGCTGCCGTCCACAAAAATCTTGGATTCCTGCATTAACACCTGACGGCTTTTGACATGACCGGGAAACTTGACCAGCGCGTGCACCATCCAGAACTCAGTCACGGTCAGCGGCACTGCCTGGCCATCCCACTGAATGGTCAATCTGCCGATATCGAGCACCAACTTCTCGCGCTGCAGCAGGTTCTCTGGTGAGGTCGGCTGGTTCAAGGCATCCTGGCGACGGAATAACGCGGCAATCCGCGCGGACAAATGCGGCAGGCTGATGTCTTTGGTCAGGTAATCATCTGCACCCATACGCAGACCACTGACCGTGTCAAAGTCATTGTCACGGGCGGTCAGGAAAATAATCGGCAGGGTTTCTGACATCGATCTCAGGCTCTGGCACAGAGCAAATCCACCATCGATTTCGTTTTCCAGACCAATATCGATGATCGCCAGATTGGGTAGTCGCAGGTCAAACGCGCGCATGGCATCGCGTCTGTTGGCAAATGTCTGAACCTCGTAACCTTGTTTACGCAGCACATCCGCATAGTTCTCACGTATTGCAGCCTCGTCTTCAACAATCGCAATTCGTCGAGCCATCTTACACCTTCCCCCAAAATACCGTCAGGGCGCTGACTATACCGTATTTATGCAGACAACAAAGTGGTCCAGGCCGCATAGCAACACATGCCATTATTCTGACATATTTGTTCAGCACAATGCCCTTGTTTACGCCTGCCAACGCAAGAAATCTCCTGTCTAATCTCTCGAGAACAACAGCTTTTGCTGGATATTTTTTGTGTGGAGCCTGTACTGATGAGCATGACCAGACTGGTAATTGGGGACAAGAATTTTTCATCATGGTCTATGCGACCCTGGTTGTTGTTAAAAAACTTTGAAATACCGTTTGAAGAGGTGAGTGTCGCGCTGTATCAAGGCAACACCGCTGAAAAACTTGGCCCGCTGTCGCCGTCCCTGAAAGTACCCGCCTTTCAGCACCGGGATACCACGGTCTGGGATTCGATTGCGATATGTGAATATATTTCCGAGGCGTTACTGGATGGCAAAGGCTGGCCCAGCAGTCCCCGCAAACGTGCGACGGCACGCTCGATTTGTGCCGAAGTACACTCGGAATTCCCCAATTTAAAACGCGACTGGCCGATGAACTGTCAAGCGTCCGTCAAGCTGACGGTCACGGACGCAATCGCGGATGAAATCGCCCGCATAGATGCGATCTGGAGCTGCTGTCGCCGGAAACACGGGGCGGGCGGCGAGTATCTGTTTGGCCGATTCTCCATTGCGGATTGTATGTACGCGCCGGTGGCGATCTCTCTGCGCGCCTATGGTGCGGAGCTGAGTGCGCCTGCCGGAAAGTATGCAGACACACTTTTGGCTAACCCATGGGTGCAGGAATGGATTCGTCAGGGTAAGGCAGAGCAGCGTTTGAAAGTTGTGCTGAGTTCGGTCAGTGGTTTGTAGTAGTAGTGAGTGCTTGTGTTTGACTGTGTTTGATGTAACTCCTTGAAGTAGTGTTGTGAAACTTGTAGCAAGAGTGACTTTGAGCAGGCCTTGATGGCCTGCTTTTTTTTGTCCTTGGATTCCGGTCGCGGACTGAACCAAGGGCAGTTCCTCAGGACGGCGCTTTGCGCCTGATTCTACTTCGCTCACTGCCCTTGGTTCCGTGTGCTAGTGGAGCGCCTCTGGTTCAGCTACAATGCTGTGATGTTTATACAACAGATAAAGTCCCATATTTCGCAGATGCTGCACGACCACCACACGTTTGGCGATGAACTTGTGGGCAAGTCCTTTAGTCGCATGTTTATCCTGTCCGTGATTGCGACGCCGGTATCGGCTGCGCACATATTGGTATTCGGCATTCTTAACTTTGAGACGGATATTGAGCAACAGTGGCGACTTGGTATCTTGCTGTATCACAGCTTTATGCTCTTGTTGTGCATGGCTTTAACCTGGCTGACGCGCCCTGGCCGCCATGCGTCTGTGACTGCCCAACGTCGCATCAGTCGGGTTATTCACGCGACAGTTCTGGTTGCGGGGGTTGTTGTGACCTCCATTGACCAGTTGGTGACACCCGCAGTGACGCCATTTTTGGCGGCCTGCACGGTGGCGGGTGCATTGTTTATCGTGAACCCGCTCACAGCACTGATTCTGTACAGCCTGTTGTTTGGATTTTATGCGTTTGCGCTATCCCTGACTCAAGACATTGAAGCCATTTTGATTTCCAATCTTGTTAATGGTCTGACTGCATGCGGCATAGCCATCGGTTTATCTTGGGTGTTGTGGCAGCAAAATATACGGACACTGCAGCAACGCGATCTGATCCAACAGCAAAAATTGGAACTTGAGCTCAGTAATCGGCAGCTTGAACAACTTGCAACACGCGATGACCTGACCGGACTTGCCAACCGACGTATGTTGCAGATGGTTACTACCGAAGAGCAGACGCTGATGAACCGCCAGAAAATACCTGCCTGTTTGTTACTGCTCGATTTGGATCTTTTCAAAAAAATCAATGATGAACTGGGCCACCCGGCCGGGGACGAGTTACTGCGCCAGCTGGCTGAGTTATTGACCCAGACGGTGCGTGCGTCTGATCGCGTCGCGCGGTGGGGCGGTGAAGAATTTGCAATCCTGCTGCGCAATACCGACGCCGATCAGGGTATGCAAGTTGCCGAGAACATCCGTGCATTGATTGAAAAACACCATTTTGAGCTGATCAATCAGGATGGGGTCACCCACGAGGTAGCCCTGACGGCAAGTATTGGGGTCGCACGATTGGATGCAAGCGCAGATGACATGCTGGATCACGCCTACCGGGAAGCGGATCTGGCATTGTATGCGGCCAAGGCCCGGGGACGAAATCGAGTCGTTTTGCGCGCGAGTGCTGCCTGAGTAAGGGGCCTAAACGGTAGTGGTCAAGCACACCGGGAGCCGGGTGGTTCCTCAGGACGACGCCTGCGGCGTCTTTATTGTCCTTCGCTCACCACCCGGCTCCCGGTGTGCTTTTCCAAGTCTGGTGTTGGCCACTTACTCAGGCGTGCGCTCGCGGCTTCGGATGCGAGGTCGGCGCGTGGGGCTTGAGCTATCAGTGTGAGCCGCAGGCGGAGCGGGACATGAGCGAACAACAATCAGGCGCGTAGCGCCGTTGTGAGGAATGTACCGCTCCGCCTGCGGCTGTCTAATGCCGTTTAAGCCCCACGCATCGGCAGCACATCCTTCAATTTCGCGGCCATCTCACGGATGCTTCGTTCAGTCTCCGCCCAATCAATACAGGCATCCGTCACAGACACACCGTACTTAAGATCACACAGATCCTTTGGAATCTTCTGATTACCAAAATTGATATTACTCTCCAGCATCACCCCAACAATCGACTGATTACCCTCTAGTATCTGATGCGACACATCCTTTAATACCAGGGACTGAATCATCGGATCCTTGTTAGAATTGGCATGACTGCAATCAATCATGATGTTAGTACTGACACCGCCTTTGCGCAGCACCTCTTCAGTTTGCGCCACATGCACGGAATCATAGTTCGGCCCTGCACTACCCCCGCGCAATACCACATGTGCATAAGGGTTGCCCTTGGTGCGCACGACCGCCACCTGTCCCGCTTTGTTAATCCCCAGAAAACGATGCGGGTTGTTCACAGACTGCATGGCATTCACCGCCACCATCAGACCACCGTCGGTACCATTTTTGAAACCTACCGCCGATGACAGACCGCTGGACATTTCACGGTGCGTTTGTGATTCCGTGGTACGAGCGCCGATGGCAGACCAGGCAATCATGTCCTGCAAGTATTGCGGGGAAATCGGATCGAGCGCTTCTGTTGAAGCCGGCAGCCCCATGGAAACGATATCCAATAGCAACTTGCGACCAATACGCAGGCCATCCTGAATGCGGAAGGTGTCATCCATGTAAGGATCGTTGATCAGCCCCTTCCAGCCAATCGAGGTACGTGGTTTTTCAAAATACACACGCATGACCAGATACAAGGTGTCCTTGACCTCATCCGCCAGCACTTTAAGGCGCTCGGCATACTCAATCGCCGCTTTGGTGTCGTGGATGGAGCACGGGCCCACTACCACAAACAGACGCGGATCCTTACGATCCAGAATGTTAAAAATTGTCTGCCGTGCTTCACGCACAGATTCCAGCGCAACGCCGTCGAGGGGAAGTTCAGCCTTTAACTGTGCAGGCGTCAACAATGTCTCGATAGACTCGATGTTCAGATCATCAGCTTTTAAATCAGTCATCAATCACTCTCTAAATATGTCTCTTATGGCAGCAGGCACTGGGTACCTTAAACCTTGTGGTACAGCTGTCGGCCGGTTCTGTTGTACTGATCAGCCATCTCCTCCATGCCAGCACGGATGGCCTGATCCAGCACCTCCTGATCTGCTGCCGATACCACTGTCTGGTCCTGACCTGCGTCCAGACCCGCAGCGTACTCGCGTACTTCCCGGGTAATTTTCATGGAGCAGAACTTCGGACCACACATCGAACAGAAGTGCGCGACTTTACCGGATTCCTTGGGCAATGTCTCATCGTGGAAAGCGCGCGCCGTTTCCGGGTCGAGACCCAGATTAAACTGATCCTCCCAACGGAATTCAAACCGCGCCTTGGACAAAGCGTTGTCACGCAGCTGTGCACCGGGATGGCCTTTGCCCAGATCCGCGGCATGCGCCGCAATCTTGTACGCCATCAGGCCATCTTTGACGTCCTGCTTGTCCGGCAACCCAAGGTGTTCCTTAGGGGTCACGTAACACAGCATGGCGCAGCCAAACCAGCCAATCATGGCCGCACCAATACCGGAGGTAATGTGGTCATAACCCGGCGCGATATCGGTGGTTAAAGGTCCCAAGGTGTAAAAAGGTGCCTCGTCACACACGGCCAGTTGTTTATCCATGTTCTCTTTGATCATGTGCATAGGCACGTGACCGGGGCCTTCGATCATGGTCTGCACATCGTGCTTCCACGCAATTTTGGTCAGCTCGCCCAGTGTTTCCAGCTCGGCAAATTGTGCAGCATCGTTGGCATCGGCAATCGAGCCGGGACGCAGACCATCACCCAGCGAAAACGACACATCGTACGCCTTCATGATGTCGCAGATGTCTTCAAAATGCGTGTACAGGAAATTTTCCTTGTGATGCGCCAGACACCATTTGGCCATAATAGAACCCCCGCGCGACACAATACCGGTGACACGTTTGGCCGTCAGCGGCACATACCGTAGCAGCACGCCGGCATGGATGGTGAAATAATCCACACCCTGCTCGGCTTGTTCAATCAAGGTATCGCGGAACAATTCCCAGGTCAGGTCTTCCGCCACACCACCAACCTTTTCCAGCGCCTGATAAATCGGCACCGTGCCAATCGGGACCATTGAATTACGGATAATCCACTCGCGGGTCTCGTGGATGTTTTTGCCGGTAGACAAATCCATCACCGTGTCAGCCCCCCAGCGCGCTGCCCACGCCAGTTTCTCGACTTCTTCTTCAATTGAGGACGTCACTGCCGAGTTACCGATGTTGGCATTCACTTTCACCAGAAAGTTACGGCCAATAATCATTGGCTCAATTTCAGGGTGATTGATGTTGGCAGGAATAATTGCGCGGCCACGGGCAATTTCGTCACGCACAAATTCCGGCGTGATTTCTTTAGGAATCGACGCTCCAAAAGATTGGCCGGGATGCTGGAATCCCAGCGCAGCATGTTCGCGCGCCTGTGCCAGACTCATGTTCTCACGGATGGCGATAAACTCCATTTCCGGCGTGATGATCCCGCGACGTGCATAGTGCAACTGGGTCACATTGGCGCCGGCTTTGGCGCGCCGCGGTTTGCGCATATGCTCAAATCGCAGGTGTGCTGTCTGCACATCATCCTGTCGCTGTTTGCCAAATTTGGAGGTAACGCCGGCCAGTAATTCCGTGTCACCACGCTCTTCAATCCAGCGCGCGCGAATGGCCGGCAAACCTGCACGCAGATCAATATGGAAAGACGGATCAGAATACGCACCTGAGGTGTCATAAACACGAATGGGCGGGTTATGTTCAAGTCCTTTTTCAGTGTGTGTATCAGCCTGTGATATCTCGCGCATAGGCACAAGAATGTCGTCACGGCTGCCTTTTACATACACTTTGCTTGAGCTTCCGAACGAGTATCGGGTTCTGTCGTCCAGTTCGGTAATTCTGTCGAGAAAGTGTTCGGGCTTGGCACTCATTACTCTATCCTGTCTGTATAGATGCACGGGGCGCGGGATGCCTTACGTCGCATGGATTAAAAAGTGGGCAGTCATTATGCCTGAATAGCCCACAAAGTGTTATCCGGAGTATGCCTTGATTGATTGCAAATTGTTGCTTATGGCACTTGGACGGCACTGGTAAACACTGTGTAGAATGCCCGACACAACCGGAATTGGCTCTTGTTACGTATGATTGTCTGGATGGCGACAATCGGAGCTCAAATCAGGGACCAATAAAAGGCATCATCCAGCAGATGTCTGCAGTTAAACGCAAAAGGCTTTTGCAGCGTCTATATAAGATAAGACTCTGATCGCTTGCGTTTCAGTTAATGAACTTTCTAACAGGATTTCTGATTATGGGACGATTTACCCGCACGATAGTTCTCGCGGCAGGACTGCTTGTTTCTGTAAAACCGGTGTTTGCTGACGATCTGGTGAGCATACTTGAACTGGCTCTGCGCAATGACCCCGCACTGCGTCAGGCAGAAGCCCAGCTCAATTCCGGACAACAACAGCTGCGATTGGCACGCGCCAGTCTGTTGCCACAAGTGAACGCCAGCCTGTCAGAACAGCGACAATCTACCGGCCCGGAAGGCACAATCAGCTTTACTAATCTGGACGCCAGCACCCGTCGCTATAACGTCAGTGTTCAGCAAGCATTACTGAATATGAATTCCTGGTACAGCTATCAGGGTGCCAAGGAAGCTGACCAGGCGCGTTTTTACAACTTTGCCGCGCAGGAACAGGAACTGATCATTCGAGTGGCAACGGCATACTTTTCTGTCCTGCGCGCCATCGATGACCTGAGCACACGTCGACAGGAAGAAGAAGCAGCCATGCGTCAGTTTGAGCGGACCCGTCAACGAGAGGAAGTGGGCCTGGTTGCCATTACCGAGGTATATGAGTCACAGGCGGCTTACGATCTGGCCCGTAACAACACCATTCTGGCTGAAGACTCCTTGTCTTCCAGCTATGAAGCGCTGGAAGCCATCACTGGTCAACCCCATCCAAATCTGGAGATTCTGCGCGAAGATTTCCCAATTACACCCGCAGATGGGGATATGGACACCTGGGTTCAGGAAGCCCTGAACAGCAATCCGCAACTGCTCGCCGCGCGCTACAGTGTGGAAGCTCAGGCCAAAACGGTACAGGCCCGTCGCGCTGAGCATTTGCCTACCATTGGGTTACAGAGCAGCTACTCCAATACCGACTCCAACTCCGGTCAAGGTGCAGACGGTAGCGTGCGCTCAACCGGTGTCATTGAGGGTTTCAGCGTTGCGGTTCAGGTGAGCATCCCGTTGTATTCAGGTCATGCCGTCACTGCGCGTCGTAGCCAGGCAGAGTACGATCTGGTTGCACAACAGGAGCAGGCCAGCCTGATTCGTCGCCAGACTACGCAAAATATCCGCAATGCGTTTCGTCGCGTGAACACCGACGCACTGGTGATTGCACAGCGTCAGCAGGCAATTGTGTCAGCACAGTCAGCCTTGAATGCCATTGAAGCGGGTTACGAGGTGGGAACACGGAACATTGTTGATGTTGTGCAAGCGCGCCAGCAGTTGTTTGTGGCACTGCGTAATTATTCTGATGCCCGTTATAACTACGTCGTGGATACGCTGCAACTCAAGCGCACCGCGGGTGTGCTGACACCACAAGACATCATTGATCTGAATGAGTGGCTGGCAGAACAGCCAGCAACCGCGCAGTAAAAGTGCCTGAAGGAGACGGAGGCAGAGGCCTCCGTCGCCAAGCTTACCGCAGACAGGTAAATGGGGTCGGAGCGCTTTGCACTCCGACCTCGACTCTGCCCCGACCCCGGCGGCACTCTCTTATTTTCCCGCGCCCATCGCAATGGCACGCGCTTGCCTTTGTGTATCCACCTCGGCGGGCTGCCAACCCTGCATATTTGACTGCAGAAGATCAGCCAACGCTGCAATGTGCTCCGGTCTGTCGTTTAAGGCACTGATGTACTCGTAACGTTCTCCACCGGCGTGGATAAAATACTCTTTGTTTTCCTCACCAATTTCTTCAATGGTTTCCAGACAATCTGCGGAGAATCCAGGGCAGAACACCTGCACGGATTTCACACCTTGCGCCGGGAACGCCTTTAAGGTGTGGTCGGTATAGGGTTTCAGCCACTCTTCGCGTCCAAATCGGGACTGGAAAGTGGTGATGTATTCCTCAGACGCGAGCCCGAGCTCTTCCGCAATCAATCGTGATGTCTTGTAGCACTCGCAGTGATAAGGATCGCCATTCAGCAGATAACGTTTGGGAATACCGTGATACGAAAACATCAGTTTGTCTGCACGTCCATGTGACTGCCAATGATCCCTGATACGGATTGCAGCGGCTTTGATAAATGGCGCATAGTCATGATAATGATTCACGAAGCGCAATTCCGGCATCCAGCGTCGTTTAGTAAAGTCAGCACTGATGGCATCAAAGGTCGACGCCGTGGTTGAAGCGGAATATTGCGGATACAAAGGTAATACCAGCAGCTTGCCTACCCCTTGATCAAACATGCCTTGCAGCACAGAAGGAATGGATGGGTTGCCGTAGCGCATCGCAAAATCAACCACCACGTTGTCATGTCCGCGCGCCTTCAGCTCCGCCTTTAATGCCTCAGCCTGATGCCGGGTGTGGAACAACAAGGGCGACCCCTCATCGGTAAACACCGTTGCATAGGACTTCGCGGAGCGGCTGGGGCGAATATTCAAAATCACCAGATTTAATATCAGCCACCAGATGGGTCTTGGCGTTTCCACAACGCGTGGATCCCATAAAAACTCCTTGAGGTAACGACGCAACGCAGCCGGTGTCGGCGCATCCGGTGTACCCAGATTGGTAATCAATACACCAATCTTTTCAGTCTGTTGGTGAGTGTAATTGGGGCTGCCTTTAAACGTCATGAGTTGTCCTGTTAAACCATCTTCAAAGTGAGTTAGTTGCCTGAATTGTTCTGTGCACGTCGGCGCAAACCGGCTTTTGAGCCCAAGGTACCGACGTAAAACTGCGGGATGGACAACAAGGTTACGTAGATCATGGCCACCGGCAGCATGTGCCCCGCACCAAAAAAAATCGACGAGAATACTTGTCCCAGCATCATGCTCAGAGTCCATCGCCAAGCGCGTACAGGATACGCTCTGGCCAGCAGATAGATCACGAGGCACATCAACGGCAGGCCAAAAAAGTAATACGTAAGGGATGCCCAGGCGACCGGCACCTCTGAGGTCAGTGAAACACCCGATGTCAGCGATACGCCGCTCGATACAATAAAACCGGTTGCTGCAGCAAACAGATGCACCGGGTTTTCACCCGACCCAAGCATGCGCAGTGTGTTGCGCGCAAATCCCTTATCTGTCTGCTCAGTCTGCTGATCAGGCTCATTCTGGTTCATGGTTGTTTCCTGTGGGGTTTTAAACCTTGTCCAATGCCTGGGTGATGTCCGCAATGATATCGTCGATGTGCTCGATACCAATCGACAACCGGACCAGATCTTCACTGACACCGGCCTTTGCCAACTCTTGTGGGCTCAGCTGGCGATGAGTTGTAGTCGCTGGGTGGCAGGCCAGGGATTTTGCGTCACCAATATTGACCAGCCGCAATATCATCTGCAACGCATCAATAAACGTCGCGCCTGCTTCTTTTGAGGTTTTACCATCACTGGCTTTGATACCAAAACTCAAAATACCAGAGGCATGCCCCGAGCAGATTTTTTTGCACAAGGCGTTATACGGACTCTCAGGTAACGCCGCGTAGTTAACCCACGATACTTTAGTGTGATTCTTAAGGAAGCTGGCAACCGCCAGGGCATTCTGACAATGACGTTCAATGCGCAGCCCCAAGGTTTCCAGCCCCTGCAAAATCAGGAACGCGCTGTGTGGTGACAACGCCGCGCCGGTATTGCGTAACGGCACAACACGGCAGCGGCCGATGTAAGCAGCCGGTCCCAACGCAGCGGTATACACCACACCGTGGTACGACGGATCCGGCTCATTCAGCATAGGAAAACGTGCTTTGTTGGCCACCCAGTCAAACCGGCCGGAATCAATAATGACGCCACCGACGGTGGTGCCGTGCCCGCCAATATATTTGGTCAGTGAATGCACAACAATGTCGGCACCCTGGTCCAGCGCACGACATAAGTAAGGTGTTGCAACTGTGTTGTCGACAATCAGTGGCACGCCATGTCGGTGAGCGATCTCACCAAGTCGCTGCAAGTCGACGACGTTACCCGCCGGATTCCCAATGGACTCACAAAACAGTGCCTTCGTTTTATCGTCGATCAGTTTTTCCAGCCCGTCGTAATCGTCGAATGAGGCCATGCGCACCTCAACACCCTGCGTTGGCAGCGTGTGTGCAAACAGGTTGTAAGTGCCGCCGTACAACTGGCTGGTGCTGACAATATTGTCACCGGTGCGCGTAATACATTGAATGGCGTACGTGATTGCTGCCATGCCGGAGGCCAGGGCGAGCGCGCCAATACCACCTTCCATTTCTGCCAGTCGCTGTTCAAGCACGGCCGTGGTTGGGTTCATGATACGCGTGTAAATATTGCCGGCCACTTTGAGATCAAACAGGTCTGCACCATGCTGGGTGTTGTCAAACGTATAAGACGTCGTTTGATAGATCGGTACCGCAGCCGCTTTGGTTGTCGCCTCTGATGTATAACCATGGTGCAACGCCAGTGATTCAAGTTTCATAACTATCTCCTCATTGTTTTTTCGTGTTCAAGGCCAATCTTACACGGCCATCCAGTTGTTGACGCCGATACCAATCAGCCATGACAAAATCATCACCAGCGTGGCGATGCCCAGATGCTCTGCAGCAACCGACCAGCTCGGCTCGTTTTGTTGTTTCGCAATAAAAATGCTCAGCAGGGTTAACACAATGGCTCCCCAGATCAGGCAGGCTATCACCGCCTGTTGCAACGGTAACAGCAACAAAGGCAACACAAACGTCGATGCCATCAAAAATTTGGTGACAAATGTAGCCATTGTTGCCAACCACACACTTCGTGTGGTGCTGTCTAGGCGCGCTTCCTCAGATAAATGGATGCCAAACGCATCCGACATGGAGTCCGAGACCGCAATCACCAGAATGCCACCCATGACGGCTGCCAGTGACTCTGTCCCGGCAAACAGTCCGACGATCAATCCCAAAGTCGTAATGACCCCGGAGCCTGTGCCAAAAAATACACCGGTCAGCACACCTCGCAAGCGCGTTTGTGATGGGTCCGTCATCGTAGAAGTCCTGTGGGTGTCATACTCGGGTCCATAACGGTCAGGCAAACAGCTTGCTGCGAAACGCAAAAAAGACGGCAGCCAGCAGACATAAAGCACTCCAGAGATAGTCCATTTTTAAGGGTTCTTTCAGGTAAAACAGCGCAAACGGCACAAACACACTCAGGGTAATCACTTCCTGAAGGATTTTCAGTTGCCCAACCGACATAACGGTAAAACCGATTCGGTTGGCGGGCACTTGAAACATGTATTCCAGCAATGCAATGCCCCAGCTGATCAGGGCTGCAATGATCCAGGGCTTGTGCGCCAGGTCTTTGAGGTGCGCGTACCATGCAAATGTCATAAATATGTTGCTGATTGTCAGCAACCCGATGGTGATGGCTGCAGGATGCACCATGTGTAAGCTCCCGGTTTCAATACGATGTTTCAAAACAGATCGCAGATATCAACTGCGCATCAGTGTCATGGATTGTGCCAGTTCCGCACTGAGCGTGTTTATTGCTGTCTGCAATCGTTCGTCACCCGACAGGGAAGCGCCCGGTTCGGCCCAATGCGGGTTGGTTCTGGCAAGACGAAGCTCCGCTGGCAATTCACCTTCATTTAAAACCGGACGCAGAGCCATGGTTGCTGATGTTGGCTGTTGCGCGGCGTGACCGCGTCGCTCCAACGCCAAAATCAACCCTGCCTGTCTTGCAGCAAGCACCCTGATAATGGCGTCGTCGACACGCAGATTTTTTTCACCGGTCATCATGCCCAGCAAATTGCTGCCGTAATGCCGTATGGTTTGTAATCCCCCCCCCAATAAGGCCCCGGCCAGCGTCGCGGCACCCAGTGTCATGCCGCCCGCTATCAAATCAATACCGGCACCTGCTGCGGCCCCGGCGGCAGCGCCACCACCAACCCGGATACCCAAGCTCTGCAACATCACCGGATCAAAGGGATCTAGTTGCCATTTACCATCAATTAACGGCAGCGCAGCGGTTTCAATATCATCCGGATAAAAGCGGTAAAGGCTTAACAAGCGCTCAACACAGACCTGTTCGCGCTCAACCACACGGTTGTTCAAGGCCTGTGCACCCAAGGCAAGCGCCTCGGCGTCAAGTGTGGAAACACGCTGGCGGCAGGCAGCAACACCGATTAATAATTCTGCCACCTGCACGGCAGCTGCTTGATGTCGCAGCCGTGTTTCTTCAGCATGATTGTTGATCAAGGCATTTAATACATCCGTATGCGAATCCAGCAAGCCCGCGAGTTTACTGTACAGTAACCGCTCACCGTCCTCGGTTGGCGCTACAATATCAAACCGGACAATCGCGTGCAGACCAAGACCGGCCAACGCTTCGCGCCACGCGGATTCGCGAGCGGCAGGGTCAGCAACAAAATTAAGCAATGGCAACAGTGGTACCCCACACAAGCGCAGGATTTCCAGCTCATCACGGTGTTTTGCCAACACGGGATCGCGGGTATCCACGACGTAAAACGCAGCATCACTCTTGAGCATTTGACGCAGGACTTTGGCTTCCTGCTCAAATTGTTCACGGGCAGGCGCTGATGCCAGAAACCGTTGAATCCGATGTGGACCATCCTCACGCGACCCGCTGGCCGACGCCTGCTGTTCCAGCAGAGCCAATAATTCAATCGGCTCCTCGATGCCTGGGGTGTCATAGAGCTCTACCAATACCCGACCATTCACCAGCAATCGCGCGGCCTCGACGTGACGCGTGGTGCCGGGGCGATCACTGACTTCACCAAACCGGGCATCCCGGGTCAGCGTGCGCATCAGTGATGTCTTTCCGGTATTGGTGTGTCCAGCGACTGCAATACGGACGGGTTTGTCCAGACCCTCCAGCTTGTTCATGCATTTGACTCCAGCCACAAACGGGCATCAGCTTCATGATCAAACACTGACGAAGGCAATATCCCAAGCGTCTGTAACTGTTGCCGCCATAACTGTCGCCGACTGTCACTGCCATGACCTGCCAACAGAACAGCCACCTGCAGCGCTCTGCCGGACGCTTCGGAAAGCCATGCCAACGATCCCCGATCAACTGTCTGCGCAGCATCACACACCAGCAACAACGCACGTGGCGGAGACTGATCAAGGACGGACAGAGCATGCAAGCGTTCCTGACGATTGGCGACACGTTCGTGATGAAAGTGGCTGAAGTGCGCGGGCCAGTCAATCTGGTCATTTAATTCAAACGCGATAACAACGGCATCCCCGTCTGCTGTGCTGCATCGCTGCCCTGCGCGGGGGCGTGAAGTTTCTACCGGCTGCTCCGGGTCAATAACCCCCACCTTGTCATCAGCCGGCGACAAACGGGCACTCAGCGCCCGCCAATCGGCATGGTGTAAATCCAGACGGAATGTCTTCATGCCGCCCGTCAGTTTGAATGCGCTGAACATCAACAACACGAGGCGCGGCAACAAACCGTAGACCAGCAGCGCACCGCATAACCAACCCGCCCAGGCGCGTCTTTCAAGCGCTGGTTGAGATGCCCAATCGCTGTTAACAACACCAGCTGCCGTGACCACACTGTCAGCCGGGACTGAGAAACCCAGTTGAGCAGGCAACCAACCGATACCTTGCACCAGCGCATTAAACAACGACGCCGGCAAGATGGTGGTTTCCCAGACAAACACATAGCTGCGCAGTGACAGCGCCAACAAGAGTCCACAAAAAGCGCCGGCGGCGGCGCTGCTCCAGATACTGTGCGTCACGGCTGCCATCCACCAGCGACCCAGACCAATACGCGCACTTAGACCGGCAAACGATCTCGCCAGCAGAGTTGTTCGTTTTCCGGCAAGACGGGTACTCAACCAGAACCATGCATTGCCCAATGACAGTTCTCCAGGCGCCATACCCAGACTGATTCCCCAGACAATCAACATCAGCAGATTAAACCCGAGCAGCGCGCCCAAGGCCCACAGCACATTTACTGGCGCATCTCCTGCCCCCATGATGCCAATGCTCGCTGACAATCCGCCCGCAAATGCCAGAATACACATCACCATCAACATCAATGCGGAGCGTTGACGCCAGGTATGCAAGGCCTCTTCAAGCCCGATGCTCTGCGCAAGTATTGCCGCCCAACTGAGCACACGCTGCTCAGGGGAACCTTGCAATTGCCGGGCAACTCGCTCGGCATCGAGCTGTTGCTGCGACGTCATCGCGGAAATCTGTGAGCGCGATCCGGCCAGATCAAGGCGGATTGTCTCAGCCAACCAACGGTCACTGAACACAAAATGCCGTTCTACCGGCACAGCTGTCGGACTTTCCAATGGCACTATTTTTTCTCCGTGAAATGCCTGCCTTTGTTGAGCGAGTCGACATTCTAGCTGATCGCATCTGACGACTGTACTTTGATTGCGTTAGACTCCGGTTCTGAACGCAGCAACATTGCACTGATAACCACTTGCAGACACTGCAAATTGAGCAAAGGATACCACGATGGCCACAGTCACTTTTTTTGGCGCAGCTCAGGAAGTAACCGGTTCCTGTTATCTGATCGAATCGCCCGCCTTGGGCAAGGTTCTGTTTGATTGCGGCATGCATCAGGGCGGAGATGCGGTTGATCGTGTGGGCCACGACGCATTCCCCTTTGATCCCCAAAAAATTGATGCAGTTGTGCTCTCGCACGGGCATCTTGACCATTCCGGCATGTTGCCAAAACTGGTTCATGATGGTTTCAAGGGGCCTATCTACTGCACGCCAGCCACTCGCCAGTTGTTGCGGATTCTGCTGGAAGATGCGTACGGTTTGTACGAACGTGATCTGGAGCGCGATAACACCCGACGACTGCGTCGCGGTCATAACCCGATCGAAGCCGAATACACGATGCGCGACGTCGAACATACACTGCACCAATGTATTGCCCAACCCTACCATGTGTTGTTTGAGATCGGTTCCTCCGCCAAGGTGCGTTTTCTGGACGCAGGTCACATCCTGGGTTCCGCTATTGTTGAGTTAACCCTCACCGACCGCGGTGAAGAAAAAGTCATGGTGTTCTCCGGCGACCTTGGAAACAACGACTCAGCCTTGATGAATGACGCAGAAACTCCGGACAAGGCCAACCTTGTGTTAATGGAGGGTACCTACGGAGATCGCAATCATCGCAACCACGACGAAACACTTGATGAATTACGCACCGTGCTGCGTGAAACCTGGGCGCGTGAAGGCAACGTACTGATTCCGGCATTTGCCATTGGCCGCTCGCAGGAACTGATATTTCATCTTGGCTGCCTTTACCACGCTGGCGAACTGGATAACTGGCAGATTTTTCTTGACAGCCCCATGGCCATCGAAGTCACCGAGGTCTATGACCGCTGGCTGCATATCATGGACGATACCGACATACGCTGTCTGAACGATGCGGGTCGTGAGTCGTTAAGAAGTTTTCTGCCTACCTTAAAACTGTGTCGCAGCGCCGAAGAATCCATGGAAATCAACAAAGTCAAACAAGGAGCCATCATTATCGCAGGCAGCGGCATGTGCACAGGCGGACGAATTCGTCACCACTTCAAGCATCGTATCTGGCGGGAAACCAGCACGGTCATTTTTATCGGTTTTCAGGCACAGGGAACACTGGGACGTCTGCTTGTTGACGGTAAAAAGGACATCAAAATGTTTGGGGAAGAATTTAAAGTGCGTGCCCGCATTGAAACCATCGGCGGGTTGTCAGCACATGCCGGACAAAGTGCCTTGATAGATTGGGCTGCCAATTTCAAGGACACACCACGTTTGTGCCTGGTGCACGGTGAAGCAAGCGCGCTGGAAGCGCTGTCGCAAAAACTGTGGCTGGACAAAGGTATTCGCAGTGATATGCCCGCCTACGGCACCAGTATTGCATTCTGATGCTCAGTCCGGGAATAACATCAACGCGTCAGACAGCAAAGGCGCCAGATCAATCTGATTACTGTCATCAGCGATACTGTTGCTGGTGACCACACGCAGACCGTTGTTTTGCATGTCGGCCAATGCACCTTGAGCAAAAATGCCATGCACGGCAATACACACGGGGTTTGTCATGCCGGCGTTGATCAGATGTCTGGCGGCCTGAATCATGGTTTTACCCGTACTGATGATGTCATCCACCAGAATCGGCGTGCGATCCAGGTAATTTTCAACATGCGGCAATGACACATCAACGTCACGGTCACCAAAGCGCTGTTTTTGCAGCACCTCCCATGGACAAGCCGCGGCATCTGCTACGCGTGCTGCCCACTGCTCGGATTCACTGTCCGGCCCGATCACCAGTGGCTTGGGCACATGCTGCCTGATCCAGTCCGCAATCGGTTGCACAGCCGTCAGCGATCGCGCCGGTATACTGTAAACCTCATCCAGCTGGTGAATACGATGCAGGTGAGGATCCACTGTCAGTAACCAGTCCATGTGCTGGCTGATCAGTCGGGCAAAATAGTGCGAACTGATACCTTCACCCTGATTAAAGCGCTTGTCCTGACGCATGTAGGCCAGGTACGGCGCAACCAGTCCCACGCGCTGCGCCCCCAGATCCCGAAGCGTATCTGCCAATAATAAAAGCGGCAGCACGCGACTGTCCGGTTGATGCAACTGACACAGGATCGCCACATCACGTCCCTGCACGTCATCAAGAACGCGAAGGTAACTTTCGCCATCCGGGAACTGCCGCAGAATCATGTCGCCGGCCTGCCAGTCGGTGAGTGACAACAAACTCTCGGACAGCGCAGCCTGCCCGGGCATGGAGTACAGTATTTTTCTTGTCAAACCACTTCCTCCTCGATATGCAGAATCTGAGGATGAGCATGATAAAAATCCAGCGCATACTCCAACTCCCCCATGGCCTCGGCATGCAGCGTCATCAAGGGTTGTCCGGACTCTACAAGATCCCCGAGGCGCACATGCATGCTGATACCAGCAGCCGGGGCATTCGGCGCACCCGCCAGGCTCGCCAATCGAGAAATCACCCGGTTGTTGAGCATGGCAACCACACCGCGCTTTGCTGCCACCAAGGTCTGTTTATGTGCAGCCACCGGCGGCATTTTAAGACCGCCTTGCGCCTCGCAGATTGCCTTGAACTTTTGCCAGGCCAGGCCACTGTTCAGGGTTTGGCTGGCCAACGCCATCCCCTCACCTTCCTGACATGCCTGCCCCATTTCCAGCAATGCAGCGGCCAGAACCAGGGCACGATTCCTCAACTCCTGAGACGCACCAGGTTTGTTTTGCAGCACGGCCAACAAGTCATGGGCTTCCAGCGCAGGACCGATGCCAAATCCAACCGGCTGTGTGCCATCGGTCAGCACGGTGCGGACCTGCAACCCAAGTGCTGCACCTGTTGACGTCAATTGCAATGCCAGCCGTTCAGCGAGTTCCGCGCTTCGCACCTTGGCGGTTGGCCCCACAGGAATATCGATCAACACATGAGTTGAACCCGCCGCGACTTTTTTAGAAATCACTGAGGCAACTAACTGCCCTTCACTGTCCAGGTCCAGCGCGCGCTCTACCCGGATAATGATATCGTCCGAGGGACTTAAGGCCACGGATCCACCCCAGGCCAGACAACCGCCTTGCTGATCGACCACCTCACGCATGCGTTCAAATCCAAGATTTACTTCCGTCAGCGTTTCCATGGTATCCGCCGTGCCGGCGGGCGAGGTGATCGCTCTGGAGGAGGTTTTGGGCATGGTCAGCCCATTCGCCGCAACAATGGCGACTACAATCGGTGTCGTCCGGTTGCCCGGCAAACCGCCCACGCAGTGTTTATCAACAATGATCCGGTCTGCTCCCCACTTGATGTGACGGCCGACATCTACCATGGCACGGGTAATGTGGATGGTTTCTTCCAGATTCAAATTGGAGGCGGCACAGGCAGTAACGTAGGCCGACAACTGGATATCAGAATATCTGCCGTCGCTGATATCACGAATGATCTCGCGGGCACCCTGCTCACTGAGCGGTTTGCCATACAGTTTGCCGCGCACATGACTCATCGAATCGACTGGCGGCGCATGCCTGAAGGTGGCCTTTTCACCTTCGTTGGCTTTGAGAAGTAACCACGCCGCTTCGCTCAGTCCGGCCTTCTGATGACTGAGCAGATCACCTTTGATGATGTCCAGCGTGGCGATGATTGATCGATCACCCGCACAGATCTGCACACGCCCCTGCGCATTAAAACCTTCCGAGTGGCAGACGTGGCAATCTTCCCGCATATAAACAACCGGCTCTTGATGGGTATCAATGCCAAGGCGGGTGAGGTAAAGAAAGTGTTTATCCATTACCGGAGTATAGCCGGATTGCCCCGACCGATGGCAGCCTCAAAATGCGCAGGCTCAAGCCATCGTGATGCATCACATCCAAGCAGGTGCGCAACCTCAATGACAATGTGCGCCCAAGTTTGGCCGTTGGCGTACATCATGCCAAACAAATCCAGTGTTCCACCAAGGTTACGATACCCCATAAAACGACTGTTGCTCGCACCGGTGTCCAGTCGTCGCAACGTCCCCGACAGGGGCTCCGCACGGGTATGTGATACAAAAACCCGATGACTGACGGGTGGGATAATCTGGGTGATTTGTTCTGGTGTCCAGACAAATGCTGCTTCCATGGGATCGCGCGGCTCCCTGAAACGACCCGGCTCAAGAATTGCAACAACCGAGCAACGTATTGCGTTGCGACGCAAGGCATCAGCGGCACGTTGCGCGGACTCCAGTTGAAAGGCGCCCAGTGTCAACAATTGCACCTGAGGCTGATCATCATGGCTGATTAACAACGCACCATTGTGCACAGCTTGCTCAACTTGCGCCTGATGAGTGACAACAGGCACCTGTCCACGTGGCCCGACAACAACCGCAATGCGTCCGCGCTGTCGGTACAACATGTTTAGCAGCGCGACGGCAGTATTGCTGTCAAACGGGAAAAAAACCGGTGCAACGTCTGACATCTCACCCAGCCAGGTCTCACTCAACACCGGATTCTGTCTCGACATGCCGTTCTTGCCATTTTCCCAAGTATGACAACTTACCAGAATCGGCACCGACAACCAGTTGACTTCCCGTCCACTTGCGGCCAGATGACGTGCAAAAATGGCTTCCTGGCGCATCACCCCCAGCATCTTGATTGCAAACGCTTCATGGCAGACAACAAGGTTGAGTCCTTGTTTGTTGGCCAATACTGCACTGACAACCGCTTCTTCATTCAAGGCAGTAATCACCACACCATTCAATGATTCTGCGTCGGAAGGCTCAGGCTCCGTAACACGATTGCGCAACATCTCAAGGGTATTGTCCAGACAGTTATTGCGAATCTCATCGGGATTGCCGATACGCACGCGATGACAAGGATTCATGCCAGCCAACTGTACAAACCACTCGTCAATCTGCTGCATAGGTGATGACAGACTGCCGGGGGTCGCATACCGAATTGCTGGAGTGTCGGGTAGCGAAACGCGCAAGCGTCTCAACCAGTGATCCTTTTCTGTCCGCCGTCGAGACTTGTTATGGTTACTCAAGGTGTCAACAGCCAGGTCAAGCTCAGCAGGTGGCACAAAAAAGTGTGCAATGGCGGTGTTGTAGGTTTGGCGAATTGAGTCGTAGAGCGCGGGATTGCCAATGCTGGACAAATCGTTGCCAATACCGATCGCAGCAAGATCATATCCCGGTTCAGTCTCGGCAATCGCGTAAGGCAACAACACCGGATACTTGCGTTCACCCACAATAATCTGTCGGTGTTGCTCCAGCAATTCACTGCCCATAGTGATGATTGCCCAGGCAATGGCTGCAGGGTCAAGCCCGTCGACCTCAACCGGGAGAAACCCATTTAACCGCAGATGCTCACGGAACCATGAAATGCCACCCGACTGGCTCAGCGTTGTGCGTTGGCCGGCACGGGCACCGTTGACGATCATCAGCGGTATGACAATGCCGCTGTCCTCGCCACGCCACCAGCGCGGTGCCCAATCACTGCCTCGTTGCTCTTCAAACGCGACATCACTCAGAAATGCGACCAACTCCTGTCCCGGGAGCGGCATATGGACAAATTGCAGCTCCGCCATGCCCGGGTATGCCCCGTCGCCCACACAGCCGGCGCTGAAGACACTGTCATGATTGCCCAACGGTGCGGCAGACTTGCCGTCGGCCAGGACTTCATAACTGTAAAAGTCCTGACAAAGCTGACTCAAACCACTGTCGGTCAGTGGGTAACGCTGATCCTGCTCCGGTTCCAGATTGCGCATCAGCACGTTGACGGCATCAATCGCTGCAACACAATTGCCTTGACCCATCAACCAGGCGCGGGTCTTTCCTGTTAACGCATTAGCCAACAAGTAACCCACGTAGGCAGGCACCATATTGATGGCACTGGCCGTACAGCCATCTGGTATGGCCCTGAAGTCCTCCGCGGTGAGCAGACGTCCATCTAGATGGACATTTTTGACAAACCCCATCTGCGCGGTTAACCACAATCCCTGGTTACACAGCAGATCCGCTGCCTGAAGCAACGCGATGCCTTGTGCTCGCTCACAAAGCCCGCTGCTGTGCAGTGTTTCAATCAGATCACCGATGCGTTGCCGGGTCGTCTGTTGGTGTTTTATTGCGCCTGATCCTTGCGCCCAGTTCTGAAACTCCGAACTCATGGGGGTCTCCCTGCTGCCTGTCACGGCCGGACGGTTCCGGCTCAAAGGACGATATACTGCAACAGCACTGGAGATTTTTTATTGACCGGAGTCAAAAACAGAGCAGTGAATCAGGGATTGCAGGCGGTTCAGTTACCAATACGGCGCCAGGTCAATGTGCCCGTAGTTCGGCCATTCTCATCCCGAATGGATAATTTCAGTAATCCATCGCTGGTAAATTCGTAGTAACGCACATTGTCCTCACCTACCCAACTGCCGCGGGTTGGAGACCCTTGAACATGGTGCGTGACTTTGTTCTGGGCGATATCCCAGGTGACCGGCCCCCAATAGGCGAATCCGCCGCTGACATTGGTGGTGCTTTGTGCGGCACGTGCCGGCAGATCTTTGGGCATTCCCTGCGCCGACATCTGATCATGCTCGTCATACATAATATGACCGATATAATTGTTGTCGACTTCGCCCCCTTCCGCAGGGAAACTGACAAAACTGACCAGCTCATAATGACCCACAAACTGCTGCTTGACCGCAGCAAGGCGGGCATCTTCGGCGGCAGTCACATCGGGTTGCTGTAGCAGAAATATACCAAGCACCAGAGCGCCAAGCGACGTCAGACCCAACAGTGTACGCTTCATGTGATTCTCCTGAGGTAAATAGTTGTTGTTATTCTAGAGGGCGTCGGTGCCGATCATACGCCGGGCGTGCAGAATGGGTAAAGTCCCGGGTCATAACAATCGTGGGTCAGCCTGTGCAGAGGTACTTAAGGCTATCAGCCGATGTTCCGCTGCTGCTAAACTGCCGACCAAACTTTTGATTATCGGGCACGGATCAACATCATGGATGCACAGGAAAACCTGCAACTGGCGCAGTTATTCAATCACCTTGAACTGGAAACGCTGGACGAAAACCTCTATCGCAGCGCGCATAAAAACGAAGGCTGGATGCGGGTTTATGGTGGCCAGGTACTCGCTCAGGCGCTGCTCAGTGCCACCCGCACAGTCCCCGAGGATCGCCATGTGCATTCTTTGCATGCTTACTTCCTGCGGCCGGGCGACCTCAAGCACCCGATTATTTTTCAGGTTGATCGCATCCGTGATGGCAAAAGTTTTACAACACGACGCATCGTTGCGATTCAGCATGGCAAGGCTATTCTGAACATGTCCTGTTCTTTTCAGGTGCCCGAGGAAGGGTTATCCCACCAGGCCGTGATGCCCGACGTACCGCCGCCCGAACAGTGTGCAGATCGCAAACAAATGGCCGAACACTTTCGTGGTCGCATCAGCGAGGCGCTGCTTGAGCGATTTTCTCGCCAGTTCGCAGTGGATCTACGTCATGTTGACGTTAACAGCCTGTTTGACTCTACCCCCAAAGAACCCGTCACCAGCGTCTGGTTCAGACTCAACACAACTTTGCCTGAAGATTATCCGTTCCACGCACATCTGCTTGCCTATGCATCAGATATGACCTTGCTACAGACCTGTCTTCGTCCACACGGACAAAGCCTGTTTGACCCGCGGTTGCAGGTCGCCAGTCTGGATCACACAATGTGGTTTCATCGGCCATTTCGAATGGATGACTGGTTGCTTTATTCGCAGGACAGCCCTTCATCGTCGCAAGCACGCGGGTTCAACCGTGGCAATATTTTCACCCGGGACGGCGTGCTGGTGGCGTCAGTGTGTCAGGAGGGGTTGATTCGCGTACACAACGAACGTAAAGCAACAAGCGAATAGCAGCCAATCACGCACCGGTTTGCGCTTACTCCAGCGCCAGCACCAGTTGATCTGCTGCGCTCAGGTCCGGGGATTGAAGTCGCAGGCCCACGCCGATCAGGCGCACGGGCCTGTTATGACGATAAAACGCCTGTTCCAACAGCGCTGCGAATAACGAGACATCGTCACCATCGGTGGATTGCTCCGCCGTTGTTGACACAAAGTTATCAAATTTCAGCTTCACAAATTTGCCGCTGACCCGATACCGCCCTGCCAACGGTTGCCAACGACGCAGCATGTCCTCATATAAAGGTGGCATTTCGCGCAAGCAGGCAGCCAGATCAGGCAAGTCCTGCACATAGGTAGTTTCGACGCTCAGGGATTTGCGTTGCCATTCCACTTTGACCTCCCGATGGTCGATACCGCGACTCAATTCGTAGAGTCGTACACCAAAACTGCCAAAATGCAGTTTCAGCGCTTCAACCGCCCAACCGCGCAAATCGTCGCAGGTGTGTATGCCCAATGCATTGAGTTTTGTGGCGGTGACCTTGCCAACGCCAAACAGTTTTTTGACTGGCAACTGGCGCACAAACGCGTCGACTTCCTCCGGCCTCACCACAAACTGACCATCCGGTTTGTTCCAGTCGCTGGCAACTTTCGCCAGAAACTTGTTAGGCGCTATGCCCGCAGACAGTGTAATACCCAGATTCTGCCGCACTCGCCTGCGGATATCGTCGGCAATCAACGTTGCGCTGCCACGAAATGCAGTGGATTGGCTGACATCCAGATAAGCTTCATCCAGTGATAATGGCTCAATCAAATCCGTGTAGTCGGCAAAAATGGCCTGCACCTGGCGCGATACCTCGCGGTATTTGTCCATACGTGGTGCCACCACAATCAGTTGCGGGCAATGCCGCAGCGCGGTGGCCGTCGGCATGGCTGAGTGCACACCAAAACGGCGCGCTTCATAGTTGCAGGTCGCCACCACGCCGCGCCGGTCGCTTGCTCCACCTACCGCTAACGGCTTGCCCCTGAGCTCAGGGTTGTCGCGCATTTCAATCGCAGCGTAAAAACAATCGCAGTCACAATGGATAATCTTGCGCTGGACTATTTTGTCCACCGGCGAGTTTTCGGTTGCATGCAATTTGCGTGTTTTGGACATCGTAGCATTGGCCATTGGCAATCATGGGCGTATTATCACACAGCCGTCCAACTTTGAACGCTGGTCACCCGAATGCACACTGAATCTCTTTTTAAAGCACATATAAATCAACAACAACTGGAAATGGCAGATGCACTTGAGCACACCGGATTCGCCGACTGTGCCGTGCTGATCTACAGCGGGAAACTACACTACCATTATGCTGATGACCACGCGGGCACATTCCGCGCGTGGGGTCACTTTTTGCGCTGGATTCCCGTCGACAGGCCTGATTTTTTTGTGCTGTTGCGCGCCTCGCACAAACCCCGGTTTCTGCCGGTACTGCCAAATGATTATTGGCATGATCAACATCTGGATATGCCAGACTGGTGGGCATCCTCGTTTGATATTCATCCGCTGTTGTCGGTGTCCGACCTGACGCAGGCGATGCGCAGTACCGGCGTTAACGCTGATCGGCTGATTTTTCTTGGTGAAAATGAAGCGCTGGCCACGTCGCTGGGCTGTGCGGCCAGCCACATTAACCCATCAAACCTGTTAACCTGGCTGGACTACCAACGCGCCTACAAAACTGACTACGAGGTGCATTGCCTGGCAGACGCCAATGCGCATGCACTGCGCGGGCATCAGGCGGCTCATGACTGTTTTCAGGCGGGCGGTGACGAATACGACATTCACATGGCTTACTTGCAGGCCTGCAAGGTGCTGGATCCGGAGTTACCGTACAACAATATCGTGGCGCTGAATGCCAATGGCGCGGTGTTGCATTATCAGCATAAAAAGCGCTATACATCTGCCGACTCACACAGGCCCGCCAATCAGGTCTTGTTGATTGATGCAGGCTGTCGAGCGCATTCTTATTGCTCTGATATCACCCGCACCTGGTGTGCACCCGGGGTAAACACTGACTTTGTTGCGTTGTTGGCCGGCATGCAAACCCTGCAACTCGCTATCGTGGACGAGATTCGGGTAGGTAGCAGTTTTGTTGAGCTGCATAAACGCACACACGCCAAACTGGCTGACCTGCTGGTAAACAGCGGCATTTGTTATGGCAGCGCAGAACAGCTCTTGGCCAAAGGTATCACCCGCACCTTCCTGCCGCACGGACTGGGTCATTTGCTGGGCCTTCAGGTTCATGATGTAGGCGGTCGTCTTGCGGATCCGTTGGGTAACGTTGCGCCGCCGCCACCTGAGTTCCCCACGCTGAGAACCACACGCGCCATTGATGAACGCATGGTGTTTACCATAGAGCCGGGGATTTATTTTATCCCGGTGTTATTGCAAGCCTTGCGCAGTGGTCCGGATGCCGGACTGGCAAACTGGTCTTTGATTGATACATTGCTGCCATTAGGCGGCATCAGAATCGAAGACAACATCTGGGTTGGCCCGCACGGCGTGCACAACCTGACACGCAACACCCTGTAAGTCTGCTGTGAATCCTGTTTGCTCAGGTCGGCAGATAGCTGTCGACCAACGTAAATATGCGCTCAAGGGCGCCTCGATTGTCGGCAACCGTTAATTTACCGGCGCTGCCCATGGCCTGAACGCGCTGCGGATCCTGAAAGAACGCAACCACTTGTTCAGCAAGGGCGCGCTCATCCGCAACAGTCAGCAGGGCTCCCTGTTCTGTCAGCCGCTCGCAAATGGTCTGAAAATTATACTGTGATGGACCAGTCATTACCGGCAACCCCATAGCGGCGGGCTCAAGGACGTTGTGACACCCGGTCGGGACCAGGCTACCGCCCACAAACGCAAACTGTGCCAGACTGTAATAAACCAACAACTCACCCATTGAGTCGCCCAGAAACACCGCGGTCTGCCTATCCACAGGCTGATTGCTGCTCCGGCGCACTACCCGGAAGAGCTCTTTTTCACAGAGACGCTCGGCGCTGGGGAATCGCTCAGGATGGCGTGGCACCAATACCAACAGCACATCCGGGATCTGCTTTTGCACCAGATGCAAGGCAGCCAGTACTTTTTCATCCTCACCTTCGCGGGTACTGGCAGCGATCCAGATGGATCGCTCACCCTCTATACGCGCGCGCATGGCTGCGCTTGACTCAGGCAATGCGTCAGGCAGTTCAATATCAAATTTGATACTGCCGGTGATTTTTATTGCAGACGCCGACACCCCGAGTTTTTCAAATCTCATGGCATCGCTTTCGGCTTGCGCCGCGATACAGTCAATTTGTTTGAGCATAGGTTTGCCAAGCGCTGCAAATTTTTCGTATCCACGATAGGATTTCTCGGACAGTCTGGCATTTGCGACCATGATCCTGGCACCACTTTTTTTGCTGTAGTGCACCAGATTTGGCCACAACTCGGTTTCGACCAGAATGACCAACGCCGGTTTAAAACTCTTTAGAAAACGTTTAACTGCACCCGCATAGTCGTACGGCGCATAAACGTGGCAGACATCGTGCCCGAACAATTCATCAATTCGCTCAGACCCCGTGGGCGTCATGGTGGTGACAACAATTCCCCACTGCGGTCGTTCGCGACGCAACTTCAGTACTAATGGAGAGATCGCAACGGATTCACCGACTGACGCGGCATGCACCCAGATCCATTGTTTTTCCGTGCGGCCGGCCAACGCCTGGTCAACAAAACCCAAGCGCTCGCCCCACCGTTTTGCATACGCCGGGGCCGGTAAAAACAAGGCTCGCCACAAAAGCCTGAGTACGATGACTGGCAGCAGCAGGTAAAAAACAAAATTATAAAAGGCTCTGTTCACAAATTCCCTGTTCCCATGACTGAGCACAGATAAGGTGTGTGCCAGTCGGGTAGCGAGGTGCGGGTCTGGAAGCGGGCGTGCTACCATAACGCAACAACGGCGGGAATGATTGCAGGATTCTGCTCTATGTGCAAATCCTGCCCCACAGGGAGCTGCTGATTATTATGACCAATACACATGCGTCTCACCGACAATCACGCCTGATAAAAAAGCGCGGCAAAAAAACTGGCGCAGCACCCGGCACACTGGTCCATATCGGTGACATCAGCAACCTGATCACTGACATCCATTATATTCGTTACGATGAGCACGCCGTTCACGAGCAGGAAATTACCGATGTCAGTGAGTGTGCACACGAAAAGCAGGCGCATCAAACCGGTTGGATAAATATCGATGGTCTGCAAAATCCGGACATTATCCGCAGTATTGGAGAGCGTTTTTCGATCCACCCGCTTGTTCAGGAAGACATCCTTAACACCGATCATCGTCCCAAGATCGAAGTGCATGACGACTACCTTTACATAGTCATCAAGGTGCTCAGTTTTAATGAAAGCACCCAAAGCCTGCACAATGAACAAGTCAGCCTGATAGTAGGCGACAATTACTTGTTGTCGTTTTGTGAACAGCCCGGCACGGTGTTTGATGGCGTACGCAATCGTCTTCGCACGGGCAGAAAGATACGGGAACTTGGACCGGATTATCTTGCGTATGCCTTGATAGATGCGGTGGTTGATAATTACTTTTTATTGCTGGAAAAATTTGGCGACGTCATTGAAGACCTTGAAGATGAGTTAATGCAAACTCCCGGCGCCCGGACGTTAAATCGTGTGCAACACTTCAAACGCGAGATGTTGTTGTTACGCAAGGCGATCTGGCCCATGCGTGAGGTACTCAGCAGCCTGAGCAGGGATGAAAGTGTTATTTTGAGCAGTGATATTCGTCTGTATCTGCGCGATGTTTACGATCACAGTATCCATATCATCGACAACATGGAAACTCTGCGCGAGTTATTGGCCGGCATGCTTGATCTTTATGTCTCCTCAAGCAGCCAGCGTTTGAATGAAACCATGAAAACCCTGACGCTGTTTGCCAGCATTTTCATGCCGCTGACATTTATCGCTGGTGTATACGGGATGAATTTTGAGTTTATGCCGGAACTGCACTGGCGTTGGGGGTACCCGTTGATCATGTTGATCATGGCCGGCACCGGCGCCGGGTTACTCTATTATTTCCGTCGACGTCATTGGCTGTAAGCGCCATCTACTCAAGGACCTTGTGCAGGTGAAAACCGAATTATCCATACAGGTCGTCATCGTTGGGGGCGGCATCGCGGGACTGTGGTTGCTTAACCGGTTAAGCAGCCAGGGCATGGACGTTGTGCTGCTGGAAACCCATGGTCTGGGCAACAAACAAACGCTGTCATCTCAGGGCATCATTCACGGCGGTTTAAAGTATGCACTGAACGGCGTACTGAGTCCCGCCAGCAGCGCCATTGCTACCATGCCTGAGCGTTGGCGCGCCTGCCTCAACGGCAGCGGTGATGTTGATCTGCGAGGCACCCGCGTTTTGTCGGAGCATTACTACATGTGGTCCAGCGGCAGCCTGCGCTCCCGACTTAAATCGTTTCTGGGCAGCAAAGCGTTGCGTGGCAGAATTGATGCGCTGACACCAGCCGAGTACCCGGCATTTTTTGCTGATGCCATGAGGAGTGCCGGTACAAAGCCCGCCGGCACCGTTTATAAACTCAGCGATTTTGTTGTTGATACCCCATCGTTGCTGCAAACACTGGCGCGCCCTTGGCACAACCGTATCCTGCAATGTGAACAAGTCCACCTGGAGCAGTCCCGTCATGCCGCTGACGCCAAACAAGCCTCTCTGCTGATTGCGCATGGCGGCCAACAGATTGTTGTGAATGCCGGGCAAATTATTCTGTGTGCCGGCGAAGGTAATGAAGCGCTGCTGGCTCAGTGGGAGACAGCTGACGCTATTGAAAAACCCGCTATGCAACGGCGGCCATTGCACATGGTCAGCGTGCGTGTCAAACACGCAACACCTGCTTATGTTCACTGCATTGGTGACAGTTTTGGAATGACACCTCGCTTTACCATTACGTCACACCCTTGCCACGACAGCCGTGACCCTGAATGGGTCTGGTATGTGGGTGGTGAAATTGCAGAATCCGGCGTGCATCGTGATGAACAAAGCCAACAGCGCCTGGCTCATCAAGCCTTGTCAGCGCTGTTCCCTTGGGTGGATTTCTCAGATGCCCGCTGGCACAGCTTTTTTATCAATCGGGCCGAACCACGCATTGCTGATCTGCAACGACCAGATAACGCTTTTATGACCGAGTGCGGCAACGTTGTGGTGTGCTGGCCAACCAAACTCACCCTGTGCCCCAATCTGGGCGACAGCGTTAGTGCGTTGGTATCGTCTGACACGACATTCCACGGCGATGACGAAGGAAGCAAACAATTGGCCAAGTTGCTACCCCAGGCATTACTGGCCGATCCTCCATGGGAGCACATTCGCTGATGCCCGACACCCACACACAAGTGCCAACTCGCACACTTGGCAAGACTGGTTTGCAAGTCTCATGCCTTGGTTTGGGCACCGTAAAGTTCGGCCGCAATCAGGGAGTTAAATATTCGACTGGATTTGAACTGCCTGATGACATGGAATTACGAAGATTGCTGGATATCGCACAATCGACAGGCATCAATCTGATCGACACAGCGCCTGCGTACGGCACCAGCGAAGAGCGCTTGGGCAAACTGTTGCATCATCGTCATGACTGGGTAGTTTGCAGCAAAACCGGAGAAGAATTTGTAAACGGACAATCACACTTTGATTTTGGTGCTGCACACACGCGAGCGAGTGTGCAGCGCAGTTTAAAACGACTGCGTACCGATTATCTGGATGTGGTGCTTGTGCATTCTGATGGCAATGATGAACACATCATCACGCAAACTGATTGCTTTGAAACCCTGCAGCGTCTGAAGGATGACGGTTTGATTCGCGCCTTCGGTTTCTCAGGCAAAACCTGTAGCGGCGGTGTGTTGGCGCTGAGTTATGCGGATGTGGTGATGGTCACGTTCAACCCGCTTGAAACCGCAGAACTTGAGGTGATTCAAACAGCCAGAACACTGGGCAAAGGCGTGCTGATCAAAAAAGCGTTTAATAGCGGACATGCCATAAAACTGTCCCCCGGGAACGGTCAGTTATCATCAGCGGAAGCGGCCGCAGAGAGCCTTCGGTTTGTGCTGTCTGAACCCGGTGTCAGTTCGGTGATTGTTGGGACAATCAACACACACCACCTTCAGGACAATGCGGCCAGTGTTGCTGCATTCTGCTAACAACACCGGCAACACATCAAGCTGCTTTTTTATCAGCAGCCTGATCACACACCAGCACAATTACATGGAGTAGCCTTTCTCATTGTGATCGGTGATATCCAGACCGGTCATTTCATCTTCTGTGCTGACTCGGTTACCGGAGGTGATTGCCCCAACGACTTTCATCAGGATCACCGTCACCACCAGCGTGTAGATACCCGTTGCCAGAATGCCAATGATCTGAATGGTCAATTGTGAACCCAGCGCCATGCCTTCTGCATAACCGTTTCCACTGAACACACCCAGATCACTGGAAATGAACACCGCAGCCAACATGGTGCCTAACATACCGCCCACACCGTGCACTGGGAACACGTCCAGCGAGTCATCAATCTTGAGTTTGTTTTTCAGATAATGCGTCGCAAAGAAGCAGATAAAACCGCCCATGATGCCAATAACCATACCACCCGCCGGGCCGACTGAACCGGCTGCAGGCGTAATGGTTGCCAGACCGGCAATCAGACCTGTTGCAGCGCCCAGACCACTGGGTTTGCCATGACGAATCCACTCGATACACATCCAGGTGATCGCACCAGCGGCGGCAGACATGTGTGTCGCCAGCAGCGCCATGGCGGCGTTACCGTTGGCACCTAACGCGCTACCGGCGTTAAAACCATACCAACCTACCCACAACATGCCGGCACCGGTGACGGTCATGGTCAGGTTGTGCGGAATCATCGGCGCAACCTGAAACTCACGACGTTTGCCCAGCATCACGGCCATCACCAACGCTGCAACACCGGCGGTGACGTGCACAACAGTGCCACCAGCAAAATCAATCAGCCCCATCTGGAACAACCAACCGTTGCTGTTCCAGACCCAGTGGCAAACCGGGAAATACACCAGCGTTGTCCACAGAATCACAAACAACATGATGGATGAAAACTTCATACGTTCCGCAAATGCACCAACGATCAATGCCGGCGTGATGATCGCAAAAGTCATCTGAAAGGCCACAAACAAAGGTTCAGGAATATCTCCCCACAACGAATCAATGGTGATACCGGACAGGAAGACTTTGCTCAGTCCCCCCCACCACCCGCCATCGGCTGGACCAAAGGCAATACTGTAGCCATAAACCAGCCAGAGAATAGAGACCACCGCAGCGATCGAAAAACACTGCATCAAAATCGACAGAACGTTTTTGCTGCGCACAAGACCGGCATAAAACAGTGACAAACCAGGCACAGTCATAAACAACACCAGCGCGGTAGCCGTTAAAATCCACGCGGTATTTGCGCCACTTATTTCGCCTTGCGCCATGGCAAACGCCGGCATGAAGGACAACAACGATGCGCCGAGTACCAGCGCTTTTGTTTTTGTAGTAAACATGATGGTTTCCCTTTTTTAGAGAGTTGACGACAGGAGAATTAGATGGCCGCTTCGCCGGTTTCACCGGTTCTGATTCGCACGACCTGCTCAACAGGAATGACAAATATCTTGCCGTCGCCGATTTTCCCAGTGGAGGCAGCCTTGCAAATGGCTTCGACTGCCGGATCTGCCAACTCATCCGATACTGCTATCTCAATTTTGGTCTTGGGCAAAAAATCGACCACATACTCAGCACCCCGGTACAACTCGGTATGTCCTTTCTGGCGGCCAAAACCTTTCACCTCTGTCAGGGTCATCCCGCTGACACCCAACTCACTCAGCGCTTCGCGCACATCATCGGCCTTGAACGGTTTGATGATCGCAACTATCAGTTTCATGATGGTTCTCCCGGTCAGCTGCACGTGTCGACGCGCCAGCTTCTTTTCATTGTTAGGATGGTGATAAACAAAAAATACGCACAAAAATGGCGCGCAAGGCAGAATAATGCGCCATTTTGGGGCGCATTATTCCGCAACGACTGCGTTATTTGACGTATGTTGTTGCCCCACGCTTCAGACTGCAAAATTCGAGCCTGACCTTGGAAGCTGGTCACCGAAACCACGTTGTCAGATATCGTCGCGCAACCACTCGCGCCAGATCGCAACCAGCAGGGCCATTAACACTGGCCCCACAAACAGCCCGACAACACCCATGGTTTTTACACCACCAATCAATCCAAAAAACGTCGGTAGAAACGGCAACTTGACCGGGCCACCGATTAACGTAGGTCGAATGGTTTTGTCGACAATAAACAGCTCAACACTGCCCCAGACGAACAAGGCAATGCCGGCAAACGTATCACCCGTACCTACGAGGTAGATGGAAATCAGTGAAAACGCCAGTGGTGCACCGCCGGGAATCAACGCCATAAATCCAGTCAGCACACCAAACGCCACCGGCGAAGGCACACCGGCTATCCAGTAGGCAATACCCAGTACGATGCCTTCACCAATGGCGACTAGCGTCATGCCCACGACCGTGGCACTGACGGTGGCCGGTACAACCCTTGAAAAGCGGTTCCAGCGCGCGGGCAAAATACGCTCGCCAACCGTATCGAGTTGCAGCGCCAGTTTTTCACCGTCCCTGTACAAGAAGAACAAGGTGATCAGCATAAACAGCAAGCTCAGCAGCATGCCCGCGGCAGTCCAGCCAAAATTCAGCAACCAGCGCGAGATGCCGCCAATCTGCTGGTCACTGACCAGATTAAACAACTGACCCAATTGATGCGGCTCACCAAGATAGATTTGCCACTGCGCTGCCAGCGATTCACCGACCCACGGCAACGCCCGCATCCACTCCGGCACGGCAGCGCCATATTCATTGGCATTGATCAACCAGCCGATAAAGATCCGGGCCTCTTCCAACGCGTAGGAAATCGCCATGCCCAGCGGTGCAATCAATCCCAGTACAATGGCGGCTAATGCCAGACTGGATGCAATGGTTGCATTGCCATTACACCGTTTTTTCAACCGCTCAAAAATTGGCCAACTGGCAAAACAGATAATAAGGGCAGCCAAAACAGGCACAAGAAAATCAATAAAAAAGAACACACCTGCAGCAACGATCAGCAGCAACAGGATGCGACTGAGTGCGGTATTGCTTATAAACTGCGACATGCTTGAATGTCCGGGAACGCGGGAGCGCTATTCTGAGCGTGTCTCGTAAAAAATACTATCGTGCTGCAAAACTATCCGATGACTTGTTGCTAAATGCCATCACGCAGAATCCTGAACCGTTGGTCCTGGTGATTGTGTACCTCGGCCAATAGCTGCGATGCGGCAGATGCAAACAGGTCTTTATACTCTGCCTGCAAACGTTGTTTTTCCTCGTGCAGTGCCGCCATTAAGTCCGCTTTCATTTGCGGGCGATTGATGGCCTCGTCAAATTTGTTGATCAATAAATCCGTTCCCAGCCAGGTTGCCACAAACAGCACGGGCACACATACCGGGGCCATCACGCCACACCCCACACCGAGGCCAGCGAGGCCGGTTGACTCAGCAACTTTGGCAGACACTTTGGCAGCGCTGGCACTGATGATTCGCTTGCTGGCACTTCGCGTCAGCACCTTGCTGCCTACTCGTGCGCCACCATGAACCGCAAACCTGCTTACCAACAGACCAACAAGCGGCCCGACACCCACAGCAGATTTGTTGACCAACTCCGGCATCGTCAGCGGTGGCAGCACTGGCAAGAGACAGGTGCTGGATGCCATCAATCCATCCAGATACATCGCTTGTTTAACGTAGAATGCTTGCGCTTCGCTGTCAAATTGCTGCAGAAGTTCCTCACGCACCTGATGTAAGGCCGGGGATAACACTGGATTGAGATGTTCATCAATTTTGGTGCCGATATAGTCCGCAAACCGTTGTTCCACGTCTTGCTCGAGCATGGCACTCAGCAAAAAGCCCAGCTGCAGGTACTGACCACTGATGCTGAAATTCCAGTCCAGATAGCTGTCCACCGCAGGTTCCAAGTGTGCAAATGCTTGCTCAAAGGCAGCATCCAGTTGTTGCTCTGTGTCCTGTTGCCACAGCAGGTACGCGTTGTTCGTGGCGTTTCGTGAACGCTCTTCAGACTGCGCCAGTTCGAGCGGGGCGAGTCTGGCACAAGGATCGGGAGCAGGCAGAGGCAATGCCAACATGGACTGGTCGGCTAGCCGGCTGACAAACACAGACACGCCGGGCTGTGCCAGCAACAGACTGACAATCGCCAGCAAACTGACACCACTGACAAAGTGTGCACCGGCATTGGTATCACTCAACAAGCGATCACCGCGCCGTGCTGCGCCCAGCAACCAGCTCAACAGGCCTGCCAGCACAAACCAAATCAGTGCGGCGCGCAACGTGACAAACAGCAAAAAGATGAGCCATGCAGCCAATTTGAGTCCAGCAGATTGCTCACTGAGAGATGATGCCTGTTGCATCAAGTGCCAGACGCTATTGCTCATCACGGCCTCAACACCTGACAACCAGCCGGTGACGGGCAATCCTGTCGAGTCCAACGCTGTTGACCAGGACTGCGATACCACCTGCATCAAACTCAGCTGGCGGGTATCCGGCACCCCTTCGCCCAGTATCTGAACGGCGATCAATCCGAGTGTGGAAATCACAATGGTCAGATAAACCGCCACACGCAGTGCCAGCGGCAAGTGAACATATTGATCAGCTTCTGATCCACTCCAGCGCAGTGCCTGCGGAAGTAACAGCAATAACACCGGTACACAGCACAGCAGTATCCACCATTCAGCAGGTGAAAAATTATGACTGAGCAGCAGCACACTCGCCGCAAGGACAACACACCAGATCAATAACAAAAAACGAGACCACATACCTCGCCACAACCAGCGTCGCAACACACTGTGGTCACTGGTCAAATGCGTCAGAAAGGCTCGGCGGCGAATGAGATGCAGCGGCAAAAAATAGTGGTAATAGCACCAGCTGACCGCTAGTACCATCACAATCAGGCCGGGCACATTCAGTGTCGTCAGGGGAAAGTAATACAGCGCTGCCAGCATCAGCAGCAGGCACGGAAACCCCTTCAGCCACATATCTCGGTGATCCGGGGCTTGAGGGGGTTGCTGCATGCTGTCCTGCGGGTCAACCGGGTTGCTCACCTGCGCACTCCTCAATATGGAATACTGCTTGGTCGGAGCCCGGGCTGCAAAAGTTTGCAGCAATCACCGTCGCTGATCGGTTAATGAATGCCTGTACAGGTATCACATACCATCATCAACCGTAATTGCCCCGTGCCTTGATTGGATGGAAGCAACACACTCAGCATCGCTGACCAATGCCAGCGAAGCGTGGGTGGCAATGCGGATAACGCCACCCCCAGCAGCGATTCAAGCTGAGTCTGTTGACCTTGCGAAGCTGCCAGCCCCAGAGAATTCTGTAACGTGGCAGTCACTTGTGTTGCGCCCATGGTATCCATTATCTGAATCAGGAATTGTTCGCTGGGGCTTAACGGGCGTTGCAGGTAAACACTTTGCCACTCATTCAGTCCCGCCAATTGCGCGGCTGCATTAATTGCCTGTTCAAGGTCTCCCAAAGAGTCGACCAAGCCCAAACCCAGCGCTTGCTCGCCGGTCCACACGCGACCTTGTGCAATGGCATCCACCTCAGGAACACTCATGTTACGCCCGTCGGCAACCAGTTGCAGAAAGCGGCGATAGGCATCCTCTACATTGCTCTGATAAATCATTTGCATGGTGTCATTTAATCCATTGAGCGGATCGCCTGCGCGTGACAAAGCCGTTGTGCCCACGCCATCAACACCCACACCCAGATAATCCAGCGCATTTTCAAACGTTGGAATCATGCCAATCACACCAATCGAACCGGTGATGGTGGCGGGTGATGCCCAGATTTCATCGGCGGTAGCAGCGATCCAGTAGCCACCGGATGCAGCGGTCCCTCCCATCGACACCACCACAGGTTTGCCTGACTGTTGCAGTTGAACCAACGCCGCTCTAATCTCTTCCGAGGCAATCGCTGAACCGCCCGGCGAGTCGATTCTGAGCACAACCGATCGGATGGCGTCGTTTTGCTGAGCCTGCCGGATCAGTTCAACGGTGGAATCTGCACCAATGATGCCGGGTGCCTGTTCGCCCGGCATAATGGTGCCTTGTGCAACAATGACACCAACCTGATCAGTCACCGCAAGCTCAGTGACCGCACTGGCATACAAATAGTCTTCAAAGTGAATTTGCCGGAAGCTGCCATCCTGAACACCGACGGTTGCTGCGACCTGACGCCTGAAGCTCTCGGCGCCAGCGATGTTATCAACCAGACCGGCTTCAAAGGCGACGCGCGCCATATCGCCGTTCGCCGTGAGGAGTCGTTGCGCAAACTGATCGGCGTACATTTGAAATACCTCTGCCGGCATTTCACGATTGGCAGCAACGCGGTCGAGGTATCGTCCCCACAGCGCATCGACCAGAGACTGGCTGTCCGCACGGGACTCCGGTGACATATCCATGCGTGTGTAGGGTTCCGAGGCCGACTTGAACTCCCCGACCCTGAAAATATGCACCGTGACATTCAAACGTTCCAACAGATCACGAAAGAACAGCTGGCTGCCGCCATAACCATTGAGCAGCACGCTGCCCATCGGGTGCAACATTATGCTGTCGGCATACGACGCTAGCGCATATTGCTGCTGGTTAAACGATTCTCCCCAGGCGTAAACAGGTTTTCCACTGGCTTTAAAAAGCTCCAGCGCGTTACCGAGCGTCTCCATTTGTGCAGGGCTGATGCTCACCAGATCGCGTGTATCGATGACCAGTGCCTTGATACGGTCATCCGTCGCTGCCCGATCCAATGCCACCAACAGATCGTGAAGCAAGGACCCGCCCATAACGCCACTGCCAAGCAGCAGATCTGTGGCTGTGGCAATCGGAACCTCTTCACTGATCACGCCAGCCGGCGCAAGCACCAATGCGGACTCTGACGGCACCTGCGGCGCATCAGGTTCGGCAAAAATCAGAAACAACACCACAACCAGAAGCAGCACAAACAGCAAACGACCGATAAACAGTCCCAGTGCGTCGATGATTCGGCCTAACAGGGAAAAGAATGCGCTCATGCGAGTTTTGCTCTTGTAGAGGGGACGTTCAATATCGATATATACGATCGATTGCCGGGGATAATTGCATCATTCATCGACGTTGTTTCATCTAATCTGTCTTCATGCGATTAAAACAGTAAGGAATTTGTCCTTGCTGCCAGTCAATTCTGCTGAATTCCAAGGAGACCCATGAAATGACAAATGTACTCGTGCTTTATCACTCCATGTACGGACACATCGAAACCATGGCAGCAGCCGTTGCTGCGGGTGCCGCCAGTGTGCCGGGCGTACAGGTTACCATCAAACGCGTCCCGGAGACCATGCCAGCCGAGGTATTCAAAAACGCCGGTGGCAAAATCGAACAAGCCGCTGAGATTGCCAGTCCCGGCGAGCTCGGAGACTATGATGCCATCATTTTTGGTGTCCCCACGCGTTTTGGCAATATGTCTGCGCAGATGAGAAACTTTCTGGACCAGACCGGCGGTTTGTGGGCCAGGGGCGCCTTGGCTGGTAAAGTAGCCAGCGTATTTGCATCTACCGGAACGGGCGGCGGCCAGGAAATGACCATTACCTCGACGTGGACAACGTTGGCGCACCACGGCATGACCATCGTCCCGCTGGGGTATACCACGCCAGAGTTGTTTGATATTTCTTCCGTCAGTGGCGGCACACCGTATGGTGCGACCACAATAGCCGGTGGTGATGGGTCACGGCAGCCGGATCAGCGTGAGTTGGCGATTGCACGGCATCAGGGCAAGCGGGTAGCTGAGATTGCTGTAAAACTGTCTGTCTGATGTCAGAGGTGGATATTTGTCAGAGGAAGACCACGTTGCAAAAGAAAGTATCCCTCTGCAAGGTGCACATACTCTGACAGAGTGCGCATCAGGCCGTTGGGTGAGTAGCAGACCGGCCGCATCCTCTGAATGGCCGACCGACGCTGCGCAACTCCTCCTCATGCGCGATGCGCCTTGCGAAGTCGAACAGTGCTCGCGTTTATCCGGTCGGTCATTCAGAGGATAGGCGCGGCCTGATTGGTCCGCTACTCACCCACCGGCCTGATGCTTGTGCCGTCTAATACTCAAGAGGCAGAAAGTCCCTCGTTCGAGCGTCAGATTCTCTCTGCCAGCAGCTTCCTGAGCGACAGGTAATCTGCATGAAACTTGCGGATGCCCTCAGACAGTTTATCCGTAGCCATCGCATCCTCATTCAATTGCCAACGGAAATGGGCCTCAGGCAGGCTAACGCGAGCATCGCTGCAGGGCTGCGATGGGTCCAGCTGGCGAACCAGCGGCGATGTATCTTTTTCCAGCTGCTCCAGCAACGCAGGCGCAATGGTAAGCCTGTCACAACCGGCCAAGGCTTCGATTTCACCCATGTTACGAAAGCTGGCACCCATCACAATCGTCTGGTAGCCGTGCGTTTTGTAGTAACGATAGATACGCTGAACGGACAACACACCCGGATCGTCGGCGGCCGTGTATTCCTTGCCGGTACTGGCTTTGTACCAGTCGAGAATTCGACCGACAAATGGGGAAATCAGAAACACTCCAGCCTCAGCACTTGCGACCGCTTGATTGAATCCAAACAGCAAGGTCAGGTTACATTTGATACCTTCGCGTTCCAGTTTGCGTGCCGCCTGGATGCCTTCCCACGTTGCTGCAATTTTGACCAGAATGCGCCCGGTATCCACCCCCGCCTGTGAGTACAACTCCAGCAAACGATAGGCTTTGCGAACCGTGCCTTCCGTATCAAAAGACAAACAGGCATCCGCTTCAGTGGAGACATAACCCGGCACTATCTGCGTGATACGCTCACCAAAATTGACCGCCAGTTTATCCAGTGCCGCATCAAGTTTTGCCTCGGTGCCAGCACCATTTTGCTGACCAAAACTGATAGCGTCTTCTACCAGCGCAGCATATTGCGGCTGACGCGCGGCATTCAGAATCAGCGACGGATTGGTTGTCGCATCTTGTGGCGTAAATCGGCTGATGGCATCTACATCTCCAGTATCTGCCACCACGGTTGTCATTTGTTTTAGCGCTTGCAGCTTGTTCATGTTGGGTCCCTGGGAAAAGTGCTGATTGCAATTGAATATGGTTCAATCCAGGGCTTTACGTCAATGGTCTCAACAGGGTACCGTTGCCCTCAGCCATTCATGTGGACTTACCTATGATTAAAAAATCCGCTTTTTTTGCCTTGCTGATACTAACAAGTGGTTCATTGATGAACAGTAATCAAACCATCGCGCAAGCACCTTCCCCGATGATGTTTGCGAACAGAATTGATCTGGTGCGTCCCGATGCGCCAGAACTCGCGCAGCCCGGTGCTTATTCGATTGGCGTGCAAACGCTGCAACTGGTTGATACCGGTCGGCCGGACGTGCTCAATGCGCGTCCCGGACAACCAACACCGGTGTATGACCGTGCATTGACCGTTGAAGTCTGGTATCCCGCGCAACTTGCCAACGGGCAGCAACCGGGGGGCAGTTATCAGGTGCTGACACGCAATACCTCGCTGACCGCCACCCTGCATGGCCGTGCAGTGCGAGATGCGGCGGCGTTGACATCCGAGGGCCCCTTCCCCTTGGTGGTGTTGTCGCATGGATATCCAGGCAACCGAATGCTGATGAGCCATCTGGGCGAAAATCTGGCCACTAAAGGTTATGTGGTTGTCTCCATTGATCATACCGACAGCACCTACGATGATCAGAAAATTATTACCAGCACGCTTTACAACCGCGCGCCTGATCAACGTTTTGTGATTTCAGCGATGGCGGCAATCAACGCCGAAAGCGGCCATGCATTACAAGGTGTGATCGACGCGGATAACACCGGATTGATTGGTTACTCCATGGGCGGTTATGGTGCCGTCAACAATCTGGGTGCAGGCTACAGCGAAACCGGTGTTGGTTTTCTGGGTTCTCCGCCGAATCGCTTGTTGCAGGATTTTGCGGCGTCCAACGTTGATTTTCGCGACACCCTCGATCCGCGTATCAAGGCGGGCGTACCGATAGCCCCCTGGGGCATGAACAATGGCTTCTGGGACGCTGATGGCCTCGCAGGGCTGACCGTACCTTCTCTGTTTGTGGCGGGCGATGCTGACACAACATCCGGGTACGAAAATGGTATTAAAGCTATTTTTGATCAGGCGGTGAACAGCGATCGCTATATGCTGGTATTCAAAAATGCTGGCCATAGTGCCGCCGCACCGATCCCGCTGCCGGTCGAGTTCTACGGCAGGGAAGATCAAACCGGTGCTGGCCACTATACGGATGGGGTCTGGGACACGTTGCTGATGAATAATATTCTCCAGCACTTTGTGACCGCGTTTCTGGATCTTCACCTGAAAGGCATCAGCGAGCGGCGCGAGTATCTGGACGTGCTTGAAGATGGTGCTGAGGCGGTTTATTCCCTCAATCATGAGGGCATCCCCAATCCGCAACATACCTACTGGAAAGGTTTCGCACAGAGCCGGGCGGTTGGCTTGAAAATGCTCAGGGGCCAACCCTGAACCGCTGCTGACTAGCCCTACCCTTTGAAGCGGGCAACCAGCTTGCGCAGGTTACTGCGCAGGCCGGTGTTGAGTTTACTGCCGGTGTAACGCCCTTTTGCCACATGCCGTATCCGATACACGCCGGGCACATCCAGCGGCACACCTTGTGAACGTAGTAACCAGCGAAACGCGCGATCCTCGTAGGCTTTACACCAGGTATCCGACGGACGCTGGTAATACGGCAGGCACTCGCAATACCCCACGGCTCTGGCGACATCACCGTGGGTAATTTGTAATGGCCCGGTCGCACGATCTCGCTCAAACCGGGTAAACAACTGCTCGTCTACATCCAGTGCCACCGGATTAGTCATCTCTGGCTGGAGAATGGGTGCATCATACGGCAGCAAACCGGTGCAATACTCACGCGACGGAAATACCAGCGCATCACGTCGGCCCTGCAACGCAGCGGCCAGGCCGTCGAGGCAGCCGGCGCGAAACAACAGATCACAGTCAGTGAACCAGACCCAGTCAGCCCTGCTCTGTCGAGCGGCTATATTGCGGCCAATGGCGCGGCGAAAAAGCGCCTGACGAGGCAGACATTGCCAGTTCCAGACCACATTCGGTACTTGCATGGCGCCAAAATGCGCCAGCAAGTTTGCCGTTTTTGTGTCCTCCTCACCAAAAAAAACCGTCATGGTCACGGTGCATTGCTGTGGCGGGAACAACACCAGCGAACTGAGCTGATAAACCAGCATGTGGGCGTATTGCCAGCAATGACTGACGATTTCCAACTGCAGGTGGCCAGTGCGAGCAGCGCGTTGTTCAATAGATGGCAGCTCCGGCAGGAACCAGCGCGCGGGCACCAGGCCACTGGCCGCAAGCCGCAGGAAACGCCCTTGCATGCCATCACTCCAGCGCGGTTCAGGTACTTGATATTGATCCACTTCGTTCTGCTTCGTGTAAAAAACCGCTATCTTATCGGAAAAAGGCAAGGTAATCTCCGGTGTGTCGGGTATCCATATAAAACATCCCAAAGACTGGATAACAACATAGCTAGCGACGTGATGAGAACAACCCAATATCGCCATAAAAATACTCACGTGCTGTATAACCAATCGGTTTTCAGCGACTTCCCGGATCATTTGTTTTCGCAACCCTTGGCTACCGCGTCTGCCGATGTTGCGACTGACTCACAAGGCCGTGGCACCGTGGTTTTTTTTGAGCACGAACACAAACCGCTTATCCTCAAGCGCTACCATCGCGGTGGCTTGCTCGGTAAATTTGTTAAAAGCACCTATCTCTTTAATGGCTTGAGTCGCACCCGAATGTGGCGCGAATTTGAATTGCTCGCCACGATGCGTGAGCTCGGGCTTCCGGTGCCAAAACCGGTGGCGGTGCGTTGTGAGCGTAACTCGCTATTTAGTTATCAGGGACAAATGATCGCTGAACGGATTGCCAATTCACGCACGCTCACCGAGGTTTTGTGCAACGAGAATTTGTCCGAAAAATCCTGGGAAGCCATCGGCATGGTTATCCGGCGCTTTCACAGAAATGCTATCGAGCATGCCGACCTCAACGCCTGCAATATCCTGCTCAACAATCAAGGTCAGATTTTCCTGATCGACTTTGATAAAAGTATCCAGCATAAACATAGCGATGACAGCTGGTGCCAAAGCAATCTCAGCCGGCTGCGTCGCTCGTTGAACAAATGGAAAAATCGCACGGCTGACTTCCACTTTGAGCAACGCCATTGGACTGCCCTCGAAAAAGGCTATCAAGGTGCTCGGGATGTGCCCGTTATCGCCTCAGTGGATGCTGCCCGTTCATAACAGCACCTCATTTCCTTTCTTTAATAAAACTGCATAACGCCGTCGTTCAACGGTGCATGACGCAGCATTTTGCGGTCACTTGCATAATTCTGGGTATTCAGCCACGGCTCCCTATCACCTTGTTTTGGAAACCTGTGCATCATGCGCTGCATGTAACCTGCTGAAAAATCGTCGATAAATGGCCTTGCGGGCATATCCATGTCGCTGAGTCGCAACTCGGGACTGCAGACCTTGCTGTTGCTGCGATCCATTTCATTGATCAAACGGCAGAAGAATTCAGCAATCAAATCAGCCCGCAACGTCCATGAAGCATTGATGTAACCAAACGTGAATACCATATTGGGCACACCCGAAAACATCAGGCCTTTGTATGACCAGGTCTCGGCAAAGTCCAGTTTCTGTCCGTTTTTGCTGAACTGCGCACCGCCCAGAACTTGCAAGGTCAGTCCGGTTGCTGTCACGATAATGTCGGCCTCTACAACCTGGCCATTGGCCAGTTCAATGCCCTGCCTGGTAAAACCTTTGATGTGCTCAGTGACCATTGTGGTCTTGCCGGCCTTGATGGATTTGAACAAATCGGCATTGGGCACCAGACACAACCGCTGATCCCACGGGTTGTAGCGCGGTGTAAAGTGCTTCTCAACATCGTAGTCATCACCCAGTTCCTTGCGCACCAGATGCAGTAATTGTTGTTTGAGTTTTTCCGGTTGTTGACGTGATCGTCGATACACATATTGGCTGAGCGCGACATTTTTCCATCGCGTGATGGCATAGGCCCATGACGCGGGCAGAAACTTACGTAAGGTATTTGCGATGGCATCACGATCTGGCCGTGATACCACGTACGTTGGTGAGCGTTGGATAACCGTTACACTGGCAGCCGCTTCAGCCATGGAAGGTGCCAGCGTCATGGCAGTCGCTCCGGACCCGATAATCGCCACTCGCTTGCCACGATAATCCAGATGCTCGGGCCAGTGTTGCGGATGAACAACCACACCGTTGAATGACTCTCTGCCCTCAAACGCCGGTGTATAGGCATCCCCGTAGTTATAGTATCCGGAACACATCAGCAACATGCGGCAAGTCAGTTGCTGCTCTCCCTGTGGAGTACGCACTGTCAGGGTCCAACACGCGTTGTTATCAGACCAGTCTGCTGCCAGCAATTGGTGCTGGTAGCGGATGTGCGGTGTGATGCCATGCTCGCGTGCAGTCTCATTGACATAGGACAGTATCGATGGGCCATCGGCGATGGCTTTGGCCGCCGTCCAGGGTTTGAAGTTATACCCCAACGTGTGCATATCACTGTCTGATCGGATCCCGGGGTATCGAAACAGATCCCAGGTGCCACCTATGGCTGAGCGCGCTTCCAGAATCAGATAGGACTTGCCCGGACAATGCTGCTGCAGGTGCACAGCGGCACCAATACCGGAAAGTCCCGCGCCGATGATGATCACGTCCATGGTGTCGCCTTGCCCTGATGTCATTATGTCCCCATATTTAATCGAGTTGAGATGAATGGATAGTGCGCGAGTATACAAAAATTAATGCCTGCTCCCACAAAACCTGAACATATTCACAAAATAATTGATTTGCCCGGCCCAATCTTATTCGTTGCCGATGCACAGACTGTAACAATTCACACTTGCAGGCTCGCTCGATCAGGCATAATCTGCGGCACAGGGAATGGCGTCAATCAGGTAGCCAGTCCTCGGCTAAACAAAAAAACCAGGAGCCACAATAATGAAAACAAAACAACATGCCGGTGCTGGCATGCTAGTCGGCGTGCGCAGACTGGCAGCTTTGCTGGCGATCGGAATAGGCCTGAGCACACAAGCTCATGCACAACAGGAAACGGTTGAATGGGTCACCCTCGGCGGTGATCACGCGCACACTCGCTACACCCCTGCCACACAAATCAACGCTGATAATTTTACGCAACTGGAAACCGCCTGGGTCTGGGACGGCGCAAGCTTTAACGCCAGCAGCGGCCGCTCAACCCCCAGCTACGTCAATGGCAAGCTCTATACTGTGGCTGGCGATCGTCGACATGTCATCGCCATTGACCCTGAGACTGGCGAGACCATCTGGTCCTATCGCGAACCACATACCTTCCGTTACGAATACTCCATGCGCAAAGACTATGGCAAGGGCGTAGGGTATGGTGAAGTGGATGGCAAAGGCGTGATTTACATCATCAGCCCAGCCTTTTTCCTGACTGCGCTGGATGCAGAAACCGGTGCGCCGCTGGAAGGTTTCGGTGGCCCTGTGGGTCTTGAGGGATTCCCGGAAACCGGTGTGGTAGACATGCAACGCCTGATCGCCGGGTATATGGGTTACGACTTTGACCCGTACTACGGAATTCCGCTGGAAGAAGGTTATATCACCGCCTCGTCGCCACCCATCTTTGTAAATGGCACAGTCGTGGTCGGTAACTCTGCCGAACAGGGCTACAACCAGACGCGTATTGAAAACATCCCCGGCGATATTCTGGCGTTCGACGGTAAAACCGGTGAATTCAAGTGGAAATTCAATGTCATCCCGGAGGCCGGTGAGTTCGGCATCGAAACCTGGGAAGGTATCCCCAACCCACGTGATCTGACGGGGGAAGTATCTCCTTGGGCTCCGCTGTCCGCCGATCTTGAAAACAATATTGTGTATGCGGTTACTAACCCGCCAACCATTGACTATTATGGCGGTCACGCACCCGGCGACAATTTGTTTGGCACCAGCATTATCGCCATGAATGCCAGCACTGGCGAGCGTATCTGGCACTATCAATTGGTCCGACACGATGTCTGGAACTACGATACGCCTACGGCACCGGTGCTGCTTGATGTGACCATCAATGGCRAAAAAATACCCGCCGTTGCGCAAGCCACCAAACAGGCATTTGTGTACGCCTTCAACCGTCTGACCGGTGAGCCGCTGTGGCCATTTGAGGACCGGCCCGTTCCTCCGTCACGCATCCCAGGCGAAAAACTGGCCGCCACACAGCCATTCCCGACCAAACCTGCACCGTTCGATATGCAGGGGCTAACACATGACAATCTGATCGACTTTACGCCGGAACTGCGAGCAGCAGCGATTGAAGCCATTGCTGACTATGAAATCGGTCCGTTGTTTAATCCACCGTTACATCGTGACAATGATATCGGCAAGGTCGCTGCGCTTTGGTGTCCTGGCGATGGTGGCGGTGCCAACATCCCCGGACCGGCGGTTGCTGATCCTGTCAACGGCATCCTGTATGTGACGTCTCGCTCGGCTTGCTCTTCTCGTATGGTGACACCGTCACAGGAACGCGATTCCATGATCGAGATGCCTACGGGCACCACCTTCTCTGCATTTGCGTCGCTGCGCGCGATGCCAGTGCGAGGACCACAGGGTCTGCCACTGTACAAGCCGCCCTATAGCCGTATTACAGCCATTGATATGAACACTGGTGAACATCTGTGGATGATTCCTGTTGGTGATACACCTGATCGCATCCGTAATCATCCGGCACTGGCGGGCATTGATATCGGTCAGACGGGCACAGGCGCTCTGGCACCGATGACAGTGACCGCGAACATGCTGTTGTACGCAGGCACTGGCAGCGATGAGACACCTTATCTGTTTGCGGTGGACAAAATGACAGGGCGTGAGATCGGTCGTGTGCAGGTGCCGGCAGACAGTGGATTTGGTATGTCGAGTTTTGTACATAAAGGTAAGCAGTATGTGATGCTGCAGACTGGCAGTACTTTAACGGCGGTTGCCTTGCCGGATTGATAATCTGGTGAATACAAAGGCGGGCATTCTGGAGACGGGATGCCCGTTTTTTTTTGGGGCAACAGAATACATTCTGAACAGAAAAAAGCTGTTTGGGACAGATAAAAACTCCGGGGGATAGACGCAAGCGCAGCGGGTGGGCAGCACCGGACCGGCCGCATCCTCTGAATGACCGACCGACGCTGCGCAACTCCTCCTCAGGCGCTGCGCGCCTTGCGAAGTCGGACAGTGCTCGCGTTTATTCGGTCGGTCATTCAGAGGATAAGCGCGGCCTGATTGGTCCGATGCTGCCCACCCACTGCGCTTGCTCACTCCGGATTTTTGTTCTTGGCTCTGCGGCATGCTGAATCGTTGTATGAGTGCCAAACGCTGTCTGTGAGTCTTGTGTGTGGATTTTGCTGTGCTAGCATCAGAGGCATCGGGTTATTGGAGCAATGATGTGATGTCGCGAATGGTTGTGGGTTTGATGGTACTTGGCGGACTAGTGGCTGCGTGGCTTTTTTCGCCGGCCTATCTGTCTCCTTCAGTGCCTGACGTTGGTTTGGCTACCGATACGCCTACACTCGAGCGCGGTCGTTATCTGGTGAACGCGGGGGGTTGCATCAGTTGCCATGAGGGTGACGCGGGCGGGCTCAGTGGTGGTATGGCGATTGAGTCGCCATTTGGCGTGTTTTACGCCTCCAATATTACACCTGACCCTGCCACGGGCACGGGTGGGTGGACCGGGTCGGATTATGTACGCGCCATCAAACATGGGCGCAGTCCGGACGGGCGTTTTTATTTTCCGGCATTCCCGTATCGCTCTTATGCGGATGTGACCGATGAAGATGCCTTGGCTATTGCGTCGTGGCTGAATGCGCAACCGGCGGTCGTCAATAATGTTCCGGCGCATGACATCCCGGGGTGGATCGGGCGATGGCAATTGGCACCTTGGAACACGTTAGCCAATCTGGGCGAGCCGGTTCCTGCGTTGTATGACGACGCACAACTGGCACGCGGGGCGTATCTGGCGCGTCATCTGGGACATTGTGGTGAGTGCCACACCCCGCGTAATGCATTGGGTATCAGTGACTACGCAAACGAGTTTGCAGGTGGGGATATGCCTGACGGACATGTGCCGGCTATTAATTCCGCAGCGTTGAGCAACTGGAGTGAAGATGACCTGGCGCTTTTTTTGTTTCTCGGATTGCTGCCGGATGGGGAATATGTGGGCGGCAAAATGGAGCCGGTCATCGAGCACAATACCGGACAGCTTAGCGATGAAGACCGCCAGGCGATGGCGGCCTTCTTCAAACGGGGACTTTAGGGTGGGGTTTAATCAACCCGGTATTCGCGATGGCAGTTGCCGCAGGTTGAACCGAAGGCGCGAATTGCGCCGATGGTTGCTGCGCGGTCACCGCCAGCGGCGACAGCCGCGAAGGTTTTGGCCGCTTCTTCAAGGGCGACCGCTTTGGCAGTGAAGTCGTCCATGTTGTCCCAGATGATGGGCAGCGCTTCTGTGGTAACCGGGAAGTTACGGGTATCGTTGACAGCAAACACCTCGGCAATCATCGGTGCCAGCGCGGCCACACGAAGTGCATTACGCTCGGCAATTGCGGCATCAAACTCTACCGTGTTGCGGGCCATTCCATTGATGGGGGCCAGGTTAAATGCCAGTAACTTGAAGACCGCTTGTCTTGTTGCAGTCGATGAGGCAGCAATCTGCTCAGGTGTTGGCGGAGGGGCATCCTGCGCCGTGGCAGATAACATCACCACCGACGCCAATAACAATGCACCTGCTGAAGCTGCCTTTTTGAACGTACCCGTTTTTTTCATTTATTTATTCTCCTTTTTACTACACGATTTGTTACTGCGATGTTTGTTACAGCAATCTTTTCCAGAGCATGAATTCAGATCAAGAGCTGTTGGCTCACGGCGCCCGCAATCGCCATCACACCAAGCGTCTTGATCACAGACCATCTGAACATAAAAATCATTACAAATGCCATCACGCACAGTATCAGCATAGACAAGTCAATTGATGACAATACTGGAACCAGAATATCAATTACGTCACCACCCTCGCGCCGAGTCTGGCTGAACAATACGTTGATTGCAAACCACAGTGCCAGATTGGCAATCACACCAACAACCGCGGCGGTCACGGCGGCCAGCGCGGCGGAAAGTTTTTGATTGCCGCGCAAGGATTCAACAAAAGGGGCACCCGCAAATATCCACACAAAGCATGGCAAAAAAGTTACCCAGGTTGTTAACAACGCCCCCAGTGTGCCGGCCAGCAGCGCTGACTCCAGTCCGGATTGCCGAAACGCCGCGAGATAACCCACAAACTGGGTGACCAGAATCAGTGGCCCGGGCGTGGTTTCTGCCAACCCCAAACCATCGAGCATTTCACCGGGTTGTAACCACTGGAAATGCTCCACACCTTGCTGGGCAACATACGCCAAAACCGCATAGGCCCCACCAAAAGTGACCACTGCCATCTTGGAAAAAAACAAGGCAAGCTCAGTAAACACATCACTTTCGCCGCGCCACAACCACAGTACTGCCACCGTCAAGAGCCACAACAACGCACAGATTGCTGCTGCCAGCTGCGCGCTTCTGACCCGGGATGAGGAGACATGCCGTGTGTCTGATGGCGACTGGCTGTTATGAGGACTGGCGCCCGGCATTAACGAATGGGCAGTTAGCCATCCCAGCACTCCTGCCACAAGCACCACAATCGGAAAAGGAAGTCCTGCGATGAACAGTCCCAGAAAGGCCAGTGCTGCAATCAGCGGTTTTAGCCGACCTGTCAGTGTTCGTTGGGCTATCCGCAACATGGCTTGTACCACAATCGCCAGCACAGCGGCCTTTAACCCAAAAAACAGCCCCTCTACCAGTGAGAAATCTCCGAGCAGCACGTAAACCCAGGCCAAACCCAGCATGGCAACGGCTCCCGGAAGAATAAACAGGCAACCTGCCACCAACCCGCCTTTGACACCGTGCAGCAACCATCCGATGTAACTCGCCAATTGCTGGGCTTCCGGGCCGGGCAACAACATGCAGTAATTCAGGGCATGCAGAAACCGCTCTTCATTCAGCCATTTTTTCTCTTCTACAATCACGCTGTGCATCAGCGCAATCTGGCCAGCGGGCCCGCCGAAACTGAGCAGCCCGATCCGCCACCACACGCTCAATGCTTCCGAAAACAGAATGTTGCCCGGCAACCGTTCCGACATCAGCTGTTCCTGACCTTGGCAACAATCGCGGAGGTAGAACAGTTATCCAGAAACGCCAGGACACGGACATCACCGCCATACCCTTGGACAAACTCGCCACCCACCACCTGATCAACAGAATAGTCACCACCTTTGACCAACACATCCGGGCGAATCAACTCCAGCAATGCTTCCGGCGTGTCATCGGCAAAACTGACCACCCAATCCACGGCCGACAACCCTGCGAGCACTGTCATGCGACGATCGACGGGATTGATAGGACGCCCAGAACCTTTCAAACGTTTGACCGACTCATCATCATTGATAGCAACAATCAGTCGATCTCCCAACTTGCGTGCTTCCGCGAGATACCCCACATGCCCCGCATGAATGATGTCAAAACATCCATTGGTAAACACAATTTTTTCACCATGCGCACGCGCATCCTGCACGGCAAGTGCCAGTTGTGAAGCGCTCATGACGCCACGTCCGCTTCCTGCTTGCAGTTGCATCGCTCGACGCAACTCAGGACCACTGATTGCCGCCGTGCCCAACTTTGCCACCACCAGACCGGCTGCCAGATTTGCCAGGGTTGTGCCCCTTTCGAGGTTTTCACCAGCCGCCAGTGATGCGGCCAACACGGCAACAACCGTGTCACCGGCACCCGTCACATCAAAGACTTCCAATGCCTGGGCCGGCAAGTGAAACACTGGTTGATCTGTTTGTAGCAGTGTCATGCCATGTTCACCGCGGGTAATCAGCAGCGCTTGCAGGTCCAGTTGCTCACGCAACTGCTGTCCCTTGCTGATGAGCTCATCCTCTGTCAGACAGGCGCCGACCACCGCCTCAAACTCACTCAGGTTGGGGGTGATCACCGTGGCGCCACGGTATTTGCTGAAATCCCGACCTTTCGGGTCAACCACCACGGGAATCTGCCGGGCACGCGCAGCAGAAATCAAGTCATGTGCAGCAGAAAGGCTGCCTTTGCCGTAATCGGACAACACCAACACGTCTGCAGCATCAAGAGCGGCCAGCGCGCGCGTCTGCAGCACATCAACATCCCCCGGGGTAAAGGTTTGCTCAACGTCCACTCTCAGCAACTGTTGATGTTGACTGATGATACGCAGCTTGGTGATGGTGGGAGAGTGCGGAGAGGCATAAAAATGACAGAGCACGCCAGCGCCAGCGAGTCGACGCCCCAGCTCTTCACCAGCGTCATCATCACCGGTGATGCCGGCAATACTTGCCGCTGCACCCAATGCCGCGATATTGAGCGCAACGTTGGCGGCGCCGCCCGGCCTGTCTTCGTTACTGCTGACCTTGACCACAGGCACAGGCGCTTCCGGGGAGATCCGCTCAGCTTTGCCATGCCAGTATCTGTCCAGCATGACATCACCTACCACCAGCACACGCGCCTGATAAAACGCGGGTAATTCGGCTATCGATACGTCCATATTCATCTACCTGCTGCGTTGGCGGATCTGATCCCGTGGTGCGTACAGTCTGCCAGCAACAAACCACGCAGGACATGTCCCTCCGGGAAAACAATGGCCGCATGATAGCACACGCACACAGCACGCCTGTCAGTCTGCTACAATGCCGGGCAACCAAAATCCAGCGCCAGAATCGTGACAAAAAAATATCAACACAGCGACAATCTGAAAGACTTTCTGGGTCCAAAACACTGGCCGACCTGGTTTGCCTATGGGTGTATCTGGACATTGGCGCAACTGCCGTTCAGCTGGCAGATGACGATAGGCAAAGGCCTTGGTATTGCCATGTACCATCTGGCCCGCAGTCGTCGACACATTTGTGAAGTGAATATTGCGCTGTGTTTTCCTGAGCTTTCTGCGCAGGAACAAAAAAAACTGGTGCGTGACACGTTTATCTCCAATGGCCGTGGGGTCATGGAAATTGGTCTGTCATGGTGCCGGGACCCCGAAGATTTCAGAGCGCGTGTCACGGTCAAAGGCCAGGAACATTTATACAAGGCACTTGCGCAGGGTCGTGGCGTATTGCTGGTCAGCGCACATTTTTCAACACTTGAGATTGCGGGCAGCCTGTTGGCGTTGCATCACCAATTCAGCGTGACCTATCGCCTTCATAAAAACCCCCTGTTTGACACGCTGATGAAACGTGGCAGACAGCGTCATTTTGAAGAAGTCATCGAGCGCAAAGAAGTCCGCAAAGCCTTCCGGCAACTGCAACGCGGTAAAATCCTTTGGTATGCAGCAGACCAGGATTACGGTCCACGACATTCGGTATTTGCCGAGTTTTTTGGCCGACCAGCCGCCAGTATCACTGCCACCACTACCTTTGCCAGTGTCAACAATTCGCCGGTGATTTTCCTTGCTCATTACAGAACTCAGAATAACCAGTGTTATGAGCTGATTTTCAGTGAGCCGCTGACCGACTACCCCACCGGCGATGAGCAACAGGATGTGCTGCGAATCAACACGTTGATCGAGGCTGCCATCCGGGTTGCCCCGGATCAATACATCTGGCTGCACCGCCGCTTCAAAACCCGCCCGGCTGGCCTGCCTGATCCCTACCAGCGTAAATCTCCGGCAAACTCCGATACCAGTGAGACGTCCCAGTGAACATCAGGCTTTGGCACACAGTCAGCGATATCCGCTTTATTCGATTGATCACAATGCTTGCCAGCCTGACATTGAGCGTACTCGCCGTGCTGTTGAATGATCTGCCCAATACCGACGCGTACACCTACGTCAAAGCCGCGGAACTTGCCTTGCAAAATGGCCCATCAGCGGCATTTGCTCATTATCAATGGGCGCAGATGCCACTGATGATGGCAGCTGTTCATTACCTCACTGGCATGTCGTTGTTTGCGGCCGCCAATGTTATCAACGCGCTGTTGTTTGCGTTACTGAGCGTGTGTTTTGTGTCAATTGTTGCAGCGATGACCCCGTCTCGTAGAGTCATCTGGCTGGCGGTGGTGTGCATTTTGTTGTATCCACATTTGAACGAATTCCGCGCGTATATAATTCGCGATATCGGTTACCTGGCATTTTGCCTGCTGGCCATTTATTACCTGATTGTTTACACGGAATCTCTTCGCCTGCGCTTTGGACTTTATTTTTTAACAAGCTGTCTTGCCGCGGCATGCTTTCGCCCGGAAGCGCTGCTGTTTCTTTTTCTGACGCCGATTGCGGTGCTGGTACCCACACACTCTCGCGTTAATCTGCGTCAACGCGCTTTTTTGAGATTACAAACCCTGTCACTGCTGGTGATTGCGGCGGCGGGTGGCATCCTGGCGATCGTGGCGTTTGATGTGACTGCCCAGCTGTCAACTTTTTTAAGCATCTACCAGCCATTTCTGAGCAACCTGGCCCCTTTGTTTGGTGCCGAAGCGCCCGTGCTTGAGCAGTCCGTGTTTGGTGACTATGCAGCACAGTTTGTTGGGGACTATACGGCCATTTTTCTGTTTGTTGGACTGATGGCGGTGCTGATAGCGTGTATTGTGGATAGCCTCGGCCTGGCAGTTGTCCCGTTGCTTGTGTACGGGGCAATACGACGCTGTGTGCGGTTACCACAACCAGCGCTGGCGGTGATTGTCTGCTGGCTGGCGGTTGCAGCACTGATTTTGGTGATGTTTATTCTGCTGACGCGCTTTGTGACAACCCGATACACCTTGCTGTTGGCAGTGTTGGTGCTGGTGTTTGTGCCGTTTGTTATTGATCGCGGCTGGAGTCTGGCAGCCAGCGCAGGCCGCAAGGGATTTGGTCGCTGGATGGCGGTGTTATTGGTGTTTGCAGCGCTGGATGCGCACTTGTCGTTTGGTGCGTCCAAAGTGCATCTTGAACAAGCCAGCCAGTGGATCAATACCTCGACGCGCCCCGGTGCAACGTTACTGACCAACGAGATTCATATTGCCTACCAGAGTGGCCGAGTAGATAACTATGACGAAGTGCGGCGTGAGCTGCCCGGGATCAATCTGTTGGCCGCACCACCCGGCACCATTATCGCAGTAACGCCGCGGCGCAATTTTCAGGCACAGCTGGATGCCGGCATCAGCAACGGCAGTCTGCGATTAGTCCGCGAGTTTCCTGCTGAACGCGGCCCCAGTTTGCTGGTCTTTGAAAAAGAGCTTTAGCCGCCAGCTGAATCCACACGTTCCCAACCGGTGTTGTCCTCCGGGGGTTTGGTTATCAGCAGATCCTGCATAAACAAATATTCAAGATCAGATCCGAAAAACATATTCAGCGCATCTTCCGGAGAGCAGATCATGGCTTCGCCCGGGCGGTTCAGTGAGGTATTAACCACCAACCCATATCCCGTCAGTTTTTCCATGGCACGTAACAAAGCATAAAAACGTGCATTGTGTTCTTTTCTGACAATATGGGCACGGGTGGTGCCATCCCGGTACACCGTGCTGGGGAACAGTTTCTGCCACTCGGGAGCGACATCGAAGGTTTGAGTCATAAAGTCGGCAGGACAATCCTTGCCCAATATTTTCACCGCCATGTCCGGCAACATACTTGGCGCAAAGTTGCGCCACTTTTCGCGGAATTTCACCCGTTTGTTAATGTCCGTGACGCTGCCGGTTTCGAGGGGATTGGCGAGAATACTGCGATTGCCCAGCGCACGCGGACCAAACTCCATACGTCCCTGAAACCAACCCAACAGATGACCTTGATTGAGCAGCTCCGCCGCCCGTTCTGCGGGCTTTTCGAGTATTTCATATCGCGGACGATCCCGGTGTTGTTCGCAGGAGCGGATGCAGCGCTCTGTGGTGAATTTAGGTCCAAGATAGGCGTGCCGGAGCGGTGCAACTGGCAACTTGTTTTTATTGGCCAATACATAAGCCCCTGCGCCAATCGCCGTACCGGCATCCCCTGCAGCGGGCGGCACATACACCTCATTGACCCAAGGCAATTCGCGCAGACGCTGATTCAACTTGACGTTGAAGGCACCGGTACCGGCCATGGCCAGTTTGCCTGACTGTTTCAGGATGTCTGACAGGTAGTGGGCCGTCAGTCCCGTGGCAATGTTTTCATACAAACGTTGTATGCCGGCGGCATAGTGCACATAAGGATCCTGGAACACATCGCCTGCCCGGCGAGGCCCCAGTTTTTCCAGTAACTCTGGCGTGAACGAATGTCCAACACTCCGGTGTTTATATCGGCGCAATCCAACAGCCCTGACCATGTGGGTGTTCACTTTAAAATCCTTGCCACGATAATCTGCCAGAAACGACAGGTCGTATTTTTCTGGATTGCCATAGGTCGCAATACCCATCACTTTCGACTCGCCGTCCAGCATGTCGAAACCCAGGTAGTCACACATCGATGCATACATGCCGCTCAGGGAGTCGGGCTCATAGAATTCCTTGATTTTATGAATCCGGCCGTTTTCGCCATAACCCAGAAACGTGGTGGCGTACTCACCTTTTTGATCCACACACAGGATGGCGGTTTTTTCCTTGAACCCACTCATGTAATACGCGCTGGCGGCATGCGCCAGCTGGTGCTGAACCGGGATGAGTTTGACTTTTTCCATGGGTAAACCAAGATCAGACAACATCTGCTTGATTTCCCGGTAGTAGCGATGGAAGCGCCGATTACCATTAAACAAGGCATCAATAGCGCGATCGGGCGCATACCAATGACGACGGGCATAGTGCCAGCGTGCCGCGCTGAACAGCGAAACCGGCGCAAACGCAATAGCGACCTGATCAACCTGTCGCGGCTTCAGTTTGGCGGCTCGCAGGCAATAACGAATGGACTCTATGGGCAGCATATCCCGCGCGTGCTTGCGCCGCACCAGGCGTTCCTCCTCCACAGCAAGGGTGAGTTCGCCATCAACAAACAGGGCGGCCGCCGGGTCATACCCCAGCGCCCCTGCCAACCCCAGTGTAATCAAACTCATCTCAGTGCATCCTTGGTTGAGTTCGCTTGTTGAGCCAACATACGGTTACAGACCTCGCCCCATTTTTTTAATTAATTGACTGACCTTACCGGCCGCCTCGTGATGACGCCAGTTTGCATAAAAGCGCAACAAATCGCGAGAAAAGTATTTGCGAAAACGTGACGGTTTTAATTCCAGCCGACACGCATCCAGATCAATGACTTCAATTGTCCGCGTGCCATCATCCTGCGGGCACAGCAGAAAATTGGTGGATTTCATATCACCATGCACAACCCGCTGCTTGCGCATCACAACAAACAAGTCCTCAAACAGTGCCAGCGTCTGCGACCACACCTCAGAATCGGGAGGTTCATGATCCAGCAGGAGTTTGGCATCCTTGCCGCGGACACGTTCACAAACGTAATACGCTTCCCGACGCAGGGGGCCCCAACGCTTTTCAAGCATCAATAAAGGCTGTGGTGTATGGATTCCCACGTCATGCAAACGGAAGGCACTCGCCCAGCAGTGCCAAGCGCGGCTGGGCCTGAGCAGACGGCTCACGCCATACCAGAACCCTTTTAAATTGTAGCGTTTGATCACCCATTCACGCCCAGCCAGCGATGATGCCACTACGGTCGTGGAATCCCCGTCTTTGATCATCTGCGCCTTTTTAATCAGCGCATCGGGTGAATCAATGAGTGGCTGCAAGCCGGGTTGCCACAAACGCTTGTTTACCAGCGCAAACTTTCCAGCGGCGCGTTGTACAGCGACTGCCTCGGATTCATTGTAGATGCGTGCCTGCAGTTTACGATCCTGTTTTTTGCGGTCACGCAACCAGATTTTTTGCGCTTTGCGCTGAATACTGCGCCAGAACGGCAACTCCTGTTGCACTATCTCCCGCACCGGTTTGCCGGTATAGACGCACATAAATCGCAGAAGATCTGTGCGAGTCAGACCTGTATCCAGCGCTGAAAAGTACAACCCCGCCAGATCCTTTTTAACCCAACGCGCGACAAACGCCGGTTTGATCAGCGTTCTGTGCAAATCGATCATTGACAGGTGTGGCTGTTGTGACTCATCGACCTTCCCGTCTGACGCGCAACGTAACAGAAAATGACACAGGTAAAAATCGCGGTGACAAATGCCGTTGGCATGTAATTGGCGAGCCAGGCGCGCGACTTCCTGAATTAACAGTACTTTGAATCTGAAGTCTGGTCGGTTGTTTGCCCAACCCGCACACCATGTTTCGAGACTGACCGCCGGCGACAAATCATCTGTTACCAGAAATGAATACCGGGTCGCCGGGTTGAGGCCACGTTCGCCGTAGGCTGCCACCGTCATGGTCGGGATACCCAATGACTGCAAGGCATTGATGGCCCGCCATTCGTTACCCGCACCCACCACAGGCAATCGAAAGGTGATCAGGTTTTTGATGATTTCACCCCAGCCCACACCGGGATGGACTTTCACAAAAAATGATTTGCCATCCTGTTCGAATCGCAGAGTTCTGCGACCTTTGACTTGCCGAAAAATCTCGCCCTGAAGTTTGTCTGCCTCAGCAAACATATCTTTACCGTGCCAAAAACGCGCAAAGTCCTCACGCAAAAAGTGCTTCATTCAGACGCTCGCAACGGCCGGCGGGCATCACGTGACTGCACAAAATTTTCGATCAGCTTGATAGCGGCCTCCGGCATGCCGGTCACATCAATTTGTTTTGCATAGGCCAGACCATGTTGCTGCCAGACGTCACGCTGCGGCGACTCCAGCATGGTCAGCAGCATGTTATTGAATTCCTGTTGCGAAAACGGCGATGAACACACCTCGCCGGCGCGTGCTTTGTGTACGTGAAATGCATAACCACAGGTGTCGGTCGTCAACACTGGCAAACCATTGATCACAGCCTCCAGAATGGTGTAACCGGCACTTTCGCTGTAGGCCGGGTGCAGCAACAGGTCACAACCTCGCAAAAACAGGGGCACATCATCCCGCCCGCCAAGAAAGTGGCAGCGATCGCCCACGCCCAATGATCTTGCCAGCTTTTCATAGTCGCCGGGTTTGTCTCTGCCAACAATATAAAACTGGGTACGCGACCGGATATCTTCTGGCAGACTGGCCAGTGCGCGGATTGCCCGATCAACACCTTTTGTGCGAAAGCCGGAGCCGATCTGCAACAATGCTATGTCATCATCTTTCAGCGAATATTTTTCCCTGAATTGTTTGCGCTCCTGTGCGGCATCCGCGCTGGGCAAGCGACTGGCATCAATGCCGGGCGCCAGCTGGTGCAAGCGTGATTTGCACCCCGGGTAAATGCTTGAAAACTCACTGTACTGTTGTGGTGACAACAACATCACTTCGGTGACAGCGTCTTTATCAAACACGGCTTTCTCAAAGGCCAAAAAGTGCCGGTACCGCGGCAACAACTTTTTGATTATCGAATTTTCCCGTTGCAGTCTCGCGGCAAAACAGGGGTCTGCCGCGTAATAAAGGTCCAAGTAAGGCATTTTGCTGAACCCGATAATCGCATCCACAGGATTACTCTCGGTATCTTGTTTGACCCAGGCACTGAAACGTTGATAACGGGTATGGCTGGATAACCCCTTGACCGGCACATTGATCAACTGAATGCCACAGGGCACAACACCCTCCCAACGCAGGCAGTAGACCCGAACCTGGTGTCCGGCCTGCAAACAGCGTTCAACGATTCGCAAAAAATCGCGTTGCTGCCCACCGTAGGGAAAATATTTATAGATGAGGAATGCAAGCGTCATGAAGGACTCCGCGGTGAACCAGTATCGGCAAGCGGTTGTTGGGCTGCCAACAGCATCAGGCGCTGCAGCTGCGCAAAGACCAGAGCAGGCGGTGAAGATCGATAACAGGCAGGCTTGACCTCGAATGGGTTGCCCTCTGATTGATCTATCATGGCTTGCCCTTGGTAGGCGCACTCCCGGCGCATACATGGTGAGCACGCCAGTGATGATGTCAGATGCTGTTGAAAGTGCCCAAAGGTGCCCGACAACGCAGGATTGGTTGCACCATACACGGATACGATGGGCCGGTTGAAGGCCGCGGCCATGTGTCCCAGCCCGGTATCGACTGCAACAACGCCCTGGCTCTGAGCCAGTTGATGTGCCAGCTCTGTCAGGGTCTGCCGTCCTAATACCTCGACACAGGGCACACCCCGGGCAATTCGCAGAGCGCGCTGTTGCTCCTCCAAATTTCCCCACGGCAGTTTGATCTGCCGCCCCGCTTCACTGACCAGTAAGGCAAGTTCACGCCAATACGGTTCCGGCCAATGTTTACTGGCCCATGTCGTACCATGCAGAAACATCACATATCCAGGTGTTGCGCAGTCAACCGGGTTAACCGGTCTGCTGACACCATAGTCAATCCGGTCGCTGTTATACGTATAACCCAGCACTGTAGAGAACAATTGCCGGACACGCTGTACTGCATGTTGTGCACGAGGCACTGCAATACGCTGCTGGTAAAAGAGACTGGCCACTGATTCCTTGATACTGTTTTTATCCAACCCGGAGCGCCTTCCACGCGCAAAGCGAGCGACCACCGCACTTTTTATCAAACCTTGCGCATCGATAACGTGATCGTAATCCAGCAAGCGCAGAGTCGACACAAAGTGTTTAACTTCTCCGGAGCGCACACTTCGCCAACCCTGTTTGCGCCAGCGTCGTATTGCAACCGGGATTACCCTGTCCACTGCGGGATGCCATGCAGGAATCTCTGCAAAACTCTCTTCGATCACCCAATCCGCACGGAGCCCCGGAATAGCCTGCATGGCGTCAGTCAGCGCCGGTAATGTGTGCAACACATCACCCAGCGATGAGGTTTTGACGATCAGAATACGCAAGCCGATTCTCCATGGTTAGGCATGTCGATCACATGGCCACGCGCTGCAGTACTCGCGTCAGCGCGTCCAGCACCCTGTCTGGTTTTAATTCTGTCAGGCATTTTTTATGCCCATATGGGCATTCGCGCTTGAAACACGGCCTGCAATCAATGTCGGTATACAGCAATTCTACTTGATCCGACAGTGGCGGCGTGAAGGTCGCTGAGGTGGAACCATAAACAGCAACCAGCGGTCGATGCAGCGCGGCGGCAATGTGCATCAGTCCGGAATCATTGCTGACAACAGCATTTGTCAGTGACATCAGATCAATAACCTGCGCCAACGTGGTGCGGCCAGCCAGGTTGTCACAACTGGCCTGCAGCAAATCCGGCAGCATCCCCACAATCTGATCACACACCAGCCGGTCTTTTGCCGAGCCCATCAACGCTACACGCCAACCCCGCGCAGCGAAGTTCTTTGCCACCTCCGCGTAATGGTTGGCCGGCCATTGTTTGGCTTGACCAAATTCGGCACCCGGGCACAGTGCCAGCACGGCAGTGTCCCGGCGCCATGGCAACGTCAGATCCCGGATTGCCTGCTCAGCGCCATGCGAGTCAACCACCAACTGCGGGACGGGTATTGGATCCGGTATGGCCAGATGTTTCGCCTGCCCCAGCACAGCAAAACGCTGCACCATCATCGGCAGTTGCTGTTTGTCCAGCGTGCGACAGTCATTCAGCAGTATCCGGCGTTGTTCACCGCGCCAACCTGTCCTGACTGGAATGCGCGCGAACCAAGGGATAATCGCCGACTTAAATGAGTTCGGGAGCACAATTGCCTGATCGTAGTGGGCGGATCGCAAAGCCTTTGCCAGCTTGAGGCGCTTGCGCAGGCTGAGCTCGCCGTGCGCAAATGGCAGATCGATGGCATTGTTCACTTCCGGCATACGTTGCAGGATCGCCCGGCTCCACGACGGCGCCAGCACATCCAGTTGCAGGGATGGATAATGTTGACACAACACCTTGAACAGGGACTGCGCCATGACCATATCGCCAACCCAGGATGGACCAACAACCAGAATCTTGCGGTCAGTGTTTGTGCTCATGCCGACGGACTCTTGCCTGCCAACGCAGGCGCATCGTGCTGTACCGTCCCGAAGACTTTGTTCCACAGACTGATCACACGATCGCGCACCGGCTGCAAGGGCAAGAGCACCGCGTTGGCAACCTCCATCTCAACTGCGTCTGATTCATTGTGCTGTAGTGCAAATTCGTGCAAGGTCGCGCGCAACGCCAAATAACTTTCAGTGAGCTGCTGAATTTCGTGATCGGCTAACAACTCACAGCGCGCAGTTGCTTCAAGGATTCTGACGTTGTCCGAATAGCGCACCAAGGCGGAGCAACGATACGCTTCCGCCAACACCAGATATTGAACCATAAATTCTATATCGACGATGCCGCCAACACCCTGCTTGATGGCAAAACCGGGTTGCAAGGCTTTTGTGCCGGCTTTTCGTGTCAGCTCATCGCGCATGCGTTTACGCATACTGATTACATCGTTAGCCAACACAGCAGGATCTCGCTGTGTCGCGAGCACGCTGGCACGCACCGACTCAAATAACCCCGCCATGCGCGTCGATCCTGCCACGGCACGTGATCGCACCAGTGCCTGATGCTCCCACGTCCAGGCTTCCTTCAATTGATACTGCTCAAACGCCGGCAGGGTACTGACCAGCAGACCGGATTCCCCTGAGGGACGCAAGCGCATATCAACGTCATATAACTTGCCAGAAACTGTGTTGGTGCCAAGCATGGTAATCACACGTTGCGCCAACCGGGTATAGAACTCACGACTGTTGATGCTGCGCTGACCTTCCGCACACACGGTATCTTCGTCAAGCGTACCATCATGCAGAAACACCAGATCCAGATCAGAGAGATAGCTCAACTCAATACCACCGAGTTTGCCATACCCAACCACAACAAAGTCCATCTCACCGTGGTGTCCCATGCTGTTTACCGGGTAGCCATGTTTACGGGTAAGCGCGTGCCAACATAACGCCAACACCTGCTCCAGCACGGCCTCGGCAGTGAATGTCAGGTAGTCACTGACTTTCATCACTGTCATGGTGCCGTTGATTTGGGCAGCCGCGACTTGCAAGGTATGAGTCTGCTTGAAGTAGCGCAGATACTCCATTTGCTCTTCAAAATTATCCTCACCGATGCGCAACAGACCCTGAGCCAGTTCTTCCTGCAACACCGATTTCTCGGGTGGTTGCTTCATGGTGCCCAGCAATTCGTCCAGCAATACCGGATGTCGGCTCAAGAACTCCGCAACAAATGGACTCTCGGTACACAAGTGAACAAACTGTTTCATGGCTCGCGGATTTTCTGCCAACAGCACCAGATAGGCGGTGCGCCGTGCCACCGCTTCGACCATCTTCATCACCCGTTCAAATCCCAGACTGGGCGACTTTTGCTGCGCCAGTGTTGCCAATAACAACGGCATAAACCGCGTAAAACGTTGGCGACTTTCAGCGGGCAAGGTTAAAAATACTTTATCTTTTCGAAAGTCAGTCAACATTTGCCAAGTATTTTCAGGCGCCTCAAACTTCAATGCGGACAACAACGGAATTGCCTGCTCCTGTGACAGATCGCCGTGCCAAAGTGACTGCATCTCTACGTCGTCGACAGCGTGACGGCTGGCATCGTCATCCTCTTCTTCGGTATGAATCACATCACTGAAGTGCTGACGCACAATCGCACGATGCTGCTCCAATACTGAAATCAAATCGTTCCAATTGGCACTTTCAAGATCAGGAACCGCCATCGCAATGGCGACACGCAACTGCTCATCAGCAGACGCTGGCAGTGATTGCGTTTGCTTGTTAGCAAACCCTTGTAATTTATGTTCCAGATCACGCAAAAAACTGTATGCACTGCGCAGGGATTGCACGATGTCAGCTGGCAGATATTCCGCTGCCTGCAGCATATCCATCGCTGCATACAACGATGTCTGCTGCAGTCGCTTGTCGCGGCCACCATGCACCATTTGCAGTGCCTGCACAACAAACTCGACTTCTCGAATACCGCCGGCACCCAGTTTGATGTCTTGACTCATGCCTTTTTTGCGCACCTGTTTGTTAATCTGCTGCTTCATGCTGCGCAGCGATTCAAACGCGGAAAAATCCAGGTAGCGCCGATAGCTGAACGGCCGCAATCGATTTAACAGTTCGGTGCCAGCGCGGATATCACCCGCCACAGCGCGCGCCTTGATCATGGCATAACGCTCCCAGTCCCGCCCTTGTGACTGGTAGTAATTTTCCATGGCGTCAAAACTGCAGGCCAGCACACCCTCGCTGCCATACGGACGAAGGCGCATATCCACACGAAACACAAACCCGTCAACGGTGATGGTGTCCAGCACATCAATCAATTGTTGGCCGAGCTTGATAAAAAATTGCTGGTTGGTGACTGCCTTGCCCTGAGGTGCAGCCTGCGTCTCACCGGTTTCAGGATAGGCAAATATCAGATCGATGTCTGACGACAGGTTCAACTCCCCGGCGCCAAGTTTCCCCATGCCAAGCACCACCATGTGCTGCTCTGTGCCGGAGCGTTGACCAATGGGTCTGCCCAGCGTCTGAACCAGCCACTGGTGCAGTAGACCAAGGGTTTCATCCATGGCAGCCTCGGCCAGCGCTGACACTTCCGCAGCCGTATCACGCACAGAGGCCACATGAGTGACATCACGCCAGATCAGACGCAGCATCTGCTTTTGCTGAAACAGTCGTAAGCGTTTTTTAAGCGCCGCCTCATCCAGCTTGTCTGCCTGACCAGGAGATAACCCCGCCAGAATGACGCTTAAGGACGAATGAAAACCGTCGGGGCAAAGATGTAGCAATTGCCCACTTTGATGCAGCTCCAGCAATAACTCCGGGTGTTGGATACAGACATTCGCCGCATAGTCACTGCACGCCCATACCTGCGCCAGTTGTCTAGCGAACTGCTCTTGGGATTCGGTCATGGCGATCACCGCGTGCGCGGCACTGTCCTTGTTGTTGTCGGCAGCAGCCTGCAGGCGTTGCCAATAACCATCAAGGGTGGCGTGAATGGCGCGAGGGAGTTGATCGGTCTTGATCACAATTGTCCTTTGGCGGTGCTGTGTTACAGCTGACTGTCATCTGTATGCGCTTAAGTTTATACTGCGCGGCCTCAATTACAAGCCAAAAAACCACCGCCCCGCTCGTTACATTCCAGGAAAAGAGACAGCTATGTTGTTGTTTAGATTAAGCAATCTTCAACTCGCCTTTGGTGATAACCCACTACTGGACGGTGTATCAATGACCATCCATAAAGGCGAACGTATCGGTATTCTGGGTCAGAACGGCGCGGGCAAGTCGACTTTTATGAAAGTTCTCATGGGCCAGATCCTGGCAGACAGTGGCGAGTTATGGCGCGCGGAGAGTATACGGTTGGCTTACCTCGACCAGAACCTGCCGGCACAGGACGAACAGACAATCTATGACTATATCGCCAGCGGCATTGAAGGGCTTGGAGATATTTTAAAGCGCTATCACGCGTTGACCCATAACGATGATCTGGACTGGAGCGACGAGAAAAACCTCAACGAAATGGGCGCCTTGCAAAAACAGATTGAAGAGCGCGATGGCTGGGCGTTTGAACACAAAATTGAAGGCATGCTGGATATGCTGTCGCTGCCTGCCGATGCGCGCATGAAAACACTGTCCGGTGGTAGTCGTCGGCGTGCCTCGCTTGGGCGGGCGCTGATCAGCGAGCCTGACTTGTTGATGTTGGATGAGCCCACTAACCATCTCGATATCCCGACCATCGAGTGGCTGGAAAAAGCCATCAATGATTTCCGCGGGGCCGTGCTGGTTATCACCCACGATCGACAATTCTTGCAGAAAATCAGCAATCGCATTGTTGAACTTGATCGTGGACACATTCGCAGTTGGGATGGCGACTACGCGTCTTTTCTGGTGTTTCGCGAGCAACAACTGGCGGCCGAAGAAAAAACCAATATGGAGTTCGATAAACGCCTTGCCGAGGAAGAGGTCTGGATCAGACAAGGCATCAAGGCGCGCCGCACACGTAACGAAGGTCGCGTCCGGGCCCTCAAGAAAATGCGCGATGAGCGCAGCCAGCGTCGGGAATTGACCGGAAAAGCCAGCTTCTCCCTTGAACAGGCGGGCAGTTCAGGCAAAATCGTCATCGAAGCAACGCGCCTGAACCATCAATATGGCAACAAAGCCATCCTCAACAATTTTTCCACTAAAATTCTGCGCGGCGACCGTGTCGGTTTTATTGGCGCAAATGGCAGCGGCAAAACCACTCTGCTGCGAATTTTGTTAGGCGAGATTCAACCGGATTCAGGTGACGTCAAACTGGGTACCAATCTCGAGATTCTGTATTTTGATCAACTGCGAAACAAACTGGATCCTGAGCAGACGGTCATCGATTTTCTCTCTGAAGGCCGGGAATTTATTGAAATCAATGGCAAAAACAAACACGTCATCAGTTATCTGCAGGAATTCCTGTTTTTGCCCAGACGTACACGCCAGCCGATCAAGTCGCTGTCAGGTGGTGAACAAAACCGTCTGATCCTGGCAAAACTGTTCAGCAAACCCGCCAATATGATTGTGCTGGACGAACCCACCAACGATCTGGACATGGAGACGTTGGAGTTGCTGGAGGAGTTGTTACTGGAATTCAGCGGCACCTTGCTGATTGTCAGCCACGACCGCAAGTTCCTCGATAACGTGATCACCCAATGTATTGTGTTTGAAGCACCCGGGGTGGTGCAGGAGTACGTTGGCGGTTACGAAGACTGGCTGCGACAGGGCGGCAAAATGCTGTCGTTTGAAGATGAGGATGTCATCAGCAAACCAGCGGCAACGATTGCCACCAAAGCAGCCACCACGACCGTTGCCATACCGGCTCCGGCACCCAAAACCGGCGCCCCTAAACACAGCCAGAAAGTACAACGTGAACTTGATCAGATCACCAGACAGATCGAAAAACTGGAGGCTGAAATTGGCAGCCTTGAGGCACTGATGGCGGCACCGGGTTTTTATGATGAGGACCCCAAAATTGTGCAGTCCTCACTTCAGAAGCTGGGCGATCTGCAAACCAAACTTGAGGATCACTATGCGCGCTGGGAGGCACTGGAGAGCGCCTGACTGACTTCAACACGATTTCTGCCAGCCTCTTTACCCCGATACAACGCCTCATCAGCCTGACGGATCAATTCCTCAGCATGCGGCAATGTCTCCAAAGGCTCAGACGCTGGCAGGGATGCCGCACCAATAGTGACGCTGATTTTTGCACTACCCGCCACCGGGGACAGCTCGGTAATAGCATGACGCAGTTTTTCGGCAACCGTGATGGTCTCTTTGACATCGGCATTAATCAGCACAATCAGAAACTCTTCACCACCGTATCGCGACACGATGTCCTCTGCGCGTGTCTGCTTACGCAGGCAACGCGCAACTTTGATCAGGCACTCATCACCCGCTGCATGACCATACTTGTCGTTGAATTGTTTAAAAAAATCAACATCCAGCATGAGCACGGATAACGGAGAGCCCGAACGAGCACTGCGTTGCAGCTCTTCATCGAGACGTGACTTGAGCCCTCGCCGATTTAACAGCCCGGTGAGGTGATCTATGCCGGCCAGTTTATCCAGCAACGCTGACTGTTCATCGTAGGCTTTGCGAAAATACACACCAAAGTAACTGCCAATAAAAACGCCCAGCATCAACCAGACGGTGCGTACCCGGGTTTTTTCTTCAAGGTAAGGATATCCGGTCAGATCAGGTATTTGTTCACCAAACAGGAACATCAGGAACAACAACAGCATTTGAATAATGCATACCGTCCAGGTCAGCCGCACACTGCCGAGCAAAGCCGCCATCATCGGGATCAGCGTCATAAAATAGATATATTGGCTGTTGACCCCACCGGTGCCCAGATACAAGGGGATTGTGCAGAACAGGCAAAGCACCAGAACCAAGGTCGACTCGGCACCTGGAAAACGCCTCGATCGGATAAGCAGATACACAATCAAAGACACTAGGACGTTTACTGCACCCAACCACACCAGTGCCGCAGGCAGATGTTGCACGACCAGTCGTCCGATCGCGCCAATACTGAACAATATAAGCAGCGCCCAGCTGAACCTGAGTGTCGTACGATGCCGATAATCAGGATCCAGACCCGTCATGGTATTGTTTTCCGCCAAGCCTGTTGTTTGGGCCGAAACCATAAGCAGTTCCAACCTCACAGTCAAGTCAACCATGACGCGTGGGACAACCTACTCCAGTATGACAGCGGTTCCGTATACCAGAATTTCTGCTGCACCCGTCATTATGTAGCTGGTTGAAAATCGCACGTCAAGCACGGCGTTAGCACCCATGGCATGGGCCTCTGCTACCATCCTGTCGAGTGCCTGTTCGCGTGACTCAGCCATCATTTTGGTGTAATCCTCAATTTCACCCCCGATCAGCATTTTGAGTGACGCCATGATGTCTCGACCGACATGTCTGGCGCGTATGGTGTTACCGCGGGCAAGGCCCAGCGTACGGGTAATCGCTTTTCCTGCAACAGCTGAAGAAGGGCTGATGATCATCGCTGAATATCCTTGTAACGCTCGTGTTTATGAAGAAACCATTTTTCTCTGATGACTGAAATCAACAGGATGGACAGTCCAGACCAGAAACTGATGCCTGCGGCCTTTATCCAGAGCGGTATTTCTGGGCTGAGTATCCACTCCCGGGCAATTTCCCAGCTGGCAAACAACACCATGACCAACGCCCCCAACGACATCAGTATCCACCCAACGCCCCGTTCAAGCCGTGGGTACACACCTTGCCAGTATTGATCCCATTGTTCAGCGGGCAAATCGTCAGGTTGCTGCTGACGGGTCAGTTTCTTGACTGCTTTCATCAGTTCAAACTCCTTGTTCAACGCCGGATCCGCTTGCATCCAGAGCACTACCTCAGCGTCTTGTTCGGGAGTACTTTCCCCGTCAAGTTGCGCCATCATCAGCTCTCTGATGCGCTGTTGGTCGACTTCATTGTTGGTATCACGCGTGCTCATAACCTAGCTCCTGTAACTGTATTCGCAGACGATTGCGGGCTGCATACAGACGTGACATAACCGTACCCATCGGGATGGACAACATCAACGCAATGTCTTTGTAGGCATAATCGTGCATGTCTTTCAGGCAGAGAATTTCACTGTCCTCCAGCGACAGACGTGCAAGCGCCAACCTCACCTGTTGTTGGGTTTGTGCAGTGATATGTTGATGCTTCGGGGAACCGTCTGCCGACGCGCGCTCAATGCCATTGTTTTGCTCCGCCTCCGTGTCTGTCAGGCTAACCTGCAGTGATTGCGACAAGCTTGTTTGAGGATGGCGCTTTTTAGCGCGCAGCAGATTAAGGGCAAGCCGTTTCAAAATGGTGTAATACCACGGGTAAAAAGGGTGCGATGGCTCAAACGTCGAGATCGACTGCCAGGCACGGGCAAATGCTTCCTGCGATAAATCCATCGCGTCCTGCGAGTTACCTGACAATGCCAGTGCATGGTAGTAGGCCGGCCGTTTCAGCTGCTCTACCACGGATCTGAACGCATCACGATCGCGCTTGATACAGCGCTGAAGAATGTCCAGCTCAATAACGAGATTTGACTCCATACCCTTGATTTCACCTGCCAACTTGATTTTTAGCGCCCCTCTGTTGATATTACACCGCTGATGTCAATTTATTCGTGGCGCTGACAACTCAGCGCAGTGCGGATAAACACAAACAAATTGCGCGTTAAACTGAATTCAGTCTGCGCACGTACAACAACAAATAAAACCAGAGCGAACAGCGGAATCGGGGAGACCTCATGAGCCAATCAGGCCCAGCAGACAATCATACAAACAAAAAGATAAACCACGGCCGGATGATCATGGTGATTCTGATCACGCTTGCAATAGCCACCGCGATTGCGCTCGCGGGCAGTCAGCAAGGGGCATCGTACAGTCTGGCAGGCATGAGCATTCCAGTATTGCTGGTGTGTGCGGCCGTTTCATTTGCAATCAACTGGTTGATTTTTCTTCCATCTTGGCTTGCCCAAACCGAGCATTACTTTGATCTGACCGGCAGTTTGTGTTTTATCACACTGGCATTGCTGGCGCTAAACCTGTCACCGAATCAGGATCTACGGTCAATCATACTCACATTGCTTATCTGTATTTGGGCCGCACGATTGGGGAGTTTTTTGTTTTTCCGGGTCAGACAGGATGGCTCTGACGGACGCTTTGACGCCATCAAACCCGTGTTTACCCGGTTTCTGGTGACCTGGAGCATTCAGGCTCTGTGGGTATTTGTGACCAGTGCTGCCGCTTTGACTGCCATCACCAGCACTCACAGAGCACCGCTGGAAGCCGTCGCCTACGTAGGTATATGTCTGTGGGCGATCGGTTTCCTGATCGAAATTATTGCCGACCGGCAGAAGCGTAGTTTCAGAGCTGTGCCCGCCAACGCTGGCAAGTTTATCGTAACTGGTTTGTGGGCATGGTCGCGTCACCCCAACTATTTTGGCGAGATACTGCTTTGGCTGGGCGTTGCGATGGTGGCTGCGCCAGTGCTCAGCGGTTGGCAATTGGTCAGTCTGGTGTCCCCGTTGTTTGTGATCTTGTTGTTAACGCGTGTCAGTGGCATCCCGTTGCTTGAAGCGCGATCTGACAAACGCTGGGGCGCGGAGCCCGAGTACCAGCGCTACAAACAAAATACACCCGTGCTAATACCCAGACCTCCCAAGCGCTGATTGATTTTTTTTGAGAGGCCGCATGGCCTCTCAACTGCCCGGTTTTTAACGTGGAACATACTGGGGCTGAATCAGATGTTTTGGATCGGCATCAGCGCGTGGCACCAGCTTTTGTGGTCGGGCATACTGATTGTCCGTGCCATACAGGTTGCCATCGGCATCCACCGCAAAGGAATGCATTTCCAGCCAAGCGCCCGGGCCGTCCGGTGGTAACAACCACGTGTATACATGGTTGCCCTGCAGATCAAACTGAATCACCTTTGTCGGGCGAATATCCGTCACCCAGGCATATTCATCACTCACGATAATGTCGAGCGGAAAATTCGGGCCAAGCCAACGGGCTCTGAATTCAAACTCGGGCACTGCGCCTGGAACACCACGATTCACATGCTCAAACACCTGCACATTGAGTGCGTCCCGGTCGACCACATACAGCATATTATCCGGGCCAAGCGCCATACCATGCACACTCAGAAATTGCCCGGGCGCTTCGCCGCGTGTTCCGAACTCCGACACGTATTCCCCTTCGCTGTTCAGAATAACAACACGTGCGTTTTCCAACCCATCTGCAACCAGCACATGACCATCTGGCAGGAATGCCACGTCCTGCGGCTTTCCAAAATGTGTGCGGTCAGACGCGGCCACATTTTTTTCGCCCAAGGTTTTGAGTAATTGTTTTCCATCCTGCGAAAAAATGTAAATGACGTGACCCGTCTCTTCTACTACCCAGACTTTGCGCTCGGGATCGTAGGGACTGACCCGCAGTCTGTGTGGACCCGGGCCATCGGTACCCGCCCACAAATGATCCCACTGGTCCCAGACTTCCTGAAGCTCCCCGTCACTGTTGATGACGTACAACAGGTTCTGCCAGGTACGGCCACGCCCCTGGATTACATTCCAGCCCATCGATCCGGCGTAGTTGGTATATTCTGGCGGGAGTGGGTCAGGTAACTGGGTTTCACCCCGTTGCACAATCAGAATCCTGTCTTTTGACTCCACGTGAATCCCGGAATTTCCACCCCAGGTATACCCCTGCTGCGCAAAAGGCTGCATCCAGTCGACAACGATGTCGTAGGGCATCGGCCCGGTTGGATCGAGAGTCGTGGTATTGCCAACCTGCGCCAGAACTGGCGGTGAGGCTGCAAAACATAACGCAGCGAACAGCAGTGAACGGACGGGGGCTTTAACGCAGAGCTGATGGAAACCGGATAGACGCATGACTTGCTACCTTTGGGTATGGGGGAGTACAACAGGCACGGCGACTCTTTCCCCTCGTTATTATGTTGTATCAGCCTAGCACAGGCGGATAAAAACCCAATAGTACATTCTTCCCGAATTGCGGCGGATTGCCCGCTACTCCACAGCGCGTTCGATGGCGCGCCCGAATGCCGGCCGTGATGTATTTCTGTCCAGATAGGCCAGCAAATGCGGATAGTCGTTTAATACACCAATGCGTTTGGCCAGTGACATCACATAAGTGATACCGATATCGGCACCACTGAATTGCTCGCCCAGAATAAAGGGCTTGTCTGACAACTGCTGATTGATGTGATCAAGGTGTAACTTGATCTCCGCAGCGGAGAACGTATCGAGTGCCACGTGCGGCTGGCTGTTTCTGAGCAACAACATTTTAATCAGTAGCGGCAAAAACACCGATCCTTCGGGATAGTGGAGCCACTGGGTAAAGGTTGCCCATGTTTTTAAATCATCACGAGATGGATGCAACATGTGTGCGGTGTCGAATTTCTCCAACAGATAACTGGTGATAGCGCCGGACTCGGCAATCACCTGACCATCATCCACAATCACCGGCGACTTGCCCAGTGGGTGAATGGTTTTTAACGAGGGCGGTGCACGAAACGTCGCCGGGTCGCGCAGATACACCTGCAATTCATAGGCCGCGCCCAACTCCTCAAGCAGCCATACCGTAAATATTGATCGACCAATACGCAAATGATGAACGGTGATCATGGTGCTGTGCTCTCCTGCTTGACGCGCTCAATCCAGCGCATGACTTGTGTTTCCAGCACGGGCATTGGCAAGGCGCCGCCACCCAACACGGTATCGTGAAAACCGCGGTAGTCGAAGTTGTCCCCTAACTCGCGCATGGCGGTGGCTCGCAGTTCCTGAATTTTTAACATACCAATTTTGTAGGCAGTGGCTTGACCAGCGCCGGTGAGATAGCGCTGTATTTCCGCGCGCACCGCAGCCTCGGGTTGCGGGGAATTATCCAGAAAGTACTGAACCGCCTGTTCTTCGCTCCACTGTTTGGCATGCATGCCGGTGTCAACAACAAGGCGGATGGCTCGCCAGATTTCAGTCGCCAGTCGCCCGAAGTCGGAATAGGGATCTTCATAAAAACCCATATCTTTGGCCAGTGCCTCGGTATACAAACCCCAGCCTTCAGAAAACGCTGTAAACCCGTACTGCGTGCGGAAGCGAGGTATGCCGGTGAGCTCCTGTTGTATCGAGATTTGCATATGGTGGCCAGGATTACCTTCGTGATAAGAAATCACTTCCAGTTGGTAGCGCGGCATGGCGTTCATATCTGACAGATGCGCATAAAACACCCCTGGTCGTGAGCCGTCCGGCGTCCCTGACGCATAATGCTGGGCTGCGCCATCCTGTTCACGGAAGGATTCAACACGTCTGACCACCAGATCAGCCTTGGGCAAAATCCCGAAGTACTCGGGCAATTTCAGGTTCATGGCATCAAGGTACACGTTGGCAAGGTCGAGATAACCTTGACGTCCCTCATCCGTGTTGGGGAAATAAAACTGTGGATCTTCGCGCATAAACACAAAAAACTCGGCCAGCGAACCATCAAAGTCCACGGCGTCTTTAATCGCTTCCATCTCGGCGCGGATACGAGCCACTTCCGCAAGACCGATGTCATGAATCTCGTCTGCTGTCAGTTCCAGGGTGGTCATCAGATACAGTCGATGGTTGTAATAGGCTTCTCCTTCCGGCAATGCCCACACACCATTGGCGTCTTCGGGCGTATTCATCCGATCAGCATTCAACCACGCCAACACCTCGTCATAGGCGGGTTTCATTTGTTCAAGCAACGCGCTTTCGGCTTGCGCCAGCATTCGCTCGGCGGTGGTCTGATCAATCTGCCCGTTTTCCAACAATGCCGTGACCTTGGTCTGAATATCACCCATCAGCGGTGATACACCTTCATCCGTGAACGGCGCACCACGTGTCACACGATCAATTTCAGCAATCGCATAGTCGTAACCAAATCGGGGTTGGCGGATACCGGCTTCCACTGCACGTAAACTGCGCTGCAAATACTGGCGCATCACGTCGTCCATTTGAGTCAGTCGCGCGATGTACGCATCCATATCCGAGGGCTGATCAACCCGGTGAAAATTGATCAGAAAGTTAGGCAGCCCGGCATGCGGACCGCCCCTTCCAAAAATATAATCGTGGTGTCGGAATGCTTCGCTGCGCTCTGCCCGCTCAAGAGCATACTCCCAGATATCCCAAGACACTTTGGCATCTTCACTCAGCGCATCGTAGTTAAACGATGACTGCATCTCTGCAACGCTGTTCCGACGCCAGTCCAGCAGCCTGTTCATACCGGCTTCGGACACATCATCGAGTTTATCGTAGTCCGTTTTGTCGCCCAGTCGCGTACGGCGTTGTGGACTGAAACTCAACTCCTGCGTGAACTGTTCATCTAGCCATGCGGTCAGGCGTTGCGACTCTGTCATGTCCTCGCTGGCTGACGTTGCTGGAGGCGATTCAATAGACGCGGCCGTATCAGCACCTTGGGATTGTGGCGGAACGTCAGGCTCGGAGCATCCTGCCATTGCCAACAGGATGGCCAACGCCAATAGCGATTTTTTCATGATCATGGTTTCCTGTTATCCGTCTTCAGTTTGGGCAAAAAATGGCGCGCTGTGTCAACTCAGTTGGCACCGGCCAACCGTTCTACGATGTCGTAGTTTGCTCTTACAAACCGATACAGTTCAGCCTCGATAATACGCTCCTGATCACTGTGTGCTCCGAACCCCAGAGGACCATCTTCCGCATCAATGGCTGGGCCAATACCATAACAATTGATGCCTTTAGCGCGTAAATACGCCATATCCGTCGCACCGGTACTCATGGTCGGAATAACGGTTGCGCCATAGACCTCTTGCATCACCTGCTCTATCACACGAAATGCATCGGTATCCAGTGGCGTAGACGCGCCAGGTCGCATATTTCGGGATGCCCAGTTGACGGCAATATTTTCATCGTTGATGACTTCACGCAGTGCAGCAATAAACTGCTCGGGATCTTCGTCTGGCAACAAACGCACATCCAGTGTGGCGGTGACTTCGGAGGGGATCACGTTGACACGGTACCCACCGTTGACAATGGTGGGCGAGATGGTGCTGAACAACACCGCTGCATTGCGCGGCTCATTGGACTTCATCCACGCCAATGCCGCCCTGCCTTCCGCAGACCCCGGATTAAGCATGGCTCGATAACGTGCAGCGGCTTCCGGAGACGACACGGATGCCATGCGCGAGAAGTAAGAGGTTGTGGTATCGCTCAATCGAATGGGCGGTTGCCAATCCGCGGCCGCTGCAATGGCTTTGGACATATGCACCAGCGAGTTGCTTTCCAGCGGCACAGACCCATGGCCGGCAATGCCGGTGCTGGTCAATGTGATCGCGCGCGGCAACTTCTCAACGGTCTGCACACCGGCATAATGCACCTGCCCCCCTTGACGCACAACGCTGCCGCCTTCGGCGATGCAGTGCTCGGCGTCAATCGCATCAAAGTGTTGTTCGGTGATAAATTGAATGCCGATCTCTGTCGCGCCTTCTTCACCGGATTCGGCCAGAAAAATGACGTCACGGTCCAGTTCAACACCTTGCCGCTTTAACATCAACATGGTCATCAGGCTGGCAACCACATTGTCTTTGTCATCCACCGTGCCACGGCCATAAATCCAACCACCATCACGCTCGGCACTGTACGGAGGGAACACCCATTTGGTCGGATCGGTATTGACCGTATCCTGGTGCGCCATCATCAGCAGCGGGCGCTTGCTGCCGTTACCCCGCAAACGAGCGACCACATTGGGGCGATTGGGATCCAGTGAAAACACCTCAACCTCAATCCCTTCTGCCTGCAACACCGATACCAGATAATCCGACAAGGGCTTCTCTACACCGGGCGGATCAGCTGTGTCCATGCGAACGATGGCTTGAAAATGTTTCAGGGTTTCTTCATCGATGGCTGTCCAGTCCGGCTCTTGTGCCTGAGTTGCAGCGGTGCTGATCAGTAGCGCAGCAATTGCCGCAGATAAACGATTGAGTGTGCGCACGGGGATTCTCCTGAAGAGGTGTGTAGGCTTGTGTTTTGATGACCGAAGCCTACACCGCTCCATGCAGTGTGTCCATGCGTGTGCAGACCTCAGTTGCCACGAACCTCAATAGCGCCACTGACGGTTTTTAACTCAACTGAACCATTGCCTTGTCCCGTGGTGAATTGCAAGCTGCGCCCGGGACCAAAGCGGGGACGGTCTGCCTCATCGTTGGTAATCCCGTTATCAATGCGGCTCCCCACACTAGTGCGCAAATTAAACCGGGCATCGATGTTATTATCGAGGCGCAATTCAATTTCACCACTGACACTGCTGCCGGTGATACGCGGTGCAGGCGAGTTCACAACGCGGATCATCATTTGCCCGTTGATACCGTCAAACTCCAGCAACTGTGTGCCATCCAGATTCGCATCCACCTCGCCGTTGACCATGCTGAAACTGACTTCCTCTGCCGCGCTTTCAATCTCCATACTGCCGTTAACGGTGCTGGCATCCAATCGTCCGGCTGAGGCGCTGTCAGTGATTTCGCCATTTACGGTTTGTAAACTGACTCGTCCACGCACATTGTTGGTATTGATAGCGCCATTAATCGTGTTTAAATCGACGACACCACCCAAATCATTGGCCATGATATCGCCATTGACCGTAGTAACGTTTGCACCGCCCAAAATATCCGCAATTTGGACTTCCACATTGACGCCAGTGAACTCAACCTCACTGTTGGCGGGCACGATGAATTCCAGATCATTGCCATCTTCGTTGTTTCTGCTGCGCACTGAGCGCGGCATCTGTACCTCAAACCGGGTAAAACCATTGGCAGATTCCAGCTCAAAACCCTCTGCCAACTCATCAAGCACCCCCCGGACCGAGAACGTGTTATCAGCTCCGGCACGAATGCTTACTTCTCCACGCATGGCATCAATGGTAATTCGTTCATTGGGACTGACTTGACGGGTTTCGTCGATAGCCACTTGGTCCTGGGCACCCAGCGCATCCTGCGCCATCATCAGTAACATGACACTGGCCAGCAGTAACAACGCGGCCGTCAGATTCACTATCGCTTTCATGGTTCATTCTCCATCCAGATAAAATTGTTGGTATTGATCGAACTGACCAATTGCAGGTAGTCGACTTGTTGTTGATAAATGTCTTGCATCTGCGCCAGCAAAGCAGGTTCTTCCGGGTAATAATTCAAAGCGCCCTGCACCTCACTGATGGCCTGATCCCACACCGCCAACTGGTATCGCCAGTTGCCAAACTCGGGACTGATCTGTCCAAAGTTGCTCATTTGCTGCGCTTTGATTGCTTCGAAGGTGGCAGCAATCTGTTGATCGGTCGGGACTTGAGCCATGGATTCGAGGTTGACTGTCGGATCAATCCCCATGTCGCTCCACCAAAGCCCGCCAATCAAGGCCAGCGCAAACACCGCGGCCCAACTTTTCGTGGTAAAAAAGTGTCTCTCACGCCTTGTTGTCTCTACTGCTGGCGAATGCTGGTCACCCAGCTGACTTTCAATATCTGCCCACAGATCGCGTCGCGGCGTCATCTCGCGGGGCAAACGGTCCAAGAGTTGATCAAGTTGTGTATCAGTCTTCACCTAAAAATCCTCGTAACAACTGCCTTGCACGGTGGTACTGAGCCTTGCTGGAACCTTCTGCAATGCCTAACAGCGCGGCGATTTCTGTGTGTTGATAACCCTCGAGGGCAAACAACACAAACACGGCTTTGGCCTGGGCCGGCAAGCGCTGGATGGCTCGCTCCAGATCTCTTGCCTCAGCGTCCTCAACCTTGTGGTCCAATAACTGCGCATGGTCCGCAGTCGCTTCAACTTCTTCCGCCTCCACAAAGTGCAGGCGTTTGTCCAACCGCCAGACATCAATCGCGGTGCGTGTTGCGATGCTGTGCAGCCATGTCGACAGAGAACTGTCACCCTTGAACTCAGGCAGCCGCTGCCAGACCTTGATGAATATCTCCTGGCAGGCATCTTCTGCTTTCTGAACATCACCCAGCAATCGCCAGCACACAGCATACACACGCGCAATATGCAGCTGATAAATCTCATAAAATGCCTTGCGATCGCCCTTCTGCGCAGATCGTATAACCTGTGTTATCTCAGCTGACATATCAAACAGTTCCCGTGTTTGATCATTATGACGGCGGCAACCCGCAGAAGGTTTAAATGCGTTTTTAGGGTGGGGTCGGAGAGATCAAAATTTGATCTCTCCGACCCCACCCTAAAAAAGGTATCATCGCCGTCCGGATGTATATTGTCACCTCATCAAGAGATCACCGCGCGCCATGGCCACCAAAGCGACTGTATTCAAAGCGTCCCTGCAAATTGCAGATATGGACCGTCACTATTACGAAGATCTTAACCTGACATTGGCACGCCATCCGTCAGAGACTGATGAGCGCATGATGGTGCGGTTGCTGGCGTTTGCACTGAACGCGCAGGAATTTCTGGAGTTCGGGCAAGGTATCACCAATGATGAGGAAGCCGATATCTGGAAAAAAGACCTGACTGGCGTGATTGATCTGTGGATCGACGTGGGTACACCCGACGAGCGACTTATCCGCAAAGCCTGTGGGCGCTCAGGCGAAGTGCGTATTTACAGTTATGGCGGTCGCACCGCCGATATCTGGCTGACACAAAACCTCGCTCAGTTCGAGCGTCAGAAAAATCTGAAGATTTTTAATCTGGCTGCCGAAGAGACGCAAGCGCTGGCGCTGCTGGCCCAGCGCACCATGCAACTGCAAGTCATTGTTCAGGATTGTCAGGTCACACTGAGTGATGACAACAATAGTGTGACCCTGAATCCACTGCAGGTATTTGGTGCATGACCAAGTCGAACCCTACCGGCGCGAAGGTCGTGGGTTCACCATGTTTTCGGGCGTCAGAATTTCGATCAGCAACGATTCTTCGATCAACCCCTCTTCTTTGACCAATTCAAGGACACCACGGCCGGTTTGCAGTGCAATGCCAGCGATGCGGGTGGCATTGTCATACCCGATATACGGGTTAAGCGCTGTAATCAAGCCAATTGAATTGTTCACCAACTCCCTGCAACGGTCCTCATTGGCGGTGATACCCACAATACATCGCTCGCGCAGCATATCCATGGCACGACGCAACAAACGCATGGACTCAAGAATCTTGTAAGCAATCAAGGGCTCCATCACATTCAACTGCAACTGGCCGGCCTCGGCGGCCATGGTGATCGCCAGATCGTTACCGATTACCTGATAGGCCACCTGATTCACAGCCTCCGGAATAACCGGGTTCACTTTGCCCGGCATAATCGATGATCCGGGCTGCTGTGGCGGCAGGTTGATCTCAAATAATCCGGTACGCGGCCCACTGGACAACAAGCGTAGGTCATTACAGATTTTGGACAGTTTGACTGCCAGTCGCTTGGTCATTCCCGAAAACAGTACAAAAGCGCCCATGTCCGAGGTTGCCTCAATCAGATCCGGCGCCAAGCGCATGGGATGACCACATATCCGCGCCAGGTGATTGACTGCCAACACCGCGTATCGCGGGTCAGCATTTAATCCGGTGCCGATGGCGGTTCCGCCCAGATTGACTTCGCGCAGCAGGTCATACATACCTGCGATACGCTCAACATCCTCGCCAAGTGTGGTCGCAAAAGCACCAAACTCCTGACCCAGAGTCATCGGCACAGCATCCTGCAACTGTGTACGACCCATTTTAATGATCGATTTGAACTCGTCTCGTTTGCCAGCAAAGGCCTGCTGCAACTGCGTCAGACTATCGACCAATTCAGCATGGGAAAGTTGCAGGCCAACCCGGATCGCCGTGGGATAGGCATCGTTAGTTGACTGCGACATATTGACATCATTGTTAGGATGCAGCTTGCTGTACTCACCTTTGCCATAACCGAGGTGCTCAAGGGCCACATTGGCAATCACTTCATTGGCATTCATGTTAGTCGAGGTGCCTGCGCCTCCCTGAATCATGTCCACCACAAACTGGTCGTGAAACTCGCCATTAATGATGCGATCGCAGGCCACACAAATGGCATCAAACTTCACGCCTTCAAGCTCACCGATATCGTGATTGGCAAACGCCGCAGCTTTTTTCACCATGGCCAGACCAACAATCAATTTGGGGAAGTGGGCCAATGGCACCCCTGACAATATGAAGTTCTCCAGCGCTCGCTGGGTCTGAACGCCATAATATGCATCAGCGGGCACGGCCAGCTGCCCAAGTAAATCCTTTTCAAAACGGTGCGGTCCTTTGACTACGTCATCCTGGCGCGGGATTGGAATCATCATGCATGTATCCTGTAATGGTCTTGATTTGACAATCTGGTTTACTGATCAGAAAAAAGTTTTACCCACTCGGCCAACAATCGAACACCATGCCCGGTGGCGCCGGCCGGATTGATACCGCTGGCAGTGGCCGTCAACGCTTCACTGGCCATGTCAATATGCACCCAGGGCGTCTCCTCTGCAAACTGTTGCAGGAAAATCGCGCCCGCCTGTGCACCCGGGGTTCCTGAGTTGCGCATATCGGCAATCCGGCTATCAATGATGCCACTGTAATTGTCGAGGGGCAGCGGCCAAACGAGCTCTTGGGTGAGCTCGCCCGCCAGCGTCAAGGAGTCACGGATTTCCGGCTCATTGGTAAAAATCGCTGAATAGGCCGTGCCCAACGCGGTATTTTTGGCACCGGTCAGTGTGGCAATGTCAGCAATGACGCGCGGATTAAAATGGTGTCGGGCATACCAGATCCCGTCTGCCAGAATCAAACGCCCCTCGGCATCCGTGCTGGCGACTTCGATGGTTTTGCCATTGCCAGCGGTGACAACATCACCGGGCAGCAGAGCTTCCCCGGAAATTGCATTTTGGGACAACGGCACAACGGCCACAACATTAACTGCAGCCCGTTGACCGGCCAGCGCTTTGACTGCACCGACCACCGCTGCGCCGCCGGCTTTATCACTCTGCATCTGCAAAATGGAAGCAGAGTCTGTTTTGATGTTGTAACCGCCTGTGTCAAAGGTATTGCCTTTGCCGACCAATGCGATCACCGGATCATCGCTGCCTTTCCAATGTGCGACCAACAGATGTGCTTTGTGCTGACTGCCCTGACTAACGCCATAAAGCGACCCCATACCCAGCTCAAGCACCTGCTCAGGATTCAAAATCGTAACGTCAACACCCAGCGGCGCAAGCTGTTGTAGCGCGTATTCAGCAAACGCCGCCGGAAAACCATCGCCCCCTGGCAGGTTGGTCAACTCGCGGGCTGTAAAAACACCCTGTGCCATAGCTGACAACAGGTCATAGGCCTGCTGAGCATCTGACACCGCAGCGACTTGCCAATGATACGACTGAGCCGGACGTGGTTCGGGTGCACTTTTGTAGCGATCAAAACGGTAATTGCGCAGATCTATGCCGTGAGCAATTTCCGCCGCTATTCGAGCGGCTTCGCCGGTATCAGCAATCAGCTGCGTATTGACCTCTATTATGTTCGCGGTGCTGTCATTGATCAGTACTGACAAAGCGGCGCCCATGGTTTCAGCTCGATGACGTGGAAGCTCGGCGGTTTGCCCGACACCCATCAATACCAGCCGATCTGCCGGCAACTCAATCGGCGCCAGCAACAATTCCTGTTGGCCGGCTGCACCGGTAAACCCTGCAGCATGCATGGCGCGTGCCACCTGATCGCGGGTTGCTTGTGACCATCCGTCCAATGCCACTGTCGCGTCAGCTGGCACCAACACGACCAGCGTATCTGCCTGCGCTGCTGACTGCGCAGCAAAACGGGTTGACGTTTGGAGATACTGCGCATTGGCCGTACCCGCTATCAGCAGTGCGCAAAAAAACATACAGGCAAGTTTTAAGGTTCGCATGTTTGTTGTCCTTGAGTTCTGAAAAATGGGCTGAAAATATCTACGTCGCAGATGATACTCAAAATGGGGTCGGAGGGATCATTTTTTGATCCCTCCGACCCCGAACTACCAGTTATCCGAGTTATCTTCCATAATAGCTCCCCATGACTACTTCAAGATCGACAAAACGCACCCGAAAGCCCGCAGCACCGCGGCGCAAAAAATCGCCCAGCAAAATGTGGTGGCTGATCCGCCGCTTGATCGTCGTTCTGGTGGCGGCTATTGCCATCTGGTGCGTCTGGATAGATTACAAAATCAGGCGAGACTTCAGCGCCCTGCAGTGGGCATTGCCCGCACGGCTGTACGCACGCCCGGTTGAGCTGTATGCCGGGGCACACCTGTCGGCAGCAGAACTGACAGACACCTTGCGGAGATTGGGTTATCGCGAGAGCAGCCAAGTGGCAGGCCCGGGCGAATATACTGCCAACGGCTCACGCGTCAGTCTGTGGACACGGGGTTTCAGTTTCTGGGATGGTGATGAACCCAGCATCTATGTCGATGTTGATTTCCTTGGCCGCCGCGTCAACGCATTGCGTGGCAATCAGGCAACCGGCGAGATTGCGCTGGCCCGGCTCGAACCGGTTGAAATTGCTCAGATCAACCCGGATACCGGCGAAGATCGCTTGCCGCTGGCGCTCAGCGATGTCCCAACCGACCTCGTCAACGCAGTGATTGCCGTTGAAGATCACCGCTTTTACAACCATTTTGGTGTTGATCCGATTGGTATTGCCCGGGCATTTGTAACCAATCTGCGCGCCGGTGGCATCGTGCAGGGCGGCAGCACGTTGACTCAGCAACTGATCAAAAATCTTTATCTGACCGAAGAACAAACACTACGCCGCAAAATCGAAGAAGCCTTGATGGCACTGGCGCTTGAACTGCACTTCAGTAAAGAGGAAATTCTGGGCGCCTACATGAACGAAATTTTCCTGGGGCAGGATGGCAATCGCGCGATTCATGGCTTTGCACTGGCTGCCGAGCACTATTTCGGACGACCGCTGGATGAACTGGATCTGGACGAATTGGCTTTGCTGGCGGGTTTGCCGCGGGGGGCGTCTTATTACCACCCCGGACGCAATCCACAGCGTGCCACTGACCGACGCAATGTTGTGCTGGCACAAATGATGAATCAGGGGTTTATCAGCCAGCAACAGATGGAGCAGGCTCAGGCACAAGAACTCAGTGTCTCGGCCAGACCCACGCAACGTGGCAGCGGTTACCCGGCATTTATGGATCTGGTACGTGAAGACCTGTCACGGGACTATGATGCCGATGCCTTGCAAACCGAGGGCCTGCGCATTTTCACCACGCTGGATCTTCGTGTGCAGAACACGATGGAAGCCGCACTGAATGATGCTGTCGCTGCCGTCGAAGTCCCTCCCGCACCCGGCCAGGCGGCTGGCGCGCCGTTAGAAGCAGCCATGGTCATCACCGATGCCAGTACCGGGGATATTCGTGCTGTGGCTGGCAGCCGACGTCCAGGTTATACCGGCTTTAATCGCGCCCTGCGGGCGGTACGGCCTGTTGGCTCGCTGGTCAAGCCTGCGGTGATGCTGGCCGCACTGGAATCGGGTAATTACAGCCTTGCCAGCGTACTCAGTGATGCCCCGGTGACCATTGAGCTCGACGGTGACAATACCTGGTCGCCGCGCAACTACGACAATCAGATGTATGGTGATGTCTATCTTTATGATGCTTTACAGCGCTCATTGAATCTGGCCACCGTGGATATCGGCATGCAAATTGGCGTGCCCGATGTTGTCAACACGCTCCGCGAGTTGGGACTTACCAGCAATCCTCCGCCCTATCCATCGGTTTTACTCGGCGCGGTGAATATGAGCCCTCTGGACGTTGCGCAGATGTATCAGACGCTGGCCAGTAACGGTTTCCGATCACCGTTGCGTGCTGTCGAAGCGGTCACCACCGGCACCGGCGAACGTTTGGCGCGATATGGAATCGAAACCGAGCAAGTTGCTGATCCGACCTCGATGTACCTGTTGGAATGGGCGATGCAAGGTGTGTTTGAACGCGGCACAGCTCGCAATATGGCCACGCGACTGGATAGAAATCTGCCGCTTGCCGGCAAAACCGGCACCACCAACGATTTGCGTGACAGCTGGTTCGCCGGATATGGCAGCGATCTGGCCGGGGTTGTATGGCTGGGGCATGATGACAACCGCGAGACCGGACTGACTGGGTCCTCCGGGGCGCTGCGCGTCTGGACAGACATCATGAGCAAATTGGAAATACAACCGCGCCAATCCTTCACACCTGCCGATGTGGTATTCCAACGTGTTGCACAGCAGGCAATCCGTAACGGGAACAGTCGCGATTGCAGTGATACCATCATGCTGCCTTTTCGAGAAGGGCAATTGCCTGACCCTGCCACCAGCTGTGACAATAACGACTCACTGCTTGACCGTTTGATTGACCGAGTCCGGAACATTCGCCCATGATTACTCGCATCAGCCTGCTGTTCTCTATTTGCCTGATCAGTGCCTGCGCCAGCTCCGGCGGCGCAACTCGAACTGGCGCGCCCGTGTCGACCAGCGAACCAGCGACGGTGCGTGGCCAAACCGACCCCGCTGCGTCAGCACAAGAACCGGCAAGATCCTATCCGGTTCAGGTACCACCCCAGCGAGTCGACATCCCTGCAACAGCAGACACGCCGCCACCGCCTGAACCCGCACCTGAAACACCCCGGGACCGCGCAGCACCGCCAGGCACGCCCGCTTCAACGCTGCTGGCATCGGTTGATCAGGCGATGGCAGAGGGTGACTTCGAACGCGCGGCGGCCGTCAGCGAGCGTGCCTTGCGGATTAGCCCACGCGATGCCTACCTGTGGTATCGACTGGCCAGCATCCGCTATCAACAACAACGTTATGACGAGGCTGAAGGGTTCGCGCGTCGGGCATTGAGTTTTGCCGGCAACGACCGCGATCTGAGCCGCGACATCAACGCCTTGTTGGGGCAAATTGACCAACGCTGATTACCTGGCCTGAATCAACCAGCGCTCATCGTGACATAACAGACAGTCTGCGCCGTCAAACAGACGTGCCGCCTGCGTATCGTCATGCAATTTCCAGCGTAGCCAGGCAGTCATCGGACCACGGAAACTCCCACCGGTGCTCATTGGTGCCAGGTGCGTCGCGCCTCGTAGATTGGCCCAGAACACCGGCACATTGGCAGCGTTAAACACAGGTTTCTGATTGGACTCCGCACTGGCTGTAAAATCTTCCTGCCCTGACAACAACAACATCGGCCCTGTTTGATTGGATGCCGCCTGCGGGTTGTGACGCTCTCCCAGCACATACGGCTGGATCGCTACCACCGTTGTAACCCGCTCATCCCTGCCCAGCATAATGGCTCCACCACCGCCTTGCGAGTGCCCGGCAACACCAATGCGGTCCACGTTGATGCGCTGATAAAACGGGCTTGTCGGATCACCCTGCTGCGTAAGCATGTCATTGAGGCAATTGCGCATCTCAATGCCACGACCTGCGTTTGGCGTCATGGCCGCCACCACGATCATGCCGTGACTGGCCCAGTGCTCCAGAAGATTTCTGTAAGAGGCCGGGCTCGCGTAAGTGCCATTCCCCCAGATCACTAATGGGTACTGCCGTCGGGTGGCTGATTCAGAATCGGGCACCAGCCAGGCACGCGGGTGGAATATCCGACAATGCAGTCCACCACGGCTTTCAACAATGTCCGTGACGGGTCCCGGATCAAAAAATGATTGCATCAACGCCGGTACTTCGAGATTAGGTGTTGCGACACATCCCGCCAGCAAAACACACATCAAACTCTGCAATAACAATCGCTGATACAACCATTCAGAAAATTTTTTAAACACGGTTCCAAAACTTGATATGCGCATTTTATTTTTACGTTACAACCCGTTAGCGACTATTGTCGATCTGCCTATACATAATTTCACTTGACTTTTTAAGTATTTATAAAATTTTGCACTAAAGATCGACGGATCGTGGCCGGTGTAAGCTAATGAAGAGGGAAACTCCCCAAGAAATCAGAGCAGTCAACAGACAGCCAAACCTTAACCTTACATTTAATCAGTCAACGATACGTCGGGATTTTTCATAAAAACGACCATTGTTTCCAAGACCGTTACACAAACATTATTTATTAATGTACTTGCTATTGCCACATTAAACCCAGCCTACGCACAGCGTGGGGAAGTCTCATCCGCAGATGGCGGCAGTGACGCAATCGCGCGCTTTCTAATGAATTTTGGTCGCTTTATCGACTGGCCAGACAGTGCATTCAGCTCCGCTGACGCCTCACTACGTGTTTGTGTACTCGGCGAAAATCAGCTGGGACGCTCCCTGGGTCAGTTCGTAGATGGCAAAAAAGCCGGCGATCGCACCATGTCAGTCAGCGATGTGCCTGGGTCCGCTGTTGCTGAAGCCAAAAACTGCCAGATTGTGTTTGTCAGCGCCAGTGAAATTGCACGAGCCGCTGAAATCGCCGCCAGCCTTGAAGTTGCTCCCGTGTAAACCGTCAGTGAAATCGGCGAGTTTACGACTCACGGTGGCATGATTGGCCTGTCCGGGCAGCGCGGTGATGCGGTCGCCATTCGCATGAATCTCGCGGGTATCGAAAGCGCAGGCCTGAATGTTCGTGAGCAAATGATGCGTGCCATCGCGCAATAATCAATATTGCGGAAGCCGCAAGAGGACTACGCTGTGCTAAACCTGAATTGGACATTGAAGTGGAAAGTACTGACCGGAGTGACGCTGACCAGCGCGCTGTCTGTTGTAGTCTCCACTGCCATATTTGTGGCACTCGAACTAAACCGACTGGATCGCACCATCAATACTCAGGCCCTGACGACCGCCCGGCTGATAGGTGCAAATACCACCGGCGCCCTTGCCTTTATGGACAATAACTCGGCGTCGGATACGCTCGCCTCTCTGGAATTGAATGAAGGCATTATGGCTGCTGTTTTGTTTGATGATTCAGGCACGGCGGTTGCGAACTTCACGGCGCAAAACAGTGGCGGCACTCTGCCACAGCGCCCCGGTGCACGTGAGATAACACACCGCTCCGAACTTGGCTACGTAGAACTAAATGAGCCTGTGGTCATGGATGGTGACACCATAGGCACGCTCTACCTGCGCGTCAGCCTTGCCGAGCGAGAACAGACAGTCAACACCTACTTCATGTCGTTTTTCCTCATCGTTGCCGGCGTCACAGTGATGGCACTTGCCATTTCATTGCTTATCCAGCGATCCATTGTTCGCCCGGTAGTTGAAGTCGTCAATGCGCTGCGCGATGTGGCTGAAGGTGATGGTAATTTGACTCAACGCATTCAGGTGTACAGCAAAGACGAAGCGGCCGGACAACTGTCCAGCACCATTACACACACAGCAGAGCGCGCGTGACGACAACAGTCAGAAATCGAACACGTCGCAAAATCCATGTCTGAAATGGCAAATACCTTGGAGGAAGTGGCGCGCAACGTCAGCCTGTCCGCCAGTGGCGCACAAAAAGCAGACGATGAGTCAGCCAAAGGTGCGGACGTGGTCCACCCAAACCATGGGTGCCATCAATGCACTCGCCCGAGACATCGATAAAGCCTCCGAGGTGATTACCGATCTGCAGAAAGAAACCGACAGCATTGGTTTGGCACTGGATGTGATCCGTGGCATCGCAGAACAAACCAACCTGTTGGCACTGAATGCCGCAAACGAAGCCGCACGAGCCGGTGAACAAGGGTCGCGATCAGGCCGCTACCAGCGTTGATCACGCCGCGCGCGCCGGTCAATCGCTGCAGACGATTACACGTGCGGTCTTTGTTATTAAAGACATGAGCAATCAGATTGCCAGTGCCTCTGAAGAGCAGTCCGCAGTAACGGTCGAGATCAATCGCAATATCAATAACATCTCGGAAGTTGCCAACGAAACTGCCAGTGGCTCGCGCGAGATCAGCAAGGGCGCAACAGAACTGGCGAGACTTGCAACTGAACTGAATACCTTGGTAGCCCAGTTCAAGTGTGCATGACACGGGTTTGACCCGGGGTCGGAGGGATCAGTGTCTGATCCCTCCGACCCCATCTTACTTCCTGAAATCAGCAATCACCCGCCCGACAGATGGCACACCGACTTCATGGCTTTCATCCCGCCACGTCTCAGCCAGTGCGTCCCGTTCCCACTCCTTCATACTGTCAAGATTCAACAGCAGATCGGCGTACGCCATCGCGGTTGAATTGAGCTGCAAACCATAACTCTGAATACGAAACGCAACGGGCGCAAAAAACGCATCAACCGCCGTAAATACGCCCCCGGCCAGGAAGGGGCCTCCAAACAACGCAATGCCTTCAGACCATAACTCCTCCAGTCTGTCGAGATCCTTTTGTAGAGCTGGCGGGATGGCGTGTAACTCAACACGAACGCCGACACTCATGCCGCATACCTCGCGCAAGGTAGCAAACCCGGAATGCATTTCTGCAGCAGCGCATCTTGCCCATGCCCGCGCGCGATCATCTGTCGGCCAGACACCTTCACGACGTTCGGCCAGATATTCAGTTATTCCCATGGAATCCCAGATCGCTATGCCATTGTCCATCAGGCAGGGAACTTTGCCGCTGGGACTGAAATCCCGAAACAGCGCCCAGCTGGATCCGTCAGAGAACGGCACCAGATCTTCTTCAAAGGTGATGCCCAACTCACGCATCAACACCCACGGACGCAAAGACCATGAAGAGTAATTTTTGTTTGCGATAAACAGAGTAAACATTGTCATAACTCCTCAGATAACGAGATACCGTTCCTGAACAAATCCGTTTTTTGATGACACCGCATTCAGCAGCTTCAACGGCCTTTCTGCGCCGTCCATGCTGAACAGTGGCAGTCCGCTGCCCAGCAACACTGGAATTCGCGTAATAATAAGCTCATCAATACAATCAGCAAGCAAAAACGCCTGAATGGTCAAGCCGCCATCAATGTAAAGTCGATTCAGTTTTTTCTGAGCCAGTCGTTTAATGATGGCTTCAGGTGTGCCTGAATCAACCGACACCATCGACTTCAACTGATTGGGTATCTCAAGGGGCCGGGTGGTTAACACCACAACCGGGATATCGTAGACCCACTCACCAAACCCCAACACTTTCTCAAAAGTGTTCCGCCCCATCACCACGGCATCGATGTCAGTAATAAACTGCTCATATGACAACCCTTTCATAGGGGCGTCCGAATATTCCGGGCGTTGCAGCCACGCCACATCGCCATCCGGGCGAGCAATAAACCCATCGACGCTGGCGGCGACATAGACCATGCAGGTAGAACTGGTGCTGGTTGACATCATTGACTCCTGAGCAAAGATAGTACAGCCGAAACGGGTAGTGACGGATGCTCGACGCCATTGACGCCGTCAACATCACTGGCCTTGAACAAGGCGTTATAGACGGCCTCTTCAGTTGCTTCAACAACTGCCTGAAACAAAGCCGTCATATTGTCATTGGGGAGGTCTTCAAACGAAGACACCTGCAAACGTCGTTGCTCTGTTCGACGCACAGATTCAGCAGTTGAAAAAGCCAACGCATAGTCACCGGAACCATTGGACATAACAGAGCCGGTTCTGCTGATGCCCATAAACGCACGCGCCGCCAGGCGTCGTAAATTACGATCCGACAACGGCGCATCTGTGGCAATAATGATCATTACCGATCCATCGGGACTGGTATCAGTCGGTACTTGTCGGGCGGCCAACGCTGCTGCATTCACCGGCGTGCCCATGATCATCAGCTCACCACCATAATTGGTCTGCACCAGCACACCAACGGTATACGCACCGTCTGCATCTGGCAGTACCCGTGAGCTGGTGCCAATCCCGCCTTTCCAGCCAAAACTCACGGTACCCATCCCCGCGCCAATACTGCCTTCCGCCACGGGCCCGCCGGTTGCAGACTCAATAGCCTCAATCGCATGCTGCGGTTTGACTGCACGTAATCGGATGTTGTTGATGCGACCATCATTGGTTTCACCAACAACTGCATTCACAGACCGAACCTGCTCATTGCCCGTTTGCCGGAGCGTCCAATCGATGATGCCCGCTGCAACCTCGGGTACCGACAAAGTATTGGTCAGCAAAATCGGTGTTTCAACTTCGCCAAGCTCTATGATCTGCGTGGTGCCCATCATTTTTCCGAAGCCATTGCCCTGCGCAAATCCGGCGGGCACTTTGTTCTGGAACAGATTATTTCCATGTGGAATGATGGCGGTCACACCGGTGCGTATCTTTGGCTCATCAATCAAGGACACCTGGCCCACCAGGACGCCGGCAACATCCGTGATGGCATTAAAATCACCGGGTTGATAGATGCCCGGTGTTATTCCAACCTCTCGGGCACGTGGGTCGCCGTCATTGGCAAGAGCCACGGTGCTCAACAGTAGTAACAGCAGCACACTCGCAATTGACTGCATGCACATCATCCTTTTATTTTGGCCCAAAAAGTGAGATCGCGTTGTGATCAGGACTGGGTCGACAACCAATCTGACGCGGAAATTCGGTAAATGCAATGTTCTCGAAGCACGTGCCCCGGTGGTACGGAAGGATGTTCAAAATTTGCCGGATCACGTTTCATTGCCAAGCGCTCCATCACGGCGCTGGAGGGGGTATTAACCACTGAGGTAAATGACACAATTTCGGTCAGACCCACAACTCTGAAACCATAATCCAGACACGCACGTGCAGCTTCTGTCGCGTATCCTTTTCCCCAGGCAGTGCTTTTCAGACGCCAGCCGATCTCAACACAGGGGTTAAACGGCAGATCAATCGTTGGCGCATGCAACCCGACAAAGCCGATAAACTCGCCTGTTGACTGGACTTCAACGGCCCACAGCCCCCAACCTTGCCTGTCCAGCATCTGACGGCAATTATCAGCCCATCCCGCGCTTTGTTGCGGCGTCAGCGGACCCGGAAAATATCTCATGACGTCCGGATCTTCATTCATGGCAATAAACGCCGGGACATCCTCCGGCTTCCATTGCCGCAGGATCAGCCGTTCGGTTGTTATGCGGGCGACCGCGGTCACCCCAGTAGACTCGCAAACATGCCCTGATACCAAAGCACCACAACAGCGACGACCACAACGCTGAGCACCACCCAAGTCTTCCAGGGTCGCTTCTTTTCAGCAAACGGGTCGACCAATGATCGACTGGCACCTGCCGGGAGTTCTGCCAAACCTGTCAATGATGCACCAAATGGCACGTTTATTCGTGCGCGGGTATTCACTGCCCAACCGTTGGCATCCAGCAGTGGCCCCAGATTGCGGCGCCGCAACGTCAGATATGCCATAAACACAGAAGGACCGGAAATCAGCAGCATAACCCCCACCAGCACCAGCGGGATCTGCCACCATGCCAACGAAAACAACCCTGCCGCAACCGCTGCCAGTGATGTGCCTATTGCGCCCACGGCCAAGCCTATGGCCGCAAAAATACCGGCAAACTTGGCGATATCAAAATTGGATGCCGCTTCTTTAGGCGCTGCAACATTCGTGACTCCTGCCGTTGTTTTGGCTTCAATGTCTTTGTCACGGGAAGCAGCAAAATTTTGCAATTGTGTCTCGATAAATGTCGCCACGCGCTTGTAAGGTGACCAGAACGCCTGTCGCAGACTCACGGGCTGTGCAACCACCTTGTTCACCGTCGCACGCCAGTCTCTTCCCTGACGATCATAAAAAATACCGTTGCGACCCGGCACCATCAATTCGTCAACATCCCCCCCGGTCAATGCAGCAACAATCGACAGCGGCGCCTCGCCCTTCCGCTCGCAGGTGCAGTACACCAGATAACAACCACTGAATGGCGCCATGGTGGCATGACGCCCCATGTCATTGACTCGCATTACCAATTCACAGCTGCGTTGATCAAGATATAAGGTTCCTGCCTGAAAAATCGCTTTTTCTTCACCACGGTAGAAATCACTGAGAGATACAAAATTCTGCAACAAGGTCACCAGATCGCGCTGAAAACGCACCAGTTTTTCAACGGCATCGACAGTTGCGCCAAAACTCTTGGCAGCAAGATCCCGTTCAATCAATGCGGCAAGCGCCTGCTGCCCCTCTCCGGCCACAATCGCCTGCAATCTTTCAACACCCAGTTTGTGTACCGCGGTATCTGGACGTGCGGCCTGCCATGTACGCCAGGCAGACAATCGCGCTGATACATCAGCCCACTGAGCAGCGCTCAATGAGTCCTGTTGACCGAGTGTTTCTCCCAGCAAAGGTACAATCACCTTGTGCAGCAGGTTCTGGATCGCGCTCGACCAAGCGGGGTTAATCCCCTCGCCCAAGGGTAATGATTGGCCTGCACCCACAGCGGCCAATGGCAGCGCGGATACGTCTACATCGGTTTGAGCAATCGCACGATTGTTTAACACCGCATACACAGACGGCGCAGGATTAAGCGCATCCACAGCACGCGTATCAAACGCAGCCAGTTTGCAGCGCACAAAATAGTCATCGACTTTGGCTTGTGCTTTCTCGAAAACAGCCACCGCTTCTGCAGTTTTGTCGCCCAGTGGCTGAAATTGTATATCGCCGTCGGCACCAGCTTTATGCCAATCCAGTACCGCTTGAGCTTGCGCATAAAACGCAGACACGGATGCGGTGGTGACACCGTTTACACCACTGCGGTCCGGAGTGCCTCCCTGAGTGTCGAGAATTTCGGCGATTAACTGACGCAGATCTGCATCATCCGTGAGTTCAGCGGCAACCACACCGTCGCCGTTGAAGTGATTCGGTGAAAACAACCGCGTCATGTCAGAAAAATCGGACACTTGCAGGGCATCATCGGGCGTCTTGCCCATGTACTGCAACACCGTCAAGGCCGCGGCTTTGATACCCGCACCTTCTGCATCGTGGTCGGCAATGGCCGATACCGGAAGTCCCTGAGATTGAAATAGAATGCCGGCATCGACGAGGCGCTCACAACTCCATTTGACTGCCGCAAGAATTTCCGGAACCCGAATCTGTCCATCACCGTCGGTATCCAGCAAAGCTGCCGTGCGGGCATCAAACTCCAGCCCGGTGGTGGGACAGTTAAGGACAGTCCACAGCTTGGGATCAAGATCAGACAAATTCTGAAGATCGTTTGCAGTTTCCAGCCTGACCTGATCGAATCCACCCGATCTGAAAAAGCGCCATGTATGTTTTGGCTTGTTTTTATTCAGCACTCGATCCAACACGTTTTCAGCTCCATTTGGGTGTGATGGGTTGGATAATAATGCAAGCCGCGTGTGCCTCCAAGCGTGAAAATGACGCGGCGAATATCGGTTCGGGTCAATTTCCCTTTATTTTGCTGAGCTTATCATTCAGGACATAGTTTTTGTCAGCCACAATCCGCTCCAGCACAATCGGTACGATGTAGAACCAGAAATTGTCAAATATGTTCATCCGTATCTCCTTGTAAAAAGTCCCGTCTTTCCAGTCTGTGAACCAATGTGTCATCGTCACCAAACAGTCGCCGCGCCTGCGGTTTAAATCCCAGCCGCTGATAAAAACGATGCGCGCGGACATTGCTGGCCAACGGATCTATGATGATTGCGTTGACTTGCGGCGATAAAAAACATCGTTCAATTGCCAGGCGCATGATGGCGGTGCCAAAGCCCTGTCCCAGATAATCCGCTTCACCTATCCAGATATCAATGGCCCGTAAGTCATCGGACACATCGCCCCAGTAATGGCTTTCTTCCTCGGCAGGATCAATGATCTGCACAAACCCTACAGGTTTGCCATCAACTTCCGCAACCAGTTGTTCGCGCCATGATGGATTTTTTAATAACTCGGTTTCCCAATCCCAGTCATCATTGGGATCGGATTCAATCACATGTGGTTGTGTGTCCCAATGCCGCAACAACGGCAAATCCGCAATATTGGCATCACGCAAGGAAACAACTCTGTCTGTCAGCTTCATGGCAGGCTCCGGTAACCGTCAGGCTCAAGACCGGGGCGCGACACCTGACAAGTGACTCTGGCTTTCGCGAATCAGTGTCGTCAATTGCGCCCGGTTTTTTACGAAGGTCTTTTGATAGATGCGCGATGAATGATCCTTAACGGTCTGCAGTGAAATAAACAGCTGGTTGGCGATCTCCTGGTTAGTTTGCCCCGCATAGATGCCACGCAGCACATCTGCTTCCCGCTTGCTGATGCCATAGCGTATCAAAATGTCGTCCAGTGACAACGAGGGTGGTGCCATGTCTTCAGTCGCCTGATAACAATAAATCACCACCATCGCGGTATTAAACAGATAAAACAGAAACGCAAACACACCGTTAAAATGTTGATAGTCAGTCAGCGGGGTGAATACAAACACATGAATGGAGCCCGACGCTGCGACCAGAATGATCAGCCATCGCTTACCGATTGGACTGATAAATGGCTGCTTCCCGGTCAGCAACACACCCAGCAGGACCAACGCACTCGTCATGGCCACAACCGACCCGAGGCTGGAGAGGCTGCTCTCAATTGACCGACCTGACCAAACCAGCGCCAGCACAACGGTCACGCTGGTGCCGGCAGTAAACAGCAGCAACTGGATCACTGGCCGTTTTTGCAATCGCGCAGCCCACACCAGCAACATGGTCAGACTGACCAACAAAAACGGCGCGCCTAGTTGTGCCAGCAGCAGTGCTACCCACTCAATATTCTCAATCTGCACAAATCCAGATAATAGAATGCCACTCCAAAGACTGTAGTAACCGTACACATAAAGCATAATCAGGAAGTATTGCAGATATTTAAAACTGGCGCTTTTGCGCGTCTGATGAAAGCGGAACAGGATCAGCAATCCGCCCGCTGTCATCGACAGGCATAATGTAAAACTCAACCAGAGTGGCAAGGTGTCGAAATTGATGTTGTCGTAGTTGAGCATGTACTTGTCGCGGTCTGGTGGGTGAAACGGTGTCTTTGATGGCTGAAATATACCACCCGCATGAAAAACCAGCGCCCTACCAAAGTAGGAATCTGCAAAACACTACCTTGGTAGGTTTGTTTTTACAGACCACAAGGCTAACGTCTGCCTCAAGAGTGAATCATCCATCCGTCTTCTCACTCAGTGGAGCATCGTATGAACCAGACATTTAACAATCAGGAATACATGGACGAACCCGGCGTAGGTAGTGCGCTTTCGAGTGGCTGGAACAGCATGAGAAATAACTTTCTTGTGTTGTTCCTGGCAGTGTTGGTGGTGATCGTGTTTATGGTGCCGATTGAATGGGACGGCGATGGCCACAGCGGTGATTCCTCCGCGATCCTGGAGTTCTTGACTACCGCATACGCCTTGCTGCTTTACCCGATCGTGAACTACGGGGCGGACATGATTTTTGTTAAAGCCGTTCGCGGCGACCATGTGGAAGTGAAGCGTATTTTTGACGGCTTCAAAAACTATATCAACGTGGTGCTTGCATCGCTGCTGACCATCGGACTGATTGGAATTGGCCTTATTGTGTTCCTGATACCAGGCATTTATGTGGCCTGCCGTCTGGCGTTTGTATCGTATCTGGTCATGGATGAAGGACTTGACCCGATTGCAGCAGTTGAAGCCAGTTGGAGAATCACACGCGGTCATGCGTTAAAAATATTTACGCTTGGCTTTCTGTCCATCTTCATCTTTTTTGCAGGCCTGGCCTTGCTGCTGGTTGGCGTGTTTCCCGCCATCATGTGGATCAAGGCATCGTTCGCAGCCTTGTATCTTTCGATTACCAGTGATGTTGCGCCCGAACTGCAGGATGAATTGGAAGAGTAACAACAGCGCAATCACTTAACGAATGGCAATCGGATTGATAACCGTCTGTACCGCACCTTTGAATTTTGGCTGCCCAAGTACAAACATGAACTCCTGTACGCCGTCTGCCGCGAGTTCAGCCGTGTTCATACTCTCCAGAATATAAACACCTTTCTTGGCCAACAAGGTCTGATGCACCGCAAACACACGCTGTGGATTTTCAAAAGGAATCACTTCCAGGGCTGGCGTGTCCGCACCAATGGCCACCACACCAAGATCAGCCAGGTATTCTGCGCCCTCCACGCCCACACCCGGCTGCACGGAGATAAACCGCTGGTTGTCTGTACCCAACAGCTGCATCCACCCCGTGTGGAACAACACCACATCACCTGATCTGATGTCTATACCCTGAGCACCAGCGGCTGCCTCGATGTCGACGCGATTAAATGCGGTGCCCTCGCTGACCATGTCAACACCCAAGTGTTTTGCCATATTCAGCAGCACACCGCGTGTCACAATTGGCGGGATCGTATGAGTACCCAATTCGACAAGACCACCGTCTGCGACGATTTGGGCGGTGGTCAGCCCGTTATAGTACTGATTGCCAATACCAAGATGCCCCAAACCGTCAATTTGCGATCCGATGCCAAAACTGGTGGTCACACGTTCATCATTGGAGGTCACCGCATCGGTACCCACCGGCACATTGGCGCCGGACGCAATAATGTCGATGCTGAAGTTACGAGTCCCATAGGCGGGTGAATCTTCCGCAGTTTCCACGCCCAGCGAATAGACCTTGCCGGTGGTGATCAATTTGGCGGCTTGCAACACGATTTCTTCGCTGAGGTTGTTAGCGGCACCAATTCGATCGTCAGCCCCATAACGGGATGGCACCCACTCTTGCGCGCCTGCCATCGTGATGAAGCCAGCACCCAAGACGGCCGAGACAATCAGTCTTTTTATGTTGTTTGTTGTCATGGAGAACTCCCGTTTATCAGCTCGAGGAAAATCTGGCTCAAGCCTGATCATAGTGGATTTCAGAAGTCCATGGCAAAAGCGCGCCACATTACTGCGACCTTGAATGTGTTTTAATCCAAGTTACATTACAACGGCAGGGCGAAATAGCGATTGAAGCCGGAACCACCTGTGGAGCCGGCGTCATACACAAAACCGTAAACTGGATTGCCAGCTGAATCCTTATGAACTGATCCTCTTACCCAGGACCCCTGAATGGCCTCAACCACTCGTTGAGGCGTTGACCAGATGCCACGTTCCCGGGCATAGGTGTGGAAAATTGCACGCGACTGCGCCTCGATAAACAACACGTGAACAGTCGTTCCATGCACAATCAGATCCGCCCCTACCTGCTCGGAGTCAACAGCATTGGTGATGACCGGTAGCGCTGACAGTTGCACGGCCGACGATATTTGTCCTTCCCGAGACAAACGGCGCTCGTACAACATGCCGGACTGCTCTCTGTAGACCAGCACCGTCTCACCGGTTTCCGGCACCACAGCCATCGGCACAATGGCGCCATTTTCATCATCAGAGGTACCCAGACTGGACGAAAATAATTGCCTGTCCGTCAGCGCGCCGTCTGGTCGGAGGTGACGGATAAATCCGCTTCCATCCCGACCGGTGTAGGCCATGCTGATCAGGTCGTCGGGACCAATCGCCAGCACAGGGCCAGACAAATCCGGCGTCAGCAAGGTGTCAATCTCAACCGGACTTGCCCAAATGCCGTTGACAGAGCGTGTCTGCAGAAACAATTTCTGTGCCCCGGCATACAACGTTACCAGGCTGCCGTCAGCGCGAGCGACCAGATCGGCAAACTGGGTGGGCGGCTCTTTAAATGTCGCCATACTTTCAGCGTTCACGCGCCACTGAGCTTCGTCCGTGTTTGGGCCATCCATATCAAACGCATGGTAAAACACTTCCTCACTGATCTGATGGATCAGGTGGAGCGTTGAGCCGGTGCGCGCCGTTGCCACACCCTCCAGATCTCCGATATCCGGTCTGTTGCTGCCATCGATTTCCCGCCAGGATTGCCCGAAGTCAGTGGACGTTACCGCCATAAATCGGTTGTCAGTCTCGGAGGGCTCCATAAAAAAATAAAGATGCCCGGCCTCAGACTGATAGGGCCCGATTCTGGCCGGCGACTCGATAAAGGTACCACCCAAATGACGCGCTGGTGCCGTCAACTGCAATTGCGCACTGCGCTGTCCCGGCAACGGTCGACCAAACCCATCCACCACGCGCAACTCAAAACTCACATTGTTGTCAGCAAACGTCGGACCATCTGAAAAGCGTCTAATGACCAGTGGCCATTCCCACTCAAGGGCGTCATCAACGGTTCGCCATACTGGCGTTGCAGCAACACCATTGATTCCCGCACCATCATCCCAGGCGGTATTGATCGTGCCCAGCAATCGCTCGGTTTCCGCGCCGTGTGCATAGGCTGGCGTGTCAATCACCGATATGACCGGCGTGGCAAAATCGGGGTAAGGGAACTTCGCAAAACCCACTGGCAACCACAACTGGCCCGCTTGCCGGTATTGCAGACTCAACACATGCCCTTCAGGTGGAGACTCTGTCGCCTTTACTTGCACTCTGAATCGAAAAGGTTGATCGTAAAAAATATCAGCCGCTGCATTTTCCGCAGCAGCCCATCCGGCGTCAGCATTTAGGGCTGCGTTGGCGTCGCTACGCACCCGAAAAGCAAGCCACTGTAAATGGGGGGCGAGGGCTTCACCCCCGGCAAGGCGATCTGCGGTCATGCAGCCGCTGAGAAGCAGCGACAGTAATACAAATGGAAGTAGAAAACGAGGCAACGCTGAGCGACGCTGATCCATAACAAACTGCAACCTGTCCAATCAATCAGTTCAATTCAAAATCGATCTCGAATAATACTGAAAAAATTGTGACGCCTATGTGACGGGCATCAGGTCACAGCCTCAGCGAACAAGAGTGCGCCTCGTTTCAACACATCAATTTGAAATAGCCGCCGCACCTGCAAGCGACACTTGCTCATCCTCTACGCCCCGTGCACCGCTGGACGTAATTGCGCCAATCCGCTCACCATTGACCATGACTGGCACACCACCGGCAAAGGTGACACCGTTTTCAACTTCTGCAATCTCGCCAGCTTGTAGTCGGCGACCGTATTCACCGGATGACAGCCCTGTTGCTGTCACCACGCGCGCTTTGCTGAGCGCTATGTCATAGGTACGCGCCGACGCACCGTCCATACGATGAATCATCACCGGGATGCCTGCAGCATCGGCCACCACAATGGTGAGATTCCAACTATTCGCACGCGCTTCAGCGAGTGCTGCGGCCATGGCGCGCTCCGCCATGTCATACGTTAACGTCGACGTTTGAGCAAAGCCGGAAAACGATAGACCGAGACCACAGACCAACGCGATACTCGCCAACAATTTTTTAAACATGCTTATATCTCCTGTTTCAGCTGAATTGATGGGGACTGGCATTGCCAGCAGATTTCAAAACTGCCTTCGTTTTCTTCATGACAATTATCACACACCCACTTAGCCTTGGCTGGTGGATTGTCGATCTCACGCGCAATCAAAGCTTTTGCTTCTGCATATTCCTGATCATTTATTATCCACAATTCATGGAAGGTATTGCCTATGCCATGTTGAGCGCCAACCGGGGCAGTTTGCTCATTTTTAACAAACGATTCAATATCATTCAATGCCAGAATATTTTTGACCGAATGTAAAACAACGATGTTGTCGTGCGTATAGATATGTTTCATAAGCTTACCTCTGCACGCGCCTTCACTGAATGGAAATCGCCAGTCTTGACAGACCCTGTCGTTCGCTTGAGAACGACACAGCGACGGCAGAGACTTTCCCCAGCACATTGTTCTCATCCACAAATCCCCACACACGTGAGTCTGCGCTGTTGTTTCTGAAATCGCCCATCACAAACAGTTTGTTTTCCGGAACAAGTATTGTTCTGCCAACATAAGGCAGTCTTCTGTCCTTGCTGATTTTGAAGGCATGCTCCGTACCGGCAATGATCTCGGAACCAATCAATTCCGAGTCATTTGATTCCACAAGCGACTGTTCCAGTTGCACACCGTTGACATAGATATCATTACCTTCAATGCGGATGCTGTCACCGGCAATCGCCATCACACGCTTCACATAAAGAATATCCTCGTGCGGCGGTATAAAAGTAATGATATCGCCGCGCTCAGGATGCCCCCAGGTCAGCAAACGTTTGTTCAGAAATGGTAACGAGGGGCCATAATGAGTTTTGTCAATCCAGAGGACGTCACCCGGCAGAATAGTGGGTTCCATGGAGCTTGTGGGAACCGGCGACCAATCCGCGTAAGCCGTGCGGAAGAAGATCAACAGGAAAACAAACAGCAAGAGCGCTCTGTATTCCCGGATCAGTTGTTTGATTTTTTGCATGTTCATGCCTCCGTTGCACCGTTGTCGCCGATGATCATACCGCAAAACCCCTGTCCTCAACATGAGCGCTACTTGCCCGCACTACGCGAAGCCCAGATCAAGGCGCGTCGCTCATGTTCCTTGACAAATGCATCCTTGCCATCAATGTACGCAGCCATATTGTCACCATGCTGTATGGCCAGTCCTAGCTTCAACGCCCCGTACTCGGCGGCAATAGCCGGGTGTGCGCGCATGTAATCCCTGAAGGCGAGATGTCGAATGGCATTTTGCGATCCGGCTTCAAAGGAATGCACCTGATGAGTTCTGCGCCCGGTAGCGTCATCCAGCCGGAAATATCGCCGGCCCGGAATACCAAACTCGCCTTTGGCCTCGTAATTCAACGCTTGAAGTGACGCGCTTTGCTGGTCAAGTTCATCAAGTGATGACACCTCCAGCAGAATATCAATCACCGGTTTTGCTTTTGTGTGGGGTATGGAGGTACTGCCAATGTGGTGAATGTGCATGAGGGTGGCCCCCAATGCCCTTCGGATCCTGTTGGCTTCGCGCTCAAAACTCGTAGCCCAATCAGGGTTGTAGTCCAGTACTAAAATCATTTGTGAAGACACCCTGTGTCGGCTACGGTCTCGTGCACTTACCGGCCCAACAAGACCGGTTTCTCAAGCTGTAGCAGTAAGTCTGATATCTCTGACACTTTCTCTGAAATCAATGTCTCGGCATCATACAAACCACGGTTGTACAAGAAGCCTCCGATTTCCTCCGCAAAAAAATCGATCAAGAACTCTGCATCGAAGTTGCCGATTTCCTGAGTCAAATCTTCGCGAAAGTACATCTTGACCTTCTGAATCATGATTTCTTTTTCTTTTTTTGAAAACTCAATCTTGTCCATTGGAGTTCCTTGTATCACTACACATCCGCTCTGACGCTTATCGCAGACCTTCGCAACAGCCGCATCAAAAGCGCAGCGTATAGTTCAATTTCACCGCACCACCACGCGACAACGTCGTAAACCGACTGTCGTTCAGCGGGCCATCGTCATACAGCCAATTGTGACTCCAGACCAGAAAAATATCATTTCCGGGTTGGACTATCCATCGCATACGGGCGTACACACCCACCACATCCGACAGATCATCATATTGGACGTTACCGGTGATGGCTGTCCATGGGCTCAGGTTCCAGGCCCATGACAGGCGCACCAGGTTGGTGTCAAAGTCGCCTTGCGGCAGAGACACTTCATTGTGCTGATAGTTGGCCGTCAGCGAAACACCACCGCGTGAACGGATGGTGCCGGAGAGATCCAGGCTGTTGCGATCGCCACCCCAGAACTCAGAGCGACCAATCTCAGCGCTGCCCGACAACATGCGTCGACCGGCCGTACTGACGTTGGCAGACCAACTGTCTGAATGGTAATCGCCCGGGAGAATACGAATGGCGTCATCACCACGGCCGTACACAGTGAAAGGTCGATCCAGACGTTCAAAGTTGCGCCCCACCTCCACACCCATGCGGTCACCGCTTTCAAAGTTAATCTGTAGCGGGGTAATGTCGATGTTCCGCGTCAACAGGCGGTTATCCATATCGGTCAGGTATTCAAACGATATCTCGTGCTCGGTTTGCCGTATCAAGCTCCAGCCTTGCGGTCGTGGCGCGATTGTCAATGTTGGTTGATGGCGACGGAAGCCGCGACGCTCCACAAAACCAAGTGCCGGATCCCACTGTTCACCAAATTCGCGATGTGATGAATGAAAACGGATCAAATCATTGGGAAAAGACACACGCACGCCACGAGCGCTCCTGTCTGATGAACTCGAATTGCCCCCGGCAACCGGGTCATTATGGTAAAGCATAAAACCTTCAACTTGCGCGTTGTACTTTCCGAGGAACTGCGAGGTGTAGAAATTAAGGTCAGCCCCCACTGTGTGACGGTCAGATAGTATCCCCGTACCCGTGAGATCATCCGAGGCTCTGCGCGTATAGATCATGCCGACGTGCGATTGTTGGAACAGCCGGCGTTTCACGCGTGCGACCGTAAAATCCTCAGAGCCCCACGGGCGGACGGAACCATCCCCATTTTCAAGCGTGGTATCCCCGGTGCGCACCTGATACACACCCAATTCATAATCGCCGACCTGACCACCCAGACGCGCGCCAAAGTCGATGGGCACTTCCTGCCCCTCTACCAGACCAATACGGCGACTAAAAAAGGGGTCAGCCCAGTTGAAGGAGAACACACCGGAACCCTCCAAAAAGAATTCACGCTGCTCCGGAAAGCGCAGCGGAAAACGCGTGAGATTGACTTGGCGATTGTCGACTTCAACTTCGGCAAAATCTGTGTTCAGTGTGAGTGCACCACGCAGTGATGGCGTCAACGAGTACGTGATATCAATGCCTGTTTTGGCATCATTGCCCCGTTTGGCACCTGCCGCTGGCCCCCGGTTTGTTGATGCATTCACAAAAGGTTTGAGTTCGATGCCCCGACCCTGGCTGAGCCCCCGCAGGCCTGACAGCTGCCCGGTGTGTACCGGTCGGAACAACCCTTCGGTGCGACGCCAGCCATTCCAGAGAATTTCTTCGTTATACCGACGAATTGTGCGCTGGAAATTGATTCCCCATGCCTCCAGAGCGGGATCAAAATTGAGCGTTGAAAATGGAATACGAATTTCCACTGACCAACCATCAGACTGAATGGCCGTCCTCATGTTCCAGATACCATTCCAGCGTTTATTAAAGCCACCACCGCCCTCAATCAGGCCATCACCTAACAGACCGGCGGGGTTGGTTTCGAAAAAATAGCCCGTCCGATTATCGTCGAATGTGCTGATGATCCACATAAAGCGGTCATCAGTACCGAGCCCGGCATCACGTTGCAACTGGTAAGCCAGGATGCCTTCCGGATCAGAATCGTACAACATGGCACCGATATACAGGGCCTGGTCGTCATACAGGATACGGATTTCGGTCGGTTCACTCGGCATGCCACCCTCGACGGGTTCCTGCTGGCGGAATTCAGTGATGGGTTGTGCCAGTGCCCAGACGTCCTCGTCCAGTATGCCATCGAGCCTGACCTCCCTGTCAGACGGTATTCGGGCAGCCTGTATGCTGGGCCTGACGTCGGTGGTAACAAGAGTGTCCTGTGCACTACCGGGTGATGGCTGCAGTGCAATGACCATCAGCATAAGTACAATAATAAAAGTTCGTTTTACGCGTTGATCCTGGTGCATTAGCACTCCACGCACGTTGACACCTTGCCTGAGCGTGTCCCGGTAAAACGAGAGAGCCCGCTCAACATCACTGACGGTGATTTCAATCTGGCCTATCGTGGACACTTGTAACGTCATCCTGATTGCCTGATTGGGTATCGGCTCAACAAGTAGTTCAGATGTGCACACACCGATGGCCACTCGCCCTTGGTCAGACTGTACATAACGGTGTCACGGATGGTGCCATCGCGACGCATCGCCTGGCCGCGGATAACGCCATCCTTTTTTGCGCCAAGGCGTTCGATGGCACGCTGGCTGGCAAAGTTGAAATTGTCGGTACGCCACCCGACCACATTACAATCCAAGGTGTCGAAAGCATGAGCCAACAGCAGCAATTTGCAGGTTGTGTTCACGTGTGTTCTCTGCACACGCGACGCGTACCAGGTGAAGCCGATCTCTACTCGCCTGACATCCGGAAGTATGTCGTGGTAACTTGTTGTACCGAGCACAACACCGCTGTTTTCCTCAATCACCGCGAAGGCAAAGCGGTTCCCGTCGGCACGACCTTGGAGTGCTTTTGCGATGTAGCTGCCGGTCTCTTCGGGCGACGGGACAGACGTGATGCGTAAACGCCACAACTCGCCGTCAGCGGCCGCTGCTCGCAGCCCTGCTTCGTGGTCAGACGTGAGCGGCTCCAGTCTGATGCCGTTGGCGCTCAACACGGTCGGTTCAATAAAATTCATACGATTCCTCAAGCCAAATCCAATTCAATAATCAATGCCGCAAGTCGCTTTTTTCCCTCTCCACTCAAGGCAATAAGAGGGCGTGGCAAACATGGGTGCTCAACCAGCCCCAGTAACTCCGCGGCGGCGGCCACAACACGCAAGCTGCCCCCAGACAACTTGAAGAGCTCCCATAGCGGCTGCAATCGCGCGGACAAACGTGTTGCCTCCTCTGCATGCCCAGCCTGCGCTGCGCGGGCAATCGCCAGTGTGGTGGCGGGAAACACACCGCCGATCACGGAATACCACACATCACAGCCGGCATTCAGGCCACTCGCCCCAAAGGCGTCTCCGCTGACGCCAACAGTAACGTGAGAAGGAATTTGCGCGCGCAAACGCTCAACCCGATCTCTGGCCTCAACAGCATTCTCAGGCACACCAGGAATCTTGATGGACGCCACATTTGGCAGCTGTGCAATTTGTCCGTGAAGCTCGTCACTGAACACAAACTGCGTGGTGCCCGGATTATCGTAAACACAGAGCGGTAGCGACAGTGCGTGCGTGACGGTTTTGTAGAGCCCAAACACTTCGTCTGCTGTGAGTTTTTGGTAGGACATGGGCGCTAGCAGTACCCCACTTGCGCCAGCTGACTGTGCATCGTGAGCCAGCGCCAGCACATCACGTGTACGCAGCGCGCCAATGCCCACCATCACGGGGACGTTTCCGGCATGTTCCACCGCCAGCCTGATGATACGCGCCCGCTCGGCCATAGTCAGATAGGCATAGTTCCCGGTTGACCCAAGCACACCTATTGAATCGACTTTCGCACTGACCAGCCGTTCAATCAGTCGAACAAACGCCGATTCATCCAACCCCTGCTCGTTCATTGGGGTCAAGGGAAATGCACTGAGGCCGGCAAACATACTGCACACTCCATGGTCTTGGTAAAGGCGGATATCTTACACGTCTGAGGCAATGTCAGCGCAAACCTGTGCGACGAGTCTCCAAATCCTCGATGAACCGGCCTTTGTCCTTTGGTGAAATCATCAGCGATTGCCCGCGACCATAATCAATCCGGAGCCTGTCCAGCGACAGCGCAGGGCTGGACAGCTTATTGGATGTTGGCGTGACACACGTTATCTGCGCAACAGGAATTTGCCACGTGAAGGGGCCACTTCTCACTCGCAACACGCTACTGCCAAGTATGTAGTGAGTACTGGCCATCAACCAAACCGGAAGTCCGGCACCCATCACCAGAACCGGCAATGTAACAGCGATGGCAGGCGTGCTGCCGGTACGCAGAACGATGCCAAATGAAATCAGACTGGCTGCCACTGCCCCAAGCAGGGTCAGCGCCAGCCACGTATCAATTTTTGATGAATAAATCTGCTCCATGGTGCCGCCTGTTGCTATCGAATGGAAAGTGCGAATACGTTGTAAACCAACGCGATCAACCAGTGCTCCTTAACCCTCACTATTCGCGACTCACCGCTGCCAACGCAACACCTGCACCCATAAACAGACGGCCACTGACTATCCCAAACACCTTGTTATGACGCCCTGTTTTTAATGCTGATGCCAGCAAGCTGCAAAAACTAATTGCGAAAGCGACACTACCGGCAATTTTCAAATTGCTGTAGTAGAAAGTCATGTGACCAACGCGCCCTACCAAATACGCCAATGCACACCCATTCAGCCAGGCAGGATGTGCGGAAGATAGTATTCCAAACAATGCAAACAAAATCAGTATCGCTGCACTTTCATTACTATTGGCTAACACTCTGTGGGATCGAAATAAAAAACTGCCGTGGTCTTGCTCTATCATGAAACCCGGGATGTGTTTTGCCCTGATACTCGCCATATCCGCAATGGTTAACTGTATCCAAAATAGAAATCCAGCCAAGCCCAAAACAACAACCGTTAATTTGTAAGGCTCTATCAGTACCTTTTGTTACTCTCTCCTGTGCTTCAAATGTACTCGTCTGCTCTCATGCTCCTACTCACCCGTCAACAGCGCTGCTGGCGCAACGCAGTTCTGATGATATTTATTGCACGCGCCGCAATGGCACAATCCGGCCTGTGTCCTCGGCGCGGGCGCGCAACTGGCCGCAGCCGGCGTCCACGTCTTGCCCGGCGCTGTTGCGCACCTTGGTCAGCACAAAACGACTGTGCAGGTACCTGACGATCTCGCGGATGCGCCCGGCATCAGGGCGTTCGTAACTGATACCGTTGCTGGCGTCCAGCCCTGTGCCTTCAAGACTGTTGAAAGGGATAACGTTCAGCAGTGCGTACTTGCCCTTGAACAGGCGCAGAATCTCCTCGAGTTCGTCCTGCCCATCGTTGATGCCCTTCAAGAGCGTCCATTGGTACTGGATCGGGTAGCCGGTCTTGCGCGCGTACGCTTCGCCCAGTTCCATAAGTTCCTGCGGCGCAATTTTCGGGGCGCGTGGCAACAAGTGTTGGCGAAGGTCAGCCTTGGTCGTATGCAGTGATAAAGCCAACGCTGGCTTCACACGTTGCTGCGGCAGCAGCTCGAACACTCGGCGATCGCCAACAGTGGAAAAAACCAGATTTTTGTGGCCGATGGCGCCTTCGGTGCCGAGCAGATCGATGGCTCCCAGCACATTGTCGAGGTTGTGTGCCGGCTCTCCCATGCCCATGAACACCACTTTCTTCACCGGGCGTATGCGGCGGGCAAGCACCACCTGCGCCACGATTTCCAGACTGCTCACTTGCCGGATGAGGCCGCTCTTGCCGGTCATGCAGAAGCGGCAACCGACTGCGCAACCGACCTGAGTCGACACACAAAGCCCGTCGCGCGGCAGCAAAACACTTTCTATCATCTGCCCATCGGCCAGCCTGACCAACAGGCGCACCGACTCATCAGCACCCCGATGCTGGGAATGAATCTGCGCCACAGCGTCGAGCTCGTCGCTGAATGCCGGCAAGCCATGACGTACCGACAGCGGCAGGAAGTTTTCCTGTTTTTGGCGACGCGGACTTGCGTCCAGCGCCTTACCATTCAACCAAGCGCGCAGCACCCGTCCACGGTGGACGGGCAGAGCCTTGAGGTCGTACAGGCGTTGGTCGAAGTCAGCAAGATTGAGTAACGGCATGGGGCGGTATGCTAGCACCCGCATCGAATCATTGCATTTAATGCATCGCAGGCATACGACTATAATTTATATCCCATTCAGTCTCATCGATGTACTTGAATCCATGCCGTTGGTAGAAAGTGTTTGAATCACTGCCCCGTAGTGCTGTCACAAACATTGGAAGGCCCAGCCGATCTGCCGTGGCGAAGATGCTCTGCAAGACTCTTCCACCGATACCGCGCCTCTGGAATTCGGGCTCTATGTACAGATGATCCAATATAAGTCTGGAGACGTCGGGTTTGACGACAACAAACCCTACTCGCACACCGCCGACATTTATGAATCTTGTGTAGTCTGGATTAAAGCTGACGACAAATCGCTCTCTGGCGCGATCAGCATCAAACCGTCCAATGTGGGTGAGACTTTCTCTCATCGCCTCTATCCGGATTCTGACAAGTTCATCCAGATGCTCGGGGAATGTAGACTCAAACTCAATATTCACAGAGATTCCCTGGATATCTCTCACCAATGCAAGAGAACGGTGATTACTTGGTCTATAGCAAGGTGCTGGTTATTGAACAAAACAAACTCTTCTTTGTCTACGCTGAGGCCAACTTGCCCTTTACATGGCGCGCAAAGTTATCGATGAAGCGGCGTTCCACGCCTTGCTGTCGCCGGGTGTCGTGTAGGCACGCCAGACTTCTTGCAGAGGGGCTTCGACCAATGTTGAAACCATGATTTTCATCTGCTCTCCTGGTTAGATGGGGCGCATTGTTTGACTTACGGCCCGTCTTCTACGTTGTGATAAAAAATCCGAGCAAGGCCTCTTTAATCTCATGCCAATCAGCCAGGATTGTGACATGCCTTGTCTGACATCAATTACGCGCGCATAAGCTATAGGCAATATTCATATGGAGCAACTCCTACCAAGCTTGCTTCGCCAATGAGCTTAACCCGGCTAAACCCCACGATACGTATTGACGGAAAAACTTTACTGCCATGACACAAGAGATTGCAGGCGTCGATCGCAACCAGCTCGGCGCTCAAGCGTTTGACTTATCATCACATCGCTCAGCAATATTTGCCGCAACTGATGGTTATGCATGCCTGAACCCTGCAATGGCATGACGATATGCCACGCGAAAAGTATCCATTATGCGGGCAACCATATGGTTACTCTGCTACGAGGCGCGCCTTCACATCAGCGTACGCTGCGTCAATCAAGGCGGACAATTTGGGCACATCAACTTCCACATCCAGCCGGATCTTCACATGCCGCATGTGCTTTCCTTTGCCCTCAAGCAAACCCTCTGGATCGGGCAGTTCCGCCCCATGGAAGAATCCAACATTCACATGGGATGTGAACGCGTCAACATAGGCAAATGCAGCACCGTTCACGCATGCAGTGGGTTGGCCGTCATGTAGTATCTCCCTGACGTCGTCGCCACAGAGCCGCATTGCTTTGAACCAACGCCATGCAATCTCACCAAGTGGGCCCTGATGTTCTTCGAACCAGCGGCTCACAGAGGGATGGCTCACTGCCGAGTCATTAAGTCGAAACAACGCTCTCATTGTTAACCTCCCGTAGTTGCAAATACGCCCGGCTTTGGGGCGACAACATCTCCTTGTTAAGCGGCACCGCGATCATCTGCACTAAAAGCCTTTTCGATCATTTGTGCCAGAATCTCTGCCTGGACATCAGCAAGGCGGGTGATGTGCAGGCACCCACCACTATACTCGTGCTTGCCCAGCTTCGTTATCAGGAAATCATGTTCTGGGTAATCAAGCAAGTAGATCGCGAATGACTTTGAACGAAGAGCGAATCCAACTTTGCAAATCTCGCCGGGCTTCCCGTTCGCATAGTCATAGTGGCGCTTTCCGAATCCCACAATGTGGCACCCCACATCCTGGGTTCCATGCCAGTCGCCGCCGCCATTAATTTGGTGAGCGCACGGCAGTCTTGCCGCCTCGATTCATCCTTGATCGTATCGATGAACATGTCGACGCTATGGTTGGTTTCAATTGTCTTAATATCAGCCATTGGTGACCTTATCCGGTGCCGACTAACGCCGCTGATATGCGGCCAAAGTATGTATTATATGCGTCATTTCTTTGGAGCCGTCGGATATCGATCAAAAGCGGGAAGCTCTGCACTATGTGAAACCCAGGATTGCCGCTCAGCAGTTTGAACTTGGACTGTTGGCGTTAGCGCGTCTGGGTTGTCGAGTGTGGATAACTGCACGTCGACCAGGCCCGGCAGGTTTATCGCGTTTCGATAGAAAAGCCCTGTTCCGCACTCTGGACAGAAAGAGCGCATTGCAGCTCCCGATGAATTAATTGTTTTCGGAGTACCCGATTTAACATTGAGCTCGGACTCTGGAAAGATGCCCCAGGAAACAAGCGGGGCACCAGCGCTGCGCTGATAATCACTGCTATGGCAAACCGCTACCCAATTTTGGGTTCCAGACAGTTCGTATTGAATGTTACCGCACTGGCATCGACCAGTGTGCTTAATATATTGACCTATGTTTCCAGACGTGTAAGCAATATTCTACACATGACATCTCGACATACGCAGCGGCGCATTCCAGACAAAGACACTATTTGACGAGTCGGGTACCGGATTAATCTGAACTCGCTCGCGACACGCACCGAAAGTAGAGAAAAGTTTATGAACAAACTCAAAAAAATTCCTGAATTCAGCTCTGAGGCAGAAGAGCGGGCTTTTTGGAAATCGATGACTCTACGGAGTACCTTGACTGGAGCAAGGTGAAAAATGCCAAGTTTCCGAACTTGAAGCCATCAACAAAAACTATCTCCCTGCGATTGCCCGAATCTTTGCTCGACAGAATCAAAATTGAAGCCAACAAACGTGATATGCCCTATCAGTCACTCATTAAGACGAGGCTCGTTGAGGATGTCGAAGAGCAGCGCCGAAGGACGGGATTCGCTAACGCTCGCTTCACGTGCGGGGCATAGCCGCGTCACTTTGAAAGCGTTTGTTATGTGTCGTTATCTTAAACTTTAGTCTGCTTCAACTTAAGCTCTACATATCAGCCTGAATTGAATCTACATTGTTTCTAAAATCATCGGAGAAGCCCGTTTTCGAGCTATTCCAAAACCACTGATATGACTCTCTTTTCAGTTCATTGCGGTAGTACTGATCCCAACCGCCCCAGATAGTATCGTCCATCATGCCCCTTGAGTGCGTAATAAAACCATACTCCCAAGTATTAAATGTGTCAGCAACGAAAGTACGAAACTGTCTGAGTTGAGCTGGTGACAATTTTGTGTAGTCTTCTATTGCCAATTCATATGCGGCGGCGAATTCTAAGTCTCTATACCAAGTGTTCCTGTCGATATCCATAGCGACAATCGATTGATGATTTGACACCAAAATGGCGGCTGTATTTTGTCGGACACCCACGCCAACATAGATTAGAGATACTACTACGGCGATCGCACCAACAATTTCAGCGACAAGCGCCCATTCTTGCAACTTTCCATAACTCATGATCTTACGACGCTCTCAGTCCGCACAATGGTTGTACAGACACATAACATTTGTATCCTGCTTAAACGCAGAAAACCGGTTTTTATGCACGATATCTCAATAGCGCCTTACTTAACAAATCAAATGAAAGCTTTTGAATAATTTTCATTATTTTTCGTCTTGAAAAAAGGAGCACGTTTAACGTGCGCTCGCATATCTGAATTCACGTGCTATAACACTTATACAAGAAATTCTTATTTTGAACATGGAGATTCAAATGGCCAGCCCATTCTTGCAAGAAATCAGCCGGGACATGCGCTTACGGGGTTACAGTTTGCAGACAGAAAAGGCCTATCTTCACTGAATTCTGCGCTATATCCACTTTATCAATCGGCTCTACCCATCAGACGCTGGTCAAAAAGAGGTTCGGGAATTCTTGACCTGGCTGGCAGCAGACCGGCATGTAGCTATCAACACTCAGAAAATTGCGCTCAACGCGCTTGTCTATCTTTACCACAAGGTCCTTGGCGTTGAACTTGGAGATCTGGGGTTTACGCTTGCTAACAAGCAGCGCCATCTGCCCACTGTTTTGTCTGTTGATGAGATTCGCAAGATTCTGTCCCATCTACACGGCAGCAACAGACTCATTATAAAAATTCTCTATGGCAGCGGACTTCGCATCAATGAGTGCCTCCGGCTGCGTGTGCAGGACATTGATTTTGCGTTGATGTCGATCATGGTTCATGACGGCAAGGGGCGCAAGGACCGGACAACCTTGCTCAGCGCTTCTGTTGTTGAAGACCTGAAGTCGCAGATTGAGTCTGCAATTCACAATGCCGTCGGGCAGCGTCAGCAGCAATTCCACGCTGCCGCAATGGCAGGAGGATTTGTGTTGTGGCTGAATGACGGTCTCACCGACTTGTTTGATCATACGCTTGCACGCCTTTGCATGAAATCAGCGATCATGAAGCCCGAATCGCCTGTTCGCGTTTTGCCAACTGTAATATTTTAACCACATGAAATGACATCGATATCAAGCCTGCCGCCAGCATAAAATAGGCGATGTTTTTGTTCTCCAGAAAAGATAACAGTGACATTTTGTCGGGCTCTCCAAAGATGCCGAACAAGGCGACACCCACCATGACCACGCCGGGGATATCCGTGATTGTGGCTTTAATTTTTTCTTTCTGAATTTCACGCAGTTGTTGAGCCTTCATTTCATTGATCACGTCGTCCTTGTTCCTTTAAAGACCACTCTGTGAGTTGTATTCCAAATCGCCAGACACGCTACCACCCTGCAGAATCAACCACATAAAAAAATGGCCTGCGTATCAGCCAGTGTCCGGGTGTATTGATCTCATGCGGAGGGGTTGGGGTCAACTAGCCAGATGGGGGATCAGGGGTGGGATCAGGGGTCGGAGGGGTTGGGGTCGGAGGCATGCCTCCGACCCCAACCCCTCCGACCCCAATCTAGCCTCAGAAATGCGCAGCTGTCAGCTCAACATTCGCGCCGGCCCAAGCTTTGGTGAAACGCTCACGCACCGCAGCAGCTTCTGTGGTGTTGCCTTGTGCCTCAAGCGCAGCGGCGAGTCCATGCAGTGCCCAACCGTTTTCGTTGAGCAGTAGCAAGTCGCGTTCAAAAACCGCTTGTGCATCGGCGGGGCGGTCTGCGTTTAGCAGGGCCTGACCGAGGAAAAGCCGGGTGGATTGCAACCAATCCGGCGGCTCCATGTAGCGCAGTCGATCCTGAATATCAACCGCCTGTTCAAACTCGGTGATGGCGGTGTTGTAGTCTTGCTGCGCATTGGCGATTTCGCCCGCCAGCATGTGTGACGCAATGGTCAGCATGTCCGACGCCGGGTTGACGCTGGCGCGCCAGGTGGCCAGATCGGGATTCTGCAGCGTGGTCATCATCTTGGCGTGCTCAGCCTGGGCAGCGGCGATGTCGCCACGTTTGGCAAAGGTGGATCCGTGCATCCAGTTCAACATACCGTCCAGATAAGGCTGGCCGGGTGCGGGGCTTTGCAGTGCTGCGAGTTCGTCGTACATGCCAAAGGCTTTGAGGGTCATCCAGTGCGCGACCGGGGCACGCAGACCTGTGCCGCGGCCGAGCGCTTCGGCATTAGCCATCATCAGCATCGGTTCAGATATGCTCATGGCGCGCACGCTGTTGCCCTGCAAAATGCCGGCCCAGTGGATAAACATGCGGGCGTGGCCGCCGTGGTTGGTCGCGGAGACAAAGTAGGTGCCGGTGCGTGGCAGCGTGCGCTCACCCCAGGCGCTGGTGACCACGTTGTCGGCGTTCAACGACCGTTCGTTGGTCGAAATCGCGTCATCATAGCGGCCAACACGCATGTAGATGTGGCCGGGCATGTGCACCATGTGGCCTGCCATCGGCGTCAGCGACTCGAGTCGGTCAGCCGATGGCACCGCACGCTCGGGCTGGAAAGAGGCTTCCAGCAGGTGGATGTGCAGGTGTGTGAGACCGGGGTGGCTCTTGTCCTGCTCCATGCCGCGCTCCATCACCTCCAGTGCCCGGTCAACCAGTGGCAGCGCGCTGCCATCAACGGCGGAGTAGTAGGTCCATGGCGTGGACATCATGATGCCGTGTGCTACCAGAAACGCCGCTTCCAGATCAGCGCCGTGCGCCTGGTAGTTAGCTTCTGCAGCGCGGATAAACGCTTGTGTGCGCTGCGCAGGATCGGTGTAAGCCTCGGTGTTGTACAACTCGGCAACGGCATCGATCAGTCCGCGGTCTTCGGCGGAAACGGTGTCGCTGAGTGCTTTGGCGCGGGCGATGGTGTTTTTGCCTTCACCGACCGGGTCATCCGGCGATCCGCCATAACGGCTGTTGGGGTTGGGGCCGATCGCGAGCGCTTTGCCCCAGTGAATCATGGCGTTGTCGGGATCAAAACACAGCGCGGCGTCAAATGACGCGATGGCTTCCGGAAAGTAGTAACCGTAGGTCAGGCGCATGCCTTGATCAAAAAATGCCTGGGCTTCCGGGTAGGTCGCCGAGATGTCGCGGCTGAATACACCGGTGTTGGGGATCAGCGGTGCGAGCGCGTCGGCGCAGGACAGCATGTCGGCCGTCGCAACGGCAGGCATGCTGGCTTGCGGCGCAGCGGCCGTCTGCTCGGGCGCGGGTGAATCTGCGCCACAGGCAACCAGCAGGCTGATTGCCGCAGCCAGTGCAAGTTGACGGGGAAACTGTGTCATATAAACCTCTTGTTTATCATTGTTATCAGCAAGGTTGGGGTCACCGGAACTATACGCCTGATGCTCTCATTATTAAACGTCAAGCAAGTCTCTTTCCATTCAGAAATCGATCGACATAATGGTCACCGGTGTGCCGTTGTAGGGCTCGCGGCTATACAGTTGCCATCCGAGGCGGGCGTACAACTGCTCCTGATCCGGCGTGTACAGGTACAGGCGTTTAACACCATTTTCCTGCGCATGTTGCATCACCCGTTTCACCAGCGTCGAGCCGATGCCTTTGCCCCGGTGGATTTCATTGACATACACACTCGCCAGCCACGGTGTAAGTTCCGGGTGTGAGCTCATGTCATCGGCCAGAATACACGCCGAACCCAGCAGTTCGCCTGCGTCCTCGGCCACAAAGGTGGTCGGGATGACCTTGCCCTCCAGGTCTTCCTGCATTTCCTGCACGCGCTGGTCAAAACTCCTGAGAGGATTCAGGTAGGACCATTCGGTGTGGTGCCACTGCGCCAGCGGCAACAGATGTTCCGGTTTGTCTTTTAAATTCAGAATCAACATAAAACCTCGAGCGCACGTCGCGCAATGATCTCGCCATGTTCCTGTACAAAATGACCGCCTTCCGCCACCTCAAAGGGCTCGGGGCAGCCTTGAATCTGTTTACGCAAATTGTGCATCACTGGCGGGCCGAGCACGGGGTCGCGCATACCAATAGCCATAAAACTGCGGCCTTGCCAGCGGGTTTTTAACCAGTCGCGTGCCGCGCGTGAAATCGCTGCGCCGTCGGCATCAGGATGATCGGGTACCAGATTGGGGAACCTGCGCACGCCCGCTTTGTAGCGGACATCAGGGAACGGAGCCGCATAAGCCTCGCCTTCGGCCTCGCTCAACAGGCGTTCGCCTCGGCGCATCAGTGCGGCAATGTCCATGTCCGGGCGGCTGTTGGAAAACGCACGCCAATCCAGAAATCCCTGCCCCAGCGGGACATCGCCGGTGCCCAGCCCGGTATTCATCACCAGCAGGCGGTCAATATGATCAGGAAATTCCATCGGCAAGGTCAGACCCAGAATGCCGCCCCAGTCTTGCACCACCAGCATGATGCGCGCATCGGGCGCTGATTGCAGAATCACCGCGTGGATAAATGCGATCAGCATGTCTCGGTGTCGGGTGAGTGTGTAATAACTGTCGTCCACGGGTTTGTCGGAGCGGCCAAACCCGATCAGATCCGGTGCAATCACCCGGTGTCCGGCCTCCACAAACACCGGAATCATTTTGCGGTAAAGGTAACTCCAGGTGGGCTGGCCGTGCAGGCACAACACGATAGAGCTGGCATCGGCGGGGCCTTCGTCCACGTAGTGCACACGCAAGTTATCAAACCCGGGCAGATCACTGACGTAGTGCGGGGCAAACGGATATCCGGGCAGATTCTGGAAGCGCGCGTCGTCGGTGCGTAACACGGCGCTGGCAGCGATCGTAGTCATCATGGTTCCTTGTTGGTTTGGTTTTTTGTACCTCAATGCGTCGTCACAATATGCGCAACTTGCCAGCCTTGCACAAGTGCAGGATTGCTGATTTGCGAGCACTGAGGCTGGCGATTGTCACCCGGTGTCTGTCAGAATCGCGCATGTCGTCGCTTTCATCCTGTTGGCCACGCCTGGACGCCTTGGTGCCTTTCCCCTTATGAATCGCAAGATCCTGTTATCGATGGTGCTGCTCAACGCGTTTGCCACGCCGGTGATGCTTAGCGCCACCAATGTCGCGTTGCCGAGTATCGCGATGGACTTTGGCATGAGTGCGCGGCTGCTGAGTTGGGTGCCAATGTCGTTTCTGATGGCCAGCACCATGTTTGTGCTGATTTTCAGTCGCGTTGCCGATGCGGTGGGGCGAAAACGTATTTTCCTGCTGGGCACCGCGGCGGTATTACTGAGCTCGCTGTATGCGGCCATGTCAGTGAACAGCACGATGCTGTTGAGTGGACGGTTTCTGCAGGGCATCAGTGCCGCGATGCTGCATGCCACACAACTGGCCATTATCAGTTCCGCATTCCCGGCCAATCAGCGCGGTAAGCTGATTGGTCTGGTGACGGCGTCCGTGTATGTGGGCTTGTCTGCCGGGCCGCTGTTGGGTGGTTTTGTGGTGGATCACCTGGGCTGGCGCGCCGCGTTTCTGCTGCAAGTGCCTTTAGCATTGGTGGTGTTGCTGATGGGCGTGTTTGCGGTAAAAGACGAGTGGCGTGCGGACACGGTGTTGCCCTTTGACCGTGTAGGCGCGGTGGGCTGGAGTGTCAGCATTGCACTGTTTTGTATTGCGGTGACGCAGTTGCCCTCGACGGTGGCGTTTGGTTTTTTTGTTGCTTGCGCGATCAGCACCGGTTTGTTTGTCACGCACACACGCAAAACCCGCTTTCCGCTCTGGGATATCAATCTGTTTTTCAGCAACCGCACCTTCACCTTGTCCTGCGCGGCATCCTTGTTGATGTACAGCGCCACCTATGCGATTGTGGTGCTGATGAGTCTGTATCTGCAGACCATCAAAGGTTTCAGTGCCACCCAGGCCGGCATGATTCTGATGATTCAGCCCATCATCATGGCGACCTTGTCACCGGTAACCGGGCGCTGGTCAGACAAGGTTGAACCACGACTGTTAGCCTCGGCCGGCATGGTGATTACCAGTGTCGGGTTGGCGTTGCTGTCGCAACTGAGTGCAGACAGCAGTGTGCAGACCATAGTGGTTTCACTGGTGATGACCGGCACCGGATTCAGTCTGTTTTCCTCGCCCAATATCAACGCGATTATGGGATCCGTGGATAATAAACATGCCGGTGGCGCATCGGGGGCGGTGGCAACGACACGTCTGTTAGGGCAGTTAAACAGTATGGTGCTGGTGACGCTGGCGATTGCGCTGATCATGGGCAACACGCCGGTCAGCCCGCAGACCGCACCGCTGTTAAATCAGGCGCTGAGTCTGAGTTTTATGATCAGTGCCGCGTTGTGTATTCCCGGCATTCTGTTTTCGCTGGCGAGGGGACGCGTTCATCCACGTCGCCCTGCCTGATGGCATTCTACGACAGCAAATGTGTGGCGGCAGTTGCACGGCGACAGTTGCGTCGGGCAGGGTGTTCGCAGCAAGATAGCGACCGCTGTTTTGACAACAATAATCAAAGGTGACTGTTTATGAACTTATCCATGAAGACGCGTGTGTTGCCCGGGCGTGTTGGGCGCGTGTCGATGTTGATGACACTGGTGTTTGCCGCGCTCGGATGTACCGCCCTGGTTTTTTCATCAGCAGCGACGGCTCAGGATTTGCCGGATCCCACCCGTTTTGAGGAGGCGATCCAGCGTTTTGAACAGGCTGACCGCGACAGTCCACCGCCCGCCAATGCGATTGTGCTGACCGGCAGTTCGAGCATCATGTACTGGAACGACGACGCGCCGGCGGACCTGGCACCGCTGACGGTGATTCCGCGCGGATTTGGTGGCAGCATCATGCACGATTTGCTGCACTATCTGGACCGGGTGGTGCTGGCGTACAAGCCGCGTGCCGTGCTGATTTATGAAGGCGACAACGACACCGGGCGCAACAATATTCCCAATGACACCATCATGGCGCACGTCGAGGAAGGCATTCGTCGTATCCACGCAGAGCTGCCGGAAACCCGCATCTATCTGTTGTCGGTCAAACCCAGCGTCGCGCGCGTTGCAACCTGGCCAATAGCCATGGATTTGAATGCCCGTTATGCCGCCCTGGCCGAGCGCCACCTACTGGTCACTTACATTGATGTGGCGACGCCGTTTCTGCAGGCCGATGGCACGGTGATGACTGACATTTTTGTTGCCGACAATCTGCATTTGAATGAAAAAGGTTATGACATCTGGGCGGCTACGATTCGTGCAGCCTTAATACAGCACGAGTCAGCTCACGAATAGTTGAATTGGGGTCGGAGAGATCATTTTTTGATCTCTCCGACCCCAGTCTTAATCCCGATAAAACACCGCCAGCCAGACCGTGGGTTGGTCGGGGATGGTCCAGGCAACGCGGTGGCGCTGGTGTGCCGGGATGTTGCAGTAGTCGCCGGTACGCAAGTGCAGGTCGGGACGTCCTTCAAACTGCAGGATGGCTTCGCCTTGGATCAGCATCACCCACTCGGCCTGGTTCTGGTCGTACCAGAAGTCTGTGGGCGATGCATGGCCAAACGAGACAATACGTTGAATCTCTATACCCGCAGCGGCATGCCCTGTCAGCGTTTCAAATAATTCGGCAGGCGGCGGTGTATCTGGCAAGCCGGCCAGCAAATTCCCAATGACAGAAACCTGTTCATCAGACTCACAATGGTTTTGACTCATAATGTTGTCCTCCTCTCCCAAGTCTTTCTCAACAGAGTTGCAACTGTGCTAGTTTAGCGCGCCAGTCAATTACACGCTGTTGGGTCCCTTGTTAATGTCTGTATTTACGCCACTCACACTACACGATGTCAGCGAGTTTATGCGCCAGTTTGATCTGGGCGATGTGCTGCGCATCAAAGGCATCAGCGGCGGCAGTGAAAACACCAACTATTTTGTGGACTGCACACGTGGTGCCTTTGTGCTGACGCTGGTTGAACGCGGTCCCGTGCAGGATCTGCCATTTTTTATCAGCCTGCTGGATTGCCTTAAGCGCAGCGGCCTGCCGGTGCCCTTTGTTTTTCGCAACCGCGAGGGCACAGCGCTGCTGTCTTTAAAGAACAAACCAGCGTTGCTGCAGCCGCGATTGCCCGGTGAACATCCCGATCAGGTTAACCCCGGGCAATGTGCAGCACTTGGCTCCCTGTTGGCAACACTGCACAGCGCCAACTGCGGTCTGCAGCGCAACAGTGACCGCGGCCCGCAGTGGGTACTGACCGAGTCCATGCCGTTTTTGCACACCGTCTGGTCAGCTGAACAGTCGTGGTTGCAGCCGTGCCTGACCGATTTACAGTACTGGTTGTCAACAACACCCGAGCTGCCCACAGCCTTGATTCATGGCGATCTGTTCAGGGACAACGCCATGTTTGAGGGCAACACACTCAGCGGCGTTATCGATTTTTATAATGCTGCGACGGGTTGGACGCTCCTCGAACTGGCCATTTGTGTCAATGACTGGTGTATCGATGTTGTCGACAACATCCCTCATGTCAATGCCGAACGCGTTGACGCGCTACTACAGGCCTATACGCACAGCCGCGCACTCACAGACAACGAGCGCTTTGCCTGGCCGAGGATGTTGCAGCTGGCTGCTCTGCGCTTTTGGTTATCGCGCCAGCAATACGCCATGCAGCATCCGCATCAAGTGGATGTGTTGATCAAAGATCCCGATTACTTCCGTCTCCTGCTCAAGACGCATTACATAAACGCCTGCACACCATGAAAACGCTCAACACCAACACACTGTGCATGATGCTGCTGGTGGCAACACTCGCGCTGGTTGGCACTACACCGGTTGCGGCACAGGCCACGTTCGAGATCAAATTGCCCGACATGGTTGAGTTACCCGGCGGTTGCACCGAAGTCGGCACATTGTTGATGGACAATCGCGGCAACGCGCCCCGCGAGGTGTGTGTGGACGCTTTTGCCATCTCCTCTCACGAAGTCAGCATTGGCGAATTTAAAGCATTTTTGCGCAGCACCGGTTTGCCTGCGCCCAGTCCCGCTCTGGAAATGCTTGCACACGACCTGCCAGTCACCAGCATCACCTGGTTCGACGCCATGGCCTATACCAAGTGGTTGAGTGAATTTACCGGCGACACCTATAGCCTGCCCACTGAAGAGCAATGGGAGTTTGCCGCTCAGGCCGGTCAGGGCGCCGGCATACAGTTCAGTTGGGGTACTCAGGCTGGCATCAATCAGGCAAATTGCCGGGACTGCGGCAGCCGTTGGAGCGACATCAGTGTTGCACCGGTGGGCAGTTTCGCCCCGAATGCCTATGGACTCTTTGACATGCACGGCAATGCGGCAGAATGGACGCTGGGTTGTTACCACGAGCAAGACGAGCGTGTGGAGCGTCGGGTCAACGGTCACCGCCTGAGCACCTGCCGCAACGCCACGCTGCGCGGCGGCTCCTTTCGCAACACGGCAAACCGCATCCGCGTCTGGCAACGTACCGGGCAGGACAGCGCACGCGGTTCCGACGAGATTGGCTTCCGGGTTGTTCGCCTGCGCTGACGACTGACCAAATCGATTTAGTTTACTTACTGGGCAACCGCGTTCATCACTGCTTCGGTCAGCGCCCAGATCGGGCGCGGGCCACGGGTAGTGACGCCCATGCGCAGCACAATCAGTTCCTGATCGGGCAACATGACAATGTTCTGGCCTTCAAAACCGGACAGGTAAAACATGTTGCTCGGGAACTGCGGCATGGGTCTGTCATCAGGATTGACAGGCGAGCCTGCGTTTAACCAGATTTGTGCACCATAGTTGCCCTGCGAGGTGGACTCCGCGGGTGTCAGACTGTATTCCACCCAGCCTTCCGGCAACACACGCTCCCCGTTCCAGATACCATCTTGCATATACAACAAGCCAATTTTTGCCCAGTCCCGCGGCGTCGCGTACATGTATGACGAGCCCACAAAGGTGCCACTGGCATCGGTTTCCATCACTGCCGACCGCATACCCAGCTTGCTGAACAGACGTTCCTGCGGAAAATTAAAATACGACTGGTGGTTGGTAAATAATTTACGATTGATGCGCGAAATGATGTTGGTGGTGCCGCTGGAGTAATAGAACTGTGTGCCCGGCTGCTGCGCCAGTGGTTTGTTCAAGGTGTACGCTGCGGTATCGCCGGTGGTGTACAACATCAGAATGACATCAGACATAGAGCCTGCGGTATAGACCTCGGAATATTCCAGTCCACTGGACATCTGCAGCAAGTGGTTCAGGGTAATAAATCGACGCTGATCACCCAATGCCTGCCATTCGGGAATGCCCGCCGGTGAATCAACATGTACCAGACCATCACCCGCCAGCATGCCGGTCAGTGCCGCGGTGACGGTCTTGGTCATCGACCAGCCCAGTTGTGACATGTCAGCGTTAAAAGGCTCAGCGTATTTTTCCGCGATAATGCGTCCCTTATGGATGACCAGCACCGCGCGTGTGTCGATGTTTTGTTCTGGCTCCATGTCTTCAAATGCCTGATCAACCGCCGCGTTGATCGCAACCAGATCAACGCGGTCCAGCTGCACAGGCAGTTCTACCTGGTCGCCCAGAGGCCATGGCGCTGCCGGTGTATCAGGCATGGCCGGGTACAGCGCGGGGTTAAACTGCGCACGCAGAATCTCCGGTGAAATGTCCTTGAGCAAGGTACAACCCAGATGCGGTCGATACAATGCCTGTGCGGTCAGCCCATTGGCAGAGGCGGTGACAATGTCATCTTTGAATTCAAAACTCATGCTCGCAAAAGTAGCGCCGGCCAGCTCCGTACTGAGCACATGCGCCTGTGTGCGACCACTGAGCAGCACGGACGAGCACATGCGCTTGACGGCACTGCCCAGCGCAATCTCTGCCTCCAGCAAGGCCTGCGTCGCCAGTGCGGGATCGGCTATCGCGTCTCTGACATCGAGTGCAGCGACCGCAGACTCCTCTTGGGCTTGAGAGTCATTATTCGCTGGTTCAGAGCAGGCACTGAACGATGCAATTGCCGAGGCTAATACCAGTTGTACAAATGTATTTTTTCTCATGCAAGCTCCGATTCTCATCGCTGTTCAGTGGTGTCTGTCCAACTCGGTGTTTAACACCGTAAGTTGCTTTTGCTCTTTTTGCGCTCTATATCTGTTGACCGTTGTAACGATGAACAATGCCTTTTCCCGGTAACAACACCGACTTATCCTTGTCGGCATAGCTCAATCGCGCCAGCAAGTCGCTGATCATGTGCAGTCGCGCATCACGTTTGTTGTTTGCATCAACAACCGTCCACGGGGATACCTCATTGTGCGTGCGCGCCAGCATGATGTCACGCGCCTCACTGTATTCATCAAAAAAGTGCAGCGCCTGTTCGTCAATCGGACTTATTTTCCATTGCTTCAGGGGATCCTGTTTGCGTGCTTCCAACCTGCTGGCCTGTTCATCCCGGCTGATATCAAGGTAGTACTTGAACAGGCTGATGCCCGATCGGATCAACATGTGCTCAAACTCAATGACGGAACTAAAAAACTCGTCGTATTCTGCATCGGTGCAAAAACCCATCACGCGTTCAACGCCAGCCCGGTTGTACCAACTGCGGTTAAACAGCACCAGCTCACTGGCACTGGGAAGGTGGCTGACAAAGCGTTGGAAATACCAGGACGATCTCTCCCTGTCCGACGGTTTGCCCAACGCAACAATACGGGTCTCGCGCGGGCTCAGATGCTCGGCGATGCGTTTGATCAAGCCATCTTTGCCGGCCGCATCACGGCCTTCGACAATCACCAGAATTTTGTTATCACACTTGATAAAGTGGCGTTGTAATTTAACCAGCTCAATCTGCAATAACAGCAGTTGTTTTTTATAGCTCAAGTGCATGCAATTTTTCCCAGACCCGCATAGTGATCATGCCCGATCGTGATGTTGTGAATTTGTGTTAAATCAAACAAATTCCGGGCTTTCACCCGGAAGCGCTGCTTCTATCACGTGTGTCTTGCATTGCAATGGCCGCAAGGAGCATCATCGGAAGCATACCCCTGTTGAGATTGTCTGTCCCGGGACAATTCACCAGCAGGCTTGACTGACACAGAGAGTTTTACTATGAACAAAGTCAATATCCTGTTCCGCCCCATCGGTTTACTGTGTGCCAGTGCTGTGCTGATGATGGGATGTTATTCGTCCAGCTCAGTGCCTGAGCCGGTACCTGCAGACGGACTGCAGGATTCCGGTCTGCACGCCATCATGACACAGAATATTGAACGCCACGTTGATCGCCTTGATTATGCGTTGGCGGGTGCGCGTGACGACGTCAGTATCCGCGAAAACACCGCGGGCATTCTTCAGTCGACACAAGGGCTGCAGTTGTCAGCGGACATCATCATGACACTGCGCGCTTCGCTGCCCTTGAGTGCAGATGCGGCGACGATTTATGTTGAGCGTGCTACCCAGCTCAAAGGTTTTGCGGCAGAGATGGAGTCCCTGACACGTGCCGGACGTCTGAATGAGTTGCGGCCCGTCCTTGCTCAGGTCAACGCCAGCTGTGACAGCTGCCACCAATTGTTTCGCTCACCTTGAGGGCTGTCCATGCTCAACACCAGTAAATTTAATGCCGTCGTACTTGGTTTGTCGTTGATTGTTGGTCTCGCGGCGCTGGGTTACCTGCTTGGCAGTTATGCGGTCACGGTCAAAGAATATGAGCGTACTGTCAATGTACGTGGACTCGCCGAGCAAGAAGTTGAGGCCGACATTGTCATCTGGCCTATCCAATATACCGATGCCAGCAATGATCTGGGCGGTCTGTATAACACCCTTGAAAGCAACAACAGCAAAATTCTGGGTTTTCTGCAGCGTGGAGGCATTGACGCATCAGCAGTGACCATATCACCACCGGCCATCACCGACAGACTGGCACAACTGTATGGCGACGGTTCGGCTGTTGAGTTACGTTACACCGCGCAACAGACACTGACCGTGTATTCATCAGATATCAGCAGTGTGCGTTTGTTGATGAGCGGCATGTCTGAACTGGGCCGCGAGGGCATCGTGTTTTCTGGTGCAGACTATGGTTTACAACCGGAGTACATTTTCACTCAGCTCAATGACATCAAACCGTCCATGATCGAGCAGGCCACCCGTGAAGCACGCGCCGCTGCTGAAAAATTCGCAGCCGACTCTCAAAGCGCACTGGGCAAAATCCGCAATGCCTCACAGGGTCAGTTCAGTATTTCAGATCGGGATCGCAACAACCCGCACATCAAGAATGTACGGGTCGTGGTGTCGGTTGAATACTACCTGAATTAAGTTTCTCTGTAGCGACCCGCTTAATCAAGCAGCGCGTAGATTCGGCGAATGGCGCGCACATCGGCACCCGGCCCACTGATCTGCGGATAGTTGACGCTGTGGGCGGTCAGATCAATCTGCTGTGCCGCTTGCTCAGCACTCAGACCGCGGGCTTTCAGCGCGGCCGTGTGTGACCATAAATCCCGCAAGTAAGCCTGCAGAAAATCAATGCGCTCTTTGCCCTGCACAGTAGGGCCATGACCCGGCAGCAGCGTATCAAAATCCAGTTCTTTGAGTTTATCCAGTGTTGCCGGCCATTCGTCGACATGGGCATCCCCCATGTAAGGGATAAATGGCACCATCAGATCGCCGGTGAAAACAATTTTTTCTTCGGGCAGGAACACCACCACATCACCACCGGTATGGCCCCGGCCCATATGAATAATCTGGATTTCACGTCCACCACCATTCACGGTCTGATAGATGCTCATACTGTCATCAATAGTGATGTTTGGCGGTGTGGGGGTGATCTCAGCCAACGAGCTCAAGTGGGCTTGTGCGGTGGCCAAGCGACCTTGCAGCACAGCACGTTGTTCAGCATCACTGGCATCCGCGACTTGTTGTTGCAAGGCCGCGACCTGACCGGGGGCACCTTCGGTGAAGCTGATAAAGGTGGATTCTTCCAGCACGTTGCCAAGCTCACCGCTGAGTTTTTGGCGCGTATAGGTATGGCCAATAATTTCTACGTCTTGCGGAAACACCTGATTACCGTGCGCGTGATCGAAGTGGTAATGCGTATTGATCAGATAACGGACCGGTTTACTGCTGACGTTTTTGATGGCATCGAGCAGGGCCATGCCCGCGTTGGGTGTGACGTGCGAATCCACCACCAACAGGTCATGCTCACCCTCAATCAACATGGCGTGGCTCATCACGTTTACGGCGCCGGTGCCCGTGACATGGTAAATGCCGTCACCGACGGGTGTAAAAATGTGACTGCGGGTGGTAATCACACCCTCTGCCGCTGGTGCGTTTTGCGCGCTGCTGATACTGATCAGGGCACCGAGGGCTAGCGCGGATGCCAGTGTTGGCAGCAATAGTTTCAGTGAGAATCCCGCACTCATGTTTGTTTCCTTATTGTCATTATTGGAGGATGTTACATCAGAATCTTGATCCACTCGCCGGGTTGCGGATTGCCAATCGGGTAGTAGCCATTGAGCAAGCGCAGGGTTTCTTCCGGATACTGAGGCACCGGACTGGCTGCCGCCAGCGCACGCCAGTCAAAACCTTCTGTGACCAGAACATACCGCACACGCAGGCTGCCGGCGCCGGAGCGCTCATTGGTCTGAATGGCCCTGAACGTGCGGATAGAGGACAGCAACAAGCGATCCATGTCAGCGGCTTGGGCGGGGTCTGATACATCACCTCTGAAGACAAAAACGCGAGGCCCCAGATAGATGACCGCGAGTCGCTCTTCGCGACCGTTCGCATTGGTATGTACACCGGTGTAACCTACAAGGCGGTACTGGGAAAGCGCTTCCGAGCGCTGTAACTCGATGCCTAGATTTTCACGCACAAACAAGCGCGGCTCTTTGACTTCCTGCATACGCATGGTTTCTACACGCAGCCGCGCCGTGCCATCCGGGCTGCTGGCCTGGACTGTGGTGGGCGTGTCAACAATCATCCAATCATCCGGGAATACCATGGTGTAACTGAGCAGATCCTGGTAATAGCGGTTGCGGTCACTGGCCACGGCGGTGTTTTCGCCCCACAACATGCCTTCCATATGATTGCGGAAAACACTTGGATCGGACTCACGTATCTGATCGGCCGACAACACGCCGGCCTGCGCAACTGCCTGCTGCAGACGCTGGTCACTGCGTGGGTGGGTGGTGAACAGTCCATGATACGTGGGCTGGCGTTGCGCAACACGTACGTTGAAATCTTCCTGATTCTTTAACACCGACAACACGTCGATCATGGCACGTGGGTTATACCCAGCGTTGTACAGGTATTCAGCCCCCAGACTATCGGCTTCCAGTTCGTTCTCGCGGCCAAACCCGCTGACGCCGGCCGCGGCCCAAATGGAGCCAATCTGTGCCAACTCAGAACCGATATAACCACTGCCAGTCGCCACGGCAGCCACAACACCACCCACAGCGGCAGCGGCACTGCCCAAACGGCCACGCGCCTGTTGCTGTATCGCGTGGCGGGCCGTGATATGCCCAACTTCGTGTGCCAATACAGCCGCCAACTCATCTTCACTTTTTAAATACAGCAGCAGCCCACGGTTGATATAGACATACCCGCCGGGCAGCGCAAATGCATTGATCTCCGGACTGTCGATCACCGTGAAGGTGTATTTAATATCCGGTCGGTGGCTGCCCGCTGCAACGCGCTGTCCCACTTCATTGACATAGGCGGTCAGACGTTCGTCCTGCACCACACGCATGGTGGCCAAGACTTTGTCATGTTCTTCCTTGCCGATTTCCAGTTCGCGGTTTTCACTCATGAGCACAATGTTGGGTGTACCCGTGGCCGGATTCACGGCGCAGGCCTGCACACCAAGGCAGATCAACGCCAACAGGGTGATCAGTGGCAGGCGACGATGAGCAACCATAAAACGCATCGGATTAACCCCCTTGCACAAACTGTTTGAGCTGATCCGCCAGACTGCTGCAGGCATTGGCTTCAACACGGGCAATCAGCGGGATGGGGACAAACACGGCCGGCATGTAGGACTGCCCGGTGGCATCGGCGCTGATGGTGCCGACGGCGGTCGCAGACGAGACATCCCAGACCCTTGCTTCAAAACTGGAATCGTCTTCCCATGATCCAAACCCGAAGCAACCACCACCGCCTGGGCCAACTGCACAAGAAATGGAACCCATACGGCTGGTGGTTTCAGTCTGGCCGTCCAGCCAGACAATATAACGCACGCCGAACTCGGTCATAATCTCTTTGACAAGTGGCTGCGCCATCAACTGTTGCAGATCCTCACTGCGCAGTGGCGCGGTGCGTGGTTCAAACCAGGGGAACATCGCGTCAATAAATTGCTGCTCGGGTACAACATTAATGGCGTTGGAGCCACGTGCCATGCGCTCGCCTACACATTCAACAAACTGGGCGCGGGTTTCGTAGGCCGCGCCTTGCCGACGCCCGAGAATCACCACACTGTCATCAGCGGTGATGCCGGTCGCACCTTGCCGGAATTCATCAATAGTGGTGGTGGTACAAGCCTGTAAAAGCGCCAGCAAGCCGAGCGATATCATGGTCCTGAGCCATGCTGACAGCATTGAATGTTGAGCCTTGATGATCATGCTGACTCCTGCTTGAAAGTATTAAACGCTATTGCGACATCCGGTGCTGCAACCAATCCCTGACGTCCGGTACACCGGTAAAACCCAACGAAAAATTTGATGCCAGATCACGCAGCGCGGCCACCGCTGCGTCGTTTATACCACGCTCGGCGGTGCTGAAAGAGGAAGCGGTGGCCTTGCCATATGCCGTCATCACCCAGTCTGCGATATACGATCCATCGGCGCTTGTCAGACGCATGTTGTAACGCACCCAAACTTCATAGGAATCCAGCCGGGTCTTTTGTGGCATGCCCAACTGAAACTCATTGATACGCGGCACAAACACCGCATCCACACCACGTGCAGCGGCTTCTTCCATCGAATCCAGCACAACCACACGCTCGAACATTGCAGGCAATACCGTGTTGAATAACACTTGATGAGTGTCTCCGGAAGCGACCAGGTACTCTTCTTCACCACGATCACTGAGTTCGGTGTACACAAAATCCGTCAGGCCTTCGCCGTAGTAAACGCCCAGTACCAGCGGGATGGCCGGGATGTTGGGTCGTGGATAACTGCCTTCTACGTTGACCGTGCGCGCCGCGCAGGATGCCAGACACAACAGTATCAGCACGCTGGTCAGTACGCGCTTGAGGATGCCTGATTGCAAGTCGCGGTTGCCCTTCAGTCCATGGATTGTTGTCGCTGCGTGCTTACCCGTCACTGTGCAATTACTCACCAAACACTCCTGTTGTACGCGTTCTATTCATACGAGTTCAGGCCAACAAAACTGCCACCGTTGCGCTCTGCCAGTTCACGCATCAAATTGGCAAATCGGTAGAGACTGTCCTGGTACCTGGGGTCGAGATCAAACAATACCGGAAATCCCACCGCGTGAATACGTACCAGACGACTTCCCTGATCATCGGCCTGATTAATCCTGTCGACCGTTTCAACGACGCGCGTAATAGAGCCGCCCGGCTGAAAGTCATCACCAAATACATAGATACTCACTTTTTGTCCTGGTGCGTAAAAAGTACTGATCGCGCGGGTGATACCTTCCACCGGACTGCTGTTACTGAACGGTGCCCAATTGCGCAAGGTGCTGACTATCGCCTGACGCCGCGCCGGAGTATCCGGAATCCATTGATTCCGATAGGCGGGGAACATGTAGTCGCCCATGTCGTTCATCACCTGAATGCCTTTGACTTCAGGATAAATGTCCAGCACCTCTGTAATCATTGATAATACCCGCGGCCAGGCGTTGTAGAACATACTGCCCGAGGTATCAATAATAAAAATGATGTACTCACTGTCAACCGGCACACCGCCGATCACGTTATTGGTCCGCGTAAACTCACTGCCCAACAAGCGCTGCATTTCAGCTGTCAACGACTGACGTGCGATGGCAAGGCGGTTCTCCTCAATCACGCGCTCATCTGCCAGTTCAATGGACGTTTGAAATCGCCCCTGAATGCTGGACATTTCCTGCTGTAAACGAGCGATCCTGTCTCTATAGGCAGACAACTGCTCGCGGCGCGCGTTCAAATCCCGATTCAAAATAGTGGTCTCACCACGAATCTCGAACAAGGTTTCCTGCAACGCAGCAATCGGCTGGTCAAGTTGCACATCTGAATATTCCAGCGTCACCGGATCTGACGTTTCAGTAATCAACAACAACAGGATCATGGCACCAAATCCGCAGGAAATGACATCGAGAAAAGCGATGGTTGACCCACTGCTGCCATCGCGTTGCTTTTTTCCACCCAGCGCCATTATTGATTCGCTCCCGGAACAGACCGTTTGCGTGGCATTTTTGTTGTCAACCCATTCATGGCCAGTCTCGCGAAGGCGTAATATAGGAACCACCACTGCTTAACGCCAATTGCCAGAATGCAGCCGAGGATGCCGGGTCGCCTTCCATGGGCAACAAAATAGTGTTCACCGGAATATTACGTGGCAGCGCATCCAGCGCATCACTGAACAAACGCAGACGATCACGCGGCGAAATTGTGGTGGCATTGGATGGTCGGCTTCCTTGGGTGGGCAAACTGTCAGTGATCAGGTATACATTATCCGGCGGCGGGGACATGGCAGCGATAGCACGGAAGGCTGCTTCCAGATTGTTGCCACCACCCGCACTGACCAGTTTCAGACGACGGATCACTTCATTGAGCTCATCCTGATCGGCAACCTCCAGCCATTCATCACCACGTTCCTCCAGCACCGGCTCAACCGACTCGGCAAAGGTCATCACCTGATACTGACTGACCAACGGTAACTGACTGCTGATCCATTCCACAATCCGCACGGCGCGCTGCCATTTGGGTGCATTACGTTTAACGTCATCCGACATATTGCGGGTACGGATAATGTTCACCAGCGTGTCATCCAGCATACTGGCCGAACTGTCCAGCAGGATCAGAATACGATTGCCGCCGAGGAACATACCGGTCAGGTATTGACGATCGCCGTCACCCACAAACTCCCGGCTGCTCATGCCACGCTCTTCGACTGCACTGGCTTGCAGCCTGAGTAACTCCTCTTCCATGGCTTTGATATCGGCGCGAAGCTGTTCAAGACTTTCCTCAGTAGCCATGGAGTCGCCTTCCGCTGCCGCCAACTGAGACATCAGTTCGTCGAAGTCACTTTGGATGCGCTCTGCCAACCCTTGTGCCTCAACAACTTCCATACTGACCTGGTCCAGCGTGTTGCGAATCTGAAACAGATTCTCTTCACCTTCACGCACATCCACTTCCAGCATCGCCACTTCAGCGCTCAGTAATGGATCATTGCGGGTACGGGCTTCTGTGACGTTATGGTCGATAATCAAAAACAATAAAATGGCCGCACCAAATCCACAGGACATGACATCCAGAAATGCCAGACTGATCGGATCAAAATTGCTGCGCGACTTTTTCTTAGCCATGACTGTGCTCGATACCCCGCACGCGGATACATTGCAGCTTGTTCACGCTGCCTGCAGCGCCGATAAGGTCGCCAGTTGTCAGTCGGATACCAGAGCCTGCCGATTGTTCATTCAGCGTCATGCTTGTTGAATCAGTTAACAACAATGCCTCAGTGCCTTGTATCGCAATGCTGAACAGGCGCTGCAACCCCGTAGTCACCTCAGGCGGTGATGCCGGATCAGCCAGCGCAAGGCCATCACCTGCTTGCTGATATACCGCCACCGGTAAGGGCCATGCGACGCCGTCATACAATAAATGTGTCGGTGTCGACACTGGTTGTGGGGCGACAGGTGCGTTGCTGCCGGCCACCGTCGATTGATGGCGATCCCCTCGCAAGGTATCCAACATCAACACATTTAAAAACGGTACCGAACTCCCTTGTGAGGTCGCAGCATTTGCGGCGACCCGCAGACACAGCTGTGCCAATTGCTCCGGGCTGACACGGTGATTGACCGCCTGCAGACACGCCTGCAGCCCGGGAATCATCGCTGCGCGACCCGACAACAACACCGGCATGGTATCGGCACTGATAATTCGGGCAGTATGCTGGGCTACCTTCTGGAAAACCGGCTCAAGTGCATCGAGGACATCGCTGAGACTGATGCGGGCCTGCACCGTGTTTTTGTCCGTCTCAATGCGTGCAATCAACTCTTGTTCACCGCTTTGGAAATGCTGCAACCACTGCGGAATCTGGTTGTAGAGCTGCTGCTCCCAAGCAGCGCTGTGTTGCGGATTAAACCGCGACTGAGCAACAAACGCGTCGGTGGCTGCCTGCACCAGAATATTGGAAATACCGGTCCATCCTGCACCTGGCACAACACTGACGGCATCACGTCGCACCGACGTACCATCGGCGTGCAGGCGAGTAAGGCTGATCTGGTGCAGCTGCACGTCAACGTACAGCAGCTCAGCACCCGAGGCCAGTTGATGGCTGGCGCTGACCAGTGCCGCATCCATCATGGCGACCGGTGTAAAAGGACTATGTTTGAGCACGCCGGTCAACACCGCCAGTTGCTCGCGACTGAAGCTGGCCGGCACGGCAATCACAATCTCGCCTTCAAACCCGCTTTCCTGTGCCAGATGCATCAGGTGACCATGAGCCACATCAGCATAATGCCTGAAATGCGCCACAGGTCGCGTCAGTGGTGTCATGCCGAGCCGATACCAGAACTCATTGTTGGTACCCAGAGGATTGAGTCGGCTTTGCTCAGCGGCCTGCTGGCCAAACTGTATGTGTTTACCATTGACCAGCACATAACCCGGGCTGCTGAACATCAAGCCATTATGGTTGTACAAACCCAACTGATGGTCATTCAGTTCCAGGACGGCTCTGCTCATGCCGGCGCTACCTGTTGCTCATCATTGTGCTGTCGAGCGCCACTGCGTGACCCAGTGCGCTCTGGCACCTGCAGGTAGGCAATCAGATGTTCGTTGCAGTAATTCTCGGAGTCCAGCACCAGCCGGTCCTGAATCAGTGACAACTGATGCAACAGGAACATCAGCATGATGCTGGTCACCAATGCTACAAAGGTTGAGTTGAAGGCCACGCCCAGACTCATGGTGACTCCCATAATGTCGCCATTCACAGCCTGCTGGGCCTGACCCAGCGCGGTACCGATACCACGGACGGTTCCAAGAAAGCCGATGGATGGGATAGCCCAGGCGATGTAGCGAACGATGGTCAGCTCACTTTCCAGCCGGTCGGATTCACTTTCACAAACGCCGCTGACCGTGGCCGCGGCATCCTGCACACTGCGTGTGGTGCCAAAGCGATGCAGCCCGGCCAGCAAGGCGCGGGGCAATAAAAACAGTTGCTCATGTGGCGGCAACGCCTGCACCGGTCGTGCAAACTGGCGGGCATCTTCCGGCAGGATACTGGTGCCTGCTGATACCTGCAGCATCTCCCGCTCCAGTAGTGCACGCTCTTTCATGGTGCGCGAGGCCTTCATGCCAATGATGATCATTGCCCAGAAAAACAGGATGATGCAGGTCTCCTGTTCAAAATCGCGCATGATCACGTAGATCGACTGATCCGGGACGTAACTCTCGTCGGCCTGCTGCATGGCAGCCTGTTGTTCCAGAATGATATCGGCATTGGGTCTGATCACTGCCACATACACGGCATGCACAATAATAATCACAATCACCAGCGCAAACAGTTGGTAGATAACTTCCGATAGGTACTTGTGTTTCATGCCTTGCTTCCTGCCCTGCGGCGCATCATGCCGCCTGTTTGTTTGGGGTTATATTGTTCAGTGCCTGGTTCAGTGCCTCAAATATCAACCGGAAATGACACACCCAGATCCTGCGAAATCTGCTCGGACGGGATAAAACGTCCACTGCTGCGTGCGCCCGGCTGAATCGGCTGGCTATCGATATCCGGCAATGGCTGCGCCGCGGCATCTTGCGTACTGTCCTCAGCTGCGGGCTCGCTCTCTGTCTGATTCTGAGCTTGTTCCTGCTCCTGGCCCTGCACGTCAGCTGGCGGCTGCGCCGCTTCCTGTTGTGCGGTTTGAGCATACAGCGTGGCTGCGTAAGCGACTGTGACGGCGGTCACCGCCAGCAACAAGTTTCGTATCAAGCGTCTGGTTAGTGTCATCGTCAATTCCCCAGGTACCGGGCGACACGAAAACCAAGGTCGTTGCGCGGCTCTTCACCAAAATCACGGAAAGATGGCCTCAGCTCGGTCATCGTGCCATGTGCCCAACTTGAGCCTTTGATGGTGCGATATCGCCCTTCATCCGGGCCGATGGGATCGGTTTCACGCACACTGCTTAATCCACTGACCGCGCCGTACACATCATGCACCCACTCCGACACGTTGCCAGCCATGTCGAACAGGCCAAGTGCGTTGGCGGCAAACGATCCCACATTGGAGGTTCCGGCATAACGGTCATTCACGCCGCGCAAATACTGGCCGAGGAACGCTGCTGTTGATTCATCAGCAAAGTTGCCATGCTCAGGGCCCGGGGGCCAGGTGTCACCCCAGGGAAAGCGTCGTGTGCCACCTTGTCCATCCGCGCGGGCCGCCCACTCCCACTCCGCTTCCGTTGGCAGGCGGTAGCCGTTGGCATCCGCGTTGACTCCGGTCACGGCACCTTCTTCAATCACATAAAACGCCGTCAAGGATTCCTGGGCGCTCAGCCAATTGGCGTATAGTGCTGCGTCCAGCCAGTTGACCTGTACCACTGGCTGGTTGGGCAGATCCAGTGAGGTGCCCTGCAAGGTGCCAGACGCGTGATCCGCGCGGAAGCGTCGGAACTGCTCGTTTGTCACCGGATGCAGTGACAGGTAAAACGGTTTTTCCATGTTCACATCGCGCAAGGTTTCATTGGCACGTCGACCGGGTTCGCGTCGCGACGAGCCCATTGTGTAGGGATAAGGATTAAACAAATGCAGGGTTTGGCCGCCGGCGCTGGTGATAACCGGCTGGATAGACTCTTGTCTGGCCTGCTCCTCGGTTTTGAGTTGTACACGAATTTCCTGGTCAAGTCCGGGTCGCGAGGTAAAGTTGGTCGCGTATGCCACAAAACCTTCTTTACGAATTTCGATGCGCTGAGTGGCGGCAATCAATTCGATGGTCTGGTTGGCCGCCCCTTTGAGCTCACCGTCAACATACAACTCGGCGTCGGCGGGTTCGGCAATCACCCGCACCAGACTGGTCACCGGGTCAAGGGCAACTGTGATGTCCTGCTCTTCTTCCGCCGTTGTGCGGATGGTTCTGGATGCCGTGTTGAATCCGGTACGGAACAGTCGGACATCATGCGCCTGACCGGGAGGCAGTGACACTTCCAGTGGCGTCTGGCCGCGGAACTCACCGTTGATGGTGACATTGGCATTGCCAGGCACCGAGCGGATAAACACCAGTCCGTCAGCTGCTTCAAGCGTCACGTCTGCGAGATTGATATCAGCACCGGCACTGACCTGTAAATCGTCTTGCCAGGCTTTATATCCGCTGCGCTTCAAGGTGATCTCATAAGCACCTTGCAGCAATTCAATCTGTGCGGGCGTGACGCCCAGCACGTCGCCATTGGCAATGATGTCAGCACCCGCCGGCACCGTGGTAAAACGCACATTTGCCCAGGCGGGTGATAACGTCACGTCATGGGCTTGTGGTTGTAGCCGGCCCGCGACGTCGATGGTCGTGGTGAAGTCGAGGTAACGCTGTTGTTGTACCTGCAAGTTGTATGTGCCGGGTGGCACTTCAACATCCTGCAATGGGCTCAGACCCAGGTCGACTCCGTCCAACAGCACACGCGCACCACTCAGCGGCATCCCTTCGCCATCAAGCACCTGCACACTGACAAGCCCGGGTCGCGGAACAAGTTCGACCGGGTGGGTCTGTGCCTGTTCGGCGCCTACCGGAATGTCGGCGAGCGTTTCAAAATATCCCGGCGCACTGACCTGTACCTGAAAATCCCCGGAGCGCATCAAATAGCGCGGGCCGACTTGCACGGCAAAACCACTCACCACATCCACCGTGGCATCAGCCGGGCTAACATCAATAAACACTGAGCGGGCTGTTAATACAAACCAGGCCGGCACACTGACAATCAGCACCCCAACAACAATAACAACGTGATACCAGCGCAAGGACAGCTTGATGCGGTTTTGAGGCGGAGGTGGCGGTGAAAAGTCTACCGGGGTAATGCTGTCTATCTCATCCGGAGACGCGATCATGCCTGTATGGTCAGGTTTATACGAGTTGTCCTGCATGGAATCAGCGCCTGTCGACTGCAGCTACCTGCTCGTTGCACGAGATGGTCACGGAATTGAGTTGCTGGCCAAACCCTACCACAAACTCCTCACGGACATCGCGGTAACCGGGTCGGGTGCCAACTGCCACATAACGACCGGGTTTGAGCTGCAAGGTTGTTTCGGTAAAAGTACCCAGTTGCCCAACCTGGAAAATGGTCACATTCGTGGCATTGTTGGACACCAGTGTTAACTGTACAGGGATCTGCATTTGCTGAAGCAGCTGCTCAGTGCGTGTTATCTGACTCTGCAGTCTTGGACCCATTGACATTTGGGCATCCTGTGACAGATCACGCGCCAGATCCGTGGCAATTTTCAACACCGCATTTGCTTCGTCGAAGGCAGCAGCTTCTGACAGACGCAACGGATTGTTGAGATTCAACTCCAGCAATTCATCCAGCTGCACCCGGCGTGCAGAATAGTCGCGGCCTTCCTGTGCAAAAACCAGATTACTGTCCAGCGCAAGAATGGCGTCATAGGCGGAGATGGCTTCTTTCCATTGTTCAGCACTTTCCAACGACAGTGCGCGGGTGCGCTGCGCTTCGATGGCCTGTAACGTCAGCTCAGTGCGGGTCTGGTCGATGGCTTCCTGAGCCTGCGGGTTACCCGGTTTGATTTGCAAGGCGCGTTCAAACGCCACAATTGCCTGATCTGACTGTGACTGCTGCAGCAACGCAAATCCTTCCGACATTGCTTGTGTGAAACGCGCATCAATCTGTAACTGCGCGTTGCGTGCCATCAGCTCACTGATACGTGGATGGCTGCTGTCGAGTGCAGACGCCTGCTCGAACAAGGCGCGGCCTTCATCAAGACGGCCTGAATTCTGTAATTCATCACCCTCTGCCAGCAGGCGCTCGACGTCATCCAGCACTTGCGCGCGACGCATGCCATCGACAGCTGCCGCGCTGGTCAGGTCAATCTGCGATGCCAATGAAAAGCTTTCCAGCGCCGTCGGCGCATTGGAGGCCAGCAGCGCCGCTTCACCCAATGCCATCAGTCTTTCGAATTCCTGTGGTCGTCGCTCTTGCAGCTGTGCAAGCGCCTGATCACTTTCCTGATAGGCCAGTGTGGCATCCGCAAAGTTGGCCACCCGGTAAAACTCATCACCGCGGCGCGCACTGGCGACAGCCGCGTCGTATTCCTCAGTGGCCCAGGCACTGACATTGGTGACGTTCAGATCTGTCTGGCGTTCCAGCAGGCTTGCCAAGGCATCCTGTGCTTCGCGGCGCTGGCGGGCAATCTGGGCCTCTTCGAAGGGCGACAAGGCGGGGGTCGCCGCTTGCGCGGGTGCTGGGTTGGCAGGCGTCTCTACGATTGGCTGGGCAACCCGGGGTGTCAGCGGCAATTCATATTGTTGGACCACATTGGGCAGCACAAAAATGACCGCCAGCGCCAGCAATACAAGCGCTGCCAATGCGACCCAAATCCAGGCCGATATCTTTTCGCTCCCTGCGGCTGACATCAGAGTCCACCCGTTTCCGTCAGGTAGATTTCCATCAGGATGTCACGCCATTGCTGATATTGTTCTTCGACTGTGCCCGTCAACATAATCTGGCGGTCATCCAGTTCGATAACTTTGGGAGCGACTTCGGCTTCCAGTGATGCACTCAACTCGCTCAGGGCAGCGATATGCATCTGTGCCTGTTGTGAGCGCTCAAATCCGCTGCGCACCAGGTAAGCACCCGCCGCGACACCGGTGATGCCGGCCATCTGGGCACCCGCATTATTTTGCCCTACCGCGGCAATACCCCCTGCAATAGCTGCTGCACCGGTGATAAACCGGCGACGCGCAGAGCGTTCGGCTTCTTCCAACGCCATGGTCTCTGTAAAACTCTGCTCACGCCAGGCGTCATAGGGACCACGCATCTGACGCGCATAGGTCGCATAGTAGTCCTGTACGGTATCCACAAAGAGATTGTCACGTTCACGAATGTCGAGTATTCGAATCAGCGCCGGATCATTCTCAGCGGGCAAGCGCGTCAGCGTGGTGATACCACGCTCGTTTTTGCTCAGATAGCTGCCAAAAATATCAGGGGCAAAATTGGCTGCAAATTGCAGTTCCGACACGGTTCGAATGGTGTGTATCTGATCATCAGACACCGAGCCTTGCCGGAAGGCCAACAAGTCGTTGGCGATGTTGTTATAGATGACCTGAAAAGGATCGTGGGACTGCCGCTGCGTCAGATCATAGTTGTACTGACTGATATGCTCCTCGTAGGTGCGCGTGTACCAGAGCCTGCCGGTTGAGTCAGTAACCGTCACCTTGATGATCATACCTTCGCCGTTGGACAACAGGATCTGGCCATCCAGATAGACATCCATGGTAGTAGTCGGCGCTGGCAATACCCTGACAACGCCCCAGTTTCCCGAGCGTTGCAGGGTTTCGGCCATCAGGTATGGCGCGTATCGGGACTCTGCGCGGCGAATTTCGGGATTCGTGCGATCCAGTTCATCTTCATCAATTTCATCAATACCCGGATCAAAAACCCGGATACCGATATCCATCAACAACGCGTCATCCATAGGCACATCACCCTGCATGATGGGCACAAACTGGGTCGATTTAACTGACGTGGTAGCACAGGCACCCAATGCCACCAGCAATACCAAGCTGAGCACGTGCAAAGGTTTAAACAACTGCCTCAACAAAACTGCCATATCAACCACCTTACTGCAAAAGCCCTGTATAACGTCGATATTCATCCCAAAGTCTTTCACGCAACTCGGGATCAGGTTCATTCATGGCGGCTTCACGAATCTGTCGGGCAACAACATCGTCGTTGTCACCGCCGGGAATATCCTCAGGGACAGGATAGGCGCCTTCAGCTTCAGCGGATGGTCCGCCTTGCCGGCCACCCATGGATCCTCCCGAGCCGCCACTCTGTGGGCCTTGACCCGCTGAGCTGGTGCTGGCGATCACACCGCCAGGCAGACCACCCTGTTCACCTTGACCGCCTTCGCCTTGCCCCTGGCCGGGAAACTCGACACCGGGCATACCACCGGCGCCACCTTGTTCATTGTAGAGACCGGCAGGATCACTTCCGACTTCGTTGCTCTGTCGCTGTGCACGACTGCGTTCGGCCAGAATCAGTCCGTCAAATTCCTCATAACCACGGCCTAGCGCGCCGTCCAGTACCGCAACACGATCTCGCGAGGTCATCACGCCACCGCCTATGCCGCCGGGCATGCCTGCGCTGCTACCCGGCATACTTCCTCCCGGTATACCCCCGGGGAATCCGCCGCTTCCTGTACCTGGAAAGCCGCCTGTTCCCATACCGGGATCAGTGCCGGATCCTGTGCCCGTGCCGGTGCCCGGTAGCGCGCCGCCCACTGGCATACCCGCTACGCTCACACCCCCACTGCCGACGGTCACACCACCCGCGCTCACACTCACTCCGTCGCTACCGACCGTTACGCCACCTGCACTGACACTGGCGTTGATACCACCATCACCATTGCCGGCGGTCGAAGATTGCGATCCACCGCTATTGGCGGTGCCGGCTGTGGAACCCGATGAGCTGGCTGTCCCTTGAGCGCCAGCGCCTGGCATTGTGCGATCACCCGGCAAACTGCCTGAACCTGGCGTTGCCGGACGACCGGAACCTGCGCTGCCTGGCATCATGTCGCCTGACGCGCCGGCTGCGCCGCTCGGGCTGGCACCGGACGCACCTGACGAAGAATTCGCACTGGCGGTGCTGCCAGAGGATGAACTGCGGCCGCTGGAAAAGTCGGGTAGTCCGGGCATGGACGCTGACGAGCCGGATTGCCGGGCACCCGGTGACGGCATTGACGGCATGCCCCCGGAAGAACCCGCCGATCCTGATGAGGAGCTCGATGCCGTAGAACTTGACGACGATGAGCTCGACGATGAAGAGCTTGATGACGACGAACTCGATGAAGACGAGCTCGACGACGAGCTGGAGCTGGAAGACGACGGCATGGAGGGCATCGACGACGATGGCATCGATGGCATTTGCGGCATGCTGGATTGCGTCTGCTGGGTTGTCTCACACGCGCTCAGCAATGCGGCCGACAGCCCCATGGCAATAACCAGACGGTGTTGCAACAGTTTCATTTTCCCTTACTCCATCTGCTCAGGGCAGATCGATGTTGATGTCTGACAGTCAGACATGTTCGCCAAAGCATTATTGCGCTTCATTTGCGGCAGATTCAATGCCACCCGTTTGATTGTCCAGTGATTCTACGGATTCAGCCGCCGTTTCCGTCTCAATAACATTTCCCGCAATACGGGCCGGGTCGTACGGGAAGCGATAGACAAGTCCGCGGGTGATATCCGGGGTGCCTTCGTTCAGCGTCGGTCTCAGGACACTCCCGCGCAATGCCATGACCATGTTGCGCCTGACGTATTCATTGATCTCCGTTGAGGACTCCAGCAACTCCACATTGGTGACTCGGCCGTTACGGGTCAGATCAAAACGCATGGTTACCCATGGCCAGGTTTGCAAACGTTCGGAACGCACTGGCCTTGCCGATGAAAACGCACTGGCCATGGCGGGCGCGCTGCTTGAAGCCAGGTCGGTAGTTCGTTCCGGCTGCATAAAATTCTCGAAACTTGGAATCAATACCATGCGATCGAACACGGCCGTTTTCAACGCATCGTCCTCATCAGACAATAATTCCCATGCCTGTCGATAGACAACTTCAGCACCTTGCCGCCGATCGAACAACAGATTCCAGTCAGCCATATCCAACACTGCTTCCGCATGCAATTTGCGCATTTCCCGATGAATTGAGGAACCCGGGGCTGACTCCTCTACCCTGCGCTCGCGCATACTGATGATCTGCTCAAGGGCATGCTGACCCTGCAGGAATGGGTTGTTGTGATGGCGGTATTCTCCTTCGGTAAATCGTTCAATCCAGTCATCATCCACCTGCCGGGTTTTGGCATACAGGGTTTCCGGACGGCTTTGGACGCCGGTGCGGTGCATCAGCCAGGACAGATAGGCCAGTCGGTGGAGGTAGTGTTCCCGCGGGTATTTTTCTGGTTCAGGTTGAGCATCCACCAGACTTAATACCGCGCTGTACAAACGATAGGCATCGATCAGACGGGTTGCCGGCAATTCGCCACGGCGATCTGCAAACGCCTCGACATGCCACTCGGCATAACTCAGCAACGCCGGGATCAACGCCGGGTTGCCCACGCCAAGACTGCGACTGTGAATGTAAAAATGGTACTGCTCGAGGCTGTCAGCTTCTTGCCACTCATTCAACGCTAGGTGACTGGCAATCTGCATTTTGATGGCGGGCGCCTGTTGCAGGCTGAACAAACCGTGATTGACCCGGCTGATATGCACGGCGCGCTCAAGCATGGCCAGCGCTTCCGTGTGGTTGTTATCCGCTTGCTTCAATCTGGCCAGACTGATCATCGACTCGGCAATCATGGGATGCCAAGTGTCGCCTTTAGCCTCCAGCTCCGCGACAGTTCGTTCGAGTTGCTGCTGATCCAGCAGGGTGCCAGCGGCGTCTTGCGCGAGGGAAACCAGGGGTGTCAGCAAACCGGAAATGATCAAACTTACTGCCAGCAACAGTCGCCGCCCGAAACCCAGGCTGGCCGTGTTCGCTGGCTTGATAAATGCCACTGAAACGCCTGATTTGTTGTCGCTCGAGCAACTTCGGAAATACATACGGGGCTCTCCGGTGCGGAAATCCAACTCTATATCGCGCTGTAAATTTTTCCTATCTCATTTATATGACAAACTATCGTAAGAAAAGTACCGGCATGTGCAAAAATTTATTTCGTTCTGCTGCCGAATCAAGTCATTTTCACTGAAAAACCCAGAGTAAACAGTCCATGCCGGAATTGCCAGAAGTAGAAACCAGTCGCCGCGGTATTGATCCCTATCTGTGCGGCAAGACCGTGTTGGCAACCCGCGTTCGTCAACCACAGTTACGTTGGCCGGTATCAAGCCAGATCATTGAGACGTTGGCCGGGCAAACCATCACCCATACCGGGCGGCGCGGCAAATATCTGCTGCTCTATACACAACAGGGCTGTGTGATCATTCACCTTGGCATGTCCGGCAGCGTGCGCATCGTCGACAGCCATCAGGCAGCCGGCAAACACGATCACGTGGACATCGAGATGAGTGATGGCGTGATCCTGCGTTATCACGATCCGCGACGCTTCGGCTGCCTGCTGTGGTCAGAGCTGCCCGTTGAGCAACACGGCCTGCTCGCGTCACTTGGCCCGGAGCCGCTGGCCGATGATTTTACCGGCGCCTATCTGCATAAACGCAGCCGTGGGCGCAAGGTGCCGATCAAATCCTTTGTGATGGACAGTCATGTGGTGGTGGGCGTCGGCAACATCTACGCCAATGAAGCCCTGTTTATGGCAGGCATCCGACCACAGACGATGGCGGGCGCAGTGTCCGCAAAGCGTTATACCCGTCTGGTGCAATGCATCAAGCAAGTCATCAGTCATGCCATCACCGTCGGCGGCACAACCTTGAGAGATTTTGTGGGTGGAGATGGCAAGCCCGGCTATTTTCAGCAATCCTTGCTGGTGTATGGCCGCGCCGGGCAGCCCTGCAAGCAGTGTGGGACTGAACTCAAGGAAATTCGCCAGTCACAGCGCAGCTCAGTGTTTTGTCCCCTCTGTCAGGACTGAGACGCCAGTTGCTCACGCATGGCCTCTGCCACCAGCGGGTGGACAAACCGAGAAATATCGCCACCGTAAGATGCAATCTCACGCACCAGAGTTGAGGAAATGTAGGAAAGGTGTTCATCCGGCGCCAGAAAAATGGTTTCGATGTCGGGATCCAGTGCTCGATTCATACCAACCAGCTGGAATTCATACTCGAAGTCAGCCACCGTTCTGAGGCCGCGCAGAATGACATCGGCCCCTCGTTGACGGACAAAGTCGATGAGCAGGGTGTCAAACGAACAAACCTCAACATTATCGAGGTGGGCCAACACCTTTCTGGCCAAATCGACACGTTTTTCAGTTGCAGGTGTGTTGGCTTTTTGTTTATTGACGCCAATCGCCACAATGACATGATCAAACAACTTTGATGCACGCTGCACCAGATCGGTATGGCCATTGGTGATGGGGTTGAATGTGCCCGGGTAAACCGCTGTTTTCATAAGTCTGGTTCGTAGCTGCTGTTATTTGCTGATTACACTACACCACCGATCCAAACCTGTCAGCTAAATGCTGCGGTCAGCATGGTACTGGATATAGTGCAGTATTCTGCGTTCCAGCCAATACCGTTGACCGCGCGCGACAAATCCCACATGCCCACCTTGGTCAAGCAGTTCTGTTTGCATGCTGACACCCGTCTCATGTGCCTGAGGCAACGCGTCAGGCGGAATAATTGGGTCATTACGACCGTGCACAATCAGCAGAGGCACGTTAACTGCCGGTAAGAACTGCCGACTGCTGCAACGCTCATAGTAGTCCTCGGCACTGCGGAAGCCATGCAGGGGAGCGGTGACTGCATCATCAAAATCCCACAAGGTTTTGACCGTTTGCAACGAGCCCAGTGCTTGTAATATCTGCAGCTGATCGTCTTGCCCGCTACGCTCGAAGTGCTGTCGTTTTGCCTCAAGGTCTCGACGAAGCCTGTTCAAAAAGTAGCGGCCATACCAGAACGGCAGGCCACTATTCATACGCCCACAACACAGCGCCAGCACAAACGGGTTTGAGACACTCACCCCTGCCAACACTCTGTTCCGGTGAGCCGTTTCACTCAACCACTTGACCAGCACGTTGGCGCCGAGTGAGTAACCAATCACAATCAGTGGTTGGTTTTGTGGCTTGCTGGCAAGCAAAACACCGATGACTTCTTCGACATCGTTGGAGCATCCCGAGTGGTAGGCCACCGCCAGACGATTGAATTCACCGCTGCAGCCACGCAAGTTCATGGCCACACTTTCGTAGCCCTGCGCAGACAATTCGTGCTGCATGGCAAGTACATAAGGCGAATCCGCGCTGCCAGCCAGTCCATGTAACAGAAACACCAACGGTTTAAGGGGATCTGACAGCGCCGTTCCCGGGATCTCAACATCCACATCAATAAAGTCTCCGTCACTTAACTCTATGCGTCGACGATGCCGGAGCAGCTGCGGAGTTTTTTGCAACTTGCGCCAGACGGTCTGCAGATGCCCACCCGGCATCCACCACGGCGCCGCAAAAGACTCATTAAATTGGATAACTGAATCCTTGCGGGTCATTCAACCATCTCACATCGTTCATACAGACCATAAAATACAGCGCCGGCCTTGCCCTGTTTGCGCAGTTGCCAATTGGCCGGGAAGTCTCCGTTGCCCTCGGACGCAGGTAATGTGTGCCCGGACTCCAGATAAATGTGGGCACGTGGTTTTAACAACCCACTGGCCTCCAGCGCCATGCAATCGGTGCGCAGAAAGTCGGACGCAAACGGCGGATCCATAAAAACCACACCAAACTGCGTGCCTGAACTGCCTGGATGCGCCTCCGTTCTGATGTACTGCTGCGCGCTGGTCGTGTGCACTTTGCCCTGAGCACAGTGCAACGCCCCAAGATGGGCATTGATGGCGGCACTGGCTTGTGCGGACGCATCGACAAAAACCACAGATCTGGCACCACGAGACAACGCCTCCAGACCACACGCGCCGCTGCCGGCATACAAGTCCAGACAATCTTCCTCCAGAATCAGTCCTTGTAACCAATTAAACAGTGTCTCGCGCACACGATCAGGTGTCGGACGCAAACCGGGCACGTCCGGAAAACGTAATTTACGGCCGCGCCAATACCCCGCAATGATACGCAGGGTATTCTGTTGACCTGTTGGTTTTTTGCCACTCATCAATCTTGCCTTCCCTTACCCTTGCCTTTCTTTCCGGCAGCTGATTTTGCGCCGTGGTCTAGAACCAACCTTGCCGCAAAACTGCATAGGAGCGGAATTGTACGTTGCCATCGCCTGTTTTGGCAGACGCAATCTGCCGGAACACCAGAGTTTGTTTTGTCAGGGCCCGAGCGGGTCATGACGTGTTGCCTGTCAGAATGCTAGACTGTGCGTCTTGATTTGCCAGACTGTGGGTTACTTTTCATGTTCAGCTTTCTCAAAAAACGTCAAAACAATGCGCCCGATCAAGGCCCCGATCTGATCCCGGCGTCAGAGACAATAGCTGAGTCTGCGGAGATCGCACACGAATCATCGGACCCCACCGCCAGTATCACTGTTGAGAGCGTGGCCCCTTTAACACCCAAAACACTGGATACTGACTCTGCTGGCGATGCTGACACCCCACCTGCGCCTGAGGGGGATGCAAAACCTGTACTCGGGTTTTTCAGCAGGCTGAAGCAGGGGCTGAGCCGCACGCGTGAAAATCTTGCTGAGGGGCTTGGCTCCTTGCTCAAAGGCCGCAAAGTGATTGATGCGGCGCTGCTGGAAGAAATTGAGATGCAACTGCTCAGCGCGGACGTTGGCATTGAAGCCACCGACCAGGTGATCGCATCGCTGACGGCCCGGCTCAAGCGAAATCAGCTCGCCAATGCCGACGCATTGATGGCTCAGCTGCAAGCGGAACTGCGCGAACTGCTGAATCCCTGTAGTGTGCCACTGGTGATTGACTCTGCCCGTAAACCCTACGTTATCCTGGTAGTAGGTGTTAACGGGGTGGGTAAAACCACCACTATTGGAAAACTGGCCCGACGCTTTCAAAACCAGAAACTCAAAGTCATGCTGGCAGCTGGCGACACCTTCCGGGCAGCGGCTGTTGAACAATTGCAAGCCTGGGGCGATCGTAATCAGGTGCCCGTGGTTGCACAGGCATCTGGCGCAGATAGTGCATCGGTTATTTTTGATGCCTATCAGTCCGCCAAGGCCAAAGGCGTCGATGTGCTGATTGCTGATACCGCCGGGCGCCTGCACAACAAGTCGAATCTGATGCAGGAACTCGAAAAAATAGTGCGCGTGCTGAAAAAACTGGACGACAGCCTGCCCCACGAAGTCATGCTGGTGCTGGATGCGACGACAGGTCAAAACGCGCTCAATCAGGCGCAAAGTTTTAACAAAGCGGTGAACCTGACCGGTCTGTGCCTGACCAAACTGGATGGCACTGCCAAGGGCGGCATGGTATTCGCTATCGCCAAAACGCTGGCACTGCCCATCAGATTTATTGGTATCGGGGAACAAGCCGAAGATCTGCGTCCCTTTAATGCCGATGACTTTGTTGCGGCGCTGTTTGGCCAGTCCTCCAACAAAGACTCACCATGATTCGTTTTGACGAGGTCAGCAAGCGTTACAGCGGCGGTCATCAAGCACTGAAGCAGGTCTCTTTTGAGCTTGATCAAGGAGCCATGGTGTTTCTGACAGGACGCTCGGGGGCCGGAAAAAGTACGCTCTTGAAGCTGATTATGCTGACAGAACGCCCCGATCAAGGGCAAATCGTGGTCGGCACACGCAATATTCTGCGAATGCCCGCTGATCAGATTGCATTTTATCGCCGTCGCATCGGCGTGGTGTTTCAGGATCACCAGTTGCTTTACGATCGCAGTGTGTTTGACAACGTTATGCTGCCTCTGCGTATTGATGCCTATGACAAGCACGAAGCTGCCCGTCGTGTCCGCGCTGCACTGGATAAAGTGGGATTACTCAATAAAGAGAAAATGAATCCGATGACCTTATCGGGTGGCGAACAACAGCGCGTTGGCATTGCCCGTGCAGTCGTCAATCGACCCCAGATACTGTTGGCCGATGAGCCAACCGGCAATTTGGACCCGGAGCTGGCCGCAGAAATCATGCTACTGTTCGAACAGTTCAACCAGGTAGGAGTGTCCATGCTCATCGCCAGCCACGACTTGTCCCTGATTACGCGCCTTCGCCATCGTATTCTGACATTGGACCAAGGACTGCTGGTCAACGATGAAATGCATCCGAGCCGTCGCGACGCACACCACGGCGGAGCACAGGCCTGATGTCCAGACCAGCACGCCCCGCACCGGGTAAACACGCACCCAATCGCCTGAGCGGCGCCAACCGTGAGCGGTCATCCCGCCAAAAACTCGCTGGCTGGCTGGAACAACATGTCGAGGCGTGTGCGGATGCCCTGAACCGGTTGCGCACCCAGCCGGTCAACACCCTGATGAGCCTGATGGTCGTTGCTATCGCACTATTACTGCCAGCGCTGGTCTATGTGGCTGGAAAAAATATGGCACAGTTCGGCAATAGTCTGCAAAACACCAACCACATCAGCTTTTATCTGCGTGCGGACATTTCCCCGGAACATCAGCAGTCCCTGCAGGATTCGATGACAGGCCACCCATTGGTCGAGCGTGTCGAGTTTATTTCCGCACAACAGGCGGCGGCTGATTTTGCCAGTTGGTCAGGCCTTGGCGACGTTATCAATACTGTTGGCAGCAATCCTCTGCCCGCCAGCCTTGAAGTTCATCCAAACGATATGCTTGCGCAGACCGCTTTACAGATTCGTGATGCATTCGCTGGCGATGCGGGCGTTGAGCAGGTGGTGATGGATATTGGCTGGATTGAGCGCCTTGAGAGTCTGATGCAGCTGACGGACCGTATGGTGCTGGCCTTGGTTATTGTTTTGTCGCTGGCCGTACTGTTTATCATCGGGAATACGATTCGCACGCACATTGCCGGACGCGATGCCGAAATCAGAGTGATGACGCTGATCGGTGCGACGCGCGCTTTTATCGCCCGACCATTTTTATACAGCGGCGCATTACATGGGTTGTTTGGCGCCATGCTGACATGGGTATTGTTGGAGGCCTTACTGCGTCTGCTTGGTGATCCCGCGCAATCCCTGCTGGCGTTTTACGGAGATCAGTATCAATTTATCGGCATGGACCTGCGCGCCAGCCTGATGTTGATCGCTGGCGGAGTGTTATTGGGCTTGACGGGTGCTGCCCTGTCGGTATCAAGACACCTGAGCAGAACCTGAGATAGCCCGGAATTTTTTTTACGCGAGGCCCTTGAAACCGTAAAATATCACCACAATGTGTCTATATTACGTTGACTCAAGATGCGTCAAGGTCGGATCAACCGTGACTGGACACAGACCATCACTCATGTAATAAATGGTGGTAGACTACGGTCTCTTTGATCAACATTGGATTAGCAGGGCCTTGTGAGCAAGGCTCCTGACATGAGAGGACTTATGAGCGTTGCAACCATGATGACAGGAAAGAGCTTGCAGCTTGCCGGCCCGTCAGTTCCGGGTCGCGATTTATCTGCTTATATAACATCCGTCAACAGTATTGCCGTGCTGACGGCGGAACAGGAGCGTGAATTGGCTAATCGCTACTTCCATGAAGAAGATCTGGAAGCGGCCCGCCAACTGGTTCTTGCGCACCTGCGGTTTGTTGTGCATCTGGCACGCAGTTATTCAGGCTACGGGCTGTCACAGTCAGACCTGATTCAGGAAGGTAACGTCGGTCTGATGAAGGCGGTTAAACGTTTTAACCCGGACATGGGCGTTCGCCTGGTGTCGTTTGCCGTACACTGGATCAAAGCTGAAATCCACGAGTTCATTCTGCGCAACTGGCGAATCGTCAAGATTGCGACAACCAAAGCCCAGCGCAAACTGTTTTTTAATCTGCGCAGCTCCAAAAAGAGTCTTGGTTGGCTGAACAACGATGAAGCCCAGGCAATGGCCGATGATCTTGGTGTGGATACGGTTGTGGTCCGCCAGATGGAAGGTCGTATGGCATCCTACGATATGGCGTTTGACGCTGATGCCGACGCTGACGATGAAGAGGCCTACCTCGCGCCCGCGTATTACCTCGAAGATAACAATTCCGACATGGCACGGGATATCGAAGAGACCGAGTGGGAAGAAAATCAGACCAGTAATCTGCATATGGCCATGAGTCAGCTTGACGAGCGCAGCCGGGATATTATCAACAGCCGTTGGTTGGCTGACGAGAAAGCCACCCTGCATGATCTCGCGGCTAAATACAATGTATCAGCCGAACGCATCCGTCAGCTTGAACAGAATGCCATGAACAAGGTCAAAGGGGCGATTCTCGCTGCCTGACCGGCAGGCTGTCAAAAGCGTGCACACAAAAAGCCGCTGTCCATGGCAGCGGCTTTTTTATTACCGCACTCACCATTAAGATTTCACACGCACTTACCCAGGAGTTCCGTTATGCCCATGCTGATAATAGGGATTGCAGCCATCAATGGTTTTTTGGCGGTAGCATTGGGCGCGTTTGCGGCACACGGGTTGAAGGCGCGCCTGGCGCCGGACATGCTGGCGATTTTCCAGACCGGTGTTCAATACCAGATGTATCACGCACTGGCGATGTTTGGTGTCGGTTTGTTATGTATGCAGATCAGTGACTCTGCCATGCTACGCGCCAGCGCGTGGCTGTTCCTGACCGGCATTATTATTTTTTCAGGCAGTTTGTATGTTCTCAGCCTGAGCGGTATTCGCTGGCTGGGTGCCATTACCCCGATTGGCGGTGTTGCCTTTATTGCGGGTTGGTTATTATTGGCAGCAGCCATGTTTTTTGGGCGTAGCGCCTGAGTACATCAACCTCAACGAAGGACGCGGGAATTGATCAACATTTATGTCAATGGCGACCCGGTTGAAATATCGGATGGCAGCAGTATTTTGAATGTGCTCGAACAGCTGGACATGACTCAAGGTCGGATTGCTGTGGAGTTAAATGCGAGCATTGTGCCCCGCAGCCAGCACGGCAGCACGCGCCTAAACAACGGCGACACCCTTGAGATCGTCCACGCCATTGGCGGCGGTTAGATTTGACTGACAAACAGGAAACGCTTCATGCATACCAATCATCAGACACCTGCAATCAACAAGCCGCTGGTACTCGCTGGCAAGACCTATGAGTCCCGTTTAATTGTCGGCAGCGGCAAGTATCGCGACTTCCAGCAGAATCTGGACGCGCTGGTTGCCAGTGGTGCACAGATGATTACCGTGGCCATTCGCCGGGTGAATCTTGGGCAGAACAAAGGTGAGCCCAACCTGCTTGATGTGATTTCGCCCGAGAAATACACCATCCTGCCCAATACCGCTGGCTGTTATACCGCTGCCGATGCCGTTCGTACCTGCCGAATGGCGCGTGAGTTACTGGACGGCCACAAACTGGTCAAGCTCGAAGTGTTAGGCGATCAAAAGACCCTGTACCCGAACGTGACTGAAACTCTGATCGCAGCTGAACAGCTGGTGGCTGATGGGTTTGATGTCATGGTCTACACCAGTGACGACCCCTTGATTGCCAAACGGCTTGAAGAAATCGGCTGCATTGCAGTGATGCCGCTGGGCGCCCCCATTGGGTCGGGCTTGGGCATTCGTAACCCCTACAACATTCGTCTGATTCTGGAAAATGCGACCGTTCCCATCATTGTTGATGCCGGTGTTGGTACGGCGTCTGACGCCACCATCGCCATGGAGCTCGGCTGTGACGGTGTATTAATGAACACCGCCATTGCGGAAGCGCGCGATCCGGTGCTGATGGCATCTGCCATGCAAAAGGCAGTGGCCAGTGGTCGCGAAGCCTGGCTGGCCGGTCGTATGCCGCGCAAACTTTACGCCAGCGCATCGTCCCCGATTGACGGCACTTTTTTCTAGACCTCAGGTGCAAGAGCCATTTTATGRAAAACAACATCACGTCTGCGGAAGATGGTTCATTGACTGACGGTTCCACCGCACAACCGCCAGTGCGCCGTGCATTGCGCAGTTACGTCATACGAAGTGGTCGCCAGACTGTTGCGCAGCAGGAAGCCATTGATAAACATTGGTCGCGCTATGTGATCGAAGATCACCAATTTGCGCTGGATGCCACTGCATTGTTTGGCCGTTCGGCACCCTTGGTGCTGGAAATCGGCTTTGGCATGGGTGATTCATTGGCTGAAATGGCCATCAGCAATCCGGACAAAAACTACATTGGTATTGAAGTGCATCGCGCCGGCGTGGGGAAGTTGATCAATTTCATAGAAAACAACAAGATCAGCAATCTTCGTATGTACTGCTTTGATGCGGTTGAAATTCTGGCCAACTGTATACCGGATCAGTCACTGGATCTGGTGCAGATATTTTTCCCGGACCCCTGGCACAAGAAGAAGCACCAGAAACGCCGCTTGATTCAAACCGCGTTTGTGTTGGATCTGATGAAAAAATTAAAACCGGGCGGGCGTATTCACCTGGCGACTGACTGGCAGCACTATGCTGAACAAATGATGGATGTCCTCAGTCATATCGCTTTACTTCGCAACACCGCTGGAACGGGTCAGTACGCCCAGAATACCGGCCGCCCCGAAACCAAGTTTGAACGTCGCGGAAATAGACTGGGCCACGGCGTCTGGGATTTGATGTTTGAACTCGGCACACACGACAACGCGTGATCCGGTATCGACTGGTCGGCTCGACGAGTCGAACCGGTCAAAGTGGCAATGACTGTCTGGCTGGGTTATGCTTCTGCGGCACATTATCAAGCGCGTGAATAAGCAAAATAGCAAGAACCGCGCTTGCTGAACACACAGGAGCTCCGAAAGCAATGTCCACCCTTGTTCTGTCCCGGATATCCACACCCACTGGTCGGGTTCGTCATTCTGTCAGTCGACTTTTGGGCGCTGGCATCATCGGTCTGTTACTGAGCGCGTGTGGTGTTGATGAGCTGCCGGAAAACCCGCCTGCCGGACAGCTGAATCTGCCGCGCACCATCGCTTGGTCGGCTTATCCTACCGGTACCGGTGGTTACAGTCAGGCCGTCGCAATCGGCAACATCCTGCAGCGACAATACGGCGTGAACTTGCGTGTTGTACCCGGTCGAAATGATGTTTCCCGACTGGCGACCTTGCGTGCGAACCGCGTCCATATGTCGGCGGGTGGTTCTGAGGCGGTGTATGCTCAGGAAGGCATTCTCAACTTCGCTGCACGCATTTGGGGTCCGCAGCCAATCCGCGCCCTGCTGTCCAACTTCTCCACCAGCTGCTCATTCAGCTTTGCCACGGCCGCTGATGCGGAAATCCGCACCGTGAGTGATATGCGTGGCAAGCGCCTGACCTTTGTGCAGGGCGCACCCTCATTGAATAACGCCTCGACAGCATTGTTGGCGTACGCCAATCTGACCTGGGACGACGTCGAGATTGTGGAAGTGGGTGGTTATAACGCTTCAATTGATGCCGTGATTAATAACCGCGCGGATGTTGCCGGTGGCGCCTGCAATTCCCCACCATTTATGCGCCTTGACTCCTCTCCACGTGGCCTCCACTGGGTTGAGTTCCCGCACGACGACCCGGAAGCCATTAAACGCGTCCGTGATCGCTTGCCCTGGTATGTACCACATGTGGCCACCGAGGGCCCGGCTATTGATGTGAACACCGGTGTGCGAGTATTCACCTCCGCCTATCCGTTATTGGTTGCCATGGACAATGCCGAAGTTGATACCGTCTACGGACTCACCAAGGTGATAGCCATGCACTATGACGATTACAAGGCCTCGGCGCCCGGCGCGAACGGCTGGTTAATCATGGGGCAGCAGCTGGAAAATGCCTTTATTCCTTACCATGAAGGCGCCATTCGCTATTTCAAAGAGATCGGTATCTGGACTCCTGAAGCGGAAGCCAAACAACAGGAAAACCTCAATCGCCAGCGCGTGTTGATGGATGCCTGGCAAGCTTATTTTCCCAGCGCATCAGAAGACCGTGCGACGTTTGAGCAAGGCTGGTTGGCATTCAGAGAACAAGCCCTTGAAGCGCAGGGCCTGATTACCTTGTCTGAAACCCAATAACGTACAACTCCAACAAAGACGACGACACATGAGCAACAGCATCATCCCGCCTATCGCACCGCCAGACGAGACCAAGGACGATTCCGAACTGCCCTCGATAGGCCGTTATCGACAGCTGGCCATCAAATGGCGCGCGAGTATGGCCATACTGACTGCCGCAGCGACGTTTCTGGCGATCAACCAGATATTTGCACTGGGCTTTTTCATGGACATTACCATGCTGGACGGCAGGTACTTGTACCTGATTACCGGCATTATGCTGATCATGGTGTTTATTACCTTTCCGTCCCATCCCGACAACATCGACTACGTACCTTGGTATGACAAAGTCGTTATAGGCGTTATCGCCGGCATTTTCAGCTATTTTGCCTACAATGCAGATCTGATTATTCTTGATGCTTGGGAATATGCTGCGCCACCTCTCGGGATTGCGCTGGCACTGGTGACCTGGGCAATTATTCTGGAAGCTGGGCGCCGCGCTGGCGGCTGGCCAATATTTTTTATTGTGCTGGTGTTGTCACTATACCCAACCTATGCCGACAAAATGCCCGATGTGGTGGCCGGCATTGGGATGCCAATTCATGACGTGGCAATCTTTCACGTACTGGGCGAAGAGAGCCTGTTTGGTGTTGCTCTGAATTCGTTTGCCATGCTGGTGTTTGGTTTTATTCTGTTTGGGGTAGCACTGCAACATACTGGTGGCGGGCCGTTTTTTATCAACCTCGCCTTTGCATTGCTTGGTCACAAGCGTGGCGGCGCTGCCAAGGTGGCGGTATTCTCCAGCGGACTCATGGGATCCATGAGTGGTGGCCCAATCACTAACGTATTAACCACTGGCCCGCTCTCTATCCCTGCCATGCGGCGTACCGGTTTTTCTCGTGGTTATGCCGCAGGCGTCGAGGCTTGTGCTTCCACAGGTGGCGTGATGATGCCCCCTATCATGGGCGCAACTGCGTTTGTAATGGCCAGCTTTCTGGGTATCAGTTATGTCACGATTGCGGTGGCTGCGATTGTCCCGTCCTTCTTGTATTTTTTTGGTTTATACATGCAGATCGATGCCTACTCTGCGCGCCACGGGCTAAAAGGATTACCCAAAGACGAGCTGCCGAGCCTGGGTCAGGTCTTTAAAGAAGGCTGGTATTTTATTGCCGTGTTTGCCTTGCTGACCTTTATGCTGGTTTACATGCAACGTGAAGCGACAGCCCCCTTTATCGCCACCGGCTTTCTGCTGATCATTAACCAGTTCACCAAACATCGCATGAATCTTGAAAAATTTATGCTGATGGTTGCAGGGACGGGTCGATTGATGGCTGAGCTGGCTGGTATTCTGGCAGCAATTGGTCTGATTGTAGGCTCGCTCGCAGTCACCGGTATGGCCGGCACCCTCGCTAACGACTTGCTTTATCTGGCGGGCGACAATGTCTTGGTGCTGTTGTTTATGGGCGCCGCCACCAGCTTCGTACTTGGCATTGGCATGACAGTGACCGCGGCCTACATTTTCCTTGCTATCGTATTGGCGCCCGCATTGATCAGCGCTGGCCTGAATCCATTGGCCTCTCACATGTTTATTATGTATTGGGGTATGTTGAGCTTCATCACGCCTCCGGTGGCGCTGGCGGCGTTTGCAGCGGCCTCCGTCGCACAAGTGTCTCCCATGCGAGCGGGCTGGGAAGCCATGCGGTTGGGCACCATCATTTATTTTATTCCGTTCTTTTTTGTGCTGAACCCGGCACTGTTACTGCAGGGCGGGTTTGCTGAAGTGTTTTTGATGATCAGCACGGCTTTGCTGGGTGTAGTGATCATATCAGCGGGATTACAGGGTTACCTGATTGGTTTTGGCCGCTTGGGGGAAGGCAAACCGGGGCTGTTCCCGCGCGCCTGTCTGACGTTATCGGGGCTGGTACTGGCTGCGCCGTCCGGTGGACTGCTTGGTTTGAGCCTGTTGTTGTTATTGTCAGTCAGTGGCGGCTTGTTTGCAGCAGGCATTATCTTCACGCTCTGGCAACGAAAACAGCTGGATAGCGCTCGACCGGCGCATTAATAATCATCAGCACCCGTCTCAAAAGGTGCAGGACGCCAAGAGTACCGGTTTCAAAACCAGAGCTGGTGCTCGTGCTTTTTTAGCCAACCAACATAACGCTGGTAGTCCGGGCAAACACGACTAACACTTTGCCAGTACTGCGGCGAATGATTCATGTGCAGCAAGTGACAGACTTCATGACAGATCATGTAGTCAATCACACCATCCGGTGCCAGCATGATCAACCAGTTGTACTGAATAATTCCCTTTGCCGTGCAATGCCCCCACTTGCTGCGCGTTTTTCGAAAGACCACGTTTGCCAGTTTGTGATTCACACCCAGATAGTCTGCCAACGCTCGTGTGCGTGCCGGCAGCCAGCTTTTTGCCTGCTCCAGTAACCAGTGCTTGAGAACCCGCTCAGCTTTATTTGCTGTGATGGCCGGACCTCGAATAATCATGCGCTCAGACTCAATAACCACTGCAGGTTTCTCCGCATTTTCCAGATAGACACGTAAAGTTCGGGCCTTGTAATGTATCTGTCCGCCATCCTGCAATGACAAGCATTCGGCCGCGCGCTTGCGTCGCTCATCGAGCTTGCGCGTCAGCCACTGGTGATGTTTTTCAACAAAGCGGAGCGCATCGCTGGTTGAGATGTGAAGGGGCGCCCGGATTTCGACGCCTTCGTACCGGACATGCAACGCCAGACTTTTACGTTTGCTCCGTTGCAGGTGACAAATCACCGGCAACCCCTCAACCTGTAAGGTTTCCTGCGCTGGATAATGTTTGCCAAACAACATGTGCTGAATCCGCATCTTTTGCTGCCACAGACCGATGACACACTCAGATCGGCTGTCCGGCAGGTTGGTTGGACTGTAACATGATTTACCGCATAATAGCGCCCGAACCGATTCACCTTTTAACCTTGCAGGAGCATGCCCCCATGAGCAGCCTTTTTACACGAATACGTCAAGGCGAACTACCGGGGCATATCATCTGGGATGATGACCATTGTTTCGCAATTTTAACGCTAAAACCTATTCGCGAAGGGCATATGCTGGTGATTCCCCGCGAAGAAGTTGATCATTGGTACGACATGGATGCAGTACTTAATGCGCATGTGTTTGGTGTTGCGCGCCTGTTGTCACAAACCATGAAACACCTTTTCCCTTGTGAAAAGGTTGGCATGATGATCGCTGGACTGGAGGTGCGTCATGCGCATTTGCACTTGATACCCATCACCGCGATTGCTGATCTTGATTTTTCACTTGCTCAGGATCGTGACGATGCGCTTCAAGCAGAAACAGCCTTTACTTTGCGCAGTGCGTTGCGTGACGCGGGTTTCACCAGCGTACCGGCAGAATCAGTCAGATGAAAACCGATAACATTTTTTCAACACCGCAAGCACGAACCGACTTTGTGTTTGATGACAAAGTAGCCTCGGTGTTCAGCGATATGATCAATCGATCTGTGCCGGGATACGCAACGATCCTGTCCATGATCGGGGTATTGGCAGCACGATTTTGTGCCCCCGGCACCCGCATTTATGATTTGGGTTGCTCATTGGGCGGTGCCAGCCTTGCCATGGCGCATCAGATTGCACACAAAGATTATGAGTTGCTGGCCATCGATAACTCCCCGGCCATGACGTCTCGTCTGGAATCACTGCTGGCAATACCGCTATCCGCTGATTTACCAATCACCGTCAGCTGTGCGGATATCTGTGATATTGAGATCAACAATGCCTCGGTTGTTGTCCTCAACTTTACACTGCAGTTTATCGCACCGGAAAAACGCGACGCCTTGGTTAAAAAGATTGCCGACGGTTTGCAACCCGGTGGCATTCTGATTTTGTCGGAAAAAATACGTTTTCCGGCAGAACCTCTAAACGACCTGTTTATCGATCTGTACCATGAGTTTAAACAGGCGCAAGGCTACTCTGCCCTTGAGGTCGCTCAAAAGCGGGCGGCGCTCGAGAACGTGCTGATTCCGGAGACTATCGACGCACATAAGCAACGTTTGCACAACGCAGGCTTCAGCAGCTGCGATGTCTGGTTCCAGTGCTTTAACTTCTGTTCGATGGTCGCCGTACGCTGATGAGAGATCGGGACGCTCATCTCCGCTTGCAAGCCTTGCTGCGTGGCACCGCCATGGAAGCAATGGCGGACTACGCCAGCGACAGGTATTTGTACTCGCGCAAGCACGGGTTGACCGACCGCTGGTTGGATATGTTCGATGCGTTGCCCGACGTGGTCGCTGGCAGTATCGACCTGAAGACTGCTGTGCGTATTGGCAGTGCTGCCGATTGCACACCTGCACAGCAGGCAGCAATCGACGCAGCGGCGCGCAGCCAGATCCCATGGCGCAAAGGCCCGTGGTCGGTGTTTGGTGTCGAAATAGACAGCGAGTGGCGATCCGATATGAAATGGGATCGCTTGTTACCGCATATTGATGCGTTGCAGGGACGTCGTGTGCTGGATGTCGGCAGCGGCAATGCTTACCATTGTTACCGCGCGCTGGGAGAAGGTGCCAGATATGTGCTGGGCGTTGACCCGCATCTGGCCTACTTTTTTCAATTCAGATTTATTCAACATTTTCTGCGGGACTATCCGGTTTTTGTATTGCCGGTAACACTGGATGAGTTTCCCGACTCGGTCGCACAGTTTGACACCGTATTCTCAATGGGTGTGCTGTATCATCGCAAATCGCCGTTGGATCATCTGTTCCAATTGCTGGGTTGTCTCCGTTCCGGTGGCCAATTGGTGCTGGAAACACTGGTTGTTGATGGCCCGGAAGGCTATGCGTTAACACCGCCCGATCGATATTGCAGAATGAATAACGTCTGGTTTTTGCCCTCAGTTGCAACAACAGAATCCTGGTTGCGACGCTGCGGATTCCTGAATGTCCGTACTGTTGATATCAATGTGACAAGTGCGGAAGAACAGCGCACCACACCATGGATGCCATTCCAATCCCTCATTGACGGGCTTGATCCTCACGATCAAAACCTCAGCATTGAAGGCCTCCCCGGCCCAAAACGCGCGCTGATTCTTGCCGAAGCGCCTTGATTGTTCAACACAATGTGCGGGCCTTTGCATCTGAACTTTGTGTTGACCTGCCCCGCAATACTGGTTCACTATAGATCGCGGTAACTGGGGTCAACTGTAATTCATAACAAAAATACCAATTACAAAAACAAGGAACCCGTCTATGGCCAGACCACTACGCATAGAATATCCGGACGCGTATTACCATGTCTCCAATACTGCATTGGAGGGGCAAAAGGTTTTCCCGTCAGCGAGATATTACGAGGCTTTTCTGCAAGCACTGGATGAAACCTGTGGCCGTCTTAATGTTCAGGTTTTTGCATATTCACTTCTCAAAGATCAGTACCACCTGCTGGTAAAAACACCCGAAGCCAACCTCAGCCGGTTTATGCGGCAGATCGACGGCATCTATACGCAGTATTACCAACGGCTTAAAAAATCAGAAGGTTCTCTGTTCCGTGGCCGGTATAAGGCCGTACTGGTGCAGGCTGATAAATACCTGCTTCCATTGTCGCGTTTTATCCACCTTGGCGTTCGAAAACAGGATCTGGACAAACATGTCTGGTCCAGTTACGCCGCGTATACCAACCAAACCAAATCACCAGCCTGGCTGGTGCGTGACGAAGCCTTGTCGATGCTGGAGGGACCGGCGAGCAAACGTTTTCAACGATATGCTGACTATGTCGCTCAGGGTGTTGACGAAGAGATGGCACATTTTTACGGGAAAAAGAATTTGTCATCCGTGATGGGTGACGAGAAATTCCGCAAATTTGCCGCAAGCAAACGTTCAGCGACCAAAGTCAGAGGTGTGTCACGAGGTGCACACGCTAAATGGCGACCGTCATGCAAGGACATTGTGACGGCGGTTGCAGCTCAGTTCAAAGTGAGCGAGGAAAGTATCTATCAGGCCGCGCGCGGGCCAGGATCAAAAAATGTGCCGCGTTGGGTCGCCATGTATCTTTGCCAGGAACTTTCGGCGTCGACATTGCAGGCGATTGCCAAGCTCTTCCACTTGAAACGTTATGGCACCGTTTCAACCACCGTCGGCAAACTTAAAAAAGAGCTGACAACTGATGCAAAACTGACGCTGTCAGTGCAAAAACTGTCGAAGGCCTTAAGCAAACAAAAAGCTTGACCAGCCTTGATACTTCCCAACAAAAACACCCGGTACGATCAGCGTCATACCGGGTGTTTTTTTATGCCTTAAAACCAATCAGTCAGCCAAGGCTACCCTGCCGGGCAGCCGGCACAATTACTTGATTTTGGCTTCTTTGTACATCACGTGCTTGCGAACAACGGGATCGTATTTTTTGATCTCCATTTTGTCCGGAGTCGTACGCTTGTTTTTATCAGTTGTGTAGAAGTGACCGGTGCCTGCTGAGGAAACCAGTTTGATTTTATCGCGCATCGCTGCTTACCACCTGAATCAGGGTTAGAAATTAAATTTTTACGCCGCTGGCGCGGATATCGGACAACACAGCATCGATGCCGCGTTTATCGATAGTGCGCATGCCTCTGGTAGACAATTTCAACGATACAAAACGATTCTCTGACTGTACCCAGAAACGGTGTGTCTGGATGTTTGGCAGAAAACGACGACGCGTTTTGTTGTTTGCGTGTGAAACGTTATTACCTGTAAGCGGCCTTTTGCCGGTTACCATACATACTTTTGACATGACCTAGCCTCGTTACCAAACCGTGCTCTATTTAACACGCGTTTGAAAAAACCCGTGCTTTGGAAAATCCTGCTATAAAACACGCTTCAATGGACACAACAGACGGCCCACACCGGCATGCCTTAAAATTTGAGCTGCGTTTTATACCAAAACGGCTTGCTTAAGGCAAACAGTTTTCTTGAAATTGCGGCAATTGCTATGGATTCTTCGTTTTTTAAAGTAATCCTCGCTCCGCGAACGATACCACGTCAGAGCGACCCACTACGACGTGATCCAACACTCTGACGTCAATTGTATTCAATGCAGTCTTCAGGCGCTGGGTAATAGCTATGTCAGCCTGGCTTGGCTCTGCGAGGCCAGAGGGGTGATTGTGTGCAAAAATGACGGCGGCTGCATTGTTATGCAGACAACGTTTGACAACCTCTCTCGGATACACGGCCGCACCATCTATGGTGCCCTGAAACAGTTCTTCCATGGCGGTGACCCGATGCTGGTTATCAAGATACAGGCAAGCGAAGACTTCGTGAGAGTAGTCGCGCATTCTGGCACGCAGGTAGTCTCGTGTCAGGTCTGAATTGGTTAACGCATCAGACTCGGCAAGCCGCTCACTCATATAACGCCGCGCCAGCTCCAGAACTGCTTGAAATTGCACGTATTTGCCCGGCCCAAGCCCGTCCCTGCGACAGAAGTCTTCGAGCGTCGCCCTTAAAATGCTGGTTAATGACCCAAAATCGATCAGCAAATCCCTCGCCATATCAAGTGCGTTTCGGCCGGGAATACCCGTGCGCAGGAAGACGGCCAACAGCTCGGCATCAGACAGAACGGCGGGGCCATGCTGCAGCAGTTTCTCCCGGGGTCTTTCGTTTTCAGGCCAATGTTTAATAGTCATGTTGTTCCCTCCATGGAACCAGAACCTCATACCTTATAGCAGCTCCACCAGCCAGCTGCCTTGCTGCATGCTCCTGCGCCTGCTTAAAATGCGGTAAGCTCTACCAAATCGGTCTCCGTCAGACTTCCACCTGGATATCACGTTATGTCGTCCAACAAGCTTGCCACACTGGCTAACAAGCGCATCCTGCTGGGCATGACCGGCGGTATTGCGGCCTATAAATGCGCGGAGCTGACCCGCATCCTAATCAAGGCCGGGGCTGAAGTGCGGGTGGTCATGACCAAGGCAGCGATGGAATTTATCACGCCGCTCACCATGCAAGCGCTGTCTGGCAACCGGGTTCACCATGAACTTCTCGATGCTGACGCAGAGGCCGGCATGGGCCATATCGAACTTGCGCGCTGGCCGGATCTGGTGCTGGTGGCACCGGCAAGTGCAGATTTTCTGGCGCGCCTGGCGGGTGGTCATGCAGGTGATCTGCTCACAACCCTGTTATTGGCCAGCAAAGCGCCCGTCGCACTGGCACCTGCCATGAATCAAGGCATGTGGTTAAATGCCGCGACCCAAAACAACCTGCTCACGCTGCAAACGCGCGGCTATACGCTTCTGGGACCTGACAGCGGCTCACAAGCGTGTGGCGATACGGGTCCCGGCCGCATGCTGGAACCCGCTGCGCTGGCAGAAGCCTGTGCCAGTTTGTTTTCGCCCGGCTGGTTAACTGGTTTACGCATCATGATCACCGCCGGCCCAACACGGGAGGCCATTGATCCGGTTCGGTATATCAGCAACCACAGTTCCGGCAAAATGGGTTATGCGTTGGCAGCAGAAGCCGCTGCAGCTGGCGCCCGGGTTTCATTGATCAGCGGACCGGTCAACCTGACTGTCCCGGAAGGTGTTCAGGTTGTGCAGGTTGTGACCGCGCGGGAGATGCTGGACGCTTGTCTCGCAGGCATTGATGCGCAAGACGTGTTTGTGGGCGTGGCGGCTGTTGCTGATTACCGCCCCGCCGAGGTTGTTTCGCATAAAATCAAAAAGACAACAGACACCCTGCAACTGTCATTGGTCAGAAATCCCGACATCATTGGCACACTGGCTGCCCGATCACCACGCCCGCTGATGGTGGGTTTTGCCGCAGAAACTGACAACGTCGAAGCGTATGGTGAGGACAAACTCACTCGCAAGCGCCTGGATTTATTGTTTGCCAATGAAGCTACCACGACTTTTGGCAGTGACGCGATTTGTGCAACTGCGTTATGGCATGGAACTGAACCCCATCAGATCATGTCAAACGTGTTGGGACCGGCAGGAAAATCACTTGTCGCCCGGCAAATGCTCAGCCTGATACACACACGATGGCTGGCAGCCCAACAATAAGATACGGACTTTATGACCAACGCCCCAAACGATGACGATCTTTTGCCTCAGGCCATGTTCAGGGCGTATGACATCCGTGGTATTGCCGGCCGCGATCTCACACCACAAAGTGCACGTTTGTTGGGGCGGGCGATTGCCAGACTAGCCTTGTCTGACGGGCTTGATCGGGTGCTTTTTGCCGCAGATGGCCGATTGTCCAGCCCGCTGTTGGGTGCTGCGTTAAAAGACGGGATTCTGAGTGAAGGCTGTCATATTGTTGATCTGGGCCTGTCGCCCACACCTTTGTTGTATTTTGCAACGCATACCACAGACATCGATTTTGGCGTGATGTTAACCGCCAGTCACAATCCTGCGGACTACAACGGCATCAAAATTGTACGTCAGCGCCATAGCCTGACGCAGGAGAAGATCCAGGATCTGCGCACTGAGGCGCTTTTGCTATCCAACACAACACTTGATAACCAAACTGTTGTGACGCGTGGCCATATCCGGCACCTCGATATAGTACCGGCGTATCTGGCGCGTGTGACCGGCGACATTACACTTAAACGCCGGCTCAAGGTTGTTGTCGACTGCGGAAACGCTGTCCCCGGTCTGATTGCCCCTGATTTGCTGAGCGCACTGGGTTGTGAGGTAACGGCGCTGTTCTGCGATGTTGATGGCAACTTCCCCAACCACCACCCTGACCCGACGGTAAACGACAACTTGCAGTCGCTGATCCACACCGTCAAAGCAACAAACGCCGATGTGGGTATTGGACTGGATGGAGATGGCGATCGCGTGGTGATGATCACCAATGCGGGCAATGTCATAGATACCGACCGACTGATGATGCTGTTTGTGCGGGATATTGTGCCGCGGTACCCCCAACCCAACGTGGTTTTTGACGTCAAGTGCAGCCATCTGTTGGCCGGTGAAATTACCGCCAACGGTGGACGGGCGGTCATGAGTCGCAGCGGTCACTCGTTTATGAAACAACAAATGCAGGAAAGCGGTGCGGTGCTCGGAGGCGAGTTTTCTGCCCATATTTTTATCAAGGATCGCTGGTACGGATACGATGACGGACTGTATGTTGCTGCAAGATTTCTGGAAATCCTTGCTAACGGTAACAGTACCTCGGAACAACTTTTGCTGTCGTTACCGGGCAGTATTGTGACGCCAGAGCTGCGCATTGAAGTCAGCGAAGAGCGTAAATTTGAACTGATGGAGCGCTTGGTGCGGCTGGTGGATTTCCCGCTGGCAACGGTCAATTGCCTGGACGGCATCCGCGCTGACTTCAAGGATGGATGGGGATTGATCCGTGCGTCCAATACTACACCCGCCTTGTTGCTGCGTTTTGAAGCCGTCAGCCGGCAGTCTTTACAACACATTCAGGACGCGTTCCGACTGCTCCTGAAACAAGTGGATCCAACATTGGACTTCGTTAACTGAACCTTGCGTTTTTGATTTACTCCCAGTCGTTATATACTTCGCACCTCTGATGACATCCCGGATTCTCCTATGCCTCTTGAATTAGCTGCTGCCAAAAATATTGCCAATGTGCTTACCGAAGCCTTGCCCTACATCCAGAAGTTCACTGGATGCACCATTGTGGTCAAGTATGGTGGCAACGCCATGACAGATGAAACCCTGAAGAACAGCTTTGCGCGCGACATCGTGATGATGAAACTGGTAGGCATGAATCCCGTGGTCGTGCACGGTGGCGGCCCCCAGATTGGCTCTCTGCTTGAGAGGCTCAACATCCAATCCGAATTTATCGATGGCCAGCGCGTGACAGACAGCCAAACCATGGATGTCGTTGAGATGGTGCTGGGTGGTCTGGTCAATCAGGAGATTGTCGCACTGCTGAATAAAAACGGTGGTAAAGCAATTGGCATCACTGGCAAGGATGGCAATTTGATCAAAGCCAAAAAACTGCTCAAGCGCAAAGCAAGTATTGACGGCAGCGGTGACAAATTGCTGGACCTTGGACAAGTCGGGCGTGTTGATAAAATCAATACGGAAGTATTGCGCATGATCGAACACAGCGACTTTATTCCTGTCATTGCACCGATTGGCGTGGATGAACATGGCGCCACGTACAACATCAATGCCGATACTGTCGCTGGTGAAATAGCCAAAGTGCTTAATGCAGAAAAACTGGTGCTGTTGACGAACATATCCGGGGTCATGGATAAACAAGGCAATGTGTTGACCGGACTGACGACGGCACAGGTTGATATTTTGATCGAAGATGGCACGATTTATGGCGGCATGCTGCCAAAAATCAATTGCGCGCTGGATGCCGTGAATCATGGCGTGACCAGCGCCCACATCATTGATGGTCGTGTAGAGCATGCCGTGCTGCTCGAAATCTTCACCAATACCGGTGTTGGCACTTTGATCAGCAATACCCGCAAGACCGGAGACGACGCTTGATGAATCAGGATGACATGTCTCAGGAATTCGACGATCACGCTCACCCGCGTGCCAGTCGCTCAGACAAAAAAACCTCGCGCAAAGAACATATCCTGCAGGCGCTAGCGCACATGTTGGAGTCTGGCCCGGGCGAGCGCATTACAACAGCTGCATTAGCCCGAGAAGTGGGTGTATCAGAAGCTGCTCTGTACCGTCACTTCCCCAGCAAGGCGCGCATGTTTGAGGGCTTGATCAAGTTTATTGAAGACACTTTGTTTGTTCGTATCACTCGCATAGTGCAGGATGACTTCAGCACACTTGAGCGTTGTGAAAAAATTCTGACGTTGTTGTTGACCTTTGCCGAAAAAAATCCGGGCATGACCCGCTTGATGACGGGCGACGCGCTGGCTGGCGAGACTGAACGTTTACGGGTCAGGATTGGTCAATTGTTTGACCGTCTCGAGTCACAGCTCAAACAAGTTCTGCGTGAGGCGCCTTTGCGGGAAAACCTCAAACCAACTATTTCCCCGGCAGTACTGGCCGGCTTGTTGCTCGCGACCGTTGAAGGTCGATTGATGCAGTTTGTGCGCAGCGAATTCAAACGCTTGCCAACGGAAAACTGGGACGAACAGTGGCGTTATCTGGCACAGAATCTGTTGGTGCCTTATACAGAGACATCGCCGTACGCGTAAGGCGGAGGGTGTCTCCCCCGCCCACTGCGTGTGTACTGGCTGTTCCATTTATCAGACGCCGTAGCGCTGGCGATACTCACGAATCGGGTGCAGAAACTCTTTCAGATGCTCATCCTGCTGCATCTTCAGGTAATCGATAATCTGCGTCATGGTGATCAGACTCAGCACCGGTATACGGAATTCTTTTTCGATTTCCTGAATCGCTGACAGGTCACCTGTGCCGCGCTCCTGACGATCCAGCGCAACCATGATGCCAACGGGTGATGCAAACACTTTGCGCATGATGGCCATCACTTCACGAATCGCGGTGCCCGCCGTAATAACGTCATCGACGATCAACACCCGCCCTTGCAGCGGCGCACCCACGGTGATGCCCCCCTCGCCATGATCCTTCGCCTCCTTGCGATTAAAGCAATAAGGTTTGTTCATGTTTTGTTCAGTCGCCAGCGCTGCTGCCGTGACCGATACCAGCGGAATACCTTTGTAAGCGGGCCCAAATAGCATGTCAAAGTTCAGCCCCGAATTTTTAATGGCCGTGGCATAACAACTGCCAATAAATGCCAAGGCTTCGCCGGTATTAAACAGCCCGGCATTAAAAAAATACGGGCTGACTCGACCCGACTTCAACGTAAATTCTCCAAAACACAAAATACGGTGTTGTACGCAGTATTCGATAAATTTCAGTTGATGTGGCTGTAAACTCATTTTGTTCCCCTCCCCCCAACGCTGCGATGCGAGTGAGTGACAACAAGTACACTCATATCAGCCCCAGCGCCTGCTTTTGTTTAACAATCAGTTCAGCGATGCCGGCCTGCGCCAGTTCAATCATTTGCTGCAACTGCGCAAAATCGTAATCGCCATCTTCAGCGGTGCCCTGCACTTCGATGAAACGTCCCGCTTCGTTCATCACAACATTCATATCGGTGTCGGCGGTGGAGTCTTCAGCATAATCCAGATCCAGTACTGGCAGGCCCTTGTACATACCGACCGACACAGAACCTATCAGTTGCTTCACCGGATTGGCTGCCACCATGCCTCGCGACAACATCACCGTCACCGCATCATAGAGTGCCACACAGCCACCGGTGATGGAGGCTGTGCGTGTGCCACCGTCTGCCTGAATCACATCGCAATCCAGTTTGATGGTGTTTTCACCCAACAACTTCATATCCAGCGCCGCACGCAGGGAGCGACCAATCAATCGCTGAATTTCCAACGTCCGCCCACCTTGTTTGCCGCGCGACGCCTCCCTGTCCATGCGAGTACCGGTAGAACGTGGCAACATCCCGTACTCCGCAGTCACCCAGCCGGTACCCGTGCCTTTTAAAAAACGTGGTACAGAGTCCTCTACTGTCGCAGTGCAGATCACCTTGGTATCGCCAAATTCCACTAAAACTGAACCTTCAGCATGTTTTGTGAAGTGGCGAGTCAGTTTGATATCGCGCAACTGGTGTGGCAAGCGCAGGCTCGGGCGGACAATTGAAGATGGGTTTTGTGTACTGGAATCGTGCATGGAACCTCTGTGGACAGCTTTAGGAGATAGTCTTGATTGATGTAGCGCAGGATTATCCCGTATTCGCCCGGCAATTTCATCAAGGGCGCACCTGTCAGGACCGAATCGGTTACACTTCTGCCTGAAAAACATAATAACGGGAGGGAGTTTGATGGTATCCAGCATGACCGCCTTTGCTCGCAAGCAAAAAGAATTTGATTGGGGAACAATGAGTTGGGAAATCCGCTCGGTAAATCACCGATTCCTCGAGCCCGGGATTCGGGTGCCTGACAGTCTGCGAATTGTTGAACCGGTTGTGCGGGATCTGCTGCGCAAACGTTTTACCCGTGGCAAGATCGACATCCAGCTCCGTATTCAGGGCAAAGTCGATCAGGGCAACAGCCAGGCCCTCAACACGGATCTGGTAAAAAAGCTCGGTGCACTCAGTCAACAAGTGCTGACGCTGTGCCCTGAGACTCACCCATTGCGGGTGTCTGATGTGCTGCGCTGGCCAGGCGTGCTGGAGGAGTCCGGTCCTGACGATGAAAGCCTGCAGCAGGATGCTCTTGCACTGCTCGATGAAACCCTCGATGATTTTGCCGACTCCCGTCAGCGTGAAGGCGACGAGCTCAGTCAACTGATACGTCAACGACTGAACACAATACGTGACATTGTGCTCACGATCCGTGAACGCCTGCCGGATATTTTGGCTCGACAACAGGAGAATATCCGCCTGCGACTCGAGGCCTTCAAGCTGGAGCTGGACCCGAATCGCCTTGAGCAGGAAATGGTGCTGTTGGCTAACAAGTCCGACGTTGATGAAGAGCTGGATCGCTTGTTGACACACCTCTCGGAAGTCGAGCGGGTCTTGAAAACCAGCGAGCCTGTTGGCCGCCGCCTGGATTTTTTGATGCAAGAACTCAATCGGGAAGCCAACACACTGTCCTCGAAATCGATTGTGGCGGAGACCACACTGAACGCAGTAGAGTTGAAGGTGCTGATTGAGCAGATGCGCGAACAGATCCAGAACATTGAGTAGTCACGCAGGAGGAATTGTGTCAGCACCCAGATTCTTGTCAAAATCCCTGATGCTTGCGGGATTACTGTCGGTTAGCAGCGCACTGTCTGCTGCCGAAAACATTATTGAATACCCGCCAGTTGCACCTGTTGTGCCGTTCAGCAGCGTCACTGCACTGAATTACGCGACACCGGCAGCGATGATCCCCTATGGCAGCGATCTGCTGCAGTTTGGGCTTTTGTGGTTACCACCGTCAGAGCGGCGACCACCTGCGCAGATTGTGCTGATTCATGGCGGCTGCTGGCTGAATGCCTATGATATCCAGCATACCTACGCCTTGAGCACTGCGCTCGCGCAAGCCGGTTACGCCGTCTGGTCGCTAGAATACCGCCGTACCGGTGACAACGGTGGCGGCTGGCCCTGGACCTTTGAGGATATCAAGGCCGGTATCGCGCATGTACATCCCACTGAAAACTTTGCTGACATGCCAACCATTGTGATGGGTCACTCCGCCGGCGGGCACCTCGCTCTGTTGGCGGGTGCGCTCGATCCGCAGCTGGCGGGTGTTATTGGCCTCGGTGCAATTACCGATATTGTGGCGTACTCTCAAGGGGAAGGCAGTTGCCAGAGCGCTGCTCAACAATTTATGGGCGGGATATTTGAGAATCGCGCCAGTGATTATCATGCGGCCAACCCCGCTGAAAAAACCCCACACCCAAATACCGTGCTGCTGCATGGCAGCGCTGATGAAATAGTACCGGTTGCGCAAGCATCCATCACCGGCGCCAACACGGTGATTGTCGAAGGGGCCGGTCATTTTGACTGGACACACCCCGGTACTGAAGCATTTCAGGTGTTACTGCGGACGCTGGAAGACATGCTCCAGCCATGAAACACATCACACTCGCTGACATAAAGGCCATGGACGCTGCCGATCCATTGGCTCATAAACGCGCTGAATTCGAGCTGCCTCACGCCGTCATCTATCTGGATGGCAACTCGTTGGGCTGTCTGCCGGTCGCCGTCAGGGCACGTGTCACTGAGGTTATTGATCAACAATGGGGAGCTGATCTGATCAAAAGCTGGAATATCCATGGCTGGATCGATCTGCCGGTATTAACCGGTGAAAAAATTGCCCGACTGATCGGCGCCGGACCGGACCAGGTGATCAGCTGTGATTCAATTTCTGTCAATCTGTTCAAACTGCTTAGCGCCGCCCTTGGCCTGCAGAGCGGACGACGCGTGGTACTGTCACAACAAGACAATTTTCCAACGGATCTCTACATGGTGCAGGGGCTGTCAGAGCTGCTTGGTTCACATCGCTGCCAGCTGGTAACTGTATCCGCTGACGAGCTGGAGGGTCAGCTGACCGATGAGGTCGCCGTGCTGATGCTCACTCACGTCAATTTCCGCAGTGGTCATATTCATGATATGCAGCGCCTGACGGAACTGGCGCATAAAAAAGGCATTCTTGTGATCTGGGATCTGGCACACAGTGCCGGGGTGCTACCCTTGCAACTTGATCAGTGTCAGGTGGATTTTGCAGTTGGGTGTACCTACAAGTACCTCAATGCGGGACCCGGTGCGCCTGCATTTTTGTATGTTGCCGAACGTCACTTGCCTGTTGTCACGCAAGCACTGAGCGGTTGGATGGGGCATGCGGCGCCGTTCCAGTTTTCACCAGACTATGCCGGTGCGCCAGGTATCGGGAAATTTCTGACCGGCACGCCTCCGGTTATTTCCATGAGCGCGCTGGATGCGGCGCTGGATGTATTTACCGATGTGGATATGCAGGACATCCGCCATAAAACCAAACAACTGACGTCATTGTTTGTCACACTGGCCTCACAAACGCCGGCACTTGAAAGTTTGACATTGGCGTCACCACCCGATGCCGAGCAACGTGGCGCCCAGCTGGCGTGGCGCCATCCGCAGGCGTATGCCATTTGTCAGGCGCTGATTTCAGCAGGCGTCATAGGCGACTTCCGGGCCCCTGATATTCTACGTCTGGGCTTTAGCCCCCTGTACCTGCGTTATGAGGACATCTGGCACAGTGTGCAACAGCTGGCAAACATTCTGGAAACGGGACGCTGGCAAGAACCACAATTCAGCCAGACGTCCAGAGTGACATAATCAGGCGCTTTTTCGAACCGGTTTGACCAGCAGTTCATGGCCCTTCAACATGCCGTGCCAATACAGCGGGGGCAGCATGCTTTTTTTCATGTGCCACGCCATCGAGGTGGTACGTGTACCATTCAACATCCAGTTGGGCAAACTTGGTACCAACTTGCCGCCATAGGCGAATTCCGCCAGCACGATTTTCCCTCGTTCGACGGTGAGTGGACAGGAGCCATATCCGTCATAGTGATACTCCTGTGGAAGACCGCGGATATCATTAACGATGTTGGCAGCCACCACGGGGACCTGCTTGCGTACAGCCGCCGCCGTTTTGGCATTCGGTGAATTGGTGGCATCTCCCAGTCCCCAGACATTCGGGTAGCGTTTGTGCTGCAGCGTTGCGGGGTCGACATCAACCCAACCGGCAGCATCGGCAAGCGGGCTGTTGCGAATAAAATCCGGTGCTGTTTGCGGAGGGCAGATATGCAACATATCAAACGATTGTTTGACCAGCGTGGTCACACCGTTAGCATCAGTTTTTTCAAACCATGCGGTTTTTTTATCGCCCTCTACTTTCACCAGGCGATGCATAAAGTTGAGTTCAGCCTTGTATTTGTCCATGTACGACTGCAAGGCAGGCACATAGTCCTTGACACCAAACAACACCGCACCGGCATTAAAAAACTTGATCTGAATGCTATTCAGTACATGCTGTTTCAACCAATGATCCGCAGACAGGTACAATGCCTTCTGTGGTGCACCGGCACATTTGATTGGCATGGGTGGCTGTGTGAACACGGCCACGCCTTGCTTGAGATTCTGCACCAGTTCCCACGTGTAAGGGGCAAGATCTGCCCGGTAGTTGGACGTCACTCCGTTTTTTCCCAGAGTTTCTGTCAAACCATCAATGGCGGCCCAGTTTAATTTGATACCGGGGCACACAATCAATCGTTTGTAGAAAATGCTGGTTCCGTCACTCAGCAGCAACGCGTTGTTTTCCGGATCAAAGCTCTCCGCAGCAGCGGCTATCCAGCTGACACCCTTAGGAATAAGTGATTCCATACTGCGCTTGTTCTGCTCAGTCTTGAAGATTCCGCACCCAACATGGTAAACCCGGGCTGATAATAGTGGGTTCTGGCAGGGTCAATCAGTGCGATGCGCAGATGCCTGTCTCTTGCCAACAAACTGGAGGCCACAGAGATCCCGGACGCCCCTGCGCCAACAATAACGATCTCAAATGACGTTTCCCGTGCGGTCGGCACAATACCACGGGATGTAGATGGTTTTGCCGGCTCGGCAGCCGTCAAGCGGCCGATATTGGCAGCATTTTTGGTCTTGAATTCTTTGAAATCAAAACCCGCATCAGTGGCAACCGCAATACAATTATCCACTGAAACGCCCTCTGCGATACGAGCAAGCGACCACAGTGTCAACGACCGCTGCCCGGACCGGCAATAGGCCAGTACCGGACCCGACGCGTTATCACAAATCTCTTTAAATGCAGCGACGTCAGCTACCGACAACGACTCTTGGGTAACCGGCAGGTAGAAGAGGGTGATACCCGAGCCTTTTGCACTGTCCTCTAGGTCGGAGAACACGGGTTGAGTGTCTTCACCGTCGGGCCGATTGCAGATAATTGTGGAAAAACCAATGGCACGCAGACTGGGGATGTCATCTGCGCACAGTTGGTCAGACACAGAAAACGCACTGTTTATTTTTTTGATATTCATATTTTTCTCCCGCATTTCGTCTTTAAATTAAAACTAAAGTGCGTTAATGGGTACCTTCAGATAAACCATGCCATTGTCATCAGACGGCGGAAAATGGCCGGCGCGCATATTGACTTGCAGCGACGGCAGTATCAGTACCGGCATATCAAGCGTGGCATCACGCGCCTCTCTCATCGCCACAAATTCGTCTTCTGTAATGCCATCGCGCACATGAATATTTTCGTTGCGCTCAGCCGCAACAGTCGTTTCGTACTCGACCTCACGACCGTTTGGCTGGTAGTCATGGCACATAAACAGTCGTGTCTCAGCAGGCAGACTCAGCACTTTCTTGATTGATTGATAAAGCACACGAGCATCTCCACCGGGAAAATCTGCCCTGGCTGTGCCACCATCTGGCATAAAGATCGTGTCGCCCACAAACGCAGCATCGCCAATAACATGCGTCATACATGCCGGTGTATGCCCGGGTGTGTGGATAGCCGTTGCTGTCAAACTACCTATCTGATAGGTATCGCCATCATTGAACAATTGGTCAAACTGAGAGCCATCGCGCTGAAACTCGGTACCGGCGTTAAATACTTTACCGAATACATTTTGAACCGTGGTGATGTGTGCACCGATGCCGAGTTTCCCACCTAACTTTTCTTTCAGAAAAGGGGCTGCAGAGAGGTGATCCGCGTGCACATGCGTTTCGATTATCCACTGCAACTGCAGGTGATTGCGCTTGATAAAGTCGATGATCTCATCGGCGCTGGTATGGCTGGTGCGACCCGAGTTGTAATCCAGGTTCAAGACTGAATCTATGATTGCGCAGGCATTGGATTGCGGATCCTTGACCACATAGGAAAATGTGCTGGTCTGCTTGTCATAAAACGTTGAAACGTCGGGTTTGGTTTTTGAAGTCATTGATGCGCCCTCAGCAGGTTAAATTGTCAGGAACTCAATTGGCTCAGAGCAGAGACCATGCCAATTAAAAGAAAACGACTAATGACCGTGATAAGCCCTTGTATTTAATAGCTTCTTCAGAAAATCATTGCGGCATTGATTATTGACTTAACAACTTAAGGCGTCGAACATTGACACCCGTGTCATAAAAATTGTCATATGTGGCAAAACTGAACGAGACAACTCTATGCAATTGATCGCATCAGACCAGCAGCCAGATTTAGCCGCCATCCTTGATGGCTTTGACGTGCCCGCAATTCTTGTCAGCGCGGACTACCAGATCCTGGCAACAAATCGCCATTACCGCGAAGCCTTTGGCGACATCGATCTTGTAAAGACGCCGCGTTGTTATGCGGTGTCTCATGGCTTCAGCGTGCCCTGCGATCAGGCGGGTGAAAGTTGCCCACTCAGTGCTGCGCGCGAATCCGGGAACAAAGAGCGGGTACTGCATATTCATCAAACGCCCCGAGGCAGGGAGCATGTCGATGTTGAAATGCTGCCCATCAAAGCCGCAGATGGCTCGTTAAAATACTTTGTAGAACTTCTGAAACCGGTTCCTGTCGCGAGCGCTGAAATCAGCGATGTTGACATGGTTGGTACCAGCGCTGCGTTTAACGGCATGCTCGAGAGCATTACGCGTGTCGGGCCAACTGACGCCTCGGTGCTGTTACTTGGTGAGTCCGGGACTGGCAAAGAACTGGCGGCGCTTGCCATTCATCGCGCCAGCAAACGTCGTGATGCAGCGATGGTGACGCTGGAATGCTCGGGCCTGACCGATACACTGTTCGAGAGTGAATTGTTTGGCCACGTCAAAGGCGCGTTCACTGGTGCAATTTTTAATTCACCAGGCCTCGTGCAGGCTGCTGATGGCGGCACCTTGTTTCTTGATGAAATCGGCGACGTCCCTTTGCCGATGCAAGTCAAACTGTTACGCCTGATTGAGACCGGCACTTATCGGCCAGTAGGCAGCAGCGAAGTCAAACGCGCTGACTTTCGGTTGGTCTGTGCCACACATAAAAATTTGCTGGACATGGTAAAAAACGGACAGTTCCGCCAGGATCTTTATTACCGGATCAACGTGTTCCCGATACACATGCCATCACTTTCAGAACGCAGCGATGACATTCCCTTGCTGGCAAACTCAATCATCCAGAAACTGGACAGAACGGGCCGGCACGTGCTGACAGACTCCGCCATCCGTGCATTAAAAAAGCAGGTATTTACCGGCAATATTCGCGAGTTGCGCAACATACTGGCAAGAGCGCTGGTGTTAACCAACACCCATGTGATCGATGGAAAAGTGATCTCGAACTGCCTTGCCATTGACCCGCAGAAAACAGCACCTTCCGATCATCCAGAGGTTGACCTGAAGACCAATGAAATCCGTTATCTACAGGCGCTGGTGGCACGCTGTCACGGCGATAAAAACAAAGCTGCCGCGATTGCAGGCATCAGCGCCCGGTCGCTATACAGGAAGCTGGGGGAATAACACATTGCCTCTCACCCGAATGACCGGATGAAAGGCTGGTCATCACACTTATTTGTCAGCCACTTTGGTCATTTGTTTACCGCAGCAGATTTCGGAATGCGCCATCTTGTCACCACAAGGACAGCCTTTGGTGTAAACAAGCTCCGCTTTGCAGGATTCGCATACATAGGTATCGCCAACTTCTCGTGACATGATCTCAGACCTCTTTAGAAATGAATAACGTTCTCGCTCCAAGCGTAAGCGAGGTCTAAAACCTCATTGATGACCTGAATCAATAAATGCGCAAAGATTATTTCCATGATCGACTTGCCGCATACTCGCCAGCCATCTATGCTCGCGGGTTTGGCAAGTTTCCGGAATCCACCTGCGCCTGTGATCAAATTCTCCATTAAAGACATTATCTACATGGCAGGCCCTGCCACCTTTAAACGCGGCGAAGCGTATTTTCAGCAGAACCGCGTGCGCCTGATTAACCCAGACACCTCCGGCGATCGGGTAAATGCTGAAGTGCAGGGCACCGAACGTATTCCTTATCAAGTCGTCATTTATGCGGCCAATAACATGCTGTCCGCCGATTGTAGTTGCCCCGTTGGCTTTGACTGCAAACATGGCGTAGCGACTGCGCTCAAATGGCTGTCATTTCTGGAGAATGACCGACGTTTGATAAAACCGCCCGCCCCTGTGGACGACCGCTCTCTCAAGTTGAAAAACTGGCTCGCGCGCATTCCCCCCAATCGATTGCGCCATAACACGTTGGCCACGGGTACTCACTACCTGCTGTACACACTGGATACCGACGTATCGGAACTGTCCGGGGTTGATGCCCAGGCTCAGGAGGTTCGCGTTACCCTGCAAAAAGCTTATCTGAAAGCTAACGGTGACTGGAGCCAATTTCACAATTTTTTGCCGGACTTTTATAGTCTGAGCTGGAATGCCCCAGCGTTTTTAAAAGATGAAGACAAAGCCATTCTCAATCTGCTGCGCGGACTGCAAACTCAAAAGAGTTTTCAGTTGATCGGAGAACCCGGTGCACTGGCGTTGCGTCATATGCTGGCAACCCAGCGTCTGCGACTGGCCAGTACCGGAAAAACCGTTACCGCTGCGCCTCCGGCGACTATCGAGTGGCGATGGCAGGAAAACACAGTGCAGTATCAATTGCAGGCCACATTGCCGGGCAGTGCTCACTGGCGGTTGATTGCGGTCGATCCGCCCTGCTACCTCGACGAAGGTGCCAGCAAACTTGGCGAACTTCAGAATCCGCTGAGTGGCGCACAGATTGCGTATCTGCTAAGCATGCCGCCAGTCTTGACTACCGACATGAAACAAGCGGCGATATTGCTGCGTCAACGCCTTGGCCGTGAGCAATTGCCTTTGCCTGTTGAGCCGCAAGTGATTACCAGCGATACACCGATTGCTTGCCTGACAATGCTAAGCGCTATGGCCTCAGAAGGGCTCTGTTTGCCTGCGCTGCAGCTGCACTTTGATTACGGTGGCCTGCCGGTCTATCTCCGGGATCCCGTCAATGCTCACGGTGAAATACTGCAGGAGCACAAAGGCCGACACTACCAGGTTCAACGCAATGTGCGGATGGAAGAACACTTCTGCGATACCTTGCACAGCCTTCAGCTGATTCTGCGTCATGAACTGGGCAAATGGCAGGATGTCTGGGTCCCTGCTCACAATACCGACAAGCACCTGCTCACCATCTGGCAAAAGGTCGTGGATGTACACCTGCCTTTGTTACAGCAGCAGGGATGGCACCTGAACATTGATCCGGATTACACACTGGCGATTAACGAGGCTGTATTTGATGTCAACGTCAGTGACAGTCCAGCCGACAAAACGGACAGCAATGCCGGCCTGTGGTTTGATTTTGCGCTGTCCCTGCAGGCAGATGGCGAGGACCTGCCCACTGTGGATGCAGTGGAAGCTTGGCTTGAGGCAGACACACCTGACGAGCTGATAATAGCCATCAATGGAAAATGGCTGCGTGTCGATACGCGCCCGCTAAAGACCTTGCGAGGTCTGATTATGGAACTGTTCAGCCGTAACCAGCTCGACAAGCCTGCGCGATTGCCAGCGTTCCAGGCTGCGCTGCTTCAGGAGCTGCCAACGCTGAATGATCGTAAGGCCCCGCTGACACGGGCGCTGATGAAGCAGCTGAAGGAATTCAAGGGGTTGGTTACCATTGAATCTCCTACCGGACTGTTGGCTGAACTGCGCCCGTATCAACAGGATGGTTTAAACTGGTTGGCGTTCCTGCAGCGCTTTGGATTCGGCGGCATTCTCGCGGATGATATGGGTCTGGGCAAGACACTGCAAACGCTGGCGTTGCTGTTGCACCTGAAAAATCATGGGCAACTCACTAAACCGGTACTGGTGGTTTGCCCAACCAGCCTGACCAGCAATTGGTTACATGAAGCCCTGCGCTTCACACCGCAGTTACGTACCTGTCTGATACAAGGCTCAAAGCGCAAACAGGCCTTTGCGCAGATAAAGACCAGCGATCTGGTTATTACAACCTACCCACTGTTGCCACGCGACATAAAAAGTTACGCGGATCACCGCTTCAGTCTGCTCATTCTGGATGAAGCACAATTGATCAAAAATCCCAATACGCGTATCGCAACCGATGTGCGTACCATAAAGTGTGATACCCGGCTTTGTTTGAGCGGGACGCCACTCGAGAATCATCTCGGGGAATTGTGGGCATTGATGGACTTTGCGTTGCCTGGTCTGTTGGGTGGCCGCAAGATCTTTAACAAACAGTTTCGGACAGCTATCGAAGAACAGCGTGATCATGATCGCCAGCGAGAACTCGCCAGACGCATTGCGCCTTTTATGCTGCGACGCACAAAGGCTGATGTTGTGCAGGACTTGCCACCTAAAACTGAAATTGTGCAATACGTGGAGCTGGAGGGAAAACAACGTACGCTGTACGAAAGTATCCGCATCAGTATGGAAAAGCGTATTCGCGATTTGATTGCCCAAAAAGGGTTGGCACGTAGTCACATCGAGTTTCTGGATGCCCTGTTAAAACTGCGACAGGCCTGTATCGATCCACGTCTTGTCAAACTGGAGAAGGCCGCTGATATTATCGACAGCGCAAAGCTCAACTGGTTGTCCGAGAATATTCCTTTGCTGCTGGAAGAAGGCCGTCATATTTTATTGTTTTCCCAGTTTACTGAGGTGCTGGCACTGGTAGAGCAATTACTTGATGACCAACACATTGCTTACGCCAAACTGACCGGACAAACCCGTCATCGCCAACAGGCCATTGAACAGTTCCAGAGCGGTGAGGTAAATGTTTTTCTGGTCAGCCTGAAAGCCGGGGGAAGTGGACTCAATCTGACCGCCGCCGATGTGGTAATCCATGTTGACCCATGGTGGAACCCGGCTGTTGAAAATCAGGCGACCGATCGCGCATACCGGATAGGTCAGGACAAACCCGTTTTCGTGTACAAACTGGTGGCAGCGAATACCATTGAAGAGCGCATTCAACAAATGCAAAAACAAAAACAGGCATTGGCCGATTCACTGTTCAGCGATACCGGCGCTGTGGGTTTACCGATGGAAAAAGAAGCATTACTGGCGCTGCTGGCCTGACAGGCCAGCACTATTCTGAGCGCATACCCGCAATAAAACGGTCCGATTCAGTGATTGCTTCCTGCATGGCGGCCAGCAAGCGATCAACATCGGTGTTGATGGTAGCGAGTTCGCCACGCAATGACGCAATGGCGCGTGCATTCAGGTTATGTTTGAGGTACAGCACGTTGTCACGCAGATTGTTAAGCACCGGATCCAGCGTACTTTCGGCACGACGCATGGCCTGAATTAAACGCGCATAACGCTGGCGGGTGGCTGTCAATTGTTGCTCGCTGTCGCGGCGCAAGGTCTGGTTGGTGTACAGCGCCAGTTCACTGTCCCATTCATCAAACAGATCATCCGCAACACTTTCCACCGCACGAATACGATTGCGTATGGTGTCGGCGGCAGCTTCACTGCCTTCAAATTCAGCGTTGAGGCGATCGTAGATCTGCTGCAGCTCACCGCCATCAAAATTCACCACACTCCTGAACTGCTCGAGCGCATCCTTAAATTGCTGTTGACCATCCTGCTGGGCAAGCTGAGCCTCCTCAATACGGTCGACCAGAATGTCCCGCTTGTGAATACCAAACTGCTCCATGGTCCCGTAATAAGCGCTGGAGCATGCACCCAGCAATAGCATAAGACACATCACTCCCATCACACGGAGTTTGCATGAGCGCCTCCGACCGGGGTGCAACATGCCATCGGCGCTGTAACGTTGTCTATCAAGCTTGTTCAACGGCGTTTTCCTTTCATGGCGTTTACAATGCGATCTGTGCGTTTGTCGGCCAGATGACTGTGAACCACAAACAGGGCATGCACAACCCCCGGAATCCAGAAACACAGTGTCAACAGGATATTAAGAAGCGCCTGAAAGGGTTTGCCACACAAAAAAACTGCCAGCGGCGGTAACAGGATTGCGATCAGATAACGCATGCTAACATCCTCGTGGGGAGGGGCTGAATTTGAACAGTTGAATTGCAGTTTAAACTCAATTCATTGACGGTCAACAACAAATCAACATTCTTCACTTGACCTGACCGGGGTCCACGGGTGCACACTCGAGTGACATGTTTAACCGATTCGGAGCACAACGATGTTGCAAATGACCATTCCATCCATGAGCTGCGGACACTGCGTCAAGTCCATTACTGAGACGGTGCAGCAGCTTGATGCCAATGCCTTAGTCACCGCAGATACAACCAGCAAACAGGTCAGCGTGGATGCCAGCGTGCCAGATGAGGCCGTCATACTTGCTTTGACAGAGGCAGGTTATCCACCCGCCTGATCGGATCCCATGAACAACAAGCAGATATTACAGATCCCGGTAACAGCAATGAGTTGTGCCTCCTGCGTCAGACGGGTAGAGCAGGCGTTACTTAAAGTGCCCGGTGTTGAGAGCGCTGCAGTCAACCTTGCCAACGAAAAAGCTGATCTGATCATGGAAGCCAGCGTGACTTCGCTGGAACTGGTTCGGGCACTGGACAACGCTGGATACCCGGCGCGCCTTGAACAGATTGAGTTGTCGGTGTCTGGCATGAGCTGCGCGTCGTGTATTACCCGCATTGAAAAAGCCATGCTGGCCATTCCGGGTGTCACCGGTGCGCTGGTAAATCTGGCCAACGAACATGTCCATGCCGACGTTATTGCCGGTGCAGTGACACCTGCTCAATTGATCAACACCATTCAAAAGGCGGGTTATGACGCCACCCTGCTGACGGACAATCACGAAGAAGAACACACCCGAAAAGCCCGCGAGCAACTATCAATACAGCGCTCACTGATCATAGCCGCCGTATTAACACTGCCGGTGTTTGTTCTGGAAATGGGCGCACACCTTTTTATGGAGTTCCATCATTGGGTGATGGCAAATATCGGACAAACGCAGAGCTGGATCATTCAGTTTGTGCTGAGTTCAGCGGTTTTGTTTGGACCCGGTCGCCTGTTTTTCCGCAAAGGCCTGCCTGCGTTGTGGCGCCGCGCCCCTGATATGAATTCATTGGTTGCGGTGGGAGCACTCTCTGCATGGGGCTACTCGGTGATTGCCACCTTTGCCGGCAGCTGGTTACCGGCGGGTACCCAATATGTGTATTACGAAGCCGCAGCTGTGATTGTTACGCTGATACTACTGGGGCGCTTTCTGGAAGCCCGCGCCAAAGGCCATACCGGTGACGCCATACAAAAATTGCTGGGGCTGCAAGTCAAAACCGCGCGCGTAGAAAAAAACGGCGAATTGATTGAAGTTGCCATCGACACCCTGCAGATCGGCGATGTCCTGCACATCCGACCAGGCGAGCGTATTGCGGTTGATGGCCTGGTCATCGCCGGCAGCAGTTTTGTTGATGAATCCATGCTGACTGGCGAAGCCTTGCCTGTTGAACGTAAAACCAATGACATCGTGGTAGGCGGCACCTTGAACAAACAAGGAGCGCTGACGATTCGTGTTAACAATGTTGGCAACGACACCGTACTGGCGCGCATTATTCAAATGGTAGAGCAAGCCCAAAGTGCCAAGTTGCCCATTCAAGCGCTGGTTGACAAGGTTACGTCGGTATTTGTGCCGGTTGTGATGACACTGTCACTCATTACCGTGTTGGTATGGCTAGTGTTCGGACCGCAGCCTGCACTGGGCTTTGCATTGGTGAATGGCGTTGCTGTGCTCATCATTGCGTGCCCGTGCGCCATGGGACTGGCCACACCGACCTCGATCATGGTGGGCACTGGCCGGGCGGCTGAGCTGGGGGTGTTGTTCCGCAAAGGACAAGCCCTGCAATCTCTGCGAGATGCGCGCGTGGTTGCGCTGGACAAAACAGGTACGCTGACCAATGGCAACCCTGAGCTGACGGACTTTGAACTACAAAACAGCTTTGATGCCGATGACACTCTGTCGTTACTGGCCTCGATTGAGCAATCCTCAGAGCATCCGATTGCCGAAGCTATTGTGCGCGCTGCCCAACATCGTCAATTGCCTTTATACCCGGTCGACAAGTTTGTTGCCGTTGCCGGTATGGGCGTCAAAGCCAGTGTGCGCGGTCACGATATTTTGATAGGTGCAGACCGTTTTATGCGGCAACAGGGCGTGTCGCTGGACAGTGTTGCATCCCTGAGCACCGCGTTGGCCGAGGTCGGCAAAACCCCGCTGTACGCGATGATCGACGGACAACTGGCGGCGGTGATTGCGGTCGCTGATACCGTGAAAGAAGGCACCCCGGCGGCCATCCGCGCGTTTCATGCGCTGGGCTTAAAAGTCGCGATGATTACCGGAGACAATCAAAAAACGGCCACCGCTATCGGCAAACAACTGGGCATTGACGACGTGGTCGGCGAGGTATTGCCGCAAGGCAAGGTGGATGCCGTCCGTGCGTTGCGCAAACGTTTTGGCAACATCGCCTTTGTCGGCGATGGCATCAATGATGCGCCGGCGCTTGCCGAAGCCGATACCGGCATCGCCGTGGGTACAGGCACCGATATCGCCATCGAGTCTGCTGATGTTGTGCTGATGGGCGGTGACCTGAAGGGTGTTGTGAATGCACTGGCCATCAGCAAAGCCACTATTCGCAATATACGTCAAAATTTGTTCTGGGCGTTCGCCTACAACGCCGCGCTGATTCCCGTCGCTGCCGGCGTTTTATATCCGCTGAATGGCACCTTGTTATCGCCCATGCTGGCGGCAGGTGCCATGGCGATGTCGAGCATTTTTGTCTTGGGCAATGCTTTACGTTTGAGGCGCTTTACGGCCCCGTCTGCCTGAAGGTGATGTTGATGCGGACAGGACCCGTCAGCGCATGCTCATCTGCCTTGACCGGTGCAACACCATGAAATCGCAGACGATCCGGGCCACCCCACACTACCGCATCGCCGTGCTTTAACAGAAATCGCCGTGATTTGGCGGTACGCTGCAATCCGCCCCAGATAAATGTTGCCGGAATCCCCAGCGAAAAAGACACAATGGGCGCCGTGAGATTTTGCTCATCGCGATCCTGATGCAAACCCATTCTGGCACCGATCCCGTAACGATTGATCAAACAGACATTGGGTTGAAAGTGCTGATATCCCGCCAGATGTGCTGCCTGTTGCGCGCGCTCCAGTAACAATGCTGGCATGACTGGCCAAGGTTTCCCCGTCAGCGGATCCTCTGCCTGATAGCGATAACCGGCATGGTCAGAGACCCACCCCAAGGTGCCACAGTTACTCATCGCAACGGACATCTTTTGGCCACCCGGCGTGCTCAGGTGCCGTAACGGTGATTGCGCGGTCACTTGCGACACTTCGGCGAGGATGGCGCCGGCATCTGGCAACAGAAACCCGCAAAGGAAACTCGAGCCCGGCCCAAGAGCCAGCACGTCCACTTGCTGCGGGTTGTCTTGCTGAAAAAGATCCATGTTCATACCATGCAAGGATAGCTGATACCGTCAAAGCAGCGTATAACATTAATGCTCGTGAACCGTGGTGTACCTTGATCCCCGGTTCAACATCAACGTAGTATCGTCCGCGTTAGCTTTGTCTCTTTTCTACTTACAACACTCTGATGCGGGAGCAAGCCGTCTGCCCATGATCAATGCGCTGGTTTTGCAGTCCTTGCCTGCGGACGACACGGGAGCGTCCACTGATCAAAGCGCGTGGCCACGTCTATACCTGCATGGTAAGTGGACACTGCCGGAGTATCAACGGCTGCTGAAACAGGTCTCCGCCCCGTCGCAGGTGCCCCGCTCGCTTGATGCCAGTGGCCTTGTTGCGCTTGATACAGCTGGCGCAACGCTGCTGGTGGAATTGCTGGGACCTGAGACCCTCGCTGATATTGTGGATCACGCAGCAGGCCTGTCACCCGAGTGGAAAGCCTTGTTGCAGGCTGTTGCAGCATCCATGCGTGGCCGGGAAACGCCCCAGGATCCGGGACATCGCTGGGGTGATGGACTCGAATCACTGGGGACGCTGACGGTCAGTGGCTGGCGACAGCTTCTTCAGTTTTTTGCGTTCACAGGTCTGACCATCACAACCGTACTGACGCTGCTGCCTCGCCCCTGGCGATGGCGCTGGACGGCCTTGGTGGCGCAAATGCAACAAGCAGGCCTCAACGCAGTTCCGATTGTTGCACTACTGAATTTTCTGGTGGGAGCGGTAGTGGCGTTTCTCGGTGCTACCGTGTTGGCGCAGTTTGGAGCAACCATTTATACCGTCGATCTGGTTGCTTATGCGTTTATGCGTGAACTGGGCGTGCTGCTGGCGGCCATCCTGTTGGCTGGCCGTACCGCCAGCGCGTTTACCGCGCAAATTGGTTCCATGAAAGTTAACGAAGAGCTCGATGCCCTCAAGGTTCAGGGCCTGAGTGCCATTGAGTTGTTGGTCATACCACGCTTGTTGGCCTTGGTTATTACCCTGCCCATTCTGGGTTTTATCGCCATCCTCTCCGGTATTGCCGGGGGCGCACTGGTCTCGGTCCTGTCACTGGATATCAGCCTGACGCAGTTTATCGGGATCGTTCAGCAAGTGCCGTTGATGCATTTGTGGCTGGGGTTGGGAAAAGCCCCGGTCTTTGCGGTGCTGATTGCGTTGATTGGTTGCCTTGAAGGTTTCAAGGTCAGTGGCAGCGCACAATCCGTTGGTGAGCGCACCACAGCCAGCGTGGTGCAATGCATTTTTGTGGTGATCCTGCTCGACGCGGTCGCCGCGCTGTTTTACATGGAGATGGACTGGTGACCAGCGCTGATACATCTGTGATTCGGGTTAGAAGCCTGTGCAACAGCTTTGGCAGCAACAGCGTGCACAATGATCTGGATCTGGACGTGACGCACGGGGAAATCCTCGGGGTCGTGGGCGGCTCTGGCACCGGAAAGTCTGTGCTGCTGCGCTCGATTGTGGGTCTACTGCGCCCTACCTCGGGCGAGGTACAGGTATTTGGCAAAAACCTGCTCACCCTGAATAACAATGATCGCGCCGCCGTGGAACGTCGTTTTGGCGTATTGTTTCAGCAAGGCGCACTGTTCTCCTCGCTCACCGTACTTGAAAATGTCGCGTTGCCGCTGATGGAGCACACCGGTTTAAACAGGTCTCAAGCCAGTCAAATCGCGCGTGTCAAACTTGCGCTGACCGGTCTTCCTGCCAATGCCGGGCATTTGTATCCATCCAAGTTATCCGGTGGCATGATCAAACGCGCGGCACTGGCCAGAGCCCTGGCGCTGGACCCTGAGATATTGTTTCTTGATGAACCAACCGCCGGACTGGATCCGATTGGCGCAGCGGCGTTTGATCAGCTGCTGCTGACCTTGCGGGATGCCTTTAAACTGACCGTGTTTCTGGTCACGCATGATCTGGATACACTGTATGCGACATGTGATCGGGTAGCGGTGTTATCACAGAAAAAAGTACTGATTGTCGATACACTTGAAAACGTTGCGGCAGATCCTGACCCGTGGGTTCAATCTTATTTCCATGGCCCTCGCGGACGCGCGGCCGCAACGTCGGCCAACGGTTTATCACCCTGAAGATTCCCGGTTAATCACGGACACAGACATCATGGAAACCCGAGCACATCATATTCTGATTGGACTATTTACCGCCTTGGCAGGCGCCGGCCTGATGGTATTTGTCATGTGGATGTCGCAATCCGTTGTTGATAGTGAAATGAAACGATACGACATTCTGTTTCGGGAAGCTGTGTCAGGTTTGAGTGTAGGCAGCCTTGTGCAATACAGCGGGATCCGCGTGGGTGATGTTGAGCGATTGACGCTGGACCCCGAAGATCCACGGTTGGTCTGGGCACGTGTGCGTGTGGCTGGCGATACCCCTGTCAAGGTTGATACCACCGCCCGGTTGGCGCTGCTCAACATCACCGGTGCGTCAGGTATCGAGCTCAGCCAGGGCACGCCACAAAGCCCATTTTTGGGTGGGGATGGCAGCATACCCATCATTGAGGCTGAACCGTCTCCCTTGACACAATTGCGTGTCAGCAGCGAGGAGTTACTGGTCAACGTCACCACGCTGGTGGAAAACGCCAACCGTCTGCTCTCCGAAGAAAATTCGGCCTACGTCACACGGGTACTCAGCAATCTGGATACCGTCACCACAGCGCTGGCCGAGGAACAACAGGTTTTGCGTGAAGGCCTGCAAAGCCTGGTCACTGCAGGTAACGATATCAGCCGGCTGATAACCACCGTCGAAGACCTGACCGCTCGCCATGGCGAACCCATTCTGAGTAGCGCTGGCGACACACTCGCAAACGTGCAGCGCATCAGTCTGCAGCTGGAGGCCCTGGTGGAAGAAAATCGTGGCGCGCTTAATCAGGGCATGCAAGGCATTGCGGATCTGGATCCCGCCATGCGTGAGCTGCGCGCGACAATCAACAATCTGAACAGCCTGGTTAACCGTCTGGGCGATGATCCCGCGGGCTTTTTGCTGGGCGGCGATAACATCCGGGAGTTTCAACAATGACACACGTTTTGTCCTCAGGCCAATCAACACGCATGCGCCTGCTATGGCGTCCCATGCTGGTATTGCTGTTAATGGCCAGCTGCACGGTGTTACCTGAACGCGAACCCGTCGACCTGTTCCAGTTGCCACCCTCCGCGATCAGGGCAACTGACAGCCTGCAACTGAGCGGGGGATTGCGATTGATGATTCCTGAAAGCAGCGATGCACTCGGTGGCAGCCGCTTGTTGATTCTGGCTGAGAACAACAACTTTCAAGCCTATCCGGGCGCCCGATGGACCGCGCCGATCCCGCAATTGTGGCGCGATTGGTTGCTGGATGCGTTCTGGCAGGATGGGCGGTTTGCCGGGTTGAGTACCGATAGCGCCGGCCTGCAATCTGAGTTATCGCTCAATGGCATGCTGCGTGCCCTGCACACAGAAACCATCGATGGGCGGGCGACGGCAGTGGTGCGTTTTGATGCATTGCTGATCAATTCAGATCGCCGCGAAATCATCGCCAGCAACCGTTTTGAGGCACGCGAACCGTTGACCAATAATAACGCAGCGGCCTCAGCAGCAGCCCTGGGCATCGCCGCTGACCGTCTGGCTAAAGAACTGATCGACTGGGCGGTCGCGCACAGTGACCCTTGAGGCGGCCCTGTCATCATAATGACAGGTCTTTCTGGCAACCTGCGCTGACCAAATGTTTGACAGGAGTACATCATGAATCACAGCACCTTGGTAGATACCGGCATCAACGGTTTTGGACGAATCGGTCGACTGGCACTGCGTGTCATTTATGGTCAACCGGCTGCCCAACGACGGCTGCGTGTTGTGCAGATCAATGATCCGGGCGGCGACGCCGCCACACTGGCACACCTGCTGAATTTTGATTCGGTGCATGGCCGCTGGCACCTCGAAGCGCGCGCAGAACAGGATCATCTGATCATTGGTGAGGATCGCATTCTGGTTACCCACGAAAGAACCATTACCGAGAATGACTGGTCAGCGTGCGCGGTGGTCATCGAGGCGTCTGGAAAAATGAAAACCAAAGCGGTGCTGCAGGCCTATCTGGACCAGGGCGTCAAACGCGTGGTGGTGACTCAGCCGGTGAAGGAAGAGGGTGTGCTCAATGTGGTGATGGGCGTGAACGACGCGCTGTTTGATCCGGCACTTCATACCATTGTGACCGCCGCATCGTGCACCACCAACTGCCTGGCCCCGGTGGTTAAAGTCATTCATGAATCGCTTGACATCAAACATGGATCCATGACCACCATTCACTCCATTACCAACACTCAAACCATCCTCGACGCACCCCACAAGGATCTGCGTCGTTCACGTGCCTGTGGATCAAGTCTGATTCCAACCACCACCGGGTCAGCCACGGCGATTACGCATATCTTCCCTGAGCTTGCTGGCAAGTTGAATGGGCATGCCGTGCGTGTGCCGCTGGCCAATGCATCATTGACGGATTGTGTATTTGAAGTGCAGACCGACACCACAGCGGAAGCCGTTAATCAATTGTTACAGGCTGCTGCCGATGGCCCGCTAAAAGGCATACTGGGATATGAGGAACGGCCGCTGGTGTCGATTGACTACAAAACCGATCCACGTTCCAGCATTATTGATGCGCTGTCGACCATGGTCGTCAACAAAACCCAGGTAAAAATTTATGCCTGGTACGACAATGAATGGGGATATGCCAACCGAACCGTGGAACTGGCTGACAAAGTCGCCGGCTTTGTCTAAGCAGGCAACAATGCACCATGTATGACGATTCAGACTGACTGCGCAGGGACACCGCACAACATGAACCAACAATACGCCATCATCACCGGCAATTATTGGGCGTTTACGCTGACCGACGGCGCTCTCAGAATGATGGTGGTGTTGCATTTTAACGAGCTCGGTTACAGCCCGCTGCAAATCGCCCTGTTGTTTGTGTTTTACGAGTTGTTTGGTGTGATTACCAACTTGACGGGGGGCTGGCTGGGCGCTCGTATTGGCCTCAATCGAACCATGAATGCCGGCTTGATCCTGCAGGTTATGGCGCTATCGATGCTGTTGGTACCTACCGCCATGTTGAGTGTTGCGTGGGTCATGGCCGCACAAGCCATGTCCGGTATTGCGAAAGACCTGAACAAGATGAGTGCAAAAAGCGCGATCAAACTGTTGGTGCCGGCAAATGCACAGGGAAAACTGTATCGGTGGGTGGCTTTGCTCACCGGATCTAAAAACGCACTCAAAGGTGCCGGATTCTTTCTGGGCGGCGCCCTGCTGACCGTGCTCGGTTTTCAAGGCGCTGCTGCGGCCATGGCTGTTGCGCTGTTACTGGTCTGGTTGCTCAGTTTGTTGTTGCTGAAAACCGATTTGGGCAAAAGCACAAACAAACCCAAATTCTCCGAGCTGTTGTCAAAAAGTGCGGTCATCAATCGCCTGTCGCTGGCAAGAATGCTGTTATTCGGCGCACGTGATGTCTGGTTTGTGGTGGCCTTGCCTGTGTTTTTGTCGCAGACCCTCGGTTGGGATCACTGGCAAACCGGTGGTTTTCTGGCCAGCTGGGTGATCGCTTACGGGTTTGTGCAGGCGATGGCGCCGCGATTTCAGAGCTTGCGTGCACTTGATGATGTGTCTCATCCCGATGGTCGATCGGCATTGCGCTGGGCGCTGATGCTGACATTGATCCCAACGGCCCTCGCATTATTGCTTGGCAGCGCATTACCCACCGGCCCGGTGCTGATTGGCGGCCTGATGTTGTTTGGTGTAGTGTTTGCGTTGAATTCCGCGCTGCACAGCTTTTTGATTGTCAGTTATGCGCGCGAAGACGGGGTGTCTCTGGATGTGGGCTTTTACTACATGGCCAATGCCATGGGGCGGCTGCTAGGTACCTTGCTGTCCGGGTGGTTGTTCCAGACCTCTGGCCTCACCGCCTGTCTGTGGGTATCCGCGCTGTTGTTGCTGATGACCAGTCTGGTATCCATGGGACTGCCACGCCACTCATCACCAACATCGTCATAACATCACGGACGTAATTCAAACACATTAAAACCGTCGGCGGCGGCCAGCAGTCTCGACTCTTTAAAACATGATTCCGCCAGTTTCTGCAGCGGAATAAACTGGTTCACCACAAATATAACGCGGGTGCTGCGCCGGCTTAAACGCGATGCGCTTTTCAGGAATTTTTCCGTCAAGGTGTCACTGACCTGGAAACCCTGGTGAAACGGTGGATTACACAGAATCAGGTCAAAACGCTGGCGGAGTTGGCTCGCACAATCATCCACCAGACATTGCACGTTCATACCCGCCTCAGCAAAGTTTTTGATCGCTGCGTCGATCGCCGCCACATTGTTATCCGTCGCAACACGTACGGCATCCGGTATGGACTGAGTTGCCAACATCAGATAACCCCAGCCACATCCCAGATCCAGAATGCTGTCAACGCCCTTCATGTATTGAATAACGGGCGGTAAACAACTCACCAACAACTGACTGCCTTTATCAACTTTCTCCCACCCAAACACACCGGGTTTGGAGTAAAAATTCATCACCGGGTGGTTGATCAGGCGGAGCTCTGTATAACCTGCCGTTGGCAGGTATTTGGTGTCCAACGGTGCCGGTGATGGTTTGTTGAATTCTGCCAGATAGGCATTACCAAATTTTCGGGCTGAGGTGTCGGCCTCGTATAACTCGGCAGCCTGTTTGCTGATGGACTTTATACCATCGGTTTTTTCACCGATGACAAACAATTTACCTTCGGGTGTCAAATGCCGTAGTGCTTCGTTGATGACATGATGCGTCAACATTTTTTCTTTTGAGATGCGATAAATAATGGTGTCGTAAACGCCCAGCGCAGAAAAATCAAAATCACTAAGAAAGGTATTGATCCCGAGTTTCGCCATCTGCTCACTGGTGTCATAACGATTGCTGACAACATCAATCGACTTGTTGCCATTGAGCTTGAGCAGCCCGTCGATTGCGGGGTTTTCATCCATTACCCACAGCGTACGGCCCGGTCCTGACGCGGAGGTGACGGTGCTGGTTAAAATGTCCAGCACTAGGGCCTGACAATGATCTTTCATGGTATCTCCCGCAAATTTGTATTCGGCGACAGCCTCATTACAGCACGCTGTTCACTTCAGCCGTGGTCAAAGGTCTGAACTGCCCCGGGGCAAGCGCCGGGTCCAGGTGTATTTCGCCCACGCTGATGCGATGCAGCGCCAGCACATGATATCCACAGGCTGCGAACATGCGTTTTACCTGATGGTAGCGACCTTCGGAAATGACCACACTGACGTGATTGTCCTCCAACGACTCCAGAATGGCTGGTTTTGTAAGTTTGTCATCGCCTTTCATGAAAAACCCGCTCTTGAACCGCTTGACCGTGTCATCCGTGATTGTGCCATCCAGCAGCGCGTGATAAGTCTTTTCGCATTCCCGCCGCGGACTGATAATTTTGTGGACCCACTGACCATCGTTGCTGAGCAGCACCAGTCCAGTGGTGCCTTTGTCCAGCCTGCCGGCAATTGCCAGATCAGCCGATGCATCAGGAATCAGATCGAGCACCGTAGGGTTATCACTGTCTGAATTCGCACACACATAACCGGTCGGTTTATAAAGCATCAGATACTGCGTGACCGGCAAGCTCACCTGTTCGCCGTCAAGCAACACCCGATCATTATCTGATAGTATCGTGTCCGCGCCTCTGGCAATGACATCGCCAATCTGTACACGTTTGTCACGGATGAGTTTTTTTACCTGCGCACGGGAGTATTCCGTGGCATGACTGAGAAATTTGTCCAGGCGCATGATTAAAATGGTGTTCCTTGGTGTCAGGCCGCGTCAGCCAGGGCAACCCTGTTGCGACCCGCACGTTTTCCTTCGTAGAGCGCCTGGTCTGCGCGTCGTATGCATTCCTGTATATCAGCATCCTCAGCGCGCACCTGTGTCAGCGCAAATGTGGCAGTGACTTTGACTGCATTGCCGTTGCGAATCACTGCATCCTGTTCCAGCGACAGGCGCATCCGTTCGGCGACAGCTTGAGCTTGAGCAATATCGGTATCTGGCAGAATCAGAATAAATTCCTCTCCCCCAAATCTGCCCAGAATATCGCTGTGGCGCAAAGGCTGTTGTAGTATTTCTGCCATAAATTTAAGCACCTGATCACCAAAATCATGCCCATAGGTATCATTGATGCGCTTGAAGTGATCCAGATCGATCATACCAAGTGTCAGTGCTGAATCATGTCGACGACAGCGGTCATGTTCACGCTCAAACAGCATTTCGTAATGGCGTCGGTTGCTAAGACCGGTTAATGGGTCAATCAACGCCTGTCGGTTAAGCTCCTCTTCCAGTTCCTTTCGACGGGATATTTCTTGTTCCAATATGAGATTTACGGATGCCGCCTGTTGCAATAAAACAAAAGACCGTCTGCTCCCTATATTCACCCGTTGAGCGGCAACATACCCCAGCATGGCAGGCCAGCATAAAGTCAAAATGGTCAGTACAATGCCAGTAACTGGAACGTCCAACAGAACAAGGCCCGTAACTACGCCTACGATCCCTACCAGCGCTATCAGATTGGTCAGCATTAGCCTGTTCGGAATGAAAACGTACATGCTCAGGAACATCAACATCATGACACCGAGACTAACAGTCGCCAATTCAGGATCATATGAAGGATACACCAGATACATCGGGTATCCGAGCAAGGCGATAATTGTCACCGGCCAACCGTTGCTCGCCCAGTCCGGTCGCCGCGACACTTGCCGTGCCAACCATACCAACAATGCGGCATGGGTGACTCTCAAACCTGCTATTACAAAAAAACCTTCACTAAGGGCCAGAAAAGCCAGATCTGCCGGGACAAAAAACAATAGTAAGCCGGCCCAGACAAACAAACTGATGCGTAAAAATCTGACAGTGTCCGGCTGTACATGCAGCTGGTACGCCTGCTCTATGGCCGGGTCTTTAAACTCGGCACTCCAGAACAAGAGTTGGTGGCTATCATTGGCAGCATTGATGGTCATGGCACGGATCGTACCCGATTAGCGTGATCAGTGCATCCTGTGTGCGTTACTGCCCACTGTGGGGCATCAAGATTGTGCATCTTGCACCGAAATAATGCGCATTGTGCGCACAAACCGGGATTCACAGTGCTTACCTCACAACAAATACGCTTTGGCATAAAACTTGCTAATTAAAATTTGAACCGATATGCTCTTGGTCCGATCCTGGACCACACGTACCTTAGAGCGATAACGTCTACCCCGCGATGAAAAATTTCCAACGCGCAGGTAGGCGTTTTTTTTGCTAAACAGATACCTCCTTGTATGTTATCTCCAGGCTCATTCATACTGTTCATATCCCTCATGACAGGTATTGAAATTGACGAGCGAAGATGTAGAACACAGGCAGAGAGTCGCCAATATGACTGGCATCATTAGGTTGCTAAAGTCCGTGGGCACGTATGCACTTTTGGTGCTTGTCTGCATTTCGCAGGTTACTCCGGGTCAGGCCCGTGCTCAGTCGCTATTGCCAGCCGGCCTTAATGAAGCTCGCCTGCAACAACGCACGCAGCAGATGCCGCGACTGCACAGTCTGCTGATCAGTCATCAAGGTAACATTGTTGTTGAACAGTACTTTACCGGAAAAAGCGCCGATCAACCTGCCAATTTGAAATCCGCATCCAAAAGTATTATCTCTGCACTGGTGGGTCTTGCCGTACAAAACGGCTACATCACGGATATCAATCAACCCATTGTGGATTTTTTCCCCGAGTATGTTGGCACCGAACTTGAGGACACCGTTCGCAGCACGACCGTCAGGCACCTGCTGACGATGCAAGGCGGGCTGGAGAGCACCTCGGGACGCAATTACGGCCGCTGGGTTGCCAGCCGCAACTGGGTCGATGCTGCCATCGAAAGCCCAAAGTTGGCTGAGCCCGGTACTGCCATGATTTACAGCACCGGCTCCACGCATGTGTTGTCTGCGATCATCGCGCGGGCCAGTGGCATGGATACCAAAACCTTTGCGCAAACGTATCTGGCCAGCCCCATGGGTTTCCGTATGGCCTACTGGAGCAAAGATCCGCAGGGTGTGTACTTCGGGGGCAACGACATGGAGATCACCCCGCGGCAAATGATGTTAATTGGCGAAATGTATCTAAATGGTGGTGTACACGACGGCAAACGCATTTTGACTGAAGACTGGGTGCGCGCGTCATATCAACCACATGCTCAGTCGCCCCGCGGTGAGGGCCGTCACTATGGTTACGGTTGGTGGTTACGCGATATGGCAGGTTTGCAGGTTCCCCTGGCGTGGGGGTACGGCGGACAATTCATTTTTGTCGTGAAGGAATTTGATTTGGTGATTGTCATTACCTCTGACAGCAATCCGGGGCCGGCACGGGGGCCGCATATGCGGTCTGTTTATGATTTGGTGGAATACGATATTTTGCAGCCCCTGCAGATCGCTAATTAACTAAAAACATAAGGAGCATGTATGAGCGTCCATATCCAGTCAGCACGATTGCAGGACAAGGTTGCCATTATTACCGGTGCTACCAGCGGTATCGGAGAAGCCACCGCCAGAGTGTTTGCGGCACACGGTGCCAAGCTGGTGATTGCTGGGCGCTCCCGGGAGCGCGGCGAGGCCCTGGCGCAGGAACTACACACGCAATACGGCGATCGATTTATTTTTCATCCGGTTAATGTGATCCACGAGCAGGAGGTTGCTGCGCTGGTGGATGCCACCGTGAAACACTTTGGCCGGCTCGACTGCCTGTTTAATAATGCCGGTGCCGGCGAACGTAGCTCGGTTGAATCGGTTACCGAAGAAGAGTTTGATCGGGTGATGCGATTGCTGGTGGGCAGTGCTGTGTTTGGGATGAAACACGCCGCGCGTGTGATGAAAGAGTCTGGTGGTGGCAGCATCATTAACAACGCCAGTATTGCGGCACATCGTATTCATCAAGGGGGCTATTTGTACTCTGGCGCCAAGGCAGCCGTCTCCCACCTCACACGGCTGGCGGGTGTCGAACTTGGTCCCTGGAATATTCGTGTTAATGCCATTTCTCCCGGCGCGATTGCTACGCCAATTTTCTGGGGCGGATCAACGCGCGCACAAGCGCTAAGTGAAACCGAGAACGCACAAAAAATGGCCAAGCTGCAAAACAATCTTGCCAACGCCACGCCTACACCTCGCTCAGGACTCGCTGACGATATCGCGTATGCTGCGCTTTTTCTGGCCAGCGATGAAGGCAGTTATATCAATTGTCACGATCTGGTTGTGGACGGTGGTCGTGTCGCCATGTTCAATGAAAAAGCGTAAGGATTGTCGGCAATACCGACAGAAAAACAAGGAGTTGATATGACTGATTCGCAAGTTCTCTGGCGACCGACGGCAGAACGTGTTGCTGATGCAGGGATTACCCGATACCAAGACTGGCTCAAACAAACCAAAGGCCTCGAGTTCTCCCGTTATGACGACTTGTGGACCTGGTCTACCACCCACATCGAAGATTTCTGGGAAAGCATCTGGCAGTTCGCTGGTGTCATTGCACACAGCCCGTACCAGCAGGTTTTGCTGGAAAGAAAAATGCCCGGCGCACGCTGGTTTGAAGGTGCCACGTTAAACTACGCTGAACACGCGCTGGCTTTTGGCGGCAAACCCGGGAATAGAAGCGCACCCGCTTTGATCGCAGAATCCGAAGTCCGCGACCGCACGGAGATCAGTTGGGGTGAATTGCGTCTGCAGGTTGGATCCATGGCTGCCACGCTGCGTGAACTGGGTTTACAGACGGGTGATCGCGCCGTAGCCTACATGCCAAACATTCCGGAAACCGCCGTCGCGATGCTGGCGGTCACCAGTCTGGGTGGCATCTGGTCGTGCGCTGCGCCGGATATGGGTGCGGTAGGCGTGCTTGATCGTTTCCGACAAATTGCACCCAAGGTATTGATTGCCATAGACGGTTACCGTTATGGCGGCCGCGACTTCGACCGACGTGAGGTGGCGCGCGAACTGGTCAGGCAATTACCGAGTGTGGAGTCCGTGATTTTTCTGTCGTATCTGGATGTTCATGCGACGCTTGATCTCAGCGATATTGACCGACCGGTTCGCTTGGTTGGTTTTGGCAAGGCGCTTGACCGCCCGCAGGAACCAACGTTTGTCGCAGTGCCGTTTTCGCATCCCTTGTGGATTGTCTACTCATCCGGGACCACCGGCATGCCCAAGCCGATTGTGCATGGTCACGGCGGTGTGGTGATACAGTCGTTTAAAGCGGGTTTGTTACATGGTGACGCCAAACCCGGCGACAAAACCTTCTGGTTTTCATCCACCAACTGGATTATGTGGAACTCAACACTCAACGGCCTGATCAATGGCGTAACGGTATTGATGTTTGACGGCAACCCCGGTTATCCCGATACCAGTACCTTGTGGAAATTTGCAGAGCGCGAACAAGCCAACTCGTTTGGCACCAGTCCGGCGTTTATCGCCTTGTGCGGAAAAACCGGTATCAAACCGGGTGAGCAATTCGATTTATCCTCGTTGCGCTCCGTTGGTTGCACCGGGTCACCGCTGCCGGAAGAAGGTTATGAGTGGGTTTACAACAACGTCAAACAGGATGTGCGTCTGGGCTGTATTTCCGGCGGTACCGATCCTGGTGCCTGTTTTCTGACGACCAGTTCCATATTGCCGATTTATTCCGGCGAGATGCAGTGCCGCGAACTGGGTATTGCGACACATGCATTTAATGACCAAGGTGAATCCGTCATTGATGAGGTTGGCGAGTTGGTGGTGACTCAACCGATGCCATCAATGCCTTTATTTTTTTGGGGCGATGAGGATGGCTCGCGCTATTTCAGCAGCTACTTCGAGCAGTTCCCCGGTGTGTGGTGCCACGGCGATTGGCTTCGCCTGATACCGCGGCCCGAAGCGGTCACTGGCATCATCTATGGGCGCTCTGACTCCACCATCAACCGTCACGGCATTCGCATGGGCACCAGTGAAATCTATCGCGTGGTGGAGGAGTTTGCCGATGTGCTTGATTCGCTGGTAGTAGACCTTGAATATCTGAAACGCGACTCGTTTATGGCCTTGTTTATTGTGCTGCGTGATCCGGCGTTTGCTGCTGAAACCAGCCCCAAGGGCCCGGCTCCGTCCGGATCAGTGGCCGGCAACGCCTCCCTGCTCAGTGATGCAAAAACCGGTCTTGACGCGATGAACACCGGCGTCCCTGATGCCTTGCGACAGGCAATCAATGACGCCATCCGTACCAAGCTCTCGGCCCGGCATGTCCCCGACGGTATTTTTGCCATTCCGGAAGTACCGCGAACGCTCTCCGGCAAGAAACTCGAGATTCCGGTGAAAAAAATCCTGCTCGGGCACGATGTGAAAAAAGCCGTCAATCGCGACTCCATGTCTAACCCGGCATCCATTGACTGGTTTATTGAATTTGCTGCGGCGCGGCAAACACCCTAGAATCCCCCGCCTTGAGGGGATTTGTTGATGGATGCATTTTTGGTTTCAACCGGACTCGTCGCGCTTGCTGAAATGGGTGATCGCACGCAGCTGCTGGCATTTTTGCTGGCAGCACGCTACAAAAGGCCAGCTCCGATTATTTTGGCTATTTTGCTGGCGACTCTCGCCAATCATGGTTTTGCCGGCTTCGTTGGCACCTGGCTGACCAGTGTCATGACGCCCGACACGCTGCGCTGGGTGTTGGGTGTATCCTTTCTGGCGATGGCCGTATGGATGCTGAAGCCGGATGAGCTTGATGAGGCCACGGCAGTCGCCACCCGGTTCGGAGTGTTTGGAACCACCTTCGTGACGTTTTTTATTGCCGAAATTGGCGATAAAACCCAGATTGCGACGGTGGCGCTCGCGGCCCAGTATCAGCATCTTTTTTGGGTCGTGATTGGCACAACGCTGGGGATGATGATCGCCAATGTGCCGGCTGTTTATGCGGGCGACAAACTGGCTCACAAGCTACCGATCCGCCTGATTCACAAAATTGCAGCGGCAATATTTGCGCTGCTGGGTATCGCCACCCTGATGGGTCTTGGCCAATCGTTTGGTTTCTGACCCTGGATCTGACGCATGACAACTGCCGTGCTGCCCATTGATGCGGTGCTGCCAGACATACAGTCGGCCCTGCAAACGCATAACCGTGCGGTTCTGGTGGCGCAACCCGGCGCCGGCAAAACCACACGGGTTCCACTTGCTTTGCTCAAACATGCCCAGCCGGGACAGCGCTGGTTATTGCTGGAGCCGCGTCGTGTCGCTGCACGACTGGCGGCCAGTTATATGGCTGAACAACTCGGCGAGTCTGTGGGTCAGACCGTCGGGTACCGCGTGCGGGGCGAATCGCGTGTCAGCGTCGCAACAAAACTGGAAGTGCTTACGCAAGGCATTCTGACTCGGATGATGCAGGACGATCCAGAGCTGTCTGGCGTTGCTGGCCTGATTTTTGACGAGTTCCACGAGCGCAGTCTGGATGCAGATACCGGGTTGGCGCTGGCGCTGGATATCCAGCAGGGCCTGCGCAACGATCTGAAAATTCTGGTGATGTCTGCAACCTTGGACACCAGAGCACTGCTGACAATGCTGGGTGATCAGACGCCCCTGATCGACTGCCCGGGCCGCAGTTGGCCGGTGACGACTTTTTATCGGTCGGCACCACTGAGGGAGTCTGCCGACACACATCTTGCCGGCATTGTGCGTGAAGCACTCGCTGCGCACGATGGACATGTCTTGGTGTTTTTGCCGGGTCAGGGAGAGATTCGACGGCTTGAACAATTGCTGCGATCAACCTTGAACACCAACATCGACCTCTGTCCGTTGCACGGACAAATGCCTCTGGCAGCTCAGCAACAGGTCTTAAAGCCCTCAACTGACGCCCGCCGCCGCATTATCCTGTCGACCGCCATTGCTGAATCCAGCGTCACCGTGCCCGGTGTGCGCATTGTGATTGATGCCGGACGTGAGCGTGTGCCGGTGTATCAACCGCGCACCGGGCTCAGTCGCCTCGACACGCGCCGGGTTAATCGCGCCAGTGCTGATCAACGCCGCGGACGCGCCGGTCGCGAAGCGGATGGTTTCTGTTACCGCGCCTGGTCAGAAGAGTCCGTGCTCGCCACACATCGCGAACCGGAAATGTTGCAGTCAGATTTGTCGCAACTGGTGTTTGAACTGACTCGCTGGGGCGTGACCGAGCCCGGTTCTCTGAACTGGATTGACGCGCCGCCCGCCGCTGCGGTGATGGCTGGCCGGCAACTGCTGCGTGTGCTGGGTCTCATCCAAAGCGACAACACATTGACTGCGCTGGGTAAGCACTGTGGTCGGTGGCCCACACATCCGCGATTGGCTGTCATGTTGGAGCAGGCACGCCGCCACCCGCAGCGTCTGGCGCTGGCTTGCTGGTTGGCTGCATGGCTTGAGGAGCAACCCGGCACTGGTGAAATTGACCTGGGCATCCTGCTGGGCGCCCGCGATAAACACCAACACCACCGCTGGCATCAGTCTGCCAGACAATGGGCTCAGCGCCTGGACTGCTCGCTCGATATTCACCCGCAGACATTAAACGACGATCTTGCGCATCTGCTGCTGGACGCTTATCCCGACCGACTGGCGATCACTCAAGGGGACGGGCAATTCAAACTGATCAGTGGCGGTCAGGCCAGTGTGCCGGGCACCAGTTCGCTGGTGGGTGCAGACTTTATTGTTGCCGTCGATCTGGATGCCCAGGCCACTCAGGCGCGCATTTTTTCCGCTGCCGCGCTCAGCCGCTCGCACCTTGAACAACACTTCCCGTCCACGCAGACATGGCAGGATCACGCATACTGGGATGACCGGCTTGGTCGTCTGGTAGCCGAACAAACCCGACTGCTGGCCTTGGGCGACCATGAACTGGTGTTAGAGCGAAAAGCGCAGAATAAAGGCACTGCCGGTCTTCCCCCTGAGCGGGTGCGCCATGCCTTGCTCACCGCAATCAAATCACGTGGCAATCTGAATTGGTCAGACGACGATCTGCAATTGCTGGGTCGCCTACGTTTGTTGCATAGAATCTTGAGTCCCACGGAATCGATATGGCCAGATGTCTCGCCGCCCGCGTTGATGCTGACGCTTGAGCACTGGTTGGGACCACATCTCAGTGGATTGCACCGCTTGGACCAGATTGATCGGTTGCCGCTGGCACATCTGTTTCTGGAAAGTCTGGACTGGCGAGTGCAACAGGCCTTGCCCGAACTGGCGCCGACTCACATCAAAGTACCCAGCGGCTCCGCGATCAAAATTGATTACTCGGGCGATGAGCCCGTATTGGCGGTGAAGCTTCAGGAGATGTTTGGACAGACACAAACACCGACCCTTGTTGGCGGCCGCGTCCCTCTGCTGATTCATCTGTTATCGCCCGCGCGCCGCCCTGTGCAGATCACCCGCGATCTGGCGGGTTTTTGGTCCAGCAGCTATTTTGAGGTGCGCAAGGATTTGCGCGGACGTTATCCCAAACATCCTTGGCCAGAGGATCCCTTACTGGCGGTCGCCACGGCACGGGCAAAACCGCGCAATTAACGTTACCGTCCGGCGATCTTGCGTTAACAAGGCAGACTCTTTGCGCGTTCAGAGTGATTCGGATAGCATGGCCTGCCTGCCAGAGTTCTACTCCATACAAATTAATGCCAATAACAGGAGAACGCCATGTGTGACCAGCATACCTTCGAAGAAGACCAGGAATTTCTGAAAAAAAGCGGCCATTTCACTCGCCGCCAGTTTAATACCATGACCGCCGGCGCTGCGCTGGCACTCATGTTGCCTCCCGTTGCCAATGCACAGGATGTTGTAGAAACAGACGTCACCATTGAAACCCCGGACGGCGTGGCTGACTGCTATTTTGTACACCCGGCCAGCGGCCGCCACCCCGCCGTGCTCATCTGGCCGGATATCCTTGGTTTGCGCCCGGCGTTTCGTGCCATGGGCAAACGTATGGCGCAGTCTGGTTATTCCGTGCTGGTAGTTAACCCCTTCTATCGCAGCGCCCCGTCACCGGTTGTACCGGAGGGTGCCAGCTTTCAGGACCCCGATATTCGCAGCATTGTCATGCCCATGGCTGGTGCGCTCAATGCACAAACGCATGTAACGGATGCGCGCACATTTGTGGCATGGCTGGACCAGCAAGCGCCTGTTGATACCGACCGCAAAATTGGCACCATGGGATACTGCATGGGCGGCCCGATTGTGATGCGCACGGCGGCCGCGTTGCCCGATCGTATCGGTGCCGGTGGATCATTCCACGGTGGCGGACTGAATACCGCCAATGCCGACAGTCCGCACCTCGGTATTCCGAACATGAAGGCCCACATGCTGATTGCCGTTGCCCAAAACGACGATGAGCGCGACCCGGAAAGCAAAAACGTGCTCAGAGCCGCCTTTGACGCGGCAGGTGTTGAGGCAGAAATCGAAGTGTATGCCGCCATGCACGGCTGGTGTGTGCCCGACTTCCCGATTTACCACGAAGAACTCGCCGAACGTGCCTGGGGCCGCATGCTGGCGATTTTCGAGACCGCGTTATAAGCCCAGCGACTGCACAACCCACTGCCTGAACTGCTCCGGCGGCAATGCGCCGGAGACCCGGGCAACTTCACGGCCGGCCTTGAAAATCATCAGGGTCGGGATACTGCGAATCGCGAATTTCTGTGCGAGCCCCTGCTGCTCTTCCGTATTGACCTTGGCGAGACGGACTGCGGGCTCCATCACGCGTGCTGCCGCCTCAAACACCGGTGCAAATTGTCTGCATGGACCGCACCACGGTGCCCAGAAGTCTACCACCACTGGCAAATCCGCACCCGTATGTGCCAAAAAACTGCTGTCCGTCAGTTCAAGAGGCGCTCCTTCAAACAGCGCTTGTTTACACGCGCCACATTTACCGTCGTGGCTTAACCGCTGCGCTGGCATGCGGTTCTTGCGATGGCAATGCGGGCAGCTGAGGGTGATCAGGTTTTCACTCATAGGTTGGACTCCGTAAGGTGCACGTTTGGCAGATTTTATATTGGGTCGATGCAACAGAATTTCCAGTTGACCGGTTTATCTTGACAAGGCATCGCGCTCAGTACATTTTCTTGCACATTCTGCTGGATGCTCGATCAAACATCCCGGAAGTTGAAGTTGTTGACACACCATCGTTGCACGTGCAGAAAACGCCCGTGCCCCAATAAAAAGAGGTTTGTGATGATGAAAAAAACCGTTCGCAATGGCCGTCGCGCCCTGACTCTCGGTTTGGTATTTTCTGGTGCCGTGTTTGCGCTGGCATCAGGTAATGCATTGGCTCAACGTGGCGCGATTGGCCCTGCCGAACAAGCTGATGTTCCTCCTGTCAATTTCCTGCCTAACCCCTATGAAACAATGCGTAATTGGGGAACCTTGCCGGATAACCGCACCTGGGGATCAGTCAGTGGCGTCCACATTGACATCGACGGCATCCATTTGTGGGCTGGCGATCGTTGTGGCGCAAACTCCTGTGCCGGCTCCGCTGTAGACCCCATTGTCAAACTCGACCCTCAAGGCAACGTGGTGCAGAGTTTTGGTGCGAACCTGATCACCTGGCCGCACGGCTTGACCGTTGACCATCAAGGCAATGTGTGGGTGACCGATGCGCGGGCCCCCAATCAGCAGGAAATCACTGCAAACCCGAATGTGTTTATGGGTGGCCATCAGGTTGTTAAATTCAGTCCGCAGGGAGAAGTCTTGCTGACAATAGGGACTCCCGGTGAGGCTGGCAATCCTCCCACACATTTGAATGAGCCAAACGCCGTGCTGGTTGCACCGGATGGCCATATCTTTATTGCTGAGAGCCACAGTGGTCAGTTCCTTGATGAAGCTGGTGCAGGCGCTTTCAGCCGTATTTCAAAATATGCGCCGGACGGCACGTTTGTGAAGAGCTGGGGTGAGTGGGGTTTTGAGGATGGTCAGATGCGCTCTCCTCACGCCTTGGCCATGGACTCGCAGGGTCGTTTGTTTGTGTCTGACCGAGGTAACCGCCGTATCCAGATTTTTGATCAGGATGGCAACCATCTGGATACTTGGTATCAGTTCAGCCGAATCAGTGGTATGTACATCGATGCCAATGATGTGTTGTATGCCATCGATTCGGAGTCAGATGCCAACTATAACCCGGGCTGGCGTAAGGGTCTGCGTATTGGTAGCGCGCGCACTGGGGATGTCTGGTATTACATCCCTGAGCATAACTCTGAGCGGCCAACCGGTATGGGTGGCATAGGTGCGATGGGTGAAGGTGTTGCAGTCGATCGTGATGGCAATGTCTATGCGGGCGAAGTGGGGCCAGTAACAGGATTGACCAAGTTTGTTCCGCGATTGATTCCTGAGAACTTCCCTCTGCATTGATTGTTTGGATGTCGCCCGGTGTGCTTGTTGCGCACCGGGGGATTCTCTCGGTGATGACTCTTTTCATCCGGAAGAGCCGCGCCGGGAGAGTGGTGCCGCACCCGACCGGCCGCATCCTTTTAAGGGGCGCCCGGCGGTGCGGAACTCAACGTCGCGGCTGCGCCGCTCCGGATTCGAACAGTCCTACCGCTTGATCGGGCGTCCCTTAAAAGTATAAGCGCGGCCTGATTGGTCGAGTGCGGCACCACTCTCCCGGCACTCTTTCGGCTGCAGTGCCAACGCGCGGAGGCCTGCGGCGGAGCGATCTGCGTCGAAGAACGATCAGACGCGCAGCGTCGTTCTGAGACCCAGTCGGTCTGTCGCAGGCCGGCGACGTGGCACTCACCTAACCTCGAACAAGGTCAAGAACCACCGGCACCATCGACAGCACCAGCAACCCCGCCATCAACCAATTAAAGCGCTGCCGCCAGACATCGTCTGCCAACAAGCGTTGCAAGCCTACCCCGAATAACAACCAGATCCAGGCGCTGGGCACCGATGCTGTCATAAAGATGGTGGCTATGTTCACAACCTGTTGGTTGATATCAGCGCCTGTGGTGGTAAACGCGGCGATGGCACCCATCGCCATAATCCACGCTTTGGGATTAACCCACTGAAACAAGGCGGCTTGTATAAACGTCAGCGGCTTGGCGTTGCTGTCCGCCAGGTTTGGCTTACCGCTGCCCGCAATTTTCCAGGCGAGGTACAGAAGATACACAATGCCGATGATAGTGATGACATTGTGGATGACCGGGAAGCGCTGGAAAACCGTACCCAGACCTAACCCGATCGCCAGAAACATGGCCGGAAAACCGATAATCACACCCATCACCAACGGCAGACTGCGCCGAACGCCATAATTGACACCGGAACTCATCAACATGACGTTATTGGGACCTGGCGTTATTGCGGATGACAATGCAAACAGGAATACAGAAATAATAAATTCGGTGCTGATGGCCGCGATACCCTTCTTGGTCTGGATTGATTGCGACACCTTGGACAGAAAATCCAGATAAGCCGGTCTGTGTCTGCGTAGGCGGATTCAGGTAAACTGCCCACCGATAAATCACTTTGCAGCAGTATAGAGGGGATTCTTCCCGGGAGAAATGGCTATGAAAAAAGGAATTATTGCAGGTGCGCTGGCGATGGCTGTCAGTTCGTTCAGCTTCGCTCAAACTGGCACCTTCACGGCCGGCGGGCCGCTGGGCACAGTCAACGAAGCGGGTCAGGCTACCCCGATGTCATCCAATGTCAAAGTATTTGGCAGCCTGCGTTTTGCCGAGAGCTGCACCTTTGATCCCGCTAAAAATCTGATTCTGGCCATGAACGCCGGGGTGGGTCAGGATATGCAGGAAAACGATGGTTATGTCTCGCTGTTGAATCCGGATGGCAGTGTGCATACCGCCAAGTGGATCGGTAATGACCGCAACGGGCTTGTATTAAATCAGCCACTGGGCAGTGCGATTAGTGGCGGCACGTTGTATGTGGCCGACATTGACCACGTCCGTACCTTTGATCTGGCAACAGGCCAGCCTGGCGATGTCTGGTTCGTTGACGGCGCAACAGGCCTCAATGGTATCGCCGTAGCAGCTGACGGCACCGTTTACGCCTCCAACACCCGTGATCCACAGCGCGTTTACAAAGTGACGGCCTCAGGTCAATCGTCCGTGTTCCTTGAAGGCGCTCCACTGATGTCGCCAAATGGTGTTGCCATGGATAACGACGGCAATATAGTCGTGGTCAACATCGCCAATAATCATGTGATGACGTTTAATACGGCTGGCGAACTGATCAATACCGAGTATGCTGCAGAAGGCGGTAATGACGGTGTTGTTGTACTCGCTGACGGCACCAAAATTGTCAGCAGCGTGCGGTTTGGCAGCATCTCACGCATCGCCCCAGGCGCAGCGGCGGAAGTGATTGCGGTCGGCATTCCCAGTGCAGCATCTATCTGTTACGACTCCATTCAAAATCAGATTGTGATTCCAATGAACAACAATAATGCGATGGGATTCCTGCCGCTGGATTGATTGTTTTGTGATGGATAATTTCTGATCACCAAGGAAACCGCCAGATTTCGCCTTTCGGACAATGTGGCGGTTATTTTGGGACACCTGGCTGCCATTGCATGGCATACGCCAATACGTCAGTGGCTGCCCCACGATACACAACACGTGCGTGGTGTTTTTGCCACTGCCATTCATACATCGGATCGTAATAGTCTGACAGGAGTTTGCGGATCCAACCTTTGTGTAACGTTGCATCACCCTGCTTATGCGCCAACAATGCCGACTCCAGTAACTGGCTCACCTCGTCGTAACGATCACCCCCCAATCGCTTGCGGATCTTGCTCAGCGAATCACGTAAATCTTCACTGAAGCTGGCAAAGGCTTGCTGATGACCTACTTCTGCCTGCCACTCTTTGGACTTGCGCAAAATATAGTTTTGCCAGGAATGGTTGACGCGATCCTCGGCATCAGTGTCGAGCAGCAGTACAGGCGCTTTTGCCATTGCATCACGAAGCACTGGTGGTAACGCGCATCGCCCAATCAATCTGCTTTCATCTTCCAGTATGATGGGGCGGTCAGGTGCCCGGTGGCACAATTTAATCATGGCAATAATCACCCGGTTTTCGAAATCGATCTGAGACGGTTGCCCATCCGGCTTTTTGCCAAACGCGCTACCACGATGATTGGCGATCGCTTCGAGATCAACGGCACCAGGCATTTTTTGCAGTAACTCGGTTTTTGCAGCACCGGTGTGTCCGGCCAGAATCAGCAAGGGGTGCGTCTGACAGAGCATGTCCAGTTGCTCCAACAGAAACCGGCGCATGGCCTTGTAACCGCCAATAATGCGAGGGTAGTCGCAACCAGCCTCGCGCATCCATTGCTGGCAAATTTGTGAACGCAACCCCCCGCGAAAACAATACAAATACCCGGAGGGGTTTTGTTGCGCAAAATTCACCCATAATTGCACGCGCTGTGCTTTAACATCGCCGTTTACCAGTTGGTGCCCCAGTCTGATGGCAGCGTCTTGACCCTGCTCTTTGTAACATGCACCAACCAATGCTCGCTCGTGATCGGCCATGAGTGGCAGATTGACGGTATTGGGGAACGCGCCATGCTGGAACTCAATCGGCGCGCGTGAATCAATCATGGGCACGTCGTCAACAAACAGCCGCAAATAGTCGTTGGTATCCACGCGCATCTCAGCGTAACCAGATTCGTTGGGTGTTGCCGCGAGTGGGGAGCAGGTGCCCGATTGGTTTGATCAACTTGGGGTCTATGCCAGTGTCTGCCAACGCTTGTTCGAATGCCAAGCGGGCACTTGGTCGGACCGCCATCAACAAACCACCCGATGTTTGCGGATCACACAACAGCGCTTTTTGTGCCGCATCAAGTTCGCCAAGTTTGTGACCATAACTGTCGAAATTTCTATGTGTGCCACCCGGCACACAGCCTTGTGTAATGTACTCTGGCACTAGCGCCAGCACCGGTATCGCAGCCAGATCCAGCTCAGCATCCAGTCCACTGCCTTCACACATTTCCAGCAGATGGCCCATCAAGGCAAATCCTGTGACATCCGTCATCGCTGTAATAGCGTTCATTGCTGATAATGTCATGCCGGGCGTGTTGAGTTGGCACATGACATCGCGCGCCAGAAATTTATGTTCGGGTTTTAACTTGCCTTGCTTTTGTGCGGTGGTCAGCACGCCGACACCCAGTGGTTTACTGAGATACAACAGGCAACCGGCTTCAGCCGTATTGTTTTGTTTCAGTTGCGCTTTGGCTACGATGCCCGTCACCGCCAATCCAAATACCGGCTCCGGACAGTCAATACTGTGCCCACCCGCCAACATGATGCCGGCATCGGAGCAGGCCTGGCGCCCCCCATCAACAACCTGCGCTGCAATCTCGGCTGGCAAGGTGTTCACTGGCCAACCCAGAATCGCAATGGCCATTAACGGCCGCCCGCCCATCGCGTAAATGTCACTGATCGCATTGGTGGCGGCGATGCGTCCGAAATCAAAGGGATCGTCGGCAATCGGCATAAAAAAGTCGGTAGTGCTTAAAATGACCTGCCCATTTCCGATATCGTAAGCGGCTGCATCATCTTTGCTGCTATTGCCAACCAACAGGGCAGAATCGGTAAAAAACGTTCGCTGGGAGCTCAGTATCTTATCGAGCACAGCGGGTGCAATTTTACAGCCGCAGCCAGCACCATGGCTGTACGCGGTCAGTTTGATCTGTGACAAAGGTGTTGTGCCTGCCGTGTCTGACATAGTGTTGTTTTCCGGATCAACGTCTTTCTACAGTGAATGATGCGTCGCGCATTATAGCGCGCTCAATGGACACGATGCTGGCGATTGACTATAGTTCGGCTGGTTTCTCCCATTGATCAATGACACCCTCTTTTATGGCTCGCGGCACTTTGTACACCATTTCTGCACCCTCTGGCGCAGGCAAAACCAGTCTGGTCAACGCACTTTTAGGCGAGGGTGACCCGCAACTCTGTGTATCTGTTTCTCATACCACACGCGCAAAACGTCCGGGCGAGACCCATGGGGTGAATTACCACTTTGTCAGCCGTGATGCGTTTTTGCAGATGCGTGCTGATGGGGCGTTTCTGGAATCTGCCGAAGTCTTTGGCAATCTCTACGGTACGTCAGCACACTGGGTGGAAATGCAGCTGCATCAAGGCATGGATGTGATTCTGGAAATTGACTGGCAAGGTGCAGAGCAGGTTCGGCAACAGATTGAAACCAAAAGTATTTTTATATTGCCTCCGTCTCTGGAAACACTGCTGCAGCGTTTGAACAGTCGCGGGCAGGATGATCAGGACATCATTGATCGGCGCATGCAACAGGCGCGCGATGAAATTTCTCACTATGGTGCTGCCGACTACCTTGTCATCAACGATAACTTCGAAACAGCACTGCAAGATCTGCGCGCTATAGTTCGCGCTGCTCGTCTGGAGCAGGCACATCAGGCCAGCAATCGCGCGGAATTACTCAAAAATCTGCTAGGCTGACAGCCCGTTTATCCGTGTCATTCAGGAATTTGAATGCAATAAATGTATTCTTTCAGTATGATACTCGGTCTTTTCTGAGGCAGTACTTGCAATTTCGGGCACCTCAGATCATTTTAGAGTCAATTAGCTTACCGATTCAGGTAGATAAGGCAGGGTCAGGTTATGGCACGAATTACCGTAGAAGATTGTCTGGGCAAAGTCGACAATCGTTTTCAGCTGGTGATGATTTCCAGCAAACGCGCTCGTCAGCTGCAAACTGGTGGCAAAGATGCGCTGGTGCCGGAAGATAATGATAAACCGACTGTGATTGCACTTCGCGAAATCGCGGAAGGCTTGGTCGATGTCAGCATTCTGAATACGCGCTCCACGCCGGCCCGGGAAATTCCGGAAGCGGATTTGGATGCAACCGCGGCCATGATGGGCGCCATTATTGCGGAAATCGAGCCGGAAGCGGCAGACGAGCCCCTTAACGACGACGAGTAATCCTCGCAGGAGTCGGGTGTGGCATTAACAATCGACTCTCTCGCCAGCAGCCTGTCGGGCTACTTGGCAACTGATCAGGTGAATAGCGTTCGCCGCGCCTACTTCTACGCGGAGCAGGCGCACGATGGACAGTTCCGTCGCAGCGGCGAACCCTACGTTACGCACCCTCTTGCCGTTGCCAATATTCTTTGTGATATGCACATGGACCATCAGAGCCTGATGGCCGCCATGCTACATGACGTGATTGAAGATACTGGTGTCAGTAAAACGGCCATTAAAGGGCAGTTTGGCGACACCGTGGCTGACATGGTGGACGGTGTCAGCAAACTCAACAAAATCACCTTCAGCAGTCATGCTGAGGCGCAAGCTGAAAACTTCCAGAAAATGGCGCTGGCGATGGCGCGGGATCTGCGGGTCATTCTGGTGAAACTCGCCGACCGCCTGCATAACATGCGCACCCTCGATGTATTGAGTCCTGAAAAACGTCGCAGAATCGCACGGGAAACGCTGGATATTTATGCCCCGATCGCGAATCGCCTGGGCATGAATGCGGTACGTGTGGAGTTTGAAGAACTTGGATTTGCTGCATTGCATCCGATGCGAGCCAGACGCTTGGACGCAGCCGTTAAATCGGTACGTGGTAATCGCAAGGAAATCGTCAAACAGATACAGACCGCTATCGAAGCCTGCCTTGCACGCGAAGGATTACCGGGGCGCACTATCGGTCGTGAAAAGCACTTGTACAGTATTTATGAAAAGATGCGCAGTAAGCGCAAGCCTTTTTCAGAGATTATGGACGTTTATGCGTTCAGAATTGTGGTGGATTCCGTAGACACCTGTTACCGGGTGCTGGGCGCTGTTCACAACCTGTTTAAACCAGTTCCCGGCCGCTTCAAAGATTACATTGCAATTCCCAAGGCCAATGGTTATCAATCCCTGCATACCACATTGTTTGGCATGCATGGCGTGCCCATCGAGATTCAGATCCGTACGGAAGAAATGGAGGCGATGGCCAACAACGGTATCGCTGCGCACTGGTTGTACAAATCCTCAGATGATATTTCCAGCAATGCGCATATCCGCGCCCGGCAGTGGGTCAACGGCCTGCTGGAAATGCAGCAAAATGCCGGTAACTCGCTTGAATTTATTGAAAACGTAAAAATAGACCTGTTCCCTGACGAGATTTACGTCTTTACCCCCAAAGGTCGCATCATGGAACTGCCGGCAGGATCAACGGCGGTGGATTTTGCGTACGCGGTGCACACCGATGTGGGTAATTCTTGTGTAGCCTGTCGTATCAGCCGTCGGCTTGCTCCTCTCAGCGAACCCTTGGAAAGTGGTCAGACCGTTGAAATTATCACCTCTCCGGGTGCACAACCTAACCCGGCATGGCTGAGTTTTGTGGTCTCAGGCAAAGCGCGAAGCAATATCCGTCACTATCTGAAAAACCAGCGGCAGTCAGAGTCGATTGCCTTGGGCCGTCGCCTGTTGAATAAAATTCTGGCGGGATTTGGCACTCAAATAGAAAAAATGAGTCCTGATGAGATCAAGGTTGCACTGGAGCAGCTAAACGTTGTTGAGCTGGATACGCTGCTGAGCGATATTGGTCTTGGCAATCGCATGGCCCACATGGTTGCGCAAAAAATGCTGCCGGAAGCATTAACACCGGACACGCCCAAAAGCGGTGCCAAGGACAGCAAGCAATCGTCACTGACCATCAGAGGCTCGGAAGGCATGGTCATGAGTTATGCCAAGTGCTGCTACCCGATTCCGGGGGACCCGATTGTCGGGCACATCAGCTCTGGGCGCGGTATGGTCATCCACACCGAGACCTGCAACAACATTGCTGAGTTCCGAAATAGTCCGGAAAAGATCATTCCTGTGCGCTGGGATCCGGAAGTGGATGGCGAGTTTGCCGTTGAGTTACGTGTTGAGTTGGAAAATGAGCGGGGCATTATTGCCAAACTGGCGACCGCCATTACCAGCAAAGAAGCCAATATCGAGCGTATCAGCACTGTGGAACGCGACGCGCGTTTCAGTATTGTTAACCTGCTATTAAACGTGCGCAATCGTATCCATCTGGCGCGTGTTATGAAGCATATACGTTTGATCAAACCGGTGACCAAAGTCGCGCGAGTAAAAAGTAAAAAGCTCAGCAAATCCTCCAAAAGCAGCGTGCTACACGAGGGCTGACAGCGACAAAAACGACTGTGAGCGGTTGCTCACATTTTATGTTTTCCCCAACAAATAAGGTCAACCATGGCTGAAAAACTCGCTATCTCTACGCCCCACGCGCCCGCTGCCATTGGACCGTATTCTCAGGCCATTCGGGCCGGGGACATGGTCTATTTGTCTGGACAGATTCCACTGGATCCTATGACCATGGAAATTGTTGAGGGGGGTATAGACGCTCAGGCTCGACGTGTCATCTCTAACATGGCCGCGGTTGCCGCAGAAGCCGGCGGCACACTGGACGATTGCGTGAAACTGACCATTTATCTGACCAGTCTCGCTGATTTTGGCATTGTGAATGCGGTCATGCAGGAATTCTTCAAGCCCCCCTATCCCGCACGCGCAACCATTGAAATTTCTGCGCTGCCACGACTGTCACTGGTCGAAATTGACGCCATTATGTACTTGCCCACCACACAATAAGTGCTCAGGAGAACGGGGCTTATGCCCGGCAAGCCCGCCTCACCAACACGACAACTCAGCAGCCTGCCGCTCGACAGCCTGAAAGGTGTTGGGCCGGGGCTCAAACAGCGGCTGGCCACCTTGCATCTGAACAACGTGCAGGATTTGTTGTTTCACTTGCCGCTGCGCTATCAGGACAGAACCCGTATTGCGCTGATCGGGCGCGTGTTGCTCGGCCAGGATGTGATGCTGGAGGGCGAGGTTGTCAGCTGCGACATTGAGTTCGGACGTCGACGCAGCCTGGTTTGTCGCATCAAGGACGGCAGCGGCCTGCTGAGTCTGCGGTTTTTCCACTTCAGTGCTGCACAGAAAAACATGCTTGCCACGGGTGCGAAGCTGCGTTGTTTTGGCGAGATTCGCCCGGGGAAAACCGGCTTTGAGATTTACCATCCCGAGTATCAGATCATCAAGGCTGGCGAGTCTCTCGCAGTATCTGACAGACTGACGCCCGTCTACCCGGCAACAGAAGGACTGCAGCAGACCCGTCTGCGAAACCTGATCGATCAGGCGTTGGCACTGGTCACCGGCGATTCGTTGCGCGAGTGGATCCCGCAACAAGTGCTCGCTCAGGCTATTCGGCAGACACGTTGGCCTAACCTTTCCCAGGCATTGGCTTATTTGCATCACCCCCCGGCCGATGCACCCGTGCAGCAATTGCTGGAGGGTGTGCACCCGGCTCAACAACGACTCGCGTTTGAGGAACTGCTGAGCCATCGTCTGTGCCTGCGCCGCTTGCGAAAACAGTCCGCGATGCAACAAAGCCCGGGGATGCATGCACCAGCGCATTACCGCACACAGTTTTTGCAGCAATTACCATTCAAACTGACCGGTGCCCAGCAAAAAGTCAGTGATGAAATACGTGAGGATCTTGAGCAACGCAGGCCTATGTTACGGTTGCTGCAAGGCGATGTGGGTTCAGGCAAAACCGTGGTTGCAGCGTTGGCAGCCTTGCAAGCGGTCGACAATCATTTTCAGGCAGCCATCATGGCGCCCACGGAGCTGCTGGCTGAGCAACATTACTTAAATTTTTGCCAATGGCTTCAGCCTCTGGGTTTGAAAATCGGGTGGCTCAGTGGCAAGGTTAAAGGCCGGCAACGACGTGAGGCGCTTGCTACCATTGCGGAGGGTTCTGCACGCATCGTGATTGGGACACATGCGCTGTTTCAGGACGACGTTGTATTCCAGAATCTCGGGCTGGTGATCATTGATGAACAACATCGATTTGGCGTCCATCAACGACTTGCACTGCGCGAAAAAGGTAACAGCCAACATACACAACCGCATCAACTGGTGATGACCGCAACACCCATACCACGAACTCTGGCGATGAGCGCCTACGCCGATCTCGACGTCAGTGTTATCAACGAGCTTCCCCCGGGGCGCACACCGGTCAACACCCTGATTATCGCCAATACCCGCCGGGCGGAGGTCATCACCCGCATCCATGCCGCTTGCCAGTCAGGCAGCCAGGCTTATTGGGTGTGTACACTCATTGAAGAATCCGAGGCACTCGAGTGCCAGGCTGCCGAAGTCACCTGGCAGGCGTTGCAGGCTCAACTCCCAGACCTGAAAGTCGGGTTGATCCATGGCCGGATGAAACCCGCAGAAAAGGCCGCGGTGATGAGCGACTTCAAGCAGGGAGCTCTGCACCTGTTAGTGGCAACCACCGTGATCGAGGTCGGTGTTGATGTGCCAAATGCCAGCCTGATGATTATTGAAAACCCGGAACGACTCGGGTTGGCGCAATTACATCAATTGCGCGGACGCGTGGGTCGAGGTGCAAAAGCCAGCCACTGTCTGTTGTTGTATCAGTCTCCGTTGTCTCAGGCAGGAAAATTGCGATTGGGCATTATGCGTGATAGTAATGATGGTTTTTATATCGCTGAGCAAGATCTTGCACTGCGCGGGCCCGGACAAGTGCTGGGCACCCGGCAAACCGGGTTGATGAGCTTTCGCATCGCCGATCTGGTACGTGACGCTGACTTGCTTGATCCTGTAAGATCAGCAGCTGATTACATCGAACAATCCTATCCTTTACACGTTGACCCGCTGGTAGACAGGTGGTTGGGCGGCAGGGAACTCTACGGCAATGTCTGAATCCTTATTAGTAGTGCGTTGTGTTCTAGTACAGGATGACCTTGGGATCGCGCAGTGTATCCTGGCGGCCAATGCGATGCTGGACTTGAACAGCCTGCAAACACATGCGCAGCGCAAATTGTTGCCGATGTCACCCCACGATATTGAGAAAGCCTCTCGCAGCCGTCGATTGACTCTGATCACCGGCAGTGAAAATTTTTATATGCTACCGACTTTTGTGGACACCAGTCTTGCCGGCAAGGGCAACCTGGTAGTCGATTCTCAAGGCGGCACCTTGGGGGGGCTGCGCGACACGATTCACAATCAGGGTCAGCATGTGCGTCACCTCGAGTTTGCGGTGCCGACAACAAAACTGCGATTCGATCTTCCGGATGCGGGGGAAGACTCAAAAAGAATTCATGATTCCATCGGCAACTTCACGTCCTTGCGGATCAAACAACGTCTGGATGAAACGCTCGAGATTCCGCCGCTGTCAGCGACGGCAAACCGCATCATGCAATTACGTGCCAATCCGAACGCCACCGTAAACGAGCTCACCAGCATTGTGGAAGCCGATCCAAGTCTTGCCGCTCAAGTAGTGAGCTGGGCATCGTCACCCTATTATGCGGCACCCGGAAAAATCCGCTCAGTACAGGATGCTATCGTGCGTGTTCTGGGTTTTGATTTGGTCAGCAATCTGGCTGTGGGCCTGATTCTCGGCCGTTCAGTTACATTGCCAAAAGAAGCTGCTGATGGTTTTACGCCCTATTGGTTGCAGGCCGTGTACTGTTCGACGGCGGTAGAAGCACTGGCAAGGCAGATGCCGGTCAGTAAACGACCCCGCCAGGGCATGATGTATCTGGCTGGCCTGTTACACAATTTTGGTTATCTGATTCTGGCGCACACCTTCCCGCCGCATTTCACCAGTATCTGCCGTTACATGGAGGCCAACCCGGCGATCAGCCATGTTGCGCTGGAAAACCATTTGATTGGGATCAGCCGTGAGCAGATCAGTGCCTGGTTGATGCAAGCCTGGAACATGCCCGAAGAAGTCTGTATTGCCTTGCGTTACCAACAGGACGGCACCTATCAGGGGCCACACGCGGTGTATGCCAACCTGATTTACCTGTCCATGAGACTGCTTCGCCAGCACGGTATTGGCGATGCCCCGCCCGAGCCAATCAGTAGCGACCTCTATCAACGGCTTGGCCTTGACGCTGTGAAATGCGAAGAAGCCATTCAAAAACTGGTGAACTCGGCGGACGTACGATCAATTGCAGACCAAATGGCTCATTAATGCGTCCTCCCATCGACGTTTGGCATGACATTCGAGCGCAACTTCGGGTTTTAGTCAATAAATCCGATCGATGGCTTGCGCGTACCTTTCCGGTTGCGTACGCCCGCGCGCCGGCTTTTATTCTGCTGACGCGAGCCAACAAACCCATCGGAACCTACCTGCTGTTATGGCCTACGCTGTCAGCTCTCTGGCTGGCAGCCGGGGGATGGCCAGATTGGCACCTGATCCTGATTTTTGCGTTGGGCACCTGGTTGATGCGATCGGCGGGCTGCTGTATCAACGATTTTGCTGATGCGGCGGTGGATGGCCAGGTGAAACGGACAGAAGGTCGTGCCATCGTGACGGGACAGGTCTCGCGTCGGGAAGCGTTTGTCTGCTTTTTGGTGTTGTGCCTGCTGTCCGCGGTCTTGCTGCTGTTCCTGAATACCATGACGATGCTGTTGTCTCTGGGCGCCGTGGCGTTAACGTTTTTGTATCCCTTCATGAAGCGCTACACCCATTTGCCTCAGGTAGTCCTGGGTATGGCGTTCTCTTGGGGTATTCTGATGGCCTTTACCGCGCAGACTGAAACGTTGCCGGCGATTGCCTGGGTTCTTTATGTTGCCAACTGCCTTTGGACGGTAGCCTACGATACCCAATACGCTATGGTGGACCGTGAGTACGACCTGCAAATCGGCGTCAAGTCGACTGCCATTCTGTTCGGTGATGCCGACAAAGTCATGATTGGTATGCTGCAGGGCATGTTTGTTTTGGCGCTGTTGTTGGTTGGCCGCTCTTCAGGGCTGAATCTCTGGTACTACCTCGGCGTATTTGCCGCCAGTATCTTGCTTGTTTATCAGCAATTGTTGATCCGCGATCGTCAACCCGATGCCTGTTTCAGAGCGTTCCTCAATAATCACTGGGTAGGTCTGGCCGTGTTTGTGGGCGTAGTCATTGGGGTCTGAGGCCAGACTCTCATCAGGACGCGGCAATATGCCACATGGCTCACGCCGGATGGCAGGATTAGACTACAACTGAGTTGATCAATCATAGTGACGCGTGTCATGCAAACGTTTAGACCAATCAATCCTGATGTTACCAATCGCATTGAAAAAGGCATTGTTGTGGGCTGGGCTGTGCTCGTTTTTATTGTGATATTGGTCGCTGCAGCGTTGGCCCGTTTAATCGTCGGCGATATTTCGGCACAAGAGTTTGTAACCGAGGAGTTTGCGCGCAATGCAGGTGCTTCCGGCATCAACGACGATCAGTTTACGTTTACTGACGCTTGGGTACGCGCGACCCCGCCCGGCGCAATGACCGCAGCGGCCTATGTGGATATTCGAAATCTCGGCAACGATGATGTGTTACTGGCCGCGCGCTCCGACAAAGCGCGTCATGTTGAGATTCATACCACCCGGGAACAATCCGGGATGATGCGCATGTCGCGTCTGGACACGCTGCCCGTACCCGCGGACAGTGTTGTACAGCTGGCGTCCGGAGGACACCACCTTATGTTTATTGACATCCCGGCAACCTTTATTCCTGGCGAGTCAGTGATTGTCACGCTGGTGTTCGAAAACGCCGGCGTCCGGGATGTTTTATTTACTGTAAGGGATGCCCGTTGAGCACCGTATAAAAGTTACTGATTGTTATTGTTTTTTTGGTGGTTGGCAGTGTTGGGGCCATGACTGCCAGACAGGTATTTGTCGTTGATGAATCGACTGACATTCCAGTACCGGAAATCAATGGTTTTGTCCTCCAACAACCACGGGTACTGCCAGAGTTTGCATTGCTGGACGGTCATGCGCGTGCTTTTTCACGCTCAGATTTTGAGGGTACATGGTCACTCCTCTATTTCGGATTTACCGACTGTCCTGATATTTGCCCTACGGCGCTGGTTGAAATGGCAAAACTGAAAGACTTGCTTGCAGCGTCTCGTCCGGACGTTGCGGCTGAATGGCTCATCCGCACCAAGGTTACACGGCTCAAAACCGGCATTCTGCAACCGATAGACAAGCGCATCCATATTGGAGATCTCAAATGCGAGGTGAGCCATACCAATCGCCTGCGCCTTTCCTGAGAACAGACCAGTGCGGCATCGCTGCCTGGTAAAAAGCCAGTGCCTTTGTCAGATCTTTTACAAAAATATTCACATGTCCAAATCTTACCATGTCGAACTCTCCTTCAATTGAATCACCGGATGTTGAAAAATGTCGAACTCATGCTAAAACCTGGACCATGGTTCAGGTAAAGCGGTGTCATTTAGATTTTTTGAGGAGTCTGAATATGGATCGCCAGCTTCTTTCGCCGGGACAGATTGCAGCCCGGACAGGCCTTGCTGTGACAGCTCGGGGTCAGTCTCGCAGAAATTCAGCAGGCATTTGAGAAACTACCCAGACACAAGGCACCCAACAAACGTGATTGGGAGCAACTTGCACAGCGTTGGCATCACCAACTTGAGCAACGCATAAGGAAACTTCAGCTGCTTAACGAGTCTCTGACGGGTTGTATCGGATGCGGATGCTTGTCCATGGAAACCTGCCCGCTTTACAACCCGGGAGACATTCTTGGAGAGAATCATGTGGGTCCCGTCATTCTGGACGCGATGACAGAATAAATTTCAAGCGGGTACAAACGTTAACGCAGTGCCATTGCTACAATATCGTAGCCCGGTGGGTTGTGGACCGTCATTAAAAATATGGCCGTGATGCCCATCACAACGTGCGCATCGGTATTCTACGGGCGCCCTGTACGCATAAATCATTTTTCGTGTTGTTACGTGTTCGTGGATAACGTCCCAATAACTCGGCCACCCAGTGCGGCTATCGTATTTCCACTCGGATTTAAACAATGGCAGGTCACAGCCCGCGCAAACATAAATGCCTGCCCGGTATTCATGATTCAGCTGGCTAGTGCCGGCATATTCGGTTTCAGAGTAGCGCAGCACCGCGTATTGCTCAGGCGTCAGGCGCGCGCGCCATTGTTCGTCGGTGAGGTGTAGTGTGTCGATTGGAGGGGCATCGTTGGCAAGCACGTGCCCAACCCCGCCGGTCAGCAACAAGCCTGTTGATGCGGCACACGAAATAAAACGTCTTCGGTTCATTACAGCGCCTCCTTTTACAGTTTTGAGTTGGGGTCGGAGGGATCAATTTTTGATCGCTCCGACCCCGACTCAAAAAATCAGAAAAACGCCTGAATGCCGGTTTGTGCCCGACCCAGAATCAGCGCGTGAATGTCCTGCGTGCCTTCGTAAGTGTTCACCACTTCGAGGTTTTGCATGTGACGCATCACCGGGTACTCATCGGAGATGCCGTTGCCGCCCAGCATGTCGCGCGCTTCACGTGCTACATCCAGCGCCTTCAGACAGTTGTTACGCTTCAGCAGGGAGATGGTCGGGATACCGAGTTTGCCCTGATCCTTTAAGCGAGTGGCTTGCAGACAGCCGAGCAGCGCGAGATTGATGTCGGTCTGCATGATGGCCAGTTTTTTCTGGATCAGCTGATTGGCTGCCAATGGACGACCAAACTGTTTACGATCCAGCACATACTGACGTGCAGCGTGCCAGCAGGTTTCTGCAGCACCAAGGGCACCCCACGCGATGCCCAGACGGGCAGAGTTCAGGCAGCTGAACGGGCCTTTCAAACCTTCAACGTGTGGCAGCATGTTTTCTTCAGGCACAAATACTTCGTCCATCACGATTTCGCCGGTGACTGATGCGCGCAGCGCCAGCTTGCCTTCAATTTTCGGAGCGGACAGGCCTTTCATGCCTTTTTCAAGGATGAAGCCTTTGATAATGCCGTCGTCGTTTTTAGCCCATACGATAAACACATCAGCAAACGGTGAGTTGCTGATCCAGTTTTTGGCGCCGCTCAGGCTGTATCCGCCCGGGACTGTGCGCGCACGGGTGACCATGCTGCCCGGATCAGAACCATGGTCTGGCTCCGTCAAACCGAAACAACCGATAAATTCGCCGCTGGCGAGTTTGGGCAGGAATTTCTGCTTCTGCTCTTCGCTGCCAAAGGCGTGAATCGGGTGCATAACCAGCGAAGACTGTACACTGAACATGGAGCGGTAACCTGAGTCAACGGCTTCAACTTCACGCGCAATCAAGCCATAACTGACGTAATTGGTGCCGGTGCAACCGTAACCGTCGAGTGCCGGACCGAGTAGGCCCAACTCGCCCATCTCACGGAAAATCGCCGGATCGGTTTGTTCTTTGCGGTACGCATCACGCACGCGTGGCAGCAATTTTTCCTGGCAATACTGACGGGCAGCATCACGGATCATGCGTTCTTCTTCTGTCAAAAGTTCTTCGAACAGAAATGGGTCCTTCCAGTCAAAAGGTGCGTTGTCTGATTTTGCAGACATAATCTACTCCTGGCTAACGTGTCGTGTATGGGCTGCGTCCCGGATCAAACATTGGTTACCGAGCGAAGGCTCAGTAGTTTATCAGTATGACTGCGGCGGAAAAAGCGTAATTACCAGCAAGCCGTCTGTCGGAAGGATGGGAGCGACAAGCTGCTGTCGTTTCTTACGTTGATTTCACAGAGCCAGATCGCAGCCGGGCTGCTATCATACCGCCATGGACGTTTCATACCTTTTAGATTCCCTCAATGACGAGCAGCGCCGCGCCGTGGCCGCGCCGCCCGCCAGCATGCTGGTGTTGGCGGGTGCAGGCAGTGGCAAAACCCGTGTCTTGGTGCACCGTATTGCCTGGCTGATGCTGGTCGAGGGTGTTTCGCCGTTTGGCATCATGGCGGTCACTTTTACCAATAAAGCTGCGCGTGAAATGCGCAGTCGTATCGAAGAACTACTCGAGCGGCCTATCGGTGGCATGTGGGTAGGCACCTTTCACGGCCTTGCTCACCGACTGTTGCGCACACACTGGCGAGAAGCCAATCTACCAGAAAGTTTTCAGATTCTGGACAGTGATGATCAACTGCGTCTGATAAAGCGTTTGTGCAAAGCCCTTGGCGTCAATGATGAGAAATGGCCGCCACGTCAAATTCAGTGGTATATCAACAGTCAAAAAGACGAAGGTTTGCGCGCCAGCCATATCGAGCATTTTGGTGACGACTACACGCGCACCATGATTACTGTCTACAAGGCCTACGAAGAAGCTTGTCAGCGTGGCGGCATGGTGGACTTTGGTGAAATCCTGCTGCGCGCCCATGAGTTGTGGCTGAACAACCCTGAGTTGTTGGCGCATTATCAACAACGTTTCCAGCATATCCTGGTGGACGAGTTTCAGGACACCAATGCCGTCCAGTACGCCTGGCTGCGCGTGCTTGCTGGCAAAAACAGCCACTTGATGGTGGTGGGCGATGATGACCAGTCCATCTATGGCTGGCGCGGCGCGCGTATTGAAAACATCCAGCAGTTTAATACCGATTTTGCCGGTGCCCAAATCATCAAACTAGAGCAGAATTACCGTTCAACCTCCACCATTCTGAAGGCAGCCAACAAACTGATTGGTAACAATCAGGGCCGTCTTGGCAAAGAGCTTTGGACTGACGGGCACGAAGGCGAGTGCATTTCTTTGTATGAAGCCTTTAACGAGCAGGACGAAGCGCGTTTTATTGTTGATCGTCTGCAGGACTGGATGAATACCGGTCACCGCTTGACGGAAGCCGCTATTCTGTACCGCTCCAATGCACAGTCGCGCGAATTGGAAGAGGCGTTGTTGCGTGTTGCCATGCCCTATCGGATTTATGGGGGTCAACGTTTTTATGATCGCCTTGAAATCCGTAACGCCCTCGCTTACCTGAGATTAGTCATCAACCGTTTTGATGACACCGCGATGGAGCGTGTCATTAACGTACCGGTGCGCGGCATCGGTGATCGCACGCTGGACATTCTGAGGGATCTGGCGCGACAGGATGGCAGCTCACTCTGGCAGGCCTGCACTAAAACCATTGATCACAAATTATTGCCTGCTCGCGCTGCCGCTGCCGTTCAGAACTTTATGCGCCTGATCAATGAGATGGACACGGCCTGTGCTCGCATTGAATTGGGTGAGAAAGTGGCCCATGTGATCAAACACAGTGGTTTGATCCCGCACCATGAAAAAGAAGGCGGCGAAAAGGCACAGGCACGTCTGGAAAACCTTGACGAGCTGATCACCGCGACGCGCAGTTTTGCCGAAGAGTGGCGCGGCATGGAGTCCACCGAAGACGCTGACGGTGCGCCTGCACGGGACGCAGATGTCCTTGCTGCATTTCTGGATCAGGCTGCGCTGGATGCCGGCGAGTCGCAGGCCAGTGAGTCCGACGACGCAGTGCAGCTGATGACCTTGCATAGCGCCAAAGGCCTGGAGTTTCCGCTGGTTTTTATGGCGGGCATGGAGGAAGGCTTATTCCCTCACAAAATGTCGATGGAAAACCTGAAMGGCATCGAAGAAGAACGACGCCTGTGTTACGTGGGGATTACCCGCGCCATGCAAAAGTTGTTTATCACCTGCGCTGAATCGCGGCGATTGCATGGTGATGTCACTATGTGCCGCCCTTCCCGGTTTATACGGGAGTTGCCTAAAGAACTGGTAGAGCCGGTGCGGATGAAAACCACCATCCAGCGTCCGATGGTTTCGCCCGGGCGCCAGCCCGCTTATCGTAGCGGCGCGGAAGTACCCGACACCGGCATCACACTGGGCCAACGCGTTCGCCACGGCAAATTTGGCGAAGGTGTTGTGCTGAACTACGAAGGAAGCGGCCCCAGCGCGCGCGTGCAAGTGAACTTCAAAGAAGTCGGTAGCAAGTGGCTGGTGCTTTCGTATGCCCGGCTTGAACCCATCTGATACGTCGTTGCATCGGCAACTGCGTCACGCTGATAGCAGATAAGCTTATGAATAATTAGCGTTTGCTCTCACACGGCTATCACGCTATAACTGCGCAATTACAATAAGGGAGTCATCTTCATGTCATTTCTGACCGCCACTGGCGTTCTCATTTTTATTGCCTTGCTTTTCGCGCTTTTTAAACTCAAAAAACCGGAAACCAGTCTCGCCAAACAAGTCTTTGTTGCGCTGCTACTGGGTGTGGTGTTTGGTTTTTTCCTGCAGATTATCCATGGTGGCGATCTGGCGGCAATTTCGCCAACACTGACATGGACAGACTTGCCAGGTGATGTGTACGTAGCGCTGCTGCGTATGATTATTATGCCGTTGGTACTGGTAACCATGATTGCGGCGGTTGTCAAACTGCATCAGGTTGCTGCACTCGGCAAAATCGGCGCCTCTGTCATTGGTATCCTGGTGTTTACCACAATGGTTGCGGCACTTGTCGGCATTCTGGTGACCAATATGTTTGGGTTGAGTGCGGAAGGCATGACCGGCGGAGATCGTGAAAACGCACGCGCAACCGTGTTGGAGACCCGTCAGCAAGTGGTTGCCGATTTGAATCTCGCACAAGTGATTGTGCGCTTTATTCCAACCAATATTTTTGACGACCTGACCGGCTCGCGAGACACCTCGATTATTGCCGTAGTCATCTTTGGCATGCTGTTCGGTCTGGCAGCGCTGTTGGTCAGCCGCGAAAAACCGGAGCATGCTGAGCGCATCAGGGATTCCACTGACATAATTCAGGCAATCATCATGCGCTTGGTGAAATTGGTCATGAGCCTCACCCCCTACGGCATTTTGTCCCTGATGACCTATGTGGTGGCCAGCTCAAACGGGTCGGATATCCTTAACCTGATCGGGTTTGTGATTGCGTCATATATTGCCATTGCCATTATGTTCCTGGTTCACGGCCTCTTGCTCAGCCTCACTGGCAATAATCCTGTGGATTACTTCCGTAAAATCTGGCCGGTACTGACCTTTGCATTTGCGACACGCAGCTCGGCAGCCACCATTCCATTAAACATAAAAACCCAGGTTGATGAACTCAAGGTTCCGCCATCCATCGCCAGTCTGTCGGCTTCATTCGGTGCCACGATTGGGCAGAACGGCTGCGCGGGTATTTACCCCGCGATGCTCGCCGTCATGGCTGCTCCAACCGTAGGCATTGATCCTTTAGCGCCCGGTTTTATTCTGAGCCTGATTGGCATCATTACGATCAGCTCATTTGGCGTGGCAGGTGTGGGTGGTGGTGCTACCTTTGCCGCACTGATTGTGCTGCCCGCGATGGGGCTGCCGATTACCCTTGTGGCCTTGTTGATTTCCATCGAACCGCTGATCGATATGGGACGCACCGCGCTCAATGTGAGTGGCGCAATGACCAGCGGGGTCATTACCAGCAAGGTGGTCAAAGAAGGGGTTTGAGCAGTGGTGCCTGACATCTCGTTAAAAAGAGCGCTTCGGCGCTCTTTTTGTCAGTGGATAACGTTTATTCGCAAGCTCCGTTGCTGGTGCGCTCAGGCAGGTTTGTTTATCCGTCGTGTGCGTCCGTTTTCATCGATCGCAACAAATACAAACAAACCCTCTGCGACTTTTCGTTGGGCCGTCTGAATGAGGGAGTTGGATATCCACACCTCGATATTGATGTGCATGGAGCTGCGCCCGATTTCCAGAATTTCTGCGTAACAACTGACGACTGAGCCCACACTGACGGGGGCCAGAAACTCGACATTCTTGATAGCAACCGTTGCAGAGCGCCCGCGTGTCACTTGTTTGGTCGCGATGCCTGCCGCCAGATCCATTTGCGACACCAGCCACCCACCAAAAATATCACCATTGGCATTGGTATCACGGGGCATCGCCAGGGTTTGTAATGCGAGCTCCCCTGTGGGGGTCGGGTCTCTGTCCATATCGTCGTCAATCAGGCCCATCAAAACACTCCTGTTCAGCTTTTTTCGCTTTGTTTGCACCTATCTTAGCAGTATTCGAAACACAAAGAGCAGGCGCTGACCTCACATGATCCGCAACCAGGCAGCAATCAGTTGCAGGCTGGTCAATGCCCAAGCGACCGTTACCAGCATCATGAACCAGGCGAACAAGTGATAGCAGCCACGATGGAGGTGACGCAGCATGCGTTGACGCCAGTTGTGTGTTGCATCCGCCTTGGCCGGAACTACCGCAAAAAGGTTCAGACCCGAATAAAACAGCAGTAACCACAGCACCAGCAACACACTCGGAATGAGCCAGTTGTCTAGGCTTTCCGATGAGGCGAGCGTCACGATTGCAAAAAAGCCAGCCGCAGACAAAACCAGGGCAACCAATAAAGGACGGCGCCAGGGCTGATGGCGTTGAGCGAATTTTTCAAACAGTTCCAGCATAAGACTCCGCGGGTTACAATGCCGCTTCAAAAGTTTCAACTATCACCCGTCAGGAGACCACATGTCCGACGCTGTGCAAATACCGCTGATCGCTGGATACAACAAACACGGCGAGGCCATGGTCGAGCAGGTGAGCGCGTTGCTGATTGATGCCAAACGCAAAGAGTTTCGTATCGAAAAGTCCCCTGCCTTTGTGCGTGGCCTTGCTGCCGATGATCGCATTACCTATCCCACCGATGACAAAGCCGGCTGGGAACTGATCGAACATAGTGGCAATCTTTGTATCCGTGTTTTCAGCAAGCTTAACACAGATGAACTGGACCAGATGCTGACACCAGAGCTTGAGCTCATTGACGGTAAACTGGATATAAAGTCACCGCGTATACTCGTGTATACCATCCATGTGTCAATTGGTTTTCAAAAAATTGAAGACACTCTCAATAAAGTGCTGACCGGTTTTCCCGATACAGTCTGGTACTATGGCAATGTTTATAACGCTGACGATGGCGTCACTCCGTTGAACTGGTGGTTGGACATCGCTGCTTCTGTTTAGTCACGTCTTGTCTGCTAGAGGCGCTTATGTTGTTGGTTATATCCCCGGCAAAGTCATTGGATTTTGATGGCCCATTGCCGGCAATTGAAGTCACTGAACCGGATTTTCTGGATGCAGCGTCAGTACTCAACGGGGTATTGCGCAAACTTTCACCTGAAGACTTGTCTTCATTGATGAGTATCAGTCCAAAGCTTGGTGAATTGAATTTCAAGCGCAACCTTGACTGGTCATTGCCATTTACCGGTGACAACGCAAGGCCGGCTATTTTTGCTTTTACCGGCGATGTCTATGGCGGTCTGGATGTAAAGTCATTTAGCCCAGACGATCTGCACTATGCTCAGCAACATCTCAGAATTCTGTCGGGGCTTTATGGGGTATTGCGCCCATTGGATCTGATTCAGGCTTATCGGCTGGAAATGGGCACCGCCCTCAAACAGGGCAAACTTAAATCCCTGTATGCGTTTTGGGGTGACAAACTTGCTGTCAACCTGCGAGAGACACTTGAGTCTCATCGACATCCTGTTTTGATCAATTTGGCATCAACGGAGTATTTCCGTGCAGTGAATGTTGGTGCTCTTGGTTTGCCTGTGGTATCACCGGTTTTTAAAGATTACAAGAATGGGCAATACAAAATAATCAGCTTTTTTGCCAAGCGTGCAAGAGGATTGATGACGTCATTTATTATCAAAAACAAAATTGATTCTCCGGATGATATCGTGCAGTTTGATCTCGGGGGTTATAACTACAGTGTCAGTGACTCCACACCTGACACTCCCGTGTTCTTGCGCAAACAGGCTTGATATGAAGATCCGGATTCTGCTTTGTGATGATGCCAGCTTTATCAGAGATCTGATAAAAAGAACCTTGCGCAAATTTTTGCCTCAATCAGAAATTACAGAAGCGTCTGATGGGAAAAAAGCACAGGCTCTGTTGAATCGCCAACCTTTTGACCTGATTCTGAGTGACTGGGAAATGCCGGGAATGAGCGGCGAAGAATTGTTGTTGTGGATGCGTGCAGATGAACGGCTCAGCTCAACGCCCTTTATCATGGTGACCAGTCTGGGTGGCAAAGAACATATCGTCAGAGCCGTGCAAGCCGGTGTCAGTGACTATCTTGGCAAACCGTTTACCGCTGAAGAACTGATGCAAAAAGTCCACAAAGCGTTGGTAAAGGCCGGGAAAATTTCGCCTCCCAAAGTAGAAACCGCAACGCGAGGCGGGCCATTCAGTTCTCTGGATATTTTTAGCGGAAAAACTGAGCTGGTTACCGGTGGTTCAGTCGATGCATTAACATCGCAGGGTCGGGCAAAGGACGCTCCCAAGTTGAAAGGCACTGCGTTGTTGCGTTGGAGACAGCAGGAATTCAAGTGCATGATCAAGTCCATCAACATGGAAGAACTGATTCTGGTGAGTAAGCGCGCTGACCAACATCCCGGGGTGTTTGAAGACGTTGAGCTGACCTTGTCCGGGGGCAATCACACCGGTGCAGCCATGCAACATATCCGCGCTTATGTGCACAGTTGCGCCGCGATGGAAAAGCGACCAGATGCAGAATTCTTACAGTTGCAACTGCGCTTTATTGAGCTTACTGACGAGCAACGCTTTCAGTTGTCGTCATTGTTTGTCGATAACGCCTGAGCGTTTTTTACCGGCTGGTTTTTGTAGGGCAACTGTTCTGCTGCAGCCGACATATAGGCTGCGTTGTGATGTCTCTCTTCGTCACAATATGATCGGATAGCCTCTGAAAATTGTGGGTGCTGAATCCAATGGTATGAGCAGGTTGTCACCGGTTCAAATCCTCGTCGCAATTTGTGCTCACCTTGAGCACCTGCGTCAAATCGTTCCAGACCCTCTGCGATACAAATATCAATCCCCTGATAATAGCAGGTCTCAAAATGCAGATTCTGGTAGTCCTGCTCACAGCCCCAATACCGGCCATAAAGCGTTTTGTGATCTTTCAGAAACATGGCTCCGGCGACATAGCGGTCATGCGACTTATGTCTGGCCATCATCAGGAATATCTGATCCGGCAGCAATTTATGAACCTGCGAAAAAAAGTCCCGGGTGAGATAACCGTGTTGCCCCCGCACCTGATAGGTATTCTGATAAAACATATAGAATTGATCCCAGATTTCCGGCGTCAGTTGTGCGCCTGTCAGTCGCTCGAAGCTGAAACCCTGACCCGTCACATCGTTACGTTCTTTTTTCAGGTTCTTGCGCTTGCGAGAATTGCAACTGGCTAGGAAATCATCAAAAGAAGTGTAGTTTTGATTGCGCCAGTGAAACTGGGTTGCTTCGCGCCGTATCAGACGGGTGGTCTTTAACGCATCGGCGCTGGATTGATCGGGAAACAGAATATGCCATGAGCTCGCCCCAATCTCTCCTGCAAAATGAGTGACGGCTGCAACAATCTGCGGTAGCAACACAGTCTGATAATCAGGGTCTGCTGTCAGTATTCTTGCCGACTGACTTGGCGTAAACGGGATCGCCGTCAGCAGCTTTGGGTAGTACCTGAGACCGTTGCGTCGATATGCGTCTGCCCATGCCCAATCAAAGACATATTCACCATACGAGTGGTGTTTTATATACAAGGGCATCGCCGCAACCAGCCGCTCTTTCTGAAAGATGGCAACATGACACGGTTCCCATCCCGTGTCAGCGCAGACCGAACCGCTTTGTTCCAACGCCAGCAAAAATCCGTGCTGAAGAAAGGGGCTTTGCCCTTTGACCAATGCGTTCCATGCGATTGCGTCGATGTCGCTGATTGCCAGTCCTGTTTTAATGTCAAACGTTGATGTGGAGCCTGCGACGGATTTGCTCAAGCCAGAATTCCCGGGTGTATTGTTCTAACAGAATCAATTTACAGTGATAGACGGTGGAGAACAATCACGGCTTCCTGTTATATTCCCCGAACGTTGTATAACGGGGTTAGCTGGATGGAAGCTCAAAATCTGATCATTAAAATCAAGGAACGACGCGATCAGTTGCGTAAATCCGAGCGCAAGGTGGCTGACTTTGTGCTGGAACATGCGCAAGCGGTGCTGGGTATGCGAATTGTCGATGTCGCCGCAGGTGCTGATGTCAGCGAGCCTACCGTCGTGCGTTTTTGTCATGCGCTCGATGTAGACGGATTTCAGGCTTTTAAACTGCAATTGGCCCAGAATCTGGGGGCAAGCAGCAATTACTCGCAGTTTTCCGTTGACGATGCCGATACCGTCGCAGATTTGAGCCACAAGGTGTTTGACTCAACCATTGGCTCGTTGTTGACGATTCGGGATGAACTGGATCCGGTCGCGCTGGAACAGGCTATTGCTGCCATCAATCGTGCAAAACGTGTTGAGTTTTATGGTTTTGGGGCATCAGGTTCCGTTGCCGCCGATGCTCAACATAAGTTTTTCAGGCTGCAGTTATCGAGCGCTGCGTATATTGATCCACATATTCAACATATGTCCGCTATTTCTCTCAGCGCTCAGGACGTGGTAGTGGCTATTTCCCAGTCCGGGCGCACCAAGGCGCTCATTCAAAGTGTTGAGCTGGCGCTCGATGCAGGCGCGATTGTGATAGGCCTTGCTCCTCAGGATACTCCGTTGAGCAAACTCAGCACGATACCGATATTTGTGAATATGGAGGAGGACTTGCAGGTGTTCACGCCGGTATCTTCACGCATCGCGCATTTGTTGGTGATTGATGTGTTGGCGATGGGCGTGGCCCGTTTGCGTAAAGACCTGCTGAAAGATTATCTGAAGCGTATCAACAAAAGCCTCAAAGTGCTTCGCACCCCAAAAGCCGATCTGGCAAGCTGATACGACATTCGCTGCCTGTTGACGTTTAGTTGCCGGATGACGGGTATTCCGCCATAAACTTGAGCATCAGGTCTGCCAATTCAGGACCATGCGTTTCCTGCAGAAAATGTCCGGCACCCCGGATGGTCACGTGTTGTTGTGACGATGCGCCCGGAATGCGCTGTTGAAACGCGGCATCGCCGCCCGCTGTAATCGGGTCGCCGTCACTGAATGCTGTCATAAACGGTCTCTGCCATTGCTCAAGCAGCTTCCATGCTTGTGCATTCAGTTTCAGTTCTGAAGGCACGAGCTTAGGCATGACATGAGGTCCGGCTTTATAACGGGCATCCGGAAAGGGCGCATCGTAGGCATTTATGATTGACTGACGTTGCGGGTCGTCCTCTGCAATATCAACTGCAACTACCTGCCCAACCGGCATATCGTCAACCGACTGTGAGTACGCTGCCCATTTAAGAAATGATGGTTGAGATTGCAGTTGCTCCCAGGTGACATTGCCTTGCCACCACAGCCCGGCCAAAAACAGCGGATAACCAATCACTCCTCTGATACCACTGGCCGCTGGCAAACCCGTATTTGCTGCAACTACACCGGCAAATCGGTCAGGCATATCTGCCACCACACGCAGCCCGATCAAGCCACCCCAATCCTGAATAAACAGGGTAATGTCTTGCAGCTGCAGCTTTTCAACCAGCGTCTTGATATGTTCAACATGACCACTGTGAGTGTGCGCAGATGGGTGTGCCGGCTTGTCTGATTTCCCGAAACCAATAAGGTCTGGCGCAATCACGCGATAACCCGCGTCTGCCAGTATTGGAATCATCTTTCTGTAAAGATAACTCCAGGATGGCTCTCCATGAAGTAACAGGACAACCTTTGCTTGCTTGGGGCCTTCATCAACATAATGCATTCTCAGCGTGTCGATTTGCAGATAGTTGGGCTCGAACGGGTAGTCATCCAATGACTGAAAATTGACATCCGGCGTTCTGAAAATACCCGGTGACACTTCGCTGGCCACAACGGTACCTGAAAACAGCGTCGCAAACACCGATGCCATCGTGCCAAGGAGTTTACGTTTACCAAGTGTCAGGTTGCTCAATTTTTTGTCTCTGTGTTCAAGTATCATCCGATTCGTTATCGCTTATCAGTTCGGCCAGTAAATGTGTTCGTCGTCTGGTCGCTCGACTTCGCCAAGGGGCTTGTCGATGCTGACTGGCATTTCCACCACCGAAGGCCACATTGGGTCTGGCAATTCTGCATTGTGCTCATCAATCAATCGATTTAGCTCAAGGACTCTGTCAGGATATTGTGATGACAATTCCATTTGCTCGGTTGGATCATTGTCGAGGTTAAACAACCAGACTCTGTCAGGGCGGGAAGAGCGTTGTAGTTTCCAGCCGTCTGATATAACAACCTGATAATGTCCGCTGCGCCAAAATAAAGCATCGTGTGGTTCGCCTGCGACCTCATTGTTGATATAGGGCAGTAGATTTACACCATCCAGTTCTCTGTCTTGTGGCAATTGTGCACCTGCCGCGCTGATCAATGTTGGCAGCACGTCAGTATGATGGGTGATTGGCTGGTATTCGGTGCCCGCCTCAATCACAGCAGGCCATTTGATAAAAAAGGGCACCCTGATACCACCGCCAAAGAAGGTTGTTTTCCATCCACGATAGGGTTGGTTGATGTCGGGTAGACCCAGATAGTGGGCACCCCCGTTGTCTGAGGTAAAAATGACAATGGTATTGTCCTCAAGACCGTTTTCCCGCAACGCATCCATAACATGCCCAACACCGCGATCCAGCGCTTTTATCATCGCTGCATACACGCGCTCGGTATGGTTTTCTATGTGATCCAACGCATCGTAATCGGAATTTAATGCTTGTAAGGGTGAGTGTGGTGCCCAGTGCGCCAGGTATAAAAAGAACGGATGGTTTTTGTTGGTTTCGATGGCACGGATGGCTTCCCGAGTCAGATAGTCGGTCAGATACCCCTCGGCTTCAAACTTCTCACCCTCATTAAAGTTCATTGAATAGCGCGCAACAGACCAGAAAAATCTGTCAATCGGGTCAAAGTCCTGGCGAGCATTCACAACATCCGGGTGGTCAACTGGCAGGTATAACAAACCCGCAAGATTCAAGCTTTCATCAAAACCCTGGCCAGTCGGCTCTGAGCCTTGTGTACTCCCCAGATGCCATTTGCCTATATGTAGCGTTTTATACCCTTCAGCCTGCAGCAAATCCGCAATGGTATGCTCACTTTGCGGCATCCCCATACTATTGAAGTCATTTTGATAAACACCTGGCTCACCGAGATGGCTGATCAAAGGACGTCGGTAGTCTGCAACAATATTTCTGTCGAGTCGTGCTGTAATGTCTGCCATGCCGTTCGGCAGCGGGGTGAATTCGAATCCAAACCTTGTTGCGTATCGCCCGGTTAACAGAGCAGCCCTAGACGGAGCGCATACCGCGCTGGACGACATGCCCTGATTGAGGGCAACGCCTTGTCTGGCCAGCGCATCTATGTTCGGTGTCGGTACGGTGCCGTTGGCGACGCCACCGCCGTAAAAGCTGATGTCATTCCACCCAAGATCGTCAGCGACAATCAGCACAATGTTAGGTTGGTCACTCTGCCTCGGGCCGGTTGGACCCGGCTGCCAAACGACTGCTTGATTCGGCCCGGTTGGTGATCGCAGATCAATCAGCAAACCCGGTAGATAGATAATCCACCGATCCACTGTAATCCACGCAGCAACTGGCAGAGCAAGCAGTGTTATCAGGATAGCTGACACTTTTTTCAGGCGTGTCATGGATGCTTAACTCCGGTAGATGAGACTGATGGTGCTACAATAGCCGCAATTAGCAACAAACCCAATTGCCAATGGGACGTGAATCGACGCATGTATAGACGCTTTGTCATCCCGCAGCATGTTCTCGAAATTAATTATCCACCAGTATAATTTTGGTGGATTGTGCTGTCTACCATTCATTTACATCGACATACCAATGACAGAAACGAAAACAACCAAATCGCGCGTGGGTCGCCCCGTCAACGCAAAACCAGAATTCCAGCGAGAGAACATACTTCGCGCTGCACTTGCTGAGTTCTCTCATAATGGCTTTGCGGGCGCCTCTGTGCGCACGATTGCGCAGGAGGCTGGTGTTGCCCATGGGCTTATCCGCCATTATTTCCAGAGCAAAGATGAGCTGTTTCGATCTGCGGCGGACTACCTGTTTGGTCAGATCCAGGAATCGCTGCTCAAGTCGGCAAAACTTGATTCGTCGTCTGATCCAGTGCAGCAACTGCAGTTTCAGATTCGATCCTTTGTCCACCTGTCAGCCAAGTTACCCTATATGGCCGCCTTTTTGATGCAGGCGGGCCTGAATGGCGGAGAGCATTTTTCATATGTCATTGAAAAATATGTCAAACCTTTGCAAGAATTGTCTCTCGCCCCTTTCAGGGAGGCTGTCGCCCAAGGCCTGATGGTTGATTTTGAGCCAGACTTCCTGTTTTTGATAACCACGCACGCAGCAACAGCACCGTTTGCAAACAGTCCCGTCAAAAACGCCGTCTTAGGTGACTATTCAGCCGATGCGGCCAAGATAGATCGCTACGCTGACACCCTGATCAGCATTCTTTTACATGGCTGTCTTAAACGGAAAGATTAGCGTTTGCGATGAGACAGCCTGCCGAGTTGACTCCGCAGGCTGCTCGATTACTCAACGGTCACTGATTTAGCGAGATTTCTGGGGTGGTCCACGTCTGTGCCTTTCAGAATTGCGACGTGGTATGACAACAATTGCAGCGGGATCGTATACAGGATCGGTGCCAACACATCCGGAACTGGCGGCAAACGAATCAGCTGATAGTCACCCTCATCGTCAAAACCTGCGGACTCATCCGCGATCACAAACAACTTGCCGCCACGCGCACTCACCTCTGCGAGGTTGCCTTTAAGCTTGCCCAATAACTCATCATTGGGTGCAACCGCAATTACCGGCATCTTGTCATCAACCAGCGCTAAAGGACCGTGTTTGAGCTCGCCGGCAGGATAGGCTTCTGCATGGATATAAGAAATTTCCTTGAGCTTGAGAGCGCCCTCTTTTGCAACCGGATACTGGATTCCTCTACCCAAGAACAGAGCATGGTGCTTATCCGCGAGGTTAATGGACAGCTTCTGAATGGCCTTGTCTTGTTTTAATACCTGGTTGATGAGCGCGGGTAATCGATGCAGGTCTTTTACATACTGTTCTTCATCTTCAGCGCTCATGCCGTTTCGGCGACCCAGCACCAGTGCCAGTAACAACAGCGCAGTCAATTGCGTGGTAAACGCTTTGGTGGATGCCACGCCAATCTCGCGGCCTGCAATTGTCAGTAATGAAAAATCGGACTCACGAACCAGTGAGCTGGTGGCAACGTTACAAATAGCCAATCTGCCCACGTAACCTGATTCTGCTGCATAGCGCAACGCAGCGAGCGTGTCTGCTGTTTCTCCGGATTGGGAAATGGTGACGAACAGACAACCCGGCTGAACAATAATGTTCCGATAACGGTAGTCGCTTGCGATATCCACCTGACATGGCATCTTGGCAATGTTTTCAAGCCAATACTTGGTGATCATGCCAGCGTGAAAGCTGGTGCCACAGGCGACAATCTGAACGTTGGTGACCTGATCAAATATCGCTTTGGCTTTGATGCCAAATGCCTCTTCCAGCACATGTTTGTCGCTGATACGCCCGCTCAAGGTGTTTTTAATCGCTTTGGCCTGCTCGTAAATTTCTTTGAGCATAAAGTGACCGTACTCACCTTTTTCAATTTCATCAATCTCACTTTGGATGCGCGTTGTTTGCCGCTCAACAGGGGTTTCGCCGGAAAATATTCGTATACTGTCCAGACTGATCTCTGCGACATCGCCCTCTTCCAGATAGATAAAGCGATCTGTCACCTGTCCAAGTGCCAGAGGGTCAGACGCGATAAAATTTTCACCGATGCCGACGCCAATCACCAGAGGGCTGCCGCTACGCGCGACAACAATTTTGTCGGGTTCGGTTTGTCGGATGACACAAAGCCCATAGGCGCCATGAAGACGAGTGACAATACGTTGAACAGCAGTCAGCGTATCTACGTTGTTTCTGGTGCACTCCTGATGAAGCATATGCACAACAACTTCCGTATCAGTGTCCGACAGAAACGTGTATCCGTCTGCAATCAGATCACGACGTAGTTGTTCATGATTTTCGATAATGCCATTGTGTACAAGCGCAAATTCATCATGCGACATATGTGGATGCGCGTTTCGTTCGCTAGGTACGCCGTGTGTGGCCCAGCGAGTATGTGCAATACCAGTTTTCCCGCGTACGGGTTCCGAGGCGATTTTGTCAACCAGCTCCTTTACCTTGCCGACCGCTCTGACGCTGCTGATTTGAGCGGTTTTTTCGTTGATGACGGCGAGACCGGCAGAATCATAACCACGGTACTCGAGTCGCTTGAGTCCCTCAAGAAGAATACCAATCACGTCCCGTTGTGCAACTGCCCCTACTATTCCACACATGATAGCTGTCCTTTATTCTGCTGTTATCTTGACTGGTCGTTTCCAGCCGCTGATATTTTTTTGTTTGCCTCGGGCTACGGCAAGATCCTGATCAGGCACGTCAGAGGTAATGACTGAGCCTGCACCGATTGTTGCGTTTGTCCCCACCGTTACTGGTGCGACCAAGGCAGTATTTGAGCCAACAAATACACCATCCTTGAGGATCGTCTTAAACTTGTTAACACCATCATAATTACAAGTAATAGTGCCGGCTCCCACATTTACATCGGCACCCAGTTCTGCGTCGCCCACATAACTTAAATGGCTGACTTTACTGCCGGCACCAATTGTGGCTTTTTTGGTCTCAACAAAATTGCCAATTTTGGCGCCCTTTTTCAGTGCGGTTCCTGGCCGTAACCGGGCAAAAGGTCCTACGCTACAGTTTTCCTCGATAACAACGCTTTCCAAATGGCTGTTCGCCAGGATGTGGCAGTTGTCACCAATTTCACAATTAATCAACACCACATTGGGGCCTATCCTGACACGATTACCGAGGCGATTTGTGCCCTCAAAGATCACATTGACATCAAGAGTCGTATCACGCCCGATGTGCAACTCCCCGCGTATATCTAGTCTTGCAGTATCGGCGATAGTGACGCCTGATTTTGCCAGCTCACGCGCGCGCCGTATTTGATAACTTCGTTCAAGCTCGGTCAGTTGTAATCGATCATTGATGCCCTGAACTTCATCACAGTCGCTGGTTTGCACATTGCCAATGATCACCCCTTCTGCATGGGCAAATGCAATAACATCGGTCAGATAGTATTCACCCTGCGCATTATTGGTATTCAGTTTCTGCAGCCATTGCTTAAGCATGTTGGCCTTGAACGCCATGATACCGCTGTTTATCTCACGTATTTTCCGCTGCTCATCGTCGGCATCTTTTTCTTCAACAATGGCAACGATCTGCTGACGGTTGTTTCGAATGATTCGCCCGAGTCCGCCCGGAGTCGGAGTATCCAGCGTGAGCACCGCGACTCCGGTGTGTGATGCAATGTTTATCAATTTTTGGAGATTTTCTACTTTGATCAGGGGAACATCGCCATACAGCACAAGGACCATGGCATCATCATTGATGGTTGGGACTGCCTGCATAACAGCGTGGCCGGTACCCAGTTGTTCTGTTTGTTCTACCCAATGCACTCGTCGGGCATAGTTGGTTTTGGCGTAGTGTTGTTTGATCAGTTCAGACTGAAAACCAGTCACCAGATGTATGTTGTGGGGCTCCAGCGCACTCACTGTATCAAGTACATGCGTCAGCATGGGTTTACCGGCCAAGGCATGAAGCACTTTGGGCAGGTCGGAATACATGCGGGTGCCTTTACCTGCGGCCAACACTACGACGTCTGTTTGCATAAAAACACCCGAAAATTAATCCATAAAAAAAGGGCAGCTATCAGGCTACCCTTTTTCAAGTCACTTTTCACTGACAAAATCTTACTTTCGCAATTGCTTCAACGCACGTAATTGTGCAACCGCTTCTGCGAGTTGAACTGCTGCGCGCGAATATTCGAACTCAGCATCCTTATTGGCAATTGCTTTTTGTACATCGTCAATGGCTTGTTGTGCTGCAGCTTCATCCAGATCGGACGCCCGCTGTGCAGTATCAGCCAACACCGTGACTGTCATGCTCTGCACTTCGAGATAACCACCAGAAACGTAGTAAATCTCTTCTGCGCCACCACTAAGAACACAACGCACCGGGCCTGGTATGAGTTGGGTTAACAACGGTGCGTGTCCGTAAACTACACCCAGGTCACCAAGTGTGCCGGTTGCAACAACCATTTCGACCATACCTGAGAAAATCTGCTTCTCGGCACTTACGATGTCGCACTGCATTGTCATCGCCATATTAATACTCTCTGTTTACACGTTGGTCAGGCGGTTTACTTGAGTTTTGCCGCTTTTTCGACAGCTTCTTCAATGGTGCCAACCATGTTAAAGGCCTGCTCGGGGATATGATCGTAATCGCCCGCCAGAATTCCTTTAAAACCAGCAATCGTGTCTTTCAGTGAAACATACTTGCCTGGCGTGTTGGTAAATACTTCTGCCACAAAGAATGGCTGCGACAGGAAGCGCTGAATCTTACGTGCACGGGCAACGATCTGTTTGTCTTCTTCTGACAACTCGTCCATACCCAGAATAGCGATGATGTCTTTCAACTCTTTGTAACGCTGCAGTACGGACTGTACACCACGCGCAACGTCGTAGTGATCCTGACCAATAACCAGCGGATCAAGCTGACGTGAAGTAGAGTCCAGTGGGTCGATTGCAGGGTAAATACCAAGTTCAGCGATGGAACGTGACAATACAACGGTCGCGTCCAAGTGAGCAAAGGTGGTTGCCGGTGACGGGTCGGTCAAGTCGTCCGCCGGTACGTATACCGCTTGGATGGATGTGATAGAACCGGTCTTGGTGGACGTAATACGCTCTTGCAGTACACCCATCTCTTCTGCCAGTGTTGGCTGGTAACCTACCGCTGATGGCATACGGCCGAGCAGTGCTGATACTTCGGTACCGGCCAGTGTGTAACGGTAAATGTTGTCTACGAAGAACAGTACGTCACGGCCTTCATCACGGAATTTTTCAGCCATGGTCAAACCGGTCAGTGCTACACGCAGACGGTTTCCCGGTGGCTCGTTCATCTGGCCGTACACCATCGCCACTTTTGACTCTGGCAGGTTCTCCAGATTGATTACGCCGGACTCAGCCATTTCGTGATAGAAGTCGTTACCTTCACGCGTGCGCTCACCTACACCAGCGAATACTGACAGACCGCTGTGTGCTTTTGCGATGTTGTTAATCAGCTCCATCATGTTTACGGTTTTACCTACACCCGCACCACCAAACAGACCGACTTTACCGCCTTTGGCGAACGGGCAGATCAGGTCGATAACTTTGATGCCGGTTTCCAGCAGCTCGTTGGATGCTGACAGCTCGTCGTAAGCTGGAGCTTTACGGTGAATGGGCATGCGCTCTTCTTCGCCGATTGGACCACGCTCGTCAATTGGGTTGCCCAGAACGTCCATGATGCGACCCAGTGTTTCTTTACCCACTGGAACAGAAACCGGAGCGTTGGTGTTGGTCACAACCAGTCCTCGACGCAGACCTTCCGTGCTTCCCATCGCGATGGTACGCACAACGCCGTCACCCAGCTGCTGCTGAACTTCGAGTGTAATTTTGCCGCCTTCGACGGACAGTGCACTGTATACACGAGGCACTTCTTCCCGCGGGAATTGTACGTCGATTACTGCACCGATAATTTGTACGATACGACCGCTACTCATGTCCGGTTCCTCTTCAAGTATTCCTGATCTTCAATCTGGTTAAATTCAATGTCTGCCGTGAGCACTTAAACCGCGGCCGCACCGCTAACAATCTCTGAAAGCTCTTGTGTGATAGACGCCTGACGCGCTTTGTTATAAATCAGGCCAAGTTTTTCTATCAGTTCTCCGGCGTTTTCTGTTGCGTTTTTCATGGCAAGCATTCGAGCAGCTTGCTCACAGGCTATGTTCTCGACAACACCTTGATAAACCTGTGTTTCAATAAATCGATTCAACAAACCATCCAACAATGATTCTGGCTGGGGCTCATAAATGTAATCCCAGTGATGCTTCAACGACTTGTCTTCCGATGGCAGCAAAGGCAAGAGTTGTGATACTACCGGCTTTTGAGTCATGGTGTTCACAAAGGTATTATTGACCAGATACAAACGATCAATTTCACCTGACGTAAATTTGTCCAGCATGACTTTAACTGCACCAATGACCTGATTAAGCTCAGGTGCATCACCCAGTCCTCTAATGGACGCCACTACTTTTCCACCATAGCTATTAAAAAATGTTGCTGCTTTGGCTCCAACTGCACAGAACTCAACGCCAACATCTTGTTTACGCCAAGCTGCGATTTCTTTAACTGCCGCTTTGAAAGCATTGATATTCAGACCGCCGCACAGGCCGCGGTCTGAAGACACAACAATGTAAGCAACGCGTTTAACGTCACGCGTGGTGAAATACACGTGCCGATACTCAGGATTCGCGTTTGCCACGTGACCAATCACATTACGGATGTGCGTGGCGTAGGGTTTGCCCAACGCCATGCGCTCCTGAGATTTACGCATCTTCGACGCAGAAACCATTTCCATGGCACTGGTTATTTTCCGCGTGTTATTGATGCTGGAGATCTTGCCACGAATCTCTTTACCACCAGCCATAATTCACCGCCTACCAAAAATTACCAGGTCTGGGTTTTACCAGGTTTGTGTTGCTTTGAACTGCTGAATCATCGCTTTAAATTTAGAAGCGATATCATCATTGTAGTCCGGCTTGGCGTTCACACTGGCGAGCAGCTCAGCGTTCTGGCTCTTGGCGTAGGACAGCAGCGCCTTTTCAAATGCAACTACTTTCGTGAGTTCCACATCTTTCAGGAAACCTTCGTTGGCAGCGAACAACACCAGCGCCATTTCAGCAACTGACATTGGGGAGTATTGACCTTGCTTCATCAACTCAGTCACACGCTGACCATGTTCCAGCTGTGCGCGGGTAGCTTCGTCCAGATCAGATGCGAATTGTGCAAATGCCGCCAATTCACGGTACTGAGCCAGCGCGATACGGATACCACCACCCAGCTTCTTGATAATCTTGGTTTGAGCCGCACCACCTACACGGGAAACGGACAGACCGGCGTTAATCGCAGGACGAATACCGGCGTTAAACAGGTTGGTTTCCAGGAAGATCTGACCGTCAGTGATAGAAATCACGTTGGTTGGAACGAAAGCAGACACGTCACCGGCCTGAGTTTCAATAATAGGCAGCGCGGTCAATGAGCCTGTCTGGCCTTTTACTTCACCGTTGGTGAACTGTTCAACGTATTCAGCGCTGACGCGTGATGCACGCTCCAGCAGACGTGAGTGCAAATAGAACACGTCGCCAGGATACGCTTCACGACCCGGCGGACGACGCAACAACAGAGAAATCTGACGGTATGCCCAGGCTTGTTTGGTCAGGTCGTCATAAATGATCAGGGCGTCCTGACCACGGTCGCGGTAGTACTCACCCATTGAGCAGCCTGAGTAAGGTGCGAGGTATTGCATGGATGCTGGGTCAGATGCGCTAGCCGCAACAACAATGGTGTATTCCATTGCGCCGTGCTCTTCGAGTTTGCTTACCACGTTGGCGATAGATGATTGCTTCTGACCAATCGCCACGTAGACGCACTTAACGCCTTTGCCCTTCTGGTTGATGATAGCGTCGATAGCGACCGCAGTTTTACCGACCTGTCGGTCTCCAATGATCAACTCTCGCTGTCCACGACCAATAGGCACCATCGCATCAATTGCTTTCAGACCAGTCTGTACTGGCTGATCAACTGACTTACGTGCAATTACACCGGGAGCAACTTTCTCAACCGGGGAGGTCAGTTTGGCATTGATGGCGCCTTTACCGTCGATAGGGTTACCCAAGGCGTCAATAACGCGGCCTTCCAGTTCCGGGCCGACGGGAACTTCAAGAATACGGCTTGTGCAACGGCAGGACTGGCCTTCTGCCAACCCTTTATAGTCACCCAGCACAACAGCACCTACGGAGTCACGCTCCAGGTTAAGTGCCATACCGAACAGGCCACCTTCAAACTCAATCATCTCACCGTACATAACATCGGCAAGGCCATGAATACGAACGATACCGTCAGAAACGCTGACGATAGTACCTTCGTTTTTTGCCTGCACAGAAACGTCGAGACTATCGATTCTCTGTTTAATAATTTCACTGATTTCTGACGGATTCAGTTGTTGCATGCTTTTTCCCTCATTCCCAGATGGTCTAGGAACTCAATGATTCGGCTAATTTGTTCAGTTTTCCACGAACAGAATTGTCGATGACAGTATCTCCTGCTCGTATGACTACGCCCCCGATAAGCTGCCTGTTCACCGTGCTGTGCAGCTTGACTGTGCGGTCCAGACGCTTTTCCAGCGCCGCGGTCAGACTTGCTACCACCGCGTCACTGAGTGCATACGCCGTAGACACTTCGACGTCGATGCTTTTTTCGCGAGCGTCTTTCAGCGCGTCAAAAAGTTCTGATATCTGAGGAAGCAAGGCGAGCCGGCGGTTTTCAGCCAGCAACCTGACCATGTTGCTGCCTTTGCTGGAGACAGAGTCTCCGCAGATAAACAGCAATGCATCTGACTGCTTTTCAGCAGTCAGGGCCGGGCTTTTCAACAGTTCACTGATTTTTGCCTGTGACGTGACCGCCGCCAGTGTTTTCAGCATGTGTGACCATTGAGCCAGGGCGTTATCTGCCGCAGCGACTTCAAATGCTGCGTTTGCGTAAGGCCGCGCTAATGTTATTGACTCTGCCATCGTATGTTCGCCTATAACTCAGATGCGAGTTTTTTAACCAGCTCTTCGTTTGCTGCCTGATCGACCGATGTCTCGAGAATCTTCTCAGCACCAGCAATCACAATTGCGGCGACTTGCGTACGCAACGCTTCGCGAGCTCGCTGAACTTCCATCTCTATTTCTGCTCTGGCGCCCGCGATTAAACGCTGACCTTCATCGCGCGCCTTGTCTTTGGCTTCATCGACAATCTGACTGGCGCGTTTATTTGCCATATCAATGATTTCAGCACTTTTGACCTTCGCCTCGCGAAGCTCATCAGCCGCTTTGTTCTGCGCCAAATTCAGGTCGCGCTGCGCTCTGTCAGCCGCTTCCAGACCATCAGCAATCTTTTTCTGTCGTTCTGACAATGCAGTGATGATTGGTGGCCAAACATACTTCAGACAGAACCAGACAAAGACAGCAAAAGCTATCGTTTGGCCTAATATGGTTGCATTAAGATTCATGGTGTCACCTCTGCGTTAGTTATTCGCTTGGCTTGAAAAATTGTTTCAAGCGTTCGATTAACCGACGAAAGGATTCGCGAACATAACCATGAAAGAAACGCCCACGCCGATGATCGAGATTACGTCTACGAAACCGGCCACCAGGAAGAACTGAACCTGCAATTTGGGAGCGAGTTCTGGCTGACGTGCTGAGCTTTCAATGAGCTTGCCACCCAGATTACCGAATGCAACCGCTGTACCAGCGCCACACAGGCCGAAAATGAGGGCGATTGCGATTACAGAAAATGCCTGAATAGTTTCCATTTTTTTCTCCAAGATTTAACAAAAGGTCTAACAAAAAATTAAGGGTTTAGTGAGCCTCTGGCTTCGTGTGTGCCTGGTTCAGATACACGATGGTCAGCATCATGAACAGATACGCTTGCAAGGTGATAATGAGAATGTGAAACACCGCCCATGCAAAATGCAGTGGCAGTTGGAACCAGCCAACCATCGCAATCACCATGAAGATCATCTCACCGGCAAACATGTTGCCGTAGAGTCGCAGCGCCAGAGAGACTGGCTTGGCAAGAAAACTAGGCACTTCCATAACGAGGTTCAGTGGTAATGCCCACTTACCAAACGGATGGAATGCAAATTCGCTGAGGAACCCGCCAGTACCTTTTATTTTAATACTGTAAAAAATAACCAAGAAGAATACGGCTAAAGCAAAACCGGCAGTAATGTTGACGTCTGTTGTCGGTACTGCTTTGAAGTAAAGGTGGCTATCTTGAGCAACAACCTGAGCGAACAGCGGAATCCAATCTACTGGCACCAGATCCATGAGATTCATCATGAAGATCCAGCAGAAAATAGTCAGCGCCAATGGTCCAATCAATTCATTTTTAGCGAAGAAGGTACTTTTGACGTTGGTCTGCACCATTTCAACAATGAATTCCACCGCATTTTGTAAGGGGCCTGGAACGCCAGAGCTCGCCTTACGGCTGACCATGTAGAACAAGCCCATGAACAGGAATCCCAACAGCAGGGACATCAGCATTGAGTCTACGTGGATAGACCAGAAGCCCATTGCATTGGCTTCCTCAACAGAATGAGCGATGCCCCAAGTGCCATCGGCCTTTTGGCCATATTTCAGGAAACCAAGGTGGTGGGCAATGTATTCAGTGCCACTTTCGTATTCAGGCATTGTAAAGCCTGTTGAATTTGCATCTGCCATGAGTAGATAGTTTTCTTGTCAGTTTGCCGATTTTACGGGTTGTACCGGTCAGGTTTGCTTACGCGGACAAACACAAGCACGCCTGTTATGTGTACCAGAACAAATCCTGAAAATAATGCCACAATATTCAGTGGGTTAACAAAGATAAAACACAATGCAAAGCCCGCACTTACCGACACCAGCTTTAATACTTGGCCGGTGTATAACTCTTTAACAATTTTTTGTGCCGCCCTGGCGCCCCGGTATTTAAACACACGACTCGCAAACAACGCGCCGGGTAAAGCTGAAAGCAAACCACCGATCAGTAATGAATACGCACTGACCCAGCCTGACAGCATTAATAAGGCTAATGACAAAGCCGTTATCAACATCAACTGGTAGGCAGTAACTTTATATATGGGAGGAGCTTTTATTGTTGACATCGTTATGATTTGTCGTCAAAAGCTCTCTTGTATTTTGGCTTCCGTTCCCCTTTTCGAGGTGCGCATTATATGGATTAAATGCCAGCCGATCAACACGATAATACGCACTGTTTACCTGATATGAGCAAGTATTCCGTCTAATTCATCCAGGCTGTTGTATCTGAGCGTCACCTTTCCTGATCCTTTGCTTGAGTGTTGAATCTCTACCTTCGCACCAATTCGCTCTGAAAGAGACTCTTCAAGACGGGTGATATCCGGATCTAACCGACTACCTTCCTGTTTTTCTACGGGTTTTGTATCCAGCAACTTACGAACCATCGCTTCTGTCTGTCGAACAGACAATCCTTTGCCGGCGACTGCTTTTGAGGCTTCACTTTGTTGTTCTGGTTGCAATCCCAATAAGGCTTTGGCGTGGCCCATCTCGATATCACCACGCTCGAGCATTAGCCGGACATCGTGGTTTAACGACATCAATCGAAGCAAATTTGTTACTGTGGTTCTTGATTTGCCGACGGCTTCTGCGACCTCCTGTTGCGTCAGACTGAACTCTTCCTGAAGCCGCTTGAGTGCCATCGCTTCTTCAATCGGGTTTAAATTCTCTCGCTGAATATTTTCTATCAGTGCCATGGCGATCGCAGATTCATCACCAACCAAGCGTATAACGGCCGGAATCGTATCAAGCCCAGCGATCTGAGTTGCGCGCCAACGTCGCTCACCTGCAATGATTTCAAAACGATCACCGGAAACGGGCCGCACAACAATGGGCTGCATCACCCCTTGCACCTTGATCGAATCGGCCAGTTCCTGCAGGGCTTCTTCATGCATATCCGTGCGAGGCTGGTATTTTCCCCGTTGAATCAGATCAATGGGAAGATGCCTGAGCTCGCTGTCTACAAGCCCATTGGATGAATCATCTGTCCGTGCCAGGTTTTGCGCTTCGTTTGCTTTGGCAGCGATACCGCCAAGTAATTTATCCAGACCGCGACCCAGTTTTTTCTTTCCTGACATGGTATTGCCTTGTTAAAAACCTTGTTTTAAGCGCCAGCGCGCTGTTCTTGACGCCTGATCATCTCGCCTGCCAAAGCAAGATATGCCAAAGCTCCCCGAGATTGTCGGTCGTATTGCAAAACTGGCAAACCATAACTTGGTGCTTCTGCCAATCTGACATTTCTGGGCACAACAGTTCTGTAAACACGGTCACCGAAGTGACTGAATAATTGTCCCGAAACTTCTACTGTCAGTTTATTACGGGGGTCGTACATGGTGCGCAAAATGCCTTCTATTTTCAACTCGGGATTATGTGTTGCACTGATAGCAGAAATGGTATCCATCAACGCAGACAAGCCCTCCAAAGCGTAGTACTCGCACTGCATAGGAATAATCACTCCTTGTGCGGCAACCAAGGCATTCAGCGTCAGCATGTTCAATGACGGTGGGCAATCGATCACAATAAAGTCGTATCTATCCGCGATGGACAACAAAATATTTTTAAGAACTCTTTCTCGATGAGGCCTGTCGAGAAGCTCTATCTCAGCAGCAACAAGATCGCCATTTGCTGGCAACATATCAAAACCAGCTTCCGGAGCAGTGACTTTGGCATCGTCAAAACTGCATTCACCCATCAGCAACTCATAAATTGAATAGTCGAGTTCTGCTTTATCAACGCCACTTCCCATCGTTGCGTTGCCTTGCGGATCCATATCAACCAGCAAAATTCGGCGTTTGGTTGCTTGCAAGGACGCTGCCAGGTTAACAGAAGTAGTTGTTTTCCCCACACCACCTTTCTGATTGGCTATCGCGATAATTCGTGTCAACTGATTCACCTGAGCTAATTCACTACCCGTTACCGGCATTGAGTATCTGTTTTTTCAGCTTTTTTTAGCAAGTTCTATAAAGTGTCTTGCTCCATCCAAATCTGGTATTTGTAATGCGTGCGTGCGGATAACATTCCATGTTGTGGGTAAGTCGGCAATTTCTTGCGTTGGGTATTGCCCTTTCATGGCAATCAGACGAGTGTTGGTGTCAGCAACAGCGTCACAACCCAGCGCAAAGTCGGCAAGTGATGCAAACGCCCGGCTCACGACAATATCAACTTGGCAGGGACTTTGGTAGTTTTCGATGCGCGTGTTCGATACCTTGACATTTTTTATGCCCAGCTCCAGACATGCCTGAAACACAAACCTGGTCTTTTTCCCATTGCTATCCAGTAGGGCGAAATCCGAATCAGGCATACATATTGCCAGCGGGATCCCCGGCAGACCTGGCCCAGTGCCAACATCCAACACAGTGAAATGTTCTGTCAGAGCGGCTTTTCTGCAGTCCCGCAACAACGGCAACAGGCTCAAACTATCCAACAAATGCCGGGATAACATTTCCTGCGGATTGCGGATTGCAGACAAGTTATAGGCTTTGTTCCATTTGTTAAGTAATGCCAGAAAATCTAACAGTAACTGGATTTCTGTACTGGATAGATCAACGCCGACAGAAACAGCACCTTGTTTTAGTTGCTCAGAAAATTGCTTGAAATCCAAATTTGTCTCTGACATATCAAGCAGATTTCTGTTCTCTCACAGCCTGATATTTTTTCAAATAAATCAATAACAAAGAAATTGCAGCGGGTGTTATTCCAGGAATTCTGGATGCCTTGGCGATTGAATCCGGTCTGGCCTTTAGCAATTTTTGTTTAAGCTCGTTGGACAGTCCTTGAATGTGCTGATAATCAAAATCATCAGGTAAGGCTGTGTTTTCCTGTCGCTTGAGCTTCTGAATATCTTCTTCTTGTCGGTTTATATAGCCCTGATATTTAAGCTGAATTTCAATTTGTTCAGAAACAAGAGGATCAATTGCAGGTAACTCGGCTGATGTACCTTTTAACGCTTCTTCCATCTGAATGTAATTTACATCAGGGCGTGAGAGCAGGTCCGCTAGACTGTATTCCCGGGTAATTGGTTTCTCCAATAATGGGTTCAAAGCGTCTGCTCGATCAGTGCCTGGTTGAACCCATGAAGATCTAATGTGCTGCAACCCGCTCGAAATACTCTCTTGTTTACTGCAGAAAGTATTCCAGCGTAAGTCGTCAACCAAACCAAGATCCCTGCCAATGGTCGTCAGGCGAAGGTCTGCATTATCTTCTCTCAGTAACAAGCGGTACTCAGCCCGGCTGGTAAACATACGATAGGGCTCGTTTGTGCCCAGACTGATCAAATCGTCGACCAAAACGCCGATATACGCCTGATCCCGACGTGGACACCAGCTTTCCAGTTCTTTTGCTGCCAACGCGGCATTGATGCCAGCCAGCAAACCTTGTGCTGCAGCCTCTTCATAGCCGGTTGTGCCATTAATCTGACCTGCAAAGTACAACCCTTTTATAAACTTTGTTTCAAGAGAGTAACGCAAATCACGGGGATCAAAAAAATCATACTCAATGGCATAACCCGGTCGTGTTATATGCGCCTTTTCAAAGCCTTTGATCTGTCGGACCAATTCAATTTGAACATCAAACGGCAGACTTGTTGAAATACCGTTTGGATAAAGCTCATGTGTCGATAAACCTTCGGGTTCTACAAATATCTGATGCGACGTCTTATCTGAGAAACGCATGATTTTGTCTTCAATCGAGGGGCAATAGCGCGGCCCCAAACCCTCGATCACACCGGTATACATGGGTGAACGATCCAATCCACCACGAATGATGTCATGCACTTTCTCGTTGGTATTTGTAATGTAACAAGGTACTTGTCGGGGATGGTCTTCGATCTTTCCGAGAAATGACATAACTGGCAGTGGTGTATCACCCAACTGTTCCTGCATTACAGAAAAATCTACCGAGCGCGCATCGATACGTGGAGGCGTACCTGTTTTCAAGCGACCGACATTAAACGGTAATTCACGCAGGCGTTGTGCCAATTTGATAGAGGGTGGATCACCTGCTCTGCCACCCGCCGAATTTTCAAGACCTATATGTATTTTTCCACCAAGGAACGTACCTGTCGTGAGAACGACCTGTGACGCAAAAAAGCGAACACCCATCTGGGTAACAACACCAGCGACTTTTTCTTGCTCAATAATCAAGTCATCAGCAGCTTGTTGGAAAATATCCAGATTTTCCTGATTTTCCAACATGTTTCGCACAGCAGCCTTGTAAAGCGCCCGGTCTGCCTGCGCTCGTGTTGCACGCACGGCGGGTCCTTTACTGCTGTTAAGAATGCGGAATTGAATGCCGGCAAGATCGGTTGCTTTTGCCATAGCTCCGCCAAGCGCATCAATTTCTCTGACCAGATGGCTTTTCCCGATGCCTCCAATCGCCGGATTGCAAGACATCTGGCCAAGCGTTTCGATGTTGTGTGTAAGCAACAAGGTTTTTACGCCCATACGCGCGGCAGCCAGTGCCGCTTCGGTACCAGCATGTCCACCACCAACAACAATCACGTCATAACGCTTCGCGTAGTCCATAACAGAACTTCTTCAGAATTAAAGGGTTTTTCAAAGGACGCTAAGTATAAGCCCTGACAACAAAAATTGAAGTCTTTATCCTCAAAATATCCACAACCCGTGGTAAAGGGTTTTAAGTATTTGTTTATATATTTTTATATAGAAATAAAGATTAATACTTAATACTGTTATTACTAATGGTAAACCTGTTTTCTGTAGACAACTGATTTTTATTTAATTAAAACAAATAGATATAAGCTGTATAAAGCAGTGGAAAAGCTATTGTGAAGCTGCTGCAAACCTGACTTCAAGCTGTGTGTAGAAGTCCAGGTTGTCCACAGGCCGGAAATGTCGGATTTTTCCAAACAAAGTTATGCACAGATAATGAGGGTTTATGCACAGTTTTTGATCATGTTGAACACAGTTACTTTCCAACACAAAAACTGGAAAAAATGCGTCCTAAAAGATCGTCTGTGGAGAATTGACCAGTAATCTCACCCAGGTGCTGATGAGCATGTCTTAAATCTTCTGCAACAAGCTCTGCTGCACCATGTTCATCAAGTTGGATATGTGCTTGCAGTAGACTGTTTCGGGCCTTTAACAAGGCATCCAGATGACGTCGCCTTGCAATAAAACCCCCTTCTCGTGTGGCTTGAAAACCCATGCATTCTTTTAAATGTTGTTTCAGCAGTTCGATCCCGGTTTTATTTTTGGCAGATAATCTAATGATGGTTGGTTCATGTGAGTTAAGTGCACCAATGGTTGCACTACTCTCTCCGGTCAGGTCTGCTTTATTTTGAATGATGGTGACTCTGGACATTTCTATACTGCTCGAAAGTTCACCAAACCCTGGACTGGATAGATACTCTGCGAGGTTTTGCGTATCTACCGATTCTTTGCTTGAATCAACCATCAATAGTACACGGTCGGCATTCTTGACAGCTAACAACGCTCTTCGAATACCTTCTTGTTCCACAATATCAGCACTTTGTCTCAGGCCGGCAGTATCCGTAATGTGTAATGGCATGCCATCCAGATTGATTTGTTCATTGAGAATATCGCGGGTTGTTCCAGCGATTTCCGTAACAATTGCTGAATCTTTACCGGCAAGCGCGTTGAGAAGGCTGGACTTTCCGGCATTGGGTTTGCCGGCTATAACAACGGTCATCCCCTCTCTGATCAGCGCGCCTTGCTTTGCTTGAGCCAGCACATCATCCAGCTGAGCAATAATGAGAGAAATTTTTTCTGAGATACGGCCCTCACTCAGAAAGTCTATTTCCTCATCAGTGAAATCAATGGCTGCTTCAAGGTAGATTCTCAGATTGATAATTGAGTCTGCCAGCGTTTCTATAAGGCGCGAGAATTCGCCTTGCAATGTACGCAATGCACTGCGTGCAGCTTCCTTCGAACTGCTGTCAATCAGGTCTGCAATAGCCTCAGCCTGTGCAAGGTCAATTTTGTTATTTAAAAAAGCGCGCTCAGTGAACTCACCCGGCCTGGCGATGCGCGCTCCCGCGGCAATGACAGCCTGCAGAAGGCTATCCATAACAAAATAGCCACCATGGCCCTGCAACTCCACTACGTCCTCGCCAGTGAATGATTGAGGGCCAGGAAAAAACAGAGCGATGCCTTGGTCAATAACGGTGGAGGAGTTTTCGTAAAATGGGCAGTAATGAGCGTGTCGGGGCTTTGGTGTGAAACAGAGTATTTTGTTGGCGATGTTCGCAGATGATGGTCCTGATATCCGTATGATACCTACGCCGCTCCTTCCCGGCGGCGTGGTGATAGCGCAGATCGTATCCAAATCGGATGCTGTCAGCGGTGTTGTAAGCATAGAGGTGATCAGCTCTTGGCTGCTTCCTTGGCTGCGTATTCGGCATCAATATTGCGTGTGATATACCACTGTTGCGCAATACCCAATACGCTGTTTGCCAGCCAATACAGTACCAAACCCGCTGGAAACCAAAGGAAAAACACGGTCATGACCACGGGCATAAACTTCATGATTTTGGCTTGCATAGGATCTTGCGGTGTCGGGTTCAGCATGAACTGAACATACATCGATGCGCCCATAAGTAACGGCAAGACAAAATAAGGATCCATGACGGACAAGTCATTAATCCACAACAACCATGGTGCATGCCTTAGTTCAACGCTTTCCAGTAGTACCCAATAAAGAGCAATAAATACGGGCATTTGCACCAACATTGGCAAACAGCCGCCAAAAGGATTTATTTTTTCCTTTTTATACAGTTCCATGGTGGCTTTTTGCAGTTTCATTTTGTCATCGCCATACCGCTCTTTGAGCTGATTCATTTTTGGCATGACACGACGCATATTGGCCATGGAGCGGTAGCTGGTTGCGGATAACTTAAAGAAGACTGCTTTTACTAAAACAGTGAGTAATAAGATTGACCAACCGTAATTTCCAACAAAATCATTGATTTGAGTTAGCAACCAGTAAATTGGTGAAGCAACAAACCATAACCAACCGTAGTCAATCGTGCGATCCAACCACGGTGCTATTTCTTTAAGTCGATACTGATCTTTGGGCCCTGCATAAAATCCGATTTCTTGTGAAGCGCTGGTCCCTGGCGCTACGGTAAATTCAGAAGTTGTAAAACCCCCAATATATTCATTGAGAGTATTGCGTCTGAAAGAGAAAGAGTTTCTGGTCGAGGATGGTGGAACAAATACGGATATAAAATAATGCTGACTCAGCGCAACCCATCCGCCATCCATATCATGAGATGGAGCAGTGTCGTCGATATCGGCAAAGGGTATCTTTATGTAATTATCATTGGGTGAGGTTGTGGAGAACCCCAGAAAACTTGCCATCCCAAAACCACTGGCCTGAGTAGGATCACCGTATGTCCCGCGCTTTATTTGCCCAAATAAATTGGCACTCCACTGAGCGTCGGTATTGTTATTTACGTTGTAATTGATGTTAATCAGGTAGTCACTGCGTTGGAAGCTGAAACGTTTGACGACAGTTACGCCACTTTCGTCAGTATAGGTAAGATCAACATTCAGTATATTCTGACCATCTTCCAACTCGTAAACGGCAGAGGACGCCGCGTAAAGTGGGCGTTGTGCACCGTCAATACCGTTGCGGCCTATCAGACCACTTTGAGCAACGTAAGTGCGATTTCCGGAGTTTTCCAGAAGCACAAAGGCCTCGTCCGGATTTTCAAGGCGGGTAAGGTGTTCCGGGAGAGATACAAAAACGATATCTCCGCCTGAGCGATCAATTGTTACGTTAAGGACATCGGTTCTAACGGAAATCAACGTGCTGCCATCAGACACAGATGACTCGGCAATAGTCGATCCCGTAACAGTAACGACCGGAATATCTTGAGCTGCCGCCGGGGCAATGCTTGTTGCCGGGATATCACTTGCAGACTCAAGCACAGAAGCGGATTGAGTTGATGAGCCAGGAATGACGGGTGGATAGTCCTCTTGCCATGCAAGCAACAAGAGGTAACTCACCACGGCCAGTGCTGCCAAAATTGCGTACTTGATATTGTCCATGTGCAATTACTACTTTTGGTTTATCGACGTTTCTACGTCTGAGTTAATTTGACTGCCAGGCACCGGATCAAATCCTCCCTCGTGCCAAGGGTGACAGCGAAGAATCCGTTTTCCACCAAGACAGCAGCCTTTCAACACGCCATGTAACTCAATAGCTTCTTGTGTGTAATGCGAGCATGAGGGGAAAAAGCGACATTGATTGCCAATGAGCAGGCTCAGAGTAAGCTGGTACACAGATATTATCTTGATCGCAATCTTGGCCAGCATGGTGACTTACCTGTTATCTAGCAGTCAGGCGCTTTCGTCGTCGGATGAGATCTTGCCATAATTTTTCGATTAAAATGACAAACGTCTTATTGTCCAGGCTATCTGCTCCAGACCGAGCCAGAATAACGATATCCAGTTCATTGAGCAATTGCTGATGTGCTCGAAAAGACTCGCGCAGGAGTCGTTTAATTCTGTTTCGCTGGACAGCTTGTCGAATATGTTTTTTTGCAATAACCAAACCCAATCGTGGAGTCTCATAGCCACTTTTAATGGCAAGAATCAACAATTGGGGACTGGATACTTTAAATTCGGCCTTACCAAAAACTGCCTTGTAATCAGAGGCAGTAAGTAGCCGCAGTTTCCGGCCAAAGCTTTGATCGGTCACTGACGGCTTTATGGAGCTATCAGGCTGTCAACTTTGCACGACCGCGAGAGCGACGACGCTTGATCACCAAACGACCGCCGCGTGTTGCCATGCGAGCACGGAATCCATGAGTTCGCGCACGCTTGATCAAGCTGGGCTGAAAGGTTCTTTTCATAATAACTGTCCAAAGAAAATCTAATATTGGTGAATCTTTATTTCCCGCATGCAACAAAAATAGAAGTGTTGTTCTGTACAGCAGAAAATTTAAGGAGCGCGAATTCTAGATGGTTTGGCATTGTTATGCAAGGATGCAAAGAGTCTTTTAACAGGGAAAAGAGACGCATACGCCCTACCAACACAATAAAATTATATACCTGCTTAGTAACAAGTTATGCACAGGTTATTCATTTCCGATTTACTTGAATTATGGTTTAAACCACCAGAAATATATGCGCTAAAAATTGTGTATAACTATATTAACTAATTAAAAAATATAAAAAATTCAACATTTAACTTTGAGAGAAAAAAATGATCTTCGGTGTGGATAAGTCTGCACGCTCACGTTATGATTTGCCCTCTTTCAACTGAGTTCGTCTTAAAAATAAAAGACTACAGGGCAGTGTAAAGTCGTGCTTTTGGCAAATTGGCAACGGTGTGTTGATCACCTGAGGGAAGAATTACCCTCACAGCAGTTTAATACCTGGATTCGTCCTCTGCAGGCCGAGTTTTCTGCAGAAGGCTTGACCTTGTTCGCGCCTAACAGATTTGTTCAGGATTGGGTAAAAGATAAGTTTTACTCAAGAATTTGTGAGCTTGTTCAAAGACAGGCTGGTGGTGAATCTCTGGATGTTTTTCTGGAAGTTGGCAAAAAGCAACCGAACGTTTCAACAAGACTTTCAACTCTGGTAGCAGATAAGCCGGGTATACTGGTTGAAAATGATGCTGCGCCCGAATTAGCTGAAACGACAGTTACAAACAAACGGCTTGATGGCGAAGCATTAAAGGCCCCTGATTCGTTTGGTGAAAAGGAGTCTCGATCGTTCGATAATTCGGATGTACAGCCCCTCTCGGTTTCTTCTCCCATCAAACGTAGTGGCGCTCGCAGTATGGAGCTCATTATCGAAGGAAAACTTCGTCATAAAGGCTCACTTAATCCAGAGAACACGTTTGATAATTTTATTGAAGGTAAATCAAATCAACTGGCAAGGGCAGCTGCGATACAGGTTGCTGATAATCCCGGAGGCGCATATAACCCGCTATTTATATATGGTGGAGTAGGTCTGGGTAAGACACACTTGATGCATGCCATTGGAAATCACATGCTCGCCAAAAAGCCAAACGCCAGAGTGGTCTACCTGCACTCAGAAACGTTTGTAGCAACAATGGTTACTGCGTTACAACTCAATGCGATAAATGAATTTAAAAGATACTATCGCTCCGTTGACGCACTACTGATTGATGATATTCAGTTTTTTGCAGGGAAAGAGCGCTCCCAAGAAGAGTTTTTTCATACCTTTAATGCGCTGCTTGAAGGCGGTCAGCAAATTATTCTAACTAGCGACAAGTATCACAAAGAAATCAATGGCTTAGAAGAGAGGCTAAAATCTAGGTTTGGTTGGGGGCTCAGCGTCGCTGTAGAGCCGCCTGAGCTAGAGACTCGTGCGGCAATCCTCATAAACAAAGCAGCCCAGAGCAATATAGATCTACCTGGTGATGCTGCTATGTTCATAGCGCAACGGTTGCGCTCACATGTGAGAGAGTTAGAAGGTGCGTTAAAAAAAGTCATAATTCACGCCAATTTTGTTGGTAAACGCATAGATCTGGAATTGGTTAGAGAAGCTCTTCGCGATCTCTTCGCTTTGCATGAAAAGCTGGTCTCTATTGATAACATCCAACGAACAGTGGCGGAGTACTATAAGATCAAGATGGCTGATATGCTGTCGAAGAGAAGGAACAGATCTGTAGCCAGACCCAGGCAAGTAGCAATGTCTTTAGCCAAAGAGTTAACTAATCATAGCTTGCCTGAAATTGGAGACGCGTTTGGTGGTAGAGATCACACAACAGTTCTACATGCATGCAAGCAGATTAAAAAACTCAGGGGTATCTCTCAGGATCTGGCAGAGGATTATAATAACTTGCTGAGAGCGTTAGCCACGTGATGAGCAAGTTTTGTGTAAATGGCACTCCTATTCGGTGACCGGTACGTACTTCCCGGTTTTGTTCAATTAAGTATTGAATTTTTTGAGATCGAACTATGCAATTTTCTATTACCAGGGAAGCAATTTTAAAACCTTTGCAATTGGCATCCGGTGTCGTCGAGCGCAGGCATACCTTGCCTGTCTTGGCCAACGTGCTGCTTAATCTTAAGGATGATTTTCTTGAGATTACGGGTACTGATTTGGAAGTAGAGTTGCTTGGCCGCGTAAAAGTAAATAGTGGTTCCGTAGCTGGCGAGATTACTGTGCCTGGCAGGAAGCTAATGGATATTTGCAAATCTCTGGCTGACGGGTCTGTTTTGACATTGTCTGTAGAAGATGGGAAATGTCTGGTTAAGTCAGGGCGTAGCCGCTTTACATTGGCAACGCTCCCCGCTACAGACTTTCCTGTCACCGTGGATGAGGCTGGAACGCATGAGTTGGAGATAGCTCGCACTGAGTTAAAAAAACTGATCGATTCATGTGCGTTTGCAATGGCCCAACAAGATGTCCGTTATTACCTGAACGGCATGTTGTTCGAACTTGGAAAATCCTGGTTCAGAGTTGTTGCTACGGATGGTCACAGATTGGCGATGCACACAACGGGTATCGAAACCGGCGTAATGGATATTTTACAAGTTATTGTCCCCAGGAAAGGTGTTTTGGAATTGTCGCGTCTGCTTGCTGAGCCTGGTGACGGTAATTTATCCCTCGTTTTTTGCGCGGGGCATATCAGAGCAAGGCTCGAAGATTTTACATTTACATCTAAACTGGTGGACGGGAAGTTTCCTGACTATCAAAGAGTTCTACCCAAGGGTGGAAACAAATTTGTGTTTGGCGAGAAGAGCAGTCTTAAAACTGCCTTTAGTCGCGCATCAATTTTGTCTAACGAAAAGTATCGTGGCGTGCATTTGATTCTCGCCCCAGGTGAGCTAAAAGTCGTAGCTAACAACCCAGAGCAAGAGGAGGCCGAGGACCATATCTCGGTGGAATACCAAGGAGATTCTTTGGAAATAGGTTTTAACGTGAGTTACTTGATGGATGTTTTGAACGTTCTTGATAGTGATAAAGTCAAATTTACATTGTCTGACTCAAATAGTAGTGCGCTTGTCGAAGCGGTTTCTCCTTCTGATGCAGTCTACGTTGTTATGCCAATGCGTCTTTGATGCCGAGGAATATGAAAGACGGTAGTTTAGTCTTTGCGGGTTTTTTCCAATGGCGATAATTACTCGACTAAAGGTCGACAACTTCAGGAATTTGAAAGGAGTCGACCTTGAGCTTAACCCTCGTTTCAATTTGTTTTTTGGTGAAAATGGCAGTGGGAAGACCAGTTTGCTTGAGGCTATTCATGTCTTAAGTGTCGGCAAATCCTTCAGAACGTCCAAGGTTGAACCTCTCCTTGCAGAGGATGCTGCAGAATTCCTCGTTTATTCAGAGCTCGATACTGGCAGCCGCATTGGCCTTTTGCGGGCTAGTTCTGACCAGCCTATCCTTCGATTAAATGCAGACTCGCAGTCGAGTTGGAAAGAGGTAGCATCGCTGATGCCCCTTCAAGTAATCAATTCGGATATTTTTCTGTTGATCGATGGAGGAGCAAGTATCAGAAGGCGGTTTCTGGATTGGGCTTTGTTCCACGTGGAACATTCTTATCTTTTTTGGTGGCGCAACTATCGGAGGCTAATTCAACAACGAAACGCGCTCTTAAAACAAAACCCATTTGATCTTCAAAATCAACTAAACGTCTGGGATGCAGAAATTTCCAAAGCTGGGGAAGAAATACACCATCATCGTAATACCTTGTTAGCTGAATATCAGCCATTTTTAGAAACAACAATAGAGACGTTGATGCCAGACGCAAAAATGAAGGTTGACGTTGAATACAGAAAGGGTTGGCCAGAGGGCGTTTGCTTGTACCAAGCACTTGTTCAATCAAGAGATAAAGACGCACGGTTCAAGGCAACAACATATGGGCCTCACCGAGCAGATCTCGTTATTACATGTAGGAAAAAAAGTATTAGTGAGATTTTTAGTCGAGGTCAAATCAAGCTGATTTCTTGTGCGCTGAAGATATCAATGGGCAAATTCCTCGTCGATAAGAAAATACAACAAGGGGTTCAAGACTATTCAACCTCCTTTCTTATAGACGACCTCGCGTCAGAGCTCGATCAATCAGGTTGTAAGTCCATAATTGGTGAGCTCAATCGAACAAACAATCAATGCCTGTTTACATCAATATCACATGACGCACTCCCATTCTTATCAGAATTAACCGGCGCATCAGGTAAGTTCCACGTGGAACATGGTAAAATAACCGCAGATAAGCCAGCAGTCTAATCGGAGAAAAGTATGACTACGGAATCAACCTACGACTCATCGAGTATCAAGGTACTTAAAGGACTGGATGCCGTTCGAAAAAGACCAGGCATGTATATTGGCGATACAGAAGACGGTACCGGCTTGCATCATATGGTATTTGAGTTAGTCGACAACTCAATTGACGAAGCTTTGGCAGGACATTGTGACGAAATCAGTGTGGTTGTGCATATTGGAGAAGGTGTTTCTGTTACTGACAATGGAAGAGGCATACCCACAGACATGCATGCCGAGGGTGTCTCGGCAGCTGAAGTAATTATGACGGTGCTCCACGCCGGCGGGAAGTTTGATGATAACAGCTACAAGGTTTCAGGCGGCCTGCACGGAGTTGGTGTGTCCGTCGTAAACGCGCTGTCAGAAGATCTTAAATTAACCATCAGGCGCGGAGGAAAAGTACACGAGCAGTTCTATAAGCACGGTGTGCCCCAAGCACCGTTGGCGGTTGTAGGTGAAACAAATATAACGGGAACAGAAACGTTTTTTAAACCCTCACCGCATACGTTTAAAAATATCGAATTCCACTACGATATTCTCGCAAAAAAGTTAAGAGAACTCGCGTTTTTAAATGCTGGTGTCACCATACATCTGAAGGATGAAAGATCAGGAAAACAAGATACGTATCGATACGATGGTGGGCTTCGTGCATTTGTTGAATACCTCAATACCAACAAAACACCAATAAACAAAATCTTCCACTTTAATGCGCAACGACAAGATGACGGGATATGTGTAGAAATTGCTCTGCAATGGAATGATACGTACCAGGAAAATATTTTCCCGTATACCAACAACATACCGCAAAGAGACGGTGGTACCCATATCGCGGGCTTTAGAAGCGCGCTTACAAGAGTGCTCAAGACCTATATAGACAAGGAAGTGGCAGCAAAAAAAGGAAAAGAAGTAGCTACAACAGGTGATGACGCACGAGAGGGTTTAACTGCAGTTATATCCGTCAAAGTACCAGATCCAAAGTTTTCGTCACAAACCAAAGACAAGCTAGTATCGTCGGAAGTCAAAACAGCAGTTGAGCAAGAAATGGTAAGCCATTTCACCGATTTCCTTTTGGAAAATCCGCTCGAAGCAAAACAGATCGTAAGCAAAATGATAGACGCTGCTCGCGCTCGCGAAGCTGCGAGAAAAGCTAGAGAAATGACCAGACGGAAAGGTGCCCTGGATATGGCAGGATTGCCGGGAAAGCTGGCTGACTGCCAAGAGAAAGATCCCGCACTTTCAGAACTATATATCGTGGAGGGAGACTCTGCGGGAGGGTCAGCAAAACAAGGTCGAAACAGGAAAAATCAAGCCATATTGCCGTTAAAAGGCAAAATCTTGAATGTCGAAAAAGCCCGTTTTGATAAGATGTTGAGCTCTGCTGAAATTGGTACATTGATAAAAGCACTAGGCTGTGGAATTGGAAAAGACGACTTTTCTGTCGCTCATCTGAGATATCACAGAATTATCATCATGACCGACGCAGACGTAGACGGATCTCACATCCGCACCCTGCTCCTTACATTCTTCTTCAGACAAATGAGAGAGCTGGTTGAGCTCGGATATATCTATATTGCCCAGCCGCCACTCTATAAAATAAGAAAAGGAAAAAATGAACAGTATCTTAAAGACGATGACGAACTTGCAAAATACCAAACACAAGTAGCACTTGATGGTTCCAGCTTGCACGTAAATGCCGGCGCTCCTGCAATCACAGGTGAAACATTGGAGGCCATGGTGAGGCAATACAACAGCACCTACGCCATGATCAAAAGGTTGCAACGACTTTATCCATCCGAAATTCTCGAGGCCATGATATTTGTTGCCCCAATACAAGATGACTTTTCGGAAGAGCATACAAATAGTTGGGTAGCCACTCTCAGCGAAGAGTTGCTGCGTCAGCATCCTAAATCAGCACCAGCGTACGTTTTAGGTAGTTACAAAGACCCTGAGCGGCATATCTACCTCCCGGTAGTCACTCACGCGTTGCATGGGCTTAGCAGAGAGTTCAAGTTTAATAAGGACTTTTTTAGCTCTGGCGAGTACCGGGCGCTAGTCAACCTTGGGGAAATGTTACAGGGTCTTATAGAACAAGGTGCATTTGTTAAGCGTGGTGAAAAAACACAAGAAATCAGTAGCTTCAGCCAGGCACTCACGTGGTTAACCGACGATGCAATGAAGGGACACTATCTGCAACGGTACAAAGGGCTGGGGGAAATGAATCCTGAGCAACTCTGGGAAACCACGATGGATCCTGAAGGACGAAGAATGCTTCAGGTAACAATTGAAGACGCTATAGGCGCCGATCAGCTGTTTACGACATTGATGGGCGATCAAGTTGATCCGAGACGAGAGTTCATAGAAACTAACGCGCTCGCTGTCCAGAACCTTGATATTTAATTGATTTAGAGACAGTAGTTGGCACTCAAAAATTGTATGGTTTGTGTGCCAACTGCAAGGTTATAAGATTTTAAGAAATCCCAACCGCGTATTTATTCTCTGCAATCCAGTCTTCAAACTCCGCAGCAAGTTCCTTGGGCGTCTTCCCATCTGGGTTTAATGGCTTTCCAATGATGACCCGAATTTGCCCAGGCTTTTTAAGTTGACTGCCGGCTGGCCAAAACAATCCAGCATTGTGTAAAACCGGAATTGCTGGCGTTGATGTTGCGACAGCAAGTTGAGCGCCTCCACGAGAAAATTTGCCAAGGCTCCCGGCAGCAGCCCTGGTTCCTTCCGGGAATACCAAAATAGACAGACCTTGTTGTATGCGCTGAGCACCCTGAATTAAAAGCGATCTTCCAGCCTCTCTAGGTTTGCTTCTGTCGATTGCAATGGGGTTTTGGAGACGCATTGCCCAGCCCCAGAAAGGGATATCCAGCAATTCTTTTTTCAATATCGGGCACGCCGGAGTAAATAGCTGATACAAGAAAATGGTTTCCCAGGCGCTCTGATGGTTACTCATGACAATTACCGGGCGATCTGGAATATTCTCCAAGCCGTCAATGTGATAACTGACACCACACGTAATTCTTAACCACCAAAGGACGAGCTTGCACCAAACAGAATAGAGGAAAAATCTTTTTAGTGGGGGCAGCAGCCAAAAAACAAGAATAACAGAGACAGAAATTACAAAGGTAAGCGCCGCATAACCAATAGAAAACAATAAAGAGCGAGCCTTTAACATTGCGCGTTACCCGTCTTTAGTTGAGCATCAGCAAACTCAGCAAGGTTTTTATACACTCGAAGACCACCCAGTCCAGAGGGTAGCCCATGAGACAATGTTCTCTGGCCCTTACCGGTTAATACAAGCACGGGCTCACAGCCCGCAGCCTGTGCGGCGATCAAATCGCGTAAACTGTCACCCACAAAGGGGGCTCCCCTCAATTCAACATCAAACTCAGTCCGGATTTTTTCTAACAAACCGGGCTTTGGCTTCCGGCAATCGCAATTATCATGTGGACCATGAGGGCAATAAACAATACCTTCAATGAATCCACCACCGTCTTCGATCATGGAAGAGATATATTGGTGTATGTTCGCAAGAGCAAACTCATCCAATAAACCGCGAGCGATACCCGATTGATTGCTCGCTATAAAAAGGCGATAACCGCCGTTAGACAAGCGTGAAATCGCCTCCACAACACCCGGGATCAGATGGCACTCTTCTACGGTCTTTATAAAGGAATCAGAATCCTCATTTATAACACCGTCCCTATCCAAGATAATGATCTTTGGCATTAATTTGCGTGCAGACAAGAGATATCCGCAACTCTCAAGAACAGCAATCTCAAATGATTGAGCAAAGCCAGTCGATTGTCTCTTAGATTGGAATCTTCAACCATGACGAGTACATTTTCAAAAAATTCGTCTACAACCGGGCGAAGAACCGAAAGTTTTTCCAATCCCAACGCATATTCGGCATTGTCAAATAACGGCCCTACTTCCGAGGTCAGTTGAATTATTCTTTCCGCGAGAATTTTCTCAGAAGGCTCAACCAGGGTACCGACGTCAAATGTCTGTGGAATGACACCTGAATGCTTGCCAAGAATATTTGATACACGCTTGTTCGCTGCAGAGAGCGAGGCGCTTTCAGTGAGTTGGCTGAAACGATTGACAGCTGCAACCCGATTGGCAAAATCCAGAGGTCTGGTTGGTTTAAGCTCCATCACAGATTGGAATACTTCTGCGGTGATGCCCTCACCCATGTACCAGGCACGGAATCGCTCCAACATAAACCCAAGCACATCGGCTTGCGTGTTTGGCGGCACAGTAACGCCTTGCTGCTTATACAGCGCAAGAGATTCCATGATTGCTGATTGCAAATCCAAATCGATAGATTTTTCTACAAGTATTCTCAGCACGCCTAGTGCTGCTCTTCGCAACGCAAAGGGATCTTTTGAGCCTGTGGGTGGCTGACCAATTGCAAACAAGCCACAGATGGTATCTATTTTTTCTGCAACCGCCAGCGTAGCACCCGCTAAACTCGCCGGCACGGCGTCACCGGCGAATTTTGGTAAATACTGCTCGGTTATCGCCAAAGAAACTGCCTCAGGCTCACCATCATGGCGCGCGTAATAACTACCCATGATTCCCTGAAGTTCTGGGAATTCTGAAACCATATTGGTCAACAAGTCACACTTCGCAAGTAGCGCTGAGCGCCTGCTGATTTCTATATCGCCACCACAAGCGCCCGCAATATACGCGCTCAATTCTGCGACACGACGCGACTTTTGCTCAACGGTTCCCAATTGTTGCTGGAAAACGATGTTCCCAAGCAAGGACAGGCGTGACGCGAGTGAAGTTTTTCTGTCGGAATCAAAAAAGAACGCGGCATCGGCCAAACGAGGTCGTATGACACGCTCATTACCGGCAATAACTTGAGCGGGATCGGTGCTTTCTATATTTGCGACCGCAATAAAGTAAGGGAGCATTTTCCCTTTTGAATCAGTAACATAAAATGTTTTCTGATGATTTTTCATCGAAGAAACAAGCGCCTCAGGCGGCACTGAAAGAAAGTGTTCGTCAAATTTGCCTGTTAACGCAACCGGCCACTCGACCATACTGGTGACTTCTTCCAACAGATCTTCATCAATATGAACCAGCGCCCCAATCTTTTTGCCCTGCTCCAGAATAAGCTCGCGAACCCTGGACTTTCTTTGGTCATAATCAGCAATAACAAAACCAGGACTTAGAAGCAGTGACTCATATTCCGCTGGCTGGTTAATGGTAATTTCAGTTTCACAAAGAAATCGATGACCGCGTGTTACACGCCCGCTACGAATGCCAAACAGTTCTGTATCCAGAACAGTCTCTCCGAATAACATCACCAACCAATATACTGGTCGAACGAATTCATCTCGCGTGCTTCCCCAACGCATTTTTCTTGGAATAGGCAGTTTTTGAAGGGAACTCATGACGATACCGGGCAATAAGTTGCTGGTTTCATCCCCTTTTCGGACTGTTCGAAATACCAACTTTTGAGTTCCATCTTTCAGGGCATGTTCTATTGACGAAAGTTCCACACCACATGAGCGTGCAAATCCGAGAGCCGCAGGGGTTGGGCGTCCGTCACTATCAAATGAAGCCGATACCGCTGGACCTGTCCGCTCTATAGTGCTGTCAGCCTGAGATACAACAAGACCCTCTACGCGTGCCGCCAAACGTCTCGGACTGGTGAAGGCTTTTACTTCGTTGTAAGAGAGTCCCGCTGCATTTAAACCAGCAATCAGGCCAGCAATAAAGGCATCCGACAACCCTTTTAATGCTTTGGGAGGAAGTTCTGCACACCCAACTTCAACTAAAAAATCTTTTACGCTCATGGTGTTAACGGTACATGCCGCCTGCTTTAATAATTAAGGATTTAACGCCGCCAGTCGCAGTGCTTCCGGTGCCAGCGGAAAGCCCAGTTTACGCCTGCTTTCGTAATAGGCTTCTGCTACTTGTCTCGACAAAGCCCTGACCCGAAGAATAAACCGCTGTCGTTCAGTGACAGATATCGCCTGCCGCGCATCAAGAAGATTAAAAAAGTGGGATGCTTTAAGAACTTGTTCATAGGCGGGTAATGCAAGCCCGAGCTTGATAAGTTGGGTGCATTGCATTTCACAATCATCAAAATACCGAAATAATGCTTCAACATTGGCATGTTCAAAATTATATGCAGACATTTCGACTTCGTTTTGATGAAACACATCCCCATAGGTGACTACCCCATCAGGACCTTCCGCCCAAACAAGGTCATACAAGCTATCAACACCTTGAAGGTACATGGCGATACGCTCAAGTCCATAGGTGATTTCACCGCTGACTGGAAAACATTCAAGTCCACCTACTTGTTGAAAGTACGTAAATTGGGTCACTTCCATCCCATTTAACCAAACCTCCCACCCCAAGCCCCACGCACCAAGAGTGGGAGACTCCCAGTTATCTTCAACAAAGCGGATATCATGAGTTTTTGGATCGATACCAAGGTGTCGCAACGAAGCGATATACAAGTCCTGTATATCTGCGGGGGACGGTTTCAATATCACTTGAAACTGGTAGTAGTGCTGAAGCCGGTTTGGGTTTTCGCCATACCGGCCATCAGTGGGTCGTCTACTTGGTTGAACATAGGCAGTTCGCCAGCTTTCCGGGCCAATAGCACGCAGGAACGTCGCCGGGTGGAATGTCCCTGCGCCAACTTCCAGATCGAGCGGTTGAAGTACCACACAGCCCTGCTTTGCCCAGAAACTTTGAAGAGCAAGAATTAAACCTTGAAATGTTTTTACATCAACAGCCGCAGGTGTTTGCAACGCCAAGACTCTCCTCAATATTATGCACATGACAGGCATAAACAGTCGAAAAGGCGCAATTATGCGGGATTAGGCTGTTAATATCCACTGCGCTAGAATGGCCCCATATTGTTGAAAACCGCATGAGAGCACGCATGATAGACAACTTTAAAACTGTATTGGTGGCAACTTTTTTAAGGGTGATGTCCTGGATTCCCCTAAACAGACTTCACAAATTGGCCAATCTTATTGGACGAATTGTGTTCTGGCTGCCGACAGAAACCCGACGCATAACACTGATAAATCTTCAGCTCGTATTCCCGCTGTTACCCGAGGCTGAGCGACGAAGTCTGGCCCTTCAAAGTATTCAGGAAACAATCAAGGCGGGCTTGGAATTAGGTCATCTATGGTACGGCAACCTGGACTATTTATTGGCCTTGATCAAGGGTGTCCACGGATTGGATCTGGTCAAGGATGCACAAACCTCCGGCAGAGGCATTATATTTGCGGCACCACATATTGGAAGTTGGGAGCTGCTGGGTTTGTATGTCTCCATGCTGGGGCCTATGACAACCCTCTATAAACCACCAAAAATTAAGGGTCTCGATCGACTGATCGTAGCATCGCGATCAAGAGCCGGCGCTGAAATTGTGCCAACAAACAGACAGGGCGTTGTCAGCTTGACAAGAGCCCTTCAAAAAGGAGGCATGACAGGTATTCTTCCTGATCAGCAGCCTCGTAACGATGGGGGTGTCTTTGCCCCCTTTTTTGGCATTAAGGCATTTACGATGACCCTATTGCCTAAATTGGCTGCCAAAACGAATGCGGTTGTCATCTTTGCATTTGCGCAACGACGGCAAAATGGAGAAGGTTTCGATATTGTTTTTATCCCTGGCGAAAAGGATATTTACAATCCGGATCCAATACTGGCGGCAACAGCAATGAACCGCTCGGTGGAAGCGTGTGTGAAAGCTGCCCCTGCGCAATACCAATGGGAATACAAAAGATTCAAAAGGCGACCGGATGATGCTCCCGGCCGAATTTATTGAAACAGTAACGAACTAACGCCGCCAGAACATCGGCATAAATAAAACCAGCAACGTAAAGATTTCCAGGCGGCCCAACAACATAGCCAGACAGAGTACCCATTTTGCTGGGTCTGAAATATCTGCATAGTTTGCGGCTACGCCTTCCAGACCAGGACCCAGGTTGTTCAAACACGCACCAACCGCGCTGAACGCAGTCAATACCTCCATACCCATAGCCAACAAGACAATCAGCAAAACGAGGTAGACAAGCACATAAACAGCAAAGAATCCCCAAACTGACTCGATTATACGATCCGGCACCATATTTCTGCCAAGCTTTACCGTAATGACCGCGTTGGGGTGGATCAGCCGTTGAATTTCCCGAAAACCCTGTTTGAAAATCAGAAGGATTCGAATCACTTTCATGCCACCGCCTGTTGACCCTGCGCAAGCACCAACAATCGACGCATAGATCAACAAATAAGGTAAGGCATACGGCCATGCGCTAAAGTCCGCCGTTGCAAAGCCAGTTGTTGTTGTTATGGAAATCGTCTGAAATAACCCATGGACAAAAGCATCTTTAAGGTCAAATGTTTCGGTGACATAGAGAACAACAATGGTAAAAGCAGCCAGCGCCAACAAAATGGCCACATAAAATCGGGTTTCAGGATCATTTAAATACTGTGAAATACTGCGGTGTCTCCATGCCGTAAAGTGCAAGGCAAAATTCATACCGGCAAGAAACATAAAAATCACCGCAATCATATTGATAGTGTCACTATCAAAATAACCAATACTGGCGTCATGTGTCGAAAATCCACCAATAGCTACCGTGGCGAAGCTGTGACAGATCGCATCAAACAAGCTCATACCTGCAGCCCAATATGCCAGTGCACAAATTACCGTCAGACCCAAATAAATGTACCAAAGCGCTTTGGCTGTTTCTGCCAGTCTCGGCACCAGATTGTCATTTTTCACGGGACCGGGGCTTTCTGCACGGTAAAGCTGCATGCCGCCAATCCCCAGCATAGGGAGTACCGCCACAGCAAGTGCAACAATACCCATGCCGCCTAACCATTGCAGTTGCTGTCGGTAGAAGAGTATTGACTCAGGCATAAAGTCCAACCCCGTCAATACCGTTGCACCGGTTGTGGTCAGGCCGGAAAAAGACTCGAACACCGCGTCTGTAATGGTCATTCCCATATCCGGGGAAAATAAAAATGGAAGTGCACCGAAGGTACTTAGCACCGTCCAGAACATAGTGACAACCAGAAATCCGTCTCGAGTACGCATCTCCTGTTTGGACCGCCACGTCAGAATCCACAGACTGAGACCTGTGCCGAACGTCAGCATTAATGCAAAAACAAAGGAAGAAACTTCGCCGTCACTATAGATCAAGGAGACCAGCATTGAGGGCAAATAAGCCAACAAGCTGAACAGCATCAGCAGCACGCCAAGGATTCGAGAGACAACAGAAAGGTGCATGTTGTTGTTTTATTCCACGAAAATTACAGGCTTGCCTGTGGCACTAAAAGAAAGTAAATCCCACAGCAAACAGACGCTCAACTTCAGGGATACGTTTTTTATCGGTCAAAAATAAAATCACGTGATCTTCGGGTTCAATAACAATGTCGTCATGCGCAATCAGAACTTCATTGTTTCGGACAATCGCACCAATCGTTGTGCCTGCAGGCAGATCGATGTCTTCAATAGCGCGTCCAACGACTTTGGAGGAGTGACTATCCCCGTGTGCGATTGCTTCGAGCGCCTCTGCCGCGCCGCGCCGCAGCGAATGAACATTTACAATGTCGCCCCGACGCACATGAGTCAGAAGACTGCCGATAGAGGCTTGTTGAGGTGAAATCGCAATATCAATTTCGCCACCCTGCACGAGGTCGACATATGCAGGGTTATTAATAAGGCACATGACCTTGCGAGCCCCCAGACGTTTGGCCAGCATCGAGGACATGATATTGGCCTCATCATCGTTAGTGAGAGCCAAGAATACGTCGGTATCCTCGATACCCTCCTCCAGCAGCAATTGTTTATCAGAGGACATACCATTTAATACAATTGCGCGATTGAGATATTCAGACAGAAAAGCACAACGCTCGGCATTATATTCAATGACTTTTACCTGATATCGCTGCTCCAGTGCTTCAGCCAAGCGCATGCCAATATTGCCTCCACCCGCGATTATGAGGCGTTTATAAGGCTTATCCAGACGCCGCAATTCGCCGATAACCGCTCGAATATTTTTTGCGGCGGCGATAAAAAATACTTCATCATCAGCTTCGATAACCGTTGATCCTTCGGGTGTTATCGCACGGTTGCGGCGGAAAATCGCGGCAACCCGGGCATCAACGTTAGGCATATGCTCACGTAAGAATCGGATTTCCTGACCCACCAACGGTCCGCCGTAGTACGCTCGAACAGCTACCAATTGTGCATTGCCATCTGCGAAATCAAGCACTTGCAGAGATCCGGGCAGATCAATCAACCGTTTGATGTAATTGGAAACCAGCAACTCGGGACTGATAACAACATCCAGTGGAATTGCTTCATTACAGAAAAGATCTTCTTGAGCAATATAGGAGGCAGAGCGTAAACGGCAGATCTTTTTGGGGGTTTTAAAAATTGAGTAAGCGATCTGACAAGCCACCATGTTGACTTCGTCGTTTTCGGTCACCGCAATGATCATATCAGCATCATCAGCACCCGCAGCTCTGAGAATATCCGGGTGAGAAGGCCAGCCTTGCGCAATACCTACATCCAGGCGATCTTTGAGCTCCCGCAACTTGTCAGCATCCGGGTCTACCACGGTGATGTCATTTGCCTCACTGGACAGATTTTCTGCCAGCGAAATACCAACCTGGTTACATCCCAGAATAATTATTTTCATCGAGTCGATCAGGCTCCTGCATTGACGCCGGTATGGCGACAATATGACCACTTCATGCGGAAATTATCCGCCCATCAACACGGGCTTACAAGTCTGCACAGGGGATTAAATGGTTACGTCTTTTTTTCGCAGTAACGCAAAATAGAAGCCGTCGGTGCTTTTATCTGCCGGAATAAGCTGCTTTCCATGGGCGCACATCAAGCCCCAGCCTCCCGGGATGGCCTGCAATTGAGCGTCCTCGGTTCTGCTGATAAAGGAACCAATCTGACTGCTGTTCTCAGCAGAAAGAATTGAGCAAGTTGAATATACCATCAAGCCACCGGGTTTCAGACACATCCATAAACTATCCAGTAGACGAGCCTGTAGTTCAGTCAATCGAGAGATATCCAGCTTCTGCCTGAGAATCTTGACATCCGGTTGGCGTCGGATGATCCCCGTGGCTGAGCAAGGAGCGTCCAATAATATACGATCGAAAGGCTCACCATTCCACCAGTCATCCGGTTTTGTGGCATCAGCACCCAAAATGGTCACCCGGTCACTCGACAGCTGCAATCGTTCAAGATTCTCTCGTAATCGTTCAAGCCGACGGTTTTCAATATCCAGAGAAACGATCTCAGAAAGGTCGGGCTCGGTTTCCAGCAAGTGGCACGTTTTACCACCGGGCGCCGCACAGGCATCGAGAATTCGTTCACCTTTGGAAGGCGACATCAACGAAGGCAGAATTTGCGAGGCCTCATCCTGTATGCTGACATAACCATCCCTGAATCCCGGAAGCGCATCAACCGCACAAGGCGCCTTCAGGTATATCGCGCTCGGTGTTATCAGCCCTGCTTCCGCGTTGACACCCATCTCCGCAAGCAGCACCAGATACTGCTCTCTTGAGCATTGCTGAAGATTCACTCGCAGGCACATGGGAGGATGAGTGTTGCCGGCAGACAAAATACGCTCCCAGTCGTCAGGCCAATCGTGTTTGATTGTGTCGACTAACCATAAAGGGTAGGCAAAACGGGAGGCGTCATCGGGGTAATCAATGTGTCCTGCAGCACAAAGCCGCTGATATTTCCGCAAGACCGCATTAACCAGCCCCTTTGCCCAGGGTTTTTTGAGTAAAACACTGGCATTAACGGTCTCGTTGATACTGACATAGTCAGGAATGCGCATGTGCGACAACTGATACATACCCAAAATTAACAGACAATGGATATCAAGGTCTTTGGACTTAAGAGGTTTATCAACGAGTTTTTCAAGCAAGTGATTGAGTTGGAAATACCACCGGCAGGCTCCGTAGCAAAGCTCTTTGAGAAAAGCCAATGATGACAGATTGCCTGATGGTGAACTTTGACGCGGCAATTGGGTGGCTAACGACCCTTTTTGAGACAATAACGCAGTCAAAATCTGTGCTGCAGAAGCGCGAATGCCGGCTGGATGATCGATAGAAATTGCCTTCATGTTGATTCATGTTGGTTGAAGACAGCGCCTTCAATTAACACCGGATTATTGGCATTCAGCAGGTCTTTCACGCTGACAGGATTTTTCCCGGGTAGTTGGAGTAGCTCTACTTCAAGAATGCCACTCCCGCAAGACACATGCATAGACGCATGATTGCCGGTAGCCAGTTTGACGACCGTACCAGGCGGTAAAGCGCTTTCTGCACGAGTGGGCCGTGCTTTTAGAACTCGTATCCGTTGCCCATTCAAAAAAGAATAGGCCGGATTCCTGCCAATACCTGCCCGGACAAGCAGGTCGATCTGCGTTGATGAGGCATTCCAGTCAATTAGCGCTTCTGCTTTCTCAAGTTTTTTGGCATAGGTGCTCTCGTGGTGATTTTGATGCTGAGCATTTGATTGGAGGGTATCCAGATTCTTCAGCGTATGCAGCAAACCGCGGCAGCCAATCTCAGCCAATTTGTTTTCAAGAGTCTCTCGGTCATCGGTCGCGGATATCGGCGTTTTGACGATATGTAGCATGTTGCCGGTATCGAGCCCGGCATCCATTTGCATGATGGTAACGCCGGTTTCGGTATCCCCTGCAAGCAGTGCTCGTTCAATTGGTGCGGCACCTCGCCAACGTGGCAATACTGACGCGTGCACATTGATACACCCGCGTGGCGGAATGTCGAGAACTGCTTGTGGCAACAACAAACCATAAGCAACGACTACCATCAAATCTGCGCCGAGTGACGCCAGCTCTTGCTGGGCTTGCGTTATTTTCAGATTTTCCGGCTGCAAGACCGGAATGTTATGTACCAATGCCAGCTGTTTAACCGGGCTGGCTTGTAGATTCTTGCCGCGACCGGCGGCCCTGTCCGGTTGGGTATAGACGGCAACTATGTTGTGTCCGGCATCCAACAAGGCCTGTAGATGTTTGGCAGCAAAAGCGGGTGTGCCGGCAAAAACAATTCCTAACGAGGGCATAAAGTAGATCCAGTAGGTGAGAGCTGGCGCTCATTCTTCGCTGGCCAGTTTATGGGCCTTTTCGAGTTTGCTGCGAATTCGTTGTCGCTTGAGGGTGCTGAGGTAATCCACAAACAACTTGCCGTTCAAGTGATCCATTTCATGTTGGATGCAGGTGGCCAGTAAACCATCCGCGATCAACTCAAAGGGCTCACCCAACCGATTGATAGCGTTGATTTTTACTTTGGCAGGGCGACTTACTGTTTCATAAAAACCCGGCACAGAAAGGCAGCCTTCATCATACTCGGTCAGTTCCTGATCAAGCACATTCAGTCGGGGGTTAATAAAGACCAGTGGCTCGCTCCGGTCTTCCGAGATGTCAATCACAATGAGCTGTTTGTGGACATTGACCTGCGTGGCAGCCAATCCTATTCCGGGCGCTTCATACATTGTTTCGAACATGTCATCAATCAGCACGCGAAGTTGATCATCCACCTGCTCTACTGGCTTTGCGATTGTTCTCAGCCTCACGTCGGGGAATTCCAGAATTTCAAGTTTAGCCATTTTGTCCTCCGATAGAAGCAACTTCGTCAAGCATCAGCCCTTTTGCTGTGCCATAACCTCATGAGATGGGCGGTTAAAGTTGAAACATCTCCCACCTTGATTAAACGGGCGCAGTATATCACAGCATAAAACAGCCGGCCTTTGGCCGGCCAGAAGACAAGGATGTCTGACAAATGACACACGAGGAGACCCGATTCATCCTGAGTTTGTTTTACACAAAAGGTGTGAGTTCAACCTTTTTAAGGCGATTGTTGGACGCCGGCGGATGTCGCTGGACATCAAAATCTGGAAGCTTGACTGAACTGGCCGACTTTTGCGCGTCCCCGTCCGAATGGCTGGCGGTGAAATCGGCATTGACACCTGGTAAGGAGGTCTGTAGCCGACTTGATCAGACACAGCAATGGTTGCAAGAACCCGGCAATAACATCGTGTTAGCCTCCGATGTTGTTTATCCAGCCATGCTTCGAGAGATATCAGACTATCCGCCCGTGCTTTTTGTAAAAGGAAATGTCGACATTTTGCGCAGACCCATGCTGGCCATAGTAGGCAGTCGCAGTTGTTCCGCTTACGGCCGATCCATCGCTTACAAACTGTCGGCGGAACTGGCTGATAAAGGTTTAATCATTTGCAGCGGGTTGGCTTCGGGTATCGACACACAAGCTCATGTGGCGGCACTTGATAGTAAAGGTGCAACAGTGGCCGTGCTTGGTAATGGTCTGCACAGCGTCTATCCGGGATCCAATCAATCGTTGGCAAACAGGATTGCAAGCACAGGCGCACCGGAAGCTGGCGCATTGATATCAGAGTTACCGCTTGATGCGGGGCCGGTGGCCCAACATTTTCCCCAACGGAACAGAATAATTTCCGGTTTGAGCCTTGGCGTGTGTGTTGTTGAGGCCAACATGCGAAGCGGGTCTCTGATCACTGCTCGTCTGGCGCTTGAGCAGAATCGGGAAATATTTTCTGTGCCCGGTTCAATAAACAGTCCGGGAAGCCGAGGCTGTCACAAATTGCTTCGCCAAGGCGCGATTTTGACGGAAAATGCACAGGACATCGTTGATCACATCCAGTTCATTTGTCAGGCACAACTTGCCATGAGTTACCCGCAATTTGGGGTTTTGAATAAAACCAACAATAATGTGCCTGAACGCTTTGCAGGCAACAAGGATAATGTTCCCGCCGGTTGTGAAGCTGTATACCGGGAATTGTGTGAGGATGGCGTCAGTATGGAATCTCTTATACTGAGAACCGAACAGGATTTAAGTGTTGTGAGTGAAAAATTGCTGCTGCTGGAAGTGAGTGGGTTTGTTGCACACAGTGGCGGCTTGTGGCGACGCAAACAGCCAGATGAGTAACGTGGTGTTGAGGACAGCGTATGGAAAAATTGGCAGTAAAAGTTGCCGCACACAGACTGATGCAAGGTGGGGTAATTGCTTATCCAACGGAAGCCGTCTGGGGTTTGGGTTGTGATCCGCAAAACGAAGAAGCCTGCCTTGAATTGCTTCAGATCAAACAGAGACCAATCCAAAAAGGTATGATACTGATCGCTGGTCAGATTGGGGATTTTGAAGAGATTCTAGCCGCGTTGTCGCCCGGTCAGTACAAAAAACTGGACGTTGCGTGGCAACAACAGGGTAAAACCGGCGCGGTTACCTTTCTGGTGCCTGATGTCCTTGACCAAATTCCGTTCTGGATTAAAGGCAGTCATCGTGCCGTGGCTTTGAGGGTCAGTCATCATCCAGTGGTGCGATCGTTGTGCAAGGAGTTTGGCGGACCAATAGTGTCTACATCCGCCAACATAACGGGAAAACTCCCTGCAAGATCCAGGGTGTTGGTCGAAAAATATTTTGGTTCACAATTGAATTTTGTTGTACCGGGGCAGTTGGGTGGAGCACGAAATCCTTCGAAGATCGTTGATTTCTCCACTGGACAACTTGTTCGCGCGTCTTAAAGGAGTTGAGTGAATGTCAGACAGTAATTTCGGGAAGAGTACCCATTCGGAAGTCGATGCAAACCAGGTAAAAGATTTTCTACTGAGTTTGCAGAACAATATTTGTTCAAGTCTTGAGGATGTTGATGGGAAAAGTAGGTTTCACGAAGATTCCTGGCAACGCGAACAAGGTGGCAGTGGCATTACCCGTGTTATCAGTGATGGGAATGTGTTCGAAAAGGGCGGTGTAAATTTCTCACACGTGTTTGGTGATAACTTACCGCCATCCGCATCCGCTACCCGTCCGGAAATGGCTGGACGAAGTTTTCAGGCCATGGGAGTGTCTTTGGTAATACACCCAGGTAACCCGTTTGTGCCCACATCACACGCAAATTTCCGCTTTTTTATTGCTGAAAAGCCAGGTGAAGCGCCGGTCTGGTGGTTTGGCGGGGGCTACGATCTAACGCCGTATTATGGAAATGAAGAGGATTGCCGACACTGGCATCAAGTCGCAAAGACATCTTGCGAGCCGTTTGGAAAGGCGTTGTATCCGAGATTTAAAAAGGAGTGTGACGAGTACTTCTATCTGCCCCACCGAAAAGAGACACGTGGCATCGGGGGATTGTTTTTTGATGACTTTAACGAATTGGGTTTTGAAAAAAGCTTTGCGATGGTAAGAAGTATTGCCAACAGCTATGTTGATGCTTACTGTCCGGTTGTTGAAGCGCGGAAAGGGCTGCCATTTACCGAACAACAAAAACAGTTTCAACGCTACCGACGCGGGCGATACGTTGAGTTCAACCTTGTTTATGACCGGGGAACATTATTTGGTCTGCAGTCTGGTTTGGGTCGAGTAGAGTCCATTCTCATGTCCTTACCTCCAGAAGTCCGATGGGTATATGACTGGCATCCCGAACAAGGAACAGAAGAGGCGCGTCTTTATTCTGATTTTTTGCGGCCGCGTGATTGGGTCTAACTTTGAAAGGTCGCTCGATGGATCAATACGCCGTTGTTGGTTTTCCTGTCAGCCATAGCAAATCGCCATTTATACATGCATTGTTTGCTGAGCAAACCGGGCAATTACTACAATACGGCCGTATCGAAGTTGAGCCATCCGGTTTTGATGTCGCCGTGAGAAATTTTTTTGAGGCGGGAGGACGTGGATTAAACATAACCGTCCCACACAAGGAAAGTGCGTGGCGCTTGGTCGACTGGCATGCATTAAATGCTGAAAAAGCAGGCGCGGTGAATACAATTTATAAACTGCCAGATGGCCGTCTTGCGGGCGATAACACAGACGGTGTAGGTCTGGTACGGGACATCGAACAGAATCACGCAGCAAGTTTGGCGGGATCAGTTATTTTGATTTTGGGAGCCGGTGGTGCCGTACGTGGTCTTTTGCCTCGCCTGATCAAGGCGAGCCCGTCTCGCATCATCATTGCGAACAGAACGCTGGCCCGGGCAGAGGAATTGCGAGCGCTGTTTGGTACTGATGTTGATATCGAGACTCGCAACAATGACCACTTGGGCGACATTCAACCGGACTGGATAATCAATGGCAGCGCTGCCGGGTTAAGCGGCGAAATGCCGGCACTGCCCGCTCACTTGATTGGCTCCAGTACTCGTTGTTATGACATGGTCTATGCGCCGGGTGGAACGGTATTCCAACAGTGGGCCAGCTCCCTTGGTGCTGCGCTGGCGCTGGATGGGACAGGTATGCTGGTCGAGCAGGCGGCAGAATCATTCTATTTGTGGCGTGGCATTCGTCCCGACACAGCGCCTGTATTAGCAGCGTTGAGGCGCTTGCTCGAGGTTTGACGTTGATGGGAAATTTGCTAACGCGCCAGGTATCGATTTTTAAGTTCACAATACTTCCCGGCGGTATAGAGAAAGAAGGACTTTTCCTGTTCTGACAATGCTCGAATTCTTTTGACCGGTGATCCTACATATAAAAACCCACTTTCCAGGCGTTTGCCGGGAGGAACCAAGCTGCCGCCCCCAATAATCACGTCAGACTCCACAACGGCACCATCCATAATAATCGACCCCATCCCGACCAGTACGCGACTGTGAATTGTGCAGCCGTGCAACATAACTTGATGACCAACCGTAACATCATCACCAATCAGACAGGGGAAACCACCGGGATTAAAAGGACCGTCATGCGTGACGTGAAGCACCGCGCCATCCTGAATACTGCTTCTCGCGCCAATTCTGATGTGATGTATGTCTCCGCGTATGGTGACCATGGGCCAAACGGACGAATCCGGCCCGATATGCACATCCCCGATAACCACTGCGCTGTTGTGGACAAAAACGCCTTCTGAAAGGACCGGTGCAGATTGTTCAAAACTCTCGATAGACATAGGTTATCCCTTGGAGCAAGAGGCTTTTTTTGTAATCGCTGATGGTAAGATACTATATTTCTTTCCAGACAAGTCGGAGACCATTGTTCATGTCGTTTGCAAAAACTGATATCAACCCGTTGTTGCATTTTGATAGTCTGCCAGATTTCCACGCTATACGCTCTGAACATATCAGCCCGGCTGTCGCTCACGTTCTGCAGGAAAACCGCCAACAACTCGCGGTACTTTTGGAGACGTTCGGAAACAACAAGTTGCCCGATTGGCAAGGGCTTATCGACGTTCTGGATGAAATGGATGACCGTCTCGGCAAAGTCTGGTCAACGGCGAGTCATTTAAATGCGGTCTGTAATACCCCGGAAATCAGAGATGCCTACAACAGCTCTCAACCGCTAATCACCCAGTACTATGCCGAAATAGGCCAGAATGAACAACTCTACAAACTGGTTCTTGCGCTTGAAAGCCGAGCGGACGAACTGAACCTAGATGGCTCGCAACGAAAAATTCTTTCAGATAGTTTGCTGGAATTCCGCTTGGCGGGTGTCAGTTTGCCAGTAGAGCAAAAACAAGACTACACCCGTGTGCAAACCCGGCTTGGCGAGCTTTCAAACATGTTTGGAAACAATGTACTTGATGCCACAAGGGATTGGAGTATCAACATAACAGACGTTGGTGAATTGGTCGGAGTGCCTTTACTGAGCCTGCAATCCATGGCAGCTGCTGCGACCCGGAAAGGACTGACAGGGTATTTGCTAACGCTTGATTTCCCTTGTTATCACGCTGTAATCACATATGCCGACGATCGCAAACTGCGCGAAACGGTATATAAGGCATATACAACAAGGGCATCTTCTTACGGACGTGCTGAGTGGGACAACCACGACATCATTGTTGAAATTCTGACGTTGCGGCAAGAAATGGCCGAATTGTTGGGATTGAGAAATTACGCTGAACTTTCGGTTCAACGCAAAATGGCCAAATCTGTGGAAAGGGTTAACAATTTTTTGATTGATCTGATCAGCTTCAGTTTGCCAGCTGCGAAACGGGAATTTGAAGAACTCAGGGAGTTTGCAACGCGTGTCTTTAACATCGAAGATCTTGCGGCGTGGGACGTATCATATTTCAGTGAAAAGTTACGAAAACAAAACTATGACATTTCACAGGAAGAGTTGAGAGCCTGGTTTCCGCTACAAAAAGTTCGCTCGGGGCTCTTTGAAATCGTGGAAACACTCTACGGTGTCAGGATCGTCCGAAATGACGGGGCTCACGTCTGGCATCCGGACGTAGAATTTTATGATGTGATCAAGAATGACGACGTGCTGGCCAGTTTTTACTTTGACCTCTTTACCAGAGAAGGCAAACAAGGTGGTGCGTGGATGGCAAGTTGTCGAACACGGCGTTTACGGACAGCTGACGGGAGCGATCCAGACTTGCAGATACCGGTTGCCTATCTGGTTTGCAATTTTGCACCACCTTCGGGTGGCACACCTGCACTATTAACACATAACGATGCCACTACGCTTTTTCATGAATTTGGCCATGGGTTGCATCATATGTTGACCCGTGAAAACTATCTCCAAAGTTCTGGTATTGCTGGCGTTGCCTGGGATGCGGTTGAATTGCCAAGTCAGTTAATGGAAAACTGGTGCTGGGACGCGATCTCCATCGGCATGATCTCTAGTCATTATCAAACAGGCGAAAAACTACCATCATCCATGCTTGAAAAAATGCTGGCGGCCCGTAATTTCCAGTCTGGCATGAGAAGTGTGCGCCAACTTGAGTTTGCACATTTTGACTTTTCCCTGCATCAGATCGATTGCAATGGCAACAGTGATTTTGTTAACGAGTCGATTCAAAAAACCAGAGCAATCACATCTGTGTACGCAGTACCGGAATACAATCGTTTCCAAAACAGTTTTTCGCATATTTTTGCGGGCGGCTACGCGGCCGGATATTACAGTTACAAATGGGCTGAAGTGCTCTCTGCCGACGTATTTTCCAGGTTTGAACAGGCTGGCGTTCTCAGTCCGGAAATGGGGGGCCAATTTCTTGACAAAATATTGTCAAAAGGAGGCGGTGCCGACACCTTGTCACTATTTACTGATTTTATGGGCCGAGAGCCGGATATCGCCGCCCTACTCAAACAAGAGGGCCTCAGAACACATTGAGAAATATGAAAAAATTGATCTGCCTCATGTTTTCTGCAGGAGCAGGCCTATAAACTTGAGCAGACGTGAATTGACAGCGTACTTCCGTTTCTTTTTTGTAACTGAATCAATGTGCTCAGATACGATGGTAATGTAGAAACAAGTTTTGTTATAATCGCATCGCGTTAAATTGCACCCGACTACCCAGCCAACCACTTAAATCAGGCAATGATCACCTGCTTTAGTGACTGCTAAAGATCTAGCAACAAGCTTTTTTGCTTGAGGACAGGTCTGAAAAGCAGGTTATTCTGATGGGCACGGTAATTTAAGCTGCTGTGCCCGGGTCTGATGGCTCGGGCCTAGTAAAACAATAAACCTGAGAAAGCTAGTAAAACTGCCTTTATCTTACTACTACGGAGACACGGCGAATGTTGTCGAAAGCAAAGCTGTGGTTAAGCCTTGCGCTCAGTACTCTGCTTTTCTGGAGTGCGGGTCTGCATGCAGCCTGGGATTTGAATATGCCCAGGGGCGTAACCCAAATGAGTCGAGATACTTATGACCTTCATATGACGATTTTCTGGTGGTGTGTAGCCATTGGTGTGGTCGTTTTTGGAGCCATGTTGTGGTCCATTATCAATCATAGAAAATCAAAGGGTGTCAAACCGGCAACCTTCCATGAAAGCACCAAGGTCGAGATTGTTTGGACCCTGATCCCTTTCCTGATACTGATTGCAATGGCAATTCCTGCAACGCGTGTGTTGACAGCCGCCTATGACGCCTCCGAGTCTGAGCTTGATGTGCAGATCATTGGTTATCAGTGGCGTTGGGAATACCGCTACATGCGCGAAAACATGGACGAAGAAGAGGTTTCTTTCTTTAGCGTTCTTGCAACATCGCGTGAAGAGATCAACAACGGTGTAGAGAAGGGTGAGAATTACCTGCTTGAAGTCGACCGCCCGCTAGTCATTCCAACCAATACCAAAGTTCGCTTCCTGATGACGTCTGCTGACGTTTTGCATGCGTGGTGGGTGCCTGACTTCGCGATCAAAAAGGACACAATACCTGGTTTCATAAATGAAACTTGGGTAATCGTGGAAGAGCCAGGGATTTACCGCGGCCAGTGCGCTGAGCTATGTGGTATGGAACACGGCTTTATGCCAATCGAAGTACACGCACTTGAGCCCGCGGATTTCCAGGCATGGTACGAAGAACAGCAGGCCGGAGTCAGACAGATTCGCGAACTTGCGGCTGCTGAAATGACCATGGCAGATGCAATGGCACAAGGCGAGCAGATCTATAACCGAAACTGTGTGGCATGTCATCAGGCGGGCGGTGTTGGTATGCCACCAGTGTTCCCTGCGCTTGCTGGCAGTGCAAAAGCGACCGGCGACGCAGCCGTGACCATGGACACGCTGGTAAATGGTGTTCCGGGGACCGCTATGGCCGCATATGGCCGGCAACTGAATCCGATTGAGCTGGCAGCGATCATCACCTACGTACGAAATGGCTTCGGCAATAGTGCAGGTGATGTGATTCAACCGGCTGATGTCAACGCCTACATTCAAGAAGGACAGTAATAACCATGAGCGCAGCACACGATCATCATCACGGCCCGGCTAAAGGCTTATCGCGATGGTTGTATACGACCAACCATAAAGATATCGGCTCACTTTACCTGTGGTTCAGCTTTGCAATGTTCCTGCTGGGCGGTACATTCGCCCTGGTCATTCGAGCAGAACTGTTTCAGCCAGGACTGCAATTTGTAGAACCTAACTTTTTCAACCAGATGACCACCATGCACGGTCTCGTCATGGTATTCGGTGCGGTTATGCCTGCTTTCGTAGGTTTAGCTAACTGGATGATCCCCCTTATGATTGGTGCGCCAGATATGGCTCTGCCAAGAATGAACAACTGGAGTTTCTGGATTCTTCCATTTGCATTCGCATTGATGGTATCCACCATGTTTATGGAAGGCGGTGGACCTAACTTCGGTTGGACATTCTATGCGCCGCTTTCTACGACATACGCGCCACCATCAACCACGTTCTTTATCTTTGCAGTTCACATTATGGGTGCATCATCCATCATGGGCTCTATTAACGTGATTGCAACCATTCTGAACATGCGTGCCCCGGGCATGACACTGATGAAGATGCCACTGTTCGTATGGACATGGTTAATCACCGCCTACCTGCTGATTGCTGTAATGCCGGTTCTGGCGGGTGTCGTCACCATGATGCTGTTTGATATTCACTTTGGTACCAGCTTCTTTAATGCAGCCGGTGGCGGAGACCCTGTTCTATTCCAGCATTTGTTCTGGTTTTTTGGTCACCCCGAAGTTTACATCATGATTCTGCCAGCGTTTGGTGTTGTCTCTGCGATCATCCCGACGTTTGCACGAAAGCGCCTGTTCGGTTATGACTCCATGGTGTACGCAACCGCATCGATCGCGTTCCTGTCGTTTATCGTATGGGCACACCACATGTTTACAGTGGGTATGCCGTTGGCAGGACAACTGTTCTTCATGTATGCAACCATGCTGATTGCAGTGCCAACAGGCGTGAAGGTTTTCAACTGGGTAGCGACCATGTTCCGCGGCGCGATGACGTTTGAAACGCCGATGTTGTTTGCTATCGCATTCGTAGTGCTGTTCACCATGGGTGGATTCACAGGTGTCATGCTTGCGATTACGCCAGTGGACTTCCAATACCACGATACCTACTTCGTGGTCGCACACTTCCACTACGTTCTTGTTCCAGGAGCAGTGTTTTCAATCATGGCAGCAACTTATTACTGGTTGCCTAAATGGACTGGCTACATGTACGACGAGACCTTGGGTAAGTTGCACTTCTGGTTGTCGTTTATTGGCGTAAACCTGTTGTTCTTCCCGCAGCATTTCCTTGGACTGGCAGGTATGCCACGCCGAATTCCTGACTATGCCCTGCAGTTTGCAAACTTTAACTGGATCTCCAGTGTGGGCGGCTTCCTGTTCGGTTTCTCGCAATTGATACTGCTGTTTGTAGTGATCAAATGCGTTAAAGGCGGTAAAAAAGCAACGGATCAAGTCTGGGAAGGCGCTCAAGGTCTGGAATGGACTGTTCCATCACCTGCCCCGTACCATACGTTTGAAACACCACCAGATCCAAAATTGATTCACGCTCAGTAATTGCAATCGGTTAGTGAGCAAATCTGGTAATTATTGATACAAATGTGCCGGAGTAAATGCCATGAATAAAGATGTAGCACCACTTAATAACAAAAAAGTTGTTCGTAAATTGTTGTTAGCCGTTGTGGGCATGTTCGCTTTTGGTTTTGCTCTGGTACCACTGTACGATGTTATTTGTGATTTGACAGGGCTAAATGGCAAAACCGGTGGTCGTGTAGCTGAAGCTGAAGCTGGTTTGTTGTTAGACGAGCAGCGACAAATTACCGTCCAGTTTATGGCACATCACAGCGCCGAAATGGGCTGGGTATTTGAGCCGTCAGTGGCCCAGATTTCAGTAAAACCAGGTGAAGTGAATGTGGTTAGTTATCGGGTAACAAACCCGAGAACTACTGTGATGGTTGGACAGGCAATTCCGAGTGTTGCGCCCAATGCAGCGGCTGCGCACCTGAATAAAATAGAATGTTTTTGCTTTGAAGAGCAATTATTACAACCCGGTGAATCCGCTGACATGCCTATTCGCTTTTTTGTCGATCCGGAAATTCCGGCAAGCATCACAAAACTCACGTTGTCGTATACCTTGTATGACATAACTGAGAAAAGCAAAAACGCTCAGGCAGTTGCGATTCGGTAATTAAGAATAAAATTGTTATTTTTGGAGATATAAGATGGCCAGCGGAAGCTCGCAAAGTGCTTATTATGTACCGGAACAAACCAAGTTTCCGTTTTTTGCCTCTATTGGTTTGGTATTAACCGTCTTTGGATTGGGTAATGTATTAAACGATATAGCTGCAGGTAACAGTGTTACGACATCTACATGGATAGCTATTATCGGTTTCCTTATCCTGTCGACAATCCTGTTCAATTGGTTCGCCACCGTAATACGTGAAAATCATGCTGGCATGAACAGCGATCAGCTCAAGCGCTCGTATGTTTGGGGCATGATGTGGTTCATTTTTTCCGAAGTTATGTTTTTTGCCGCATTTTTTGGTGCGCTGTTCTATGTTCGACAACTGTCCTTGCCCTGGCTTGGTGGTGAGGGTGCCAAAGGCATTGCCGGTGACGTGTTATGGCCTGAGTTTCAGGCCGCATGGCCATTACTCGCGAATCCCGACTCGAGCGTATTTGCGAATCCCCATGAAGGCTTGAACGTAAAAGAGTGGAGCGTCAGCTTCATGTCAGGCTACCTGCCCTTCTGGAACACGGTAATTCTGATCACTTCATCGGTAACACTGCACTATGCTCACGTAGCCCTGAAAGCGGAAAACCGTGCACGTCTTATCCAGTGGATGGTCGTGACAGTAGCACTCGGACTTATCTTCCTTGTTCTTCAGGTACTCGAATACCGTGAAGCTTACGGTCACTATGGAATTACGTTGAATTCAGGCATCTACGGATCAACGTTCTTCTTGCTTACTGGCTTCCACGGATTCCACGTTACACTGGGCACATTCATGTTGATCGTGATGTTGCTCCGTTGCATGAAGGGCCACTTCAAACCCGATGATCATTTCGGGTTTGAAGCAGCAGCATGGTACTGGCACTTTGTAGACGTGGTGTGGGTAGGACTGTTTATTTTTGTTTACTGCCTGTAAACAACAGCACAAAAAAACGGCTCGCAGTTTAGCGGGCCGTTATTTTTCTGTAGTATCAAAAAATCAGTTTTCTGGAACTTTTTACAGAAGACCCATGCGTTAATTCCAAGGCGTCTGCATGGTCAATTCCCCGGTTGAAAAGCCGTAGAATACACAAATCATTAAAATAACAGCCAAGGTTACCCTGATACCCAACGCGTACATCACTCGCTTGGAGCGGCCTTTATCTTTGTAGAAAAACACGAATCCCGTAATAAGGGATACAACAATAGCGATGAGTAAAAACACGATCAGCGTTCTTAACATAATTGGCCCTGCCAGAAATTCAAAATAGCATGATAGCAGAACCCAGAAGGACACTGCACTTTGCGAAACACAGGTAACAACAAGCGCCAATACCAATTCAAGTTTGATTGGCGAATGACATTATTTACGTTTCTTTTTTTGCCGTTGCTATTGAACCTGGGATACTGGCAACTTGATCGAGAACAACAAAAAATTACTGCTGAAAACGTGTATGAACAACGTATGAAGGACCCGTCTGTTGATGCTGCAACTATCGACTGGAATACGAATGACTTGAACTGGGTTTCTATACATGCAACTGGTCGTTTTGATAAAGAACGTCAATGGCTGTTGGACAATCGAATACATAATTCAGTCGTGGGATACGAAGTTGTAACCCCATTTTATACAGACGATGGAATCCTGTTGGTCAACAGAGGCTGGATTGCTCAAGGAGTCTCCCGGCAACATCTTCCTTCACTGGATGTCAGTGAAGATGAGGCAGTAATCAGTGGTCATGTTTATGTTCCTGATGGTGCATTGATGGTGTTGGGTGAAGAGGAATCCAATACAGATATCTGGCCGAAGGTCATTCAGAAAATAGATTTTCAAAATATCAATGACGTATTGGGTGAGCGTGTACGACCACACTTGATACGGTTGGATGAAAACTCTACAGGTGTCTTGCAAACCAACTGGTCAGCGATAAATATGAGGCCTGAAGTCCACCGAGCTTATGCAGTTCAGTGGTTCATCATGGCGCTGGTATTATTTGTGCTCTATTTATTGTTTAGTTTCAAAAAACTGGAGAGATAAAATGCAAGACACCACACGCAACAAACTCAAACTGGCGTTTTTGCTTTTTATCGCTTTTGTTCCAATCACACTTGCGACGATCACCTATCGAAATGCAGTAGAAAGTGGTGGATTCGGCAGCACCGTAAACAAGGGAATTCTTATTCTGCCACCCGCAGATATAACCGATCTCGCGATGACTGACGCGATAGGCATACCTTTGTTCAAGAGTTTTGAAGAACTGATTGCACAGATCGAAAATGATGATGACTATGCACCACAGCCATGGTTGATGGTTTTTGTAACAGCCAATACTTGCGACACGGTTTGCAGGGAACGAATCCATCTGTTGCGTCAAATGCACATCACCTTAAATGAAGACATGCCTCGAGTCCGGCGGTACTACCTCAATGCAACAGGTGCCAGTCTCCCGAAAGAAACAGCTGACTTTTTCAGAGATGAGTTTCCAAGTATGGGAATCGCTCAGGGTGACAAATCCAAAATTTTAGAGAATCTCGCAAAAAGCAACGTGATTCTGGATCTGGAGAACAATAACTACGTATTTTTTGTAGACCCGGTCGGAAACGTGATGATGTACTACGAACCGCATCACCCGATTCAAGATATTAAGGCCGATCTTGAGAAGCTACTGGGGCTTTCAAGTCTGGGATAAGAGTAGATTAAAAACAAACGCGCGACACCTCGCGCGTTTGTCTAACAACATTGGCTAATGACTGACGTGCCCCGGTGTTGCCATGGGGTCGTGACCGAGATACTGAACACGTGCGCTCTCGGTGTAGTTTCCCTCAATCGCCATCAACAATATCAGTAGTAAAAGAATAGACGGCGGCCCTAGGATTGTCAGGGCAAGTGCCATCCTTTCCCACATCACATGCATAAAAATAGCCATGATGAATCCTGCCTTTAGTGCCATAAACACCAGAACCAAGGTCCAGCGTAAAGGTCCCTGGACATGCAGGTAATCAACCATATAACTAAACAGACTCAGTACGAACAGAAGAATCCAGACCTTTAAATAAATACCCAAAGGGTGTTGTTGACCGCTTGCTGACGACATACCTTTATCCCCTTATTAGAATTGCAATCAAACACCTACAACAAATAGAAGAATGCAAAAATAAATACCCAGACCAGATCCACAAAATGCCAATAAAGGCCGGTGATCTCGACTATCTCATATCCCTTTTTTTCATAGTCACCACGCCAGACTTTCCGTGCTACCAATAGCAGATAAATGACGCCTGCCGACACATGCAGTCCGTGAAATCCGGTAACCATATAAAAAACCGAACCAAACTGTGGTGCTCCCCATGGATTGCTCCATGGTCTAACGCCGTAACCAATCAACTTTGACCATTCAAAGGCTTGCATGCCGACAAAAGTCGCGCCCAATGCAGCGGTTGCGATCATTAAGAGAACTGTTTTCTTTCGGTCACGGCGATAGCCATAATTCACTGCCAACGCCATTGTCCCGCTGCTGGTAATCAAAACAAACGTCATCAAGGCAATCAAAATGAGCGGGATGGGGTCGCTACCAAAAAAAGACAAGGCAAATACTTCAGTTGCCAGTGGCCACGGATCTGTTGTTGAAACGCGAACGGTCATGTACCCAACAAGGAAACATGAAAAAATAAATGTATCGCTAACAAGGAAAATCCACATCATGGCCTTGCCCCAAGGCACATGGTATGTCTGCTTGTCGGTCGACCAGTCCTTAACGAGTCCGCTTAAACCGTCCTGGTTGTTACCGGCCTCGGCCAACGTGCTTGAATGGCTCATAATCAATTCCTGTTTATCATGCGTCTCAAAAGTTAAACGTTCATGTGTTGGCTAAAAGCAGAAACAAGCCGATCCAGACGATCAGCAGGAAATGCCAATACACTGCACAAAGACTAAAAGTTTGATGAAAATGATCGGATGTTGCAGCGTGTGTTAAACGGATCGCAGACTTGCTCCACACCCATAAACCACCTCCCAAGTGTGCGACATGGACACTTGTCAGCAAATAAAAGAAAGAGTTTGCTGGATTGCTGCGAATACCTTGCCCTGTATCAGCAAGTAAACCCCACACTTGATATTGGCCAGCCACAAAAGCGATAGCGAACAGTCCGCCGATACCAAACAGCAACCCCGCCCCACTGTAGAGGCTGACTGACAATTGTTTGTGCGAAACAAAAACCGCGCCCTGCATAAACACACTGCTTAAAACAAGTAGCGCGGTGTTTAGCCAAACTTGCGTGGGTATACTCATCGGTACCCAGTCGCCAATATTCATTCGAATATAATAGGAGACGACCAATAGCGAAAAAACTACGCTGGCGATAATCATAAACACCGTCAACGCAAGCCGTTCATTACTGACGGCAAACACGGGTTTACTTTCTATCCCATCAGGCAAGCCTACCTGATCCCAAGGTTTATTAGTTACATCTTGATAAAGACTCATGCGTGGCCTCCAGAGGTATGATGAGTTTTTTCATACTCTTCGCCAGGTTCATTTTGTGGAATAAAGTCTTCCTTATGTCCCGGTACACTGTAGTCGTATGCCCATCGGTAAACAGAGGGCAGCTCATCCCCCCAGCTCCCATGCTTGGGCGGCGTATCAGGCGTTTGCCATTCCAGGGTGGTTGCGCCCCAAGGGTTGCCAGACGCCTTGTCACCTTTACGAAGGCTCCAGAAAATATTTACAAAAAACAGTATTTGAGCGACAGCCACAAAAATGGCAGCAAGCGTTATATTGGCATTCAGTGCCTGCGCCGACGCGGGAACAAAGTCAGTACTACCCATCTCAAAATATCGGCGCGGCATGCCAAGGAAGCCGAGATAGTGCATAGGTAGGTAAATGGCGTACGTGCCCAGAAATGTGCACCAGAAATGCACCTTGCCAAGGGTCTCGTTAAACATGCGTCCTGTTACTTTGGGATACCAATGGTACAACGCTGCGAACAACACCAATACCGGTGAAACGCCCATTACCATGTGGAAATGAGCTACCACAAAATAGGTATCTGCCAGCGGAATATCAATGATCACATTGCCCAGGAATAGCCCCGTCAGGCCACCATGAACAAAAGTGAAAATAAATCCAATCGCGAACAACATTGGGGTATTAAGCCGGATATTTCCCTGCCACAGCGTGAGTACCCAGTTGTAGACTTTCAGCGCAGTGGGTACCGCGATAATGAGTGTTGTCGTGGCAAAGAAAAATCCGAAATAGGGATTCATGCCGCTGACATACATGTGGTGTGCCCAAACCATAAAGCTTAAGCCACCGATGGCAATGATTGCCCACACCATCATGCGATAACCAAAAATGTTCTTTCTGGCATGTGTCGATATCACATCTGAAACCAGGCCAAACGCAGGCAACGCCACGATATAAACTTCAGGGTGACCAAAAAACCAGAACAGATGCTGGAAAAGAATTGGACTACCACCGTCATAGCTGGACTGCTCGCCAAGTTCCATCATGGCGGGCATAAAGAAACTGGTTCCCAGCACCAGATCAAAACCGAGCATGATTGCACTCACCAATAATGCTGGAAACGCAAATAGTCCAAGTACAGTTGCGGTAAATATGCCCCAAATTGACAACGGCAAACGCATCAGGGTCAGACCACGTGTGCGTGCCTGCAAAATCGTAGTGACATAGTTGAGGCCACCCATGGTGAACGCCACAATAAATATCGCCAGAGAAATCAGCATAAACAGAATGCCGCCCTCATAACCTGGGGTACCCATAGATATCGATTGAGGCGCATATAACGTCCAACCGGCACCAGTGGGTCCGCCCGGGATAAAGAAGCTGGCCAACAGAACCAGCACAGAGAGCAGATAAAACCAGAAACTCAACATATTGAGGAACGGAAACACCATATCCCGTGTTCCGCACATCAGTGGAATCAGGTAATTGCCGAAACCACCCAGAAAAAGCGCGGTCAACAGGTAAATCACCATGATCATGCCGTGCATCGTCACTGCCTGATAATAAAAGGCGGGATCAATAAAGCTGACGGTGTCAGGGAAACCCAGTTGAAGGCGCATAATGATCGACAGCCCCAGCGCGATAAGGCCAACAAAAATCGCAACGCCGCCATATTGGATCGCGATCACTTTATGATCCTGGCTCCATATATATTTGGTTACAAAACTCTGCGGGTCATGCAGCGCGTGTGCATCATCCTGATCGGCTAAAGGTACATAAGCCATTTGTTGTTCCTCCGGCCCTTCTAACGAAGAGAGTTGATATAGGTGATTACGTCATCTTGTTGTTGTTGTGTACGCATGGCCTTAACCATGGAAACCATCTGATAACCATAGTCATCACCATCGTGATCGCCGCGAATCCCGGTTCGATAGTTGTTCAATTGATTTGCCAGATACCAGTCATCCATGCCAGCCAGAGAAGGCGCATCCGTCGCCCAGCTACCTTTGCCATCGCTACCGTGGCATGCCGCGCAATTTGCTTCGTAGATACGCATGCCTCTGGCGGCATCCCCCACAGGCAAAGTGACGCTGGAAGCGGGCGCTGGCAGAGTTGATATGTACGCGGAGACATTGCGCCGTGCCGATTCGGAATTAACCATGCTGGCCATGGGTGCCATCATCTGACCGAAGCTGTCTTCCGGATTGCTTCCGCGAACACCTTCCTGGTAGTACCGCAACTGTCTTTCGATATACCACGGCTGCAAACCTGCCAGTTTTGGAGCATTCAGGGCACGATTGCCTTCGCCGTTGGCCCCGTGGCAACTGGCACAAACGGCGTACTGTTGTTGTCCCACAGTGGTATCTGCAGCCACCCGTTGTTGGGTTTGAGCAAACGTTGCTTGTGCATTCAGCCAATTCTGGAAATCAGCAGGCTCCATCACTTCAACCGTAGCGCGCATAATGTGATGGCCAAGGCCACAATACTGCTCACAGAGTATTTCAAATGAGCCAGTTCGGGTCGGTGTCAGCCACAAGTACGACACCATTCCCGGCACCATATCCATCTTTACGCGAAATTGAGGCACGGTGTAGTTGTGCAGAACATCACGAGAGCGCAGTAGCGCCTTAACCGGCTGATTAAGTGGTAGCACCATGGTGGGCCTTTTCACAACAACATCATCCTGACCATTAGGGTCATTAGGGTTAACGCCCCAAGGATTGAGTTCGGAGATGTGCTGGATGTCTGCTGTGCCTAATACGCCATCAGCACCAGGGTAACGGAATGACCACTGCCATTGTGATGCAAAGGCTTCAAATTCCATGGCATCATCAGGTACCGACACAAACTGCGCCCAGACAAAGAGGCCGGGGGCCAGCATTGCAACCACGCCAATGGTGGTCAAAATGGTCAGACCTGACTCCAGTCGGGCATTTTCTGGCTCGTAGACAGCCGTGTGAGTTGACCCTTTGCGCTGGCGATAACGATAAACGCTATAGGCCAAAAAGAGGTTCACAGCGATAAAAACAAAGCCGGTGACCCAAAAAGTCAGATTAATTGTGAAATCTATGTTGGACCAGTGTGCTGCGATGTCAGTAAACCACCAGGGACTGGCAAAGTGGAAAACAACGGTTCCAACCACAAGCAGGAATAAAACAACTGCAATAGCCATACGCGAGATATCCTTCTAATTGTTCGAACCCGGACAATGGGGGATACAGCATCAGTAAGGCGAAAGATAATAAAAGGCCGCGAGCAGATTCTGCCCGGGAAGAAATTACTGGATTGCCAGTCACGCAGTTGACTACGAACGTTAAAAATAAACTCGTTCACAACGTCGCTCCCTCCTTTTATTGTTATCTTTCGGACGGGTATACAACGTGTTGCATCTAACAGTGAGGCGTATGAGACGGGTCAGGCGACCCATCTCATATCTCGATACTAAATCTTTGTTTCAATCAGCGCAATACTTCACAAACAGCAGTTGTCAGGATCTGACCAGTTGCAGATTCGAGAAAGGATTGAGGAAGTGAGCATCGACAGCTGAAAGACTCGCTTCGGGATGCTTGCTTTTCATCATTTGCTGGATGTTGTTAATCTGATCTTCTTTAGCGTAAATGAGCACCAGATACTTGCCGCTGACGATGTCTTGATGGAAGTGCGCAATTTTCTTGTTTTCATTGGCAACCCCTGCCAGCCCACCCACCCAGGCACCAAAACAGGTGATCAGAAAAACAATCGCTGCATAACCAACCATCGGTATCGGAGCCCCAAACGGATCAGTGATCGATGCAAGCCCCGCCAGACACAGCCCGGCAATAAAGCCTATGCCTGCGCCAATAAAACCTTCTCGAATAAAATCCAGTGTTTCAAGATAATTGCTGGAGTGAAGGTGCTCTTTAACCAGCCCACTCTCGTCTTTGCTATGAATATGCAAAAACCAGTCATCTATTCCTATAGCGTGCAAATCATCGGAAATATGTTGTGTGCTTTTCAGGGTGGGTGATAAATAATAGATACATTTCATAGCGTTGCTCCTTTTCTTTTGTTGCTTTATTTGGAATCGCTTTCGAACGTCTATCGGGTTTTTAAACTACCAGAGCCCGAATTTACTCCTGAAAAAAATAAATGTCCTCATTTTTTTCATCCAAACATGAATTGCGGTACAATTCAGGCACTCCAAAATCAAGAGCGCACACTTACATACTGCCGAAAATGCGGGGTAATTTGGTGTGCAAGAGAGAATCCGGTGACTGAACTGACTCATAAGCAGACCGCAAGCTGGCGTGATTACTACGAGATGTGCAAACCTCGCGTCGTGATGTTAATGATTCTGACATCAATGGTAGGTATGTTCCTGGCCGTGCCTGGCATGGTGCCGCTGGATATCCTGATTCTCGGGAATCTTGGTATTGCGCTTGTCGCCTCATCGGGTGCGGTCGTCAATCATTTGATTGACCGTAAAGTTGATGCCGTGATGCGCAGGACTATTAATCGTCCTATGCCCCAAGGGCGGGTTGACCCGATGCAGGCAGGCTGGTTTGCTGCCGTAATTGGCGTTGCCGGCATGTTGATTATGTTGATCTGGGTTAATGCACTCAGCGCGTGGCTCACGCTGGCCTCTTTTATCGGATATGCATTTATCTATACGGGCTACCTAAAGCGTGCAACACCACAGAACATTGTCATTGGGGGGTTGTCAGGTGCCATGCCGCCGTTGTTAGGTTGGGCGGCAGTATCAGGCACTATTGAGCCTGGCGCTCTCATTCTGGTTTTGATAATTTTTGCCTGGACGCCTCCGCATTTTTGGGCGTTGGCAATTTACAGGAAGGATGAATATGCAAAGACGGGCATACCGATGTTGCCCGTCACCCATGGAGAGCATCTGACCAAGATTCATATCATTCTTTATACAATAATTATGATACTGGTCAGTGTGTTGCCCTACCTGATCGGGATGAGTGGACCGCTTTATCTTTTGGCTGCGCTCGTACTCGGCTTTGGTTTTCTTTTCTGGACATTGTTGTTGATGTTTAAACCCAAGCAATCAACAGCGATGGATACCTTCCGGTATTCAATCATCTACTTGATGGTGCTTTTTCCGGTGTTGTTGGTTGACCATTATTTGTTCCCCTGAAAACTATGTTACGGACTTAATGATATGAAGCGAAACGTAAAGATTACGCTGATTGCGTGTCTTGTCTGGGTTTTTTTTGTGATGTATGTGACATACAACCGTTACGCGTCGAATAATCAGGCACAGGTTCTGGATACGGAAGAGTTGCGTGAAATTGGCGCACTGATCTATGAATCGCCGGTCACACTGGAGCCATTTGAGCTGATTGATCATCATGGTCAGGCATTTACGGATGCCAGTTTACAGGGTAAGTGGAGCCTTATATTTTTTGGTTTTACCAATTGTCCGGATATTTGCCCGCTGACAATGCAGGAATTAACGTCATTTTACCGCTCACTCGAAGGCTCGTTGCTGCAAAATGATACACAGGTTGTGATGATCAGCGTTGACCCGTTCAGGGATGACACGCCCACTGTTGCCAGATATATGTCGGCATTTGATCCGAGCTTTCTGGGTGTAACCGGTGAATTCTCCACAGTTTCGCGACTTGCCAATAACCTGTTTGTAGCAACAGGGATCATGCCCGTGCCGGCACAGGATGGGGGTGTGCCACGCAATTTCCTCATTGATCATAGTGGCAATATTCTAATCGTAGATCCCTCTGGCCAGTATCGTGGTTTTATGGAACCCAATATCAAGCGCGATAAAATCAAAGAGGCTTACGAGCTAATACGCCAGGCGCTGTGATTCAGCGACTACCCGCCTCTGGTTTTAAATAAACCACAATAAACGACACAAAGGCGGTGGCAACGATGGATGGACCAGCCGGTGTATCCCAATAGTAAGACAATCCCAAACCCCCAACCACAGCAAGGCAGCCAGCAATTGCAGATCCCATTGCCATTTGCTCAGGTGTGCTCGAAAGTCGTCTTGCGGCTGCAGCAGGAATGATGAGTAGCGAGGTAATCAGCAACACGCCCACTATTTTCATTGCAACGGCAATCAGGATTGCAATCAGAAAAACCAGCAACGCATAAAGTCTGTCAGCGGCCAACCCTTCTATCATTGCCAGTTCCCGATGGACGGTAATCGCAAGAAATTTCTTCCAAAACAGCATCAGTACAAATCCACACAGCAAACAGCAGCTGACAATCCATAACAAATCAGCCTGAGTAACCGTCAATAAATCCCCGAAAAGAAAAGCATTCAGATTCACTTGTACGCGGTCTGAAATCGACAAGACCAAAAGTCCGAAGGCAAGTGTGCTGTGCGCAATAATGCCGAGCAACGTGTCGGTTGCCAGTGCCTGTTTTTTTTCCAGTAGCAAAAGCAACGCAGCAAACGCAAGACAACTGCCGATAATGGCTACCTGCATTTGCAGGTTGAGCAAAATCGCCAGCGCCACGCCAAGTAATGAAGAGTGAGCGAGCGTATCACCAAAGTAGGACATTCTGCGCCATACTACGAAGCACCCCAAGGGACCTGCAACAAGAGCAATGCTGATACCCGCCAGAAGTGCGTACAACACAAAATCAGCCATGGTTATGAGTTCCTTTGTCAGCATGGTGATCGCAGCAAGCATCGCCAATGATCGCACCTTTGATATCGTGACTATGGTTATGATGATGCGTGTACACTGCCAAGGTTTCGGCTTCACGTCGTCCAAAGAGCGCCAGATAGGCGGGATCAGTACTGACATGTTCGGGTTTCCCGTGGCAGCAAATATGCTGATTCAGGCAAATAACTTCATCGGTTCCTGCCATCACCAGATGCAGGTCATGAGACACCATTAATACGCCACAATGATGGTCTGCACGGATTGCATTGATCAGTTCGTAAAGTTCAACTTGTCCATTGACATCAACACCTTGAGCTGGCTCGTCAAGCACCAGCAGATGCGGTTTACGACTCAGTGCCCGCGCCAGCAAAACTCGTTGCATTTCGCCACCTGAAAGGCGACTGACCTGTTGTTTGAGCAGGTGCGAAATTCTGACTTCCTCTAACAGGGAGCTGGCTTCGAGATCGGATGGGCCAGCAAGCTTAAGAAAACGCTCAACAGTCAGTGGCAGTGTGGGCTCAACAAAGAGTTTCTGTGGCATGTATCCAATCTTCAGGCCTTGGGCGCGTTGTAACTCCCCTTCGTGAGGTGCAAGTAGACCCAGAACAACCCGGACCAACGTTGTCTTGCCCGCACCATTTGGACCAATCAAGGTAACCAGCTGGCCCTGTAAAATCTCCAGATCAATATGACTCAGAATCTGGCGGCCCTCAAAATTGACGCCTATCCCGCGGGCTTTGATCAATAAATCCCTGTCCATCAGCAGTTAATCCTGTGTTAGGCATCGCCTTAAAAATGGTATATCATAGCATTTCAATCAAGAGACAAACCTTACAATGATTCGTCGCCTCTGTCTTGCTCTGCTTTTGAGCATTGTATCGCTATTCGTCAACACCCCGCTGTATGCGCAGGTGCGTATTGTTGCGACGATAAAACCATTGCAGATGATTGCCAGTGCTATTACCGAAGGTGTTAATGAACCCGAGGTGCTTATACCTTCCGCGCAATCTTACCATCACTTTGTTTTACGCCCTTCGAGTGTCCGGGCGATTGATCAGTCAGAGTTACTGATCTGGGTCGGTCCCGAACTTGAAACCTACCTGGTCGATACGATCGAACAGCAATTGCCCGGCAAAAATGTTCTGCAAGTCCTCGCAATTCCCGGATTAGTGGTTCATCACGCTGGTTACGATGCCGAAGACAACGTTGAAATGATTGTGCCAAATGAAGGTGTGCACGCCGGACATCGGCACGTTTCAGGAACCGATATAGACCCACACGTATGGCTGGATACCCGAAATGCACGACTGATCGCGCAAGCCATTATGGGTCAGCTTGTATCTATTGACCCTGCTTCCAGTAAAAGATACCTGAACAATCTTGCTGATTTCGAGCGACAGATTGCTGCACTTGAGCTCGAATTGGTTGCGGCACTGCAGCCTTCGGAAACTCCTCAGTACGCTGTGTATCATGACGCATTTCGTTACTTTGAACGACAATTTGGATTGCGTCATGATGTTGTTTTTGTTGGCAGTGAGGATATTCAGCCCGGCATAAGGCACATGCTTGCACTGCGCGATGCAGTGAATGAGAGATCAATTGGCTGCCTGATGGAAGATGTAACGTCGCAAACTGCGACGGTAGACACCATTATTGGAAATAAAAAAATTACCAGAATCAAAGCGGATACCACAGGCCAACGCTTGACCTCCGGGCCTACCGCTTATATACAGTTAATTGAAAACCTCGCAAACGCCTTCCGACAATGTTTTGATCAGTAGCACGATCCTGGACTGAACATAGCGGTTGACTTGGTCTGCCAAACAAAATTCAGCATGGACGTCCTTATGGCATCGGCAAGCCCATTGATCCTGATTGATGGATCCTCGTATCTTTTTCGCGCCTACCACGCACTACCACCGTTACTGAGCAGCAAGGGTCAGGCAACAGGCGCCATCAAAGGCGTGATCAGCATGATCCGCAGCCTCAAAAAAGACTATCCGGATAGCCCCGTGGCGGTCGTTTTTGATGCCAAGGGCGATACCTTTCGCAATGAAATTTATAAGGATTACAAGGCGCACCGGCCACCGATGCCAGATGACTTGCGGAGCCAGATTGAGCCGATACACCAAATTATTCGTGCGATGGGTTTGCCGCTGTTAGTGATTCCCGGCGTTGAGGCAGATGACGTGATAGGTACCTTGGCTGCCCAGGCGTTGCATCAACATCGTGATACATTGATTTCTACGGGCGACAAAGATCTTGCCCAGCTGGTAAACCAGCACGTTACCCTGATCAATACGATGACCGGCGAGAAGCTGGATCCTGCTGCAGTCGAAGTGAAATTCGGCCTGCCTCCATCTCGTATTGTAGACTTTCTCGCGTTGACAGGTGACAAGGTCGACAATATTCCCGGTGTGCCAGGTGTGGGGCCAAAGACAGCGGTCAAGTGGTTGCAAGAATATGGTTCCATGGAGGGTGTTATAGAAAATGCACATTTGATCACCGGCAAAATTGGTGAAAAATTGCGCGACAATCTCGATTCCCTGAGATTGTCATACGAACTGGCGACAATAAAACTGGACGTGGCGCTAGAGGTTTCGCTGCAGGAGCTGATCCCTTCTTCTGAGGATCAGCCTCAACTATTAGCATTGTTTTCAGAGCTGGAATTCAGGGGTTGGGTCAAGGATCTGGAGAAACAAGGCGTCGAAGCGGCTCCATCAACGATTGAAGACGGTTCCTCTGGATCACAGCCCAACACCAACACCAACGGTAAAACGCAAAGCAGTACTTCACAGGCAGATGACTGGAACACAACTGAACGGAATTACAGGCTGGTAACCTCCGAGCAAGATCTTCGTGACTGTATCCACCAAGTCCGAAGTCGCGGTTTGGTATCCATTGCAATTCTGGATACCGCAGAACACTTTATGCTCGCAAAAGTGATAGGTCTGGCATTGAGCTGGAGGCCCGGTGAAGCGGTCTATCTGGCGCTTGACCATGACAGTCTTGATTCGCCTTCAGTGTTGGATCGCAGGGTCTGTTTGACGCTACTAAAGCCACTGTTGGAGGATGGGGGTGTGCGAAAGATTGCGCACAACAATAAACACGTGAGTCATGTGCTGCAGAACCATGGAATTTCGGTCAATGGTTGGCGATTTGACACGCATCTTGCGTCGTACGTTATCAATTCTGTCGCTATAAACCATGGCATTGAAGAGGTAAGTGAATACTACCTGTCAATGCGATTGCCTACAATCGAGAGTTTGATCGGCGCTGGTCGACAGAAACTGGCGTTGACACAGACGTCACCGGATGCGGCAATGACATACCTTGCGCCTCAGGCTGATATCGTCAGCAGACTTCATTTCAAGCTGTCCGATGAATTAAATAAAACAGGTGAGCTTGCAGGGTTATACAAATATTATGAGCTCGCGCTGAGCCCGGTTTTGCAACGAATGGAACGTCAGGGCATTGCCATTGATCCGGAAATGCTCCATCTGCAATCAGTTGGTCTGGCTGCTCGACTGTCCGAGCTGGAGCACCAGGTGTACGCTTTGGCCGGGGAAAGTTTTAATCTGGGTTCACCCAAACAGCTGCAGGCAATTTTGTATGACAAGCTGCAACTGCCGGTATTGAAAAAAACCCCAACCGGTCAGCCATCGACCGCTGAACCAATTCTCCAAGAGCTGGCGCTGGATTTTGAGTTGCCAAATCTCATTATGGAGCATCGGGGCCTGAGCAAACTCAAATCCACATACACGGATAAACTGCCGCTGGAAATCAATCGCACAACAGGGCGGATACACTCCTGTTTTCAGCAGGCAGTAGCGGCAACCGGCAGACTCTCTTCAACAGAGCCCAATCTACAGAACATTCCCATTCGAAGTGCGGAGGGCAGAAAGATTCGCCAGGCATTTGTCGCGGCACCTGGGTACAAGTTATTGGCGGCAGACTACTCTCAGGTAGAGTTGCGAATCATGGCGCATCTTTCTCAGGATGCCGGGCTGCTTGCAGCCTTTGCAAATGCACAGGATGTGCATCGGGCAACTGCGTCAGAGGTGTTTGGTGTCCCAGTTGAGGACGTAACGTCCGAACAACGCCGCCGCGCAAAAGCCATCAACTTTGGACTGATCTACGGTATGTCGGCATTCGGGTTGGCCAAACAATTGGGGATAGACAGACACGATGCTCAGTTATATGTGGACAAGTATTTCGAACGTTACCCTGGCGTACACGACTATATGGAACGAACGCGTGAGCAGGCAGAGGCACAGGGGTATGTCGAAACCTTGTTCGGTCGCCGGTTGTATCTACCGGACATCCGGGCAGGGAACGGCATGTTGCGCAAGGCTGCTCAGCGCACAGCCATCAACGCACCCATGCAAGGTACTGCTGCCGATATCATCAAACAGGCCATGGTCGATATTGATCATTGGTTGCAGACTGGTGTGTTGGACGCAAGGCTGGTGCTTCAGGTACACGACGAGCTGGTGTTTGAAGTCAAAGACCCGGATGTGGAACTTTTGAAGGAGGGTGTTCGCTTTCGGATGGTCAGTGCCGCAGCGTTGGATGTGCCGTTGGTGGTGGATGTTGGCATTGGCTCAAACTGGGATGAGGCTCACTAATTGCTTTCCAGCCAGGTGTCCAATTTGCTGGCGAGCACATCAATACCCACATTTTTTAGAGACGAAAATTCCTGCACACTTGCCTGTGGAATATCTTTTATGATTTCCCGGGCAGTTCGAAGCGCATCCTGAATGCCGCCCCGCTTTAGTTTGTCCGATTTGGTCAGGATAATATGAAGCGGAGTCTGGTTGTTGCGAGCCCAGTCTATCATCATCAGGTCAAAATCTTTGAATACGTGCCTGATGTCAGTGACCAATACCAGCCCCGCCAATGCTTCGCGTTTGTTGAGGTAATGTTCAAGGTGGATTTGCCAATTGTCTTTGACTGCCAAGGGCACTTTTGCGTACCCATAGCCTGGTAGATCGACCAGATACTTGCCGTCCGCCACCATAAAAAAATTGATGAGCTGAGTACGACCGGGGGTCTTACTAGCGCGGGCCAATTGACCCTGCCGAGTCAATGAGTTGATTGAGCTTGACTTGCCAGCATTGGAGCGGCCTGCAAAGGCGACTTCCCGTTGACTGTCCAATGGACAACCACTGAGCTTTGCTGCGCTGATAACAAATTTTGCATTCTGGTAATTCATAGTGCAGCATTCTACCGGAGCGTCAGCGACCTAAGCCAGTGATTCCTCTAAGAGGGCGCCTACACAAGTTGGGTAGCTGTGCTATACTCTGCGGCAGCTGCGACCCGTTTGGCCACTGCGACAGCATGGCTGAAGGGATTGCCGAGTAACCCACATACTGTTTATACACTGTTCAGGAACTTCGATTCTCCATGAAAAGACTAGTGTTTTCCCTGGCGTCAATTCTCATTGCTGTTACCAGCTTAACTGCTCAAGCCGCTGGTGATGCCGCTGCAGGCGAACGTAAAGCTGCGGTTTGTGCAGCCTGTCATGGCACCGATGGCAATAGCGCAATTGGCAGTAATCCCAAGCTGGCAGGCCAAAATGAGCGCTACCTGCTAAAGCAGATGCATGATGTGAAGTCTGGTGCACGTCCTATCGCAATGATGACAGGCTTGCTCGATAATTTGAGTGAGCAAGATCTTGCAGATATCGCTGCGTTTTATGCTTCTAAAGAAATGACAGTAAACGGTGCCAATCCTGACCTGATCGAAACGGGCGAGCGTATCTACCGTGCCGGTGTAGAAGAATTGGGTGTTGCAGCTTGCTCTGCGTGCCATTCCCCGACAGGCAGTGGTGTAGCGCAAGCCGGATACCCGGCATTGGGTGGACAGCATGCAGAATATATCGTCACTCAGATGAAGGCGTTTCGAGCGGGCACCCGAAATAACGATGGCGACCCTGCCCCAATGCGTATTGTGGCAGAGCGCCTGACTGATGCGGAAATTGAAGCGCTGGCAAATTATGTTTCTGGCCTGCATTGATTAATTCGCGTTCAGCAATTATTCAGTCAGAACGCGGTCTACTAGCGGTACAGTAACCGAATCGGAGTAGCAGCTATGATCAAGTCTATTATTAAGTATGCGGTTGCAGCAGTGTTGTTAGCCTTTATTGGCTCTGCTGCACAGGCCCAGCCAGCGCTTTATGTTGCCGGGACGCATTACGAAGAGTTGCCTGCACCAGTCAGGACCAACAATCCTGAAAAAATCGAAGTGCTGGAAGTTTTTTGGTATGGATGTGGACACTGCTTCCGCTTTCAGCCGTTGGTCGATGATTGGGCACACAATGCTGCCGATGATATTGACTACCTGCGATTTCCGGCAATCTGGAATGAATTGATGAAGATCCACGCGCAAGCTTATTACACTGCAGAAAGCCTGAATGTGGTCGATAAAGTACATGCACCGATTTTCGAAGCGATCAATCTTCAGAATAATCGTCTGCAGAACGAGCGTCAGTTGGCGGATATGTTTGCTCGACACGGCGTTGGTGAAGAGGATTTTTCACGTGCCTTTAACTCATTTCCGGTCAGAACCAAGGTGAATCAGGCCGAACAAAGGATGAGTGAGTATCAAATCCGCAGCACCCCCAACGTGATTGTTAACGGTAAGTATCTGGTAACAACCAATGATGCCGTTCGTACACAGCAGGATATGCTGACGATTGTGGACTTCTTGGTGGCAAGAGAGCGAGCCGCGCGCTGATGTGACAAGCGCCGGCAGATGGCATCCTGTCCGCCGGCGTAATTTCAAATCAGGGTTAATGGCTCATGGTTCAACGGATGCAGGATGAAGAAGCTCAGCGCTGGAAGCGCAAGTTTCTTGATGCTCTTGAGGAGCACGAAAACCGCGAGAAAGCATTGTCTTCTCGCATCAAATTGCTCAGACGTGGCCTGCTCGGCGTCAGCCTTGCCGGTGATGGACATGACCCTCGTCTGGACAAGCAACTGGCGGATCTTCGCGCAAGCCTGCGCCATGATGACCGGGAAGTCGGGCTCGAGCGTTTGTTGGAGCAAATCGAACAGTCTGTTATTCGTCTGGATAACGAAAAAGATACCAGCAATTGGGCATTGCAGCAGGCCTTTGAGAGCGCTGTCAGTGAACTCTCAAAACTTCCTCTCTCCGGCGCTACCCGACGTCAACTTAAAAAATTCTCCAGTGGCTTGCAGACGCGACTCGAAGACCCGCAGCAACATGCCGGTCTGATAAAACAGTTTGTTGAACTGTTGAGAGAGTCTGTTCAGGTTTTATTCGCCGCTCAGGTGCAACAGGATAATGCCGGTAGCGGCTCGTCGAAAGGCTTCTGGCAACGACTGTTTTCTACCAGTGCTGATCAGAGTCTTGATTCAGCCCAGGATTCAGCAGGAAAACAACAGCCTCGGCTGGTTGACCATGCCGCTACAAGCGCAGCTACTGAGACAGCCCGGTCCTTCGCCGTGGCGCAACCTCAACAACCGGATGACGCACATCAGCCGTTTCACTCCTCAGTAGACTTGCATAGACCCGCCAACGCAGAGCAGCCAATAATTGAGCCAGTTACAAAGAGCTCGCCTTCAGCAGCCAATGTGATCAATGCCTCTCTATCGCGTGATGCAATCAAATCACCAGATATTCCCGGCGAGACAGCAGCGCCGCTGCTGAAGGACAACGAGCAAGATCTGAATCTTCAGGATGACGATTCCAATGAGGTGTTGTTTCAAGCAGAAGAGCCAGAGGGCATTGAAGGGGAATTGATCAGAGATCGGTCCGGGTTGGCTGAACCAGCGTTTTCATACATCGCAGGTCATGTTGAGCCTCTGTTGCTGCGAATACTTGAGTCAATCCATATCACCGGGGAGTCTGTCAGCCTGGTTGAGTCAATCAGACGAAGCATTATCAAGGGTCTGAACTGGTACGATTTTGTCGCAATTCTTGAGCAAATTCTGCAAGTTCTGAGAAACGCGGCTGATGAACAGCGCGCCGAGTTTCAGGGGTTTTTGAGTGAAGTCACGGAGAGCCTTGCGCAAGTACAGGCATTTGTCGACAGCTCCAAACGCTACACTGACAAAAACTCAGCGGCCGACGCGGAAATGGACGCCAGTGTACGCGCTCAGATTCAAGGCATAAGAACAGCAGTAGAGCGCTCCGATACCGATCTGGAAACCTTGAAGAGTTCGGTGCAAAGCCAGATCGGATCAATAATCAGTTCTCTGGATGGATTCAAGTCACAGCGATCCCAACAAGACAGCACCCTCTCCGCTGAGATGAGGGCATTAACAGAACGCATTGCGTCACTAGAAAATGAATCACTTGAGCTGCGTCTGAATCTGGCACGCCAGCAGGAAAGTGCCACCAAAGACACATTAACGGAACTACCCAATCGTGAGGCTTACAATCAACGCGTACGCCAATTGCTGGATAACTGGCTGCGGGGCGCAAGTCACGAGCGCAGGGATGAAGATCGTTCGCTTTGCCTGGCGGTCGCTGATGTCGATTTTTTCAAGAACATTAACGACAGTTATGGGCATCTCGCGGGCGATAAAGTGCTAAAGATTATCGCCAGAGAACTGGTGTCGCGTCTGAGAGACAGAGACTTTATTGGCCGCTACGGCGGCGAAGAGTTTGTTATTATCATGCCGGATACCAGACCCGCGGACGCAGAACATGTGCTGAATAAGTTGAGACTGGCAATTGCTGCAATTCCCTTCCACTTTAAAGAGCGGCAGATTCAGATCACAGTGTCATTTGGTGTGGTCGAAGCGGTTCGCGCAGACAGCCCCGATTCACTGTTTGAGAGGGCAGACAAGGCACTCTACAAAGCCAAGGAAAATGGGCGAAATCGAGTCCACAGAGATCGTTAAAGCCAGACCAAACTTTTCCTGCGTACACAGCGTCTTAAGGCTGTGTATTGTTATGGCTCAGGTCTAACTCGCAAAGGAATCCCCGGATTTTTTGCGTATAATCCGGCGGCACGCAACTAAAACAACAGGGAATCCGTCCATGAATCTGAGCATAGTGAGCGAACATCTGCAGACGCTGCGCGCCAGACTCGCCCAAAATGCCAATGTGTGTGTTTCCATCGCCAATCGAGTCAATGCAGCACTGCTGGTGTTTGATGATCAAATGATCGATCTCCAAACAGGACGAACAACGCGTTTGGTTCAGTCTAAGGAAGGTTCCGATCTCAGTCCTGAAGCGCAGATCATTATTGACGCAAAAACATTGGCAGAGGCTGCCTCGCGTTTGTTGTCGGATAATCACCAGACTGAAAAAGTGTGCGTGCTGCTGCTCCCGCCATCCGAGTTTTTAATGACTGACACCAACTTACCTGCTGCCGGGTTGGATATACAGCGCTCCGCATTGTTGCTTCAGGCCATGACGATATTGCCAGAATTCGAACAGCCACTAACGGTCGGTTTTATGCCAAGCCAAAGACAGGGACCGCTACCTTCAGTCAAAACCGGGTTGGCCACTTGGTTGCCCGCCGCACGTACAGAGCATTTATTCACCGCATTTTCAGATCAAAAAATTTTCCTTGCATCGATTATGCCCCGTATTGCCTTCTTCACCGATCGCTTGGGCAATCCCGGGTCCGAAATAAGCCCGGCAGATAATTTGCTGATGTCGGTTGAAGACAGTGATCGTCAGCTGACCACTGTATTAAAGGAAAGTCAGCACGCGACACTGGTGTGCCTGCAATGTGCGGCAAATGATTTGGCCGTGCCGGAATTGCGGGAAAAATTCATCCTTGAGTGCGGCGACATTGTGCCAACACGCCATAACGTGCGATTGGCATCCGCGCAGGACTATATGAGCGCGAATTTGCTCAAGACCGATACACCGCAAGCCAGCCAACACAATCTGCATGCCAACAACCTGGCCAGGCTGGCAGTCAAAGGCATTTTCCCCGATGCGGCACTTGCAGCAAGACACCAGCTCGAACAAGGACGCTTGCGCAAGGATATGATGAAAACAGCATTAGCGGCCGTGCTGATCCTGAGTGTGCCGTTTATCTGGCAGTCAATACAGCTGTTTCGGCTCGGTGCCGATCTGTCGCGTGCGCAGGTGTTGTCGGAGGTTGCGCGTGCTGATCAGGCCGTGGTGCGTGATTTTGAAAACAATTGGGGCGCGTTCACCGAATTCCCGGATCAGGATATTGCGGAGGTGTTACTTACCTTACAACCGGTGATCAACCCCGGGTTATTGAGTGCGTTTGAGCTTGATGAAGGTTTATTGGGTATTGAGGGCGAAAGTCCGGATCCTCAAAATATTCTCGAACAGCTGGAACAAAATCCGATGTTTACTGAAGTCGATTTTGCGCGGGCTACCAATAACAATCGGTACTTTATTGAACTGAGGTTGAGTACAGTCAATTTTTCAGCCTATCGCGAATGGCATTTCCCGGAGCCTCGCTGATGCCTTTGTTTCGTAAATTGCCAGCACTTTCGTTGCGCCGCCCCCTTTTATCAAGGGAAAAGCGCATATTGGGATTGGCAGGTTTTGTAGCCGTGATTTTTCTGCTGACCAACGGGGTGCCTGCCCTGTTGGACACCTATCGGTCGCGGAATGTGCAGCTTGAAAACCTGCGGGCCGATATCGAGCGGGAACAGCGTTTGATTGTCAGTGCGGAAGACTGGGCGCAGCGCAGGACTCATGTCGAACAACGCTTGTCAGACGTTGAAGCCAGTTTGTTTCCGGTTGGTTCTGCAGCGTTGCTGGCGGCAGCTATCCAACGCCAGGCTCGCGAATTAGGTGCAGAGAACGGGGTGACAATTACGTCCGTCAGTCTGGCAGAATCCAGTTTATCGAACGACTGGCTGATGGTCGAACAGACCATGTCATTTGCGTTGGGTGATCAAAACAGCTTGCTGCGTTTTCTGAATGGACTGAAACACTCTCAGCCATTTCTGGGCATCAGCCGCTTTGATCTGCGCAGAAATCGCAACCAATACATCGGTGAGATTACAGTGGTGGGTTTTAGCCGACTGACCTCAAGCACACCGGCGGAGGACTGACACATGACAACGTCGCCAGTCACTTTATCGGTGTTTACACAATTGCTGGAACCAGCAGGCATCGCCCCCGCATTGGATTTTGTTCAGTCAAAGGAACTTGTCTACGAAACAGCCCCTGACAGTCAGTTGCGCAGCCGGATCCGCTTCGTTGTGGATGCAGGCGTACGATTCCGGCCGTCCGAGAACGATGAAGTCAAACGCCTGCTCAGGCACTGGCGTGCAGAACTTTCACCGACCATCGATGCCGGTACTGATGATCTGATGGTGTCTGGTTTTGAAGATGACGAAGCGCTCAAGGATCTGGCCTCCGAAGCACCGATCATACGTCTGGTGAATCATATGTTTGCGCGGGCGCTGGATCTGAACGCCAGCGATATCCATTTTGAACCGGGGGAAGAGTATCTGGATGTGCGATGCCGGGTGGATGGCATTATGCAGCGCCTCGATCGATTGCCGGCCCGAATCAGCACTGCCGTGGCTTCCCGGTTAAAACTGATGGCACGCCTTGATATTGGCGAAAAACGATTGCCACAAGACGGCCGTATTGACTATCGACTGGGTGCCAGAAATCTCGACATGCGCGTATCCACTCTGCCGGGCGTGCATGGTGAGTCCATCGTATTGCGTATTCTTGATCGCAGCGATACCGCTGTCAGTCTGCAGCAATTGGGGATGCCGGAAAATATCTTGTCAACCTACCAGAATCTGATCAACCAGCCGCACGGCATGATTCTGATCACCGGGCCGACTGGCAGCGGTAAAACGACTACGTTGTATGCAACGCTTGAAAAGATCAACAACCAGCGCAGCAAAATCATCACCGTTGAGGATCCGGTTGAATATCAGTTGGAGGGTGTGACTCAAATTCAGGCAAATGCTGCCATCGGTTTGAATTTTGCTGCTGGGCTGCGCTCCATTGTACGTCAGGATCCGGATGTCATTATGGTGGGTGAAATCCGGGATCACGAAACGGCAGATATCGCGATTGAGTCGGCTCTGACCGGGCATCTGGTATTTTCTACCTTGCACACAAATGATGCCGCTGCGGCGATCACGCGTCTGCAGGATATGGGTGTGGAATCCTATCTGATCAGCTCGAGCCTGTTATGTATTCAGGCGCAACGTCTGGTGCGGCGAATCTGCAATCACTGCGCCAAATCTCATACGTTAACGGTAGACGAAGCGCAGGTATTGCAAGTGAGTGCCAGCGACTATCCTCTGGCGCGCAAAGGCACCGGATGTGAGCGCTGCGGTGAAACAGGCTATCGTGGTCGAATCGGGCTGTATGAGCTGCTGGTCATGAGCGACGCAATCCGTCATGAAATCGCCGTGGGAGCAGATGCCAATATCATCCGCGCGCAAGCGATTCGCGAAGGCATGAAAACCTTGCGTGAGGATGCGCTTGAAAAACTGGCAGCAGGCATGACGACCCCGGAAGAAGTTGTGCGAGTGACTCGAGCGGGTGCCGCGATATGAGTCTGACGCATTTTTCCTATCAGGCGATGGATAATCAGGGACATTCCTTGCAAGGTGAGATATCTGCAGAGTCCGAGCGCGATGCAATTCGCCAGTTGCAGGCAAGAAAGCTGACACCGGTCAAGTTGACCGAAACCAAACTGGCCGCGCGACAAGCGCGAACCCGGCTTGGCAAAGTAAAAACATCTGACTTGATGGACTTTACCACCGGGCTGCGAACGCTGGTTGATGCGCGAGTTCCTCTAGATAAAGCACTGCGAATGCTTGAAGGCATCACCGAATCAGAGGCCATGCAAACACTGGTTGCAGGGCTGCGCCGTGAAGTGAAAGAAGGCAAAGGCCTCGCTGATGCGATGGAAACCCGCCCGGATGTGTTTTCCAGAATGTACGTCAATATTGTGCGTGCAGGAGAAGAAGGTGGCATCCTGCATCAATTATTGCCGGATCTGGCAGATTTTCTGGAAACCAGCGCTCGCAATCGACAGGCAATTATCTCCGCCATGGTGTATCCGATTGTGTTGCTGGTCACTGGCGTTGTGTCGGTCGCGTTGTTGCTGGTTTTTGTTATACCGCAGTTTGCTGTTATGTTTGAAGATGCGGGGACGGATGTGCCTGCATCGGCTGCATTTTTATTGTCACTCAGCACCTTTGTCAGTCAATGGGGCTGGTTATTGGTGTTATCAGTGATTGCGGCCGTCGCCTGGTGGCGTTGGCTGGACGCCGATCCAGCGCGCCGCCTGGCCAAACATGCCAGCTTGCTAAAAACGCCATTTCTGGGACAGCTTCTGTTGTTTCGCGATTGCGCTGTATTTGCGCGTACTCTCGGTGCGTTGATGGCTGCGGGCATCCCTTTGATTCGTGCGTTACGTGTGTCCCGGGAAGTCTTGGTGAATGCAGAACTCGTGCGTTTACTGGGGCAGGTGGAAGAAGATGTACGGGGCGGTTCAGGCTTGGGTGCTGCACTCGAAAAGACAGGCGCTTTCCCCACTTTGCTGCATCAACTGGTCAGCGTGGGCGAGGAGTCGGGGCGCACAGCCAGTATCTTGCTGAAAACGGCGGCAACCTTTGACCAATCTGTCAAAAACCAGATGAACAGACTGGTCGCTGCCTTACAGCCAGGGTTGATACTTTTGTTGGGGATAGCGGTTGGTGGCATCACCATCACCATGCTGTCTGCCGTTTTCAGTATGAATGCTGTGCAGTTTTGATGGTGCAAATCAAATGACAGACAGTGCGCTCAGAGGAGTAAACAAGGTGAAAGGAACGCTCAAAAACATGAGCCTGTTGGGGCTGGCAATCGGCCTGGCGTCCTGCGCGGCATTTGATGCTCAACAAGGTGACCTGATTCCGGAGTTGCAGCCACGACAGTCATCTGCGGTCGCTGCAAGCAGCACTGCATCCGGTATTGAACTCTTGGCCGTGGGCGACGAACAAATTGATAATGAGCGCATAGCCCTGATCGATGAAATCAACAGAGATGGCCGACGCTCGGGCATTCAGCCCTACCGTGAAGTCGCCCCTGCGCCGGTACAACAGCCTTCAGAAGATATTGTTGCCTTGAACTACGAACAGGCGGACTTGCGTGACATCCTCGCGGAGCTCGCAGATACATTGGATATCTCCATGGTGATTGATCCCATCATCGCAGACAAGGTCAGTTTGCGTACTGCCCAGAACCGCCCGTTAAATTATCAGGACATCTGGCCCCTCCTCCGCTTGTTGGTGCGCGAAAATGGCATTTTGTTGGAACAGGTAGGTAATGTCTGGTACGCCCGTAAAGCGGTAACCAATATACCCTTGGAAATTACGACACCAGATGTCACGGGTATTTCATCACGGGTCATGCAAATTACACCCCTGACTCATGTGTCATCGGCATCGGCCATTGAATTGCTGGCGCCGTTGTTGCAACCGGATGGCTCGGTAACGCGCATCGCCAACAGCAACACGGTGGCGGTGACCGCCACACCGGCCCAGTTGACCCGGGTCAACGAACTGTTGGACCTGATAGACGATGACCCGTTCCAGAATCAAGGCATACAGCTGTATCCGCTGAGTAACGCCAGTGCTACTGATGTTGCACAAGAGTTAAAAGACTTGTTGACCTTGATTGAAGGTGCGTCACCGGCTTATCAGGTGCAGGGTCTGGATCGCATCAATGCCTTGTTGGTGACAGCGCCGGCAACACGCGGGTTTGATGAAATCACGCGCTGGATACGTATTCTGGATGCAGATCGTCAGGAGCAGGCGGAACAACTGTTTCAATACCGGGTAAAAAATCTGAACGCAGTTGATCTGGCTACCACGCTAACTGAAGTGTTTCAGCGAGAAGAAAGCGCTGAACCCAGCGGGCTGTTGACTGAATCCGCGCAGGCCGCAGATCCTGCCAACCCATTGGTCACGATTATAGACTCAGCGTTTACCTCAGCAATGCCGTCAACAGCGGCGAATGCAGTTAGCGTGGCCATCTCGGCCAATATTCAAGTCACCATAGTGGCTGATGAACCAACCAATAGCTTGCTGATTCGCGCCAATCCGCGCGATTACCGCCAATTGCTGGCAACCATCAGTCAACTGGACGTGGCACCCTTGCAGGTAATGATCAATGCCGTTATCGCGCAGATTGTATTGAGTGATGACTCGTCATTTGGCGTGGATTGGTCACGTGTGCTTGAAAACGCGGCCTCTGGCAGTGTCACCAACGTCAGTACCGGTTTTTTGCCCACACCAAGAACGGGAGAAACATCGGGGCTTGGCGGTCTGCTGTTTAACCGCGCCTTCATCGACGGCGCCGCGCGAGTGGATGCAACACTTGAGGCTATTGCGGTTAACAATGATGTTCGCTTGCTGGCTCGCCCGTCGTTAACTGTGATCAACAATATGGAAGGATTGATACGGATAGGTGCTGAGGTGCCTGTTCAACTGGGTGAAACGATCGGTGTCGGCGGCTCTTCAACGACGAACATCCAATACCGGCCAACGGGTATTGAGCTGAATATAACCCCACGCATCAATGATGACGGTGTAGTAAACCTGACCATCCGACAGGAATTGTCGTCAGTCTCGGAATCTTCTGGTGTGGGTAACAATCCGATATTTGAAAATCAGGAAATTGAAACAACCGTGGTGGTGCGGGATGGCGAAAACGTGGTGCTGGGCGGTCTGATCCAGAGCTCCAATAATTCGTTTAACACCGGCGTGCCGGGTCTGAACCGCGTGCCCGGACTTGGGCGCCTGTTCAGTTATCAGCGCGATAACAATGAACGTCGTGAGTTGTTTATTGTGTTGCGCCCGGAGATTGTTAATCTCAATTCCCAGAATGATGCCAATTTCAGAGCAATACTGAGTCGCTTTGAAATGGCGGCAGAATTGATTGATGGCCAATAAAATACATGCAGATTCCCATACAGGATTTTTTTGAGGAAAACAGTATGAACACGCACACCCGGCATCACGCTGCCAAAGGTTTTACCATCATCGAGCTGCTGATTGTCATGGCGATTCTCGCTATGTTGGCGGTTATGGTGGCACCCAACTTATTTAATCAGGCAGACAGTGCACGCCGTGATGCCGTGTTATCCCAGATTTCCTCATTGGGCAGTGCGCTGGATGCCTATCGTCTTGACATGGGACAGTACCCGGATGATCTTGAGCAGCTGGTGCGCAGCAGTGGCGCTCGGGCCGCCTGGAATGGACCCTATTTGCGAGGCGACGTGCCTCTGGATCCCTGGGGTAACGCGTATGTCTACGACAGCGATGGCCGCAGCTTCACCTTAAAGTCTTACGGTGCCGATGGCCGCGAAGGCGGAGAGGGCAATGACGCGGATATCGGCGGCTAAGTCGGCAACACAGCACGGTTTCACCTTGCTGGAGCTGTTGTTGGTGCTTGGCATACTGGGCATGTTGGCGACACTGGCCGTACCCGCACTGCGGTCGTTGGATGCCCCAAGCTTTAACGCGCAGGTACGTCAGGCCACCGGGTTGTTGAACAATGCCCGTCGCATGGCAGTGGTTCATGGCCAGATGACGCAGGTTGAGTTTCGGATGACAGACGACGCTAATCAGCCGGACGAGCCTGACAACCTGCAATCAACCTCGCAATCAGCGATGACAGGCCGCTGGCAATCAGATGATCTGGAGCTTTGGTACGCCAGCAGCACCCAATCCCTGCAGCCAGTGCAGGAGCAGCTGGTCATCAGCTTTTTCCCGGAAGGTGGCAGTACCGGTGGTGAATTATCGTTTAGGCAGAATCAGCGAATGCGGATTGTTGAAATCGATCCGTTCTCGGGCCGAGTGAATGTCCGCGATGAATAACAACATGAGCAAAATGACACAGCAACTTGGTTTTACCTTGCTGGAGGTCATGATTGCCTTGACGATCACCGCGATGGTGATGGGTGGATTGTTTACCTTGTCGGCAGGTAGCAAACAGTTGGCGGTCAGGGCACAACAGAGTTTGCAGAGCAGCACGGCAGCCCGTGCAGCTGTCAACCAAGCGCTGCTGGACAATGAATTCCGTGATTTTGAGCCGGCCATTGAAGACGACCGTTTTATCATCGAGGGTCTGGAGTTGTTGCCGGATGCCGAGCGTCGAACGGCGCCGATGAATGACCTGCTGCAACTGTATGAAGTGCGAGATTCCCTGACAGATGAAACCATTGAGGCGGTGCGCTGGACACGCTCCGATTTGCCGCGATGATACGCGCTTATCCGACTCAACGTGGTTTTACCCTGCTCGAAATCCTCATTGCGTTGTCGTTGACTGCCATGTTGCTCAGCATGCTGACCGCAGGGGTGTACGGTGTTGTGCGCGACTGGGACATCAACGCCGAAGGCCTTGAGCGAACATTGGATCAAAGTACCGCCTTGTTGCAGTTGGAAAGAGCCTTGCAAGGCGCGTTTCCGCACAGTTATCGCAATCTTGAAACACTGGGGCGGGAAGTCTACTTTGATGGACAAGCTGATGAGCTTGCCTGGGTGTCCAGTGTGTCGCCGCAACGAAATCCCGGGCTGACCGCATGGCGCCTGTATTCTGACAATGATGAGGGGCTGTATCTTCAGCTGGCCCCGGCGCTCAGTGACTATCCGGGTGAGCGACTGCAGGATACTGAACCGATGTTGTTGATCAGTGGGTACCGCGCTGAGTTTTTTTATCTGTTTGAAGACCTGCAGTTTGAGCGGCGCTGGCGCGAGGAATGGGATGGCGCGCGTTTACAGTCTTTGCCACTGGCTGTGCACATCCGCTTGACGCGCATTGATGATGGTGCTGACAACAGCACTGACGTCATTGATGTCATTTCCCCGATTCTCAGCACGCAGCACCGCACCATCCAACCAACACAGGAGATGCTGCAATGAGGTGCAGTTCCCAACGGGGTGTGGTGCTGATCATGGTGTTATGGACAGCGGTGGTGCTCACGGTGCTGGTGACCGTGCTCGCCTCCAATATCCGTCTGTCGGCCAATACTGCCTTGCATCATCGCACCGGCACATTGGCGCACGCGCAGTTGATGGGTGCCGTGAGAAAAGCCGAAATGGAATTGATGATGGAGAGCATGCCCGTGCCTCTGGGCGTGATGGACAATGTTGACGATGACGAGCTGCAGCGTATTCCGGCCTATCGATTTAATGGGCAGTCCCTGAGTTTGCACTACCCGGCCGAGGAGAATGTCCGCATCCGCATTTACGATCATGCCGGTAAAATTAACCTGAACAGAATTCCCAGAGATCGACTGCAACTCATCATTGAAAAACGCCTGGGAGGTCCGGATGCTGATCCACGGCAGGTGCAGGAATTGTTGGCGGCCTGGTCCGACTGGACAGACCTGAACGATGCGGCCTTGCCCTCGGGTGCTGAAGATGAATACTACACGGAGCTTGACCCGCCCTACACCACCCGCAATAACCAGGAGCTCGATACGGTTGAGGAATTACGCCTGATCCGGGGTTTTGATGAGTTGTTCAGCGACGTTGATCTCGATGCCGCCTTTACCATCTATGGTAACTCAACAACAGTGAATCTGAACCTGGCCACCCGTGAGGCCCTGATGCTGCTGCCGGGGATGACTGAAGAGGCAACGGAGACCATCATTGCGTACCGGGAGCAACGCGACATACGCACATTGACCGAATTGGGGGAGTTGATTCCGGTCGAGGTCACACTGGAGGTATCACCCTGGCTTGGCTTCAATACCTCAAGTTTCTACTCGATTTATGCGTACACAGAGGAAGAAGACAGCAGCGAGGCGAGACAGGCTTATCTGCAGGTGGTTGAGGTGCGATCATTTGCCACACTGCCGCGGGTCTACAAGGTGCATCCTTATGCACAACTGCCGGACTATGCCCCGGCCAGAATCGATATTGGAGAATTACCGGCGATTAACTGACCATGACGAGGCCATCACAAATGACCCCAGACCTTTGTTGGCGGTGATTTTGACTTCTTTGCTGAGTTTGGTTTCATACCAAAGCAAACCACTTTCATCCGCGACGCCGCCCAGCAAATGGAAGGCACCCATACGCATGGTCATGGCCTGCAGCCTGACCTGAACTGTGATGATTTCGCCTTGGCGGAACGGGCCGTTTTCTACCTCTGGCCGCTCTGTCGCAAGGTAGGATGACATCACTGCATCCAGATCCTTCATCATGGCAAAACCGAAATAACAACGCACATTGTCGTTGAGCATTTCAACCTGCATTTCCAGCACAATATTCTGTAAGGGCGAGACCGAATCAACAGGTTCACCGTCCTCATTCAACACCCGGGTATACAGGATGCGGCAATCTTTGGCGGCGGCAGATGCTTCGGAGTCATGTACCTGAACCTGCTCCTGCCCTTTGGTATACACCCGCTGGCTGTTGCAGTAATCCTCGTAATGCGCCACCACGTCTTCACTTTTGCCGATCTCGCGAATACGCCCGCGCTCCAGCCAAATCGCGGTGTCACACAGCTCCTGCACGTGGTACATGGAGTGACTGCAGAACACCATGGTTTTTTGTTGCTGGCGGAATTCATTCATGCGCTGGACACACTTTTTCTGGAAAGCGATGTCTCCAACCGACAGCGCCTCATCGATCACCAGCACGTCCGGGCGCACCATGGTGGCAATCGAAAATGCCAGCCGCACATACATGCCAGAGGAATAGGTTTTCACCGGCTGATCGATAAAATCGCGCAGCTCGGAAAATTCGATGATGTCGTTTTCCAGCGCCACAATATCGTCATCCGGCACACCGAGCAGTGACGCATTCAAATAAATATTGCGACGACCACTGAACTCCGGGTGGAAACCTGCGCCGAGTTCCAGCAACGCGGCAACCTGGCCTTTGATGCTGATGTTGCCGCCACTGGGTTGCAGTGTGCCAACCAGCAGCTTCATCAGGGTTGATTTACCGGCACCGTTGTCACCCACGATGCCCAGGCTTTTACCTTCCAACACATTAAACGAAACATCATGCAGCGCTTCAAAGACGCGGTGGCGTGGTTTGCGCAGCAACAGTTCAAGCAAGCGATCCTGTGGCCGTGCATAGATGCGGAAGTCTTTTTGCAGATTTTCGACGGTGATACTGAACATGTTACAAAACGTCCCCGAAGGCATGTTTGATACGCATAAACAACCAGCCGCCAAACAGATAACTGATGGCAGCGGATAACACCATCACGTGAAAATGCGGTAGAGAAAACTCGCCCAGTACAATAATTTCCCGATAAAACTGCACAAAACTGTGCATGGGATTCAACATCATCAATGGCTGCAACTGTTCCGGCAACATAGACAAGGGATAAATGATGGGGGTCAGGAAAAACCACGCAGTCAACATCAGCGCCACCATTTGCTGGATATCGCGCAGGAATACACAAAACGCCGACAATACAGACACCAAACCGAGGGTAAACAGGCACTGCAGCACAAATGCCAGAGGCAGCCATAACCAGGCACTGTTAACCAAACCCTGAGTGCTCAGATAAAGCAGAAAGACAGTAAAGGCAATGCCGTGCACCATAAATGGAATCACGGTACCCACCAGCGGGATCAATTGCACTGGAAACATCACCTTGGTGATCAGTGGTGCTTTATCGAGCAACAAACTGCTGGCGCGCCCCATGGCATCGGCAAATGCAAACCAGGGTAAGTAGCCGATCATCAGAAAGACCACAAAGGGCACATCGCCAAAGTTCTCAGGCACCGGTGCCCTGAACACCACACTGAACACAAAGGAATAAATGGCGATATTAAAAATTGGCGTGACAAACAGCCATAAAAAACCACCAAGAGATCCGGCAAATTGGCCGCTGAACTCCTGGCGCACAAATTGATGAAACAGCCTGAAGTGGCGAAACGGGGACTGTATCCAATCACGTAGGAGGGTTAACGACATATTCTGGTTGCGCGGCTAGTCATTTGTTACCTGAAAGGCCGCAGATTTAACCATGAAAGGCGGCAGTGTCGCCAGAAAACGCTAAAAAAAACCAACAAAAGGCCCTACAATCCGACGTATGACACCTGAGCACATACTTGTCCCGTATCAATCCTGCCAATTGCCTGATGGGCCCTGGCTGGTTTTTGCGCCCCATGCCGATGATGAAACCTTTGGTATGGGCGGTGCATTGCGACTGGCTGCAAATGCGGGGATCAACACCCATGTGATTGTGTTGACGGATGGCGCACTGGGTGGTCCGTATGCCGCCGGGACCCCCGAGGCCGCGGCGCTGGTGTTGCGTCGACAACAGGAAGTTGAGCAGGCCTGCCGGATTTTGGGCGTGAGTTCATTGCAAACCTGGGATCAACCGGATCGTGGGCTTCAACCGGAGGAAACCCTGATCGAGAGAGTGCTGGCGGCAATCACTGAAAAGTCAGCAGCCACCGTGTTTTTCCCGGGTGTGCTGGAGTTGCATCCGGATCATCGTGGCACTGCTCAGGTGGTCTGGCAGGCACTGCAACGCCTGTATCAGCGGCCCTGGCGTGGGCAACGACCCAGTGCCTGGTCGTATGAAATCAGCGTGCAAAGCCCAGTGAATCGATTGATGGATATCACGGCTGTCCGTGCGGTCAAAGAGCAGGCCATGCAAGTCTATGTCAGTCAGAACAGCCAGAACAATTATCCCGACATGATTCTGGCGTTAAATAAGGCCCGCACTTTTTCGATGCCTGCCGACTGCAGTCATGCAGAAGCTTTTTATGCCTACCCTGCTGACGACATAGGTCTGGCACTGGCGCAGGCTGCCCAAAAGGCGTTTACACCGTATTTTGTTGATACACAATTTTGAAACAAACCAAACTTGGCGCTAACATCCAGCGTCATAGTCGTTACATTCTTCAGAAAGACCGGGGTTTAACATGTCAGGCAGAAGCAGCGATACGTGGAAAAAGCCAGCGCTGGTGCTGATAATGGCGACAGGTCTGCTTTCATTGCTAGTACAACAGGCGGCTGCACAAAATACGGATTCATTAAACTTGTTTGAACCCGTGGAGCGTCAATCCGCTCCCGTCTCCCAGCAAATTGAACAGTCGCCCTCCGCACCGGTTGCCGTCAGCAGCACTGAACCGTTCACCATGATCGGCACCAGTCGTCTCGGGGATCGCTGGCGTGCTCGTGTGCGCAGTCCTTCTGGTCAGGTTGTTACCGTGGATCTGGACCCCAAGGTACCGGTGACCATTCCCGGCTATCCCGGCTATACCATTGCGGCAGCAAATACGCGTGAGCTGGTCGTTCGGCATCCTGCGTCATCGCCCTGTGTGCCCAGAGCAGACCAAGGCGTCACTTGTGCCAGTGGTACTGAAGCGCGTCTGAGCATCGCGACTGCGTCCCCAATCGCAGCCGCGACACCATCACCCGCGCAAGCGCCGGGACAGGGTACAACCGGCGCCGAGACCGTGGTCACTGAAGTGTCTCCTGACAACCCGTTTGCGGCAGCGTTGCGTGCAGCGCGTGAACGAGCAGAAGCTGATGGTGTTCCCATGCAGGTGATGGAAGGTGAGCGGTTCCGTCCACGACGTATTGATCCGTCGGAAGTCCCCGAAGGCAGTCGGTTGATCCGTACACCGTTTGGCGACAGGATCATTACTCAATAAATGAGCTCCCCCGCCCCGCTGCCCAGCCTGACCGTATCGGTCGTGGTTTACCACCTTGACCTGCCGATTGTTACCAAGGCACTGCAGTCACTGCAATTGGCCGCTGATCAAGCGGTTGGGCAGGGATTGATTGGCTCTTTGCACCTCCATGTGATCGACAATGCCGATACGCCCGAAAACCAGCAGGCATTGGCAGATCTTGTCAAACGCTTGCCCACCCCTGCCATGCCTCACTCTCGCGCATTAAAAAGCGGTCACGGCAACATTGGATTTGGTCGTGGACACAATCTGGTCATCGCAACAACAAATCCTGATCCGCGAGACTATTATCTGGTGTTAAATCCTGATGTATTTCTGGCACCTGACAGTCTTGTTGAGGGTTTGAGTTGGTTGGTCGATCATCCGGGATCCATCGCGGTCGCACCCACCATACAAAATGGCCATGGGGAAAAAGTATCCGCGTGCAAACGTTTCCCGAGTGTGCTGGACTTTTTGTTGCGCGGATTTGCGCCTGCCCGCGTCAAATCACTGTTTCGCAAACGCCTTGAGCGATACGAAATGACCGACCTGCCTCAGGATCGGGCAACGGACGGCATCCCCGTGATCAGCGGTTGTTTTATGCTGTTCCGCCACCAGCCCCTGCAGGCGCTTAACGGCTTTGATCCCGGCTACTTTTTGTATTTCGAAGACTTTGATCTGGCTATCCGCGCACACCAGTCGGGTACCCTGACCTACCTGCCGCGCATGAACATAACCCACCTTGGCGGACACAGTGCCCGCAAAGGGCTGCGTCATATTTTGATGTTTGCTCGTTCCGCGGTGCGCTTTTTTAATACACACGGCTGGCGCTGGATATGAGTGCCGCAATAACGTTGCCGGTCTTGGTCAGTGGCGCCAGCGGGTTTGTGGGCCAAGCCTTGCTCAGGCAATTGCAACAGTCCTCTGTTCCAGTAAAGGTACTGAGCAGACCGGCGCATGACCTGTTATTGCCAGCCAGTTTGTCGACGGTCTGTGACGGCATCGATACTGTTTTTCATCTGGCTGCCTGCGCCCATGTCAATCATGCGCAGACCCGCCACTTGTATGCGGTGAATGTTGCCGGTACACAGCACCTGTTGTCTGCCGCCATCAAGGCAGGGGTCCGCCATTTTGTTTATGTCAGCAGTATTCTGGCTGATCCGGCGTTTGATCGGCCGCGCACAGCGTATGGGGATTCCAAGTGGCAGGCAGAGCAGTTGCTGATTAATGCGCATGAGCGGGGAGACATCGCGGTCAGCATTGTCAGGCCGGTGAATGTCTATGGCCCGGGTATGAAGGGTAATCTGATGACCTTGATGCGTCTGATCCGCAAAGGGTTGTTGCCGCCCCTGCCGCGCTTTGACCATGCGTTCTCCCTGATTGGGGTAGAGGATTTGTGCGCTGCGCTGATTTGTGTAGCACAGCAAACACCCTCTTCAAAAGCGCCGGTCTATGTGCTGAGTGACGGTGAGTCGTATCACATCAAAACACTTGAATACGAGATGCGTCAGGCGTTTGGGCGATCGCAACCCGGGTGGGCAACCCCACGTCAGCTGTTTTTTGTAATGGCACTGATGCTGGAAATTGCCGGTCGGTTACTGCCACTTAACAACGCCCCGGGCTTGCGCTCCTATCGGGCATTGGCACGCAATTACACCGCGGACAGTGCGGCAAGCCTTGCGCAACTTGGCTATAATCCCCGCTCGACGTTTTACAACACCTTGCCGCAGATTGTGGCAACCATGGATCAGTAGCCGTACTCAGGATTGCACACTATGCAGCACGCGTCGCCCGCACCCAACACAACTGCCACTGGCAGATCTCGCAGACAAACCACCAAAGGCATCATTCTGGCGGGCGGTACCGGTACACGGTTGCACCCCATGACCATTTCTGTCAGTAAACAACTGATGCCGGTGTACGACAAACCGATGATTTATTACCCGCTGTGTACACTGCTGCAAGCTGGCATCCGCGAAATACTGATTATCACCACCCCCGCTGACCTGCCCTTGTACCGTCACTTGCTGGGCGATGGCAGCAAATGGGGCATCAGTCTGCAGTATGCTGAACAACCCAGCCCGGACGGACTTGCCCAGGCGTTTTTGATCGGCGAATCGTTTATTGGCAATGACAGTGTCTGCCTTATTCTGGGTGACAATATTTTTTACGGTAATGCGCTGGAAGATAAATTGCAAAATGCGGTGCGTCAGGAAAAAGGTGCCACGGTATTTGCTTATTACGTGAATGACCCCGAGCGCTATGGTGTGGTGGCGCTGGACGAAAACAACATCGCGGTGGATCTGGAAGAAAAACCCCTGAAACCCAAGTCCAATTACGCCGTGACCGGGCTGTATCTCTACGACAATGACGTTGTCAATGTTGCCAAGACCATCAAGCCATCAGCGCGCGGTGAACTTGAAATCACCGACGTTAACAAGGTGTATCTGGCGCGCGGCGACCTGAAAGTTGAGTTGTTCAATCGTGGCACGGCATGGCTGGATACCGGTACGGTGCAGTCGTTGCTGGATGCGGCAAATTTCATTCGCGTGCTTGAAGAGCGTCAGGGTTTAAAAATCGCCTGCCCGGAGGAAATTGCCTATCACAATGGCTTTATTGACGAGCAGCAACTGCGTGCCTTGGCCGCGCCCTTGTCAAAAAGCGGTTACGGCCAGTATTTGCTAAAGCTGATACGTAAGTAATGCCAGTCTTTTTCTGAGCAACATTGATGTTTTAAGCATATCCTTGGAGTACTTGTTTGACTATGAAAATCACGCCCACCGCCATCCCCGACGTGTTGTTGTTTGAACCCAAGGTGTTTGGGGATCATCGCGGTTTTTTTATGGAAATATTCCGTCAGTCATTTTTTGATGACACGTTGCCGGGCACCCGTTTTGTGCAAGACAACCACAGCCGCTCCGGTCACGGTATCTTGCGAGGGCTGCACTATCAGTTGAAAAAACCGCAAGGCAAACTGGTGCGTGTTGTTCAGGGCGAAATTTTTGATGTGGCCGTGGATATGCGTGCAGATTCGCCGACCTTTGGTCACAGCGTAGGCATGGTGCTGTCAGCAGATAACAAGTTGCAGCTGTGGGTACCGCCGGGTTTTGCACACGGGTTTTATGTGATGAGTGAAACAGCGGAAATGGTGTACAAGTGCTCCGACTATTATGCCCCCGATGACGAGCATAGCCTGTTGTGGAACGATCCGGCGCTGGCGATCGACTGGCCAATCGAGACGGGCACCGAGCCGGTATTGTCGGATAAAGACCGCCGGGCGCTGGCCTTTTCCGACGCACCATTTTACGAGACAACACCAACATGACCCACGCTCAGGTGTGTGCCGGGGATAACACATGAAAATTGTATTGCTGGGTGCACAAGGGCAACTGGGTTTGACCTTGCAACAGACGCTGCCTTCGGCGAGTCATGAGGTGATTGCGCTGTCGCGGGCTGAACTGGATATCAGCAACGAGTCTCAACTGCGTAAAACCCTCTCGGACATCAAGCCGGACGCCATCATCAATGCGGCGGCGTACACCGCGGTCGATGCCGCGGAGCAGGATGACCAAACCGCCCGTGCAGCCAATGCTGCCGGACCCAAGTATCTGGCCAGCTGGGCAGCAGGAAATCACACCTGGATGCTGCACATTTCGACTGACTTTGTGTTCAGCGGACGCATGTATCGACCGTATACCCCAACAGACCAGACCGATCCCCTGAGCATTTATGGTCGCACCAAACTGGAGGGGGAGCTGCATGTGAGATATCTGGCGCCTGCCCACAGTCTGGTGCTGCGGACGTCCTGGGTGTACTCACAGTTTGGCCGCAACTTTTTGAAAACCATGTTGAGGCTGATGGCGGAAAAAGACAGTCTGAGTGTGGTCGATGATCAGATTGGCACACCGACGTCGACCTGGGGGCTGGCCCGCTGTATTGATGCCGCCCTGCAACACAAAGCAACAGGTATCTTGCACTGGAGTGATGCCGGTGTTGCCAGTTGGTACGATTTTGCGGTTGCTATTCAGGATGAGGCCCTGGCGGCCGGCCTGTTGAATCGGGCCATCCCTGTCAAGGCGATTCCGGGCACTGCTTACCCGACACCCGCAAAACGTCCTTCGTTCAGTGTGTTGGACAAAAAGGAAACCATTGCGCAGTTGCAAGTGGAACCGGCACACTGGCGGCATGAATTGATCAAGGTCATTCACGCCATGCGCAGCAGTTAACGCCAGCCGTCGTAAACGACAGGAGTACCGGCAATGACATTCACCAGATATCTAACCCGGCAGCGGCCTTGGGTAACCTTGTTCTCTACGCGGTTCTCAGTGTGGATGTCAGCGGTATTACTGTGTCTGGTAGTGACGCGGGTGCAGGCGACCACCGTGCTGCAATTGTCATTTCCAGAAGTAGTGGATAATGCTGAGCTGATTTTTGAGGGGCAAGTCAGCAACGTGGAGTCCGTACAAACCGGGCCGCGCAGTATTCACACCAAGGTTACGTTTGACGTCATCACCGTGATCAAGGGCGATTATTTCCAATCAAACATAAGCCTGCAGTATCTGGGCGGGGAAGTGGATGGCCGACGCCTGGTGGTGCAGGGTATGCAAGTACCTCAACTGGGCGAAACCGGCATCTTTTTTGTGGAATCCTTGCACGAACCGCTGATTCATCCTTTGGTAGGCTGGGCGCAGGGACATTTTTTGTTGGAAGCTGACCAACGTGGCGCAAGTCGCGTGCTGACGGCTGATCACGCGCCGGTGACCGGTCTGGCGCTGGTGCCAGCGGCTGACCCGGCATCAGACACTGTGGCTGAAGCGCTGGAAGATTGGATCCGTATTCTGGAGGATAACGGCGCAGCCCGGGGTGTCATGACTGCGCAAGATCGGCCGGTCGAGGATGCCATGAGTGCCAGCGATTTCCGGGCTCAGATTCAGCTCATGCTGGATGTCCAGCAGCAGGTGCCATGATGTGGCACTTGGCGTGGAGGTTGCTGATAATCGCCGGTTTGACGAGCGCCATTCTCGGTGCGGCACACGCCTACAATATCGGATCCAATGGCGCCAAATGGCCGGGTGGCGTTACCACGGTTTACACCAACATCTCTGGCGTTTCACGCAGCGGTATCAGTTGGGCAGATGCCATGGCGGATGCTGCCCGGCAGTGGAATGAAAAAACCGACTTTACCTTCAATATCGTTAACGAGTACCGGGATCCCTGTTTTGGTTACTCGGCGGGTCAACGACCGGATTACCTGAACGGTTCAGACTTTCGTACAACACAGTGCGGGAACTCACTGCCCGATACAACATTGGCCGTTACCTTGTACTTTCAGGAACCGAATACCCTCGGTTCATCGGATATTGTTGAGGCGGACATCGTTTTTAATGCCAATCTGAACTTTGATGTCTATGACGGGCCGCTGCGCAATGGCACCAATGGCCGGGCGGAATACGACTTCAAACGCGTTGCCTTGCATGAGCTGGGACATGTGCTGGGGCTTGGTCACGACAATACCCGGCCAGCCATTATGAATGCCCGCATCGGGAGTCTGTATGAGCTGCAACAGGATGATATCGATGGCGTGAATACCTTGTACGGAGGTATCAATAACTGTCCGAATTCTGCGCTGGCATTTGGGTGGCGTAATGGGCAATTAGCGGCGGGTGACTGCCGGGTGCAGCAGCTGATTGTCGGCGGATCCGATACCAGTTTTGTGGATGTCTATACACTTGAGGTCACTGAAAATAAACGACTGACTATCAATATGCGCAGAGATGGCGCGCTGCACGGTGTTTTGTTGCTGGCAGATGAACGATTAAAAATTCTCAATATTGCCGAAAGTCGCGATGGAAACTGCACGCCTGCTCTACAGGCCGATGTCACGCCCGGGCGCTACATTGTCATGGTCAATACCTACAGCAGTCTGACCGATGTTTGTGCAGGACTTAGCAATACCGGCACCTATCGTTTGTCAGTGTCGTACAGTGCATCCACCTTGCTGCCACTTTCAGGAAAACAAAGTTTTCAGGGAGGCCAGTCAGACGCGCGTTTTTACGGTGGGGTTACCCGCGACGGTGGTCAAACCTTCAACAACCGCGTCACGCCTACACAACGCTTTGATGTACTGGGGCAAATAGAAATCGACCCGCGCCACCAGGGACAACCGGGATTTCTGGTGATGGCTGCGATTACCAGTGACGGAGAAATTCTGGTTAAAAATGCCACCGGCGATTTTGTGACCTATCAGCCCGAGCGTGAAAGTGTGCCGGTCGCCGAACGTCGGGTGCTGGGTGCTGTGGAGAAGCTGGACATCCTCAAGAACTTTGCGGCAGCAGATATCAATATCAGCAATATCAGCGTGGATTTTTTGATTGGTTATGGGGTGGATAGCAACCCGGATGAATTGTATTTCCACCAGCAGGCTATCAACCTGTTGGTGGAGTAACGCGAGGGGTATCCTCAGGGGTACGGTGTTACGGCAACGGCTGATCCAGCCGGCTGCCAATATCGATCAAGTCGTCCGAGGTGAGTACGCCGGCATCCCGTCGCAGGTACAGGCTCAGGCGAATGTAGTCATATCGAATTTGCTGCAAATCGCGTTCAGCCACAAACTGCTCACGCACGGCATCCAGCACATTCACGCTGGTCACTGTACCCAATTCGAAACCGCGTCGACGTGCAGTCGTTGCCAAAATGCGTGATTCCAGCAGCTTTTCAGCGGCCTCAATCTGACGCTCAGCGGCTTTCAGGCGCAAAAACGACAGCCGCGTTTGTTCACTGACATCCAGACTTAGCTGACGCAATTCGCTGCGCGCGATGGACTGCTGACTGACGGCTTCACTGACGCTGGCACGGATAGAGCCGCCAGCAAACAAAGGTACGGAAATGTCCAGTCCAACATAGCCAGTGTCGGTGCGGTTAATGGGCACGTTATCAAAACCCAGATCAGATCGCTGTTGCTGGACAATCAGATTGACGCGCGGCAAGTAGGCGCCACGTTGCTCAGACACCCGTCGGTCCGCAATTTCAACCGAGTATTCCCGAGCACGGATCTGGTGGTTGCCTTGCCGGGCACGCTGAACCCACTCGTCCAGTGAACCCTCAACGACTGGCAATGCAGCTTCTTCACCAAGCACATACAAATTGCCCACGCCGATGCCTGTCGCAGAGCGCAGCGCGTCGCGTGTCAGTGATACTTCGCTGGACAACAACAATTCTTCGGCTTCAACAGCAGACAGGCGTGCCTGTGCATCATACAGGTCTGTGATTTGTGCCATTTGCAGGCCATACAAACGCTCGACCTGATTGACTTGATTTTGCACCGATTCGCGTTCTGACTGAATGGATCGCAAGGCGTCTTCTGCCTGCAAGACATCAAAATAACGTTCAGCGACGCTGGTCAGCACCACCGACAATTCGGCGAAGTACTCGGCTTCCAGTTGATTCTCCAGCGCATAAGCTTGGCCGCGCTGCGAGAAAACGCGCCAGTCAAACAACACCTGACGCAACACCAGAGCCAATCGTTCACCCCGGTATTCACTGATACGATTCAGGGCATCCTGCCTGTTATCGGAAATACTGGCGCTGGCGCTGATTTGTGGTAAGAGTTGGCCGTTGGCACCACGTCGCCGTGCGGCACCGATATCGCGCTTGGCCGCGGCAACTTGCAATCGTGGGCTGTATTCCAGTGCGGCTGTAAAAAAATCCTCAAGAGTCTGACCAATGCCGGTTTCAAGTGCGCTGCTGTTTGTCGGACTCTCCGTACTGCCTTCCTGAGTCAATGCTGGCGCTTGCGCATAAACAGGCGTCACAGCGCCCAGTGCAGCAAACAACAGCCCTGCACTGGCAAACGTCGCCAGTGATCGGACGGCGTTTTGCGTTTTAAAACCGGATCGGGACACTCGTTTCATCGGCATCAGTCTTCTATAAAACTACGCGCAAGCGCATTGGAGAAAGGTTTCATGAAGTACTGCAACAAGGTGCGGGACCCTGTAGCGATAAACACTTCTGCCGGCATACCAGGTATCAAGGTAAGATCACCAAGATCCTTTAGACCCTCGGGCGTGACTTCGACGCGCGCACTGTAATAACTCATACCCGTGTTGGGGTCAGTATAAGCATCCGCCGAGATGTGAATAACATTGCCAAATATATTGGGAACCGAGCTGCTGAAGCTGGAAAAGCGAATCATGGCTTCCTGGCCTACGGCGATACGGTCGATATCAATTGGCGATACCCGTGCTTCAACAATCAGTTCTTCATTCTGTGGAACGATATCCGCCAGCGGTTGCCCGGGCGGTACAACTCCGCCAATGGTATGAATCTGCATGCCGTTGACGATGCCGTCAACCGGCGCGGTGATGGTGGTGCGTTGAACGATCGAACGGATTGCTGTCATACGTTCTGTAGCGTCCTTCAAGGCGGTCTGCGTCTCCGCCAACTGATTGGCAACTTCGTTCTGGAATTGCAGTTCCTGTTGCAGAATTTGCAGTCGGGTTTCACCGATCTCAATTTCTGTCGACGAAATGCTGGCAGTTAATTCAGCGGCTTCGCCACGCAACTGAGCAGCGTTACGCTCGAGTTCTCGTAATCGATTCTTGTCTGCAAAACCTTCTACTAATAAAGACTCTACGTCTCGCAGTTCCTCTGCAAACGAGTCAGCCAGATCCTGCTTGCTCTCTTGCAAAGCGCGCAAACCGCCCAGACGCGACTGCAGCTGGCCGATGCGTTGTTCCAGAACTTCGATGCTGCCTTCCAGAGCCGCTTTGCGAGTCTGAAAAACCTGCGTTTGTGATGCGATTTCCTGTTGCGCGTTTTGAGCGGCGGTCGACAGATCGGATGGGAAATTGATCTGCTCAAGGCCGTCACGCTCTGCAATCAGGCGAGCTTCCATCGCGCGCATCGCAAGGTACTGCGCCGTTGCAATTTCCAGCTGCGCCAATGACTGCGTGTTATCCAAAATCAAAAGTGGGTCGCCGGCACGCACAATGTCGCCATTACGTGCGCGGATTTCGCTGACAATGCCACCTTCCAGATGTTGTACAAGTTGTCGGTTTGAGCGCACCGTGACCGCGCCAGGCGCATGCGCAGCACCATCCAGTGGCGCAACCGCTGCCCACACACCAAATACGCCAAACACCAGGAAAAAAATCAGCAAGCCAATAAACTTGGGTTTTTCCATGGAGGTGACCACCCCGATCCGTTGAGAAGGATCATCACCCATAGCGTTTGCCAGTATCCGGGCAAGCTGTTTTGAATCTTGAGTTGCTTCTGCCACGATCGCTTTCCACCTTACAAAAATTGCTGTGTCCCCGGCAGATTTGCCGTGAAAAAATGTTCTATGCGCGACGAGCTTCGCTCTGGCCCATCAGACTGGCGAGTACCTGATCGCGCGGCCCGAAACTGACCGGTGCACCATCCTTCATCACCAGCAGTTTGTCCATGCTATGCAAGACCATTGTTCGATGGGATATGACGATAACAGTGCACCCCTGTGCTTTAATTCGCAACAAGGCCTGCACAAGTTCGCGTTCGCCCTGGTCATCCAGATTCGAGTTGGGCTCATCCAGCACCAGCAGCTTGGGCATTCCATAGACTGCTCGTGCCAGCCCGATGCGTTGGCGCTGACCGCCGGACAATGCGCCAGAGTTGCCTCCAATGACGGTGTCGTAACCTTGCGGTAAACGCAGAATCAATTCGTGAACGCCAGCCAACTGCGCGGCTTCCACGATCTTCTGAGAATCAATGTCACCAAATCGACAGATGTTCGCTGATATTGTGCCGTCAAATAGTTCGATGTCCTGGGGCAGGTAGCCCACATACGGACCCAGTTCAGTGCGCTTCCAACTGCTGATGTCTGCGCCGTCCAGTCGCACCTTGCCATTGGCCGCCGGCCAGATACCCAGAATGGCGCGTGCCAGCGACGATTTGCCGGATGCGCTCGGGCCAACAATGCCCAAGGCTTCGCCAGCCGCCAATTCAAAGTTAACACCTTGCACCACAGGAATGCGTCCGCCTGGTGGCACAATGGCAACCTGACTGAGACTCAGATTGCCTTTGGGTGCAGGCAGGCTCATGGTGTCTTTATCAGCCTGTATATTTTCCAGCAACTGACCGAGGCGTTCGTACTGCGCACGCGCGACGGAAAAACCCTTCCACGTACCCACCAACATGTCGATGGGTGCTAATGCGCGGCCGAGCAACAAAGAGCCTGCGATCATCATGCCGGGTGAAATCTGCTGCTGAAGTGCCAGCAAGGCACCCAGACCCAGAATCAGCGATTGCACAACCATCCGGAAGGTTTTGGAAAGACTGGTCAATCCAGCGGCAGCCTGGCTTGCTTCAGTTTGCAGCACTAACACTTCATCAGACTGCTGCTCTTGCCGCCGTCTTATATCGTCACCCATACCCATGGCGGCAATGACTTCAGCATTGCGCAAACTGCCGCCTACTTGTGCATTAACCTTTCCCGCTTTGGTGTTGGCATCTTTTAATCGTTTAGTGGTTACGATTTCAGTTGCGAACGCAAAGGCCACCATCACAATACCGGAGATGATGGCCACAATGCCAAACCAGGGATGAAACAAAAACATCACGCCCACGTAAATGGGAAACCAGGGCGCGTCAAAAAACGCAAACAAACCATTGCCGGTTAAAAACTGCCGCAAGCTGGACAGATCCGCCAGCGCCTGATTGCTGCTGCCAGTGTTGCCCGTGTAAAGTGCGTTTTTAAAGGCTGCATCAAAAACCCGGGTGCGAAGCTTTTGCTCAATCCGGTTGCTGGCGCTGATCAGAATCATCGAGCGTACCCATTCAAAACCGCCCAGGGCAAACGTTAAAAATACCATCAGCAAGGTCAGCATTGTGAGTGTCGAGTAGCTGCCACTCCCCATCACCCGGTCATAAACCTGCAACATGTAAAAAATCGGCACCAACATCAGGATGTTGACTGCTGCGCTAAACAGCCCGGCATACATAAAATAACTGCGGATTGATTTGAGTGCGTCTGCCAGTTCAGTAAAACGCACGGTCTTCTTGGTATTGTTCATCAGAGATTCTTCATCAGGAGTACTTTTGTCGGGCCCTCTCAGACCCTTGTAATGTTGAGCTTTTATAGTTGGGTTTTATGCCAACGGATTCAAGGCCACCGTAAAAACTGGCGCGATTATATACCCGCTCTTGGCAAAAATACTAACAGACAGAAATGCTTACGGTGATCATTGTGACCACAGTCACAGCTCTTCCTTGCCTTCCGCCAGACGTTTCAGGGCAGCGGTATCACTCACATGCAGCAGACTGGTGCCGTCACGCCGGACAATCTGGCGGGTCTGAAGAATCTGGAATACCCGGCTGACGGTCTCGCGACTCAGGTTCAGCATGATGGCAATTTCCATGTGTGTGGGAGGATTGTTGATCACACTGGCTTGCAGATTCTGGCGGGCATCGTCGGGTACCAGCAGCCACAACTGGCAGCAAACACGCTGGCTGATGTTGGGCAGACCCAGCAAGGAGCGTTGCCGGGTCAGCTGCCTGACTCGCGCGGCCAGCCTTTCTCCCAATAGTTTCAACAACATGGGGTGCTCGAGAGTCACCTGACGCAGGCTTTCCATCGGAACAAACACGGTGACCACCGCCGTCAGCGCAATCACAAATTCCGGCTGCGGCCCGTGGTCAAACATGCCCAGCTCGCCGCAGAAATCGCCCGGCTCCACAAAGTACAGGCCAACTTCCCGACCATCAATTGTGAAATCGACACCCTGCAGGCGTCCCTCAAACAGGAAACAGACAAATTCTTCTCGCACCCCGGCGGTCAGTACCACACCGCGGCGCGCAAATTTGCGCACCGATGACTCTTGCGCAAGACGCGACAGCGTGGCGGGCGGCAAAGGCTTCAGGCTGGGAAATGCGCTGAGAAGCTCAGGGGTTACCTGCATGAAATTGATTTCCCGGGGGTTGACCTCTTAGTGAGTCTGACCGCAAACGGCTGGTTTTGTAAAATGGCAAGCGGGGTCATTATAGTAAGCGCGCCCGGAATAGCAAATTCACACGCCATGTGGCTCTCAACAGCGTTATTATGTGATTGTAGTCACTTAGCCAGATGGCTATGCCGGTTACGATGACAACCTATGCTAAGACGAGGTTCGTGCTTATGAAACCACAAACACACAACACATTTTTGACAGCTGGGTGCAAACGCCGCGTGCTGGCGTCGTGTGTTGCACTGTTGATGGCGGGTTCAGTGACAAACGCCTCGTTAGCCCAGTCTGTTGGTAATGACCTGGGTGACATGGCGATTTCTGCGACTGCCGGCACCCTGATGCCGGTCGGTGAAGTCAGTCTGGTTCTCGGCCGCGCCTGGATCGAACGCGCCGGTCAGTCGCGTAGCCTCATCGCCCCGGGAACCGTGGTCAGGTCGAGTGATCGCATCCACACTGAGTCAAACGGACATGTGCATATCCGATTTATTGATCAGGCACTGGTCAGTGTGCGCCCTGACAGCCGATTGGAAATTGTGCAATACGACTTCACACCCGATCAGCCGGGTAATACCTCCATCAAACTGAATCTGGAAGAAGGCGTCACCCGTTCCATTTCCGGCCGAGGTGCAAGTTCTGCGCGTGAACGCTTCCGCCTGAATACACCGATTGCAGCCATTGGGGTGCGCGGAACCGATTTTGTGGTCAGTGCCTCGCAGCAGTCGGTGCGGGCATCGGTCAATGAAGGCGTCATTGTGATGGCACCCTTCTCCAGCGAATGCAGTGCCGACACCTTTGGCCCTTGTGTTGCAAATGCCATTGAGCTGACCGACAGCTCGCTGCAAGTGCTTGAAATTCAAAGTGCCAGTGGTGTACCAGAATTGTTGCCGGCCACGCTGGAGCGTGATCCGGATATGATGCGTGACGAGGTTGCGCTGGCACTGGCCATGCACGAAGAAGTGCCACCAGCCGATGAAAAAACCGCTGCGACTGAAGTATTCCTTGAGACCGTGACGTCGCAACGTGTTCAGCAGCAGGTAGTGAGTGTCGCGCCGGTCACGCCGCCCGTTGTCACGCCGCCGGTAGTGCCCCCCCCTGTTGTGACGCCACCGGTAGTGACCCCGCCCGTTGTGACGCCTCCGCCGGTGGTCACTCCGCCGCCGGTCGTAGTAGAGCCTCCAGTCACTCCGCCGCCGGTAGTGATACCCCCGGACCTGACGCCGGAAGTGCCTGTTCCAGTGCCCGCGCTCACAGACCGCAATCTGGTCTGGGGTCGTTGGGGTGCTGGCGTAGGTGACTTGGAGAAATTGACTGTAGCCTATGCAGATGTCAGAGAAGGCCGCGACATTACCATACGCAATGCGCGTGAAGGTTACACGTTGTTGCGCGCCGGCAATGGCGGGACTCGTGTTGACGCAGGGCTGGGACCAGTCAGTTTCGCGCTGCACAGTGCGCAGGCGTTTTATCACGCCGATTCGGGTGTGTTCGCCATGACGGTCAAAGGTGGCACGCTGGATATCAACTTTAACAACAATCAGTTTGCAACCGAATTGAACATGAATCACAGCCTGACAGGTGACGTGGACTTTATCGCCAATGGATTTATCGTCGACGGTGGCTATTTTTATACGAATACTGCCACCGAACGCATGGCGGGTGCGGTCAGCCTGGACGGAAAGGAAGCCGGATATTACTTTCAGAAGCAGCTTGAGGCCGGTGGCATTCAGGGTCTGACCCTGTGGGACAAGCGCTGATCATGAATAACATGCGTCAACTCATCAATCGACTGAATCCGCTGGCACTGGCACTGAGCCTGCTGCCCGGTCGTGGTCGATTGCTGATGCTGGCGCTGGCGGGTGCGATCAGTTTGCTGGTGCTCGGGTTGTTTCACAACAGCCTGCAGATTCTGGAAGAGCGATTAGGCGCACAAGGTTGGTTGTTGTCGTCCGATGATATGCCGGAAGAAAGAGTTACGATTGTTGCTATTGACGAACAAAGTCTGTCTGAGATTGGTCCCTGGCCTTGGTCACGCACTGATATGGCGCGCCTGGTAACAGCGTTGAATGACGCAGGGGTGCAACTGCAGATTCACGATATTGTTTATCCTGAAGCGCGTGAAGGAGATGAAGCCTTCATTGCAGCGTTACAGGCCAGTCGTGGTGCTGTCATTGCACAGCAGCCAGTCATACAATCCAATCAACAGGTACAGACCGGACTGTTGACACATGCCCTGACTGGCGTCAGCTGCGACGCAACCAGCACAGCGACCAGTTATATCGCGTCTCACAGCGGTTTAGCCAACATCGCGAAAGGCCACATCGCGCCGATTGTTGATTCGGACGGTTCTCTTCGCAAGATCCCTGCGTTTGTGTGTGTGGACGGGCAATCGTACCCAACGCTGGTTATCAGCGCGCTGCTGCAGGCAACACAGGCCAGCAGTTGGCAGGCGTCCGTCACTGAAGGGCGTGGCTGGTTTGGTCCGGATAACGTATTGACCCTGCAGTCATACCCGGGTCTTGAAATTCCGTTGGATGCCGATGGCAATATCCGCATTTCCTATCAGGATCTGCCGGAAAACTTTATGGCCGTGTCAGCCGCTGACGTGATGATGGGGCGACTCGAACCAGGATTGCTCGAAAACACCTGGGTACTTATTGGTGCAACCGCGTTTGGCATGGGCGATATTGTCCCGACGCCCTACAACGGTTTTGCACCAGGCGTGGAGATACAGGCGCGCCTGCTTGGCAGCTTGCTGGATACCGCCATGCCTTATGAACCCCGTGGCAGCGAGTCCTTGTTGCTGTTGCTGACAGCGCTGTTTGCGGCTGCACTGTATGCAATGGCGGGTGCCCGCGAACGCTTCTCCGCGTATGGATTGCCTATCGTTGGCCTGTTGTTGCCACTGCTGGCGTTGGCCCTGCACTGGCAGTTACTGGTCAGTCAGCAAATATGGTTAGGCTGGGTCATGCCTTCCTTATATACAATTATTGCCGCGAGTCTGTTGTTGTTGCTGGAACAAAGCCGCATACGTGCCGAGCGCAGCCGAATTTTTGGCAACCTCAACAGCTACCTGCCCAGCGATGTCGCGCGCGAGATTGCTTACGCGCTGCCCAGTTCCAGCATCAATGCCAGGCGTTGTGATGTCACCTTGCTCAGCGCGGATCTGCGTAATTTTTCAGCGTTTGGTGAATCGCGTCCGCCGGAAGAATCCGCCGCGCTGTTACACTTCTTTTTTGTACGCGCCACTGAAATTGTTGAGCGCCACGGTGGTCGCATCCAGGAATTTAAAGGCGATGGCCTGCTGGCAGTGTGGGATGGTCAGAATGCTTTCAGCGCGCGCGCTGCCTTGGCAACGGCACAGGAAATGCTGGACGCCATTCACCGCGATATGCCGCAACAGCCGCCCGCAGGGCTGGAGCCCTTGGCGTTGGGCATTGGTATCGAACAAGGTCCGGCACTGATGGGTTCAATCGGCCCGGCCCAGCGTCGTACGCATACCTTGCTGGGCGACACCGTCACCATCACCTTGCGTATACAGGAGATGACCGCTGAGTTGTCACAGCCCATTCTGCTGGGTGAGTGTGTTGCGCGTCAGTTAAGTGATCTTAAACCCGAGTCGCAAGGCAGTTTCCTGCTCAACGGCCTGCGTATCCCCCATACCCTGTTTGCCCCTGCCAATGACGAAGCGACCCAGCGTCGTGCGCGTCAGGAGCAGTTGAATCTGAAAGTGATCTCTGGCGGGCGTAGTTAAGGTTGCGCTCGATTTTCTGTTGTTGATGTTGTACCCATACGTGAATACAAGAGGTCAGCGACAAGATGTCGATTGCTTAGACAGAGCCGATTCAAGATAATTGGGTCATGGTAAAACGCAACCGCAAACATAATAAGTCAGGCACGCTGCTTTGGGTGCGAAGCGCGGCTTTTAAAAGGTTTAGCCAGGCCATCGTAAAAGGCCTCGGGATATTAATCACACTCCCCGCACAGTTTGCTCTCGCGCAAGATTCCGTCACTCAGCAACTGCCCGCTACCGCCGCATCAACATTACCCTGCCCTGACCTTGCCCCGTATTACCCCGGCGCAGACACCGACTGGCAGCTTCTGCAACAACAGTTGTTCCCGCTGATGCCGCAGTGCCTGCAAAGCACCGAGTATTTTTCCTTACTGGGCGCCGCCCTCATGAATACCGACCGCCTTCCCGATGCCCTTGAAGCACTGGAACGCGCTTTGTTGCTCGATCCGGCCAACGGCGGTGCCCAGATCGATTACGCCGAAGCCCTGTACCGTCAGGGGCAGCTGTTCTCGGCACTTGAACTCAACCAACAGATTCTCGCGCGCAGCGACGTGCCTGCCCACCTCAATCCTATGTTGCAGCAACGTCAGGATGCCTGGCGCGGATTGACCCGGCAACTGAATATCAATGGCGATCTGCTGGCCGGTTACGACAGCAACCTGAACGGTGCGCCTTCCCCTGATCAGATCACACTGACCTTGTCAGGTGAGTCCGTGGTTTTGCCGCTCAGTGAACAATACCAGCCTATCGAAGGCGCCTACGCCAATCTCAGGCTCGGTGCCCGCTACCGACAACTTGCCCCGCAGCACCAACACAATGTCACAGTCGAATTGCGTGGACGTCTGAGCAAAGACCAGGACTCGGATCTGCTGCAGTTGGATACCCGCTACGCGTTTATCAAGCCTGAACAGAACCGCAGTTGGCAGTTCAATACCGGCATGAGTCATTTGTTTTTTGGCGGCAGTCCCCTGTATACCGCCACCGAGGCGGGTGGGCGTTACGTTTACCGAAGCAGTTTTGACATTGCATCGCGAGGCAATTGTAAACCTTTCAGCAGCGCGGCGGCCCAACACCAGTTATTTCACAACCAGAGCCGCCTGAATGCCATCGAGACCAAACTGAGTGTGGGGCTGAATTGCCAGCTCGTGTTTAACAACGATCGCCAGCAATTTGTGCCGGAATTCGGCCTGCTGAATAACGATCCTGTCAAGGATGGTCGACCCGGTGCCAGTCGCCATGGCTGGCAACTTAATCTGGACTGGCAATTGGCGATGCTTAAAGGCACGGTGTCAGCACAACTGAACCATACAGAAATGCAAGACAGTGACGGTTACAACCCCCTGTTGGCAGACGACGCAGAACGCTGGCTGAAGCGCAGTTATGTCCTGTTACAGTATCGTCAGGCCCTTGATGAGCGGACGACGCTTCTGATCAATACGTACCATCAGCATCAGCGCAGTAATCTCGAGTTATTCCGCAGTCGTGACTCCAGCATCGAGATCGGCATCAGCCATCAATTCTGAAAGCATATATTCAGAAAAAATAAGCGCTTACAAATCAATCTTAATAAACGTATTGTCAAATGCGCGCGACAGGTTTAAGATCGCGATGCCTGTCTGCTTGTGTCTCGTTTGCGAGTGTCTCAAGTGGGCTAAGTCTGGATTACCCGGTAATGCCACATCATGTGATTCTAATCACAGGGGTCCTGACGTTGACTGGCGTATTCTAGGCACAGCCGATTTGCGGACCATTGCTGTTTAATGGCATTTCACAGTCGGATAAGAAAGTTTTATAAAACCAAGGAGCTACATAAATGGCGATAACCTCTGAAGTACGTAAGGATCTGATTGCGCTGGTGGTGGGCACGTTCCAAGCCGCCCCCGGCACAACACTGCTGAATACACTGGCAGACCAATACACCGCAAACCCGAATCTGGCTGCTGTTGCAGTAACTCTGCAAAATTCAGCTGAGTTCAAGGCCGCTTATCCCTCATTCCTGAGCAACACCGAGTTTGCAACCCGCGTTGTAGACAACATTCTGGAAGGCCGTGTTTCAGCTGCTGATCGTCAGTGGGCTATCGACACACTGGTTGCTGACCTGAACGGTGGCGCAGGTCGCGCTGAACTGATTCTGTCTGCTGTTATGGAATTGCAGAAGACTAATAACCCGCTGTGGGCAGATGCAAAAGGCGCATTTGTAAACCAGGTTGAAGTAGCGACATATCACACAGTAACGCTGGAAAAAGACGGCTCACTGACTGATCGTAAAGCAGTTATTGCGAATGTTGACCAAACTGCTGCATCTGTTCAAGCTGCCAAGCTTGTTCAGGGTGGCCCTTCAGCTGAAGAAGCTGCTGAAGCTGCCGCTGTTGCCGCCGCTGTTACTGCTAATGCTGCCGCCACTGCTGCTGTGACCGACGCACAAACTGCACTGACCGCAGCCAACACTGCTGACGCTGCTGTCACCACTGCCCAGGCAGCTGACACTGCTGCAAAAGCAAAAGCTGCACTGACTGATGCTACCGCATTGGCTGCTGCTTCAACTGCCGCCGCTGCTGCCGCCGCTGCTGCTGTGACTGCGAAAGCAACCGCTGATGCCGCCGTCGTGACTGCAACTGCGAATCTTGCAACAGCTGTTGCATCTGGCATCACTGCTGATGTAAATAATGCCAGCGCACAGAAAACCATTGCTGAATTTAATGCTGCAACTGCTGCAACCAACGTCACAACAACCGCTGCCGCTGCGACTGCCGCTGCCGCTGCTGCGACCGCTGCTGCTGCCGATGACGCAGCTGCTGTCACTGCCGCTGCTGATCTGGCTGCTGCCATCACTGCATCCTTCGCTGCATCCAATGCTGCCAAAGCAGCTGCTGCAACTGCTGTCACCGCTGCTAACGCTGCCGTAACTGCTTCTGCTGCCAGCAAGCTGACCACTGATGATGCAACCGCTGCTGCCACACTGGCTGCTGCTGCTGCCGCCTCTAGCTCTGCTGCGGGTACTGGCACGATTGCTGCTGCCGCCGTTGCTGCCGCTGAAGCTGCCGCTGCTGCTGCCGCTGCTGAAGCTGCTGCTGTTGCTGCATTCAATACTGCTAAAACAGCGTTTGATGCTGCTGAAGCTAAAGCTGTTGCCTCACTGGCTGCTGCTGAAACTGCCAAAACTGACGCTGCAACTGCCAAAGCTGCTGTGACATCACTGGTAACTGCTAACGCATACGTTACCGCTGCAAACGCTGCCAAAACTGCTGCAACAACTGCTAAAGCTGATGCTGATGCTGCAGCCGCTGCCGCTGCAACACTGGTAACTGCTGCTGCCGCAACCGCGTCAACAACAGACAATACTGATTCAGCTGCCTCTAAAGCAGTAGCAGATGCACGTGTTACCACGGCTGCTGGTCTGATCACCACTGCTGACACTGACGTAGCCGCTGCTGCGCTTGAGCCAGCCAAGTACACTGCTCAGACATTAGCGCTGACAACTGGTATTGATACCTTAACTGGTGGCAATGGCGATGATACTTTCAATGCTACCAACACCACACTGACGGGTCTCGACACACTGGACGGTGGCGCTGGCGTAGACGTACTGAACTACAACGATGTAGCGGGCAACGTTAACCCAAGCACCATTGCAACAGTTAAGAACATCGAAACCCTGAACATGCGTTCTACTGCTGCTGCCGATGTGACTACTACTACTGGTTGGACTGGCCTGACAGCAATCAATGTGACACAGGGCGCAACCTCCAGCATCACCACCAGCAAAACTACTGCTGTCAGCGTTGATGGCGTGACTGGTGCAGTGACCGTTGTTGGCGGCGCTTCACAGACTGTAAGCTCCAAGTCAACAGCTGTAACTCTATCTAAAGCAGAAGGCGCTGTTGTGGTTTCTGGTGCAGGTGGTAATGTTATCGTTGACGACGGTACTTCACAGTCTGTCACTACATCCGCCGGGAAAGTAACACTGGGTGAGACGACTGCGTCGAAAGGCGCTGTAACCATCAGCCATACTGCTCAAGCTGCAAACAACATCAATGTAAGTGGTGGTTCAGATGTGTCAGTAACTGGCGCTGGTCAGACTACTGGAACAGTCAATATTGGCTCTACCTGGGGCGACAAGAACGCAGCAGCAGATAAAACTGATGCAACTGGCACAGTCAGCGTAACGCTAACCGGTGACGCATACGTTGCCACACAAGCTGCGAATGCACTGGGTGCCGTGACTATTCAAGGTGGCACCAGTGTCACTGTAAACCAGACTGCTTACTCAGCAACAACTGCTGCTGCGGCAGATACAACAACTGTAGGTAATGAGCGTACACAGTCTGCCATTACCATTGATGGTAACGGCAAAGCCACAACCATCACTGTTAACCAGCAAAAAGCAGTTGCCGCCGTAAACGCAGCTACTGCCGTCACTGGCGTTCAAGAAGCTCAGGAAGTCACGTTTGTTGCGATGACGGTTGGCCAGACTGCAACTGTAAACGGCCTGACTTTCACAGCAGCCAAAGCATTGACAGCCAGTGAAGCGGCTTCGGCATTTGCTAACCTGACTGCTGGCGCAACCGCTGGTTCAGCTCCGGCAACCAATGGTACATACTCTGGTACCTTCAGTGCCGCCTTGGCTAACGGTGTAGGCCTCACGTCTGGTGCAGCATCGACCACTAAAGTTGTCTTTACTGAAGGCACTGCAAGTGCGGCTGCATTCAACCTCGGTGTTGGCGGTACTGCAGCTCCAGCAGCAGCAGCTAAAACTGCCGGTGTTGACGCTGTTACTGTTAAAACAGGTGTGGCCGGTGTAATCGGTGGTGCAGTCACGATCACTGACAGCGGTGCAACTGACAAAGTTGAATCAGTAACTTTGAGTGGTGCTGGTACTGGTTCTTCGATCGTATCTAACGCGTTGAAAACATTGTCCGTGTCTGACACAGCTGGCACATTGGCAATCACAAACGGCACAGCCGCCAGCACACTGGCACTGACTGTCAGTGGTCTGTCAACGGGTGCGACTGTTAACACCAATGCCAACAACAACTACACCACCATTAATGCGACAGTAAATGGCGCATCGACTTTTGGTCTGTTGGGTGATGGCGTTAAGACATTGACTGTCGCTGGTAGCGCGTTGGCTAATATTGCAACAGGCAGCAGCCTAGCAGCATTGGAGTCTGTCACTGTTACTGGTTCTGCTGGCCTGACGCTGGCTGCCGCTGATGGCGACAAGATCAAGACGTTTGATGCCTCAGCAACCAGTGGTGCAATCACAGCAACTATCGACGGCGCAGTGGCCACCTATACCGGTGGTAGCGGTAAAGACACCATTACACTGGCGACATCTACTGCATTGACCAAAGCAATCAGCTTGGGTGCTGGTGACGATACACTGTCATTTGCAGCGCTGACTGTAACTGGTAGCGCATTGACGCTGAACGGTGGTGAAGGTACCGCCGACGTGCTGTCAATGAACATTGCATCTGCTGCGGGTCTGGATGCAGACGGTTCATTTGCAACCAAGGTAACTGGTTTCGAGCGTTTGACATTGAATGATGCAGCTGCAGCTAACCAGACCATTGATCTGGCTAACCTGGGTTTCACTAACCATGTGACTACCTCCGGTTCAGGTGCATTCACGCTGACGCTGGATAAGCTGGCTAACAACTCCACAGTTGTATTAACAGCTGCTGGCAGCGTAACTGCACAGATCACTGATGCGGCAACCAACAAGACTGATGTGTTGAATGCCACTGTGTCAGGTACTAACGTAGCAGCAGGCACCTTGACTGCAGCAAACGTGGAAACAGTGAACCTGAGCACAACTGGTACTGGCGCTCACACGCTGACCCTGACGGCGGCTGCAGCAACTGCTGTAACCGTATCAGGCAGCATCGCGCTGACCGCAACCATGACTGGCAGCACCAAAGTAACGTCCATTGATGGCTCTGCCATGACCAAAGGTCTGACAGTAACATCTTTGAACACTACTTCAGCAACCACCATCACTGGCGGTTCAGGTGATGACAATCTGACGGCTGCAACAGGTACAACTGCTGATGTGCTGGTTGGTGGTGCTGGTAACGATACACTTACCACTAACCAAGGTCTGACCACACTGACAGGCGGTGCCGGTAACGACACGTTTGTAGTGGGTGTTGCAGCTTTGAACGCCAGCTCGTTCTCTACCATCGCTGACTTCTCTGCCGGCGACAAGCTGCAACTGACTGGCATGACTGCCTTCAGCAACAGCAGAATCGCTCTGGCTGACACTGCGGTATTCCAGGACTTTGCAAACGCTGCCGTTAACGCAGTAGGTGCGAACACTGGTGCCTGGTTCCAGTTCGGTGGTAACACGTACGTTGTAATGGATGCAGGTGCTGACACAGCTACCTTTACCAACAGTCAAGACTTCATTGTCAAGCTGACAGGTCTGGTAGATCTGACCAACGCTGTACTCAGCAATGCTGGTAACACGCTGACCATCTAATGGCAGTTTGTTAAATGACCGCATCAGCCTGCCTTCACTGGCAGTCTGAACGCAACAAAAGCCCTGATGTTATTTTTGCATCAGGGCTTTTTTTATGACTTACTGTTACAAAGCAATACTCTCGCAAAAAGGAGAATATCCATTGGCAAATTATCAACCTGTCTCCAAAACCCAACACCAGCATCTCAAGTGGAAACGTTATTCCAATTACCTGTTTGCCCGTTATGATCCTGTTGCGGAAATCAGCTTGGAAGAGATCGAACGCGCGACGCTGTATTATCCACAGGCGTTTGTTAGAGCAGGCGATGGCTACCGATATGCTGTGATACTCGGGCTGGAGCCCAAGCAGAACCTCTATGTTGATCGCGCAGGTGCCTGGACGGTTGACTATGTGCCCGCCAGTTATCGCGCACATCCATTCAAACTGTTTGAAGATACAAATGGCCAGCAACTTGTTTGTGTGGATATGGACAGTGGATTGGTACAAGCCTCAGAGGGGGAAAACTTTTTTGATGACACTGGCGAGGCCAGCGCAGTACTCAAACAGGTCGTTGATTTTCTGGCATCCGCACAAAAAGGTTTTGTGTCTGTACGTACTCTATGTAATCAAATGAATGCGTTGGGGCTAATCGAACCGTGGCCGTTAAAAATACAGTTTCAATCAGGAGAGCGTACAATTTCAGACCTTTACCGAGTGAGTCCAGAACGTTTTGCACAACTTGGTCCCGATGATCTCGCGTCTCTACGGGATAGTGGAGCGCTGAAGCTGATCTATGCACAGCAAATTTCCATTCAGAACATTTATGCACTAGGCAAGCTGCTGGAAAAATCTTGGACAGAACATAAGCAGATGTCCGACTCAACGGATTTGCAATTTCTGAATGACCAGGCAGGCTTGTCCTTCGACAAACTGTAAAAAACGGCATGAGTATCCGCCACATTGCGGTATGCCCGGATAGAAAAAAAAGACAGATTAAGAGATACTCTCCAACGCCAGATGGCGTTAACTTTTATTTAAAGAATCTGAGAACAGGATCATATTATGAGCGATTGGACAGCAGGCTACGTAGCAGATATCGGCTATACCTTTGGATATTACACGGAGCTGAATCCCACTCGCCTTAAGTTGGCGTTTCTCAACCAAGGGCTGGCTTTCCCGGAGGTCGGCGCTGCGTGTGAGCTAGGTTTTGGTCAGGGTATGAGTACGAACCTTCAGGCCGCAGCCTCGGTTAGCAAGTGGTACGGGACTGATTTTAATCCGTCGCAGGCAGCTTGTGCACAGGAGTTTGCCAACCTCTCTGGCAGCAATGCTCAGGTATATGACGAATCATTTGAAGAGTTCGCCAAACGTACTGATTTGCCTGAGTTCGATTTTATAGGTTTGCATGGCATCTGGAGTTGGATATCAGACAGCAACAGACAGATTATTGTGGATTTTGTCCGCAATAAACTCAAAGTGGGTGGGGTACTTTATATCAGTTATAACACCTTGCCGGGCTGGGCAGCATTCGCACCGATGCGTCATCTCATGGCAGAGCATGCAGACGTAATCGGCTCTGAGGGGCGCGGTATTGTTTCCAGAATTAATGATGCCATTGAGTTTGCTGACAAGTTGCTTGAGACGAACCCCGTGTTCTCGCGCGCGAATCCATTGGTTGGCGAACGGATCAAGAAATTAAAGGACCAAAACCGCCATTACCTTGCCCATGAGTACTTCAACAAGGATTGGCATCCCATGCACTTTGCTACCATGGCCGACTGGCTGGAATCTGCAAAAGTCAGTTACGCGTGTTCCGCGAACTATCTGGAGCATATTGATGCCATCAACATGACACCAGAGCAACAAACATTCATGCAGGAAATTCCGGACGCCATGTTCAGAGAATCTGTGCGAGACTTTATTATCAATCAGCAATTCCGTAAGGACTATTGGGTTAAAGGACCAAGAAAGTTACTGCCGCTCGAGCGCACAGAAGCGTTGCGTGCTCAGCGTGTCATTCTGACAACCACCCGCTCGGATGTGAATCTCAAAGTGAATGGTGCGATTGGCGAAGCTAAAATGAGTGAATCCATCTACGACCCGATTCTGGATTATCTTGCAGACCACAAAGTAAAGAGCCTCGCGCAAATCGAAGCGCACGCGGCTAAACACCAGATCAATTTTGGCCAGGTTGTGCAAGCCGTGATGATCCTGATTGGTGCCAATCATTTAAACCCTGTTCAGGATGACAGTGTGGCGCAAAAAGCAAAAAAACACGCCGACCTGATCAATCAGGCAATTATCAATAAAGCACGTTCCAGTGGCGATATTTTGTACCTTGCCAGCCCGGTCACCGGTGGCGGCATATTTACGTCTCGGTTTAATCAGCTATTTTTGCTGGCCATCAGCAATGGCCGCAAACAACCTCAGGATTGGGCAAAATTTGTTTGGGATATTTTGTTGATTCAAGGTCACAAATTACTCCGCGACAACAAGATTATTGAAAGCGAGGAAGAAAATATAAAGGAACTGAACAGTCAGGCCACCGTATTCGGAGAAAAAATTCTGCCCATCCTGAAGGCCCTGCAGATTGCCTGATCAGGTAGTTTTTTGGCTGGCCTATGCTATCGGCGCGGCAGGCATCGCAGTTGAATGGCGATCGTATGTACTCTATGACGCCAGCGCCTTCCGGCGCTGGTCAGCAGCTGGCGCCGTTTTGTGGGGATTGATGTACCTGTTGCTCGGTGCCTGGACGGCCGCGCTTACCATGAGTTGCACCGCCGCACGAACCTTGGTGTCCGGGCTTTTGACCAGCGAGACACGCAAACACCTGATCGCCAGTCTGTTTATCACCGCATTTGTGGTCATGACAGTTTTCAGCTGGCAGGGCCCGGTGTCATTATTACCGGCCTTTGCAGTGATCAATACCACCCTGGCGCTTTTTTACCTTGAGAACCGCTCCATGCGTATATTGATGCTAGCCTCAAGTATCACGTGGATCATCAACGATATTATCTGGCAGGCGTGGCCAGCGTTACTGGCGGAGTCAGTAGCCGTGTTGCTGAATCTGCGCACGATTTCGAGGATGAAAACGCAATGATCCAACGTGACTTAACCAAAGGATAACCCTATGAGCGATAACCTGGCCGATCTGCCAACAATGATCGCTAACAAGCCCGTCGACATCACCTACCCGTTGAGCAAGAAACTCAATATCAACTTCAGCGCCTATGAAGACCGCCTCTTGGTAAAAGCCGAGCGTATCGGCATTGACGACGTCACCTTGTTGATGACTCGACGCATGACCATGTTGGTCTTGCAGCAAGTGTTGTCACGGCTGCCGGAGCTGTCCGGGTTGGACAAGACGCCCGCTGCCTACTGGCAGGAAGTACTGCAGATGTCACATCAGGGGGCGATGGAAGCGAAAACCCGCGCGGATAAAGCCGAGTCTGAGCAGAAGTCAGCGGCGGCCGACGCTGAGAAAGCTGCAAACGCTGACAAGGATGAGTCCTTGGCGCAGGACAATGACAAAAAATCCGCAGAGCCCTCAGCAGACCCCAAGGGCGAGCAAGGCATCTATCTCGCCACCGAACTGACAGTTCAGGTGAAGGGAGATCGTCTCACATTGGCGTTCCGAGGTTTGCAAATGCCCGATGCCATGACCAAAGCCTCGCAACATGTGCCGGTATTGGCAATCCCTTTGTCGCTGGACAACGTACATCAGTTGATAGAGCTATTTATTACCAAGGCGCGTGAAGCCAATTGGCATATGCCGGTTGACTTGCCTTGGTTAGAAAGCCCAAAGCCGGTCAGTGTCCCGGCGGATGGCAGTTTCAGAACACATTGAGGCAAGGCGGGCTCGGAGCCATGGCTCCAACCCCATGTCGGCGTCATATTGCCACTTACCATCAGAGGGCTAATTTGTTTATAATGCATCGCTCAAATCAGAGTATTCCAGTCCGCTTGGTGTCCCGTCAGCTTAGGAGTTAACCGTGAAAATGTTCAGTAAGGGTATGCAGTCTCGTGTGATCAAGCTCGGCCTTTTGATTGTGGGTCTGAGCGTCGCTGGTGCCGCCTTGGCACAATCCGTTCGTGATCAGCAGATTGCTGAACGTCTGACGCCGGTCGGCAGCGTCTGTCTGGCTGGTGAAGCCTGTGCAACGGGTGGCAGTTCTTCTGCTGGAAGCGCTTCAAGCGGTACTTCAATGGCGCAAACAGCAAGTGCTGAATTCAGCGCACAAGGTACCTACGAACAGTACTGTGCAATGTGCCATAACACCGGTATGGCCAATGCCCCGCGTCGTGATGATGCGGCACATTGGACAGCGCGGGTTGCAGAAGCAGGCCTCGCTACCATTATCAACAATGCAATCACTGGCGTGAATGCCATGCCACCACGCGGCATGTGTGCCACTTGCACCGACGAACAGATTGGTGAAGTTGTGCAGTATCTGTCCGGCGCCAGCGCACAATAATCTGAATGCCTGTTCATCTGCGGTTAATGCGACACCGCAGATACTGGTATCAGTGAGAAATGCTGTATCAACAAGTTTTTGTACACAAGCCTAATGAAAGGGGTATAAACGTGAAAGTAAAGAACCTGGTAAGAACCGGTATTGCACTGTCTGGTCTGGTACTGGCATCGGTGTTGGCGACTGGCTCAGCGTCTGCTGAACAAACGCTGACACTGGCTCAGTTGACTGAGGGTTTTGACCCTGCACGCACGTACACTCAAAGCTGTGGTGCTTGCCACAACAGCGGTGCTGCTGGTGCCCCGCGTTTTGGTAACGCTGAAGACTGGTCTGCCCGTCTCGAGAAAGGTTTTGAAGTATTGGTTGAGCACACCATCAACGGCTTTAACAACGTGATGCCACCTAAAGGTATGTGCTTTACCTGTTCAGATGACGATCTGAAAGCCATGGTTCAGTACATTCTGGACAACTCCATCAAGGAATAAATGTCGGGTCCGAATTGAATGGGGGGACGTGTTTTTATCCCCCCAGTAGTTCCCTCAAACTGGCAAGTGCCGCCTCACCTTTTTTCTGTTTCTGCTCCGGCGTACTGTCGCCACGACCTTCCCACTCTAAGTACTCTGATGGAATCTCATCGAGAAAACGGCTGGGGATACTGCTGCTGACTTCACCGTATTGTTTACGTTTTTTGGCCAGCGTAAAGATCAGGCCACGTCGGGCGCGCGTGATGCCAACGTAGGCGAGTCGTCGCTCTTCCTCAATGTTATCGGTTTCAATGCTGTTGCGGTGTGGTAACAGGTCTTCTTCCATGCCCATGATAAAGACCCACGGGAACTCCAGGCCTTTAGCGGCATGTAATGTCATCAGTTGCACCTGGTTGTCGATCGATTCTTCTTCCTGACGTTCCAGCATATCGCGCAAAATCAGCTTATTAATGGCGGCCTCTACCGGATTGACGACGGCATCTGAGTCCTCATCCTGTTTTTGCAAACTGCGGGCAAGCGAATCAATCAAGACATGCACGTTGGCCATCGCGCGCTCGGCAGCATTGGGTGTATTGCTGGTTTGATGCAACCAACCCTCGTAGTCCATGTCGCTGATCATCTCGCGTATGCTGCGCACGGCATCATCTTGCATACATTTCCGGGTGACGGTGCCTATCCAATGACTGAAGCGCCGCAGTTTGTCGACCTGCGCAGTCCCCAGAAATTGTTCCAGACCCATTTCGTTGCAGGAAGTCAGCAGGCTGATCCCGCGCTCATTTGCGTACGTGCCAAGTCCCTCAAGAATGGAGGGTCCGATTTTGCGGCGCGGGGTATTGATGACGCGCAAAAACGCATTGTCATCATCAGGGTTAATCAGCAGCCTGAGGTACGCCATGATGTCTTTGATTTCTGCACGCGAAAAAAACGACGTACCCCCGCTCAGTTGATAAGGAATCTGGTGTGACTGCAGTTTGATTTCAAGCAACCGTGCCTGATGATTGCCCCGATATAAAATGGCGAAGTCTCCAAACGTGAGATGCTTTTGTACACAGAGACTCAGAATCTCTGTGGCGATTCGTTCCACTTCAGCTTCCTGATCTGCCATGGCCAACACCCGCATCGGTTCGCCCAGACCCAATTCACTCCATAAACTTTTTTCATACAGATGCGGATTGTTGGCAATCAGGGTGTTGGCAGCCTGCAGAATGATGTTGCTGGACCGGTAATTCTGTTCCAGTTTGATCACTTTCAGCGTGGGGTAATCATGTTGCAGTTGCAGCATGTTTTCTGGTCGTGCGCCGCGCCAGGCATAAATAGACTGGTCATCATCACCCACCACGGTCAGGCCGTTGCGTGGGCCGACGAGCAATTTGACCAACAGATACTGGCTGGTGTTGGTGTCCTGATACTCATCGACCAACAAATAATGCACACGATTTTGCCAGCGTTCCAACACGGCGGGTTGCTGTTGGAACAGCAAAACCGGCAGCAAAATCAGATCATCAAAGTCGACCGCATTAAAGGCACGCAAGTGTCGCTGGTATTCTTCGTATACTCGGGCGGCCAGCACACCTTGTTCATCTTCCGCCTTGTCCATCGCCTGCGCGGGCAGAAGCAGATCATTTTTCCAGTCGGAAATCTGATTCTGCAGCCAGCGCAACTGCTCGTCGTTGCTGTTTTCCGCTTTGATCATCAGGCTCTTGATCAGCGCCAGTGCATCCTGACTGTCAAAGATGGAGAAACCGCTTTTGATGCCGATATGTTTAAGCTCATGGCGGATGATGGTGAGGCCAAGATGGTGAAAGGTGGCAATGGTGAGTCCTCGCCCCCTTTCGCGAGCGGTATTTTGCGCTTTAAGCAAGCGGCCGACACGCTCCTTCATCTCGCGGGCGGCTTTGTTGGTAAATGTTACCGCAACAATTTTGTACGCAGCGATACCACATTCATTTATTAGCCAAGAAATCTTTTGTGTTATAACGCTCGTCTTACCGCTGCCGGCACCCGCAAGAACCAGCAATGGAGAACTGATGTAACTAACCGCCTCGGTTTGACGTGGATTGAGTTTGTTCACAGAGAAGATGGATCCTGAGCAGGGCGATTTCAGCAAGCCGGGGATTGTACCCCATGACAACGGTCGTTAACTAATTGCTGAATTTGTGAACTGGATCGCCTGAAGTTAATGACGTGACGGCCGATACTTGGTTGAGTGGTATTCCGCCAAGAAGAATTATAGGTTTGATCGAGTACATAAGCCCCCCCATGGAGCGGTGCAGTGCGAGTATTGTTAATTTCCGAGCAAGATTCGGATTTCAGTCAGATAAACCTTTTGCTGCAAGGCGTTCCAGACATACCGAGCGAGCTGGAATCGTGCCCTGCAGACCCAAAGGCCCTGGCGACCCGGAGTCTTGCGCGTTACCAGCTGATGCTTTGGGGGCAGATTTCGGATGTTCACATTGCTGCGCGCTTGCTGATAGAGCTGAGTCGCCAGCAAGTCAACCTGCCGCTGGTCGTACTTACGGATAAAACCCTGCATACCGACGACAGCGCCTTCACTCAGGATCCTCCTCGCGATTTTGAAGTGTTGCCACGTGATGGCTTGAGTGTGCATATGATGCGCAATGTGTTGCTGCATTTTGGCGCACGCAGGCAAAATACCTTGCAACCACCGGCACGCTTGCCGGATCCTCTGACCGGTTTGAATAATCGCCAGCACCTGCGGGAACAATTGGCTGTGGTGTTGGCGCAACATACCGAAGCGTCCTCAGTCGCCTTATTGTTGATTGATGTTGATCAATTCAAAAAAGTGAATGTGTCCTATGGACAGGGCGCAGGCGATGCTCTGATTCAATTGATTGCTGAGCGTCTGCAGTCATGTTTACCTCCACATCAGCGACTTGCCCGGGTAGGGGGCAATGAATTTGCGGTCATTTTCCAGAATACGGTGGGATCTGTGGAGGCGGAGGCGGTGCTGCGCTGTGAGGCTGTGTTGGCAGCCATGGCCAAGCCATTTTTGTTGGGCCGCAACGCGGTCAAGATGCATGTCAGTCTGGGGCTTGCTATTAAAGAGGCCGGTGAGATCAGTGTTGACAGTCTATTTGGTCAGGCCGATATGGCGATGCGTGTTGCCAAACAGGAGCGTGGCAACACCTGGCAGCGATATACCTTAGACATGACAGATGACGCCCAGAAAGAACTGAAATTGGAGTCAGAGATTCGTCGCAGCCTGCGCAAGGAAGATTTTGTGCTGCATTTCCAGCCACGTATCGATATCAGCCGCAACAAGATTGTGGGTGTTGAGGCCCTGTTGCGCTGGCAGCACCCGGTGCGGGGCTTGTTGCCACCCGGTGCGTTTATTCGTGTGGCAGAAGAAAGTGGTCTGATTGTCCCGCTGGGATACTGGATTATTCACTCGGCTTGCAAACAGTTGAATGAGCTGTCCTCCAAAGGTCACGATCACGTGCAGATTGCCGTAAATGTGGCCTTTAAACAGTTTCAGGACAAAAACTTCGTGCGTACCGTTGCCAATATCATCAAGAAACATGGCATCAGTCCGGGACGCCTTGAGTTTGAACTGACAGAAACCACCATGATGATTGAAGGCAGCGCTGTCGATCAGAGTCTGCGTGAACTCAGCGATCTGGGTATTGCCATCTCGCTGGATGATTTTGGTACCGGGTATTCTTCATTTGCACACATCCAGCGTCTGCCGATTTCCGCGTTAAAAATAGATCGATCCTTTGTCAGTAATGTGCAGAGTAATCTGGATGATGCCACGATTGTAAAGGCCATTATCAATTTGGCACACAGCCTGAATATGAAGGTGATTGCCGAGGGCGCCGAAACCATCGGGCAGGTCGATTTCCTGCGTGAGCATCAGTGTGATCAGGTGCAAGGCTATTACTTCAGCCGGCCGATTAGTTACGACGATTTGTTGGTTCTCCTTGAACTTGAGCGCGAGCGTGGTTTTGAATCCACGTTGGCGCGCGAAGTGTTCTGATTTGCTTTTTCTGCGCCCGCGCACTAAAACCTATTAAAACCATCACAGGCTGTGATGTAGACAAATTGTTCTCACGGAGGAGACAACCATGTCGCTTGCTATCGTATATACCCGCGCAAATCAGGGCGTTGATGCGCCACTGGTCACTGTAGAAACGCATTTATCCAACGGCTTGCCGGCACTGAATATGGTAGGTCTGCCTGAAACGGCGGTAAAAGAAAGTCGTGAGCGGGTGCGCAGCGCTATCCTCAATGCTGGCCTGGAATTTCCGGCGCGTCGCATTACCATCAACCTGGCGCCTGCCGATATTCCTAAAAGCGGTGGCCGTTATGATTTGGCGATAGCACTCAGTATTCTCGCGGCATCAGGACAGGTGTCTGCAAAAAAACTGGCTGACATTGAAATTCTGGGAGAACTGGCGCTGGCCGGAGACGTGCGCGCCGTGCAAGGCGTGGTGCCTGCCGTCATTGCTGCGCGTGATGCTGGTCGACGTCTGATGGTGCCGTCAACCAATGCCGACGAGGCAACGTTGGTCCGCAATGCCAGCAGTATTGGCGTGGATACCTTGCACAATGCCTTTCTGCACTTTAATGGCAAACCGCTCAGCCCTATGCCCGAACGTACCTTGCCTGCCCAGACGATGACCGGCGTTACTGAAATCAGCTCGGTACGCGGTCAGGTATTGGCAAAGCGTGCGTTGCTGATTGCTGCCGCTGGTGGACATAACATGCTGATGGTGGGTCCGCCGGGTACCGGCAAGACACTGCTTGCCAATGCCATCCCGGGGTTGCTGCCTTCACTCAGTGAGAGTGATGCGCTGGCAGTTGCCTCGGTTCGCTCGGTGGCGGGCGTAAGATTTGAGGCCGCCGACTGGGCATGCCCGCCTTTTCGAGCGCCCCATCATGGCGCCAGCGCCGTGGCGATTGTGGGTGGAGGGCGCCATATCACACCGGGCGAGGTGACGCTGGCTCACGCTGGCATTTTGTTTCTGGATGAGCTGACTGAATTCAAACGTCATGTACTGGAGAGTCTGCGCGAACCGCTGGAAGCCGGAGTCATCACTATCAGTCGCGCTGACAATCGTGTCAGTTATCCTGCGCGGTTCCAATTGATTGCGGCGATGAACCCCTGCCCTTGCGGCTATGCTGGCGATGACCGGGGATTTTGTCATTGCACCCCCGAACGTATTGCGCGTTATCTCGAAAAAATCTCGGGTCCCTTATTGGACAGGATTGATGTCCATGTACAGATTGGTCGGCTTAGCAGTGAGGAGTTGCGAAGGCCGCCAAAGACACCGGAACCGGATTCAGCGCAGCTTCGTGAACAGGTGTCACGTTGCAGACAAACACAATTGGCCAGGCAAGGCTGCCTGAATCGGGAGCTGGATGCCGAGCGTCTTGATGAGTATTGTCCATTGCAGCCGAGTGCCGAGACGCTGATTCAGCAAAGCATGGAGAAACTGCATTTGTCTGCCCGGGCCTGTCACCGCATGATCAAACTCTCCAGAACACTGGCTGATCTGGACGGTGACGAAGTCATCAGCGCCAGCCATGTTGCTCAGGCATCAACGTTCCGGCAATTTGCAGTGAGATCTCTCAAGGTTTGAGGCGGGATTCTAGCGCATTGACGGCGGCTTCTAGCTCCGCGATTTTCGCCTCAGCGCGTTGCAGCGCACGTATTTGCGCATCAAATTCTTCGCGTGTAACCAGATCCAGTTTGCCGAGGCTTTGTTGTACCAGTCCTTTGACGCTGTCTGAAACATCCTGTCCCAGCGCATTTAACTGTGGCAAACGTCGGCTGATTTGATCGGCAATATCATCAAGTATCTGTTTGTTAATCATTAACCTCTCTCCTCGACCGGCACCCTGACGTGGTGGACTAATGACAATACCACAATTCCTGATGGTATTCAGTCTGGCACAGCATGGGTGCGAGTTTTGTCTGTTGCGCACCATTTTGGTGCGAAGCGATAACGCCAATACCGTCAAATTGCGTAGGTTTTCACCTAAAAAGATGTATCAAATTGAAAAGTAAAAGGAAATTTAATATGGCACGCGCCGTGCATAGTGTCAGACAGGTGTATCTGCACTGAAGTGGCGGCGCAGGTATAAACAAGCGCCAAGGTTAAAGAACCTATGTTGTAAGAAACAAGGAGCGAGACATGAAGTTAGTAACGGCGATTATCAAGCCTTTCAAACTGGACGATGCCCGTGAGGCATTGTCAGAGATTGGCGTGCAGGGCATCACAGTAACAGAGGTAAAAGGTTTTGGGCGTCAGAAGGGTCACACCGAGCTGTATCGTGGCGCTGAGTATGTGGTGGATTTCCTCCCTAAAGTGAAGATCGAGGTAGCGATCAGTGATGACCTGCTGGATCAGACACTGGAAGCGATTACCAAAGCAGCCAACACCGGCAAAATTGGTGACGGCAAAATCTTTGTTTCGGACCTGTTGCAGGTAATCCGAATCAGAACGGGTGAAACAGGCGAGGCTGCAGTTTAGCAGCTGAATTAGCTCTCAAGCGGAGGAAATAAAGGTGGAAAACCAAATTTTTGAACTGCAGTACGCAATGGACACCTTCTACTTTCTGGTGTGTGGCGCACTGGTAATGTGGATGGCGGCAGGCTTCTCGATGCTAGAGGCAGGTCTGGTTCGTGCAAAAAATACAACTGAAATTCTGACTAAAAATATCGCGCTGTTCGGTATTTCCTGCACCATGTACCTGGTTTGCGGCTACGCAATCATGTACGGCGGCACCTACTTCCTGTCTGGCATTGCTGGCGGTGAGGATCTGGTGGCATCCGCGCTGGCGTCCAAAGCTGAAGAGGGTTTTGACGGCGGTGCCGTTTACTCCGACGCGTCTGACTTCTTCTTCCAGGTTGTGTTCGTTGCAACGGCCATGTCAATCGTATCCGGTGCGGTCGCAGAGCGTATGAAGCTGTGGGCCTTCCTGGCGTTTGCTGTGGTCATGACCGGTCTCATCTACCCGATGGAAGGTTCATGGACGTGGGGCGGCAACGCGGTGTTCGGCCTCTACACGCTGGGCGACCTTGGATTTGTCGACTTCGCAGGCTCAGGCATTGTTCACATGGCGGGTGCGTCTGCTGCACTGGCGGGTGTGATCCTGCTGGGCGCACGTAAAGGCAAGTATGCCGCCGACGGCACTGCACGTGCTTTCCCCGGTGCAAACCTGCCAATGGCAACACTGGGCACATTCATCCTGTGGATGGGCTGGTTCGGTTTCAACGGTGGTTCTGTACTGAAGCTGGCCGATGTTGGCAGCGCAAACGCGGTGGCAGTCGTATTCCTGAACACCAACGCAGCAGCGGCAGGCGGTCTGATTGCAGCGATGATTACAGCGCGTTTGCTGTTTGGCAAAGCTGACCTCACCATGATCCTGAACGGTGCGCTGGCAGGTCTGGTAGCAATCACTGCAGAGCCTTCAACCCCCACAGCACTGCAGGCAACGCTGTTTGGCGCCATTGGTGGTGTACTGGTTGTGTTCAGCATCATTGCGCTGGACAAGATCAAGATTGATGACCCGGTAGGTGCGATTTCTGTACACGGTTCCTGTGGTCTGCTTGGCCTCTTGCTGGTGCCAATCACCAACAGCAGCTCAACTTTCTTCGGTCAGATTGTGGGGGCAGCAACCATCTTCGTCTGGGTGTTCGCCGCGAGCATGATCGTCTGGATCGCATTGAAGGCGGTGATGGGTCTGCGCGTAAGTGCAGAGGAAGAAGATCAGGGCGTGGACATCGCCGAGTGTGGTCTGGAGGCTTACCCAGAGTTCACCAAGTAATATCGATAGCGTTAAAGCTGGATGAAGTGAGATGTGAGTGCCGGTTATTACCGGCACTGTTTTCCCCCAAGGAAACTTTCAAAGCGCCTGTTATCAGGCGCTTTTTTTTGACTAAAAATCCCCCCACCGTAACTGCAATGCGGTCAGCGCAACAACGGGGGCCGTTTCAGTGCGTAAGACACGCGGCCCCAATCTGACAGTTCTAAAGCCCGCTTCAAGCGCCAGCTGCTTTTCATTATCACTGGTGCCGCCTTCTGGCCCGATCAACAGATAAACCGACGCTGGTCGATCACCCACAAACCCCGCGGTACCGGTGTGATCCAGGGTAAAGCCCTGCCCTTCCGGTACGCTGATTATCCAGTCCTTGAGTGATACGGGATTGGAAACTATTGGCACAGTGCAGCGACCACATTGTTCGCTGGCGCTGATTGCCACCTTTTGCCAGTGACTAGTGCGCTTGTCAGCGCGGTCGGAATCCAGCCTGACTTCGCTGAATTCAGTAAACAAAGGGGTGATCTGTGTAACACCCAGTTCGGTTGCTTTCTGGATGGCGTAGTCCATACGCTCACCCCGGGATAAACCCAACCCAATATGTACTGGCAACAATTGTTCAGGTTGTTTACGAGGCAGGCTGTCGAGTTTAACCTGCAGATCCCGCTTGCCAATGCCGATGACTTCGCCAATAAACTCGCCATCGCGGCCATTAAACAGTGCGAGCTTATGCCCCGGTTTGACCCGTAAAACTTTTCCCAGATAATGGGTGTGATCTTCACCCAAGGTGAGCAACGCATCTGCAGACAAGTCTGAGTCGCAATACAAGCGGCTTAGTCGCATAACGTTGCTCCCGGGCTCAGGCGCGTAGTCCCAATTGTTGCCAGATCTGTCGGACCGGTTCAGTCTGGTTCATGGTGTAAAAGTGCAGACCGGGTGCGCCACCGGCCAGCAAATCCTCGCAAAGTGTCTGCACCACTTCAATGCCAAACTCGCGAATGCTATTGCTGTCATCACCAAATGACTGCAATCGTTGACGTATCCATCGAGGAATTTCCGCGCCACAATTATTGCTGAAACGCTGCAGGCTGGTGAAATTGGTGATCGGCATAATACCGGGAACAATTGGTATGGTGATGCCTGCTTTGTTGCAAGCGTCTACAAAATAAAAGTACGCATCCGGGTTATAAAAGTACTGCGTAATTGCGCTATCAGCGCCGGCATCCACTTTGTTTTTAAAGTATTTCAAATCACTGTCATACGAATCTGATTGCGGGTGAATTTCGGGGTAACACGCCACCTCGATATGAAAATGGTTGCCTGTTGTTTCACGAACAAATTCGATGAGCTCGTTTGCATAATAATACTGAGAGGCAACGCCGGTGCCCGACGGAATATCACCCCGTAAAGCCACAAGGCGATGAATGCCCATATTTTTGTAGTCATTCAGCAGTGCTGCAATATCCTCTTTTGAGGAGCCCCCGAATGACAAATGGGGTGCCACATCGGAGCCTGCCTGTTTGATGGATGTGACCGTTTGACGCGTGCCATCCCTGGTGGATCCGCCCGCACCATAAGTAACAGAAAAAAAGTCCGCTTTTAATGCTGCCAGCTCACGATGTACATCACGGAGTTTTTCAACACCCACGTCGGTGCGCGGTGGGAAAAACTCGAAACTGAATCGTGGTTCGTTGTTCTGTCTGTCCATAAATGTTCCTGTAAGCGCAGCCGGAAGTGAGACCGGCTGCGTTTTGACCTGAGTCCGTGCAGGACAATCAGTATTTGTAACTGTCCGGTTTAAATGGACCTTCTACCTTGACGTTGATGTACTTGGCTTGTGAGTTGGTCAGTTTGGTGACGACACCACCAAAGCCCTGCACCATCAACGTAGCCACTTCCTCATCCAGTTTCTTAGGTAATACTTCTACACGCAACAACTGCTTCTTCTCTTCTACTGAGCGCTTGGCGAAACCCTGTTTGTACATGTGAATTTGCGCAATCACCTGGTTTGCAAACGAGCCATCCATAATGCGTGAGGGGTGGCCAGTTGCGTTACCAAGATTGACCAATCGACCTTCAGACAACAGCAACAGGTAGTTGTCTGGATTCTGTTCCGGATCAGCACGGTAAACCTTATGCACCTGTGGCTTAACCATTTCCCAGGTCCAGTTGTCACGCATGTATTGGGTGTCAATTTCGTTGTCGAAGTGACCAATGTTGCAAACCACTGAACCTGATTTCAGTGCCTGCAGCATGTTTTTGTCACAAACATCAATGTTGCCGGTCGTTGTTACGATCAGGTCAACCTTGCCCAACAATGCACTGTCTACATCTTCAAGTTTGCCAGTGTTGATGCCATGTTTGTAGGCAGACACGACTTCAAAACCGTCCATGCACGCTTGCATGGCGCAGATGGGGTCGATTTCGCTGATTTTTACAATCATGCCTTCCTGACGCAGACTTTGTGCAGAGCCTTTGCCCACATCACCATAACCAACCACCAGCGCATGACGGCCAGACAACAGCATGTCAGTGCCGCGTTTGATCGCGTCATTCAGACTGTGACGACAGCCGTACTTGTTGTCGTTTTTGGATTTGGTAACGGAATCGTTAACATTGATGGCAGGTACTTTTAACGTGCCGGCTTCCAGCATTTCCAACAGTCGCAACACGCCGGTTGTGGTCTCTTCGGTTATGCCATTAATGCTGTCCAGCATCTGCGGATACTTGTTGTGTACCATGTTGGTCAGGTCGCCGCCATCATCCAGCAGCATGTTTGCGTCCCATGGTTGACCGTCTTTCAGGATGGTCTGTTCTACACACCAGTCACCTTCTTCAACAGTCTGACCTTTCCATGCATACACGGCGATGCCTTTGGACGCGATGTACGCCGCTGCGTGATCTTGCGTGGAGAAAATGTTGCAAGAGGACCAGCGCACCTGCGCGCCAAGTTCTACCAGTGTTTCGATCAACACGGCCGTCTGGATGGTCATGTGGATACAACCAATAATTTTCGCGCCAGCCAGAGGCTGTTCAGCTTTGTAACGTGCGCGCAGAGCCATGAGTGCGGGCATTTCTGCTTGCGCAAGGATCACTTCTTTGCGGCCATAATCGGCCAGACTCATATCGGCAACTTTGTAATCGGGCTTGCTCATAAAAATTCCTCAACTTCTGAATAAATAACGCGAGATGTTCGTCGCAGGTTGGTTTCTGACTAAATTACAGGCCGGCTGCCGCACGCAAGGCGGCTGCTTTATCGGTTTTTTCCCAGGTAAATTGCGGCTCTTCGCGACCGAAGTGGCCGTAGGCTGCGGTATCAAAATAAATCGGACGAATCAGATCAAGCATCTTGATGAGACCTTTCGGGCGCAGTTCAAAGTGCTCGCGCACCAGCTGCACAATACGCTCATTGCTGATCTTGCCTGTGCCAAACGTTTCAACGCTGATGGAGGTTGGTTCGGCCACACCAATGGCGTAAGACACCTGGATTTCACAACGATCAGCGATGCCTGCCGCCACGATGTTTTTCGCAACATAACGCGCCGCGTATGCGGCAGAACGGTCAACTTTTGACGGATCTTTGCCAGAGAACGCGCCGCCGCCGTGACGTGCCATGCCGCCGTAGGTATCAACAATAATTTTCCGGCCGGTCAAACCGCAGTCACCAAACGGACCACCAATCACAAAACGGCCCGTCGGATTGATGAAGTACTTGGTATTGGCATCCAGCCATTCTTCAGGCAGGACCGGCTTGATGATTTCTTCCATCACGGCTTCCTGCAGCGCTTTCTGAGAGATTTCCGGACCGTGCTGGGTAGAGAGAACAACGGCATCAATACCCACCGGTTTGCCATCCTGATAGCGGAAAGTAATCTGGCTTTTTGCGTCCGGGCGCAGCCATGGCAACGTGCCGTTTTTGCGGACTTCCGCCTGACGCTTGACCAGTCGGTGTGAGTATGTGATTGGAGCCGGCATCAGCACATCGGTTTCGTTGGTGGCATAACCAAACATCAAGCCCTGATCGCCGGCACCCTGTTCATGGTCAGCCGTTTCATCAACGCCCATGGCGATGTCAGGTGATTGCTTGCCGATTGCGTTGAGTACCGCACAAGAATGGCCGTCAAAACCTTTGTCAGAATGATCGTATCCGATGTTTACCACCACGCGTCGCGCGATCTCTTCCAGATCTACATAGGCTTCGGTTGTCACCTCGCCTGCGACAACTACCATACCGGTTTTAATCAGTGTTTCGCAGGCGACGCGTGCGCGCGGGTCTTGCTTGAGCAATGCATCAAGCACCGCATCAGAGATTTGGTCTGCAATTTTATCCGGATGGCCTTCGGCAACGGATTCAGAGGTAAACAGGGTTGTTGTCATGATCAGGGTTCCTTCTGTCTGTTAATAAAAATTTGACTGTTAAAAATGCTGTTGAGCTGACTGTCTGTTCATCGCAGATTTTTTAAAAACCCGCAGTTGTACCTGAAAACCATTACGCAGACCGAGGTACATGCTCTGCGCAGAGACAAGGCCGGCTTGAGCAGCCCACTCGTCCAGTTCGTGGCTTTCAAAACCTAACCACAGATCGCCGCAGGCATCACGTACCCAATCCTGATCGTGACGGCTGAGATCAATCATTAAAAGCACGCCTTCGGACTCAAGCAGCGTTGCCGAATCCTGAAAAGCCTCCCAGGGTGACGGAATGTGATGCAGCACCATGTTGTAAATCAACAAGTCCAGCCTTATGCCGCGTGCAATCGCAACCTGCGTGTCACCGTGGATAAATTCCACATTCTGTTGCAGGTCCGTGATGGTATTGCGCGCCCTGCTCAGCATTTCTATCGAATTGTCCAGCGCAATGACCTGCTGGAAAATGCCGGCCAATTCACTTAACAAGCGCCCCTCACCCGGTCCTACTTCCATCACCCTGGCGTCGGCAGGCAGATGTAACCCGGCCATCAACGCGTGCAGGGTGTCGCGATAATTTGCGTATTCAGCAACCAGTTCCTGCTTTTCAAGGAAACGCTCCGCATGTCGCTCAAAAAACAGCAGTGACTGCTCTGAGCGTTCCGCATGAATCTGGCGAATACCAGACGCAAGCTCACTGCGTAACGCCGTTTGATCAAGGCACGCAAATGCTGCGTGTTTAACAGCAAAAAACGGATCTTCGGGCAGCAACAAAATGCGCCGGTAAAAAATGCTGTTGCCTTCCCGGCGGCTGCTCACCAGCCCGGCTGTTGCCAGAATCTTGAGATGGTGACTCAGCGCGTTTTGTCGGATACTCAGGATCCTGCATAACTCCAACACCCCAAATGATTCGGTTCGCAACACATGCAGTATCTCCAGCCTGAGCTCGTCACCCAAGGCTTTGCTGACAGAGGCAAGATTGCTGATGACACTCATGTGGAAAGGCATTCATTCGGCTTTGGAGGCGCGAACTATAACAGGCTGCAGAGATATATCAAAATATTTTGATATAGATCTTTTCTCTGCTTTCCAAACACAAGTGGAAACTTGAGCTCAGGTGCGGGAAAATACGTGTTTTCCAAAGTCAGTACTCTGTACAGGAGCCCCACGAATGTCGACCCGACTGACCACGCGCAGAGAACGCGCCAATGCTATCCGCGCCCTCAGCATGGATGCCGTCCAAAAAGCCAATTCCGGTCACCCGGGTGCCCCGATGGGGATGGCAGATATCGCCGAAGTATTGTGGGGTGATTACCTCTCGCATAATCCCGGCAATCCGCAATGGCTGAATCGGGACCGCTTTGTGTTATCCAATGGCCATGGGTCCATGCTGATTTATTCGTTGCTGCACCTGAGCGGTTACAACTTACCTATTGAAGAGCTGCAAAACTTCCGACAACTGCACTCCAGTACACCCGGTCACCCTGAATACGGCTATACGCCGGGTGTAGAAACCACCACTGGCCCGCTGGGTCAAGGGTTGGCCAATGGGGTAGGGATGGCAATTGCTGAAAAAACCCTGGCCGCGCAGTTCAACAAACCCGAGCACACCATTGTTGATCACTTTACCTACGTGTTTGCCGGTGATGGCTGCCTGATGGAAGGTATTTCTCACGAAGTTTGCTCGTTGGCTGGCACCCTGGCATTGGGCAAATTGATTGTGTTCTATGATGACAACGGCATCTCGATTGATGGCGACATCGAAGGTTGGTTCACTGACGACACCACCAAACGCTTTGAAGCGTATGGTTGGCAGGTGTTGTCTGCAGATGGTCACAACCCGCAGCAGATCATCGCCGCGATTGACGCCGCACGAAGTGATTTATCCCGACCAACCCTGATCCGTTGCAAAACGGTGATTGGTTTTGGTTCGCCCGCGAAAGCAGGCACGTCCGATGTCCATGGCTCCCCGCTGGGTGCGGCTGAAGTTGCAGCAACACGTGAGGCACTGGGTTGGTCACATGAAGCTTTCGATATCCCTGCGCCTATTAAAATGGACTGGGATGCACGTGAGCGTGGATTTCAGGCGGAGTCGCGCTGGAAAGAAGCGTTGGTGCGCTACGAAGAAGCTTACCCGGAATTGGCGATGGAGTTTGTGCGACGCCTGAAGGGCGAGCTGCCGAGTCATTTTGAGCAACGCGCGAACGACTTTATCGCGGCCTCACAAGCCAAAGCAGAAAATATTGCGTCACGTAAAGCCTCACAAAATACCATTGCTGCGTTCAGTGAAATCTTGCCGGAATTGCTTGGTGGTTCGGCAGATCTTGCCGGCTCCAATCTCACGATGTGGAAAGGCAGCGCGCCGCTGAGCGACCGCGCCGACGGAAACTACATCTATTACGGCGTTCGTGAGTTCGGCATGAGTGCCATTATGAATGGCATTGCCCTGCACGGCGGATTCATCCCTTACGGTGGCACTTTCCTGATTTTTATGGAATATGCGCGCAATGCCGTGCGTATGTCTGCCCTCATGAAGCAACAGGTCATCAATGTCTACACCCATGACTCGATTGGTCAGGGTGAAGACGGTCCGACTCACCAGCCGATTGAACAACTGGCCAGCCTGCGCACCACGCCAAACATGTCGGTCTGGCGCCCTGCGGATGCAGTGGAGACAGCGGTTGCCTGGAAACATGCGTTGCAGCGCCACGATGGCCCGACATCGCTGGTGTTTTCCCGCCAGAACTTGCCCCATCAGTCACGTACTGATGATCAGGTTGCCGCCATCAGTCGAGGCGCCTATGTGCTGGAAGCGTGCAGCGGCCAACCCGACATCATTGTCATCGCAACCGGCTCTGAGGTCGGGATCGCTCGTGATGCGGTCAAAACGCTGCGGGATCAGGGCGTAAACGCGCGTCTGGTCTCCATGCCGAGCACGGATGTGTTTGAGGCGCAGGATGCGGCTTACCGAGAACAGGTTCTGCCCTCTGCGGTGCGCAAGCGCCTTGCTGTGGAAGCTGCAGCTGCAGATTACTGGTACAAGTATGTCGGTCTGGATGGAGCCATCATTGGCATGACGCGCTTTGGTGAATCTGCACCCGGAGGTGTGTTGATGAAGGAATTTGGATTCACGGCAGACAACATTGTTGCGCGAGCTAAGGCGCTGTTAGCCTGAACATCAGGCGACTGATCGGAGTAGGTGATGTCAAAGCCATTCAGGCTGGCAATCAACGGATATGGCCGCATCGGTCGCTGTGTGCTGCGGGCTTTGCATGAGCGCGCTGATCTGCCCGGTTTGCAGATTGTGGCCATCAATGATCTGACGGATGCGCGCAGTTTGGCGCATTTAACACGTTATGACAGTACGCATGGTCGCTTCGACGGTGAGGTATTACTGACGGCACCCGATCAATTGCGGGTAAACGGGCACGCTGTGCGGTTGCTGTCGCACCGGGGCATTGATGGGCTGCCATGGGCAGAGCTTGATGTGGATCTGGTGCTGGAATGCAGTGGTTGTTTCAGTGATCGGGCGACCGCCGAGCAGCATCTTGCTGCGGGGGCTGGCCGGCTGCTGTTTTCGCAACCGGCGCAGAGTGATGTTGATGCAACCATTATTTTCGGTATTAATGACAAGACACTGTCCCGTGAGCATCGCATCATTTCCAGTGCATCGTGTACGACCAACTGTGTGGTGCCGGTCATCAAGGCACTGGATGATTGTTTTGGAGTTGACTACGGGGTTATTACCACGATTCATTCAGCAATGAATGATCAGCCAGTGATTGACGCTTACCATCATCAGGATCTGCGCAAAACTCGCAGTGCGGTGCAATCGATTATTCCGGTTGACACAGAAATAGCCAAAGGTATCGGGCGCATACTGCCGCATCTGGATGGTCGTTTTTCCGCACAGGCGATGCGGGTACCGACGGTCAATGTCTCTGCAATAGATCTGACGGTGACTGTGCGCAAGGATGCCAGTGTGGCATCAGTAAACCAAGCAATCAGACAGGCCGCATCGGTCTCGGTTCGCAATGTGTTGTCGTGCACAGATGAACCGCTGGCATCATGCGATTTTAACCATGATCCGCGATCAGCGATTGTGGATCTGAGCCAGACACGCGTCAGTGGCCAACATTTGATCAAGGTGTTGGCCTGGTTTGACAATGAGTGGGCGTATGCCAATCGTATGCTGGATGTTGCCAATGTAATCTATCAACTCGATTCGGATTCAGACTGTACTGGGAGATGACAAGGAAACCATGACCACACCTTCAAAAAAAATTGAACGCATGCAAGATATGGATCTCAAAGGCAAACGCGTACTGATCCGTGAAGACTTGAACGTACCGGTTAAAAACGGTCAGGTTGTAAATGACACGCGAATTGTTGCAGCATTGCCGGCATTAAAAATGGCGATTGATGCTGGCGCAAAACTGATGGTGATGTCACATCTCGGACGGCCTGAGGAAGGCAAGCCGATGTCAGCGCAGCCGGAGTCGTCACTGGCGCCGGTTGCTGCGCACCTCGAAAAACTGCTGGGGTGCCGCGTGCGGCTGGTGCAGGATTATCTTGACAACCCCGCGGCAGCAGAACCCGCAGCGGGCGAAATGGTGTTGCTGGAAAATGTCCGTATCAACGTGGGCGAAAATGCCAACAGCGATGTCTTGTCTCAGCAGTATGCAGCGATGTGCGACATTTTTGTGATGGATGCGTTTGGTACCGCGCACCGTGCCCAGGCAAGTACACATGGTGTTGCCAAATTTGCACCCAAGGCCGTCGCAGGTCCGCTGCTGGCAGCTGAGCTGGATGCCCTTGATAAGGCGTTAAAGCATCCCGAACGACCCATGCTGGCGATTGTCGGCGGTGCAAAAGTATCCAGCAAATTGCAGGTGCTGGAGAGTCTGGCGCAAAAAACCGATCAACTGATAGTGGGTGGTGGCATCGCCAACACCTTCCTTTTGGCAGCCGGTTACCCGGTGGGCAAATCGCTGGTCGAAGTGGATCTGGTTGATACTGCCAAAGCGTTGATGGCTAAAACGTCCATCCCTTTGCCAATTGATGTTGTGGTCGCCAAAGCGTTTTCCGCTGATGCCGATGCGGTGATTAAAAATGTTGCTGATGTCGCAGAAGACGACATGATTCTGGATATTGGTCCCAAAACAATTGAGAACCTGGCCGGCATTATTGCCGGTATGCGAACCATTATCTGGAATGGTCCCGTAGGTGTATTCGAGTTTGACGCATTTGCCAATGGCACCAAAGCCATCGCTGACGCAGTTGCTACCAACACGGGATTTTCCATTGCCGGGGGTGGTGAAACAATTCAGGCCATCGACAAGTTCGGCATAACAAACAAGATTTCATACATCTCTACCGGCGGCGGCGCCTTCCTTGAATTTGTGCAGGGAGAAGTATTGCCGGCAGTCGCCATTCTGGAACAATAAACTAAACCCGACCACGTTAAGGAAGAGGAATTTTTATGGCTCTGATCAGTCTTCGACAGTTGCTGGATCATGCCGCCGAGCATACCTATGGAGTGCCGGCATTCAATGTGAACAACCTTGAGCAGGTCCGTGCCATTATGGAAGCGGCTGATGAGGTGAATAGTCCGGTTATTCTGCAAGCCTCGGCGGGAGCACGAAAATACGCGGGTTCAAATTTCCTGCGCCACTTGATTCTGGCTGCCATTGAGGAGTTTCCGCATATACCAATAGTAATGCATCAGGATCACGGTGTGTCGCCAGCGGTTTGCCAGCGATCAATACAGCTGGGATTTTCTTCTGTGATGATGGATGGATCATTGGGTGTGGATGGAAAAACCCCGATGGATTATGACTACAATGTCAACGTAACCCGCACTGTTGTTGCTATGGCGCACGCCTGCGGCGTTTCTGTTGAAGGCGAAATTGGCTGTCTGGGTTCGCTCGAAACCGGTATGGCCGGAGAGGAAGATGGGATTGGTGCAGAAGGTCAGCTCAGTCATGATCAAATGCTGACTGATCCGGAAGAGGCGGCATCCTTCGTTAAAGACACCGGCGTAGATGCCTTAGCGATTGCTGTTGGCACCAGCCATGGCGCTTATAAATTCAGCCGCCCGCCCACCGGCGATATTCTGGCCATTGAACGCATCAAACAGATCCATGCACGCATACCAACAACACATCTGGTGATGCATGGTTCCTCGTCAGTGCCACAGGAATGGTTGGCAATCATCAACGAGTTTGGCGGCGAAATCCCGGAAACCTACGGTGTGCCGGTGTCTGAAATTCAGGAAGGCATCAAGCACGGCGTGCGCAAGATCAATATTGATACTGATCTGCGTTTGGCATCAACAGGTGCCGTGCGTAAATTCCTCGCAGAAAACAAATCGGAATTTGACCCGCGTAAATTTTTGACACCAACTATCAAAGCTATGAAAGGCATTGTCAAAGATCGCCTTGAAGCGTTCGGTGCGGCAGGACAGATTGATCGCATCAGCAAGGTGTACAGTTTGGAAGCGATGGCTGCAAAATACGGTATTAAGTAAAAACATTGGGGTCGGAGGGCGCAAGCGCTCTGACCCATTGTTTTCGATGTGCAGTGGTAGACGTAGGGCGCTGCGGGTAAACAGTTTCGGAACGGCGCCGTCGGCGCCTGATTATTCCTCAACTGTTTACCCGCACCACCCTCCGTCTGGCCGGGTGCATTACCAGAGAACTCGGCAGCGGATAGTGCCAGTGACCTCATGCAACTTATCCAGCGCAATATCGCTGTCCTTCTCGGCAATATCCATCACCACATAACCAATTTTGTCGTTAGTCTGCAGATACTGCGAACTGATGTTGATGCCGCTGGCGGAAAATATCTGGTTGATTTGAGACATGACACCTGGCACGTTTTCGTGGACGTGCAGCAATCGATGCATACCGGGGTGGGACGGTAAAGCCACCTCCGGAAAATTGACAGACGTTTGTGTCGAACCATTGTCGCTGTAACGAATCAGTTTTTCCGCCACTTCAAAACCAATATTTTCCTGCGCTTCCATTGTGCTGCCACCAATGTGAGGTGTCAGAATGCAGTTATCAAATTTGCGCAGTGGAGAAATAAACTCTTCATCATTGGCATGGGGTTCAACCGGGAATACATCCACGGCAGCGCCAGACAGGTGTTTTGATTCCAGTGCTGCTGCCAGCGCATCAATGTCAACAACCGTGCCGCGCGAGGCATTGATGAGAATGGCGCCTTTTTTCATCCAACTGATCTGTTCTGCACCGATCATGTTTTCAGTTTGTGCCGTTTCAGGTACATGCAGGCTGACAACGTCGCAAGTCTGCATAAGTTCTTTTAAGCTGTTGACCTGAATGGCGTTGCCCAGCGGAAGTTTGGTGACGATGTCGTACAGATAAACCTTCATACCCATGGATTCAGCCAGCACGCTTAACTGAGATCCTATGTTGCCATACCCGACAAGTCCGAGTTTTTTGCCGCGTGTTTCAAAAGAACCTGTCGCCACTTTCTGCCATATTCCACGATGTGTCAGCGCATTTTTTTCCGGAATGCCGCGCAGCAATAAAATGGCTTGACCAATCACTAACTCTGCGACGCTACGAGTATTGGAATAAGGTGCATTAAAAACCGGTACACCCTTGATCAATGCGGCTGTCAAGTCGACCTGATTGGTACCAATGCAAAAACAGCCCGCAGCCTGTAATCGGGTAGCTGCTTCAAAAACACGCGCCGTCAATTGCGTTCGCGAGCGGATCCCGATGAAATGCACATCTTTTACTTTTTCGACGAGTTCGTCCTCGGAGAGAGACGTCTTCAGGTACTCGATATTGGTATAGCCGGCATCATTGAGCGTTTTGACAGCGCTTTGATGTACGCCTTCCAAAAGCAGGAAGCGGATTTTACTTTTATCCAGAGATGTTGGTTTCATAAGGTCTACAGTACTCATGACAGGTTTATGCGGGGTCTCTCCCGATCGAGGCGCGCTATGTTACCATAAGCCGCATCAGTAACATAAAAGGTAATCGACCGAATGAAGTTAACGCAGCAAGCGCTGGAAGCTGCCCTGGCCGGGGTGGTGGGTGCGGATAGGGTCAAAACTGATGCCGATTCTCTGCAGGTGTTTGGCAAAGACTGGACCAAGGTATATGAGCCGAAACCCGCTGCCATTGTATTTCCGGGGAATGCTGATGAAGTGCAGGCACTGGTAAAACTTGCCAATCAACATCAGCTTGCGCTGGTGCCTTCCGGGGGGCGGACAGGTCTTAGTGGTGGCGCGGTTGCTTCCAATGGTGAAGTGGTCGTTGCCTTTGATCGCATGAATCGCATCCTCGATTTTAATCCTGTGGATCGACAACTGGTGTGTGAACCAGGTCTGGTCACTGAACAGCTTCAGTTATTTGCCGAAGAAAAAGGCTTGTTTTACCCCGTTGATTTCGCCTCGTCGGGATCCAGCCAGATTGGTGGTAATGTGGCGACCAACGCCGGGGGTATCAAAGTCATCCGTTACGGTTTAACGCGAGACTGGGTGATGGGCATGAAAGTGGTGACGGGATCCGGCGAGCTGCTGGAGCTCAACCATGGCCTGGTCAAAAATGCCACAGGATATGATTTGCGCCATTTGTTTATCGGGTCGGAGGGCACGCTCGGGTTTATTGTTGAGCTCACGATAAAGTTGGCAACACCTCCCTGTGATCCGACTGTGCTGGTACTTGCGGTGGACGACATGGAGTCGGCTATGCATGTGTTACAGGCCTTCCAGTCGTCACTCAACATCTGCGCATTCGAGTTTTTCTCAGAAAAAGCGTTGCGCCATGTCATGGAAGAAAAAGGTTTGCAACGACCATTCCAGACCATTGGCAATTTCTATGCGCTGATTGAATTCGAAAACACTAATGAATCCGTCATGGATGCCGCAATGGAAGCCTTTGAAAACTGCGTCGAGCAAGGATGGGCGTTGGACGGTACCATGAGTCAGAACAGTACTCAGGCCAAAACCCTGTGGCGTTTGCGTGAAGATATATCTGAAACCATTTCAAAATTTACGCCTTACAAAAACGACATATCCGTACAAGTCTCAAAGGTGCCGGCATTTCTTAAGGAAGTTGACAGCATCGTTAACAGCAAGTATCCGGATTTTGAAATCATCTGGTTTGGCCACATTGGCGACGGCAATGTGCATTTAAATATTCTCAAGCCGGATACTTTGCCAAAAGAGGCGTTTTTTCAGCAGTGCGGTGAAGTCAGCTACGGCATATTTGACGCGGTCAAACGCTACCAAGGCAGTATTTCTGCGGAGCACGGTGTGGGCTTGCTGAAAAAACCGTATCTTCATTACAGTCGGAGTGATGCCGAAATCAGTTTTATGCGATCCATAAAAAGAGTGTTTGACCCGAATAACATCATGAATCCCGGCAAGATTTTTGATCAGAGCGGGAATCCGGCAACCTAGTTGTGGTGCGTATCACAAAATTTGGTTTCGATTTGAATAAAAACCGGAAATTTCCTGTTTTTTAGGCAAAAACTGTATTCCCACCAACAAAATATAGCGGTACACTCGCGCAAGGAGTCGGTGTTGATTCCGGCAGTTGTCGCATTTGTCAACTGAGAAAATAAATATTGGGAGCAGCCGGGCATCGTTTTCGGTTCGTCCCTTGGAAATTAGCAAGAGAGCAATATGGCACAGCATGTAGAAGGTACCGTTAAGTGGTTCAATGACGAGAAAGGTTTTGGTTTCATTGAACAGGAAGGTGGAAAGGACGTATTCGTCCATTTTAGTGCCATTAACGGTACTGGAAGAAAAACGCTGCACGAAGGTCAGAAAGTCACGATGGAAGTGACTCAAGGCCAGAAAGGCCCTCAGGCAGAGAACGTCACTCCTCTGTAATACAAAAACGCAGAGGCCTTAAAACCTCTGCGTTTTTTATAAGGGTTGTGCGCGCGATGCCTTTGTATCTGCAAAACTCTGACCTATCGGATCAGAGTTTTCAGGCTGTCTTTTGTTCCGAGAATTAGCTTGTCTGCTGGTCTTAGTGCAAACAGACCGTTGGTCACGACACCCGTAATCTGGTTGAGCTGTGTTTCAAGCGTGCGCGGATCCACGATACTCATATTGTGGACGTCGAGAATTAAATTTCCGTTATCGGTGACAAACCCTTCGCGGTAAACTGGATCACCCCCCAATTTTACGATCTGTCGAGCCACGTAGCTGCGCGCCATCGGAATGACTTCCACGGGCAGCGGAAAGCTTCCCAATACGTCTACCAGTTTGCTGCCATCTGCAATACACACAAACTCTTTTGCCACTGCGGCAATAATTTTTTCTCGCGTCAAGGCGCCGCCCCCACCTTTGATCAAATGCAGAAAGCTATTGGCTTCATCCGCACCATCCACATAAATGGTGACTTCCGGTGCCGAATTAAGGTCAATAACGGGAATCTGCAGCGCTTTCAGGCGTCGGGCCGTTTCTTCAGAGCTTGCCACGGTGGCACTGATGTCATGCCGGAATGCGCCAAGACACTCGATAAAATAGTTGGCGGTTGAACCGGTACCCACTCCGATGACAGAGCGCTCGTCCACCCGATCTCTGACGTAGTTGGCGGCGGCCTGCGCCACGGCTTTTTTCATTTCATTCTGGTCCATGCTGCTATCCTGTTAAGTGCTGCGTTAAACTGCGGTTCTGGCACATCGGCCTGGCAAGTATAACGCACCCAGACAGCTGCAGGAAAAAATGGCCATAGATGATGGCCGCTCACAGGAAAGGCGTATGGAAAAGTACATCAAGGAAATCTTGTCTGCCCGCGTGTATGACGTTGCGATTGAGAGTCCCGTACACGCCGCATCAGCGTTATCGCGTCGGCTGGACAACCAGGTATTGCTTAAACGAGAAGACCTGCAACCTGTGTTCAGTTTTAAATTGCGTGGCGCCTACAACAAAATGTCCCGTCTCAGCACGGAGGCAGCGCAGCGTGGTGTGATTGCAGCCAGTGCAGGCAATCATGCACAAGGCGTTGCATTGGCCGGCACAAAATTAGGTATTCCAACAATCATTGTGATGCCAGTGACGACACCGGCAATCAAAATCGACGGCGTACGTTCACGAGGGGGGCAGGTGATTCTGCACGGTGATACGTACAACGATGCCGCAGAATATGCCATGAAGCTTGTTGAGGAGAAAGGGTACACCTTTGTACATGCCTTTGACGATCGTGATGTCATCGCCGGGCAAGGTACTGTTGCTATGGAGATACTACATCAGCATAGCGGCAAGCTGGACGCCATTTTTGTGCCGGTTGGTGGTGGCGGGCTGATGGCTGGCATGGCAGTCTACATCAAGTATCTGCGCCCTGATATCCGCATGATCGCAGTCGAAGCTGAAGACTCTGCCTGTCTGAAAGCAGCGATGGAGAGTGGTGAACGGGTCAAGTTGTCTCAGGTAGGATTGTTTGCCGATGGTGTTGCCGTCAATCAGGTCGGCAAAGAAACCTTCGAAATACTCAAGCACTGTGTAGATGAGGTGATTACCGTAACCACTGATGAAATCTGCGCGGCAATCAAAGATGTGTTTGATGATACCCGTGCCGTCACTGAACCTGCCGGAGCGTTAGCAATTGCCGGACTAAAAAAAGCTGTACGGGAACAAGGATTGCGCAATCAGGTGCTGATGGCAGTGGTCACCGGTGCGAATGTCAATTTTGATCGCTTGCGGCATATCTCCGAGCGCGCTGAACTGGGTGAAAGTCGCGAGGCGGTGCTGGCGGTGACCATTGATGAAAAAGCCGGCAGTTTCAGACGATTTTCCCGGATTCTGGGGAAGCGTAATGTCACTGAATTTAACTATAGGTTTGGTGATACACACGCCGCGCAAATCTTTGTGGGTGTCGAAATCGCTGACGGTGCAGACGGTCGACGAGAACTCGTCCGCGAGCTTGCACAACAAGGCTTGGGCGTGGTCGACATGACTGACAATGAAGCCGCCAAACTGCATATTCGGCACATGGTTGGGGGGCGGAGTCAGCAGGTTACTCATGAGCGGGTGTTCCGCTTTGAATTTCCTGAGCGTCCCGGTGCCTTGATGACTTTTCTGGATTTGTTGGGCGGGCGCTGGAATATTTCGATGTTCCATTACCGCAATCACGGCGCAGCTTATGGGCGGGTGATGGTAGGCATTCAAGTGCCAGAGCAGGACAGCATTCCGTTTGCTGAGTTCCTGCAACTGACAAAATACCCGTTTCAGGAAGAAACAGGCAATATTGCCTACCAGACCTTTCTTGCGCCCTGAGCGAAATGAATTAGCCGATATAAGAGCAGCAGTAGTCGGTCACATCCAGCACTTTGATGTCAAAGGCGGAGTTGGCCGGCACTTCAAAACTGTCGCCACCCGCGATTTTGCGCCACAGTTCCTCTCCGGGTAACAATATGTCAACGTTGCCGGACAGAATTTCCATAATTTCTTTTTTTGCAGTACCAAATCGGTATTCACCGGGCATCATGATTCCCAAGGTTTTAACATCGCCGTTGGCAAATTCAACCGTGCGACTGGTGACCTTGCCATCAAAATAAACGTTGGCGGCTTTGACTACGGAAACATGTTCAAACTTGCTCATAATCGAATCTCTATATAAAAAAGCGACGGACGCGGATTCTAACGATTAAACAACAGGTCTGCCAGATCCCAGCACGTGTCCCATAGAGACGGCGGATCCTGCTGACAGCTGTGCGTTCAGCGTCAACATGCCCGGGCCAAACACGGCAATCACAGTGGAGCCAAGCTTGAATCGACCCATTTCCTCACCCTTGTTCAGTACAACCGGATTGTTGGCATCCGTGTAATCAACCTCAAACGGCACATGTTGGTCTGGACAGACGTGGCCATGCCAAACCGTCTCAACGCCTGCAACAATCATGGCGCCAACCAGAACCAGTGCCATCGGCCCGCTATCCGAATCAAATATACAAACCACGCGCTCATTTCGTGCAAACAAGCCGTCAACGCGTTCACTGGTGAGTTTGTTAACCGAAAATAATTGACCTGGCACATAAATCATTTTAGATAATCGACCGGCGACTGGCATATGCACGCGGTGATAGTCACGCGGTGACAGATAAACGGTTGCAAAGCTGCCACCTGTGAATGTCTGCGCCAACGTCGCATCACCACCCAATAATGCCTGAACGGAATAATGTCTGCCCTTGGCCTGCAAAATTGAACCGCCGTCAATCAAGCCCAGTTGGCTGATTGCGCCGTCTGCGGGGCAGATCACATCCCTATCCGAGCCCGATATAGGCCGGGCATCGGGCTTTAAAGCACGCGTAAAAAAACTGTTGAACGTGTCGTAGGCCGCCAGATCGGATTGTGCGGCTTCGTCCATATTGACGCTGTAGCGTTTTGCAAACCAGCCGATAAACGGGGTCTTGAGGAACGGTCGACGGCTGTTTGCCAACCAGCCAACCAGCCTGGAAACCAAATGTTGGGGCACCAGGTACTGCATGAGGATAAACAGGGCATCGCGCATTCAAAAGTCCAGAATCAGTCTGTTTTAATCAAAAACGAAGGCTGAAGCTTAAACAAGCATGATCTGGCGCACAAGTTTTGCCGAAAATTCCCCTGACAGGCTAATGATTCCGGAAATTTGACCGATGTATGGGGGACGTAGCAGAAAAGCGCACACCGATCGGGGGTCTTGCCAGTCATGTTGTTTGCAATTGGTTTTATAGTGGTATGTGGAAGTGTCGCCGGCGGCTACCTGATGCACGGCGGCATCCTGGGTGTTTTGTGGCAACCTTCTGAATTTATCATCATCCTCGGCGCCGCTTTTGGGGCATTCCTGATTGCCAATAGCATGCATACCGTCAAGGCGACTGCAAAGCACCTGCCATCCGCGATTATGGGGCAATCCACCAGCCAGAAGCTGTATCTGGATCTGCTGGGTTTATTGTTTGATATTTTTAACAAAGCCCGCCGTGAAGGCATGATGTCCATCGAAGCCGATATTGAATTACCTGCAGAGAGCGGCGTATTCACGCGCTATCCATCCTTGCTCAAAAATCAACGGATCATTGAATTTCTGACAGATAACTTGCGCATCATGACCACCAGCAATCTGGCACCTCATGAAATTGAAGCCATGATTGATACTGAAATTGAAACACAGATGCATGAACTGACGGAGCCCGCCCACGCGATCAACCGTATCGCGGACGGCTTGCCGGGTTTTGGTATCGTGGCGGCGGTACTCGGTATTGTAATCACCATGCAGAAGCTGGGCGGCCCGCCGGATGCCTTGGGCAAAAGCGTAGCGGCCGCACTGGTCGGTACGTTTGTCGGTATTTTTATCGCCTATGGATTTATCGGACCGATGGCAACCCGGCTTGAAGAAGTTGCGCACGCCGAAATCAAAATGTTTGAGTGCATCAAGGCCGCGATTGTTGCAACGTCCAATGGACTTCCGCCACAGCTGGCGGTGGAGTTTGCCCGTAAAACGTTGTTCTCCGGCGAGCGACCAAGCTTTACGCAGTTGGATGAGCACATCCGCACACGTTAAAAATCAACTTTGTTAAACGAATAAAGAGTCCGTCTTGGAAAAGTCCGAACAAACGATTGTTATCAAACGCGTCAAAAAGATAGCCGGTGGCCATCATGGTGGTGCGTGGAAAATTGCTTTTGCGGATTTTGCATTGGCGTTGATGGCTTTTTTCCTGGTGATGTGGCTCATTGAAAGTACAACGGATCTCGAGAAGATGGTGATCGCCGGTTATTTCTCTGATCCGCGCAGTCTTGCCAACTCGGGCGACGGCGGTACGCCATACGTGGTGGATCTGGGTGGACGGCCCCTGACGGTGGCAAACCAGGGTTTGAATCTGGCGTTGGTGCAGGAAGACCAGGAGCAAATGGTTGAAGCATCTGACGAGCTGGAAAATCCTGAAGTTGCGGAACTCGCTCGTCTGCGCGCCATCGAAAACCTGCAAAGTCTGCGTGGTCAAATCGAAGAAGTTGTCGCAGGTAACCAGTCCTTTGAATGGTTCGGTGACAGTGCCACCATGGAGGTTACCAACGAGGGGCTAGCTATTCAGATTATGGATCGTGAAAACAGGCCCATCTTTGACTCTGGCTCTGCACAGATGCGCCCTTATGCTCTCGAAGTATTATGGGCGATGGCCGGGATTCTGGGTGCAGTGCCCAATAAGGTCAGCATCTATGGCCACACTGACAGTGTGCCCTTTGGAAATAATGGCGGCCTGTACTCCAACTGGGAGCTTTCCTCTGATCGCGCCAACTCTGCTCGCCGTGCTTTGGTTGAGGGTGGATTACCGGAAGATCGTTTTGCGCAGATTATTGGTATGGGATCATCCATGCCATTTGATCAGATTGATACAACCAGTCAGTCCAACCGCCGTATCGTTATCATGGTGCTGAACGAACTGGCGGAACAAAATCTGCGAGAGGACGCCATCGAATCTGAGCAAAACGGCATTACACCGCCCGAAGAAGCGCAACCCCGTGGCCCCATGCCGGAAATATTCTGAGGTCAGAATATGTTAATCGCGCTCATTCAGGCTGGTGAGAATGTGGTGATAACTCTCCAGACGCACTGGGTCAATCTCGCCGCGTTTGACGGCATCCAGTAAGGCACAGTCTGGTTCATGCTGATGATGGCAGTCCCTGAAGCGGCATTTTCCTGCCCAGGGCCGGAACTCGATAAATCCATTCATCAATGCATCGGGCTCAATATGCCACAAACCAAATTCGCGGATACCCGGTGAATCAATCAGGTCGCCACTGCCGGGCAGATGATACAGCTTGGTTGCTGTGGTGGTGTGAGTGCCCTTTTGACGCCCCACTGACAGATCTCCCACGTCCGCCGCGTGTTCGTCATCATCATCACTGACACCCCGCAAGGTGTTGATTAACGACGATTTGCCAACCCCGGATTGCCCGACAAACACCGCTGTTTGCTCTGCCAGTGCTGATTTCAGTTGATCCATGCCGTCGCCAGTATGGCTGGAAACGCGCAATGTTTCATACCCGATCCGCGCATAGCGTTGTAACAATGCCTCAACATTCACGCTGCTTTTGGTGGTCAGGTCGGATTTGTTCAGCAGTAACAACGGCCGCAGCCCCAAGTGCTCGATGGCCACCATGTAACGATCAATCAGATTGCCAAACGGCTCGGGTCTGGGGGCAATCACCACCACCACACAGTCGACATTGGCGGCAATCGCACGCAGTTCACCGCGGTGATTGGGTCGGCTCATGGCTGAATGCCGCGGTTGTTGTGCAACAATGACGCCGCTTTGACCGGATTCAATCTGCCATAAAACCTTGTCACCGGTCACCATGGCCGGCAAATTGCTGCGTTGGAAACAACGAAATATATCACCCCGATGCTCATCATCGCGGGACTCAACATCAATCTGTTGCCCGTAGTGACAGACAATCAATCCTTGCAGACTGATGCCGGATTCAAGGGTTTCAGCAGGTTCGGTGGTATCGGAGGATCTGGTGACAACATCACGGGCATTGCGCGCTTGCCGCGCCTGTTGGTTCCCGGAGATGCGTCGTTGTTGCTGTTGATTCAGTCGTCGTTTGGTCATGGGTCGGCATTCTATTACAATGTGGCCTCAAAAGGCGCTTGCGCCCCCCTTCGCCAAAAAATTGATATTGGAAACTGATTATGACCAGTGCTGTGATAGACAAAAGCAAAACGCTGATCTGGATAGATATGGAAATGACCGGACTGGAACCAGACACCGATCGTATCATTGAGATCGCGACACTGGTGACTGACGCAGATCTGAATATCATTGCAGAAGGGCCTGTATTGGCGGTGCATCAAAGTGATGAAGCGCTGGCAGCCATGGACGAGTGGAATCAGCGGACACATGGCGCATCAGGTTTGGTTGAGCGCGTCCGCGCCAGCACTACCGGCGACACTGAGGCGGAACTAATGACACTTGAGTTCCTGCGCCAATACGCCGATCCGCGCAGCTCTCCGATGTGTGGCAACAGTATCCATCAGGACCGTCGGTTTATGGTGCGCTACATGCCGCTACTGGAAGCGTTTTTCCATTACCGTAATCTGGATGTCAGTACGGTCAAGGAGCTGGCACGTCGCTGGCGTCCTGAGTTACCGGGCGGTTTTGTCAAAACCGGCACCCACCAGGCGTTGGATGACATTCATGAATCCATCAATGAATTAAAGTATTACCGCGAACACTTTTTCAGACTGTCGTGACGCCGTGCTGGCGCAGCGCCCATTGCACATGCTCACGCACCAGCGCGGATTCATGATGTTCGCGCTGGCGCAGGGCCTCCAACACCGGGATTGTTGTCGGCGCATTACCAAGACCGACAGCCAGATTTCTTAACCAGCCCTCATAACCAATACGCCGTATCGCCGAGCCTTCGGTGCGTTGCTCGAACATATGCTCCGACCACAGGAACAAGGCACTCAAGTCGCTGCTATCCAGCCCATGTCTTGGTGAAAAATCAGACTCCTTGCTGATCTGAGTGAACTTGTTCCAGGGGCAAATCAATTGGCAGTCATCACATCCAAACACGCGATTGCCCATCGGTGCGCGAAGTTCCTCGGGAATGGTGCCTTTTAACTCGATGGTCAAATAGGAAATACATCGCCGTGCATCCAGTTGATTGGGGCCAACAAAGGCCTGTGTCGGGCAGATATCAAGACACGCGCTGCAGGTGCCGCAGTGTGCGCTGGCAGGGGTATCCACGGGGAGTGGCAAGTCGGTAAACAACTCACCCAGAAAAAACCAGGAGCCAGCCTGTTTGTTGATTAACATGGTGTTTTTGCCGATCCAGCCAAGCCCTGCTTTTTCTGCCAGTGCGCGCTCCAGCACCGGTGCGCTGTCCACAAACGCGCGATAACCAAACGTCCCTGCCTGATCGGATATGCGCTCAGCAAGTCGCTGCAATCGGCGCCTGATGAGTTTGTGATAATCACGTCCGCGTGCGTAGCGTGAGATATAGGCTTTATGTTTTTGCTGCAATGGCGCAAGCGTCTGCTCAAGGCTGAGGCTATAGTCCATACGAACACTGAGCACGCGCAATGTGCCGGGGTGCAACAGCGCCGGATCAAGCCGTAAATCGCGGTGGCGCTCCATGTAATGCATGTCGCCATGAAAATGTCTTGCAAGCCAGGCATCCAGATGAGGCTGGTGAGCGCTCAGGTCTATATCAGCAACCCCCACCTGCTGGAATCCCAACTCTTGCGCCCACTGGCGGATCTGTGCCAGCAGCTGTTCAGCGTTAATGGCCGCTTTTTCTGTCACATGCGTATCCAGTATTGTGCTCACAGCAGTCGTAAAATCTCCGCGGCCTGTTCCAGTGTGCTGTTGTCTTTACAAAAACAAAAACGAATCACCCGGGAATCAGGCGGGCTCTCATAAAATGCTGACAAGGGTATAGCGGCGACCCCCTTTTGCTGAGTCATCCAGTTTACAAACGAAACGTCGTCCAGATCGCTGATCTGTCCATAATCAACACATTGGAAATAGGTGCCCGCCGAGGGTGTAAAATCAAACCGGGAGTCGCGAATCAGCTCACAAAAATAGTCGCGTTTTTGCTGATAAAACGACGGCAGCTCCAGATGATGCTGCGGGCAATCACGCAAGAAGTCAGCGATGGCGTATTGCAGAAAACTGGTGGAGGTAAACGTCACAAACTGATGGACCTTGCGGAACTCGGCGGTCATGGCTGCGGGCGCTGCGCAAAACGCCATTTTCCAGCCGGTGGCGTGGTAGGTTTTTCCAAACGAAAACACTGCAAAACTTTTTTCACGCAATTGCGCATGCCGGAGCACACTTTCATGCTGCCCGCCGTCAAACACCATGTGCTCGTAAACTTCGTCAGATAACACATAAATGTCCCGATCCCGTATCAAACTGGCCAATGTGTCCAGATCGGATTTGCTGAGTACCGATCCACTGGGATTGTGAGGAGAATTGATGATGATCAGCCGTGTCCGGTCGTTGATACGGTCGGCGACCTGCTGCCAATCAATATGGTAATCGGGTTGCTGAAGCTGCAAATGGACAGGTATGCCTCCCGCAAGTCGCACGGCAGGATCGTAACTGTCGTATGACGGATCAAACATAATCACTTCATCATCACGGTCTACCGTTGCCTGAATAGCATCAAACAAGGCCTCGGTTGCGCCAGAAGTAACGGTGATCTCTTGATCTGCATCCAGATTGCAACCGTATAGAAGAGTCAGCTTGAGCGCTATTTGTTGTCGTAGTTCAGGCACTCCCGTCATGGGGGCATATTGATTGCGACGGCTATTCAAATAAAAAGAAACCCGTTCGCGCAACTCGGCAGGACAATCGAAGTCAGGAAACCCCTGCGACAGGTTGATGGCATGGTATTGCTGTGCCATCCTCGTCATGACCGTAAAGATGGTGGTACCGACGTGGGGAAGTTTGCTGCGCAAATGAATATCCTCTTTTCTATTTTTACCAAATGCCAAAGGTGATGCCGACGGCAGGGATCCGATGCCGGGATCCCGGATTTTACACGACTGCTCAGGAATTACGCATGAATCAAACTACACGCGCGCAGCTGCCTCCCGCTGCAAAAATCGCTTCCAACGATGTCACAGACCATGAGCTGATGGTAGTGGGTCCGCAACAAGAGCCTGATTGGCCAGACAGACGCCTGTTCAGCTTGCCCATGCTGGATATCCGCGCAGGCCGCGCAGCATTGCTGTCTTACTTTGAAAACACCTGGCGTTTGACCGAAACCTTGTTTTCTGCACTGATCAATGATGAAGCCTATTATGTTCGGCCATACCATAAGACCCGACATCCGTTTATTTTTTATTATGCGCATCCGGTCACCTTTTATGTGAACAAACTGCTGGTGGCAGGATTGATTGACCGCCCACTGAATCCTCATTTTGAGATCTTGTTTGAAACCGGTGTCGACGAAATGAGCTGGGATGATCTGCACGAAGGTGAGCAGGATATCTGGCCAGCGGTAACTGAGGTCAAAGCCTATCGGAATCAGGTCTACGCGCTTGTACGTGACGTTATCAGCACACATCCAGAGTTTGACAAACCCATCACCATGGACTCTCCGGGTTGGGCATTGGTGATGTGTTTTGAACATGAGCGCATCCATCTGGAAACCTCCAGTGTGCTGATGCGTGAATTGCCGCTTAAATATCTACATCAACCCCGGCAATGGCCACCCATGCCGCTTGTGCAATCACGCCTGTCAGATCGGTTTGTGCGTCCGCAGCCCGGTATCGATTACCCCGCGGACAACCCCATGATTGAGGTGCTCGGCTCCAGTGTGAGCCTGGGCAAACCAGCACAGTGGCCAACCTTTGGCTGGGACAATGAGTATGGTCGTGACCATCGCCAGGTCAGCACTTTCAAGGCCTCCAAACGCCTGATCAGTAATGGTGAGTTCTACGAGTTTGTCAGCTCAGGTGCCTATCTTGAGGAAAAATATTGGTCGGAGCAGGGTTGGGCATGGCGACGTTTCCGCAACACCCGCTGGCCTTCTTTCTGGGTACAGGACGGCCCGGTGGGTTCTCATCAATATAAACTTCGCACAACCTTTAACGTACAACCCATGCAGTGGGACTGGCCGGTCGTGGCTAATTTTTATGAGGCAAAAGCCTATTGCGCCTGGCGTTCTGCGCGTGACGGTGTCAACACGCCTTACCGTTTGCTGCAGGAAAAGGAACACATGGCGATGCGCGACGCTGCGCAGCAGGCGCTGGTTAACGGGCAGCAGGATCATGAGTTGCCGCTGTTGAATGACCCGGTCATGAACCCTGCCGGCGGGCGACACGTCCGCATCAATCACAATCTGATGTTGGGCAGTGAAGGCCCGGTGACGCAATTTTTAGAAAATGCCAAAGGTTTTAACGATGTATTCGGGAACGTCTGGCAATGGTGTGAAGATGCGTTTCATCCTCTGCCTGATTTTGCAATTCATCCCTATTACGTGGATTTCAGCACGCCCTGTTTTGACAATCAGCACCAGATGATTCTGGGTGGTTCGTTTATCAGTACAGGTGATGAGGCCAGCGTGTTTGCCCGCTTTCACTTCCGGCCACACTTTTTCCAGCATGCGGGTTTCCGGCTGGCGCAAGGTGATAAAAACAGTCTCTTGGAGGGCAGTAAACGCTACGAAAGTGATGCGTTGTTGAATCAGTACATGCTCTTTCATTATGGCTCAGCTGACGAGCAACGCGATGCTGCTATCACGGGTAACGCAGGGCACCCGCAGACGCTGCCGTTTATGGAAACCATGGCAGATCTGATCAAACACTATGCGCCCACCTTTGGTCATGTGCTTGACCTTGGCTGTGCAACAGGACGTGCCAGTTTTGAATTGGCTCGGCACTTTGAAAAAGTGACCGGGCTGGATTACAGCGAGGCATTTATACGAGCCGCCCTGCTGATGAAGACCCAGGGGAGCATGCCCTATGAGCGACTGGAGACCGGGCGTCACACAACAACGTTGATGGCCCGTGTGGCGACCGATATTGATCGCGAGCGCGTAGTGTTTGTGCAGGGTGATGCGGGAGCCTTGAGCGAGTCAGGTCTTGATGAAGCGGCGCAGTTTGATGCGGTGTTGCTGAGCAATCTGATGTGTCGTCTGCCAGATCCGGCGGCCTGCCTGAGGCAATTTACCGGGGCTGGATCAGTGCTGAAACAAAACGGTGTGCTGGTATTGGCGTCACCCAACAGTTGGATGGAGCAATACACGCCACGTGGGCATTTTCTGGATGGTGCCGACAGTGATGCCACACTGGCGCAGCTGGCAGCCTTGTTGCCCGGCTTCGAGCTCGTCCATCAACAGGATCTGCCGTTTATGATTCGCGAGCATCGACGTAAGTATGAATACGTCGTCAGTCAGGTGTCTGTCTGGCGACGTCTTTTTTAGCGTAAGCATCAATACGTGCGGCCTGCTATCAGGCCGCTTTGCGCAACACACCACAGGCTTGCGCAGCGATTTGAATGCTGCGCAGACGTTTTTCATGTTCGAAGATATGTGAACTGAACATGATTTCATTCACACCCGTGCGTTGGATAAAGGCACGAATACCCTCTTGCACTTGCTCCGGGTTGCCGATGACGGCTTCTCGCAATGCATAGGCCGCAGCACCCAATTCCCCTTGGGAATAGTGCTTGTCAATGTCTGCCAAGGGCGGCTTCAGCGGGCCGGGGGTGCCCCGTCGCAAGGCAATAAATTGTTGTTGAACTGAGCTCATCAACAAGCGGGCTTCTTGCTCTGTATCGGCCGCATAGAGAGGGATGGCTGCCATGCAGTAAGGTGCTGACAGCTGTTCTGACGGGCGAAAGCGACTGCGATACAAATCCAGCGCCTGCGCAAGGTGGTCTGGGGCAAAGTGTGCTGCAAAGGCGAAAGGCAGGCCCATGGCTGCTGCCAATTGTGCACTGAATAGGCTTGAGCCCAGCAGCCATAACGGTACTTCAAGACCTTCACCGGGTACCGCCCGAACAGCCTGGCCGGGCTGGGCGGCTCTGAAATAATACTGCAGTTCCTGCACATCCCGCGGAAACTGGTCGACACTGTCTTTATAACGGCGTAGCGCCTGCATGGTTTGGGAATCTGTTCCCGGTGCGCGTCCCAGGCCCAGATCGATGCGCCCGGGGTATAACGATGCCAAGGTACCAAACTGTTCTGCTACCATCAGCGGTGCATGATTGGGTAGCATAATGCCGCCAGATCCTACGCGGATAGTTTGTGTGCCTTCAGCCACAAACCCGATCACAACGGCAGTGGCAGCACTGGCGATACCGGTCATATTGTGATGTTCAGCCAACCAGAAGCGTTGATACCCCAGTCGTTCGGCTTCCTGCGCCAGGCTTCGCGCATTCAGTAAAGCCTGCCGTGCGCTGCTGCCCTGAACAATCGGCGCAAGATCCAGCATTGAATAAGCAATCATGTCAGCTCCCGGGCAAACTAACGCCCAAAACTCTCTTAATATCGGGATAAGAGATGTGTAGGCTTGAATAATAACAAACCCTGCATTAACCTGCTAAGCCCGCACTTATGAGGGTAGGGAGTATTATTCCCACCAGTTATTTTGTAACCATAGCCGCGTCGAAACAGACATCCAGTGACTATTCAAGTTCTCCGAGGAGACTAACGTGAAAAAACAGACCTTCTTATCAGCAGCCATCGCTGCAGCCGTTGCCGGTTCATTTGCGCTCAGCGCTGTGAACAGCACAATGGCTCAAACTGATCCTGGCTACAAGGCGCCGCGCACAGAGTGGGGTACTCCGGATTTGCGTGGTGTGTTCAATTTCAGTTCAAATACTCCGCTGGAACGTCCTCGCGAATATGGCGACCGTCAGTATTACACACCGGAAGAAGTGATTGCCCGTGACCAGCGTGAAGCAGAAGCCGCTGCCGCGAGTGATGGCAATTCCTCGCAAGGTGGTGTGGGTGGTTACAACCAGTTCTGGATTGAAGGTCTGCCTATTGATCTTAATCTTCGCACATCCATGCTGATTTACCCTGAAAACGGCCGTATGCCTTCGCGGGTAGAGGGTGCACCAATCGCGTTTGGTGGTCTTGGCCCGGATTACAACGGCACCCGTCCGGTTCGTGTGGCAGTGGGTGGTATTGCAAAAGACGGCCCGGAAGATCGTGGTATTTCCGAGCGTTGTCTGCTGGGTTTTAACTCAGTTCCGCCGTTTATGCCCAGCATGTACAACAACAACGTTCAGTTGTTCCAGACGGAAGATCATTTTGTAATTTTTAACGAAATGATTCACGAAGCACGTATTGTGCGTCTGAATACTGACGAGCACATTCCGGAGAACATTACACAATGGACCGGTGATTCCATCGGCCATTGGGAAGGTGACACACTGGTTGTTGAAACCAAAAACTTCAACTACAAGAGTCAGACCTTTCGCGGTGTGGGTGTCAGCTCGGACAAAACCTTGATCGAACGATTCACCCGTCGTGGTGACAAGGTTGTGGACTATGAGTTCACCGTGATTGATCCCAAGGCCTACACAGACAAACTGACTGCCGTTGTTGCCATGTTCCAGACCGAAGATGAAATATTTGAATATGCCTGCCACGAAGGCAATTATGGCATGGTCAATATTCTTCAGGGTCAGCGTGTTGAAGACGGCACCTGGGATTATGAAAACAACCGCGCCATTCAGCCGCAGTAAACGATTAACCTCATCAGGGATCTGTTAGTTCATGAAAACACAATTAAAGACATTTTTTGCAGTGGCAGTGACCGCTGCGGCTGTCAGCGCGTTCTGGATGGTTCAGGATGCGCCTGTGCAGGCTCAAAATACATCATCCAGTGATATTCCACGCACTCCGGACGGAAAGCCCAATTTCAGTGGCATCTGGCAGACCATGAATACCGCTAACTGGGATCTCGAGCCGCATGAAGCGCGTCACGGCCCCTTGCTTGCCCTGCAAGCTGGCGCTCACCTTGCTTTCCCACCGGGAATGGGTGTGGTTGAAGGTGGCACGCTGCCTTACAAGGAAGGCATGCGCGCAAAGCAGGAAGAAAACAAGCGCGATTGGCTGAAACTGGATCCGACCACCCAGTGCAAGCTGCCGGGTGTTCCTCGCGCCACGTATATGCCCTACCCGTTCCAGATTTTCCAGGCACCGGATGCCACACTGATTTCGTATCAGTTTGCCGGTGCGGATCGCATAGTTCACATGAACAAGCCTGATATGGAGCCTCAGGTTGATACCTGGATGGGCACCAATGTCGGTTCGTGGGATGGTGACACCCTGGTTATCGACGTGATGGGCCAGATGCCGGATACCTGGTTTGACCGCTCTGGCAATTATCACAGTGGCTGGGATATGCACGTGCAAGAGCGTTATACCATGCTGGATCGCAATACTATCCAGTACTCAGCGACCATCAATGATCCAAACGTCTATGAACGCCCCTGGACCATCAGCATGCACATCTACCGCAATCACGATGAGACCAAGCTGTTGGAGTTCAAGTGTGTGGAGTTTGTGGAAGAGCTGATGTACGGCCATCTGCGCGCACCGGGCAGCCCGATTGGTGATGGCGTGACGCCTATTTATTGATCTGCGATGACATTAATCGCCATCAAATAAATATCGTCCGGTGTTAAATCCGGGCTTTTAAGCACCAGTATGATACTGTATAAATAAACAGTGTTTTTCTGGTGCTTTTTTATGTCTGTTAATAACACGGATTCCTGTCTGCAAGCGCCACCCGCTTATGCAGAGCTGCATTGTCTGAGCAATTTCAGTTTTCTGCGCGCCGCCTCTTTTCCAGAAGAGCTGGTTGAGCGTGCCATTGTGTTGGGCTATCGCGGATTGGCTATCACCGATGAGTGCTCCATGGCCGGTGTTGTCCGTGCCCACATGGCAATTAGAGCGGCCGGGGAGCGGGCTCGTGACTTCACGCTTATCATTGGCAGTGAGTTCACCAGTGCACAACAAGTGCAATTGGTGTTGCTGGCACGCAATCGACGAGGTTATGGGCAAATCTGTGCAGTGATCACCGAGAGTCGCCGCCAGGCCGTGAAAGGTGAATACCATCTGGATCTGCATCAATTGCTTGAGGCCGAGTTGAGTGATGTGCTGGTTTTGTGGGTGCCTTCGCAGCACGTAGAGAACTTCAATACATTTGAACAGCAATCACTACAAACCCTGCAGCAATTGAATGCTGTGTTTACAAAACGTTTGTGGATAGCCGCTGAACTATTTCTTCTGACGGGCGATGACACTAAAAAAGTCGCACTTCAGCGTTTATCAGAGCGTACGGGTGTGCCTGTATGTGCCGCAGGGGGTGTGCAGATGCACATGCCGCAGCGTCGTGCGCTGCGCGATACCGTCACGGCTATTCGTCTGGGCAAGGCAATAGCGGATCTGGGCTTTGATCTGCCAGCCAACGGACAGCAGTATTTGCGCAGCCGGCGTATGCTTGCACGAATTTTCCCGGCGCAATGGCTTGATCAAACGCTCAGCATAGCTGCCCAGTGCCAGTTCTCACTCGATGAGCTGCGATATGAGTATCCACGTGAACTTGTGCCGCATTCCTATACGTCGACCAGTTGGTTGCGCAAGCTCACTCTCGAAGGCATGCAGCAGCGATGGCCTGAGGGTGCGCCTGAGTCCGTGCAGCAACTGGTAAACAAAGAGCTTAAACTGATCAGTGAATTGGCTTATGAACATTTTTTTCTGACGGTGCACGATATTGTGGTCTTCGCGCGTAGTCAGGGCATTTTCTGCCAGGGGCGCGGTTCCGCGGCAAATTCGGCGGTGTGTTACTGTCTCGGCATTACTGCCGTTGATCCTGCCCGCATGCAATTATTGTTTGAGCGATTTTTATCAAAGGAGCGTAATGAACCGCCGGATATTGACGTGGATTTTGAGCATGAACGGCGCGAGGAAGTTATCCAGTACGTGTACAAAAAATATGGACGCCAACGCGCTGCATTGGCAGCCACGGTCATTTGTTATCGTCGACGCAGTGCCATACGTGATGTTGGTAAAGCACTGGGTCTGACCCATGATCAGATAGAACGCTGTGTCAGTTGTCTGCGCATGAACAGTGACGGCAAAGTAGTGCAGATTGAGTCGCCCGACCTCGAATCCCGCGCCTTGCAACAACTGATTGATCTGGTGGAACAGTTGTGTGGATTCCCGAGACATCTCTCACAACATGTGGGCGGATTTGTCATCAGTGAAGGGCCGTTACATGAACTGGTGCCGGTCGAAAATGCAGCCATGGCCGATCGCACTGTTATTCAGTGGGAAAAAGATGACCTTGAAGCGCTGGGCTTGTTGAAGGTCGATATTCTGGCGCTAGGCATGTTGACTGTGGTGCGCAAGGCGCTTGCATTGCTGCCTCCGCGACAGGGAAAAACCTGGCAGCTGCAGGATGTCCCCGCAGAGGATCCACAGGTTTATGAGATGATCAGTCGGGCAGATACCGTCGGTGTGTTCCAGATTGAGTCGCGTGCGCAGATGAGTATGCTGCCCAGACTCAAGCCTCGGAATTATTACGATCTCGTGATACAAATAGCGATTGTGAGACCCGGCCCTATTCAAGGGGATATGGTCCATCCCTACCTGGCCCGACGTCAAGGTAAAGAGCCTGTTGTGTATCCCAGCGAGGGCGTGCGCAGTGTGTTGGAACGCACCTTGGGCGTGCCCATTTTTCAGGAGCAGGTGATGCAGATTGCGATGGTCGCTGCAGGTTTCTCCGGTGGAGAATCCGATCAGTTGCGCCGTGCCATGGCCGCCTGGAAACGTAAAGGTGGCCTTGAGCCGTTTGAAGAGAAGTTGATCAGTGGCATGCGCGCGCGAGGCTACTCAGAGAGTTTTGCCCGTCAGATTTATCAGCAGATACGAGGCTTTGGGGACTATGGTTTTCCGGAATCACACTCAGCCAGTTTTGCGCTGCTGGCCTATGTGTCTGCCTGGTTAAAATGCCATTACCCGGCAGCGTTTGTGTGTGCGCTAATTAATAGCCAGCCCATGGGGTTTTATGCACCTGCCCAATTGGTTCAGGATCTGCGCCGGCACGGCGTGTTAGTGTTGCCCGTTGATGTGCGCGTCAGCCAATGGGATTGCACCTTGGAAAATAAAGCATTACGTCTTGGTTTGCGCCTTGTTAAAGGGCTGTCATCCACGGCGGCGCAGCAGCTATTAAATGCCCGTGAACAGGCGGAGTTTGTGAGCGTTGCTGATCTGGTGCGCCGAGCCGGGCTGAACCAACGTGATCGTGATGCGCTCGCTGCAGCTGACGCCCTGAGTGCGTTGGCAACAGACCGTCACCGGGCATTCTGGGATGCCAGTGCAGTGGAAATCGTACCCCCTTTGTTTGCAGCCGTATCGGATGATTTTGGTCAGGATCGCAGTGGAGCGGAATTTATGTTGCCCAGGCCCGATGAGGCACAAAATATTCTCGCGGATTACAACCATACCGGTCTGAGCCTGCGTCGCCATCCTCTGGCGTTATGGCGAAGGCATTTGACGGATTATCGGGTATCCAGTGCTGAGCGTCTTGAGCAGTTGGCAGATGGTGACGTGGTCAAAGTCGCCGGTCTGATTACCTGTCGACAGCGTCCTCAAACAGCTTCCGGGGTGACCTTCCTGACACTGGAGGATGAAACCGGGTTTATCAATGTGGTGGTCTGGCCATCCTTGCTGGCGCATTACTATCGTCAGGTACATGAGGCGTCTGTGATGGGTATCACCGGAAAGTTGCAACGAGCGGACGGGGTGACACATGTGATTGCGACTGTTCTGGTGGACCTTAGCCATTGGTTTGCGGGCATGAGTCTGCAATCTCGTGATTTTTCTTGATCCTGAGCAGCAAACTCGGCAAAAAGTTGAGTAAACTTGTGCAAAAAGGACGGGGAGCTGTAAAGAAATGAGTCATCTGCGCCAAAAACGGTGCTCTACGTCACTGTCACCACTGGCAGCGATTTTTGCCGTATTGTTCAGTTCAGGGCTTTACGCGGATATTCCTCGACTTGCCGACGGACGCCCGGACTTTCAGGGATTGTGGACCAATGAAACCGATACTCCGGTTGAGCGCCCGCCACAGTTTGCTGACCGTCAGGCAATGACGGATGAGGAAGCCGCCGCCTGGCGTCCCGGATCGGCTGCGGGACTGACAGATCTCACGCAGAACGAAATACTCGATCCCAATCGTGGCCCGCCTCCCAAAGGCGAACCCATACGACTGGAGGCAGACTGGTTTTTCTCCAGTGCGTATGTGGCGCAGATTCACGGTGAGTACCGCACATCGCTGGTGATTGATCCGCCAAACGGGCGTATTCCTTATGCTGAAAACGGGCGCAATCGCGATTTTATCTCGCAGATGCTGGCGCGCCCGGGTGTTGCTGAATTTGATGGTCCGGAGCTACGACCCGCAGGAGAGCGGTGTTTATTGTCAGTCTTGTCAACCGCAGGTCCGCCCATGTTGCCAATGTCTTACAACAGCAATTATCGGATTGTGCAGACCACCGACTATGTGATGATCATGGCAGAGATGGTGAATGATGTTCGCATTATTCGTCTGGATGACATGCATCAGCACGAGGCCATCCACAAATGGATGGGTGATTCAGTGGGTCATTGGGAAGGCGATACGCTGGTGGTGACTACCCGCAATATCCATCCACAGCAGAGTTTCCGGGGATCAACCGGGAATATGACCAGCACCGAATGGTTTTCCATGGAGTCTGATGGGCAGATCAACTACCGGGTCACCATCAATGAACCCGAGGTGTTTGGTCGTTCGTGGACGGCTGAGGTGCCTATGCGTCGTTTACCCGCAGACAGCAGAATTTACGAATACGCCTGCCATGAGGGCAATTATGCGATTGTGGGCGCGTTGTCCGGCGCTCGTTGGCAGGAACATTACGCGGCTCAAGAGGCGAAGGGCGAGGCCAGATAGTCAGTTCTGCTGAGCCAATACCGTCCCCCGTCGGCTCCACCATGGGTAGATCAGCACAACCGTCACAATCAGCGCTGCGCCTGCATAAAAGCCCGCGCTGACTTCCTGCTGCTCTCCCAGCAGTACGATGGCCAAGGCAATGGCGTACAACGGCTCCAGATTGACGGCCAATGAACTGGCATAAGCAGAGAGTTGGCGCAGTGCGACCAATGACAATGCAAACGGCAGCAGTGTACATCCCAACGCCAGTATCAATAGCCAGAGTACGTCGTTGCCTCGTGGCAATGCAAAGAGATCCGCAGGACTTTCAACAATACCGGGCACCTCGGGTAAACCCGGGAGCAGTTGATACAGCAGGCCAATAACTAGCAGCATCACCGCGCCGGCGGCCATTTCAATGGCAGTGACAGTCAATGCATCAGCGTTGAGCACGTAGCGCTTGTTCAGTGCCGCAAACAGCGCAACAAACATTGCGGACACGAGTCCCATTACAATACCGCCGTTCATTTCCTCCGGTGTACCGCCAACAACCAACACAATGCCGGGCAATACCATCAGCCCAAGGAGTAATTCTGAGGGTTGAAAACGTCTGCCTGCCAGAATAGGTTCGAGAACTGCCAGAAAAACCGGTACGGTGGCAATACAGGTCACTGCCACAGAGGCATTGGACAAACGGATAGCCCCATAAAACGTCAGCCAGTGCAGTGTAACCAGGATACCAATGCCGATATAGATACCGGTCAGACGCACGGGTAACTCGCGCAACGATCTCAGCACAGACGGTAACAGCAACAGAATGATCGCAACCAGTGCCATGCGCCACAACACCAGGGGCAGCGCATCCATCGTAATGAGTTTGCCCAGAATGGCAGTGAAGCCCCAAAGCACAACACACAGATGGATTTGTAACCAGGCTTTTGTAGTGCTTGTCATGAGTGGGTATCTGAAGAAAAAACGCTTAAACGTGTTGGTAAAACTTAGGATTGCCGACAAATTGCCGCTGATATAAGACTACCCTGACAAGTCTAGCACTTTAAACCGCTGTGGTGACTCTAGTAACATGTCGTTATTGATTTTTGGCCCGCAGATACGGCTTGTTGGCGCTGCCGGGTTATTACACGATGTTGGCAAGATGGCAGTTCCGGATATCATCGGTAATAAACCGGGCGCACTCACCGATTCAGAGTTTGTGATTATCAAATCACACCCGGTCAAGGGTGCCGAGATTCTGACACAAGCAGGTGGAGTGGAAGCAGAAGTCATTGATGTTTGTCTGCATCACCATAAGAAGATAGATGGGACAGGTTATCCGCATGGCCTCAAGTAGGATCAGATTTCCCTGTTTGCCCGAATCGGGGCGATTTGTGATGTGTATGACGCGATTACCTCTAACCGACCCTATAAAAAAGGTTGGGGGCCAGCCGAATCGATTCAACGTATGGCGCAGTGGAAAGGCCACTTTGACCCGGAATTACTGAAGGCCTTTATCAAGGCCATAGGCATTTATCCCGTGGGCAGTCTGGTGCGCTTGAGCAGCCAGCGGCTGGCTGTGGTGATAGAGCAAAATGAGGGGCAGATGTTAAAACCCAAGGTGAAAGCATTTTTTTCACTGCGCTCCAGTTTGCCAATCGCACAGTCTGTGATCGATTTGTCTGCGCCCGGCATTGACGATCGTATTGAGGCGAGAGAGTCACCTGAAAAGTGGAACTTCCCCTATCTGAATGACCTTTGGCAATCGGCTCTCTGAGTTAATCAGGCAAAGAATCCCTGCAAAAACCAGCAAGACTGGTTGCCGGAGACCATCTTACTGCGCTTGAGGTCACGGAATATCCATAAGCGCATGCCTTGCAGGTTGCGCGCAACATAATAATCTCTCTGTATATCCTGGCCCGTCCACCAGCGTGTTTCTATACGATCCGGTCCTTGCAGCATTGTCAGCGGGGAAAGATAGACGGGTTTCTGCTGCCGTGTTGTCAGGAGCATTGGTGCAGGTAATAGCAGGCACGGTTGTTTGCCCTCGGGCATAAAACCCCGACTGCGTGGCGCCTTTAACGGGGGTTTGACCGTGGGTGCCTCTTCGTAGTTCAGATAACTCCCGGCAACCGCCGGGTCATAATCCTCCTCCTGATGAATCATAAAAATAGCGTCTTTGCCAAGGCGGGCAGACAATAACTCCAATAGATCAGGCGAGGTTTTATTGGAGTCTGGGTGTTGCGTCCGGTTTTGTGCCGGGTGGGCACCTGCCGGGCAATACTCCTGAAAGTGACGGCACATTACACGCAGTGACGCAACTGGACATCGGATTATGATCTTCTGAAGTTTATGCTCAAGCAGCATCAACCAGACTGAACGCTCACGAACAGGGTGTCTGGTGCAAAGCTCAAGCGAGTGTGTGTGTTTTGCGATGTCAGTTAACTCAATGAGCATCTGGCTGGTTGTCTTGTGCTGGTTGCGTAAAAACACCTGCAATTGATCAAAGAGCACTGCTGCCAATACAAGGATATCAGCGGGTGTTTCGGCAGGAGCATCGGGTGTAACTGTCTGATTAAACAATCGATTTTCATGCCAGCGCGGAATATTGGGTGTTTGCTCGCCGACCAATTGAGCAAGATAGTCACTGATCTCCCGGCCAAACCGAAGTCTTAATGCCGCAGACGGAAGGCGCCAGAGATCGCGCAAGTGAAGCAATCCACAAGCCGTGAGGCGATTTTTGACTTTTTTATCGAGTGCCAGATGCTCTATCGTGATGTTGCCCAGGGCGGAGCGCAAACCTTCGCGCTCGGTAATCAGTGTATTTCGATGGGCACGAGACAACAGGATACTGGCGGCTGCGCTCGGGCTGGCCGCTTCTACATACAGAAGTGGTCGTTGCAATTGACTGAGCTTGTCTTGCATGGTCGGGCGCAGCGTGCGGGAGAGGCCACGAATGCCGCCAAACAAACGCAGACTGCTGCGCACATCGATGGCCAGTACATCCTGTCCGGGGATATAAATTTGATCGCTGACGCTCAGGCAAAGTGCCGCCAGCTCATTAATGTGTGGTGCATGACCGTCCTGATTAAGGGCAGGGAAATGCAAGGCATACCAGAAAGATCTGCTGGCAGGTAAACCGAGTTTGTATGCTGGACGGCTGATGGGCCTTAAATGCGCAGCACCACGTGCCCTTAAAGCATAACTATTGACTGCCATGAAGCATTACCTTGGCAGGCGCAGCCTTATTTCGCCCTGACGATGGCTGCCTTTTGCCCGCAGAAGTCTGATGCCTATCTGCCGGCAACCATCATCTGAGTCTGGTGCCGCACTGAGTTCCAGTTGCAGGGTTGCGGGTGAATGGGGGGTGGGGCGCTGATGGAATAAAACACCCAGTGTTTTGCCTTCGCTTGCCGCCATTTGCAGCCGGCGAATGACACGCCCACTCAACCAGCTCTGCCACGCCAGCACCATGCCGCACTCCGTGGACTGCAGGGCTTTTTCAATGCTCCACAAGGCATTGTTGCAGCGAGTTTGTGCCGGAATGACAAAACTGTTCCGAATATTGATGCCTGATTGTGCCAGTGCTGGACCATGCAGCTGATATGGGGGAGTTATCCATAACAGCGACTGGGGCTGATGGCTGCGACTGCGCAACAAAGGCATCAGTAATTGCAGTTCTCCAATGGCCTTGTGCCGACTGATGATCTCTACCAAACCGCTTGTTGGCCATCCTCCCCACGGTAGCAACTCATCCAAGGCGTGAAACCCCGTACTTTGAGTCGGCACAGACCGGCTGTTGTGTTCAAGATGCTGTTCCGACGCACCAAATAAATCGCCTGATGTCTGACTGCTTGAGCGTGTTGTTGAGTATGTCCGCGCAAGGTATGTCACATTTGAATTGCCGGGATGATTACCGCGCCACAAGCCAGGTGTCTCCGCCAGCAACTGCTGAACTTTAACCTCTGAAACGTTGTCCTCTGGTTTGTTGAGCGGGCTATCGGGAGAAAACATGGGAGCTCCGGCGCTATTAGCTGTATATAAATTCAGTATGGTGTAAATCTATACAGTATTTGCCGTGTGATCAAGAAGGATTTTTTATCGTTTGGCTCTGCTTTATAAGAAAAGTTGTATAAAAAACCACCAATTTAATTGTCTAAAGAGGGAATTTATAATACTCTTCAGTGCGTTAGGTCGCTTTTCTTGATTCTCTGTCAGATTAAGATCTTAATTAACTGGAAAACAAAATAATTAATTAAAAGAGCAGCCCATGAAACGCAAACCCGACATGATTACAGTGGTGATCTTTCTATTTGCACTCAGTGTTGTCATCAGTGGTGTGGCGCAAAGCGGATTGCTGTGATTATCTGAAGTGGATAATTCGCACGGGCGTGACAACGGCGTCCATGTCTACGTCCCATGGCTGGGACTCGAGCGGGCGCAAGGCCTGCTGACACTCATGCGCTAACCCGAGCAGGAAAGGTTTGCCGGATAAATGTCTGCGAAAAGCAAATGCGCGATCATAAAATCCCTGTCCCATACCCAATCGTCTGCCCGCCATGTCAAACGCCACCAACGGCATCATCACCAGATCAAGCTGTCTGGCAGCAATACAAGCATCGATGCTCAGGGCAGGCTCGGCGATTCCCCAGTGGTTGCGCTGTAATTTTTCACCCGCGCGGTAGCGCATGAACGCCATTTTATGTTGTTGCCAGGGATGCAAGACGGGGACATAGCAGTGTTTGCCGTCCCGTTCAGCCATCTTTAATACAGTCATTGTGCCGATTTCGCTGGCCGTGGACAGATAAACGCTGATGGCTCGTGCCTTGCGATACACAGGCAAGCGGCGGATCCGACGACAAAGCGCCATCTCCGCTGTTTTTTGCTGAAATACGGATAACTGGCGGCGTTGATTCAGCGCGTGACGACGAGACTGCTGGCGGGTAAGAAGACTGTCTGACGACATGCGCTGTTCTGGAAAAGGTTTACTCAGTTATTGAGTATCAAACGAGTATCAAGTTTGGAAGTCACCCGGAATGACGCTGCCGAATTAGCCCTGAACCCAAAGGCTCAGGTGGTGGCTCCAGCGATGTATAAGGCTTTCCGTCAGGCGGACATGCACAACAACATCTATCAAGGAGCCTCCGGGGTTTTGAATATCGGCTCAAGGACACCTTCAGCTGGCGCTCACCCCAGGTAACTGTAAGGTCAGTATATACAACTTGATTCAGTCGATCGATAGAAAATATCTACTGAAGTTCGATCTGGCGGAAGTTTTGCAACGCCCGCTCAACTTTGTCTTCGAGGAATTTGATCTGCTGGGCAGTGCTCTGACGCGACTCATTAATCTGACGATTCTTCTGAAGAAGCTCATGGGTAATGTTGAGCGCGGCCATCACAGAAATTTTCTCAAGCCCGTGAATGGTCCCGCGCGTCTTGATTTTCCGCATGTTTTCATCAAGATGGCGAGCTGATTTGAACAAGGCATCCTGTTCAGAGGGCGGACAACTGATTTGGTACTCACGATCCAGTATTTTGACAACAACCGTGCTGGCGGCTTCCAGGGAATTGCTCATATCAGGCGCTCGGGGACTGTTCCATTGATCGCAGGCGATTCAGCACTGACTCAAGTCGCACCTTGGCCTGGCGGTTGTTCTCAAGCAGTTGCTGGCGTTCGGTTTGCCAGTTATGCTGCCCAGCCCTGAGCAGTTGATTTTCCTGCTTCATAGCAGCACACAAGGCGATCAGCGCCGTGATTTTTTCGTCAAGTGTGTTGAACTGATCGTCAGTCATTTCCATGAATACGCTGAATCTGATATGAGCGTTACTATAGAGACGTGGCATGGGACGGTCAATAACGCCTGACAAAAACTCTCAATAAAAAAAGGCGTTATAACAACAAGCAGTGATAGAACATTCACTTTAAAACCGCAGACAGGTGTTAAAACAGGCATGGCAAAACAAACAAAAGTGACTAAACCAGTGAAATCAGCGTACGTAGAGAAATCCTTCTTGACCGGCACCGCACTGTATCAGGAAGCCGCACTTCGACGCCGAACACTGATGTCCCGCATGAAAAAGAACAGTATCGCGCTGTTGTCGGCTGCCCCGCAGCGCACCCGCAGTCATGATACTGAATACCCCTATCGCCAGGACAGCGACTTTTATTATCTGAGTGCATTTACTGAAGATGATGCAGTGTTGGTCTTGTTGCCGGGTCGCGAACAAGGCGAGGTTGTGCTGTTTTGCCAACCCAAAGATAAAACCAAAGAGTTGTGGACGGGCATCCTGACCGGGCCACAGCAGGCCAAAACCACGCTGTTGATTGACGAAGCGTATCCCATCACGGACATCGACCGCATTCTTCCGGGCCTTATGGATGGTCGTGACAATATTTATTCATGTATGGGTAAAGATGCCGGTTTTGATGAGCGCGTGATGCAGTGGTTAAAAACTGTACGCAGCAAAACACGACAAGGCGCCAACCCGCCAACCGGGTTTGTGATGCTCGATCCGTTGATACATGAGATGCGCCTGTTCAAGAGCAAAGGTGAAATCGCTTTGATGCAGGAGGCTGCCGATATTTCAGCACGCGCTCACAAACGCGCCATGCTGGCAGCCAGTGCCGGACGTTATGAATATCACCTTGAAGCAGAACTGCTGCATGAATTTATGATGTCGGGCAGCCGCGCCCCTGCCTATAACAGCATTGTTGCCGCCGGTGCCAATGCCTGCATTCTGCATTACATCAACAACAACCAGCCCTTGCGCAGTGGCGATCTGGTGCTGATTGATGCGGGCTGTGAATTTGAGTACTACGCGGCTGATATTACCCGGACCTTCCCGGTCAGTGGGCGTTTCAGCAAGGAGCAAAAGGCCTTATACGACGTGGTACTGACGGCGCAGCTGGAGGCAATCAAGGTCATGCGTCCGGGTGTCATCCGCGATGAAGTGCACAATGTCACGGTCAAGGTCATTACCGAGGGGCTCATAGCGCTGGGATTGTTGACCGGCAAGGCCGCAGATTTGATCAAGTCCGGTGCCTATCGTGATTTTTATATGCATGGTGCCAGCCACTGGCTGGGAATTGATGTGCACGACGCGGGTGCCTATCAGAAGGCAGGTGCATCACGACCTCTCGAAGCGGGGATGGTCATGACCATTGAGCCAGGCATCTACATTGCGCCCGATAACAAAAAAGTAGCCAAAAAGTGGCGAGGTATCGGCATACGCATCGAAGATGACGTATTAATCACACGCACCGGCAACCAGGTGTTAACACATGCGGTGCCTAAAACAACGGATGAAATCGAAGCATTGATGGCGTTGCGGACCCACTAGACAGATCGGATAACGTTGAGCATGCTCATAAATTCGCCAGAAACACATTACGACATCGTTATCGCCGGCGGCGGGCTGGTCGGTGGCAGCTTTGCCTTGTTGTTGGACGCCCTGCCAGCGATGCGCAACCTGCGTATTTTGCTGGTGGATAACGCAGCACTGGGCAACGATGCCAGCGATGCCAGCAAACCGTTTGATGCGCGCAGCACCGCCATCTCCTGGGGAAGCCGACAGATTTTCCTGCAGGCAGGCCTCTGGGATCAGCTCTACCCGGGGTTAACGGCCATCACTGATATTCATGTTTCTGATAAAGGGCATGTGGGTGCAGCAAGGCTGCGCAGTGATGCCATGAACGTTGAAGCATTGGGCTATGTTGCTGAAAACACACACCTGAATCAGGTCATCGCCAGCGGTTTGCTGAACAGCAAACAAATTGCAGTGCTTGCGCCGGGCAGTATTGTCAGCGTTAAACCTGTCCCGGAAGGCGTCAGTCTGATAATGGCTGCCGGGTCGCAGACGGAAACCCGAATCACCAGTCGTTTGCTTGTTATTGCCGATGGCGGCCGCTCAACCTTGTGTGAACAACTGGGTATCACATTGACACGTAAACCTTACGGCCAGCATGCCTTGATCAGCAATATCTCTTTTGAGAAGCCGCATCAGGGCTGCGCATTTGAGCGTTTTACCGATACCGGCCCGCTCGCCGTTTTGCCACTGCCTGATCTTGACGGCGAGCACCGTGCCGCATTGGTCTGGACACTGACTGATGATCAGGTCGCAGAGACGATGGCGCTGTCAGATGAAGCGTTTCTGGCGGCACTGCAGCAGCGATTTGGCTATCGGCTTGGCAAACTGAATCGTGTGGGTGAGCGGGTGCTGTATCCGCTCAACCTGACACTGGCCAGTGAGCAGATTCGCCCCGGCATCGTGTTACTGGGCAATGTTGCACACACGCTGCATCCGGTTGCAGGACAGGGTTTGAATCTGGCATTACGGGATGCGCGTGAGCTGGCAGAGATGATGGCGGAAGCAGTTGCTGCGGAGCAAGCAGCCAGTATCGGAAACTATTCATGGCTGCAGCAATATGTTCAACGACAGCAGCGCGACCAGCAACAGACTGTGGTTTTCAGCGATCAGGTAACCCGGTTGTTTTCCAATAACAGTCCGCTACTAGCACTCGGACGCAATATTGGATTACTCGGTATGGACTTGGTGCCGCCGGCCAAACGTTGGTTCAGCCGGCAGGCCATGGGCATGACGGATCGTCGTATAGGGCCTGTCTCAAGGCGTCATCAGTGAACGGATCATCTCAACGCGTTCGCGATTGACACCCATATCGCTATAACCCAGGCGTGATGCGGAGCGGACGTGCACAATGTTTTCTGCGGGCACCGCCAGAAACTCAACATCATCCACATAACCCATCAGGCGACTGGTGAACTCAGCATACAGATAGTCACCCTCTTCACCGATAATTTGTGTGCGTGGCATTTGTGATAAAGCGGCACGCACATCTGCAAGACTGCCCTGCAAAGGTGCAATACTGTGGCTGTCGCGGGTTTCAAAACTGCACACACAATTGGGTGACTCCGGACATCCTGCCAACACATTGTTTTGCACGCCCAGTGTTGCCGGTCGGTCCCCCGCGCAGCCAATCAATGTCAGAAACCCCACAATAGCAAACCCTCTTGTTAACAACATATGACTGTTCATTTGCAGCAATTCCTTGAGTCTTGCGACCTGAGCGTGGATGATATTCTGATTCAAGCGGCCGGTGTGGTGATAGCCAGACTGAGTGATTCGGCAATCATTGCCGGCTTCTCCTGCCCTTCTATTTCTACCGTCGCCTGATTTTTCAGCAAATACTGCCCGGGATTTTTTTCCTCGATACTGAGCAGCACAAATCTGGCTCTGATACGCGCGCCAACCCGCACCGGATTCAGAAATCTGACTTTATCCAGACCATAGTTAATGGTGATGCGTGTATTTTCAAGACGCACACTGCCAGCCTCTGCGCCCAGCATGCTGAGCAGTGACAGTGTCAGATAACCATGAGCGATGGTACCCCCGAACGGTGTTTCTTTTTTTGCACGTTCAGCGTCCAGATGGATGAACTGAAAGTCACCGGTCGTCTCGGCAAACTGATCCACTTGCTTTTGCGTGATAGTGTGCCATTCACTGATACCGGTTTCGGTACCGATCAGTGCGCGTGCGGCATCGGGGCTAACATGTTCAGCCATGGAAGAACTCCTGTTCTAATGCGGTTTAATGGTAAAGTCTGTGTCGAGCGCTGTCAGTATTGATCAGAATATGAATGGCAGCAACCGCGGACTGGAGGATGCATGAGCGCACCTGCTACAAAAACTGATCACGACGTCGTCATTGTAGGCGCTGGGCCAATCGGCGCGGCAATGGCATTGGCCTTGCGAGACACCGGTCTGCGAATTGCGCTGCTGGACAGTCAGCCGTTACTCGAAAACCCACAGCCGCTCGCCGGCGCGGATTTCGATCCCCGGGTCAGTGCCATCACGCCAGGCTCTCAGGCGCTATTTGAGGCATTGGGCGTGTGGTCGGCCATGCAACAAAGTCGTGTCAGCCCCTACACCCACATGCATGTGCGCGAGGCGGATGGCACAGCCAATATCAATTTTTGTGCAGCTGATATTCATGCGACGGCGCTTGGACATATTGTCGAAAACCGGGTGATTGTTGCCGCCATGCATGAGCAGCTGCGCCAGCAACCGCGGCTGGATTGCCTGATGCCGGCCAGCGTTGTGGCGCTAGACAATAGCCCGGATGCCGCCGTGTTGACGCTGCAAAGCGGGCGTCAACTCTCAGCCCGATTGGTGATAGCCGCAGATGGTGCTCAATCCCCAGTCAGGCATCTGGCGGGGTTTAATACCCGCGAATGGGATTATGAGCACGAAGCAATTGTGTGTTCCGTGCGCACCGAAAAACACCATCAACAGTGCGCGCGTCAGATTTTTATGGATCAGGGGGTGCTGGCATTTTTGCCCCTGGCTGCACAAGGCGACGAGGCCGGACACTGGTGCTCTATTGTCTGGTCAGTCATGCCAACGACTGCGCAGCCGTTGATGACGATGGATGACAAGGATTTTTGTAAAGCGTTGTCATTGGCCAGTGAGCACTGGCTGGGCGAGGTGACACAGTCCAGTAAACGCTTTAGTTTCTCTTTGCGCCAGCGACACGCGCTGGAGTACGTCAACAACAGAGTCGTGTTGATAGGTGATGCAGCGCACAGTATCCATCCGCTGGCGGGACAAGGCGCCAATCTTGGTTTGGCGGATGTTCAGGCGCTGTCCGGGGAGTTGGCATTAATTGGATCGACAGGACGTGATCCGGCTGATCCGATTCTGCTTGCCCGCTATCAGCGCCGCCGCAAACCTCATAACATGTCGATGATGTTGTTGATGGAAGGATTCAAACGCCTTTATGCCGGGCAGCCTTTGCCGATAAGATGGTTCCGCAATACCGGTATGCGTGCGGTCGAACACTCCCCTTTGATAAAAAATCAGCTGATAAGGGCTGCGATGGGCACGCACGTTTAAGTCATAAACGCAAAAAACACTAAAGCTTTCTCCTGAATGGACGAAAACAGGTTTATGCCCGGATTGTCCGTAGGAGAAAGTCATGAGACAAAATTCAACCTGGCCGTTTGATGTCGATTTAAGTGCATTGGACACAGGCAGCATTACTAACCTGATATTGGATATCGAAAACCACCTTCCCCTGCTCACCTCCGAAGGTGATATGCAGGAGTTGCTGCGTGTTAAACGTCTGTTTGAAGAAGAGTTGATGGAAACCCGTCGGCTGCATTAATTGTTGTCTCCCGAATATTCAAGCTTTTCCCGACATCATCGCCTTTCCACCATGAATCAACTCTGTATTCATGGTGTCTTTTCCCCTATGCTGTTGCCCTGTGTCAAACCGGTTAACTATGTGGCCGGTGTTGCAATCAAAAGATCAAAAACAACAGCAAACGAGGTGATGAAATGAAGAAATTTTTAAGCATATTCGCTGCAGCGGCACTGATGTGCGGGCAGGCATTTGCCATTGATGAAGCTCGCCTGACCGCCGCATTGAATGGCCCTGATCGCAGTGATGCCGACAAAGCGTTGGACGCTGCACGGCAACCGATTGCGGTATTGAGTTTTCTGGGGCTGGAAGAAGGCATGACCGTGATGGACGTGATGGCGTCCGGTGGCTGGTACACCGAAGTGCTGTCACTTGCCGTTGGCCCGCAAGGCAAAGTACTGATGCACAACAATCCGGCATCGCTGGCACGTGGCACCACAGCAGAGACTGTTAACAACCGTGTTAATGGACGTCTCAACAATGTTGAGCGTGTTGAAAATACCTTTGACCAGCTTGGTGTTGCCCCCGGCAGCGTGGACCTGGCGATTACCCACCTGAACTTCCATGACGTTTATAACGCGAATCCTGCCAACGCCATGGCGATGCTGGCCGCGATCAAAAATGTTTTGAAGTCTGGCGGCATCCTCGGTATCGCGGATCACCGTGGCAATCTGGGCGCTGACAATGCTGCGCTGCACCGCATTCCGCTGGATACCGTTGCGCAGGCTGCGACCGAAGCAGGGTTCCACATTGTAGGTGTCAGTGATGCGCTGTATGTGGACAGCGATCCGCGCACGGCGGGCCCGTTTGATGAAAGTCTGGGGCGCAATACCGATCGTATACTGTTGAAACTGATGAAACCCTGACCGATGTGCATGATGTCCGCGGCACTGTCGACATCGCCGCGGACACTACTCCTGTGAAAAGAAGTCAATCTTGAAACAAACCCTGCCCGCATTCTCACCTCTCGCTTGGCTCACGCGCTTTGCGTCTGTGTTTAAATACAGCCGTATTGCGATAGAAATTGTCTGGCGTGCAAGTCCTTTTTTAACCATTGTCATGGCTATGGCGACCTTGTTTGCCGGGTTATTGCCCGCCGCGATCGCTTGGGTCGGGCAACTGATTGTGGATGCGGTCGTCGCGGCGATTCAGTCTGAGGGCGAATTGCGTGAGCAGGCCAAATCCGATCTGCTGCGTTATGTATTGATGGAGGCCGGACTTGTGGTGTTGATGACCGGCGCCCTCAAGATCAACAGTGTATGCCAGTCCATTTTACGTGCGTTGCTTGGCAACGAAGTCAACGTCATGATTCTGGAAAAGGCGTTGACGCTGGAACTGGCCAATTTTGAAGACTCCGAATATTACGACAAGCTGGTGCGCGCGCGCCGCGAAGCATCAAGTCGTCCGCTCAGTCTGGTCATTGCCACCTTTGACCTGATTCGTGATGGGATCTCGTTGATCAGTTACGGTTTCCTGCTTTGGCAGTTTTCAGTCTGGGCGGTTTTGCTCTTGGGTTTTGCCGGTGTACCGGCATTTGTCGCCGAAGCACGCTTTTCCGGTGAGGCGTTCCGTAATCAGCGCAGCCGCTCCGCCGAGCGTCGTATGCAAGTCTATCTGGAAATGGTACTGACGCGGGAAGACGGCGTTAAAGAAGTAAAACTGATGCAACTGGGACGTCTGTTTCTGCAGCGCTACGTTGATATCTTTCACAACATCTATAAGGAAGACCGCAGCCTGGTTTTACGCCGCGGATTCTGGGGTTATGTGCTAGGTCTGATTGCCAGTGCAGCGTTTTATTTTTCGTATGGCTGGGTCGCGTTTGCCGCGGTTGCCGGTGCTATCACGCTGGGGCAGATGACCATGTACATCGCGGTGTTCCGGCAAGGGCAAGGGGCGGTGACCAGTTGTCTGGCATCCATTAACAAAATGTACGAAGACAATCTGTATTTATCCAATCTGACTGAATATCTCGGGCACAACGTACCGGAGCCAACCGGACATGTAATCGAGGGATTGGATCCGCAGGATGGCATTCGCTTTGAGCATGTAAGCTTTTACTACCCGGGCAGCACAACGCCGGCGCTGGATAACATCAGTTTACATATCCGGGCTGGCGAAAGCTTGGCGATTGTCGGCGAAAACGGTTCCGGCAAAACAACCTTGATCAAATTGCTGACGCGGCTCTATACCCCCACACATGGACGCATTTTGTTTCAGGGCGTGGATCTGCAAGACTGGAACATTGACGCACTTCGCGAAAAGATCGGGGTGATTTTTCAGGATTTTGCGCGCTATCAGCTTAAGGTTGGCGAAAACATTGGTGTGGGCGACAAGGACTTTATGGATCAGAAAGGGCTAGTGCAGGATGCGTCTGAAAAGGGTCTGGCTGCAGATTTTATCCGTCAGATGCCGGCGCAGTACGATACCCAGCTTGGCACTTGGTTCCGTGATGGCAAAGAGTTGTCCGGTGGCCAATGGCAGAAGATTGCCTTGTCGCGCGCTTTTATGCGCAGTCGTGCGGAAGTGCTGATTCTTGATGAGCCCACCGCCGCCATTGATGCCAAAGCGGAAGCTGAGATATTTGCGCACTTTCGTGAATTGACCAGTAATCGCATCTCCATCATCATTTCGCACAGATTCTCCACCGTGCGTATTGCAGATCATATTCTTGTGATGGATCAGGGCAAAATCATGGAAGAAGGCGATCATGCCAATCTACTGGCGCTGGGTGGTCAGTACGCCACGTTGTTTGAATTACAGGCCAAAGGCTACCAATAAAATAGAGCCGTTGACCTGTTGTCACTGACAAGAGGTCTGCCGGATACTGCCGTTTGAAAATGGTTTTGTCGAAGTCGCCGTATTGCTCGCGGTGGTGACAATCATCGCGTCAATTGGCCGAATGCTGAAACAACCTCTCATCGTTGCCTTTATTGCGGCAGGTATTTTGGTTGGCCCATCAGCGTGGTCACTGGTTGAATCCACTGAACAGATCGAACTGCTTGCCCAGATGGGCATTGCCTTGTTGCTGTTTGTGGTGGGTCTCAAGCTGGATCTGCACATTATCCGCACCATAGGGCCTGTGGCCCTGGCGACCGGGTTCGGACAGGTGCTGTTTACCTCAATTTTTGGTTATCTGATTGCGTTGGCTTTGGGTCTAAGCCCGGTGGCAGCCATTTATGTAGGCGTGGCACTGACATTTTCCAGCACCATCATCATTGTCAAACTGTTGTCCGACAAAAAGGAAATTGATGCCCTGCATGGGCGTATCGCTGTCGGATTCCTGATTGTGCAGGATATTGTGGTTGTCCTCGTCATGATAGGACTCACCGCGATGGGTGCAGGCACTGATGCCGCACCCGATCAACTGCTTACAATTATGCTTTGGGTGTTTGCAAAAGGGCTTGCAATGCTGGTTGGCATCGCGTTGTTGATGAGATTCGTTTTGCCGATTGTCAGCAGACACATGGCGCAGTCTGCCGAACTGTTGATTTTATTTGCGGTGACCTGGGCGGTTTCACTGGCTACGCTGGGTGAATTGTTGGGTTTCAGCAAAGAGGTCGGTGCATTTCTGGCGGGCCTGTCTTTGGCTTCAACGCCCTATCGCGAAGTGATTGGTGCGCGCCTGGTCAGTCTGCATGATTCCTCCTACCAAGGGAAAACTGCTGTTACAGCATCGACGGCTGTTGATGCTCTCATGCTCGAACGCGCGGGCGCTGACCGGGTTTTACGACCGTTTCTGGATCCAGCACAACAAGCCGCAGACAATCTGCTGGAAGACACACCTGTTTCATCCAAGTCTGGTCTGAAAAAATAATAGTTGGTTTATATCACCAATAGTTGTTAAAGACAGATAATGCTTATAGAAAATATCCATATATAACAATGAAATAGAAAACTGGCACGCTTTGTGTATTGTGGTTAGTCAGCAACTCTTTGTTCTGAAACAACAACGCCACACGGTAGTGCCATTACATGACAACTCAAAGCCTGATAGATCTGTTTACCCGCCATAAAGTGGCTGCCAATCTGGTGATGATCATGATGATCCTGTCCGGTATCTGGGCGGGCAGCAGGATCAATACGCAACTGGATCCTTCCGTGCAATCACCCGTCATTCTGGTGTTTGTGCGCTGGCCGGGGGCCTCTGCTGAGGATGTCGAGAAGCTCATTGTTTCGCCCATCGAGCAACAGATGAACACGCTGAACAATCTGCAGCAAGTGTATTCAACCACCACCCAAGGTCAATCACGCATCGACCTTGAATTCACCTTTGATACCGATTTGAGTAAAGCGCTGGAAGACGTCAACGACCGTATTGCTCAGATCAGAAATCTGCCGGCAGATATGGAGCCAGTTACTGCCCGCCGCGGTGTGCGCTATGAAGAGATTGCCTCTCTGCTATTGACGGGGGGCAGCAGTATTCAGGAATTACTGCCGATGGCGCGTCAATTTGAGCGCGAACTGTTTGATATTGGTGTAGAGCGAATAGAGTTTGTTGGGCTGCCTGAAGAGGAGATGGCCATTCAGGTCTCCAGTGCCAATCTGATGGCGCTCAACACCACACTGGACAATGTTGCCTCTGCCATTCGTCAGCGTAGTGCCGATCTGCCGGCGGGCGTGGTTGCGCGTGCTCAGGGTGAGATGCAATTGCGTGCCATGGAACAACGCCGTGACAGTCAGGGTTTTGAGCAGTTGCAACTTCAGCTGGGCTCCGGGGATGAACTGGTCAGGCTGGGTGATATTGCGGCTATTGAAAAGCGACCTCGTGCCGGCCAAGCCGAACTTGCCAGAGAAGGCAAACCCGCGATTGAAATGAACTTGTACCGTTTGAGCGACACGGACGCGCTGACCTCCGCTCAAGCCCTGCAGCAGTGGCTGGATAAAACCCGCGCCGAATTACCAGCAGGGATTACCATCGAGGTTTACCAAGAGGTATGGAAGCTGTTGAAAGAGCAGTTGTCAGTCATTTTTTCGAATGCCTGGTCTGGTCTGGTGCTGGTGGCATTGACCCTGTTTGTGTTCCTGAATACCCGCACCGCCTGGTGGGTGATGCTGGGCATTCCGGTCAGTTTCCTGTTTGCCACCTTGCTCTATTACTACTGGTTTGATGGCAGCATCAATATTCTGGCGCTAATCACTTTTATCATGGCGCTGGGTATTGTTGTGGATGATGCCATCGTGGTTGGTGAAGATGCGGTAGCGTTGTTTGAGCAAGGTTACTCGGCCGAAGATGCGGCCGCTGGTGCAGCAAAGCGCATGTTTATGCCCGTGGTAACCTCATCGCTGACCACGCTGGCTGCCTTTGTGCCTTTGCTGATCTCGGGAGGCGAAATGGGCGCCGTCATACAGACCATGCCCATGGTGTTGTTCTGCGTCATTATCGCCTCGCTGATTGAATGTTTTCTGGTTTTGCCTGGTCATCTGAAACACAGTTTCAGCCGCATGAAACGTGAGCACAAGCCATCTGCACGTTTAGCTTTTGACCGGGCGTTTTATTCGTTCCGTGATCGTGTCTACGCCCCCATGCTTGACTATGCCCTCTCGCGTCCCTACAGCACATTGCTGACGGTATCCGGCTGCGTGGTACTGGCGCTGAGTCTGGTGATCAGTGGTCGCGTGGGACTGAATTTTGTCACGGGTATGAGCCTGCAGATGCTGGAAGCCAACGTGAGTTTCACCATGGATGCCAGTGATGCACAGCGTCGGGCATTTATGCAGACGCTCGAGCAAACCTTGACGCAGGTGAACGATGCAAACGGTAACAGCAACATCAATGGTTACTATGTTGGGTATAACACGGCCCAGTTGAATCAGGAGCGCAAGTCCGGCCAGCAATACGCGTCGATGCGTGTGGAGTACAGCTGGGAAGATGAATACCAGATCGATCCTCAGGGCTTTGTCAGCCAATGGCAACAATTGGTGACCAGGCCACCAATTGTTGAACAACTGGTATTGGAAGTGCGCGGTGGTGCTAACGGAGGTCGTCCAGATTTGTCACTGGTGTTGCGCGGTGAAGATCTGAACAGTTTGAAACAGGCTTCTGAGGAGTTGCAGACCGCACTGTTGTCTTATGAAGGCGTGAGCAACGTGTTCGACAATCTGCCTTACGGCAAAGATCAGATGATCTTCTCGCTCAATGCTGAGGGAGCTGCGCTTGGACTAACAACAACAGCGCTGGGTCAGCAGCTGCGCAGTGCCTATTACGGAAACCGGGTACAGATTTTTAATCTGAATAATACCGAGCTGGAAGTGTTGGTGACGTTGCCGGATGACGAGCGCGACCAGATCAGTTCCTTGCGTCAATTTCCGGTGCGCACACCGGCTGGTGAGGTCGTGCCGTTGGGATTGGTTGCGGATCTGTCAACCCGGCGTGGCATTGACGTCATCAATCACAATGGCGGATTCCTGTCTGTGATGGTGAGCGCGTCTGTGGATAGTCAGATTAATAATGCTGAGCGGGTACTTGCCAATGTACGTGCGGACGTGCTGCCAGACATCAACCAGCGATATGGCCTGAGCTCTGAGCTGGGTGGCAACAGTCTGCAGAATCAGCAACTGCTGGAAACCATGCAACTTGGCGGTTCGCTGACGCTGATCTTTATTTACCTGATTCTGGCATGGTCATTCAGTTCATATCTCTGGCCATTGGCCGTGATGTCGGCAATTCCATTGGCGCTGACCGGCGCCATTGTTGGGCATTGGGTGATTGGCGTCGATATCGGTGCAATGTCCATGCTCGCCTTTTTTGCGCTGGCTGGAGTCATCGTTAATGACTCAATTGTGTTGGTCAGCTTTTTACGGCGCGAGCAGGAAGCAGGACTATCACTGTCTGCAGCGGTCAGATCAGCGGCGTTGTCCAGATTCAGAGCCGTGTTGTTGACATCATTAACAACCATTGCCGGCCTGTCGCCGTTGATGTTTGAAAATTTCAGCCTTGCCATTTATATGGTGCCCATAGCCGTCACGCTGTGTTTTGGATTGGCCTTTGGCACGCTCCTGGTGCTGCTGGTGGTGCCAGCCATGATTGTAATCACCGAGCAATTGAAAACACGTATTACCCATTTAATGCCTGCAACACGCAGATTTAATATTCAGGAAGGAAGCTGATCATGTTTGAACAAGCCCAGATCGTCAGAAGATTGCCACGACTTCGTCATGTCGGTGTGCGACTCGCCGGGGTATTGGTGTTTGGTGCATTGATAACCGTCAGTGCTCTGATTATTGCAACCGGGCCGCGGGCTGAACCTGAAGCCCGTTCTGAAAAGGAATGGCCAGTCAGTTATAAAGCGGTTTCTCCACAGGCACTTGAGCCCAGTTTTCAGGTATATGGTCGCCTTGAGGCCGGGCAGACTGCGGTGCTACGAGCTGCAATCTCCGGCTCTGTATCTGACGTGTTGTTCAGAGAAGGAGACTGGGTTGATCGCGGTGAGGTGCTGGCGCTGTTGGATGATGCTGAATTGACACTGGCGGTCAGTGCCGCTGAATCAGCCTTGCGACAAGCGCAGGCCAATCGCAACTCGGTTTTGACCAGTTATGAGTTGGCACAAGAGTTGACGGCGCATCATGAGGCACAGGCACTGATGGCCGTTACCAAACGCGAGCGCTTTCACACATTGCACGAACAGCGCATGATTGCTGATGCTCAATTGGATGAGGTTCTGCAGGAGGCTAATGAACGCGCCATGACACTTGCAAGGCATCACTCAGCACTTAAGGACTTTCCTTATCAGATTGAGCGGGCAGACGCTGCGGTTGCGGAAGCCCAAACACGCCTGCAGCGAGCACAACTGGACTTGTCGTACGCACGCCTGACCGCTCCTTTTTCAGGTCGTGTACTCAGCATCGACGTCGCAGAGGGTGAACGTATTGTTGGCGGTACGTCGCTGATGAAATTGGCTGATTTTGAAAGCCTGCAGATTCGTGCGGCCATTCCTGTGGAAACAGCGCAACGTCTCCGTCAGTCGCTGGACAGGGGGCTAACGGTGAAAGGTCGCGCACAAGCCGGCAGTGCGTCCGAAGAATTTCAATTGCTCGGTTTGGCCGGTGATGTCAAACCCGGGCAAGGAGGCATAGATGCATTTTTTGAAGTGGATCAAGACGCTGTGCTGGCGCTGGGCAGCGTGGTGCAACTGAGTCTCAATCTACCGGCAGAGCCAGATGTGGTATCCATTCCTCTACATGCGCTTTACGATAATGCCCGCATCTACCGGATTGAGCAGAACCGATTACACGCGTTGGAAGTTGAACGCGTAGGCGAGTATCAGGATCAATTGGGTAACTACCAGATATTGGTCAGATCGCCTGCTATTAAAGCCGGCGATCAGATCATGGTTTCGCAGCTGCCTACCGCCGTGACCGGCTTGTTGGTTGTCCCGGTCGAAACCAATGTCGCGCCCGCCACTGAACTGGCTGCGCAGTGGTCAAGCCTTGAGTGAGGTGATATTGTCGTTCTCCTGTCATAACACCACATTTAACAGGAGAACGATCAGGCATGGCGCAGTTAATGGAAGGACAGGTTGTTATTGTGACGGGCGGTACCCGGGGCATTGGTCTCGCGATCGCCAAAGCAGTGCTGGCAGAAGGTGCCCGAGTACTGATCACCGGGCGCTCACAGTCAAGTGTAGACGAAGGCATGGCAACGCTGGCCGACGTCAATGCACATGGCATCCCCGCGGATGTTGCCAGTGAGTCAGATACGGTGGCTGTTTTTGAAATGGCGTTATCGTTGTTTGGAAAGGTCGATGCAGTGGTCAACAACGCGGGCATCGCTCGTGCCGGCGCAATCGAGAATCTGCGTCTGAAAGACTTCCAGATGGTGATGGATACCAACCTGACCGGCGCATTTTTATACAGCCGGGAAGCCTTTCGTGTCATGAAAAATAACGGCGGCGGTCGCATTCTGAATATTGGCAGTATTTCCAGCCAGGTGCCCCGTTTTGGTTCTGTGCCTTACACCACCAGCAAGTTCGGTTTGCAGGGCATGACACGGGCGCTTGCGGTTGAGGGACGGGAACTTGGCATCATGGTCAGTTGTCTGCATCCCGGTAATGTCTACACCGATATCTGGGACAATGCCCCTGCATCGGTAATTGATGAACCCAAAATGGATGTCGCTGATATTGCACGCGTCGCGGTGCTGATGTTGAGTATGCCTGCAAACGCGACCATTATTGACGCCACCGTGCTGGATCCCCGCCAGCCTTTCCTCGGTCGTGGTTAATTGCCATGTTTAACAACAGGAGCCTGATGATGACGACTAATTATTCGCGTGGGTTTGTGACTGCACTCTTTGCTGTAATTTTTGCGTCATTTGGCAGTACATCGATTGCGCAGTCGGTGTCACTGGTTGCTCCGGGCGCGAGTGTTACTTTGTTGTCAGACAGTTTTACGTTTACTGAAGGCCCTGCTGCGGATGCCAGTGGCAATGTCTATTTCTCGGACATTCCCGCCAGCAGGATTCATGTGTGGACTTTGGCAGGCGAGTTACAAACCTACCGCGAAAACACCAATGGCACCAACGGCTTGTTCTTTGACAGTAATTGGCAATTGTTTGGCGCAGAAGGTGGCGCTGGCCGCCTCACGCGCATGGATGATAATGGCAACGCCAGTGTGGTGATAGACCAGCACAATGGCGCACCGTTTAATAGTCCAAACGATCTTTGGATAAATGCAGCCGGCGGTATTTACTTTACTGACCCGCGGTATGGCGATGAATCCAGCAATCCGCAGCCGGGTTACTACGTCTATTATCTGGCGCCCGGTGCGTCGCAGGCGCAGGCTATCATTACCGATCTGGTCAAACCCAATGGTGTCATCGGCACACCTGATGGCACAACGCTCTATGTGGCTGATCATCTGGGCAATCAGACCTTTGCTTACTCGCTGACTGCGCCGGGACAAGTGACGGATAAACGCTTGTTGGCTGCCCAGGGTTCCGACGGACTCACCTTGGACGAATCAGGCAATCTCTATCTGACGGGTGGTAGAAATGTATCTGTGTACAGCGCAGCAGGTCAGTTACTGGAAACCATCGAGTTTCCGCTAGCGCCGGCTAATATGACCTTTGGTGGCGCCAACAGGGATGTGCTGTTTGTGACAGCACGCACCAGTGTGTTCGCGCTGCAAATGGCCGTCAAAGGCATGTACTGAATCTATAACAGGGTGGGCTGAAAGTAGTGATAACGATTTCGGCCCGCTGCTTTCGCCTGATACAAGGCCTGATCAGCTTTTGACAACAGACCTTTGAAGTCATCACCATGCGCAGGTGCCAGTGCAATGCCCATCGACAGTGTGGGTGACAGTGTTTCCCCTTCCAGCGTCACCGGCATGCTGACCGAATGCTTGATTTTTCTGAGGATCAACTCCACGTCGTGACTGACACTGACACCCGGTAGCAAAATCAGGAACTCGTCACCGGCGATACGTGTCAACCGATCTGTCCGACGTAATTGTGAACTGATCGCCTGACCAATATGTTTGAGCAAATCGTCGCCACACTGATGACCATGTGAATCATTCACATCCTTGAAATTATCCACATCCACAAAAATCAAGGCCATGCCTGATCGTTCCTGCATTGCCTGATCAAACATATCGCTGAAATACTGCTCAGCCATCCGCCGATTCGGCAAACCAGTCAGCGTGTCATGATTGGCGAGATGTTCCGCAGCGATACGTGATTGTGTTATCTCCGTCATTTCTATGCGCAGCGCAGCGAGCATGGCCAGCAAATCCGTGGCCAATACCCGCATCACAAATGTCGCTGCGGTCAGCAGGATGCCAAAATCCAGCATCCAGCGATAGCCAATCATGTTCTCTACCCCAACACGCCAGCCTTGGGTATTTGCCGTGAGCAAGATACCCATGAAGGCCATCATGCCAAAATAGGACAGATAAAAGGCCCGCTTGCCAATCATGATCAGTGCAAACAGCTGCGCTGCGGGAAAAACCAGCAACGCTGATGAGCGCAGTCCCGATCCAGACCACATGGCCTGTGCGATGCAGATAAACATCACAAGCAATGTGAGTATGGCGGCAATCTGGGTTTGGCCTTGCCTCAGCACATAAAACGCAAACGACAAAAAGAGGATGGCAAACAACAGAACCGGAACAACAACGTTATCTGTGGATATCAGATTAACCAGCGCAAGTGCGCTGAGTGCAAGCAGCAAAACACCGATGGTTTGACCGACACGCTTGCTACGTATCTGTTCAAATTCCGGGTTCAAATCGCCAAGGTGTGCATGCTTGCTCATAAACCTGCCTTCGGCCATTGTTTGAGGGTATTAAACACACGACTATGCCGCGAAAACACAGTATTGGCAATACAAGCCCCCGCTGGCAGTCAACTCGCATCAGCCAGCAGGGTTTGTCCCAATCAAATCAATTGCGGATCAGATAATCAAACGCGCTCAAGGCGGATCGTGAACCCTCACCCATCGCAATAATGATCTGTTTGAATGGCACATTTGTGACATCGCCCGCAGCAAATACACCCGGAATGTTAGTCTGACCTTTGGCGTCGATCTCGATTTCGCCATGGCGAGTGGTTGTCACGGTGCCTTTAACCCATTCACTGTTCGGGAGCAGGCCGATCTGTACAAAAATACCGTCGAGCGCCAGTGTATGCAGTTCATCCGTGTGACGGTCTTTGTATTGCAGACCGGTCATTTTCTGGCCATCACCGAGGATCTCGATGGTTTGAGCCATGGTGATAATGTCCACATTTGGCATGCTGCGCAGTTTGCGCTGCAACACCTCGTCAGCACGCAGTGTGTCGGCAAACTCAAGAACAGTGACATGCTTGACGATGCCAGCCAGGTCGATGGCGGCCTCAATCCCTGAGTTGCCTCCACCCGCAACCGCCACACGCTTGCCTTTGAACAGAGGGCCATCGCAATGTGGGCAATACGCCACACCTTTATTCCGGTATTGCTGTTCGCCTGGCACATTCAGCTCCCGCCATCGTGCACCGGTCGCCAGAATGACTGATTTTGCCTTCAATGACGCGCCACTGCTAAACCGAATCTCATGATACCCGCCGGGCTCAACTGCTGGCACCAGCGCTGAGGCACGCTGCAGATTCATAATATCGACGTCATAGTGTTTAACGTGTTCTTCCAGTTCACGAGCAAGCCTTGGCCCTTCGGTTTCCTGTACAGAAATAAAATTCTCGATGGACATGGTGTCCAGCACCTGGCCGCCAAAACGCTCGGCAGCGACACCGGTTCGAATGCCCTTGCGTGCAGCATAAATAGCGGCAGCCGCGCCCGCAGGGCCACCGCCAACAATCAGCACTTCAAAGGGTTCTTTGGTGTTTAATTTGGCGGCTTCGCGCGAGGCGGCACCGGTGTCAATTTTTGCCAGGATCTCATCAACCCCCATGCGCCCTTGCGCAAACAACTGGCCGTTGAGATAAATACTGGGCACTGACATGACCTGACGCTCATCCACTTCTTTCTGGAATAGCGCACCGTCAATCGCAACATGCTTGATACACGGGTTGAGCACGGCCATCACATTCAGGGCTTGCACAACATCGGGGCAATTCTGACAAGACAACGAAAAATAGGTCTCAAACAGGTACTCGCCTTCGATGGCCTTGATCTGGGCAATTTTTTCATCGCTCAGTTTCGGCGGATGTCCCCCGGTTTGCAGCAGTGCCAATATGAGCGAGGTAAATTCATGGCCCATGGGGATGCCGGCAAACTGCAAGTGCATCTCAGCATCGGCTCGCTGCAGACGAAAAGATGGGCGGCGTGTGTCCTCTCCGTCTTCACGCAGCGTTATTTTTCCGCACAAGCCCGCGATTTCCTGCAATAGCAACTGAAGTTCGCGAGACTTGTCGCTGCCATCCAGCGACGCAACAATTTCAAAAGGTCGTGTTACCTTTTCCAGATAGGCTTTTAACTGGGTTTTCAAGTTGGCGTCGAGCATCACATATTTCCTCAGAATGACGAATTTAAGGCAAAAAAAACCCGGGCATACAGCGCCCGGGCCTTTATTCGGGCTAAACCAGACTTAAATCTTGCCAACCAGATCCAGAGATGGAGCCAATGTTGCTTCACCTTCTTTCCACTTTGCCGGGCATACTTCACCCGGGTGAGAGGCGACATACTGTGCGGCTTTAACTTTGCGCAGCAGTTCCGATGCGTCACGGCCGATGCCGCCCGCGGTGATTTCGACTACCTGAATTTTGCCTTGAGGATCCACAACAAATGTACCGCGCTCAGCCAGACCCGCTTCTTCGATCATGACTTCAAAGTTGCGTGTAATCGCGCCAGTTGGGTCACCAATCATCGGGTATTGAATTTTGCGGATGGTGTCAGAGCTGTCGTGCCAGGCTTTGTGGGTGAAATGCGTGTCAGTAGACACACTGTAAATTTCCACATCGCGACTTTCAAATTCGGCATAGTTATCAGCCAGGTCTCCAAGCTCGGTTGGGCACACGAACGTAAAGTCCGCAGGATAAAAGAACACAACTGACCACTTGCCTTTGAGATTGGCTTCGGTCACTTCAACAAACTTGCCATTGTGATACGCGGTTGCTTTAAATGGTTTTACTTCAGTATTGATCAAAGACACGTAAATACTCCTTTATCGTGTGGCCAATGTTGGCGATGACTGGAACGAGAGCCAAGATAAAGGTTTTTTGTGAATAGGTAAAATAGAATATTAAAATTCTTATAATAGATTTTATAGATGGATGAGCCCGGCGCTAACGTCTAAAGTCAGAAGAACGCCGTGGTGCTCAGGTAAAGGAAAACCAATATCAGTAAAATCAGACTGATGGTTTTGAGGGGTTCGCGCCGAAGTACCTGAAGTTGGGTTTCTGCTTCCCCACGTGCGCGTGCTGACTCATATTCTGATCGCATGCGTTTGGCGCGATTATGCTGATATTGATCAAGCAAGAGGCGGGCTGATTCATAGTCGGTATCTTTATTCAGCCAGATTGCAGGCATTGAGATACCCCAGTTGCCGGCGGTTGTCTCGTAGAATGAGAGGTGATGTTGGCTGAGCAGCTCCCGAACCTCATCAGCTTCGTCGTCGGGCACGTTACGTAATCGAAAAAGAAGTTTGGCCAATCCGGTCTTACCTGGTTGAGCCTTGGCTCATCATTTGATGGTGTGCAAGCGTTTAAGCGGGGTCATCCGCAGGCGGTTTTGTTAGATTGAGAGTTTACATAAGGACATTACAAATGACATCGGACAAGGTTTACAAATTTTTCAGGCGCGTTGTGGTGAGCTGTGTGTTTTTCGCGGGCGTCGTACTGTGCTCAACAGGCAGTATTGCACAAACCTCGGTCTGGCAGGTTAGTAAAGGCGATAGCGACATTTACCTGGCGGGCACTATCCACTTGCTCCGACAACAAGACTACCCCTTGCCTGCTGCCTTTGAGCAGGCGTTTGATGCCTCGCAGAGTCTGTTTTTTGAAACAGATATCGGAGCCATGTCTGACATGGGGTTGCAGCAGCGTATGTTGCAGCAACTCACGTATCAGGATGGGCGCACACTGAGTGCGGTGCTCAGTGAGGAGGCCTATTCGGCACTGAGTGAATATGCTGCAGGCTCGGGCATCCCGCTGGGAATGTTGCAGACATTCAAGCCCGGGTTGTTGATCAGTACACTGTCCGTCATGGAGTTTCAGAAACTGGGCTTTACACCTCAGGGCGTGGATGCGTACTTTTTCAGCAAAGCAGTAGGGGAAGGCAAAACAAGAGGCGAGCTGGAAAGCATCGATCAACAGATCGCCATGCTGGAGCGGATGGGCGAAGGGTACGAGAGTGACTTTGTACTGTATTCAATCAGGGATTTTGCCGAGCTGGGTGTGGCCATAGAAAGTATGGTTCAGGCATGGCGAGATGGTGATACAGGCTTACTGTATGCAGAGTTTGTGGAGCCCATGCGGACAGAGACACCCGATTTATACGAGAATCTTCTGGTCGCAAGAAACAATGACTGGATGCCGGCAATTGAGGCGATGTTGGATGCCGAGGGTACCGAACTCGTGCTGGTAGGTGTGGCACATCTGGTTGGAGAGCACGGGCTGATCTCGCTGCTGAAATCAAAGGGATATGACGTGACTCAACTCGGCTCGGAATGACTGCAAGCCGCCAACGATTGGCGGCTTGACCGACGCATCAACTAGTTGGCAGTTTTGTGACTCAGGATAATTTGACGAGGGCCGCGCGTGTGAGTTTGACCGCTGGTGCCCGTCGGGATTTGTTGTACTTTGCCGCCTGACTTTAAAAATGCATCCATCTGGCGTGCAAGTTCATTACGATCACAGACGGGCAGGTCTTTTTTCGATTTGCTGGACATTACATCAACCTTGGTGGTTACCGTGAAAAGTCAGTAAGTATACACCAAACACGCTGACTCTGTCAGATCGGTATCAGTTGAAGTCCCGGCAAAGCGAACTGCGGATGTTCTCGGGCAAGGGTTCCACCCTGTGCTGATAAGCAGGGTGCTTGCTGAATACAGACCAGGGTGCACCCTGTTTTGCAGCCGCAATCATCTCTGACGTAAATTCATACCGCATGAAGTGTACCGCAGAGGTTTTATCATCGGTTGATCTCTCAAGATCTTCATCAGCGACAGGCGCTACCGGGTCAAACCCTTCAATTTGAATAAACACCTGATGTTCAAGATTGATTAATCTTTTTAATTGCTGCCTACGTTCTGATTCGTCAGGAAACTCAATCATAAAGGTGCATTTCAGATTGCTGCCATCCGGAATCAGTGGGTTATAGGCGTCAAGTTCCTGTGTGATTGATTCGGTGTCGCGCAGATTTTCGGCACGCATCATTTCCTGAACCTGATACTTCATGGTCATGTAGTCTTCAAAGTGCAGTGTCGTATTCGGGCCAAGCGCCAATCTGCGGTTATTTTTGTGTTCAATGATGGCTTGTCTGATGGCTGGCCGCTGCTGCTGGTATTGATCCAGTGTCCCTATGCTGGCGACGGTTAACTTCTTCATCTCTACTCCTCAATGCCATAAGCCTTGCAAAGTAACTGCAGGGGATGTTCATGCACCTGATCTGTCGCCAGGTTTGTCTCAATATGGCGACCGGCAACCGGGCAGTCACTACCAAAGTGATCAGGGGCCTGTTGTTTGATCTGTTTGACGACGGGCGCCACGATTTTGTTTGCGAAGGCCCGTGACTCTTTTTTCACGGCGTACGTGCCATCATGCCCGGAGCAGCGCTCTATGGTTTTAACGGTTGTTCCCGGCACCAGTTCAAGAATCTGTCGTGTTCTGGGACCGATGCTCTGTACCCGCTGATGACAGGCAACATGATAACTGACATTGCCCAGACTGTTTTTGAATTGGGTATTGAGCTTTCCTGCCTTATGCAGCTTGTGCAAGTATTCAAACGGATCGTGAAATGCGCGTGCAACTACCTGCACCCGCTCGTCGTCCGGGTACAACAACGGCAGCTCCTGCTTGAACATCAGCACGCAAGAAGGCACGGCTGCCAGAATGCTCCAGCCCTCCATTGCTTTTTGGTAGAGCTCCGGGATATTTCTCTGCATCAGCATTTCGACGGCTTTTAAATCGCCCAGTTCGAGTTTCGGCATGCCGCAGCAATGCTCTCGCGCCATCAGCGAGACACTGACGTTATTGTGCCGAAGCACTTTGTAAAGGCTGTCCCCAATCGCGGGCTCGTTAAAGTTGCAGTAACAGGTGGTAAATAACACAACCTTGCCATTGTCACGGGCCGCCTCATCGGGCGTTGCAGATTCAAACGCGTTTGCCAGTGATGTGCGTAATGTCGGACGTGAGTATGCTGGCAGCCACGCGTCCTGATGAATCTCCAGTGTTTTTTCCAATGCCCCGCGAGCAGTCTTGTTATTTGTGACCGCATTAACGATGGTATTGATCACAGGGAGAGTGGCAGCCTTGCCAATCATGTCGGTGCTGGTAATCAGTCGGTCGCGGAATTTAGTGTTGCCATCTTCAAAGTTGACAATTTTGGCGCGCAGCATCAAGTGTGGGAAATCCAGATTCCACTCGTGGGGCGGCACATAAGGGCATTTTGTCAGATAACACAAGTCGCACAGATAACACTGATCAACAACTTTCTGGTAGTCAGCAACGGCAACACCATCAACTTCCATGGTGTCGCTTTCGTCAACCAGATCAAACAGGGTCGGAAAAGAATTACACAGGCTGACACAGCGGCGGCAGCCATGACAAATATCGTAAACTCTCTCCAGTTCCTTATGAAGGTCTTGCTTGTCGTAGAATTTTTCGCCGTGCTGGCCAAGCGGGTAACGGGTTGGGGCACCAAGCCCGCCCTCGCGTTTTTCGTCAGACATGATGCTGCCCCGGATAAAAAGGATCGTAGCGCACCGGGTGAGTGACCGGCGCGCGTTTTAGAACCGAACCTTGTCAGTCGTCGAGCGCATCCAATGCTTTCTGGAAGCGGTTGGCATGAGAACGCTCGGCTTTGGCCAGCGTTTCCATCCAGTCAGCTATTTCGTCAAAGCCCTCATCGCGCGCGTCTTTGGCCATGCCCGGGTACATGTCCGTGTACTCGTGTGTTTCTCCGGCGACCGCTGAGCGCAGATTATCTGCAGTGCTGCCGATAGGCATACCTGTTGCCGGATCACCTACTTCTTCAAGATACTCAAGGTGACCGTGGGCGTGTCCGGTTTCACCTTCGGCGGTAGAGCGGAACAATGCTGACACATCGTTGTAGCCTTCTACATCAGCCTTTTGTGCAAAATAGAGATAGCGACGATTGGCTTGTGATTCACCAGCAAATGCTGCCTTCAGGTTTTCTTCAGTTTTTGTGCCTTTTAATGACATGGTATAACCTCTGAAACAGTTCTTGTCGTTGTACACAGGAGCAGCTGGATTTATATCAAAGCCGATGCCCACGCGAAACTGTTTTTTTTACCTGCTGAAGATAAAGCCAATTCATAGCAGCACCTGCTCTTTTAACATGCAGGCAATCTGCTAGAATCGGGCCTCCTGACAGAGAGAGTTCGCCATGACGGAATCCAGAACCAGAAGCAAAACCGCCGCAACTGTTGCGGCAAAAGACGGCACGGCAAAAAAAGCAGCAGCAAAAGCGCCCGCTGCACCTAAAGCTGTCGCGGCAAAATCAACGGCTGTTAAGGCAACAGCAACCAAGGCAACAGCAACCAAGGCAGCAGCAACCAAGGCAGCAGCAACCAAGGCAGCAGCAACCAAAGCAGCAGCAACCAAGGTGCCGGCTGCCAAGACGACTGCGACAAAAGCGACTGTAAAAAAGGCGACGGCTGCCAAGGTGGCTGCAAGTCAATCGCCGGCCGCAAAAGTCGCTGGCGTGAGGGCTGCTGCATCCAAGCCAGTCGCTGTTAAGTCGGCTGTGGTAAAAGTCGCCGCTGTCAAGCCAAAAACAGCCAAGGTTGCTGCAGCAGAAAAGCCGGTGGCCGTAAAAAAAGCACCTGCCTCAAATAAAGCTGTAGTGGCATCAACTAAAAAGACCAAAGCTGGCGCCGTCGAGTCAACGACTCCGGTAAACAAAAAAACGCCAGTCACTAAAAAAGCATCAGTCGCTAAACCCGTTGCTGAAAAAGACCTCGCACCGGCTAAAGCTAAAGCCAAGGCAACCGCAGCCAAAAAATCTGCTCCGGTCAACGACATCGCAGCGCCGGTAAAAGCAAAAACGGCGGTCGCCAAAAAGACAGCGCCTGCCGCAAAACCTCCTGCAGTTAAACAAGCAGCGCCCGTTAAAAAGGCGGCATCGGTGAAAAAGTCCTCAAGTGTCAAAAAGGCTGCTGAACCTGTAGTAGCGGAAATAAAAAAGAAAAAGGCAATCACATCCAAAAAATCTGTGCCTGAGGCGGTGCCTGCCCCTGAAGCAGTGCCCGACGCCCCGATTGAAAAACCATCCGTTCAGGGGGCATCGATCAGTTTCAGCGCCGTTCAGGAGCCTCCTCAGCATCTGACATTGCGTGTGGATGTGAATCGTGTTGTGGCGTTCCATTACCGACTGCGCGAACGTAGACCGGATGGCAGTTTTTCCCCATGGCTTGAAGAATCGTTTGGAAGACAGCCGCTGTTTTACCTGCACGGGCATGGCAATGTGATTGCGGGGCTTGAACAAGCCCTGCACGGCAAAAAAGCGGGTGATGCCATCAATATCACCTTGCCACCAGAGCTGGCGTACGGCATGCGTACCTCCAATGATCTGATGAGGCTGCCAATCAAGCATCTGCACGGCAACATCAATCCCAAAACACTGGTGCCGGGTTCGATTGTCACCATGAAAACCAACCAGGGGCTTAAAAATGCGCTGGTGATGAAAGTTGGCAAGTTTAATGTGGATGTGGATACCAACCATCCATACGCAGGGCGTACGTTGCACTATCAAATCGAGATTCTGGGTGTGAGGCCTGCCAGTGCCGAGGAAGTCGCCCATCGTCATGTGCACGGGCCTGGCGGTCATCAGCACTGACAGGAAAGTGTCTAAAAAATCGTTCAAATCTATAAAAATAAGGCGGGCAATCATGACAGCAGAAAACGAAAGTCGCAGGCAACTTCTCAAAGCAGGTGTTAGCGCAGGGCTTATCGCCGCGACCGCCGGATTCCCATGGTTCGCGCTGGCGCAGGATGAGCGCCTGATGACTTTTCTGGATCTACCTGACGGGTATTCGCCTACGCCTCGCCAACCTGGTCGCACGCATGTCATTGATACGCGTCAGATCGACAGCTTTTACAGCAACGATTTTTACGTCGTACAGCATTACGGTCAGCCTGAGCTTGATGTGGCCAACTACAAGCTTGATTTAACGGGCTTGGTCAATCGGGAACTCAGTTTTACGCTGGATGAGTTGCGCGCCCTGCCGGGCAAAGAAATCGATGCTGGCTTCGAATGTGGCGGTAATGGAAACCGCATGTTCCACGGCCTGGTTGGTAATGCACGTTGGCGTGGTGTCAGCCTGCCCGCCTTGCTGGAGCAGGCCGGTGTGCAGCCAGCCGGGCGCGAGATTGTATTTTTTGGCGGCGATGTGGGTACCGAGGAGATTCGCGGGCGACAGGTAGAAAAAGTGTTTGCACGCAGTTTGTCCCTCGAAGATGCCATGCGCCCGGATAACATGATTGTGTACGAAATGAATGGTCAGCCACTGCCCGTTCACCACGGCCGGCCGGTACGTCTGTTGATTCCGGGGTTTTATGGCGTGGCCAATGTGAAGTGGCTCACCCAGATTCATGTGCAGGATACGCGTTATATGGGCCGTTTTATGGGCCGGGATTACGTGACGCTGAAACGTGAGATGGTCGGTAATCAGGAGCGCTGGGTGGAAAACTCGGTGGCGCGCATGAACCTGAAATCAGTCGTGGCGCGCGTTACAAAACGCGGTAATGTGCATCGGATCAGTGGTTTTGCGCTCAGTGACGGCACGCCATTACAGAGCATCGAAGTCAGTATTGACGGCGGCCCCTGGCAGCAAGCCAGTATCGATCCGCAGGCCAGTCAATACAGCTGGAAACCTTTCCATTTTGATTGGACTGGCGCAACACCAGGCGAACACACCGTGGTGTCACGTGCGACTGACGTTAATGGACATTCCCAGGCGTTGGCAGAAGATTTGCCCGAACGCGTCAGTTACTGGGAAGAATTTGGCCAATTCCCACGTCGGGTGATGATCGAGGTTTGATCGCCATCAGGTTTAACACGTGGCGACACAAAGGGAGCAGCTTGCAGTGAAAACATTTCTGGTACTGACACTGATTGGCAATGATCAGCCGGGTCTGGTGGAATCTTTGGCGCAAATAGTCGCGCAACATCAGGGCAATTGGCTGGAAAGCAACATGTCGCGTCTCGCCGGCAAATTTGCCGGCATTTTGCGGATCAGTGTTGATGAGCTGCATGCTGATGACTTGATTGCTGCCCTGGACGCGCTGTCGCCGCGGCTGAAGTTGGTGGTTGAACGCACTGCCCATGCTGAACCTGATGTTGTTCAGCAACAGTGGCGGCTGAGTCTGGTCACCAACGACAGACCGGGCATCATTCGTGATGTCTCAGGTGTACTGGCCAGGCAGTACGTGAACGTGGACGATCTGGACACAGAGTGCGTGCCGGCTCCCATGTCATCTGATGTGCTGTTCAAGGCAAACGCGCTTCTGCACCTCCCGACGGGTCTGGATATTCAGGCGCTGCGTACCGAGCTGGAACAGCTGGCGGATGATCTGATTGTTGATCTTACGCTGATCTCAGGCTGATGATGCGCCAGCCTTTGCTGGTGGCATGAGCTTTCAGTGTATCGTCCGGGTCAACAGCAACGGCTTCGGTTGCAACCTCCAGCAGCGGTATATCGTTGAATGAATCGCTGTAAAAAATGCTGTTGTGCAGACCCAGCGAGGCATCGCCTCGTGCATGTAACCAATCCTGCAATTTCGTGATTTTACCTGCTTTGAAACAAGGAATACCGGAAATTTTGCCGGTAAAAACGTCTTGTTTGATCTCGAGATCAGTCGCTATCAGATCGTGCACACCCAGCCGCTCGGCGATTGGTCCGGTCACAAAACGGTTGGTTGCGGTCACGATCAAACAGAGATCACCTGCGGATTTATGTTGATTGACCAGTGACTGCGCTGCCGGCAGCATCATCGGCTCCACAAATTGCTGCATAAATTCGGCATGCAACTGCGCAAGTCGCGGCTTGCTGAAACCAACCACTGGAGCAATAGCAAACTCCAGATATTCATTCATATCCAACACGCCTTGTTTGTACTGTGCATAAAAACCGTCATTGCGACGGCGATGCTCCTCAGCATCCACCAGGCCTGTATGAATGAGGTATTCCCCCCAGGCGTGATCGCTATCGCCGCCCAGCAGTGTGTTATCAAGATCAAAAATGGCCAGTCTTCGCATGTTATGGGTATCCGGGGGGTGGTTGACAGCAGCATCATTATAACCTGAGGAGCGCGCTTTTTTGCCGTGCAAAATTGTGAAACAATGCGGAGCTGTCAGAGCCGTTAACGTCGGCTGATCTGAGCACTGTTCAACCACGGGGAAGCGGGATACCACATGATCGATGCTGAAGGTTTCAGGCCGAATGTCGGTATTATCATCTGCAATCAAAAAGGGCAGGTGATGTGGGCCAAACGTATTGGTCAGGATGCCTGGCAGTTTCCGCAGGGCGGCATTCGCCATGGTGAACGCCTGCAACAAGCGATGTACCGTGAGTTGAAAGAAGAAGTCGGTCTGGAGGCCAGGGACGTCGAAATTCTGTCCAGCACCCGGGATTGGTTGTACTACCAATTGCCGAAAAACTATATCCGGCAAAACACCAATCCGGTATGTATCGGTCAGAAGCAGAAATGGTTTTTGCTGGGATTGAAGGGAGATGAGTCACGTATCTGCCTGTCCAATCAACACGTATCGCCTGAGTTCGACGATTGGCAATGGGTCAGTTTCTGGTATCCGCTGAGTCAAGTAATTGAATTCAAGCGCGAAGTTTATCGTCAGGCGCTTAAGCAGCTGGTCAAGCCCTTGAACCGCTTTATCATTTCATAAGACGCCTACAGGCATCTGAGCACCCTTGTTATGCTTGATAGATTGCGCGAAATAGTCCAGGAGGTGAATGCCGCCACGGACCTGCAGTCCGCTCTCGACGTGATTGTGTCGCGGGTGCGCGATGCCATGCATACACAGGTGTGTTCCGTTTATTTGCTGGACACCGATATCAGCTGTCATGTGCTGATGGCGTCAGAAGGTCTGCGTAAAGAATCCGTTGGGCATGTCAGTTTGCAGCTCGATGAAGGTCTGGTTGGATTGGTCGCCCGCAATGGCGAACCGGTTAATCTGCAGGATGCACAGGCGCACCCGAATTACCATTATCTGTCCGAAACCGGTGAAGAGGCATTCAGTTCATTTCTGGGCGTGCCAATTATTCACCATCGCAAGGTATTGGGGGTATTGGTCGTTCAGCACCGTGAGAAGCGCTATTTTGATGCCGGTGAAGAAGCGTTTCTGATTACCTTGTCTGCGCAGTTATCCGGGGTTATTGCAGCTGCAGAAGCGACGGGTGCGATTCAGGGTACCAGCCCTTCGGGCCAACGACGTGCCGATGCCAGTTTCAGCGGCATTTCAGGGGCCTCGGGCGTGGCGATTGGCCAGGGCGTTGTGGTCTTCCCGCATGCAGATCTGAAACTGATTCCGGCACGCACTACCGATGACATTCCTGCAGAATTAAAAAGTTTCCAGAAGGCTCTCGAAGCCGTTCGCTCTGACATTCGTGCGTTGGGTGAATCGGTAGGCCAGCAGTTGCGACCCGAAGAGCGCGAATTGTTCGACGTTTATCTGCGCATGCTGGATGACGATGCGCTGGGACGTGAGGTCATGGATCTCATTCGGCAAGGCAGCTGGGCACAAGGCGCGCTGGCCGATGTCGCCAATGATCACGTCAAAGCCTTTGAACAAATGAAAGATCCCTATTTACGCGAACGCGCTGCGGACATTAAAGACCTGTGCAGTCGCGTGCTGTTCTATTTGCAAGAGACCGAGCGGTCCACACCACGCGAGTATCCTGCCCATACCATTCTGATTGGTGAAGAGCTGGCGCCGTCCATGCTCATGGAAGTGCCGCGTGAAAAGCTGGCCGGCATCATTTCAGTGATGGGGTCTGGCAACTCCCATGTTGCTATTCTGGCGCGTACCATGGGCATTCCAACCGTGATGGGTGCCGTGGACTTGCCTTACCACAAGCTTGACGGCCGCTCCCTGATTGTCGACGGTTATAATGGCACGGTTTACAGCAATCCCTCGGATCAACTGCTGGCGCGCTACCGCGAAGTCATCAAAGAAGAAGAGCAGCTGGTACGTGGGCTGGAAGTGCTGATCGACTTGCCGGCAGTGACACCCGATGACCACCGGGTCAGGTTGTGGGTAAATACCGGCCTGATGACCGATGTGGTGCGCTCGCTGGATCATGGTGCGGAAGGTATCGGGCTGTTCCGGACTGAAGTCCCGTTTTTGTTGAGTGAACGTTTCCCCAGTGAAGATGAGCAAGCCGAGATCTACCGGGAGCAACTGGAAGCGTTTGCACCCAAAAAAGTCACCATGCGTACGCTGGACGTCGGTGGTGACAAGTCACTGCCCTATTTCCCCATTGAAGAAGAGAATCCATTTCTGGGGTGGCGGGGTATTCGCGTCACGCTCGATCATCCGGAAATCTTTATTGTGCAGGCGCGCGCCATGTTGCGGGCCAGTGAAGGCCTGAATAACCTGCAGATTATGTTGCCGATGGTGTCCAATCTGGATGAAGTGCATCGCGCCACACAGATCATCAAACGCGCCTTACGCGAGTTGCAGGACGAAGGCTTGAATGTGATTATGCCGCCCATCGGCGTTATGGTTGAGCTGCCCGCCGCGGTTTACCTGACACGGGCGCTGTGTAAAATTGTCGACTTTGTGTCCGTGGGCAGCAACGACCTTACCCAGTATCTGTTGGCGGTCGATCGCAATAACACCCGTGTTGCTGACCTGTATTCCTCGTTTCACCCGGCCGTGCTAAACGCATTACAACAAGTGGTAGATGGTGCGCATGCAGAGGGCAAAACCGTCAGTATCTGCGGTGAAATGGCGGGCGACCCCGGCGCCGCGATTCTGTTGATGGCCATGGGTTTTGATATCCTGTCCATGAACGCATCTACCCTGCTTCGTGTCAAAGCGGTGATCAGAGCAATCACGCTCAGTTCAGCAAAAACCGTGCTGGAGGAAGTGATGCAGATGACAGATGCTGCCAGTATCCGCCGCGCACTGGATCTGGCGCTATACAACGCTGGCGTTGATCGCCTGCTACGCTCCTCCCGATGAGAGATTGTTCATGTTGACCTACCCCGATATCGATCCGGTTGCGTTCTCGATTGGCCCATTGACCGTACATTGGTACGGGATTATGTACATTGTTGCGTTCAGCGCCTGCTGGTTTCTTGCCCGTTACCGTGCGCGCAAGGGTGTAGCACCAGGATCAAAAGACTGGACGGACGATCAGCTGTCTGACCTGGTGTTTTACGGCGCGCTCGGCGCTGTGCTCGGTGGTCGGGTGGGGTCGGTTATTTTTTACAACTTTGATCGTTTTATTGCAGATCCGTTGTGGCTGCTGCGGGTATGGGAAGGCGGTATGTCTTTCCACGGCGGATTTCTGGGTGTCATGTTGGCGTTTTATCTTTATTCACGCGGTATCAAACGACACTATTTTGATGTGCTGGATTTTATAGCGCCTTTTGCCCCGTTGGGCTTGGGTATCGGACGTATTGGCAACTTTATTGGTGGTGAGCTCTGGGGCCGTCCCACTGACGTGTCGTGGGGCATGGTTTTCCCGCATGTCGACGATTTGCCGCGCCATGCCTCACAGTTATATCAAGCGTGTCTGGAAGGTGTTGTGCTGTTTGCCGTGGTGTGGTGGTTCTCCTCAAAACCCCGTCCTCGCTACGCCGTCGCCGGCCTGTTCGGATTGGGTTACGGCGTACAACGATTTTTTGTGGAGTTTTTCCGTGAGCCGGATTCCTGGCTGGGATTTGTGGCGTTGGAATGGCTTACCATGGGACAGATCCTGTCGGTGCCGATGATTGTTGCCGGCGCGGCTTTGATGGTGTACGCATACCGCAGCACACCGCAGAATCACACAAGGAGGTCCGCATGAAACAGTATCACGAACTGCTGCAGCGCATTCTGGACGAGGGCGCCGTCAAAACCGATCGTACCGGCACAGGCACGTTATCGGTGTTTGGTCACCAGATGCGCTTTGATTTACAGCAGGGTTTTCCGCTGCTGACCACCAAAAAACTGCACCTGCGCTCGATCATTCATGAACTGTTGTGGTTCCTGACCGGCGACACCAATATCCGTTATCTCAAGGAAAACGGTGTATCGATCTGGGACGAATGGGCAGATGAAAATGGCGACCTGGGTCCGGTGTATGGATTTCAGTGGCGTTCCTGGCCGGCAGCGGATGGAAAGTCCGTTGATCAGATCAGTAATGTCATTGCACAGATCAAGAAGAATCCGGATTCACGCCGCCTGATGGTGGTTGCCTACAATCCGGCATATGTGGACCAGATGGCATTGCCACCTTGCCATTCGCTGTTCCAGTTTTATGTGGCCAATGGCCGATTGTCGTGTCAGTTGTATCAACGTTCTGCGGATACCTTTTTAGGTGTGCCGTTTAATATCGCCTCGTACGCATTGCTGACACACATGGTGGCACAACAGTGTGATCTGGAGCCGGGTGATTTTATCTGGACAGGTGGCGATACACATCTGTACAGCAACCACCTCGAACAGGCACGGTTGCAGCTCAGCCGTGAGTTATTACCCTTGCCACAGTTAAACATCAAACGCCGCCCGGATTCGATTTTTGATTACACGTTTGACGATTTCGAGATTGTCGGCTATCAGGCGCATCCACACATCCCGGCACCGGTGGCCGTATGAGATTGGCGTTGATCTGGGCCATGTCGCGCAATCGGGTGATCGGTCGCAATAATGCGCTGCCGTGGTATCTGCCCGAAGATCTGAAGTATTTTAAACAGGTCACCATGGGCAAACCCATTATCATGGGTCGCAAGACCTACGAGTCCATCGGGCGGCCGTTGCCAGGTCGTACAAACATCGTCATTAGCCGGCAACCGGATCTGCACATTGACGGCGTGAAGGTGCTGGACTCACTGGATGCGGCGATTCGTTATGCGGAAAACATCTGCCTGATTAATGGTGTGGATGAAGCGGTGGTGATGGGTGGCGCAGAAATTTACGCATTGGCATTGCCACGAGCGGATCGTCTCTACATGACACAAGTGCATGCCGAGGTTCACGGTGATGCGTATTTTCCGGAAATAGACCTGAATGACTGGCATGAATTGGGCCGTGACGACTTTTCAGCGTCCGGCGCTAATCCCTATGACTACAGCTTTGTGGTATCGGAGCGGTAGGAGTGGTGCCTACAAAATCTTGCGAAATGCCTTCGAATTACGCTGATAGTTGTACATCAGCTGTTTCTTCGCCGGCAACTCACTGATCGAGATAGGTTCAAAACCGCGTTCCATAAACCAGTGTGCAGTCTGTGTGGTCAGCACAATCACTTTTTTTAAACCCTGTTTGCGGGCTTCCTTTTCCAGCGCGCGCATCAGGTGGTCACCGCGCCCGCTGTCCTGATAGTTTTTGTGAATGGCAATACAGGCTATTTCGCCGCTGTCTGCGTCCAGTGGATAAATGGCTGCACAGGCTATAATCATACCTTCCATCTCAATGACTTTAAAATAATCGATTTCGGCTTCCAGTAATTCTCGTGAGCGGTGCACCAGAATACCGGCTGCTTCCAGTGGTGCTATCAGCTCAAGAATGCCACCCACATCATTGATGGTTGCCTGTCGCAGCCACTCAAAATTATCTTTGGATACCAGTGTCCCGTTACCCTCGCGGGTAAACAGTTCCTGTATCAGTGCACCGTTGTCGGCAAAACTGATCAGATGACAACGATGTACATTTTTATTACTGGCTTTAACCGCGGCTGCCAGCGACGCCACGGTAATATTGCTGATGGCGGCGTCATCCTTGGCGAGCTCTTTCAGCAACAGATCCGCCTGTACCGGGCTCAGTGTGCTGATCAGCTGGCCATCTTTGCCCATCACGCCACGTTGTGGCACAAACAGGATCAGTTTTTCGGCCTGCATGGCCATGGCGACCTCGGTGGCCACCTCCTCCGCTGACAGGTTAAATACTTCGCCCGTCGGTGAGTAACCCAGATTGGAGAGCAGCACAATACTGTTTTTATCCAGATGTTGCAGGATAGCTTCGGCATTTACCTTACGTACAACGCCGGTGAGTGCGTAGTCCACGCCTTCAATGATGCCCAATGGGCGCGCGGTAATAAAATTGCCGCGACTGACTTTGATGTCAGCACCATGCATGGGGGAGTTAGCCAGTCCCATGGAGAACTGCGCTTCGATATCAATGGCCATGGCGCCAATGGTCTGCTTGATGATCTGCAGACTGTCGGTGTCTGTGATCCGCAAGCCTTTGTGGTAGCGCAACTCCTGTCCCGCGCCCGTCAACGCCGCATTAATCTGGGGGCGTGCACCGTGCACCAGCACCAGTTTGACGCCCAGACTGTGTAGCAGTGTGATGTCATGCACGATGTGATTGAAGTTCTCATGCGCAATTGTTTCGCCGGTCAGCAATACCACAAATACTTTTTTGCGATGTGCATTGATATAACTTGACGAGTGCCTGAACCAGTCGATGTATTGCGAAAGATTGTCCATATGTTGTGTGTTCCGTGTAGCAGTACTGATTTAAAGTTCCATTACGCTGTTGAGGTCAAGTGTTTATCTCAGGTTTATAAAACGGGGGAGACCGTTTTAACACAATAATGTGAGATAAATCGACGTAGCAGATCAATACAGGGTTGTACCCGATCCAGCGCCAGATACTCGTCGGGCTGATGTGCCTGATCAATGTCACCGGGTCCCAGCACAATGGTGTCGATGCCCATATTTTGCAGGAATGGCGCTTCAGTTCCAAAGGCGACCGTGCCTGCGGCATGACCCGTCAGCCGTTCGGCAGTTTTCACCAGGTCGCTCTCTGCCGGACAAATGAAGGCTGGCGCGCCGGGAAACAGCGGCGTAAATTCAAACCCAACGTGCCAGCGCTCGGCCAAGGGGCGCAGACGTTGGTCAATTTCGCTGCGCAGCAATTCTGCTTCCATACCCGGCAACATGCGAATATCAAACTCAAGCTCACAGTGACCGCAGATGCGATTGGGATTATCTCCGCCATGGATACACCCAAAATTCATGGTGGGTTTGTTAATGCTGAACAAGGGGCTGTGATAACGCTGCTGTAACTCGTTGCGATAGCGCATCAGTTCACTCAGGACATCATGCATGGCTTCCATGGCGTTGATGCCCAGGCTTGGGTCGGACGAGTGTCCACTGCGGCCCTGCAAGCGGATGGACTCCATCATCACACCTTTGTGGGCGCGAATGGGTTTCATGCCAGTGGGTTCACCAATAATGGCGTAACGGGCTTTAGGTCGACCGATTTCAGCAATTTTCCGGGCGCCGAACATGGAGGTCTCTTCGTCGGCCGTTGCCAACACAATCAGTGGCTGCTGCAGCGGCTGATTGAGAAACGGCTGCACGGCTTCCAGTATCAAGGCAAAAAAACCTTTCATATCGGTGCTGCCCAACCCGTAGAGGCGGCCGTCTTTTTGGGTCACTGCCAGAGGATCAACCGACCACAACTGCGGATCCATGGGCACGGTGTCGGTATGCCCTGCGAGCACCAGTCCGCCGGGGCCTTTGCCAAGGGTTGCAATCAGATTAGCTTTGAGATTCCCGTGGGTACTCTCACACGGCACAATCTCGCACTCAAACCCCAGCGCACTGAATTGTTCAGCCAGATAATTGATGACCGGCATATTGCTCATGTCCAATGCCGCGTGGCTTGAGCTGATGGTGGGCAAGCTCAACAAGGACTGCATATGGCTGATCAGATTACGGGAGTTAGTGTCGGGCATGATCGTCAACTCAGTGCGCTGGCCGGAAATGTCAGCGGTGCTACAGAAATGCCTCGAGGACAGAGTTGAGGAACTGATAACCACGTGCCGTGGTACTGATCCGCTCACCATCTACTGTCAGAAGCCCTTGATGCTGCAAGGATTCTACCCGCTTTGTATGGCGGCCGAAAGGCAGCCCGGTCAGCGACTCAAATTGACTGATGGTAAAACCTTCCCGTAGTCGCAACGCGTTCAACAGAAACTCAACGGGCAGATCCTCAGCCTCAATCGGACTGGCATCGGCCATATACGGGTAACGCACCAGCAGATTACTGCTGGCCTGTGACAGGCTGTGTGAGGCTGCCTGCAAGTAATGTGTGGGTTGTTTGCGTTTGCGCAGACGAAGAATGCGGTTTTTATGCGGTTCGGTCAGTTTGGCATGCGCACCCGCGCCGATACCCAGATAGTCGCCAAAGCGCCAATAATTCAGATTGTGCCGTGACGCTTCTCCCTCGCGGGCAAACGCTGAAATCTCGTACCGGAACAGGCCACTGTCCTGTAACAGCGCCAATCCGGCATCCTGCATGTCAATCAAGGCGTCTTCAGGAGGCAGAGGCGGTGTGTGTTTATAAAACGCCGTGTTGGGCTCGATGGTCAGCTGGTACCAAGACAAATGCTCGGGAGCAAAGCTGATGGCTTTGCGCAGATCGGCCAACGCGGCGTCGGGTGTTTGTTCCTGCAGGCCATACATCAAATCTAGATTAAGGCGTTTGAAGCCGGCTTGTCGCGCAAACTCGATGGCACGTTCCGCGTCGTGCTGATCGTGGATACGCCCCAGATTTTTCAGCTGCTGCGCGTCAAAACTCTGGATACCCAATGACAGGCGATTGATACCGGCAGAAAAATAATCTGCAAATTTTTCCCGTTCTGCGGTGCCCGGGTTCGCCTCGAGGGTGATTTCGATATCACTGCTGAATGTCAGGGATTTTTGCAATCCATTTAACAGGCGGTCATAGGCGTTTGCAGACAGCAGGCTGGGTGTGCCACCGCCTATAAATATGCTGAGTATCTCGCGCTTTTGTGCATAGCCGAGGTCATGTTGCAGGTCATCCAGCAAGGCAGTGACATAGTCGTCCTCCGGTAACCCACCCTCGCCTTCATGCTCATGCGAATTGAAGTCGCAATAAGGACATTTGCGCACACACCAGGGCACATGGATATACAAACTCAAGGGCGGCAGTGCCAGTGTACGGGCTTCAGGTGGCGTGTTCACGCAGTGATGCCGTATCGACTGCTGAGCGCTGCCAGCAACATTTGACTGGCCTGTGCACGATGGCTGATGCGGTTTTTCTCCGTCGCGCTCAATTCGGCCGAACAGCAGCCGTGTTCCGGTACCAGAAACAAGGGATCGTAACCAAAACCGCCAGCCCCGGCGGCTGCGTGCAGGATGCTGCCATGCCATTGGCCATGACATACCAGCGGTGTCGGGTCAGCAGCATGGCGCAGGAACACCAGCACACAATGAAATTGTGCACCGCGTTGCGCGTCCGGTATGTCCCGCAACGCTGCCAGCAGTTTGGTGTTATTGGCCGCATCACGCGCCAATCCTTTGATATCGGCGGGCAACTCAGCGTAACGCGCAGAATAAATGCCCGGCGCCCCGCCCAAGGCGTCCACCGCCAGGCCGGAATCATCGGCAATAGCCGGCAGGCCGGTGATGGCGCTGGCATGACGCGCCTTGATGATGGCGTTTTCGATAAAAGTGAGGCCGGTTTCGTCGGCATCGTCCACGCCAAGCCCGGACTGCGCCAGGATGGTGACCGGCAACGCGGCCAACAAAGACTGCAGCTCTTTCAGCTTACCGGCATTGCTACTGGCTAACACAATTTTCTGCATCATTGGCTGCCTTGCTGCCCGCGCGAAAAGTGATAAATCGCAATTTCACTCAGCAGATTGGGGAGGGCGCGAATAATGGCGCTGTCACGGTGTTTGTTGTCGACAACCGTGCGGGTGATGACATCAATATTTTTGTCACGGCAGAAGTCATCAAAATCCCGTACCGTACAAAAATGAATGTTGGGAGTGTCATACCACTGATAGGGCATAAAGTCTGACACCGGCATACGCCCCTTGAAGGCAATATACGCCCGACTTTTCCAGTTGCCAAAATTCGGGAAGGTGACGATGCAGTTTTTGCCAATACGCAGCATTTCTTCAACCAGCAGATCCGGGTAGTGCACAGCCTGTAAGGTTTGGGTCAGCAGCACAGTGTCAAAACTGTGGGATTCAAAATTGCCGAGACCTTTGTTCAGGTCCTGTTGAATAACATCAATGCCTTTGTTCAGACACGCGTCTATTTTTTGATTATCAATCTCCAGACCAATACCAATGGTCTGTTTGTTATCGCGTAAATACGCTAACAGACTGCCGTCACCACACCCCAGGTCAAGCACACGGCTGCCGGGTTTGATCCACTTTTGAATGATATCCAGATCGGCGCGCATCAGCAGGCCACCTCTTGTTTCACGCGGTTCAGGTAGGTGGTCATGGCCTGCATATAGCGGGGCACAGGTAAGAGGAAGGCGTCATGACCTTCGTCGGCTTCAATGTCCAGATAGCTGACCTGTTTGCCCGCCTTTAACAGCGCAGTAACAATTTCCTGAGTACGTTCCGGCGGGAATCGCCAATCGGTGCTGTACGACACCAGCAGAAAGCGGCAATTACTTTTGGCAAAGGCTTTGCTGAGATCGCCGTCGTAATCCACGCTGGGATCAAAATAGTCCAGTGCTTTGGTCATCAGCAGATAGGAGTTGGCGTCGAAAGTTTCTGAAAAACGCTCGCCCTGATAATGCAGGTAACTTTCCACCTGAAAATCCACATCAAACCCAAAACTCAATTTGCCGGCACGTAAATCTCGCCCGAGATTCAGCGAGGCTTCTTTGATCTCTTGTGTGGCTTTGCCAAATTTTTCGCGCATGGCGCTGTCTGACAAATACGTAATATGCCCGACCATGCGTGCCAGCATCAGCCCCTTTTTAGGGATGGTGCTATGGTCGCGGTAACGGCCGGCATGAAAGTCAGGGTCGCCGGTAATGGACTGACGCGCCACTTCGTTAAAGGCAATGTTTTGCGCGGACAACTTGGGCGCTACCGCCAGCATGATGGCGTGCCGGACGCGTTCGGGATAACTGATAGACCAGCGCATGACTTGCATGCCACCAAGACTGCCGCCAATCACCGCTGCCCACTGTTGAATGCCGAGGCGGTCAGCGAGTCGCGCCTGGCTGTTGACCCAGTCGCGCACAGTGACCACGGGAAAATCAGGGCCATACCACGTGCCGGTGTCCGGATTGATGGACGCAGGCCCGGTACTGCCGGCGCAGCCGCCCAGATTATTCAGACTGACCACATAAAAATGTCGGGTATCAATGGGTTTGCCCGGACCGATACATACATCCCACCAGCCAGGTTTTTTGTCGGTCATGCTGTGATAACCCGCCGCATGGTGGTCACCGCTGAGGGCAGGGCAAATCAGAATGGCATTGGATTTGTCTGCATTCAGTTCACCATAGGTTTCCACCATCAAGTCATAGGTTTTGATCACTTTTCCGCTGCGCAAGGTGAGCGGCTCATCAAAGTGAAAGCGCTGTGGACTGACAATTCCGACGGAATCTTCCGGAAGAAATTCGGGCATGATGTTGTGTAATCCTCGTGCAGGCGTTTGATACAGAGCCCGGTGCAACTCAGCTGGCTGCCGGTTTTAAGTCAGCAAGTTCAGGCAGTCGCCCGGGTTTGCTGATACTGATCTGTTTCTGTTTGCTGCTTTCTCCCTTGATAATACTGATGTTGTGTTGCGGTACGGCAAATTCGTTTGCCAGAAATTTTATCAAATGAGCATTGGCTTTACCGTCAACGGGCGCGGCGCTGATGCGCAGCTTTATCTGGTCTCCCAGTAACTCACCAAAGGCATCTTTGCCGGCCCGCGTCTGAATTTTGCAATAAAGAATCAGCGTATCACCCTGCCAGCGGTACCAACGCGCACTGCCTTCCTTGTGCGACGCTGTACCCGACATCACATGCCGGGTACAAACGCAGGGTTGGCACCAATGGGCGCGACTAGCAGGATTTTAAGAATCTGGATGCTCAGGAACACAAAAATCGGGGAAAGATCCAGGCCGCCCATGGATGGCAGCAAACGCCTGAACGGTGCCATCACCGGCTCCGTCAATTGGCGAACCAGCACTAACGCGGGGTGTTCACTGAACGGCGCAATAAAGCTGGACACAATGGACACCAGCAATGACCAGAAAWAAATATCCAGAATGAAGTTGAGGATCCCCGCCACTGCCCAGGTCAAAATCAGACCGACGCCCGGCAGGTCAAAGCCGGCCATAAAAATCAACGCGCAAATCAGCACACTTTCAACCAGTATAGCAAACACCAGCGTCGCAAAATCGACGCCTTTAAAACCGGGAATAAATCGACGAAACAATTGCACACCGGGATCGGTGGCGCGCACAATCATCTGCGTGATGGGGTTATAAAAATCCGCGCGGGATATCTGTAGCAGAAATCGCAGCAGGATTGCCATCATATACAATGTGCCAAGGGTGCTGACCAACAAACTGCCAATATTGCCTAGTGCATTCATGTTGTTGTCTCGTGCCGGGTCGGCTATCCGACCTGTCCAGTAATTATTTAGCCAGTTCTGCCGAGCGCCTTTGAGCGGCTTCAACGGCGTTGGCGACAATACGCTCAAATCCGTCGCGCTGGAAGCTTAACAAGGCCTGTTCCGTGGTGCCACCGGGAGATGTCACCCGTCGGCGCAGTTCATCGGGGGCCACATCACTGTCGGCCGCCAGTTTGCCAGCACCCAGTGCGGTCTGTATGCTGAGTCTGCGTGCCACGTCGGCATCCAGCCCCAACGCAATCGCCGCTTTTTCAAGCGCTTCGATCATCAGGAAAAAGTAAGCCGGGCCACTGCCAGACAAGGCAGTGACGGTATCAATATCCTGTTCTGTCTTAAGCCAACACGTAATACCAACGGCGGACAAAATGTCGCCAGCCAGCGCAATATCGGCCGCTGCACAGCGTGTATTTGCAAATAATCCCGTTGCACCCTCACCGACCAACGCGGGTGTGTTCGGCATACAACGCACCATGGCGCGCTCGTTGCCCAACCAGTTTTCCAGTGATGCCAATGGAATGCCGGCCGCAATTGAAACAATCAGGCAAGAAGGCTTTTGAATGTGAGCACGCAGGTTTTCGCAAACGGTGGCCATGACCTGAGGCTTGACGGCCAGAACAATAACATCAGCACCAGCAGCGACCTCTGCCGTTGTGCCTGTGTGAATACCACACTCGTTTTCAAGTTCGGCCAGTTTTTGCGGATCTATGTCGGAAGCATGTAAATGACTTGCAGGCACATCCTTGGCCAGCAGTCCACGAATCAGACTGTTTGCCATGTTGCCGGCACCAATAAAAGCGATATGACTGTTTTTCAAAGTTCCACTCCCGGTCTCAGAGGCCGGTATTCTACCCTAGCAAACCTGAGGTTGCAGCGACCGGACGTTATTGAGCAAGGTCAGTTGTTAAATTCCTTGATAAAAATAGTCCAAAAGCTCAGGAATAATGCGGCGATGAGCGGGCCGATAACAAAACCGGTGATGCCCAGCAGGCTCAGTCCGCCAATGGTAGAGAACAGCACAATATAGTCCGGTAGTTTGGTATCACGGCCAACCAGGATAGGGCGCAGCACATTGTCTGCCAGGCCAATCACGACGGCGCCATACGCCACAAGGATGGTCGCGGAAACTGACTCGCCCGTCGCATATAAATAGATCGCCATTGGTGCCCACACCAGTGACGCACCAATGGCCGGCACCAGCGATAAAAACGCCATGACCACTGACCACATCAAGGGGGCTGGCAGATCCAGCAACCAGTAAATCAAACCCCCGAGTGCGCCTTGCACAATGGCCACCAGCAGATTGCCTTTGACGGTCGCTCGGGTGACTTCTGCAAATTTTTCGAACAACAGCTGACGGCGCTCGTTACTTAACGGGACTGCCCGGCGCAGCCAACCAACAATGTTGTAGCCATCGCGTAGCAGGAAAAAACTCAGATACATCATCAATCCAAGCCCGAGCGTGAAGCTCAGCGTGTTGCGCCCCCAGTTCAGCGCCTGTTGCGACAATATCCGGCTGAGACCGGTTGCAGATTCCGAGAGGTAGTTGCGAATGCTGGCGGTATCAATACCAAGGCGATTAAAAATATCCGGCAGAAAGGGGACGGCATTGCCAATGCTGTCAATGATGGCCTGCGGACTGATCTGCTCTGCTTCAATAGACTCATAAAGCTGTGCACCTTCGCGCACGAATCCAAACGCAATGCCAATCACTGGCATAACAACCACAACCAGCCCAATGAGCACGGTGCAAACCGCGGCAAGCGATGGGCGATTGCCAAACGCGCGGTTCAGTCGGTTCTGAATGGGCATAAACAGCAAAGACATGACCCCTGCCCAGAAGATCGCACTCCAGAACGGTGTCAGAATCACTGCAAACAGCACACTCAGTACCAACAGGAACCAGATAAACGTGCGTTTTTCCATGTCCGTGCGCATTTCAGTGTCCTTTTAGCCAGTACGACGGCGCATCATACGCCAGAGTTCAACAATTCTGGGAGGTTGGCCGGTGCGTAAAATGCCCTGGCGGAATACCCGGCCTGATAACCAAAGCACCGTAATGGTGGAGACAACCAGCAGCACCGTTGTGCCAACCACATCGATCATCGGGGGTTGTGCGGCTGCCCTGTTCATCATGGTGAAGGGTGTGAACAAGGGGATCCACGACATGACTCTGGCCATTGTGCCATTGGGATCCTGGGCGATAAAACTCATGGTCAGAATAGGCACCATCATCACCATCATCAGCGGCATCATCAGGCTTTGGGCTTCTTTCAGGGTGTTACACAAGCTGCCAATTGCCAGAAAAATGCCAGCATACAGCGTGTAGCAACACACATAATAAAATACAAAATACGGAATCAGATCGGAACCCAGCAGCACATCCAGAATCTGCACAATCATCGTGGTTTCAATAGTCTGATACAGTTGTATAAACGCAAAGAACGACGCCAGCCAAGCGACAATGGTAGTGATACCTGTTGCACCTATCCCCAATAACTTGCCCATCATCAATTCGCCGGGTGTGACGGATGCCAGCAACACTTCAATAATTCGGTTGGATTTTTCTTCGATAGTGTTGCTCAGTAAGTACTGAACACTCTGCATCAGCGAGATAAAAATCAGGTACACAAAACCCATGGGCGCCCATTGACGGAAGGTATCGGCCACGCTGACTTGCTCGTCACCTGCGACTTTACTGGGGTCCATCCTGCTGACGGGCAGGCGGGTGCGCTGTACATCACGCACGGCATTGACATCGATATTACGATCCATGTATTCCTGTTGGCGGATTGCATTGTTGATGCTGGTTTGAATGGCATTGGGCAGCCGGGTATCAGTCAGGTTGCCGGCCCAGTACTGCACACCCCGAGTGCCACTGTCAGTTGGCAGGCCGCCCATCGCCGTCATCGGACGCACAATATCGTTGTTAACCTCAGCCGGGATCAGAATCAGCGCAAACAGGCTGACGTTATTGTCACCCACAGGCAATCTTTTTTCGCCATTCAGGAATGGCCGCAGCGTTTCAACAATAGTCTCGGCGGGTGCTGTGATATCCAATTCCGGCGGCGGGACTGCTGCAATAAATTGCTGTCGCGGTTCTTCAAAGTCAGGCGTGTCCGGGCGCAAATAGGGTCTGGCCATTTGCAACGCGAAGGCAAGGCCGCCATTGCTTAGCCAGTCGTCGAGCGCCGCCACTTCATCATTGCCAAAATCATCCAGCAACTGATCCATTTGATTGGCGGGTTCATTGCTGATGGCAAGATTGGCAGTGTCGCTGCGATTTTCTTGCAGGTAGCGCATAAAGTCCTGCATCACCCGGCGCTGATGTTCGCGCCGGATCGCTGTTTCGACTGACTCGGCGTATTGCCCGGTCTGGTCGATTAACAGGTAATAACGCGTAGGGGTTGCCGTTGCCAGTCGCGTTGAAAGCTGAAAGATCATAAAAAAGATAACCGGCACCAACAAAACGCCAATCCAGAAACCCTTGGTTTTGACATTCTCCAGATACTCGCGCCATGCAATCAGCAGCGTTACTCTCATGCCTGTGCTCTCTTTACAAAAACGGGCGTCATAAAACGGTTATCCAAAAACGCTCATCGGAACTTGTGTTCCCGGGCTTGCTGACCCACCAGATGCACAAAAACGTCGTGCAAACTGGTCTGGGTAAAGTCAAAGCGGCTAAGGCTGATGCCGTGTTGAAAGCAGTGTTGCAGAATCAACTGCGGGTTGGTGTGTTCTTTGACATACAACTCCCACTGCCGTGTGCCGGGTATGCGGCCATCACCACTCACAGGGGTTTCGCAGACGGACAGCACACCGTCGAGATCCGCCAGCGCGGCGACGTCGTTCTGGCATTCAAGGATCACTCTGCGCGGAATAATGGCGCGCGCTTCGTCAACCGTACCGTCAAACACTTTGCAGCCCTGAGTGATCAACAGCAGCCGTTCGCACAGCCGCTCAGCATGCTGCATGATGTGTGTGGAGAAGATGACGGTCTGGCCATTGTCTTTTAAATCTTTGATCAACTGTTCAAGTACTTCCTGATTGACCGGATCCAGCCCGGAGAAGGGTTCATCTAGGATAATCAGTTCCGGGTTATGTGCAATTGACGACAGTACCTGCACTTTCTGTCCCATGCCCTTGGACAAGGATTCGACCGTTGAATTGGCAAAATCCTTCAGGCCATATCTTTCAAGCAGTTCAAACGCGCGCTGTTTGGCATCTTTACGGTGAATGCCTTTGAGTGTGGCAAAGTAGGCAATAATTGCCCAGACCTTCATTTTTTTGTACAGACCCTTTTCTTCGGGAAGGTAGCCGATGCGATCGCGCACCTGCATGGCTGATTTGCAGCCAAGTACTTCAATCTCGCCTTCATCCGGGCGGATAATGTCGAGGATCATCCGAATGGTGGTGGTTTTTCCTGCGCCATTGGGGCCAAGAAAACCATATACAGAACCTTTGGGGATGCTCAGATTGATGCGGTTAACGGCGGTAAAGTCACCGTAGCGCTTGGAAACATTGCTTAACGACAATACGGTTGATGACATCTCTCGGTTCCGAAATATCCTTGTCAAGCAGTCATCCCGGGAAGGACGCTGAGCCGCTTGTGCCTGTTAATCGAGTGTAGCACAGCCGCGCCAATGAAAAAGCCGGAAATCCTGGGATGCCCGGCTTTGTTCAAGGTTTGCGCAGCAGACGTTGTAAAGGCAGTCTGCCGCAATGTTGTTGCTTCAGTTTGCCAGGAACCGGTTGATTGCCTCAGCCACTTTCCGACCTTCGTCGATGGCGCGGACCACCAGCGATTGACCACGACGGCAGTCACCGGCAGCAAACACTTTCGGGTGGTTGGTACGGAAGTCGCCGTAAGCCGCTTTGTAGTTTGAGCGCGCATCAACTTCAAGGCCCAACGGTTTGGTGATGTACTGTTCCGGGCCGAGGAAACCCATGGACAACAGGATCAGATCGGCTTCCCAGAATTTGACAGTGCCGGGGATCTCTTTAAAGCTGGCATCGACTTCTACCGTATTGATCCCCAACAATTTGCCATTTTCATCACGGACAAATTCTTTGCCACTGATGGAATAAACGCGTGGATCCTGACCATCACGGTAAGCAGCCTCTTCATGGCCATAATCCACACGGTAGATTTTTGGCCACAGCGGCCAGGGATTATCTGCCGGTCGCTCATTGCCCGGACGCGGCATAATTTCAAAGTTGACCAGTGACTTGCAGCCATGGCGCAATGATGTGGCAATACAGTCGGTACCCGTATCACCACCACCAATCACAATCACATTTTTGCCTTTGGCACTGATGTAATTGTCGTCTTTTAAATCGGAGTCCAGCAGGCTACGCGTATTGGCTGTCAAAAACTCCATGGCAGGGTAAATGCTGTCGCCGTCACGGCCTGGAATTTTCAGTTCTCGCGCAGTGGTTGCCCCGGTCGTCAGACACAACACATCGACATCGGCCAACAAGGCTTCAACGGACAGCCCTCTGTCGCCAGTGCCGCCAACGTTCACTCCCGTGACAAAATTGATGCCTTCTTCCCTGAGCAGGTTTACCCGGCGATCAACCACATCTTTTTCAAGTTTCATGTTGGGGATGCCATACATCAGCAAGCCGCCGATACGATCTTCGCGCTCATACACAGTCACCGTGTGGCCAGCCTGATTCAGTTGTGCAGCCGCAGCCAGACCGGCCGGGCCGGAACCCACCACGGCAACTTTTTTACCAGTGCGGAACAGAGGGGGATTGGCAACCACCCACCCATTCTCGAAACCGCGATCAATGATGGCATTTTCGATATTCTTGATGGTGACAGGTGGATTGTTCATGCCGAGTACACATGACCCTTCACATGGAGCCGGGCAGACTCGACCGGTAAATTCCGGGAAGTTATTGGTCTTGTGCAGGCGATCCAAGGCTTCACGCCACTGACCTTTGTAAACCAGATCGTTCCATTCAGGAATCAGGTTATACACAGGGCATCCGTTATCGGACTGACAAAACGGAACACCACAATCCATACAGCGAGCGCCCTGCGTGGTCAGGTGACTGTCGTCAGGACGTGTGTAGATTTCCTTATAGTCCAGCAATCGCTCGGCCGGTGCGCGGTAGGGGACCGTGCGGCGATCAAACTCTTTAAAACCTGTTGGTTTGCCCATGTCTAAACCTTACTCTTCCCAATTTTGTACGTTGACAGGCAGCCCGCTCCACCCCTGACCGCAGTTGTGTTGTCAGGGCGGTACAGGCTGCGATGGTTTACTTACACGGCAACTGCCTGTTGTTGGGCTGCCAATTCCGTCAGCACACGCTTGTAATCTGTTGGCATGACTTTCACAAACTGAGGCAATGTCTGATCCCAGTTGTCGAGAATCTGCCGAGCCACCGGTGAACCGGTATGGCGCAGGTGATTGCTGATCAGTGTTTTTAATTCTTGCACGTCAGCATGATCAACGACCGCTTCCAATCCATAGGTTTCAGTATTGCACTGGCGCTTAAAATCTTTGTCTTTATCCCAGACATAAGCGATACCACCACTCATGCCAGCACCGAAGTTGCGTCCAGTTTTGCCAAGAATCACCACGCGGCCGCCGGTCATGTATTCACAACCATGATCGCCGATGCCTTCAACCACTGCCAACGCACCGCTATTACGCACAGCAAATCGCTCAGCTGCAATCCCGCGGAAATAGGCTTCTCCGCCGGTTGCGCCGTACAAATTCACGTTGCCAGCGATAATGTTTTCTTCAGCCTTGAAGGTACTGTTTTTGGGTGGATAAACCACAATTTTGCCGCCTGACAATCCCTTGCCCACAAAGTCATTGCAATCACCTTCAACGGTGATGGTAATGCCTTTAGCCAGCCAGGCACCCAGACTCTGACCTGCAGAGCCGTGTAGTTTGATGTTGATGGTGTCATCCGGCAGCATCTGTTCACCGTGCTGTTTGGCAACTTCGTTGGACAACATGGTGCCAACCACACGGTTGATGTTAAGGACTGGTAATTCGATCTGAACCTTTTCACCATGCAGCAGCGCCGGTTGAGCAAGCTCGATCAACTGGTTGTCCAGCGCCTTCTCAAGGCCGTGGTCCTGATTGATAGTCTGGTGAGTAACGGTATTCGCATACACCATTTGAGCCGGTTGCAGGATCTTGCTCAGATCCAGACCGCGCGCTTTCCAGTGATCGATAGCGCCGCGACTTTCCAGCAGGTCAACGCGACCAACCATGTCGGTCAGTTTGCGCATGCCAAGGCTGGCCATGATCTCGCGCAGTTCTTCAGCCACCATAAACAGGTAGTTCACCACGTGTTCCGGCTGGCCTTTGAATTTCTTGCGCAACTCAGGATCCTGGGTTGCGATGCCTACCGGGCAGGTATTCAGGTGACATTTGCGCATCATAATGCAGCCGAGAGTCACCAGCGGGGCCGTGGCAAAACCAAATTCTTCAGCGCCCAGCAGCGCAGCAATGGCGACGTCACGGCCGGTTTTTAACTGGCCGTCAGTCTGCACTACCACACGAGAACGCAAGTTGTTCATCACCAGCGTCTGGTGAGTCTCCGCCAGCCCCAGCTCCCATGGCAACCCTGCATGCTTGATGGAGGTCAGCGGCGACGCGCCGGTGCCGCCATCATGGCCGGCAATCACAAGGTGTTCGGCTTTGGCTTTGGTGACGCCTGCTGCCACGGTGCCAACACCGACTTCCGACACCAGTTTTACACTGATGCGAGCTTTGCGGTTGGCGTTTTTCAGATCGTGGATCAGCTGTGCGATATCCTCGATTGAATAAATATCGTGGTGTGGCGGTGGCGAAATCAGGCCAACACCCGGCGTTGAGTAACGCAGACGTGCAATGTGTGCATCCACTTTGCCGCCAGGCAGCTCGCCGCCTTCACCAGGCTTGGCACCTTGCGAAATTTTGATTTGCAGCTCGTCAGCGTTGCTCAGGTACCAGATGGTGACGCCAAACCGGCCGGACGCCACTTGTTTGATCGATGAACGCTTTGAATCGCCGTTTGGCATTGGCTGGAAGCGCGCAGGATCTTCACCACCTTCACCGGTGTTGGATTTGCCACCCATGCGATTCATGGCAATCGCCAATGTTTCATGCGTTTCTGGCGATATTGAGCCCAGACTCATGGCGCCGGTTGCAAAGCGTTTAACGATGTCTTTTGCTGATTCGACTTCGTCCAGAGCAACTGGCTGTTGTTTATCGGTACGGAAATCCAGCAGGCCACGCAGCGTGCAGGCGCGCGTGGTTTGTTCGTTGGTGTACTTCGCAAATATTTTGTAAGCGTCAGGGCTGTTGTTACGCGCCGCAACCTGCAGGTTGAAGATGGCACTCGGATCCCACATGTGGCCTTCGCCACCGCTGCGCCAATGGAAATCACCGGGGTTGGTCATCACCGGAATGCGGCCGGTATCAATAACCGGGAAGCCCAGATGATGGCGTCGTTCGGTTTCCTTAACCAGCGTATCGAAATTCACACCTTGAACGCGGCTCGCGGTACCCACAAAACAACGATCGATTATGTCATCCGCCAGACCCACCGCTTCAAAAATCTGTGCGCCTTTGTAGGACTGCAGTGTTGAGATGCCCATTTTGGCCATGACCTTGAGCATGCCTTTGCCAACCGCTTTTTTGTAGGCATACACAATCTTGTCTTCGGTGGCGTACTCATTACTGAGCAGACCATCTTTCTGTGCTTGCCAGAGAGATTCAAAGGCCAGATACGGGTTGATCGCGTCTGCCCCAAAACCTGTCAGCAGGCAATGATGGTGTACTTCCCGTGCTTCGCCGGTTTCCAGAATGAGACCAATGCGGGTGCGTTCGTGCTGTCGAATCAAGTGATGGTGTACCGCGCCGCACGCGATCAGTGAGCTGATAGCCATGCGCTGACGGTCAATCATACGATCGGACAAAATCACAAAGGCATAGCCGTCCGCAATCGCCTGACTGGCTTGTTGGCAGATGCTCTCCAGCGCCGTGACATAACCATTGGCCGCTTTGGCATCGTACGTAATGTCGATGACTTTGCTGCGCAGGCCTTTGTAATCCATGTTGCGGATGGTCTGCAGTTGCTTGTTGGACAGAATCGGGTGCTTGAGACTCAGGCGGTGCGCCTGCTTTTCAGTGGTTTCCAGCAGGTTGCCTTCCGGGCCAATAAAACATTCCAGCGACATCACCACTTCTTCGCGGATTGAGTCGATTGCCGGGTTGGTGATCTGTGCAAACAGCTGCTTGAAATAGTCATAAATCATGCGGGGCTTGTCAGACAGACACGCCAGCGCAGAGTCGTTACCCATGGAACCCAGCGGGTCACGCGCTTCGGTGATCATGGGCAACAGCATAAACTGCATGGTTTCGGTGGTGTAACCAAACGCCTGCATGCGCGCAAAGACATTTTCTGAATCCAGCGAGTGCTCTTCACTGCCATCAGCCAGCTGGTCCAGTGTAATACGCTGCTGTGCCAGCCACTCGCCGTAGGGGCGTTTGGCAGCGATGCTTGCTTTGAGCTCTTCGTCAGGGATCAGGCGGCCTTCTTCAAAGTCCAGCAGGAACATTTTGCCCGGCTGCAGACGACCTTTTAATTTGACGTTGGCCGGGTCAACGTGCACGACACCGACTTCGGACGCCATAATCACTTTGTCGTCGTGTGTCACGTAATAGCGGCTGGGTCGCAGGCCATTGCGGTCCAGTACGGCGCCGATGTAATGACCATCGGAAAATACAATGGATGCCGGGCCGTCCCACGGTTCCATCAAGGCGGAATGGAATTCATAGAACGCTTTTTTATCACCGTTCATGTTGACGTCGGATTGCCAGGCTTCCGGAATCATCATCATCACCGATTCCTGCAGCGATCGACCGGACAGCAGCATGAACTCCAGCACGGAATCAAACGAACCTGAGTCGGAACAGTCCGCATCAATAATCGGGAACAATTCACTGATTTTGTCGCCGAACAGCGGGCTGGACAGCATGCCTTCACGGGCCACCATCTGGTTTACATTCCCGCGCAAGGTGTTGATTTCACCGTTGTGGCTCATAAAACGATTGGGCTGGGCACGATCCCATGACGGGAACGTGTTAGTGCTGAAGCGTGAGTGCACCATCGCCATGTGAGTCTCACAGGCCGAGTTGGTCAGGTCACGGTAAAACGGGAATAACTGACCGGGTGTCAGCATACCTTTATATACGATGACTTTGGTGGACAGGCTACAGGCGTACAGCATCTTGGCTTCGCTGAGCGAACTGTCGCCACGCAATTTGTGCGTGAAGCGTTTGCGAATGACATACAGTTTGCGCTCGAATTCATCCTGGGCCATGTTGTCAGCGGCGCCGATGAACAGTTGCTCAATCACCGGTTGTGCGGTTCTGGCGGCCGGACCGACATCAGCGCCTGCGGGATCAACAGGAACCAGTCGCCAGCCAATCAGTGTCTGGCCTTCTTCAGCGATAATGCGATTGATGACGTCGCGACAAAATTCGCGCTCTTTGCTCATCTGTGGCAGGAAGATGTTGCCGACGGCATATTTACCGGCGCCCGGCAAAGTTTTACCCAGATCTTTCAGGGCGATACTGGCAAAGAAGGAGTGCGGCAACGCCATCAGGATGCCTGCACCATCGCCGGTATTGGCTTCAAAACCGCAACCGCCGCGGTGGTCCATGCGCGAATTCAAGTGGTAGGCATCCAGCATGATCTGGTGACTGGGACGGCCCTTGATATCTGCGACGAAACCTACGCCGCAGGAATCCTTCTCGTTTGCCGGATCATACAGACCGGTCTTCTGCGGAAAGCCAAACTTGTGGTGGGATTGGGCTTGATCAGTCATTGTCGCTAAGTCTCGCTAATTCGTTATAGTGTTTCCGGTTCTGTGACCGTTAACGCTCCCTGCAACAAAATGCATCGTGCAGCATTGCCAACAGGGAGATGCGTGAATTTAGAAGTTATTGATTTGACACGGCTCAGTGAATCGGCCTGCACCCCGGGCACGGCGCGTCCGGGACTGGCCGGACTGTCGTAAAACATGGTGCGCTGTTTTACGGGGGCTGGACACAATAACACCGAACACAAATATGTCAAGCCGCGAGACAAAGCGTGACGATATGTAGCGGCAAGGCCGGGTAGCTTGATAAAAGTAGATAGCTGGATTACTCTTCCCTTCACGGAAAAATCCCCCTAAACCCCTGTCACGACACACGAGTCAGGGGGTCCTGCCTGAATCCTGGGACTGAAAATTGGTTATCATTGCGTCCGCAGTGAACGTAACTGGGGGCACCATCGGGGATGGGCGGATTTAGCACATGGCACATTGTGGCTTCTGTCACAGAGGGTCGGTAAGGTAATAAACAGCATCTGGAAATAGCAGCATCTGGCGCAAGGTGTCGGGAACGCACCTACAAAAACAATAGCTTCATAGCAGAGGGGATATCGCATGGAAATCGTTCGTTATAAGAGAGATGTATGGGGTGACGAAGTTATCCTGGGTGTGGCTTGGGATCTGCTCTGGGTCGTTGCTGTGGCCATACTGGTTCTGTTAGCCGGACATGCTATTTTTATGGCTGCGCTGGCCAAGAAAAAAGCCAAACCTTCCGCTGAAGGTCGCAAAATCAATCGTCATGACGCCATCGACCGTGCTTTCCACTGGATCATGGCGGGTTCAGTGCTGGTGCTGATCGCTACAGGCGTCATGCCAATCATAGGAATTCATTTTGCATGGCTGGACATCCACTGGATTGCGGGCTTGCTGCTGACCTTTGTGGTTATTTTCCACATCATTCGTGCGTCATTCTGGCAGGACTTCAAGTCCATGATCATGACGCCTGCCGACTTTGCAGAGCCATTTGATGAATCTCGCAAGCCCGGTAAGTACTCCTTTGAACAAAAAGGCATGCATTGGGCCATGACGGTGCTGGTGCTGCTGGTCATCGTGACGGGCGTCATTCTGTTGATGAATATCAGCACCCCATTCTGGCCACGTCCTTCAGTTGAAGACGAAGCGCAACTGGGCCTGATGTTCCTGCTGCACGGTCTGGCAACCTTGTCGCTGATTGCGTTTACTGCGATCCATATCTACTTCGCTGTCCGGCCGGAGAAGATTTTTTATACGCGCTCCATGATCAAAGGTTGGATTTCTGAAGCAGAAATGAAAGAGAACCACGATACTGATAAATGGAAGGTGTGAAATTGACCGACGTTAAAAATCTCGAGAAAGAAATCGAGGCCGTAGAATCAGGTTATGAGTTTTTGCTGGCCTATGCCGCTCAAGGGCGGCCGCCACATGTAGAATCTGAATCCCCGACTCCGCATGCGCGACCCACCTTGCAAGAAATGTCTGCTGCCATGGCAAATGTGTTGGCAGCGTTTAAAGACAGTACCAGTGAATATGAGCTGGTGATTGCCGATGACGTTCGCAAAGCCAGTGCGGCAATCAACTTTGTATTGGCGCAGCCGCGGATGAGTTCAGAATTGATTGATAACCTGAATGCGTCTATCCATTTGCGTGCGGTGCTGACAGATTTTTTCCTGTACAGCGAGGTTTTCAAGCCTGTACATCAGGCCTGATACCAGATTCCGGGCGTCAGAGAGATCAATAAAAAAGGCAGGCCGATGTAATCAGCCTGCCTTTTTTTATATTGGCAGTGTCGCAAATATCACAATAAAACTGATAACGATCACAGAAAAAAGAATCAACAGCACTAATCGTAATCCACGGCGTTTACCACCCCATTGATACTGCTCATCCTCAACAAAAATCGGGTTAACTTTCCGTTTAAAAAATCCCATCACGTGTCCCGCTGGTCAGAAAACTGTCTCCGTTATGTAAACACAAAGAGTAGACAACACAAGCGTCAAAAAGTGGCAAAGTGCAGAACAAATATGTCAATTGTTTCGAAAACGCGCTCACTTGTGACAAAGTGAAACTGGCAGGGTTTGTGTGTCAGCGAAGCGGGTTATGTCAAAAATAAAGCTGATATACTCGCGCCAAATCAAAAAAAGGGTGGTGTTTCACGTGATGGATATGCGTTCCAATTGGGCTATTGCTTGCCGAAATGTATTGGTTTTAATGTCATTGGCTTTGGCTTTGTCTCCACTGAACTCGGGATTTGCACAACAACCCGCAGAGAGTGGTGTAATCCAGATGACGATGATCCCCGAAAGTCAGGCTCGGATTGTACTTGACGGGCTTTTGGATGAATCGGTCTGGCAGCAAGTGCCAGCGGTTGATGGTATGCGAGTCATTAATCCCGATACCCTTGAGGCTGCCTCGCTTAAAACCGAAACACGGATTTTTTACAATGAGCGTGGTATCTACGTTGGGGCGATGAATTTCCAGGCGGGTGATACGCTGGTTGCCCGCATGAGCTCCCGGGACGATCCCGTACCGCGTGATGGATTTGTGTTGTCCATCGACGCGTCAGGCAATGGCACCTATGGGTATTTTTTACGTGTCAACCTTGGTGGCACCCTGTCAGACGGCACTATTCTGCCAGAGCGCCAGATCAGCCGTGATTGGGACGGTTCATGGGATGCAGAGACTCAAGAGCTGGAAAATGGCTGGTCCGCAGAGATTTTTATCCCTTGGGGGATGATGGCACTGCCGCAGGCGGGCGAAACGCGGCAAATTGGTATCTACACCGAGCGGCAGGTGATGTACCTGAATGAAACCTGGTCCTGGCCTGCGCTGCCAAATACCAATCCCGAGTACTTGTCTGCGTTTCAAAAATATGAACTTACCGGTATTAATCCACGGACTCAGTTTACGTTTTATCCATATGCCTCGGGCACACACAACAACCTGAGCGGCGAAACCAAAGCACGCACAGGGGCGGATTTGTACTGGCGGCCAAATTCCAACACCCAATTGTCTGCCACCATCAACCCGGATTTTGGCACCGTCGAGTCTGACGATATTGTGGTTAACCTGTCGGCGTTCGAAACTTTTTTTTCCGAGAAGCGTACATTTTTCCTCGAAGGACAAGACGTCTTCCAGACATCGCCCCGTAACGGGGGCGGCCCGTTTGGACCCACAACCATGCTGAATACCCGACGAATCGGCGCAGCGCCGGTGTTGTCGGTCCCTGCGGGTGTGCAAGTCAATGCGACTGAACGCAACGCCCCGACCGATCTGCTGGGCGCTGTGAAAGTGACAGGCACGCAGGGAAACTGGCGTTATGGCACCCTCATTGCGGCCGAAGATGACATGGAGTTGCGTGGCACAGCGGCAGACGGTTCCAGAGTCAAGCTGCAATCGACAGGTCGTGACTTTGCTGTCGGTCGCTTGTTGTATGAAGACACCGCCGGTGGCGGCCGTCGCGGTATTGGCTGGATCGGCACACGTATGGATCATCCCAATCGCCAGGCCACGGTTAATGGTGTCGACTTTGCCTACTTTTCCGCTGATACACGCTGGTCTTTTGATGGCCAGGTGCTACACAGTGATGTCAACAATGTCAGTGGTCAGGGCGGGTTTTTTGATCTGAATTACCGACCGGCACGTGGTGTACAACACAGCATCACCGGTACTTATCTGGATGAGACGCTGGATATCAACGATGTGGGGTATGTGCAGCGCAACGATCACCAGCAGCTGGACTACCGCTTGAGTGTCACTGAGTCAGGGCTGGAAAAGTACAGAAGCCGCACGCGTGGTTTTAATATCATCAACCAATGGAATGCTGACGGTCGTCCGGTCAGGCTGGGATTGTTTTTTAATCAAGCGCTGACCTATCACAACAACACATCCTTCAACGCGAGTTTCCGCTACTTCCCTGCGCGCGTTGATGACCGTTTGAGCCGTGGTAATGGCACCTACAAAATCCCGCATCGACTGGCATATGATATGAGCTGGCGTAGCGACCGCTCGCGCCCGTTCAGTTACGGGTTTGGTATTGGCAATGCCGAGGAAGATCTCAAAGCTAATAATATCAACTATTTTGTGAATGCCGATTGGCAGCCGAATGATAAATTCTCAACCAGCCTGACGATGTCTTATCGTGATCGTGAAGCTTGGCTGGTGCACCGTGGTGGCAATCGCATGACGGCCTTCACCGCCACAGAATGGTCTCCGCAGCTAAATGCCAGTTACTTTATCAGTGCAAAACAACAGTTTCGTATTGCCGTGCAATGGACGGGAATTCAGGCCAAGGAAGATCGTTTCTATCAGATCGACCAGAGTGATGTGCGTCATCTGCTGGAGGTCGCTAAACCGAACCTGACACCGGATGACTTCACGGTCAGCCGCATGAGTTTCCAGGCGCGCTATCGCTGGGAGATTGCGCCGCTGTCGGATTTGTTTGTGGTCTATACTCGTGGCAGCAATTTACCCTCCGTGGGCGATTCAGAATTCCAGGACTTGTTATTTGATGCATGGAGTGAGCGCGTGACAGACACATGGGTGGTGAAGTTGCGTTACCGGTTGGGTGGTTAACAAAACGGACGCGTCATAATGTTACGGAGCAGATAATTGTCACGCAGCAGACAAAAAACTGTCTTATGCTGTTGCAATAAACAACATTCCCTGAAAAAAGGACTAAACTGATGGCTGAACGTAATGTGGCGCGTTATCTGGGCGGGGTTTTATTGATGGGTCTGGTTGCCGTAAATCCATTGCCAAATAATCTGGTTCATGCTCAGTCTGCGGCATCGTCAAAAGTGGTGGTGGCGCATCGGGGTGCCAGCGCCTACCTGCCGGAACATACCCTGCAAGGCGCTGCCATGGCTTATGCCATGGGAGCCAACTTTCAGGAGCAGGATGTGGTGATGACCAAAGACGATCAGCTGATTGTCTGGCATGACCTGACGCTGGATCGTAACAGTGATGTCCGCCACAAATTTCCGGGGCGCGCACGTGATGACGGACGTCATTATGTGATCGATTTTACGCTGCAAGAGTTGCGCACCTTACGCGTCACTGAGGGTTACCGACTGGATGACAACGGACAGGAACAGCAGATCTACCCAGAGCGGTTTCCGCTGTGGCAGGGCAGTTTCCAGATTCATACCTTTGCTGAGCAGTTGGAGCTGATTCACGGACTGAATCGCTCGACGGGGCGGGATGTTGGCATCTACCCGGAATTAAAATCCCCGGCATTTCACCATCAGCATGGCAAAGACATCGGCATGGCAGTGTTGTCCGAGCTTAAGCGCTTTGGTTATACCAACAAAGACAGCAACGTGTATGTGCAGACTTTTGAGTTTGATGAGTTAAAGCGTGTTAAAGAACAAGTGCTGCCAGCCTTGGGCATCGAGTTGAAGCTGGTGCAGTTAATGGGTGACGACGAAGACGATTATGGTTGGATGTTGCGTCCGGGTGGTATGCAGGAGCTGGCCAAATTTGCCGACGGGATTGGCCCGGAGAAGGGCATGATCATCAGTGGCGATTCCACGCCGGATAACATCATGATCAGTTCACTGGTTGCCGATGCCCATGCGGCCGGTATGCAGGTTCACCCATATACGTTCCGCGCAGACAGCGGACAGGTACCGGCGTACGCGCGTGATTTTGATCATCTGCTTGAGCTTTTTTATGTCAACGCAGGCGTCGATGGTGTCTTTACAGACTTTCCCGACAAGGCCGTCAATTTTGTAAAAAATCTGCGCTGATGCGCTGTCGCCTGTCAGCAGTTTCCGCCCGGGAACTGCTGAAAATGGCCCAGTCTGTACGCGCGCGGGCTTCTGGCGTATAATCGCCGCCCTTTTAATGAATTCCCCGCGCCTGCAGGCACAATTATGTCGACGACTTCCGCTCCGGATCTCAGCTTTGCTGAGCTCAATCTTCCCGCCTTCCTGTTAGAAACCCTGTCCAAGGTAGGCTATGAAAAACCCTCACCTATACAGCAGGAGACAATTCCGGCTTTGCTTGAAGGTCACGACATAGTAGGTATGGCACAAACCGGCACCGGAAAAACCGCTGCGTTTGCACTGCCCGTGCTGGCAAAAATTGATGTCAATAACCCCAATACCCAGGCGCTGGTGCTGTGCCCGACACGTGAACTGGCCATTCAGGTGGCGGAAGCGTTTCAGACTTATGCGCAAGGTATGAAGGGTTTTCACGTGCTGCCAGTTTATGGCGGTCAGGAAATGGGGCGTCAGCTGCAGGCGTTGCGCCGCGGCGTCCACGTGGTGGTTGGTACGCCGGGCCGTTTGCTCGATCACCTGAATCGTCGCTCCCTCAATCTGAGCACCATCAAAACGCTGGTGCTGGATGAAGCCGATGAAATGTTGCGCATGGGATTTATCGATGATGTTGAGCTGATTCTGCAGCAGACCTCGGCTGACCGGCAGGTTGCACTGTTTTCAGCAACCATGCCGACGCAGATTCGCCATGTGGCAGAGAAGTACCTGCGCAACCCGATTGAAGTCAAAATCAAAACCGCAACCAGCACCAACGCTGACATTGAACAATTGTACTGGCTGGTACAAGGCACCAATAAACTCGACGCCCTGACCCGCATGCTGGAAGTCGAAGAGTTTGATGGCATGTTGATTTTTGTGCGTACCAAAAACAGTACACAAGAGCTGGCCGACAAACTCAGTGCACGCGGATTTTCAGCCTCTGCGTTGAACGGCGATATGAACCAGCAGTTGCGTACCCGCACAGTTGAACAGTTAAAAAATGGACAACTGGATATTGTGGTTGCGACGGATGTTGCTGCCCGTGGTCTGGATGTTGAACGCATCAGCCACGTTGTGAACTACGATATTCCCTACGACAATGAAGCCTATGTTCACCGAATTGGTCGAACCGGCCGGGCTGGCCGCAGTGGTAAAGCGATTCTGTTTGTTGCGCCACGCGAGCAACGTATGTTGCAGTCCATTGAGCGCACTACGCGCAAGAAAATTGAGCGCATGGAGCTGCCGACTCGCAGCGAGCTGATCCAGCATCGCAGTCAGCAGTTCAAAAACACCATTGCGGCGGCGCTGGAAAACGGCAATCAGGATTTTTTCCGTGTGTTGCTGGCCGAATTCTGTCACGAACATGAATGCTCGATTGAAGATGCGTCCGCGGCGATGGCATTTCTGCTGCAAAAAGACCGACCGCTGGAGCCCTCTGTCAAAGATGTAGTGTCTTCCGAGTCCGGTTATGGCAAGGCGCCAGCCGCATCAGGCAGTGCAACAACCACAAAAGTTCGCGCGCCACGCAGAGAGGCATCCGAGTCCTTTGTTGCGCAGGATACGCCCGCACCACGTCCTGCGCGCAGCAAACCACCCATGCACGATGCCCCGCCACGGCTGACTCAGGAAGACATCTTTGCTGAAGAATTTGCCATGGCAGATCGTGAAGACAAACCCCGCAAGCGTCGTGAACGCACGCAGACCGAGGATGGTGAAGACGTCGCCATGGAGCGTTTCCGCATTCAGGTGGGTCACGAACACGGAGTGTCTCCACGAGAAATCGTAGGTGCCATCGCCAATGAAGGTGGTATCGAAGGCCGGTATATTGGCCGCATTAACATTTATGACACGCACACTACCATTGATTTGCCACAAGGCATGCCAGAGGACGTGTTCAAAACCCTGTCACGCACCCGGGTTTGCAACCAGCCATTGGCCATTGAGAAAATGACCAAAGAAGAAGCCGCAGAAGAGGCGCGAACCTCGCCACGCGGTCCGCGCGGCCCGCGACCTTCAGGCGATCGTGAGCGCGGCGAGCGCCCGTCGGCGGATCGATTTTCACGAGATCGCTCGCCATCAGATCGGCCGTCTTCGGATCGACCGCCCAGAGAAGGTTTTCGCGCGTCGGCCGGCCCTGATCGCGACAGGGCAGCGCGTCCGGATGATCGCAAACCACGCTTCAGTAAAGATCGCTCAGGTACGCCCACTCATCCTGCATCTACTTCCGCGCGTCCGCCGCGTTACACCAATTCAGATGGTGGATTCGCAACACGACGTCAAGCCGTGACAGAGCCAGGATCGGCACCGCGTTTTGAGGGCAGCAGTGAGCGGCCGCGCTCTGCCCCCCGTGCTGAAGGCGCCCGTGATGCAAGTTCGTATGACCGCAAGCCGCGCAGCGCGACCGCTACGCCACGCCGCAGCCCGCCACGTGATGCGTTTGTTGAGCCAACATTTGCACCGCGTTCGTTTGAAGATAGACCTGCCAGAACAGCCGACGCTGACAAAGCCGCCAAAGATAAAAAACGCGGTGGCCCTAAAGTGCGTGCTGACAGGGATAAAGGCAAGCGACGCACGCCCGCCAAGCGCCCGACCTGAGACCATCACGCGGCTGTGCATTTTTTGGATGGCGTGAATGCGGTGTAAGAAAGTGTTTTACGCCGCAGCAGGTCTGGTGAAAACAGCATCATCAAACACATGCATCTACTGCCTGGCCTGAGGTCCATTATGAAAATTCGTTCCGCTCTACTGTTTGTATCAGCGTTGCTCTTCAGTGTGAGTGCCTTTGCCCAGGACTGGGTTTGGGCGCCTGACTTTGAGGTCGGCGATACCATCCCGCCAATCGAAGCACCAGATCAGAACGGTGACGTCAAAACATTGGCTGACCTCACGGGTGAAAAAGGCCTTGTGCTGGTGCTCAGTCGCTCGTTTGACTGGTGTCCTTACTGCATCGCGCAACTGGAAAAACTGGTAGACGTGGCCCCTGAGTTTGCCGGCCTTGGTGTGTCAGTTGCGGCGATGACCTATGACTCACGAGACATTCTCAAAGGTGCAGAGGAAGACTATGCAGTCACATTTCCATTGTTGCAGGATGTTGATGTCAAACATGTCACTGCCTTGGGAATATTGAACAAGCAGTATGAACCGGGGCAACGCGCGTACGGCATTCCTGAGCCAGGGATTTTCCTGTTGAGTGCTGACGGCACAATCCGCTTTAAATTTGCAGACCAGGATTATCGCATGCGACCTGACTTTGCACTGGTGCTGGAAGCGGCTGCCAAGCTCTGACGTCCTTGATCCGGGTTGGACTTGCCTGATTACTTGACGCTACTATTCTAAGATCGTTAGTTCTAAGATCGTTAGCCCTGACAGGGTAGTGGTGTGTTTAATCATTCAAAAACAAGGTCAATCAATCATGCGTCGATTTATCCCTTTGATTCTGGTTGCAGGTATGTTGAATGCCTGCGGACGCGGCGAAGAGGCAATGCCATCGCCTGAATCCACTGCGGATCAAATGCCCGTTGTCCAGCAGGCGGCAGCTGCAGACATTGTGGAGGCGCAGTCCTTTCTGGGCGCCCCTTTGATAAGACAAATGGATTTTCCAAACGGAGCGCAACTGGAGAGCAATCTGGCCGCGGCCCAGGCCGAGTATGATGCCAATCCCAACAGCGCAGACGCATTAATCTGGCTGGGCAGGCGCCAGGCCTACCTCTGGCAATACCAGGACGCTATCAACACCTTTAGTCAGGGCGTAGAACGCTTTCCGGAGGATCCCCGATTTTATCGCCATCGCGGTCACCGATACGTGACGGTGCGTAACCTCGATGCAGCGATCGCTGACTTTGAAAAGGCGGCAACCCTGTTTGCGGGTCAGCCCGATCAGATTGAACCCGACGGTGCACCAAATCCTCAGAACATTCCGCGCAGCACCTTGCAGTTTAATGTCTGGTACCACCTTGGGTTGGCCTATTACCTGAAAGGCGATTTTGAAAGCGCGCTGCGAGCCTATGAGGAATGCATGCAAGTGTCAGATAACGATGACTCGATTGTCGCCACCGCAGACTGGTACTGGATGTCGTTAATGCGACTGGGCCGCACTGACGAGGCTGCTGCCTTGTTGGAGATGATCACGCCGGACATGGACATCATTGAAAACGACTCTTACCTGCGTCGCATGTTGATGTACAAGGGACAAGCCACGCCTGAGAGCCTGCTGGACACATCCACCGCCGATGATCTGACCATTGCCACGCAAGGCTACGGCGTTGGTAACTGGTATTTGGTCAACGGTGATACTGCCATGGCCAAACAGATTTTTGAGCGCGTAATTGCCGGTCGCTCATGGTCAGCGTTTGGTTACATTGCCGCTGAAGCAGAGCTGGCGCGCCTGCCATAAAGAAAAACAGCCGGGTGTAACACCCGACACTTGCCAATATAGTAAGCAAGCTTATAATGAGGCTGCTTTCATATTGGGCGAGTAATTTTTGGCCATGCAAAACACAAACAGAGATCAGAGCGCTGATCTGAACACTGAACTGAACACCGATTTGAACAACAGTCTGGGATTTGTCATCCACGACGTTGCCCGGCTGATGCGTTGGAACTTTGATCGTAAATCACAGGATCTTGGGCTGACCCGATCACAATGGTCAGTACTGGCCAGTCTCAGGCGATGTGATGGTGCACAGCAAAAGACGCTGGCCAGTCTGCTGGATATTGCACCTATCAGTCTGGCACGGCATATCGATCGCCTCCAGCAAGATGGCTGGGTCACCCGTCAGGATGATCCGGACGATCGGCGCGCCAAACGTGTGTTTCTCACCAACAAAGCACTCGCCATTCTGGCTGAACTGCAAACGCTTGGCCAACAGGTCCGGGCGGAAGCACTGGCCGGCATTACCCCTGCGGAAGAACAACAATTACTGCAGCTCTTGTTACGCATGCGAGCCAATCTTGCCTTGCCCGCCAACCCCGATCTTTAAGCGTCAGGTGAACAAATGATTTCCGCAAAAACAGTCAAACATGTCGCCATGTTGATTCTCGGCCCACTGGTCATTGCTGCCATCAGTGCCGTGGTGTATCTGAACGGTGGGCGCATCGTCAGTACGGATAATGCCTACGTGAAAGCGCAGATTATTGATGTCAGCAGCGATATCTCCGGTCAGGTGACCCGTGTCAGCGCCCGGGATAACCAGCGGGTTACAAAGGGCCAGTTATTGTTTGAAATCGATGACCGTCCATACCAGATTGCCTTGCTGGGCGCGGAGGCTCAACTGGCTGAAGTGCGCAGCAATATCGCCAGTCTGCAGCAGGAGTACCTGAACAGCGACATCGAGATCCGTAATGCCGATGCCCGGCTGGAGTATCTGGGCAAAGAGTTGGAGCGGTTGCGCTCATTGCTGGCGCGCGGCTCGGTATCGGTGTCCCAGTTTGATGAGGTGGAGTTCCAATGGATCTCCGCGCAGAACAGTCGCCAGGAAAAGCGGCAGTCGCTGGAGGTCATCAAAGCGCGCTTGATAGACCCGGCGCGCCCGATTGATGAACACCCGCTGGTGCAACGTGCACTGGCGCAGCGTGACAGTGCACAACTGGACCTCAGCCACGTCAAAGTCGTTGCCCCGCATGATGGCATCGCCGTCAACGTCTCGGCGCACGGTGGTGAAAATGTCGTCGCCGGTGCACCTCTGATGAGCATCGTTGATGACAGCCTCATGTGGCTGGAGGCGAATTTTAAAGAAACTGACCTCACCCACCTCAAGGTTGGTCAGTCGGTCAGTGTTCACATTGACTCGTTTCCCGACCAGCACTGGACGGCGCACGTAGAGAGCATCACGCCGGCAACCGGTGCAGAATTTTCGCTGCTGCCTGCGCAGAACAGCTCCGGTAATTGGGTCAAAGTTGTGCAGCGCATCAAGGTCAATATCGCCCTCGATAATTACAGCGGAGAACCTGCGCTGGCGGCGGGCATGAGCGCCGTGGTTGACGTGGATACCGGCAACAAACGCAGCCTGCCCATGATTGGTTCACTCTGAGAGGTTGTTGATGGTGAGCAGCGTCAGCACCACAGCCAGTGCCGTGCCCTATCGTGGATTGATCACGCTGTCGATCATGCTGGCAACCATCATGCAGGTGCTCGATACCACCATTGCCAACGTGGCGCTGCCGCACATGCAAGGCAGCCTGTCAGCCACGCAGGATCAGATTACCTGGGTGCTGACATCCTACATTGTGGCTTCCGCCATCATGACTCTGCCAACCGGCTGGATGGCAGGGCGTTTTGGCCGCAAAAACGTTTTTCTGGTCAGCACGGCCGGGTTCACACTGACCTCACTGATGTGCGGCATGGCGGGCAGTATTGAGGCGATGGTGCTTTACCGGGTGCTGCAAGGTTGTTTTGGTGCAGCACTGGTGCCGTTGGCACAGGCCACACTGCTAGACATCAACCCGCGTGAGAAACACGGCAGTGCCATGGCGATGTGGGGTGTCGGCGTGATGATTGGTCCGATTCTGGGCCCAACGTTGGGCGGATACCTGACAGAGTTCTACAACTGGCGCTGGGTTTTCCTCATCAATCTGCCGCTGGGTGTGATCACCTTTGTGGGATTGTGGTTGTTTATGCCAGATTCCGAGCGATCAGAAAGGCCTTTCGACAAATTCGGGTTTTTTACACTGACCCTGGTGATTGGCAGTATCCAGTTGACTCTGGATCGTGGCGAGCATGTGGGTTGGCTGCAGGCCCGTGAAATATTGCTCTACTGCGCCGTCGGTTGCAGTGCCTTGTGGATGTACGCAGTGCATACCCGTCAGACAGCACACCCGTTTTTATCACCGGCTATGTTCCGCGACCGTAATCTGGTCGCCAGCCTGTTTTTTATCTTTTTTGTGGGAATCATTCTGTTGGCCACCATGGCCCTGTTGCCCCCTTACATGCAGAATCTGATGGGGTATCCCGTGCTGGATGTCGGGACGCTGATGGCGCCGCGCGGTATGGGCACCATGGTCGCCATGATGATTGTTGGCAAACTGACCCACCGGGTTGATCCACGCGTGCTGATTCTGTCAGGTCTCGCGTTGACCGCCTTCTCGCTGTTCCAGATGAGTCTGTTTACCACCTACGTGCCGCCGTCCTTGTTGATCTGGACGGGTGCCATGCAAGGGTTTGGACTGGGCTTTATCTTTGTCCCGCTAAGCACCGTCGCCTATGCAACACTGGCGCCGCAATATCGGGCAGAGGCCGCCAGTGTATTCAGCCTGACGCGCAACATGGGCAGCAGCATTGGCATTTCCATGGTCATGGCGGTATTGGGCCGCAACATGCAAATCAACCATGCTTATCTCAGTGAATACATCACTCCGTTCAGCGCGGGCATGTCGATCAATCAGCTGCCCGGCAGTCTGGCCTCGCAGGCCGGATCAGCCCTGGCGTTACTGGATGCTGAAGTGTCCAGACAGGCAGCCACCATCGCCTACCTGAACGACTTTCGCCTGATGATGTGGATTGTCATCGCCGCCGCGCCGCTGGTGTTGCTGCTGCGACGACCCGCACCTGTGACTGCCTGAATCCCGCTCAGGTGCGGTAGCTCGGGTCCTTGGCATCCAGCAGGCGTATCAGCCCCGGCCATACCAAGGGTGCCACTTTTGGCAGCATGCTGGATTGCTGACGCGTGGTTTCCAGCGCCTGTGCAGAGGGGAAATTCAGTGCTCCGCCCGCTTGCGCCTTGATCTGTTTTTCACAGGCGTTCTCGAGGAAGTACATCAGCGTAAAGGCTTCCGCCACCGTCTGGCCGATGGTTAACGTGCCGTGATTGCGCAGGATCATCACATCCTTGTCGCCCAGATCGTTGACAATGCGCTCGCGCTCGTCCAGATCCAGCGCCACACCTTCGTAGTCATGATAAGCAATGCGGGGATACACCAGCATGGCGGTCTGCGTAATCGGCAGCAACCCGTCTTTCTGCGCGGAGACAGCCGTGCCGGCATGATTATGAAGATGCATGACGCTGCCGGCGTCTTCCTTGGCCATGTGGATCGCGCTATGAATCGTAAAACCAGCCGGATTAATGCGATAACCATTGTCGGCTACGATGTTGCCGGCCTGATCCACTTTGACCAGCGACGAGGCGGTGATTTCATGGAACATCATGCCATAAGGGTTAATCAGAAAGCGGTGATCAGCACCCGGCAGGCGCGCTGACAGATGCGTAAAAATCAGGTCATCCCAGCCAAAATGGGCGACAAGGCGATAGGCGGCCGCCAGATCAACGCGGATTTGCCACTCTTCCGGGTCAATATGTGGGGGGCGGGTGTCTGCGTATTTCTGCGAGGGTTCGGTCATGTTGGCTCCGGTAACTGTCGTCTGGGTTCGATGCCATTGTTACCTGCTACGGCACTTGTTTCAACTTGTAGAGCGTCATCCATGTTTGTATATTGCCTGACGACGCAGTGAGCAGAGAAGCAACCATGAATACCGAAGTCTGGGAACTAATGAGTTACGTGGTGACGGTGATTGGTTTGCCTCTGGCCATTGCGGTGTTTTTGTTTGAACAACAAAAAGAGCGAGAGAACGAAGAGGAAGAGGTGTATCAGCTGCTCTCCGACAACTATCAGGATTTTTTGAAGGTTGCGCTGGAGAATCCGGATCTGCGCTTGTTTTCCAAAGACGCCACGCCATCCTTGAGTGATGAGCAGGCCGAGCGTCAGTTGATCATTTTCAGTATGTTGATGTCGTTGTTTGAACGCGCCTATCTGCTGCTGTACGAAGACAAAATGTCGCCCAAGCAGGCCCGTCGCTGGAATTCCTGGGAAGACTACATTCAGGACTGGTGTGCAAACGAAGATTTTTGCACCTACCTGCCACGTTTGTTAAAAGGCGAAGACCCGGGGTTTGTGCGTTATGTCAAAGCCCAGGCCGCCAAGGCCACGGAACTATGAACACAACTCTGTCGCGTGCCACCCAACCGGTCAGCTGGTCAGCGGTTGCATTTAATCAAGTGCCTGACTCCGACAACCGCATTCACTCAGACCAGATTGCCAAGGCGTATGGGTTTACCGGCGCGCTGGTGCCGGGGGTCACGGTCTCGTCCTACCTGATTCATCCTGCCGTACAAGCGTGGGGTTTAAGCTGGTTGGCGCGCGGCACGGCGCATGTATCCGTCAAATCGCCTTTGTATGATGAAAGCGAGTTTAATGTGTTTGTTCACCCATCGGATTCCGGTTATGACGCGGAATTGCTCAGTGATGGTCGGCTCTGTGCGCAGGCCTCTGTGAGTGTGGCGCAGCGCTTGCCAACAGCCCCGGTGATGCGCGGTGACGCATTGATTCGCCCGGACTTTGTTGCACCCCCCGTCAGCCGGGCGTTGATGGAGGCCTTGCAGATCAGCGGATGTGCGTCAGTGCGTTATCTGTGGTCCGCGGATCATGAGATGGCCTCTTATCTGCGTGAACAGCAAGGCATGGCGGCGCTACTCAGAACCGATGCTGCTGCGGGCAGTGGCGGCTTTGCAAACATGGCATTTTTGCTCGGCTGTGCCAACCGGCATTTTGCAGCGGTCGCGCGCATGAGCCCATGGATTCATATGGAAACCTGGTCTCAAAACTATCAGGCCGTGGCCTTGGGAACCGAGTTGATCAGTGAAATGAAAATTACCCGATTGTTTGAAAAAAAGGGCCATGAATTCGCCGATTGCGAATTTAACCTGTTCAGGGCCCATGATCAGGTGTGTGTCTGCACCATTACCCAACGTGCCATTTATCAGCTGCGGCTGCCGGGCAGTGCCACATGAAAACCATCGGACTGTTGGGTGGCATGAGCTGGGAATCCACACAAACCTATTACCGCGCCATCAATGAAGGTGTCCGCCAACAACTCGGGGGCCTGCATTCTGCCAAAATTATCCTGTACAGCGTTGATTTTGCAGAAATTGAAGCACTGCAGATGCAAGGCGACTGGGATCAGGCCGGCAAGGTGCTGGCCGATGCAGCATTGGCCGTGCAACACGCGGGCGCAGACTTTCTGGTGATTTGTACCAACACCATGCACAAGGTAGCACCTGCGATTGCCAATGTGATCAGCTTGCCAATTCTGCATATTGCCGATGCCACAGCCGATGAACTGATTGCCAAGGGCGTGCGCAGCGTTGGTTTGCTCGGCACACGTTTCACCATGGAGCAGGCATTTTACAAAGACAGGTTAACAGCCAAAGGTATCAACGTTGTGGTTCCCGATCAGGCCGATCGCGAGGTCGTGAACTGCATTATTTATGAAGAGCTTTGTCTGGGAATCATTCAGGGCAGCTCCCGATTACACTACCTCGAAATCATTAATAGGCTTCAGCAGCAGGGGGCGGAGGCGGTGATTCTGGGTTGCACCGAAATCTCGCTGCTGGTTCAACAGTCAGATACGCCGATCGCACTGTTTGATACCACCGCCATTCATGCGCAGCAGGCCGTCAGGTTGGCACTTGCCGGAGCATGAGAGACCTGGGGATGAGATAAATGCTCGAGCAAATACAGGCATGGTTAACCAACTTTGTATTGTCTGACTCCATGATCAGTCTGATCACCAGTTCGGTGATTCTGATTGTGACGGTGCTGGCCTTACGTGCCTTGCTGGGCCGGTTTATCCGCCGCAGTGTCGCCTCCACGGAGTTACGGCGCAAGTGGATGGTGCAGTCCCGCAACGGCTTGTTATTGCTGTTGATGCTGGGGCTGGTGCTGATCTGGGGCGAGGAATTGCGCACCCTGGCTCTGTCGATTGTCGCCATCGCGGTGGCTTTTGTGGTTGCCACCAAAGAGCTGATTCTGTGCATGATTGGCACCTTGCTCAAAACCATATCGAATTCGTTTAATCTGGGTGATCGTATTCAGGTCAAAGATTTCCGGGGCGATGTGATTGACCAGAATCTGTTGGCGACCACCATTATGGAAGTCGGGCCTGGCAAAATTACCCACCAGCGCACCGGGCGCACCATGGTGATTCCCAATGCCATGTTTGTCTCAGAACCGGTGATCAACGAGAGTTTTACACATGACTATGTGTTTCATGTGTTTACCATCCCCTTTAGACGCGATGAAGACTGGCATGAAGCTCAAAAAGCCTTTCTTGAGTCCGCAAAAAGACATTGTGCCCCCTATCTGGAGGAAGTGCGCAAATACATGAACCGCATCAGTATCAAGCGCGGACTCGAAGTGCCGTCTGTTGATCCGCGAGTCACCATACAAGTGCCGACCGCCGGTGAGGTGCATCTCATTGTGCGTGTCCCTGCCAAATCCGGTGAGCGCGGTTTTATCGAGCAGGCCATCCTGACCGATGTGTTTTTGCACAATGATTTTATCAAGAAACCTGTCAGAGCCACCGAACCCCAAACTGCTCAGCCCGCGCACGACGCTGAGCCCGGACAATAACACCATGACCGATTCAGCCAACAACTGGCCCGTTCGCGCGGCGCATGTGGATGATGCCGACGCGATTGTTCGCATCTACAACCATTACATAACAACGTCTGTCATCACTTTTGAGGAGCAGACCTTATCAGCCGCCGAGATGGCACAACGCATCACCGATGTGAAGGCCCTCGGTTTACCATGGCTGGTTGCTGAAAAAGACGGCGACGTGTTGGGTTATGCTTACGCCACCCGCTGGAAGCCGCGCATTGCGTATCGCTATTCAGTGGAAATCACTGTGTATATGGCGCCGGGACAGGCGGGCAAAGGCACCGGTACGGCGTTGTATGCAGAGCTGTTTCGCTTGCTGAGGGCGTGCGGTGTGCATGCCGCCGTGGGGGGAATTGCCTTGCCGAACCCTGCGAGTATTGCCTTGCATGAGAAAGTGGGCATGAAAAAAATTGGTGAATTCGAACAGATAGGTTTCAAACAGGGCCGCTGGTTAAACGTGGGTTATTGGCAGATTGTGTTTGACGACAATGCTGAGGCAGGCCGCGTATGACAGAGACCCAACAAGGCCATAAAAAAGTTGCCTTGGTGACCGGTGCCGCGACCGGCATCGGACGCGCCTGCGCGGTAGCACTGGCCCGCAGCGGGTACCAGATTGCGGTCAGTTACCGCAGTCGCGCAGACGAGGCGCATGCGCTGCTGCTGTCATTGCAGGGTGACGGCCATGCGGTGTTTCCGTGTGACGTGACTGACGCGCAGCAAGCTGAGCAGCTGGTCGCCCATGTTCTGCAACAGTTTGGGCACATTGATGTACTGGTCAATGCGGCGGGTCTGTTCACGCGGCAAGACATCGCCGGGCCAGATTTTGAGCAATGGCAACAACACTGGTCCGCCTGCCTGCATTTAAATCTGACCGCCCCCATGAATCTGGCGTTTTTAGTGGCGCGCGGCATGATCGCTCGACGCATGGGCAAGATTGTCAACATCACGTCCCGGGGGGCGTTCCGGGGTGAGCCCAACGCGCCTGCCTATGGTGCCGCCAAGTCAGGATTGAATTCCGCCAGCCAGTCGCTGGCGCAAGCCTTGGGTCAGTATGGGATTCACGTGTATGCCGTGGCGCCCGGGTGGACTGAAACCCCCTCAGCTTCGCCGCGGATCAAAGCCGCCGGTTGGGACGACATTGCTGCGCAAAGTCCGCTGGGACGTATTGGCCAACCGTCAGAAATTGGCGATCTGGTTGCTTATTTGTGCAGTGACAATACTGCCTATCTGACCGGTGCCATCATCGATGCCAATGGTGCATCCTACCTGCGCAACTGATGGTTGCCTGAGCAAAACACATGCCTGCTGAACTGACTATTCTGTTACTCGATGCCGTGTTGATAGTCTTTTGTTATCAACTGCTTTATCCGCGTCAGGTGGGTAACAGCCGTTGGCGTTTGATCATGAATGACGCTGTGGCCACCGTCGTGGCCCTGCTGGTAGCCGGTTCAGTGTACGCCGGCAGTGAACAAACGTTTTCGCTGGTGGTGGCAGAGGTGAACTGGTTCTGGTTTACGCTGATCACGTATAGTGTGATGGAATTACCTTTTGCCATGCGCTACATGCGCCGGCACAACATGTTGGAGTAAGTGAATGTCTTCTAAAAACCACCTGTTCAGCGCTTTGTTGATCTGCACGTCATTGATGGCGGCGCCACTGCATGCCCAACCGGCCCCGGATGCCGACGTGTTATCGGCAGCCAGCGCGCAAAAGGCGCCCCTGATCGAGACGTTGTCCGAGTTGGTTGCGATAGAGTCTGGCAGCGGCGATCGCGAAGGCCTCGACCGGATTGCCGAGTTGATAGCGCAAGCGTTACGCACGCTGGGTGGCGACGTTGAGCTGTTGGATCCCAGTGAGGATGCGTATCGTATGTTTGATACCCCGGCACAGATTGGTCGCATGGTGCACGCCCGATTCACTGGCAGCGGAGACAAAAAAATTCTGCTGCTGGCGCACATGGACACGGTTTACATCCGCGGCATGATTGCCGAGCAACCCTTCCGTATCGACGGTGATCGGGCCTATGGTCTGGGTATCTCCGATGATAAACAAGGTGTTGCTGTCATCATTCATACCATCGCCATGTTGCAGGCCTTGGGATTTGCTGACTACGGCACATTGACCGTACTGATTAATGGTGACGAAGAGATCAGTTCGCCCGGATCGCGCGCCACCATCACGCGTATGGCAGCAGAACACGATGCGGTGTTCTCCGTCGAACCTGCGGGTATCAACAGCGATTCCCTGACACTGGCCACCAGCGGTATCGGCGCGGCGACCATGACCGTGACGGGCCGGGCGTCACACGCCGGTGCCGCACCTGAAATGGGGCGCAATGCCTTTTATGAACTGGCGCATCAGGTATTGCAGCTGAGCAATCTATCCGAGTCGGATACCGGACTGAAGTTGAGTTGGACGGTTGCCCAGGCGGGCACCAATCGCAATGTGATTCCTGAGAAAGCGGTGGCCAGCGGTGATATCCGTATGTTGCGGATCGAGGACTTCGAACGCTTGCAGGCCCGTATTCAGGAGCGCATTGTTAATAAGCTGATTCCGGACACCGAGGTGGTGGTGACCTACGAAAACCGTCGTCCGCCGCTCACGGCAACCCCGGCCTCCCGCGCGCTGAGTGACCATGCCAAAACCATTTATGCTGAACTTGGCCGCGAGCTAGTGGTGAACGATCAGGCCGAAGGCGGCGGCACCGATGCCGCGTTTGCGGCACTGGAAACACAGGCGCCTGTCATTGAGCGTTTTGGTTTGCAGGGTTTTGGTGCGCACACCAGCAGCGCCGAGTATGTGTTGCTGGACTCCATCGAGCCGCGCCTGTACCTGCTGGCGCGCATGATTATGGATGTGTCGACAGGTACGGCCCCACTCCCCTAAACTGTGCGCCTTAAAAAAAGGGAGTCAGAGATGACCGCAATTGTGATACGCCCGGCAACGCCTGAGGACTCGGCGCTGATTTACCACTTTATTCGCGAACTGGCGATTTATGAGCGTGCCGAGCACGAGGTCGTCACCGATGTCCAAGGTATCCGTGATTCCATATTTGGTCCGGAATCCACCGTCAGCGCCTTGATTTGCCTGCTGGACGACCAACCCGTGGGGTTTGCGGTGTACTTTTTTAATTACTCAACCTGGCTGGGCAAACGAGGCCTGTTTCTGGAAGATCTGTACGTATCGCCGGAATTCCGTGGTTTGGGTGCCGGCAAAGCATTGCTGCATTATCTTGCGCGTGAAGCTGTAGCCAAAGGTTGTGGTCGGTTTGAGTGGAATGTACTGGACTGGAACACCCCGGCCATCGACTTTTACGAATCACTGGGTGCGCGCCCGCAAAGTGAATGGACGGGATACCGGCTGACCGGTCAAGCCCTGACCGACTTTGCCGGCAGCACACTCTGAAGACGATTTTTTTGAACGAGGATACACCATGATTATCAAGCCCAAGTACCGCGGTTTTATCTGCACAACCACCCACCCGACGGGTTGTTACAACAACGTTGCTGATCAGATTGCGGTCACCACCTCAGCACTGGGCGAGCGTCAGGGTCCCAAAAAAGTGCTGGTGATTGGCGCATCCAGTGGTTATGGACTCGCTGCACGCATTACCGCTGCCTTTGCCTACAAAGCCGATACGCTGGGCGTATTTTTTGAAAAACCGGCAACCGACAGCAAACCGGGTACTGCAGGCTGGTACAACTCCTGGGCATTTGAAGAACAGGCCAAAAAAGCCGGACTGTATGCAAAGTCCATCAACGGTGATGCGTTTTCCGATGAAGTACGCGCCCTGGCTATCGACGCGATTAAACAGGACCTGGGTCAGGTTGATCTGGTGATTTATTCGCTGGCATCACCGGTACGTAAATTGCCAGACACCGGTGAAGTAAAGCGTTCGGTGCTGAAACCCATCGGTCAGGTCTATAAGTCAACAGCGATAGATACCAACAAAGACCAGATTATCCACGCTGAAGTTGAGCCGGCAACCGATGAAGAAATTGCCGACACCATCAAAGTCATGGGCGGCGAAGACTGGGAGTTGTGGATGGCCGCACTGGATCAGGCGGGTGTGCTGGCGCCGGGCGTTAAAACCGTGGCGTTCAGTTATATTGGTACCGAAATGACCTGGCCGATTTATTGGCATGGCGCGCTGGGCAAAGCCAAAGAAGATCTGGATCGCGCCGCACACGCTCTGGGTGAAAAACTCGGCAGCAAATACCAGGGCACCGCCAATGTGGCTGTGCTGAAGTCCGTGGTAACCCAGGCCTCTGCTGCCATCCCCGTGATGCCCTTGTATATCGCACTGGTTTATAAAGTGATGAAAGAAAAGGGTCTGCACGAGGGCACCATTGAACAGCTCAACCGACTGTTCTCCGAGCAGCTGTATCGTACCGATGGCAAGGCTGTTGATCTTGATGACGCGGGTCGTTTCCGTATGGACGATAAAGAGTTGAGCGATGACGTGCAGTCGGCGTGCAAACAACTCTGGGAAGAGGTCAATAATGACAATCTGTTCCAGTTAACCGATTACACCGGTTACAAACACGAATTCCTCAAGCTGTTCGGGTTTGAGCGTGCTGACGTCGACTACGACGCGGATGTGGCCACTGCGGTAGACTTTAACGTGGTGACGGTTCCCGAGGCCTGATGGATGCGCGATTGTCCTGCCCGGTCAAGTCTGCCAAAACGCTCAGCACAACAGCTGCTGGGCGCGGTTGTGTTTGCACTGACGTCATTGTCAGCAACCAGCGTTACTGCGCAATCAACCAGCGGTGACTCAGCAAGTGCAAATGATTGCACAGCACAACGCGACATCAGCGTGGTGTTGAGTGTGGTGACGGAGCAGTTTTACGACAAAACGTTTAATGGTCTGGATTGGTCGGCGGAAGTGGCGGATGCTGTTGAAGCCACCCAATGCAGCGACACCACCAAACAGGTGACCGACCGGGTTAATCAATTGTTATCCAGGCTCGAGGCCAGCCATACGGCTTTGTATTCACAGCACGATCTGGACTACTGGGGGCTGAATTCACTGTTCCATTTTGATGGGCTGGATGCCTACACCTTGCCATTTCCCGGGGTGTGGGCGACGTCATCAGACAACCGTTGGTTTGCGCAGCACGTGCTCAACGGTTCTGCTGCAGATGCTGCCGGCATCCGGGAAGGCGATGAACTGATCAGCCTGAATGGTGAGCCATTTGACCCTGTTGGTTTTGTTGCGGGCGACAATCAAGTGCAGGTGTCCTCCGATGGGCAGACGGTGCGCGAGATCACGGTTAACGCCCCGGTGCAAAGTGTCATGCGCGCATTTGTGGACGCTTCGGCGGCATCAGCTCGGGTGCTTGATCTGCAGGCCATTGGCAAACGCATCGCCTACTACCGTATCTGGGCGGCGCGTGATCAGATTCAGCGCGACTTTCAGGCATCGATGGAAGAATTCACCGAGGCCGACATTGACGCGTTGATCATTGATTTGCGCGGCGGTTTTGGCGGCACCAGCGAGGACTATCTGTCAGCTGTGCGTTTTATGCGTGCTCAAAACCCGGTGCCGGTTTTTTTCCTGATTGATGACAGTGTGCGCAGTGGCAAAGAGTTGTTGGCTGCGATTGTACGTCGTGACAATCTTGGCACGTTGGTCGGATCAACCACGGCGGGTTATTACCTCAGCGGCCGTATGAACCGATTGCTGGATGAGCGCTATTTCCTGTATGTGGCAGTCGGCACCTTTCCAACCCCGGGGACCGGCGACATCGAAGGTGTTGGCGTTGCGCCTGACATCGAGGTAGCGCCCTGCCGTCAACACTGCAATGGCAGCGACCCGATATTGGATCGGGTGCTGCAGCTGATTATCGCGCAATAAGCCGCACGGGCAGATCGGTATAACCTTTAACAAAACTCGAGTAGATCCTCACCGGTTCGCCCACCACTTCCACCTTGTGGAAGCGTTGCAGGATTTCCTCCCACAATACACGCAGCTGCATTTCTGCCAGACGATTGCCCATGCAGCGATGGATGCCGGTGCCAAATGACAGATGCTGACGCACACGATCGCGGTCGATCAGAAATTCATCGGGCCGGTCGATCACCGCGTCATCGCGATTGGCCGACGCATACCACATCAGAATTTTGTCACCGGCTTTGATGTGCTTGCCGCCCAACTCCGTATCGACTTTTGCGGTGCGACGCATATAAGCCAGCGGTGTCTGCCAGCGAATGATCTCAGAGACCATGGAGGGAATCAGTGCCGGGTTATCGCGCAGTTTCTGATACTCCTGCGGGTATTCGTTCAGGGCTAATACACCACCAGTGATGGAATTACGCGTGGTATCGTTACCACCCACAATCAACAACACAAGATTGCCCAGAAACTCCATGGGCGGCATGTTTTTAGTGGCTTCGCCGTGCGCCAGCATGGAGATCAGATCATTGCCGGGTGCTTTGGCGGCGCGCTCGCGCCACAGGCGCATAAAGTACGCCAGGCATTCTTTAAGAATCTCAAAACTCTCTTCATAACTGTTGACCAGGCCGGCCCCCGGAATGGCGGTGGCAATGTCGGACCAATAGGTCAGCTTGTTGCGCTCTTCAAATGGGAAGTCGAACAGGGTCGCCAGCATCTGTGTGGTCAGTTCGCGTGATACCCGATCCACCCAGTTGAAAGTCTCTCCCTGCGGCAGACTGTCCAAAATGGTGATCACGCGCTGACGGATCAGCCCTTCCAGATTTTTCAGGTTATTGGGCGCTACCACGCCCTGCACGGTTTTGCGCTGTTCATCATGCTTGGGCGGATCCATGGCAATAAACATGGGCAAGGTAAACTGCGGCAACACGTCAACGATGCCGATGGTGGGCTCCGAAGAAAACAAATGCGGCGCCGCTTCCATGGTCATGATGTCCTGATAACGGGTCACCGACCAATATGCGCCAACCGGTGAGTGGGCGCAGTAGTGCACTGGGTCGTCTTTGCGCAGCCGCGCCAGAAACGGCAGGTACTCATTGGCCTGCCAGATACCGGGGTGCGCAAGATCGATTTCCTCCAGCGGTATGGTCCAGGCATCGCGCCCCACCAGGCTGCGGCTGCTGTGTTTGATCACGGGCGCTTCCATCGACTTTCTCCTGCTTGGGTATAGACGTTGTTTACTAAAATTGAAATTCAGGCAGACGAACAACCAGCCCGTCCAACTCGTCACTGATGTCAATCTGACAGGACAGTCGTGAATTGGCGGCGCGCTCCGGATTCAAATCCAGCATGGGTTCCTCAAACGGGCCGGGTTCGCCCACCTTGCCCAACCAAGCGTCATCAATAAACACATGACAGGTGCCGCACGAGCAGGCGCCACCACAATCGGCATCAATACCGGGCACCCGGTGTTTGATGGCGGTGGTCATCAGCGAATCACCGTTTTTTGCGTCAACGGCGTGTTCAGTTCCATTGTGTTCGATCAGGGTAATGCGTGGCATGGCTCTGGGTACCTGTGTGATAAGTTTTGTGAATGGAATTTATTGATCTTGCTGATTATTATGCTGGTTTCAGACGCATATGAAGCCCGTGTCTGCAGACACTGTTACTGCGCCCGATCGTATGTTAATAATGCGTGTGAAACAACCCTGAAAGTCAAACCTGAGCATCGGGGGCGACGTTTAAACGGTGTATCAAATATCAAAAACAAGGTGAGCTGAATGCTAAAACAAAATGATAAAAAAGCGGCGTCAGGAGTGGGCAGTCTGCTGCTGGTTGCCGTGTTGGCGCTGTTGGTTGCCTGCGGTCAACCCGATCCGGCAGATGCACCCACCTCTACCGCGTCCCCTGAGGTGATAAGTGCGCCGGCATTACCGGCTGTGCTGGCGGATTTCAGTGACCTGACCCCGGGTTGGAACACACTGTTGCCCGGCGGAGACACCCAGTGTTCAGATGGTTCCGAATACAAGTTTTTTGTTAAACAGGGTGATCCGCAAAAGCTGATGTTTTATCTGGAAGGCGGCGGAGCCTGTTGGGATGGTGCCAATTGCGACACCGACCTGCGTCCCAGCTATCAAGTCAATCTGGCCAACACCGACCCGTCACGTGCACACGGTATTCTGGCCTTTGATCAGATGACCAACCCGTTTGCAGATTACACCGTGGTGTATGCGCCTTATTGTTCCGGCGACGTGCATCTGGGGGATAGCGAACAACATCATGATGCGCCAGCACTGGAAGGACATGCTTCACACCCGGTGCATGTGCGGCATCGAGGCTGGGCGAACGGTCAGGCAGCGATGGCGTGGACATTTGCACATGTGTTTGCACCTGAGCAGATTTTTGTCACCGGTTCCAGTGCCGGATCAATACCGTCGCCATTTTATGCCGTGAAACTGGCTGAACAGTATCCGGCCGCTGCCGTCACGCAACTCGGTGATGCCTCGGGTGGATATCGCGGATTTGCCAACTTTAATCCCTACGATATCTGGCACACGGATCGCGTAGTAGCAGATCTCACGCACATAAGCACTATTCCAGCAGACCAGTTCAGCTTCCATCACTTGTATATTGCGGCGGTGCAGGAAAACCCCAACATTCGTTTTGCGTCCTACGATAACGCCGAAGATGATGTGCAGAAACAGTTCCTGGCACTGGGCGGTATGCCGGTCGATTCACTCAAACCCTTGCTTGAGCAGAATCTGGCAGAGATCAGCACCGCCATTCCGGGCTTCCGTTACTACGTGGCAGGGGGTGCCATGCACACCATTCTGCTACGTCCGGACGTGTACACGTATGAAGTAAACGGCACCAAATTTGTCGATTGGCTCGCCGGCCTGGCAGCGGGCGCTCCGCTGTACAACGTCATGTGTGATGACTGCAGTGTTGCGCCTACGGCACCCACTGCTGCGTCTGGCGCACAGTAATTGTTAAGGGTTGACGCTGATCAGGGCATCCGTAGCGCTGGTCAGTGTCTGCACAATCTCGGCATCAATCTTCAGCGTCGCAATATCATCCGCCCGGGTTTTGCCCTGCGTCAGAATCAACAACGGCTTGTTCTGCAAACGCGCCTCACGTGCAAAACGGAAACCTGAAAAAACCATCAATGATGACCCTATCACGATTAATGCGCTGCTGTTGTTGAGTGTGTCAAAAACAGCATTCACACGCTCGCGTGGCACGTTGTCGCCAAAAAATACCACGTCAGGTTTAAGTATGCCGCCACAATCAGGGCATCCTGGCACCTTAAAGTTGTCAACGTTTACATCCAGGTCGGCATCCCCATCCGGTGCTGCATTCGCTGTCAGGTTGGCGAACGCCGGGTTGGCATCAGCACAGCGCTTGTGTGTTATTGCGCGGGGTTCGCGAAAGTCGCATTGCATACAAATCACTTCATCTGCGCGCCCGTGCAAATCGATTGCCGAGTGGCTGCCCGCTTTTTGATGCAGGCGATCCACATTCTGTGTCACCAGCTGCTTGATGTAGCCACGTTGTTCCAGCGCGGATAGCGTGAAGTGAGCAGCATTGGGTTGTGCGGTTTGCATGATGGGCCAACCGACCAGACTGCGTGCCCAGTAGCGCTGGCGTGTTGGGTGGCTGCGCATAAAATCCTGATGTTGCACCGGTTGTTTGCGCTTCCAGTTGCCGTTCTGATCCCGGTAATCTGGAATACCAGAGCCGGTACTGATGCCCGCGCCGGTCAACGCCAGCGCATCAGGATATTGCGTCAGAAAATGCAGTAGCTGGTGATAACTGCTGTTTTGCAATGCGTTGTGTGCAGCCAATTGTGATGTGCTGGTCATGGTTTGCGTCAGTTTTGTTACAGTATTGTCATGTGTTTGTCGTAGGCTTTGATGCGTTTCGTGTATCAAATATCATGCGCTGAAAGCGTGCGGAGCCTGTTAATGGTCAAGCGATTTTTCTGCCCGTTGGTACTTGCACTGGGTTTTCTGCCGCCAGGCGTTGCCCAACAGGCGGACCCACAACAGGCCGACATTGTGCGGGTGCCGATCAGCGCCCTGCATCCCACGCAAGCGTTTATTGCCCACGATCAGGTCAACTATACGCTGCAACGGTACCGCATCGATCAACAGAAACTGTTTGATGATCTCTGTGAGAACCGTGGTCAGGGTGATGACGCAATATTCACCGCACAATCCAACCCAAAGGATGCAAACAGTTACCGTTGTCGTGCCAGTGACCGTATCGGTACCCGTCCTCAAGAGATGAAAACGGCGGTCAGAGGTCCCGGTAACCAACTGTATCTCACTGACGGCCATCATACCTTCAGTATATTTCAGGATGTTGACGCGCTGGGGCCAGACACCGAGGTGGCCGTTGTGGTCACACATGATCGCTCGGATTTAACAGAGGCTGCATTCTGGCAGTGGTTGCAGGACAGCAATCTGACCTGGTTGTACGATGCTAACGGTCAGCCTATTGATCAGACGCAGATCCCGGCCGATTTTGGTCGCGGCACGCTGGCAGATGACCCATATCGCACCGCTATATATTTTCTGCGTGATCTGGTCTGGGAACGACCGCAACCAGCGCTGCCGTTTGCCGAGTTCTATTGGGCGCAGCATATTCGCTCGCAACCACACTTACAGGTGCCCGCGCTGAATTCGTCAGTTACGTATTTGCGATGGCTGGAGCGCATCAGCGGCCATATGCTGGCCTTGCCAGCTGATACAGCTATCGGACCTGACGGGCAAGGCCCCGATGCCATGGGCCGCATGGCGCTGACCGAGGTCAAGGACATTGTTGAGCTGTTGTGCGATGACGGCGAACCCGGAAGGCTGGCGCTGGCGCTCGCTGCACGGGGCATTGCCGCAGGGTGTGCAGATCTGGGGCATCACAGCGAACAGGCCGTGTTAATGGATGATCCGCTCTACGCGGATACCCACACATTGGCCGATCTGAACCAACAGTTTCCCGGCATCACCAGCATCATCGAAACCTGGTTCCGCAACTACAAAGGTGCGTCGGGTAACGTCACCGGCCTGCAGTGGCAGGAGTGGCCATGATGGGGTAGTCTGACGGCAGCATTCTGTTCTGGTCCAGGGATCAACAGATCGTAGGAGTTCGGAATACAGCACTGTTGAGCCCTGTGCGTCACGTGTTGCAATCGAGGCGACACTGAAATAAAAACGGGCCACCCTAAATGAGTAGAATCGTCACACTTTTCGACTGACAGCCCGCCCGGCGCGTTACTTGGAGTGATCCACGTATCGCGGCCCGCGTATAATCCGCAAGTATTGGTAATTGATTGATACCAAACGAACTAGCGGGTTTTAGCGGGATCACAAGTGCGTGGGTACACGCCAGGGTTGTTAATGTGAAAAAGATCATTTTGCCAGTCGGAATTTTGTTGGCTGCAGTGGCTGTATTTGTTGTGCTGATCCGGACACCTGAACGGTTGTCTGTCGTGCCACCGGAACAAGCTGTTGCCAGTGTGCGTGTTGCTCCCGTCAGAGCGCAAACCGTCCAGCTTGACGTCAACTCTCAAGGGCGTGTGCAGGCCAGCCGCAGGGTGAGCCTCTCGGCTGCTGCAACCGGGCCAGTGTCCTGGGTGTCTCCGTCGCTGCGCGCCGGCGGTTACTTTGCTGCTGATGAAGTGATTTTGCGCGTTGACAGCAGTGATTACGAAACTGCACTGGAGCGTGCGCGCTCCTCGCTGTCCCAGGCTGAGACCGACGCCCGTCATGCCCGCGAAGAATTTGAGCGTAACAGCGCACTGGCTGCCCAGCGCCTGATCAGTGAATCACAACTGCGTGACTTGCAGCGTCAGGCCGACAATACCGCGGGTCGGGTCCGTGATGCACAAGGCGCCGTTGCCCAGGCCGAACTGGATTTGTCCCGCAGCGAAATTCGCGCACCGTTCGATACCATCGTGGAAAGCAGCAGCATTGATCTTGGCCAACATGTGGGCCGTGGACAGGCGCTGGCAGTACTTCTGAGTGCCGATGAAGTAGAAGTGCGTCTGCCACTGGCCGTCAATCAGCTGTCGTATCTTGACATCCCGTTGGGTGTTCGCGGTGAGCTCGCGGATGACATCGCGCCAGTTGTGGATATCAGTGGCCGGCTCGGCGACAGTATTCAGCATTGGCAGGGCCGTCTGGTGCGTATGGAGGCCAGTATCGACACCGCGAGCAACGCGGTTCAGGCCATTGTGCGCGTCGACCAGACTACGGCAGCGATCCCCTTGCCGATTGGTTTGTATGTGGAAGCCTCCATTCAGGGACGTAAAGTCGATGACTTGATTGCGCTGCCACGTGATGTCGTGCGTGGCAATAATCGCGTGTTGGTCGTAGATACTGAAAATCGGCTGTGGTACCGCGAAGTTGACATCATGCGTCTGGAAAATGACCGGGTGCTGATTCAGGGCGGACTTGCCGATGGCGAGCGTATCTGTTTGTCCCCCATTCAAGCCGTCGTGGAAGGTATGCGCGTGAATGTTGTCGACGAGTCTCCAGCACTGGCGCAACTTAAATGAAACCCATCATTGCCTGGTTTGTCCGCAACACCGTAGCATCTAATTTGCTGATGGTAGTGATGATTGTGGGTGGCATCATTGCCTACAGTAATACCCGTCAGGAAGAATTCCCCAATATTGAAACCGGCACCATTCAGATCAACGTGCCTTATCCGGGTGCGCCGCCCAAAGAAGTCGAACAAGCGGTCTGTCTGATTCTTGAGCAGGCGCTGTCCCGCATTGAAAATGTGGAGCGTATGACGTCCACCGCCCGCGAAGGAGCCTGTGCGGCGACCTTGCAGATGCGCGCCGGTACGGACATCAACCGTTCACTCAACGAAGTCAAAAGTGCGGTGGATGGCATTGTCAATTTCCCGGTTGATATCGAGCGACCCGTGGTTGCATCGTTTGCCCCGACAGGCACGGTAGCATCGTTGGCGCTGGTGGCCGAAACAGACGATCTCACACTGAAGCAGGTCGCAGACGAAATCCGGCTTGATCTGCTCGATTTGCCTGAAATTTCCCGTGTTGAACTCAATTACGTGCGCCCACTTGAGATTGCTGTCGAAATCTCCGAGCTGACACTTCGCCAGAATGGGCTCACCTTGAACCAGGTGGCCACCGCAATTGATCGCACTGCAATCGACGCGCCGGCAGGCACCTTGCGAACGCCGGGTGGCGACGTGCTGCTGCGCAGCATCGGGCGCTTGTCGACCGGGGATGAATACGAAAACATCATCATCCGTACCAATCCAGATGGATCACAATTGCGATTGGGGGATATTGCCACCATTCGCGACGGATTCCAGGAAGGCTATCTGCGCGCCCGGGTCGACGGCCGCAATGCTGTCACCGTGGATGTGTATCGGGTGGGGGATGAAGACATCATCACCTCGGCGGATGCAGTGCGACGATATGCTGCCCAAAAGCAAATGGAACTGCCTCAAGGCATGGAGCTCAGCATACTGACCGACGATGCGCGTGGTTTGCGTGAGCGTATCGATACCGTTGCCAGCAATGCCTACTCGGGTTTTGTGTTGGTGCTCATCGTGCTGGCCTTGTTCTTGCGTTTCAGAATTGCTGTGTGGGTGGCTGCGGGCATCCCGATTGGTATTTTGGGGGCGCTGGCGATTTTCCCACAGTTTGATATCACCATCAGTTCCATCACCATGATGGCGTTTATTCTGGTGCTGGGCATTATCGTGGATGATGCCATCGTGGTGGGTGAGCGCATTTATGTGCTGGAACAGGAAGGCTTGACGCGGGAAGAAGCCGCCATTCAGGGGACTTATGAAGTCTCGGTGCCGGTTATTTTTGGTGTGTTGACAACGGTCGCGGCCTTTTTGCCACTGCTCTTGCTGGAAGGGCCGTTAGGCGGGTTTTTTAGTGTGATTGGCGGTGTTGTTATCCTGTGTCTGGCTGCCAGCGTGGTGGAATCACAATTAATTCTGCCTGGTCACATTGCCCATCGCAGAGCGACCGCACACCCACTTGAGCGACTACGCGTATTAAAAGGCTGGCAGAATTTCCAGCAGCGCCTGTCCTCCGGCATGGAGCATTTTGCATCCCATGTATACCAACCCGCACTGCGCAAATGTCTGAAATATCGCTATGCCACCTGGGCGGGCGCGACGGCGGTGATCATTATTACGGTGGGCTTGTTGGCCAGCGGCCGCGTGGTGTTCCAGTTCTTCCCGGCGGTCGAGGGTGATCGCATTTACGCCAGTCTGCAAATGCCGGAAGGCGTGGCGGTTGAACTCACCGAGCGCGCGCTGGAAAAACTTGAAACCACTGCCAATGAGCTGATTACCGAACTTGAACAAGAGTTGGCCGCGCGTCAGGCTGATGAGGGTATCAGCGCCATCGGTGTGGTTGATCGTACATTGACCACGCTTGGCGGACGTGTCAACCGGGGTGGTCCACCCTCAGGGCGCGGCAGTACCGGCGGCAGTCACATCGCTGAAGTGGTGATGATTCTGCACAGTTACGATGATCGTGGACAGATCAGTGCCAATGAAATCCGTGATCGCTGGCGCGCCAAAGTTGGCTTGATCCCCGATGCGCTGGAGCTGACTTTTGTGTCGGATTCGTTCTCGACAGGGCAGGCCTTGAGCTTCCGTCTTGAAGGTCGCGATGAGGAAAATCTGCAGCGCGTCACCGCTGAGTTGCGTGAAGTGCTGGCACGTTACCCCGGCGTCTTTGATATTTCTGACTCCTTCCGCGCGGGCAAACAGGAAGTACAGATTCAACTGCTGGACGAGGGACGTTTGCTGGGCTTTACGCTGGATGACGTTTCGCGTCAGGTCAGACAAGCATTCTTCGGTGCCGAAGCGCAGCGCATACAGCGTGGCACAGACGAACTGCGTGTGATGGTGCGTTACCCGGAAGACGAGCGTAATTCACTGGGCAACCTCGAAAATCTGATGCTGCGCACGCCGAATGGTGGCGAAGTGCCTTTGGCCAGCGTGGCCAGTATGTCGCTGGGCAACTCCTACTCCAATATCAACCGTGAAAATGGCCGTCGGGTGATCACCGTCAATGCGGATATCAATCGCACCGTGAGTGCGCCTGAGGAAGTTACACGCGAAGTGGTCAGCGGTTTCCGTCAGCGTTGGGCAGAGGAATACGATGTGACGCTGGTGCTGGGTGGCGAAGGCGAACAGCGGGATGAGTCGCTGGGCGCCCTTTTCGCCTCATACCCGTTGGCACTGTTGATGATCTACGCGCTGCTGGCAATTCCCCTGAAATCTTATACGCAACCGCTGATTATCATGAGTGTGATTCCGTTTGGCGCGATTGGTGCCATCATGGGTCACTTCATTATGGGCGCCGAACTGGTGTTCTTCTCCATTATTGGCATGGTGGCGTTGGGCGGTGTGGTGGTCAACGCCAGCCTGGTGCTGGTGGTCTACGTGAATAATGAAGTGGCGGCGGGTAAAACATTATACGAGGCGGTCGCTTCAGCGGGTGCTGCGCGCTTCAGACCCATTTTCCTGACCTCGTTTACCACGTTTATCGGACTTGTGCCGCTGATGTTTACGCCCAGCCCGGCTACCTTTTTTATCATTCCGATGGCGATCTCGCTGGCGTTTGGTGTACTGTTTGCCACAGTCATTACCCTGTTCCTGGTGCCAGCGCTCTATATGATCCTGTATGACTTCTCGCGTCACCATATTCTGGAAGAACAGGAATATGATGCCGAGCAGGCAGCTATTCGTGAAGCAAACGCCGGCGCTGTACTGGAAAGAGGTTCACACGTTTGATGCGGGCCGCAAGCCAAGGCTTGTAAACCAACGCGACAGGAACAGATACATGGAAAACACAGACGCTGGCACGAGCCATCACACGCCCGGGTTCGCGCACAGCGCTCTGTGTTTTTTCGGCAATCTGCTGATTATCATCCTGGGATTGTTTGTTTTTAAGCTCAGCCTGCACAGCCTGATGTTTTTCTGTTTGATCTGGACCGGAACACACGCCCGCATCCTCGGGTATCAGTACACCGACATCCGCGGCATGATGAGCGCCGGTATTACTCAGGCGCTGCCTGCTATTTATATTTTCCTGTTAATTGGCCTGGTGATCGCGGCGTTTATGCACAGCGGCACCGTGGCGTCGCTGATTTACCACGGCCTGAACCTGTTGAGCCCGTCACTTTTTCTGGCCGCGGGATTGGTGTTATGCAGCCTGATGTCGGTGGCAACGGGCACCTCTTGGGGCACGGCTGGCACACTGGGTGTTGTATTGATTGGTATTGGTGGCGCGATGGGTATTCCGCTGCCGCTTGTTGCTGGCATGGTGGTGTGTGGCGCAACCTTTGGAGACAAAATGTCGCCGGTGTCAGACACCACCAATCTGGCGGCCATGAGTGCAGGCACCAGCCTGTATCGTCATATCGGATCGATGTTGTACACCACCACCCCCGCGTTTGTAGTAAGCCTGGTGATCTTCTTGTTTCTTGGGATGCGCTTTGCGGGTAATACCTTGCCCGCTGCGGAAATTGCCACCATCCGTGATGCACTGGCCGGGCAGTACAAGATGAATCTGCTGGTGACACTGTTGCCTTTGCTGGTGATGCTGACCCTGAGTTTAAAACGCTATTCTGCTGAAATCAGCATGACCGCCAGTGTTATTGTTGCCATGTTAATTGCGGTGTTCTATCAGGGCCAACACCCGGTGGTGGTGATTGATGCCTTGTGGCTCAACACCCCCGGTGCCACCGGCATTGTCAGTCTGGATAACCTGTTGGGGCGCGGTGGCATGTACAGCATGAGCTGGACGTTGCTGCTGGCCTTGTTGGCGCTGGCCCTGGGTGGCATCTTGTTCCGTGCCGGATTTTTGCAAGCCTTGCTGCAAGGGTTTATTTCCCGGGTGCGCACCACCGTCGGACTGATCGCCAGCACTATTGCGGCATCGTTGGCCGGCAACCTGGCGATGGGCGAAGCCTATATCAGTATCATTCTGAACTGTCAGTTGTTCCGCCGGGCCTATGACGACAAGAAACTGGATCCCGCCGTGCTGTCACGCTCCGTCGAAGAAGGCTCGACCATGACCACTGGTCTGATTCCCTGGACTACCGCCGGCGCATTTTATGCAGCCACGCTTGGGGTGCCGGTGCTGGATTATCTGCCTTATGCGTTTCTGAATTACCTGAACCCGCTGATTTCCATTGCGATGGCGGCCATGGGCATTGGTCTGTTGCGCAAAACACCGCTTCTTAAACCGGGAGACCACACGTGACCATGCAATCACTGTTATCCAGACTTGTTTTAACCGGTGCCATGATTAGCATGAGCCCCACGCAGGCGACCCATGCACAGTCTGATAGCGCATTGGAACAACCGGCCAACCCACTGCTTTACGCGCTGGCCTGGAAACAAACCTCGGCCGAGTATCGTGCGCTGTACCACCAGGGTTTTAACATCGCACGTTTGCACGTGCAAAACGCGCTTGCGCAGCAGCAACCGGGCGACAAACCGCTAGCGGTGATTACTGATGTCGACGACACCGTGCTGCATGTGTTGAGTTACTGGGGCCATCTGGTCAACAGCAACAAGGACTTTTTTGAAGACCCGGTTTGGGATCAGTGGATTGGTCTGAACCTGATGTCAGCTGCGCCAGGTGCGCTGGAATTTCTGCAGTTCTGCGAAGCCAATAATGTAGAAGTGTTTTACGTGACCAGTCGTGATCAGGGCGAACCGACGCTGTCGATTGCCTTGTCCAACCTGCAGTCGGTCGGTGCGCCGTTTGTTGATGAGGAGCATGTCACCGTGCTGCGCGAATCATCCAACAAAGAAATTCGTCAGAATGAAATCATGCAAACGCATAACGTGGTCGTCACGCTGGGCGACAATCTGAATGACTTCCGTCGCAAATACTATATCCGTGGGGACATTGACGGCCGCATTGCCGCGATGGAAGAAGACAAACATTTGTTTGGCATGCAATACGTGATGTTTCCCAATCCCACCGATGGTCATTGGTTAGCAGCAATTTTTGGTGAATCCGAACCGCCTGCGTCGGTGGAAAACCGCGAGATGCTGCGGCAGGCCGCCACACGCTCGGCGTGGGATGGTGAGGTGCAACCGTAAACGGGGAGACGTCGCGACGGCAGGTATTCTGTTAGTTTAGCCAATACAAAAATTAATGATTGACAGCTTTTGGAAGACGGGATTACTCTCGGCTTATGTTCAACTGAGAAGCAAAAAAGGAGGTGATCCAATGTCTAGTGGTATGTCTTCGGCTCAAGTGGATTTTGGTGGTATTAATGACGTGGGGACTCGCGCCCTGTAACGTTAATAACACGGTTCCATTGGAGCCATGCAACACGGGAAGGGAGCGCAAGCTCCCTTTTTTAATTGCAGATTTTTAAAAAATGTATAACGACCAAATAACGCATCGCAGGGGAAGACAATGAGCAGAATCGTTTATCTGAATGGAGAATACCTCGCACAGGCGGATGCAAAAATTTCCGTGTTTGATCGTGGTTATCTGTTTGGTGACGGGGTTTATGAAGTCATCCCGATTATTCAGGGCATGTTGGTGGATGAGGATTATTCCGTGCAGCGCCTGCGCCGCAGTCTCGCTGAAATCGACATGGCCTGGCCGTGTTCAGAGGCGGAATACCTGCAGATGTTGCGTGAGTTGATCGCACGCAACAAGGTTGAGGAAGGCATGGCGTACGTGCAAGTCACGCGTGGTATTGCCGAGCGCGATTTTGCCTACCCCAAAAATACCCAGCCCTCGCTGATGGCCTATCCAACACACAAAGCTATTTTGAACAGCCCGTTGGCTGAGTCCGGTGTGTCCGTTGTCTCCACCGACGATTTGCGCTGGAAACGCCGCGATATCAAATCATTGAATCTGCTGGCGCAATGTATGGCCAAACAACAGGCCGCCAAACAAGGTGCGTTTGAGGCGTGGATGACGGAGGACGGGTTTGTCACGGAAGGCGCCTCATCGACTGCCTTTATTGTCAATGACGGCACGGTGATCACCCGCGCATTGACCAACAGCATTCTGCCGGGCATTCGCCGCCGCGTCTTGGTGGAAATGGCCGAACAAGGCGGCTTTACCTTGCAGCAACGACCGTTTTCCATCGCCGAGGCCATCGCTGCTGACGAGGCATTTCTCAGCAACGCCAGCAGCCTGGTGCTACCGATTGTCAGTGTTGACGGGCATCGCATTGGTGATGGCAAACCCGGCCCGGTGACGCGTGATCTGCGCGCCCGATACATTGCCGCGCTGCTGGCCGAGGCGTCGTCAAAGTAGTATAAGTAGCAAACAGTTAAAAACGCCGTGTGCCAAACGGCGGCTGATACAAAAAATAGTGATTAAAAACAAAGAGATTGCCATGAACAAACCAAGAATAGAAAGATCATTTTTTGCCCGCATGCTGGTAGCGACACTGGTGTTGTTACTGCCATTGTCCTTGTTTGCTGAAGGTGGTCGTACGCCGCTGCGTGTGCAAAACGGCATCGTCACCAGCGCCTCGCGACTGGCGTCTGACGTGGGGGTGGATATCCTCAAACAAGGCGGCAATGCGGTTGATGCGGCGGTTGCAACGGCACTGGCATTGGCGGTCACCTGGCCCACGGCCGGTAATATTGGTGGCGGTGGATTTCTGGTGTATCACGGTGATGATGGTCACGCCACCACCTTCGATTTTCGCGAAAAAGCCCCGATGGCATCGACTGAAAACATGTTCATGGGCGCTGATGGTTTAAGTACCAACATGCAGCACCGCGGTTTCTTGTCGGTGGGTGTACCAGGCACCGTCGCCGGTTTGTATCTGGCGCATCAGCGTCTGGGCAACTTGCCGTGGGCGGATCTGGTGGCACCGGCAGTTTCACTGGCGCGTGATGGCATCCCGGTGACCTATGCGCTGTACAGTGGGTTTCGCTCTAACCAAAGTTTCTGGGACCAATTCCCCTCCTCGGCAGCGGTGTTTTTAAAAGCCGATGGCACCCCTTATGAATTGGGTGACACCTGGAAACAGCCCGATCTGGCGCGCACACTGGAGCGCATTCAGAACGAAGGTCGTGACGGCTTCTACAAGGGCGACAATGCGCGCAACCTCGCGGCCTTTATGCAGGCCAACGGCGGCATCATTACCGAAGAAGACCTGGCATCCTACGAAGCCGTCGAACGCGAGCCGGTGCGTGGCACCTATCGCGGTTATGAGATTGTCAGCATGCCACCACCCAGTTCTGGCGGTGTCGGCATTATCCAGATGCTGAATATTCTGGAAGGGTTTGATCTGGCCGCAGCGGGTCATAACTCTGCGCAGTATTTACATCTGCTGACCGAATCCATGCGTCGCAGTTACGCGGATCGCGCCGAGTTTCTGGGTGACCCGGATTTTAATCCGGACATGCCCGTCAGCCGTCTGATCAGCAAAGAACATGCGGCGTCACTGCGCGCCACCATTGACACAACTAAAGCATCTGTCAGTGACGAAAGTGCATTCGGCAATATTTACGAAAGTGAAGAGACCACACACTTCTCCGTTGTGGATAAAGACGGCAACATGGTGTCGCTGACCTACACATTGGAGAACGGTTACGGTTCACGTATTGTTGCCGAGGGCGGCGGGTATCTGCTTAATAACGAGATGGGTGATTTTAATCCGGTGCCGGGTGTAACTAATCGCAATGGCCAGATCGGCACACTGCCCAATCTGGTGGCACCACAAAAACGCATGTTGTCCAGCATGTCACCCACCATCGTCGCAAAGGACGGCAAGCCAGTGCTGGCGATTGGCAGCCCAGGCGGACGCACCATCATTAACACCACCATGCAGGCGATCGTCAACGTCATTGACCACGGCATGAATGTGGCCGAAGCCGTCGAAGCGGGCCGCATCCATCATCAGTGGTTGCCGGATACCACTAGTATGGAAGGTCGTATGTTCTCACCGGACACCATCCGTTTGTATGAAGCCATGGGGCACACCACCAGCGTGCGGGGTAATCAGGGCTCTGCAATGGGTATTTTTATTGACCGTGACACCGGTTTGTTCCACGGTGCGGCAGATTCACGCGCCGGTGACGGGGCGGCGGTGGGTTATTGATTAAAGAGGGCTCGGGGATCTATGCGGTGCCTGAGCCTAATTTTCCATCCGGCCGCTGACCCCGTCGGCTATTGATAAACTCAATGGCAAAGCTGGTTGCGTTTTCTACCGCCGCGTTACTTTTGACAATATTGTCTTCGGACTCAAAGAAGCGTGTGTCCACAACGTGGCGGATATAACGCGCGGGTAAGCGGTTCAGCGCAACACAGGCCACATCAGCGATGTATTCTTCGTCGCGCGCTTCGGGCCGGTCTTTCAGTTTTTTCTGGATACAAAAAAATACCAGCGACTCGTAATAATTGGATATGCCTTCCACAATGTGATCTCCTGTGAATATACTCAGCTCTTGAATCCGCGGCCAACCAGATACACTTCACGCGATCTGGCGCGGGAGGCATCCGGTTTGCGCACCACAACTTTGTCAAAACTGGTGCGCACCTCTTTGACGTAGTCATCATACCCTTCGCCGTGGAATACCTTGGTGACAAAGTTGCCACCGGGTTTAAGCACCTGCCGCGCCATATCCAGCGCCAATTCCACCAGATACATGGATGATGCCTGATCAGCGGCATCCACTCCGCTGATATTGGGTGCCATGTCCGACATCACCAGATCGGCCTGCGCGCCGCCGAGTTTTTCCAGAATCTGGTCGAACACGGCCTGCTCAGTAAAGTCACCCTGAATAAAGTCGACATCGGCAATCGAGTCCATGGGCAGGATATCTGAGGCAATCACCCGTCCTTTGGGTTCAACCAGCGGCGCAATCACCTGCGACCAACCACCGGGCGCTGAACCCAGATCCAGCACCAGCATGCCGCGCTGGATCAGGCGGTCCTTTTCAATGATCTCAAGCAGTTTGTAACTGGCGCGCGAGCGATAACCGTCAATCTGGGCCTTTTTGACGTAGGGGTCGTTGACGTGTTCATCCAGCCAACGTTTGCTGCTTTTGGAGCGGGCCATGGTCGAGATCTGTCCTGGTTGTGTGATGGTGCGGATGACTTTAACAAGGCGAAAGCATACCATACCGCCTTCAGACAAAAACCTTTGCCGGAGACACCGGCCAGGATCTGCAGACATGATTCGCATCACTGAACTGGCGTTGCCGCTGGACCATGCCCCCGACGCCTTGCGCCCTGCGATCGCCCGCCGGCTTGGCATCCCTGACCAGGACCTGATCGATTTTACGGTGTTCAAGCGCAGTTACGACGCGCGCAAGAAGAATACCGAAATCACCTTTGTGTACATCATCGATGTGTCTTGCCGCCACGAGCCGGCCATTCTGTCGCGTCTGGCGGGGGACACTCACATCCGGCCCGCGCCGGACACAGGCTATTACCCTGTCGCCTCAGCGCAGGAAGACCTCACCGAGCGGCCGGTGATTATTGGTTTTGGGCCGTGTGGATTGTTTGCCGCACTGACGCTGGCGCAGATGGGGTTTAAGCCCATTGTGCTGGAGCGTGGGCGCGAGGTGCGTCAACGCACCAAAGATACATGGGCGCTGTGGCGTAAACATATGCTCACCGCCGAGTCCAATGTGCAGTTTGGTGAAGGCGGCGCCGGGCTGTTTTCAGACGGCAAACTCTACAGCCAGATCAAAGACCCAAAGTTTTATGGTCGCAAAGTCATGCAGGAGTTTGTGCGCGCGGGTGCGCCGGAAGAAATCCTGTATGTCAGCAAGCCGCACATTGGTACCTTTCGCCTGACCGGTGTGGTGTCCGCCATGCGGGAAGAAATCCGCGCATTGGGTGGTGAGGTCAGATTTGAAAGCCGGGTCAGTGACTTTCTGATTCGTGATGGCCGCATTGAGGGCGTCACGCTGGCAGACGGCTCGCAACTACAAAGCCGCTACGTGGTGCTGGCGCTGGGACACAGTTCCCGCGATACCTTCCGCCAACTCCATGCACGGGGTGTGTTTATGGAGGCCAAACCCTTTGCCTTGGGTTTTCGTATCGAACACCCGCAGTCATTGATTGATAAAGCCCGGTTGGGCAAATACGCGGGACACCCGGCGCTGGGCGCAGCGGATTACAAACTGGTGCATCACGCCAAAAATGGTCGTGCCGTGTACAGCTTCTGTATGTGCCCGGGTGGCACCGTGGTGGCCGCCACCTCCGAAGCCGGGCGAGTCGTCACCAACGGGATGAGTCAGTATTCGCGTAATGAACGCAATGCCAACGCCGGCATTGTGGTGGGTATCAGCCCGGAGCAAGACTTTCCCGGTGGTCCGTTGGCGGGCTTGGCGTTGCAGGAATCTCTTGAGTCACATGCCTATGTGTTGGGAGGCAGTGACTACTGTGCACCGGGGCAATTGGTGGGTGATTTTATTCGCGCGCAAGCCTCCAGCGAATTTGGCGATGTTGAGCCCTCTTATAAACCGGGCGTGAAACTGGGTGACTTGGCCACAGCGCTGCCCGCCTACGCCATTGATGCCATTCGTGAAGCACTGCCGGTGTTTGGTCGGCAAATCCGAGGCTTTGACCGCGACGATGCGGTGTTGACCGGCATTGAATCGCGCACTTCGTCGCCGCTGCGCATCACCCGTGACAATCAACACCTGCAAAGCCTGAATACCCGGGGCTTGTATCCCGCCGGGGAAGGCGCCGGTTATGCCGGTGGTATCTTGTCGGCAGGTGTGGATGGCATCAAGGTCGCTGAGGCGTTGGCGACAGCCATGCTCGCCGACCGGGCCGACACACCCGGCAAGCTGCGGAGTCAACACTGATGCAACGCATGAAAATTGATGACGTCAAAAAGCTGCATCAAAAAAAATACCGCGAGGAATTTGGGTGTTTTCTGGCAGAAGGTGAACATCTGGTGCTGGAATTGGAAAAAGCGGCGGCCAAGAACACAGCGCTGCAGGCCAGTGAGTTGTATGTCACCGATCACTACGCAGACTGGGATAGCAAATTCCATCTACATCCGGTGTCTGAGCGGGTCATGCAGCAGTTGAGTGACACCCGCTCCCCCCAAGGCATTGTGGCGCGGGTGCCAAGCGCTGCCTTACAGTCCTTGCCGGCACAGCCGCGTGCCGTGTATTTATACGAGGTTCAGGACCCGGGTAATCTGGGCACTATTTTGCGCACTCTGGGATGGTTTGGCGGCTTTGACTGCCTGCTGAGTCCGGGTTGTGTGGATCCGTTTAACAGCAAAGTAGTGCGTGCCAGCATGGGTGCAATTTTTTATGTGCCCTTGCTGCTGGACGCGGGGATCGAGCAGGTTCATGCCCGTTACAAGCAGCCCGCCTGCCTGTCATTGGGTGGCAAATCGCTGGAGAGCGCAGCGTTTCATAACGCCGATTGTCTGGTATTTGGCAATGAAGCACGGGGCCTGCCCGAGCAATTGGTTCGGGACATGGGTGCCGGGACTTACTCAATTCCAGGGTGTGGCCAGATTGAATCGCTGAATCTCGCCGCCACCGTCAACATGTGTGTATACGAACTTATGCGGGCGTGATGTCGATGCGTTTGATGGCGCCTTGATGATATTGACTGACACCATCGCGACCGGTTTTTTTACTGTGATACATGGCAATATCGGCGTGGGACATCAATGCGTCGGGATTAGTGTCTTCAGGTGTGCGCGTGGTCACTCCCAGGCTGGCAGTTAATGTCAGAGTGCCACCTGATCCGTTGTCATGTTCAATGCTGGACAACGCGCCGTGGACTCGTATTGCCACGTCCAGCGCAGCAGATTCGGAGGTTTCCGGTAGCAAGATGGAGAATTCCTCGCCGCCATGTCGCGCCACCAGATCCTGTGGTCGCACAATCAGTTTAAGTCTACTGGCGACCGCCGCAAGAACTTGATCGCCTACCTGATGCCCATAGTTGTCGTTAATGGATTTGAAGTGATCAAAATCCAGCACAATCAATGACAGCGGTCGTTCATAACGCGTGCTGCGTGACCACTCTTTCTCCAGCGTCTCAAACAAATGTCTGCGGTTGGCCAGTCCGGTCAGTTCATCAGTCTGCGCCAGTTCCCCCAGTCGTTTGTTCAGTGATTGCAAGGCAACCTGAGTGCGGATCAAGCGCTCTTGAGTATCCCGTTCGGCGGTGACATCCCGAATCAGAATGACCCTGCCGAGTATCTGATCGTTACTGGCTTTAACGGGCGTGGTGCGCAAATCCAGCCAACGGCCATCAATGGTATGGATGTCCTGCGCTATCTCACGGCGCAGATCAATATCATCGGGCAGGAACTCACTGAGTTGATTGCCGATTTCCAGTGCTTTGGCGCCGAGGATACGTTCAGCAGCAGGGTTGCTGTCGGCGATTTTGCCCAGATCATCGATCACAATGACACCGTCGCTAATACTGTCCAATGTACTGCGACGTGCTACAGGGACCACCAAAAACAGATTTTTGCGGATGGCAAATGCAAAAAACAGAATCCCCAGCGCAAAACCAGACGGTGTTGGATCGATGGGCAACCATTGTTGACCCATGATAAACGGCAAATTCACAAGAATGACGGTGAGAGGCGAGGCAATGGTAATCAGCAACTGGGTGCGGAACTGCGGGGAAATGCCGATTCTGAAGGCCATGATGAGCGTGCCGGTCAACACCAGGCAGTAGGCATACAGCGCATGTACATCAAACCAGCGGCCGTAGACGATGGTCAATTTAATGTCGTCCGGGACAATTTCAAATGTCTGCCAGATCAGCCCGTGGAAATCGTTGCTGAAGGCCAGTAGCAAGGTAATGAGCGGTACAATCCAGAACAGCAGATGCCAGCGCCGCACGAAGTCGTAATACCCTGAAAAACTCAGTGCGGTAAAAATCCAGAACACCGGGGAGGCGCTGATGGCTATGTACTGAAGTTTGGCAAAAAAGTAGCGGTATTCCTGATTGATCCACAACAGGCTGCCCCATTGAGTGAAACACCACCAGGCGACCATCACGGCCAACAGGCTCATAAAATAACCGGCAGGCGGCCGCATCCCGCGCGACGCATAACGCGCCACGAACAGGCTGAGTAACATTCCCAGCAGTGACGGTACAATCCAGAGTGTCATGACGGACGCCAGAAAGTCATCTTTAGTAATCTTGCATCGGGCAATGTTACCGGTTTCCTTAAAATCTTCAGCTCGGTTGGCAAGCTAAACAGCTCGCTGCCGATCGTCAAGCAGTTTGATTAAATTGCAGGGCAGCCAGACGGGCATAGAGCTCGTTATTCAGGAGCAAATCCTCATGGCGCCCCTGTGCAATCAGCTTGCCGGCCTGCATCACCGCAATACGATCCACGTTGCGGACGGTTGCCAGTCGATGCGCAATGATAATAGTCGTCCGGCCCGGCATCAGTTTTTCAATGGCCATTTGTACCTTGCGTTCACTTTCGGCATCGAGGGCGCTGGTGGCCTCATCCAGCAGCAAAATGCGCGGATCTTTCAGAATGGCCCGCGCGATTGCCAGTCGTTGCTTTTGCCCACCCGACAAGCGGATACCTGATTCTCCCAGATGACTGTGCCAGTTTTGTGGCAGATTGACGATAAATTCGCTGGCATAAGCGGCCTCAGCGGCGGCCATGACTTCGTCGTCGCTTGCATCCGGGCGGCCGTAGCGGATGTTTTCCATCACCGTGCCGGTAAACAGGGCGGGCTGCTGGCTGACCAATGCAATCTGCTGGCGCAACACCAACGGATCCAGCTGGCGGATATCAATGCCATCCAGCAGCACGTGGCCGGTTTGCGGATCATAAAAACGCAGCAGCAACTCAAATACGGTCGATTTGCCCGCGCCGGATGGCCCAACCAGTGCCAGGCTGGTACCGGCCGGAATGTCCAGATCCAGACCATCCAGCGCCGCTTGTGCCGGTCGGCTGGGATAGTTGAAGTGCACGTTGCGCAGGGTCAAGGTGCCTTCAACAGCCCGGGTAAATGTGTGCGGCTGGAGCGGCGCCTCAATGCGGGTTTGCGCCTGTAACAGTTCCATCAGTCGTTCGGTGGCACCGGCTGCGCGTTGTAAGTCGCCGATTACCTGACTGATTGCGCCAACGGCCGACGCAACCATCACCGCGTACACCACAAAGGCGGTCAACTCACCCGCACTCATGCGCCCGCTAATCACGTCCTGCCCACCCACCCAGATCATCACCGCCAGCGCAGCAAATACCAGCGTAATCACCAAGGCAATCATTAAGGAACGTGAACGGATTTGCGCCAGTGCCACGGTAAACGCCGATTCGACGTGCCCTGAGAACAGTCGTTCATCTTCGGCTTGATGGTTGTAGGCCTGCACGGTTTTAATCTGATGCAGACTTTCGCCGACATACGCGCCGACATTGGCAATCTGGTCCTGGGTTTTGCGCGATTGTTTGCGCACTCGCCGGCCAAAAATCACAATCGGACCAATCACCAGTGGAATACAGATCAGCACCACGCTGGTCAGTCGCGGGTTAGTGATAAAGAGAAAGACTATGCCGCCCACCAGCAATAAAAAATTGCGCAGCGCAATGGAAGCCGATGACCCGATCACCGTTTGGATCAAGGTGGTATCCGTGGTGATGCGCGACTGGATTTCACCACTGATGTTTTCTTCAAAATAAGACGGATGCATTTGCAGCAAGTGGTTAAACACCGCTTTGCGAATGTCGGCGGTGACGCGCTCGCCAAGCCAGGATACCCAGTAGAAACGCGCAAAGGTGCCAAAAGCCTGCAAAATGGACACCAGCAAAAACGCCAGCACTGCCTGGCCGAGTGTCTGTGCCGAGCCGGCTACAAATCCTGCGTCGACAATGATGCGCGCATATTGCACCAGCCCCAGCGTAATGGCGGCGGTAAAAATCAACGCCGCGGTCGCTACCATCAATTGACGGGTATAGGGACGAATAAACGGCACCACTTGCACCAGCGTTTGCCAAGGGGTTGGCGTGGACGCGGCGACAGGTGATGATGAGGGTGTTGCCTGGGTTTCTGTGTTGGATTCTGACATGCGCGCAGTCTGTCACGTTGGCAAGTTGTGCAGCAAGTGTAAAAAGTTATGCACACTTGTGCGCGCGACAGTCAGTTTTTAATTGAGTTATCCGCTTGGCTTGCCTTATCCTCGCAAGTGTACAAATAACCTGCTTGTCACCACTCATTTTTTCTCAACGCATCTGCGGGGAATCCTCATGAAAATGCTAAAAGATCTGGGCCTTGCTGCCTTGATGGCCGTCAGTTTTTCCTTTTCCTTATCCGTATTGGCTCAAGAGTCGGCACAGGACATGCCCGACACCATTACCGTGGCGAGTTCGGCGTTTGAACACCATGGCACGGTCCCGTTGGCGTACACTGCGTACGGCGACAATAAGTCACCGCAAATCACCTGGAGCAACTTGCCGGCCGGCACGGTGCAACTGGCGCTGGTGATGGACGATCCGATTGTGCCGATGCCGCAGCCGTTTGTGCATTGGGTGGCGTACAACATTCCGGCCGATGCCGCGGAATTGCCGGAAGGTTTGAGCAAAGAGGCCAATGTCACCGGGGTTGCCGGTCTCGACGGCATGATCAACGGTGTTAACGGCATTCGCCAGGTGGGCTATTTTGGACCGCGTCCTCCGGTGGATGGCAAGCTTCACGCTTATCATTTCCGCATTTTTGCATTGGACGCTGCCCTTAATCTTGATGCCGGATTAAACAAAGAGCAGTTGCTGGCCGCCATTGAAGGGCATGTGCTCGGCACCGGTATGCTAATGGGACATTACGAACAGAAATAATCAGCCAAATATTTAAAGAGTAAAACCACCAATGAAAAACATTCCCCTGCTGGGCGCGCTGTGTGCGCTCAGTCTGTGTATTTCCGTGCAAGCCGCGGATGCCGTGCGACAGACCAAAGGCAACTACGAAGACAAATTCCGCCAGCTTGATGAAGTACTGCCCACGCCCAACACCTACCGCAACGCGGCGGGCCAGCCAGGTCATCAGTACTGGCAGCAAGAAGTGGACTACAACATTTCCGTTACGCTGAACGAGGCCGCCCGACGGCTGGATGCCAGCCAGACGGTGACGTACCAGAACAACTCGCCCGATACCCTTGGGTATTTGTGGTTGCAGCTGGATCAGAACATTTTTAAACGCAATTCCATGTTTGAGTTGACCGAGACCTTTGGCAGCAGCCCACGCGTGGAAACCGGCAGCGGCAGCGCGCCGGCGCGTATGAGTCTGGGTACGCTGCAGCGCCAGCAGTACATGGCCGACAGCGAACTGGGTTACGAAATCCACTCACTCGAAGATACAGCCGGCAATGCCTTGCCATTCACCGTGGTCGGCACACTGATGCGTGTGGATCTGGCGCAGCCGTTGCGTCCGGGGCAGAGCACACGTTTTGAGCTGGACTTCAGTTTTAACATCGTCGAAGCCGGTGTGCTGGGTGCACGCAGTGGTTATGAACATTTCCCCGACGATGCCCGCGAAGGCGGCAACGACATTTTCCTGTTGGCGCAGTGGTTCCCGCGTCTGGCCGCGTACACCGACTATGAAGGCTGGACCAATAAAGAGTTTCTGGACAACGGCGAATTCACCCTTGAATTTGGTGACTACGAGGTTGAAATCACGGTACCTGCCGATCACATTGTGTCTTCCACCGGTGTGCTGCAAAACGCCAATCAGGTGCTGACTGCTGAGCAACGTCGACGTCTTGAACAGGCTGAAGATGCTGCACGTCCGGTCTACATTGTGACGCCAGACGAAGCACTGGAAAATGAACGCGAAGGCACCACCGAAACCAAAACCTGGCGCTTCAATGCTGAGCGGGTGCGGGATTTTGCCTGGGGTTCGTCGCGCAAGTTTATCTGGGATGCCAAAGGCTTCCGCCAGGACAACAAAGATAATCCCTTTGTCATGGCCATGTCGTTTTTCCCCAAGGAAGGCGATCCGCTGTGGTCGGAGTATTCCACCGAAGTGGTGATTCATACCATGGAGGTCTATAACCGCTTTGCGTTTGACTATCCCTACCCGGTTGCACAGTCAGTGAACGGGCCGGTGGGTGGTATGGAATACCCGATGATTACCTTTAACGGCCCACGCACTACCTTGCAGGATGATGGCAGCCGCACCTACTCGCTGGCTGAGAAGCGCTTCCTGATTGGTGTGGTGATTCATGAAATCGGCCACATCTATTTCCCCATGGTGGTGAATACGGATGAGCGGCAGTGGACGTGGATGGACGAAGGCATCAACAGCTTCCTGGATGCGGCCGCCGGGCGTGAATGGGATCCGGATATCCCGTGGGGTAATGAGCCGCGGGACATCGTGGACTACATGCGCTCTACTGATCAGCAGCCGATCATGACGCAGTCCGACAGCGTCACGCGTTTGGGGCCAAACGCCTACTCCAAGCCGGCCACGGCGCTGAATATCCTGCGTGAAACCATCATGGGACGCGAGCTGTTTGATTTTGCCTTCCGTGAATACGCTCAGCAGTGGAAGTTCAAGCGACCGACACCGTCGGATTTCTTCCGCATTATGGAGGACGCTTCCGGTGTTGATCTGGACTGGTTCTGGCGCGGCTGGTTCTACAGCACCGATCACGTGGATATTTCGCTGGATCGCGTCTACGCCATGCAGTTGGATACCCGTGACCCGGACATAGATTACCAGCGTCGTCGTGAAGAAGAAGCCAATAAGCCGGAGTCCATTTCCTCGGTTCGCAACCGCGAAGAGGGCATGCTCAGTTGGGTAGAACGTAACCCGGATGTCACTGACTTCTACGATGAAAACGACATCTATACGGTCACCAACAAGGAGCGCAACCAGTACCAGAGTTTCCTCGAAGGGCTGGACGAGATTGAGCGTGCGGTGTTTGACCGGGCCATGGCTGAGAACAAACACTACTATGTGTTGCAGTTCTCCAATCAGGGCGGGCTGGTGATGCCGATCATTCTGCAGATGACCTATGAGGATGGCAGTGTTGAAGACATGTACATTCCGGCGGAGATCTGGCGCCAGAACGCACACAATGTCAGCAAGCTGATCATTGCGGATAAACCGGTCGCTGAGATCGTCATGGATCCGCGTTGGGAAACGGCTGACACCAATATGGAAAATAACTTCTACCCGCGCCGGTTGATTCCATCGCGAGTAGAAGCGTTTAAGTCCGAAGGCGGTGGCGGGCTGGTTGGCCGTGACATCATGCAGGACATCAAAACGGAACTGAAGTCTGCCAATGATGAAGGTGAGGCAGAGTGATACGCCGACAGCTGATCAAGTCCGTATTGCTGCTGGCGGTGCTTCACGCACTGCCAGCCGTGCAAGCGCATCAGCAAAAAGCTGCGATTACCCGTGTGGTGTTTAATGAGCGCACGGGCACGCTGGAAGTCATGCACCGCTTTTATCTGCACGATGCCGAACATGCCATTCGCCAGTTGATGGGTAGTGATGCTGACATTATTGGTGATGAGCTCACGCGCGCGCGGTTTGCGGCGTATGTGCAGCAGATGTTTTTGTTAAAGAGTCCGTCAGGCGAGACGTTGATGCTCTCTCCGGTTGGGCATGAAATTGAAGGAAACTTCTTCTGGGTCTATCAAGAGCGTGCGCTGCCAGCCAATCTGACAGAACTGCAGGTTATGCATCTCGCCCTGAGAGAAGTATGGCCAGAACAGATCAATACGGTGAACTTTGAACGTGGCGGTTCTGTCACTACCCTGACATTTCAGGGCAGTGACGAACAACTGACAGTCAGATTTGATTAATTGCTGATGAAGAAGGTGTTGAACAACCCGGCCTAAGCCAGGTGTTCAGCACACTATTAATGATGTTCCGCGTGTCAGTGATGTTCTGCGTGGATGTCGGTGCCATGAGTCTCGGTCAGCATCCATACCGACCACAAGGTCGCCAGTGATGCCAACATGATGTAGGCAGACACATAGACAATCCCGTACTCATTCCACAGCAACACCGCAATGGTCGGTGCCAACGCACCCCCCACAATCGCACCAATCTGGTAGCCCAATGACGCACCGGAGTAACGCACTTTGGTGGAAAACAACTCGGTGAAAAACGCCGCTTGCGGGCCGTATTGCAGTCCCATAAAACTCAGGCCCGCCGCAATCGCGAATGTGATCAGCACAAAGTTACCGGTATCAATCAACGGGAACAAGGCAAAACCCCACAGACCGGTTAACAGCGCACCCAGCATAAAGATGCCGCGTCGACCGTGTGTATCTGAATAATGCGCTGCCCAGAACTGGAAGGGGATCTGCACCGCTGAGGCAATCAATACCGCGGACAACATGGTGTTTCGGGACAACCCCACGCCGCCCACCGCGCTGCTGCCGTAAGCGACAACAAACGCAATCATGATATAGAAGGTCACCTGAATTGACAGGAACGCGCCGGCAGCCAGCATGATACGTTTGGGATACAGACGCAGCGCTTCCAGCACAGGAGAGCGCGTGACAACCACTTTCTCAGGTGCCAGTCCGGTTTTTTGACGTTCAATCTTCAGACGTTCCAGCTCTTTGAAGGCAGGGGTGTCTTCAAGATGCAGTTGCACATACATGCTGATACCAATCAGCACGACGCTTGCCATAAAAGGCACACGCCAGCCCCAGCTCATAAAGGCTTCTTCCGAGACCACGTAGCTGATGATCAGGAAGGCGAGGTTAGCCAGAATAACCCCGATCGGTGCCCCGGCTTGTGCGTAGGCACCATACCAGCCGCGCTTGGTGGGTGGCGCTGTTTCCGTCACCAGCAGCATGGCTCCGCCCCACTGCCCACCGATGGCCAGCCCCTGCACAAAACGCAGGATCACCAGCAGGATAGGTGCCAGAGGACCCACAAGTGCATAACTCGGTAACAAACCGATCAAGGTGGTTGCCACACCCATCATCAGCAGGGCAATCACCAATACTTTCTTACGTCCAACCCGGTCACCGTAGTGACCAAAAATGATGCCACCCAGCGGACGCGCCAGAAAGCCAACCGCAAAGGTGCTGAATGAGGCAATCAACGCAACCATGGGTGGCATATCAGCCGGGAAAAACAGGATGGGGAAGACCAGTGCAGCAGCCGTGCCGTACAGAAAGAAGTCATACCACTCGATCGACGTGCCTGCCAGCGACGTCAGCGCAACCTTGCGCATATTGGATTGGGTGTGTTCATCAATGGGCGCCGCAGCGGCCGTTTGTTGTACTGTCATAAAAGCTCCTGACCTTGTTATTGTTTTCTACAAACGCAAGGATATTGCGCTGTAACTGTAAACAACGCAAGCCTCTGTGCGTTAACAATCAGAGGCTTGCCAGGGGTGTCAGTTGCTTTTAAATCGCCCGGCGTCAGACTGAGCGCGTCGCCATCGCCGGTGCAATTCCAGAGGCTTTGGCAGCCGGTGCCAGGGCAGCCAATTGACCGAGAATGATCAGCACCAGCATGCCCACCGGCGCATAAAACCAGTCGATGCGTGGCATATCAAAGGTCTGCACCAGAAACATATTAAACGCCAGCGTCAACAGCGCGCCCAGTACGACACCCGAGCCACTGATCAGCAGGTTCTCCAACAGAAAGTATCTGAGAATGGCCGGCCGTGTGGCACCCAGTGCGCGACGGGTACCAATCTGTTTACGTCGACGGTTGATGCTGAAAACCGCCAGCCCCACAATGCCCATCGCGGTGATAAACATCAGTGTGCCGATTACCACATAGAGGATGGTTGCCATCACCGAGTCCAGTCGGTAACTGTTCTCGCGGGTCTCCTCAAATGAGCGATTATTGCGCAGGATGCGTTCATGGCCTTGGGCTGCCAGCAGTTCTTCGACTTCCATCATCAGGCGGTCGCGCTCACCAGGTGCCGTTCTCACCATATACAGCGTGCTGCCATCATTAACAACTTCGGGGATAATCATCGATTGCTCGATAAACGACGACTCAGCCCAGGGGGTCTGCAGGCGCTCAACCAGGCCCACAATTTCAATGGCGCCACCGCCTGGGTTGTAGATGGTGCGTCCGATGGCCTGCATGCCTTCACCCGGGAAAATCCGCTCGGCAAGTGCCGTTGTCAAGATAGCCGTGGACTGCGTCCGATCCATGTCGCGCGCGCCACGGCGGACATCGTTGCTGGTAAAGGGTCGACCTGCGACCAGATTCAGTCCCAGCGTATTGAGTACATTTTCGTCCGCGGTATACATGGCTGTTTGCACCGAAGTCTCCGGTCGATCCGGTTCAAGACCCACACCCGTGGATGAACCACTGCCGCTGACCGGTATCGCGTTCATCACCGTGGCATCCAGCACCCCGGGCAAGGCCTTGATCAATGCCAGATCTTCGGTGCTCACCACGGATTCGTTAAAATTGTTGCCATAACCGACACTGCTGAGATGAAAAATATTGGCTTCATCCAGTCCGCTGGGACGCGCCATGCGCTCAGAGCGTTGATCGATGATATACACCGCGTTGACGGTCACCGTCATGGTGAACGCAATCTGCAAGGCAATCAGCAACACGCCCAGTTTATTGCGCAGCAGACTTCTCAAAATGGGTCCAAATTCCATGATGGTTTCCTATTGTGACTTCAGATGGACGGATGGGTTGATATTGCAGGCACGCCAGATCGGATACAGACCGGCGATAATGGTGCTGACAATAGCCAGCGCAATCGTCAACGCCATCACTGTAAGGTCCAGACGCATCCACTCGGTAATCATCAGACTGCCGATCAGGACTTTGATGCCCTCCAGTCCCAGCGCGGCGACACCGATGCCGAGCACACCGCCGATGGCGCCGATGACCCCCGCCTCGATCAGATGTTGGATAAACAGCGATCCCCGGTGTGCACCCAACGCCTGCCGCACACCAATCTCGCCGGCTTTACCCAGAAACTTGGATAACAGCAGCCCCACGGTATTGAGCAGACAGACCGCCAGCAACATGCCCGCCAGCGCCCCGAGAATACGGGTTTCGTCCGGATGCACTTCCTGCTCAATCATCCACTCGTTCACATTAAACAAACGCTGCTCCACGGGCATACGCATGCGCCCCAACGAGCGCTGTTCAGCCACGTAGTTGTCCACCAGCATGCTGTAATCGCTGCGCGCGTCGGCATCGGGCAACTCAACCCAGAACTGAATCCACGCACACTCGGCATTCAAGAATGCCTGCAATCCTGTGCCTTCCGGTGCTTGCCAGCAATTGGTGCTGCCAGAGCGGTTGAGTTCCTGACTGATAATCAGCTCCCAGGGGATGTACGCTTCTTCCACCGGGTCAAAACTGCCGTTATTCACATCGTAAAATTTGGGGGCCGGCTGCCAGCGATCCATCACACCGGTCACTGTGAAGTTCATGCCATGCATCACCAGCGTTTCACCGGTTGAGTCGCGTCCACCAAACAGTCGCTCATTGAGTTCATCGGATAACACCACCACCAGATCACGATTCACATCGGCAGAACGATCCCAGCCGCTGCCGTATTTAAACGGCACATCAAACATGGAAAAGAAGTCTGCAGAATTGCCGCGGCCGTTAACAAAAAAAGGCCGAACCTCGTTGCCCGGTGGTTCAATAATCGCCACAAATTTTGACGTCGCTGTGCGCGGATAGGCCGTGGTCTGCTCCAGCATGGCCGTAGCATCAAGCCAGGTCAGCTGCGGTGGTGGTTCAAAATTCGGAATATCCGGATTGCCGTAATCAAATTGTATGTGGTGCAGTTGCTCACTTTTTTGCGGAATGGGATCGCCACCCATGTAGTAATTCATGGTGAAAATCACCATGTAAGCACCAATGCCGACGGCGACCGCCAACACCATCAACGAGCTCAACACCGGATTGCGACGGTAACTGAGCAGAGCGAGTCTCACGTAATAAAAAAACATAGGATTCTCCCTCAGGCAGCTTTCGGCTGCGCACGACGATCATCAATGATGCGCCCGTCCAGAATCTGGATATTGCGGGCGCTGCGGCTGGCCAACACCACATCGTGCGTTACCATAATGATGGTGGTGCCGTTGTTGTTGATTTCGTGCAACAGCTCCATGACACCCTCGGCCGTATTGGAATCCAGATTCCCCGTAGGTTCGTCGGCCAGCAGAAAACGCGGTTCGCCGACCAGCGCGCGGGCAATCGCGACGCGTTGCTGCTGCCCGCCTGACAGTTGCGCCGGCAGGTGCTTTTTGCGCGACAACAAACCCACCGCGTCCAGCGCCCGCTCAACACGCACCTTGCGCTCGGCGGCGTTGACACCGCGGTAGCGCAAAGGCACATCCACGTTGTCAAACAGATTCAGATCCGGCATCAGATTAAAACTCTGAAAAATAAAACCGATCTTCTGATTGCGCATGCGGGCGCGCTGAAAGTCATTCAGTGACGAGACATCCTCACCATCAAGCAGATACTGACCACCGCTGGCAGTTTCCAACAAACCGGCGATATTCAGAAAGGTGGTTTTGCCACAGCCGGAGGGGCCGGTGACGGTGACAAATTCACCTTCGGCAACATGCAGGGAAAAGTCACGCAAGGCATGTGTTTCAACCACGTCGGTGCGGAAAACTTTACTGATGTGGGTCATTTTTAACATGGCTAAACTCCTTAGCGATTAATAAGTACGGTATCTGCGTTGTTGAAGGTGTCGGTGCTGGAGACCACAATGGTGTCGCCTGCCTGCAGACCGCTGAGAATTTCAAGGTAAGTAAGACTGCTGGCGCCTATTTCGATAGCGGTGCGATGCGCCATGCCGTCGCGCAACACATAGGCAACACGCCCGTTACCGCTGTCGACAAATTGACCACGCTGCACCATCAGAACGTTTTGTTTTTCTTCCAACAAAATGCGTGTGGTCAGGCGCTGGTTTTGACGCAAACCGTCGGGCACCGCGTCGGCAAAACGCAGACGACCGGTGACCTGGTTGTCGATAATTTCGGGCGATACCGCCACCAGCGTGGCGTTGAGCGATTGGGTACCGCTGCGCACATCCGCGGTCATGCCAATGGCCAGATCGTTGACATAGGATTCGGGAATCTGCACTTCGATTTCAAAGGCCGACAGATCCACCACACTCAGCACTGGCTGATTGCGTATCACATTGGTTTTTTGATTGACCAGCAGATTGCCAACAATGCCACTGACCGGCGACACAATGGTCAGTTCATTGACCTGACGGGTCAGTTCGTTGACCAGTAGAGTCTGCTGTTCCACGGCCAGGCGCCGGGTTTGCAGTTCAAACTCTAACCGCTCATTGTTCAGCTCGGTGTCCTGCGTGGCATGCTTGTGCAGGACTTCTGCGGTTTCCATGTTGTCGCGCGCTTTGTCGCGGTCAACCTCCGTCACCGCGCCTTGTGCAAAGGCGCGGTCGGCGCGATCCAGTTCACGCTGTGCGGCTTTTAAATTGATGCTGGCCGAATCCATGGCTTTCTGACTTTCCAGCCGCGCCTGCTGACTGGCAATACGCTGGCGGTCATATTCGACATTCAACGACAACAGGCGTGATTGTTCCTGCAGCAACTGGTTCTGCAATTCCGGGCTGTCAATGCTGGCCAGCGCTTGCCCTTCCAGCACCGAGTCGCCCGACTCCACAGCAAAGGTGATGGTGCCGCTCTGGCTGGCGTACAGCACCGGGCTGACCGCAGCGACCACGCGGCCTTGCACACTGACATCACGCACAAAGTTGCCCAGTTCCACGGTGGCGGTACGCAGGCGCTCGGCAGACACCGATTCCTGTGCTTGCGCCCAGCGGTTGATCGATGGCATCAACAACCAGGCGGCAATTACCAGGATGGCGATGATCAGCACGGGCAGCACAAAACGTTTGCGGGTATTGTTGGGCTGGATGAGTACATCCTGTGATGAGGTATCACTGATTTTCATTGTTGGTTTTCCGGTTTAAAACGGGTTGATCAAACATAAACAGGCAAGCAATAAGGCTGTGACGAGCGTATGGTTGCAAAGGTTTAAAGCACGAGAAATGCAATCGCCAGGCGCTGTGCCTGGTGATGAGTAAAGCAATAATAGGGCCATGCCATAAAGTGCCTATATTTCAATAAGATGGATTCTTGGTCGAAAGGGGTGGTTGGTTAGAATGACTAAAAGCAGGTCAATGTTGCGACTTAAGGTTTAGTTAAGACAGGCAAACCATACTGCAGGCCTTGTTATTGCCAAGAGCGTCACCCCAATGCCTGACAGTACATTTTTTTCAGCCATCAGATCGATTCTGGTTGTCCGACCGAATGTCAGGTTGGGTAACAACCTGTTGCTGACGCCGCTGCTGGCCGAGTTGGAACAAAAATTTCCAATGGCGCGGATAGATATTCTTACCGCATGTCAGGATGCCCCTGCCATTTTTTCGGGATTCCCAACGGTTGATCGGGTATTGGTATTTCCCCGTCATGGTGCCAGTCACCTGCCTGCGTATCTAAGAGTGATGAGTGACTTGCTCAGCAAACAGTATGACCTTGTTGTTGATCCGTGCCCGAAATCCCGTTCATCCCGCTTTTATACCGAGCTGGTCAGGGCAAAATTACGCATTGGTTTTGAAAGCAATCACAAACCGGCTGCCGCGAAGTTATTCACGGCAAGGTTGTCAGACGCACCGCCCCACATGGGGAAGTTTCCGGTCTATCTGGTAAGGTCCATATTGGGCGCGTCTAGTGCGCTGGATCCAGTGCAATCCCGGTTGTTTCCCATGCTTGATATTCGATTGTCTGACGCGGAGATTGCTGCTGCGCGGCACAGTCTTCATCAACTGACAGGCGAACACGCGTTGCACAAGCCGGTATTGGGGATTTTTACCGAAGCAACCGGATTAAAAAAATTACCCATCAACTGGTGGCGGGCTCTGATTGACGAATTGACAACAATGGTGCCGGAGCTTCAGGTGCTGGTTATTGTCCCGCCTGGCACACAGACAGAATTGGCAGAGCCCGGACGGGTTCACAGTTGGCACTCCTCAGATGTGAGGCAGGTTGCTGCCATGATTGAGGCTGTTGGGCATTTTGTTTGCGCCGACAGTGGTGTCATGCATCTTGCTGCGAGCACGCGCGCACAGGTGGTGGGCCTGTTCAGTCATACGGATCCAAAGACGTACAGCCCATTAAGTGCGACAGGTTCGGCGATGAATTCCGAATCGGGGCCTGGGCAGGTGGCTGCTGCCGTACTGTCGGGTCTCACCAGACACGATCAAGAGACATCGTCCGGTACACCAATTTACAGGGCCAACGCCTGCAGAGACTGTCGCACATAGTCCCGAAATACGCGCACGCGCGCGGGTGCGTCGCGTCCGCCCAGACTGATCGCATACAGTGTACCTTTTGAGAGTGACCAGTCGGGCAACACCCGCACCAGTGCGCCTGAGGCCAGCAAGGCGCTGCTGGTCATTCCGGGGATGGCGCCAATGCCGCCGCCTGCCATCACCACACGCATGACACTCGCATAATCGCTGGTGCGTATCACCGGATTCACGGTCAGGTTTGCGGATCGACCGCGTTTGTCGCTCAAGGTCAACTGATGGGTGCCCATGACTTCGCGGGATAACACCAACGCATGTCCGGTAATGTCCGATGGCGTTGCAGGACTGCCGCCGCTTATTGCCAGATAGTCGGGTGAGGCATATAAGCCGATACTGAAATCCACCACTTTGGACGCCCGGTATCCCATATCTGGCAAGGCGTCGATGCTGGCGCGTAATGCCAGATCAATGCGATTGGCCGCCAGATCCAGCGGGGCATCCGTTATCAAGAGCTCGACATTAATCTGCGGATGCAAATGCAGAAAGCGCACCACCAGTGCGGGCAACACATCCATGCCCACATCCACGGGTGCCGTCACCCGCAACTGTCCGCGCAGTACGTCCTGAGACTGACGTGCTCCGGCAACGGCGTCGTCCATCCATTTCAGGGCTTCTCTGGCTTTGGCAAAAAAGGCAGCACCTTCTTCAGTTGGCGTGACGGCTCTGGGTGTGCGTGCCAGCAAGGTAGTGCCAAGCCGGCTTTCCAGCCGGGAAATGCGTCGGCTGATACTGCCTTTGGTTTCGTGCAACTGGCGTCCGGCGGCAGTCACCGTGCCGAATTCCACTACCGCACAAAACGCCCGTATGTCTTCAATCGCACCGCCCAAGGTTTCTGATTCGTCAACCATGAGTTCCTATCCTGCTGGCTTACGTGAAAATGGAAACAGAGGCATTATGCCCTCCATACCAACAACGCGTCACCCTTATTCACTCAGGAGCAACACCATGACAGCAATCATTGATAAACACTCTACCACTACACGACCGTCTGCGGATTCCCGATTCACAGTTGGCTCCCGTTCGGATGCGGGCGCCGGGCTGATTGACAAGGCCAGCTTGCTGGCCTACCCACTGATGCGTGTGACCACCGGGCTGTTGCTGATGCCACACGGCGCCCAGAAACTCTTTGGTCTGTTTGGTGGTTACGGACTGACCGGAACCGGCATGTACTTCGGTGATACGCTGGGCTTGCAACCGGGTTATTTGTTTGCACTGATGGCGGTGGCGATCAGTGTTCACCTGCCAAACGGTTTTTTCTGGACCAATGGTGGTTATGAATACCCACTGATGTGGTTAGTGTTTGCCATTGCACTAGTGCTGGGTGGTGGCAGAGAGTATTCCCTTGATCAGCGCTTTGGCTGGAGAATCTGAACAGATGAAAACGCACCTCATGCCCACATTGTTTGTGCCACACGGTGCCGGACCATGCTTTTTTATGGATTGGAACCCGGCCGATACCTGGATAAAGATGGCGGACTGGCTGCGCAGTATCCCTGCGTTGCTAGGTGCTGAACCCAAAGCCCTGCTGATCATTTCCGCGCATTGGGAAACACGGCACTTTACAGTGCATGTTCAGGCATCCCCGCCGCTGCTGTTTGACTACGCGGGATTTCCGCCCCATACCTACCAGTTGGAGTATGGTGTGTCCGGATCTCCCGAGCTGGCCACACAGGTAAAGGCCTTACTTGACGCTGCAGGAATACACGTAGAACAGGAGCGCTCACGTGGCCTTGATCATGGCGTTTTTATTCCCATGAAAGTGGCGTTTCCCAACGCCGACGTGCCGATTGTGCAGCTCTCACTCAAGGCAGGTCTGAGCCCTGCCGAGCATCTGGCGATGGGCCGTGCGTTGGCCCCGTTGCGTCAGCAGGGTGTGCTGATTGTTGGCAGTGGCATGAGCTACCACAACATGCGACGCTTCCGGCTGGATGACAGTCAACTGGACCCGGACTCTGTGAGTTTTGATGACTGGTTGACCGAGACAGTGTCGATGCCGTCAGCTCAGCGCGCGCAACGCCTGCTCGAGTGGGCATCAGCACCCGGTGGGCGCGCGTCACACCCACGTGAGGAACACTTGTTGCCGTTGCATGTGGTCGCGGGTGCCGCTGGTGAAGATAGCGGTCAACGTGTGTTTCAGGATCGGGTGATTGGCAGCATTCAGTCAGCGTTTATGTTTGGTGGTTAAGAGAGCTGCTGCTTTGGTGAAGGCCGGTTGGCAGGATTCTCATCCAGAACCTGCCAGTGCCCGCCCTTGTCGGGACCCACGCGCGTGAGTCGAAAATTGCTAGAACGTCGCAGACAACGCCGTCCTGACAAGAAATTGTGATCGATTCATGCCGGCCTTTGCTGCCGCGGCATCAATTTTTCTTAGGGCGAATCTCGGCACGGTAATATTGATGCGTTCAGCCGGGCCCATCAATTTATCCAGATCAACATCAACCAGTGCCCAGATTCCACCTTGAAATTCTATTGATTTCTGGTGTTCATCGATCGAATGTGGAACAGGCACGACGTCGTTATCTTCGAGCAGGCCTTCAATATGAAGCTCGATCGCTTCCTGCGACATACGCAGCGCTTCATCGAGCGTCTCGCCAGCAGAGAAACACCCGGGCACGTCGGGTACGGTTACGCCGAAAGTGCTCTCAGGGTCTTTGTGGATCACGATGGGGTAAAGCATTGGGTGCTCCTCTTTAATGAGACTTGAGTCCTGCTTGCTTGAAAATAGAAAGGACGGTTCCTTTGGGTAAATCCTTGCGGGGATGTGGCACTGTTACCCGTCCGTTCTTTGCCAGATGTTTAAATTGACAATGGCTGCCCTTTGTCGCAACCAGTCTCCAACCATCATGTTCGAGCATGTTGATAATCTGTTTGCTATCCATAGCTGATCTTATTGTACACATGGGTACACACTTTTATGCAAGCGCCGATTTTTAGATGGCCAAATTCTTCCAACACTAAAATTGTTATAGCCAGCTGTACCGCAATTTGCATGAACCGTTTTCAATTGGACGGACTTCCATTTACAAATAGACGACGATCTGACCAAGCGCGGTCAGTGACTGCCAAACGTATCGGATGAACCTATTCAGACCAGCTGCGTGTTAAATCCGTCGAATTCCACGGGTTTAAAAGCCGGATTATTGAGCTGCTCCCACCCTCTGGAGAGTGGGTCAGTTTTACACTGCCAGTGACACCTGGCATCGCCATTTTTATGATGTAGCACGAATCAACATGATCAATTTTAAGAGGTCAATTAAAACAATATTGGAAGTAACTCAGGTCAACCGGTTACAGATTCAAACCGGTTGGAAGTGGCCTCAGTCGGTGACGGGTTGTCACCGACTCGCCGGACAGGCTGATTGTTATTCTCAGCTCAACCCCTCAATTCAACACCGCCTCATACACGACACGCTGCGCGACATTATTATCAAACGGCGCGCCGCGCGGGCCGCCACGTTTCTGCTCCATGTAGATCATAAAAAATTCATTTTCAGGATCGACCAGAAACAAGGTGCCGCCGATGCCGCGCCAGCCGAAATTGTGCGCGCCGTCGGGGTTACTGGCATCAACCGGCTGCAGGTGGAAGCCCATGCTCCAGTCACCGCGATTGCCATAGAAGAAAAACTGGCGTGACACATCTGGGGTAATGCGTTTTTCCTGCATTAACGCCAGCGTTTCCGGTTCCAGAATACGCGCACCGCGATATTCGCCGCCTTGCAGCAGCATCTGCGCAAAACGCACATAGTCTTCGGTGGTGGAGTTCAGACCGCCGCCGCCGGACTGCTGCGGGCGCACAACCGTGTTATCGGCCATCTCGCCGTGGATAGGCTGGGCCAGTCGTGATGCTTTGGAGGCGGGTACGTAAAACGTGGTTTCGTCCATGCCCAGCGGTTCAAAAATACGCTCGTTCAGGATGGTTTCCAGTGGCTGGCCAGCAGCAACTTCCAATACGGCGCCCAGCACGTCAGTGGAATGACCATAGTGCCAAGCGGTGCCGGGCTCAAAAAACAGCGGCAGTTTGCCGATGCGTTGTGCAACTTCGAGGTTGGTCAAGCTACCGTCGCCGGGGATCTGGGCAGCGTAAGCTTTGCCGAGGTCGGTATCCGGCGAAAAAATGGCCTGGATCAAACCGGACTTGTGTGTCAGCAGGTGCTCTACGGTCATGACGTTTTGTGCCGGACTCAGCGCCCCGGTTTCCCGGTTAACCACTTGCATATTGCTGAACTCCGGAATGTATTTGCTGACCGGATCAGACACCGACAGCAAACCGTCCTCGACCATGTCCATGGCCGCCACACTGACAATCGGTTTGGTCATGGAGTAGATACGGAAGATGGTTTCCTGATCCACCGGCGTGGCATCGCCTGGGCCTTGTGTGCCGGCGGTTTCCAGCATGGCAATGCCGTCTTTGTTGCCAGCGAGCAGCAGGGCGCCGGCAATATGACCGCCATCCACGGCTGCCTGCATCTGCGCCTTGATGCTGGCGATTTCAGCGCTGGTGATACCCAGGGCGCTGGCGTCGATCATCTTGATGGAGTTGTCGTGTTGCGCCGTGGCCAGCCCGGCGCTGAACAGTAGCCCTGAGCCGATCAGAATAGCGGTTGTGAGTTGTCGAAGTGTGTTGGTGCGCATGGCGGTTTCCCCTGCCTTTATTTTTGAGTGCATCGATCATAATCCAGCGCCTGTGTTGACACAATCTGGCAGTAACGTTGGGCAGCAGTGACTTTGGCCGTGCTAGTATTCCGACATTCCAAAAAGACAACAAAAAGGTCTGCTCCATGAAACTGATTTTGAAACTGATTGCCGGTATCACGCTGGGTATTGTGCTGGGCTTGTTTGCGCCAGAGTGGATGACCCGTATTCTGATTACCGTCAAGGCGCTGTTTGCGGAACTGCTGTTTTTTACCATCCCGCTGCTGATCCTGTTTTTTATCACCAGTGGCATTGCGGCATTGCCGCAAAAGTCCGGCCAGTTGTTGGGGCGATCCCTTGGGCTGGCCTATGGTTCCACGCTGCTGGCAGGTTGTCTGACCTTTCTGGTCGCCGCGCTGGTGGTGCCTGCGCTAACTCAACCGACGGAAGCGCTGGATGCGGGACAGGCAGCGACCTTGTTGCCTTATGTGTCCATCACCGTGCCGCCCATTTTTAACGTCATGACCGCGTTAATGATGGCCTTTGTGTTTGGTTTGGGGATTGCCGCAACCGGAGCACAGTCTTTGCAGCAGGCGTCCGATCAGGGTCGTGACGTGATCCAGTGGCTGCTGGTCAAAGCCATTATTCCAATGCTGCCGATTTATATTGCCGGGGTATTTGCCGAGATGGCCGCGGCAGGCACGGTGTTTGTCACCCTGCGCAGTTTTGCCATTGTGTTGGCGATGGCCGTGGTGCTGCACTGGGTGTGGATTACCCTGTTGTTTATGCTGGCGGGTGTGCGTACCGGTCGATCGCCGGTCGCCTTGATGCGCAATATGATGCCGGCGTACTTTACTGCACTGGGCACCATGTCCAGCGCGGCAACCATTCCGGTGTCTCTGCAGTGCAGCAAAAATAATGGTGTGAGTGAAGATGTGGCCAACTTCACGGTGCCGTTGTTTGCAACCGTGCATCTGTCGGGATCCACCATCACCATCGTCAGTTGTGCGGTGGCGGTGATCAGTATGCAGTCCAATCTGGATATTCCGCCGATTTCGCTGATGTTGCCGTTTATTATGACCTTGGGCGTGGTGATGTTGGCTGCTCCCGGTGTCCCGGGGGGCGCGGTCATGTCTGCCGTTGGTTTACTGGGCAGCATGCTGGGGTTTGGAGAAAGTGCGCTGGCGCTGATGATAGCCTTGTATCTTGCGCAGGACAGTTTTGGTACCGCGTGTAATGTCACGTGTGACGGAGCACTGGCGCTGATGCTGGATGAGCAGATGAAGCGCAGTGATTGACGGCGAGGTAGAGGCTGTCATGACCCCTCGGTTATACTTGCGGCGCCTTGATACCTGATCAGAGAATTCTCCATGGAACGACTCATTGAAACCTTGATGTTACGCTCGCGCTGGATGCTAGCGCCGGTCTATCTGGGGCTTAGCCTGGCCTTGATTGCCCTGATGATCAAATTTTTTCAGGAAGTCTGGCATTTGTTTGCGCATATCTTCAGCTCAACCGAAGCCGAGGTGGTGCTGGTGGTGTTGGCGCTGATTGATATTGCACTGGTGGGTGGATTGCTGGTGATGGTAATGATGAGTGGCTACGAGAATTTTGTGTCTGAGCTCGATTCTAAAGATGAAGGCGAAAAGCTCAGTTGGCTGGGCAAAATGGACGCCTCGTCGCTGAAAATGAAAGTTGCCGCCAGTATTGTGGCTATCTCCTCCATTCACTTGTTAAAAGTGTTTATGAATATACAAAATACCGACCCGGACATGCTGTTCTGGTATGTGATCGTTCACCTGACCTTTGTAGCATCCGCATTTGCCATGGGTGTGCTGGATCGTCTTACCCGCCACTGACGTTTGCAAAAGGAAGTAACCGACCATGTTCGAATCGATTCAGTTGCAGACCATGGAGGTACTTTCCACCATCATTGCGCACTTGCCCAATGTGATCGGCAGTGTGTTTCTGCTGATCGCCGGCTGGTTGCTGGCGCGATTTCTGCGCATGGTCATTACGCGCCTGATTCGCACGCTGAATGGCTTGCTGGACAGGCAGCTGCGCGGTTCCAATCTGAGTTTCGTGAGGATTTCCGGCGCCACCGAAACGTTGCTCGGTTTTGTGGTGTTCTGGTCCACCATGTTGGTCTTTGTCACCATCGCCGTCGGGTTGGTTGGTTTCTCGGCAGCAGCGGCCTGGCTGGACCGGCTGGTGGTATTTATGCCATCGCTGGTCACTGGCGGGCTGATCATCGTGGTCAGTTATATTCTGGGCACCATTGCAAGGCACCTGGTGCAACACGCCGCTGCGGCCACAGATATTGCCCGCGCCGGTCTGTTTGGTCAGATTGCACAGGTCTCCTTCCTGATCATAGGCGTGGTGATTGGTCTGGGCCAGATTGGTGTTGATGTCAGTTTTCTGGTCATTTTGCTTGCCATTGGTTTTGCTGCCGTACTGGCAGGGTTCTCGTTGGCCTTTGGTCTCGGCGCCCGGCAGATGGTGCAAAATCTGATTGCCGTGCGTCATCTGAAACAGTTGGTCAGGCAAGGACAGATAGTAGAAATTGGTGCGGATCGTGGACGAATCCTCGAGTTCAGCAGCACCGGTCTGGTGTTGGAAACCCCGGATGGACGCAAGCTGATCCCGGCGAGTCTTTGTATGGAACAGCCTTTCAGCGTCATTACCCGAGAGCTGAAAGATGAGCAGCTTTAATTCTCTGAGTCTGAGTTTTCTGGCCAGCAAACCGCAGGCCGCCGCCAGTGTTTTGCAGACCTTAAAGTCGGCACAGGCAGCGGTATACCTCGACGATATTCCGGTGCGCACCTTAGCGCCTGTTCTGCAGAATATGGAGACTTGGCCGGCGGCGCGCATTCTTGACCTGTTACCGCTGGAAAAAAACGTTGCCATTTTTGCCCAGCTTTCATATCAGCACGTGGCGGCTTTATTACGTTTGCAGACCACTGACCGGAGAGCGCAATTGCTGCAGGCCTTACCGGGCAAACTCGCCCGACCCTTGGCGCTGTCGCTGGCGTATCAGGACAATACCGTGGGGGCGTGGATGGATATGTCGACGCCGCACTTTTTTGAAGAACTCAGCGCCTGGGAATGCCTGGCCCTGCTCAAAAAAATTGAACACCCGTTTGGATGCAGCCTGCCGGTGATCAACAAAAAGCATCACATTGTGGGTGTCGTGACGCTGGACGTGTTGTTGTTAAGCCCCAATGAGACAGAACTGGGCAAACTGATGGATCCCGCCGTGGCTGCGCTGCCCGCGGAGATGAGTATCAAAGTCGCCAAAAACTCACCCGACTGGGATAAGCACACAATATTGCCGGTGCGTAATGGTCATGGTGCTTACCTGGGGACCTTGAGTCGTTCCACCTTGCGCGCAGCATTGCCGATGCAGCAGGCAGGCCGAGCGATTGCAGCCGGCGACTCCGTGCTGGCGCAGTTGAGCACCGCCATGATCACCAGCGCTGCCGGCCTGATGTCGCTGTCTACCGGACATACATCCGAGGTGCTACCTGACGAAGACGCTGGTGACAAACAAACAGTTAACAAGGAGCTGCCCACATGACAGTTGAACTGACGGTGGAGGCTAATCTGGTTGATGAGGCACTGACGCGACGTTTCCTGTTGGACTATCCGCAGGACGCTGCCCTGAAAATTGAATCCCTGTCAGCGAATGATGCCGCCACTATTTTGGGCAAACAGCCGGTATTTGTGTTGTTGCCGATGTGGAAATATTTGTTGCCGCGCACCGGCGCCGACATCATCCGCAATCTGCCAGATGATCACATTACCGAATTGCTCACCGAACTGCCGCCACAGGATACCGTGCGGATGTTGGGGCAATGGCAAAAAGACGCTCTGGAGGTGTTGTTAAAGACACTGCCGGCGCCGGTGCGTAACGAACTGCTGACCTTGATGAGTTATCCGGAAAACAGTGCCGGTCGTTTGATGGAGACGCGCAATTGGGCCTTTCGCGGCAATCAGACAGTTGCCGATGCTCTTAAACTGTTACGCAAAACCAAAACCATTTCTGCGCGCACCCTCTATCTGGTGGACGACGAGGGGCGGCTCAATGCCAAGGTGCAGGTACAGGACATTGCCATCTCCGAGCCTTATGTCACGCTGTCAGAAATCTCCCAGCCGGTGACGGCTGTTGTGCCCGGCACCGCCGGTAAAGATGAAATTTCAGACCTGTTTGAACGATTACAGTTGCTGGATTTGCCGGTGCTGGACATCGATCAGCGCTTGCTCGGTGTGATCAATCACGCCAGCCTGGTGCAGGTGTCACAGGAAGACATGTCATCCGACGTGTTGGCGATGGTGGGTGCCAGCCGTGAAGAGCGTGCTTTGTCCGGCGCGTGGTTTTCGGTCAAAAAGCGTATGCCGTGGTTGCAGATCAACCTGATTACCGCGTTTTTGGCGGCATCGGTTGTTGGTCTGTTTGAAAGCACCATTGCCAGCTTTACAGCGTTGGCGGTGTTGCTGCCGGTGGTGGCGGGTCAGTCAGGCAACGCCGGGGCACAGGCGTTGGCAGTTACCATGCGCGGGTTGGCGCTGCGCGAGATCACCGTCCGGCATTGGTTTCAGGTGATGTTCAAAGAAGTGCGCGTCGGGTTTATGAATGGCATTGCGATTGCGTTGACGTGTGGCATCGGCGTGTTTTTGTGGAGTCAGTCGCTGGGGCTGGTGCTGATCATTTGCTCGGCCATGATCCTGGCGATGATTGCGGCCGGGTTTGCCGGGGCCATTGTGCCCATTGTGTTGGTCAGGTTTGGTCAGGATCCGGCGCAGGCTTCATCGATTATCCTGACGACGGTGACCGACATCGTCGGGTTTTTTGCCTTCCTTGGCATCGCAACGTTGTTGTCAGGGATGTTGTAGATCAGAAGCTGTAGGTCGGGGCATAAGGGACGCCATCCGCTTCTGCCCGTCGGGCCCCGGCCAAAATACCGGGCATGGCGTAATTGCCCTCGTGGCAGGCATATTCAAACAGCGGTTCGTCGGTTTTGTTCATCGGCATGATGCCGCTCCACGGTTGCGTGTAGTTTTCCGGATCAGTCACCGTAAACTCATACTGAATGACCTCGTCACTGACCCGGGTAAAACGCTCCACCACATGCATCTCGCTGGATGCGTAAAAGCGATGAGTCAACGATGAGCGGAAACTCTGCTGTGGGTGAAAGTGTGTGGTTTCAACCACCAGCGTGTCTCCGTCGTAGTAACCAATCGAGTCGCCCAGCCAGTCATAGGTGGGTGGTTCACGGAAGGATTTTCCGAGTCGGACAATACGGGCATCGTGGTTCATCTCTGCCAGCAGCACCACATAGTCTTTGCTCTGAATAATCTGGGTGTTGTTGTTATACGAGACTGGCAACTTGGGTGGGCCAGCGGTTGAGCCAAAACCCACCAGGCAGCGCTCGCCCATGGGGCGCACTTCCGGTCCGTCGTATCCTTCGCGGATGGCCATGGTGGTCTGGTGATTGGCGCGGCCGGTATCGTTGTAAGGCAGTTGGCCATCCGGCGGGTCAATCATGATGGAGGTGCGGATTTCGCCATTCACGCGAATCAGCCGTTCGCCGGGGTCCATCCAGAAATTATTGTATCCTCCGACATTCACGCCTTCGCGCGGCGGTTCACGGCTTGGGTCGCTGGGTGCGTTAGCGGCCTGGTTGCGGGCCTGCACGGCGGCCTCGAACGCCTGGGCCTCTTCCTCGGTCAGTACCAGTTTGCCGTTGTAGCGATCGGGCCGCTCGAGGGTGGTTTGCGTCGCAATCGACCAATTGCCCTGTAAATCTGGCACACCCCACTCGGTGCGGGGCGGCTGGTACGACGTTTGTGCACCGATCAGCCCCGAGGCGGCCACAACAGCGGCCAGTAACAGGGATCGAACAACATGACGTGTCTGCATTCGCGTGCTCCAGTAGTTATTTTTTATTGGCTGGAAGAAACCCGTGTGATGCGGAAATGTAACACGCTGCTTTCGGCTTGCAAGTGCTTGTTCACCCCGCTTTCTGTTCACCCCGCTTTCTGTTTTGCCGACCAGGCAACGTGTTTGGCCAGTTCGGCATCCTCTCGGAGTTGTTCAAGAGAGTTGTACTGGCGAGCCAACGTCATTTCATCGTACAGCGCGTGTATGCCTTTGTGGCAAGTGCGGCAGATGAAGATGCCCAGATTGAGTTGCTCACGGCTGTAATTCTTTTGAAAAAAACTGCGACGGTGTACTTTACGTGGGATCAGATGATGAAACGTCAGCGCGGTGTCGCGGAAACACAGGCAGCATGTTTGAGGCCGCTTGTGCCGGGAGTTTGCTGATGCGCTGTCGGGCAGGGTTTCGTCGCTCATACTCAGGTGATTGGTGACATTTTTATGAAAGATACAACAGTTAAAGCGTCCATGGCGTCGGCCGTTGATGATTGTGCACAGGCTATTGATGAAAGCTGGCAGCGTCGCGTCGGCGTCAAACATGACATGCCTGTTACGAGTCCCGGGTTCCGTGAGATCACTTATGGCAGTGATACCTACAAAGCGACACTGGCGCTGCGACACCGCATCCTGCGTGAACCGCTGGGTCTGAATTTGTGGCACGAAAATCTGAGTGTAGAAATAGACCAACGGCACTTTACGCTTTGGCAACAAAGCGCTTCACTGGATGCGGGTGGGCAAAAGCAGGTCGAGTTAGTGGCCTGTCTGGTGATTGTGCCAAAAAGCCCCGGTTGCGTAAAACTCAGGCAAATGGCCGTGAATGACCGTTATCAGCGCCAGGGTTTGGGGCAGCGCCTGATTGCTTTGGTTGAAGCCGTTTTGGTTGGCGAAGGCGTTGAGCTGATTGAGTTACATGCCCGGGAATCCGCTGTCGGGTTCTACCAGACCAGTGGTTATCAGCGTGTCGGGCCACCGTTTACTGAGGTCGGGTTACCACACCAGTGCATGACTAAAATTATTCACAACAATGTCGGGAAAACATTGTAAAAGCGATCAAGGCAGCGACAGTTGCAGGGATTCGATCCCGGTATCGGTGATTCTGAAGCGACTGCCCGGCGGCAACACACTGAGTCTGATATCACGAGCAGCCTGCAACTGTGGGCTGTCCAATTGACGGGACAGCCCATGGTAATTGGCGCGCATGACAACGCTGTCCGCATCACCCATTTTCTGCAGCAGAATGACCTGGCTTTCGCCCAGTACTTGCGCCTGACCGTCAGCGCTGATCCACAAGGCCGTGGCTTCATCAATGCCGGCGGCCAGAAACTCCGGTGAATCCAGCAGTACACTGATCAGGCGGTTGAGACGGCTGCGAATAATAAAATGCTGGTCGACAATCATGTTACCCAGCAATCCGATGCCTGGCGCAGTAATCACATTGTTTTCTGCCATCACGCCAAAATTCTGATCATCGGCCGGGAACACCTCTGAACCGGTGATCATGGTGCTGCTGATCACCGCGGTGCCAGCGCTGGTGCCTGAGATGACCGCGCCATTCCGGTAGGCCGTGCGCACCGCCTGCAGCAGCGGGCCATTGCCCAGAAACATCATCAAACGATTCTGGTCACCGCCGCTGAACCAGATGCCCTTGGCGGCGCTGATCTGATCCGCCAGCTGTTGAGTTCGAGCGGGATCACTACTGGTATCCTCCGGCAGCAATAGCACATCCACCTCGCTGGCACCCAGCGCCTTGAATTCCGCGGCTTGCGAGTCACCGGTTTCCTGCGGTGTTGCCGAGGACATAGGGATAACCAACATACGGTTGTCAGAGGATAACTGCAGAATCTGACGCATGATGTTGTCGGGGCGTGTTCCGCCGCCCACCATCACAATGTGGCCGGTGGCGCCAGGTACGCCCTGCCAGGCAAGATCTTTGGCAAACGACGATGCCCGGCTGGCGCAGGCCACAAGCTGAGTGGTAACCACTAACACCATCACGCCTAACAGAGATTTTTTCCAGATGTTCATAGAAATATTGACGCCCAAAAAGGTTAACCAACAGGCCAGTCCGCGGCATCCACGGAATCAAGAACCGTATCTGTGATGCCTGGCGCCCACCTGGCGCGATACACCCCTTCAGCATCGTACATGGCGGTCTGCTTGTCGAGGTTAAAATGTCGCCCGCCACGTGGATCAACACCCACCCCGGCGATGTACTGCCAGTTACCCCAATTCACCGCCACATCGTAGTCAATCAGCTGGTGTTCAAACCAGGCGGCGCCGTAACGCCAATCCATACCGAGTTCGTTAACAAAACAGCTGGCTGCAATCTGCCGTCCGCGATTGGACAGGTAGCCGGTTTCTTTTAATTGGCGCATGCAGGCATTCACCAGCGGGAAAGGTGTCGTGCCGTGACACCATTTCTGATAGCGCTCCGGGTGGACACAGGTCAGCGGAGCGCGACCGGCAAGCCCTTTAAAGCGGAACAGTTGTGTGCCCAGTTCCAACGCCAGCCATTGAAAATATTCACGCCACAGCAGCTCAACCTTGATCCAACCGGTTTCCTCGTGGCTGCCGTGTTGTGTGATGTAAGCATCTACCGCCATGTGGGTGCGGCGAACAGACAGGCAGCCACGATTTAACCAGGGCGATAACTTGGTGGAATGTTGCCAGCCGTCGAGTGCGTTACGCAGCGTTTTGTACTGTGCGGGCCATTCACTGGCGAGATACTGCTGCAAGTGGATATGCGCGGCAGTTTCTCCGCCACCAAACAGGCCGGCATCGTTGGCGGCGACCGGTGCCCACTCGGGCATGTGTGTGGGCCAAACGGACGAACGTGCGTCGACCGGTGATGCCGGCAAACTGAGCGGGGCAGTCAGCGGCAACGGCAGCGGATGGTCTTGTGCCCGTTGCCTGAATGCCGTGAAGGATTTGCGGGTGTCCGGCAAACGGATGGGCAGATCGTTTAACTCGAACAAGGTATAAGTGTCGACTTCCTCAATCCTGAGATCAGGTAAACGTTTGGCGAGATTGGCAAGCACGGCCTTTTCATCAACACCAAACTGCCGGCTGCACACCAGGCGGGTGATTTTGTGTCGGGTGATCAAAGAGGCCAATTGCTGTTCAGGATAACCAAACTCAATCAGCACATGCTGCTTCAGACCTGTCAGTTGCGCGTTCAAACTATTCAGGCTTTGTTGCAAAAACTGCCAGCGATGTTGTCCCATGGAACTGACGTGGTAACGATGTGCAGAAAACCAGCGCGGATCGACGCAGAACACACACAGCAGTCGGTTACTCAACGCAGCTCGCACCAAGGCGGGATTGTCGTCCAGCCGCAAATCATGGGTTATCCAGTAAAGAGTGTTAATCACCGGGAGTCAGTGTTCCTGTGTTGGAAAAAAGAAGGATCAGCTGGCCCGTTCAAACTGTTCAGAAAGGCCTTTAACTGGCGTTTTTCCACGGCGCGCAGGGCCAGTGGTTTTGCCTCATTATGACCGACAACGGCAACCCGTGCGCGATTGTAATGGTCAATGACCGCATCGAGTGTGGCCAACTGACCGGCATGCATATACGGCGCGGTGTAGGCCAGATTACGCAAACTACCTGTGCGCTGAGCGCCAATCATCTCGTCGCCGCCGCGTGCAAAACGCAACTCCTGACACTGTGCGGGATCGGCATCACTGTAAACACCCAGACAGTTAAACGGGTCGGCTTGCGCCAGGCGCAGCCCCTGCGAGCGTCCGGGCGCGGGCAGTACACCGGGAGCGCTGAGCACGGCAGTGTTGTGAAAGGCGTTATTGGTAAACAACGGTCCATTGTGACAATTGATACATTGCGCTTTACCCAGAAAAAGTCGCAGCCCGTTGATTTCATCCCGAGACAGGGAGTCGCGCTGTTGCACGTCAGGCGTGTCCTGCAGCTGTGCGGCATAGTGGTCAAACGCAGACGGCATCAGCGGCAGTGTGCGTTGCCAAGCCGCCAGTGCCTTGCCCAGATTGCTGAAAATGCGATTGATCTGGTGTTGATGCTCGTCACTCAACGCCAGCCATGCTTGCTGCTGTTGTGGATTGCCCTTGGGTGATGCATCTGGGAAGCGAGTGCTGTCTGCAAACTGATCCAGCATAGGTTGTGCAGAGTCAGCATCAAACACGGCCAGATACTGCTCACGATAGTGGTTGTCTTGGGCGATCAGACGCACGAGTTGTGTGCGATTGGCGCCATGTTCAACAGGATTTTCCAAGGGTTCCAGCGCCTGTGACCACAGGCTGTCCTTGCGTCCGTCCCAGAATAACCAGGGACTGTAGGCGACACCTGTCAGTCCCATGCTGTTGCGATCCGCCGTGCCGAGGCCGACGGCCAGCGCGCGTCCATCCGTAAAGTAGCGGTGCGGCTGATGGCAGCTGGCGCATGAGACGGTATTGTTGCCACTCAGGCGGGTATCAAAAAACAGTTGTCTGCCCAGTTCAATGGCCAGCGGATGATCAGCAACGTGATTACCCGGGTCTGCAGGCAGTGGTGGGAGCTGTTGCAGGGACAGGCTTTTAATGGTGGCCAGTTCTGCCTCTGTCCATCGCTGTGGGAGCGGGGCGGGAAAATATTGCCACGCGGCCGCGCTGACGACGATGGTCACGAGTAACACTATTGCTGGAGACAATCGATGTTTCAAGGCCTTGTTCCACGTCCGGCAGTGAGCGAATTTAAACCCGAGCGTTGATCAAATCGTCAGTTCAACCTGTGCCGTGTAATGTCTGTTATCCAGTTGGATTTGCAACTGCAGTATCCATACGCCCGCCATGTGAAAGCGGACGCCTTCCAGCAGAAAACGGCCATCCCCCAGATAGTCGGTCACCTGAGGACTGGTTGCAAGGCCGTGATTGTGTGCGGGCATCCCGCCGGACACTCGAATGACGGCGGATTCCCAGAGGCTGTTTGACGCGATGGGCAGGTCAGGTTGAATCTCGATGGTCCAGCTGTGCATTTGATTCAGAGGAATGGGTGACACTTGGCTGTGCAGCACAATGTGCAGGCCCGCTGGGTCGGAGCGGGTTTGTGGTGGCTGGGCACTGACGGGGTTAATGGTGCTTGTCAGCAATATGATCAACAACATCTGTAATTTGGATGTCATGCCAACCTCTGCTGTGTGGGAGGTTGTCGGCGTCGCCAGACTCTGGCGCCTTGTATCAGCACCACCATCAGTGCAATCAGAAACCAGGATTGCTGCCAAAAAGGCTGTCCCACGCGAAACGGGAACACGGCGTGATACTGTAAATCCAGTGTTGGATGGGGGGCGCTGACAATGCCCACATAGTCGCCGGGTTCGGTAAAATTGAACAGAATGCTCAACACACCGTCGGCTCTGGGGGATGAGCGCTGGTAAAACACCGTGTGTTCCGTTAAATCACCCATCGCCTCGATGTCCTGCCAACGTACAAAGCGGCCCAGTTCGCTGGTATTGCGCATGATGCGAAAGTCTACCGGTACCTCGCGCAGCGAGTCATGGCGATACTCAAGCACAAAGACGCTTTCGGTGACATCAGGCAGGTCTTCGCAGAACTCCTCATGCTGACGGGTTTGCGGTTGAAAAATACTGAAGTGCGCGCTGTAGAAATCAAACTGAATGACGCAGCCTTCGCCGCTGTCAACCACACTGCCATGTGCCCACAACACGTGTGTGCCCGACAGTGCATAAAGCAGCAGAGTGGACAGCACGGTTCTGAAGCAAAGATTGCGCATGCAGAGGCCTGAAGTGTCTGAAATGTGCCGGTTTAGCGTTGTTGTTCCGGCGGGCTGTCCCGAGCATACCGCAACATAAGTTGGATGGAAACCCACGTGGTCCAGATATGGGTGGTTCGTGAAATCAGCTGTTTTGGTGACTGCGCATGGCATTCAAAATGGCGCGCTCAAGATCTGCTTTGGAGACAGGTTTCACAATATAGTCATCTGTGCCCGCGAGTACTGCAGCAAGTTGATCCGATTCCATGGCGTTTGCCGAGCAGCCAATAATTCGGGTATGGCGGTTATTGTCAGCCTCCAGCGCCCGGATGCGACGCGTTAACTCAAGCCCATCCATGTTGGGCATCTTGATATCGGTCAGAATCAGATCAAATTCTGTGTGTTGATACCTCTCCAGCGCCTCAAGGCCATCCGCCGCTAACGTACAGCTGAAGCCCAGCGCCGCCAGCTGCGCCTGAATGAGTTTCTGATTAAATTGATTGTCTTCCACAACCAGTATTGTCAGCAATTTTTTGTCAACGTCGCCCGCGACTCTGATGTGTTCAGCGTCGATGTTGCGTGTAGGGTTCGCCGTTGTGTCGGGTGTGGCTGTTGGCAATTCAATCCAGAAACACGCGCCATGTCCGGGTATCGATTTAACTCCAATACGGCCATGCATCAATTCAACCAACTCCTTGCTGATGGACAAACCAATGCCGGTGCCGTCGATGGCAGACGCATGACGCCCCAGTCGTTCAAAGGGCATAAACACGCGGCTGCATTCCTGCTCGCTCAGTCCTGCCCCGCTGTCCTCGACCTCAATACGCAGCCCGTGGGCCATTTCTTCTGCCGGGGTTACGGTCACGGTTACCCAACCGTGTTTGCGGTTGTATTTGATGGCGTTGCTGAGCAAGTTCAGCAGCACTTGGCGGAGTCGGGTAGCATCGGCGCTGATTGCGGGCAAATCAGCCGGAATGTCTGCGAATTTCACTGTGACCTGATGTAATGTCGCCATGGGTGCAATTAAATTCTGGCAGTCCTCAAACAACGCCGAGATGGCGATGTGTTCATTGGTTACCTGCAGTTTTTCGGACTGCAGGCCCGCAATGTCGAGCAGATCGTCAATCAATCGCAGCAGATGTTGTCCAGACGTTGTGATCACACCCAGCCGGGCCAGTTGCTCAGGTTTGAGATCCGTATCACTGCCGAGCATTTCTGAAAAACCCAAAATCGAATTGAGAGGGGTGCGCAGTTCGTGGCTCATTCTGGAAATAAAATTCGACTTGGCCTGATTGGATCGATTGGCGTCGTCCCGCAATTGCACGAGATTTTGCTGATATTGCTGGATCTCCCGACGCGCCTCGGCAAAGTCGCGCACAATCTGATCCACTTCCATGGTTTTGGCGTCGGGCAACGCGCAGTCATAATCGCCTTCCGACATGCTTTTGAAGGCGCGCGTCAGTTGCTTCAGGGGCCTGCTGATCTGATACACCGTCAGCCAGATGACGGTGGTCAGCGTTGCCATGATGACCAGAATCTGGAAGATGGATTGCTGAATAATCAGTGTCTGGAACTGTGACTTGGCAGCCGTAAAATTAACCACCAGTCTGATGAGTCCAGCCTCGACATCCGTCGGATCAACAGGCACCTCAATCAAAATGTCATCGTTTTGCAGCGCATCCTGCCAAGTGGTCAAGGGATAGATTTGCCTGCCGTCACGGCTGAGGATTTGAAGGCGCAACCAACTGGTGTTGGCAGCCAGCGTCGAGTCAACCGTTTCATATACCTGTGCCAGATCGCGGGTGAACAGGAGGTTTCGCAGGCTGCCCGCCAATTGCTGCAAGGATTGTTGGGACGTTGCGGTCAATGATTCATTCAGAATGTCATTCTGGCGAGGGATGGTGTACAGCAACTTGATGGCAATAATAAACAGCACAATCATACTGGCGCTGATCAAGGAGATGCGGATGATCGAAGGTTTTTGATTACTCCTGAACATAAAATTCACCCAGCCCCCATTCCTTGAGGATAAGGTATTCATGGAGGTGCGCAGGCACGGGTTTGATCATTGGAATATGTCGCAACAGCTCTGCGGAGGCACTCTCTTGACCCATCTGCAGCAATGCGTCCATCACTTGCGAAGCAGCCTCCCCATCCACGCGTGGATGAACCGCCAGAGGGTGCGGAAACATATCCCGGGTCTCATAAATGATTCGGAGTTTTTCCTGGAGGATCGGTGGTTGTTCCAGCAGTGTACTGCGCACGCCACCACCTGCCACGCTGCTGCCTACGGCAACGTTCAAATACACGGAGGGATGAGTCTGCACATACACCGGCGTAAAGCGAATACCAAAAATCTGTTGCAGGTCGGCGCGCATTAACAATGAGGCGCCCAAAGCGTTGGGCGATGGGAATACAATCTCTTGACCATCCAACGCCATCGGGTCGGTAACAGGGCTGTCTTCTGCCACGACCAGGATGCCGGTGAGCATCAAATCGCCATCTTTGACCAACGGTACATACCCTTGTAATTCATTGGCAATGACGGCGTGCCAGGGATTCATATACACAAAATCGTAGTCGCCGTGGCCGATTGCTTGTTCAAACGCGGGAATTCCCGGCTCCCCACGCAGATGAAATGTGTGTCCTGTGCGCGTTGACAGTTCATCCAATATGGGGCGCCAGACTGTGTTAATACGCTGCGCCTCAAACTGAGGGACAACACCAACACTAAAATCAGCCGACACTGCTGTGCCTGATACCACCATCAGCACAGCGCACAGCAGTGTTTGCTTGAATGATTCAGACAGGTCGCGGATCAGCAATACCCCGGTGATTGGCAAGGTGTGGATTGGGTGACAGGTACGAGCCAACAATCATGCCTGCCAGGCTGAAGCCGAGTCCAATAAACTGTGGCTCAAAGGCGATATCGGGAATCGTGAACTCCACCAGTAACCAAGTGCCAAGGCCCAGGCCGATCGAGAGTGTAGCGCCAAGATTGCTGGCTTTGCGCCAGAACAGTCCAGCGGTGAGTGGGATAAATACGCCCGCCAGCGTAATGCGATAGGCGTTAACCACCATGTCGTGAATGTTGCCATCTGAAAGAATCGCATTGAGCACCACCAGCAAGGTAAATCCAAACACGGTGTAGCGGGTATAACTCAGCAACTGTGTGTCGGTCATGCCGGGAACCAGGTTTTTCAACACGTTTTCGGTAAAGGTGACTGACGGTGCCAGCAAGGTGCCAGAGGCGGTGCTCATGATCACTGACAGCAGCGCGCCAAAAAATATCACCTGCAACCAGAACGGCATATGTGTAGCGACAAACGTCGGCAACACGAGTTGCGTATCGTTTTCCATCAGTGTGGTGGTCATGGCCGGGTCAATCATGCTGGCGCTGTATGCCAACATCAGTGGTACAAACGCAAAAAAGAAGTACGCGACGCCGCCAGCGGTGGTTGCCCAGACGGCCACTCGCTCATTTTTGGAGGTATTAACACGCTGGAAAACATCCTGCTGGGGAATGGAGCCCAATGCCAGCGTGAAAAACGCAGCCATCCAGGCGAGGATGTCGATCATGTTCATGCTGGGCATCCAGTCAAATTTACCCTCGGCGGCCGCTCGCTCCAGCACCAATGGCAGACCACCGGCCATATCGGTTGCAGCATTGGTCACCAACAACAGGCCAATGACGATAACAATCATCTGCACAAATGTGGTCACCGCGACCGACCACATGCCGCCCAACAAGGTATAGGTCAGCACGACGGTCGCTCCGATAATCATGCCCAGGGTCATGGACACCATCCCGTCGGACAACACGTTAAAGACCAGTCCGAGTGCGGTCACCTGCGCGGATACCCATCCCAGATAGGACAGCATGATGCAGATAGAGAGCACCATCTCGATGCGCTTGTTGTAACGAATATGGAAAAAGTCACCCAGCGTCATCAGCTTCAGGCGGTACAGTGGCAGCGCAAACACCAATCCAAACAGTACCAGACAGGCCGCCGCACCCAAAGGGTCGGAAATCAGTCCGTGGAATCCTTCTTCCAGAAAAGTAGCTGAAATACCCAGCACTGTTTCTGCACCGAACCAGGTCGCAAACACCATGGCCATAACCATGTACATGGGCAGGCTGCGACCGGCAGTTATGTAATCACTGGCTGAATGCACGCGTCGTGCAGCAATAACACCAATGCCAATGGAGACCACAAGGTAAGCGACGACCAGTGCAAGCAGCATAATCAATCCCGGTATTAATCATGGTGGATAAAGCAGGTTAGGAACCTCCAGAACACGTGTTTCTGTGTCTCGGTCAAGGCCGGATAATATATAAAAACAACGGGCAAAAAAAAGTAATTTCTATCGTCCGGACAGACAAAAGCCCTGATCGCTGGTGATAGTCACGCGATCAGGGCTTTTGGTCAGTAAAGGCCGGCCGGCGGCTGGAGCGGGTCTCAGATAAAACTGAGTATCAGATACGCTGCCAGCAGCACTATGACCCACTTCACCATGCTGCCCACCGGATGTGTGCTGGACAGCGCACCGTCAGGTCCAAACTGTTTAGCCAGGGTGGGCGACAATGCAACGAGTCTGTCAGCCAGCGCGCTGTTCAACCGGCCGATGGCCGCAATACGGTCGAACACGCCCTTCACGAAGCTCGGGAACAGTCGTCGGTAGACCCAATCAAAGTCCAGATTGGTAGAGCGCAGTTCCGGCGGGTACATCTTGCGCAGATTCAGCCACACAAACGCCAGTGCGGAGAAGAACAGCAACTGAGTCTGGGCCAGTACGTGCGTGGCGTCATAAGGATTGTAGCCAGTGTCATACGGCAGCAAGCTGTACAACAACGAGGGGAACACGCCAATGGTGACACACAGCACCGCGGCCACAAACATGGCCAACTGCATGTTGATCGGCGGATCGCTGACACGAATGCCGGAGTCATGGGCAAAAAATGCAAAATAGGGGATCTTGATGCCGGCATGGTGGAATACACCTGCCGCCGAGAACAACAGCATCAGCCAGACCCAGTCGTAACCTTGTTCTATGGCAGCACTCATCACCATCGACTTGCTGACAAAACCGCTGAACAGCGGGAACGCTGATATCGATGCGGCACCCACAATACAGAAGAGGGTAGTCCGAGGCATCGTCTTGTACAGACCACCCAGATCAGAGCCGTTGATGCGACCGGTCATCTGCAACACAGCGCCCATGGTCATAAACAGCAGACCCTTAAATATGATGTCATTAAACGCGTGTGACACGGCGCCATTGATAGACAGCGCGGTACCGATGCCAACGCCCACGACCATAAAACCTACTTGGTTGATCAGACTGTAGGCCAACACCCGTCGCAGGTCGTTTTCGATCACCGCAAAGAAAATCGGGAAGCACGCCATGGCGGCACCAATATAGACCAGCAGTTCGGTGCCCGGATAACCGCGCGCCAGCGCATAGACGGCGACCTTGGTCGTAAAGGCGCTCAGGAATACCGTACCGGTCGGTGTGGATTCCGGATAGGCATCGGTCAACCAGGTATGCAGGAAAGGGAACGCACACTTGATGCCAAACGCGATAAAAATCAGCCAGCCGCCGATACTGCCTGTGCCTATCTGACTGAACTCGATGGAGCCGGTTTCTGCGGCGTGAAACAGCAATCCAATCATCAGCAGTACGCCCGATGTCACCTGAAAAATCAGATAACGGATGCCGGCAAAGTAGGCGCGAGTAGTGCGTCGTGCGAAGATCAGGAAAGCCGAGGAAAGCGCAAGAAATTCCCAGAAAACAAACAATGTGATCAGGTCGCCGGCAAATACCGCACCCAGCGCACTGCCGGCGTATATCATGCCCGCTACCTGTTGCACGGTATCCTTGACATGCAAGGCATACAGCACAGCAATAAAGGCCGCAATGTGAAACGCATAACCAAAGATCAGACTCAAGCTGTCCACCTTGTAAGGTGTCAGGTTGTAATCCATGAATTCAGTCTGCCAATAGATGCCTTCTGGCACCATCAAAAGGTGCAAACCACCCAGTATCGGTGTGGCCAACAAAATGGCACTGCGCAACTTGCCGTGTGTGAAGTAGGCCAATACGGCGGCTATATAAAACGGTACAAAAGGAGGTAACTCAATGGCCCACATGGTGATCCTCCTGCGTGCGAGGACGACTGATGGTGTTCAGGCGTGCTTCTTCATCTTTATCGTAATAGTCTTCGTCGCGCATCAAGACCAGGCGCATCCACTTGGCGACGATTACCAGCACAACACAACCAATAAAACCGTAGATCGGGTAAAACGCCCACAGATTTTCCAGTGTGTGGTAGGTGTAGCGATTGATGACAAAATCCAGCGCTACCAGAATGGCGCAGCAGGCGTAAAAAACCCGCATCAGCATTTTTACATTCTGCGGTTTGTCAAAAAAATACACACGATCATCTGTGATGTGATCATGCTTCAAGTCCGGGTCACTCATCATAGGGTCCTTATAAAACGTCGATCGCTAACTCGCAGGGCCTGCTGACCGTCACTGGGTGATCGAGGCAGCCAGATCAAACAGAGGCTGCGGGAAAAAGAACAATGCGATACACATCAGTGCTGTAAATGTCAGTGCCAACAACGATGGCAGAGGTGCCTCGTGAAATGGTGGTCGTGGCACGCCATCCGGTGGCGGAAAAAATGCCAACACGGGAATCGGCATCAGGTACGCAATGTTCAGCAAGGAGCTCAACATCAACACCCCCATAAAGAACAGCTGATCAGTGTCCAACGCCGCGCTCAACTCAAACCACTTGCTCCAGGCGCCGCCTGTAGGTGGTAGCCCGATAATGCTCAGTGTGCCGATCATAAACGCCGCCATGGTAACCGGCATTTGCCAGCCAATGCCGCGCATCTGACTGACATCGGTTTTATGCAGCGTGACCAGAATGGCACCTGCACAGAAGAACAGGGTGATTTTGCCAAAGGCATGCATGGCAATATGCATGGCGCCGCCGGTGATGCCTGATTCAGTCGCCAGCAACATTCCGGCAGTGATGTAGCTGAGCTGACTCACGGTAGAGTAGGCCAGTCGCTTTTTCAGGTTGTCTTGGCGCATGGCAATTAACGATGCAATGATCACCGATGCGCCGGCCAGATACAGCAAGGCATCTTTGGTTGGCAGCATCGCCAGAAAATCCAGGCCAAAAATGAAGGTGCCTACTTTCAGCAAGGTGAAGGCGCCTGCTTTAACAACGGCCACGGCATGGAGCAAGGCGCTGACGGGCGTTGGTGCCACCATCGCCGCGGGCAGCCAGCGGTGGAATGGCATGATGGCTGCTTTACCGACACCAAACACAAACAGCACCAGCAAAGCACCGCCGACAGCGGTCGATGTACCAGCCGGGAACACGCCACCGGGCGTAAACTCCAGCGTTCCAGCCACAAAATAGGTACCCAGAATGGCAAACAGGAAAAATGCGATGGAGGTGCCCAGCAGTATACCCAGATAGGTGCGACCTCCTTTTTTGGCTTCCTCCGTGCCAGCGTGTGTCACCAGCGGGTAGGTCGACAGTGTCAGCACTTCATAGAAGATAAAGAGTGTGAACAGGTTGGACGCAAACGCCACGCCGAACACGCTGGCGATAGCCAGTGCAAAACACGCATAAAATCGCGTCTGGTTTTGTTCGTGATGACTGCGCATGTAACCGATGGCGTAGAAAATAGTCACCAACCACAACAAACCGGCTACCAGCGCAAAAATCATCCCGGTGGCTTCCAGACGGAAGGCAAGGCTCAGCCCCGGCATGATTTCAAACCAGCTCACCGCCACAGGCACGCCAGCCGTAAAATCGTTGTACAGCCCAATCACCAACGCCAACACAATAACACTGGCGATGATGGACACTGCTTCACGGACATTCTCATGACGACCGGTGAGCACGATGCCGGCAATGGCCAACACTGGCACCAACATGGTGAGTTGTAACATCAGTTCAGGAGCAAGAAAACTCATTACAGCAGCCCTCCAAACAGATCTGCAGCCGCCATTTGCGTGACACTGACGGTCAGGCTGGTATCCATGCCGAAATACAGATTCGCCAGCACCAGAATCCACATGGGAATCAGGATGGAAGCAGGTGCTTCTTTTACATCCGGCGTGTTATTGCTGACGGACTTGAAGTAAGCCACTTCGATCACCCGCCAGATGTAAATAACTGACAGCAAGGAGCCTAATAAAATAGCGGCAGCCACGGGCCACCAGCCATTCTCAAGGGCGGCAGACACCAGGTACCACTTGCTGACAAACCCGACGGTCAATGGCACACCAATCAGACTCAGGCCGCCAATCAGAAATGCGGCCATGGTCAGCGGCATACGCGACGCAATGCCGTGCATCTGTGACAGGTTCGCAACGCCCATGCGATACACCACGGCGGCCATGGCGAGGAACAAGGCGCCTTTCATCAAACCATGGTTCAGCATGTGGAGCAGGGTTGCCATGATGCCGGTCTGGCTGGCAAAACTGATGCCCAGGATCAGGTATCCAATCTGTGCGACACTGGAGTACGCCAGCATGCGTTTGAGGTTGTCCTGATTAATTGCCACGATGGATGCCACAAAAATGCCGGCGATACCCAGCGTCATCAGAATTTCCTGCAAAGGGAAATGTGTGAAGGAGAATTCAAATCCGAACACATCAAAAATGAAGCGGATCATCACATACACCGCAACCTTGGTGGCCGTGGCTGCGAGAAATGTGGTCACAATGGACGGAGCAAATGCGTAGGCGTTGGGCAGCCACAAATGCAGCGGGAACAAGGCCAGCTTCATACACACACCCACAATAAAGAAGGCGAACGCAGTAAAGACTGTTTTGGTGTTCTCAACTTCTGGCAGACGCTGAGCCAGATCCGCCATGTTTAGCGTGCCCGTCATCACGTACATCAGGCCGATACCAATCAAGATAAACGTTGCACCAATGGTGCCTGCCACCAGATATTGGAACGATGCCCACAAGGCTCTGCGATCTTTCCCCAACGCAATTAACGTGTAGGTCGCCAACGAGGAGATCTCAAGGAATACAAACACATTAAACGCATCACCGGTGGCAGTGATGCCCAGCAGGCCAGCCATACACAGCAGCCACGCGATATAAAAGAAGCTGTGCCGGTTTTCCGGTATCTCGTTTTCAATACTGGTACGTGCAGCCAGCAACGCAATTGCGCTGATACCTGAAATCAATACCAGCAGCGGCGCATTAAGCATATCAATGCGATATTCAATGCCCCATGGCGCCTCCCAGCCGCCCATGTCATAACTGATCGCGCCACTTTGCATCACTTGCGACAACAGCAACACACTGACGGCAAACGTCACGAACGTTGCCAATGTCGCAAACGCCCACACCAGTTCGCGTTTACGCAGCAAAAGACAGGCAGGCGCGGCCATCAGGGGGATAATCACCTGCAACACTGAAAGATGCACAATCATGCTTGTTTATCCTTGGCGTGGATGTCGTCTTCTTCCACAGTGCCGTAACTTTCTTTAATGCGAACAACGATTGCGAGGCCCAGTGCAGTGGTAGCAATGCCGACCACAATCGCGGTGAGAATAAGTACGTGGGTCAGCGGATTAGAGTAGAGCGTCACACCCTCCGCAAGAATGGGTGCCGTACCACCGTCAATCTTGCCCATACTGATATACATGATAAAAACCGAGGTCTGAAAAATCGTCAGGCCAATCAGTTTTTTGATCAGGTTGTTGCTGCAGATGACGATGTAAAAACCAATCATCATCAGCACAATCACCACCCAATAGTTAAACAGTCCCAGAAATTCCATCAGTCCGGATCTCCATCGCGCTGTCTGCGTGTTGAGAAGGTGAAGAAGATAATAATCATCACCGACGCCACGGTGATGCCAACACCGAGTTCAACAAACAAAATACCCATATGCTGGCCATGAACATCGTCCTGTGCCAGGAAGTTGTAGTCGAGGAAGTTGCCTCCATTGATCATGGCAAGTAAGCCAACACTGCCGTACAACAACACGCCTAGCGCAGCCAGCGCCTGTACCCAAGTGTTGTTCACCACTTTGCGTGCAGCCGTCAGGCCAAACAACATGGCATACAGGAAAAATGCTGACGCAAAAATCACACCGGCCTGAAAACCGCCGCCAGGCCCGTACTCACCATGGAACTGAACATAAAGTCCAAAAATCAGGATAAGGGGAATTAACATCTTCGACACAATGCGCAACACAACGTGCTCTTCCATTGATGCCCTGAGTGCCACGGGTGCCTTGGAAGCGGTGCTCATAATCAATGCAAGAACGCCAATACCCGCAGTGAAAATAACAACAACTTCGCCGAACGTGTCGTAACCCCGGTAGCTGGCGAGCACCGATGCAACGACGTTTGGAATATCGATCTCTGCCGCTGAATCATTGAGGTAGCGAGGCACAACATGGGTCTGCACCGGCGCATCAGCAGCACCAAATACCGGCATATCCTGAGTGCCATAAATCAGCAGGGCGCCCGTTAATGTGACCAGTGCCAAGGCCAAGGCAGGTTTGTAGTTGGAGCCGGGGGTATCTGCTGCTTTTTCAAAACGCCCGGTCATCGACAACGTGGTCAGAATCAGTAGCGTCGAAATACCTGCGCCAACAGCAGCTTCTGTAAAGGCTACGTCATGCGCATCCATCAGTACAAAAAAACTGGCAGATAACAGGCCATAGATGCCCGCCAACATGGTCACTGCAAACAGGTCCTTTACCTTGACGATAGCAATGGCCGTTGTGACCAGCATGGAAAGGATAATGACGTGGATAAAGGATTCCATAATCAGACACCTCCGGTTGACGGATTGGCGTCTGTTTCAATTTTGCCACTTTTACCGGGCAGCAAGGGTTTCAATCCGCTGTGCAAAGCGGCTTTAGCCAACGCATGGCCCGCCGTCGGACCGGTCAGCAATACAAACACCAGAATCATGAACAGTTTGCCAAACACAATCCAGGTGGGCGCCTGGAACATCAGACCCACAAGGATCATGCCAGTTGCCAGCGTATCGGTGACACTGGCGGCATGCATCCGTGTGAAGAAGTCAGGGAATCTTAATAGTCCGACGGAGCCTGAGACACACAGAAACCCGCCGAGGACCAGCGAGGCCCAGCTTAAATAAGTTGTAAGCATACTCATTATTTTTCCCCGATCGTCTCGCTGTTGGCCGTCGCTTGGGCGACCGAGTACTCAAAAAAGCGCAGGATGCCGATCACCGTGATGAAGTTCATCAGCGCGTACACCATGACGATGTCGAGGAATTCCGGGCGACCTGTCAGAAAACCAACAATCGCAATCAACAGAACGGTTTTTGTCCCAAACACGTTGACGGCGAGAATGCGGTCATACAGGGTCGGACCCGCGTATGCTCGGACAAGCGCGAGTGCCATCGCCACAAGAACAGCTATTGCTGCAGCAGTAAACATGATCAGTTATCCAGTTTGCGCACGCGCGCTTCCATCGCACCGCTTTGAATATCAGCGATGGAACTTTTGTCCAGCGCATGTACAGTGATTGAATTTTCTGTGACGTCCGTGGTCACAGTGCCAGGTGTTAAAGAAATTGAGTTGGCGTAAATCACTTTGCCCATGTCGCTCAGATGATCCATTTTTATGGTTGTCAATGCAGGTTGCAGTTGCAGATGTCCTTGCCAGATGGTGCTGACAACCTTGATGTTGGACATCACCAGTTCTTTTAACAGCCAGGCATAGTACGCAGGAATATTTTTTGTCAGATGCAATGGCTGTGATTCTTCGTCAATCACTTTCATGCGACTGGAGATCAGCAATACCAATACAACCGAAATTGCACCCAATATAAATATAAGTGGCTTGAACAGGCCGGAGTTCAATAACCAGAAAATAATGAGCAACAGCGTGAGACTTAAAGTTTGTATTTTCATGTTAATCCCTGCACATTTTGTTAAATCAACCGCACAAAGTGACGGTTCAGAATGTGATATTTATTGCAGATCTGTGCGCGCACAATTAGCGAACATTTCTGCAAAATGGTTTACCGTTGTGTCATTCCGGCGCTTGTGATGCCGTGGCACGATTGATCAGACCCGCCGCCCGCGTGCGTGCTGCGCGCTGCTGGTACGTTTCCTGATGACGAGTGATTTCCGACGCTGAGCCGGGGTCACGCTTATCAATGTCGTCACTGAAGTAGAGGGCAGACGAGATCAACATGGCTATAGAATTAATGGCGATCGCTGGGAGTAGTCCGGTCTTCATCACAAAAACCTCCTTTCAAGCTGGCGACAGATATTTACATCAACAATGTGAAAAAGTATGTCAAAAGTGCAAATAAGTATGTGTTGCCTCGCTCCCTGCTGCGATGATGTTCGGGATTGTGTTATGTTGCGCCCCACTCAGTATCTGAGCGCACCTTGTTGTTGAAGCGGTTGTCACTGGGCAGTGTTAGGGGGGAATATGACAGTCAGCCATAGTGTGTTGGTCGTTGATGATGACAAAGATATACGCGACCTGTTGCACAAGTTGTTTCTGGCAGAAGGTTACCGTTGTTCGGTCGCAGGCAATGGTGATGAAATGTTTGCACGTCTGGCGCAAGAGCGTTTTGACTTGATTCTGCTGGATGTAATGATGCCGGGGCGTGATGGATTTGAATTGTGCAGAACCTTGCAGTCTGATCCAGCCATGCCGCCAGTGATCATGCTGACGGCCAAAGATGAGGAGATCGATCGGGTTGTCGGCCTTGAACTGGGTGCCGATGATTACATCGTCAAGCCGTTCGGGCGCCGGGAACTGATGGCGCGTGTCAAAGTGGTGTTTCGGCGGGTTCAAACCAGTCACCGCCGTGTCAGTGGTGTCAAAGGTAATTTTCTATTTGGTGATTGGTGTTTCCGGCCCGCGCAAATGGAGCTGGTAGACAATGAGTCAACCGTTGTGCCGTTGTCGTCCAGCGAAACCGAACTCTTGTTGGCATTTGTGCAGAATCCACAGATTCCGCTGTCGCGCGATCGTCTGTTGGACCTGACCAAAGGTCGCTCAGTTGCACCCTTTGATCGCAGTATTGACTCGCACATCAGTCGACTGCGCCGCAAATTGCGTGATGATGCCAAACAACCGGAGATCATCAAAACTTCGTGGGGCAAGGGTTACATTTTTACCTTTGCAGTTGAGTCTGTGTAATGGTTGTGCCGGCTAAACTCAGCAAACGCTTCCTTACCTTGCGGGCAAGGGCATTGCTGGTGCTGACGACTATTTTTGTGGTGTCTCATCTCCTGAGTCTGATGGTGTATGAGTCCAATCGGCACAAGATTGTATTGTTGACAGAATCAGTGGATCTGGCAGACCGCATCATCGGGATTGTCGATCTTGCCGAGCGTTTCCCTCAATCAGATCGTGCCCAGATTCTGGCGGCGGCCCAGACCCAGTTTCTGTTTATGTATCCGGATGTAATTCAGACAGCGGATTCCAACTGTGAGCAGAACGATTTTTCATTGCAGATTACAGAGCGTCTGAACAGCTGGTTTACCTTGTACCCGGGACTGGATGCGTCTGTGTGTGTGGTCAATGTGAGCACTGATCATCGTCTTGCAGATCCGTTGATTGGTTCGGTATCGGGGCTGGATGCCTTGGTCTACATTGACTTCCCCGACGGTGAACAAGCGATATTTCGTGCGATTTTGCCGGAGGCACAGTCCTTGTTCCGGGACATGATGCTGTTTTACTTCACGTTGGTAGGCGTGGCCAGTTTGCTGGTGGGTTGGTACCTGATCAGCAAGGTGCTGACCCCGCTTGAACAGTTGGCGACGGCGGCTGATGTGATTGGTACCAATCTGGATGCGCCTGCTCTCGACGAAGACGGCCCGTCTGAAGTGGCACGCGCTGCAAGAGCATTTAATCGCATGCAAGCCCGCTTGAAGCGCTTGGTTCACGGCCAGACCGAGATGATAGGTGCGATTTCCCATGATCTACGCTCTGCGGCGACCCGTTTGCAGCTGCGTGCAGAGTTACTCGACAATGAGCATGAGCGTGATGGCATGTTGCGTGTTGTGTCAGACATGCGCCATATGATTGAGTCCGTGCTGGATTTTGTCCGAGGCGTCGAGCCTAACGAAAAACCGCGCCGAACTGACCTGGTTGCCTTGCTGGATAGCATGATCGGTGATCTTCAGGAAGAAGGTTTTCCCGTTCAATTTGCCCTGCATGAACAACGTGCATCCGACCAGGGAGCATTGATCACCTGTCGGCCAGTATCGCTACGACGCTGCTTTCAGAACCTCATCGATAATGCCATCAAATATGGTCAGGAAGCTCGCGTCAGCTGTACGCTCGACGCGGATTGTATTCGTATCGCTGTTGAAGATCGCGGGCCTGGTGTTGCTGAAAACGAACTGCAGAATATTTTACGGCCATTTTACCGGCTCGACAGTTCACGCAATCGTGACAGTGGTGGCATTGGACTGGGGCTGGCCATTACCCAGAATATTGTGCAACTTCATGGAGGCAAGGTATTGATCACAAACCTGACAGGAACCTCAGACAGCGGTTTGCGCGTTGAAATAGTGCTGCCGCGATCATGACAGCGCGGTGGACAATATTCTGTTCGATAATCGACAACTTTGGCGACATCGGCGTGTGCTGGCGTCTGGCGCGGCAATTGGTTAACGAACACCGGCTGGAGGTTGAGCTTTGGGTAGATGATTGGCCCGCATTGTCCGGATTTGTCAGTGCACAGTGTCCCGCGTTTGATGAGGCTGCACTTTTATCGAGCTCACATATTCTTTGGGCAGATGGTGTGTGTATTCGTCAGTGGCCCAGACCTTGGAAAAGCCAATTTTTGCTTGATCAACACATTGCCGTCTCTGATGTCATTATCGAAGCGTTTGGCTGTGAGTTGCCTGATGCGGTGAAGCAGGCGTTGGTCGATGTGTCAAAACCACTGTTGTGGCTCAATCTTGAATACCTCAGTGCAGAAACCTGGGTGAAAGATTGTCATGGATTGTCGTCACCACAAAACGTGTCTCGTTTGGTAAAAAAAATATTCTTTTTCCCGGGTTTTGAGCAAGGTACGGGCGGACTATTACGCGAAACCGATTTGATAAACAAACACGCACACTGGCAACAACAGGCTGATTTGCGTCAACAACTGATACAGCTGGCAGGGTTGAAACCGGTTGCATGCGACAACCCACTGCTGGTGTCCTTGTTCAGTTACCACACGCCTGCGCTGACAACCTGGTTGGATGCTCTGGTGGAACAGCAGCAACCGGTGATTTGTTTTGTGCCGGTGGGCAAAAGCCTTGATGGCATACAGTCGTACTTTTCTACCTCGCAATTGGTCGCTGGCAATGTACTCAGTCGCGGTGCGTTGACGGTGGTTGTGCTGCCGTTCCGATCCCAGGAGGAATATGACTGTCTGCTCAGTTTGTGTGATTTTAACCTGGTACGTGGCGAAGATTCGTTTGTGCGGGCGCAATGGGCAGCGCGCCCGATGATCTGGCATATTTACCCCCAGGACGATGGGGTACACATGCTCAAGTTACAGGCATTTGAGCAGTTGTATCTCCAGGGACTGGAAAATGACGTCAGAAAAGCGTGGCACGCGTTCTCAAATGGCTGGAATCAGGGTGAAGATTGCCGCGAATTATGGCATCATCTGCGCCCTCAACTTTCAGGCTTGCAGTCGCATGCCCGAAAATGGCAGAAAAAACTGGCTGTAATGCCTGATTTGGCAACAAATCTGGTGAATTTTGAAACCCTTTTTAAATTGAGTGCTCACCCATGAAAACCGCACAAGAAATTAAACCCGGCCAGGTCATCATGATTGACGGGTCGCCCTGGAAAGTCCAGAAGAACGAATTCAACCGCGCCGGCCGCAGTTCAGCCATCAACAAGATGAAGCTGAAAAACATCCTGAACGGCATGCAGACTGAGACCACGTTCAAGTGTGACGACAAACTGGAATACATTGTTCTGGAACAGAAAGAAGTCACCTACTCCTACTTCGCTGACCCGATGTATGTGTTTGTGGATTCAGACTACGAACAAATTGAAATCGAAAAGGACGACCTTGAAAACGTCCTGATGTACATCGAAGACGGTATGGAAGATGTTTGTCAGGCGGTTTTCTACAACAACAAGGTGATCTCCGTAGACCTGCCCAAAACTATCGTTCGCCAGATCGCTTACACTGAGCCGTCCGTACGTGGTGATACGTCAGGTAAAGTGACGAAGCTTGCCCGCTTGGGTAATGGCCACGAGCTGCAAGTGTCTTCGTTCTGCGAAATCGGTGACTACATCGAAATCGACACCTTGACAGGTGAATACAAGGCACGCGTCAAGCGCTGAGATCAGTGATCGCTTGTCTGCGTCATTATGTCGCAGGCAAGCGATCCTGTAAGCGCGCATAATTCACGTGTACACATGGGTTAACTGAGGGCGCGACCATGAAAAGATTTTCAGCACTGTTATTAATGCCATTTTTGCTGTTGTTTGCTGCCGCCGGCAACGCGGATGACTATTTAAAAACCATCAAAGAGTTTTCACTGACGGACCACCGTGGTGTCACGCATACCATGGAAGAGTATGCCGACAAGGATTTTGTGGTGATGTATATCCACGGATCCGGGTGCCCTATCGCGCGCTTGTCAGTACCGACCTTCCTGTCTATCCGGGATGATTATCAGCCCAAGAACATTCAGTTCCTGATGCTCAACTCCTTTATCCAGGACGATATTCCGCGCATCGCCAAAGAAGCGGAAGATTTCAAAATTGACTTCCCTATTCTCAAAGATGCCGACCAGTCCGTTGCCCGCTCGTTGGGTGTAGAGCGCACTGCGGAAGTCTTTATCATTGATCCACGTACCCGCAAAGTCCTGTTCCGCGGGCCTATCGATGATTCATTGGGTTATGAAACCCAGCGTGTGAATACCGAGCATAACTACCTGCGCGACGCGCTGGATACGGTGATGGCGGGTGGTACGGTAAACATCAACGACATCCCTGATTCCAAAGGCTGTCTGGTGGGCTTTTTCCTGAGCTGATTGACGATTGATCAGGAGGTCGTGGATTCCTGTGCCTCCAAATCGCGATAGTTGTCGATAATCGCCTGAGCGCTGGCGATATTGCTTGCCAGCGCATTCACACATCGGCTGTCCAGTTGTCCTGCAGTGACCATACGTTGCAGTTCCTGTAATGCGTTTTCAACGCTCCACGCCTTTTTGTATGGGCGCAGGCACGTCAGTGCATCAAAAATATCTGCCACTGTCACGATCCTGGCCTCGATAGGAATCTGATCACCTTTGAGTCTGGCGGGGTAGCCGCTGCCGTCCAGGTACTCATGATGGCAGGCGACAATGTTGCGCATGGTGGCAGAGCTGGACATGCCCTCAAAATTAAAATCTTCCACAATACGGTCAATCATGGCGACACCCTTGGTGACATGGGTCTCCATAATTTCACGCTCATCGGCATTCAGTTTGCCTTGTTTCAGCAGGATGTAATCGGGGATACCAATTTTTCCGATATCCGAGACATGCGCTCCAGATGTGCACTGGTTTCAAAATCCCTGAGATTGGCAAAATCACGTGCCATCCTCGCCGACCCGACCATCGCCCGGAATGCAGACAGTTCCGAATTGATTGCCATGTTGATCAGGTTTGAGTACACAAGCAGATCTCTCTGCACGACATCGGTAAATGCGTCAGCGACAGACGCATCAAAAAATGTAAACCCGATAAATCCGCCAGTTCCAATCAGTGGCACTGTGAAGGAGGACTAATACCCCTGCGAGAGCAACCATTCAGAGTGTGCATTGGTTGACTGGATACTGTTGTGAATGTTCTGAATTACCCGCGGTGTGCCTGTCTTTGCAAGCGCTGACAGGGAATTGCTCTCTGACAATCTGATGGTGTAACCCGTGATTGCACTGCCACTGCGTGTGCTGTTGATAAAGGTTTTGAGTGTGTCAGTGGTGCCTTCATAGATGGCACAGGCAATGCGGGTAACTTGCGGGTGATTCTCCAACATTTGATCATGTATCGCTGACAGGCGATCGGTCAGTGATCGGGCGTTTGAAAAATCCAGTCCAGGATTAAGCATTGTCCATCACCTTGTTGTTGCGCAGATCGCCAGCCATACAAAGTTTTACAATAATCCGAGCTTGATGTAATTATCAACTTTGTTAAAAATTGTCTACACAGGGCATCACTGCTTGTCGCAACCGGTGTTTACAGTGAATCCGTGGAGCGCACAATAACACCGGGACGCGCACCCGTCATGGTTTTATCAAGCAGTACCGCGTTACCTGACACAAACACATGCACCGCGCCTTCGGCATACTGGTGAGGATCCACAAAGCTGGTCAATTCGCGAACCTCAGCGATGTTCAGCACAGCAATATCGGCAATCGCTCCGACTTGCAGGCGTCCGCGGGTTTGCATCTTCAGGCGATCTGCTGGCATGCCAGTGACTTTATGGATCGCAGTGTGCACAGGGATGATGCCCAGATCGCGGGCATAGTGGCCAATCAGGCGTGCAAATGTACCGTAATTTCGCGGGTGGACCGCGCGATCTGAGGGACCTTCTATGCCGCCATCCGAGGCAATCATAGTGCGTGGATGACGCATAATGTTATGCACATCGTCTTCAACCATGGCGTGAAACACCGCGCTGCAATTCCCTGCGGCAACCAGTTCAATCAACAACTCTGCAGCATTCGTTTTGCTCGCCTCACGGTTTTGCCGGCGCAGCACCTCGCTCAGATTCAGACCATTCAGGCTGGCGTCGTGCGGGCAACCCACCAGCACCACGTTTGCCGGATCATCGCCACCGCGGTCAACTTCTATGTTGTACACAATGTCATTGCGCAGGCGCGCTCGTTGAGCAGGATCGGCCATGCGTGCCAGCAGTGCCTCGCGGCCGCCATCCAATGCCCAACCCGGGAACAGGATCTGCAGATTGGTCGATGATGCTGTGTAGGGGTACTGATCAATGGAGACGTCCACACCACGCGAGATTGCCTCATCTACCAGCCGCAGTGATTCAGTGGACTTGCCCCACATGGGCGCGCCAACCACCTTGTGATGAGTCAGTTGTGTTGGCAAACCGCCTTCTTCACCAATACGAATGGTTTCTGCCACGCTGTCCAACAGGGCCAGGCCTTCTTCACGCATGTGGCTGATATACATGCCGCCATATTCACCAGCCACTTTTGCCAGCTCAATCACTTCTTCCGTGGCGGCAAAACGACCGGGCGTATAAATCAAACCGGACGACAAACCAAAGGCTCCTTGCTGCATGCCCAGTGCTACCTGTTCGCGCATCCGTTCAAGTTCCTCGTCGGTCGGTGGCCGGTCGTCTTCACCAACAATCAAGCCGCGGATGGAACCATGACCAACAAAGCTGCCGAAGTTCACGGCAGACGGCAGTGCTGCGATAGCATCAAAGGTGTCAGACAGCGGCAATGGCGAGCCACCGTCATTGCCACCAATCACCGTTGTCACCCCCTGACGAATCAGGTTTTCTGCATCTGGCCAGCCAAAAATGCCTTCATCCAGATTGTCTGACAATGCATGACTATGGATGTCGATAAACCCCGGCATGACTGCGAGACCGCTGACATCAATGACCGTAGTAGCCTCATAGTTGCCTAATGACCCTGTGGCGGCGATCAACCGGCCATTGATTGCGATATCGCCTTCAACCGGTTGTTCATCCGCGCCGCTGAAAAGCAGACCGCCTCTGAGTACCAGGTCGTAGGTTGTTAGCGGCACAGGATCCGGGCTTGTTTGTTGGGCTGTGTCAGTGGCATTGTCGGAGCAGGCGCTCAGTGAGGCGAGCAGTAGCAGGGAAGCAATGGTCTTGTTCATGGTTATCCGCCATGGATAGAATGTTGAGGGTTGGTCAGATGATGCCGTAAACCCGTCAGGAGTGGTACTCTGCTACGCCAAACGACTCTTTTTTGCGTTAATGACGGATAATAAAGCATGGTTCTGGAGTTTCTGAATAATGGTGTTCCCTGGACAGCTAAGGATCGCATTCAAAAACGTGGGCTTATCATCGCGACGATCACCCTGATCAGCATCGTTGCCTCGCTGACCATTACCTATCTTGTCTTGCTGTTCACGGGTTACGAAAAACAGCCAATCATTTTTATCATTGCTGTTCTGGCACCCTTGCTCATCGCGCCGGCAACCACCTGGTCAATCATCAGCCTCATGGTTGAAATTCAAAACCTGGAGGAAGCCTATCGTTTGCTGGCAACCAACGATGATCTGACGGGACTTTTGCGACGCGGCACCTTCCTCACTCAATGCCAATTGGTGGCCAATTTGTGCGACCGCAACAAGCAGACACTGTCCTTCGCCATCCTCGATCTGGATCGCTTTAAAACGGTAAATGATCGATATGGGCATGGCGGTGGGGATGAGGTACTGAAGGCGTTTGCGGATATTTTGCGCCGCTCGATCAGAGCCGGCGATCTGGCGGGCCGCCTGGGCGGTGAAGAGTTTGCACTGGTATTGCCGGGTTCATCGTTGGACGATGCCGGTCAGGTGCTGGAACGAATCAGAGCTGAAACAGCAAAATGCAACATACGGTATCTGCATCACATCATCCACTTCAACGTCAGCGCGGGACTGACCTGTGCGTCGGGCAATCAACTGCATAATATCGATGCCATGATCAGACGAGCGGATGATTTGTTATACCATGCCAAAAATCGCGGCAGAAACCGGGTGGAGTCGGGGCCACTCGCGGCGATTCAGCCCTGATGCCGGGCGCTTGTGCGCACCGGCATCGCGGGGAAGTTTACAGACTGCAGTCACCGCCAAATTCGTTGCCACCACCACAGTAGGTGTGGTGTTGCAACTGAATATGGATGCCATCCGGATCAGAGAAATAGACTTCAGGGGTGCCGCCTTCAGCACCGCCTCGTTCCGGCATACGACGGCTGACCCAGTGTTGCAGCGGCGCAGCAGGCTGTCCTTCTGTTCTGGGCGTCATACCATAGTCAGTCAGACGCTGAAGTACGGATTGTTCGGTAAAATCTTCAATGTTCAGGCTGGCATGGTCAATGCGCCCGGGTTGTGTCGGCGTGCCGGGTTGCGTGCCACCAACAAACATCAGGAATTGATTGCCATCGTCGATACCCAACACCGGGAAAGTTCCCTGAAATGCCTGGTTTTCAATGCCGAACAATTTGCGATAAAAGTCGTTACTGAGTTCAAAATTAGCCACGTAGGTTGTCATGTGATTGATTTCGCGCAGACGAATCAATCCGGGGCCGGGCGCGGGTTCAGGCGTACAGCGTTGATCGCCGCGACCACAGGCGGTAATCGCTGAGAGTTGAAACACAACACCATCACGGTCAGCCACAAACAGTTCGTGGTTGTCGGCCAGCATGGTATCGCTCTCGCCGGGCATACGCTCCAACCAACTGTGCATGGCCCGGTTCATGGGCGGCGTCTGGTTACTCATACTGTCAACCGTGCGATTGATACCATGTTCAGCGAGCCGGGTCTGAAGGCGATAACGGTCTGCGTCAACGGCGCTCAAGCCAAAATGGCTGATGTGAGGCTGTTCGCCTGGTCGGGTGGGTGCCAGCGTAAAGTACTGCGGACCGTCCCCAACTTGCAGAGCAACCCGATCACCTACCCGTGACAAGATTGCGCAACCAAACAGCCCTTGATAAAACGCCACGGATCGCTCGACGTCACTTACCCGCAGACCAAAATTGTGATAACCATGCACAGGAATCGACGCTGCAGTCGTTTGCTGAGCGACGCTGCGCATGGCAAATGGCACAAAGGGCATTGCCATCAGCAGGCTGCGACGTGAAATTAATAGGGGTTTGTGTTGTTTTGCGTTGCCAGTTGCTGCATTCATGACTGCTCTCCGCACTCGGGCTTTTGTTGTGGTGATGGTGCTATTTTGATCAGTGTAGCCGTTGAGCTTAAATAAATTAAGTCGTTTTATGTCCGGGCGTTGACTTGGCCAGTATGGCCTTGATGCCGAGTGCCGTAAATCCTGCCATCAGACCCCAGAATGCTGATCCCAGCCCCAAAACCGTCAGTCCTGATCCTGTTGCCAGAAAGGTCACCATGGCCGCGTCGCGATGTGATTTTTCGGCCAGCATGTTCTCCACCGCGCCGGTAAGCGCCGGGATCAGGGCTATGCCGGTCAGCACCATAATGACGGCCGGCGGCAGTGCAAGGAATACGCGCACCAGCGAGGACGCAAAGATGGCCAGCAGCAGATAAAAGCCTGCATAAATAACGCCCACAATCCAGCGTTGAGCCCGATCTGCGTGCGCTTCGTCACTGGTGCAAATGGCGGCGGTAATGGCGGCGAGGTTAACAGCATGTGCGCCAAACGGTGCCGCGAGCATGCTGGCGATACCCGTGCCCAATAACAATGGGCCAGGTTTTGGGTTATACCCGGCCGAGCGCAGCACCACAAGGCCTGGCAGATTTTGTGATACCAGCGTCACCAGAAACAGCGGTAGCGCCAGACTTAACAAGGCACGTGTGTCAAACACCGGCACCATTGGGGACAACACACCCAGAGTCGCGCCGGGTGGCAATTGTCCAAGATCGCCTCTCATCACAGTCAAGGCCATGCCTGCGATCAGCACCAGCAACAGGGCATACAATGGCACCCGCTGTCGTGCAAGCAAAAACACCGCAATCACCACAGATACCAGCAGCGGATCAACGGCGCCCAGTTCAAACAACCGAAGGCAAAATGGCAATAACACACCCGCCAGCATGGCTGATGCAATCGATGGGGGGATACGTTCCGCCAGGCGGCCGAGCGCAGGCACCAGTCCCAGCAGTGTCATCATTAGCCCGCTGGTCATAAACACTCCCAGCGCGATTGGCCAGGACAGTCCGGGGGTTGTGACCGCCAACAGTGCGGCGCCGGGCGTAGACCACGCCAATACAATCGGCATGCGTAACTTCAGCGACATGGCGGCGCCGGTGATCGCGATGCCCAGACACAACGCTGTCACTGCCGAGCCTGTTTGTTCTACCGATGCACCCAGTGTGCGCATGGCTTGCACCACCAGTGCGACGGTGCCGCCAAAACCGACAAGTGCAGCAATCAGTGCGGATGACCAGGCGGTGATGGGGGGCAGTTTGTGCGGCATTCGGACAGTCCTTTGTGTCAGTCGAGTGTGAATCGTAATGCATCGCCGCGTATTTGCACACGAGGAAGCAATATCCCATTTCAGGCAACGCCTTATTGATAATATTTCACTTCCGTCATGATCAAGTTTTGCGCACAATGATCGCGTTCCGACCGGTCTACTGGTCAACCCCACTGAAGCTTTGACGGCTGATTAAAGGAAACTTCGATGCCTGTTTACAAATCGCATACCTCCACCAAAGGCAGAAACATGAGTGGTGCCCGCGCGCTGTGGCGCGCCACCGGCATGACCACCGCCGATTTCAGCAAACCGATTATTGCAGTCGCCAACTCCTTCACGCAGTTTGTACCGGGCCACGTGCATCTGAAAGACATGGGGCAGTTGGTTGCGCGCGAGATTGAAAAGGCGGGTGGTGTCGCCAAAGAATTTAACACCATTGCGGTGGACGATGGCATTGCGATGGGGCACGACGGCATGTTGTACAGCCTGCCATCGCGCGAGATTATTGCTGACTCTGTTGAGTATATGGTGAATGCGCACTGCGCCGACGCGCTGGTGTGTATTTCCAACTGCGACAAAATTACCCCCGGTATGCTGATGGCAGCACTACGCCTGAATATTCCTGCCGTGTTTGTGTCCGGTGGCCCGATGGAAGCTGGTAAAACCAAACTCGCCGGCCAGGTTATCAAACTGGATCTGGTCGACGCCATGGTGGCCGGTGCCGATACCAATGTCAGTGACGAAGACGCCGCCGAGTATGAGCGTTCCGCATGTCCCACCTGTGGTTCATGTTCTGGCATGTTCACGGCTAACTCCATGAACTGTCTGGTTGAAGCACTCGGACTCGGCTTGCCGGGTAATGGCTCGACACTGGCGACTCACGCGGATCGCAAAGAGTTGTTCCTGCAGGCGGGGCGTACCATTGTTGAGATCACCAAGCGCTACTACGAGCAGGACGATGCGTCGGTGCTGCCACGCAACATCGCCAGTTTTAAAGCCTTTGAAAATGCCATGTCGCTGGACATCGCCATGGGCGGTTCAACCAACACCATCCTGCATTTGCTGGCGGCCGCACAGGAAGCGGAGCTCGATTTCACGTTGAACGATATTGACCGCTTGTCCCGTAAAGTGCCACAACTGTGCAAGGTGGCACCCTCGACATCCAAATATCACATGGAAGATGTCCACCGCGCAGGTGGTATCATGTCGATTCTGGGTTCGTTGGAGCGCGCTGGTCTGCTACACGGTGATGTCCATACCATTCACAGCAGCAGCATGATTGAGGCGCTGGACAAGTGGGATATCAAACGCAACGCCAGTGATGCGGTCAAACAGTTTTTCCGTGCCGGTCCGGCAGGCATCCCGACACAAACAGCCTTCAGCCAGTCTACGCGTTGGGAATCATTGGATGATGATCGCCAGAATGGCTGCATCCGAGACATCGAGCACGCCTATAGTCAGGAAGGTGGACTGGCGGTGTTGTATGGCAACATTGCGCAGAATGGTTGCATCGTCAAAACCGCCGGGGTGGACGAAAGCATTTTTACTTTCAGTGGCCCGGCGCGTATTTTTGAAAGCCAGGACAGCGCAGTAAAAGCCATTCTGGGCGACCAGATTGTCCCGGGTGACGTAGTAGTCATTCGTTATGAAGGCCCCAAAGGCGGACCCGGGATGCAAGAAATGTTGTATCCCACGACCTACCTGAAATCCAAAGGGCTGGGCAAGGTGTGTGCACTGCTGACAGATGGTCGGTTCTCGGGCGGTACCTCGGGATTGTCGATCGGCCATGCGTCGCCAGAAGCAGCTCAAGGTGGGGATATCGCACTGGTAGAAGAAGGCGACATCATTAAAATTGATATTCCAAATCGCAGCATCCGGCTGGACATTAGCGATGAGGAGCTGGCGCAGCGCCGCACCAACATGATCGCCAAAGGCAAAGCTGCCTGGAAACCAGTAGAAAACCGGCCCCGTAAAGTAACCGCGGCGCTCAAGGCCTATGCCGCGTTGACCACCAGCGCCGACAAAGGTGCTGTGCGTGACATTACTCAGCTGGATTGATTTGTGTGGCCAAGCTGCGCGGTCCGTCACCGCGCAGCGATCCCCCGTGGCATCGACCGCAAAATCACCACCGTCTAACCCATGACAATACAGCCGCCCTTGATCAGCCTGTACAGTGTTGTGGTCGGGAATGTCCCGACGTGAAGCGCTACTGGATGAAGAGGGAATTTTTATGATCAATCATGTGTTAACGCGTAAAGCCGGCCAAGGCCTTGCTGCCCTTTTTTTGATGGGTGCCGCGCAGGCGACCTTGGCAGCTGATGTGCTGGGTGTGGCATGTCAATCACCGCCACCCGTCCATTGTCAGGATGGTGACTGTGCAACTAAAACGGCTGTGCGGGGGAATGTTACTGAGCCCATCAGCGGGCGGCAGTATTTTCTGGATTATCCCTGTGATCTGCAGCCCGGTGAGGACGTGGTATTTGTGCTCAATATTCATGGAGCAGGCTCGATTGCCAATTGGCAGCGCCATTATTTCCCGGTGATGGATTACAAGGAGAAGTACCGACTGGTGGTGGCGACCTCTACCGCGGAAGGCTCATCGTCCATGGGGGGTGGCACCGGTGTTCGTATGTGGATGCCGCAAACAGATGACGCGCATCTGCAGGCGATTACCACACAGGTGATTGAGGCCTTTGGCGCAGACAATATCAAATCGTTCTGGCTGGCAGGGCACAGTCAAGGCGGCATGACATCACGCCGTCTGGTATGCACGGACTTTTTTGCGGACAAGGTGGATGGCATGCTGAGTCTGTCGGGTGGGCGAATCGGTCAGGCGCCGTTTGTTGCGCAGTTTGGTCCACCACTGGCGGATGGATCACCGCCCCCCGCTCGCCCTCAAGCGACAAGTGCTGCGGCTGAAAATATTCCGACGTGTGATTTCTCCCATATTTTTGCGATTGGTGAGTATGAAATTGAATCACTCCCAGACTCATCGCCCTGGGCGGAGCGTTACCAGTGTGAGGCGCGACAACAATCTCAGGTGGTTGACAGTCAGCCGGGCTGGATTTATGACACCGGTCGGGCGGGTTATCCGGTCTGGGGTCGGGAAGCGCGACCGGGAACAGCCGATGTGTATGTGTATCCCAATTGCGCCGACAACAGAGTAGTTGCGGATGTTGTACGTCTGGACAAAGGACACACCGAAGGTCTGGAGCCGGAAGTCACTCAGCGAATTCTGGAACTGATGGTGTCAGCCAAAGGCGGCAAGGTTCAGGACGCTGCCGCTCGCTAGCAGGCTTTTGAAACGCTATCTGCACCTTGTTCCACCACACTGCCGCGGGTCATCAGGGTGTGCTGGAATCAGGGTAGATCGGCTGCCTCCAGCACAAACTTGAAATCGCCCAGATGTTTCAATCGCACATTAAACGTGTCTGGCCCGACCTTGACCAAGGGCAGAATCAATACGTTTGCCGTTTCATCAAAGTATGACGGTACCGATGTCATCACGTCGGTACTAAGCTCTTCAGCACTGGCCAGCTCAAAGTGATAGGCACCTTCGATGATGCCGGTCAGTCTGAGCTGTACCGCAAATTTAGATCCTGCACCATAGACTTTGGGGACAGCAACCATGCCCGTTGCATCGATGTAGGTGTTGTAGTCCAGCTTTAAATTCGCCAGTGAATTGATGACGTTGGCGGTGGGAACATGTTCATGAATAAAACTGAACAGCTGTGAAATTCGGGCATAGACGCCCGGTGAACCAGGCGTGCCACAATTAGACGTTTCACTGCCTCCAAAACTGGTAATACCCAGTTGCATTGGGCCGTCATTCAGCATGACAAACAAGGGGCCACCGCTGTCACCTTGGCAAGTATCCGAGGTGTCGGTGCTGGTGTATCCACCAGCACAAAACATGTTGGCCGTGATAGAGCCCTCGTGCGCCGCCGCGCAGGTGTTTTCGGAAGTCGTTATCAGCTGAGTGGCCAACAGGTTGTCAGATGGCGTTGAGCCATCTCCGACGGTTGCTCCCCAGCCGGCAACAATGGCGGGTATGGCACTGGGTATCGCCCCGGTGAACAGTCGCACTGGCGCAATATTGACCGCCGACTCCAGTTCGATCAATGCAATATCAAAGTCATGGCTATTGGCGCTTGTTTCTTTATTGGGGTTGTAATTCGGGTGCACGATGACTTGCCTGGCCGCTACCTGAATCGCACCGGCCGACAAGTCGGTGATATTCGTAGAGTTCAAGGTGATGGAGGTTCTGGGGGCTACATCAGCACTCACCGCATCGCCTGCATCATTCAGAAAGCAGTGTGCGGCAGTCAAAATCCAGCGCGACGCAATCAGGCTGCCGCCGCAGCCCCCGCCAGACTCGCTGTTTCCTTCGCTGACAATGAACAGACTCGCCATCCACGGGTAAGTGCTGGTGCTTGCTGGTTTGCCATTGATGATGCGTGGTTGTTGGGCGATTGATGTTGTGCTTACAGAAGCACTGCACAACAAGAAAGTGATTGCCAGACCTGCCTTTTTAAATCCCTTGGTCATCATGATAAATCCTGGGGAAGCGTCTTTTTTAGGTGATTCTTGAGGATAAAGCGCACCGCCCCGTCAGGCAACCAGGCATTTCGAAAAAATTACCCGAGTGGCTAGTTGCCTAGCCAAAAAATTAGGAGCGGAACACTCAACCCCCCAACCCATAAAACCGTTTTGCCTCCACAAAACGGCTTTTGGCATTGCGCCAAACGGGCGGCAACTCGGTGCTGGTCAGAAATTCCAGCAAATGCGGTAACAGTGCTGTGGCAAATTCCTGTGAGGCTTCGCGCGGCAGCAGCGTTGGCAGGTGGTCAATAGCCTGAACATAAACCGGCCAGTGTTCACTGCCGTCAGCCAGACGGAACGGGGCGTCAAGGCTGGTTGTCGCATCGTAAACAGCAATCGGGTTATTGGGGTTGTTCGGGTCACAGCTGACATCGCTGATGATTTTCAGGCGCTGATTGGTGGCCAACAGCTCAGGATTAATCATCGGGCGAATCGGCTCACGCAGATACACACAATTAACAAACACATCGTGTTTGGTGATGGCCTGTATGGGTTTTTCAACCGCGTTAAATTCCGCAATATCCCAGCGACTGATGTCTATCTGCGGGCCGAGTTGCCGCAATAAATCAGTGGCACCTGTGCCACAACGACCCAGCGCACCCATGACCATGACGCGCAGCGATTGTTTCTGCAGTGCATTTTTGACGGTCTCAATCAGTTGTTGCTGACTGGCAAAACGGTGTGCGGCGGGGAAAGGGGCGTCAGTCTGTTGGTAATGTGCCAAGCCCAGCATACCAAGTGCAGCGCCCACAAAACCCGCCCAGTAACCAAAGGCTGCGATACGACGCCCCTGATCATCCTGCAGAAACTCCAGATCAAACAAGTCCCCACCGCCATTGGCATAGCGTTGCAGCACGGCAGCAGCACCACTTTGACCTTTAAAAGTATGCGAGAAATAAATCTGCGTGTGGGCAATGGCGGTGTCCGCATCTGCCAGTTCCTTTAACCCCAGAATGATGGCATCGTGCGGTGCTTGCCACCACGCAAGGTCGGTGAGTTCCGCGCCGGCTGACGCAAATTCCTCGTCGCTGAATACGCGGTGAGCGGACCGTTCAACCACAACGCTTATCCCCTGCTGGACCAGCGTGTTGACGCCATCCGGGGTTAATGCCACGCGCCATTCACCAGCTTTGTCTTCGCGGCGTAACCACAAGGTTTTCATAGGTCCAGTTTTCCGAGTATGGAACGAGAGGCGAGATAATACGCAAAACCCGCAATCACTGCCATGATCAATACCGGTATCCAGGCGGGAGTATTGCCCGCTTGCAGCAGCACTGATGCCAGGATAAATCCAAAAAACGTCAAGACGGCAGTGAAGACTGCATAAGGGAATTGTGTCTCAACGTGGGACATATGAGTCACGCCGCAGGACATCGAGGACAACACCGTTGTGTCAGAAATCGGTGACGCATGGTCACCAAACAGGCCGCCACTGATGGCTGCACCGATACACACAATCACCGGAGCATCCAGCGCCACCGCGATGGCCACCGCTACCGGAATGATCAGGGCAAAGGTGCCCCAGGATGATCCGGTGGCCAACGACAAAGCCGCGCCGATCAGAAAGATCATGCTGGCCAGCAACCACACTGGAAAGTTAATAGCATTGAGCAGTCTCGCGATAGCTGCACCGGTTTCCAGCGTCGCCATGACGTCACTGAGTGTCCACGCCAGAATCAGAATACACAGGATCGGCATGATGCGGCCCATGCCATTAAAAAACGCTTTGGAACTGCTGCTGAAGTCGAATATCTGCAGACGATGCAGAATGACAATGGTGGCAATTGTTGCGGTGGTGTAAGAAAGTGCCAGCGATATACGTATCACCGGCCCTGTCAGCATGCCTTGTTGCAAGACAAAATACGTAAATAGAGAGATCATCGACACAAACAAGGTGCCCAGTGCCACGGCGACAATTTTTGCGCCATGCTGTTTGAGTGCCGGGCTCAACTCGGGCAAGGTTGTTTGAGAGTCCTCGTACGTATGATTGCCAGCCAGATAGTTTTGCTGCACGTGTTTCATACCTCCAAGCCAGACATTAAACACCGCCACAAATGCCACGCCCGCCAGCGTCAGCAAGGGATACATCATATAAAACCAGACTTCCCGAAACGCCGTGAAACCGTCTTTGACAATGCCTTCCGCTGCGTACGAGCTCTCCATTAAGCCCATGGTATAGGCACCCCAACTGATGATGGGGATGAGCACGCATACCGGCGATGACGTTGAATCCACAATGTACGCAAGTTTTTCGCGGCAGATTTTTAATTTGTCGTAGACCGGACGGTAAACCGGACCCAAGATCAGCGAGTTCCCTGAGTCAGTAAAAAAAATCACCATGCCGCTGAACAGCGTGCTCAGCTTGATTTTCAGGGGGGATGTCACATGGGTGCCAAGCAATCCTGAGAACGCCCTCATGGTACTTGAGGATTCAAGCAGATAAATGAATCCGGAGATAATGGTGATCACAATAATGATTTGCGCATTGGAACCTTCCAGTTGCTGAAAGATGCCGTCATTAAACACCGCCACCGCGGTATCCAGCGGGTGATACTGGTTGATGATGGCGTAACCAAGCACAACGGCGCTAAGCAGGGAGAGAATGACCCGCCGCGTGGTAAACGCCAGTATCAGCGCCAGTGCCGATGGCGCGATGGCCAAAAGTGAATCCATGGTTTATTCCTTATTATTGGTCTGAACGGCCACCAGAAACTGCCGTGGACAATAAACCATTGCAGCCCGGTGGGCAATTGCATGACGTCAGGCGTGTATCGAAGAATTGAGTTTGACCCGGGATGCCGAATCGGTTATCTCTGCGAACAGAGTTTTAAATCAACAACATCAGAGTGACTCGTGGAAACCCGTGATCTGTTAACAACCCTGCTGAGTTGTGCGTTTTTTATGGCACTGGTGGCCTGGATCTCCTACCGAAAAACCCGGGGCGACGTCAGCACTCAGGATGGTTATTTTTTGGCCGGTCGTGGCTTGAGTGCGATCTTTATTGCGGGTTCGATGCTGCTCACCAACCTGTCTGCTGAACAGTTGATCGGCCTCAATGGTTCGGCCTACGGGTTTAATCTCAGCAGCATGGCGTGGGAAGTCACCGCCGCCTTCGCCACCATCTGTATGGCGTTTATTTTCCTGCCGCGTTATCTGGCGGGTGCCTTTAGCACACTGCCAGAGTTTCTGAACAAGCGCTTTGATGATGACGTGCGGCGCTTGTCTGTGATTCTGTTTATGGTGGGTTACGGGTTGGTGACGATCCCGTCCGTGTTGTACGCCGGTTCGATTGCTGTGCTGCAGTTGTTTGATGTGCCGGGTTTGCTGGGTGTCAGTTACAGTCAGGCGTTGTGGATCACCATCATCAGTATTGGTTTTGTTGGCAGTCTGTACGCGGTGTTTGGTGGCCTGAAAGCCGTCGCGATTTCAGACACCCTGAACGGCGTGGGATTGCTGATTATTGGCATCGCTGTGCCGGTACTCGGACTCTCAGCGCTTGGTGATGGCAGTGTCGGTCAGGGCCTGTCGATTATCACCAGCACCCATACCGATAAACTCAATGCCATTGGTGGTCCGAGTGACCCGACCCCTTTTGGCACGCTGTTCACCGGTATGGTCCTTGCCAACCTGTTTTACTGGTGCACCAATCAGTACGTAATTCAGCGCACACTGGCCGCAAAGAACCTGGCGGAAGGACAAAAGGGCGTGTTGTTTACCGGGTTCTTCAAGGTCATGGTGCCCTTTATGATGATGATTCCCGGCGTCATCGCCTTTCATCTGTATGGTCCGGGGTTGAGCTCAATTGATCTGGCTTATCCACGGCTGGTGCGTGATGTGCTGCCGGTCTACGCCTCCGGATTTTTTCTGGCCGTGTTATTGGGCGCGGTGTTCAGTTCGTTTAACTCCTTGTTGAACAGCGCCGCCACACTATTCTGCCTTGATGTTTATGCGCCTCTGAAAAAGCAGCCTGTGGATGACAAAACCATGCTGCGGGTCGCCAAAATCGCCAGCGTGGTGATTGCCTTGTTTTCATTTGCGGTAGCGCCCATGCTGCAATACGCCCCGGAAGGGCTCTGGCAATTGATTCGCATGTTTACCGGCTTCTACAACATACCGGTCATTGCCGTGGTGATCGTGGGGTTGTTTACCACCCGGGTGCCCGCGCTGGGTGCCAAAGTAGCGATTGTGTTCCATGTCATTGCTTATGGCCTGTTGCGCTTTGTGTTTGATGAGCAGGTGACTATCCATTTCCTGCACGTGTACGCCATACTGTTTGCCATAGAAGTCGCCATCATGCTGGCCTTTGGCTGGGCGCGGCCGCGCAGTGAGGACTGGTCTTACCAGCCGCGGCGACTGCTGGATTTGACACCTTGGCGTTATGCGATACCGTGCGCAGTCACTCTGATGTCGTGTGTAGTGGCGTTGTACCTGTTGTTCTCGCCCATCGGCCTGGTCGGCGGAATAAGCGCTGCGTTCTGGCCACTGATTGTGTCGCTCGTTGTTGTTAATGTTCTGATCTGGATAAAGCAGGCTTGGCCTGTGTTTTTGCGGTAAAAAAATGACAAAACCACGTTTGAGATTTTTCGAAAATTCGGTCAACCAGCGGCATATCACCGCAGCAGATCGTTATCTTTATAAGCAGGAAGCCCCTCGCTACAATCTGGTGGTCATAGGCACCGGCACCATGGGGCAGGAACACATGCGCGTCGCCGTCTTGCTGGGGCGGGCACGGGTGCTGGGTATTTATGACCAGCAGCCGGAAAGTCTGGATGCTGCCGAGGCTGCGTACCGGCTGATCAGTGATGAACCGCTGCGCCGGTATGCCGATCTGCAATCGGCATGCAGCGATACTGACGCCGATGTATTGATGATCTGCACGCCGAACTTCACACATGTTGATGTGCTGAAAACGGCGTTGGCCAGCGGCAAACCCATTTTTCTGGAAAAGCCCATGGCAACCACGCTGGCCGATGCGGTGGCGATGATGGATGCCGCGCACCACCATAACGCCTTTGTGCAGATTGGTCTGCAGTACCGCTACAAGGCCCAGTATCAGGAAGCCTTTTATGAGATTAAACAACGGGCCAGCCTGGGGCAGATTCACACCATCAGCATGAGTGAATACCGCCCTCCTTTTCTGGACAAGGTCGGGCAGTGGAACAAATTTAATCGCAACACCGGTGGTACGCTGGTCGAAAAGTGTTGCCACTATTTTGATTTGATCAATTTAATGGCGGACTCCCGCGCGGTGCGTGTCTACGCCAGTGGTGGGCAGGCAGTCAACTTTCTGGATTTTCAGAAAGACGGTGTTGCCTCGGATATTGATGACCATGCCTTTGTCACGATTGAGTATGCCAATGGCATCAGAGCCAGTTTCACGTTGAACATGTTTTGTCCGGATTTTTCGGAAGAGCTGATCGTGGTGGGTGATCAAGGCAGATTGGTGACGCACGAGCGATTTGATTTTCATGCGCAAGTACCCACTCAAACCTCTATCAAGGTAGAGCTTGGTGAAAACGGTGCCTCACGGAACACCAATCTGTCGTATCCAATGTTGATTGAACAAAGTGGGCATCATGGCGCTACGTATTATGAGCATATTGCGTTAATGAATCAGCTGGACGGGAAACCGGTGGACTGCGCGACAATGCAGCAAGGATTATGGGCGATGATTGTGGCCAGCGCCGCACAGGAATCCATGCGCAGTGGACACGTCGTGAGTATCGACAGTTTTCTGTGTGCGCAGCAACTTGAACAACTTTTGGAAGGCGGTCAGGTATGAGCAGCAGTATCAAGGTGACACACGATCAAATGCCAGCCGTGGGATTCGGGCTTTGGAAAATTGCTAAAGACGATACGGCTGACATGGTATACACGGCCATCGAGTCCGGTTACCGACATCTGGACAGTGCCGCAGATTACGGCAATGAAAAACAAGCGGGTGAAGGTATTCGCCGTGCCTTGGCAGAGGGGCTGTGTACCCGACAGGATTTGTGGATCACCTCCAAGTTGTGGAACACCTTCCATCGCCCTGAGCATGTGCGTGAAGCCTGCGAGAAAACCTTGTCAGATCTGGGCGTGGATTACCTCGATCTGTATCTGGTGCATTTTCCAATTGCGCTGAAGTATGTGCCAATCGCCGAGCGCTATCCGCCCGAGTGGCTATTTGATCCCAAGGCTGCATGCCCCACCATGGAGATTGACCCGGTGCCTCTGTCAGACACCTGGCATGCCATGGAAACATTGGTCCCTGCAGGATTGGTTCGTCATATCGGTGTGTGTAATTACAACAGTGCCCTGCTGCACGACCTGATGTCATACGCCACCATCAAACCGGCGATGTTGCAGATTGAATCACACCCCTACCTGACGCAAGAGCGTCTGATTCGTTTGGCCCAGTCGTATGACATAGCTGTCACCGCTTTTTCGCCGTTGGGCGCGGGATCCTACGTTGAGCTGTCCATGGCCAGCGACCAGGATTCCGTCCTGAACCAGCCGGTTGTGCGGGAGATCGCCAAGCGTGTGCAGCGCACCCCGGCGCAAGTGGTATTGCGGTGGGGTGTGCAGCGCGGGACGTCGGTGATACCCAAAACGTCGCGGGTTGAACGGCTGGCAGAGAACCTTGCCGTGTTTGATTTTGTGCTCAGCAGCGACGAGATGGCAGCGATCTCCGCGTTGAATCAGAACCGCCGTTTTAATGATCCGGGCGCCTTCTGTGAATTGGCGTTTGGCACGTTTTATCCCATTTATGATTGAGGTGGATGTGAGTACAACAAGCAACAATGCAGCGCCGGCCATCGGCACGCTGGCAGTTGAAGGACAGCAATTTCACCCCCAGGCATTCCCGCTGGTTTACGCTATGTCGGCGGACAGCGTCGCAGATCTGAGCTCAGTGACTGGCTGGATTCATGCGAATTTGCAGTCTCTGCAGCGCGAACTGGCCGAGCACGGCGCTATTTTGTTTCGTGGTTTCCCACTAAAAACTGATCTGGATTTTGATGCGTTTATCCAGATGTTTGGTTTAAAGAATTTTACCTACACGGATTCTTTGTCCAACGCCGTCAGGCGCAACCGCACCGAGCGCGTGTTTACTGCCAACGAAGCACCGGCCAATATCGCCATTTATCTGCATCATGAAATGGCTCAAACGCCGATCTATCCGTCGGCGCTGTTTTTCTTTTGTGAGCAACCGGCAACCTCCGGTGGCGCGACGCCGCTGTGTCGCTCTGATGTATTACTGACACAGATTGAAGCGGTTTTGCCGACATTTGTGCAGGCCTGTGAACAAAAAGGTGTCAGATACACCAACACCATGCCGGATCAGGAAGATCTGCAATCCGGGCAAGGTCGCAGCTGGCGCAGCACCTTGAATGCCCTCGACAAAGCTGCGGCAGAGGCGAAGCTGCACAGTCTGGGTTATCAGTGGCACTGGTTGCCGGAGGATAACCTGCGTGTGACGACCCCCGTATTGCCTGCCGTTCGTACGCTGGAGGATGGTCGTCGGGTATTTTTTAATCAATTGATTGCGGCGTTCCAAGGTTGGCAGGACAAGCGCAATGTGGCGCAGAAATCCATTTGTTTCGGTGATGGCAGCGTCATTGACCCGCAGGCCATGGCAATCGTGATTGAACTGTCGGAACAATTGTCCTTTGACATGCAATGGCAGGCCGGTGATGTAGCTCTGGTCGATAACTCATTGGTGATGCATGGGCGCAAACCGTTCAGTGGGGAGCGTCGGGTGCTGGCGTCGTTGCTTGCCTGAGCTGTTTTTCAAGTAGCCACAATCGGTCCTGTCCCCAGTGTGCGCTGCCTTCATTGACCCGGAAGGCAGGTACTCCCCAAATACCTTGTTTAAACATCTCCTCGCGGTTGGCTTCAGCCACCGCGCGCCAGCGGGTATCCGCCAGGGCCGCGTGCATTTGTTCGACGTTGATCCCGGCGCGCTGGCACAACTTGAGCAAGCCTGAATCACTGCGCGCGTTGATGCCTTCCGCAAACACGCCTCGCATAAACGACACCGCAAAGGCTTCACCTTTGTTGTGTTCGATGGCGTGATGCAATACCGCCAGTCCGCGTTCAGTCGGCTTGCCGACTGGATCGGCAATCATGCCAAACGGCAGGCCAACACGTTCCGCTTCGCGTTTGGTATCGCTGACGATATAAAAGCGTTTGGCGTCGGGGATAGGCAGGCCACGCATGACCATCGGCAACACAAAGCGTAACCTCAAACGAGCATGATATTTGTTGGCAAGTGCAATCACTCTGGGCAACACAATCCAGCTATACGGGCTTCGGAACGAAAAATACAGATCCAGAATCGGGCCTTGGTTGTCAGAGCTTGCCTGAATGGACGGTGTCGCAGCGGAAACCACGGACGCCTCGAGTCTCGGCGCAAACGGCACCACATGGCTGTGCCGGGCCAACGGCTGCAGTCTCTGCTCCAGCCAGTTCAAACGATCCAGTCCCCAATACCATTCGTCTTCAAAAAAAAACATGCCGCCCAGATAGTGCCCTAGCATATCGCGTAACGCTTGGCCGTCCGTTAACGCCGCAGCGGCGTAGCCGGTAGCGGCAAGTCCGAGTTCATCCAATTCTTTTTCGGTCAATTTATGTTCGGGAATCCGGCTGAAAAAAAGCCGGACCTTGGCCGCGGCCTCAGCAAACAGGATGGGGTCTGTCATGCCGGCCAAGGCGGCCTGTGCCTGAGCCAGGACATCGGCTGACGGTGCTTTTCCCCAAGGCGATGGTGCAAGCCCAAGTGCGTTGGCGAGATCCGCCGCGTCACGCAGTGACCAGTCCATCAGACGCTGTAGTTCCGGTGCGGCGCCAGCATCTGGGGCGGGGACAAGGTGCGGGACAATCTTGATTGCATAATTGGCCGCCAAGTGTGGCAACGCGCGCACGGCAAGATCTGAGTATGGGTCGTCTACCTGATGGAAATAGTGTACGACCGCAGGCTGGCGGCGCAGTCGGCGCAACAAGGCAGCCTTGCTGCGGCGTAAGTGCCGAACCATGGGGCTGGTCAATATGGCCAGTCCACGCGTGCGCACCCATCGTTTGATTGTCATTGTGTTGTTCCCTGTTATGATTTTGTGCCCTGTAGACAAGCCAGTGGACCGTAATTATACTTCTGGATAATATCATGCGAATTTTAGAGAGGAAACGCCCGTGACTGCATTGTCTGTGTCTAGCGCCCGGTCATTGGTCAGCCCTGTTATAGCAACAGCGGTGCTGTGTGGGGTGCTCCTTTCATCCGGGTATACGACCGCTGACGAGGTGCCCGCCGACATGGTGCTGATACCGGGGGGGCAGTCGCTTATTGGCTCTGAGCAGGGCATGGACGATGAGCGCCCGGTGTTTCAGGTGCAGTTGCCTGATTTTCTGATGGATCGAACACCGGTGACGGTGGCTGCCTTTGCGGATTTTGTGGAAAAAACCGCTTACGTGACCACCGCAGAACAGTTTGGTGACGCGGCGGTGATGCAATTTGGTACTGGCCGCTGGTTTCTGCAACCCGGCGCCAACTGGCAATATCCTTTGGGGCCCGAGGGTGCCGCCGCGCCCAACGACCACCCCGTGACGCAGGTGTCGTGGGACGATGCCCAGGCCTATTGCGGCGCGCAGAACAAACGTTTACCGACTGAGGTAGAGTGGGAGTTCGCCGCCCGTAGCGGGCATGAAGGCGATGTCAGTTACGCGTTTGGCGACAAGCTGCTCAAAGAAGGTGATTTTCTTGCACAGGTCTGGCAAGCCAATACCTGGAACGGCTCATTCCCCATCATCAACACGCTGGAAGATGGTTTTGCCACAACATCCCCGGTGGGTCATTTTGGGTTATCGCCTGCCGGGCTTGCCGACATGGCCGGCAATGTCTGGGAGTGGACCTCTGATTGGCACGGCAGTTACGCCGGTCGTACTGGTGCCCATGACGGACCTACTCACGGCAGCAGTAAAGTACAACGCGGCGGTTCGTTTTTGTGTGAGGCCGGCGTTTGTCACGGTTACCGCGTATCGTCACGCAGCCACTCCTCGCCAGACAGCTCATTGATGCATGTCGGTTTCAGGTGTGCGCGAGATGCTTAAACATGTTCTGGGTTCACTGATACTTCTGTGTCTGGCGCTGCCCGCTGTGGCGGCGCAACCCAACATTGTGTTGATTCTGATAGACGATGCCGGGTTCACCGATCTCGGTGTCTATGGCAGCGAAATCAATACGCCGAATATCGACAGCCTGGCCGCCTCCGGTGTGATGTTCAGTAATTTCCATACAGCTCCCACGTGTGCGCCGTCGCGCGCGATGCTGATGACCGGTGTGCCCAGCCATCGTGCGGGGGTTGCCACACTGGATCATCTGCGGCCGCCCGAGCAGGCGGATCACCCGTCTTACCGGGGCGAGCTGGCCAACGACGTACCCACGCTCGCGGAACATCTGCGTCAGGCCGGCTATGCCAGCTACATCACCGGCAAGTGGCATTTGGGGCATTCCCCGGAAAGCCTGCCGATTGCACGAGGTTTCGACCGCAGCTTTATTCTGGATGCCTCCGGTGCGGATAACTGGTCGCAGCGCACTTACCTGCCGCAATATGAACAGGCGGACTGGTTTGAAGATGGCCAACGTGGCACCTTGCCAGATGATTTTTATTCGTCAGAGTTCCTGGTCGACAAGATGATTGAATTCATTGACCAAACCGAGTCGGGTCAACCATTTTTTTCCTACATCGGCTTTCAGGCCATCCACATTCCTGTGCAGGCGCCTCGTGAGTACATCGAGCGTTATAACGGCGTTTACGATGCCGGTTGGGAAGTGCAGCGCCAACGTCGACACGACGCGGCCATTGCGCGCGGTTTGCTGCCTGCCGATGCGACACTCGGACAGGTCCCCGAGCGTTTACGGCAATGGGAAGATCTGTCAGATGCCGAGCGTGAACGCAGCATCCGCAGCATGCAGATCAATGCCGGGATGTTGGAAGCCATGGACTTTCACCTTGGCCGTCTGATCAACCATCTCAAGGCCACTGGCGCGTACGATAACAGTGTTTTTCTGGTGCTATCTGACAACGGTCCGGAACACAATCACCCGACCGCCGATGCCGGGTTCCGGCTCTGGTTGCGATTGGAAGGCTACTCGCAGGATATCAATACCCTCGGCGAGCGTGGCTCTTATGCATCGATTGGCCCGGAGTGGGCCATTGCCGGCAGCGCTGCCGGGTCCTTGTTCAAATTTCACGCCAGTGAAGGCGGCACCCGGGTGCCTCTGATTATGTCCGGGCCGGGAATCCCCGCATCAGGGGTCTTGCATCCGTTCAGTTTTATGACCGATCTGGTGCCAACCATTCTTGACCTGACTGGCACGCCAGCGCTGACCAGCGGCCCTGCATTCACCGGTCGCAGTCTGATCGATGTGTTGAAAGGCACTGCTCCGGCAGTCTATGGGCCGGATGATGCCATCGCACTGGAAGCCTCCGGGCAATCAGCGGTGTTTAAAGGGGATTACAAATTGGTGCGCAATCTGGATCAATACGGGGATGGTGTCTGGCGCCTTCACAATGTTGTGGTTGATCCGGGTGAAACGCGCGACCTGAGCGCGGAGCAACCCGAGCGTGTTGCACAGATGTTGCGCGACTATAACAACTTCACCGCTGACAATGGCGTACTGCCTATGCCGCCCGGGTATTCCGGTGAACGCATGATAGCGGACGCTTCCACACAAAAAATTATCGAAAAATATGGTTTGACCTTGCTGTCGATGGCCGCAGGCATGTTATTTGCGATCCTGTTATTGGGTGTACTGTTGTACAAGGCCGTGGTGAAAGTGCGGGCCACCACTAGTGGGCCATAGTCTATTGTCGATTGCCAACGTTACTCACCAGATACACTGTAAAGATCAGCACCATCAGACCATCAGCAACTATGACGGGCATGGCCGTCGACGCAAACTCACGGCCCGGTCCTGCAATCAGCATCAACAAGGCTGCCTTGCTGATGGCGGCAACCAGCAGCACCAGTGTGCGATGGGCCGGTCGGAAAGCAGCATAGATCAGCATAGCGCCAACGAGGGTGATCAACAGACCCCAACTGCGCACCAAAACGTCTGCCAGCGGACCATCCAGTGTGGCCCCAAAGGTGTTTTGCAAGGCGGTCTGCGGTGCCACGATGGCCAGTGCCATGGTGCAGGTCAGCACGCCGGCAAAAAGCATGATCCATTTTAGTTGAGCGCGAATGAGTTGCATAAACGGTTCCTTGTGACTAAATAGATCGATGAGACCATATTTACCAGCGCAATTTTGCATATTAATGACAATCAATCAATGACCGGAATGGATAGTCACATGAGACGATTACACCTAAGAATAATGACCGTGTTGTGTTTGCTCTTACCCGCCTGGGCGTCGGCACAGCAGAGCAGCGGCTTCTTCAAAGTCACGCACGTTGCCGGCAACGTACATATGCTGGAAGCACCGGATACCGACGGCAATATCGGTGTGTTTTCCGGCCCGGATGGCGTCTTGCTGATTGATGACCGATACGACAGAGACACTGAAAATCTGTTGGCAGCTGTGCGGTCTGTCAGTGACGCTGAGATCCGTTTTGTGGTGAACACGCATGTGCACCCTGACCACATTGGTGGCAATAACAATCTTGCTGCTTACGGCGTGACCATCCTTGCGCACGATGATGTCCGATTACGGATGCTGACTGAGTTACGTATACCGCGCCGAGGTGGCATTACCTTCCCGCAACCACCTGCAGCAGCATTGCCGGTGATCACTTACAGTGACGCCATCAGTTTTCACCTGAATGGTGAAGAGGTTCGTGTGTTTATTGCGCCGCCAGCGCACACAGACGGTGACAGTTTTGTGCATTTTCGTGGCTCGGATGTCCTGCATCTGGGCGATGTGTTTCGTACCAATATGTACCCCATTATCGATGTGTACAACGGGGGCAGTTTTCTCGGCATGATCGAAGCCATGGAGTTGGCAATCGAGATCGCCGGGCCGGACACCCAGGTGATTCCGGGCCATGGCAGCGGTGTCAGTGACCGCGAAGGAATGCAGGAGGTGCTGACGATGATGTACGACATTCGTGATCGAGTAGCAAATCTGGTAGCGCAGGGGTTGCCGCTGGAAGACGTCATGGCTGCTGCACCAACGGCACATCTTGATGCCCGTTGGGGGCAAGTGCCGTCCTGGACAGCCGCCGATGTGATCCCGATTGTCTACGAAGAACTGCGCGCGCTGCAAAACTCTGTGCCCGCCAACCCTTAATCGCAACTGATTCATGAGTACATGGTGATGAATAACGTGGATACACACATTGACGAGACTTTGCTTGCCACACTGGACGCCCAGCGACAGGATTATCTGCAAGAAGGCCGCGTAAGTGTCCGGACACGACGTGATCGAATTGATCGCGGCATTAACGTGTTGCTCAAGTATCAGGACAAGCTCGTTGACGCCTTGAACAGCGACTTCAGTTGTCGTTCGCGTCAGGTAACACTGCTGACGGATATCGCTGCGTCGTTGACTCCGATGAAACACGCCCGCAACCATCTGCACACATGGATGAAGCCACAGCGGCGGCCCAGTTCCTTTCCTTTTAATCTGTTGGGTGGCCGGTCACATATCGAGTACCAACCGCTGGGTGTGGTGGGTGTCATTTCTCCGTGGAATTTTCCGGTGAATCTGACCTTTGGTCCCTTGGCGGGCATTCTGGCGGCCGGCAACCGGGTGATGATCAAACCGTCAGAATTCACACCAGCAACCTCCGACGTGATGGCTGACATGGTTCGCGAGGCCTGGGCCCCAAACGAAGTCGCCCTGTTTACTGGTGGGCCCGAGGTCGGTCAGGCATTCTCGGCGTTGCCATTTGATCATTTGCTGTTCACCGGTGCGACCTCGGTTGCTCGCCATATCATGGCCGCTGCGGCGCGCAATCTGGTCCCGGTGACGCTGGAACTCGGTGGCAAGTCGCCCGTCATTCTGTCTCGCAGTGCCAATATCGAACAGAGCATTGAGCGAGTGATGTTGGGCAAAACGCTGAACGCCGGTCAAATTTGCCTGGCCCCGGACTATGTCTTGGTGCCGGAGGCATTGCTTGAAACCGTGATCAGCACCGCAGAAAAAGTGACAGGTGCCATGTACCCCACCATGTTGCATAACCCGGAATATACCGCAATCATCAACAACCGCCACTATGAGCGCTTGACGGGTTATCTGCAGGAAGCATCACAGCATGGCGTCAGGGTGATCCCTATCAATCCTGCGAACGAAGATTTTGGGGCGCACACCGACCGTCGCAAAATTCCGCCAACACTGCTCATCAATCCGGCCGATGACTTGCTGGTCATGCAAGAGGAATTGTTCGGCCCGCTGCTGCCGATCCGCACGTATAAACACTTCGATGAGACTATCCGGTACATCAATGCCCACCCGCGGCCACTGGCGGCGTACTACTTTGGTGCCGACAAACAGGAAGAGCAGGCGGTGCTCAGTCAGACCACCTCCGGCGGCGTCTGCATCAACGATGTGATCATGCACATCATGCAGGAGGACTTGCCGTTTGGTGGTGTGGGCCCCAGCGGTATGGGCGCCTACCACGGCGTGGATGGGTTCCGTACCTTCAGTCACGCTAAAAGTGTGTACCGACAGACGCGCCTCAATATAGGAAAACTCGGTGGTATGTTACCGCCCTATAACAAAGCCACTGAACAAACCATCAAGATGCAGGTGAAGAAATGAGTCAGCAACGTCGGTCGTCACTCAAACGGATCGGGCTGCTTGTTATCCCTGTCCTGGCACTTGTCGGTGGTGGCATGTTGTTTCAGGCTGAGTTGGGACAGCGTGTATTTGAACGACTGGCCTCACAACGCGCACAGTTTGATCGCATGGCAACCCTCGAGGCAGGTCTGCACATCGCCTTTTGTGGCACGGGCTCCCCGATGCCCGATCTGTCTCGAGCGGAATCCTGCGCCATTGTTGTGGCGGGCGACAATCTGTTTGTGATTGATACCGGCAGTGGGTCGACCGTCAACATTGCCGGCATGGGGTTGGCGCCGGACAGGATTCAGGCAGTATTCCTGACCCATTTCCATTCGGACCATATCGCCGATCTTGGCAATCTGGCGCTGCAACGCTGGGTCAACGGTGCGCATACCTCACCGCTGACGGTAAAGGGGCCAAGTGGTGTAGAGCAAGTCGTGGACGGGTTTAACCTCGCCTATGCACGTGACCAGATATTCCGCCCGGCTCATCATGGTGAGACTGTTGTCCCGTCATCGGGCGGCGGTTTGCTAGCGTCGCCGTTTGATCTACCCGATCGTGTGACACCACCCGTCAAAGAGCAGCCTGTTGAGGTGTATGCAGAGCATGGCGTCGTGGTCACCGCCATGCGCGTGGATCATGATCCCGCAGACCCGGCAGTTGCTTACCGGTTTGAATATGCAGGTCGTTCAGTGGTCTTCAGTGGCGATTTGATCATGTCGCGTTCGCCCGGTTTTGCGGATTTTGCACAAGGCGCCGATCTGCTGGTGGTCGAGGGTTTGCAGCCTGAACTGTTGAAGGTGCTTGAACAAAATGTGATTGCCCGGGGTGATCCCAACCTGGGTGCCATCATGCAAGACGTGCTCGACTACCACACCACGCCGGCTGAGGCCGCCGATGTTGCGCAACTGGCGCAGGCGTCTGCCTTGATATTCAACCATGTTGTTCCGCCGGTTCCCAATCGTTTTCTGGAACCGGCATTTCTGCGTGATGCGCCCTCGCGATTTGATGGCCCTGTGAAGGTGGCGCGTGACGGTATGGCGGTGTCCATGCCGCAGGGTAGTGATGCGGTGGTGTTTGGCAGCTGGTTCTAACCCCCGGGCACTGCCAGCACATTAAAACTGATGCTGACCCGATCTGTGTTGCTCAGGTTTTCATCAACCCCATGCTCCAGCCAACCGGGGAACACATACATGCGGCCTTCTTCAGGGCGCATGCGTAATTCAGTGGCGGTGAACTCGGTGGCACTGGTCACCGGGTAGGTCATCATGCGGGAGGCAACTCGTGGGTCACGGAAAAAAATACTGCCACATTCCGGCGCTTGCAGGCTCACGTAGTACACACCACTGAAATGGCAGTTTGGATGAAAGTGCACCTGATTGGACGCCCCCGGTGGACTGATATTGACCCAGGCTTGCAATTGGTAATTCAGATCTGGAGCAAATTTTTGCGATTCAGCAATACGCTGACACACCTGCACAATCCTCAGGTTCATCTCTTCAAATTCAGGCAGATTCTGCAGATTGTTAGCGCTTTGCCAACCCTTGACATTGGTTTTTGCCACGCCCGTCGGGTGCTTGCGGCGTAGTTGATGAGCCTGCTCCAGCAGCCTCTCATTAAAGCGTGTTCTGTCATCAAACAGCGTGGTCCAGACCAGCGTCGGAAACAGGGGGGCGGGTTTAATTTCCAAGTAGCATTCCTTTTTGTTCGTTTTTTTATCTGTCCGATTATTGTGATCTGCTCAGCAAAATCAATAGATTTACAAAAATGTATGTAAATCAAATACAAAACCGTTGGTTATGGCCTTGTAAGCAAGCAAACAAGAGCATCGACAGCATTGTAACAATGTGTTACTTTTTTAAGGTGAGTAGTTTTCCGTCATGCCAATCTGTTTGATCACGGTCGTGGTTGATGGACTCCGATATCTGGCAAAAAGTAGTACCGGCGTTTCCACAAGAAGTCCGGGTAGCCCAGCTAACTAAATGAAAAAATTAGAATAAATAGATCAATAATTAGAACTGGAGCAACACATAATGTTTAGTATTCCCCACAAGCGCAGCCTGCTGTGCACGTCTGTTTGTCTCGCGTTATTGCCACTCTCCAATCCTGGCTTTGCTCAACAGGATGAGGAAATGGTGGAAGAAATCATTGTTACAGGATCGTTTATCCGTCGCAGCGAAGGTTTTACACAAGCCTCTGCGGTGACTCAAATCAATGCGGGTGACCTGGCTGACGAAGGCACGATGAATCTGGGTGAAGTGATTCAGAACCTGACATTTGTCGGCGGCCCGTCATCATCCATTACAAACACCATTCAGGGAACTTCGTCGCGTTCCACTAACATCGACCTTCGTGGTCTCGGCGCCCGCTCAACGCTGGTGCTCGTCGATGGTAAACGTATCGCTGAGGCAAACGTTAACCTGTTGCTGCCCACTATTGCCATTTCCCGTATTGATATCGTTGCCGATGGTGCTGCTGCACTGTATGGCAGTGAGGCGGTAGCGGGTGTAGTCAATTTTGTGCCATACACCTCTTATGACGGCCTCAAGTTAGAGGCTTATTCCGAGCAGGATTCTGAGAGAACGTTTGAAGACCACTCTATGCAGGCGCTCTGGGGCGGCGAGATAGGTGATCTGGACGTCGTATTGGCGGGGCAGTTTAAAACCAATACCCSGCTCGCGTGGGATGAGCGGCCTGAACTGGCTCAGGCGGGTATGAACTACTCATCCAACGCTCCGGGTAACTGGGTAGTCCCTAACCGCAATGCGGCTGGCGAATACACCGGAACTAGAACTAACCGACCAGATCCGAATTGCGCACCCGCTGCGGATCGGCAATCTTACGTTGCTGGCGCCAACAACAACCCGTTTGGTATGAGAACAGGCACAGCGCAAACCGGCACCTGCTACTTTGATTTTGGCGACACGCGCAGCTACCGTGATCCATTGGACAACAACTCATTGTTTGCCAATGCAACCTGGGATGTCAGTGATGATCTGACGCTGAATCTTCAAGGCTTTACCTCGCGGTTGTACCAGACCTCTTATACGTCGACATCAAACCCGGGTAACTCACGTATCGGCGAGCTGCCTGTTGTGCGTGGCGAAATACCAGGCAACCCGTTCCGCGCAGTGAACGCGTCAGGACAACCGCTGTATGGTATTGATGCCAACGGCGACGGTCTACCGGATCGTGGCACAACCGACCGTAATGGTGATGGCATGCCGGATTATATCGTCACCGGGACAGCTGCCAATGGTGTCCCGCTGTTTGAAGATGTGCGCCCGCGTACGTTAAGACCTATTAACAAAACACACACAATGGTCAATGGATTCACACCTGACGGTGACAATATTTCCGGCAGTGTTGACCGCAACAGCCGTTACAGTCTGCAGGCCAATTTCAAGGTGCCTGTGCTGGAAGGTTGGGAAGGCTTTGCTGCCTATAGCTACAGTCACCGGAAAATCGGATTTATGGCGACTCAGGAATATGACATTGAGGCTATGAAGCAGGGTCTGCGCTGTGACCCTATCAGGGACCGGGATGCTTGTTACAACCCCTTCTTTGTGACCGATCAGCAAAACCAAACCTCACCGCAGGTGCTCGAGGCTATCGCTGCGCGCCGACGTTCTTTCTCAGAAAATGATCTGAGCGTGATCGATGTGGTGATCAACGGTGAGTTAGGTTTTGACCTGCCCGGTGGTACGGTCGGCGCAGCGATCGGTTACCAGCGTCGTTCTGATAGCTACGATAACACGCCATCTGAAACTGCCATTCGTGGCGCGACCTGGATTGGCAGTCCAATTCGGGAATCTGTGACCAGCGGCAGTCGTGAGGTTGATTCATTGTTTGCCGAATTCGCCTTGCCGGTGCTCGATAATCTGGAAATTGAAGCGGCAGTGCGTGTTGAGGATTTCAGCACCGGACAACGCTCCACCGATCCAAAAATCGGCTTCACCTGGGCGGCCACCGACTGGATGAGCATCCGCGGTACGACCGGTGACGCGTTTATTGCGCCTAGCCTGCAACAGTTGCTGAACCCGGTCAGTTGTGCGCTGTCAACGGTTTCGGATCGCTTCTCGGCGTTCTCAGCATTTACGACGTTCTGTAGTGGTGGTAACCCTGCGCTGCAAAATGAGACCTCAACGTCCAATCAGCTGGGAGCTGACTTTGCTTTCGGCGATCTCACCTTCTCGGTGACCTGGAACGAAACTGATTTCACCAACCGTATTGTAGGTATCAACGGTCAGCAGATCATGAATGCTGAATTTGCAGCCTTCCAGGCGTGGTCAGGTTTCACTGGCAATGGCGTCGGCGCGGCTAACCGTCCCAGCTTGGCGCAACTGCAAGCCTGGTTGGCGAGTGGTCTCTCCAATCCGGATATCATCCGTGACAAGAGTGATCTGGGCACTATCCTGCAGGTCAACTCACCCGGCAGTGTTAATGCGCAGTCAATCAAAGTCACCGCCTGGGATTTGCAGGCCAACTACAACTACAGTCTCAATAACTGGGGTGACCTGCGCTTCAACCTGCAGGCGACCAACATGAGAGAGTTCCTCTTTGCCGACAGCACAACCGCTGTGCCACGTGATGGGGTTGGCAGCACCAACTTGCAAACAGGTACCGCCCCGGCGATACCCGAATGGAAGGCTAACCTGCGCTTGGGCTGGGTGATGGGACAACATGCTGTCACGGGTACCGTGCGGTATGTTGGCGCGGTTGATTATGATGGTACTCGCTATACCATCATCGATCAGTTTGCCAATACCAATCGCGTTCCCACGGCTGAGTTGACCGAAATCAGAGCGTGGACAGATTTCGATCTTTCTTATACCTACCGTGGTCTGGAAATGTTCGACGGCGAAATGGGTTTCACCATTGGTGCGCGTAACCTGTTCGACCGAGAAGCTCAGTGGACAGATGACTTCGCCGGTGTGATGGGTGAGATGCAGGATCCGATGGGTCGCTCCCTCTATGCACGTTTGGTTTACGACTTCTGATCCAGACGTTCAAAGACAGCTAAGAAAATAGAGAAGGGCCCCTCAGGGGCCCTTTTTTATTGCGCTGGCACCACGGCCTTGATGACTTCGCGCGTGAGATCCCACTGGTTAAAACCTTGTCTGCCATAGTCAAGACCACGCCGTACAATCACCAGATCGTGCGACGGTACAACGACGGTGAACTGGCCACGGTTGCCATTGGTTGAGTAAGCGTCAGTCGGCACATCGGTGCGTCCCTCTGGCACCAGCCACCACTGACCACCATACTGCCCACCCTGACCTACCGTCGCCGGTGCCGGCGTGCGTGAAAACTCAATCCAGTCCTTTGAAATCAGTTGTTCGCCGTTCCACATGCCGCCATTCAGATACAAAAGTCCAAATCGCGCCAGATCGCGGGCGTTAGTGTACACCTGACTGCTCAGCACAAAGTCTCCAAACCGATCAGTGCTTATCAGTGTGTTGCGCATACCAATTCGATCCAGCAGCGCTTTGCGGGGAAACTCCGCGTAATTGTTTTCACCACCCAAGGCCTGTTTCATGGCGTATGCACCAAGGATAGTGTCGTAATTTTCGTAATCCCAGTGCGAACCCGGTTCATGAATCAACGCGCGGGCCAGTGCGCCGTTCAACGAGCTAGCGCCTGCCCAGTAAGAAAGTCCTGATCCTGTGGCGTATTCCATACCGTTATTGTCGATGCTTTGCAGACCGCTGGTCATATTCAGCACGTGACGCAGGGTAATGTGGCGGCGTGGGTCGGAATCCGATGAACCCGTTGACGGCAGCCATGGCAGATCCAGTGGTTCATCCAACGACAATTGCCCGTCATCGACCAACATGCCAATCAATGTGGACGCAATACTCTTGGCAGTGGACCAGGTGCGGGTGCGTGTGGTCATGTCAATGCCGGGAGCATAACGCTCGAGAATGATCTGGCCTTTGTAAACCACCAGCAGGCTCAGGGTATCTTGTTCCGGTGTTGGTCGATTAAACGCCCAGTCGGACGCTGCCTGCAGCGCATCGGCATGAATGGTGGCTGGCAATGCTTGTTGTGGAACAAGGTCACCATCGGGCCAGGGGATTTGCGCTGCATCACCCGGCGGCAAGGGGAGTGTTAATTCGGGCAGGTCGTCGATGTCCGCCAAGGTCTGATCAGGAGCCAGAATGACACAGCCAATCCCTTCACGAAAAACCGCCCGCATAACAGGTGTGGCGTCTGCGACTCCAACTTCAACCGCACGACGCTCCCAGTCCACGTGGTAATCACCACCCTCAACGGTGCCAACCGGGTTGCGCAGGAAGGCCAGTTCTTGCCGGAACACCTGCTCAAGTGTGCGATGACTCGTAAACAGGCCATTGCACATAAACACGGCCTGTTGCCCGCGCTGCACCATGGCCCGCTGCGGTGCCCAGTAATCATACTGTTCAAGTTGTTGCGCAATGCTGCCTGAGGACAAAAAAGCGCAAACCAACGCGGCGGATATGGTGTATCGATTCATATTTTCACCTATCAAAAAGTGTTTCATCGACAGACTCTTGCGTTTCGAATTCCTAAAAGTGCTGCGTGTGCTCTCAGTTTTCAAGACTCAGCAACAGCGTCATCATTTCCTCTGCCGCAATAACAGCCAATGAGTGAATCATGGCGCGTGGAGTTTCATCTCCGATTTCTACGGTAATGGCTGGCACCCCGAAGACCTGACTGATCCAGTTTTTGGCGACTGCGGATTCCGCGTTGTAACCGGGGACCGCTTCCACTTCGTAATCAGCGTAAATTTGCTGCATGCGCGCCTGTACCTGAGATAACCACCGGTCGGTAAACTCAGGCAGATGTTGGGTTACTTCGCGGGTGGGGGTGTAAAACACGTCGCGATTAGTTGAGTGAAAATCAAGAAAAAGACTCAGCCTTGGCATGCCAGGTTCAAGAAAACGATTGAGCTGATCGCGCATCAAGCGGGTTTCTGGTTGTGTAAACGGACCCCAGTCGCGATTCAGGTCGATGCCGCCCATATTATGGCGCCAGAACCCATGCTCAACACCGTCCGGGTTCATGTTGGGGGTTATCAGCAGGCCATATTGGGCCCTGAAGGCGTTGGCCAGAGGTTCGTCGCGCAATATCCGTTCAACAAAGTGTGTCATCGCCAACGCACCGCTGATTTCTGGGGGGTGTTGTCGACCAATCAGCACAATGTAGCGCTCTGCGGGAGTTGTTGTTTTCAGCATATAAACAGGTCGGCCATCTGCACTCAGCCCGAGGGTCTCGCGATCAATGAAATCCAGATTGGCCAGTTCGTTGGTAAACTCATCATAAAAACGGTTATCAACGATCTCCTGACCAGCAACCCAAAGGGCTTCTGGCCCGGCCTGAAGACGCATCTTGATGGTCTTGCCATCGAACAGCAGCTGCAAATCCTGTTCTGCAATGGGTTGCCAGTTCACGCCGTCACTGCTGATTTTTGGAAGGTAGCGATGACGGGACACGGGGTAATGCAGGTAAACAGTGATGTCCTGAGGGGTTTCAGCATACAGTTTAAACGCATACCACGGGCTGGGATTGATGGGGACATTTTCGGGGGCAGTAGACACACTGAAAACCGTATCCTCGGTTTGTTTGCAGCTATTGAGCCGTGCACTAGAAAAGGACAAATCGATAACAACGTCGCCAAAATCGCAACTGAGCACGGGCTGGTCAATTTGGGCACTTGCTGCCGGGCTGCTCACGATCAGCATTGCCAGACATAGCGTTAACCAGTTGCTGATCCTTTTGTTTCTCCACATCTTGCGCAACGCCTCTGTTGTACGTGTCTGAAGTCCACAGTGAGTCTAATAGTCTGAACTAACAGTGTATAGCGGTGAATTGCTGGATTTATTGGCTTTGCTAAAAATCTGAGGTATAACGACCGCTCTATTATTGAATGGTAGAACAGCAAACGTCGTCACTTGGCTGTTTTTTCTTAAAAATCAATACACCACAGCGGAATTTGCCAGTAATAAACACAGACATCAGGCCGTGAGATGACATTGAGACAATTCAACAGGGGACACTATGAACAAACTCAGTAAGGCAATCGGGGTAGCACTCGGATCCATGGCAAGCAGCTTGGCAGCGGCTCAAGAGCCTGCCGGAATTGAAGAAATCACCGTCGTCGGCTCTCAGATCCGTGGTGCAACCATCACCGATTCCCTGGCAGTCACCGTGCTAAACGCAGATCAGATCGAAATCATGGGTGCAGTCTCCGGTGATGAACTGATGCAGATGATCCCGGAGATGGGCCAAAACTTCTTTAACGAGGCTGAAAGCATCAGTGGCGGCGTAAATTCTTCACGCGGCGATGTTGGTGCTTTTAACCTGCGCAATGTTGGTACCGGTAATACACTAGTCCTGCTTAATGGCCGGCGATTAGTCAACAATGCCAGTTATCAGACTGAAGAAGTCGGTGGCAGTTTTATTCCAGTGAATACCGTGAATTCACAAATGCTGCCGGTGTGGGGTATTGAACGCGTCGAGATTTTGCGTGATGGGGCATCAGCCATTTACGGCGCGGACGCGGTCGCAGGTGTTGTCAACACCGTATTAAAATCTGATTTTGAAGGCTTTAACATCCGTACCCGTTTTACTGATTATGAACACCTGAGCAGAAATGAACGGTTGATTACGGCTGAGTGGGGCAAAAACTTTAACGAAGGACGAACCAATGTTGGCGCGTTTTTTAATTACTACGATCGCGATCGTGTGCGTGCATCTGAGGACGAGCGCTGGGCAAATTCGGATCTCTCAGCACAGGTGCCTTCGGACTCGCCCTGGTTTGGTAATGGTGCATGGCGCAATGACAGCGCCAACTCTCTGGGGGGGCAATTTGATGTCATCCCAACGGTCGGCTCAACCAGCAGTCTGCGCAGAAATGGTGTCGTCGACAGCGCTGGTGAGTTTCAGGTGTTCCCGGCCGGCTCTACGGAATGTACTTATCAGCTCAACAGTACGGCGTGCGCCAACCCAGATTCCACACCGATTTTCCGATCCAACTCCAATGAGTTTCGCGATGTATCTTCCGAACTGGAACGGATCAGCCTGTTTGTGAACATCAATCACGAGTTCTTAAACGGTGTTGAGAGCTTCACAGAGCTATTGGCCTACGATGCCACCAGTAATTTGCGCCGCCATGGGGCCTTCCCATCGGTATTCCCATTCACGGTAGCTGCTGATAATTACTATAACCCCCTGGGCCCGTGTGGTTCTCCAAACCGCTTGTCAGCGTCTGTTGTGGGGACGTCGTTGCCATGTTCCGGACTGCCATTACTCATCGATAACTATCGTTTTGATGAATTGCCCCGAATTGTCAACGTTGATAATGACACGTACCGGGTATTGCAAGGCTTACGCTGGGGTATGGGTGAGTGGGATATGGAATCCGCGCTGTCGTGGTCGCGCGCAACCAGCTATGACCTGACTAACAACCGGGTTTCCAATATGTTGATGCAAGAAGCACTCAATGATCCCACACCGGCTGCCTATAACCCCTTCTCAGTGGGTGTTAATTCCAATATTGAGCGTGCGTTGATTGATGTGTACCGTGACAATGAGACGGCACTGAGTACGTTTGATATCAAGGGCTCCAATCCCAATATTTTTGAATTGCCAGCCGGGGCTGTGGGTGCTGTTGTGGGTCTGGAGTGGCGTCGCGAGTCTTTTGTGGATGATCGTGATCCGCGACTTGATGGCACGATCAGAGCCACTGATCTAAACGGTATTACCTTCCCATTCGTTTCTGATGTGGTCAACTCCAGTCCTTCGTCAGACAGTTCAGGCTCACGAACAGTCAACTCCGCGTCTGCTGAGTTACAGATCCCTGTGTTGCAGACCCTGGATCTGCAAGTGGCAGCACGTTACGAGGACTTTTCGGATGTAGGCAGCACGACCGTGGGCAAAGTCGCCTTTGGCTGGCGTCCGGTCAATTGGGGTCTGTTGCGTGGCTCCTGGTCACAAGGTTACAGAGTGCCTAATCTGGTGACGGTTAACGAGGGGCTGGTTGCTCGCGAAAACACCCGGACGGACTGGGCATGTGTGTATGCAGCCGAGCGTGGTGGTGATCCCCTTCAGAACATCCTCGATTGTACAAACAGCACCCAGCGTATTGCCGAGGGTAGCGATTTGCTAGTGCCTGAGGAATCTACCAATACATCCATCGGTTTTGTATTTACGCCGGATGATCAGCTGACCGTGACCCTGGATTACTGGTCGATTGAAAAAGAGGGCACCATTGGTCTGTTTGGTGAAGAGAACCACATGGCACTGGATCTGCTGCGGCGCATCCAAGCCGGTACAGGCAACTGCGCACAGGGCTTTAACACCGCCGTAGAGCGCCAGACGGTCAGCCCAGAAGCAGCGGCTGTTTACACTGCAGCCGGAATCTGTCCGGCAGGTGTGGCAACGACGGTGTTTGATCGTTATGTCAATTTGGATACTCGCACAGTCAAGGGTTTTGACATCGGTATTTATTACGACATCGATACTCGCTATGGTAATTTCAGCCTGAGCTACAACGGGGCCTTCCTGACCGATTATGAGCAGCTGCCTGGTGGTCTGGCGCAGGAAATTGTTGCTGCTAAAGCCAGTGGCGCATTACCGGCATTTATTCCAGTGGCGGGTTTTGCCAATCTTCTGAATCAGGATGGTAATCAGGACGAAAAACATTCTGCTCAGCTGCTATGGCGTCTGGATGACTGGGGCGTTGGGCTCTCTGCCTACCGTTTGGGGTCCTTCTACCAGGACTCGCTGACACTGGATGATGGCACGCGTTATATCATTCCGGCGATGACCACCTACGATGCCACGGTGGATTACCGTACCGCGATTTTTGACCGGAATACTCGTTTTCGTCTGGGCCTCAAAAACCTGACGGATGAGCGTGCTCCGTTGGCAGATCGTTACTTTGGTTATTCTTCGGATGCGCATTCCGATTATGGCCGCTATGCCTATCTGGATGTTCGTGTAAGTTTCTGATGTGGAGTTAGCCATGAAGAGTAATGCCCGGTGGTTCGTCAGTGTTTGTATCTGGCTGTTGTTGGTTGCAAGTCTGCCTATTCGGGCTGATCAACCACTGCGCATTCTGTTTGTGGGTAACAGTTATCTGTATTACAACGATAGTTTGCATAACCACGTGGGACGAATCGCGGAGGAACTGCAGCCAGAATTGCTCGACAAGCTGGATTACAAGTCCTCCACGATTGGCGGTGCTTCGCTTGATCATCACCCTATCGAACATTTGCTGACGCCGGGACGTATCGGAGTTGATGAGCCGTTTGAGTGGGTGGTGCTACAAGGCGGCAGTGCTGAGCCGTTGTCAGCACGACGGCGTGCGGGATTTGTTGAAACCGTGACTGAATTTGATCGCTTGATCAAACACCATGGCGCGCAGACGGCGCTGTTCATGACGCAGGCCTATGTTGCACCGCACGCTCGAGTGGAAGAGGGGCAGCAGGCGGTGATCGCAGCCGCCTATGCAGACGCCGCAGCAGCAACCGGCGCTCGTGTCATTCCGGTAGGGTTGGCGTTTGAGATGTCTTATGCGCGCCGACCGGATCTTGCACTGCATATGGAATTTGATGGCTCGCATCCGTCATTGTATGGCACCTACCTGGCTGCCTGTGTTGTCTATCTGACGCTTTACGGTGGCAGTCTGGAAGGCTTGCGGTACGACTACTACGGCCGCATTCCTGCTGACATCACCCAATACCTGCAGAGCATTGCGACAGAAACTGTCGCGGCGGCATCCCGATAATCACTGCGGCACATGGTCTCTAAACCTGAAAAGCCACCACTGGCCAAAAGTGGTTTCAAAGGCAACAAACAAATTCTACCCAGCAAGCTGTGCAAGACCTGCGGACGCGAGATGACCTGGCGCAAATCCTGGGCAAAGAACTGGGATCAAGTGTTGTATTGCTCTGATAAATGCCGCAATAACAAGCCATAAGTTGAATTTTATGTCGCCACGCATGACTTTCGGCTGATTGCTCTTTATGAGGCTCAGTGTTAGCCTCGGCTCACGACCGGGTTAATACATGAATGAGTTCATATACCCTGATGCAGTCCATCACGCACGCGTTTCCCGGGTCTATTAATTACAATAAAACAGCTGGCTGTCCGGTTGGAGGAAATTATGCGTAAGTTGTTCAAAAGTTTGCAGTTTAATGGCAGGAAAACGGTGCTTGCCACGGTAACTGCTCTGGCATTTTCACTGAGTGCGGCTCAGGGTGTGGTAGCACAGGATCGCGTGGGTGACTTCGCCCTGCTGGATCAAGACGGACTGTTCCATCACATGGCTTGGTACGACAATAACAAAGCAATCGCATTTCTGGTGCAAGCCAGTGATGATATGGCGACCAAAAGCTCGCTAGCATCGTTTAACGCATTAAAAGAACAATATGCCTCGCAGGGCATCGTGTTCATGATGATTAACCCACTGGGTGAGCAGCGTGCTGTTGTGAAAGCGGACGCGGACAGCCTGGGTATCGATATCCCTGTGCTGATTGACGATGCGCAGATCATTTCCGAAGCACTCGGTATCGACAAAACCGGTGAAGCCTTCCTGTATGACCCAAGATCGTTCCGCGTGATTTACCGAGGCCCGGCTGACAAGCCTTTCGAAGACGCACTGGCAGCCGTTGTCGCGGACCAGCCGGTTGCCAATGCGATGGTCGCCACGCAAGGCACCGCGGTTACGTATCCTGCCCGTGACAAATTGCTGCAAGAAGGCGTGTCCTACAGCAAGGACGTTGCTCCTGTGCTGGCTGAGAACTGTGCAAGCTGTCACCGCGAAGGTGGAATTGCACCCTTTGCGTTAAACAGTCATGCTATGGCACAAGGCTGGTCTCCGATGATCCGCGAAGTGCTGATGACCAAGCGTATGCCACCGGGACAGATCGACCCGCACATTGGTAACTTCCGTAATCACTACACCCTGTCACCTGATGAACAGCAGAAAGTGCTGCAGTGGATCGCAACGGGTTCACAAAAAGATGGCGATGTGGATCCCTTGGCTGAACTGACCTGGTCACAGGACAAGTGGGCGTTTGGCGAACCAGACCTGATCATCAAGATTCCGCCCCAGAGCATTCCTGCGACCGGCGTGCTTGAGTACATCGATGTGGTTGTGCCGTTGGAAGGACTGGATCGTGACCGTTGGGTGCGCGCCAGCCAGTATGTTCCTGGCGACCGCACGGTGTTGCACCATACCCTGAACGCGTTTATTGAGCCGGGCAAGCGCCCATCACAAGGTTTGATTACCCGTTTCAGTAACCCTGATCAGGCATACATCACACCTTATATTCCGGGTGCTGATCCGCACGTGGAAGAGCCAAATACCGGCGGACTGCTGCGAGCAGGTACCATGCTGGCGTTGAACCTGCACTACACCACCACCGGTCGTGAGACAGTGGACAACAGTGAAATTGGTGTGTGGTTCTACGATGATGATGAAATCCCGACTGAGCGTCGCCTCGGTGATTGCGCGTGTATCTTCACGCCAACCTGGACTGACATCCCTGCTTACGATCCGGATTTTGAGCAGACTGCCTCCATTACCATTCCAACCGATGCGAATATCATGGCCTTCACGCCACACATGCACTTCCGCGGCAAGCGTATGACCTGGGACGCGCATTACCCGGATGGTACCGTTGAGCGTCTGCTGAACGTTGCCCAGTACAACTACAACTGGCAGATGGAATACCAACTGGCTGAACCGAAGTTTGTGCCAGCAGGTACTCGCGTTGTGGTAACCGGCGCGTTTGACAACTCTGCGCAGAACAAAGCCAACCCTGATCCATCACGCGTTGTGCCCTGGGGCCAGCAGAGCTGGGATGAGATGTTCTTTGGCCAGGTTTACTGGAAAGAAGTTAAAGAAGGTACAACTGTCAGCTCCAACTGATACGGTTGCTCACTGAATAAAAAAAGCAGGAGAACTAAGGTTTCCTGCTTTTTTTTTTGCGTTTAAGTTCATTGTTGTTTCACTGCATCCTCGTGCAGGGATTCATTTAACTGATCCACGATAATGATCCAAGACGCATCGGCTTTGAATTGCTCTGTCAAGAATTGCCGCTGCGACTCTGTCCAGAACGGCGCATCACAGAGACGGACCTCTGCCGGTAACTGATGACTATGTATAAAACTGGCAATTGATTCAGCATCAGACGCCAGACCCAATTGCATAAATAAGTCAGTCATTGAGTGGAAGGACATATATTAACCTCCTGAATTCGCGTGAGTGGTAAACGTCAGTGTCAGGGAGTATGCGTCATATCGTGCGGCAGCACGCCATAAATCGCTTGCCCGGGAAATGCGTCAGGCACAGTTTCACCTTCGCTGACCACCAGCACGCCGTTCACAATCACCGAATGAATGCCCTGCGAGAATTGCGGACCTGTGTCGAAATCAGCGGTATCCAGGATGGTTTGTGGATCAAACAAGACCAGATCGGCATCAGCAGACACCTGCACACGGCCTTTTCGGGCCATCTGCGGGGCGACCGGCTCAAGGCGTTGTGCGGGCATCAAGGTCATTTTGCGAATGGCAGTCGGTAGATCCAATAACTGACGCTCACGCACATAACGCGCCAGCACGCGCGAAAAAGTGCCCGAGGTACGCGGGTGCGCGCCCGGCGCATAGGGCATGCCATCCGAGGCGATCATCACCCAGTCGTTGGCAATAGCGGCTTCCACCCACGGCTCCTGCATCATGTGGATGATGACCACACCACCAAGTTCACGGTAACGAGAAAAGCTTTCTGCGTTCAGGCGTTCCCCGGTTTCTTGCCACTGCAATCCGTCGTAGGAGATGCCATAACTGTCCTGCCAGTTACCGTCAAACATGGCAGCCTGAATGGTGGTCGAGCCCGCCGTATAAGGATAGGCCTCGGTGGTGACATCTACCCCGCGTAACTGTGCGCCGCGGATCAAAGACAGCACCGACTGGTATTCACCCAGTGCGGTCGAGTTGACATGCACAATATGGATTGCGGCACCGGTCGCGGATGCGTTGGCCACCACTTCTTGCACGGCGTCCAGACCGCGTCCGCGCAGGTGACTGTAAAGCGGCACATTCAAATGCGCAGCCAGTTCAAAGAGCCCGTAAATCTCCGGCCGATCTGCACCCGGATAGTATGAGTGAGCCATGCCAATGCCAATCCCGCCTCGAGTCAGTTCACGACGGATTTCATCGGCAAGCCAATTCTCCTGTGTATCGGAGAGCGCTTGCTGGAAACTGTGCGCCACCAGCGGTTGCACTGCAACCAACGGTTCGTTGGCGGTAACCGCCTGATTGAGTTGCTGGCGTAAACTGGCGCGCTCAGTGTCTGACGCTGACAACGCCAGCGCGCGTAGTGCGCCATGTGAGACGCTGGCGCCATAATTGACGCGGGCTTTGCCTTGCCTCGACGCGAGAAACGAACCTACTTCCGGGTATCCCCACTCCAGCTCCAGCGCGGTGGTGATGCCATCGCGTACCTGATACTCATGCGCTTGTGGACTCTGGCCGTGTACATGCATATCAATAAACCCCGGCGCCAGCACCAGGCCACTGGCATGGATGACGCGGGTATTGGGGTCGACTTGATCCAGTTGGTTTTCAACGGCGGTAATGCGGCCCTCAAAGATACCTACATCGCGGATCCCGTCCAGGTCGGTTTCCGGGTCAATCACCCGCGCCTGACGGATCACAAGGTCATACTCGGCGGCAACAGCTATAGAGTGTGTCATCAACAAGCTGATGGTCAGCAGCAACCTAAAACGTGTGCTGGTGCGATTTCTGGATTTTCTGCTTTTTACTCGCTGCCACATGCTGGAGTCTCACTTGTGATTGAAAACGGTGTTTTGTGCAAGCTACCAAAATAGCCAACTCATTGATATAGCTCAGGACATACTGATTTTATTGGTGTTTAACTGAAATTCGGTATCGGATTTGCCGACTTCAAAGTAAGCACTGTTCAATGACCTTATACCGTGAGGTGTAATATGAATCTACAAAATTCAGTTCATAAACGAGCATTTACCATCCTTCTGGCAATAGTCTTTTCTCTGTGTTCACTCACAACCACTGCGGCACAGGGGCCTGAAGAGATTCTTGGTTTTTATGCTGAAGAATACTCAGGACGAATTGACCCTGCCATACGCATCTCGGCTGATGGCCGTAAAATGGTCTACGTTGTCAAAGAAAAGGGGTTTAATACCAGCCTGGAGGGATGGCTAAGCCCGCTGCCCGAGGGCTGGAGCGCAAGTGATGCTGCCCAAGTCTATTTGTATGATCTCGCCACTCGGTCGCGTACATTATTGTATGAAGGAAAGTTTGGTGCCGCATCTGTTAACAACCAGACAGTGCTGCAGAGCTTGGAGGGTGGGTTTTCTGTTGATATAAACCGCGACGCAAGCAAGGTTGTAATTTCCTACTCAGCTATCAGCATGAACGCCTAGCGTGACAGTCTTTTTAATAGTCAGAAGATAGCCGTCATCGACACCCGTTCGCTGGCCAAAACTGATATTTCTTCGTTGCCTTTACCGGGCTACTGGGCTAAGGCCGTGCAGCTTAAAATGAGTGAGAATGGCAGCCGAGCCATTTTTGCGATTGAACCACCAAATAATCAAATCGCCAGCGTTTATGGGGTCGAGTGGCGCGAAACTGCCAAACATAAGTATCCAGCCACTCGATGGTTTCCCACAGCATGTGCATCAAGGACTCGCGCGCCTGATACCCATGGCTTTCGTGGGGTAGCATCACCAGGCGGGTCGGGCCGCCGACACCTCGAACGGCCTGATACAGGCGCTCACTCTGGTCAGTTGCTGTTGATGGTTGTGTAAGATGCCGTCGACTGCGATATTAAATGTGTTTTGATATTTTCCCGGAAAAAGAGAGTCCTGCCTGAGTGAACGTTAATCCTGAATTTAGAAAGCAACGTCATTATCGCCAAACATAAAGTAATTACCCATCCAGGCAATTGACGCAAGTTTTGATACTGCCTATGCTCCACGATAGGTTAAAAACGCACCAAAAATAAGAGGGTTCCCTCATGCCGCACTGCCTGTTTAAAGCTGGATTCCGCCAAAAACTGTTGGCCACCCTGATTGTCGCTTCGCTATTGAGTTCTGTCGTTGAAGCACAAACGGCTCAGCGCTCGACTTACACTGCGGGTACCGTGTCATACGGCCATTTTGTTATGAATACAGACGTTGGTAATGATCGTTTTGTGTATTTTGAGGACGTGAATGGCGATGGTTTTACCGATGTGATTGTCACAGGATATACGCCGACAGATCGCCCATCACCGGGTCCGCAACCCGGTCAGATTCTGCTTAACAACGGCGACAATACCTTCAGGGCAGCGACGGGCGACAGACCTCTGAACGAGTGGGCTCGCGAAATATTGGTAGCCGATTTTAACAATGACGGCATCCAGGACATTTTTATCGCTGACCATGGTTGGGACGCACCTCCTTATCCGGGTTTTCGCAATCAATTGTTGTTGGGCACCGGGCAAGGATTTACTGACGCCACAGACCGATTGCCCGGACTCTCCGATTTTTCGCACAACGCAGCAGTCGGTGATGTGAATGGTGATGGATTTGTCGATATTCTGGTCACCAATACGCCACAAGGCAATGCAGCAAGAGCGCCTTATTTATTGATGAATCGTGGCAACGCCCAATTTGATCTGGACCGCACACGTTTACCGGAATCTTTTGTGCGCGCCGATTTCACCAGCGAGTTTTCGTGGGCTGTTGAACTGGCTGATCTGGACAAAGACGGACACGTGGACATGATTGTCGGCCGCAAACAGGGTCTGACCACCTTGCCCAGTCGCATTTACTGGAATCCCGGTAACGGCGAATTCTCGAATGCCCAGGTCACGCATTTGCCGGACATGCGGCGCTTTGTCAGTGGTGACAAGTACGAAATAATTGAAATTCAGGCGTTCGACGTTAATCAAAATGGTCGGTTGGACTTGATAATGACCGCCTATAATTCAAATTTTCGTGGCACGGGAATTCAGTTGCTGAGCAACCTTGGTAACAGACAGTTTGTCGACAGCACTGATGTTTGTTTGTCCGGAATTACCCAGGATCCTGACAACGCCAGAAACACGCCGTTTCACCTGCGAAATGTTGATGTAAATTTTGATGGTGTGTCTGACGTTGTGGCTATTTTTAATAACGATCCCTCTGAGCAGACCACACTATTTTTTGAAGGGAGTGGCGCCAGGTTGCGTGCATTGACGCGCGCCAGCCTCGGAGGAGACGCTGAGGCCAGGTTGCGGTTGTTATGGGGCCAACCACTGGTGGGCAAGGATGTATTTGGATATGCGGAAGTCTTTGTGCTGGTAGACAATGGTCAGCGCAAATTGGGGCTCAATTACGTTCCTGTCACCTCTACACCTGCCCCTTCAGTTGCCAATCGTTTTGATGTGTGCAGCAATCAGATGCGCTCGTTTGTGGACGCTGGCGAGCTGGGTCGTATCCAGTTGGATTTCCAATTGCTCCGCATGGAGCCTACGGTGCAGATTCAGGTATTGCCTGAGACTATCAAAAACCTTTCAGTCTTACCCTCACGGTTTTCAACCTTCAGTCCGGCCACAGGGATACTGCAAGTCCCGGAGCTTGTAGTTGATGACACTATTGAATACCGAGGCCTGCGCTTTCAGTTAATTGATGGAGATCGACTGATTTTTGAGCTGATCGGCTCGGAATAAAACAAGCCGGTATGCTTACAGACCAGACTCATCCCGGCGCGCCCCGGCCAGAATACCCGGCATGGCGTAATTGCCCTCGTGACAGGCGTATTCGTAGACGCGGTCTGGTGAGCGGCGCATGTGCATCACGCCTTTGATCGGCTCAACAAACGTCGCCGGATCGTTGATGGTGAATTCATACACCAGCGATCCGTTCTCGTTGAGACTGAAACGCTCCTCCAGTTGCATGTTTTTTGCCGATCCCCAGGCGGCGTAAGGCTGCGACAGGCTGGCAATCTTGTCGGTGAAATTGCGGGTGTTTATCACCAGCGTATCGCCTTCCCAATGGCCCCGGGAATTCCCTGCCCACTGGGTAATGGCCGGGTTCAGGTGCGGTCGTCCGTCCAGCGGAATAATGCGCGCATCGTGGATCATTTCCGTCACCACTACCACGTGATCGCTGAATTGCAGCAACTGCATATTGTTGTTGTATTTGCTGGGCAGCATGGGTGGCCCGGTATTAAACCCCACCAGACAGCGCTCGGACAGGCCACGATCTTCCGGGTTGTCTTTGCTTATGCCGCCTAACAAAAAGCGCGCGGGTCGCTCACTGAGCACATCGCCACTGGCCGAACTGCGTTGCAGGACGGCACCTTCACTTAATGCGGGGATACGTCCATTGGCGGGACTGACAATGATGGATGTGCGCAGGTTATCCCCCACGCCATCACCCCACTCATCCCAGAAGTCGTTGTAACCAATATCCAGACCATTTGGTTCACGTTCAAAGCTGGCGGCACGATTATTCAGCACATTTTGTTCAAAGGCCGTGGCCTCCTCGCGCGTCATAAACGCTTTGTCGGCCATGTTTTCCGGTCGCTGAAGAGGCGTCAATGCTGCAAAGCTCCAGTACCCTTGCATGTCGGGCTGGCCAAATTCATTGCGGGGAGTGTGCTGTGGCTGCTGGGCATCAAGTTGAGCGCCAGCCGTGATCAACATGGTCATCAAGACCAGAATTGGAACGCTGAAACGACGCGTTGAGTGCCATGGATTCAAGATTACTCTCCTGTCTTGTTTTTTGTTTGAGTTTACATGCGTTTCAGCGGGGATCAATGATTAAAGGTCTATTGTGTCCATTTTTTGGAATGCATAACAGGCCATCAGCTCGTCGCTGGGCGACATAATTCCATCGCACTCTCGCCAATTTTTTTGTGAACATTGACTTATATCAGAGAATTTTGTGCCGGTTATCCTAAATTGGCACTCTGTGACAGTGGCGCAAGTGCTGTGTCAATTGTTTAATCCAGGAGTGGGCAACGATGAAAAGAATAAAAGCAGTAGGACTGTTTGCATTAACAAGCCTGGCGTCGGCTATGGCCAGTGCCGCTGAACCCGTTGGTCATGACATCACCTACGCGCGTGACGTCGCACCCATCATTCAGGACAATTGCCAGATCTGTCACCAGCCGGGACAGATTGGACCAATGTCCTTCACCAGCTACGAAGAAGTTCGCCCCTGGGCACCGCTCATCGCCATGAAGGTGAAAGAGCGCTCTATGCCACCGTATCAATACGATATGGATGTCGGGGTTCAGCACCTGAAAGATGATTGGCGAATGTCTGAAGAAGACATCAACACCATTGTTGACTGGGTATATGCAGGTTCACCGTTGGGCGATCCGGCGGACATGCCGGAACCCAAGCAGTATCCGCCGATTGGCGAGTGGCGTCTGGCTGCAGAATTGGGCGAGCCCGACCATGTCATCCGGTCTGAGAAGTGGGATGTCCCTGCCACTGGACAAGATTTATGGTGGGAGCCTGAAGTGGATTCGGGCATTACCGAGTCCCGTTGTATCAAGGCGGTTGAGACACTGCCTTCCGCTGCCGCACACGGTTCAACACACCATGCCAACTCGCATTTCCTTGTTAAAAATGAGCAGGGCGAATGGGTGGCAGGCAGCCGTCTATCAGAGTTTGCGTTCGGCAAACTTGGTGAAAAAGTGCCTGCAGGCGCCTGCCGAAAAGTGCCCGTGGACTCCAAAGTGAAGTGGAGCATCCACTACTATCCTGATGGCAAAGCCGTTGAAGATGATCAAGTATCCGTTGCGATCTGGTACTACGATGAAACTGATGATTTCGACGAAGCAACTGCCTACCCGCAGGATCTGCGTCTTTACGCGCTTGAGGGCGGTGGTGATTATCTGATTCCTCCTCACGGAAAACTGATTACGCAGGGTATGCACTCTTTTGACCACCCGGTTCGTATCGACAGTTGGCAGCCGCACTTGCATTTGCGTGGCGTCGCGATGTCCATGGAAGTGTTTGATCCGGCGACCGGACGTCGTGAAACGATCAGTCAAGTGTCAAACTGGAGTGCTGGCTGGAACCACAGCCACACCTACGAAGATGGTTTCCAGCCGCTGATTCCCGCGGGCGCAACGATTATTCTGAATGCATGGTTTGATAATTCTGCCGCCAATCCCCTCAATCCGGATCCGGATCAGTGGGTAGGCGCGGGACAACGCACAACAGACGAAATGTCCCACGCCTGGATTGCTGTCACGCATCTGGACGATGCGGGTTATGAGAAGTTGGTGCAAGAACAAAAAGAACGTGAGCAAAGAACCGTTTCCAGCACAGGAGCAAGGTAATGAGCAGACAATTAAAACTCGCAGTGGGTGCCGTTGCTTTTGCAATGCTGGGGATCGCAACAACACTGCATGCGCAATTACCTTCGCACCTGCGTGACTACGAATTGGCAGCACCAAGGGCAACGGGCGACATAGTTGCCCCCATGTTCAATGGCTGGATAGCCAACCAAGATGGTTCGACCACCTACATTTTTGGGTTTGCAAACCGCAATACCACGGAGCTTGTCGATATTCCGCTGGGGCCGAATAATCGTATCGAGCCTGCGCAGTTCGATGGTGTGCAACCCACACACTTTCCAACCTATAGTCGGGGTGGGTTTGTCGGGATTCAGGAGCGCGGTGTATTTGCCGTGACGATTCCAGCTGAGATGAAAGGCACAGAGGTGGTGTGGACGCTCTCGCATGCCGGTCATAGCTACTCGGTACCTGGTCGCGCAACGTCACCCGCCTACGAAATGAGCCGAGCGCCGGCTGCGTTTGGTTCATTGTCTCCCGCCATCCGGTTTGAGCTCAACGGTGCTGAGTCGACGCATCGTGAAGGCATCTATGCGCCGCGAATCACGACTGCTGTCGGCAAACCGGTTAACTTGTCTGCTTATGTTCAGGATCGCGGCGATCGCGCGCAATATGACGTGGCACAAACCTACCATCTGGGCACCGAGTGGATACTGCATCAGGGGCCGGCGCTTCCGGACATTGAGCAGGCAAGCATCACTGGCCGTGAACGACGCAACCAAAGCGGTGATGGCGGTGAAGGTTCCTTCGCAAGCCCCGCCCCCGACGGCTGGACAGAGGTCAGTACACTGGCCACCTTCCCGGTACCGGGTGACTACGTCATCAGACTGCGGGTAGACAACTTCGACGCTGAAGACAGCCAGTTCGACAATCAGTGCTGCTGGTCGAATGCGTATGTCCCGGTGACGGTCACGCCCTGAAGTCAGGCTGCTCGCTGACCACGCGTTTTCGGAGCGTACCATGACACGTCACACCCAACTGCATCGCATGGCACAGGTTGCCGTGATGTTACTGATGCTGTTGCCTGCAATGGCCGGCGCGCAGGCGCCGGATACATTGCTGGCTTATAAGTTCCCGGAGCTGGTGCGCCACTTCAATGCCTTTGACGTGGTGCACGCATCCGTGTTTGAAGAAGTTGTGCTGACAAATGCCTCCCCGCAAGCTGCGATTGGCAAAGACCTGTTGCGCACATCGTTGCGGGAACTGGCCTTGAAGCGCGGTTCTCATTACCACACGGCCGGCGATCACTTGGCAATGCTGGGGCCTTACCGGGTGTTTGAGAGCCGTGTGACGCCGGGGATGTTGTCCATGATCCAGCAGGACTACACCGACAAGGAGGCAAAACACGCGTTTGCCAACAGTGGCACCCTGCCTGACGACGTGCTTGCGATTTTCCAGCGCGGCCGGGCATTTCAGTTACAAATGCTGGAGATTTGTCTCGACAGCGAGACACTGAACAAGCGCGCTGCCATTGACGAGGCGGTGGCTGCGTATCTCAGTGACGAGCATTACTCGCTGCCATCACAACCCAAATCGTCTGATCTGTTATCCAAGCATCCCTACGCCTACGCATTTCGTGTGGGTTTTCCCCAGCTCAGCGGCCTGACCTGGGCGTCCACCTGGTTGAATCTGGCGGCACTGGAGATTATTGTCACCGGCGCCGATGAAGACTGGATGCTCGATGCCGGTGTGGAACGCGCGCTTGACTTGTATGTGGACAAAGTCAGCCGTCAGCACGGCACCATGGCTCAACTGCCAACCGACATCCCGACGGTACCCGTGGTGGCGCCGAATCTGTACAGCGCTCACCGTGAGGCTGCTAACATCATCGACAACCTGACTGCCTTCCATATTGTGGTGGCCGATGTGCTGGCGCATCCGGATGTGGCTGACCGGCCAGCAGCTCTGGCGGAGGTTGTCGCAAAGTACACCGACCGGGAAAACTTTCTGGAAAGTGAAATGGACTATCTGACCTTTGTGTTACGTGGCGGTATCTTTAATCAGGGCGGTCCGGCACTCGGAGGTATGACACAGTCCGAGCGCAACCGTTCCAGAGATGCGCTGGAGAATCCGCACGTCAATATCAACCGTTTGCAGTTGTCCAATTAGAGCGACCCCATGACTACATTCCGTCGTTTGGCATGCTTGGGTATGTGTCTGTGCTGTGCCAGCGTCGCGTCGGCTCAGCTCGAGCGCGTGGGTGATGTTGCGCTACTCGATCAACACGGTGAATTTCATCAGTTGAGTCGCTACCAGCATAAACAGGCGGTGGCGCTGATGGCGTGGTTGCCGGGCTGTGCTGCGCAAGAGACGACTCTCAAGGCGTTTTCAGATCTGCAAGCGCAATATGCGTCACAGGACGTTGCCTTTTTGTTGGTTGATGCCTCAGGTTCAAGAGACCGGACTGGCAGCAACTGGGACGGCCTGCGTGTGTTGCACGACGAAACGCAATTGGTGTCTGAGTCGTTGGGCATGGATCAGGCAGGTGATGTCAGGCTGATCAATCCTCAACGCCTGACGGTGCTTTACAAAGGTCCGGCTGGTCAGGCGCTGGCAGACGCACTGGACACACTGCAAGGTGAGCCCTTGCGTCAAACCGTCACGGTGGCTCACAACAGTTGCGCCATCGATTTTGCAGCGCGCAACGCGCACCAACATGACCTGCCAGATTATGCCGCCGATATCGCACCGTTGATTATCGAAAAATGTGTTGTATGTCACCGCGAAAACGGCGTTGGCCCTTTCCAGCTCGACAGCCACCTGTCCCTGCTGGGCTGGTCGCCCATGATTCGTGAAGTGGTGATGAACCGTCGCATGCCGCCGGCACAGGTTGACACGATGGTGGGACATTCTGTTGATGCGCGACGCCTGTCGACCGAAGAGCGACAGATGTTGGTGCACTGGATAGACGCGGGTGGACCGCGTGGCGACAGCGCACAGGATCCGCTGGCAGAATTTGAGTTCAACGGTGACAAAAACTGGCTGCTCGGCGAGCCGGACTACGTTGTAAAAACGCCGCCTTACGCCATACCCGCGGCGGGAATTCTGGACTACGTGTATGTGGACGTGGCGCTGCCGTTTACCGAAGATCGCTGGATACGCGCCATTCAGTATCTGCCCGGCAGTCCCAAGTCATTACATCATCTGATGGCGTATGTGACTGCGCCCGATGAGGATTTTTGGGGCGCCGAGCGCAGCAGTACGGCGGCCAGCCGACGCTTTCTGACGTCCTATATTCCGGGGGAACCCACGGTGCGTGAATATGCACCGGGCACGGCGATTTTTGTACCGGCCGGCCATAAACTGTCTTTGCAGCTACACTACATGACCTATGGCATGCAGTCGGTGGATGAGACGCAGATCGGTCTGTATTTCACAGAACAACCGGGTCTGAAAGAAGTGCGCACACGCGCGGTATCGGCGAATGACTTTCTGATTCCTGCTCACACGCCGGATTTTTCGGTGCAGGCAGAGCATGTGCTGGAGGAGGCGGTGGTGGTCACCGGCGTGCGCGCACGCATGAATTATCGTGGCAAACACATGCGCTTTGCCGTTGAGTTACCTGATGGCAGCCAGCGCGAACTGTTCAGTATCCCCTCGTACAATTATGCCTGGCAGCCGCATTATCAACTCGATACGCCGGTGCACTTACCGGCGGGCAGCCGCCTGCGCGTGTCAGGCGCCTTTGATAATTCTGTCTCCAATCCGGCTAATCCGGACCCGGCGCGGGACGTGAGCTTCGGGCTGAGCAGCAGCGACGACGTTTTTATCGGCTACTTTACCTACTACGCTGCGGAGTGAGTCAATCCCGGTGGCAACAGCGGGATAGTGTGCCCGCTGTGTAACGTCATCCCCTCCTCGACGCCGAAGTCAGACCCGTTTATTCTTCAGTACCTCCAAGCCCTCAGGACGCGTGTATGTCGCTGGTACTGATTCTGCTGCTGATTGTGCTGTTTATTGTGGTGGCCACGGCGCACTTCAAACTCAACCCCTTTCTCACACTGCTGTGCGCCGCCTTTATTGCAGCATTTGCTTACGGACTGCCGCTGCGTGACATCGAGTCCACCATTCGTGGCGGATTCGGCAACATCATGGGCAACATCGGCTTGGTGATTGTACTTGGCAACTTGATTGGCGTGCTGCTGGAGCGCAGCGGCGCGGCGATCACCATGGCGCGCAGCATCATCAGCTTGCTTGGTGAACGCTTTCCGCTGTTGACCATGTCACTGGTGGGTTACATGGTAGCGATTCCGGTGTTCTGTGATTCGGGGTTTGTAATTCTGAACAGTCTCAAGCGCTCGCTGGCGCGCTCACTGAAGACCGCGCCGGTCGCCATGACCGTGGCGCTGTCAACGGGCTTGTTCGCCACGCACACCCTGGTGCCTCCGACCCCGGGGCCGATTGCGGCCGCAGGCAATCTGGGTATCAGTGGTAATCTCGGGCTGGTGATGGTGGCGGGGCTGATGTTTGCGCTGCTGGCGGCGTTCAGTGGTCTGATGTGGGCGCGGCGTTGTGGCACGTTGCACAGCGATGAACTGGCGGAAACGCATGCCGTAACGGACATGCCTGATGCGTTGACATCCTTTGATCTGCCCCCGCCGTTATTGGCATTCACACCCATCCTGTTGCCGATTTTGCTGATCTGTCTGGGTTCGGTGGCCAACTTCCCAACTGAACTGCTGGGGCGCGGTGTGCTGTATGAGGCGCTGAACTTTCTGGGTAAACCGATGATTGCCCTGCTGGTGGGATTGGGTTTTGCCCTGCTGTTATTACCCATAGGCAATCGCCTGCATCGACTGGGTGAATGCACGGAGTCCGGTTTAAAAATCGCAGCACCCATTCTGCTGGTGACCGGTGCCGGCGGGGCATTTGGTGCCGTGGTGGCCGCCACGCCTCTGGGTGATTATCTTGGCAGCAGCCTGTCCGCACTGGGCCTCGGGGTATGGGTGCCGTTTTTGGTGGCTGCGGCGCTGAAAAGTGCACAAGGTTCTTCGACCGTGGCGATGGTGGCCGGATCCGCGCTGATTGCGCCATTGCTGGTGCAACTCGGACTGGATTCAGACATCGGCCGCGTGCTGTGTGTCATGGCCATCGGCGCGGGCGCAATGACCGTCTCGCATGTCAACGACAGCTATTTCTGGGTGGTGTCGCAGTTCAGTCGCATGGACGTTGCCACGGCCGTGCGTGCACACACCGTCGCCACGTTGATGATGGGGCTGGTCACCATCAGCGCGGTGTGGCTCAGTTCACTGATCCTGCTTTGATCTTCTCAACAACCTGTTCACGGAGCGCAACAATGACTACATCTCTCCGCTCGATTGCATTACTGACTGCCTTGTTGCTGCCCTCAGCACCCATCAGTCTCGCCGCCGAACCGCCCGTGCAGCGCATCGATCACTACGTGCGCACTGTCTCCACGGCACCGTCGATGGCCGGTGAGTTCGCCACTCTCTACGTGCGCGAAAAGACCCTGCCTGCCACCGTTTTGCGCAGCGCCAGCCTCGAGGGTCAGGTAGTACTGTTTATCCACGGTGCCGGCACGCCCGCCGAAGTGGCGTTTGATGTGCCGGTAGAAGGTTACAGCTGGATGAACTACCTTGCCGAGGCCGGTTTTGACACCTTTGCCATGGACACCACCGGATATGGCCGCTCCACACGCCCGCACGTGATGAATGATCCGTGTAACCTATCTGAACAGGCGCAGCAAGACTTTATTCCGCACATGCTGGCAACTACCTGCGCGCCTAGTTATGGCTTCGGTGCCACCACCATCGAGTCCGACTGGGATGATATCAATGCGGTGGTCGACTACCTGCGTGAGCTGCGCGACGTCGATACCGTTCACCTGGTGGCCTGGTCGCTTGGTGGTCCTCGCGCGGCCGGTTATGCGGCGCGACATCCGGACAAAGTCGGGCGTGTGGTGCTGCTGGCGCCTGCCTACAGCCGCAATCGCTCAGCGAGCGCGCCTTCCGCTGTGCCGGTGCCCGGTTCGGCGTTTACCAAACAATCGGAGCTCGACTTCTTTAACGGCTGGAATCGTCAGTCCAGTTGCAGCAATCAATATGATCCTCAGGTTGCTGCGGCTATCTGGCAAGACATGTTGGCCTCCGACCCGGTGGGTGCCACTTGGGGCACCGGTGTGCGCCGCGCGCCAAGCACTGCTGTGTGGGGTTGGACCCGCGAGGTTGTTGGCAATACTCTCACCCCGATGTTGCTGGTAGCCGGTATTCTGGACGTGCAGGTGCCCGCCGCTCGCGTCGTTGAGATGTACGAAGATCTGGGTGCCAGCGAAAAGGTGCTGCTGGATCTGGGTTGCGCCTCGCACAACGCTATGTGGGAAGTGAACGCACCGCTGCTGTTTGATGCCTCATTGCAGTGGCTGCGCGACGGCAGCGTGGATGGTCAGACAACGGGGACGCTGCGCAAGGGGTATGATGAGTAAGCGTGATGTCCTGGCCATTTCTCCGCATTTAACCTGTAACGGTGGATATAATAGTCTCGTTCGAAAGCAAAAAAGCATCACAAAGGAACCTCCTGTCGTCGTCCTGTCATAAAACTGACATAGGTTGATACGCAGGTCGCAGTCAGGAGTAAACATATGGAATTACCCATCACACACGCGTCGTCCCACGACTATCCTTTGTTCCCGCGAGAGCTCAGCTGGCTATCGTTTAACGGCAGGGTGTTGCAGGAAGCTGCAGACACCCGTAACCCACCCATCGAGCGACTGCGCTTTCTGGGGATCTATTCCAATAACATGGATGAGTTTTTCAGGGTACGGGTCGCTGATGTCAAGCGGCGCATCCTGCTGAAAAAGTACCAGTCGGATGAGCATGAAGATACCGAGCAGCTGCTTGCCGAAATTCAGCATCAGGTGCTGAATCTGGGCAAACAGTTCCACAAGATTTATCTGGATATTCAGCTGGAACTGCGCAAGCACAATATCGAGTTGATCGATGACAGCAAGTTAACCGAGCTGCAATCGGAATGGGTGCGCAATTATTTTAATGGCGAAGTCAAAAAACACATTTCGCCAATTATCCTGTCGCAGGCAGATGCGTCGCTGGCCAAAATCCTCGATGACAATACCACCTACCTGATGGTTGAAATGGCCGGGGTTCATAAACCGGAATATGCCATCGTGCAGGTGCCCACCAATGAAGTGTCGCGCTTTATCGAGTTGCCGCTGCAACTGAACACCCGCAAGAAAAACGGCCACTATCGCCGTCAGATCCTGCTGCTGGATGACATCATTACCCACTGTGTCGCCGATCTGTTTCAGGGCTTTTTTGAATTCAACAGTATTTGCGCTTTTTCCCTGAAACTGACCCGCGATGCAGAATACAACATCAGCGACACCCTCGATCAAAGCCTGATCGACAAGATGTCCAAGGGCATCCAACAACGACTCAAATCCGAGCCGACCCGACTGGTGTACGACGCTGCCATGCCGGAGCAGATGCTGAAAGTGCTGACCAAGCAGCTGGGTACCAGCTCCATGGATGCGCTGATTGGCGGTACCCGCTACCGGAATTTTAAAGACTTTATTGGTTTCCCCAATCTCGGCCGGCAAAGCATGGAATTCCCGCCCTTGCCGCCGTTACCCAGTCCGGATTTTGACCAGCACCCGACTACCTTTGATGCCATCCGCCACAGCGATATCTTGCTCTACTACCCCTACCACAGCTTTGGTTATTTCACAGAGTGGGTACGGCAAGCGTCATTTGATCCCAAGGTCACCCATATCCGGATTTCCCTGTACCGGGTGGCCCGCCAGTCCCGCGTGATTCACGCGCTGTTGGATGCGGTGCGCAACGGCAAAAATGTCACGGTGGTGCTGGAGCTGAAAGCGCGCTTTGATGAAGAGAACAACATCACCTGGGCGAGAAAAATGACCGATGCCGGCATCGAAGTCATTTTTGGTCAGACCACCTTAAAAATTCACTCCAAGATCTGCCTGATCACCCGTCTTGAAAAAGGCGTGCCAGTGCGTTACGGCCATATCGGCAGTGGCAACTTTAACGAAAAAACCGCGCGCATTTATACCGACATGAGTCTTTTCACCTGTCATCCGGAGATTACTGCGGAAATTGAACAGGTGTTTGAATTTATTCAGTACTCCTATCGGCCTTTTGTGTTCAAACATCTGATTGTGTCGCCTACCTGGAGCCGACCCAAATTAAAGAAACTGATCCAGCGCGAAATCGACTTTGCCGTGAGTGGTCGCAAGGCTGATATCTTCCTCAAGGTTAACAATCTGGTGGACGAGGAGATTGTGCAGTTGCTGTACAAAGCCAGTCAGGCTGGGGTGAAGATCAAGATGATTATCCGTGGCATGTGTTCACTGGTGCCCGGCATTCCGGGTAAAAGCCAGAACATCAGGATCATCAGTATTCTGGACCGCTTTCTGGAACATGCCCGCGTGTATGTGTTCCACAATGGTGGCGATACGGATGTGTATATCTCATCCGCCGACTGGATGACCCGTAATATCGACCAACGTGTGGAAGTTGGTGTGCCAATTCTGAATGCCCGCATCAAACAAACCGTGCTGGCAACACTGGATATTCAGTGGCGTGACAACGTGAAGGCCCGGGTTGTGGATGCCACACAAAGCAATGCGTATGTTAACCGTGGCAACAAGCGTAATATCCGCTCGCAGCAAGACATCTATGAATTTTTTGCTACACAGAATCAATTGATTCCGCAGCAGTTGGAACTGGAGTGAGTTCACTGAACCTGCAAAACACGGCATCTTGTTAAAACTACTTAGCTCAATACGATTGAGCCTCGCTTTTTTGCTTTTGCAAGATACATCGCGTTATCGGCGTCGCGCATCAGGTCCTCGCGAGTATGGTTGCCGTGTGCAAAAATTTTCACACCTAACGAGGCAGTGCACTGATGGCGGAATATCGTCTCCTGGTTTTGTAACGGATCATCCGTACCCAATTCATAAGGCAAAGAAAGGATTTCCTGAATTTTATTTGCTATGGCCATGGCTGCGTCTCTGGCTTGTGAGCAAGTCCGGCCAATCGAAGGTAATAGCACGACGAATTCATCGCCGCCCAGTCGCGCAACACTATCTATCTCGCGGACACAGCTTTGTATTCGTTTTGCTGCCTGAATCAGTAACTGATCGCCGGCGCCGTGCCCATGGGTGTCGTTGAGGGGCTTAAAATTATCGAGGTCTAGCAAGATCAGCGCGCCGGACTGTTTTGACTTCTTGTCCCCAATCACATAACTGATGCGTTCGTAAAGGCTGCGCCGGTTCAGCAGACCCGTGAGGTAGTCCAGGCGTGCCATTGAGTCAAGCGCAGCCTCTGCTTGTTCTTTCTCCATCAGCACAAACCCAAGTGCTACGGAGATGCTCAGTACATTTATGCCGAGAAATATGTATGCCTGAACAAAGCCGCCACTGTCATAACTTGGAATGTAGACAATCCCCCAAAGTAAGGTCAGAGGTCTGATCAGACTGAGTGTAATACCAGCGGCAAAACAGGCAGTTAAAAACTTTTTGCCGCGACCTGCAATCTGGTGTTGATAACGCTGCAGCAACACGATCAGCAAAAGCATTTGCCCTGCATTGACCACCCCGCCCAAAATGAGTCGTGCTTCCAGATTGTCGAGCATATATAAATAGTTAAGGAATAATAACGCAGGGACGTAGAGAATCCACCCAGGTACAGCACGATTCAAAAACTTCAGTAGACCAGCCGCGAACAATGAATAGGTCATCGAGACCAGAAGATTACCCAGCCAGACCGAGGCAACATCAGGTACCGATTCTCGCAAAAAAATCAGCAGAAAACCGGCTGCCTGCGACAGATAGGCTAATGACCAGACCAACAGGCTTTTGTCTGCATTTTTGCTTACGATCGCCAGAATGACAGCCACAGTGAGACTGACAATAATGAGTACAAGAAAGAGTGTATTTATGTCTATTTGCGGCACTCACGCCTTCTCCGTTTGCACGTCTCTTATTTGTTCGATAACGTATTCGACTTCACACTGCAATTCAGCAATCGACGCCCGAAGCTGAACACAATGCAAGGCGTCTCCCCAATCAATCGCTTCAAGAATATTTTCAGTTTTGCGAGCCAACTCCTCCGTGCGCTTTGCTCCAATCTGGCCGGCTATGCCCGCCAGGGAGTGTGTGACGCGCAACAGCGAGTGTTTATTTTCAGGTTGCAAAGGTTTTTGAATGTCGTCCAAAAAGGCCGGCCATGTGTCACATACACGAAGGAGCAGAGATTTGAGCAATTGCTCATCCCCGCCACTTAGGATCATGGCTGATTCTGTATCGAAACCGTGCAGTGACTCAAGGTCGAAATCGTAATTTGGTTTAACTGTTTTTACGGTATCGTTGACGGTCAATGGTTTTGAACGTTGCCGCTTTGCATCTCGCAGCCACTTGAAAATCATCGCATAAAGCAGATCTATTTTTATTGGCTTGGAGAGGTAGTCGTTCATGCCCGCCTCAAAACAATCCTGTCGGTCAGAGGTATTGGCACTCGCAGTCATTGCAATAATAGGCAGACTGGCAAAGCGTGGTTGTTCACGAATTCGGCGCGCAGCTGTGAGCCCGTCCATGACCGGCATCTGGATGTCCAAGAATATCAGATCATAGTAATCGTGCTCCACCGATGCTAATCGCTCTAACGCTTCTTCGCCGTGATTAGCGATATCAATCGACAAACCGAATTTCTCCATAAATCCAACAGCAACTTCCTGATTGATTTCCATGTCCTCCACCAAGAGAACTCGCCGGTTATAAAATGGCGCGTAGGCCACAATTTCTGATACGTTCTTCTCTGGGTAGGCCGAGTCTGTGACGGCCTTTCCTGCTGACATCAGCTCAAAGATGACATCGTACAACGCATCGCCAAACAGGGGCTTGTTCAATATTCTGTCAAAACTGTTGTTCTGGCTTTCAGCAATCGCCTCCCGCATGGCGTCGGTGGAAGACGTCATGCCGATGATAACCAGTTTGCGTGATGTTTTCGTGAACGCGCGCATGTAGGTCGCTGCCGAGATTCCATCGATCGTGGGCATCAGCCAATCCAATAGCACGATGTCAAACGGGTTGTTGTCAGTCTCTGCCCCAAGGAATTTCTGCATGGCTTCTGCACCGCCCTTCGCTGACACGATGTTGGTAAATCGTTGACTCAGTTTTTGGCAAAGGACTTGGGTGGTGAATGGATTATCATCCACGACCAATATATTCATTGGCTGTTTATCTTCCGAAGAGATGTCTGGTCGCGGCAACTCAGCTTCCTGAAGAGGAATACAGGCTTCAAAACACGAGCCAACCCCCACTTCACTGCTGACCCCAACACTACCCCCCATTGCCTCGGCTAACTTGCGGCAAATTGCCAGTCCAAGGCCCGTGCCACCCGCCTCTCGAGTCAAACTGTTGTCAACCTGCTGAAACTCCTGAAACAGGATTGCCTGTTCCTCTTCAGATAAACCGGGGCCAGAGTCTCTGACTTTAAAACAGATGCCAGGAACCCCATTTATTTGTTCGTCCCGTGAAAAATCCAGCGCAACAAAACCCTTACTGGTGAATTTGATGGCATTATTCAGAAAATTCAAAAGAATCTGGGTCAGGCGCTGCTGATCGCCAACAAACACCGCTGGAAAATCTGGGTGGCAATCAACAATGAGCTCTAGTTTTTTCTCTGCCGCGAGAGGTTGCACCATCGCGATAACAGTGCTGATCAATTGTTCTGTGACAATCCTTGTATTCTGTAGCACCAGCTTGCCAGCATTGACTTTGCTGTAGTCCAGAATATCGTCAATGATGCTCAAAAGGTGCTGGCCAGAGTTGACTACCTTGTTGACTTTGTCCCGCTGGGCGGGCGACAGATCATCGTGCAGCAGCAGATGAGAAAGCCCGAGGATGCCATTAAGGGGGGTACGAATCTCGTGGCTAACATTGGCAACAAATCGCTGCTTTACCATAAAGGATTGCTCAGCATCCATATTTGCTTTTTGCAATTGCTGGACTTTTGCCTTCAGTTTGCGCATCAGGCGCTGCTGTTCTTTATCCCGACTCTCAAGGCCTTTACTAAGTTCAAGGAGCGATCGCTGCAAGGCAACTACTTCGTCACTGCCAGCGAGGCGTGTCAGAGGCTTATCATATGATCCTGCATTGAGGCCGGCGGCGTAGCGTGAGGCCTCTTGCAGTGGTGCGATAACTCTACGGCGTAGCATGAACAGCATGCTTAGCCCGAGTAGCAATATCAGCCCAGCAGCGACGTACAGAGGGACCTGACGCTCAATCATGCGGTCTCGATTGGCTTCCCTCAAAAGCCCCGTGATCACCCGACCTTGCAAGTCTCCAGCTGAAAACATTGCGGACGCAGAGATCGAATCTGTCTCGTCCAGGTGAGACTCAAGGACCGACATGTCCAGCGTGGATGGGTAATAAGCGATCAGGCTACTGCCATCTGGCTCGTCCAGGTAAACGGCAGCAAAGGCGGTTATATCCTCCTGCCATAACGAACCTTGTAGTTCCTCAAGAAGCATCAGATTGTCATCCTGCAATGCATACCGGGTGCTGATCGCCAATAATTGGGCGACCGATTCGAGCTCCGTTACTGCGTGCAGGTTGATGCTTATATTTTGCCGACGTGGAACCTCGTACAGAAGCAGCCACAGAAACAGCGAGCCCAGAACTAGGCAGTAAAGAACTACCTTGGTCCACAGTGAGGTTAATTTCATAGTTCCATTACCCTCACGCCGCTTGGTAGTTCATCCGGCATGCTGCCGAGCACACCCAATGTGTTGGGATTACGCATGACCTCATCGAGAACGTCGGCATCAGTGTCGAGAAAAGCCGGTGCGCGGGATTCACCACTAAAAACTTTCTGTAGCCACAGTCGGGTCATCGTTCGCCCGTTGCCCCCAAATATCCGAGAGCCCGCCACATTGTAGGCCGGTGACTTGCTACTGGGCAGTGCCAGTCGCACCCTGTTCCCGTCGGGCCACTCGAATAATTGCCCCAACAGCATACGTTTCAGCATGGCGGCGTCAGGCGTTCGATTCGATGCGTTGTCACTAAACACAACAAACAGACCAGCGCCTGTGCCAGGTCCTTCGCTTGCAAAAACGAAGGGCATACAACACGCGATCAGGACTACTAACAACAATTCTCGTAACTTCATTTTAGCGAGACGCTCAGTTGCATACGGAACTCGACAGCCGCGGGCGTATTGTTCTTTGTTCCATCTCTGTGTCGTAGAGATTCCAGTTTAAGATCAGCGGAATCTGTCAACATGATTTTTACGCCGACACCCGATCGCGATTCTACGCCCGCACGAAGGCCAAGTCCGCGTTCAAGTTTAAGCCAATCGATCACGGCGTATGGCACGATGTTGTCGGTAAGACGGTATCCCAGGTACTGGTAGAGAGCCCGATTATTTTCTGTATCGCGCGAACCATCGCTCACAGCGGCTTCGGTTAGCAGTTCAACTCTCCCAAGCTCGAGCCTGACTGACATCGCAATCACCGTGAGTACGTCGAGCACTTCAGGGTGGTCGTGAGCCACCATACCCCCCATGAGATGATGGTTCGAGTGAAATTCCAATGGTGTGGTAGTGATGCCGTGACCTACCCTGTGGGCAGCATTGCGGTGCCACCCAAGTCTGACAACGTTGCCAATCTCGCTTTGTAATCCAACAGAAACGGTTTCCGATAATACTCCGTTAGAAAAGAACTTGTTTTCGTACCGATGCCCGGACCCAAGCGAAAGATCATAAAAAAAGCCATGCTCACCCAGTGAGCGCGCGCCCACCCGCACTGCGCTGTCGTGCAACGGAACAAACTTGTCCAATGACAAGGGACGGCTGATGCTTGGGTAGAATAGTCGGCCGTGATGAAAGGAATCATTCCAGTGCGTCACTGGGGTATGGTTCTTGCCCACGATCAGATAGTGATTCTTGGGAAGTGCGTAACGTATTTGCCACCGTTCTGATTTCAGGACATCGTCACGGTAACGTTTAGGCTGATACGTGCCTTCGTACAAAATACTCAGTTCGTCGCCAAAGTTTCCTGACAAAAAAAACGTCGACTCACCCAGAATAAAATAGTCATCTTTACCCTGAGTAGAATGGATATCATTGAGATATCCTTCAAGGTGAGAGTATATATTCCAATCGAACGAATTATCACCTGAGTTGCTGGTCATGTGGTTTGACTCACTCAAGGCGACACTGCTATGCAATGCGACCGCTGCACAAAATACTAACCTAAGCATGTTGAATCTCTGAGGAGAAATTTAATAATCGCGGCCCAACTACCGTTAGGATGTCGGATACCAGAGAATTGTCCTAAAAAAAAGGGGGGGGTGAACTAAATATTATGTATAAATTTGTATTTTTTTGTTGAGTTGGCTCGCAAACATAATCGATGCTTGGCTAGTATCTTATCAATTCTGCTGTAACAATTCTGTTAACGTAAGTACCGGACCAAAATTTTCGGGAAAACTTTAACGATGTTGTGCTGTGGATTTTTAATATTTTTCTTTTCCAAGTTGTACGATTGTCCCCAGACCTACCTGTTTCTGGAAATTCTCCACTCTGAATAACGACGAATTGATAACGAGAAATTTATGATGATAATTTTAAAGCCAGCAGTCTGGCTTCTTGAGCAATTGAGATTCAGAGCAAAGTTTTCGCTGATATTCGTCAGTGTCCTTGTGCCGCTGTCCGTGCTCAGCTACTTCGTTCTAAAAGGCGTAAACGAGGATGTTGCATTCCTCGAAAGCGAGTTGCGCGGAGTCGAATTCATCTCGGTTGCTGAAAAACTGCTGCTCAACGCCCATGAATACCGAAATGCGGTTACGTTTGGAGGTAATCTAAACGTCGACGAACTGTCACAACAAAAGACTGCCGCATTGCAGAATGTCACTGCCATGGCGACTCTATACGGTGCTTCGGCAGACACAATGAATCTGTTAAACGACGCGCGCTCACGCTGGCAAGAGGTCAGTCAATCCCCTAACAGGACGGGCCTGACAGAGGAAATGACAGGGATTATTGCCTTGATTAACCACATCATGCGCAGTGCATCGAATGACTTCAAGCTGACCTTGTCTCCAGATCTCGATACTTACTACCTGAATGATTCAGCCTCTCAGCGACTGCCAACGATATTTGAAAACATTTTTCAATTGCGTCAACTCAGTGCTGGATTAGAGCGTCAGTTAATGGATGGGATTGCTCCTGGTTCAGGTCTTGAGACAAGGCTTGCAATTGAGGTTGCGTCAAGTCGTCTGGAAGACGCATTAGCGTCACTTCGCGAAAACATAACACTGGCTATGTCGGACAGCATTGTGACCTCTCCAGCGCTAGCAAGCGCTACCGAAGTGCTGGCTGAGTCAGTCATTGTGCTGCGAGATGCGGTTCATCGTCAGGCACTAAGTGAGTCAGAGTTCCTGAATGTCTCCCTTGATATAGATGTGTTATCTAGCGCAGCGTTCAAAAACGCCTCGCAACAACTAAACGTCATCATTCCTGATCTCAGCGCGAGCGTTGAGTACCGTTTAAATGCCGTCCGACTGGTGAGACTAGTGGATATTTTGATGATCCTCTTCGCCTTGATCGTGCTGGTATATATGTTCAGCGGCCTGTTTATGTCGATCATCAGTAAGGTTGCAGAGCTCAATCAAACAACCACGCGCCTGTCGTCGGGCGAACTGACTGCTCGTGTCAGGCTGACAGGTCGCGATGAGATGCAAGATATTGCTGACGGCATGAATGTGTTTGCCGACCGACTTGAGATGGTCATCAAGCAGATTTCCAATGCAACCATTCAGTTGTCGTCTTCCGCAGAAGAACTGTCCAGTGTTTCAAGGCATAGCGCAGAGACTGTATTGCGTCAGCGCCAGGAGACTGACATGGTGGCCGTCGCGATCAATCAAATGACAGCATCTGTCAGTGGTGTGAGTCAGAGCACTCTCGGCGCGTCTCAAGCAGCTGCCGATGCGGACAGTCAAGCTGTTGTAGGAGCCGGGCTCGCGGAGCAGGCAGCTAAATCAATTTTGATTTTGTCTGAGGATATTAATCAGTCAGCTCAGAGTATGCAGCGTGTCTCGACCGATAGCATGTCTATCGCGCAAGTTCTTGACGTCATTACGGGTGTTGCAGAACAGACAAATTTGTTAGCCTTGAACGCGGCGATTGAGGCAGCGCGGGCGGGAGATCATGGGAGAGGTTTTGCGGTTGTAGCGGACGAAGTCAGAACGTTGGCAAACAGAACATTGGCGTCTGCCAGCGAGATCGATGGCATCATTCGAAGCTTGCAAACAGGTGTTCAGGAAGCCGCTAGGAAAATGAAAAACAGCCAGGAAAAGGCCGGCGCCGGTGTCAGGCTTGCGACACAAGCTTTTGAAGCGATGAGCGCCATTACCCATGCGGTTACAACGATTAGTGACATGAACCTTAACATTGCCAGCGCATCCAATCAGCAAATCGCAACGACCGAAGAGCTCAACCGCAACGTCACCAGCATCCGCGATCTCGCAGAGCAGTCAGCAGTGGGGGCTTCTCAAGCGACGGCTGCAAGCGAAGAGCTTGCTAAACTCGCCACTCAACTTCAGGCATCGGTTGACTGGTTTAGGGTGTCGCGCTAGGACAAATCGATCGCAGTCCTGCCTGAGGATACTTATGTAAGGTTACATATTTATACGTTTCTGTGGGGCGTTTCACAGACGATCATGTTAATCTGTGGGTGTAGAAGTAATAAACGTAATACGCTCAATAGGTTATCCGAAAAGTGTCTGAGAACGACTTGATTTTTGCACCGGAGGCACCACCAGAGCCTGAAGCATCAGCGAGTCTCCCTTGGAAGATTATGATCGTTGATGACGAGCCTGGCGTCCACGATATAACAACACTGGCGCTCAAGTCCGTTTCATTTTCAGGGCGGCCCCTTGAGTTCATCCATTGTTACTCCGGAAAGCAGGCTTGCGAATCGATCATTAAACACCCTGATGTTGCCATGATGATGCTAGATGTTGTAATGGAGACAGATCACGCCGGCTTGGATGTAGTCAAGTTCGTTAGGGAGGTCGCTAATAATCATACTGTACGAATCATCCTGCGGACGGGGCAGCCTGGCCGAGCGCCAGAGCGCGAAGTAATCACTGCGTTTGATATCAATGACTACAAGGACAAAACTGAGCTGACATCATCCAAGCTCTTCACCCTTGTCTACTCTTGTCTGCGCTCGTACCGTGACATCGTTGCAATCGATGCCAGCAAAAAAGGTTTGTCGCGAGTCATCGATGCATCAGCCCATATTTTTAAATTGTCTGCAGTAGAAAATTTTACTCGAGGTGTGCTTGAGCAATTGGTGGCGTTGGTCTCCGGAAAGCCGGATGCGGTGCTGATCAAATCAAAAACTGATGTGGATGGATTAGTGGTTTCTTACGAAAAGGAGCACTGGAACTTAGTTGCTGGGACTGGACGGTTCACTCAAGTGGCGGACTTGAACCAGCGTGCCAATTTTGGTGTTTTTAACAAACTGCTAGACATGGTTATGCAGCAAAAAAGATTTGTTTACCAAGACAGAACTTATGCCGCTTACTTTGAAGACAGGCAGGGAAATGTCAATGTGCTCATTCTAGACGGTGTCGACTCTTCAGAGTCGGTCGATAATGACATCATTCAGATATTCATGAGAAATGTTTCGATTGCCTATGAAAATATAAAATTACAACTTGATCTGGAGGAGACTCAACGAGAGATCGTCTGCTTGCTGGGTGAGGCTGTCGAGAGGCGATCAATGGAAACTGGTAACCATGTTCGACGTGTAGCGGCGATGTCCGAATTACTTGCGCTGGCCTCGGGCTTAAGTGAAGAAGAGTCGGCTATATTACGCTACGCCTCGCCGCTGCATGATCTCGGAAAAATAGCCATTCCAGATAGCATACTCAACAAGCCCGGTACTCATACCCCGGAAGAAACATTGATTATGCGGACGCACGCAGAAATAGGCTATCAAATGCTGGCCGCCTCGAACCGCAAAGTCCTGAAGGCTGCTGCCGTGATAGCACATGAGCATCATGAGCGATGGGACGGTAAGGGGTATCCGCAAGGCAAGTCGGGCAACGATATTCATATCAACGGGCGTATAACGGCCATCGCCGATGTGTTTGATGCACTTGCTAATGATAGGTGTTACAAAAAAGCATGGCCAATGGATAAGATTCTGGATCTTTTTCGACAGGAAAAAGGAAAACATTTTGATCCTCAACTTGTCGATCTGTTGTTTGAGCGATTGGATGAAATAAAAGTCATTCAATCGCAATATCAAGACAAAATTTCATCCCCTATTTGAACTTAAACACACTTTCCGAGTTATCTGACATCATGGCCTTATCATCAGTTGAAGAGATTCTTACTAAGTTCCAGATTGAAAATGAGGACTTGGAGCGTATTCGCAGAGTTGCACCATTGCTTAAAAATGAACTTGCGCAGCATGTGGATAGTTTTTACGTCTGGCTCAGAAATCACAAAGAATTTAAGGTGTATTTCGGCTCAAATCCTAATCGACTGGAGCGCGTCAGAAAGCTTCAAATAGATCATTGGGAAACATTTCTGGAAGCTCAGATTGATGAAGAATGGTTCGAGTCGCGAAGGCATGTGGGAGCAGTCCATGCTTACATTGATCTGCCGAACGAAATATATTTTGCTGGTATGTCAATGTCTGGGAAATCCTTGGTGGAACGACTCAGGCACCATAAATCCTCGATCGAGCAGGCGGAAGAAACGGCAGATTCAATAATAAAGTTAATTTTTCTCGATTCATACGTCGTAGTAGAGGAGATTACCCGAATACAGCGCGAAAAAATATCATCAAGCGCCCGAGCGATGATGGAAATGTCAACGCCTGTAACGCCGATCTGGGATGGCATTTTACTGCTGCCTCTTTTGGGTATCCTGGATTCGGCCAGAACTCAGGATGTGATGGATAAGACCTTGCACAAGATTTCAGAAACGCGAGCCAAAGTGTTCGTGATGGATATTAGCGGCGTGAGTGTCATGGATACTGCCGTGGCAAATCAATTGATAAAAATCACTAAGGCAACCCAACTTATGGGTTGCGAGACAATAATCTCTGGATTGTCTCCATCGGTAGCAAAGACCCTTGTCGAACTGGGTGTAAATATTGGTGAGGTGAAGACAACAGCGACGCTTCGTGACTCATTTGAGTTGGCACTGCGTGCGGTAGGAATTGATCCAGCACAGATCGTTGATAGACGACGCGCATAATTTTACTGGTGAAAGCATGACTGAGTCTCAGAGTTTTGCGATGAGCACTCGCTTAAAGCATAACCTCATTATCACTTTACCTGACTATATAGGATCAGGCACGTTGTCGGCGTTGCAAGAGACGGCGCTGGACTCGATACAGCGCAGCCAAACATCGGCTGTCATTTTTGACTGTTCAGCTACCAAGCTAATTGACGCAATTGAGTTTGAGGAACTTCGCAAGATAGCGTTCATGGCGGAGGTGTTGGGTGCCTTTTCAATATTTGCTGGCCTGAGGCCGAGCACTATCAAGTTTCTCATTGACGCCGATGTGGATGTGACTGGTGTGCGAGCGTTTGCGGGTATCGACGCGGCGTTGGATTACCTGGAAACTGGAGCGCCTCCTCGTGCGCCGCAGTTCTAATTCTCCAGCAGACAGTCTCATCTTTTTTATCAAGGATAGTGCAGACCTGGCGGTAGCACTGTCGGGTCTTGGTCAATCAACTTTGCTCAGCGAGGTAACAGACCAGCACCGCAGCGTCATTAAAACGATAACATCTGAGCTGGGCACGAATATCATAAAATATGCCCAAAGGGGAGTCTTGACCGTCACTCGTGTGGAATCGTCGGCAGCCACTTACATAGAAATTCTTGCTGAGGATCAGGGGCCGGGTATTCCAGATGTCGAACTCGCCATGCTGGAGCGCTTTACAACAGGCTCATCGCTCGGCTTGGGATTGCCAGGCGTGAAACGGATGGCGGACATATTCTCCATCAAGAGTGCTGTTGGAAAAGGAACCTCCATTATTGTTAAAAAGAGCATTCGCGGAAATTCCACCTCAGAGAAAGATCCGGAAAACAAAGTCGCATCCGATAGCTACCGCGCTCCCCTTAAAGCAGACTCATTGAGAAGCGCGGTGTTTGATCTGTCGTATTATATTCGTCCTTCGCAAGGTGAAGTTAAAGCCGGCGATACGGCAATAGTTGTAGAACTGACGGGTGGTGTGTTGGTGGCTTTGGTTGATGTCAGTGGCCATGGGTTTAAGGCCAGCGCACTGGCCCTCGAAATACGTGAGTTGATTTCTCACTATGCAACACCGCGCATTACAGAACTGATGACTTTGTTGCACGAGCGGCTGAGAGGAACGCTGGGGGCGGCGGTCAGCTTACTCTTTATGGATACATTACGTTGCTCATTGAATTACTGTGCCGTTGGTAACACCGCTGCTTATCGGGTGATTGGTCAGACCTGGCGACCAATCTCAAAAGATGGTGTGGTGGGTTATCGATTGCCTAATGTTATTGAAGACAGCACCAGCCTGACCAATGGAGACGTAATACTTATCAGAACTGATGGGGTTACAGACAGAACAGCAAGGAAATACGTGATTGAAAATGCATCACAACCTGCAAGTGTCATCGCACAAGGTCTGATAAAACATTCAGGTCGTGAATTTGACGACGCAGCCTGCGTAATTTTGAAATGGATCAGTTAGTAAATGAATGTTGTCAGAAATGCACATACCTTTAATGTTACCCGGGTAGAAGATATCTATAACCTGCGTTTCAGGCTTTTTCAGGCCTGCACTCACCTTGCGGGATCACAGAGTGTACCGTCGGCAATGGCTGCTGAGTTGTCAACGGTTTGCAAGACTTTGCTAAAGATTGCGGGTCCTTTTTGCAGCGACATCGATTTGACTTGGCATGAGGGATCTTACAAGGTAAGGATCAACCTCAGGCCAAAGGAATTTAACCACAACGCATGGCCAAGTCGTGAGAGGCTCATGGCTTTCCACCTGTTTTCAGGGCATGAGGGCGCTTTTTTGCAAAAAAGCTATGAACTTCCCCCTGCGAATAATGATCAGGCAATTTTAAATGACGCCTGGCAGATGTTAGTCAATAAGACCAGAGACGAGCTCTTTGAAGATGTAAACCTGCAAAACGATATGCTCCAGCGCGAAATTTCGCAGCGGATTGCCGCTCAGCAAACACTGGTAGAGACGCAGCGAGACCTGATAGAGAATGAGAAGTTGACGGCTCTTGGGGGGTTGGTGGCTGGGATTTCCCATGAAATCAATACGCCTGTTGGAATTTGTGTCACGGCTACGTCACACCTGCGCGAGTCACTTGTAAACTTTATCGATCTGTATCAAAGCGGAAAGATGAAACGATCCGATCTTGACGTGCTTTTAGCAACAGTCAACGATCTGATCGGTATGTTGGAAGTTAATCTCAATCGTGCTTGTGAGCTGGTGCGCAGTTTTAAAGCAGTTGCGGTTGATCAGACTGCCGAAGACGTGAGGGAATTTGTCCTTGCTGACTATATAAAGCAAGTCGTAATCAGTCTGAGGCCCAAGTTACGTGGCAGAAAAATTGAGTTAGTGCTCGACGGCATCGATTCATCCATTGCGTTAAGGACAACCCCGGGACCTATCTCCCAGATACTGGTGAATCTTATTACAAACTCGCTGGTCCACGGGTTTGATGAAGAGCAGGCAGGAGTGATTTCGATCTCGGCGCATTTGATTGAAGATACGTTGAACCTGACGTATTCCGATAACGGAAAAGGTATCTTGCCTGAGAACATTGATAAAATATTTGACCCGTTTTTTACAACTAAACGTTCCCATGGTGGCAGTGGTTTGGGCATGCATCTTGTTCATAATATTGTAACAAAAAAGTTCTCCGGCAAAATCAAATGCGAAAGTACAATCGGCCGCGGTGTCATCATTCAAATGAGCTTGTGCGGGGTTTTGGGGTAGCCCGGGTATTCAACCAACCGATCTGCCCTGCAAAGGTCTGAGCGTAAAATTCTCGCTGTTCTGGAGCTTTTCGGGCCGATCTTACTAGTTACCAGTGTTCTGGCAAAATGGATCTGGATTCTGGTCGTGTCGTTGAGGCACGATCATACCAAGCGGAAGCGTGATACCGCTTGATTGAGTTCAGAAGCAATCTCGGCCACTGTTGTTGCTGCAGAATTGGTGAGTCTCAGTCCCTCAGACGTTGTCTGAGACCGGTCATCAATTTGAACCAATGATCTGCTGATATCATCAGACACTGCGCTTTGTTGTAGGGCTGCATTGGCGATATGAGAGCTCATATCTCTAATGCCGGTCACTCCATGGACAATGGCGTCCAGTGACGTACCGGCGTTACGGGCCTGCTCCATGACCTCGCGAGCTTTATTCCTGCTGCTCTCCATTGATCTAACGGCAGAACGAGAGCCACCTTGAAGCTTCTCGATAGTTGCCTGGATATGTCCAATAGACTGCTGAGTGCGACGGGCCAGTGTTCTCACCTCATCGGCAACAACGGCGAAGCCTCGACCCTGATCACCTGCGCGGGCAGCCTCTATGGCGGCGTTCAACGCCAGCAGATTGGTTTGTTCAGCGATACCTGTGATGGTACTCAATACTTGCGAAATTTCTTCGCTGTCGACACTGAGCTGATTAATCACCATTGCGGATTGCTCGATTTGTTCGGCCAGGCTTTGAACTTCAGTAACAGTATGAGCGACGACTTCTGTACCCGCGTGACTTTCGCGGTTGGCGTTCACCGCAGAATCCGCGATCATACTGATGTTCTGCGCAACATCCTGCGACGTAGCTGCCATCTCATGCATAGCCGCTGCTACTTGAGAAATTTCAGCCTGTTGTCTTTCTACGTCGCCGCGGCTATTGACGGTTGTTTTAATCATGTCGCCTGACGCCGATATAAGTCTTGCCGACGAAGCGCTGATCGCTGACACCATGATTGCCAGGTTTTTACGCATCGACTCAATCGCCAATGCCGCTTGAGTAATTTCGTCCGTGCCGCTAAAGCGTAACGGGTGCCCCAGATCGCCTGTTGCCGCTATCTCAGCGTCAGCCACTAAACGATTCAGTGGCTTGATGATGCTATTGCTGATAATCGCCGCCATAAAAGCCATCAAAACAACACCTAGACCAACCGAGATGCCCATCAACAGGTTGGATCGCGCGGTTGATGTTGCGGCAATTCTTTCTACACTCGCCACCTCATTTTCTATGAGTGTAGTCAAGTTTTCCATTTCGACTGCCAGGTTCGTGTAAGACTCACTAAAACTTTCCAACTCGCTCAATGCCTGATTCAGGTCTGATTGCGCGAGTGCAACCATCCGATCCGTCGAGGCGATATAGGCACTGAGCACCGGCAACACATTCTGCAACGCATTTCGCGTGGCCGAATCTGTTATCAATTGTTGATTGACTTCCAACATCTGTCGAAAAAGTTGAGCATTTTCACGTTGGTCCGATTGTGCTGCGGAAATCGCTTGAATTTTACCGGTGCTGCTCGAAACTATCGCCGCAAAAACATCGGAGCTTAGCGCATCGTGCATCATATCCGCGGTTAGGTGATTGCCTAAAATTCTGGTTTGAGTTTCCAATTGCGTAATCGAGCGACTTAGTTGAGATATACCGGAGAACCCGAAGCTGCCAACCAACATGAGCAACAATACTGCCAGTGTGGCGATGCCGACTAATTTTCTTTTCACAGTCATAAAAGCGTTGCCTATTATGAAATTAAAATTTTAGTAGGTACTACAGTGTTTGATGAATACGGCCCTACAATCGGGTAATCGGCCAGGACTAAATAAACATGAATATTTTCTTTAGCGAATTTATATGACTCAACGACTTGACCTTTATCGACGCCGCTCCCGGTGAGTGAAAATTGTGTATGTTGACCAAATTTTTAAACGCAGTTTCCAGAGATTGAATGTAAAAAATTGTATGCGCCTTCCCTTAATGGTTTTCAAAGTTCATACTCGAAAGCGAGGTAGCATAGCTGAGTACATGGCCCTGACAGTAAGACTGCGCATGGATATGTCTATCAGTTCTGAAGTGTAATTCTGCAATCAGAAATGAAGAGTGTCTTATCAAAATAAAGCCCCGGGCGCAGTAAAGTGCATGACGTTAATATCAGTTTTTTCTTCTCGGTTCAGGTCAATATACTCAGGATACGGAGGATTCTAATGAAAGGAATTGTTTTTAATGAATTTCTCGACATGGTCGAGGCCGTGCACGGGTTCGAGGTTGTAGACAGAGTGTTGGAGCAAGCCGAGCTTGAGTCGGGTGGCGCGTACACAGCCGTAGGAACTTATGACCACAAAGAAATGATAAATCTTGTTGTTAGCCTCTCACAAATCACTGGTGTCAGCATCGACACGTTGCTCGAACAGTATGGCTCTCACTTATTTAATACGCTGATGATCGTTTATGGAGACGCATCTCCTCGATTTAAAAACTCGTTCGATTTGCTAAGCTCAGTAGACAGCATTATCCACACTGAAGTCCTCAAGCTATACCCTGATGCGCAGTTGCCCAAATTTAATGTGTTGAAACACAACCCCGATGAGTTAGTCCTCTTGTATGTATCCGAACGGCCATTCTCGGCGCTGGCAAAAGGACTTATCCTAGGTTGTGCAAAGCACTTCAATGAAACCCTCTCGGTCGAATTGGAAGTTGTCAATGATGAGAGTCCGTATAGAACTGTCTTCAGGGTAGTCAAAGTTTGAAACTGTTAGCTGAGACTGACAAGAAACTTGAATTCCTTGAGAGAAAACTTGAGCGGGAAAGGCGTGCGCGAAATGAAGCCGAACGGTTGTTGGAAAAAAAGAGTTTAGAGCTCTATAACATTAACCTTGAACTCAGAAAAATAAACGAAAATCTCGACCAGTTAGTTGCCGACAGAACATATGAGCTACAAATTGCAATCAATCAGGCAACACAGAATGCAGCGGATTTGCGCTTAAGTTTGGATAGGCTACAGCTTGTGCTTCAGGCGGCGAATGCGATTATCTGGGATTGGGATGTGGGGGCAGATCGCTTCGAAATTTCCGGGAAGCTATCCCTCCCCGTTGGCGTTCAGTCTAAAAGTATACATGATTTCAGAAATTTTATTGAGCATGTTCACGAAGATGACAGGTCGTTGGTGGAGCGCACCTTTAAAACTCAAATCAGTAAGAGAGAATCTTTAAGCGTCCAGTGCCGACTTTTAAGCGACAACGACGAGTATCGCTGGCATAACGTTATAGGTAAAGGAATTCAGGACGAAAGATTGTCAACGGTCAGAGTAGTCGGTGCCATTATTGATATTCATGCTCGAATCGAGAATGAGCGTATAATAAATCGAATGGCACATTATGATGTTCTGACAAATATCCCTAACAGGACCTATTTCAATAATTCGTTCAATCAATTTCTTGAAAGAGCAGACGAAGAGGAAAGTCATTTTGCACTACTGCTTATTGATCTGAATGACTTCAAGCTCATCAATGATACATATGGGCATGTTGCAGGCGACAAGTTACTGGCCCACGTGGCGTCGCAACTTAATGCACAAACCAAGGGATATGACATAGTTGCTCGCTTGGGTGGTGACGAGTTTGCAGTTATTCTGAATAATTTACCTCCAGACATGTCTATGGATGACTTCTGCAATCGTATTATCGACGCCTGCATCAGGCCAATAGACGTCGGAGGTGATTTGATTCAGGCCAGCCTAAGCATCGGTATGGCGCGTTATCCTGACCACGGAGAAACTCGAGAGAAGCTGTTACGCTGTGCGGATGTTGCGATGTATCATGCAAAAAGCAACAGTCTGCAACAAAGCGCTTTTGCGGAATATAATCCTCATTTGGATGAGTCCAGGCGTAGACGCAAGATCATGAAACAGGAAATTGAGGCGGCGCTGATAGCTGGTGAATTTCAGCTTGCATTTCAACCGTACATTGATCTGTCTCGAGATACCCTGAGAGGTGGCGAAGCGCTTCTGCGTTGGAATCGTAACGATAATCAGCCAGTTAATATTCAAGAGATAATAAATCTCGCTGAAGAGTCACGGCTTATCCTTGATATCGGCAGATGGGTAATCTTCGAGACAGCTAAATTCATCAAAAGACTGCAGGAGCTAAATATAGACCATAAAATTGCGATCAACTTGTCTGTTGTGCAGTTTAAGCAGCAGGACCTAGTAGCAATTTTTCGAGAGGCTATTCAGCTCTACGGAATCCCACCGGAGTGCATCCAGGTCGAGGTTACTGAAAGTTTGTTTTTGGATGACATTGATCGTGCAGCCAGAATACTTAACTCCCTCGCTGACATGGGCATTGAAGTCTCAGTAGATGACTTTGGAACGGGTTATTCAAGCTTGAGATACTTGCAAAGACTGCCCGTTAAGTGGGTCAAGATCGATAAAACATTTGTGGATGGTCTGGAGTCCAAGCATGAAAATCTTCAGATCGTTCGTGCGATTATCGACATGGCTCACTCCATGTCCCAAGGTGTTGTAGCTGAGGGCATCGAGACCTCTTCCCAACGTCATATCCTTAAAACCTATGGATGTGACGTTGGCCAGGGTTATCTATTTTCAAAGCCCCTTTTTGAAAAGGAATACCTCGAATTTATTGACAGGTATGGCAGTTAGCACCGATCACCTCCAGGCCCGCGAGCTTTCTGCGCCAGTCGCAGAAACTCCTTTTGGTGATGCGAAAGCGGTCATAGATTATGCCACCCTTTGTGGCTTTCCTGGGGTTCTTCAATGGCCTTGATAATTGGCTCGTCTGAGTATCGTTTTGCTAACTGAGATCTTCTTAATCTTGTATTGACTGCAAATCCCATCACGTTACGGGTTCTAATTTAAGTGGGTAAGGTTAAGCCCATCCTGGGTACTGTCTTTCTGATCTCGCGATACTGATTGGCATCAAGATCAATAAATTCGAACTTCAATAAATATTTATCAGCGGATAATCTGAGGCAATTCGAGCACTTTGCTCGATAAACTTTATCATGCATTTCCAGGCGATTGTCATTACATTGGAATTTTAAGTAAAAACCCAGGCCAATAAACTTGCCATCGTTGCCATTGCAGATAACTTGAAATTGTTCTTTTGAAATATCTAACAATATAAATTTGAAGGACAGCATCACCAGATGAAGACTAAGGAACTCTTCACCAATGCTCACGTCTACCGTTGAGTTTAGTTTATTCATCGAATTAACAGCTATCGTCATTTGAGTGGGCTGTAAATGTTGACTTGTGTTTCGACACGAAGCCAAACTAATCCTATGGAACTTAAAGTATTTTGAGAAAAAAATTTGTAAATATATGTATTAAATCAGAGTCTGATTAAGATGTGTGGTGAGAACCAATTCGTTTTTGATAATGCTCTTGCGAAGTGAGCCGGTGCCAGTCTCGCGCTTTGGTAATCATCCCATTTATTAAGCGGCGATGGGTAGTGGCGGCGCATTGTCATATTGTTGCGCCGGAGTCATCTTATCCAGTTTGGCGGGCAGGCGGCGGTGATTGTCAACATCAAAATTTTGCTCAAGCCTGCCTTGACTGGACGCGGTAAGTAATCGTCGCTGCTGCGCTAACTCCCTGACAGTCTTATCGCTATTGAGACCGGCTATGGCCACTTTGGCCTTGAAGAGTCGTGAGCGTTTTCTGAGCGATCTTCTGCCTTTGTTTCACTCCTGATAACAAGGCTTTTATGATGCTTCAATTAGAATTCAAGTTCACTTATGCTGGTCTTCCAAACTGCCCGACCACCTCGACATGTCGAGTTCATGCGGCGTGTTGGGTTAATCGCGGACATATTTTTGAGGGCTGCCAAGCAAGTAACCCTGGGCCTTGTTAACTCCAATGTTTTTCAGTGCAACCAATTCTTCCTCGGTTTCTACGCCTTCCGCGATAACCCGGCATCCTATTGCAGTCGCAAATGACATCAAACCACGCGCCAATGCATTCTTATGAAAGTCAGTATCAATATTTCTCACAAGACTCATATCCAGTTTTATGATATCTGGCTTCAGTGCCAGGATATGTTTAAAACTTGCGTATCCCGCACCTGCATCATCAACAGCAATTCGTATTCCCTGTTCGCGCAGAATATTAATGACCTCTGTTAAATGTTCGTAACTATCTATGATGGCGTGTTCAGTAATTTCAATTACCAGTTTATCCTTTTGGACGAGAGCGATGATCTTGTGAAATTCCTGAGTTACCAATACTTCAGGAGAGGCGTTGATGGAAAGATAACAGTCCTCTCCCAGGAAAGGAATAAACTGGACAGCGCTGTTTATGCAGGCTATTTCCAAATCAATTTCTTTAGCAATTCTCCTTGCTTCCGCAAACCACTTATCTGGTGGACGAATTGGCTCCATATCGAAGCGGGTCAGTGCTTCATACCCAATTAATCTTCTCTGTGCCAGATCCACAATGGGCTGATAAACCGTATGAAAAAGTCTATCGGCCAAAAGCCTGTTCAGCCTCTGTGTTAAAAACATTGCAGTGTCATTTTCTTTAGTCTCTCCACTGATGCGCTCTCTGGCAACTTCAGCAAACGCTTGGACTAAATTCAGATCTCTCGATGAAAGGGAGTCATCAGGTTTGGTGCTGAAGCAACACAAGGTGCCATAGACACTGCCGTCGTCCAGTAGTAAGGGCACACTGATGAGAGCGCCTACTGGCAGTGTGTGGGTAGCTGCTATATGGCCTACCTCAGGCATGTCAGTCGCGTTGTGTATTAACTGAGGAATTTTTCCTTGGATTATCAACTGACAATATGTTTCGTCAAGCGCGTCCGAATGCCCCGCCCGTAAAGCGAGACTCTCTAACTCGGTATCAATAACTCGCATTTCGCGTCGACCATTTGCTACACGGGACACAAATGCAACCTCCATTCCCAGATGTTTGCGAAGTATTTTTAGCATGAGGTCCAGGAAATCGTTTACTGGCGATTTTGATACGCTCCCAGCTTTATCAATTAAATTCGACAGGGTGTTACCATTACTATTCATAGTGGACTCCTGGTAATTTATCAGCACGGGTTATTAATAAGATCTTGATAACTAAAATATTATTTTAAGTATCGCGATTAAAAAAGCGTGAATCCTCTTAAGTTTTTGTATTGAGTCAATGGTAATACTTTTAGTCAGCCCTGTGTAAGTTTTGTACTTGATTACCCGACCACTAAGTTGAGGGCCGCCATGAGATAAGTCCTGACACAGATAGTGTTTGGCATGGCTTACATCAAGCTGGTTTTCATCATGAGCCATCTCTTGTGTTTTTAAGAGTATGAAGAAATGAAGATATAGAATCGTCCCGAGTTTAGTGAAGGCAACACAGAATCATTTTATGCCGCAGCAGTTGGAGCTGGAGTGAGAGGAGTTGGATGCAGAATGCCAGGGTGAGGCGATTGCTCACCCTGGCCACAACGATTACAACGGTTCCATCCGTACAATTGCGGTCGGTGCACCCTGACGATCTTCGATGGCGGCATAGATGTAACCATCAGGCCCTTCGCGGATGTCACGGATACGGCCCATACCGTAAAGGAGTTCTTCCTCACGGACAACGCTGCGGAAGTCTTCACCCATCTCCAGTCTGGAAATCAGCTGCCCGGCAAGCCCGCCGACAAAAATGTCGCCCTGCCACTGCGGAAACTTGTCTCCGCTGTAGATGAACAGCCCAGACGCGGCAATTGACGGTACCCAGAAACGCGTGGGTGACTCCATGCCTGTCATTGTCTGGCGCTCATGAATCGGTGAGCTGGTGCCGTAGTTAACACCGTAACCAACAACGGGCCATCCGTAGTTGGCACCCGGTTTGACAAGGTTGAGCTCATCGCCGCCCTGCGGGCCATGCTCGGTCATCCACAGATCACCGGTTTGCGGGTGAATGGCCAGACCCTGCGGGCTGCGGTGCCCATAACTCCAAATCTCCGGCATGGCGCCGCTCTGACCTGCAAAGGGATTGCCACTGGGCACCGTGCCATCTTCATTCAGGCGCACGATAACACCTTGATGGTTGCTCAGGTCCTGCGCGGGATGAGCGGCAAGATCGCCCGTTGAAGGGGCCTGGCGGTCACCCAGGCTCAGGAACAGATGACCTTCCTGATCAAACACCAATTTCCCGCCGTAGTGACTGCGACCACTCGCATTGGCTGCAAAAATCTCAGTGACGTCGCTGAGGTTGCCGTTTTCCAGTCGCGCGCGAACAATCGCCGTGGTTGAATTGTCGCCAACAGGCTTGGCAAAGCTCAGATAAATGGTTTGATTGGTGGCAAAATCCGGATGCGGCAGTACTTCAAACAGGCCACCCTGACCCTGGTAAAACACTTCAGGTACGCCGGAAACAGGCTCTGGTAACAGGTTGCCATCACGAATAATGCGCAGACGACCAGGCTTTTCGGTGACCAGCATGTCGCCATTCGGCAACCAGGTCATCGACCATGGTTGTACCAAGCCTTCAGCGACAGGAACAACCCGATAGTCATGCTGGGCTGCGGTGTAGGTGCGTTCCTGCGCGCTGACAGCGGTTGCTGCCAGCAATAAACCGGTGCCGGCAAGCATAAATACAGTACGACGTATCATCTCTAACTTCTCCTATGCAATGTCCACAACAAGCGACTCGTAGTATCGGGGCAAACACATTAAAATGCCGACCAACAGCAAGCGCTATACCATACTCAAATTTAAACTCGGAGTCATCCTATCATGCGAACACTGCGCTCTTTCACAGGCCTGCTTTCACTTGCCGCATTTGTCAGCGTTTCGGCGCAAGCCGCCACGTGGACACTTTCAGCCGGCGAGTCCAGCGTGATATTCCATTACGCCTACGAAGATGTGCCCGGACAGGGCGAATTCAGAAATGTCGAGGCAACGTTCGACATAGACGCGGCCAACCCGGGCGCCTGTGCCATCAATGTCAGCATCCCTATTGCCGAAATCTATGTCGACACCTCTGAAGTGAAGGAATACCTGCTGGATGTGGATATGTTTAATGCAGCAGCGTTCCCGACGGCCTCCTTTCAGGCCAATCAGTGCCGCCTCGAATCGGGCAGTGCGTTTGTGGCAGATGGCCAACTGACTATTCGCGACAAAACCCACCCGATCAGCTTTCCCTTTACCTTGGGTATGGAAATGCAAGACGGACGTCCGCGCTTTAACCTGACCAGCGAAGTGACAGTCAATCGTCTGGATTTTGATGTCGGTACCGGTTGGTGGTCAGATACCGTGGCGCTGCCCAACGAGATTCGCATTGAAGTGAATGTGTATTCACAATAACAACAACGGCTATGCCAGCCGCCGTCTGCATCAGCGGCTGGCATAGCTGATTTCACCATCTGTTAACAATTCACGCCAACTTGACGGTTCATCCCGCCGTGGTGTGGCAAACACAAACCCAGATAGCACAAGGGCTCCAGCTGTTTTATCAGGATTGGCAAAATATTTGCATAATCAGGGGGAAAGAATCTAAACAAGGATGCCGATATGACCCAGTCTCAAAAACCTGACCCGAATCGACGTTACAGCAGTGAAGAAGTGGCCGACATTATTCGCCTCAGCTTGCAGGAAGAGAGTCGCCGTAGCGGCGATGCACTGCTGAACTATGATGAACTGGTCACCATTGCCAAAGATGTGGGTGTCAGCCCCGAGCAAGTCGACCGTGCGGTTTACATGCTGCAGGAAGAGCAGCAAACACGGGACAAAGAACGGAGTCTGTGGCTGCGATTCAAGGCGCATGTGCTGGCGTTTGCCGCCGTCAATATCTTATTGGTTTCCATCAACCTGCTCAGCGGATCGGATACCTTCTGGGCCATGTATGTCGTGTTTGGCTGGGGCTTGTTTGTGTTGGGCCACTACGCCGGGCTGCGTTATGCCCCCCAGTTTGTGGAGATGGCCACGCAGCGTACCCGCAACATGATGGACTTGGGCTACCAGAGCAGCGAGGGCGGCGCGGAGCAGGTACTGTTCACCACCAGTGATGCCATGGGCATGACTGAAACCTCCGGCATGATCAGGCTGGAAGATCACAAACTGATCGTGGAATACCAGACCATCGACGCCATCATGGGGCTGGTCAAGTCTGCCGTCAAAACGCTGGAGATCCCGCTCGACAAGCTGACCTCAGTGCGTATTGATCAGAGGTTGTGGAGCGCTGATCTGGTGTTGCAGGGCAAGACCATGGGCGCTCTTAGCAATCTGCCCGGCACGAGTCGTGGGCAGTTGCGCGTCAAACTCAATCGCCAGTCTGTGAACGCTGCCAAGATGTTGGTCAGCGATATCGGAAACTGAGGGCTCTTTTTTGATTATATAGCCATCGGACTGGCCCCAGCAGCCGCAAAATTGCGACACACGTTTTCTGGGTAACGTAATCCTGTTCTTCCTCGGTGGGCAGTATTGCAGTCCAAATGAGGGCAATCAACTGGCGTACCAGCAGCGTGTCAAGTTCAACGTTAAAGACGCCTTGATCGATACCTCGTTGTATATCATTTTTTAAGTACCGAACCAGCTCTTGCTCTACTGCTGGATGATTGAAGAGCCTGATTGATATTTTTTAAAACCTAAACGAGGTGGCAGTGAAAATTTTCTTGTCCGTTGCTGGGGCAACGATCCTGACGCTGGTGGTGGGAATCGTGCTGTTTGCCCATCAAGTTTCCAGGCCGGTGTTTAACGAAGTGCTAGACGCCAACGAACTGCCAGTGATCGCCGGTCGACAAAGCGCTCTGACGTTTGCGCGTTCTGGTGGCCGCCTGTGCCTGGTGACCGACCACCATCAGGATGCGGTCACTGCGATCGATTTGTCGCAGATTTATGGCGCAGAACAGACCGCTGATCTGATCAGTTTTTATAACACCCAAGGCTACGATGTGATTGGCAATACCCAGGCAGAAACTGTTCGTTTGCCGCTGGACAGGCTCGGGATGCCACTCGAATACCATTACCCATCTGTTGCTGTCGGCGCCAATTACGCGGAACATGCTCAGGAAGTCTATCTGGACGATCCACCCTTCCTGTTTCCAAAGTTAGCGCGTCCGAGCAATTGGAATGCGCCTGTAGACTTTGTCACACGACTCGATTTCGAAGCAGAGCTGTGTATGGTGCCGCTAAGCGATATTACGCCTGAAAGCCGCGAGACCACTTTTGGCCTTTTGATCTGCAATGACTTCACCGATCGCCTGACATTGGTTAAACAATTAAATCTATGGCAGCCGATGGGCACCACGGGGTTTGCTGACGGCAAGGGCAAGGACACATTTTTACCCACCGGTTACCTTTTTGTGATCCCGCGCGACCCCGATTTCTATGAGCAAATTGTGATTGAGCTGGCTGTGAATGGACAGCTGAAACAACGCTTTACGGCGGGAGAAATGATCCTGAAGATAGATCAGATTATCGACCAAACGTTCTCTCTTTCTACCACGCTGTTTCATCGAGAGGATACGTCGGTGCCGTTGATAACAGAGGAACAGATTACGAAAGGCACGCTCCTAATGACGGGCACCGCGGCAGGCGTATTCTTCAAGCCCGCCAATATCTGGTATCAGGGGTATTATCTGCAACTCGACGACCGCGTGCAGACCCGTGGGCAATATCTCGGTTTTCTCGACAATACGATACGCTGACCGGCGCCCCGGCTTATTGTTGATTCAGCTCTGCCAGCATAATTTCTCAGCGCTGCCATGTCTCATCAAAAGGTGCGACTTTTGCCAATGGGTTGTGAACAGTCTGATTATTGACGTTGATACCTGTGTTGTTCAGGCTGACCATGATCAGTTCAATATCCGGTCTGATCAGTATAGATTGACCACCCGACCCCGCCGCCATAAAAAAGCTCAGCAGAGTTGATCCACCACAACAGACCGTGTCCATCTGATCGTGATGAATAGGGAACTTCAGAGTACTTTTCGAAGCTTACTGCCACCCATTGCGAGGTGATAATCTGCTGACCTTGCCAGAGCCCTTCATTGCTGTAAAGCATGCCAAAGCGCGCCATATCCCGCGCTGACATATAAAACCGATACATCGGGTGACCGGAAACCTCATCCACCTGATAGCGCACGTCCTCCGTCACAAAATCCTCCATACCCGTGGTGCCGGTAATCCACGCGGAAAAAGCGTCTTCCAGCGTTATACCGGTCTGCACTTCAAACACAGTGCCGAGCACATTGAAGTCCCAATTGTTGTAATAAAAATTTCGCCTGGACCAAAACAGCCGCGTACGGGTTTGCGCTCGATCATGCCCGGACTTCCACGCTGCGTTGGCAGATGAATACCGCATCTGTACTTTAACAAGTCCATGACAGTCACTGTTTTTTCGAGGCTGTTCAGTGGCGTTGTAAGGTCATCAATACCGAGCTCACCAAGCGAGGCGTCCAGATTAACCAGACCTTTGTCTGCCGCGATACCAAAAAGTGCACTGACAATGGCTTTTCGCACCGATGCGACATTCATTTTGCTATCCATGTCTCCCCAAGTCAGCAGTGTGTTGTTGCCGTGTAAAACAACAGCATCACTCTCTCCTTGCTAGGGTGCGGCCTGAAGTTGGATAACCGTATTTTCTGACAATGAATTAGCAAAAGACGATGCGGCGGACGGAGAACACATTGAAAGCTAGACCACAAAACCACATGCCAGGCCGGACATTAGAAGCTGCTTAAATGATCCCGGGTTTTGGCAGTGGGCCTTGCGGCTGACAGGCGAGTTGGTTTGTGTTCTATTTATGATGATGACCGTCCGAATTCAAGTGGCGTAAATGAGTTCTGTAAGGCCTTTAAATAGTTTCTGTTCTTTTCTGGTGTCAGTCGCCCAGCAGCCTGTGCGCCAGGTTTGACTGCATATCACGGCGACCATCAACAATCAGATAGATAAATACTTGATTACCCATTATTCGATAGATGACTCGTTAGGGTTTAAAGAGGACCTGCCGGTACTCCTTTATGCCCAGCTGAATCAGATCTCGCGGAAATGTGCCGCGCTGTCAGTGTCGGAGATGTAACGATAAATACCCTCAAAGCCGCGAGCAGCACCTTGGGTTAACAGCACAGCAAATCGGATTGGGTAGTCTGACATGGTCTGGCTCGATTCACTACTTACTGCGCAGTGCGCAAGCGGGCAATAAATTCATCGGCAGGCATGGTTTTGCCAGCTTCTATATCCTGATAGTCCCGCGCCAGGAGCTTTAACATCGCAAGTGTTTCCTGCGTCTGCTCAAACGACCTTATGTCCTGCAGAACCGCTTTGGCTTGACCGTTCTGAGTGACAACATGATATTCGGGTTGTTCAGCCAGATTGGACAGAACTTCCGCGGCATTGGCCTTGAGGTGGTTGATGGGTTTGATTCGGGTTGTGTAGCGCATAGGTTTAGCGTTACATCAACATAGAATCGAATATAGTCCTATAATGGTCTTGTTTCAACAGACAGATGATTACCCAGTGGTCGAGAGTAATCGTTCTGTCGGTTGAACAGGGTTATACCCCGATTGACCCACCACGTCAGTCCACCTTGCCCTTCCCTTTATTTTGCTCCTTCTGCAGATCATTAAACTCTACAACAGTCAGCACAACTCCACCCAGCATCAGCAGAAAAACCAGCACCGCAGGATAAATTAGTTCAAAGGTCATTATTTTTTACCCATCAGCGCGCAGAGTTTGAAGTAGATACCGAAGGTAAAGATCGAGGGTATCCATATCGCAGTGAAAATGGCCTGTTCCCGGTCGTTCAGGACGAACCACAAATACGCTGATATAACAAAAGAAATCATTACCGCCAAAATTATAAAAAAGTCAGATTTTTTGAACATAAGTTGCCTTGTTTATTTACGATTTATCATTATTAAATTCGAGGGCAAAGCAGGCTATTGCACTCAGCAGGCAGCCGGTGATGGCTAATGTACCGACGATACGGACGCCCGCAGAAATTCCAAACGCAAACACGTCAAGATCAATCACCCCTACCATTCCCAGTATCAAGACCAGACCGCCAACCACGATAAAACCAATACCAATGAGGTTCATCCAGTTGTACAAGCGCTTTTGCAAAGATTTCCCCGTATCTATCAAGTTACTAGTTGTAAGTTTCATCCTTGTGCCGTAAAAAAGAGACGTGATACGTTTTTCATTAGACAGGAAAACACAAGTGATGCATTAATTGTACGTGAGTCAGCACGAACTGGATGTTGCCCAGAGTGACGCCGATTTCATCTCTTTTGCTCGCCTATGGCCTCCAGCTGGGTGTAGATAGCCTCAGCCTTTTCCTGCAGCGTCGAATAGCGCCGGATATCTCCGTTGCGCTGGGCCTGCATGGCCTCGGTCAGTTTTTCTTCGTAGGATTTTTGCAGTTTTTTCTGTGGATTACCTTTCTTCAATCCAGGTCAGCCAGTGTTGCCGTTATATCGCGTTTGGACACATCAATATCCCAGAACGTATAGCTATCACCATCTTCATCCACCAATTTGATGTCAAAGATCGGGCTGTTATACCCTTTCAGAGTGATACGACGCGTGGTGTCATTCATCAACACCTCAGTACCCAAAACGTCTTCCTCCCAGTCATCGGAGCTGTCAGGGCTAACATAAATATAATGAATTATGTATCCAGTTTTATTCGTGATATCGACGTAGTAGTCAGCTGCAATTGCACTAAAAGGCAGCATGGTTAGTATCAAAAAAAACGCTAATTTAATCGACTTTGCCATTATGTCCTCTCCATGAAAATTTGATCGTGTGTTAAAGATGCATGTTGTACTAGTTTCATTTTCTGGTCCGCAGCTCAAGCTTATTACAATCAAATTTTTAGACAAGCGTGAGATAATCATCTGAGTCAGATATTTCAAAAATATCAGCCTGAAAAAAAATGCAGTTGGGTTGCGAGCTGGAGTTGACGGCCGGCGCCGCACCTTAACTGTCTATTCCACAGCCTTTAAACGATAACCCGACGGGGTATATTCAATTGAGCTTGGAAAATTCAGGGGTTCAACACGCGAGTAACCAACATAAATCGCATCCTCAGTTGTTCGCCTGCCGCTGTACTGGCGCATGAATTCTGCCTCAGCTTCCCGTGTCGGCAATTGTCCTGATAATGCCATTCGAACTACCTTTGCAACCTCTTCAGGTTTATCGCGTTGCGGATAGTGGCCTGCGGACGGCAGAATCCAAAAGCTGCTGGCAGCTTCGCGCTCATTGAGATAGTTATCCCACACATGTGTCGCGATACGAATTGGGTTGATGTCATCAGTCAGCCCCCATAAAAGGGCAACAGGAATCGGGCTGCGTGGCAAGCTCTGCAGCCAGCGTGTTTCGTTAGCCTGGCGTTCCAACAGGTATCGACCCACGTATAGCAAGGCCGCATTTCCGTCGTTGAAAGCAAAAATATCAGAGAATGCAACAGCTTCCGGGTCGCCCTCAGTTAACCTTGCTTGTGCCGAACGTGCTGCGATCAATCGTGGACCCGCTTGTGCATCGAGCAGCGCGGTCTGGAAAGGCACCAGTGTTGCGAGGGGAAGAAACATGCCGCTATTGGATATAAAGTGATAATTGATCCGATAGTCTGGGGCCGGATTGTCAAGATAGTGGCTTAACAGAGCCAGCCCGATACTAACGCCGCGATCATGTGTATAAAGCGCAAAATCATCAAATTCGACGACTTCCCTGACGAAGTGCTCAACGATCTGCGCGTTCTCAGCAAGCATATAGTTAAAGTTGTTCAGAGGTTTGTCAGAAAATCCCGACCCCGGGAAATCAAGTGTCGCAATGTAATAGTCATTCTCAAGCAACGGGATTAAATGATAGTAGTCAAAACTGGAGTTTGGAAAACCATGAACCAAGAGTAATTTGGGTTTGCTTTTATCGCCCCAGGTTCGATAGAAAATATTCAATTTGGCGGCGTCATTGTCCGCGGTGGTGGACGTCCATTCAAAATACTGCCCGCCTTCATACCAATCGCGTGCAAGGTCTGAGTGGAAAATGAAATCATCGTCCTGCGCAAACGATAGTTGAGAAAAATAGAATAAAACGAGTACGGTGAGGCCAGTGATTATTCTTTTCATCTAAACCGACTCCCGTCGAATTGGGCTGCCAAATTTTGTTATGCTGAGAGCATAAGCTATCACACGCTGATTAACAAAAAGGGCAACTAAATAATGAAAAAATAAGCGCTAATGGTTAACAAAAAAAACATTGCTGACTACGGGATTGTAGAGAGCTCAATCGACGTCAATGTGCTGCAGCATGGTCAGGTGCTGCTATAAATAGATCACTTTGCGTTGACAGCCAATAACATCACCTACGCTGCGGTTGGCGACAGACTGCGCTATTGGGACTTCTTCCCAGCGCCGGACAACAAAGGCTGTATTCCCGTCTGGGGTTTTGCCGACGTTGTTGCCAGCCGATGCGATGACATTGACGTGGGTGCGCGTTTTTATGGCTATTACCCCATGGCCACTCATCTGCTGGTTGAACCCACTCAAGTTCGGGAATCCGGCTTCATCGATGGTGCAGTGCATCGCAATGGACTCGCCCTGGTGTACAACCAGTATCTGCGCTGCTCAAAGGACCCGCTGTATCAGGCCGATACCGAAGCATTACAAATGGTGTTCCGCCTGCTGTTCACCACGTCATTCCTGCTGGATGACTTTCTGGCCGACTATAATTTTTTTGCGGCAACACAGATTATTCTCACCAGCGCATCCAGCAAAACCGCAATTTCCCTAGTGTTTCTGTAGCAGAAAGCCAAGGCCACGCGTGCGCACGCGGTTGAGGTGATCGGTCTGACTTCCAAGTGCAATGTGGACTTTTTTAACAGTCTTGGTTAGTAAGACCAGACACTGGATGATGACGCACTGGATGCACTGGGCGATAACAACAGCGTGATTGTCGACTTTGCCGGTAATACCCAACTGATTGAAACCTTGCATAGCCGACTGGACGACAAACTGAACTACTGCTGCATGGTAGGTCTTTCCCACTGGGAAGATAATCGCGCGCTATCCGCCGATCTGCCCTGCCCCAAACCCATCATGTTTTTTGCGCCGTCTCAGTCGCAGAAGCGAATCAATGAGTGGGGTGGCAAGCAGTTCCAGTCGCTGCTGGCGCAGCAGTGGAACAGCTTTTCCAAATCTGCGAGTCAATGGCTTGACATAGAAACAAGTGCCGGCCTAGGGGCGACCAAAGTGGTGTACGAAAAAATTCTCTTAGGCCAGGCGAGTCCAAAAACCGGCCAGCAAGTGTCGTTGTTGTGATTACCGTTCGACACATCCGGAGGTACCATGCGATCACTTGCTTATTTGCTGATATACGGGGCACCTAACGCCGATGAAGGCTGTTAATGACGACAATACAGGCACCATCCAACTGCTGACCCACTGCAGCCCGCAATCTGTGCGTGATGCCCGCGAGCAGATTGTGGCCAGTGGCGCGTTGGGCAAATCAGTCGTTTACGTCCAGCTGCTGGATTACCTGATTAACTGCGCGCTTGAATCCAGACAGCCCAAAGAGTTTGATGTTGCGGTTGGCGTACTTGGCAGGGACAGCTCGTTTGACGTGTCCCGCGATTCCGCCGTGCGCGTTTATATCCATCAGCTGCGTAATCGTCTCGATAAACACTACAAAGGGTGTGACTCCGCGCCAGCCTTGCAGCTGCAAATCCCCAAAGGCCAGAACACAATTGTCGCCGTCAACAGCCAAGTGTTGCCGCAGTCAGTTCCTGCCTTTGATTGGCACTGGCGGTGGCTGACAGGTGTGCTGGCGGCCGTTGTTGTTGTGCTTGCAGTGCTGAACCTGCTGCAGTGGTCGCAGCATCAACCGCCAGCATTTGCCAGACAGCTGGACGCCTCGCTGGATCATGCCATCTGGCAAACCATCGCGGACGATGACATCCCGATCCTGCTGGTGATGGGTGACTATTATATTGTCGGAGAATTGAACGAGCGGGGCGGAGTCGCACGCATGGTGCGGGATTTTTATATCAGCTCGCGCGACGACCTGAATAATCTGTTTATGCGGGATGCCGAACTGCAGAAACACTTCCGGGATCTGGACATGACTTACATGCCAGAAGGCAGTGCCAGCGCATTAATGACGGTGGCGCCGCTGGTCAATGCGACGGGCAAACACTACCAGGCCAAGATGATGTCGCGAGTGATCACGGCGGATCTTCGCGATAACCACATTGTTGACATCTGGTACATCAGCGGCCTGAATAACCTGTTTTTCGCCACCTCAAGCTTCTTGCCGGGCAATACCTTTGATGAGGTATACGACCGCGCCACGGGCCAGTTGTACACGAGCACCGCCGGCCTGCCAGAGAGGGGAGAGCCTTTGTCGAGCAGTCGGCCAGTTCCGGTTTTGAAAGTCTGATCGAAGTGTTTGGTATCGACAGAACAAACTTTAGCGCCAGATTGCTGCACGTGCGTGAGCTTTCACCGCAGAACAGCTGGGTGCATGATTAACAGCCTCACAGCATCGGCCCGCCTGGATGCATCAAGGCCTGTTCAGGGTTCCACGGCGTAAAAACCCGCCACCTCAAGGTGAACAACGATGTCCACAGCCGACCTGTTGTTGAGGTACCAGCCGTGTATGCCTGAGAATGGCGCGGTCAGTGCTCCGCGTTCCTGGCCATTGCGATGGATGTTGTAAAACATCAGCAGGTCGTCTGCGCCGGGTTCGCGGTCAGTATGGCTGTGAAACTCCACCTCCAGCGGTCCGGGCAGCATCATGTCAAGATACACAATGGTGTCTCCCTCATTAAGTCTCAGCTTGTGTTCCAGTGCCTCACCTGCGGGCACGGGTACCTCGTGGTGGCTGTGTAAAAACGGCGTGTTGCTCGCTGAATAGGTATGCTCGCTCAGGGGATATTCTATCCAGCCATTCACCGCTGGAGGCGTGGACGGTTCGTCTGCGGTGCACTGGAGCAGCATCCCGGTTGAGATCAGCATCAGCAATGCCCGTGAGCGCTTTACACAACAGATCAACGGTAAATGCGATAGAGTGCAATGAGTTCATGCCTGGTCTCCCTGCGCGGGTCTGTGAGGAGCGTGTGTTTTGTGATGTCCTCGCAAGGCGAGACGACGGCGAAGGGCCGTGCGAAAGTCCTGGCGCACGCTGCGCAGCGCCATCCAGGTGCCGATGATGGACACGGCGGTGACGCCACTTAACAGCACGAGGACCAGCACATCCCACCACGGGCGGTTTCTGATCACTGGAAAATCAAGGTCATGCAGGCCGGTGCGTACCCAACGCGAGAGGCGGCCAGTGCTGCTGACTGCCCGCGTCTGCCCCGTCTGCGGATTGATATACAGGCGCGTTGCGTCTGCATCGGCAGTGATTACCCGCACAGCAGGCAGCGCCACGGTGCGTTTGTGACCGGAGTAATAGCTGTCTTCATTGGACAGCAGCTCAACGCTTGTCAGAGCGACCACCAGATTACTGACGCCAGCGCGGATGTGATCAACATCCAGTGGCGCGCTGTTCCCGGTTGCGTCGTAGCGCACGGATGTTGAATCCGCTGAGTGACCCAGAAAAAAGCCTGCTGCAAAAACGGTTGGGGCGTCAGCGGCACGAGTCCCGGTTGCTGTGTGACCGATGCCTCGTTACCGCTGAGCGCAGCCAGCAGCTGCCGCAGATCTGCCCAGCGTGTGGTGCCGCCCAGTTCGCTCTGGTAGAGGCGTATTTCCGGGATCGAGCCACTGAGCCAGCCCCACGGGTTCATGGTAAGCAAGCCACTGAAAACCCATGTCAGTGTCAAAACGCCAAACACCAGACCGGCCATGTGATGCCAGTACCACCACCCCGGATAGGGTGACAGCGATCTGGGCGTAGCGGAGTGTGCGGACGAGCGTTTCAGTCGCCGCTGGCTGAAGTAAATCCAGTGAGGAATGGCGCCGAACCACGACAGCACCCGCTCGCGGCGATTGCATTGCTGAAAAACCTCGCCAGTACGCCCGTTGATGAAGATTTGTGTGCCACGTGGGTCGTTCAGGGCAACGTGCCATGCGGGGGCGTTGCGGCGGGCATCCAGCAAGGTCCATTGATCACCATCGGTTGTCCCCAGAGAGGCGGGTAGACCGCTGATTCTGTTTTCGCGCGCGTACTGTGCTGCCATCTGCAGCACCTGCGCCTGCGTCAGTTCGGGCAACGCAGAACCACTTCGCAGGCGGATGACCTCCTGCGTACCGGCAGCCGAGGCCAGCCGCAGCACAGGTTCGCCAAGCAGCATTTCAATGCGGAAATCCACGACCGGTGTGTCATCGTGCGGCTGCAGAACCCCCGCCGTACTGCAGGAATCCAATTCCAGCACTTGCAGACCAGCAAGCCGCTGGGCAGGCGATGACTCCGGGAAACTCTGGTACATCATGACAAAGCCTGACTGACACCACAGTGTCATCAAGACACCGACGGCCATTGCCAGATAGCGATGTACCAGCAGTAGCCAGCGCATATCATAAGTAGTAACTGTAATTCAGTTGCACGGTGCGCGGCGGCGCAAGGCGTTGCCACAGGAAATGCTGATTGGCTGTGCCGGCCAGCACGGCCGAGTTGACTGCGGTGGCATAGGTTTCATCCAGCAGATTCTCGAGGCGCAGCGTGACACGGTGTGCCCGGGCCTGATCCAGGTAAACATAGACACCCGCGTCGACGACGTAGTTGTTAGCATACGCCAGTGGGCCGAAGCCGGTGACATTGGCAGTTTTTTCGCCGGTGAACTTGACCGCAACATTGGCACCAATTTTGTCAGGAATATTGATAAACGTCCGCGTAAATCCCGCCGGGAATGCCCCCAGCTGCGCGACCGGAGTCGGGGCGGTGGTGATCAGATTATCCACGGTGCGATCCCAGCCATTGAGTTGCCACTCCAGCATCCGCTGCACAAACGTGATTTGACCACCCAGGGACAGATTCACCGCCAGGCTCTGCTCAGGGGCCAGATTTGTGTTGCCGTGAGTGCAGTTGACACCGGTAGGGCAAAGGATGCGATACAGATTCTCAGCACTAGGCAGCAAAAAAGACATTGCCACCATGCCCTGTATAAACAGTCTGTCTGTCAGATCGTAGAAGCCCGAGACATTCCAGACAGTTGAGTCGGTGCCATCGGTGTTGTTGTAACGAACCCCCGCGGCAAAGCGGGCGCGTTGCGAGAGCGTGACCAGACTGCGTATCTGCGTGAACAGCGCGTGAACAGCGCGTGAACTTTCTCCTGCTGCCTGGCAATCAGCAGGACTTGATCCTGCCCCTTGTAGGTCTGGAAATCGTAGCCGAGGTGATACTCAAACCAGCGATCATCCGCAATGGCCATTGCGGCGGAGACGCCCTTATCCCGATAGCCCCAGTAGGCTGAAGGGTTCGGTGGTGTGTAATAGTCAGTGTCCCAGTCTTGAAAATACGCCTTGGCATAAAAACGCGCGCGTTCACTGGGCAGGTAGTCCAGTTTGGCGCTAACAATGTCTTCTGTGCGGTCATTGACGGTGACATTACTGACGTTGGGGTAGTCGAGCCGGGCGACGGTGTGGATGCCAGTCAGGCTCAGGCTTAGTTCAGGACTGACGTCGAATCCGTATTTAAGTCCAACACCGTCCACATTGTATCCGCGTTCCCAATTGACCGGGTTTGGCTGATAGACGTCATAGATCTCGTAGCCGTCACTGACGTCGCTCGACAACCAGCCAACCAGTTTGTGTTCGCCAACAGACCCCCGCAGATAGCCGTTGGCCCGGTAGGCACTATGGCTGCCCGCACCCACCGTCAGCGAACCGTCCGAGGTATCTGAAAATCCACGTGTCACAACATTAACCACACCTGCAATCGCCTGTGTTCCGTACATCAGGCCGTGACTACCCTTTAATACCTCCGCGCGCTCAATTATGCCTGACGGCAGCGTGTCCGCCGGGCTGGTACTGTTGTAAAGGCGGTTGTTGATGCGAATACCATCCAGAGTCCAGAGCACATCACTTGGCCGTGAGCCCTGCATGTGCTCGTTTACGTAACTGAATGCGCCCGCCTGACTTGTCAGGTGCAGTCCCGGCACCAGCATCTCCAGCGCCTGCGCCACATCAACAAACCCGTGCCGGTTAATGACTTGCTCGGTAATGATTTCCAGATCCGCGCCGCAACGGGCGAGTTCCAGCGGAAGGGTCTTTTCCAGGCTGCGTTCAGTGACCAACACTTCTTCAACATCAGCCGGCTGTGCCAGCGCGGCTGACGAGGCCAATGCCCCTAGCAGGCTGGTCAGGCCAGCGCTCAGCGGCGAGCGAACGACGCTGCGCGCAGTTGACGCGCCTGCGGGTGTGGCTGCGGACGTTGCTGTGAAAGTTCGAGCCAATAATGGGGTATCGGATGACAGTTGAGGAATCGGCTTCACTTGCAAACTCACTGTTCTGTTGGGGTGACGGGTTAAACAACACAGGGTCAAACAAGACAGCCCAAGCTTAGTGGTTGGAGCGTTGGAAGGGTATGTCATTCCTGTTGATTAACGGTTAGTTAACGTCTTTGGCTTGACGCTGTTTGCTACAGTTTCCAGGTGCGTGGCCGACACACGAGACATACGTGGGCAATACCTATCCATGATAAAGGGAAACCACTACTATCAGCCCTCTAAAGAAATCAACAACGCGGAGCGCATCCATGTCTCAGCAAACCCAAGGTATCCTGGCTCAGGTCCTGCAACCTGGCAGCACTTTGTCGCAACGTCTTGAGGGTCTTCATCACAGCATGCTCGACCAAGTGCCAGTGGTGGAACGCATCGCTTGCGCGCTCTATGATCCCGGCAGCGGCGAGATTAAGACTTTTATCAGCAGCACCCGCAGCGGTGTGCCAATCAAAGCCTATAACTACCCCATCAGTGCCAGCAAGTCTCTCAGTCAGATCATGGAAACAGGCAAGGCGCGTGTAATCGATGAGATACAGCAACAAGTTACTGCCAATGCCGAACATTCACGCTGGCTGTTACAGCAGGGTTATCAATCGTCCTATACCGTTCCGATGTATGGCGCTAGCGGTTTCATCGGCTTAATCTTCTTTGACTCGCTGCGCACCCATGCCTTTACTGAGTTGGTACAGCGAGATTTGATGGTCTACTCCACATTGATCAATCTGACGGTGTCCTCGGAACTGTCAGCGATCCAGTCCATCATTGCCTCGGCCCATGTGGCCCGGGACTTCGCCAATCTGCGCGATTTCGAGACCGGAGCCCACCTGGAGCGCATGGCGCAGTATGCGGAACTGATCGCGCAGGAGTTGGCCGAGACCTTTAGCCTGAGTGACGAGAACATTGCCCATATCCGGCTGTTTGCGCCCCTGCACGATATTGGCAAGATTGGCATCCCAGACCGTATTTTGCTGAAGCCCGGACGCCTTGAAGCAGATGAGCGCGAGATCATGAAATCACATGTTGTACTGGGGGCGCAGATGATCGACAAGATATTGGCCGACTTCAGTCTGGCCCACATGCCCGGCACAAGCATCATGCGCAATGTGGTGGCCTGTCATCACGAGTTTATGGATGGCAGCGGTTATCCCGCCGGTCTTAAAGGTGAGGCCGTGCCGGCGGAGGCGCGCATCATCACCGTATCCGACATATTCGATGCGTTGACCAGCAAGCGTCCCTACAAGCGCGAATGGTCAGTTGAAGACGCTGCGGACGAACTTCGCCGTATGACGGCAGAGGGCAAGCTCGACGGCCGATGTGTGGAAGCACTGCTTAAATATCGCGACCGTGTGCAGCGAATCATTGACACTCACGTCGACCCGGAATAAGTCGCTGACCATCAGGCAGAAAAGATCGAATGACTATTCAGCGTATCCACATTGATGCACTACAGGAATTGAATTCCTGCAGTGCATAAAAATGCCGCGTGTTTTTAAGCCCGCTAATTGCTGGCATACTGAAAGCCTTGGAACCCGCAAGCAGGAGCGAGCATGACCACTGGCCTGATGCAGACGCCGCCGCTGCAGATCATTGATATATTGAAGTTCGCGGCGAGCGCACATGCGCGGCGCGAGATCGTCACGCGCCTCGTGGACGAACCCCTGTGGCGATACACCTATGCCGACGCGCTCAAGCGGGCGGCGCAGGCTGCCAACGCGCTGAAGCGGCTGGGCGTCGCGCAAGGCGACCGGGTTTCCAGTCTCGCCTGGAACACACACCGGCATTTCGAACTGTTTTATGCCGTGCCGGGCATTGGCGCGGTGCTGCACACAGCGAACCCGCGGCTGTACGACGACCAGATTATCTACACCATCAACCACGCCGAAAGCTCGGTGCTACTGTTCGACCGGAACTTCCTTGCCGTGGTCGAGCGCATCGCGCCCTACCTAAAAACCATCAAAACCTATGTGATGCTATCGGACGAGGCGCGGCTCACCCCCGGCACGGTTGGCGCGGTAGGATATGAGGGTTTGCTCAACATGGAGAGCCCAGATTTTGCCTGGCCAGTGGTCGAGGAAAATCTGGGCGCATTTCTTTGTTACACATCGGGCACCACGGGCGATCCGAAGGGCGTGCTGTATTCGCATCGCGCGGTGGTGCTGCACGCGATGGCGTCGGGGCTGGCGAGCGCGTTCGGGTTTGATGCCTTCGATGTGGTGATGCCTTGCTCTTCGCTGTATCACGCCACGGCGTGGGGTCTGCCATTTGCCGCACCGATCAACGGCTGCAAGCTGGTGTTCCCGTGTGACAAGATGGACGGCGCAAGCCTGCAGGAACTGATCGTCAGCGAGGGCGTGACGTTCTCCGGTGGCGTGCCAACCATCTGGACTATGTATCTGGCGTATCTCGAAAAGACTGGCGAGACGCCAGGCAGCTTGCAACGCGTGGTCATCGGCGGGTCCGCGGTGCCGCGCGCGATGGCAGAGGGCTTCAAGAAAAAGTATGGCGTTCGCGTGCTGCAGATCTGGGGCATGACCGAGACCTGCCCGTTGGGCGTGATTGCGACGCCAACGCCGGAACTGGCCGAGGCCGGCGAAGAGGCGATGGACGAAGCGATCTGGACGCGGCAGGGCCGCATGCAGTTCGGCATCGAGCTTAAAATCGTGGACGAAGATGGCCGTGACTTACCGTGGGACGGCAACAGCTCGGGCGCACTGCTGGTGCGAGGCCCGTGGACCATCCGCCGCTATTTCCGCAAGGACAGCGACGCGACCAACAAAGACGGCTGGTTCGACACCGGTGACATCGCCACCATCGACGCGGCAGGTTTTATGCGCATCACAGACCGCAAGAAGGATGTGATCAAGTCGGGCGGAGAATGGATTTCATCCATCGACCTGGAGAACTTCGCGGTTGGCTGCCCGGGCGTCAAGATCGCCGCGGTCATCGGCGTGCCGCACCCCAAATGGGAAGAGCGCCCAGTGCTGGTGATCGAATGCCATGACGGCGTCGAGCTCACCGAGGACGCAGTGCAGGCCTTTCTGGAGCCGCACATCGTGAAGTGGTGGAAGCCAGACAAGGTGATCTTCGCCAGTGTGCCGTTGACGGCAACGGGCAAGATCGACAAGAAGGTGCTGCGCGGGCGCTATTCTCACGTGCTGGGCGATGCGCAGGGCAGCTAAAGCCTTGGCAGCCAGCGCTCTGTTGCGACTTAAGCCTTTGCAGCCAGCGCTCTTGCGGCTCAGGATTAATATGCCTCCACGCTGATCAACCGCAATGTAAATGGCCCGTCGGTCTTGTCGTACTGGTAAAGGGCAAACTCAGTGATCTTACTGGCATCAAGCGTTGGCCCCTCCAGTTTTAATCCACGAAACTGCGGAGCAAATTCAGAGAATGGTATGTCAATCTCGCTGACTTCATCAGGGTTGGTTTCAAAGTCCGCCCAGTAGCTGATTTGTCGACCCTGCCATCGAGCATCCGTCTGGATTGACCAGGTATACTTTCGGCCGTCAGCCCTGACCTTGACCCTGATACCCGTATATTGTGACAAGTCCTTGGAAAACCTTTGTGTACGAATGGAGCTGAATCCTCCTCCGTTGGTGTTGGTCGTACCAGAAAAAACAAGCTCGCTGTCGAGGATGATAAATCCTCCTTCACTACGACCGCCCATGACGTTGTCATTCTGGACATACCATTGAAGCGAAGGGCCATCACTCGTAAATCTGTTGAGCATTAGACGATCCATGACAGAGTCCTGAGATTTTGCGTGAATGCTTAACAGCATCAAGAAAACAAGCGCTGATGAAACAGTTGCTGTTGTTGATTTGTACTTCATATTTCTCCCCGCCACGTCAGCGCTGCCCCCGGGAGCGCTGTCCCAGCTAAAGCTGTCCCCGCTAGCGCTGCCCCCGGTAACGCTAAGAGATGCGGCCATCATACTCCCATCCCGATCGAGGGAGTACAACTCGTGGTCATCGGGGCACCAGGTGGGATGAAGACCTCTGCACGGTTCCACGCGAACACATTCAAGCCTGTTGGTGATCTTGAATTATTGTTCTTTTTTGAGTCTGCATGAATATTTGCTATTTAAATCATTTAGATAGGCGTATTATATGGATATATATACAGTTTCTTAGGCCCGTTAATTGCCGGCCTTCCCAAGGAGGAATCGTCCCATGTCACAGCTGCCGTCCCTCACGCTTATCCCTGCAGATAACGCCGCGCTCAGCAGCGAAATTACCCGTCTCGCCGGGCACATCAACGCTGCTCAGCATCGCTTCCTGACCCTGCTCGCTGCGCTCATTGAGCGGGACTCGTGGGCGGGCAACGGCATCAAATCGCCAGCGCACTGGCTCAACTACCACTGCGGCATTGATCTGGGTGCTGCGCGTGAAAAGGTGCGTGTGGCGAAAAGTTTGTCGACGCTGCCCGCAATAGACGAGGCCTTCCGCTTCGGAACAATCAGCTACTCCAAAGTGCGCGCCATGACCCGTTCCGCGACGCAGGAAAATGAGCAGTTGCTATTACGAGTGGCGCTGCATGGCACCGCGCAACATGTCGAGCAATTGGTACGAAAATTTCGCCGCGCTGAAAGCCTGACCGATGACCGTCGTGACCAGAGTCGACACCACGCGCGTGAACTCACCTGTTTCTTTGACGACGACGGCATGCTGGTGCTGCGCGGCCGCATGACACCGGAAGACGGCGCCGTGTTTATGAAAGCCATGGACGCGATGTTTACTGCACAGAATCCACCTGTTAACCAGGACAACGACACTGCAATTCTCCCCGAAAAAACGTTCCCGCAGAAACGTGTTGATGCCTTGCTGGCCTTGGCCGAACAGGCGATGTGTACGATGGAAGAAGGCTTGCAGCCCCTGTCGTCCGCCGACAAATATCAGGTGGTGATTCATATCGAACATGGCGGTGAACATGGCGGTAAACATGGCCATGAACAACACTGCACAATCGAGAGCGGTGCTCATCACCTGCCGCTGTCGCCAGCCACCGCCAGACGCCTGTGCTGTGACGCGTCATTGGTCCCGGTGCTGGAAGATGCCAGCGGCAATGTGCTGAATATCCGCCGCAAGACCCGCGCCATTCCGCCCTCCATCCGCCGCGCCTTGCAGATTCGCGATCACGGCTGCCGCTTTCCGGGCTGCTGCGAATCCCGTTACGTGGACGCGCACCACGTGCAGCACTGGTGCGACGGCGGTGAGACCCGGCTCGACAATCTTGTGCTGCTGTGCAGACATCACCATCGGCTGCTGCATCAGGACGGTTACGAGATTGTGAAACATGGCAACCAGCAATTCGAGTTCTTAACGCCGGCCGGTGGCGCGATGCCCGCAGCGTTGGTTCCACAATTTGCAACGGCCGCTGAGGATTTTGCAACTGAAACACTGGCGATTGAAAGAGAACACGAAGGCATTGGTCTGGTGATTGACTCCCGCACGGCGGTGACGCGTTGGCAGGGGGAGAGGATGGATTATGATCTGGCGGTGGGGGCGATGATGCGTGGGCCGATGTTGGGGGTAAGTGCGGGGCGGTGAGGCAGATGGGAAGCTCGGACATCCAGCCCCAATAATTAGTTCTTGCCTGTCATTGACGTCGCACACGCCTGAAATACAATGGCGCCCAATCCATGTTGAGGTGCCCCATGAGTAGTAACCAAACCAATTCCATGCCTTCGCTACAGCAACGCGTTACCGCCTTTGTCGACAACAACCGCGTGCAGCAACTGTTGCTGGCGCTTATTCTGATCAATGCCGTCACCCTTGGGCTGGAAACGGTGCCGAGAGTGATGGCAGCGGCCGGTGGCGCTATTCTGCTATTGGATAGGGCGATTCTGATGGTGTTTGTGGTGGAAATAGCCTTGCGCCTGTTTGCTCACCGCTTGGCATTCTTCAAAGATGGCTGGAGTGTACTTGATTTTATGGTGGTCAGTATCGCGTTGTTGCCGGCCAGCGGGCCATTCACAGTATTGCGCGCGCTCAGGGTGTTGCGCGTACTGCGGGTACTCAGCTTTGTACCCTCCATGCGCAAAATAGTTGGCGCTCTGGTTAAGTCTTTGAATGGTATGTTATCCATCGCGATGGTGCTGGCGCTGCTGTATTACGTGGCCGCGGTCATGGCAACCAAGTTATTTGGAAAGGCCTTTCCGGAATGGTTTGGCAGCCTTGGCTCATCGCTGTATACCCTGTTCCAGATTATGACGCTGGAAAGTTGGTCTATGGGTATTGCCCGTCCAGTGATGGCTGAATTCCCCTATGCGTGGGCGTTTTTTGTACCCTTTATTCTGATTGCCACCTTTACCATGTTAAATCTGTTTATTGCGGTGATTGTTAATGCTGTGCAAAGCATGCACGACGAAGAGCATCAGGGCGAGCGTGACATCAAGCAGGCAACTGAGCTGCAGCTGTTAGAGGAAATGCGAAAATTGCAGCGTGAGGTGAGTGAGCTCAGGGGAGAGCTTAAAAAGCCTGGCGGTGGCGTGGCGACATAAAAAGACACCGCGCGTCACGGCTCAGCTGTAGTAGCTCAGCCGTGCTCGCGCCGAATCTAATCCACGGATCTGCGCATCAATGAAGGTAACAAAATCGGGTCCAAACATCTTTCTTCCTGACTTGTCCCACCATGCCCGGAATCCGGCACCTGCAACCCAAAATTGGGTTACTGGGCGGCTCTCGAACGTACATGTCAGAGTTTGCAATTGATTCAACCTAGGGCGGCATCTAGTATCAGTCTAAAACTTTTGGTATTTCCGATTGCGTGTTTTTTCGTCTTGGGAAAAAGCGATGTCTCCAGCATCTCGAGGGCGGGCGATCAGAGCCCGGTAGTCTTACCCGGGCCCGCGCGGTTTTCCAATTATTGAGGATTGGTGCAGGCCACTGCCCCATTCTTAATGACAGTATTGATGGCGCGTACTTGCGTGATATCGTCGATGGCATTGCCGTTGAGTATCACCAAGTCCGCCAGATAGCCCGGCGCGATCTTGCCTAGCTGATTACCGGCCCCGAGTGCATCCGCCGCGTCGCCAGTGGCCGCACGTAGCGCCTGCGACGTGCTCAGCCCTGCTTCGACATAAATCTCCAATTCGCGATGCAGGGAATCTGCAAAGGTCACGAACGGCGAGTCCGTTCCCGCTACTATGCGTCCGCCACCATTGACGATCTTTAACAGGGTGGCCTTCTGCGCATCGAGGTCTGAGCTCCGCTCACTCAAGGCCATCGTCGGCGTGATGATCACGCGAGACTTGGTCATCAGTTCGATCACGTCCTGATAGGCGATATTGAGACGGCTCTCCTTCAGGCTATAACCGCGCCGGCTGGTCGCCGCCAAGTGCTCCATCTGATCGATGCCATTGGCGACGGCAGGATAGAGTTCATGGGACGACACCGGGATGCCGCTGGCATGGGCCAGTTCGATCACACGCCTCTGGGCCGTGTAATCTTGCCGCACATAACTCTTATACATATCCAGCTTGAGCTCTGTAGATAGACGCATAGAATCCGCCACGCGCTCTGCACTCTCCACCGTCTCGGAGACACCATAGGAGATGCGAGTACCTTCGTTCAGCGGGCCTGCGGTAAAGACCCGCGGCCCGGGCCGACGGCCCGAGGCCTCAGCCTCACGGCGCTCGACGGCGTGATAGGGATCGTCGCCGGTCTCGCGCACGGTGGTGATGGCGTTGCATAGATAGAGCTCACCCAACATGACACCTTGGTTTATGGACTGATGGGTATGGTTCTCGATCAGGCCAGGCATCACGAATTTGTCCGAGGCATCGATGAACATGCCAACCGTCTGACTAAGCCCCGCCATGCGGATATCGACGATTACACCATTCTGGATCACGATGTCCACCGACGAGGTCGTGCCATCATTCACACCATCGAACATGCGCCCAGCGCGAATGGTCAAGGACTCAGTCGGCCGCACCTGCACCCACTCGGGCTGAATGTCCAAGTCGCGAGTTTGGCCTGACGCCTTGTCGAATAACTTGATGGCCGCGCCATCCATATAAATCAATTTGCTGCCATCGGCTGACCAGCTAGGGTTCTCACCCGCGCTGGCAATTGGGCTTGCGTCCCCCAGCGTGCCGTCAGCGCTCATCGGCACCGACCACAACGCGCCATCTATCCGGTAGACCAAATCGCCACTTGGCGACCATGCAAGACGATTATGCTGACGCCGCCCAAGGGACTTGCCCGGCACGGGTGCCACGAAGAACTTTTCACCATTACCGTCTACTGGCAACACATAGAGTTCGTTAAAACCCTCGCGGAAGCGGCTATTGGCCGGGTTCCGGTGCGTGACAACAACCTTGCTGCCGTCGGGGGACCATGCCGGTGTGCTTGGCCCAAACATCGGCTCCGAGATCACCGTCTCACTGCCATTGGCAAGATCAATTACCTTAACAACGGACGAGACGAACACGCTATTGCCCTCGTCTTGCAGGTACGCAATCTTGCTGCCATCGGGAGACCAAACAGGCGCGCTAGCGGGCTTGTCGACATCACTAAGCTGCATGACACTGCCGTCACTGAGCGTCATCACCCACACATTACTGATGCCACCACGATCGGACACCCAGGCGATACGTTCCCCATCGGGAGACCAGTTCGGTGAAATGTCGATCGCGATGTCGTCGGTCAGTTGCGTGCTGACACCTGTCGCCAGATCGGTATGCCAGATGTCCCCCAGCGCGGCAAACGCGGCCTGACTGGCATCCGGCGACAAGACAGGGTCGATGATGCCCAAGGCCTTCTTGGGGGTCTGATCGAGAAAATCGTAGCTACGCCGTGCATAGGGGGTGCGATCGAGAGTGACCTTGGCCGAGAAAGGGACTGTTCGACCCGGGCTCCCAGCTGCCGTCAGGCTTTTGACTTGACCGTCGGCGGTGTAATACAGCGTGCCATCAGGGCCCAGGCTAGGGCGGAAGGGAAAGATGTCGCCGCCTTTGACCAAGTGATTGGCACCGATGCCATCCAACGGCACATGGGCGAGAAAGGTCTCCCGATCATCGCTGCCGACGATGTACAGCGCATTACCATCGGCCGACCACAGCGGCGCCGCAAGTAGCGGCGCTCGATAGACTTCGCGAAAACCCTGCCGCGCATTCAGATCACGCACGACCAAGCGATTGACTGGGCCATCGATCACCCAGGCGAGGTTATTGCCATCGGGCGAGAGTGTTGGATAAATCGCATTGCCGTCACCGGCGAAATAGGGCGTCGTCGGGGGTAGATAGCCAGTCTCTGTGGCATTGGTCAGCGGCCGCCGCTCGCCGCTAGTGCGGTCTGTCATCCACACGGCATAACCGCCGTCCTCGTCGCTCGAGTATAGAATCTGGCGACTGTCAGGCGTAAAGGCTGGGTAGCGCGCATCGGCGCTAGCACCGTTGGCAAGGCGAGTCAGATCGCTGCCGTCGGGATTCATCGACCAGATGGCGAAAGTATCCCCTACAAAACCATAGAAGGCGATGCGTGAGCCGTCTGGCGCCCACACCGGCTCCTGGGCATCCATCTCCGCGGGTGTCAGGGCCTGCGCATCACCGCCGGTCGCTGGCAGTGACCAGAGCACGCCCTGCAAAGCCAGAATCATGGTGCGGCCATCGGGGGAGATTGCCGCGGCCATATTCGTGCCCTCGGTCATGACAGCGTCCACGAGCACTTGCTCTTGAGCTGTCACGGGCGCACTCACTAACGGCACAACTGAGACCAGGAGAAAGAGACTCATCATCCAGCGTTTGCTCAATCGGAAAAGGGTTGTAGCAATCATCGCTATCTCCGGAAAGGACTTTTACAAAGGGAATTTGCAGCAATACTTCGATACAAGCAAGGGTACTAACAAGGGTACTTACAAGTTAACTGCCTATCTGCCAGAATCCGGCGCATGACTCAATCAAAAATGGAAAAGCGCCATCGATTTGCCGTCCATGTCCTGACGGTGTTCGTACTGTCTGCCAGCCCGATGACGCTCTTTGCCCAACAAGCAGAATCCGATAACACGTCCTTCGAACTCGACGTGATGACATTCAATATTCGAACGTCGGATGGTCAAGACGGCGATAATCGTTGGCCAATGCGCAAAGCGCTTGTGGTCGAGACCATCCGGGCCGTCGACCCCGACGTCCTCGGTCTGCAGGAGGCGCTCACGGTGCAGATCGACTTTCTCCAGTCGGAAATGCCCGAGTACCGATGGTTGGGCGTTGACCGTGGTCTGAACGGAGGTGTCGGGCTGAGCGAGGCGACGCCGATCTTCTACAAGCACGAGGTACTGGTTCCAATAGACTCTGGCACGTTCTGGCTCGGGGACGATACGAATCCGCCGACTCAACGGGGTCGGGTCGCCCGCATAGTCACCTGGGCTCGCTTCCACCATCTCGAGACTCTGCGACAGTTTTACGTCTACAACACGCACTTCACGATACGTGGCGGCCCGCGTCAGATCCAGTCCGCAGAGCAGATCAATGCGCACATCGCGCAACATCCGCCGGAGAGCGTGGTCGTGGTCTTGGGTGACTTTAACGCCATCGCAGAAACAAGTGAGACGTGGCATGCCGCGACGAGCGATGGCCTCAGGGATGCCTGGGTAGTCGCAGAAAAGCAGGAGGGGCCGCCGCTGACGTCAAATGGTTTTGGCCCGCCGCCGGAGGGGCGCGAGGGCCGTATCGACTGGATTCTGGTCGACGGACCCGTGACTGTGGAGCGTGCCGTCACGGTGCTACACAGCGTGGACGGGCGGTGGCCGTCGGACCATTATCCCGTTGCGGCGGAGCTGGTCATAAGGTCTCGGTAGGCTAGCTGTAGTAGACAGCACAAGCTAACAATGGTACAACACAATAAACTATAAATAGTACGACATAAAAAACTAATTTGTGTGCAGCATGAAAAACGAGTAGCTGCACGCAAGGAAACCAATGCCCATGGCTACCCCGTCGGAGAAACTGGCATCTTCACTAAAGGAATTAACGCGCCTTCAGGACAAGGGGCAGATTGCTATTCGGTCTGGTGAGCTAAGCAGGACTCACCGGCAAAGACTGCTTAAGCATGGGTTTATTCAGGAGGTCATGAAAGGCTGGTATATCCCAGTGCCGCCTGATGAAACAGCTGGTGAAAGTACAGCTTGGTACGCCTCATTCTGGAAGTTCTGCGCTTCGTACCTTGAAGAACGCTTTGGGCGGGATTGGTGCCTTTCTCCTGAGCAGTCCATTTCTGTTCATGTCGAGAATTGGACAGTGCCAGCCCAGCTACTCGTCAAGTCATCGGCAGGGCAAAACAATCTTGTGTCATTGCCTTTCAACACTTCTCTGCTGGGGGTGAAGGCGGCCATGCCTCCTGGTGCTGACATGCTCCAGAAAGATGGCCTGAGACTGTTTACCTTGCCAGCAGCGCTGGTGGCAGTATCGCCCACATTTTTTACCAGTAATCCTGTTGATGCCCGTGCGGCACTTGCCATGGTGCGTGATGCCTCTGATGTACTGGCAAAGTTGCTTGCTGGTGGTCATAGCGTAATCGCGGGGCGACTGGCAGGGGCATTCAGAAATATTGGCCGTGCAGACACTGCTCACGAAGTGCTCCAGACCATGAAAGCGGCTGGGTATGATGTGCGTGAAAATGACCCTTTTGCTGCCGCTTCACCCGTCTTGTTCAGTCGTCGTGAACCGTCACCGTATGTCAACCGCCTGAGGCTGATGTGGCAGAGTATGCGTCAGCCTGTTCTGGAGCATTTCCCTGGGGCATCCGGTATTGGCAGCACACAAAGTGCTGAGGAGTATCTGAAGCACGTTGAAGAAATTTATACCACTGATGCCTATCACTCGCTGTCAATCGAGGGATACAAGGTCACGCCAGAGATGATTGAGCGGGTGCGGCAAGGCTCATGGAATCCTGACAGTAACGCGACTGACAGAGAGCAGGTATCAGCCTTGGCTGCCCGTGGCTACTGGCAGGCGTTTCAACAGGTGAAAAGCGGTATCGAAAAGATACTCGGCGGCGCAAATGCTGGCGAAGTCATCAGTACCGACCATAGAGACTGGTACCGTGAGATGTTTGCACCCAGTGTGACGGCTGGCATCTTGAAGGCCAGTGATTTGGCCGGTTATCGCAACGGGGATGTGTTCATTCGGCGTTCGATGCATGTGCCGCTGAAGCCTGATGCTGTTCGGGACGCCATGCCAGCCTTGATGGATATGCTACGGGAGGAGGAAGAGGCTGCTGTTCGCGTGGTGCTGGGGCACTTTATTTTTGTCTATATCCATCCCTACATGGATGGCAATGGTCGCATGGGCAGATTTTTGATGAACACCATGATGGCCTCAGGCGGCTACCCATGGCTGGTAGTGCCTGTTGAGCAAAGAGCGGCGTATATGGAGGCCTTGGAGGCGGCCAGTGTGGGCGGCGATATCGTGCCGTTTACCAAGTTTCTGGCTGGGTTTGTGGGTCTCCCCTAGGTGCGATATCTTTAGCCTCTGGCGGTTTTGTTTACGAACTCATGAAGAATTGATTTAAAGGCAGGCGTAACTTCACTGGCATGGTCTATAGTAGTACCGTACTTCTGAAATTGAACTGGGAAATTGCGATGACTGCTTCCATACAGCATATTGAGACACAAGTACTTTCTCTCCCCAGAGAGGCGAGAACCCGGCTGGCGATACACCTTTTAGAGAGTATCGAAGAAAGACCTAACATGGATCCGCAACAAGTTGAGCTGGCTTGGCTTGCCGAAGCAAACAGGCGGTTTCGGGCGTATCAGGCGGGCGAAGAACAAGCAATTCCATCTGATGAAGTATTTGCCGATCTGCGGGCAGATGATCGTTGAAACCAGTCCGCTTCCTCCAGTCTGCCAGAGAGGATTTGAAGCGGGAAAAAAGTTATTACCGCAAGATCAGTCCTGAGTTGGCGCAGCGTTTTCAGAATGCTGTAGAGTTTGCAGTTAATTCAGTTGCCCATCAGCCGTTTGCAATGCAGGCTGTAGACAATCACATACGTCGCTGGCCGCTTGAAACATTTCCACACGGAATCCTTTACCGCGTAGAAATTGAGTTCATTCTTATCCTCGCAGTTTTCCACCCAAAGCAGTCGCCATCCAGGTGGCAAGATTCGTCTGGCATATAGGTATTGAAATTCAGGCCGGGATAGGCTCGGTTGAGAGCAAATTCAAAGGGTTATGGTAAGTGCCTTCTTGTGCGCAGACTCTGTCAGCATGAACAGTGACAATCCAAAAGACGTTCCCGCGGAAACGTGTTTTCCAAAATTGTGAACCCTCAGACCGAAGCCAGCTGACATTTTTCGTACAAAGTCTTTGGTGCGATAACAGCCATAGAAATTTGGGTCGGTAAAAGCCCGGTGCGAGCCCCGTTGAGGTAAAGACCCAGTTGCAGTGGCTAGGAAAAGCAAGGGGTTATGGTAAGGGGTACACTTTGGAGCAACGGACTGGAGATCCGTACAAACTGGCGTTATGCGGCCTTCTTGCGTCCGGCCTCTGTCAGAGCGTACAGCCGGGTCTTGCCGGGCACCCGCTGCACTAGGCCCTCTTGCTGCAGGACCGCCATCAGGAACCCGGCAGTGTTCACGCTCTTGCCTTTGAACAATGCCCGAAACAGGATGGAGGTAATCTGCGTGTGTCCATTGCAGACACCATAGATGGCAGGCCAGCTGACCCACTCACCGGAGAAGAACCCGCCAGCATTGTTGGCAGTGATCCTGTAGTGGGTCTCCCCGGCCTCATCAGTGCCGATCTCATAACCGAGGACTCCTGTGCCGGTCAGGCTGGTGGTTTCTGCTGACTTGATGACTTTGATGCTGAGCTCTGGGGGTTGTTCCTTTGGTGGCTTGATGGGGGCTGGTTTGGTGGCGATGGATTTCTTTGCGGGTACGACTTTAGCTTTGGTGCTCATGGGTATACTCCATCTGGCTAATTGATAAGGACTTTCGGACGGGGGACACTTGCCGGGACTGCTGATTCGGGCTACTGTCCGGGGAGTTGAACCAGAGGTATGAATCTGATTCATATAAGATGGTGGAATTGCCGCAAAGCTGAGGGTGGGGGCGATGGTTGGGAGTCGTGCTTGCGGACAAATTAATTATTACAAGCAAAGGATAGTTATGAGTGGATATCGACGAGAAGGATTTCATGCATTCTCAAGGTATGACGGGTTTGCCATGTTCGAAGGCCAACGTGCCGCTCTAGATAAAGCCATTAAGTCGCAAGCCGATGATTACATACTCAATGTAAATCGAGAGGAATATCTGCAGCATTTGATTTGCGAGTTTTCTATAGATCCTTTAGAAATTCATAAAGATGATCTCTCGTTATCCACGCGTGAGGAGATGATTCCTGCAGAGATGCACCCCGGAGATTATTTCATGGATCGAGGTGGTTCGTATCCAAGAGATGTGTTGGTATTTCATCTCCCTTTCACCGGAGATCCGCAACTGTTAGAAGTTAAGGCAAGTACGTACTCCATGTCAGCTCCTCTGATAAATGTCGAGAAAGGTTGCATTACCTTCAGAATAATTAACTTTAATCTCGATGCGCAGAGAATAAAAATTGAATCAGAAAATACAATTCGAAGATTAGAAACCCAAAACGGATACTTAACCAGAGATATTGAAAGCTTCAATTCGTCACTCCGGCAACACGCGGAAAAAATATTTGATTCAAGAAAAGAGCAGATTCTGAAGAAAAATAATTTAATTGCCTCATTGGGTGTCCCAATAAAAGAATCCGGCAATAAATCGGGCACATTTTCTGTGCCTGCCAAAAGAACAAAAGCCATTGCGTCAAAGCCACAGCCAAAAGTCACAGATAAAGGCTATCAGCCAGAACCGACTCTAGATGGAATGATATACGCACAAATACTTAAGATAATTCACGATGTCGGAAAGCAGTTCGAGAGATTGCCATCTACCTATTCTGGAAAGGAAGAAGAGCATCTAAGGGATCACATGCTTCTGATACTAGAACCAAACTTTGAAGGGGCTGCCACCGGTGAGACTTTCAACAAGTCCGGAAAAACTGACATTCTGCTCCGCCATGAAGGAAAAAATGTATTCATAGCGGAACTGAAGTATTGGCACGGCAAGAAAGGCTTCTTAGAAACTATCAGCCAATTGCTCGGCTACCTCACTTGGCGCGACTCTAAGGCCGCAGTTGTAATGTTCGTAAAAAATAAGGACTTTATGGCCGTACTTGAGACTGCAAAATATTCTATAGCCGAGCATGAAAACTACTTAGGTTTCGTGAATGAGCAGGAAGAAGGCTGGTATAGCTATCGCTTTCACCTCAATGGTGACAAAAATAGAGAAGTAAAGTTGGCTGTAATGCTATTCCATATTCCAGCGTAGTTTGCTTGTAAAATGAAGCTACAGCTCTACTATCTTTCTGCACCACTACAAACAAGCCGCAAAGTGCCACGTTAATAATGCATTTATAAGGAAGTGCTATGGGCAAAGAAATAAGAGCAAAAAGTATCTCTTAAGCGATAGGCACAGTGATTGCAAAACTTTGTTACAAGGGAGCAGACGAACTAGGGCGGAAATTCGCAGAAGAAACTGGTGCGTGGAGGCAAAGAAATGCAGGCGCAATACTAGAACAAGCAAATCAGAAGTATGAGAGGCTAGGGTTCAATGGCGATGAACAGGCTTCCCCCCGCCTCGTCCACCACATTCTTGATGAAGGCTCTTGGTCAGAATCGAGCATAGTGCAAGATTTGTGGTCCGGTTTGCTGGCGTCCTCCTGTACTCTTGAGGGTAACGATGACAGCAACTTGATTTTTATAAACCTTTTGAGGGACATTACTTCAACCCAGGCTAAAATCATAAACTATTCGTGCGAAAACGCATTTAAAATGGTTACTGCTGCTGGATGGATACAAGCTAATCATCTTTCTGTGGAGTTAGATGAGATAGTGAACCTTTCTGGAGTCGAAGATATTCAACGACTCGACAGAGAGCTCGACCACTTGCGCTCTCTAGGCCTTCTTCATGGAGGCTTCTCACCATATCACACGTCGGCAGATTTAACGCCGACACCGCTAGGGCTTCAGATGTATGTCAGATGCAAGGGCTATATCGGTTCACCAGTTGAATATTTTGGACTACTGCGTGCAGATGCTAATCTTCCCAATAATTGATAGAGGTCGAAATCGAAATTGGCCTGCAATTCTGAATCAGACTGTTTTGATCCAACCGAGTCACGGATGAAAATAGTTACCTGGAACTGCAACGGCGCATTACGGAAAAAGCTCCCGGAAGTCGATGCGCTCTATGCTGACATTCTGGTGATACAAGAATGTGAAGATCCGCAATTCTTTGGCGAGCAGTTTCTGGATTGGGCAGGCGAGTACCTTTGGGTTGGTAGCAATAGGAACAAAGGGATAGGTATATTCCCGAAGAACGGTAATCGCGTTACACAGCTGAATTGGCATGGCACATTCACCCTCAAAGGCCTGAGCTGCAGCCATACAAGTATGACTTGGACCACATCAGAGTTGCGCGTGTTTTTGCCATTTACTGTCAATGACAAGTTGACCGTATTGGCAGTCTGGACCAAGGGCAGCGATAAAGAGGTTTTTGGTTATGTCGGCCAGCTTTGGAAATACCTGCAGATTCATCGCGAGGAGTTATCCAAGCTGTCAACGATGGTAATCGGTGATCTTAATAGCAATGCGATATGGGACAAGGCAGATCGCTGGTGGAGCCATTCGGGCGTAGTGGCAGAACTTGCTGAGATAGGGCTGCAAAGCCTTTATCATCGGGTGACGAATGAGGCACAGGGCTCGGAGTCAATTCCGACGTTTTACCTGCAAAGAAATCTGAGCAAGCCGTACCATATTGATTATGCATTTGTGTCTGAGGATTTGATTGGCGAGTGTGGGTTGGAGGTTGGTGCTGCCGAAGATTGGATTGGCGTGAGTGATCACATGCCGGTAGAGGTGTTAGTGGGTTGTAATTTGGGGTTGATGCGGTAATTATGCCGATATGGCAAGCGGCGGACTGACTCGGGTAAACATGCTGGCAATGACCGATTAAATATTTTCAGGTTTTTTCTTGCGTTAAAAATAAGTTCAGAATCAGTTATGGTTAATCTCGCCCGTCGAAGACAGCGCTTCCGGAGTTAATTAGGAGAAGAAAATGGAATTCGTGATCGGCGCTGCCGTTCTATATATCCTCTACATACTTGCATCAGCAATGCATAATTCGAGCGCTTCTAATCGTACAAACAGTATAGCGCGAGCGGAAACACACGCTGAAGAAAACCACTCAGCCAGCACTCGTTCTGCCCCTGCCCCCTCCCCCGCTCGTTACGAGGAGGACGATGAGGACGATGTTTTTGCCACCTTCAGTATCCATACAAGCTTTGGCCGGGAAGCAGAGAAGTCTCCCAATAGAAACAAGGGGCGCTGGATTGACAAAAATGAGCAACTAACCATTCATGGCAGGCAAATTTCCAGAGGATTTTTTTATTTTGGAGGGATATTGAACTCCCTTTCCGGTTACGGAGTTGAACCTTCTTTGGTTGATGAACAAAGACCGGCGTTGCCCAGATATGAATTAACGGGCCCAAGCTTACATACTGACGAGTCTCTTGGATACTGGCCTAGCTATGCAACTCTCTCAAAGGGATGTAGGGCTGCTTACCTTGATTTCTTGGCATCGGATCGCACATCCCCCAACACCCCGATCGGCTATGTATTCATGTACTTCTATGGGCTTGAAAGACGAGTTATTGAGAACAGGACAAATAATGTTGTAAATGATCAGGAGTTCATGGACATCTTTGAAGAGGTTCTCAGGCTTAGCAACGTATTTGTAGAAAATCGCTCATTTAGAAGTTATTCCGCAAATTTCTTGGAATTAATGGCGTTGTTCAGGCCAGCTTTACTTCAACATAGAACAGCAGATATACCAGAAACAAACAACGCACTATCTTTTAAAGTTAAGTTGGCAACTGCAGTTTCAAAAGGGATACCAGTTGATGCAGATCTCGCATTAGATTGGTTAAAAAACACATATGAATATTCACTAAAAACACCAGCGCGACGATGCGAAAAAGAGTTCAGGCAGTTATTCAGGATTAGGTTCAATGAAAAATTTAGTAGTGGCTTTTTGGTAAAACCGAACAAGACAAAACTCTCTCTGTCCTATCACTCAGCAAGTAGTGGTATCTCAGGAGTTAATTTAGATTTGGAAGAATTGCCGGACCCGAGTGTCTTAAAAGCGCCAATAAACAAACTCGTCCCTATAGCTGAACAATGCACCAGTGAACTCAATAGCTACAGCCGGTACTTGGGTAAAGAGGGTACATCAAAAAACGACATTTCAGCGTTAATGTTACTGCCTAAGATATTGGTAAATGAAACAACTTCACCTTTGATCGAATCATTTAAGCTATGGGCAGAGCAACTTATTCAGAACAACAAAGGGCAGACGACAGTTCGTGATTTTTGGTCTCATACCGGGATGCCGCTGCCCAAAATTATTGGCAAAAAAGATATAGATCTACTTACCAATTTGGCCACTAAAGCGGGTATTGGCATAGCACCGGATCAACGTTTCCACCTAGCGAAGTTTAAAATAAGTGACAACATTGTTTTGTTTGCACCTGGCCATGGTGAGTTCTTCGAGCCAAGCCCTGCATATCTTCAGGTAATGCTTGCTCTACGACTGGGAGCAATAGTAGCCACTGTCGATCAGACTGTTAAGCAAAATGAAGAGTTGGCCTTGAACAGGCTTATTGAATATGACGACAAGTTGTCAATAACTGAGAAAAACTCCCTATTTGCTTACTCAACGTGGCTGTTGAATAGCCCCATAAATTCAGCTGGACTAAATACAAAAATTGCTTTGCTAGATAAGAATCAAACAGATTTCCTAAAGAAGTTCATCATTTCAATTGCTCTCGCTGACGGGAGGATTGATGCGGTCGAAATAAAACAAATTGAAAAACTATATACCGCTTTGGGTCTTGATAGATCAATGGTCACAATTGATATCCATCAATTTACTGCCTCTCATAGAGTCTCCGTCTCTTCAACGTCAGGCTCTGAAAATAGCAAAGAAGCATTTGAGCTGGATGAGGGTATTCTGGCGATGCACGAGAGCTATACGAGTGATGCTAAAACAATACTTGAGAATATTTTTGCGATAGAAGATGACCCAGCGCCTGAACAGCCATCTCAATCTGATAATCATCAAGGTAGCCTTAGCCTAGCTCATAAAGCACTCTTTGAAGAGTTAATTACTAAATCAATTTGGGCTCGTCATGATGTTCATGAACTTTGCGGAAAATTGAATTTGATGGTTGATGGCGCAATCGAGACTATTAATGATTGGGCATACGAAAAAGTTGATGCGCCAGTATTGGATGACGATGGGAATATCTATGTTGACCTTGAAATAGTTGAAGAATTAAAAGGATAAAAAATGCTTGCCAAGAGAATTCGCTCTAAGGAAAAGGATGCAATTATCCAATCGCTGAAGGCTGGCGTAACGCCCAAGATAGGAATCCAACATATTCAGGTTGGCCGGGTAAACGAGCTAAAGGCTATGATTCAAGATATAGAACGAATTTCCGATGGAGGCTCTGCTTTCAGAGTTATTGTCGGGGACTATGGCTCAGGTAAAACATTTTTTTTGAGTGTCGTACGAGCGATTGCGTTAGAAAGAAAATTGGTTACTGTGAACGCTGACCTATCACCCGATAGGCGAATACACGCCTCTGCAGGCCAAGCGAGAAACCTTTACTCTGAGCTGATGCGCAATTTATCCACTCGAAATAAGCCTGATGGTAATGGACTAACAAGTATTGTTGAAAAGTTTATCACTGAAGCCAGAATTGAAGCAGATAATACCGGCAAGAGTATTAATGCTGTTATTCATGAAAAATTGTCTTCACTTTCTGAGCTTGTTGGTGGATACGATTTTGCCAAGGTTGTTGAGGCCTATTGGAACGGGCATGAGGCAGACAATGAGCTACTTAAATCAAATGCCATAAAGTGGTTGCGAGCTGAGTATTCAACCAAAACAGATGCTCGTAACGATCTCGGTGTAAGAACAATTATTTCAGATACATCGTTTTATGATTCACTGAAGTTGATGAGCTTGTTCGTTTGCCAAGCAGGTTATCAGGGGCTGCTGGTGTACTTGGATGAAATGGTAAATTTATACAAGCTGAATAACACAGCCGCCCGGATGTCAAACTACGAACAAATTTTGCGCATTCTCAATGACTGTCTTCAAGGAAGTGCCCAGCACTTGGGCTTTCTGCTTGGTGGAACACCTGAATTCCTTCTAGATCCTCGAAAAGGTCTGTATAGCTACGAGGCGCTGCAGTCAAGGCTTGCTGGGAATACCTTTGCTAAACAAGCTGGTGTAATTGACTACACATCTCCTGCCCTTCATTTGGCAAGCTTAACTCCAGAAGAACTCTACATACTGCTCAAAAATTTACGACATGTTTACGCTGAAGGGGACGAAAGCATGTATCTGGTCCCTGATGAGTCTTTGAAAGCTTTTTTGAAGCACTGCAGTCAAACAATCGGAGACGCCTACTTCAGAACACCCCGTAACACTATTAAAGCATTCTTAGATATGCTCGCGGTCATTGATCAGAACCCAAGCATATCGTGGAATTCTCTGATTGCTACGGTGGCTATTGAAGACGACAAGCCTTCGGATGTAGAAATGAATATCGAAGAAACTGACGAAGACTTGGCTGACTTCAAGTTATGAGAAATGAACACGAGAGGCTTGACGTCAGAGTTCAGCGCTGGATTTTCCAGCAAGGTTGGGACAGCCTACGAGAAATCCAGTGCCTAGCCATTGAGCCGATATTGTCAGCCAACACAGATGTTTTAATAAGTGCTTCAACTGCTTCGGGAAAGACTGAGGCCTTTTTTATGCCCGCGATCAGTGCGATTGCAGATCAGGAATATGGTGTTGGTATTCTTTATATTAGTCCCTTGAAAGCATTAATAAATGATCAGGACAGGCGCTTAGAAGGTTTGTCTGACTTGGTTTCCATGTCAGTCACCCCTTGGCATGGAGACAGCCCTCAGAGCAAAAAAAATAAACTTAGGGCTTCTCCGTCGGGCATAGTCCTAATTACCCCGGAATCGCTTGAGTCCTTAATGATTCGTGATGCTGGTTGGGTGAAGTCGGCATTTTCAGCTTTAAAATACATTGTGGTTGATGAGTTCCATGCTTTTTTGGGAACAGAACGTGGACATCATTTGCTGTCACTTCTTCATCGTCTAGAACATCTTTTAGGGCGTTTGCAAACACCCATACCTAGAGTTGCATTGAGTGCCACGCTGGGCGAAGTAGAGAAAGTCCCATTGTCGTTGCGCCCCAATAAGTCTTTGCCCTGTAAAATTATTCGAGACTCAAATTCCACTTCGGCTTTAAAGGTGCAGGTCAAAGGCTATCTCAATACTGCACAATTAAACAAAGAAACACCAATCGATGCAGAGCATAAGATTTGCGAAGATCTCTTTAAATTTTGCCGTGGAGGTAACCATTTAGTCTTTGCAAACAGCCGTAAAAGAACTGAGAGTATAGCGGCAACGCTTTGTGACATGTGCGAGAAGCAGTTGGTGCCAAATGAATTCTTTCCTCACCATGGTTCCTTGTCGAAGGAACTTAGGGAGAGTCTCGAAAAACGTCTTCAGCATGATCAGTATCCTACAACTGCTATATGTACCATGACTCTTGAGCTAGGTATTGATATCGGCAAGGTCAATTCTGTTGTTCAGGTAACTGCCCCGCACTCTGTTTCGAGTCTGCGCCAGAGGGTGGGGCGCTCTGGCCGACGCGGTGGCCCGTCAATTATGCGTATGTTGATTGCGGAAGATGAACTTACCAAAGACTCCAGCATTGTCGATAAACTTCGTCTAGAGTTAATTCAATCTTTTGCAATGATCAGGCTACTGATCAGCAGTAAATGGTATGAACCTGCTGATACAACGCTCTATCACTTTTCTACGTTATTGCATCAGATCCTTGCTGTTATTGCGCAATGGGGAGGGATTAGAGCTGACCAGTTATTCAATCTGCTATGCCGGGAGGGGCCATTCCAAAAAATTACTGTGCAAGACTTCAAAGCTCTGCTGCAGCATATGGGTGGCACAGAGCTAATCATTCAGTTAGAGAGTGGAGAGTTGGTTTTAGGGGTAATTGGTGAGCGCATTTCCAGCCACTATTCATTTTACGCAGTTTTCAAAACTCCCGAAGAATTCCGGATTGTCAGTGGAACCAAAACTCTTGGTACCCTTCCTGTTGATTCAATGGTATTAGTTGGTCAGCACATTATCTTTGGAGGTAAACGGTGGCTAGTCATCGACATCGATAGCGAAAAAAAGACTATTTTTGTCAAAAAAGCTGTAGGTGGAAAGCCGCCCAATTTTGGTGGTAGCGGGATGGCAGTGCATGACACTGTGCGTCAGGAGATGTTTAATATTCTCTGTGAAGGTGATTATAGGATAGCTGTCTCTGGACAGAAGTTGGATTTCGCCGACAAGTTGGCTCAGGGTCTGTTTCAGGAAAGTGTTACTTTTTTCCAGGCAGCTGGATTACAGCAGAACGTACTGCTTCAGAATGGTAGTAGCACTGAAATTTTTACCTGGCTTGGTGACAAAACGGTCAATACAATTGCAGCCCTACTCGTTTTGAGTGGGTATGAGGTTGGCCATTATGCGGGGGTGATTGAGATAAGCCGATCATCGATTACTGAACTGACGCAGACATTAAATTCATTTGCTAGCTCACAGCTACCTAGTGCAACAGAGCTTGCTCGTTCAGTGTTAGAGAAGCGGGTGGATAAGTTTGACGAGTTTTTGCCTGAAGACCTTCTCACTGTCGGATATGGGGCTAGGGCATTTGATATATGTAATGCTCAGAAGTGGCTTCTTCGTCACTTTAGTGATCGTCGAGATTGAAGCCTTGAAGAGTATCAATATGATTTTTCAAGTTGCAGAAGGGGTGGTCGCGGGGAGGTAATCATCCATAACAACAAATAACTTCTCAATTGGAAATCGTGCCACATCTCCAGATCGACAACCCCTTGTCACTATCTCCCCTAAACTTCCCCAGATCCCCGCCGACATAACGACAAATCCCCAGCACAGGGCTATAATGCCGCCCGCGCTCGGGACACATTGGAGTTGCACGCGACACGTATCTGGTAGGGGCTGAATGATGAGTAACGGATTGATAGTCCGTCACTTATACCGGCCAAAAGTCCGTTGATTGCTCGGCATCTGGTTGAAAAGTAAGAGATTTTCAGCAGAAAACCCCTGAAAAGGTGGTGGGCCCAGTAGGACTTGAACCTACGACCAACGGATTATGAGTCCGCTGCTCTAACCAACTGAGCTATAGGCCCTATATTGAAGTGTCGTTGAAAAACGAGACGCGAAGTATAAGGCCGAACTGCTGATCACGCCAGCCCAGAATTCAGGGCATGTCGAGACTAGGCATTGTCGTACCAGCTTCGTTAATCGGAGCTGGGTGTGTCAGAACATAATAACTAACACATCAATTAATTTTTTCCGGCACCCTGCCCGGGCCGACGGCGTTTGCATGTTGATTGCAAATCCGCGCGGAGCACTCGTGCGAATCAAAGGGCGCTAACTACTTCTGGAGCTGTTATGAAAGATCTGCTGATTCCGTTGTTTGCTCTTCTGTTTACTGGCGTGGTTGTGACCACTGCGATGGCAAATCGCGATGTGCCTGAGCAGGCGCGCGTGCACACCTGTACCGGTGAGTGTTACGAGGCGTACGTGGCTGCCAACGGCAATATCCTGGATCAACAGCGTGCGGCGGCAGCAGCGGCAGCGTCTGCAAGCCCGGCTGAGCTGGGCAAAACTGCGTTTGCGGGTTGCACAGCTTGCCATGGCGCGGGTGGCGAAGGTGGCGTTGGTCCGCAACTGGCGGGTCGTGATGCGAGCTTTGTGAACACTGCGCTGACTGCTTACAAAAACCGTGAAACACGTGGCCCGCAAAGCGCGCTGATGTTTGCTTCTGCAGCGGCGTTGTCAGATGCGGATATCGCTAACATCGCTGCGTTTGTTGAGTCGCTGTAAGTCTTCAACCCAGTACGCAGTCTGCACACCGATGTCGGCAGCTGAATTAAAGCTGCCGCCTCGTGTGCGTTTGTAGTGTGCCAGCGCCTTCAATACGATGGGGGCGCCGAGCATTAGCAGTGGAATATTCAGGTACACCATCACAATATTGGTCAGGTCGGTAATCGCCCACAGGTTGCCGAGCTCCAATCCCGCTAAAACCGTCATGGCGCCGAACGGCACAAATACCATGGCACCCAGCACCCGAATCAGCAAAATAAAGCGCTCAGAGCGCGAGATAAAGTTGGCGGAGATTTCTGCAAACGAGATCATGCCCAGCAGTGTGGTAAACGCAAACAGCGTGTAACACAGGCTGAGTACGATGGTGGCGGGGTCGCTGAGCCAGGCGGGTGTCAGGTACTGCACGGAGCCTAAATAGGTGCCGATGCGCGATGCACTGGCAGCGCTCCACGCGGCCGCGTCGGGTGCGGTTTGCCAGAGCTGGGCAATCACCACAATAAAGCCGCTGAGTGTGCAGATGACAATGGTGTCGACAAACACGCCGAGACTTTGCACAAAACCTTGTTCGCAGGGGTGGCGGTTGTCGGCGGCGGCAGCGGCCATGGTGATGGTGCCTTGGCCGGCTTCGTTGGACATCAGGCCGCGTCGTACACCTTCGGCAATGGCGACACCAATGGCGCCGCCAAACAGGGCGTCAGGCGAGAATGCGCCGGTGAACACTTCGCTGAAAAACGTGGGGATCAGGTTGGCATTGAGCACAATTATCAGCAATGACAGGGCGCAGAACACCACGGCCATGACGGGGACCATGACGTTGGTATAGCGCGTGACGCGGCGAATTCCTCCCAGAATCATCCACGCGGTGCTGATCACCAGCACAATGGCGATACTGAAGTACAGCGGCGACTGGCGCTCGGCAACGCTGCCGGTGACGGTTTCCGCGATCATGCCCACCGCAGTGAAGACGTTGAAGGTTTGTGAGGGCAGGTTAAACAGGGCGTACACAATAAAGGCGATGGACAAAAATACGCCGACGTAGCGTTTGCCGCCGAGCAGGCTGCGGCCGTAAAACGGCAGGCCACCGACAAACTCCTGGTCTTTTTTCTCTTTAAACAGCTGGGATAATACCGATTCGGTAAACGCACTGGCCATGCCCAGCAGGGCGGCGGCCCACATCCAGAACAGTGCGCCGGGGCCGCCGACGCTGATGGCACCGGTGACGCCAACAATATTGCCGGGGCCAACGCGCATGGCGAGGCCGAGCAAAAACGCGGCTTTGGGGCTGATGCCGGTGGCGCTGGCTTGGTGGTGTCGCAGGATGATGCGGTAGGCTTCGGCAAAACTGAAGGTCTGCACAACGCCGGTTCTTATGGTGAATACCAGTCCCATGCCAAGCAACAACAGCACGGCCATGGACATCTGGCCGATGATGGGGATGGCTGAGTAGAACGCAAACTGGGTGGGGAATGCCCAGACTGCGTCGGACACCGGTTGAATAAAAGCAAATAGCGTGTTGATGCTGTCAAACAGGCTCTGCATGTTTCTGAATCCAGATGCTGCCACCCCAGTTCTTCAGGCACAGCGGCAGGTGTTGCTGAAAAAAGTCGCCGTGAAAATACTCCATCTGAGTGTTCATCAGCATCACACTGAACGCGCTGTTGTACTGTAAAAATGCGCGAAGTTGATAGGCTTCGTTCCAGGCGCGTCCTTCGTAAATCCACTCTCTGGGGTACTCAAATGGGAAAAAGATATCATGAAAGTGCACCACAACGCCCGGCGCCAGTCGCGGCAGTATCTCAAAAATAATATAGTTCACGTCGCTGTTGATTTTGCTGACATGGGTGGAGTCGATAAACAGAATGTCGTTTGCCTGCAGCGCATCAAACACGGGTAACTCAACGTCCTGTAATCGTGTCGGGATAATGGTAACCGCGTCTTTGTCGCTGTCTTTGATCAGCGACAGAAACAGCTCGGGGTAGGGTTCAATAAAGGTCGTGTGGATAGCCCCATCAAAAAACCGCTCATTGGTATCGAGTGTCACGCATGACGAGTAACCGGAGCCGACTTCGATCAGGCGTTTGGGTTTAACGTGGCGGATCATGCAGTGCAGCAGGATGGCGTCGGAGTAGGAGTACGACGGGTTCTCAAAGTGGTAACGCAAGCCGTCCTGCTTTTGCGCCTGAAACGGCATGTCTTTATAAAGTTCAGCAAAGTCTCTTAACAATGAGAGCTGTTCTGCCTCGCGCATATCAACGCCGGGGATCTGTGTCGGAACGCTGCCGAATATTTTCTGATCGTCTTGTTGGATTTCATGCAGATTGGGAATGGGCGAATAGTAGTGGCCCGGTGGTACAAAGCGTGTGGCGTCTTTTAATACAGTCGCGGCAGATTGCAGTTGGTTGCTTTTGGTATCAATTTCTGACTTCAGGGCGGTTAATTCCGCTTCGCGTCTGGCTTTTTCGGTGTCGACCTGGTGTTGTAAGTCTGCCAGTTCAGCGGTGAGTTGCGTTTTTTCTGCAGTAAATGCGTGCGTGACGCGATTGAGCTCGGCATGCAACTTGTCGCGTTGCGAGACAAGTTCGCGGAGGACGGGTAATTTTTTGATGATGCTCTTCAGGGCATTTTGCATGAGTTTCCTTGGTTAACGGATTGGGGTCGGAGGCATGCCTCCGACCCCATTTCCAACCCCATTTCCAGAGGCATGCCTCCGACCCCATTTCCCCATCAATCGTCCAGAAAGCTGCGCAGGTGGTCCGAGCGGGTCGGGTGACGCAGTTTGCGCAGGGCTTTGGCTTCGATCTGACGGATACGCTCACGCGTCACGTCAAACTGTTTGCCGACTTCTTCCAGCGTGTGGTCGGTGTTCATGTCGATACCAAAACGCATACGCAGTACTTTGGCTTCGCGGGCGGTCAGGCTGTTGAGCACTTCACGCGTGGCTTCGCGCAGGCCTTCTTCAATAGAAGAATCGACCGGTGATTCCACCGTGGAGTCTTCAATAAAGTCACCCAGATGCGAATCTTCGTCGTCACCAATCGGCGTCTCCATGGAGATCGGCTCTTTGGCGATTTTTAACACGCGACGTACTTTATCTTCGGTCATGTCCATGCGCTCGCCGAGTTCTTCCGGCGTGGGCTCGCGGCCTTTCTCGTGCACCATCTGGCGGCTGATACGGTTCAGCTTGTTGATGGTTTCAATCATGTGCACCGGAATACGGATGGTGCGCGCCTGGTCAGCGATCGAGCGGGTAATCGCCTGACGAATCCACCAGGTGGCGTAGGTGGAGAACTTGTATCCACGACGGTATTCAAACTTGTCCACCGCTTTCATCAGGCCGATGTTGCCTTCCTGAATCAGGTCAAGGAACTGCAGACCACGGTTGGTGTATTTTTTGGCAATGGAGATCACCAGACGCAGGTTAGCTTCCACCATTTCCTTTTTGGCGCGGCGTGATTTGGCTTCGCCAATCGACATGCCACGGTTAATCTCTTTGATCTCGGCAACGGTCAGGCCATTTTCTTCTTCCATGGCCTGCATTTTGCGCTGTGTACGCTGTACTTCTTCGGCAACGTCGGGCAGACGAGTCGCCCAGACATCTTTGGCGCCGGCGAACTGATCCAGCCAGGCATCATTCACTTCGTTGCCGGGGAAGCTGGCAACAAACACTTTACGTGGCATACCCGCATTGCGGCAGCACAGGGTCATCACGGTACGTTCGTGGCGACGGACTTTGAACAGGGCGGCGCGCGCCTGATTGACCAGAATGTCGAACAATTTTGGGGTCAGCTTGAAGGTCTTGAACATCTCGCCGAGTTTGTCCATTTCCGCCAGCGATTCTTCGCTGTGACGGCCGTGTTTGGCGATCAAGGCTTCGGTGGCATCAAACTGTGCGCGCAGGTCAGTAAAGCGCAGACGTGCTTCTTCCGGATCCGGGCCGGAGGCGGTTTCTTCCTCTTCAGCACCCGCGAGCACGGTATCGTCATCTTCTTCGGTTGCGGCGGCGTCTACTTCAGCCACGTCTTCCAGTTCAACGGCCGGTGGAATCTCGACGGGGTCATCAACTTCCAGATACCCCACAATCACATCGCTCAGGCGACGTTCTTCGCGGGTGACCATTTCGTATTCGTTCAACACATGCGCCACGATGCCGGGGAAGCTGGCCATGGACTTCATCAGTTCACGCAGGCCTTCTTCAATTCGTTTGGCGATGACAATTTCGCCTTCACGGGTCAGCAGTTCCACGGTACCCATTTCGCGCATGTACATACGCACGGGGTCGGTGGTGCGGCCGGCTTCGTTTTCAACTGCCGCCAACGCTGCTGCAGCTTCAGCCGCCGCCAGTTCGTCCGTGCTGCCGTCACCTTCGTTCAGCAGCAAGGTATCCGCATCCGGTGCAGTTTCGTACACCTTGATGCCCATGTCGTTGATCATCTGAATGATGTCTTCGACCTGGTCCGGATCAGAAATAGATTCCGGCAAGTGATCGTTAACCTCGGCGTAGGTCAGATACCCCTGTTCCTTGCCTTTGGCAATGAGGGCTTTTAACCCGGACAAGCCGGATTGTGGGGAATTCAGAGACGAATCAGACATAACTTCCCATTCGAGTGAAGAGGTGGCGGTTTGAAAACAAAAATTTAGCCGGGCATTATAGACCTGCAAAGTCATCTATGCCAGCGGCAGTCATGAATCCGGGGTATCGTTTTTTGCCGATCGTACCCGGGGTTTCAATTGTTCCAGTAATTGTTTCCGCTTTTGTTGCTTTTGAGCCTCTTGAAGCAGTTGACCCAGCACAAAGCTGAATTCTTCCGCTCGCCCCGCCTCCGGAGTGATGCGCTCATTTTTTAACAATTGTGTCAGGCGTTTACCTGCCGGTGTGCCGTAACAGTGTCCCAGCAGTGCATAGGTGCTTGTATCGGGGTCGTCACGTGCAACTTCAAGCAGTTCCAGCAATAAATTTGTATCTTCGTCGCCCAGAATGGTTAACGCCGCCAATCCGTCGGGAGCTTTTTGTGCCAGTGAAGGCTGGTGCAGCAGCAATTCAACGGCCAGCAAGCCGGCGGATTTTTTCATGCGCGCGGCAATCTGTGCCGGTTCCGGGTTGCGGAAATCGCGTTTGGGTCGTGCGGCGGGCGCTGGATGGTGAGCGCCGTTGGCCTCCTCCAGCCAGGGCGGTGGTTCGTCATCGGGTTGGGTGACGACAGGCGCCGGCGCAGGCGCCTCTTGCAATAACTGGTCAATGGTTGCGCGGCGGGTGCCGGCAAGAGTGGCGAGTTTGTCCAGCATCAGCTGTTGAAACAAGCCGCGCGGCATCAGTTTGATCAGGGGGATGGCCTGACTGAACAGGCGTGCTTTACCGTCCATGGTGGCAAAATCGCGGGCATCGCCGAGTTGATCAAAAAATACATCGGACAGTGGCTTGGCGTTGACAAGGCGCACGCGGAAAGCATCGGCGCCCTCTTTGCGCACCAGTGTATCCGGATCCTCCCCCTCAGGCAGAAACAAAAAGCGTACCTGACGACCATCTTCCATCAACGGCAGTGCCGCAGTGAGTGCGCGCGCGGCAGCCGCCCGACCGGCGTTGTCGCCATCGAAACTGAACACCACGTTTTTCACCAGCCGGAACAGGCGGGTCAGGTGCGTGGCGCTGGTGGCTGTTCCCAGCGTAGCAACGGCAAAGTCGATGCCGTGCTGCGCCAGTGCCACGACGTCCATGTAACCTTCAACAATCAGAAAGCTGTCGATTTTCTGACGTGATTTGCGCGCTTCCCACAAACCGTACAGTTCACTGCCTTTGTGGAACACCGGTGTTTCCGGGGAGTTCAGGTACTTGGGTTTTTCGTCGCCCAGCACACGACCGCCAAAAGCGATCACGCGCCCACGGCTGTCGCGGATCGGGAACATGATGCGGTCACGAAAACGATCGTAATGGGTGTCGTCGTCGTGATGGCTGCGGTTGGATTCTTTGGGAATCACCAGGCCGGCCTGTTCCTGCACAGTTTTGCTGATTTTGTATTGCTGCAGATGCGTCAGCAGGTTGGACCAGCCCGGTGGCGAAAAACCAATACCAAAACGTTTGGCAATCTGCCCGGTCAGGCCGCGACCTTTGAGGTAGTTCACCGCGCTGTCGCGGGCCGGATGCACACGCAGCTGCTGTTGGTAAAACAGGCTGGCTTGCTCAAGCGCGCTGAGCAATTCCTCGTGTTCCTGGCGTTTTTTCTGGCTGTGGGTGGACTTTTCTTCGCGGGGAACGGTCAGGCCATAGTCGGCGGCGAGTGAAGCAACCGCATCCGGGAACTCGGTCTGGTCGTAGTTCATCACAAAACCCAGTGCGTTCCCGGCAGCGCCGCAGCCGAAGCAGTAATAAAACTGTTTATCGGGCTCTACGCTGAAGGACGGGGTTTTTTCTTGATGAAACGGGCAGCACGCGGAATAGTTCTTGCCGGTTTTTTTGAGCTTGACGCGTTTGTCGATCACTTCAACGATGTCGGCTCTGTTGAGCAGGTCATCGATGAAGGATTGCGGAATCAGACCAGCCATGTCAGACCCCGTTCTGTGTGATCAGGAGCCGCTAAGTCGGCTCTTTATTTTTTGGCTGATGGCGCCCATGTCGGCACGGCCGGCTACTTGCGGTTTGACCAGTGCAATGACTTTGCCCATTCCCTGGGGATTCACGGCGCCGGAGTCGATGATGGCTTGCGTGATAATCGCGTCGACATCCTGTTCGCTGAGCGCGGCAGGCATAAAGTCCTGCAAGACCAGAATCTCGGCCTTTTCGATGTCAGCCAGATCATGACGCTGCGCATCCTCGTACTGACGAATTGACTCGCGGCGTTGTTTGATCATTTTTTCCAGCAACGACAAAACCCGGGTGTCATCGGGTTCGATTCGTTCATCAACTTCCACTTTTTTGACTTCGGCGAGCGCAAGACGAATGGCACCTAATCGGGCTTTGTCTTTAGCCCGCATGGCGTCTTTCATAGCGTCGGTCAACTTAAGCTTTATCGGACTGTCGGTCATAATGATTTCCGACTGCCAATCAATCAATAGAAGCGTTTGGTCTTCTTGTTGTCGCGTGACAGTTTTTTCAGGTGACGCTTGACGGCTGCAGCAGCTTTACGCTTACGGGCAGACGTGGGCTTCTCATAAAATTCCTTACGACGAACTTCAGCCAGAACTCCGGCTTTTTCACAAGCGCGCTTGAAACGACGCAGAGCAACGTCAAACGGCTCGTTCTCTTTCAGTTTAACCATTGGCATAGTGCACAGACACCTTTGCATTCAATTTAAAAGGGCGCATATGGTAATGCGCCGCACGAGGAATTGCAAAACCTAATTTGCTTATCCATGTCGGCGGGGAATTGGCTATCTGGCCAAAGCCTCCGGGCTGCCGTATTATTCACGTCCTTCGCATCAGGTCAACAGACATTTGCAGAACGTTGGCATTAAACAGGATAAATCACGCATGCGCGTTCTGGGTATTGAGACTTCCTGTGATGAAACAGGGGTAGCCATCTACGACAGTGAACTGGGTCTGCTCGGCGATGCCTTGTACAGCCAGGTGGAGATGCACGCCCGTTATGGTGGCGTCATTCCTGAATTGGCCTCGCGTGACCATATCCGTAAAACCTTGCCGATGGTGCAGCAATTGATGGAAGAGACGGGCACCACCGCCTCAGACATTGATGGTATTGCCTACACCGCAGGGCCGGGATTGATTGGCGCGTTGTTGGTGGGTGCCTCGTTTGGTCGGTCCCTCGCGATGGCCTGGGATGTGCCAGCCATTGGTGTACATCACATGGAAGGTCACTTGCTGGCGCCGATGCTGGAAGCCAATCCGCCTTCGTTCCCCTTTGTGGCATTGCTGGTGTCCGGCGGCCATACGCAGTTGGTGGCCGTTAAAGGTGTGGGTGAGTACAGCCTGTTGGGGGAGTCGCTGGATGATGCAGCCGGTGAAGCCTTTGATAAAGTCGCCAAAATGTTGGGTCTTGCCTATCCTGGTGGTCCGCGGGTGGCAGCCTTGGCGACCAAAGGCACGCCGGGTCGATTTGTGTTTCCGCGTCCCATGATCAATCGGCCGGGGCTGGAGTTCAGTTTTAGCGGTTTAAAAACCTCGGTGAGAAATACCCTGATTGAACTGGGCAAACAGCCGGACTTCTGCGAACAGGATAAAGCCGATGTGGCACTGGCCTTCGAAGAGGCGGTGGTGCAAACGCTGGTGATCAAATGCAAGCGGGCGCTCCAGCAGACCGGGTTAAAGACATTGATCATTGCCGGTGGTGTCAGTGCCAATCAACGGCTGCGCGCCGGTTTGCAGGACATGGTGGAAAGTCAGCGCAGCCAGCTTTTTTATGCGCAACCCAGATTTTGCACCGACAATGGTGCCATGATTGCGTATGCGGGTTGTCAGCGCCTGATGGCCGGGCAACACGAAGGGCTGGCGATCACGGCACATGCGCGCTGGCCGCTGGAAAGTCTGCCCTCGATTCGTAACTGATAACCTTCATTTAATAACCCTGCGGGATCAACTGTCATGGACATTGTTTATATTCGAGAACTGGAAATTCAAACAGTCATTGGCATTTATGACTGGGAGCGGAAAATTCGTCAGACGGTCAGCCTCGATCTGGACATGGCCACCGATATTCGTGCGGCAGCGGCCTCAGAAGACATCACTAAAACGCTGGACTACAAAGCAGTCTCCAAGCGTCTGATCAGTTTTATTGCAGAATCGGAATTTTTGTTGATCGAAACCATGGCGGAGCGCGTTGCACACATCGTACTGAGTGAGTTTCCGGTACCCTGGCTGCGTTTGCGAGTGGGCAAACCCGGCGCGGTCACCGGTGCGCGCGATGTGGGTGTCATTATTGAGCGTCGGCAGGCGACAATACCGCCAGGCAGCCAAGCAACCTTGCAGCAGAGTTAGACACATCATGGCATTACTTACGTTGGGGCTGGGCAGTAATCTTGAGCCTGGCCACCACATCGCGTTGGCACTGGATGCGCTGCAGGCGTGTTTTGGTGAGCTGGTGCTGTCTGAGGTTTTTGAAAGCGAAGCCGTGGGTTTTCAGGGCGGCAATTTCCTGAACATGGTGGTTGCGGCTGATACACATCTACCGCTCGACGACATCAGTCAATTGATCAAGGCGCTGGAAGCCCGCTGCGGGCGGCAACGGGATCAACAACGCTTCAGCTCCAGAACGCTGGATGTGGATATTCTGACGTACGGGGATTTGCAGGGAGAGCACCACGGCATTCTGCTGCCGAGGCCGGAAATTACCGTGAATGCGTATGTACTGTGGCCAATGTCGCAAGTGTGTCCCGATCGCATTGATCCGCAATCGGGACACACCTACCGGGCGCTGTGGGCGGCCTATGACCGCTCAAAGCAGCAGTTGTGGCCAGTCGACTTCAGGTGGTGTGGTCGTCAGCTTTTGCTTTCAAAAACACATGAGGACCCACCACAACCAGAATAGTGGCCATACCAGCCAACAAACCTGTCCACGGGTCGAACAGTGAGAACGCAATCGCGGTCAACACCATCGCGCCGCGCTCGGTCGGATCCGTCACAGCAGTGAGTGCCAATGTTGCACAGGCAAATCCAGTCAGCAGCAGGGTGACTGCCAGCGCGATCGGCAGCAACGGTTGCAACAGGGTAACAATCGGCAGCACTACAAAAAGGATTGGCAGACCGTACACGTAATAGCCGGCGATGCCGTCAAACACGGAGTCCATCTTGTCGCGGCCCGACGCCCAGCGTTTGAGAATGATCACCTGAATGCCAGTCCACAACACGCCCTGAGTGCCAAAAAATGGCGCGATGATGCCCATGACGCCATTGCGGATGCCGGTTGCCATGTGTGCACGGTTGCTGCTGATATCCAGCTTTTCATCTTTGCGCATGGGCTGGGAGTTTTTGATCATTTCCTCCGCCGTCACCAGATCGCCAAAAAACAGGATGTAGGTGATAAATGCCAAGGGCAGTGCAGCAACAAACTGTGACACTGATGGCCAACCGATCACCAGCGGTGACGCTTTTTGCCACATGGAAGCAGCGTGAGCAGGTACATCCAGAAAACCGGTTTGGATATTGAAGGTCATTTCACCGGTTGTCACACCAATCACGCCGGCGACCAGAAACGCTGGTAACAGACCCAGGCTGGCTATTTTTGCGAGGATGGGTGTTTGCGCAGCGAGGCGCTGGAACGGTTTGGAAAAGGTCATGAACATGCACAAGGCCAGCGCGGCAATGGCAGCAATCGGTGTTGAGTTGATGGCACTGGCCGCATCGTCCTGATCAAAAATACGCAGGAACGCCGCCACCGCCGCACCCAGAATGATGCCGCCTTTGAGTACATTGGGCACCCAAGCTACCAGTTTGGCCCCGAACCCTGTCACCCCCAATATAAACAACAAGGCAGCAAAGTTCAGCGATAACGCTGTCATCAGCTGGAACTGTTCGACGGGTGTGGTTGCCGTGCCCAGCACAAAGGCAAAAATAAAGGGCAATGCCGGGGTAATCCAGCCCGGACCAATCGGATCACCAAATAACATCCACGCACAAGAAATCAGCAGTGAATGAAACATGGCCATGGTGACCGCTTCTTCAAATGTCAGTCCAAACGAGGCAACCATGATCGGCACAAGGGCCAGACCGGTGGCGCCGGCAACGCAGATTCCCTGCAGCATCTCTGGCAAGGCAAATCGGGTGTGTACAAACGGGATACGGATAACAAAGGGGCCCCACTTGATACCCGGTTGAATGTCTCCCTCACGGCGGTTTGTCGGCATAGTCAAATTCTCTGTCAGGTTTTTGTTGTTGATTTTTCGAAAATCGCCCTGATCTTAACCAAGCAACCATAGCAGAGCAAAGGGTATTGCACCCGAAATTGAATGTGTTCACAGTGTTGTCCGATACCCACAGGTTTCTTAACACAGGTCATACCATGAACGACTCAAAGGAAGCACCCAAAACACCGGATAAACCCATGCCCTCACCGTTTGATCGCCATGCCTTGTTCTGGATGGTGCTGATCTACATTATTTATTACCTGGTGTTCTCGGTGTCTCAACCGTCTCGCGAATCCATCAGCTATACCGCATTTAAACAGGCTGTCGAGGCCGGGCAGGTCAGCAGTGTCAGTTTCAGAGGCGATCAGATTCTGGGCGAATACACTGCGGAGTCGTCTTTTGTGACGGTTCAGCCTTCTGTGCCCGATACAGAACTGTTGCCCCTGCTGGAGTCACACAACATCGTCATCTCCGCGCAGAGTGATCAACAGCCGGTGTGGTTGCAAGTGTTGCTGGGCGTGTTGCCGTGGTTGCTGTTGATTGGATTGTTTGTGTACGCCAGTCGCATGATGCAAAACCGACTGGGTGGATTGGGCGGTGGGCCAGGTGGCAAGGAAGGCATGTTTGGGTTCTCGCGCTCGCGTGCCCGGCTGTTTGAGGAAACCGACAACGCCCCGGGATACGATCAGGTGGCTGGCGTCGATGGTGCTAAACAGGAGTTGCAGGAAATCATCGATTTTCTGAAAGACCCGGAGCGCTTCAGACGCTTGGGAGCACACATGCCGCGCGGCATTCTGTTAATGGGGCCACCTGGTACCGGCAAGACGCTGTTGGCACGCGCAACGGCCCATGAAGCCGGAGTACCCTTTTTCAGTATCAGTGGGTCGGAATTTATCGAAATGTTTGTGGGTGTGGGCGCGTCGCGCGTGCGCGACATGTTTCAGGAAGCACGCAAGCGGGCACCCGCACTGATCTTTATTGATGAGATCGATTCGGTCGGCAGAATGCGCGGCACCGGTCTCGGAGGCGGTAACGATGAGCGCGAACAAACCCTGAATCAGGTGCTGGCAGAGATGGACGGATTTTCTGCGCAGGAGGCGGTTGTGGTCCTGGCGGCCACCAACCGCCCGGATGTGTTGGACCCGGCACTGTTACGTCCGGGGCGCTTTGATCGCAAGGTGACATTGGAGTTGCCGCAGCAGGCGGCCCGGCTTGCAATTCTGATGGTGCATTCGAAAAAAGTGCCGTTGGCCAGTGATGTCAGTCTCGAAGAAGTGTCTCGCATGACCGTCGGATTTTCCGGCGCTGATCTGGCCAATCTGGTGAATGAGGCGGCCTTGCTGGCGGCCCGACGGCAGTCGGCTGAAGTGTCGCGCGAGGACCTCAACAAGGCGCATGATCGGGTGGTGATGGGCAGTGAGCGCAAGGATTTGCTCAACCCATCCGAGCGGCAACGCACGGCTGTTCACGAGAGTGGTCACGCACTTGCAGCGCTGTTGTTGCCAGAGTCTGACCCTGTGCGACAAGTGAGTATCATTCCGCGTGGGCGTGCTCTGGGGGTGACGGAGCAACTACCGATTGAAGACAGGCACAATTATTCCGAGCCCTATCTGGCCACCCGCTTATCGGTGTTGCTGGGCGGCCGCTGTGCGGAGCGGTTGATGCTGGGCAACATCAGCAGCGGCGCAGCCAATGATCTGGAGCAGGCAACCCGGCTGGCGCGCATGATGGTGGCGCAATGGGGCATGAGTGAGCTGCTCGGGCCAGTGCACTTTCATCTGGGCAGTGAACATCCGTTTCTGGGGTATGAAATGACGCAAGAAAAGGACTTCAGTGATGCAACAGCGCAGCGCATTGATGAAGAAGTCAAACGACTGATTACTGAGGCCGAGCAACGCACGATCGCGGTGCTGACCAATAATCGGGCCGGGTTGCAGCGGTTGGTGGACGCGCTGCTGGCCAATGAAACCCTGGACGCGCACGCGGTACAGGCTGCTGTCACAGGGAACCCATAAATGTCGTGGTCTGCTAGTCTGGTATTGATAAGTTTGTTGTTGATTGTGCTGGCGACAGCGCTGTGGTTGTTTGTCTACCCACGCTGGCGGCATCGTCAGATTGAGCGCCAGCCGTTTCCGGCCAATTGGCTACGTGTGATGGAGCAGAGCCTGCCGTTTTACCGCCGCATGCCGCCTGCACTGCAGTCAGCCCTGCAAAACCAGATCAAACACTTTCTGGCCAACAAACGCTTTGTGGGCTGTGCCGGGTTTGTGATGAACGAGGCTGTGAAAGTCAGTATTGCTGCGCAAGCCTGTCTGCTGATTCTGCAGCGTCCTGGTGACTATTACTCCACGTTGCGCAGCATTCTGGTCTACCCCAGTGAGTTTTTGGCGGCTCATGATCGGGCTGACGACGCGGGTCTGGTGTCAAACAAAGCGCATGTGCTGGCCGGCGAAGCCTGGAGTGACGGCAAAATTATCTTGTCCTGGGACAGTGTTGCGCGCGGCGCGGCCAACTTCACAGATGGTTACAACGTGGTGTTGCATGAATTTGCCCACCAGCTGGACAATCAGTTTGGTCATGCCAACGGCGCGCCGTGGCAGAGCAGCCATCAAGCATTACAAGACTGGTCGCGGGTGTTTAATGAGGAGTTTCTGCGCTTGCGTCGGCTTGCCAGCGATCCATTTGCCCGCTATGAAAAGGCGCAAGAACAGGTGCTGGATTTTTATGGTGCCAGTGAACCGGCGGAGTTTTTTGCAGTGTCGACCGAAGCCTTTTTTGAGCGGCCACATGCGCTGGCGGCACGACATCCTGAATTGTTTGAGCAATTGCATTTCTATTACCGGGTTGATCCGCGCCTCTGGCACTAACCCAGGCCCCTGCCACCATCCACACGCCAGGTTTGCCCGGTGACATAGTGCGCGTGATGTGCCAGGAAAAACACAGTTTGTGCAATGTCGTCCGGTGTGCCAAGTCTGGCCATCGGGATGCCTGCCAGAATGGCAGCTTGCTGCGTGGCGTGGGCAACCGGGTCACTGGCATGGTCCGGCCACAAAATGGCGCCAGGAGACACGGCGTTAACCCGTATGTCGGGTGCCAGTTCGCGCGCCAATGAGCGGGTCATTGCCTGCAGTGCGGCTTTAGCCATAGTGTAAGCACTGAATCCGGCCATGCCACGATTGATGTTCATATCGGTCAAATTCACGATACAGCCGCCACTGGCGCGTAAACGTGGTGCCAGCGCCTGGCACAGAAATAAGGGGGCATGTGCATTACTGCCCATCAGATCCAGCCATTGCTGTTCAGACACGCTGGCTAAGGGCGTTGCGTAAAAACTACTGGCATTGTTCACCAGTACATCCAGTCGTGCATGTTGTGACAGTACGGTCTCCGCCAGGGCGCGAACCGCATCAGCGTGATTCAGGTCAGCTTGCAGCACAAACGCGCTATTGCTGCGCAGTGCATTCAGTTGATCAGCCAGCACCGACGCGTCAGCCAATGATTGATGACAATGGATCAGCACCCGGTAACCGTGTTGATGAAAAATCTCTGCAGTACGTGCCCCGATGCGACGCGCGGCGCCGGTGATAAGCACAACACGTTCAACGGGCAGCAGTTCTGTTGACGCCATACTCATGGTCGCTTGCTCATTGGTGCGCACTGCGCTGCTGCTCAACAAAGTCGCGCAACAGTTGCAGGCGTCTGGCCTGCAACAGTCCACGAATTGCCTCGCCGGCTTGCGGGCCGGTTGGCACCGGGTGTTCGCGTAACAAATCCGGCACACTCAGCTCCGCAACAACGCTAAATGCCTGTCGGAGATAGTCAGCCTGCGGATAGGGTTCTTCCTCCAACCCCAGACGTCCGCGCGCATCGGCTTCACATACCAGCAAAAACTGTTCAAACCGATCGGCGCGGCGAAACGCATCCAGTGATTCAAACAGTTTTAACAAGGTATCGGGGCGCAATGCCAGCGCCTGATGACAATGCGTATGAAAGCGACTGACCAGCGACGCCAGTTCGGTATACGCACTGGGTACCCGCAAGCGCTTGCACACCGAGTTGATAATGTTGGCGCCACGTGTCTCATGCCCAATATGGCGCGGCCATTCCGCAACCGGTGTGGTGCCTTTGCCCAGATCGTGCATCAACGCGGCAAAGCGCACAGTGTTGTGGTTCGACAAGTGGCAGGCCTGATCAAGCACCATCAGGGTGTGAACACCCGTATCAATTTCCGGATGCCATTGGGGGGGCTGAGGCACCCCGAACAAGCGATCCAGTTCGGGGAGCAAAACACGCAATGCGCCACACGATCGCAGCACTTCAATAAATACCCGGGCATGGGATTCACTCAGCGCCGACTCCATTTCACGCCACACGCGTTCGGCAATCAGATGTTCGAGTTCACCCTCATCGACCATGGTGCACATCAGTTGCTGAGTTTCCGGCGCAACAACAAAACCCTGCGCCGCAAAACGTGCCGCAAAGCGCGCCACGCGCAGCACCCGCAGTGGGTCCTCACTGAAGGCCGGGGATACGTGGCGCAAGCGTTTCAGTTCAAGATCGCGTTGCCCTCCCCAGGGATCAACCAGCTGCTGCTGATCATCCATGGCGATGGCATTGATGGTGAGGTCGCGCCGCTGCAGATCTTCTTCCAGCGTAACGTCGGGCGCGGCATAGACGGTAAAACCTTTATAACCTTTGCCGGATTTTCGTTCAGTGCGGGCCAGCGCATACTCTTCGCCGGTTTTTGGATGCAGGAATACCGGGAAATCTTTGCCAACCGGTTTGTAGCCGAGTGCCAACATCTCTTCGATGGTGGCACCAACCACCACCCAGTCGCGATCGGAACCGGGCAGGTTTAACAGGGAGTCACGGACAGCGCCGCCAACAAGGTAAATTTTCATGGTGCGCCGAGTTTATCAGACGCTGAACAGTTTGTGGTCTTCCAGCCGCATCATGGTCAGCTCGCGGCCCCACACACAACCAGTATCCAGTGCATACACATGCGGTCGGCCAGTGACACCTTCCAGAGCGGCCCAGTGTCCGAACAGGATATTGGTGGTGGGCGTGATGCGTTCAAAGTTGAACCAGGGACTGAAACCCTCGGGGGCTTTGTTGGCCGCCTCTTTGATCTGCATTTCCATGATGCCTTTGTCATTACAGAATCGCAGGCGAGTCAGATAGTTGGTAATCACGCGTAATCGGTCAGAGCCGCTGAGGTTATTGTTCCACTGTGCGGGCGCGTCGCCATACATGGACCGCAGGAAATCGAGAAATTCGGTCCCTTGCAACGCCAGTTCAACTTCAGCGGCGAGTTCCATGGTGCGGCGAAGCGTCCACTGTGGCGCCACACCCGCATGTACCATCAGGTAAAACTGCACTCCCCGTTCTTCAGTGGCGATGCAGTCATAGTGAGCCATTGGTTTGTGCCGCAGCCAGTTGGCCAGTTCGCCGCAATCGGGGGCGGCGAGCAATTTTTCCAGCGTGTGTCGATTGCTGGCAAAGTCGGGGGTACAACCGTGATACAGCGCCAGAAAGTGCAGGTCATGATTGCCCAACACCATGGTGGCGGCGTTGCCGAGGTCGCGAAGGTAGCGCAGGGTGTCGAGCGATTTTGGGCCGCGGTTGATCAGGTCTCCCACACACCACAGCACGTCAACGTCCGTCTGAAAATTGACCGACTTCAACAAGCGTCTTAGGGGTTTGTAGCACCCCTGAATGTCACCAATTACGTATGTAGCCATCAAACGTCCGGGCGTCAGTGCACCGAGTGTGGTCGGGACAGCAAAAACGCCGGTATCGGGACGTCAAAGCGGCTGCCATCGGGTTTAAGCATTTCATAACTGCCTTGCATGGTACCAAATTGTGTTGTTAACACAGCACCACTGCTATAAACAAATTTTTGGCCGGGATGAATCATCGGTTGCAGCCCCACAACGCCCGGGCCACGCACCTCCTCAACTTTATTGTTGTCATCGGTTATAAGCCAGTGCCGTGACAACAACTTGACTGACTCTTTGCCAAGATTTTCGATGCCAATGGTATAAGAAAATGCATACCGTTGGTTGGCAGGATCAGACTGATCTTGCAAATACTGCGTCTGCACTGATATTTCTATCGCGGAAGCATCTTGTCTGGATTCCGGCATCTATCAACACTCCTGAACTGCGTCTGGCATTTGTCTCTTTCAAAAAGACCGGGAAGTTTACTGCGATAAGGCTGCTCGCAGGCTGCTGATTGTATTGCTGAGCCTGACATAGTCTGCAACGCCCAGATTTTCAGGTCGCAAGGACAGATCCACCGGCAAATCTTCCGGGTTAAGGTCAACGATTAACGGCTTGATGCAGTTTCTCAAGGTTTTACGTCGTTGTGAAAAGGCAGTCCTCACCAGATCTCTCAACAGCGCGGTATCGGTAGCCTGTTCCTTATATTGCCGATGTGGCGTCAATCGTACAATGGCCGACGTGACTTTGGGGGCAGGTTTAAACGCGCCGGGTGGCACATCAAACAGATGCTCCACGGTGCAGAAGTATTGCACCATGACACTAAGGCGGCCATATTCATCATCGTCCGGGGTGGCGGCCAAGCGTTGCACCACCTCTTTCTGCAACATAAACGTCATGTCATCAATCAATGACTCTGACTCCAGTAAATGGAACAGGCAGGGCGTGGATATGTTGTAAGGCAGGTTGCCGATTACCCGGAGACTGCGTGGTGTTTGTGTCAGTGTGTGCGGGTCGAATTTCAGCACATCGCCCAGATGAAGCGTAAAGCGCTCGCAGTCAGCAAAGTGATTTTGCAACCAGCCTGCCAGATCGCGGTCGAGTTCGACTACATCCAGTGTTGCACCGCTGTTGATCAGAGGAATGGTCAGTGCGCCTTGCCCCGGACCAATTTCCAGCAGGTGCTGGTCAGGTTGTGGTGCGATGGCTTGTACAATTTTTCGGATCACATGCGCGTCATGCAAAAAGTTCTGACCAAAGCGTTTGCGTGCCTGATGATCAGGTTGGGTAATCGGGTGTTGGCTGTTGTACTGGCTGTTGTACTGAGTCACGAGCCACTCCGTGACAACTGACTGGCTGCCAGCAGTTGCGCCTGAATCATCTGGCAGGCGGTGTCGATGGCGGTCAGCAGACTGCCGGTGTCAGCGTTGCCAGTCCCGGCAAGATCGAGCGCAGTGCCGTGATCGACGGATGTGCGGATAATCGGCAAGCCGAGGGTGATATTACTGGCGCGCCCGAAACCTTTGTATTTGAGTACCGGCAAACCCTGATCGTGGTACATGGCCAGCACGGCGTCGGCATTGCGCAGGTATTTGTCGGTGAACAAGGTGTCTGCGGGTAAGGGGCCTTGCAAGTGCAGACCCTGGTCGCGCAGGTCATCCAGTACCGGGGTAATAATGTCTATTTCCTCGCGGCCCAGGTGGCCACCTTCGCCGGCGTGAGGATTGAGTCCGCAGACCAGAATATAGGGGTTTTGCAAACCAAACTTGCTGCGCAGGTCATTGTTCAGAATATTCAGGACACTGGTTAACAACGGTGCGGTAATCGCAGCAGCAACGTCTTTAAGAGGCAAGTGGGTTGTTGCCAGCGCCACGCGCAGTCCCTCTGTCGCCAGCATCATCACTGTTTGCGCGACACCGCATTGTTGCGCCAGAAATTCTGTATGGCCGGAAAATGCGATGCCGGCGTCATTGATGATGCCTTTGTGTACCGGCGCGGTGACCATGGCGTCGACGTGTTTGTCCTGGCATAACTGACAAGCGATGCGCAAGGTGTCCAGCACATAGGCAGCGTTGGCGACATTTAATGCGCCGGCTTCACAGGGCTCGTTGAGTGCAACCGGCAGCACAAACAGCTCTCCGGCACCCTGAACGGTTGAGATCATTCCGGGCTGCCACTCGGTCAGGATTAATGGCAGTCCCAGCAACTCGGCGCGGGCTTGTAACAGTGCGGGGTCGGCGACCGCAATGAGTGTGCAATCAGCTGGCAAGCGTGACGGCTGCTGAATCAATTGAATCAGCAGTTCCGGACCTATGCCGGCGGGTTCGCCGGGTGTAACAGCCAGTAGCATGGGCGTGCTCAACAATCAGTCGATGTATTTGACGTAGGCTTCGTCCCTGATTTCCAGCATCCAGTTCTCAAGTTCGATATCAAATTTACGCTGGCGCAGTGCGTTTTGTGCCTGCTGGCGTTGATACTCCCGGCTCAGATCCTGTTCGCGACGTCCGGTGACTTCCGCAACATGCCAGCCAAAGCTGGTGCGGAACGGTGGGCTCAACTGGCCCACTTCCATCTCCCGGATCTGTTCCTCAAATTGAGGAGGCATGCCGCCATCACTGACCCAGCCGAGGTCGCCACCGGCCACAACAGACATGGTGTCATCGGAAAATTGCCGCGCCAGAATGCCAAACTCTTCTCCATCGGTAATACGCTGATGCACTGTCTCCGCCAGACGTCGCGCCTGATCTTCAGTGCGAATTTCAGACGGCGCAATCAGAATGTGGCGGGCTTGCGTTTGTTTGACCAGACGGTTTGAGTCGCCGCGCACATCTGACAAGCGGATGATGTGGAAGCCATTGGCACTGCGAATAGGCTCATTGATTTGTCCCACACGCATGGCTGGCACAATGTCGACAAACAAACTGGGCAGTTGATCGGCTTTACGCCAGCCCAGTTCGCCGCCACTGACCTGAAAACCGCGAGGAGGATTGGCCATGGCCGCCTGTTGTGACTCCATGCGCACTTGTGCAAAGTCAGCGCCATTGGTCAGACGTTGGTACATGTCACGGGCGAAGGCCTCTTTTGCCTCGCGCACGGCGGGTGAGTCTGATTCGGGCACCGGAATAAGAATCTGGTCAACCAGATAATCCGGCGCCATGGCAATCCGGCCGGCTTCGGAGCTCAGGTAATTGTCTATTTCCTGATCGGTAATGGTAATACGACGATTGACCATGCCGCGTTGTACTTCGTTGACCGCCAGCTCTTTGCGGATGCGCTCACGTGTCTGCGTGTACACACCTTGTGCCTGCAACGCGCTGACGTACTGGTCAAAACTCATGTTACTGGACTGGGCAAGGTCAGCGATAACGCGATTGAGTGTGTCGTCGTCAAAACGAATACCAACCCGTTCAGCCAGTTGCAGCTGAAGATTTTCAATGATCAGACTTTCCATCACCTGTTCGCGCAAGGCATCCGGTGGTGGCAGCGCCATATTCATCTGGGCGGCCCGCGCCTGCACTTCAACAACGCGCTCTTCGTATTCGCTTTGCAGCACAACACCGTCGTCAACCACGGCAATAATCTTGTCCAGCAACTGCGGCTGGGCATTGGCGGCACTGGCCAGCATCAACATGGCAGCCAGACTGCTGAGGCCAATGTGTTTGCCTTGCGTCAGAAACTGGCGGAAATTGTTACTCATTGCTGTCTTGCTCCTTGAATCCGGGGATGCTGTTGCTGAGCAGGCTGTCGAGACCGCCACCGGCGAGGTCGCCCAGGCCGTGCAGGGAAAGCTGGAAAAAAATGCCCCGGTTTTGTCTGGTGTTCAGTTCGTTAAATTCGTAGTCGTTGACCCAGTCGCGGGCGATCAGGCGCACTGTCGCGCAGCAGTTACTGTATTCGACACCTGCGAAGGTTTCAAGGTTCCTGCTGTTGCTGTGGTCATAGTTCCAACGACCCAGCATGCGCCAATTTTCATTCAGTGGCCAGACCGCGGACATATCGGTTTGTTTGATACGCGGGTCCAGCAAGGGCGGTGCATCAAGGAAGACGTCGGTTTTTTCGCGGTATCGAAACGCCAGATTAAACAGGCGATCCTGTTCGCCGCGCACTTGCACGGCAATGCTGCCCTGGTCGATGTTGTTGTTTTCCTGATCCCACTGCAAGTCGGTCATCAGTTGCCAACGCTCATGCGGGCGATAACTGGCCTCCATAATCAGCGCGGAGCGATCGGTGTCCAGTGGTTGCAAAATCAGCCACTTCTGCAGCGGGCTGTCGAGCGATACCTTGCGATCTTTGAAGTGGAAGATCTGGCCTACACTGATTCGGGCACGTTCCTGGCCATCAACGGTCAGCAGGCGACTGGTGACCGCCGCGCTGAGCTGATTGGCGTCACCAACCCGATCCCCGCCGCTGAAGCGGTTGTCACGGAATAACTGGTTAAAGTTCATGTGCAGTTGAGCGCTGTCAAAATTTGGCAGCAGGTGCTGATCTTTCTGCTCGCTGAACAGGTAATAAAGCCGGGGCTCAAGGGTCTGGGTTGCTGACAAACCAGCCACGGTCACCGGGCGATCAAAAATCAACCCGCTGTCGAGGCTGAACACGGAGACGCCGCGCTCGGGATTGTCAGCGGTATTGGCCGCCTGTTGATCCAGTTGCCAGCTGGCGTAACGATAACGGGCACCGGGAATAAAAAAGTAGCCTGCGCCGCGCACCGGCAGACTCAACCACGGTTCGGCACTCATTCTGGAACCGGTGACCAGTGCGCCGTTGTTGAGTTGTTGTGCCGTTAACAGGGAACGATCCAGCGAGCGGTCAAAGCGCACGTGTGAGGCGTCCACACCGTAACGCAGCGGCCCAAGGCTGTCACCTTGACGACTGAGTTTGATTTCAGGCAATCGATCAAAGGGTTTGTTCACGTCGATTGAGGCGAGGTACGGATCCAGTAGCTGAATACTTTGTACGCGCGCTTCCGCGTGCCAGCTGGCGTCCTGCCAGGACATCACGGCTTCCTTGTTTAAATGGGTGCGGCTTTCCAGATCAAGGTTGCGGGTACCCAGATCCCGGAAATAGTTGGCATCGCTCACCGCATTCAAATCCACAAATGTGCGCCAGTTCTGCCACGGCTGGCCTTCATGGCTGAAGCCGGCAAACCAGCGTCGTGATTGTGGTGTCGCGTTACTGCTGAGGCTGGCGCGGGTGGCATCATAGGTTTTGTCATCCGGCAGCAGCGCAGCGGTGACTGTGTTCATCGACCAGTCCGCCAGGTAGCGGAACTCCGCATTAAGCATCGCACCACGCTCGGTCATCAGGCGCGGTGTCAAGGTGGCATCGTAATGCGGTGCCAGATTGAAGTAGTACGGTACCGCGATATCAAGACCATTATCGCGGCTGTTGCTGATGCTGGGCGGCAGAATGCCGGACACACGCTGGTCACCAATTGGAAACTGCAGCGTGTAGGGGTAATAAAACACAGGCACATCGCGAAGACGCAGGGTCAATTCGCGGGCGTAGCCAACACCGTTGGCATTGTCGAGCCTCAGACTGCTGGCCTGCACCATCCAGAATGGATCCATGGGTTCACAGCGGCTGAATGCGCCATTGTCCATCGTCATCAGGCCGCTGTCGCTGTTGTAACTCAGGCGCTCCGCTGTGCCGTGAATCTGCGTGTCATGGATCACATAGGAGGCCTGGTTGATGGTGTTGTCACCCTCATTCTGATCCAGCACAGCGCCTTCGCCAGTGACCAGAAAACCGGGCTCACGGAATACCACATCACCCTGCAAGGTCAGGATGTTGGTTTCTTCATCCAGATGCAGGCCGTCGCTGGCCAGCAAGGTGCGAAAACCCTGACGCACACTGACATCGCCTTCCACATACAGCTGGCTGGGTTGTGGTTGGTTCACACGCGCAGAGGTTTCAATTTCGGTCGGTGCACTGTCGGGATCAAGTGTGGCATTCTCACCGCTGATGGCGGGTTCGATAAACATGCCACAACAGGCCGGATTCACACTGGCGGCTTGCTCCGCGGTCATGTTGTCGCGCGTTGCCCAATCTTGCATGATGCCGTCTGTTGTCTGTGCCGACACCCCGCCATGAACCCCGGATAACACCAGCACAGGCAGCATCCATCCTGTTGTCAAAAGGCTGGTATTTATTTTTCTGTCAGACATGGTTGCGGGCGATCCAGTCGGCAATGGAGAATGGTGTGCATCAGGTGCTGCAGCCTGTTGCCCGGAATTGTGAGACAAAGGCGATGTCGGTCAGCGCAGGCATGATAATTCATCACCCTTTCATTAGAAAGCAATGGCGGAGCAGATTCAATAATGTCGCAGCAAGATCCATTCATGGGCCCGGATTCCAACGGGCCTGACGATATCCGCCAGCAGCAACTTCAAGACTGGGCCCGCGGTGCACTGCGATCCCAGTCAGGCAGCGATCCCGGTCCCATTCACGCGGTGGCGTTGGGCGGCGATGCCAGTTTCAGACGTTATTTTCGTTATCACTCGCAGCTTGAATTAACGTCAGTCGGGCTAGAAGGGTTAACTCATAGCTTGTTATTGGTGGATGCGCCGCCTGAGCGCGAAAACAACCCTGCATTTGTGCTGGCTGCCCAGGAGTTTCGTGCGGCTGGATTGAAGACCCCCACTATTCTTGCGCATGATTTTGAACAGGGATTTATGCTGTTGGAAGATTTTGGTGATCAGCTGTATCTGCCCTGTCTGCAGGCTGCGCTAGGGGATGCTGACCAAGACGTGAGTGACATTGAGCGTGTTGATGAGCTTTACAATCAGGCGATGAAAGCGCTGTTGATGCTGCAAAGTGATCGCAGTGAGTCGCAACTCCCCGCTTACGACCAGGCGCGCCTGCACACGGAGCTATGCCTGTTTGACGAGTGGTTCTGCGGACAGATGTTGGGTCTGGCGCTGGATGCCAATGAAAAAACCTTACTTGCGCAGATGTGGGCATTTCTCGAACAGGCAGCCTTGAATCAGGTACAAGTGCGTGTGCACCGCGATTATCATTCGCGCAACCTGATGGTGCGGCAGCAAGCAGATGGTTCTCTCCCCGAAGATCAACTGCCCGGCATTATCGATTTTCAGGATGCGGTGATCGGGCCCGTAACTTACGATCTGGTGTCATTGCTGCGCGACTGTTACATCGTGTGGCCCACCGAACACGTCAACCGCTGGTTGCGTCACTATTATTTCGAAGCCCGCGCCCGCGACATTTTGCCGGACAGTTTGAGCTTTGACGCCTTTCAACGTGACGTCGATCTGATGGGCATTCAGCGTCACATCAAAGTGTTGGGTATATTCTGTCGACTGGCACTGCGTGATAACAAACCGCGCTACCTGCTGGATCTGCCAGTGGTGATGGACTATGTGGTGACAGTGGGTGAGCGGCACCCCGAGCTGAAACCATTTATCAATTGGTTCCGTCGTGGCCCGATGATCGATATGTATGCGGTACTCACTGCGTCCGGCCCTATGGTGTCGGCGTCAGACATGGCTGCGCAGTTTGAAACCAACCACTCATGAAAGTCATGATTCTGGCAGCGGGTCATGGCAAGCGCATGCTGCCACTGACAGCGTCCATACCGAAGCCTTTGTTGCGGGCTGGCAATCATCGCCTGATTGAATGGCAGATCATCAAGCTCGCCAGCAGTGGATTCCGCGATGTTGTCATCAATACACATCATCTTGCCGAGCAGATCCCGGCAGCGCTGGGTGACGGCGCTCGTTACGGCGTGACGATCCAATATTCGGCGGAGCATGAATTGCTGGAAACAGCGGGTGGCATTATCAACGCCTTGCCGCTGTTGGGGGCTCAGGCCTTTGCGGTGGTGAATGGTGATGTCTGGACGGATTATGATTATTCGCGCCTGCATGCGGTCGGCGCTGCGATGGATAAGGGACATACGCTGGCGCACCTGGTGCTGGTGCCCAATGCTGAGCATCACCCCCAAGGCGACTTTTATCTGGCTAACAACGGGCTGGTGAGTGATACCGGAGAGCCGCGACTGACGTTCAGCGGGATCAGTGTGCTGCACCCACGGCTGTTTGCCGGTGTCAGTGTTCAGCGTTTGCCGTTGTCGCCACTTTTGCGTCAAGCCATGTTGCAACAGCAGGTGACGGGTGAGCACTTCGTGGGCGACTGGCAGGATATCGGTTCACCCGAGCGGCTGAAGGCGTTAGAATGCCGCCTTCTGAACACATAGCCGGCGACGTAGCGATGAGTGAACTTCTGACCACAGACTTGATGAAAAAAGACTTCCTGATTGCCCCCTCCATTTTGTCGGCCGACTTCGCCAGACTAGGTGCAGAAGTGGACGCTGTGTTGGCGGCAGGTGCTGACGTGGTGCACTTTGATGTGATGGATAATCACTATGTCCCCAATCTGACCATTGGCCCAATGGTCTGCAAAGCACTGCGCAGTTACGGCATCACAGCGCCTATTGATGTGCACTTGATGGTGCAGCCGGTGGATCAGATGATCGGCGATTTTGCCAAAGCCGGTGCCAGTATCATCAGTTTTCACCCGGAAGCGTCAAAACACGTAGACCGTTCTTTGCAACTGATTCGCGATGCCGGTTGTAAAGCCGGCCTGGTGTTCAACCCTGCCACCAGTCTGGATTGCCTTGAGTATCTGATGGACAAAATTGACCTGATTCTGATCATGTCGGTGAACCCCGGATTTGGTGGACAGAAATTTATTCCGACGGCACTTAAAAAGCTGCAACAGGCCCGGCGCCTGATTGATGCCAGTGGGTTTGATATACGTCTGGAAATTGATGGTGGTGTCACCACGGATAACATTGCCGACATTGCCCGCGCCGGTGCCGATATGTTTGTGGCGGGATCTGCCATCTTTAACAGCGGCGCTTACGAAAAAGCCATCAGCACCATGCGCCAGCAACTGGCGCTGACCGCTTAAACACGTCGACTCACAAGGACAGCCTTCCATGACGCGTTCGCAACTTTCTTCTGCCGCTGTGGCAACCCGACTGCAACAGCAGGACATTGATGCGTTGGCCGCTGCGGGTTACAACCGCGTACCGGTGGTGCGTGAGGTGCTGGCCGATTTTGAAACGCCGCTGAGTACGTATCTGAAACTTGCCGGTGGTGTTTTTACCTATCTGTTTGAGTCTGTGCAGGGCGGCGAAAAATGGGGCCGTTTTTCCATTATCGGCCTGCCATGCAAAACCGTGTTGCGCGTCAGTGCGACCGATGTGCGTGTGGAGCGCGACGGTGTAGTGATCGAGCAGCACACCATGGATGACCCGTTTGGTTTTGTTGAGACCTTTAAAAACCGATTCAAGGTGGCCGAGCTGGCGGGTGTACCAAAGTTCAGCGGTGGACTGGTGGGTTATTTCAGCTACGACACGGTGCGTTATGTCGAACCTTCCCTCGGCCCGGCGCCCGGTGAAGATGAAATTGGCACCCCTGAAATTCTCCTGATGCTGTCTGAAGAAGTGGTGGTGTTCGATAACCTGCGTGGCACAATTTCCATTGTGTGCCACGCGGATCCATCTGAAAAAGGTGCCTTGGATAAAGCCTTTGCGCGGCTGGATACCATTGAATCCGCACTGATGCAGCCCTTCCAACGACCGATTGCCCGATCGCGTCCCGACACCATCAGTGCCGAGCAGGATTTTTTCTCCAGCTTCCAGCAGGCACCGTTTGAAAACGCAGTGAATGCCATCAAGGACTACATTCTTGCCGGTGACGTTATGCAGGTGGTGCTGGCGCAACGCATGTCAGTGCCGTTTGATGGTGATCCGATCCATGCCTACCGTGCCCTGCGGTACTTGAACCCCTCGCCGTACATGGTGTTTTTTAACATGGGTGATCACCATATTGTCAGCGCGTCGCCGGAAATTCTGGCACGGGTTGAGGACGGGCTGATTACCGTGCGGCCCTTGGCCGGCACACGCAAGCGCGGAGCTACCGATGAGCAGGATCAGGCATTGGAACAGGAGTTGCTGGCGGACGCCAAGGAAATAGCAGAGCATCTGATGCTGATTGATCTCAGTCGAAATGATTCCGGTCGTGTCTCAAAAACCGGCTCGGTGCATGTCCCTAAAAAAATGTTTGTGGAACGTTATTCTCACGTCATGCACATCGCCTCCATTGTGGAGAGTCAGATGAGCGACGATAAAACCGCGCTCGATGTGCTGAAGGCGACCTTGCCTGTGGGCACCTTGTCGGGCGCACCCAAGGTGCGCGCCATGCAGATCATCGACCAACTTGAGCCAGTCAAGCGTGGCATTTATGGTGGCGCGATGGGTTACATCGGCTGGGGTGGCAACATGGATATGGCGATTGCCATTCGCACCGCGGTAATCAAGGACAACACACTGTATGTGCAGGCCGGTGCCGGCGTCGTTGCAGACTCCGTACCCACACTGGAATGGGAAGAGACCATGAACAAGGCGCGAGCCATCTTCCGCGCGGTGGCACTGGCCCAAAAAGGCTTGCAGCTCTGACAAGCCCTGCTGTGTTGTTGATCAGCCTGCCAGCAGCTTGTTTACTCGTTGGCAGCAGCTGCTTTAGGGGTGAATTTGCGTCGATAGTGCCTGCTGACCACGGCGATAGCGATACCGCCAATCACCCCGGGGCCAACCCAGACCAACACGGGTAACCACGGCAGCGCGATAAAGGCCGGTTCCAGAATGGTAAACGCACCAAACACAAAAAATGCGGTATAGGCACCAATGCCAGACGCAAACAAGCCGCCAAGGTGTTCAGTCCACCATTCGCGCGGCCGTGTGTGTTTTTTAAATGTGTAGCGCAACATGCCCGCGCTGACTGCGATTTCCAACGCTCCAAACGCGATATAGACCGTATTAGCCCGGGTCAGGCCCAGCGCGAACAACGCTATCCCACTGAGCATCAATGATCCCACCAGCATTAATTGCAGTGGTCGACGCAGCGGCAGGCGATTGTCCCGGTAGTTAATTGTCAGCCATCCGTGTCGGGTAGTGGTCAGTACCAGCAAACTCAACGAGAACAGGAAAACAGCCGTATTTTGTGTCGCTGCTGCGCTCCTGTCAGGATGGAAAGTTTCCGGCATCCATAAATCCATGGAACTCATCAGCAAACCGGACATCCCTATCATATACATCAGCAAGGCAAAATAGCGCCCAATACGCTTGTGGACAGGGGAGCCTTTGCGCGCGAACACCGGTATCCAGAACAGCAACAAGGCAATAACGCCGCCAGCGATATGGAGATAAACAGCAGTCTGGTGAATGAGAAACATACGTAGCTCCTGGTGCGTTGAAATTATGCTGACAGAACCCGACGAGACTGCCTAGTGACTTAAGCCACATTGCGTGCGGTTACTAAAGGCCTATACGTTGATGGCGTCCGCCTGTGCCATAATCGGTCAGCACAACAACACCCGATACCATCTTTTACACATCTATCAGAGATCATTTGGCACATGAATAAAATCCGCGTCATGCTGGCAGAAGACCAGAATCTGGTTCGGCTTGGCATCTGCAGTTTGCTGGAACTCAGCGAACGAATTGATGTTGTAGGCCAGGTTGAAGATGGTAGTCATGTCGTTGAAGGTATCCAGAAATTCAAGCCGGACGTGCTGTTGATGGATATCCGTATGCCCAAAATGACGGGCATTGATGCCTTGCATGCCATGCGTGCGGCCGGGTGTATGGTGCCCAGTATTATTCTGACGACCTTTGATGACAGTCAGCTGGTGCTTGAAGGCATGCAGGCAGGCGCCAAAGGCTATCTGCTAAAGGATGTGTCGCTGAACAGTCTGGTGGGTGCCATCGAGAGTGTGTATGCCGGCGGTACACTGGTGCAACCCGCGATCACCGAGCGTATCCTCAAAGGTTTGTCGTCGATGGAACCGCGTTTTGACAATCTGGTCGCACCGGAATCTCTCAGCGACAAGGAAGTGGAAGTGTTGCGTCTGATGGCGGGTGGTTTCAGTAACCGGGAAATTTCCCGCACCATTCATAAGTCTGAAGGCACGGTCAAAAATCAGGTGTCGTCCATTCTTGAAAAGCTGGGGGTGCGTGACCGTACTCAGGCCGTGTTGCGGGCGATCAATCTGGGTTTGTTGTAACGCGATTTACAGATAAATAATTTCCAGATTGATCTCCTGAACGATTTGCCAGCCCTGATCTCCCAGACGCATTAACACTTGCTTCTGCGTTCTGTCGCTGTAGCCCGGCGATTGATAGTCCAGCCAGAACTCAAGTTGTGTGGTTCGCTCGGCAATATCATTGACGCTCAGCTCGGATATCTGCATCTCTATCCAATCCCGATTGGCAATGTTCCGCCGACGGTTTTCCTGCCAGGCGCTGACGGAATCAAAGCCGCGCGGGAAAAAATCGTTGTGATAAAAGCTGAAATACGCGTCCACGTCACGAGACTGCCAGGCAGCTATCCAGCGTTGCAGTGTCTGTTCTGCTGAGTCAGGCTCGGTAACGTTGTCAGCGGATTCTATCGCAGGTTCCGGCTGTTCAGCGATGACCGGTGTTGCCACGTCAGTTGCCCGTTCCTGCTCCGGCTCCAGCTCCAGCTCCGGTTCCACCTCTGGCGCAGCCATGGTCATTGCAGTTTGATCTGAAGAGATCTGCTGGGGCACCACTGCCTGCACTGGTTCTGTTTCTGCAACAACGGGCGGCTCTGCGTCGAGGGTAGCGTCGTTGATCCCGTCGATATCGCCAAGAGGCGGCATCGTGTTCCCTGGCAGCGGCGGAATCGGTGTGCTCGCGCTTGCAACGGTTGTATCCGATGCAACCGTTGCCGGCGTTGGCTGAAGCATCAAAAAGGCGGTGGCCGCCACGGCGATCAGCAGGGTTGCCGCTATCCCTGTCGCGGCGATTGCCATGTCACGAGTTGGCCGGCGACTGGTGTATCTGGGCATCGCAAGCGACGGGTGCTTGAGTACCTGGATCAGATCGGTCTTGCCGACCGGCGTGCTCAATTCCTGTGACCGATACAGGTTGGAACTCAGCATGCCAATTTCAATCACGCGCTGAGGCAAACCTTTGCTGACATCAAACAACAGTGTCAAAGCCTGCGGTTCAAAGATCAGATCCTGTTGATTGGCGTTATCAAACAATTTTTGCAAAAACAACGCGGTGCCTTTTTTGTCCAGCGGCGTCAGATGGCTGCTCAAGGTGATGCGCTGCAGGACAGGTCTGAGTTCGTGATCGCGTTTGAGTCGTTCATCCAGCGTGTCCGAGCCACACATGATGATACTCAGCATACAACTGTTACTGATCTGGATATCGGTGAGTTTGGTCACTTCCAGCAGTGTGGCGTTGTTCATCAAGTGGCAATCATCAAATACCAGCACAATGCCTTTGTGGGTCAGTGCCTCATGGCTCAGATGATCCTGCAAATTACGTTGGAAATTATGGGTTTTTGGCAGCCCTAAACTTTTGCGCAAGGCACTGCGGAGCGCCGTCGGAGAATCCGGGTTTGCCGGAAAGTAGCGGGTCAGGTAGCCTTGTTGCTGATAATGCTGGACAGCCTGTTCGAGCAATGCAGATTTGCCGCAGCCTTGCGCGCCGGTCAGGCGCCCAAAAAACTCGGGTTGGTTGAGCAGCGCCTTGAATTGCGCCAGAACGCTGCCGTATGGCTCTCCTGCGTAATACATGTATGTCTGATTCTCCATGTCAATGATGTGTTCAGCAGTGGGGCATCTCGCTTGGCAGGTTGGTTTTGTAAATCATTGTAAACAACTTTAATCAGGATGCCGAGCCGAACTACCCGCCATGGGTTGTTGATATTTTGGCGGTGCCGCTGGTGATTTTAGCCAAAAAATTGGCTTCCGCGCTTAAATTTATTCGGTATCACTTTAAAGGAGGGTGCCAAGTGCTTGCTTAAAATGACTTTTTTGTGTAATTTTGCTGCGAGTAGAATCTCTGAGGCGTTTTAACGTGACAAGACCAACAAAAAGCAGATGGGAACGTAGTGCTGGCAGTGTCTGGTTTATATTTCTCCTGATGTTTTTTTCGTCTTCCAAGTTGTTTGCACAGGCCGGGGCGTTTCCTGCGCTGTCGATGAATTCAACGGATAACAGCCTGTTTCGATTGGAGGAAACCAGCGATATTGGCTTTGGCCGAATGCAGGTATTGTCTGAGCCACAGAGGCCACAAGGTGTGCTGAAACTGGCAGACGATCAACGTTATCTGCTCTGGGTTGAGCTCAAGCGTGGTCGACTGCACGTGATGGAGCGCCAGGAGCATGGTGGACTCAATACCATCAAGATTATCCCGGTTTCAATCGGTAAAAATGGCTACGGTAAAGAACTCGAAGGTGACAAGCTGACACCGATTGGTGTTTATCGCCTTACCAGTTTTATTGAAGATCAGAAACTGGACGATTTCTACGGCAACGGTGCTTTTCCCCTGAATTATCCCAATGCCCACGACAAGCTCAACAAGCGCACCGGTCATGGAATCTGGCTGCATGGTCTGCCCAAAAATATTGATCAGCGCCCGCTGATGGATTCTGACGGATGTGTGGTGGTCGATAACTACAGTCTGGTGCGCCTCGGCGACTACATCCAGACCGGCGCGACGTATATTGTAATGTCAGAAGAAGACATCCAATGGGAATCTGCCGATTCGTTTGCCCGTCAGGAAACCAGTCTGAGGGAGGCGTTTGAGCAGTGGCGAGCGGATTGGGAAGCGATCAACAATGACGCGTACCTGTCACATTACGGCGAAAATTTCAGCGACCTGACCAGTAATTTAACCGCTTGGTCTACCTACAAAACTCGCGTTAACCGCGGCAAAACGGACATTTCCGTCAAAACATCGGATCTGAGCCTGATTGCGGATCCGCGCGATCCCTCCTTGGTCACCGCACGCTTCTACCAACAATACCGCAGCAACAACCACGATTGGGACGGCTGGAAAGAGCAGCTCTGGCAACAGACTGACAGCGGCTGGAAAATCATTTACGAAGGCAATGGGTAATCGTCATGATTCGTAGCCTTCTGATTGCTCTATCGGTCGCAACCTTGGTGGGTTGTCTGGTGATGCTGCCAGACGCTGATCAGCCGGCCAGTGTGTCATCCCCGGTTAATGTGGAAGCTCCTGTGTACGAACCTGTGCCCGAGAAAGCGGCAAAGCAAAACAGCGCGGTCAGTAAACCATCTGTCGCCGACAATCCAGTGTCGGAAGAACCCTTGACTGCGAAAACGCAAGCATCGGCACCGGCGCCTGAGTCCTTGCCTGTTATCGCTGAAGCGTCGCCAACTCAGCCGGCCCCCGCAGATTTGCATCAACCTGCTGTGAATGGCTTGTGCCGTGAAATTGGCAACAAGCTCGGCAGCGTGTCTGTCAGCGATTGCAACAACCAGAATCTGCAGTTTGCAGACGGTTTTTCGGTCAACGAGCGCGTGTTAACCAAACGCGATTTCCTGCCCAAGGATCTCAGCGAGCCGGTATCGCGTATCCTGATCATGGGTGGCATTCACGGTGATGAGTATTCCTCGATCTCCATTATGTTCAAGTGGATGAACCTGTTGGCCAGCAACCAGGATTCAGACTTTCACTGGCGTTTTTTGCCGCTGGCAAATCCGGATGGCCTGCTGGACGGCGAAGCCACGCGTCAGAATGCCAACGGTGTGGATCTGAACCGCAACTTCCCATCGGGCGACTGGGAGCGCACGGCGCTGGAATCGTGGCGCGCAAACACGGGCAGTAATCCACGACGTTTCCCGGGTCATTCACCTGCCAGTGAGCCTGAAACCCAGTGGATTCTGAAACAAATTGAAGAATTCAAACCTGTTGTGATTGTGTCGGTGCATGCGCCACACGCGTTGCTGGATTTTGATGGCCCGGTAGAGGCACCAAACAAAATCGGGCACCTGCACTTGCATCAACTGGGTGTTTATCCGGGTTCTCTGGGTAACTACGGCGGGCTGGATCTTGGCATTCCAGTTATTACGCTGGAATTACCGTCTGCCGGCATCATGCCAAGCAAACCCGAGATTGAGAACATGTGGGTAGATCTGAACAATTGGCTCAATGACAAAGCGCCCGGGCTCACCAAGGCCCGGACATCCAACCCGGGCATCAGTGCAGACTGAGTCTCTGCACCTACCCGGGTTTGACCCTACGCATCCAGCCCGGGTGTCAGTGATTTAAACGCCGCCAATGCCTGCTCCCGCGACTGCTTAAGATCCACCACCGGTGCCGGATAGTTGCTGTCCAGCCGCACACCCGCCGCGCGCACTATCGAATCCGGCGCCATAAAAGGCGCGTGGATATATTTGTTCGGGAGTTTTGCCAGCTCTGGCAGATAACGGCGCAGATAGTCGCCCTCCGCATCAAATTTTTCACTTTGAGTCACGGCATTAAACACGCGGAAGTAAGGCGCTGCATCTGCGCCACAGCCAGCGATCCACTGCCAGCTGGCGGCATTGCTAGCCAGGTCGGCATCAACAAGGCAGTCCCAGAACCAGTCTTCACCATCATGCCAGTGCGTTAGCAGGTTCTTGACCAGAAACGACCCCACCACCATGCGCACGCGGTTATGCATATAACCGGTTTGCCAGAGTTCGCGCATGCCCGCGTCTACCAGTGGGATGCCGGTTTCACCGCGTTGCCATGCGCTTAACAATGGCGGATTTTTTTGCCAGGGGAAATGTTCAAAGCGGGGCTGAATAGCACGCCGTGGCAGCGTCGGGTTGTGATACAGCAAGGCATAGGAAAACTCGCGCCAGCCCAGTTCTGATTGGAAACAATCCAGATCATTCTCGAAGCCACCGGTCAGTCCTGACGATAAGGCCGCGTGCCAGACCTGACGAGGTGAAATTTCGCCAAAATGCAGGTGCGGGGACAACCCCGAGACATTTTCTTTCGCTGGGAAATTACGACCTTCTTTGTAGCCACGAATGCCGTTTTCCAGAAACCGTGTAAGCCTGCGTTGCGCGGCCTGTTCACCAACCTGCCAGCGTTGTTGCAGTCCACCATCCCAAGGAATGTGAGGTAGTAAATTCAGCGCCTTGATGCCGGCTTCTCCCGTCAGCTGAGGCAAATCCAGCGCAGTGTCGACACTCAGGCTGGTGCTGACTATAGTGAGGTCAACCAAATCCAGTTGTGAGGGTATCGGGAGTGGCTGCCCGGGCGCGGCGGCCTTCATGCAGCCTCGTCTGAAATACGGGGTAAATACTTTGTATGGCGTCTGATCCTCTTTGAGTACCTGCCACGGCTCCCACAACAATGAGCCGTTAAAACTGCGCGCAACGCTGCCTTGTTGCTGAAGCAATTCCTTCAAGCGTTTATCTCGCTGTACACGCCAGGGTTCATAACAGCGGTTCCAGACGATGTGACTGGCGCCCACCTGGCGTGCAAGCGCTGGCAACACGGACAGTGCGTCGCCCTTTAACACCAGCAGTCGCCCCTGAAGCGATTGATTGAGCGCCATCAATGAGTGATGGAGCCACCAGCGACTGGCTCCACCCATGGCCCAGTCGGCGGCATTCACATCGTCCAGAATATACACCGGCAGCACGCTGCCGGTGTTTGCGGCGTCAACCAACGCTGGATTGTCACTGAGTCGCAGATCCTGACGGAACCAGACGATCGTTTGCTGCGTAGTAGACGCATGACGTGTGGGCAATGGCGAAGATATGTGTTGAGTGATGATAAAACGCTCCCGATCGGTATGGGCTGCTAACGTGTGTGTACTGCAAATAACAGTAGCATTCTACGCCGACTGCCACCGTCGGGATCAATCTGCTATCTTGTGACATATTAATTCAGCATGAGCCAGTCTGTGGTCTGAGTTGATCAGGAAATAAAAAGGAAAAATTATACTGTGAGCAGCACTGTGACAGCGCCAAAACCCGACTCCGATAACAATCGAATTCCTCTTGTCAGTTTGATATCACCACGACACCGCGACAGCTGGACACACACGCGCAGCGGTGATGCGCGTGGATACATCGACGCAGACAAACTGAACGAGCTGTGGATTCACACCGGCACTGCCTGCAATCTGGCGTGTCCATTTTGTCTGGAGGGATCAAAACCGGGCGATACCCGTTTGCCAGCCATGTCGCTGGAGATGTTAAAGCCCTTTTTCCATGAAGCTGTCGATATGGGCGTGCAGCAGTTTTCCTTCACCGGTGGTGAGCCGTTTGTTATCCGCGATTTTGTTAATATTCTGGACTACGCCAGCCAGCACAAACCGTGTTTTGTATTGACCAACGGAACGCGGGTGTTAATCCAGCGCGCACACCAGTTGCTGCCCCTGAAAGACAACCCGTTTCCGATCAGCTTTCGCATCAGTCTGGATTATCCCGATGCAGTGCGACATGACGCCGGGCGTGGTCAAGGTAGTTTTGTGGAGTCGCTTGACAGCATCAAGTGGTTGCTGAACAACGGCTTTAAAGTGTCTATCGCGCGGCAGATGGAGCAGCATGAAGACAGTGCCGTAGTGGAGCGTACATTCAGTGATATCTTTACACAGCATGGCATCAGTCAGACACTGCCGTTCACAGCCTTCCCGGATTTTGGGACACTAGGCACCGAGGACGGTAGCCCGGAAGTGACTACCAACTGCATGGAAAAATATCCAACGCAGGCAAGCCGGTCACATTTTATGTGTACCTACACGCGCATGCTGGTGAATACCAGCAAAGGGGTGCGAGTGTATGCCTGTACGCTGGTTGACGATGATCCTGATTATGATCTGGGCGGTACACTGGCTGAGAGTATGAAAGCGCGCATTATGTTGCGACATCACCGATGTTTCAGTTGCTACAAATTTGGCGCCAGTTGCAGCGCGCCGGCATAACCAATGTCAGCAAGGAATCTTTCATGTACGACGTAGTAAAAGACTATTACGGCAAACAATTACAAAGCTCGGCGGATCTGAAAACCTCGGCATGTTGTGATCCTTCCGCCATGCCCGAATGGCTGAAACCGTTACTGACGCGCATTCACCCGGAGGTGCTGGCACGGTACTACGGCTGCGGTCTGGTTGCACCGGCAGCGCTTGAGGGTTGCACGATTCTGGATCTGGGCTGTGGCACAGGCCGTGACGTGTATGCACTGGCGCAGATGACCGGTGCCAGCGGGCGTATTATTGGTCTGGATATGACTGAGGAGCAGTTGGCCGTCGCTCAGCAGCACCAGGCATGGCACGCACATCAGCTCGGTTTTGACAACGTGCAATTTGTGCAAGGTTACATGGAGCATCTGGAGCAACTGGATCTGGCGCCGGGTTCGGTTGATGTGATTGTGTCCAACTGTGTGTTGAATTTGTCGCCAGACAAAGCGGCTGTGTTAAATGGCATCTTTCGCCTGCTGAAGCCGGGCGGGGAATTTTACTTTTCAGATGTGTATGCCGACCGTCGTGTCCCGGATGCCGTTAAACACGATCCCGAGTTGTACGGTGAATGTCTGGGTGGTGCCTTGTACTGGAATGATTTTCAACACATGGCACGTCGGGCCGGGTTTACGGATCCGCGGTTGGTTGAGGACCGGCCACTGACCATCACGGATCCGGCGATTGCCGCCCGCCTTGGTCCCATTCGTTTTTATTCAGCGACCTACCGGTTGTTTAAACTTCAGGATCTTGAGCCCGACTGTGAAGACTATGGGCAGGCGGTGATCTACAAAGGCAGCCTGTTGCATGCCCCCGACCGCTTTGTCCTGGACAAACATCATGATATTGAGACCGGGCGCGTGTTCCCGGTGTGTGGCAATACCTGGCGCATGCTGCATGACACACGGTTCGCGGCGCACTTTGAGTTTATCGGTGATTTCAGCAAACACTTTGGCATTTTTGAAGGCTGCGGTGGCGGTCTGCCATTTGACACGCCGGTGGCTGGCAGCGCATCAGCCGCGTGCTGCTGATTCAGATATCCGTGTTGGGTGAGGTCTACATCTCGCGCAGTGAGTTGTAGGCTTTGCTGAGCGCAATGTGTTCGATTTTTTCGCCGGCGATCAGGTCTTCAAACAACTTTTTAACCTCGGCAATCTCACAACGATCACGCAGATGCTCCAGAAGATGCGTTAAAAAGTCATCAGCACGACTGGCCATGTCATAAATATCCTGTGTGGACATGTCTGCGGGCAGATCCTGTTCCAGTGCGGCCAGAAATTTGTCAGGATCATCGGGAAACGGAATTTGTATCCAGGTTTTCAGGACTTTAACCGGTGCATTGTCCTCGTAACGCTCCAGCGTCGCCGCCAGTTTTTTCTCGCGTACCGCTAACTGCTCCAGAAACATGGCGCCCAGCGGGCTGGCATTGTCCTGCAGGCGCTGATAAAGCTCTGCAAGATGCTCATGACAGGCAATCAGTTCATCCAAAACATGGGCCGCATTTTCAAAGCTGGTCATGCCGGTCATGATGTCTCCTTCTTCCGTTGCGCAGCGTTCTTTTAGCGTAGATTGATCATCGAGGTTTAAGTTGATCACGATTTCAGCGAAAATGCAGCCTGATTTTATGGAGACACCCATTCATGATCCTGATGATCGACAACTACGACTCTTTTACCTACAACATCGTGCAATATCTCGGTGAGTTGGGCGCGGATGTGCGGGTAACCCGTAATGATGCGATCACCTTGGCGGAAATAGAGTCTCTGGCGCCCGCAAAAATAGTGATCTCGCCGGGGCCATGTACACCCACCGAAGCCGGTATTTCGTTGGATGTCATCAAGACATTTGCCGGTCGGATTCCCTTGTTAGGTGTTTGTCTGGGGCATCAGGCGATTGGCCAAGCGTATGGTGGCGATGTGATTCGCGCCAGACAAGTCATGCATGGCAAGTTGTCTGCCATGTACCACAAACAAGTGGGTATTTTCTCGGATCTTCCGAGTCCGTTTACCGCAACCCGCTATCATTCGTTGGTGATTGATAAAAAAACCTTGCCGGATTGTCTGGAAATTACTGCCTGGACGCAGTTGGACAACGGCGATCTGGACGAGATTATGGGCGTGCGTCATAAAACGCTGGACGTTCAAGGAGTGCAGTTTCACCCGGAGTCCATTCTCAGCGAACACGGGCATCAGCTGTTCAGGAACTTTTTGCAGGGCAAATAATAATGGATATCAAACAAGCCATACGCCATCTGAGTGAGCGACGTGATCTAAATGCCGACGACATGGCCGCGCTGATGCGCGAGTTGATGACAGGGCAGTGTACCGATGCGCAAATTGCAGCGTTTTTGATTGCCCTGCAGATGAAGGGCATCAAGACACCTGAGTTATTGGGTGCAGCCAAAACCATGCGTGCGCTGGCGGCACCGGTGAATTTACCGCCCGATGCGCATCTGGTGGATACCTGTGGCACGGGTGGCACCAACACCGATACCTTCAATATTTCGACCTCCGCTGCCATGGTGGCTGCCTGTGCCGGCGCACGTGTTGCCAAACACGGCAATCGTGGTGCAACCAGTAAAAGTGGCAGTGCCGATCTGCTGGAGGCGGCCGGTGTCCGCCTGACCATCACGCCGGCACAGGTGGCGGACTGTGTTGAACAGATCGGCGTTGGGTTTATGTTCGCCCCCGGTCATCACAGCGCGATGAAACACGTGATCGGTCCGCGCAGGGAAATTGGCGTCCGTACCATTTTTAATATGTTGGGACCCTTGACCAATCCGGCGGGTGCGCCCAATCAGGTTCTGGGTGTATTTGATGCCGTGTGGATAGATCCGGTGCTGGAAGTGCTCAAGTCGCTGGGCAGTCGTCATGTGCTGGTACTGGCCTCAGATGATGGTCTCGATGAAATCAGTATTTCGGCCCCGACGCAGATCGGAGAGTTGCGGGATGGGCATCTGGTGCGGTACAGCGTGCAGCCCGCCGACTTTGGCATGCAGCAACGCGATGGTTTTGACATGTTAAAAGTGAGCACGCCTCAGGAAAGTCTGGTCATGGTTCGGCAGGCGCTGACCTATGAGCATGAGGCGGCGGGTGACATCGTCGCGTTGAATGCCGGTGCCGCCATTTATGCAGCTAATCTGTGTGATGATTTGCCGGCCGGGGTTAAAAAAGCGCAAGAGATTTTGCGCAGTGGTGTGGCCTTGCAAAAGCTCGAACAACTGGCGGCCTTTACCCAGTCGCTTCCCATTGAAACACCATCGTCCTGAAATCAGGCTGAGGAATAAACGGCGTGAACACCAGCACCATACTCGAAAAAATTCTGGCGCAAAAAGCCATTGAAATTCGCCAGAATTCCCACCGAGTCAGTCTTGCCCAGCAACATGCTTCAGCGGTGCAGCAGATGCCCGGGCGACGCGGTTTTATGAGTGCCCTGCGCACACGGATGGTTTCACAACAGCCTGCGGTTATTGCGGAAATCAAAAAAGCGTCACCCAGTCGTGGTTTGATTCGACCCGATTTTAATGCGGCAACAATTGCACAGCAGTACGCTGACGCCGGTGCCGCCTGCTTGTCTGTATTGACGGATGAGCAGTTTTTTCAGGGCAGCACTGCGTATCTGCAGCAGGCGCGCGCCGCCTGCACGTTGCCGGTGATCCGCAAGGATTTTATTGTTGACCCTTATCAAATCGCGGAAGCTGGCGCTATGGGTGCCGATTGTATTTTATTGATTGTGGCAGCCATCAGCCCGCCAGCATTGCATGCCTTGTCACAATATGCGGCTGAACTTGCGCTGGATGTGCTTGTGGAAGTGCATGACGAAGCGGAACTGGATATTGCCCTGTCGGCAGGGTTCGATCTGATTGGTGTTAATAATCGCAACCTGCACACCTTCCACACCGATCTGGAGACCACGTTCAGGCTTGCTGAGTTGGTTCCTGAGGGCAAATTGATTGTGACTGAAAGTGGTATCGGCACCGCCGACGATGTCAAACTCATGATATCCAGAGGAATCTATGGATTCCTGATCGGAGAAACCTTCATGCGAGCAGACAATCCGGGTGACAAGCTGCGTGAATTGTTTGTCTGAGGGGTAAACAAGTCACCGCGCCTGCCGATAGCGTTCTGGACGAACTCCAACACTTGAACGCTGCGCGGGCTGTGCATGTTTGCTGGCAATCTGCTTCCAATTGTTTTTTTCCTTGTGCTGATGCTGGCCGGCTTGATGCTGGCCGGATGGGCAGCACAATTGCAGGCTGTGCAATATCAGACCTTGAGCCAGCTGGCGGCACTGGATCAGCGTCGGCAGAGTGTGCAGGAAGTCGGGCGAGCGCTGCAGCGTATGGATGTAGACCCGGATATTCTTGGCACCATATACGCCACGATGATTGAAGACATGAAACAAATGCAGGCACTGGATCCGACGCGTGAGGATCTGGGCAGGCATATTCAGGAGGCCGAGGCCGCCATGCGTCCTCGTAGCAACCCGGCCACCGGTGGTAGTGCTGCAGTTGCCACTGAACAAGAGTTATTAGTGGCGCAGCGGCATATACAAAAAGCACTGCAGATGTTTGCCGACCTTTACCGGTCAGACAAAATCAGTGCCGGGCAGTTTGAAAATACCAAGAATAATCTGCGCCTGCTTGGCCTGCGAGTGTCAGTTAACTCCTGTTTTCTGATGGCACAAAAGGCCATGGAACAGGAAGACACCATTCGGGCTATGTCGCTGTTCCGACGCGCCGAAAGTTTGCTGAACGTCAAGGGCATTCCCGCACCTGAGAAGCAAGAAAAGTTGGCATACATCCAAGCCGAGCGTCAGCGGGTGTTTAATGAAAGCCAGGTCGGTGCAGAGTTGTTGTTGCTGGCGAAAACAGATTGAGCTGTGTTGTTAGCGGGTGCCAAATACCACAACGGTTTGTCCATGAACTGAAATCAAGTTCTGCTCCTCGAGTGTCTTCAACACTCTGCCTGCCATTTCGCGGGAGCAATTGACCAGGCGTCCGATTTCCTGACGGGTAATTTTGATTTGCATGCCATCCGGATGAGTCATGGCGTCGGGCTCTTTGCTTAACTCAATCAGTGTGCGCGCAATCCGACCAGTCACATCGTAAAACGCCAGATCACCAACTTTGCGTGTGGTGTTTCGCAAGCGGTTTGCCATCTGTTTGCCAATGGTGAACAGAATTTCCGGATGCAGGTGCGCATAATCATTAAATCGGTCATAACTGATTTCTGCAATATCACAGGTAAAACGTGCGCGGCAGCAGGCGCTGCGCGCTTTATGCGTATCAAACAGACCCATCTCGCCAAAGAAGTCGCCGGGGTTCAAGTAAGCCACCACCACTTCTTTATGATCGTTATCTTCGAGGATGACGGATACGCCGCCTTTGATCAGGTAAAACAATGTCGAAGGCACATCACCCGCATAAATGATGGTCTGGCCACGCTCGTAGCGTCGTAGCGCACAGGAGTCCAGAAAATTATCGAGATCCTCAATATGAGGTGTGATGGCCATCAATGCCATGGATAGTCTCTCCTGACCATTTGCCTGATAAAAGCCACTTGATTGTAGCGCATGCAAAGTCAGCTGCGCTAACCTGTATCATTATGCTGTGTTAATCTTGCGCAGCCAGCCTCACAGTGTGTGATGCAGTTCAAAGTTTGAATGACTTTTTTGGTCTTGTTCTGGGTGGAGTATGAAAGCGACAGTTCGTTGGGTAGATGGAGCGATGTTTGTAGGTGAGTCCGGTAGCGGTCATGCGGTCGTGATGGATGGGCCAGAAAGCAGTGGCGGGCGCAATATGGGCTTGCGTCCCATGGAAATGGTGTTGATCGGCACCGGTGGTTGCTCCTCGTTTGACGTGGTCAGTATTCTGAAAAAATCCCGTCAGGATATCAGTGACTGTGTCGCAGAAGTTCAAGCCACACGCGCGGATGCAACGCCCGCTGTGTTTGAAACCATTCATCTGCATTTTAAAGTCAGCGGCAAAGGTCTCAGTGAAAAACAGGTTGAGCGCGCCGTCAGCCTCTCCGCAGAGAAATATTGTTCTGCATCGATTATGCTGGCAGCCGGTGGCGTCAAGGTCACTCACAGTTTTGAAGTGATCGAAGTCTGATCGTCAGGTCAGGCAGTTAATCGTGCATGTAACAACTGCAGATCAATGGCTTTGAGCAACAGTGTCAGGCTCAGTTGAGCAATATCCTCTTCAGGAAAATTGCTCGCCAACTGTTCGCACAGGTCCGCAAACGGGAAATGCAAGTGTATGCCTTGCAGGAATACCAGCATCGCCTGATTGATGCGCTGAAATTGCATGCGATGATTGACTCGCCGTACCAGGTAAAAAACCGTCTGAGCGGGTTCATGCAGGGGTACAGCAAAACCGGTTTCTCCCGGGATGGCAGTTTCCTGTGCCAGATGCGCCTGCATTAACGTCCAATATGCCTCCAGATCAAAGCGGCTGTGCATCAGTGCCCAGTCCTGTTTGGGCTGCCAACACATCACGGGCCATTGGTCGATGGGCAGGGCTTGTAGCATCGGTCGTGTGAATGCCGGCTCATCTGCCTTGTCAAACAAACTGATCAACAAGCTTTCCAGTTCAATAATATCCAGCAACGCCGGTAACTGACCAAACTGTGCGTGTTGTCTGGCAAACACCAGCAGATGTTCGCCCAGCAGCCCCATGGGGCCTGGTCGCGGCGGGTATTCAGCAATGTATTCCAGCCACAGACGGGTGTACACATCGTCTCCCAACGTGTGATACAGCACTGGATAAAGTTCTGACGAAATTTGAATCAGGCGTTGGTGGTAGGCATTGTTATAAATGGCCAATGCTTCAACCCGGGAGAGAGCCTGGTGTGGCGCCATCAGGGCGTCAATCGAATCAGCGCTATCGCGCAAATCCTGGGGACGTGTCATCCAGTCCCAAAAGGCCTGCTGCTCCTGTTGCCAGTTCACGCCCGTGGTCTCTGCACGGAATCTCGGCTGACAGACTGTCGGGGCGCGCCGGTTGCTGACAACAACAGCGCATCGTGTTGTTTCTGCCGGGCCATCTCAAGTTCAGCCATCAATTCCGGGAAGGGCGGAATGTGGTCGTCGCGTTCCAGCAAGGTGGCGGTTTCACCGAAGTGCCGACAGGTGTGCGCATACAATTCCCAGACCGGATCACTAACCGGATGGTCGTGGGTGTCAATGATGTGATTACCATTGTGGGTATGTCCCGCCAGATGAAACTGCTGCACACAATCCGGTTTTAATGCGGAAATCTGCGCGTAAGGATCCTGGCCTAGATTAAAACAACTTACATACACATTGTTCACGTCCAGCAGTATGCGGCACCCGGTGCGTTCACACAGCGCGTTAATAAAATCAGGTTCACTCATGCTGGCGGAGCGGAACTGCAGGTAGACCGACGGGTTTTCCAGCACCACGGTTTGTTGCAGATAATCCTGAATCTGATTGACCTTGTCAGCGACCTGCAACAGCGTCTCGGCGTTGTAGGCAATCGGCAACAGGTCGTGAGAGGTTTTGCCGTGCAGCCCTGTCCAGCAAATATGATCGGACACCCACGCCGGTTGCACTTCAGTGATGAGTGTCTTGAGCTGCGCAAGATAGTGAAGGTCTGGCGCTTCGTTACTGCCGATGTTGAATGATAATCCGTGCAACACTACCGGGTAATGTGCACGGATTTTATGCAGAATGGCACGAGGACGTCCGCCGGGGGCCAGGTAGTTCTCGGTGATCAGCTCAAACCAGTCGACAGCGGGCTGGTGTTCCAGCACGTAGTCGTAATGAGGGCTGCGCAGTCCGAGGCCAAATCCCAGCATGTTTCCACCCTGTTGTCTGTCAGATCCGGTTAAAGGGACGACAGAGCGCTGCCACCCAGCTTTTCACATAGTGATTTGGACAGCTCTTCGCTGCCGGAGTACACACCCACAAAACCGATACCATGGCAGCTGTTTTTGCCGGCACATGCGGCGTTGGAGTTGCCTTTGCATGCACTCAGACCTGCACAGGTGAAGACATCATTGCAGTACGTCACGCTGACCGCAGTATCGCCAAGCGTAAAGTCCGGTTTAGCTGTCAGACTGGCTGCCTGTGTGCCTCCCAGCACCTGACACAGTGCTGCCGAAAATGCACCGTTGCCGCTGGTCACTGCCACAAAACCCACACCGCTGCAGCTGTTTGCACCTGCACCCGCGTCGTTGCCAAAACCTTTGCATGCACTCTGACCAGCGCCGCTGACATTCTGGCAGACGCTCACTTTGATGGGATCATCGGGGTTGGTCTGATTGACGTCCAGGGTTGCCATGCTGGTGCCGGACATTAACAGTGCGGCTGCAGCAGTTGCCAGACTAAAACCATCGGTACGTTTCATGCGCTTTTTCTCCTGAACTATGCCTTATCTTTCACGGGTGATTCCGGTGTGTTGATTTGACCGGGTTGAGCAGGTTTTTATTGTCTGTGTTGTATTGTCTGTGCAGATGACTGAATGCATGCTGAACAAGGGTGCGACAGCGCGCTCAATGTCATGTTGTGACTGCATTGTGATAGTAATACGTCTCCTGCCTCTGGCCGGATTATCCCACCCTGCGGGCGTATTACAAGCTGCTGCGTCAATTTGTCACAGCGGATGCTGACGCAACAACTCAAGTCGGGCATGCAGGCGATCTATTCGCAGCCGCAGGGAATCCAGTCGGTTGTTGGTGGACTCTGTCTCCGCTCGGGTGGGCAACAAGCCGGACTCTTCCTGCAGGTAATCCCGGATATCCATTTTTAAGGTCTGGCCAGCATTGCGTGCCGCTTCCACTCCGGCATTGACGGTAGTCGACAGCGCAAATATGCCATGGTCACCCAGCACCGGTTTTAACAGGGGTGCGAGCAAATCATCCCAGCGTGTATCAGAGGCGCTCAGTGTCTTGTGAATCTTCTGGATCAAATGCACATCACCGGAAAGCACAATGTCGGGGTGATATAGCGCCGCCGCGGGATCATCGCTGAACAGCAGGGCCGACAGCGCACGTGGACTCCCGGTGATGCTGGCATCCACGTCGTCAAATGAGTTGCTGTGCACATGCAGTTTGTCAGGCGTGATGATAAGGGTTAACTGCCATGCGGGTTGGCTGTCGGCTGCACCGGCTCGTGTGCAGATCAGCCTCAGACTTTTTCCGCTGGCGATCTGGTTGAGGCTGCTCAGCAGGTGCGGATCCTGACGCAGCAGGCCATTGATCCCGGCTTCAATGATCTGGCTCAATCCCGCCGACAACATGTTACCGGTATCCCACGTGAATGGCGCTGATGCCACCAATCATGTTGTGGTATTTGCAGTCCCTGAAACCGGCATCCTGCATCATGGTTTTCAAGGTTTCCTGATCCGGGTGCATGCGAATGGATTCCACCAGATATTTGTAACTGTCCGCATCGCCTGTCACCACTTTGCCGGCCACCGGCCATAAGGTGGAAAACGCATCGTAGGCTTTGCCGAGTAACGGGTTCACCGGCTTGGAAAACTCAAGCACCAGCGCCCTGCCGCCAGGTTTAAGTGTCCGGTACATGGAGCGCAGGGCTTTGTCTTTGTCCGTGACATTGCGCAGACCATAGGCGATCACAATGCAATCAAAGGTTTCATCAGCAAATGGCAAGGTTTCCGCATTCACCTGAGCGATCTGCACATTGCCGGTAATGCCCTTGTCGATCAGCCGGTCGCGTCCAACCTTGAGCATGGAGTCGTTGATATCCGCCAGCACAACTTGGCCACCCGCCCCGACCAGGGGTGCAAAACGCATGGAGAAGTCACCGGTACCGCCGGCCAGATCCAGTACAGTGTGCCCGGGGCGTACGCCGCTCAATTCAACCGTCAGGCGTTTGATAATGCGATGTGTGCCGACCGAAATCAGGTCGTTCATGACATCGTAGCGATTGGCCACAGAGTGGAAAACCTGACCGACACGGCGGGTTTTTTCCGCAGGACTGACCTGCTCATAACCAAAATGCGTTGTCGACTCGGCACCCTGACTGTCTGAGTGCTGCCCGGAATCTGGAGTAATGCTCATAAAGCCGCCGCGTGTTGCCGAACTGTCCGGCACTGAATTTTAAAAAATCGATGAAATCCGGCAGATCAGGCGCTGCGGGACGGGTCCACAATGTTAATGACTTGTGTGCCGGCTGGCAACGCATCCCGGCGCTTGCCGGCAGCCGCCAGTCTGTCCAGATAGTCCTGCCATAATCGCGGTTGATGAGTCGCCAGCTGGTACAGATAGTCCCAGCTGAAAATGCCCGAGTTGTGGCCGTCATCAAAATCCAGACGGATGGCATAGTTGCCCATGGGTTCAATACCGCTCAACCCGACATGGCGTTTGCCAGTTTGCAACACTTCCTGACCTTTGCCGTGACCTTTGACATCTGCCGACGGTGAGTACACGCGCAGCAACTCAGCGGGCAATTCAAACACCCGGCCGTCTGCATAACTTAGTTCCAGCAGGCCACTTTTGCGCCGCAGGCGAATGCCCGAGGGTTGTGGTGCCGGCGCCCCGGCTGATGAGCTGTCATCGGACATTACAGAATGAACCTGCTGAGGTCTTCGTTGCGCGCCAGGTCACCCAGTTGTTTTTCAACATATTCGGCATCAATCACCAGTTCTTTCTGATCGCCAACCGCCAGATCAGAGGCGCTGAATGACACCTCTTCCAGCAGGCGCTCCATCACCGTGTGAAGGCGGCGGGCGCCGATGTTCTCGGTGCGTTCATTCACTTCCCAGGCGGTTTTTGCCAGCGATTTGATGCCGTCTGTTGTAAAGCGGATATGCAGGTTTTCGGTGCTGAGCAGTGCCCGGTACTGTTCCGTCAGTGAGGCATTGGGTTCGGTCAGAATGCGCTCAAAGTCTTCCGCGGTCAGCGCTTCCAGTTCCACACGGATCGGCAAACGGCCCTGCAACTCAGGAATCAGATCAGACGGTTTGGACAGATGAAACGCACCCGAGGCAATAAACAGAATGTGGTCGGTTTTCACACTGCCGTATTTGGTGGTCACCGTGGAGCCTTCAATCAATGGCAACAGGTCGCGCTGCACGCCTTCACGCGAAACACCACTGTGGCCGGTTTGACCCCGCTCGGTGACCTTGTCGATTTCGTCGATAAACACAATGCCGGTTTGTTCGGTGGCGTCGATGGCAAGGGTTTTGAGTTCTTCTTCGTTGATCAGTTTGGATGCTTCTTCTTCACGCAGTAGTCGCAGCGCCGCTTTGACAGGCATGCGACGGGATTTTTTACGCCCATGCTGCATGGAGGAGAACATCGATTTTAGCTGACTGGTCATTTCTTCGAGGCCGGGGGGCGCCATGATCTCAACGCCGCCCATGCCTTCAGCGACACTGATCTCGATTTCTTTGTCATCCAGATCACCTTCGCGCAGTTTTTTGCGGAACATCTGGCGCGTGGCGGATTGTGCATCATTGCCCGACAATTCAGCGGCAGCATTCGGTACCCGCGGAGGAGGCGGCAGCAACGCATCCAGCACACGATCTTCCGCGGCTTCTTCCGCACGGTGTTGCACTTTGCGAATCTGCTCTTCACGCAACATTTTGATGGCAATATCCACCAGGTCGCGAATGATGGATTCCACATCACGTCCCACATAACCGACTTCGGTAAACTTGGTGGCTTCCACTTTGATAAAGGGCGCATTGGCGAGTTTTGCCAGTCGCCGTGCAATTTCGGTTTTGCCCACCCCGGTCGGACCGATCATCAGGATGTTCTTGGGGGTGATTTCCTGTCGGATATCGGCGCCCAGTTGCATACGCCGCCAGCGGTTGCGCAGTGCGATGGCAACGGCGCGTTTGGCAGCCTTTTGCCCCACAATATGTCGGTCAAGTTCAGAGGCGATCTCTCGGGGAGTCATCATGGTCATGCGCGTATTTCCTGAAAAATGGGGCTACAACTGATTAGTATTCGAGCTCTTCAATAACATGCTGGTGGTTGGTGTAGACGCAGATGTCCGCGGCAATGCCGAGGCTTTTTTCAACAATAGTGCGCGCTTCCAGCTCGGTATTAAAATACAGGGCGCGGGCGGCAGACAGGGCAAATGAGCCGCCGGAGCCAATAGCCATCAAGCCATCTTCCGGTTCAATAACGTCCCCATTACCGGTGATGATTAATGACGCATCTTTGTCGGCTACCACCAGCAGGGCTTCGAGGCGACGTAATGAACGTTCTGTGCGCCAGAGTTTGGCAAGTGATACGGCAGAGCGCACCAGTTTGCCCTGATGTTTGTCCAACTGTTCTTCAAAGCGCTCAAACAGCGTAAAAGCATCCGCTGTGCCGCCCGCAAAACCTGCCAGTACCTGATCTTTATACAAACGCCGCACTTTACGCGCATTGCCTTTGAGCACTGTATTGCCTTGAGAAACCTGGCCGTCGCCGCCGATAACAATTTTGTTGTTGCGACGCACGGATAAGATGGTGGTACCGCGAAACTGCTCCAATGCGCTTCTCCTTGGATGGAATTAACCGAAAGTCTTGCTTCAGGGATATTGGGTCAGCCAGCCGGTGTTCAAGGCTGGCTGAGTGTAATTCTCATGCTGTCGATGCTGTTGCTGCGCAGAACCCGTTCAGCCTGCATCATGTCATCACGGGAGGCATACGGCCCTGCCTGCACCAGAAACAAAGTGCGGCCGGGCAGTGTCTCTTCGCGAATGCGGGCATTCAGTCCCAGTCCCAGCAATCGGCTGAGTTGAGAATTGGCCGTGTCTCGCTGCTGAAATGCGCCGGCTTGCAGCATGAAGGACGGACCACTGGCTGTTGCTGGTGCGGCTAACGGAGCGTCGGCTGGACGATTGCTGATTTCACGCAAGGCAGCTGACACCGGATCGAGTGTGTCATTTGCTGTTGCTGGCGCGTCAGCAGCGACCTCAGTCTGTGTGGCCGGCGCTGAATCAACGGATGCACTCAAGTTGTCAGGCGCAGCGGTGTCAACGGTAGCGGTGTCAGCTGTCCCCGTTTCAACGGGCGCAGTGGTCGTGTCTATTGCGGTTGCAGCCGCGAGCGGCGGTGTCCGTGGCACCGAGCCGCTGACCGGCGTGACGTCGACGACGACTTCGTAATTGGGCAGCTCCTGATAAAACTCAAGCTGCAGGCGTTGTGCTTCGCGTTGTTGTTCCTGCGTCAATCCGCCAGCACTGTCTACCCCGGCTATGTCGGGCGTTTCAATCTGCCGACTGTCGGGGGCAGCGACCTGACCGGGCGCCGGCGGCAGTGCGCCGGACAGGTAAACCAGCAGCGCAATAAACAAACCTACGGCAATGCCGGTAACCAGACCCGTCAGCAATAAACCAAGGCTGGACGGTTGTGGCACAGCGGATGGTTCGGCAAGCGGTGTGCGCGTGCGCCTTTTTGCAAAATCCTGATCCATGAAACGAAATATCCTGAATGTAGCCGAAGTTCAGTTAACGTTGCAGATAATACACGTATCCGGGCGTCACATCATATCCTGCGGGTCCACATCAATGGACCATCGCACCTGCCGTTGGCTGGTCAGGCCTTCCAGTTGCAAACACAGTTTGCCGAGTAACAGTTGAAGATCCTGTCGATGAGGTGCGCGGACAAGCAATTGTTGCCGAAAACGATTGGCACGTTTTTCCATTGGAGCAGGCAAAGGGCCATTGATCATGATGCGTGTTTGCAGGTTCAGTGTGTCACACAATTGTTCGGTCAGTGCGCGTGTCTTCATCAGAAAGTCCAGTGGCGCCTGACTGTTGATTGCCTCGGCCCTGATACAGGCAAGATGCGTGAAGGGCGGCATCAGGGTGTTTTGACGTTCCTGAATCAACTGCTCAGCCAGCGCATGATAGCCCTTGCTGATCAATGTCTGAAGACTCTGGTGCGTGGCATGTTGTGTTTGAATCAGCACTTCGCCGGGTTGTTCGGCGCGACCTGCTCGTCCGGCAACCTGCGTCAACAGCTGCGCCATAAACTCCTGACCCCGAAAATCAGCGCTGAACAGCCCGGAATCAGCCTCCAGTACAGCTACCAAGGTCACTTTCGGGAAGTGGTGTCCCTTGGCCAGCATTTGAGTGCCAACCAGAATGCAGGGTTCACCTTGCTGTACTTTGCCCAGCAGCCGCTCGAGCTCATCTTTTTTACGGGTGACATCGCGGTCAATCCGGATCACGTCAGTCGTTGGGAAGCAGTGTTGCAAAAAGGCTTCGCTGCGCTCAGTACCCACACCAACAGGGTGCATGGATTTGCCGCCACAATCAGGGCAGTGTCTGAAAATCGGGTGGCGACGCTCACAATGATGGCAGCACAAATGGGGCGGGCTCTTGTGAATGGTCAGGCGTGCATCACAAAATTTGCACTCCGCGGTCCAGCCGCAGTCGCCGCATTGCAGCACCGGGGCAAACCCCCGGCGATTGATAAACACCAGCACCTGATTACCGTCGCGCAGATGTTGTGTGATGTGCTCGAGCAATTTGCCAGAAAAGCCCTGTTCCATGTGCTGAGCCTGCGTGTCGATCAGCACAAAGGCGGGTTTGCTGGCTGCCCCCGCGCGCTCCGTCAATTGCAGTCGGGTATAGCGTCCGGTCAGGGCATTCTGCAGACTTTCCAGACTGGGTGTGGCCGAGCCAAGCACAACCGGAATCTGTTCTGCGGACGCTCGCATCACGGCCAGATCGCGGGCTGAGTAGCGAAAACCATCCTGTTGTTTGAAGGAGTTGTCGTGTTCTTCATCAACAATAATCAGGCCGGGTGTCGCCATCGGGGTAAAGACCGCTGAGCGGGTGCCAATAATAATACCTGCCTGTCCTGATGACGCCGACAGCCAGGCATTGAGTCGTTGTCGTGGGGTCAAGCCGGAGTGCAGCACCGCAATGGGTTCATCAAAACGCTGTTGAAAGCGCGCCAGTGTTTGTGGCGTCAGACTGATTTCAGGGACCAGTACCAACGCTTGTTTGCCTGCCGCCCGCGTCTGGGCGATAGCCTGCAGGTACACTTCGGTTTTTCCGCTACCGGTGACACCATCCAGCAAAAATCCTTTGTATCCGCCCAGTGCCGTGGTGATCTGGTCGCAGGCGGCCTGTTGGTCGGCGTTCAACTGCTGTTCCTGTTCGGCCGGGTATGGGTGATCTGCTGTCGGTTTGTTTTTGTCCATCGCGCGATGTTTGTGCCGCGCGGGCGCCGTGCCGCGCAGGCCGGCAGGCATCAAGGTCTGCAGCGCATCACCAATCGGGTGTTGATAATACTTTGCTGCCCACAACCAGAGATCCAGCAAATGCGCCGGAATCAGCGGTTCCTTGTCCAGAATTCGAATGACGGTTTTGAGTTTGTTGACGTCCAGCGATGAGTGGCTATCAATCTCCAACAGTACCGCGGTCAACTCCCGATTGCCAAACGGAACCAGCAGTCGGCTGCCGGGTTTGAGTTCGGGATTATCAATCAGCAGATCGTGCGGCAGCAGATAGTCAAAACTGCGGCGCAGCGGGGTTGGCACCGCAACTCTGGCAATCACCGGTGCTTGTGGTTCGATAGGCTGGGCAACAAGCATGGGTGTGTGTGGTTCCGGCCGGGTGTCATTTTGAGGCCGGTGATTATAACTGGTTTTAGCCGGAGCAGGCTTCCATTATACTCATGCCAACACGACCGCCCTTTTGAGGTGGCTGACCAAACGCTAACCACAGGAGCTATCTTGAACAGTAACAACGCCCAGACAGAGGCTTTGAATGAGCTACTCTCGTTGCGTCAGCAGATCGACCGCCTTGACCATGCCTTGGTCCTGTTGCTGGCGAACCGTTTTGCGCTGACACAAACGGTTGGGGAGCTCAAGGCAAGAGCCGGTCTGAACTCGGTGGATCCCAAGCGCGAAGAGGAAAAACTGGCCAGTATCCGAAATTTATGTGAAGCGCATGAGCTCAATCCGGACCTGTTGACCGATATTCTGGCGCAAATCATGCGTGAAACTGTGCGCAACCATGAAAGAATCCGTGCCCAGGTCGCTCAGCCAGATTGAGTGCTCTTGCTTAGTCGCTATTGTCTGTTACAATGGCGCCCTTTTTTCAATAGCCACTAATGGTCAGTCCAATTGGGGATTGTCTGCGAGGTGGTACTTGCTCAGGTATGGTGCGTGCCCGGAAGTGTAAGTTGGCGCGTGGCGATACCAGTCATTTTCGAGGACATACCATGAAAGCTGATATTCATCCAAAGTACGTTGCAATCAAAGCTACTTGCAGTTGTGGCAACGTGATCAATACGCGTTCTACCCTTGGCCACGACATGCTGATCGACGTGTGCGCTGCTTGTCACCCATTCTACACGGGCAAACAGAAGATTCTTGATAGCGCCGGCCGTATCGACCGTTTCAACAAGCGCTTTGGCAACCGCACCATCAAGTAATGCGGATGAGTGTGAAGGCGATAGAAAAAAGCCCCGCGATCCGGGGCTTTTTTTTGACCTTCAGAAAATAATTTCGGTAGACAAGGTGTTCTGGTTATCCCTGTCCGGCGTGCGGGGTTGCTGCTGATTGCGCATTTCTGCAGGTGCCGATTCAGCCATAAAAACCTCGAATATGGTGTCGGCTTGCCCGGGTCTGGCTATTTCACCGGTATCTCTGTCGATAAGTCGATCGACCAGTCCGTCAGGGCGGTGCATGGTGTTTTCCGGTCGACCTTCCAGTGCCTGCTTCATGTAATCAATCCAAATGGGTACCGCTACAGTTGCTCCCTGTTCTGACTCGCCCAATGCCTCGGGTGTGTCAAAGCCCACAAACACACTCGTTGCGATGTCGCGATTAAAACCCGTGAACCATAACTCGGCGGGACCATTGGTGGTGCCAGTTTTGCCCATCAGATCGCGTCGATCAATCTCACGAGCAACACGGCGGCCGCTGCCTGCCTCAACAACACTTCTTAACATGGTATTCAGAATGTAAGCGACGCGGGGATCAACAACGAATTCGGTTTCCGGCGTGGGTGCTTCAAATACGACACCTTGCAGCGTTTCAATCTTTTTAATCAACGTTGGCTGCAAACGATAACCACCGTTGGCGATCATGGCATACGCTGTTGCCATCTCCAACGGTTGCACATCCTGACTGCCCAGCGCTATGGTCAGGTCATTGCGTGGGAAGTTCTCCGTGCGGAATCCAAACCGACCTGCAAAATCGAATACCTTTTCCCATCCCAATTGATCAAACAGGCGCACAGCAGGCACATTTCGCGAGTCTTTGATGGCATTGCGCAGAGTGATGGGGCCAACAAAATTCCGTTCGTAGTTTTGTGGGCGATAATCGCCCCGCGAAAAGGGTGCATCATTTATCAATGATGCCGGGGTGTAACCATTTTCCAACGCTGCACCATACAAAAAGGGCTTGAAGCCGGAGCCAGGCGGTCGCGAGGCGATAGCCCGGTTTACCTGGCTGTAACGGAAATCGTAACCACCGACCAGTGCCAGAATATCGCCATTGTCGGGTGACACAGACACAATTGCGCCTTGCAACTCCGGTACTTGCCCCAGTTGCCAGTCGCCAGCCGCGCTCTTGCGCAAGCGAACAACATCACCTACCCGAGCAACATCCGAGGCTTGTGTGGGAATGGGCCATGCATTATCGCGAGAAATAAAAGGTCGCGCCCACTCCAGCCCAGACCAATTGACTGTCACGGTTGAGCCATCCCTTAACATGACGCCTATTGAGCGATCGAGCACGTAAGTGACAATGCCTGGAATGTGATTGCCGTAGTCGGGCCGCACCGCAAGCTCACTCATCCAGCGCGCTTGCTGGTCATCGCCGGCAGTTGACAATCGGGCCTCAGGGCCGCGATAACCATGGCGCCGGTCATAATAATTTTCCAATCCATTGGTCAGCGCGGCCGTAGCAGCATTCTGCAATTCGCTGTGGATAGACGTGGTGACTTCGATGCCTAAGCGATAAATGTCTTCACCGTACTCAGCATACAGTTCTTGCCTGACCATTTCGGCAACGTAAGGAGCGTTCACTTCGATGGTGCGCATGTGTCGGCGAGCAATCACCGGTTCAGCCAGACTCTGTGCATGTTGTTCGCGGGTAATCATGCCCTGTGCCAGCATTTTATTGATCACAACATCGCGTCGGACTCTTGATCGCTCCGGATCAGTGATCGGATTACAGACCGATGGGCAGGGCAATAAAGCAACCATCGTTGCCATTTCGCCAATCGTCATTTGATCAACGGTCTTGCCGTAGTAAACGGCGGCCGCTGAACTTATGCCCTCGGCTCCCTGTCCGAAAAATACCAAGTTCAGATATAACGTCAGAATTTCTTCTTTGGTGAGTTCTTGTTGCAGTCTCAGTGCAAAGGGTATTTCTTTCAGTTTGCGCGCATAAACGCTGTCACTGTCAAAGGAGATGTTGTTGGCGAGTTGCATGGTTATGGTGCTGCCGCCACCCAGATTCACGCCGCGGACAAAGCCGTAAAAACCGCGAACCAATCCTCGAAAATCAACGCCTGGATGCGAATAAAAACGCGCGTCTTCGCTGGCGATGACCGCGTTGATCATCATCGGCGGGATCTCTTCATAACTGATCGGATCACGACGCACGCCGATTTCCTCAATCAGCTTGTAATCAGCGGTCAGAATACGCAGGGGTGTTTCAAGTTGCACCTGCCGATAGGTCTCGGCGGACGGCAATTGCGGCGATAAATAAAGATAGGCAGCTGACGCCACCATCAATATCCCGCTCAGGCAAAAAACGCCGAACCAGAACAGGAATTTGATGAGTTTCAACATGAGCAGCAGTCCCGCAGCAACAACCAAATGATGTGAGTAGACCGTTTTAAACGGTGACTCTTTTCAGGGCGACGATTATACCCGTCATTTGGTGAGAATGCCCCTGTAAAAATTCCGGCAGGGAGTCACTGTTTGGGCTACAAAACAGATGAGTTATACACATCCCCCCGGCATGATCACGGAAGGACATGCAGAAGGACTGGTAAATGCTGAACTGGTGTAAGCCCGTGATCGGGATTGATATTGGAAGTCGTTCCGTCAAGTTGGTTGTCATGAGCCGGCGACGTGATCGTTGGGTACTTCATGTCGGGCTCTGCATGCAATTGGCGGGTAGTGCGGCTCCAACAATTCAAGCGATGCTGGCATCGTTGCCCCGGTCGCTGCGCACAAAACTGCCGCGAGTCCATGTCACTATTTCCTGTGCAAATGTGATGCTTCGCAAACTGGTGTTGCCAGCCATGCTTGATGCAGATCAGCTTGATATGGCTGTCAGCATCGAGATTGAAAAGGACCTGCCTGCTACGGAGAATCAGCGTCTGTTTTTTGACTACAGTGAAATAGCGGCACGCGATTCCGATCAGGAATACAAGACGCCAAATACCAGGATCTGGTTGGCGGTCGCCTGCAGCAGGGCGGTCATGCAACCCTGCCTGGCGACATTAAAAAGCGCAGGTCTGATGCCTGCGCAGGTTGGGCTCGATGTCTTGGCGATTGATGGTAATGCTCGCTCAGACGAACATGACCGAAACCGGTATCTATATATCGATGCCGGGTTTAGCGGCATTCGATTGTATGGACTCTGCGGAGGTGTCCCAGGATATGTTCGCAGTCATGTATTCGGGACCAGCGCACAGGCATGTATCCATGCCTCTGATTTTCTGCTGTCTTTGCGTAGGGCGCTCCAACAATATCGATTGTCGGAAATGATGGCGCAACCCTCGCTGGTTTTTGTATATGGCGGCGGATCTGCCATGCCGGGGTTAAGTGAACTGATCCAGCAGTATTGCGGTTGCGCCGCCCATCTTATTAACCCGCTGGTTGATTGGCCAGTTGATCATAGACCTGGCGATTTGTCCGATGTCATCCTGTCGCAATTGGCGCCGGCCATGGCGGTGGCTATGCAGGGGACGGCCAAGGGGACAACACGATGGTGATTAACTTGTTGCCCTGGCGGCAATCGCGTTACAAAAAACGTCAACGCTTGATCGTTCAATTATTGATGGCCATCACGGTGTGTCACCTTGTGATTGGTCTGTACATTGTTCTGACGCATCTTGAGCGAACCCAACTTCTGTTGCAGCACTCGACGCGTGTGCAGCAGCTGCTGCACCGTGCGGCACACGATCAGCAATCCCTGCGGCAATCATACGAGCTGCAGTTGGCTAAAGTACAAAGCTCACAAGTCATGCTGACGCGCTGGCAGAAAAATGCTGACTTGCAAGCAATGCTGTTTAAGTGGGGCAGTCTGGGGAAATCGATTGACGTCAGACAGGTGATCTGGGATGACAAGGGACTGCAACTTTTTGGCGAAGCAGATGATGCCGGCGTCATCAGAGTGCTCAAAAAAATGTTAGCCGCGCAAGCGCAAAACCAGCAAATTGAATTGTCATCCGGCGGAAAATTTCAGTTTCTCATGTCCACAACGCCCGCGGAGATTGTATTCGGGGGAAGTAACATTTGATTCTGCTCATTGATGCATGTCGGAATTTCATCATGGTTATTGGCGCAGGTGCGCGTCGTTGGGTTGATTTCTTTGGGGCAGGAAAGTGGAACGTCCTGCAGCGTTTTTCATCGGTGATGATTTTTGGAATTGCCAATCTGTTGATGCTGTTGGCGCTCTGGTATTGGCTTGCGGTCAAGGTTGAAGGTGCCAGACACGCTGACTATCTTGCGTCGCGTCTGCAACTGACAACGCTCGAGTCTGAAAATCAGAATTTACAAATGAAAACGTTGGCGCTTGCGCCTTCAGCTTTTTTTATCGGTGTGATTGCCGGCAACACTCACAACAGGCCCGAGCTGAGTTATCTGCTTGACTATGTGCGCAATCTTGCGAGGTCAACTCAGGTGCACCTGCTTCATGTGCGCCCGGGCGTTATCGATCAAAACGGTAGAGTGTCGATTGGTGTTCACGCTGAGGTTTCTCAGACAGCATTGGCAAATTTCTGGGCGGGATTGATGCTGAATATTCATGAGGTGGAGGTGCAACACCTGGATGTGCAGCGCGTCGGCAGTACACAAAAATATGTGCTGGCAATGAGTCTGCTAGTCAGTATCGGCGCATTCATCGATGAGCAGCGCCTGTTGAATAATGCATTGCTTGCCGACGATGACAAGGATTCCTGGTCGAGTGCGGAGAAGGGTAAACACAACAAAGGATTTATTCTTGAAAAGGATGGCAAGCGCATTGTGTATCTGCTGGGAGACAATCATGGGCGTCTGCACCGTGTTGCGTCAAAATAGCTTCGTGGCGGTTTGTTTTGTTTTGGTATTGCTCTACGACCTGGTCACTGTGTCGCCAGTACTGGCAAATAACACAGATAACCTGCTGACGGTGAATTTTGTAGATCTGCCACTCGCCGATGCGTTACAGGTCATCGCAGATGAATTGGGTGTGAATCTGGTATTGGCTGAGGGCGTGGCGGGTTTGGTCAGTCTGCACATTGAACAACTGCCGGTTGAACAGGCGCTTGATATGCTGCTGTTTGGCCGCGAACTGTCCTTTCGTTTGCGCGGTGGTGTGTTGGCCGTTGCAAGGCCTGAGCAGCTTGTCAGTCAGGACATGGAGCTGAAAGTTCGCGAACAGCTGCTGGAGACGCTTGAGACGAAGTTTCTGCAGCTGAACTATGCCGATGGTCAGGCCATGCTGCAGTTGTTGCTCGGGAGTGAGTCGCTTGCTGCGGGCAGTTTGTTATCCGAACGTGGTTCGGTGCGAGTGGATCAACGCACCAATACATTGATTGTCAGGGATACCGCCACCAGTTTGCGTGCCGTCGAGGATTTGTTGGGCATCATCGATGTACCTGTCAAACAGGTGCTGATTGAGGCGCGAATTGTCAGTGCCACGCTGGACAGTGGTCGCGAACTGGGGATGCGCTGGGGGTTTCTGGCATCGGCAAAAGAACCGTCTTCGACTGATTGGCCGACAGCCAATCTCCTGAGTTTGTCTGCCGATCATCAGCTTGCGTCCATTGCCAGGGTCGCCGGGGCAAGAGACTATCAGGTGCTTGATCTGGAAATCGCTGCGCTGGAGCGCGCTGGCAAGGCCGAGTTGATCGCGCGGCCTCGCGTCACCACGCAGGACAATATGGCAGCCCTCATTCAATCGGGGGTGCGTATTCCCTATCAGGCCCAGGCGGGGGGCACCGCAGGTGGCTCTACAACGGAATTTGTGGATGCCGTGTTGGCGCTTGATGTGACACCGCTGATTACTCCCGACGGGCGAATCATCATGCGACTTAATATCCGACAAGACTCCGTTGCATCTGGCAGTGGCGACGTGCCGGCCATCAATACCAATACCATTAACACAAGCGTGTTGGTCAACAATGGTGAAACACTGGTATTGGGAGGAATTTTTCGTGAAGAGTCGACGCGCGCTGAGGCCGTGACACCCGGTCTTGGGCGATTGCCGGTGCTTGGAGGGTTCTTTCGCCGACAAACAAGTACCGCGCATCGCACTGAATTGTTGATTTTTATTACCCCTGAAATTGTATCGGAGTCGCGCTGGGAGGATGGTTTTGAGTCACCTTGATCAGGTCTGGCACTGAGCCGAATTCAGGGTTTAACTTGAGTTTTTGAGGCTATACAGGTTAGATTGCGCGCTTGAATTTGAGCATGCCCTGTTCGGGCGACGGCGGTTTCAGTGATGGTTACGCACAACAATGTATTTCTGATCGGCCCCATGGGGGTTGGTAAAAGTACCATTGGGCGCATGCTGGCGGCAGCACTGGGCAAACCATTTTATGACTCGGATCGGGAGATTGAAGCAATTACCGGTGCCGACATTCCGTGGATTTTTGATGTAGAAGGTGAGGCCGGGTTTCGCGTGCGTGAAGAGCGCATGGTCGATGCATTGAGTCAGCGGGAAGGTATCGTGATGGCAACCGGCGGCGGCGCTATATTGTCTGCCGTGAGTCGACACAATCTGCACGCGCGCGGCACAGTTGTGTACTTGAAAGCGTCGCTTGCGCAGCAGTTTGAACGCACCAGCAAAGACCGCAACCGCCCGCTGCTACAAACCGCGGACCCTCAGGCCAGAATTCGGGAATTGATGAAAATCAGAGAACCCTTCTACATCGAGACGGCTCACATCACAATAGACACCAGTCGCCGCGGCCCGCGAGCCGTTGTCAATGAGATACTTCAGCACCTGACTGCAAAGCCAGAGACAGGCGCTGTTAGCTGAAATCGTCCTCTGATCGGAACCAGACACCATGCATACGCTGACAGTTGAACTCGGGGATCGTAGCTACCCTATTTACGTCGGAACCGGCTTGTTGACCCGGGCGGATCTGTTGTTGCCCCATATCAACGGCCAGCAGGTTCTGATTGTCAGCAATGACGTGGTCGCCCCGCTCTATCTCGACAAACTGATATCGACATTATCCGACAAGCAGTGTGACGTGATTGTGTTGCCTGATGGCGAGCACAATAAAAATCTCGACACTCTGAATCTGATCTTTGATGAATTATTGCTCAAACGACATGAACGCGGGACGACGTTGATTGCACTGGGCGGCGGTGTAACGGGTGACATGGCGGGATTTGCGGCTGCGGTGTACCAGCGCGGTGTTAACTTTATTCAGATTCCAACCACCTTGTTGTCACAGGTGGACTCGTCAGTCGGCGGTAAAACCGGCGTGAATCACGCACTCGGCAAGAACATGATAGGTGCGTTTTATCAACCACAGTGTGTGCTGGCCGACATCGATGTCTTGGAAAGTTTGCCGATACGAGAGCTGCAGGCAGGGCTGGCAGAGGTCATCAAGTACGGACTCTTGGGCAACGCGGCGTTTTTTGGCTGGCTGGAAGAAAACATGGATGCGTTGCTGGCGCGTGATGTGAATAAACTGGCTGAAGCGGTCATGATTTGTTGTGAAGAAAAAGCACGTATTGTTGCTGCTGATGAGAAAGAAGGTGGGCTGCGCGCCTTGCTGAACCTCGGACATACCTTTGGCCATGCCATCGAAGCGGCCATGGGTTATGGCACCTGGTTACACGGTGAGGCCGTGGCTGCGGGTATGGTCATGGCTGCGGATCTTTCCCGGCGCCTGGGTTGGCTGGATGCAGCCGATGCTGCGCGCGCCCGTGCGCTGATCGAGCGCGCCGGATTGCCGGTTGCACCACCGCCTGACATGACCCCTGCGCAGTTTCTGGCGCTGATGTCCGTGGACAAAAAAGTACAGGCCGGCAAAATCCGCTTTGTATTGATGAAAGAGTTAGGCCATGCCGTCATTGAGTCTGGTATCCATCCGGAATTGCTTGAACAGACGCTGAGTGCCGGCAATACCTTGTGTCGTTGAATTTAATTTACTGATTGTTTCGCAAGCGCTAAGGAGCTGCCCGTGGCTGCACTAAAAAATGACAGATTTCTCAGAGCATTAACCGGTCAGCCTGTTGATGTGACGCCGATATGGATGATGCGCCAGGCAGGACGTTACTTGCCTGAGTACCGCGCAACCCGGCAAAAGGCGGGCGATTTTATGAGCCTTTGCCAATCACCTGAGCTTGCCTGTGAGGTGACACTGCAGCCTTTGCGTCGTTACGCCATGGATGCGGCCATTCTGTTCTCGGATATTTTGACCATTCCTGATGCAATGGGGCTGGGTTTGTACTTTTCGGAAGGAGAAGGGCCGCGCTTTCGCAAGACCATCCGCACTGCAGCGGACGTCGATCAGTTACCAATCCCTGACATCGCCCGTGATCTGAGTTACGTCACCGATGCGGTGTCGCTGATCAGGCGTGAGCTTAATGGATCGGTACCTTTGATCGGTTTTTCAGGCAGTCCCTGGACCCTGGCGACCTACATGATTGAAGGCAGTGGCAGCAAAGATTTCCGTCACGCCAAAGCGTTCATGTATAACCAGCCCGAGCAGATGCACCTGCTGTTGGACAAACTGGCGCAATCGGTGACGGCTTACCTGAATGCACAGATCGCTGCCGGCGCTCAGGCGGTGCAGATATTTGATACTTGGGGCGGTATTCTCACCACGCAGGCGTACCGCGAATTTTCATTGGCCTACATGAAAAAAATTGTGGCTGGTCTGACACGCGAGTCACAAGGCCGCAAGGTGCCGGTCATTTTGTTCACCAAAAATGGTGGCTTGTGGCTGGATGATATCGCTGACAGCGGATGCGACTGCGTCGGTCTGGATTGGACCATCGAGATTGGTCGCGCCCGCGCCTTGATTGGCAACAAGGTCTCATTGCAAGGCAATATGGATCCTTCAATTCTGTACTCCACGCCGGACAGTATTCGGGCCGAAGTACGTCGAATCCTGGCCTCCTTTGGTGCGGGCAATGGTCACGTGTTCAACCTTGGGCACGGTATAACGCCTGATGTTGATCCGGCCAACGTCAGTGCATTTGTGGACGCGGTGCATGAGTACTCAGCTGAATACCATCGCTGATCTCTACCGGCACAGTCCTCAGGCGAGGGCTGTGCCCAAAGCGGTTATTGCGCTGGGTTCAAATTTACCGGGAGCACGCGGTATTATGGGGAGCGCTCCTGGAGACAACGTGAGGGCGGTGCTGCCGTCACTGCAATTATTGTCGACGGCGCCGCTTTTAGCGTCTGACATCATCATCACCGATCCGGTTGACTGTCCGCCAGGCAGCCCGATGTTCGCCAACGCTGTGGTGGTGATTTGCCCACACACGTCACTAAGCCCGCAGGGCCTGCTCGCCGAATTACAAGGTATCGAGGCCCGCTTCGGCCGGCAACGTAAAGGTGTTCGTAACGAAGCGCGTGTGGTTGATCTTGATATCATCAGCTTCGGCGAACATCTGATTGACTCAACAGCGCTGACCTTGCCACATCCGCGAGCCAGACAACGATTATTTGTACTTGAGCCACTCTGCCAGGTCTGGCCCGACTTTTGTTTTCCGGGCGACAGCCGATCAGTTCAGGAACTTGTCAGAATCCTGCGCCAGGGTGCTTGAACGCTTGCTTGAAGCATGTATACTCGTTGGTCCAGATTCACACTTTCCACTTTAGTGGCGAACCCATGGCACTTGACTTAAAAAGGTTTACGCTCGGCCGACAACTGCTGCTTGCAGTGTCTGTTTTGGCTGCCCCTTTTTCAGCGTTTGCCGACGAAGAACCGGAGTCAGCGAGCGCGGATAAGGTCGCTGAAGAGCGTGGTTTTGCCGGGGCTGCTGTGTCTGCGGTGATGCAGTTCGTGCGGCCGGCATCTGAACCGCCCGTGACCTTGAGCCCGGCATTGCGACTGGAGGCATTTCCTGCCTTGCAGGCGAATGAAGACACGTTGCGGTTGCTGGATGTCAGCTACGAGCCCGTGCTGATGAGTCGTGGTTTTAACGCCATTCCGGGTAAACAAGGCCTGGATCTGAACTCGTCTTATGTCTGGGAGTCTCCCCGGTTTGGGCAGTTTGTGCTGAGCACCAACACCAGTTATTTGTACAACCCGGTGAGCCCTGCCGCCGCGCGTGAGAGCAGTCTGCTGGGTGCTCGCGCTGAAGGTGTGGCCTCCTCGATAGCCTTGATGCCAGAGCGTCAGAGCAGTTTGACGTTCAGTTGGCAGATAGGAAACCACACGGCCACAGCGGTCACCAGTTATTCCGGTGCGCTCGACCAGCTTGGCTTGTTGAGTCTGGAAAATTTGAATGTGGACGATCTCAATGAGCTGGTCGGCCAGATTACGACGCTGGACCTGAGTTATGGATATAACGTCAGAGCCGGTCGCCAGGGTAATGCGTCCATTTCTCTGGGTGTCAGAAATATGTTGGACAGTCGCTTGCAGTCACCTGCAGTGACACGCAGATCCAACGCCGTTGAGCCAGCAGGCAGCGTTGCCTACGGCACCATCAAGTATCAATTCTGACTGTCCACTGCCCTTACGACTGTGCGGCTATCTCGTTGACAACCGTCTTGACCGCAGTCGTTAATACCGTCAGTTGCGCGGCAGAGATCACAAATGGCGGCATCAAGTAAATCAGGCGTCCGAAGGGTCGTATCCACACGCCCAACTCGACCAGTCGTGGTTGTAATGTCCGCATATTGACAGGCAGCTTCATTTCGACGACACCAATCGCCCCCAGTACTCTGACATCAGCCACCCCGGCTGACAGTCGGCAAGGCGCCAGTTCTTCAGTCATCTGTTGTTCTATGGCGTAAACGCGTTGTTGCCACGGACTGTTGTTGAGCAATCTGAGACTGGCGCTGGCGACTGCACACGCCAGTGGGTTGGCCATAAACGTAGGGCCATGCATGAACGCACCGCCGTCGCGGGAAATCGTCTCGGCAATCTGTGTGCTTGTCAGCGTGGCAGCCAGTGTCATGTAACCGCCGGTCAGTGCTTTGCCAAGGCAGAGAATATCCGGGGTAATCCCGGCATGCTCGCAGGCAAACATCTTGCCGGTGCGGCCAAAACCAGTCGCAATTTCATCAGCAATCAGCAGCACCTGATACTGATCACAAAGCCGGCGCAGCTCGCGCAAAAAATGCGGCGAATAAAAAAACATGCCGCCGGCTCCTTGCACAACCGGTTCTATGATCACTGCCGCCACTTCATGATGGTGGGCGGATAAGAGCGCGTGCACACTGGCGATGTCATCGGGATGCCAGGTGGCGCTGAAGGCAATACGCGGCGCGTCGGCAAACAGTTGGCGGTTCAGTACGCGCTCAAACAGCGTGTGCATACCGGTGACCGGGTCACAGACGGACATGGCTGCAAACGTGTCGCCATGATACGCACGGCGAAAACTCAGAAGACGGCACTTCTGCGGCTGCCTGTCAGCGGCCCAATACTGGATCGCCATTTTGATGGCGGCCTCCACGGCAACTGAGCCTGAGTCACAGAAAAATACCTTGCTCAGCGCTGGCGGCGTAAGCGCCAGCAGTTGCCTTGCCAGATTGATAGCGGGTCCGTGGGTCAGGCCACCAAACATCACATGCGCCATCCTGCCCAATTGTTGGGTAATCGCATCATTCAGCACAGGATGATTATAACCATGCACGGCTGCCCACCAGGAACTCATGCCGTCTACCAAACGTCGGCCATCAGCAAGTGCGAGTTCGCAACCCTCAGCGCGCTCGACGAGGAACACCGGCAGTGGGTTGGTCATGGACGTGTAAGGGTGGATAAGATGCGCGTGATCAAACTGCAGCAGCGCGTTACGTTCAGTCTTTGTCATCATGTTGAGTGTCACGGGTGAGTTATCGGTTGGTGCGTGCAACGGACCAGACATCAATCCTGGCGACCCCCTGATCGCGCAGAACGGCTGACATGGCATCAACGGTCGCCGTGGTGGTGACCACATCGTCAATGATGGCGACATGTTGCGCGGTCGCCCGATGTATTTGATTGCCGGCAGTAAATACGTAACGCATGTTTGCCCGCCGTTCGTTGGCGTTAAGTCCACGTTGGCTATGGTGGCTGGCATGTCGTTGACAGGCGTGCAGCAACATGGGAACGCCGCTGGATCCGGAAATCGCCCTGGCGAGCAAGACTGATTGATTAAAACCTCGTTTACGAAGCCGGCTTGCATGCAGCGGCACGGGCAGCAGGAAATCCGGCATAGTTGTCGCCTGTTCAAAATAGAACTGCCTGAAGCTCGCCTGCAAGTGGTACCCCAGATAGCGCGCTTCTTTGAAGCCGGCGTGTTCTTTCAAGTTGTTGATCATCGATGAAACCGGCGCCTCATAAGCAAATACAGACAAACAGCGATCAAATGCCGGCGGGGATTGCTGGCAGCTCATGCACACGTATTCCGTGTCGATTGCATGGTGAGCGTTGGAAAACGTCGCTACGTCGGCTTCCCAGATACCACAACGACAACAGGATGGTGGTTGCCAAGGTAGTTCACCCTCGCAGTCCTCGCATAAGGCCAGCCACCTGCGCGTCGGGACCCGACAACACAGGCAGTGTTGAGGTGGGCTTAGGGTCGCAGTTGTCTGTCTCAAAATGCGGTGTAATGTTGTGTAAAATTTGATCATTTGTAAATCAAAAAATTTTTTCAGGTTGACAAGTTGCCGCTGAATTATAAAATGGCCCCCCACTCTAAACTCACTATAGATGCTTGCCAGACCGCCTGCCGCGCGAAAACGCCTCCGGGATGACTCGATTGTTACAGGGAAATATCTGATGTCAGTGATTCGCAATAATTGGACACGGAACGAAATCCAGGCGCTGTTTGATCTGCCTATGATGGATTTGCTGTTTCAGGCGCAAACCGTTCACCGTCAGTTTTTTGATCCAAACCGCATTCAAATGAGCACCTTGCTGTCCATCAAAACCGGCGCTTGCCCGGAAGATTGCAAATATTGTCCCCAAAGTGGTCACTACAACACGGGTCTCAAAAAAGAAAAGTTGCTGGAGGTCGAGAAAGTAGTGACACAGGCCAAAGCAGCGCTGGACAGTGGCGCGGCGCGTTTTTGTATGGGGGCTGCATGGAAGAATCCTTCAGACAAGGATTTTCCGGTGGTACTGGAAATGGTCAGACAGGTGAGAGATCTCGGTCTTGAGACGTGCATGACGCTGGGTGCATTGACACCTGAACAGGCTGATGCGCTGGCGCAGGCCGGGCTGGATTATTACAACCATAATCTGGATACCTCCCCGGAGTATTATGGTGAAATTATCAGTACGCGCACCTACCAAGGGCGTCTGGATACACTGACTTATGTACGTGATGCCGGCATGAAAGTATGCAGTGGCGGCATTGTGGGCATGGGAGAAACGGCGGAGGATCGCGTGGGACTGTTGCAGCAACTGGCCAATATGCCCGCGCATCCGGACAGCGTGCCGATCAACAATCTGGTCAAAGTCAAAGGCACACCGCTGGCGAATGTTGAAGAGCTCGACGCCTTTGATTTTGTGAGGACGATAGCGGTTGCCCGGATAATGATGCCAGCATCCTATGTGCGTTTGTCTGCAGGTCGACAGCAGATGAATGAACAAACGCAGGCGTTGTGTTTTTTTGCTGGCGCAAACTCGATTTTTTATGGTGAAAAACTGCTGACCACACCGCTGCCTGAAGAGAGTCAGGATCTGGCGATGTTTCGCCGACTGGGACTGCAAGCGGAAGGTGCGTCGACGCCACCTCATAGTGTCCAGCCGACTCCGGTCGTCCATCCCATGTTTTACGCCGCGTCCTGAGGCCTGTTGGTGATCCCGACAGACAGTGACCGCGCGCGATGGCGTGCTGCTTTGCAGCCAGCGATGGAGTCTCGGCGCCAACAAGGACTGATGCGTCAACGACTTGAGCGGCGGGGTCCTTGCACACCGTCCATGTCGGTTAATGGACACACACGGATTTCGTTTTGTTCCAACGACTATCTGGGGCTGTCCAATCATCCGGATGTTGTTTCGGCATTTTTTGATGGTGCCCGCGAATACGGCGTTGGCAGCGGCGCCTCACATATGGTGACGGGTCACTGTCGTGTCCATGATCAGTTGGAAGAAGAGCTCGCGGCATTTACCGGCCGAGAGCGTACGCTGCTGTTCTCCACGGGCTACATGGCCAATCTGGGTGTCATCAATGCGCTCACCAACGCACAGTCAGTGGTGCTGCAGGACGCACTCAATCACGCGTCGTTACTGGATGGAGGCTGGCTCAGCCGAGCCAGGTCGCGCCGATTTACACATGCCAGTCTGCCGGCCCTTGAGCAAGCCTTGCGTGATGAAAAAGAGTCTCCGTGTTTAATTGTCACGGATGGTGTTTTCAGTATGGATGGTGATGTTGCGCCATTGCCGGGCATGATTGAGCTGGCGCGCCGTTATGGCGCCGGCCTCATGGTGGACGATGCCCATGGTATGGGTTGTCTGGGGGTTGGCGGGCAAGGTGTCATTGCCAGTTTCAGCGAGGACACCCTGCTTGATCAGTGCGACGTACCGGTTCTGATTGGTACTTTTGGCAAGGCGTTTGGCACTGCCGGGGCGTTTGTCGCGGGTGATAGCGCGTTGATTGCCTACCTTGAACAATTTGCCCGGACCTATACCTTCACAACCGCCATGCCGCCTGCACTGGCACAGGCTACGCGAGCCAGCCTGACATTGATCACCAATGAACCCTGGCGCCGGCAGCGCTTGCAAGCGTTGATCAGCCGCTTCCGATCGGGTATGCAGAGGCTTGGTTTGCCCTTGCTGCCCTCACATACACCTGTCCAGGCTCTGATGTTGGGCGACGTGGATCAGGCCGTCGCAGCCAGTGAGTTTTTGCTGACACGAGGTTTGCATGTGACCGCGATTCGCCCGCCAACTGTCCCGGTTGGACGTTCGCGGCTTAGAATTACACTTTCGGCTGTGCACACAGACGAGCAGTTGCAGCAGCTGCTGGATGCAATGGCCGAATTGGCGCACACTTTCTCACGTTCGCTACTTGGGCAAACTTATGTCAACAACTGACGTTAGGGCCGGCGCGGCGCCCGATAATCTGCAGACTCAAAAGCGTTTTGCCTGTTTTGTCACAGGCACTGATACCGGGGTGGGCAAATCGTTGGTGGCCGCATCATTGCTGGCCGCTGCCCGACAACTGGGTAAAAGTACCGCCGCGATGAAACCTGTCGCATCGGGTTGTGAGGAGATCAACGGCCAGTTGCGCAACGAAGACGCACTGTTGTTGCAGCAGTATTGCAGTGTTGCGTTGGACTATGAGCAAATCAATCCGGTTGCCTTGCGTGCCGCCGTGGCACCACATCTGGCTGCCGCACTTGAAGGTCGTCAATTGTCAATGCAACGTCTGACTGGTTATGCGCAAGCCATGTTTATGGAGCGTGCGGATGTCACGGTGATTGAAGGAGCCGGCGGCTGGCGAGTGCCGCTGAATCGCCGCGAATTTCTGTCTGATTTGCCCACAATATTGCAGCTACCTGTGGTGCTGGTTGTTGGCATCCGACTCGGCTGCATCAATCATGCCTTGCTGACGGCAGAGGCCATTCAGTCAGACGGACTAAAATTGGCGGGCTGGGTTGCCAATCACTCGTCGTCTGATATGCCGTTGGCAGCTGAAAATGTTGCCAGTCTGGTCAGCTTGATGCCAGCACCGTGCCTTGGCGAGTTACCCTGGTCACCGGCTGCTACGCCGGAAACATTCAGTGAACTGCTGGATATCAAAAAACTCCTCGCTGTCTGATGAGCCGGTATGCCGGTGTCCGCGTATAAGCAACGGTGTGGTGATTGGTTGACGTTGACGTTAACGTCAACTGAGGCTACTTTATGTGCAACCCGTTTATGCGCTACCCGTCATTTTGCTACTTGATTGCTGTTTTCCAGCCGGAGTTTGATTGTGCCTGATTACAAAGCCCCTGTCCGTGATATGAAATTTGTACTGCACGAAGTATTGCAGGCTGAGCGCTTGCTGGCGCAGATGCCCGGAACCCGCGAAGTGACGGCAGACCTCATTGATTCAGTGTTGGAAGAAGCTGGTAAAGTCGCCGAGCAGTTGCTGGCACCTCTGAATCGGCAGGGTGACGAACTGGGCTGTCAGTTTAATGCGGGTGTTGTCATCACACCTGAAGGCTTCAAACAAGCCTACGATACCTTTGCGCAAGGCGGATGGATTGGTCTGGCAGGTGATCCTGAATATGGTGGTCAGGGCATGCCAAAAACGCTGGCGGTCTGTTTTGAAGAGATGATGATGGCTGCCAACAGCTCGCTGGCGCTATACGCCGTGTTGAGCGCAGGCGCTTCGCTTGCAATTGCGCGACATGCCAGTGATGAGCTCAAACAGGCCTATCTGCCTAAGTTGTACGAAGGTACCTGGAGCGCGACCATGTGCCTGACCGAGGCGCATGCCGGCACAGATCTTGGCATGATCAAGACTAAAGCGGTTCCCCAGCCCGATGGCAGTTATGAGCTGACCGGCACTAAAATTTTTATCACCGGCGGCGAACATGATTTGACCGAGAACATCATCCATCTGGTGCTGGCCAAGCTGCCGGATGCGCCCGCCGGCGCCCGCGGAATATCCCTGTTTCTGGTGCCCAAATTCATGCCCGATGCCTCGGGTAAGCCGGGCGAGCGCAACGCCGTCAACTGTGGTTCCATTGAGCACAAAATGGGGATGAAAGGTTCTTCAACCTGCGTGATGAACTTTGATGGTGCCAAGGGTTTTCTGGTGGGCGAGCTGAACAAAGGCCTTGCCTGCATGTTCACCATGATGAACTACGAGCGCCTGACCATCGGCTTGCAAGGTTTGGGTCTGGGAGATGCATCCTATCAGACGGCCGCATCCTATGCCCGCGATCGACTGCAGGGTCGTGCAGCAACAGGCCCGGTCTCGCCAGAAAAGCCAGCAGACTCGTTGCTGGTGCATGCCGACGTCAGACGCATGTTGCTGACGATGCGTGCCAACACCGAGGCTGCGCGTGCGCTCGCAGCCTACGTTGGCAGCCAGCTTGATAGGGTGTATTTCCACCCGGATGAACACGTGCAATCGCGCGCTGCCAAGCTCGTTGCGTTATTGACGCCAATTGCCAAAGCTGCATTCACCGATCGCGGATTCGAGGCCTGTGTTTTGGGGCAGCAGGTGCTTGGCGGGCATGGTTACGTGCGGGAATGGGGACAGGAACAGCATGTGCGTGATGCCCGTATTGCGCAGATTTATGAGGGCACCAACGGCATACAATCCCTTGATTTGATGGGCCGTAAAGTTGTTTTTGATCGCGAAGGCATGCTGGATGTGCTGGTCGAAGACATCCGCGATTTTATTGCCAGCGAGAAGCATGGAAAAATCGCAGGTTTTGTATCGGTGTTGGATGCCGCACTGCAAACGCTGTTGGACACCACAGCAACGGTCCGTGATGCCAGCACCAGTAATCCCAACGAAGTAGGTGCCGCGTCCGTTGCATACCTTGATCTGATGACCTTGATTCTTTATGGCTTTATGTGGGCAAGAATGGTCAGCGTCGCCACACGAGCGCTGGATGAGAACGCCTCATCTGACGTGGATTTCTATCAGGCCAAAATACACGTTGGCTGTTTTTATCTGGACAAGCTGATGCCGCGATACAAGTCTGTTGCGGAAGAAATTCGTGCGGGTAGTGACGTGGTGATGGCGATGGACGCAGCGCTTTTCTGAGCCGCATCCCTCGCTTGCTGAGTGGTCAGATCGACCACTCAACGTTGCTTGAGATAATTTGTTCCAGTCGTTGCAGTTCTTCCGCTTTTTCGCCGATGACCGCCATATTGCCGTCATTGGATGGCACGATGCGACCCTGGAAGCGTGTGTCTTTCACATCGAGACTACGACCAATCGGTGTCGAACGCACCAGAATCACCGATACTGGCCCGTTTTTCCCCATGGTTACCAGGTGCGCCCCGCGCGACGTTCCGCCCAGTCCGCACACTTTGGCAAACGTAATGATCAATGTTTCGTCACCTTCAGGCTGATGAAGGCTGACCCCTGCATCCGCAAGCACAGTTTCCACCTCCAACCAGGATATCGGTGCGGTGACCTGCTCGTACCGTGGTGCTTCGTTATAAACGTGTTCAAGCATGGCGTCATGCAGCGCCAGCTCCGAAGCGCTTGGCCGGTACTGCATGGTACTGAATACAAATCCGGCGACGAGCACCAGGCTGGCAGCAAAGGCAAACGCCCTTCGACCGAGCCATGAGCGGCTATCGGGCGGGGCCAGCTTGTGTTTTAACCGGGCCGGCACGGCAATTTGACGGTTGATCTGACGAATACTGTGATCCAGTTGCTGCAATTCATTCAGCAAACGGAGGCGATCCTCTCTGCCAGTCAACGCATGTCGGAAGTCAGGGTCTTCGTCGAATGGGTTGCTGTGGGCCCGTGTATGAAATTCCAGATCATCCATGGATGTGGACCTCTGGTTTTAATGTCACCTTTTTCAATTGTTGTGATCTCGCTGTTGGTTAACACAGTTCTTCATGTGCGTCGTCTCCGGTCTCCTCATCGCTGGCGGCACCCGGATCCATAATGTCTCGCAGCTTGCTTCTGGCTCTGAACAGTCGTGTCATCACGGTGTTGTTGTTAAGATCGAGAATCTCTGCAATTTCTTTCCCACTGAAGCCGCCGACCACCTGCAGCATCAACGGATCACGGTATTCTTTCTCCAGTTGCAGGATGGCATAGTGCAATTCTGACAACTTCTGGCGTTGATCAGGTTCATTGCGGTCGTCTTCCTGTATCGATACATCGTCGATGTCGACCAGTTCAGGTCGATAGCGCTCATACATGCGCGCGTTTTCGCGTCTCAAAATTGTAAACAGCCAGGCTTTTGCAGCGTCGTCACTTTGCAGACTGTCAAACGAGCGCCACGCACGCAAAAAGGTTTCTTGCACCAGATCTTCGGCAACGGTGGGGTTGCGCGTCAGCCAGTAAGCATAACGAAAGACATCCTGATAGAACTTGTCTACCAGAGATTCGTAACGTTTTTTGCGATTATTGCCCAAGCTTATGGGGCGACTGACCGGCGTTTCACTCATTTTATTTCGTTTGGATTCCTTTTTGTTCCCCATCAGCTTAGCGAAGTCGCTTGCTGTTGGCCATGCAGTTTACACGTTATACTGCGTGCCGTTGATATCTGGTCCGGATTTCCCTGAGTTATGGTTGGCTGTTTATGATGAGAATAGCAATTGCCGGCGTTGCCGGTCGCATGGGCCGCACGCTGGTGCAAGCGGTTGTCGACAAAGCCGACGTTGCCAGGGTATGTGCAGGCGTCACCGTGGCAGATGATCCGCAGCTTGGGGTGGATGTCGGCCTGATCGCAGGTACAGGTGCGTTAGGCGTCATGGCCTGTGCTTCCCTGTCATCCTGTGTTGATGAATTTGATGTGCTGATCGACTTCACCTCGCCGGATGCCACGTTGGAGCATCTCAGGCAGTGTGTTGACGCCGGTAAAGCGATGGTCATTGGAACAACAGGTTTTACGGCCGAGCAGAAGCAGCAGATCAGCGTAGCGGCCCGCTCGGTGCCCGTCGTCTTTGCTCCAAACATGAGTGCGGGGGTGAATATCAGCCTCAAGTTGTTGCAGTTGGCTGCCAAAGCGCTGGGCGACGATGTGGATATCGAGATTGTAGAAGCGCATCACCGGCACAAAAAAGATGCTCCTTCGGGAACTGCCTTGCGTATGGGTGAGGTGATTGCTGAGGCGCTGGGTCGGAATCTGGACGATGTTGCAGTTTACGGTCGCGAGGGCATTACCGGCGAGCGCGATCGCAAGACCATCGGGTTCGCAACGGTACGCGGCGGCGACATTGTGGGCGATCATACGGTGATATTTGCCGGACAAGGTGAGCGCCTTGAAATTACCCATAAAGCCAGCAGCCGGATGACCTTCGCCAGCGGTGCTGTGCGTGCGGCGATCTGGTTGAGTGGACGCGCGCCGGGGCTGTATTCCATTGATGACGTGCTGGGTTTGAATGCGCCAGATCCGTCCGTTGGCTGATCAACGTGTCTTACTCGTAGACACGTCGGGGGGCGATCCCGTACAATTGCGCCTCAGTATGATTACCACTGAGCACACAACGACGCAGCATTTTTAAAAAGCGGAATGAAACAAAGCTTTCATTCCGCTTTTTTTCGCCTGTCGTCTATCCGGGAGATAACATTGAATAATTCAGCAGTTCTCGCCCTGGAAGATGGAAGCATCTTCAGAGGCAAGGCCATCGGAGCTTTAGGATTATCCAGTGGAGAGGTTGTTTTTAATACAGCCATGACTGGTTACCAGGAAATTTTGACCGACCCGTCTTACGCACGCCAGATTGTCACCTTGACCTATCCGCACATTGGCAATACCGGTATCACATCAGAAGATAACGAATCTGATCGTGTCTGGGCGGCGGGTCTGGTGATTCGTAATTTGTCCATGATCGTCAGCAACTGGCGCAGCGAAATGTCGCTGGATGAGTTCCTCAAAGCACAGAATGTCGTGTCGATAGCCAACATCGATACCCGTCAGTTGACACGTCATCTGCGCGACAGCGGACCGCTGAACGGCTGTATTCTGAGTGGTGATCTGCTGGCCGAGAAAGGTGAACAGTATGCGCTGGAACAGGCGCGCGCCTTCCCGGGACTGAAGGGTATGGATCTGGCCAAAGAAGTGTCGGTCACCCAACCTTACGAGTGGAACGAGGGTGTGTGGCAGCATGGCATCGGCCATCCGGTGATGAATCACCAGAACCCCTTTCATGTCGTGGCATTTGATTACGGTGTGAAACGCAATATCCTTCGCATGCTGGCGCAACGCAATTGTAAAGTGACCGTGGTGCCTGCACAGACCTCGGCGGCCGAGGTGATGGCGCTGAATCCGGACGGCGTGTTCCTGTCCAATGGCCCCGGCGATCCGGAACCTTGCGAGTATGCGATTACCGCTATCCGAGAAATACTGACAACTGATGTTCCGGTGTTTGGAATCTGCCTCGGTTGTCAACTGCTGGCACTGGCATGTGGTGCGCAAACCATCAAAATGCGCCTGGGGCATCATGGTGCCAACCACCCGGTACAAAATCTTGATGATAATACTGTGCTGATAACCAGCCAGAATCATGGATTTGCAGTCGATGAAGCCACGCTGCCGGCCAACCTGCGCGCAACCCATCGCTCGCTGTTTGATGGTTCATTGCAGGGTATTGAGCGCACAGACAAGCCGGCCTTCGCGTTTCAGGGACACCCTGAGGCTGCGCCAGGGCCGCACGACATTGCGCCCTTGTTTGATAAATTTGTTGATCTGATGCAAAAGCGCGCTCCGCGCTGAACAGCGCACAGCAAACCCATACAGAGACACGGTTGAGTTATGCCTAAACGTACAGACTTGAAAAGTATCCTGATCATTGGTGCCGGTCCGATTGTTATCGGGCAGGCGTGTGAGTTTGACTACTCGGGCGCGCAGGCGTGTCAGGCCCTGAAAGAAGAGGGATATCGCGTTATCCTGGTGAACTCGAATCCGGCAACAATCATGACCGATCCGGCCATGGCGGATGCAACCTATATCGAACCCATCACCTGGCAGATCGTCGAAAAAATCATTGAAAGAGAGCGACCCGACGCGATTCTGCCCACCATGGGCGGGCAGACTGCGTTGAATTGCGCTCTGGATCTTGAGCGCAATGGTGTGTTGGCCAAATACAATGTTGAAATGATTGGTGCACGCGCCGAGTCAATCGATAAAGCTGAAAACCGCGAGCTGTTTGACCATGCGATGAAGGCGATTGGTCTGTCAACGCCACGTCATGGCATCGCGCGCAATATGGAACAGGCGTTTGCAGCGCTTGATGAAGTCGGTTTTCCTTGCATCATCCGGCCGTCATTTACCATGGGCGGCACCGGTGGTGGTGTAGCCTACAATAAAGAAGAATTTGTGGAGATCTGCACCCGCGGCATGGAGCTGTCGCCCACCAAAGAATTGCTGATTGATGAATCACTCATTGGTTGGAAAGAATACGAAACTGAAGTGGTACGCGACAAAAATGATAACTGTATTATTGTGTGTACCATTGAAAACTTTGATGCGATGGGTGTTCACACGGGTGACTCCATCACCGTTGCGCCGTCGCAGACATTGACTGACAAGGAATATCAGATTCTGCGAAACGCATCGATTGCAGTGCTGCGTGAAATCGGTGTTGAAACAGGCGGCTCCAACGTGCAGTTTGGTATGTGTCCAAAGACCGGCCGCCTGGTGGTGATTGAAATGAACCCACGTGTATCGCGTTCGTCGGCGCTGGCGTCCAAGGCCACGGGTTTCCCGATTGCTCGCGTCGCAGCAAAACTGGCGTGTGGTTTTACACTGGATGAACTCAGCAATGAAATCACTGGTGGAGCAACCCCGGCGTCATTTGAGCCGACCATTGATTACGTTGTCACCAAGATTCCGCGTTTCACCTTTGAAAAATTCCCTGAAGCCAGTGACCGGATTACCACACAGATGAAATCGGTGGGTGAAGTCATGGCGATTGGTCGAACTTTTCAGGAATCGTTGCAAAAGGCATTACGAGGACTGGAGGTTGGCATCAGTGGCCTGGATCCGGTGTTGGATACCGCGCTCAGCGATTGCATGGACAAGTTGCGAGGCGAATTGAAGGATGCCGGCAGTGAACGAATCCGGTATATCGGGGATGCCTTCCGGCAGGGTTGGTCGGTGGAAACCGTCGCTGAACTGACCGGTGTCGATCCGTGGTTTCTGGTGCAGATTGAAGACATTATTCAGGACGAATTGCGTATCGCACAGCTGTCATTGCAAAGCCTCGACAAACAGGCCTTGTTTGAGCTCAAACGCAAAGGCTTTTCAGACGCGCGGCTGGCAATTTTGTTGAATCAACCCGAGAAAGCCGTGCGTGAGTATCGACATGCACTGGGTGTGCGCCCGGTGTACAAACGTGTTGATACCTGTGCAGCCGAATTTGTGTCGACGACCGCGTATATGTATTCCTGTTACGAAGAGCAGTGTGAGTCCAAACCCAGTGATCGTAGAAAAATCATGGTGCTGGGCGGCGGTCCAAATCGTATTGGTCAAGGTATCGAGTTCGACTATTGCTGTGTGCATGCGGCGCTGGCCATGCGTGAAGATGGCTATGAAACCATTATGGTTAACTGCAACCCTGAAACAGTGTCCACGGATTACAATATTTCCGACCGCTTGTACTTCGAGCCGGTGACGCTGGAAGATGTACTTGAGATTGTGGCCGTTGAAAAGCCGGTAGGCGTGATTGTGCAGTTCGGTGGGCAAACGCCGCTGAATCTGGCGACCCGATTGGAACAGGCCGGTGTGCCGGTGATCGGCACGTCACCTGATGCCATTGATCTGGCAGAGGATCGTGAACGCTTCCAGAAACTGATTCAGAAACTCGGTCTCAAGCAGCCACCAAACTGTATAGTACGCAGCGTAGAGCAGTGCATCACAGAAGCAGAAAAGATTTCTTACCCATTGGTTGTGCGCCCCTCATATGTATTGGGCGGACGGTCGATGGAAATTGTGTATAACGAGGAAGAGTTGAATCGTTATATGCGTACAGCTGTCAAAGTCGGCAACGACAGCCCTGTGTTGCTGGATTATTTCCTGAATGCTGCGATCGAGATCGATATCGACCTGGTCTGTGACGGTAAACAGGTTGTTGTCGGCGCCATTATGCAACACATTGAGCAGGCCGGCGTGCACTCCGGCGACTCAGCCTGTTCGCTGCCGCCCTATAATTTGCCTAAATCGGTACAGGATGAAATTCGTGACCAAGTGTCGCGTATGGCGATGGAGCTGGGTGTTGTGGGACTGATGAATACGCAGATGGCTTATCAGGATGGTCAGCTGTATGTGATTGAAGTCAATCCACGCGCCTCGCGGACTGTACCGTTTGTGTCCAAGTGCATTGGTGTGTCGCTGGCCAAGGTGGCCGCGCGTTGTATGGTTGGCACAACACTGGCTCAGCAAGGGTTCACCAAAGAAATTATTCCTGAAACCTTTGCAGTCAAAGAAGCGGTGTTCCCGTTTAACAAGTTCCCCGGGGTTGACCCGATTCTTGGGCCCGAAATGAAATCCACCGGCGAAGTCATGGGTGTCGGTGAAACGTTTGCCGAGGCGTTTGCCAAAGCGCAGATGGGTGCCGGCGAAGAAATCAGCAATCACGGCACGGTGTTTATCAGTGTGCGTGATGCCGATAAGTCCAAAGTCGCAGACATCGCCCGCAGCTTTCATGAGCTGGGATTCAGTATGGTTGCCACCACAGGCACGGCTGCAATCATTGAGGCAGCCGGTCTTCCAGTCAATCGTGTCAATAAGGTGCTGGAAGGGCGTCCGCACGTTGTAGATATGATCAAGAATGAAGAAATCCAGCTGATCGTGAATACCACAGAAGGCAAACAGGCAATTGCCGACTCTTCTGCAATTCGTCGCACTGCGCTGCGACATGACGTGTTTTGTACAACAACACTGGCGGGCGCCAGTGCTGTCTGCGAAGCGCTCAAATGTGGCGACAAGCTGAATGTTTACACCATTCAGGAGTTGCACGCGCGACTGCCAAAACGACACTGAGCTGCCAAACGGCCTTGGATCCATCAGGCAGGCTGGTAAATCCCGGACTATAGACAAGTCCGCTATAGTTACGCATGATATTGCCCGTAGTGACACAGTGCTGGCGGGCTCTCCTCGTGAGAGCCTGGCAGTATTTTTTTTATTTGAGAAACAGGAAGATCCAGAGGATCTGTGAGAGAGACATGAGAAAAGTGCCGATGACCATGGGTGGTGCAGAACGATTACGTGCCGAACTCAATGAGTTGAAGACGGTCAAGCGACCGGCAATTATCCAGGCGATAGCGGAGGCGCGCGAACACGGCGATTTACGCGAAAACGCGGAGTACCATGCTGCCCGCGAGCAGCAAAGCTTCTGCGAAGGCCGCATCAAGGAAATTGAAGGCAAGCTGGCCGACTCGGAAGTGATCGATATCTCCGCAATTCCTGTGACTGGCAAGGTTATTTTTGGCGCAACCGTGACCATTGAAAATCTCGACACAGAAGAAACCGTTCGTTATCAGATCGTTGGTGAAGATGAAGCGGATGTGAAGGCCGGGAAAATTTCAGTTGGTTCACCGATTGCCCGTGCGGTGATGGGCAAAGAAGTCGGTGACGAGGTGGTCGTCAAGGCGCCGTCAGGCGATATCGACTACGAAGTCATCAAGGTCGAACACATCTAGAAGGTCTTAGGCAGATATGCCTGGCGTGTTACAGGCCGGGCATATTTTTGTTGCGCAGGATATTGGAGAGTTTGGGGTCAGGCTGACGCGCGGCGCGGAAGAGCACCACAATATTGCCGATACTCTGAATCAGTTCGCAGCGCGTCTGTTCACAGATTTCAGCGGCCACTTCTTTTCGTAAATCGCGATCACCTACCACAATTTTCACCTTGATCAGTTCGTGCCGTGCCAGTGCCTGATCAATTTCTTTATGAACAGTTTCTGACAGGCCTTTCTGTGCAACCGTCACAATGGGTTTAAGTTTGTGCGCAATTGCGCGCAGTTGACGCGTGTCCAGTGCTTGGTTGCTCATAAAATGTCCGGCGTAGTCCCCGTGCTGGGGAGTAATGAATGGCGATTGGATGCTTGGCTTTGCTACAAGCAGAGCGTCAGGATCAAGGGACGGCATTGTACCCCAGCAAGGCTGGTTCAACAAAGACTGTTACAAGTTGTCGGGACACCACAATGCTTTGTCTTGGACAATCACAAGTTCTATCTTGTAATATCAACCAACAGCCCCCATCTGCTGGAAGGCGTCTGAAATAATAATCCGCCCCGGCTTCAGCTCTCTGGTCTCCGCTTCATGGTGATGCAGGGTGTCAATAGAAGGTGTTTTTAGCCTCCATTTAATTTCCGGGGTAGTGAGGGAATGGCAAAGCGATTTGCAACGGTCTTAACACAGACAAAGCAGCATCAAACGATGGTTGACTGTTGCAACACGCTTACGAATTTAATCTGAGTCCTGACGGGTTACACCCCAGGGATTCTTCTCAGCAAAGGGGGATATTCCCTTGAACGATATGGCAAAGAATTTATTGCTCTGGATGGTGATAGCGGCAGTATTACTGACTGTTTTCAACAATATAAACCAGGAGCCGGTAACCTCTCAGGTCAACTATTCGGATTTTATCCGTGAAGTCAGGTCAGGGCAGGTGCGCTCAGTCAATATAGCGGGCGTGACGGTTAATGGCGTGCGATCCGATAATACCCGCTTCAATACCACGATCCCGATGATTGGCGACGACCAATTGATGGATGATTTGTTTAACAACAACGTCGAAATTCGTGCGTCTGAACCCGAAAGACAGAGTCTGTGGACGCAGTTGCTGGTCGCCAGCTTCCCGATTCTGATTATTATCGCCTTGTTTTTCTTTTTTATGCGGCAGATGCAGGGCGGTGGTGCTGGCGGTAAAGGCGGGCCCATGTCGTTTGGCAAGAGTAAGGCCAAATTGTTAGGTGAAGATCAGATCAAAGTCACCTTTGCTGACGTGGCCGGGGTCGATGAGGCCAAAGAAGACGTTAAAGAACTGGTTGATTTCCTGCGTGAGCCGGACAAGTTTCAGCGTCTGGGTGGACGTATCCCGCGTGGCATCCTGATGGTTGGCCAGCCGGGTACAGGTAAAACCCTGCTTGCCAAAGCCATTGCCGGCGAAGCCAAAGTGCCATTTTTCTCAATCTCCGGTTCTGACTTTGTTGAAATGTTTGTGGGTGTGGGCGCGTCGCGTGTGCGTGACATGTTCGACCAGGCCAAGAAGCAGGCGCCGTGCATTATCTTTATCGACGAAATTGACGCAGTCGGTCGTCACCGTGGCGCAGGTCTGGGTGGTGGGCACGATGAGCGCGAGCAGACACTGAACCAGTTGCTGGTTGAAATGGATGGTTTTGAAGTCAACGACGGCATCATTGTGATTGCTGCCACCAACCGACCGGATGTACTGGACCCTGCGCTGCTGCGTCCGGGCCGTTTCGACCGTCAAGTAGTGGTAGGGTTGCCCGATATCCGCGGTCGTGAACAGATTCTGAAAGTCCACATGCGCAAAGTGCCGATTGCAGACAATGTCGATGCGGGTGTGATTGCGCGCGGCACGCCGGGCTTTTCAGGCGCAGACCTGGCTAACCTGGTCAACGAGGCGGCATTGTTTGCGGCTCGCGGTGGCCGGCGCTTGGTGACAATGGAGGAGTTTGAAAAAGCCAAAGACAAAATCATGATGGGTACTGAACGTAAGTCCATGGTGATGTCTGAAAAAGAGAAAACCAATACTGCCTATCATGAAGCAGGCCATGCGATTGTTGGCCGATTGGTGCCTGAGCATGATCCGGTTTACAAGGTCAGCATCATCCCGCGCGGTCGCGCACTGGGTGTGACCATGTTCCTGCCGGAGGAAGATCGCTACAGTATCAGCAAACTCGCCATCATGAGTCAGATCAGCAGCTTGTATGGTGGTCGTATCGCCGAGGAAATGACGCTGGGTGTGGATGGTGTGACCACGGGCGCGTCCAACGATATTCAGCGGGCAACGGAAATGGCGCGGAACATGGTCACCAAGTGGGGACTGTCTGAAAAACTCGGCCCCTTGATGTATGCCGAAGACGATGGTGAGGTTTTCCTTGGCCGGTCCGCAGGTGGCGCGCCAAAACATCATTCAGGTGAAACGGCCAAGTTGATTGATGAAGAAGTCAAAAGCATCATCGATTTCTGTTACAGCAGGGCACGTCGCATGTTGGAAGAGAATCGTGACAAGCTTGAATTGATGAAAGATGCATTGATGGAATATGAAACCATCGACGCAGAACAGATCAATGACATCATGTCTGGCCGAAAGCCACGTCCGCCAGCGGACTGGTCTGACAGTAGCAGTGGCTCGGGCTCCGCAAGAACCGAAGCACCAGTCAATGATGTGATGTCTGACAAGCCAATCGGTGGTCCCGCCAGCGAACATTAATTGTTTGTTGACAAACAAGCGGGAGCGACTGCGTGTCCGAAGCTGATTTGACATCAGTGCACACACCAGCGTCCAGACTGAGCATGTCTGGACGCTGGCTGGATCTGTCAGTTCCTCGCGTGATGGGTATTCTGAATGTCACGCCCGATTCATTTTCGGATGGCGGGGCTCTGTCTGCCGACAACGGAGCTCACTTCAAAGTCTCCCTCGATAAAGCATTGTTTGCTGCTCAAGCCATGGTGGCTGCCGGCGTCGATATCATTGACGTGGGCGGCGAATCGACGCGGCCTGGCGCGCCGTCAGTCAGTGATACCGAAGAGCTTGAGCGCGTCATTCCTGTGGTGGCGGCAATCAGACGCAATTTTGATGTGCGCATTTCTGTGGATACCAGTTCGGCCGCTGTGATTGCTGCGTCAGCTGACGCCGGTGCTGACATGATCAATGATGTGCGTGCATTGCAGCGACCTGGCGCACTTGAGGCGGCCGCAGCAACCAATCTGGCCGTTTGTCTGATGCACATGCAAGGGGAGCCGGCGTTTATGCAGCAAGCTCCGCACTACTCTGATGTGTGTGCCGAGGTCGGTGCTTTTTTATTGGCTCGCAAGCGAGTTTGCGAGCAGGCAGGCATCAGCAGCGATCGTATTTGTCTTGATCCCGGCTTTGGGTTCGGAAAAACTCTGGTTCACAACTATGCGCTGTTGGCGCGACTGAGGGAGATGCATACCTTGGGCTCGCCGCTTTTAATTGGTCTGTCCAGAAAATCCATGATTGGTGCAGTGCTGGGTGCTTCATCCGCAGATCGACTGGCGGGAAGTCTGGCAGGTGCTGTACTGGCGGCTGTTGCGGGTGCTCACATCATTCGAGTTCATGATGTGCAGTCTACGGTGGATGCTTTAAAGATATTTTTGGCGATGCGAAACGCTGGCCAGACAGGCTGATGAAGTGTTTATAATCCGCCCGATAACGGAATACAGAGGTTAAAAAATGGGGTCTGGCAAAAAAGCAGAAAAACAATTTTTTGGTACGGATGGAATTCGCGGTCGCGTGGGTGAGTACCCGATCACGCCGGATTTTATGCTCAAGCTCGGTTGGGCGGCGGGAAAGGTATTTGCCAAATCCGGCGGTCAGCGCAGCAAAATTCTGATTGGTAAAGACACGCGTATCTCCGGATACATGTTTGAAGCCGCGCTTGAGGCCGGACTCGCATCAGCGGGTGTTGACATCAATATGCTTGGGCCAATGCCGACGCCAGCAATTGCCTATCTGACTCGAACATTTGGTGCGCAGGCGGGCATCGTGATCAGTGCATCACACAACGCGTTTCAGGACAATGGCATCAAGTTTTTTGACGGTGATGGCACCAAACTGCCCGATGAAACCGAGCTGGCCATCGAAGAGTATCTGGGCAAGGACATTACCACGGTCAGTTCTGCGGATATCGGCAAAGTTTCCCGAATCACCGATGCTGCGGGACGATATATTGAATATTGCAAGCGCACCGTGCCCGGCAATGCAGCGTTGCGCGGTTTAAAAGTGGTGATTGATTGTGCCAATGGATCGACTTACCACATTGCTGGTAACGTTTTTTCCGAACTGGGCGCAACCGTCAAAGCAATTGGTGTCTCACCTAACGGTCTTAACATCAATAAGGACTGTGGCTCCACGTCACCGGTGGGACTCGTTCAGCAAGTGCTCGCGGAGCAGGCCGATATCGGCATCGCATTTGATGGCGATGGCGACCGTGTGATCATGGTGGATCATCTTGGTAATGTGGTTGATGGTGATGAGTTGTTGTACATCATTGCGCGCGATCGACGTCGTCGCCATATGGCATTTGGCGGCGTCGTTGGTACCTTGATGAGTAATCTTGGACTGGAGCTTGGGCTCGAAGCGCTGGATGTGCCATTTGTGCGCACCGACGTGGGCGATCGCTACGTGATGGAAATGTTGAAGAAAAAATCCTGGCTGCTGGGCGGAGAGTCCTCTGGTCATATTGTTTGTCTGGATGTTGGCACAACAGGTGATGGTATTGTGTCCGCGTTGCAAGTGCTGGCCGCTATGATGCAGACCAACACCAGTCTGTTTGAACTGCGCAGCAAAATGCGCAAGATGCCACAGACCATGATCAATGTGCGGGTCAACAGCAAACCGCTGGTCATGGACAGTGTCCCTGTCAAGTTGGCAGTCAGTTCAGTCGAGGCAAAAATGGCTGGGCGTGGTCGGGTACTGTTAAGACCCTCCGGTACGGAGCCCGTGGTGCGTGTGATGGTGGAGGGTGATGATCAGGCGTTAGTGGCGCAATATGCGCAAGAAATAGCTGAGGTGGTGAAGTCGGTTTCAAGTCCCGGTTAGGGGTGTTGGTTTCCAAAAGATTTTACTGATTTGAGTTGATCTGCGCAGTTGTGCTGTCTTGCAAGGCAGGTTCAAAGTGGTTATAGTTGCGCCCCCGTGGAACCTCGGTGGACGCAGCGGTATTAAGGATAGTTGATATGCGTCGAGCGCTGGTTGCCGCAAACTGGAAAATGCATGGGAACCGGATTTTTATCCAGGAGTTGGTTTCCGGGTTGATACCTGCGTTGTCAGGTGGCGTAAATGGCGTTGATATTGTGATTTGTCCGCCGTTTCCGTATTTGCAGATGGTTGATTCCCTGATTAAAGGTACAGAGATTGTGCTGGGTGCCCAGGATGTCGGGGCTCATGAAAGCGGTCCATACACCGGGGAAGTATCTGCCAGCATGTTGGCAGATTTTCGAGTGCGCTACGTCATTGTTGGGCACTCGGAGCGTCGCAGTTTGATGAATGAATGTGATCAGCACGTGGCTGAGAAATTTGTGGCCGCACAACAGAGTGGGTTGATCCCGGTGTTGTGTGTGGGGGAAACGCTCGCTGAGCGGGACCAAGGTATCGCCGGCCAGGTTGTAGAGCGTCAACTGAGTGCGGTGATTGATCAAGCCGGTGTAACAGGTTTTAGCCGCGCGGTGATTGCTTATGAGCCGGTTTGGGCGATAGGCACTGGTCGATCAGCGAGTGTAGAACAGGCGCAGGAAATGCACGCGGCAATCAGGCAACTGATTGCTCTGCAGGATGATGAAGTAGCACAGTCAGTACAAATTATTTATGGTGGTAGCGTCAATCCGGAAAATGCTCCGGCGTTGTTTGCGCAACCCGATATCGATGGCGGACTGATCGGTGGGGCATCCTTGAATGCTGACTCTTTTGTTCGTATATGCCAGAGTGTGAGTTGAATTATGGAAACGCTGATCGTGGTTGTGCACGTCATTGCTGCCATCGCAATTATTGCGCTGGTGTTGCTGCAGCAAGGCAAAGGCGCAGATGCAGGTGCGGCTTTTGGTAGTGGTGCATCCCAGACTGTTTTTGGCAGCTCTGGTAGTGGCAATTTTCTTACCCGCTCTACTACAATTGCTGCAGTGATATTTTTTGTGACCAGTCTGACGTTGGCCATTTATGCCAAGCAGTACAGTCTGGGTGGTAATCTGGATGGTGGTGCACCGCTGGTCAGCCCGGAAATCCTTCGTGAGATTGAGCAGTCGGATATTCCGCAACTGGATACCGCTCCTGCCGCCTCTGATGTTCCGGCAGCGCCAGCGAGTGACGTGCCAGTCAGCGAAGTGCCGGTAGTAGAGTAAACGTTTTTGCCGAAGTGGTGGAATTGGTAGACACGCTATCTTGAGGGGGTAGTGGCCATTGGTCGTGCGAGTTCAAGTCTCGCCTTCGGCACCAGTTTGATTGACGTACGACACCCACTCTCAGGGTGTATTAAAAAATTAATGTCTTGACGCACCTGAGGGGCAGGACTAGAATACCGGCCCTCAAACAGCAGCTTTGCCAGAAGCTGATGATGCCAGAAATGGCAGTGAATAAGGATTTCAAGCTTTATTGCGGGGTGGAGCAGTCTGGCAGCTCGTCGGGCTCATAACCCGAAGGTCGTAGGTTCAAATCCTGCCCCCGCTACCAAACCTGCGGTCCCGTGTGTTTCCGGGCGCCGCGCAAAAGCCCCTTGATGGGGCTTTTTATTAAGGCCGAAAGTAATCTCAAGTGAGCTTTCGGTCGGGTCGGGAAAGCTCGTCGGATTGGAATGGTCTGAGGACGAGGTGCCGCCGCCGCAGTGTTCTTTCGGGAACGTTGTGACAAGACAAGCAGTTTGTTTAAGCGGTGGGCCTTGGGCCCACTTTTTGTTTGTGTTTTTTGAAAATTCTGCATCAATCAGGAACTTGGTTATCGTGGTTGCAACAATCGACAACATTGCAGAGCTGTTTCGCCCTGCTGTCACAGCGCTGGGTCTCGAGCTTTGGGGCGTTGAGCATCTGGTACGGGGGCACTCGGCCTTGCTGAGGATTTACATTGACGGCCCTGACGGTATCTCGATTGATGATTGTGAAAAGGTCAGCCGCCAGGTCAGCGCCATTCTCGATGTGGAAGATCCAATCCCGGGTGAATACACATTAGAGGTGTCTTCGCCTGGATTTGACAGACCGTTATTCAATTTTGAGCAATTTGGCCGTTTTGTTGGCGATGTTGTCAGTTTGCGACTGCGCACGCCCATTGATGGACGCCGCAAGTTTAAAGGTGTTTTGGAGAAGGCTGAAAACGGTGTGATTTCAATGACCGTGGACGGCAACGTGTATGACATTCCCTACCAACAGGTAGACAAGGCGAACATCGCGCCCTGAGACAATTGTTTGGCAGTGTTCTGATGGAACGATGAACCCGTGTGTAAGGTGACACTATTATGATGAGTAAAGAAATTCTGATGGTTGCGGACGCGGTCTCCAATGAAAAAGGAGTCGCGCGCGAAGTTATTTTTGAAGCCATTGAATCTGCATTGGCAACTGCAACCAAAAAGTTGTTCGATGACGAAGAAGTCAACTGCCGCGTAGTTGTGAATCGCAAATCTGGTCAATATGAGACTTTCCGTCGCTGGGATGTGGTCGCTGACGAAAATTTTGATGATCCCGCGCACCAGATGACACTGGATCAGGCGCAGGCCAAAAACCCGGACATCCAGATCGGCGATTTCTGGGAAGAGAAGATAGAAAACACTGAGTTTGGGCGTATTGCCGCGCAAACTGCCAAACAAGTCATTGTGCAAAAAGTACGTGAGGCCGAGCGCGATCTGGTTGTTGCTGAATATCGCGACAAGATGGGCAAGCTGGTGTCAGGCACGGTCAAAAAAGTGACCCGTGAAAGTATTCTGGTTGATCTGGGCGGTAATGCCGAAGCCATGCTCCCACGTGATCAGATGATCCCGCGCGAGATGTTCCGTACCGGCGACCGTATTCGTGCCTTACTACTTGAGGTGCGTCAGGAAGCACGCGGGCCTCAGTTGTTCCTGAGCCGCACTGCACCAGGCATGTTGATTGAACTGTTCAAGATTGAAGTGCCCGAAATTGCTGACGGCATCATTGAGATTCGCGCTGCGGCACGTGATCCGGGTTCGCGAGCAAAAATTGTGGTCAGTACCAATGACGGCCGTATAGATCCGGTTGGTGCGTGTGTGGGTATGCGCGGTTCACGGGTACAGGTGGTATCCAACGAACTGGCTAATGAGCGAATTGACATAATCCTTTGGGATGATAACCCCGCGCAACTGGTTATCAATGCCATGGCGCCAGCAGAAGTAGCCTCCATTGTGATGGACGAAGACAGCCACACCATGGACGTTGCCGTTGAAGAAGATAACCTGGCGCAAGCCATCGGTCGCAGTGGCCAGAACGTTCGACTGTCGGCAGAGCTGACCGGTTGGGCGATCAATGTGATGAGCGTTGAAGATGCTCGCAACAAACAGCAGCAGGAATCCAGCGGCTTTATCTCCATTTTTATGGAGGCGCTTGATGTGGATGAAGATGTTGCGGAGTTGCTGGTCGCAGAGGGTTTCACTTCGTTGGAAGAAGTGGCCTATGTTCCTATCGATGAATTGCTCAGCATTGACGGTTTTGATGAAGACATCGCCAAAGAGCTGCGAGATCGCGCGCGTGACGCCTTGCTGACTCAGGCAATTGCCTCGGAAGAAGGTTTGTCAGGCGCCAAGCTGGAAGCCGACCTTTTGAACATGGAAGGTATGGATGATGAGTTGGCAATGGCCTTGGCTGGCAAAGGTATTCTGAACATGGAAGACCTTGCGGAACAGTCAATTGATGATTTGATGGATATTGACGGCATGGACGAAGAACGTGCCGGCAAATTGATTATGACGGCTCGAGCGCCCTGGTTTGAGTAATAACCGGTTTTGACCAGTACAAGTCGGTTCACACCAAGCCAGATCAGGCAGCAAGAGAAGACAGGAGTAGTTAAATGGCAGATGTAACAGTCGGTGAGTTCGCCAAAGTAATTGGCGTTACCGCGGAACGGCTACTGGCTCAGATTAAAGAGGCGGGGTTGCCGCATACGCGCGCAGAAGATCCGATTTCAAATGACGACAAGAATACCTTGTTGCTGTTTCTGCGTCGCAGTCACGGTGCGACGGAGGCTGCCGATGCTGCCCCGAAAAAAATCACATTGAAGCGGAAAAMCGTTGAAACGCTCAAGACCTCTTCTGGTCAGGGGCGCGGGAAAACCGTGAGTGTTGAAGTTCGCAAGAAGCGCACCTACGTCAAGCGTACTGAATTGACACCCGAGCAGTCAGCCAGTGAAGAAATTGCCGGTGTTGAAGACGAGTCGCTTGATCAGGCAATGGACGTGCAGGCGACCGAAACTGCGCAGGATAATGCAGACGCTTCCAGCGTTGACGATGCCAGCAAGGACGTCGCTCAGGCACCGGTTGCTGATGATTCACCTGCCTCTGCCGACCCTGATAGCAGCACGCAAGCCAATATTGTTGCGTCAACGCCAGCGCAGCCCGTTGTCGAAACGTCACGTGAAAAACCCGCGTCTGCGCCTGTTACGGCGCCGTCAGCCAAGCCAAAAGTGGCGGCGAAACCCGTTCGCAAAGAAGATGGCGACGAGAAGGATGACGAGAAGAAGTCAAACTTCAGGAAAAAAGCCGTTGTCCCTAAAAAGGCAGTCAAACCGCGTATCGACGAATTTGTACTCGAAGATGGCGAGTTTGATGAAGGCGGTCGTGGTCGTCGTGGCGGTCCTCGTAAAAAAGCGCGTCTGAAACAACATGGATTTGAAAAGCCAACCGAGTTTATTTCTCGCGAAATTATCATTGGTGAAGCCAACGCGGTGGGTGACCTGGCTGCCAAAATGTCAGTCAAGTCTGCTGAATTGATCAAAGCATTGTTCAAAATGGGTGTGATGGCCACCATCAACCAGACGCTGGATCAGGATATCGCCACCCTGTTGATTGAGGAATTTGGTAACAAAGCCAAATTTGTCTCGGCCGATGCGATCGAAGATACGCTTTATGAGTCAATCGCTTACGTTGGTGGCAAAGAGGCGGTCAGCCGCGCTCCGGTTGTCACCGTCATGGGGCACGTAGACCATGGTAAAACCTCATTGCTGGACTACATCCGTAAAGCCTCTGTGGCAGCGGGCGAGGCCGGTGGTATTACCCAGCACATCGGTGCATATCACGTTGAAACAGATCACGGCATGGTGTGTTTCCTCGATACCCCGGGTCACGCGGCATTCAGCGCCATGCGCTCGCGGGGTGCTAAAGCCACGGACGTTGTTATTCTGGTGGTTGCAGCGGATGACGGTGTGAAACCGCAGACGGAGGAAGCCATTAATCATGCGCGCGCAGCGGGTGTGCCGATGGTTGTGGCTATTACCAAGTGCGACAAACCCAACATCGATATCGACAGGGTCATGAATGAACTGGCCCAGCGTAATGTGATTTCTGAAGCATGGGGTGGTGATACCCAGTTTGTGCAGGTCTCTGCTCATGCGGGTACCGGTATCAACGAACTGCTGGAAGCCATTCTGCTGCAATCCGAGATGTTGGAGCTTAAGGCCTTCATCGATGCGCCTGGCAAAGGTGTCGTGATTGAATCACGTCTTGATAAAGGGCGTGGTCCGGTTGCCTCTGTGCTGGTGCAGAACGGTACCCTGAATGTGGGTGACTATGTGCTGGCCGGACACGAATATGGTCGCGTACGTGCGCTGATCGACGAAGCTGGCCGCTCAGTTAAATCTGCCGGTCCATCCATACCCGTAGAAGTGCTTGGTTTTAACGGCGTCCCGGAAGCGGGCGATGAATTTGTTGTGGTTGCTGACGAGAAGCAAGCGCGTGAAGTCGCTGATTTCCGTCGTGAGCGTATCAAAGACAAAGCTGCGGCCATGCAACAAGGCAACAAGATCGAAGCCATGTTTGCCGGTATTGGCAAAGCAGGTAAAGGTATTCTTAACGTCATCATCAAGGCTGATGTACGTGGCTCCATGGAAGCGATTGTAGGTTCACTGCACAAACTGGGAACCGATGAGGTTGAAGTGAATGTGGTCGCAGCCGGCGTTGGTGGCATCTCTGAAACCGATGCGCATCTGGCCGCTACATCCAAGGCCATGATGATTGGTTTTAACGTGCGAGCGGACAAGACTGCCCGCGAAGTTGTCGAAAACGAAGGCGTAAATCTGCGTTACTACAACGTGATCTATGACGTAATTGACGATGTGAAAGCTATCCTGGGCGGTATGCTGTCTCCAGAAATCCGTGAGGAAATTCTGGGTGTGGCAGAAGTCCGTGATGTGTTCAACTCGCCGAAGTTTGGCCAGGTCGCCGGTTGTATGGTGATCGAAGGCACCGTATACCGCAGCAAACCGATCCGGGTATTGCGCGACAACGTGGTGATTTACCAGGGTGAACTGGAATCACTGCGCCGCTTCAAAGACGATGCCAGTGAAGTACGAAACGGCATGGAGTGCGGTATCGGCGTGAAGAACTATAACGATGTCAAAGTCGGCGACAAGATAGAGGTTTATCAGACGATTTCAGTGGCGCGTACACTGCAATGAGTAAAACTTCCGCTCCCAAGGTCTCCCCACGAGTCCAGCGTGTCGCAGATCAGATTCAGCGTTTGCTCGCTGATCTGATCCGGCGTGAAATTCGTGATCCTCGTGTTGGCATGGTGTCTGTGACCGGTGTTGACGTGAGTCGGGATTTTGCGCATGCCAATGTGCATGTCACAATTATGGGGCGTCATGGTGATGATTTTGGTGCCGGTCAAGCACTGAAGGATATGGGGGAGCTTGATCGAAAGGAAATCAAGGACAGCCTGGCCGCCTTGAACAAGGCCGCCGGTTATCTGCGCAGTTTGTTGGGCAAAGAGATGAGCTTACGCGTGATCCCGGCGCTGCAGTTTCATTACGATGACAGTGTGGCGCGTGGTCGTTATCTGTCGTCGCTGATTGACAAGGCGATTGCCGAAGACAGTACCCACGAGCATGGTGATGAGACCGACTCCGATCTGAATCCGGAGCAGAGCCAGGACGGGGACAACTAGTTTGAGTTCAGGCAGAAAACAGAAAGGCCGACAGATAAACGGCATTCTGTTATTGGATAAACCGCAGGGCATGAGTTCAAACGCTTGCCTGCAACAAGCCAAGCATCTGTTTCAGGTGTCGAAGGCAGGACATACCGGCGCGCTGGATCCCCTCGCGACGGGTGTATTGCCCCTGTGTTTTGGCGAAGCGACCAAGGTGTCGCAGTTTCTGCTGGAAGCGGATAAATGTTATTTAACCCGGGTTCGACTCGGGGAGCGCACCGATACCGCAGACGCGGAAGGCAGCGTCATCAGCACCCGGCCGGCTGAAGCAGTCACCCGGGATCAGGTGCTCACTGCCCTGTCACAATTTCGTGGTGAAATATGGCAGTGTCCGCCCATGTACTCGGCACTGAAACATAAAGGTCAGCCCCTGTACAAACTGGCGCGTGCCGGGGTGGAAGTTGAGCGTAAACTCAGGCAGGTAACAGTACATGAACTGATACTGCATGACTTTGAACGCACGCCAGAGGGCACAGAGTTGTCACTGGAAATTCGTTGCAGCAAAGGTACCTATGTGCGTACTATAGCCGACGATTTGGGTGAAGCACTGGGCTGTGGCGGCCACGTTCGTGAGCTGCGGCGCTTGCAGGCTGGTATTTTCCGGATCGAAGACTGCATTACACCCGCTGCATTACAAGCCAGTTTTGCTGAAGGCGGACTGGATGCAATAGACGCTTTGTTGCGTCCGGCTGATCAAGCCATCGACCACCTGCCCTGTGTCAGACTCAATACAGAGTTGGCGTTGTTTGTGCGGCAGGGGCAGGCTGTGATGGTGCGACCAGCACCGGCAAGTGAACTGGTCAGACTTTACGACAATGACGAATTTATCGGAATTGGCAGCATGCTCGACGATGGTCGGGTGGCGCCACGCCGGTTGATGAGGGAGCAAGCCAGGTAACTGTCAATATGCACGGTTATGCTGGGTGACAGGATGTTATTTACTTTTAATGCATATTAATCAGGAGTTTTAAAAATGGCGTTAACAACCGAACAGAAACAAGCAATCGTAGAAGCGTATGGCCGTGGCCAGAATGATACCGGCTCACCCGAAGTGCAAGTTGCACTGCTGACAGAAAACATCAATCTGTTGCAAGGTCACTTCCGTGAACACACACACGATCACCATTCTCGTCGTGGTTTGATCCGTATGGTTAACAGCCGCCGCAAGCTGCTCGATTATCTGAAGCGCAAAGATGTGGGTCGCTATGCTGAGCTGATCAAACGTCTGGGCCTGCGTCGTTAATTCGACGCAACCGATTTCAAGGCGATGAGAAAGTGAGAAGAGACTCTTGGTAAAAGGGATGTTGCTGCAATGCTGCCCGGGTCTCATAAAAACAGGATGAATGTATGTTTAATATTGTTAGAAAGACCTTCCAGTATGGAGCCGATACGGTAGTACTGGAGACCGGCAAAATTGCACGACAAGCCACTGGCGCAGTTGTGATCACCATGGGTGGTACGCAAGTGCTGGCGACAGTTGTTGGCAAAAAGTCTGCAGCCCCGGGTGCAGACTTTTTCCCGCTGACCGTGAATTACCAGGAAAAGACTTACGCGGCGGGCAAAATCCCCGGTGGCTTTTTCAAGCGTGAAGGCCGACCGACAGAAAAGGAAACGCTGGTTTCCCGCCTGATCGACCGCCCACTGCGACCGTTGTTCCCCAAAGGGTTCAAGAACGAAGTACAGGTCGTGTGTACCGTGATCTCTGCGAGCAAGGATGAAGATCCGGATATCGCATCCATGTTGGGCGCCTCGGCGGCATTGGCTATTTCCGGAATTCCCTTTGCGGGCCCCATCGGTGCTGCCCGCGTTGGATATGATGCCGTGAATGGCTATGTGCTTAACCCGCGCACCAGTGAACTGACCAGTTCGGCGCTGGACATGGTGGTGGCCGGTACTGACACTGCCGTGCTGATGGTTGAATCAGAAGCTAAAGAACTGACTGAAGACCAGATGCTGGGTGCAGTATTGTTTGCACATGAGTCCATGCAAGTGGCCATCAAGGCAATCAATGAATTCAAGGCTGAAGCGGGCAAGCCTGTCTGGGAATGGCAGCCAGAGCCGGTGAATGAAACCTTGCGTGCTGGTTTGGCGCTGGCGTTTTCAGACAGTATCGGCAACGCCTATCAAGTGTCAGACAAGATGCAGCGTTATGATGCATTGAGCGCGCTGCTTGACCAGGCGGTGGCGCAGTTCGCCAATGCAGAACACGGTGTGACGTCTGATGAAGTCAAGAATGTGTTTGCATCCATCGAGAAAAAAGTGGTGCGTAACCGCATCATTGATGGTGCGCCACGTATTGATGGCCGAGACAGCCGTACTGTTCGACCTATTTCTATCGAAATTGGTGTATTGCCCAAAGCGCATGGATCAGCGCTGTTTACGCGCGGCGAAACTCAGGCGCTGGTTGTCACCACACTGGGCGCCATTCGTGATGCACAGTTGATCGAGGGATTGGAAGGCTCCAAAAAAGAGTCCTTCATGTTCCATTACAACTTCCCACCGTTTTCAGTGGGCGAAACCGGCTTTATGTCTGGACCCAAGCGACGTGAAATTGGTCACGGCAAATTGGCCAAGCGTGGTGTGCAGGCGGTGATGCCAGCTGAAGATGCGTTCCCCTACGCGATTCGTGTGGTGTCAGAAATTACTGAATCCAACGGATCCAGTTCTATGGCGTCTGTGTGCGGCAGCTCACTGGCGCTGATGGACGCCGGTGTCCCATTGTCAGCACCTGTAGCGGGTATTGCCATGGGTCTGATCAAGGAGGGCGATCGTTTCTCCGTCATCACTGACATTCTGGGAGACGAAGACCACCTCGGCGACATGGACTTCAAAGTAGCCGGTACCGCCAAAGGCGTCACCGCGTTGCAGATGGACATCAAGATACAGGGTATCAACGAAGAAATCATGGAGACTGCGCTGGTTCAGGCGCTGGAAGCGCGTCTGCATATTCTGGGCGAAATGAACAAAGTGCTGGCTGTGGCGCGTCCGACAGTCAATGAAAATGCACCGTCCATGGCCACCATGAAAGTTGATCCGGATAAAATCCGTGAAGTGATTGGTAAAGGTGGTTCAACCATCCGCTCCATCACTGAAGAAAGCGGCGCGTCCATCGATATCGATGATGATGGCAATATCCGCATCTACGGTGAAGATAAAGACTCACGTGACAAGGCGATTGAACTGATCCAGCGTATTACAGCCGAAGCAGAAGTTGGCCAGCTGTACAAAGGCAAAGTGGCTCGTATTGTTGATTTTGGTGCCTTTATCACCATTCTGCCGGGTAAAGATGGTCTGGTTCATATTTCCCAGATCTCTTCTGACCGGGTGGAAGACATCAGCCAGTATTTGCAGGAAGGCCAGGATGTTGTGGTGAAGGTCATGGATCTGGATGCCCGTGGTCGTATCAAGCTGAGCATCAAAGAAGTGACTGACGAAGAACGCGCCAGCATGGAGTGATGCCTCAGGCAGTTGCCTGTTGTCAGGCTACTGTCATGATCTAAAAAGCCGGCAAGTCGCAAGACTTGTCGGCTTTGTTCTTGTTACCCTTTCAAAAAAGTAGTGTTATGGCTCGACTGTCTTGTAAAACTTGCCAGCGCCCGGTGTCCGTTTGTTTTTGCTCACGTGTGGTGCGACAGCAAAATCGCTGGCCTGTCCATATTATTCAGGATCGCCAGGAATCCTCACATGCTCTTGGTACTGCGCGTATTGCGGCGTTGTCTCTTTCAAACTGCAGTTTGATCAGTGTTGATCCGGATAAACCAAGTACTGACAGCTTTGATACTATTCAGGCCTTGCGTGCCGCGCAGCCTGTTCTTATTTATCCCGGGGAACAGGCTCAGGACCTGACAAACTTGTCTGAACAGCCGGTAAGCCCTCTGATTTTTATTGATGCCAGTTGGCGCCGCAGTCGCAAGTTTTTGCATCTGTTCTCCTGGTTGGCAGAGTTGCCACGGTATTCATGGCAAGCAACTATGCCATCACGCTATCGCATTCGGCGCCAACCCGGACCGGACGCCTTGTCAACGCTGGAAGCGATTGTTCATACGCTGGAAACACTTGAACACCCGGCAGGCAAACTGAACAGTATGCTGGAGACCATGGATTGGGTCATGGATCAGCAGATTCGTTACATGGGGGCTGATGTTTATCAATCCAACTACCAGAATAAAGGGTATAAATAATCACTTTGTCACACTTTAGGTTGAGCCGTCACGACAGGGATTGCAAACGTGGTGGCAGGGATGCCATAAAGTTAACGTCCTGTTTCGTCAAGAAAGGATGATGCCGGTTTAATGATCAATAACGCGTGTGCAAGCTTTAAATCGCTGTTGATGGCCATCTGCCCGTCAATGTTTTTATTGGCCAGTTGGCCCTCTCCCAGCCGCCTGCCGCCGACAACACTGCGCTGCAAACTGATGTGTCACAGACAGTCTTGCGTGTTGGTATTTACAACAATCCGCCGAAATTGTTTTTGAATGCGAGTCAACAGCCCGATGGCATGCTTTGGTATTTGCTTGAGCAGATTGCAGAGCGGGAAAGCTGGCAACTAGAGGCAGTTACCTGTGACTGGAATGACTGCCTGCTGATGCTGGAACAAGGTGCGCTTGATCTGATGCCTGACGTGGCAATCAGTGAAGCACGGGGCCAACGTTTTTCGTTTCACAGTGAACCCGCCTTGCTGAGTTGGTCGCAGATTTTTGAGCGCGATGGCCTTGGTATGCTCAGTATGCTGGACATCGATCAGACACGTATCGCTGTGCTGCAAGGCTCCGTTCAACACGATTACCTTGTTGATCTGGCCGCCAGTTTTGGAATCAACGTGCAATGGGTATTGGTGGATTCATTGGAACAAGCCTTCGCTGCTGTGGTGAACAATGACGCAGACGCCGTGGTATCCAATCACTTTTACGGTGATCAACAATCGGCTCAACTTGGGTTGACACAAACCCCTATCATCTTTCAGCCAATTCAACTGTATTACGCCGTGCCTGCCGGCCGCCATGCCTCAAAATTGCAACGCATTGACGAGCATCTTGCAGCCTGGAAACGCGATCCATCGTCGCCTTATTTTGAGGCCTTGGCCACCGTCAGAGTTGAACCGCCCTTAAGCTTTATCCCGCCGTGGGTGATCTGGGGGTTGATCATCCTCAGCAGCGGATTGTTGGTATCATTTGTGTTTGGTGTGATATTGCGTGCGCGTGTCGCTGAAAAAACAGCCAGCCTGTTGGCCAGCGAAAATCGGCTGAACACGATTTTGAACAGTGTTGAAGCCTATATTTATATCAAAGACAGCCAAATGCGCTATCAGTATGTCAACAAGAAGGTCTGTGAACTGTTTTCGCTGCCCGCCGACCAAATCATCGGGAAAACAGACGCGGCATTTTTTGATGCGGCAACGTGTGAGCATTTGCGTGAAAATGATCTCAGGGTCTTACGCAGTGGACAGCGTGTTGCTGACGAAGAAAGCAACATCATGGCGCATGATCAGCAGGAACACATTTTTATTTCGGTGAAATTGCCGCTGCGCAATCCCGATGGCAGCATCTACGCATTGTGCGGGATTTCAACCGACATCACCGAACATAAACAGATCAGGAATCAACTGCACCAATTGGCGTTTTTTGATGTGCTGACCGGCCTGCCAAACCGACGACTGATTCTTGACCGGCTCGATCATGCGCTGGGCGGTCGAAACAAGACCGGTTTTGAAGGCGCTGTACTTTATATCGATCTGGACAACTTCAAAACGGTTAATGACACACTGGGGCATGACGCTGGCGATCAGTTGCTGCAACAGGTTGCCAAGCGTCTGGAGCGCGGCTTGCTGGCGACAGACTCCATCGGTCGGCTGGGCGCAGATGAGTTTGTGCTCATTGTGGAGGATGTCGCACAAAACAGCGTCGATGCACTGGTACGGGTGCGAGACATTGCAGAGTTTTTGCGCCAGCAGTTTAATCAGCCCTTTGAACTGAACGGCATGCCTTACGTTTGTACTGTCAGCATCGGCGTTGTGTTGTTTTCTGACGCCAACGGTAATATTGATAACCTGTTAAAAGGTGCTGATCTGGCGTTGGCTGCTGCCGAGGTCAGTGGTCGCAATAAGGTTCAGTTTTTTAATCCGGCCATGCAAATTGAGGTCACCCGGCGCACGCGTATTGAGAAAGCGCTGCGTCAGGCGATCAGCCATAATTCATTGGTACTGCATATTCAGCCACAAGTGGATTGTGAAGGTCGAATTGTCAGTATGGAAGGCCTGCTGCGCATGACTGATCCGGAACTTGGCATGGTGTCCCCGGCTGAGTTTATCTCGGTGGCAGAAGCCAGTGGATTGATTGTTCCGCTTGGAGAGTGGGTCGTGGCAACGGCCTGCACCTTGCTGGCTTCCTGGCAACACAATGCGGCGATGAAAGAGATGGTGCTGGCGGTGAACGTCAGCCCCAAACAGTTCTACCACGAGCAGTTTGTCAAACATGTGCTTTCCTGTCTGGACAAGTCAGGTATCCCCGGCAAGAGTCTGGCACTGGAAGTGACGGAGAGTCTGTTGATTGATGACGTGGATACCACTATCCAGAAAATGCAGGTGCTCGGCGCCAAAGGCGTGCAGTTTGCGTTGGATGACTTTGGTACAGGTTATGCGTCGTTGAGTTATTTGAAGCGTTTACCCCTGACACAATTAAAAATTGACCAGTCATTTGTCCGTGACTTGTTGGTTGATCAAAATGATGAGGCGATTGTTCGCACCATCATTGCGCTGGGCAATAGTCTTGATTTGCAAGTGGTTGCGGAAGGTGTGGAAACCCATCAACAGGCCGAGCGCCTGCGCGAATTGGGTTGTCACTTTTTTCAGGGATACTACTTCGGACGCCCGCAGTTGGCGTCCGAATGGCAGGAACAGGTTCAGTCGGCAAACACCGCGTTGTGATAGACGTTTTGTACGTCGTCGAGTTCGTTCAGCATGTCCATAAATTTCTCAAACAGTTGCACATCTTCACCTGACACCAGGGTCGAGGATTGTGGCACAAACTGAATTTCATCCACTTCAAATTCGATATCCTTGAACGCGCCGCGAATGGCTTGCCGGGCTTTGGCGTATTCGGTGTGAGGCACAAATGCCGTAATGTGGCCATCTTCGTTTTCGATATCACCGACATCCACATCGGCATTCAACAATGCCTCCAGCACAGTGTCTTCGTCGTTGCTTGTAATTGACAGGATCGCGCAGTGATCAAACATGTGACTGACCGTTCCGGGGGTGCCGATTTTGCATTTGGTTTTGGTGAAACATAATCGCACGTCACCAAACGTGCGATTGGGGTTATCGGTCAGGCACTCAATAATCACCATGCAGTTGCCAGGGCCGTAGCCTTCGTAACGTGCCGGTGAAAAATCTTCTCCCCCGCCGCCCTTGGCTTTTTCGATGGCTTTGTCGATAACATGAGACGGCACCTGACTCTTTTTGGCGCGCTCCAGCATGGCCCGTAACGACAGGTTGCCGTCGGGGTCAGTGCCGCCACTTTTGGCGCACATGTAAATTTCACGTGCAAAGCGGCTATAAACTTTGGTTTTGGCGGCCGCAGTTTTGGCCATCGATTCTTTGCGGTTCTGGTAAGATCTACCCATCGGTGATACTCGTCATGGATTGAGGCAAAAACCGAATCATACACGCAGGCACCTGCCAAAATCCACGTCAGGCCACAATTGGGTGGGTCGGACAAGCGGAACAGTCACACGGGATCCAGTTGGAATGACAGCAAAACAGAATAACGCACCAGTCTGGTTTTTATTTGGCCTGTCGGGTGCTGGCAAGTCGTACGTGGGTGATGTGATGTCGCAAGCAACCGGTTGGCCGGTTTACCATGCCGATGTGGACATTACAGCCGAGATGAAGTTGGCACTGGCCGAGGCGCGGCCGTTCACGGACACCATGCGCGATGCCTACTTTGCACAATTGCTTGAGCACATCAGGCACCGACAGCAGACAGATCAGCCCTTGATTGTCACGCAGGGTGCTTACAAACAGAAACATCGGGACTTTTTGCGGCAGCACTTACCGCAGCTGACCTTTATTTGGGTAGATGCGCCCATTGAGCTGATCATGCAACGCCTTAAACAGCGTGGGCAAGGTATTCGGGCAGCCAGTGCAGCGGCACTGTTCAAGGACTTTGAGCCGCCACGGGATGGCAGTTTCCGATTGGTAAACGATGGTGATAAGAGCTGGATACTTGAACAAAGTCAACGTGTTATCGGGTCGCTATTGTGAAGATGCAGCGTGAAGGTTGACCGGTGTCTGGCAGGTGTTATGATCGGGTTCATTTTTTTAGCCATGAACAAGGCAGGGTCAACGTGAGCGTCAGATCATCATGAGTCTAATGACTATCGCCAGACAGCGGATACAGTATTGCATCGCCATGCTCGCGGGCTCGGGTGCGCTTATTGTAAGCGCCAGTGTCAGTGCACAATTGTCACCTCGGTATCAGGATCTGAATGCGGATCTGGTGGCCGATCAACCAGACGACCCACAACGCTGGCGGGATCCTTCCATCCTTATTTTTGCCTACACCCCGGTCGAAGACCCGGCATTGTATTCACGTGTCTGGGATGAGTTTATTGCGCATGTAGAAAACGCCACCGGCAAAGAAGTGCGGTTTTTTCCGGTTCAATCCAATGCGGCACAATTGGAAGCGCTGCGAGCGGGCCGTCTGCATATCGCCGGGTTTAACACCGGATCCACCCCGGTGGCAGTGAATTGCGCAGGCTTTGTACCGTTTGCCATGATGGCAGCTGCCGATCGCAGTTATGGGTATGAGATGGAAATCATTACCTTCCCTGACAGTGGAATCCACGGCGGCGCGGATCTGAAAGGCAGGCAACTGGCGTTTACAGCGCCAACCTCCAACTCCGGTTTCAAGGCGCCGTCGACCTTGTTGCAGAATGAATTTGGGCTGGTGGCAGGTACCGACTATCGCACGGTGTTTTCGGGTAGCCATGACAACTCAATTCTGGGCGTTGTGAATGGTGACTATGAAGCTGCCGCCGTCGCCAACGAAGTGCTCAAGCGAATGCAAGGGCGCGATGTGGTGAATGCAAGTCAGTACCGCTCTATTTATAAATCGCTGACCTTTCCGACCACTGCGTACGGCATTTCACACAACCTGACGCCCGCACTCGCGTCACGTATTCGTGAGGCATTTTTCAGTTTTGAATGGGAAGGCAGTGCCTTGCAGCGCGAATTTGCCGATGCCGGCATGGCACAATTTATTCCAATCACGTATGAGGAACACTGGCGCGTGGTCAGGGAAATCGATGAAGCCAACGATACGGTCTACAACTGCGATTGATAAACAACAATAAGAGGAAAGCATGCTGACATTGACCGGGCTGAGCAAGCGTTACGATACGGGTGATCTGGCTCTGAGTGATATTACGCTGGACGTGCCTGCCGGGCAGGTGATGGCGCTGATTGGCCCGTCCGGCGCTGGCAAGAGCACACTCATTCGCTGCGTTAACCGCTTGGTCGAACCCAGTGCTGGCACCGTGCTGCTGGACGGACAGGACATCACCCGGGTACGTGGTGCCAAACTGCGCCAGGCAAGACGCCAGATCGGCATGATATTTCAGAACTATGCACTCGTTGAACGTTTGACAGTGATGGAAAACGTGTTGTCAGGGCGGCTTGCCTATATCGGATTTTGGCGCAGTTTTTTGCGGCAATTCCCCTCGTCAGATATCAAACAGGCACTCAATCTGCTGGAGCGCGTTGGGTTGGAAACTATGTTCGATAAACGCGGTGATGCCTTGTCAGGCGGTCAGAAACAGCGCGTTGGTATTGCACGTGCGCTGATGCAAAACCCCAAACTATTGCTGGTCGATGAACCCACGGCAAGCCTTGACCCAAAAACCTCCCGACAGATTATGCGCTTGATTTGTGAGTTATGCCGCGAGCAGCAATTGGCGGCGGTCATCAATATTCACGATGTGGTGTTAGCGCAGCAATTTGTTGATCGGGTTGTGGGCTTGCGGGCCGGCAAACTGGTGTTTGATGGCCCGCCGTCCGCGTTAACCGAAAAGACGCTGACCGATATTTATGGGGAAGAGGACTGGTCAACCACCACAGCTGAGACCGACGATACGGATGAAACGGCCATGCCAGCAGTTGATCCCTTAAAACCCATCGGTCAAGGAGGGCATCCATGAGCGGCATTTCATCAGCGACAGCGGCTGAGCAACAGCGACTGGCGCTGCTCAGGGAGGGTATCTGGAAACCTTTGCCGCTGATTCGTGATGCACGCTGGCGCTGGGCACTCAATGCTGCGGTGTTGTTATACATCGTGCTGGCCTGGCTGAGTGTCGACGTCAACTGGTCCCGGGTAGCTCAGGGCATGGATCGTGGTGTAGCCTTTATGGCCTCGTTTCTGCAGCCTGATTTTGTCACGCGCAGTGGCGAAATTTTTACCGGTCTGAAAGAAAGCCTCACCATGACACTGGCCGCCACTGTGATTGGTGTCGTGTTGGCCATCCCTGTGGGACTTGGCGCTGCGCGGAATATCTCTCCGCTGCCGGTTTACCTGTTCTGTCGTACTATCATTGCCCTGTCCCGCACGTTCCAGGAAATCATCATCGCCATTTTATTTGTGGCGATGTTTGGCTTTGGTCCGCTGGCAGGGGTGGTGACGCTGGCATTTGCGACCATTGGATTTATGGCCAAGTTGTTGGCGGAAGACATTGAAGATACCCAAAAGGAACCGCTTGAAGCGATCAGGGCAACCGGTGCCAATTGGTTGCAGTGGGTCAACTATGCGGTTCAACCGCAAGTGATGCCGCGTTTGATTGGCCTGTCTTTGTACCGATTGGATATCAATTTCCGGGAGTCAGCTGTCATTGGTATTGTCGGCGCCGGTGGCATCGGCGCTACCTTGAATACCTCCATCAACCGCTACGATTACGACACCTCTGCGGCCATTTTGCTGCTGATTATTGTGATTGTGCTGATGAGCGAATACCTGTCCGGGTATGTGCGCAAGTGGACACAATAATGCCACTAATCAAACAGGGTGATCAGCCAGTCTGGAAAAAACGCGAACCTCTTAAACAATTGGCCCACTGGGCCGGTTGGATGATCGGCGGCATGCTCTTTGTGTGGTGCTGGGCGATTATTTCTAACAATACCATCTGGGAATTTTTGTATGACGCTGACGAACAGGCTGCCAGCCTGATTGGTCGTATGATTCCGCCAGACTGGAGTATCACCGGCTCATTGATGCTGCCCTTGTGGGATACCATCAACATCGCCACGGTGGGCACCGCGATGGGTGTCGCCATTGCCTTCCCACTCGCGTTTCTGGCGGCGCGCAATACCACGCCGCATCCTGCCCTGCGCGCGGTTGCTTTGTCAGTGATTGTCAGCTCTCGATCTATCAATGCCTTGATCTGGGCCATGTTGCTGGTGACCATTGTCGGGCCTGGCAGTTTTGCAGGCATGCTCGCCATTGCGCTGCGCTCCATCGGGTTTGTTGGCAAATTGGTCTATGAAGCCATAGAAGAAATACATCCGACCCCGGTTGAGGCCTTGTCAGCCACTGGCGCGGGCCGAAGTCAGGTGCTGGCCTATGCCGTCTGGCCGCAGATCATGCCGGCTTTTGCTGGCATTTGTGTGTATCGCTGGGATATCAATATCCGCGAGGCGACCACGCTGGGTCTGGTCGGGGCTGGCGGTATCGGTCTGCAGATGAACGCGGCCATCAACAATCTGGCCTGGGGGCAGGTCGCCACAGTATTTGTATTGATTTTTGCCACCGTTGTGGTGTCCGAGTGGGTGTCTGCCAAAGTCAGGCACGCGATGTTGTAAGCGCTGGCGGGCACTTGTCTGTCACCAGCCGGTCGACAGGCAAACGAATGTGCAAATTAAAACCTTGCTCATTTGACCATTCCACACATCCACCCGCTTCTTCAATGCGCTCTTTGATGCCTTTGAGCCCGTTGCCGGGTGTGATGGCGCCACAATGGGTGCCATTATCGTTGATGCGCAGGTGGTAGCAGGTGTCATCCGCATGAAAGTCGATAAAACAACGATTGGCAGCGCTGTGGCGCAGCACATTGGTCAGCGCCTCGCGGGTGCAGCGCAACAGGGTTTCAGCGATTTGTGTGTCCTCAGGGACACTTCTGAGGTTCAAATCAACGGTAATGCCAGGCACCCCGTTGATCAATTTGTGCATGGCATCGATAAAATTAACCGGTTCATCCTCACGCAGCTCACTGACTGCCGTGCGTAAATCACTTAACAAGAGTTTGCCCAGCGCCAGCGCCTGTTCAACTTTCTGACGACCTTGCCCGTCAGTCAGATGAGTGGCGACCTCCAGTTGCAGGATTTGTGCTGTCAGGTGATGTCCCAACAGATCATGCAGATCACGGGCGATACGCAGACGTTCAGCTTGTCGGGAATGCTCGGTGAGCAGTTCCCGTGTTGCCAGCAGTTCCCGGTTCAGTGCGGCAGTTTCTTCCCGGAGTTCCTGTTCGCGTTTGGCACGGTGCGTTGCGATCACCGCAAACAGATGGAACAGTCCCAGTGTGATGGATCCTGTGATGGTGAGCATCAGACTGGAGCCGCCCCAATGGAACAACTGACTGATGGTGTACAGGCTGACCACGCCCAGCAACAACCAGCCTGTGGTGCGGATAGGATAGGTTTCCGTCACCTGCACGATCCACACAATGCCCAGAATCGCGACAAAACTGATACTGACCAGAAAATACAACGATGCAATGGCCGCAATTTCGATACACAGCAACACAAACAGACGTTGACGTGAATTCAGTGCCCATTCCGAGGTGAAAATGAAATAGCAGGTAATGTGCAGCAGAAACAGCGCGCTGGTCAGCGTCAATTGTGTTGTCCACTGTTGCGAGTTCTGTGCCAACAGATAAACGGACAGCGAGCTCACGATGACTAATACAACTGCCCCGGTAAAATTCTGGGTTTTGTTACTGCTCCAGAAGTCATCCATACTGCTCTCTCCAGAGAACCTCACGCACGCTTGGTGAGGGGTGGTGGTGTGGCCATGAGCCGCAGCTTACCACTGTCGATTTCAATAAAGAAACAGCCGGTTGAACCTGTGATCTTGGTGCTTTATGCTGCGCGTCACCTTATGAAAATTCCCCTTGATGTCAGTGCAGTACAATCCCGATTCACGCAAGTTGAACGGGCGCTTTTTGCTGTGTGTTTGATGCTGATCACAGGCTGTCAGTCCAGCGGTGTTGTTCGAGCCAGTTTTCAAAATATCGAGCTGGCAGCCCGGGTGCCCGGCAACGGACAGGTGTTGCTGGCTGACATTGGCGGTGACACCCGTACCGACGTGTTGTTGATGAGTCGACGACCCGGACGGGTGTATTGGTTTGAGAATCCTGGCTGGCAGTTTTTGCAGATCCCCTTGATGGCCGATGAACTGATGGCGGTCGCGACACACAGTCTGCCAGCCGGGTCGCCCGCGAGTTTGACGGTTTCAGGGCGATTTTCAGTGCCGGGCACCGGTACGCGGGATCAATTGATCTGGCTGCAGAATCCGGGACGGGAGGTGATGCAACATGCATGGGCCGCGACAAATATTCGCTCGGATGTGGCTCCGGACGCCTTGTTGTGGGCAAATATGTCGGGCAGTGGCACACGCTTACTGGTGACCTTGCCCGAGCTGGAAGTCTACACCCCGCGCCAACCTCGCGCACGACAATGGGCCACCATGTCTTTGTTGCTCGAGTCCACGCCGCCGATTTCGCGGTTGCGTGCTTACGATTGGGACCTTGATGGTCGTGATGAGTTGCTGGCCGCAGGCCCTGCCGGTGTTGATGTGATCGCGCTGGCATCTCGTGGACAATTTGTAGACGAGTTTTTATTGCTCAATGGTGCAGTTACCGGTGGTTTTCTGGATGTGGCGCCCGGACGAGCAGCACCCTTAAATCAGACAATGGATCAGGTGTTTGTCGCAACCTTGAGTGCCGATGGGACGCAGTTGTCGGTGTTCCGCCGCGATGCAAATGGTGGATGGCACCAGTATACCGGGCTTGATGCGCTGTTTGGCGCTCGTATCTTGCAGGTAGCGGATATCAATCAGGATCGCATCGACGAGATTATTGTCGGCGGAGAGAATGGGCTGCAGGTTTTTTATTATCACGCAGAGCTGTTGCAGTGGCGCCGTTATGCCCTGCACACAGGTGCTGTGTCCGATGTACAAATCACCGATCTGGATGCCGATGGATATCCAGACCTGGTGGCCGCACCAGCCGAAACCGGACCGCTCTTGTTGTTTCAGAACCGCGGCCGGCGTAACTGATTCCCTGCAATCCACACCTGTTCAATGGAACGGGTATTGCGAATATCCTCCAGCGGGTTTTGTTCAAGCACAATCAAATCTGCCCATTTGCCCACTTCCAGCGAACCGGTATCGGTCAGATTCATACAGGCGGCGGCGTCACCAGTGGCCGATTTAATAATCTGCATGGGTGCCATGCCGGCATCCTGCATCATCCACATCTCAAGGTGTTCAAAGTACCCCTGAAAGCGCGCTGCCGGCCCACTGTCAGTACCCATGGCTATTCGAACACCGGCATCGGACAGTGTTTTTAAATTACTCATGGCAATTGGCAGGGCGGCTTTGTACTGCTGGGCAGCGGCGTTTTGAGCCATGCGCTGTTGCCGTTCCGGTTCGCGCAAGGTAGTTAACACATCGGTGTCAACACCTGCCAGAAAAAATGGATCTGAGAAAAATGTCGGCTCACTTTCATAGACATAGGTTGATAGCTCACGGGTCAGGGTCGGTGTGTAACAGATATCACGCTCATGCATGAGCTGGATGAACTCATCATCGATGTGCGAGTCCCTGATGCTGTGGGCGATGTGATCAGCACCAACACGCAACAGGTCTTTGGTGTCCTGCTGGTAGTAGGTATGGACTGACAACGGAATGCCGTACACATCGGCCCGGGCACTGACCGCCTCGTAAACCTCGGCAGACATTTTGGGTGTTCGCCCAAGATTGTCATCAACCCGTATTTTGATGAAATCAGGGTTCAGGGTGGCCGTCTGATCCACCATCTCAGCAGCCTGCGCTGCCGTGGATGGATTCAGTACCGGGCCGGCCACAAACAGGCGTGCCCGGTCCAGTTCAGCGTGATGCTGTGTGTCGCGCAGTCGAAACCCTGCTTCCTCATCATCACCAAGGCTGACCACACTGGTGACGCCATAGCTGGCGTACAGCGACAACTGACGAAGCAGGTTTTCTTCGCTGTAGTGTCCACTTTCCAGTCCCCGCACCCCGCCTGCGTGCCCGTGCGCGTTGATCAGCCCGGGCATCAGCGTTTTTCCATCAAGGGAGATAACCTGTGCATCGGCGGGAATCGTGACGTCTGCCGGGTTGCCCACAGCAACGATTTTTCCTTGATCCATCACCAGCGTGCCAGGAAAAATCATCGCTGCGCCCGTGCCATCAATGATGCGCGCATCCGTCAATGCCACGGGTTGTGCCGCGACCGTTGAACACCCGATCAGGCAGGCCAGAAGCAAAGACTTTTCAAGAGTATCTTGTCGTCCAGCATGGCGCCGACCCAATACGGGTTGCATTACCGACGCACAGAAGACGCGGGTGATCACGCTTATTTTGGGATTGGCCATGATGTATCCGCCGTGGGTGAGTTTGTCCGTATTATGTGATTGCCAGCTGGCAATGGCAATGTGCCCGATCGCAGTCAGAAAGCCTGCCTGTTTGACAGGCTCGTCAAACTTGTAGGTTAATGTTGCACTTCAGAACAAAAAACGGCTGAAGGAGAACGCTGATGGAGTCGCTGCTCGACCTGAATGTATCCACCGATATGCTGTTGGCCATGACCATCAGCTACGGGCCGAGGCTGATAGGATCAATCACCAGTCTGATTCTTGGATTATGGTTGGTGAACATTGTCATCAGCATGATCAGGCGCATGCTGAAAAAAAGCAAAGTAGATCCGTCACTGGCATCGTTCCTGAGCAGCCTCTTTAACATTCTGCTGAAAATGCTGGTGTACATCACCGCGCTAGGCGTACTTGGCATCCAGATGACCTCGTTTATTGCCCTGCTCAGTGCCGCCGGCCTGGCGGTAGGTTTGGCGCTGTCAGGCACACTGCAGAATTTTGCAGGCGGCGTGATGATCCTGTTTTTCAAGTACTTCAAGGTGGGTGATTTTATTGAAGGACAAGGTCACGCAGGCACCGTGAAAGAAATTCAGATTTTTGTCACCATCCTGACAACCCCTGACAACAAAACTATCATCGTGCCAAATGGGCCATTGGCAACCGGGACCTTGGTGAACTATTCAACTGAACCGGTCAGGCGGGTCGATTGGACATTTGGTATCGCCTATGGCGACGATGTCGATAACGCCTATGCGGTGCTGCGAAGATTAATGAATGCTGATGAGCGCATTCTGAAAGACCCGGAGGCCTTTGTTGCAGTCTCCGCGCTGGCGGACAGCTCCGTTAACATTGTGGTGCGCGCGTGGGTCAAAGCCGAACACTATTGGCCGGTTTTTTTTGCGATGAACGAACAAGTTTACAAAACGTTTGCGGCAGAGGGATTGACCATCCCGTTTCCGCAGCGTGATGTGCATCTTTACCAGGCTGTATAAGCTGGTGATACCCCCGGGCCCGTAAGGGTTTCATAAAAAACACAGGAGTGAAAAAAATGAAATTGTCTTTGCACAAGTTTGGGTCTGTCGGCATGTTGACTGCAGTATTGGTGATGAGTGTTTTTATGCAGTCGACAGCGGTTGCAGTCCCGGCGGGCAGGGTGTCCACACAACAATTGGCGCAGGAATCCCGTGTTGATCAGCAGCGTGCACAGGTTAGTGCGTTTTTGAATCGGGCCGAAGTCCGGGCGCAGCTCGAAGCGCGTGGTGTGGATGCGACAGATGCTGCCGCCAGAATATCTGGATTGAGCGCTACCGAACTCGCCGCATTGTCGTCGCAGATTGATGCATTACCTGCGGGTGAAGGCGCGCTGGAAACACTGGTGTTTGTTTTGGTGGTATTTATGCTGTTGGATATTGCCGGCGTCACCGATATATTCCCGGGCATCTGACATGTGGCGACGTTGCGCTCAGCGCAAGAACTTGCGCCTGTGCCTGACTGTCGCATTTGTGTTGCTTGCATTACAAGCCTGCCTGTCGGCACCGCAGACCCGACAGTTGCAGGCGCATGCACCCGCAAGACTGGTGTCCTCTGTGCTGCTGGACGATGTCGCTTTTTTCCCGCAGGACGAATTTCAATGTGGTCCTGCAGCACTGGCAACGATATTGAGTGCCAGTCAATTGAACGTGACACCCGATGAGCTGGTGTCGCAAGTTTATATCCCGGCCCGGCGAGGTTCCTTGCAGATTGAGATGCTGGCAACAGCACGACGATATGGCAGGTTGCCCTATGTGTTGCCCGGCACGCTCGACACACTGCTGATCGAAGTCGCTGCGGGTCAGCCAGTGCTGGTCATGCAGAATCTCGGGCTGTCGCGTTGGCCACAATGGCACTATGCCGTCGTTGTCGGATTTGACCTTGTGGATAACACAATCACGTTGCGGTCGGGTTTGCGGCGCAACTATGTGATGCCGTTGGCGGTGTTTGAACGCACCTGGGCGCGCGCTGAACATTGGTCGGTGGTGATGCTGCAACCGGGCCAGGTGCCGGTTGATGCAGACGAAACGGCGTATTTTCAGACTCTGGCTGACTTTGAACTCAGTCAGGGGGGCGAATCAGCCTTGGCTGGTTGGCAGGCGGGACTGCAACGGTGGCCAGACAGTATGCTGATGACGATGGGGCTGAGCAACCAGCTCTATGCGCAAGGGAAGCTGCAGGAAGCCGCGGATGTCTTGATGGCATTTCTGACTTTGGACGCACGCTCAGCGGTTGTCCATAACAATCTGGCGTGGTTGATGTTTGAGCTGGGCATGCCGGAAAAGGCCATGAACCACGCTCGTCAGGCTGCAGCGCTGAACGCCGCCTACACGCAGACGCCCGTCGAGCTTCACTCAAAAATATCCAATGGGAAATAAAATCCTGCGCGCAGACTTTTGCTTTTCTGGTTGTAACTGATCATTGCTTCGCCGTAACCATCCTGATACTGAATAAAAAAGGCACCGTTGACATTCGGGCGACGATAATAAATATCGAAGGCATAACTCCAGGTTTCTACCTTGCTGCCGCGCATCACGCGCCAACGCAAATTGGTGCGATCGTTGGGGCGGAACATAACGCTCACCATACCGTTGCCCAGATAATCGCGAATATCATCATTGGTCAGATCAACACGTAAAATATTCCATACTTTGACGCCAACACTGAGCTGAGGTAGCAGGTCGATTTCTTTTTGAATGTAACTTCTGTCCCAGCTGCGTGAAAAAAGACCCGCTTGACCATTGGATTGATGCTCAAATCCGATGACATCTACAAACGGAAACCTGCCCAGCAGGGAACGCTCCGGTTGATCAAACAACCAATAAATTTCCGGGTTGTAGTTGTGCTCACTGAAAGGTGCAGATTCCTCGGCGATATTCCACCAGGATTTTTGTGAATAGCCAATGTGCAGGGGTGCCAGAAACTGGAAGTCGCGTCGCCCCTCAAACAGACTGAATGTCAGGCCTAGTTCAAACTTGGTGTCCAGCGTTTCGCCACTGAACGGTTGACTGTTGTCATCCATTTCCATACGGCCAAACACCAGATAATTGTCTTTGTACGGCCGGAAAAATCGCAGTGGGGGCGTCCGACCGGTTGCGTTCGCAGCGCTCAATTCAGACTGACATTGTTCCCGCAGTTCCGCGATGGTGGCATGCTGATTCAACGGATCCAGTACATGTTCCTGAAGACACTGATTGATTGCTGCCTCGGGAATACTATCCTGCTGTGCATGAGCAGCGGTGGTGAGGCAAGCCGACGACAAAACCACAGGGAATGCCAGGTGCACGATGTGACGATCTTTCTTGAACAAAGTCGTGAGTCTCACAAAAAATAATGGCGTATTCTAGCCAAACTTTCCTGTGAACACACCCGTCACAGCAGACACGTCGACAAGCCTCGGATGATCCGATGGCGAACGTTTGATGTGCCAGACTCGCGATCCACCTGAAAACATGGTAAAAATCACCCGCCAATTAACCGCCAGCAAGGGCTTTGTTATGACAACACGATTCAGATCACTGTGCCTGTTCCTGATGTTGGGAGTGGCAACGCCACTGTTTGCACAGGACAATGCGCCGCTGGTGACCACACCGCAAGGCAAGCTGATTGGTGAGTACGCCAGTCGAAATAACCGGGTGTCCGTTTTTAAAGGTATTCCATTTGCGGCGCCGCCCGTGGGGCAGGCGCGATGGACACCACCGCAACCGGCGCCGGGCTGGACCGGTGAGCGACTGGCCACGGATTTTGGCCCGGACTGTATGCAACAGCCCTATCCGGAAGGCTCGTTTTTTTATCGCCCCGCGCGCGTCAGCAGTGAAGACTGCCTGTATCTTAACGTGTGGACGGCGGCCGAAGAAAATGCCAACAAGCCCGTGATGGTCTGGTTTCATGGGGGGGCGTTAACACGCGGATCGGGCGCAATTGATACGTACGATGGCACTGAGCTGGCATTAAAAGATGTGGTGCTGGTGACGGTCAATTATCGCCTCGGCGTGTTTGGGTATTTTGCCCATCCGGAACTGATTGCCGAGTCGCCGAATTTTTCGGCCGGTAACTATGGCATTCTTGATCAGATTCAGTCGCTGCGCTGGGTGCAGGAAAACATCCGCGCCTTTGGCGGAGACCCGTCAAACGTCACCATTTTTGGCGAATCGGCAGGCGCCTGGAGTGTGCACTTTCTCACCGCCAGTCCACTGGCCACCGGTCTGTTCCACAAAGCCATTGCACAAAGCGGCGCGCGCATGGATACCCGGGTGGCGCTGGACCAACAAACCTCGGCGGGTGCATCCGCCAGTTCATCCGGCACACGATTGGCGGAGTTGATGGGGGCTGCCGACCTCGCCGCGCTGCGCGCCATGCCTGCACGCCAGTTACTGGATGCCGCCGCAGATCACAGTTTCCGCACGGACGGCATCGTGGATGGCTGGGTGTTACCGGAACAACCATTTGTGCAGTTCTCCGGTGGGCGCCAGAATCCCGTGCCTGTATTGGTCGGTTTTAACGCCGAGGAAGGCACAACACTGGGCGCTGGCTCCAGTCTTCCCGGCACCGCGGCCGCTTATGAAGAGCGGATCAACGCAATATATGGGGATCTGGCTGACTGGGTGCTGGAGATTTACCCGTCGACAGATATTCGTAAGTCCAGTCTGGACAGTTTCCGCGACTCAACATTCGGCTGGCATATGGTGACCTGGGCCAATCTGACCCGACACGTTCAGCAGCCAGCCTATCTGTACTTCTTTACCCATCGACCACCCGGGCCGATGGCACAGGAACTGGGGGCTTATCATGCGTCGGAGATTGCCTACGCGTTTAACACTGTCCACACGTTGAGAAATCAACCCACCGCCATCGATTACCGTCTGGGCGACGTGATGTCGGACTATTGGGTCAACTTTGCACATCATGGAGTGCCGTCCGCAGCGGGGCAACCCGAGTGGAAACCCTACAGCAACGCTGAACGAAACTATTTGTTGATTGGTGCACAGATCAGCGCTGAGCAAAATTTGTTGCCGGACAATTGGGCGCTGTTTGACCGTGTGATGGATCGTCGTCGCTAACTGCTGTGTTTAAAGTGCGCGCGTAACAGGTGGGCCAGCGCTGATGTGGCTGGCCCAACACAATCCCCTGATGCGGTCATCATCAGGTACATGGGCAGACGTCGTTCTGCACCCATGCTCAAGGGAAGCTCCTTGAGCGTGCCGGCATCCAACTCTTTTTTTACCCAATCGTAAGGCAGAAACCCGAAAGCGAGGCCGGCTTTGAGTACTTTCAGGCTGGTACTGAAATGACTGACTGTCCAGCGTTGTTCGGATCCCAGCCAACCCGCATCCTGCACGCGTCGATGCCCACTGTCCCGAATCACCACTTGCCGCCAGCTGCGCAGTTCAAAATCATTGATGCCGGCATCAGGCGGCGACAAAAACAGCGGATGTTGCGGGTGAGCAACGGCGATCATTCTGATTACATTTAAGGGCACGCCAATGTGCCCGACCGGCACCTGATTGCCGATGATCAGATCTGCTTTTTTCTCTAATAACGCCTCTTCTGTACCGGAGAGTTGTGTTTCCAGCATGCGCAGTCGGGTCATCGGAAACTGTTGGGAAAATATGTCCAGTACCGGAATCAGTTGCCCCGGCTCCATCAAGCCGTCAACCGCGATAACCACCTCGGGTTCAATACCTTTGGCGAGCTGGGAAGCGGTATGTTCGGCCGCCAACGCCTGTTGCAACAACTCGGTGGCGCGCCGGTAAAGAACCTTGCCCTCCTCGGTCAGCACAGCTTTGCGGCCCGATAATTCGAGCACGGGAGCAGGCAGCTGTTCGTTCAGTTTTGAGATGGCATAACTGACACTGGACTGACTTTTGTTCAGTGCTTCGGCGGCACGTGAAAAACTGCCTTCATCCACAACCGCTTTAAAGGCTGCCCATTGTTCAAGACTGATGCGAGGTGATTTCACGTCGTTGCGCTCCCTGAGCTTGTTTGTCGGTCAATCGTTCGGAAAATCAGATTAATAATAGCGTGTTATTGCATCATGATATCTGATGGATTGGTTAGAATGGCAGTATAAAATCCGGAGGTTAACATCGTGAATAACAAATCAGTTGAAGAAATCATCAATGCCCGTCCGTCATCCGACGGAGACGGCGTCAAGTTGCTGCGCGTGTTTGGTGGCAGCGGTGATCCTGCGCGCTTTGATCCTTTTTTGATGATGGACGAATTTGGATCGTTTGATCCCAATGACTACATTGGCGGTTTTYCCCCGCACCCACATCGTGGTTTTGAAACCATTACCTATATGCTAGAGGGCAGAATGGAGCATCAGGACCACATGGGTAACGTCGGCGATCTTAAAAGTGGTGACGTGCAGTGGATGACAGCGGGTTCTGGCATCATTCACTCGGAAATGCCCAAGCAGACACAAGGTCGTATGCGTGGTTTTCAGGTCTGGTTGAATTTGCCGGCGCACAGCAAAATGCAGGCACCGGCGTACAGCGATATACCGTCGTCACGTATTCCGGTCCTGCAGGTTAACGATGTCAGTGCCAAACTTATCGCTGGCTCTGCCAGTCTTGATGATCAAGTGCTGGAAGGCACTGTGAACCGGCCCGACACCCACCCGGTGTATCTGGATCTGGTGTTCTCCCGGGCGCAGGTATCGCATGAAATCTCTTTAATGGCTGGCAACACTACCTTGGTCTATGTCTACGAAGGCAGCGTTGCCTTGGGTGAGGCTGACACTGTGGTCAAGCGGGGTCAGTTGGCACGACTGCAACGCAGCGGTGATACCGTACGCATCACGCCACAATCCGACGACACGCGGGTGGTGTTGTTGTCAGCAACTCCTCTGCGCGAACCGATTGTGCAATATGGACCGTTTGTGATGAACACACGGCAGGAGATAGAACAGGCGCTGGATGATTACCGGCGCGGTGTGTTGGCAACACGTTTTTAAATGCACTTAATGGAATATAGATAGTATTAAATATTCTTTAATGGAATAAAGAAGCGGTGATTATACTTGCGCACTCTGTATTCAGGTGGGCAAAGGTATGGATTGGCAAGCGTGGTTATCACTGGGGCTGACGCTGGGAGTGCTGGCGGTGTTGATCACAACACGGCTGGCACCCCATGTTGTGTTGATGGCGGCCTTGACGGTGCTCAGTGTTGCAGGTGTGTTAAGCCCTTCTGAGGCGCTGTCCGGGTTTGCCAACAGTGGTTTAATCACTGTCGCTGCTATGTTTGCCGTGGCAGCGGGTTTGCATGCCTCCGGGGGTATCGATCTGTTGGTCAATCGATTGCTGGGCAGGCCGGCGACCACTCGCTCAGCGATTGTCCGCTTGCTACTGCCGGTGTTACCGCTGAGCGCTTTTCTAAACAATACCCCGGTGGTTGCCACCATGATTCCAGCGATCAACGCCTGGTCGCGCAAAATTGGCATTGCGCCCTCGCGGCTGCTCATTCCCCTCAGTTACGGCTCTATTCTGGGCGGCACCATTACCATGATCGGTACCAGCACCAATCTGGTGGTTGCCGGTCAATACGAGGCCATCACCGGGCGTGCTGATTTCAGTATTTTTTCCATCACGGCGGTAGGTTTGACGGTTGCCGTGGTTGGATCCGCCTTCATGGTGCTGGTATTGCCGCGGCTGTTACCGGATCGCAGTACCCGTAAACCCTTCGCCAATATGCGTGAATTCACCGTTGAGGTGGCTGTAGATCCCAGCGGGCCGTTAGTCGGATTAACAGTAGAACAGGCCGGATTGAGAAATCTGGAGAGGTTGTATCTGGTGGAAATCAGTCGCGGGAACAGCGTTGTGACCGCCGCACCGTCTGAAGAGCGCCTGCAAGCCGCTGACCGACTGGTGTTTGCGGGCGAAACCGATGCCATTACCGATCTGTTGCGCATCAATGGCCTGACGGCGTCCATGGGCAATGCCACGCCGTTGATGGAAGACCGCGCTGAGCGACGACTGGTGGAGGTGGTGGTATCACAGTCCTGTGCAGCGATTGGCGAAACCGTGCGCAGTTCCAAGTTTCATGACCGTTACGGTGCGATCGTGCTGGCGCTGGCCAGAAACGGGGAGCGTATTGAAGGCAACCTTGGCAATATCATCATTCAGCCCGGGGATACCATGCTCCTTGAAGCGCGCCCTGCGTTTGTATCACGGCAACGCTACAACAAGGATTTTCTGGTAGTGAACGATCTGGAGAAAGAAGCACCGCGTCACGAAAAAGCGGTGTTGGCCTGGATCATCCTGGGTGCGGCCGTGCTGGCCGCGGGCATTGGAATTATCAGCATGTTGAATGCTGCCTTGTTGGCCGTAGGGGCCATGATGCTCACCGGTTGCCTGAGTGGGAGTCAAGCTGAAAAGAGTCTGGATATGCCGGTACTGATTACCATTGCAGCCTCATTTGCGCTGGGGGCGGCGCTGGAAAAAACCGGTGTGGCTGCTACGCTCGCGGAAAATCTGGTGGCCATGAGTGGCGGTCGCCCCTGGTTATTACTGGTGTTGATTTATACGGCGGTCACCTTGTTGACAGAAACGATCACCAACAATGCCGCGGCAGTCATTATGGTGCCGCTGGCGTTGGCAATTACCCAACAGGCGGGCCTGAATCCCGAACCTTTTATGCTGGCAATCATGATTGCAGCATCTGCCAGTTTTGCGACACCACTGGGCTATCAGACCAATCTGATGGTGTATGGCCCCGGCGGGTATCGTTTCAGTGATTTTTTGCGCGCGGGTATTCCGATGAATATCCTGGTGGGCGTCACCGCCGTTATCACCCTGTTACTACTGTATCCACTTGCTGAGGTTTAACGCACAGCAAGTGGAGGACAGCGTTACAGGATAACAACAAACCTCGATCAGTCCGGCAGACTGAATACATACACCGCATTGCCGGTGCGGGGCGGTCTGAGTTCGGTGGCTACCGCATTGGGTACTTGTCGCGGACTGGTGCCACCATTGGCGGCAGTCACCGCAATGTACTGCTTGCCGTCAATACTGAAGGTCAGGGGATGGCCCTGAACGGCAGTGCCCAGACGTGTCTGCCAGAGAATCTCACCGGTCTCCACATCAAAGGCTCTGAAACGCCTGTCCAGATCGCCGACAAATGCCAGATTGCCTGCGGTTGACAAGACGCCGGTGATAAACGATGCCCGTTGCTCATAACTCCACAGTTCGGTGAGCGTGGTGACATCATAGGCGGCCAGTTTGCCCATGTTGCCATCGGTCTCCGGCATTTCATAAAACCGACGGTTGGATGCCAGTCCACCTGAGCCTGGCACCAGTTCAACAGCGCGCGCGCGGTTATCAAGGCAGGTCTGGCTGAGCGGCGCGATTAAAGCCCCCGTGGGCTGGTGATAACTCATGGCATGCCAGTTTTTACCGCCGGCGCTGCTGGGGCAAGCTGGAATCCATTCGTCCAGTTGTGCGTTGATGATGTCGTCGCGATAAGTAACAGCGCCGGTGACCGGATCAATGTGCGTAAACACATTCTGATACATGGTCTCGGTGAAACCGAGAAATTCGCCGGTCGCCCGGTCGTTTTTCCACAGAATGCCATGTTTGCCAATCGATAAGACCAGTTTCCGTCCATCCTCATCAACCAGCACGCGCTCAAATACTTCGTCGAGATCCAACGCTTCGCCGGGCACATGTTGGAAATGCCAGACCAGTTTTCCGGTATCAATATCCAGCGCGATGGTGGCATTTGTATACAGACCCGCGTCGTGAATGGACATGTGCCTGCTGGGCGGTGCCCACGGCTTGGCTTGTGCCACGCCCCAATAGGTTAGCCGCAATTCAGGGTCATAACTGCCAGTGATCCAGGTTTCACCGCCGGCGCGGAAAAGGTCGTCAAGTCCACCCCAGGTATCTCCGCCGGGTTCGCCGGTTTTGGCAATGGTATTAAATTGCCAGGCCAGCGCACCGGTGTCAGCATCATAGGCGCTGACATAACACTCTTCCGGAATGTAACTGGCACAGCCTGCCAGCCCTACCACAATTTTGTTGTCCGCAATCAGCGGGCCACTGGAATTGGCAAAGCCTTTGCTGCTGTCCGCGATAATGGTTTCCCATACTTGTTGGCCAGTGCGGGCATCCAGCGCAATCAGGCGGGCATCGGTGGTGGCCTGAATCACTTTGTCTTTATACAAGGCGATGTTGCGCATGTCTTCACCGGTTGCTGGTCCGGCCGCGTGCTCCCAGATCAGTTCGCCACTGCGAGCGTCCAGTGCTTGCACAACATTACCGGGGTTAATCAGGTACATGATGCCATTGGCAACAATCGGTGAAGGTTCAGAGTCGCCTTCATGCATGTTCCACACCCATTCAAGGCTCAAATTCCGCACGTTGTCGCGGTTGACCTGATCCAGTTGGCTGTAGCTCCAGGCTTGCGGGTTACCTCGCCACATGAGCCAGTCTTCCCGGGACGGACTGGTCATCTCGGCAGATGTCAGTGGCTCATAGTTTTCAATACTGCCGGCCACAGTCACGCCAACGGGGGCCGGCGCTGATGCGTTGCCGGTTGCCGGGTTAGTGCTGCGCGGCAGGTCTGCCAGTGTGGCCGTGGCACCCGCTGTCAGCGGTGTGGCACCGGCGCGGACACCGTTACTGCGCAACATGTGGGCAGTAATGTTCAGGAAGTCACCGGGCAATAACTGCGACGACCCACCGGGCGGCATCGACGTTGTAATCAGATTAATCAGTGCGCCCAGATCCCGGCCAGCCCATCGGGTGGCAAAGGCAGCGCCACTGAGTGCGGGGCCGCCTGTTCCGCCCGCCATATTGCGGCCATGACACGCGGCACAATTCTGCTCGTAGGCGGAGGCGCCGGCATTCGCTTGCTCTTCCGTATAGGTATTGACCTGGGGCAGTTGCGCCAATGCCGGGACAGCAGTGGCTAACAACAGACCACTGGACAATAACAGCGTCGGCATAGGGTTTGTGAAAAAGGTTTTGATTGAGTGACAATTGTGTATTGGCATGATGTGATACACCTGTATTATTGTTGTGATTAACTCTAGCTGATTCCGCAAGTTGAGTACACACGTTGAGTGCTTTTGAGGATGACACTTGCGGTCATGGGAAATGGATGTATAGAACAAGAAACGACAGACAGCTTTTAAGGGACAATACTCACCGGTCGTGCAAACCTCGTGCGAAGAGTGCGCGTTTGCGCCTGAATTTTATGTTGTTGGCATGTGTGCTGATGCTTGTTACAGGCAAGCTCCACGCCCTTGATTTGAGCAGTTTTTATGGTGGCCTGTTGCCCGGACAGGAAATGCTGCTGCTGGATGACGTCGACGGTAGCCTGAGTTTTGAAGACGCGCAGATGCAGTTGAATACACTGGGGCAGCCGTGGATGGCGCCCGGGCAACCCAATCTGGGTTACCGTCGCGGCGCACTGTGGGTCAAGGTAGAACTCAATAACCGTTTTGAACAGCAAGATCAGTGGGTGGCTTACACCAATTTCAGCAATCTGGCCCGCATCGATTTTTATTACCAGGATATCGACGGCAACTGGCAGACGCATGCTGCAGGCAGTTCGCTGCCGTTCAGGGCGCGTGCGCTCACTCACCGCAGCATTAACTTTGAATTTCCCGTGTTTCCAGGTCAGGCACAAACGCTTTTCTTTCGAGTAGAAAGCACTGCGTCATTGCAGTTCCCGCTGGCAATCGGCAGTAAAGAATACTTTTTTGCGGAAGCGCAACGCTCGCTGTTTACGGCAGGGCTGTACTACGGATTGATGCTGATGATTGCGATCTACAGCTTTACCGTGTGGTATAGCAGTCGCGAAAATGGATTCTTCTATTTTGGGCTGGTGGTTGTGTTTGGCAGTTTGTATTCACTGGCGGCACAAGGGCTTGCCTACCAATATCTGTGGCCTGAATCGCCGGACTGGGCTAATCGGGCAACGGCCGTATTCGCATTGATGGCGTGCACAGGCGGGATGATGTTTGTGCGGACGTTTCTCGGGCTGCGTACTCTGGATTCGCGGCTGGACATCACGGCCAACTATTACACAATGGCTGCGGGTATCGCTGTTGTTGTTGCCATGATCAGTGATGCCGCCATCACCAATCGCCTCGCGTTGATTTTTTCCTTCGGGTTGACGGCATTGGTCACGCTCAGCAGCTTCCTGGCGCACCGTAAAATGATACGGGAGGCCAGCTTTTTTATGTCTTCCTGGATCATTTTGTTGCTGGGTATTTTCCTTGAGCTGGTACAGCGACTTGGCGTTGTTATGCCACCACTGCTGGCGTACAACGGTATCCAGTTGGCAACACTGGCCGCGATCATTGTGTTGACGCTGGGGCTGAGCGATCGATTGCAAGGCATGATGGAAGGTTATCGGGCTGCGCAAGAAGATATCCTGCGTGCCAACCAACTCAAAATCGATGCATTGCAACAGGCGGACAGTGTCAAAGAAGAGTTTATCGCCAACGTCTCACACGAGTTGCGCACCCCGTTAACAGGCATCATTGGACTGGCCGAAATCTTGCTCACCGACCAGTCTGGTAATTTGAATGTCAGTCAGCGTGAAACCCTGACACTGATGAAGGTGAGTGCTCAGCGCCTGTCCAGTCTGGTCAATGATGTTATCGACTTTTCTGCCATGAAAAACGGCCAGTTGTCCTTGAATAAGAAGGATGTCGATCTCAAACAGGTGTGCACGCTGGTGGTCCGGATGACCCGACCATTGATCGGAGACAAACCCATCAAACTGGTCGAAAAATATCCCGCTCTGAAAGTGTTGGTTGAGGGTGATGCCGATCGACTTCAGCAGGTGCTGTTTAATCTGGTTGCCAACGCAGTCAAGTTCACGCCACATGGCACTGTCACCATCAGTGTTGAATTGTTGGAAGAAGACGTCAGGGTGTCGGTGCGTGACACCGGCATTGGAATCTCGTCCACCGAACAGAAAAATATTTTTAAACGTTTTTATCAGATCGATTCCGATGAGGCGAGACAGGTAGGTGGCACAGGACTTGGTTTGTCGATTTCCCAGCGTTTGCTTGAAATGCATGACTCCGAGATTGTGTTGCGCAGCACACCCGGTGAAGGGTCTTTGTTCTATTTTGATTTGCCGCTGAAACAGTCTATGCCAGAGGGCAAGCGTCAACGAGCAGAGTTGCCGTCTGCCTCCGCGGCCATTGCCGCCATTGATTCTCTGCCGCAAAGTCTCGATCACGCACTGCAGAACAGTAGCCTGGCGGAGGAGCGTCGGAAAGGCATTCGTGCATTGGATGAAACATCCGGCTTGGGTAGCAGTCGGCGGGAGTGGAGTGGACGGATTCTGGTGGTCGACGATGAGTACCTAAATCTGCGAATTGTTGAGTCACATCTGTCAGACACCTATCAGCTCACCACCGCACTGAGTGGCGCGGAGGCGTTAGAGAAGCTGAGTCAGGAAAAACCTGATCTGATTATTCTGGACCTGATGATGCCAGTAATGACCGGTTATCAAGTCTGCCAGATTATCCGCAAACGTTATGACCCGGATGAATTGCCCATTGTGATTCTCACGGCAAAAAACCGGGTGGAAGATCTGGTCAAAGGCCTGAGCCTCGGTGCGAATGATTACATTACCAAACCGTTCAGCAAGGAAGAGCTGCGGGTGCGTATCGACAAGCAGTTTGAGTTGTTGTACCTGCAAAATGTCAAACGCGAAAATCAGCGCTTGAGTTGGCAGCTGCAGCGCTACGAAGAAAGTGAAAAACGTCTGCGGGCCAGAGAGCAACATCTCGCTGCGTTGCTGGACGTGACGGGTGATCCGTTGCTGGCCGTTGATGAAGCGGGTCAGTTGATATTTATCAATAACTCAGCAGAAGAACTGTTGGAAATCGACTCCACGGAGTTTGTGCACAAGCCCATCAATATACTGGCGGATCAGATTTCCGTGTTATCACCAGCGGTCGCTGATGCCATCCATTTCCCGTTTAACGAAGCCATGATTTCCAGACAAGGCAAAACGGACTATTACGATTTTGAATTCCCGGGTACCAAAGGGCGTTTCTGTTTGTTAACCATGTCGCAAGTGGATCAGGAGTTCTATCTGATTGTATTTGAGCGCAACCGCAGTTCAAGTATGTCCCCGGCGACGATGCTGTCCGGCACACCGGATGCGCTTACCTTGCCGGAAATCATTGATGAAATAAATCGTAACGTCGAACGTACTCAGGTATTAGGTGAGTATCTCCAACAAATTAAACCGGAAGATTTGCACAAACATCGCGATCTGGTTGATGAGCTCGGCAATTTTGATGAATTGATCAATAAACTTGCGGGCACCATCAGTGCACCGGTGGATGATGAAAGTGAAATGCAATACCGCGAAGCACTGGTCAAGGTGATGCAGGACTGCCATTACTATTGGCAGAAAGTCACCGGAGAATCGATTATTGATCTGGCGGAAAAGAGCCGTATCTGGAGTGTCAGTATCGATAACGGCCGCCTGCGAACACGCTCCATGAATCGTTATCTGTCGTTGGACAAATTGCCGTCTAACCCCCGCTGGCGCCAGGTCGCACGGACTGCATATTTTGTGCTGTCGAAGGTTTCACAGGACGAAGAGGCACGTAAGGCGCTGGAGTCATCCGTTGCCAGGTTGCAGGAAATTGTTGAGCAAAAAGCACTGACATAAACAACTCGTCAGCAGCACCAGAAAACAAAAAGAATGAGCAATGCATGAAAAAAAATTCCCTGGTGTCATTGTTGTTGATCACGCTTGCAGGGCAATTACAGGCGCAGTACGGCGCGCCTGATGGCGAGTGGCATACCTGGGGCGGCGATCACGGCTTTACCCGTTACACCGCTCTGGATCAAATCAATGCAAGCAACGTCCATGAACTACAAGTGGTGTGGCGCTGGCAGGCGTTGCCACTGGGCAGTCGTCCTGACAGCAATTTAAAAGCCACGCCGCTGATGGTGGATGGCGTGCTGTATGTCCCATCGGGTCAACATCAGGTCGTTGCACTTGATCCCGCAACCGGTCAACAAATCTGGCGTTTTGATCCGGATCCACCCATTGTTGCTGAACGCGGTCTGGGCCTTGGCAGTCGCTCGCTTGGACTGTGGCAATCGGGCGATGAAACGCGCCTGTTTCACAATACGTTGGATGGTCGTCTGATCTCCATTGATGCGCGCACCGGTCTTGCTGACGCAGACTTTGGTAATCAAGGCACAGTGCTGTTGCGCGAAGGGCTGTACCCCGACGGGTCTGATGCCGAATCCGTGGGTTCATCGTCGCCGCCAGCGGTGGTGGGTGATATTGTGGTCGCGCAAGTGGTAGGCACCATCACTGCACCCAACAAGGAAGCGACACCTGGTCATATTCGTGGTTACGATGTGCACACTGGCGAGTTGGTCTGGCGCTTTAACACAGTCCCGCAACCCGGCGAGTTCGGGCACGACACCTGGGATGGCGACTCCTGGCAGTACACTGGCAACACCGGTGTCTGGTCGATGATGAGTGTGGATACCGAAACGGGTTACATCTATCTGCCGGTTGAAGCCGGCTCCAATGATTTTTATGGTGGACATCGTACCGGCGACAACCTGTTCTCACAGAGTCTGGTGTGTCTAGATGGGCGCACCGGCGAGCTGGTCTGGCATTATCAACTGACTCATCATGGTCTGTGGGACTATGATCCGCCCTCTGCGCCAATACTGGGGGATATCACCGTGAATGGTCAGCGCATCAAAACGGTCACGCAATTAACCAAACAGGGTATGTCGTTTGTGTTTGATCGTGTGACCGGTGAGCCAGTCTGGCCCATTGAAGAGCGCCCCGTACCGCAGAGTGAAGTGCCGGGTGAGCAGACATCGGCGACACAACCCTTTCCTTCGTTGCCACCGCCGTATCTGAGCCAGGGTTACCATGACGCCGATCTGATTGATTTCACGGCGGAGATCAAAGCTGAAGCGTTGGCCATTGCCGCGCAATATGTGCGTGGTCCGCTGTATACACCGCCAACGCCGATACGCGAAGGAGGTACACAGGGCACATGGGTGAATCCCGGTTATCAGGGCGGAGCCAACTGGAACGGCGCAGCGTTTGATCCCCGCACAGGCATGATGTACGTGCCACTGCGCAATGCGCCAATGGCTGCTGCGCTGCAGGAACCGGACCCGGCGCGAACCAACTGGAACTATCTGCGCGCGCCGTCGGTGTTTATTCAGGGCCCGCGTGGTTTGCCCATTGTGCGTCCGCCGTGGAGTCTAGTGACGGCAACCGACATGAACCGTGGGCAGCACACCTGGTCGCGTAGTATTGGACCAGCATCTGACTACATCCGTCATCATCCGGATCTGCAGGGTCTGGATCTGGATTTTGACAATATGGGGCACCCGATGATCCGGCCCTCACCGTTACTTACCGCTGAATTGTTATTTATGGCGGAGGCCGGCAACCTGAGCGGTGATCCGGGCGGCCCCATGTTCAGAGCCTATGACAAGTCCACCGGTGATGTACTGGCGGAAATTGAACTGCCCATCAAAGCCAGTGGCGCACCCATGAGTTACCTGTACAACGGTCACCAGTATATTGTGATTGCCGTGGCCACCGCCGAGCAGCCAGCCGAACTGGTGGCGTTGGCATTACCTGCAGCGGTCAATTCAAATGTACAGCCGCGCAGTATTGCCGGCACCGCCACGCAGCCGAATGCCGACGAGTCAACATTGACGCCCGACGACCGGGCACAAGCCGGGCAATTGTTCGCTGACCAATGTGCGGTGTGTCACGGTGCTCGTGGACAAGGTGTGCCCGGTGGGTCGGCACCGTCGCTCAGCAATGCCCGGGATCTGCAACAAGTGCGCACGATAATCAGTAACGGTGCGGTCGAAATGCCAGCGTTTGCGCTGCGTCTGGCCGCTGAAGATATTGAGTTATTGAGCCGTTATGTCAGCGACGGTGTGTTGTCATTACACATCGCGGAGTAATGTCATAGACAGCAGCACAAGGTTGCGTTTTACTGCATCCGCCGTGATGCTTGGTGAATAAGAACAGGACAATGTTATGCAGCATGAAATGATGAATATGTTTGCGGTGCCTTTGTACCGTGCGCAGCTGGGGCGGGCTTTTTCTCGCGCGGAAATGCAGTTTTTTCACGACAGTCTGCAAGGCGCTGTGCCTGCTATTTCGAATCAGTCATCGCTGAATAAAAAGGTGCTGTCCAGTCCGCAGCTGAAGGACATTCGCAGTGTCATTGAGGGACATTTGGCGCAGTACCTGCAAACCGTGTTCAATACCTCCAATCAGGTGCAGCTACAGATTACCCAGTCATGGTTGACCCTTGCAGGGAAAGGCCAGTCGCACCATGTGCACACCCATCCCAACAGTGTGGTCAGTGGAGTGTTGTATATCAGTCTTGCCCAACAGGATGGCATCAATTTTTATCGTAACGAAGACAACATCTGGTACGAGCTGACCAAACAACAGGATACGTACTACAACGCGTTTCAATATTTTGTGCAGTCGTCGGTAGGTGACTTGCTGTTGTTTCCATCCAATGTGCGCCACGGTGTCAGGGAAGTGACATCGGACATTCAGCGTGTCAGTCTGTCATTTAATACGTTTTTTTCCGGGCAGCTGGGTCGTGATGAATTTTCCAATGCCTTAAGTATTTCAGTCAAAAATTAACTCGTTGGATATCCATGACAGATAACAATCAGATACTGGATTTTGCTCAATCCATTGCCCGAACTGCGGGCGCGCTGATGATCAGTGAACTGCGCAAGCAGGGTGGTCCTGAATCACACTACAAACTTGCCGGCACAGAGCTGGTGACTGAAGCCGATATCAAAGTCGACAAGTTGATCTGCGACGCGATTCGACAACAGTACCCCGGGCATTTGCTGCTGGCGGAAGAGTCTGCGCCGGACTTGGCAGGCTTGAGTCAAATCACCGCGCCGTTGTGGGTAATCGATCCGATTGATGGTACCGTGAACTATGCGCATGATCATGGTCAGTCGGCCGTGTCCATCGCATTTATCGAACATGGACAAGTCCAGGTTGGGGTGGTGTTTAATCCTTTTGTAGATGAAATGTTTTATGCCTGTCGGGGGCAAGGCGCGTTTCTGAACGGTCGCGCTATTCAGGTGGCACAAAAAACCGAGATCAAGCGGGCCCTGTTTGCCACGGGATTTCCTTACGAAAAAGACAATCTGGCACCTTTGGTCAAACGACTGGCCATGATGTTGGACAACTGTGCTGACCTTCGCAGGCTGGGGTCCGCCGCACTGGATATCTGCTGGGTCGCCATGGGGCGTCTGGACATTTATTACGAAAATCTGAGTGTCTGGGATTTTGCAGCTGCGCAATTGATTGCGCAGGAGGCCGGTGCATCGTATGGCCACTTCCAACCGCTGCCAACGGGCGTCAGCCCGGTTTTCCACAACAAAAATATTCTGGTCAGCAATGCGGTCTTGTTTGATCAGGCGCGTGTCTTGCTTCAGCGCGCAGATGCTGTCTGATGTCTCTGGGTTTTTAGTCAATCTCCACGTATGCTGAGACGGTTATCGTTTGTATTTTTGCCACCCCGTGTCTGAGCAGGCGCGCTAACAAGAGCTGCTTTTTTATGAAAACAAAATCATTTTCCACCACCAAAAAACTTTGCCTGGCGGTTGCATTGTCACTCACAGCCGCACTGAGCGCTGCATTGCCAACCACTGACGTTCACGCACAAACGGCGACCGGTGCCTTGCCGATGCCGGAAATCACCATCTATCACCTGGAAGGCCGCCGTTCTGAACGTTTGGTGTGGTTGATGGAGGAGTTGGGTTTGCCTTATACCTTGAATTTCACGCGCGGTAATCTGGCGGCATCCATGGCGGCCATTCGCGCGATCAATCCGGCGATGCCCGTTGCACCTACCGTGACTTATGGTGATCAGGTGTTGGTCGAGTCCGGTGCCATTATTGAACTGATTCTGGCGCGTCACGGCGGTGGTCGTCTGGTGCCGCCACTGGAATCGCCGGATTTTGCCACGCACTTGCTGTGGATTCACTATGCGGAAGGTTCGTTGGCATCGCGCGCAATCGCCGACTACCGTGTTTGGCAGATTCAACCGCCGCAGCAGCGATCACCACTGGTCGACTCTGAAGGCGTAGTGCAATTTGCGGAAAATTTTCTGGCGGAAAATCCCTGGTTTGGTGGCGCAGAGTTTTCGGCTGCGGACATCATGATGTTGTTCCCTATCAATTTTGCGATGACCTTGAATATTGTCAACAAGGCGCAGTTTCCGCATATCAACGCCTGGATAACTAAAATTGAAGCACGTCCGGCGTATCAGGCGATGCTGGCCAAGGCGCGTCCCGATGGTATGGTTGGATCCTTGCCGGCGCTGCCGGTGAATGCGTCGCGTCCTGTGACACCCTGATCAAGGGAGCCTATTGATCGGGGCCGTAAGCCATGGCGTCATCGCTGCTGTCTTCCTGACACAGGTTCATCCAGTTACTGATGCCAGCGCTGCGATATTTTTGTTTATGCAAAATGAAGTAGAAACGGCGCATCCAGTTGCGTTGAGGCGCGTACAGGGGCAATAAACTGCCGCGCCGGAATGCTTCCTGTAAGGTGATGCGGGACAGGCAGCCAATGCCGAGTCCTGCTTCCACCGCGCGTTTGATGGCTTCCGTGTGCTGTAACTCCAGCCGAATGTTTAGCTGTGGCAACAGGCCATACACTGAGCGATCAAATCCCTGTCGGGTACCGGATCCCGCTTCCCGCAGTATCCACTCAGCGTTTACCAAATCCTCATCACTTAAAGTGGGACGACCGGCCAGTTCATGCGTGGGTGCACAAAACAGGCAAAGTTCATCATCACGCCAGGGAATGACTTCCAGCGTATCATCTTGCAATTCACCTTCAATTAACCCGACATCCAGTTCAAAATTGCGCACTTTTTGGGTGATGGACGCCGTATTCTCTACCGTCAATCGGATGCGGGTGCCTGGATAGCGGCTCATGAACTCTGCCATGATGGGCACGGCCAGATAGTTACCGATGGTCAACGTGGCGCCAACCTTGATATCGCCGGCTTCACCTTGGTGTTGCAGCAGGTGCTCAAACTCCCGCGCCTGACTTAACAGCGCTTCGGCACGTGGCCGCAGACTTTTGCCAAAGTCATTGAGCTGCAGTCGTTTGCCGACACGGTCAAACAACTGCATGTTGTAACGCTGCTCAAGTTCCTTTAGTGAAGCGCTGGCGGCAGATTGCGACATGGACAAACTGTCAGCGGCCACTGAGATGTTTTCGTGCCAGGCGGTTGCCAGAAAGACTTCGATTTGGCGCAAGGTATAGTGCATGGAACACCCTGTTGCAGTTATATTTGTAAAAACGATTAACTATATCTTATTAAATCATTTTACTGGTAAGTCGGCGTTGACTACCATATGCGCGTTTTTTCTAATTCAAGCCCTACAGGATGACAACATGGCTGCGATTTCCAAACAGAGTGTGACCAGCGTACATCACTGGAACGAATCCCTGTTCAGTTTTACCACCACCCGCGACAAAGGCCTGCGTTTTGAAAATGGTCATTTTGTGATGGTCGGCATGGAGGTTGAAGGTCGCCCGCTGATGCGTGCTTACAGTATCGCCAGCGCAAATTATGAGGAAGAACTTGAGTTCTTTAGCATCAAGGTACCGGATGGTCCGCTGACCTCACGCCTGCAAAACATCAAGGTGGGTGATGAGCTGCTGGTCAGCAGCAAACCAACCGGTACGCTGGTTGCGGATCACTTGCTTCCCGGTCGGCATCTGTATCTGATTGGCACCGGCACCGGACTGGCGCCGTTTATGAGCATTATCCGTGATCCGGCGGTGTACGAGCGGTTTGAGAAAATCATATTGGTGCATGGCGTACGGCGGATCATTGACCTGGCCTATCGTGACTACATTACCCATGAGTTGCCCCAAAACGAGTTTTTCGGCGACGTTGTGCGCGAGAAACTGGTGTACTACCCAACGGTGACACGCGATGAATTTGTGAATCAGGGGCGTGTTACCGATATTCTTGTGGATGGCACGTTGACTCAAAAAATTGGTGTACCTACGATTTCGCCCGAGCACGATCGGTTTATGTTGTGCGGCAGTCCGACCATGTTGAAGGACATGTGCAAAATTCTCGACGAAGCGGGGTTTAAAGAGTCACGACAGGGTATTCAGGCAGAGTATGTGATTGAGCGCGCGTTTGTAGAGTAAACCAAGCGACTGCATGCTACTGAAGCACTGAAAAAAAAGCCCGGACTTGTTGGTCCGGGCTTTTTTGTATCTGCACATCGACGTCTCGGCCGTTCGGGTGATGTTCAGCTCAGAAAAAATCCAACCAGACAACCTTTGGCATCGGGGATGTCGTTCATGTCCACTTTCCCGCCAGTCATCACGGTTTCCAGCGCATCACGCAGGTAATGATTGGTCACATTCAGACGTTGGGTTTCATATCCGAGTTGGTCGTTGATCGGACCGCGGAAATGAATTTCACGCGTGCGTGGATCAATGATAAAGACTTCTGCGGTGCGCTCAACACCCATGGAGCGCGCGATGGATTGATCAGCATCTTTCAGTATCGGGAAAGTGATCTTGAACTCTTCCGCTTCTTTTTGAATGCGGGGGATATCATCCTGAATAAACGAATTTAGCATCAGGAACTCGATGTTTTTGTCAGCATATTCCTGCTGAATGGATAAGTATGTTGGCACAGACAAGCGCGCAATCGGGCAGCCTGAGCCGTGGATATACATCACAATAAAATCGCGGTCTTCATACTCTTTCAAGGTGTGAGAAACGCCATTGTGATCAACAAGATCAAAGTCCTTGATGCTTTTCAGGAACGAGTCCTGCGCTTGAGCCATCAGGGACAACATGGAAAATGCTGCTGCCAGCACCAGGGTTAAGGTCTTGCGCATGTTTATACTCCTTGGTATCGCCGTTGGCATACTCGCCGGTTGACTACAATCTCATCATACTGTGACGTGGTGTTCTTGTACTCAATTACGTCATTACTTAATCAACTATCTTGATGTATATCAAGACCTTCATTGTTACGAATTGTGTGACGAGTACGCGTCGCCAAGGCCGTTTGGATGACTGTTCAAGCAGGTAGTTTTCGACGGAGCGCAGTTAAGCACCGTTAAACAGGGCAGAATCAGGCTGCCAGTGCCGCTATACTCGTGAGAGCGGGGCGCTGCCTTGCCTTTTTCCGGGGGGACGATGATGAAAACGCTCAAGGTCAATGGTCTTTGCGCAGCGCTGGTGCTGATGGGGCTCAACGCTGCAACCGCTCAGGACTACCAGGTGCCGCGCACTGAATTCGGACATCCGGATTTACAGGGTGTGTGGACCAACGCTAGCCAGACGCCGCTGGAACGACCGCGCGAGATGGGCGAACAGCGTGCATTCACGCCCGAGCAGGCGCGCGAGATAGAGCAGGGCTGGCTGGATTATATGGCGCTACGTCAGGCGCCCAGCGATCCCAATCGTCCACCACCCACCGATACCAATGTAGATCTCGGTTACGACAATTTCTGGGTGGATATGGGGACGGATGTGATCAGGATTGGTGACGAATATCGTACCTCCATTCTGATTCAACCTGCTAATGGCCGGGTTGCTTATAAAGAAGGGGTGCGCCCTAACTTTTTTGGGCGACGCCCGGAAGGCGCCGGTCCCTACGATGGGCCTGAGGCGCGCCCACTCGGGGAGCGTTGCCTGATGTCGTTTGGCTCCAGTGGTGGGCCGCCCATGTTGCCTGTGATGTACAACAACAACTATCAGATTGTGCAAACGGCAGACTATGTTGTCATTCTTGTCGAAATGGTGCATGACGCCCGCATTATCAAGCTCAATGGGCAACACGATGCGCACAATATGCAGGAGTGGATGGGCGACTCCGTCGGTTATTACGAGGGCGACACACTGGTTGTCAAAACCCGCAATATCAATGCACAACAGACATTTCGTGGTTCAACGCCCGAGATGGTTGTCACCGAGTATTTTACTCGCGTTGCCGATGATAAAATTGAATATCGATTTGAGTTGGATGATGCCAATGTGTTTGCTGAGCCATTGATTGGCGAGGTCGCCATGGCTATGCGACCCGACGGAGAGCCGATGTACGAATACGCCTGCCACGAGGGGAATCATGCCTTGGCTGGTATCCTTGCAGGTGCGCGGGTGCAGGAGCAGGAAGCATCACCACAGTAAGCAAACAGGCGCTCGGACGTAACAATTCAGGCAGTAAAGCGGTATAGTGCGTGGCTATTGCGTCAACCCTGTCTGAACGATGGATTTGAGTTATGTCTTCTATGATTTCGCGCGTGTATTGTGCTCTGGTGTTTGATCGCCCCTGGCTGGTGATCGGCTTGCTGATGGTGCTGGCAGGCGGGTTCGGCTGGTACGCCCAGGACTTCAAACTGGACGTGTCAGCAGACTCACTGTTGATGGAAGATGACAAGGACCTGGAGTTCTCCCGGGTCATCAATCAACGCTACGGCGTTCGTGATTCAGTCACCATTGCGTTTCAGCCTCGCGAACTGGATTTGCTCAGTGAGCAGTCGCTATTAATCATGGCCAGTATCCGCGACGAATTGCTGGCACTTGAGCGCGTCGAGTCCATAGACAGCCTGCTGAATGTGCCTGTTTTTGGCGACACCCCGCTGACCGGTATTTCGGAAGACTACCTGACGGTGCTGGACGAAGGTCAGGACCCAGACGCGGTCCGCCAGGAATTAATGACCAACCCGGTGTTCAGCAACGCCGTCATCAGCCCCGATGGGGACACGGGCGCCATGCTAGTCAGTTTTTACCTCGACACACGCTACATTGAACTGATCAATCGCCGCACCGAACTGCGCAACAAACTGAATGCTGAGGGGCTGACTCAGGAAGAATCGCTGGAGCTGGACGAGGTCAGTGCTCAGTTTGATCTCTACAGCAACGAAGCCGCCGAACTGCGCCATCAGGACATCGCCAGTATCCGATCGATTCTCGCCGGTTATCACGATGAGGTGGAATTGTATTTGGGCGGCGCCCCGATGATTGCTGACGATATGGTCACTTTTGTACGCAGCGATCTTGCCACCTTCAGTCTGGTGGTATTCGCCTTTATCGTGATTGCACTGGGCATTATCTTCCGGCGCAAACGCTGGGTCTTATTGCCATTGGTATGCTGCGCATTTGCCGGCATTATTGTGGTCGGTATACTCGGATTGATGGACTGGCGCGTGACGGTGGTCTCGTCCAATTTTATGTCCCTGTTGCTGATTATCACGATCTCTCTGGCGGTGCATTTGATTGTGCGCTACCGGGAGCTGCGCGCAACCCGCCACTTTACCGATCACAAACGTCTGTTGCGCCATGCTGTTCTGGTCATGTTCAAACCCTGTCTGTACACCGCACTCACTACCATGGTGGCATTTGGGTCGCTTGTTGTCAGTGGTATCACACCCATCATTTCCTTTGGATGGATAATGGTGATGGGGGTGGTCACGGCGTTAACTGTGGTATTCCTGCTGTTTCCCGCCTTGATGAGTCTGTTGCCGGCAGAGCCGGACGTTGTTCAATCAGTAACGCCGCGCGTCAGTATCACCAACATGCTGGCACGATTTACGGACATGGCAGGTAGCCGTTTATTGTGGATATTTGCACTGGTATTTGTGGTCAGTGCGATTGGTGTGTCGCGGCTGCAAGTTGAAAACAGTTTTATCGCGTACTTTGATGACGACACGGAAATCTATAAAGGCATGAAATTGTTTGATGACAAATTGGGCGGCACCTTGTCGTTTGATGTGTTGGTTAATTTGCCTGAAGAAGCCGCACTGGATGATTTTGATGACGGTTTTGATGACGGGTTTGAAGAGGATAACAGTGACGCCTATTGGTTCACCTCTGACAAAATGAATCAGCTCAAGCAGATGCATGAATACCTCGATGAGCATCCCCGTACGGGTAAAGTGCTGTCGTTTGGTGCAGTGGTGCAGCTGGCAGAAGAGCTGAATGGCAACCAACCCATCGACAGTTTTTTGTGGGCGTTGCTGTACACCATGTTGCCGGAAACACTTCGCAGCACCGTCTTGAATCCATTTTTGTCGGTTGAGCACAATCAGGCGCGCTTTAACATTCGAGTGATCGAATCTGACCCTGAACTGAACCGCAATGAGCTGATCAATGAGGTGCGTGAAGGTCTGCAAACAAACTTTGGTCTGACGCCCGACCAAGTGGAAGTCAGCGGTATGCTGGTGCTTTACAACAACGTGTTGCAGAGTCTCTACCAATCACAGATTCTGACTCTCGGGGTGGTGCTGGCTGTGATTATGTTGATGTTCCTGATTTTGTTTCAGTCGATTCGAATCGCCGTGTTGTGCATCATCCCCAATATCATTGCCGCGCTGTTGGTGCTGGGCATCATGGGCTGGCTGGGTATTCCGCTGGATATCATGACCATCACCATCGCCGCCATTTCCGTGGGTATCGGTGTAGATAACACCATCCATTACATGCACCGCTTCCGTCGCGAGTTTCACCGACTGGGCAATTACAAAGCTGCCATGTATGTCTGCCACGGCAGTATTGCGCGCGCCATGTACTTCACTTCCCTGACCATTGTGGCGGGTTTYTCGATTCTGGTGTTGTCCAACTTTATCCCGACCATTGTGTTTGGGCTGTTWACCAGTATTKCGATGATGGTGGCGCTGCTCGGGGCTCTAACCTTGCTGCCACAATTGTTGATCAGCTTCAAGGGACTTGGTCCTGAATCACATCCTGCATTAGACGTTTAGATTTGGAGAAAATATATGCAACACAGTTTGTCCGCCAATGAAAATCAGATCCCTGCTGCCAGCCGCTTGCTGGATGAAAAACTGTTCAAAGCTCGTGCGCTGACGATATTTGGTGATATCAATGAGCGCATGGCACGCAACATTACCGAGCGTTTGCTGGCGTTGTCTGCGGAAAGCAATGATCCGATTACCTTGTATATCAGCTCCCCGGGTGGTCATGTTGAATCCGGTGATGTGGTTTATGACATGATCAAGTTTATTGAGCCCGTCGTGCGTGTGGTGGGAACAGGCTGGGTTGCCAGTGCTGCAACCACTATTTACTTGGCTGCTGAAAAAGAGCATCGTTATGCATTGCCGAATACCCGATTCCTGGTTCACCAGCCATCCGGTGGCTCTCGCGGCAGTGCCTCAGATATCAAAATACAAGCCGAGCAGATCATCAAAATGAAAGCGCGTATCAATCAGTTGATCGCCAAAGAGACCGGACAGCCAGTTGAGCGTGTTGCAAAAGACACGGATCGAGACTATTGGATGTCGGTAGAAGAAGCCATTGAGTATGGCATTGTCGGTCGCTGCATCAGCAGTGTGCGTGACCTCGTGTAACGGTGTGTTGTCAGTTAAGTGGTAACTCGTTCTGGTAATTGGAACGAGTCAGTTTAACAAACAGTGCTTGTTGATTGCGCACCAGCGTGCAGATAACGTGATAGTCCGGTTGACAGGACATGGATCTCACGATGGCGCTGGTGTCTGTAATCAACTGCACCATGACCTGGGCACTCACGCCTTGGTACTCGACCTGGATGGTGCCGTTGTTGCCATCAATGATGCCATTACTGGTTGTCCATTCCAGACCCAGCGGTCGCACCGGTTCGATAAAAAAACGATTGCCTTCCGTACTGACTCGCAAGGTAAAGGTGGTTTCTTCAACCTGCCATTCGCCTTGCCAGACATGCTCAGCGGCAGGTTGTGCAGATGCAGGAGAGGTCGCCGCAGCCATGCAGGCACAACTCAGCGCAGCGCAAAGCAGCGTTCTAGGCCGAATGCGTGGCAAGTACCCGTTTGGCACGATTGACGTCTGTTGTCTCACAGACAGATCAGTCCAGCTATCAGCAATCTTGGCGTCAAAAAGCATGTGCTGTCACCCATTGTCGTATTCAGTAATTCAGACCGGCGCGAGTATAACAGCAAAATATCAACAGACTGTAAGCGGGTGATTTTTAAGGCCTCAACAAAAAAGGCCGGTTGATGTTTTGGGCATCATGCCGGCCAAGAGGGATTTTTGCTAAACCATAACCTTCCAGAGCAAGCCAGACACACGGGGGTCAATCGACCGGTCTGACTTGAATGGCGCGTAGTCTAGGTGAACCTTCAGTATAGATAAAATCAATTATATGTATTAAAGTGATATATCAAATCAATCATTAAGGCAGCAAACCGCTTGCGTGTTGGTGTTTGTTTATTTTCCGGAGGTTATAGATGACTCATCTCCCGACAACCAAACAACTGAGATACTTTGTTGCATTGGAACAGCATGAGCATTTTGGCAAGGCTGCCGAGTCGTGTTTTGTATCGCAACCGGCATTCAGTGTCGCCATCAAAGAACTGGAGAATATGCTTAATGTCCAGTTGGTCGACAGAACTAATAAAAATGTCACGGTCACCAGCCTCGGCCGTGACATCGCCCGGCAGGCCAGAGTGGTGCTCAGAGATCTGGAAGAACTGGTTGATATTGCCAAGGGCAATCAACTGCCTCTCACCGGGCCATTAAAACTGGGTGTCATTCCGACCATTGCGCCATTTTTATTACCACGGCTGTTGCCAGCCTTGCGCCAGCAATTTCCGGATCTAAAGTTGTATCTGAAAGAAGATCTGACCGAACGAGTGTATGAACGGCTGATGGAGGGGGAGTTAGACCTGATTTTGATTGCCCTGCCGTATGACTTGCGAAACACAACAGACATGGTGTTATTTGAGGACCGGTTTTATCTGGCCTACCAGCAGGAAAGCACACTGGTCAGAGCCGGTGACTATGATCTGAATGAGTTGCCCAGCGACAGTATCCTGTTGCTGGAAGACGGCCATTGCCTGCGCGACCATGCCTTGTCTGCCTGCAATATCAAGAACGTCGATAAGGTCAGTAATATCACAGCGACCTCGCTGTTGACGCTGGTGCAAATGGTGGATGCAGATCTCGGCATCACCTATCTGCCGGAAATGGCCATACATTCCACGTTGCTCAAAAACACGCGAATTAAAACCATGATGATGGAGCCGGGCAGTTCACGGCAAATCGGCCTGGTGTGGCGTAAAGCCAGTACACGACAGGATGAATTCACCATGTTAGGTAATTTTATCCGCGACAATTACGCGCAGACGGCCAGCGAGGCGGTCTGAAACCTTGGGCCGCACGCCGGTCAGGGGTTACTTTTGACCGATTGACTTGCCATTGAACCAGTTGTTGAATGCCAACGTACCTTTTGCACCCTTTTCCAATTGACATCGCCCGGTCTGATTTTACCGGGGGTCGAGGTAATTATGTCCAGAATTCATCGCACGCTGATCGCCAGTCTGATCATGGGTTTGTCTGCTTTTACGTCATCACTGCACGCCAGCGACGTCAACGCTGATGTCACCCGGGCAGCTGACTTCACGCTGCTGGATCAGCAAGGCAAAGCTTTTAACCTGCACTACTACGGTCAGCGTCCCGCCGTATTATTGATGGCACATGTCACCGGGTCAGCGTATGTGCTGGATTCCCTGACGACTCTGCTGGAAGGTGTTGCCCCGCAGGAAAATGGTATTACGTTGGCGCTGGTCAATGCTGAACCGGGCGTCAGCAGACAGTCGTTGATGGAGTTTGCAAGTGCCAATGCGATTGAGCATGCTGTTCTGCAGGATGACGCAGGCATGGTCTCCGCAACACTGGGATTGCGTTATGCGGGCGAAACGCTGCTGATTAATCCGCAGCGTTGGGAGATCGTTTATCGCGGTCCAGCAGTCGATGCATCAGGCGACGCTGTGCATCCGGGTCTGGCCGCGGCTATTCAGGGTTTGCTGGCCGGTAATCCGCCATCGCCGCAACATGTGCAAATGGCCACCGCGCAAGCACTGCCCGAGCAGGCGGTGCCTGCCAATGTGTCGTACAGTGATACCGTTGCTCCCATGCTGCTTGAAAAATGTGCCGGCTGCCACAGGCCCGGGGGCATTGCACCGTGGGCCATGACCAACCATGCCATGGTGCAAGGGTTCTCACCCATGATCCGCGAAACAGTGCTGACTCGCCGCATGCCGCCGTGGCATGCCGACCCTGAAATCGGAGAATTCATGCATGACATGAGTTTGTCTGTTGAGCAAAAACAGCAATTGTTATCGTGGATCGATGCGGGGGCGCCACGGGGTGCCGGAGATGATCCGTTAACGGCAGTTGATGCGCAACTGACTGAGTGGTCCATGGGCGAGCCGGATTACATTGTGACGCTGCCGGAATTTGATATCCCTGCAACCGGATCGCTGGATTACCAGTTTTTTGAAGTGCCAAACACTCTTGATCGTGATGTCTGGGTAAAAGCGGTTCAAATCGCCCCGGGTGATCGCCAGGTAGTACACCATGCAATTGCCACGTTTGGATCCGTGCCAGGCGGCATGGGCGACAGCAGCGCATCATTGTTTCAGCCACAGTTGATGACTTTTGTGCCGGGCAACGATACGTATGTATATCCAGAGGATACCGGCGTATTTGTGCCTGCAGGCACGTCGTTCTACACACAAATGCACTACACCACCTATGGCCGTGAAACGCGTGATCAGACAAAAATAGGGTTGTATTTTGCCGACGAAGCGCCTGCGCACGTGTTGCAGCATTACGCCATTATCAACCAGGATTTGAATATTCCCTCCGGCGCGGCCGAGCACGAAGAAGGTGCATACTTTGCCTTCCAGCGCGATGCAGTGATTTACAGCCTGTTTCCGCATGCCCACTATCGCGGCCGTTCATCCGAGTTTGTGCTGCGTTACCCGGATGGCAGTGAAGAAGTAGTGTTGTCAGTACCCAATTATGACTTCAACTGGCAGCGTTACTTCCAGTTTAAGGAGCCGATTTTGGCGCCGGCGGGTACCCAGGTCATTCACCGTACTACCTATGACAACTCAACAGCCAATCTGAGCAACCCGGATCCCACGGTTACCGTTAATTTTGGTGAGCAGACCTGGGAGGAAATGTTATACGGTGGTATTTCTTTCCGATACGCAGAGGCCCGTGAAAACGACTTTGAGATCAACGTGCAGGAATACTTCACGTCTCTGGGTATGGGGATGTTTGACAAAGACATGGATGGCAAGGTCAGTCTGAACGAAATGCCCGAACAGGCGCGTCAGCAACTGGCGTTGATTTTTACCATCATGGACAAAGACAAAACCGGGGGACTCGAGTACGCGGAGTTTCAGCAGTTTATGATCCAGACCAATATGGTTGAACAGATGTAACTCAAAACATCAGGTCAAAAAAAACGGCTACCTTAGTAGCCGTTTTTTTTAGTGATAAAAATCACGCATCAACCGCGCCGCGTTCCACAGGCGGTGGCAGGAAACGGTAATTTTTTAACGGCAATTCCCGTACACGCTGCCCGGTCAGGGCAAACAGTGCGTTGCTCACAGCGGCAGATATGGGTGGTGTCGCCGGCTCGCCAAGTCCGCCAATCGATGTACCTTCTGATTCCAGCAACACGACCTGAATCTCGGGAGACTCGGACAGACGCAACATCTCATAATCATGGAAATTACTTTCCTTGACGCGGCCTTGCTCAATGCTGATCTGGCCATACATGGCTGCTGTTAATCCGTAGATGATGCCGCTCTCGACTTGTGAGGCAGCATTGTCAGGGTGCACCACGCGACCACAATCGATGGCGCAGGTAACTTTCTCGACCCGCACGCGACCATCGTCGGTCAATGACACTTCGGCAACTTCAGCTACGATACTGCCAAAACTTTCCTGCAAGGCGATGCCGCGTGCACGACCTGCAGGGGCAGGCGTTGCCCAGCCCGCCTTGTCCGCGGCTTCACGCAAGACACGCGCGTGGCGAGGTTTGTTGCTCAGCATGGAAAGTCTGAATTGCAGAGGATCTTGTTGCTGCTTCCAGGCCAGTTCGTCTGTGAAAGATTCCAGAAAAAACGTGTGTTGTGAGTGTGCCACGCTGCGCCACGCGCCAAACGGCACGTGCGTTGGACTCTCGACATAATCGATCTTTTGATTGGGGATGTTGTAGGCAATGTGCGCCGCTTCTACCGGCTCGTTTTTGCCGATATAAGCATTCTCCCATGCAACCAGATTGCCACTGCTGTCAAAACCGGCGCGGAATCGACTGCTTACCGCAGGACGATAATAATCCTGCCGGGTGTCCTCTTCGCGACTCCACAAGGTCTGCACGGGTACGTCAAATTGCTGAGCAATCAGCGTTGCCTGATCGATGGTATTGGTGGACATCGGCAGGCGTCGGCCAAACCCGCCGCCCAAGTAGAATGGATGCACGGTGACAGCGTTTTCATCAAGTCCGGCAACCGATGCGACCCGGCCGCGAATACCGAGGTTGTCTTGTGTGCCAGTCCAGACTTCGCAACGCCCATCGCGGAACAGCACCGTACAGTTCATCGGTTCCATGGCTGCATGCGCCAGGAAGGGCACGCGGTAGTTTGCGCTGATCACGTCGGCTGCGGTTGCCAGCGCCTGCTCCGCGTCGCCGACCAACACATCCTCATTACGTTCACCGTTATCCAGTGCCGCATCATAGTCAGCAAAAATGTCAGTGCTTGAACGGTTGTCAGCGTCTGTGCTGCTGAAAACCGGTTGCAACATGGACAGCGCCTTGTTTGCTCGCCAGTAGTTGTCAGCAACCACCGCGATGGCATCATCGAGTTCAACAATTCTCACAACACCGCGTTGTTGCAGCGCGACGTCTTTATTGCCAACACTCTGCAATTGTCCGCCAAACACCGGCGAGGTAGTTACGGCCGCATACAGCATGCCCTCAGGCATGGCATCAATACCAAATTGTGCGGTGCCGTCAACTTTTGCCGGGATGTCGACCCGTGGAATCGAGGTGCCCATCAGGGTGAACTGATCCGGTCGTTTGAGTAACGGTGAACGAGACGGTTCAAATTGCGCAGCTGCCGAAGCCAATTCACCATAGCTGAGGCTGCGACCGCTGCTTTCGTGATACACCCGACTGTTTCGTGTGGCGATTTCCGTGGCGGGCACATCCCATTGCTGTGCAGCGGCTTTAACCAGCATTTCGCGCGCGGCGGCGCCGGCGGCGCGCATGCCCAGTTCTCCGGTGAAGCGCACCGAACTGCTACCACCGGTAATTTGCATATTCATGATCTCAGCGGCTTTGAGTGTCACAAAATCCATGGTGCGATTCAGAAACGCCGGGGCTGCAAAACCCATGGATGCCGCAAAACCCTTCACCAACACACCGTTCGCAAACAGGTCCGTGGCAGGCGCCTGCTCAACACGGACATTGGCCCAATCCGCGTCCAGTTCATCGGCAGCCATCATTGGCAGAGAGGTCAATACCCCCTGACCCATTTCGGAGTGCGGGACAATGACAGTAACAATATTGTCAGGATCAATGCGCAACCAGGTGGTCAGGAAGGTCTGTCCCGGTTCAGCATAGTCGCGATTGGCGATGCTCTGTCGACTGGGGCGAGTACTGGCATAACCCAGCAACAAACCGCCGCCAACAACGGCGGCGCCCAACAGAAAACGTCTGCGTGAAATACTCATACGCTTGCCTCCACCGTGGCATCAACAAAGGGGGTGTCTGTGCGGTTTGCAATTAAATCAGCAATGGCCTTACTGATGCGTGGATACGTTCCGCATCGGCAAACGTTGCTGATACTGCTGGCAACGGCTTGCTCGTCAGGGCTTGGGTTGCTTTCCAGCAGCGCGCTCACCGCCATGATCATGCCGGATTGGCAGTAACCACATTGTGGTATCTGGTGCTGAATCCATGCCTGCTGCACCGGAGTCAGTCCGCCGGCAGACAGCCCTTCGATGGTGGTTATCTGCGTGTTCTGCACGGCGCTGACCGGGGTCACACAACTGCGGACAGCCTGGCCGTTAACATGAACGGTGCAGGCGCCACACGCCGCTATGCCGCAGCCAAACTTGGTGCCAGTCAGCCCAAGTTCATTGCGCAGCGCCCAGAGCAAGGGCATATCCGGTTCAATATCGAGTTGCCTCGTTTCTCCGTTAATTTGAAGTTCGATCATGGTGTGCCTCTTGTTGGCAAGGTATTTAGGGAGTCTGTCAGCGGTCTGCAGGCTATCAGGAAGTGTGCTGACGTCTTTGTAGCACACCCTTAATTTCTGACAAAGATGCTTTGCTCAAAACTGATAGGCCATTGGTCACTATTTTAAGGCTAAATGCCGAAAATGCGTTGACCCTTTGTTATTTCAATATCACAGTAGGCGCTGCATTTTAAGCGAGTGGTTTTCCAGGAATTTAACAATGCAGTGTTAAACGAAACAGCGTTTGCCAATCTTCACGTGCTACCGCAAGATCTCGGGTAACAATTTTAAAGTTCTGAATAACATTTGAGTAAATAAAAATTTCTTTTAAGGGGAATTCGTAATGAAGACAAGAATAGGATCGTTGCTGATGGGTTTTGCGGTAGCGTTGCTGCTGACCGCATGTGCCGGCACCTCAGCACCGCACCCGTTGGTCGGTGGATGGGCGATTACCATTGATACGCCAATAGGAGCCATGAACGGCAACCTGAATATCAATCCGGACATGACCGGTGAAATGAGTTCTACTGACCTCGGTACTGCGGCGCTGAACGGCATCACCGTGGATGGCGAAGCTGTGCAGTTCAGCACTACCATTGATGCTCAAGGTCAGACAATTACGCTGGCATTTAACGGTACTGTGTCAGGTGACCAGCTTAGCGGTCAATTCAATACCGATTTTGGACCGATTGCCGTGTCAGGTACCCGTCAGTAATCACTGACCGATAACCGGCAATAAATTGAGAGAGGGCGGTTAACCGCCCTCGATCGATGGGATAAAAACGACTTCGCTGAATTCGTCCAGCGGTTCAGTTAGCGCGTCTTCGCTGTAGATGTCGCCGTCAATGGCCACAGATGCTGTTGTCAAAGCCGGGCCGCAACCCGGGTACAATTTCTCAAGCGCCTTGATCAGTGCAACCACCGAATTGGCCTCGACTTCCATCCACTTGCCGGAAGGAAGGTTTTTTCCGCTAACAGATACTGCATCGCGCAGCAGGCTGTTGATTGTCAGTTTTGCCATGATTCTCCGAAACGATCTTTTGTGACAGGCTGCCACGTCTTCGCGGCGAAGTATCGCATATTTCTTTCACTGTGTTACTGTCCCTGATAATCTTTGGCGTCTTTGCCAAAAGCCCTCTTGGGAGAATAATAATGCAACTCAAGCACTTGAGCGTCTTGCGCGGCGCCAGTCGTCCAGCATTTGCCAGAAATAGTTTGTTGGGAATAGTCTCCGGCGTGTTTTGTGCCGCCGTACTGGCCGGCAGCGCCCCTGCTTTTGCTCAAACCAGTCAGCCGCAACTGCCCCCACAAATGGCGTGGACCGCCTACAATCTGGGGACAACGGGTTACAACCAGTCCGTAGCCATCGGCGCCATGCTCCGTGAAAACTACAATGTCACGCTCAGAGTGATTCCCGGACAGAATGACGTTTCGCGACTTTTACCGCTGAAAACCGGCCGCGTGCAATTCTCTGCTAATGGTGTGGCGACGTACTTTGCACAGGAAGGTGTCTACCAGTTTGCAGATCCGGAGTGGGGGCCGCAGCCTTTGCGGATGGTCATGAGCTCAAGCGGCCTGAGTAATCAGGCCGTGGCAGTTGCCGCGGATATCGGCGTCTCTACGTTTGCTGAATTGCGTGGTCGCCGGGTGCCGTTTGTACGTGCAGCCCCGGCACTGAACATATCGATGGAAGCCTATCTCGCCTGTGGTGGTTTGACTTGGGATGATGTGGTTCGTGTCGATTTTCCGGGGTATGACGCTGCCTGGGAAGGCATCATCAATGGTGATGTTGATGTGGCATTTGGCACCACGGTGTCAGGCCCGACGCGACGACTGGAAGCCTCGCCACGCGGCATCGCCTGGCTGCCGGCGCCTCATGATGATGACGCCTGCTGGGAGCGTTTGCTGAATGTTGCCCCTTACTTCACCAAGTACAACGCGACTCGCGGGCCTGGTATCAGCGACGAGAATCCGCAAGAAGCCGGGACATACCCCTACCCAATCCTGATCACACAAGCGGAACAGGATGAAAATACGGTGTATTGGCTAACCCGCGTAATGAATGAAAATTACGACATGTACAAGGATGCTGATCCGGGCGCCATCGGTTGGGCGTTGGAGTTTCAAGTGTTTGTCTGGGTGGTGCCGTATCACGAAGGTGCTGTGCGGTACTGGAAAGAGATCGGTGTGTGGACAGATGAGTACGAGGCACACAATGCCGACTTGATTCGCCGTCAGCACGTACTGGCAAGTGCCTGGACAGAGGTAACGGGGCGCCGAATCCGGGATCAACAGGAATTTCTGACCGCCTGGCATCAACTGCGCGCGGAGCGTCTGCGAGCGGCAGGTTTTGCCCCGATATGGGAAATGACTGAGCCGTGAGTACAGGAATTGACACTTCATCCAGTGTGACAAAAAAAGCGTTCCGGTCATCGGCAGAGATGCCCGCACTGCTGTGTGGCTTGGTTGCGGTTGCGGCCGTACTGAGTGTATTTCTGGCAATGGATTCCTTGCGGCTGTTTTCCGAGCGGCCGTTGATGGAATTTGTCATCACCGTACAGAATCATTACTACTATGCGCTGTTGGCACTGCTGCTGCCGTTCAGCTTTCTGATATACCCCCCGGTTAAACGTGCCACCCGGTACTGGTATGACATCATTCTCAGTCTGGCGACATTTGGTATCTGTCTGTACTTTTTTATCAACTCAGAAACCATGCTGGATTATGGGTGGGAATTCTCCGCCCCCGACACGGCAGTAGTAATGAGTTATATGCTCTGGGCGCTAGCGCTGGAAGCCGTTCGCCGTTGTGGCGGCGCGACGTTGTTCTGGCTGGTGCTGGTGTTTTCGGTTTATCCCATTTTTGCTGACAAGATGCCCGGGCCCATTTCTGGTATGGCCTCATCGGCCGCCGAAACCGCGTCTTACCACGTGATGAGTATTGAAAGTATTCTGGGGCTGCCGTTTCGCGCCTTCGCGCAATTGGTGATTGGCTTCCTGATTTTTGGTGTGGCATTGCAACACACGGGTGGCGGACGCTTTTTTATAAATCTGGCATTTGCCGGATTCGGTCACGTCCGTGGTGGATCGGCCAAGGTGGCGATTGTGTCCAGCGGCCTGATGGGCTCCATGAGTGGCAGTGTGATAACCAATGTGCTGTCAACGGGGCCACTGACAATTCCCGCGATGCGTAAAAACGGCTTTTCGCGCGAGTATGCGGGCGGCGTTGAAGCGTGTGCGTCGACAGGCGGTGTGCTGCTGCCGCCAATTATGGGATCTACCGCGTTTGTGATGGCCACCTTTCTGAATGTGCCCTATACCTCTGTTGCGATTGCCGCAACCATTCCGGCGTTGCTGTACTTCTTTGGTTTGTTTATGCAGATCGACGCCTATGCCGCGCGTCAGGGGTTGCAGGGCACGCCGCGTGAGGAGCTGCCTAAGCTCAGCGATACAGTGAAAGAGGGCTGGTTCTACATGGCCTCGTTTGCCGTATTGATTTTTCTGCTGGTGTTTATGCAGCGCGAAGCGGTTGCGCCCTTTTATGCAACTGGCATGTTATTGGTGCTGAATCAGATGTCCCCGAAAAATCGCTGGAATCTGGATCAGACCGGTGCATTTCTGGTGGCCTGTGGCAAATTACTGGTGGAGCTGCTGGCCATTATGGCCGGCGTTGGATTGATTGTAGGCGCGTTGTCAGTGACGGGATTGTCGGGCACGCTGGTTAACGATCTGTTGTTTATTGCTGGTGACTCGATCTTGATGTTGTTGCTGATGGGAGCATTCACCAGCTTTATTCTGGGCATTGGCATGACAGTGACGGCGGCCTATATATTTTTGGCCATTGTCCTGGCGCCGGCGCTTGTTCAGGGTGGGCTGGACCCCATGAGTGTCCACCTGTTTATCCTGTATTGGGGCATGTTGTCCTTTATCACGCCGCCGGTCGCACTGGGTGCGTTTGCAGCGGCCAGCATTGCAGGCGCCTCTGCATTAAAAACCGGTTTCAAGGCCATGCAATTGGGCAGTGTGATTTACTTTATTCCTTTCTTTTTTGTGCTTGAACCTGCACTTATCATGCAAGGTTCAGCGTCGGATATTGTCATCACCACGGCCGTTGTCGCACTGGGCATCACATTCATTGCCGGTGGGTTACAAGCCTATATGCCGGTGCTCGGGCTGTTGGATAAACCGGGTTTGCTGCCCGCCTTGGGGCGGGTGTTGATTGTCTCTGGCGGTATACTGGTGGCGCTGCCTGGGTTGGAATCCATTGGCATACCCATTGGCGACGTTGCATTGTTTGCAACCGGGCTGAGCCTGAGCGTGATTGGCATCCTTGCGAGTCGACGCCCACGGGTTCTCTTGCAAGGCACAGGGGCTTGATGACCTCAGGGTCTGAATAAATTGACAGGCGACGGCCCAAAGGATAACCAGGTGTCATTGGGCCCTTGCGCCTGACCGGGTTGCGACCAGTCACACACGCCTTGGGGAAATATTGCCTCAAGGCGCCGTTTCTCATCTGTGGAAAATTCCACCCGATAATCGTCGTAATCAATGGGTTTCAGTGAGCACTTCATGATGTCATTGCTGAGTGGGGCACCTGCTACCAGACGCAAGCCCGCATGAGGTGGGTATAGCTGATTGCAGCGTCCTTGATCGGCGTCAGCCTGGGATTGGTTCAGGATGCGCGTCAGGTCAAATACGGCCGGTTCCACGATGCGTTCTCCCTCAGGGGTAAAGCAGTCATCCGCGAGCTCTGCCGGCCGCGCGGAAGCTATGCGATCAAGCAGCGGCCGGTCGCTGGTGTCTGCTTTGATATAGTCCAGCCAGCGATTCATCAACAGCAGATTTTCATCTGCCAGTGACAGGCTGCTTTGATGACGGCGAATCACATAATTGTCGGCATGGCCGTTATCGCGTTCCAGTCTTGCCCGGGTCACAAACGAATACACGCTGGCGTGGAAATTGCCCTCGTGATCAAGGTAGGGGCGGTCGTCAATGATCGGGACGCGTGACAAACCGGCGCTGCCGTTGGTGATGCGACCGGTCTCGTAGGCAATACGAATGGCATCATTGTCACCCTGAGTGCGCTCAGCAGTAGGTTGGAAATCAATATCCCAACCACCGAATTTTTCATTGATATCCAGAAACAGCGCTTTGTCGATCAGCCCCTGATTGAGTGCCATCAAACCGTATTGCACACCCACGTTGTCATGCGGGCTGACCGCAAAAGGGCGTTCGGTGTTGATCTCTGCAAACAGCTTTTCGCCAAATACATTGCGCATACCGTCATAAATGGAGCAGCGAGCACCGCCGGGATTAGTTTGTGGGTGATAGTGCAACATGGCCGGTATTTCTGCCGAGCAGTCAAACGGCGAAATACGATCGGGCCTGAGCCCGAGAGACTGGTCACACAGATACCAGTTGGGCCAACCACCGATCAGCGTGCGGGTGGCTTCATCCAGACCGTTAGCCGGATCGTTGGCATAACGGCGCCACGGGCCGCTGCACTCCTGTGAATCCGTAAAATAGGTCACCGCATCCGGGAACGTCATGCTGATCAGCAAGCCATCCAGAATCCCCGGGTAAGCCCCGGCTATCAGCAGTTGCTGCATAGCACCGCCGGAACCACCGGTGCCGATGGTATGCACGGGTTGCCCATAGTGCTCAATAAAGTGTTCCTTCACCATCATGGTGGTTTCAGCGGATAGCACATCGTTACAGCCACCCTGTGCATTAACATTCAAGGTGGACGAGGCGACGGCATAACCTGCGGCCAATGTGGATTCCCGCAGCACGCCTCCGGTAGTGGTGCCCTGAAAATACCCGGCTTCGCAGCCGCCGCCGTAACTGTATACCAGCCGCCCGTTCCATCCGGTGGACGTGCCGGATTGAGGGTCGTGCAACATGGCAATCTGATAAATCGCCCGGTTGATGGTGCCGGTTTCCAGTCGCACAACAAACGGTACCTGTTGGCCCATGGCATTGGTGATGGTCGCCACGTTATCCGGTAATTGCGCCGGGTTGTCGAGGGCGATAAAGCCGTCGCTGTCCTGTGCCCGATAAACATAATCAAATTGTGTCGGCAGCGAGCAATCGGGTGACTGACTGCTGGTATCCAGAAACTCGCCATTGCCAATCGCAAAACGACGCGGGTTACCCTGGCGATCCGGCGCAAGATTGCTCAGGCAAACATAAGGCGTTTGTTGTTCCCCGGAAATAACCGGACCGGACTTGGGGTAATTGACCAAGGTAATACTGGCTTCTGAGCCGTCCAGCGTCGCGGTCAGAGTGTTTTCGCCCTCTGTCAGTCCTGTCACCAGTGATTTGACAATCCACACCCCATTCTCTTCGATGCTATGTGCCCGGTTAAAGAGGTCTGTACCGTTGGTCGAACCATTCAACAAAAGCTCAGGCGTCCGAAAGTCCGTGGGGCGGTAACGCACTTCAATCAGCGCATCTCCACCGGTGACCAGATGAGGTGAACTGGACAGCACGGACAGGCTGAGCTCCACTGGCGTGTCGCGGCTTGAATCCTGGCAGGCCATCAAGGTCAGGCTGAGCAGGATCACGGGGGTTGTTTTTATTGTCATGGCTGGCTCCCGGTTTTTTTCTGCGCGACTTCCGCAGTGAGTGGGTTGAAATCCGCTCCAGCTTACACCAAACTGCAAATCCAGCACATCAGACACGGGTTAACCATGTTGAGCGCATTCTTCAAAACAGCCCAGCTCAAAACCTTGCCGGCCTACACGTTTGCGGTCTGGGTGGCTCTGCTGTCTCTGGTATTGGCCATGGTGTTGCCCCTGGCGGCCAACGCCCAGCCGCTGCTTGCCCAACCCGGCGTTCCTCAGACCGGGTTTGCACCGTTAGACCCGGATGAGGCCGACATTGCGGGCGAGTTTGCGTTTGCGCGCGTGCAGTATAATTCCTACTACCAGGGCGGCTTTGGTTATGGCCCGTGGTCTGTCGATTTTCCCGATGCTGATCGTAATTTTCTGCGGGGTGTCGCGCGACTCAGCAATGTCAGAGTAATGCCTGAGCCGATTGTATTGCGTCTGGATGATGATCAGATTTTTGAGTATCCATTTCTGTACATGCTGGAAGTAGGGCGCAACGGTGGACCATACTTTTCACCCTCTGAGCTGGGCAATCTGCGTGAGTATCTGCTGCGGGGTGGTTTTCTATTGATTGATGACTTCTGGGGTACCCGGGAATGGCAGGCTTTCGAAAACTCGTTTGCTGCGGTGTTTCCTGAGCGTGATATTGTCAGGTTGCAGGCTGATCACGAAATATTTCGCGTGTATTACGACATTGATGGCCCACAGATGATTCCGGCGCTGGGCAATCAAAACGCACAACCGGAAAGGGATGTAGGTGAGGCGTCGTTACATGCCATTCTGGACGATGACGGCCGAATTATGGTGTTGATTAACTGGAACACCGACATGGGTGATGGTTGGGAGCATACTTACCACCCGAGATATCCTACACGCTTTGCTAACCTGGCCTACCAGATGGGTTTGAATTACCTGATTTACTCAATGACACACTGATCCGCGCAGGATCAGCGCGCCAGATCTGCACAATAGTCATCGCTGCGAATCGCCGGTGTAAACCAGATAAAATCGTATACCAGATCCCCTGCGGCATCCGTCACATAGTCAGCTGCCTGCACAAACGCTGGGTCCACCTCCAAAAACGCCAGTGACAACAGAGGCTCGACGTCGTCGGGCAGGTAGTTGGGTACACTCAGGTCGTGACGAATATGAAAGTTGCCCGCCAGCAAAATGCGTCTGGAAAAGTCACCCGCGGTCATCAGCGCGTTTGCCATCTGTTGATCTCGCGCCTGCTGCACCCGCACCATCGGTGGTATCTGCGCCGCCGGCAGCATGCCGCAATGACTGACATCAATGTCGGTGGTCAGTCGTTGCAGTTGATCACTGTTTAAAACCACGGCATTGTCGGGGACGGTATCGCTGCGGTAAACCTGCATCAGGGTGTCGCTGCTGATATTGCCTGCCACGATCCGGGCATTATTTGTCAGCCCGACACGCAAGGCCGGCTCATAAAACGCCCAAGTCCAGCCATCATCCCAGGTCAGCAGTGACTGCCATTGTTCACTGGCAGGTAATGGCTGCTGTTCTGCAAGCGTATTGATCGCGGGCTGCTGGGTCTCGGTGAGCATTTCCATGACCATTAACGCTGGCTGTTCAGCCGCGAGGAGTTGCTCAAGCAACCCCAATCGCAGTCTGTGGTGATCGGGGTTGTCGTGTTTTTCGCCCAACAACAAGAAGTGCGAGCTGGAGAGTGTGTCCAACAGTGATGTCTGGCTGACAAATGCCTGATGCCGGGTGTCCCAGATTTGCCCGACCAGCACATGGTCGCTATACAAATCGCTTTGCCATTCGGAAGGCGCCTCAGCAGCACGGGTGATCAGCGGCGAGACGCTCAAAACAACAAACAGTCCATAGACGCTTGGCAAATTCACAGTGTTCCATCCATCAGGATTTTTTAGGTGCTTTGTCCAGTTTTGGGTAGTCCAGTATCTTGAGTTGGGCTTGCCCGAAGTCAATGGACGCCCAGTCGTCAGACGCAAATGTCAGTTCAGCCACGCAGCAGGTTGGCATGTTGTCGACGCGCGCATCCGTACACAATTCGTTTAAAAAGTCTGTTAATGCCGGATTGTGTCCAACCAGCATGACACAGTCGATGGTGCCTTCTTGTTGCCTGACAAGGTGCAGCAGATGGGCCGGACCTGACAGATAAATCTGTCGCTCCAGTTGTATCAGTTCCCGTGGCATATGCAGGCGGTTGGCAAAAATTTCAGCGGTGGTGACGGTGCGTAAGGCCGGGCTGCATAACACGCGCTGCGGGCTTGTGCCGCGGGCGGCCAGACGATCAGCCATCATCGGGGCATCATCGCGGCCACGTTCGTTCAACGGCCGGTCTATGTCGCGCTGTGCCTGATCATTCCAGCTTGATTTGGCATGCCTGAGCAGAATCAAGGTTTTCATAATAAGTGTCGTTTCAGTCGCTGATGTGAAACCCATTGTAACCACTACTTGCTGGAAAAAATACCTTGTTGGGCGTCCCGGTTCAGGCTGGACTTTACGATTTGAAATGCTCAGAATTCGGTCACATCCAAGGAGGAGTCCACGATGTTATCACCCCAAAAAAAATCAGAAATCAATCTTTCCTGCCCAATTGCCAAACGGCACACTTTGGTTGCGACCTTGAGCACTGTGCTGATGCTGACGGCGACGTCTGCGATCGCTCAGGGCTGGGATCTACAAACCCAACTCGAATTGGGCGCTGTGATAACCGCAGGGAATACCGAAGACGAAAATGTCCGCTTCAAAGGTCAGTTTGACGCCGCGCGTGAGCAGTGGTCTTATTTGGCGTCGATCGATGGTTTCCGGTCCTCCAAACAGGACGTGTTAGCTGCGCAAAGACTCTATACCGTTGGCAGCGCCACCTATAATTTTGACCCGGACAATTTTGTGGTCTCCCGTGTGGCTCACGACGATGATCGTTTTAGTGGTTATGACAGCCAGACAGATTTTTCGGTGAGTTATGGTCAAGAGTTGTTGCGTGATTCCGACGACATGACCTTGCGTTACACGGCGGGTGCGGGGGTGCGAAATTCAAAAGAGTCAGGCCCTGCAGGAACGTCGTTCAGCGAAGCAATTTTGCGACTGTCGACCGACTATCAGTGGCAATTATCCGAAAATGCGCGCTTTATACAAGCATTGAGTATTGATGCCGGTGAAGAAACCAGCATAGCGCGCTCGGAAACAGCGGTTGAGTCTGACATCATGGAGAATCTGTCCATGAAATTTGCCATTAAACTAAAACACCAGACTGAAGTGCCATTAACACGTAAAAAGACAGACTCAGAATTTGCAGCGACGGTGTTGTTGCGCTTCTGAAACGATGGGGTCAATCAGGGTGTTGGCCGGGTTATACCAACATGTTTAACAATCTGCAGGGACGGTGACGATGGAATATTGTGCGCCAGGCACACTGGCTGAGGCGTGTGCCGCTCTTGGGGTCGCGTCAGGCACGGTCAGAGTGATTGCTGGCGGTACGGATCTGTTGCCCCGTTTTGCATCCGGGGCGCCACGCCCTGCGCTGCTGATTGATATTAAAAAGGTACCCGAGGCACGTGAGATCCGGCAGTTGGCGGACGGTGGGTTCGTGATTGGATCCGCCTGCTCAGGCAGCCAGATCAGTGCCCACGGTGCCTTGGGGGCCAGTTGGCCCGGTTTGAGCGAAGCCATGGATCTGATTGGCTCTGTGCAGATTCAAGGGCGTGCGTCGTTAGGCGGGAATGTCTGCAATGCTTCGCCGGCTGCGGACTCGGTGCCGGCACTGATTGCCTCCCGGGCGCGTTGTCGAATAGCCGGTAGTGATAGTGAACGTGAACTGCCTGTCGAAGATGTGATTGTTTCCCCGGGTCGCACTTGCCTGCGACAGGATGAATTTATTGTGAGTTTTTCGCTGCCCGCAAGACCTTCGCGTAGTGCCGATGCCTACCTGCGTATGACACCCCGCACTGAAATGGATATCGCAATTGCTGGCGCGGCAGTGAATCTGACCGTCGATGAACTGGGTGTCGTCCATGAATGCCATGTGGTGCTCGGCGCAGTTGGCCCAGTCCCGGTTTATGCGCTGGCGGCTGCCCGTATTTTGTTGGGCACCCGACTGGAAGATGAGGTCAGACAGCGCTTTCGTCGCCAGGTCAGTGCCATGTGCCGTCCCATCAGTGATAAACGAGGGTCGGCGGAATATCGCACCGATGTCACGGCGGTTCTTKCAGAACGAGCCGCATTGGTCGCCTACAACAGGGCTATGTCATGAAAAAACGTGTGCAATCCGTCGTCAACGGCCAAGCCCTTGAATTTGAATGTGAGACAAGCGACACACTGTTGCAGGTCTTGCGCCAGAACCTGCAGTTAACTGGCACAAAACTTGGGTGTGGAACAGGAGACTGTGGCGCTTGCAGTGTCATTCTTGACGGGGAACTGGTGTGTGCTTGTCTGGTGCTGGCTGTTGAATGTGAGCGGGCCGATATTCGCACAGTGGAAGGGTTGGCTACGGGGACCACCTTGCACCTGTTGCAGCAGGCGTTTTTGGACAATGCTGCGTTGCAATGCGGAATCTGCACGCCCGGCCTGTTGATGGCCTCCAAAGCACTGCTGGACAAATATCCGGACCCCGATGAGACGCAGGTCAGATACTGGATTGCTGGCAACCTGTGTCGTTGTACCGGCTACGATAAAATTGTGCGCGCCATTATGGATGCGGCGCCAAAATATGCGTTGGCGCAGGCGTTGCCGACAGAGACAGGGGACCGCTCGTGAACGAAGAACCCACCCATTACGCGGATGTCGCTGAGATCGCACCCAACAACGTGGTGGTTGGCGGAGTTGTGGGTACGCGCCCGGTACGTCCTGACGGCATTGATAAAGTAACCGGCAAATCGCGCTTTGGTGCGGATATACAGCTACCTGGCACCCTGACTGGCGTTGTGTTCCGGAGTCCCCACGCGCACGCCCGCTTACTAAAAGTTGATATCTCGGCCGCCTTGGCTTTGCCGGGTGTCAAGGCCATCATCACCTCGGATGATTTGCCGGAGATCACAGAAGAGCTGGCGATGGATAAAGGCCAGTCGCCCGATTTCAGGGATATGTCGGCCAATATACTGGCGCGCGAAAAAGTCTTGTACGAGGGGCACGCGATCGCGGCGATTGCGGCCATTGATAACATGACCGCCCAACAGGCGTTGTCCCTGATTGAGGTTGATTATGCCGTGTTGCCGCATGTCATCGATTTGCAGCAAGCCATGGAACCCGATGCGCCGTTGTTGAATGAGCACAACATCACCAAAGGCATCAAACCTGCCCCCAAAAAGCCGTCGAACATTGCCAGCCGGTATGAACAGGTACATGGTGATGTTGCCGCGGGATTTGCAGAAGCTGACATTATTATCACGGAAGAATTTACCACTCAGCCTGTTCATCAGGCTTACATCGAACCACATGCGTGTCTGGCACGGGTATCGCCGTCAGGCAAAACCGATATCTGGTGCAGCAGTCAGGGCCAGTTCATGGTACAGGCCTATTGCGCGCGGCTGTTGCAGATGCCGATTGCCGATATCCGCGTGTTCCCTATGGAAATTGGTGGCGGCTTTGGCGGTAAAACTACCGTGTACCTGGAGCCGTTGGCCGTCCTGTTGTCGCAAAAAACCGGCAGCCCGGTGCGCATGGAGATGACACGCGCGGAGGTGTTTAAAGCAACCGGACCGACCTCCGGCAGTTACATGAGCATAAAAATCGGCGCGCGACAGGATGGGACTGTAGTCGCTGTAGAAGGCGTGTTGTGTTATCAGGCGGGTGCATTCCCCGGATCGCCGGTGCGGCTCGGTTGCATGACGGCTTTTGCGCCATACAACATCCCCAACGTCAAACTCATTGGTTATGACGTACTGGTCAATCGTCCCAAAAGTGCAGCCTATCGTGCGCCGGGTGCACCGATGGCATCGTTTGCAGCCGAAAGTCTGATGGACATGCTGGCGCAACGTCTGGACATGGATCCCCTTGCATTACGCCTGTTGAATGCCGCAGACAACGGTACCCAAACCGCTTACGGCGTCAAATTCAAACATATTGGCTACCGCCAAACGTTGGAGGCAGCCCGGCAACATCCGCATTACAGTGCGCCGCTTGGTGCCAATCAAGGGCGCGGTGTGGCATCGGGATTCTGGTTCAATATTGGTGGTCAATCCAGTGCGGCAATCCGCATCAATGACGATGGTTCCGTGCTGGTCACCACCGGCAACCCGGATATCGGCGGTTCGCGTGCGTCCATGGCGATGATGGCGGCTGATGTCTTGGGTATTGCCTATGAGCAGATACAGGTGGAGATTGTTGATACCGGTTCGATTGCCAATTCTGACCTGACGGGGGGCAGCCGGGTGACATTTGCGGTCGGCATGGCTGTGTCTCAGGCAGCTGCCACACTGGTGGAAGAATTAAAACGCCGGGCAGCGTTATGGTGGCAGGTTGACCCGGATCAGGTCAGTTGGTCAGCCGGCACTGTCGTGCTGAATTCATCGCCCGCCAAACGCATGAGTCTTGCTGAGTTGGCGCAACACAGTGCCGCCACCGGCGGCCCGATCACGGTTGAGACAGCCATCAATGCACAGGGTGCTGGCCCGGGATTTGCCACCCATATCTGCGATGTTGAGCTGGACCCGGAAACCGGGAGGGTCACTATTCTGCGTTACACAGCCATACAGGATGTTGGCAAAGCCATTCACCCGGCGTATGTCGAGGGTCAAATGCAAGGCGGGGCGGTGCAAGGCATCGGTTGGGCACTCAATGAAGCTTACCTCTATGATGAAAACGGCCGCTTGCTCAATCCCGGTTTCCTCGATTACCGCATTCCGGTGGCCTCGGACGTGCCGATGATTGACACTGTGTTGGTGGAAGTGCCCAATCCCCGCCACCCATTCGGGGTCAAGGGCGTTGGTGAAGTGCCGATTGTGCCGCCGTTAGGAGCGGTGGCGAATGCAGTCGCACGCGCTGCCGGTACCCGCTTGTGTGAATTGCCTCTGTCGCCACCCGCCATTCATAAAGCGCTCAAGCGAGCAGCCCGTCGCCGCCGTTGACCAGCAGCGAGCAGATTGACAACATAGAGTCAGCCTGACACGATCACCAGGCCGTGCGGATCAGGCATTCGGCGTGATCCCCGTAAACTTACCTGGCAGACTAATCATACTCATGGCCCACTCTCCCAAACGTAAACTTTTTCTGGATCTGGTGCGCGCGATTTTCCGCATCAATGGTCTGTTACTGGCTGATGGCGATCGCATGGCAGAGGGTGTCGGGCTGACCAGTGCGCGCTGGAAAGTGATTGGTATCATCGCCCTGTCAAATGCCGGCGTGACGGTGCCGGGGATTGCACGTGCACTCGGGCAGTCTCGACAGGCTGTGCAGCGTATTACCGATGTGATGCAAATTGATGGTCTGGTCAGTTATGCCACCAATCCTCGTCACAAACGCTCCGTGCTGGTGCAATTGACCGATCAAGGGCAGCAGGTTTACCACGCATTGCGGACCGTACAGGATCCCTGGGCCATCGGCTTGACAGACGATGTGCCGGTGGACGAGCTGGAAAGTGCTCTGCGATTGCTGCAGCGTTTGATTTTCCGCATGGAAAAGCCGTGAGTTACCGATGATACCTCTATTTGCCGCTGATCAGGTGCGCCAGATTGACCAACAGGCCATTCATAGTGGCATCACCGGTTATGCCTTGATGCAGCGTGCTGCCAGTGCGGCCATGCGCGTGATAATCCAACGCTGGCCGCTAGCGCGTTACCTGATGGTGTTCTGTGGTAGCGGAAATAACGCAGGCGATGGTTATGAGATTGCCCGGCAGGCGGTCAGTCTTGGCATGGACGTGCAAGTGTTTGCGTTGTGCGCGCCCGAGGCCTTGCACGGTGACGCTCGGGTGGCGGCACAGGCGGCAGCCGAGGCTGGTGTCCCTTGCCAACCGTTTGACACGGAGATTGCACAGCATTGGTTTGTTACGCGACGTGCGCAGCATACCGTGTTGATTGATACGTTACTGGGGATTGGTGGTAAGGGTGCACTTCGCCCTGATTACGCGCGGGCTGTGGATTTTATCAATCGCTGTGAGGCGTCGGTGCTGGCAATCGATCTGCCAACCGGGGTTTGTGCCGGCACGGGATTCGTCGACGGTCAGGCAGTGGTTGCTGACATCACCTTGTCTGTGGTGGCGCGTAAACAAGGGTTGTATACCGGGGATGCGCCGGCATTTACCGGCGAGTTACTGTTTGACGATTTGGGTATCTCAGGTGGCATACCGTCTGCCCGCGGCATCGACAGCCGAATTTTGCATACGACGGCATTGGCACGTAAACGCACCGCACATAAAGGCGATTCCGGCCATGTGCTGATTGTTGGTGGTGATACCGGTTTTGGCGGTGCTGCCATGATGGCCGCGGAGGCAGCAGCCCGCTCGGGTGCGGGAACGGTCAGCCTGATAACCCGTCAGGCTCATGTCACTGCGATGCTGACGCGTTGCCCGGAAGTGATGGTGCGCGGTATCGAAGAACGCAAGGGTAATGCAATTGACAGTGACGCGGCTGAAAGCGCCTTGGGTTTGGTCAATCGTGCCAGTGTGATTGTACTGGGGCCGGGACTGGGTCGCTCGTCCTGGTCCCTGTCTCTGTTATATGCCGTGCTGGAAAGGGCGGCAAAACGCAATATTCCGCTGGTGTTGGATGCGGACGCGCTGAATTTACTGGCATTACAGGACACAGACTGGCAGACGTTGGCACCCGATGCACAACGTGCACAATGGATTGTGACGCCGCATCCCGGTGAAGCTGCCCGTCTGATGGGGTGTCAAACAATTGAAATCAACAAAGACCGCTTCTCGGCGGCCCGGTCGTTGCAGCAAAAAACAGGCTGCGTGGTGATTCTCAAAGGTGCGGGCAGTCTGTTGGCGTTTCCCGATATCGATGCGCCGATGGATATCTGCCTTGAGGGAAACCCCGGCATGGCGTCGGGCGGCATGGGTGATGTGTTGTCTGGTATCTGCGGTGCACTGTTGGCCCTGGGGCGCTGCGGTACGGTGAAGTTTGATGCGTGCGAAGCCGCCAGGCTGGCGGTGTGTGCTCATGGCGAGGCTGCCGATCTGGCAGCTGCGTCCCTTGGGCAGCGCGGCTTGCTGGCCACCGATTTGTTCAGGTTTTTGCCGGGGCTGTTGTCCGGAGGCTTCAAATAGTCATGACCTTGCACACTGAATGTTTTTTGGCCGATGAGCAACGCACAGAGTTTGCAGGTGCTTGTCTGGCCAGATCGTTGCCAGCACGCGGTGCTGTTGTTTATCTGGAAGGCGATCTGGGGGCTGGCAAAACCACCCTCTCTCGCGGGTTAATCCGGGCGTTGGGGCATACAGGTGCGGTAAAAAGTCCCACCTACACGCTTGTTGAACCTTATGAAGATTTTGAGTTTCCTCTCTATCACTTTGATCTGTATAGACTATCGCATCCTGAGGAGGTAGAATTCCTGGGTGTTGAAGACTATTTCAAGCCGCCAGCGGTATGTCTGATTGAATGGCCCGGGCGTGGCAAAGGGTATTTACCGCCTGCAGACATCCATTTTTACCTGACGGATGAGGGGCTGGGGCGTCGCTTGAGGTGGCAGGCAGCAACCGCAACTGGCGCTGAAATAGCAAATAAGCTCAATGAGTTACTGGCAGTACAGGGCAGCAATGACAGCAAGGATTACCAGCAATGAACGAATCGACAGGCTGCTGAATTCAGCGCGCCGGGCGTTGCGCTGCAAAACCGTTTTGAGTTCCCTGCTGGTGATTGTTTTTGTGATATTGCCAGTTGAAGTGATGGCTGCGGATGTTGAAGCCGTTGGCATTTGGCGATCGCCGGATTACACACGGGTGGTGATTGATGTCAGCAATCGCCCGGAATACAGTGTGTTTGTTCTGGAAGACCCGCATCGGGTCGTGATTGATATCCGAAATTCACGCATGAATGCCAATCTGCGTGAACTTGACCTGGATGGTGGCCCTGTTACCTCAGTTCGAAGCGGTTCTCGCAATGAGTCAGACACCCGGATTGTGCTGGACTTGAGCGCCCCGGTAAATCCCAGCAGTTATTCACTGCCCCCCAATACCGAACATGGTGAGCGCCTTGTGGTGGATCTGTATGACGCCAATACACAGGCGCCAGCGCTGGCGCCTGCCAGTGCCGCCCCGCCGGTGTCTGAAAGCGCATCAATACCTCAGCCTGTCAGGGTGGAGGAGCCAGCCCGTCGCAATATTGTGGTTGCCATTGATGCCGGGCACGGCGGTAATGATCCCGGGGCAATTGCCCATGACGGACACTTAAAAGAAAAAGACATTGCGTTGGCGATTTCCCGCGCGGTTGCTGAACGAATCAAAGCGATGCCAGGATTTGAAGCTGTCATGATTCGTGATGGTGACTACTACGTCCAGCTTCAGCAGCGGCCACAACTGGCACGACAAAATCGCGCCGACATTTTCCTGTCAATTCATGCGGACTCATATTCTACCTCGCGTGCAGAAGGGGTAACCATTTACGCACTCTCGCAACGCACAGCAGAGGATGAAAATATCCGGCGTGTCACCGAAAAAGAAAACTCATCGGATTTGTTGGGTGGTATGTCGGGCGACACCAGTCTGCGTAACTTTGATGATGATCTGGCGTTAACCCTGCTGGATCTTTCGATGTCATGGAGCATCGAACAAAGTATGGCGGCGGGTAGCTACATCTTGAATGCTGTGGGCAATGTGGCAAAACTGCGCCGTAACGTGCCGCAGCAGGGCAACCTCTGGGTATTGCGTTCGCCTGACATCCCTTCACTGTTGATCGAAACCGGTTATTTATCGAACCCGACTGAGGCGCGCAGGTTGGCCAGCGCCGATTACCAGCGCAAACTGGCGGATTCGATTGTGCAGGGAGTGATGAATTATTTTTACGAGCGGCCGCCCGAAGGCACATTTGTTGCGTGGCAAAAGGCCAACAATCAAGGGCCCGATCGTCAATATGTCGTGGGGCGTGGAGACAGTCTGTCGCTGATTGCCCAGCGTCATAATGTCAGCCTGTCGCAGTTGCGCTCGGCCAACAGTCTGCGCAGCGACACCATTCACATCGGTCAGACCTTACGTATCCCCGGGGCTGGACCGTCGCTGATCACTGTGGCTCCTCCACAAGTCTCCGAACATACGATCGCCCGTGGAGAGACCTTGTCCGGTATTGCTGCGCGTTATAGCATCAGTCTCTCGCGCTTGCGGGAAGCCAACCACCTGCGCAATGATACGATCCGCGTGGGGCAAGTATTGGTTATTCCTGCTTCCTGAACGCAGACTCTTTTTTCGACGCGCCTGAATGGCTCGTTTGCGGATATCCATGAAACGTATTGCTTTGCTCAGTCAACGACTGGCTAACCAGATTGCCGCCGGTGAGGTCGTTGAGCGCCCTGCATCCGTGGTCAAGGAGTTGTTGGAAAACAGCCTTGATGCAGGTGCTACACGTATCGACGTTGATATCGAACAAGGTGGCAGCAAGCTCATTCGCATACGCGACGACGGTCAGGGCATCAACAAAGACGACCTGGCGTTGGCGTTAAGCAGGCATGCAACCAGCAAAATTGCCGATCTGGATGATCTAGAGAATATTGCCAGTCTGGGTTTTCGTGGTGAAGCGCTGGCCAGTATCAGTTCCGTGTCACGCTTGCAGTTAATCTCCAGAGCAATGAATGCGGACGATGCCGGCGGCTGGTTGGTTGAGGCAGAAGGCCAGTCCATGACAGCATCACTGCGTCCGGCACCGCATACCCAGGGCACCAGTGTTGAAGTTCGCGATCTGTTTTTTAACACCCCTGCCCGGAAAAAATTCCTGCGCACTGAAAACACCGAATTTGCCCGCATTGATGAAGCGATCAAGCGCTTGGCGCTCAGCCGGTTTGATGTGGCGTTTACGCTGCGTCACAACCAGCGCACCGTGCATCAACTGCAGGCGGCACGCAGTATTCAAGAGCGCCAACGCCGTATTGGTCTGGTTTGTGGCCCAGCGTTTCTGGAGCACGCGGTTTATATTGATATCGAAGCATCGGGCTTGCGATTGTGGGGGTGGGTTTGTTTGCCGACTTTTTCGCGCAGTCAACCGGATCTGCAGTACTTCTATGTCAATGGTCGGGTGATTCGCGACAAGCTGGTGTCGCACGCGGTCAAGCAAGCCTACCGTGACGTACTGTTCGGCGGGCGACATCCTGCATTTGTGCTGTATCTGGAGCTGCAGCCGGCGCTGGTTGATGTGAATGTGCATCCGACCAAACATGAAGTGCGTTTTCGTGATCAGCGACTTGTGCATGATTTCCTGTTTCGGTCCTTGCACCAGGCATTGGCGGATGTGCGTCCAGATGATCATCTCAGTGGCCAGCAACAAGCCGGTGTGGCGATGGCGAATGAGACAAACGGGCTGCATCAGCAGTCGGCGCTTGGGTTTAATGTCGACCCGGGGACTGGCGAGATTTTGTCAGCACCTGCGTTTGCGTTTTCAGACGGCGCAGCAGAATTCCCCCGCCCTTTGGGTAATGGCGCCTCCGCAACATTCCGTCAGTATTCACAGTCGCCAGTCTCTCCTCGCCTGATGGCAGATCAGGCGGCGGTATACCAGCAACTGGCCAGCGATGCAGAAATTCCGCCGCTGGGGTTCGCGATTGCACAACTGCATGGCATTTATATTCTGGCCCAGAATCAACAGGGGTTAATCATTGTTGATATGCATGCGGCACACGAGCGTATTACCTACGAACATATGAAAACCGCCTGTGATACCCAGAGTGTCAAGGCGCAGCCCTTGTTGGTACCCTTGTCGTTGGCCGTAAGTGAGGCTGAGGCGGCGTGTGCCGAACAGCAGGCCAGTGCCTTGCAAGAGTTAGGTTTTGCCATTGAGCGGGTTGCCACTGAATCGTTGGTGGTGAGGCAGGTGCCGGTGATTCTGGCACGCTCAAATATCGAGCAATTGGTCAGAGACGTCTTGTCCGATGTGCGTGAGCATGGGCAGAGTGAACGCATCAGTGCCTACCGCGATGAGTTGTTGGCGACCATGGCGTGCCACGGCGCGGTGCGTGCCAATCGTCAGTTGAGTTTGGTTGAAATGAACGCCTTGTTGCGAGACATGGAACGCACAGAACGCAGTGGCCAGTGCAACCACGGTCGACCGACCTGGGTGTATCAGTCCCTCGCGGATCTGGACAAACTGTTTTTGCGCGGTCGCTGAGCCATGACACTTGATCCTCAGCATTCGCCCGCTATTTGTCTGATGGGTCCGACGGCTTCGGGTAAAACCGCCCTTGCCATCGAACTCGTGCAGCGCTTTCCGCTTGAAATTATCAGTGTGGATTCCGCGCAGATTTACAAATCCATGGATATTGGGACAGGTAAACCTGATGCTGAGACACTGCGGCGCGCACCGCATCGTTTGATCAACTTTCTAGACCCGGCGGAGCGTTATTCTGCTGCCCGATTTTGTGAGGACGCGCGCCGGGAAATGGCTGATATCCGCGCGTCCGGAAAAGTGCCCTTGCTGGTGGGTGGCACGATGCTGTATTTCAAAGCACTGCGTGATGGACTTGCCGACATGCCAGCCGCAGATGAACAGGTCAGGGCGGATATTCTTGCGCTGGCGAATGCCGAGGGGTGGCCTGCTGTGCATGCCGAGCTGGCGTCAGTTGATCCAAAGGCGGCGTTGAGGATTCATCCAAATGATCCGCAAAGATTACAGCGTGCCCTTGAAGTGTTTCGTGTGTCGGGCCGGTCTCTGAGTGACTGGCAAGCGCTGCAGGCAACAGAAGCTTCGGGAAATGACTCCTTGCGGTTTTTATCAATCCAGCCAGTTGATCGCAACGTACTACACAGCAGAATTGCGAAGCGTTTTTATCAGATGCTTGATGATGGGCTGGTCGCTGAAGTGGAAAGGCTGTATGCGCGTGGCGATCTGCAGCCAGAGTTGCCCTCGATCAGGAGCGTGGGTTACCGTCAGGTGTGGCAATATCTGAGCCATGAATTCGGCTATGATGCCATGGTGGAAAGAGGTATCATTGCCACCAGACAATTGGCGAAGCGACAAATTACGTGGTTGCGGAGCTGGTCGGCGCTGCATAATTTTGACAGTGATGATAAAAACCTGATTGATGGTGTCATAAAAACGATTGAGACTTGAAATCACTCACAACCGTCTCCACCTATAGTGCTGAGACAGTCGATACAACAGACATCGTTGCGATTGTTAACATTTTTGCTGGACGGATCCATATTGCTGGTTAACACGGTTTTTTAGCTGAATTTCTTAAGGAGAATATAAATGTCAAAAGGGCATTCCCTACAAGACCCTTTCCTGAATGTGCTGCGCAAGGAGCGTATTCCGGTGTCAATCTATCTGGTCAGCGGCATCAAGCTTCAAGGTCAGATCGAATCGTTTGACCAATTTGTCATACTGCTGAAAAACGCTGTAAACCAGATGGTCTACAAACACGCTATTTCCACGGTTGTACCGGCACGTACCGTCAAGATCCCTTCGCAGGGCGGTGAGTTCGGACCGGACGACGATGACTCTGCCACAGGTAATATGGCCTGAATCGAGGGCTTGATTGTTCTTTGAGCGTCCTGAAGGGGGAGAAACCTCCGTACTTGTTCACATTGAATTTAATTCACTGCGCGAACAGGAAGATCCCGTTGAATTTGAAGAGCTGGCGAGATCTTCCGGCACGGATCCCGTGTGTTTTATCAAAGGCAGTCGAAAATCGCCGGATGCCCGGACGTTTGTAGGCGAAGGCAAGCTTGACGAAATCGCTGCGGCTGTGCAGGAGCACAAAGCTGACCTGGTGCTGTTTAACCACACCCTGTCGCCCAGCCAGGAGCGCAATCTCGAAAAAGTGTTGAAGTGCCGTGTCAGAGACAGAACTGGGCTTATTCTGGATATTTTCGGTCAGCGCGCCATCACTTACGAAGGCAAGTTGCAGGTCGAACTGGCCCAGTTGCAGCACTCGGTCACCCGGTTAAAACGAGGGTGGACACACCTTGATCGACAAAAAGGCGGTGTTAATCTGCGTGGTGCGGGTGAGACACAGTTGGAACTCGATCAGCGCATGATTCGCCAGCGCATCAAGAATATCAATAAAAGTCTTGAAAAAGTGCGAGCCCAACGTGAGCAGGGGCGACGCTCGCGTAAACGCGCGGAGATCCCGGTTATTTCCCTGGTGGGCTACACAAACGCAGGCAAATCGTCTGTTTTTAATGCTATAACCCATGCAGGTATCTACGCGGCTGATCAGTTATTCGCCACACTTGATGCGACCTTGCGGCAGATTCAGTTGCCGTCTTTCGGGGAGGCCGTGCTGGTTGATACGGTGGGTTTTATCAGTCACTTGCCGCATAAACTGGTTGAGGCGTTTCGCGCCACGCTGGAAGAAACGGTGCAGGCAGATCTGTTATTGCATGTTGTTGATATCGCCAATGAGGCGCATGACTACTACATTGAGCAGGTACATGAAGTCTTGACGGAAATTGGCGCAGAAGCCATTCCATGTATTCAGGTACTGAACAAGATTGATTTGATGCCAGGATTCGAGCCACGTATTGATCGTGGGGAAAATGGCAAGCCGTCCAGAGTCTGGGTATCGGCAAAAACGGGTGCAGGCGTTGATCTGTTGTTGACAGCAATCAGTGAGATGGTCACTGAGGATGTGGTGGTAAAGGAACTGGCACTCACCCCGGATCAGGGGCGCTTGCGTGCCCGACTTTACTCGCGTGGCGCGGTCAGTCACGAAACGATCAATGATCAGGGTCAAACCGTTCTGAATATCAAATTGCCGAGAATTGACTATGAGCGTCTGCTGCTGGAAGACAGTGGATCGTCCTCGATGGACCTCTCGGCCTGAGTCCTTGCGCGGCCTTCAGGGACTGAACTGAAAAGCTGTGTTTACGCGTAATAATTCGTTAAAATCGCCCCCGAACTGAATGGGTATGGAGTAAACGATGGCCTGGAATGAACCTGGAAACAAAGGTAATGGTAACGATCCCTGGGGTGGTAACGGGGGCGGTCGCCGTGGCAATGACCAGGGTGGTCCGCCCGATCTTGACGAAGTGATTCGCAAGCTCAGCAAAACCCTGAACGGCTTGTTGGGCGGCAAAGGCAGCAACAGTTCTGGCGGAAGCGGCAGTGGCGGCGGTGGCTCAGTGAGCAGCGGCGCATCGGTTGGCTTGCTTGGCGGGCTGATTGTGTTGGCAGCCGTGGTCTGGGCCGCGCTTGGTTTCTACACCATCGATGAAGCCGAACGCGGTGTTGTTCTGCGTTTCGGCAAGATTCAGGAAGAAGTGGTCCTGCCGGGCTTGCGCTGGAATCCGCCACTCATCGATCAGGTAGAGAAGGTCAATATTTCTCGCGTTAACACACGCTCTTACTCCAGTGACATGTTGACCACAGACGAGAATATCGTGACCGTGGCGATCTCTGTGCAGTTTGTTGTTGCCGATCCAATGGCTTATGCGGTGATGGTACGCGATCCGCAGCTGGGCCTTGATCAGGCGGTGGAGTCTGCTGTGCGCCACGTGGTTGGCAGCACCACCATGGACAGAGTGTTGACTCAAGGCCGGGCAGATGTGGCTGCGGAAGTACGAAACCGTGCTCAAAGCTACATGGAAGCCTACGGTACTGGCATCATGATCACTCAGGTCAACGTTGAGAATGCGCAACCGCCGATTGCTGTGCAAGCCGCCTTTGACGATGTGATTCGTGCCCGTGAAGATGAGCAACGTGCACAAAACCAGGCGCTGGCATATGCCAACCGTGTTATCCCGGAAGCCCGCGGTGAGGCGCAGCGCATTATCGAACAAGCTAACGCCTACCGTGACCAGGTTATTGCTCGCGCTCAGGGTGAAGCGTCACGCTTCGAACAGCTGTTGACCGAATACTCGCGTGCACCAGAAGTCACTCGTGAACGTCTGTACATTGATGCAATTCAGGAAGTGCTCAGCAATACCAGCAAAGTGCTGGTCGATGTTGAAGGTGGTAACAATATGATGTTCCTGCCACTGGATCGTATGATGCAGGGTGTGACCGATGCCTCCGGCGCAACATCAAGATTGCAACTGAACAGCCAGCAGATACGCGATCTGGCTGATCAGGTGAATCGCGAATTGTCTTCCCAGTCCACCACCGGTGATCGCGCGCGTGTGCAAACCGTTCCAGCACGAGGACCACGTTAATGAAAAATACTGTATTGGGTCTTGTTATATTTCTGCTTGTAACCGTTGTGTCTAACGCGCTGTTTGTGGTGAGCCAGACCGAGCGTGCAGTCATGCTGCAGTTTGGCGATATGGTCAGAGCAGATATTCCGCCAGGACTGCATTTCAAGATTCCATACGTCAATACCGTGCGCAAGTTTGACGCGCGGGTGTTGACAGTTGATGCAACACCACAACGGTATCTGACACTGGAACAGAAAGCGTTGTTGGTTGATTCGTATGCGATGTGGCGGATAGTCGACGTGGAGCGTTTCTACACAGCCACATCCGGTGACGAGTCTCGCGCCAATTCACTGCTCGCCCAACGTGTCAACGATGGTCTGCGAAACAAGTTTGGTGAGCGTGATCTGCAGGAAGTGGTCTCCGGTCAACGTGACTCGTTGATGCAGCAGCTGACTGAAGAGCTGAATACCTACACCGCACAGGAATACGGTATTGAAGTGATTGACGTGCGCGTCAAGCGGATTGATCTGCCTGATGACGTGCGATCCTCGGTATATGAGCGTATGACGTCTGAGCGTCAGCGTGAAGCACAGCAGCTGCGTTCACGTGGTAACGAATTGGCGATTGGTATCGAAGCAGATGCGGATCGACAGGAAGCGGTACTGTTGGCGGAAGCATACCGGGATTCCGAACTTGTCCGTGGTGAAGGTGATGCACAGGCCTCAGCGATTTATGCCAGCGCCTTTACCAAGGATCCTGAGTTTTATTCATTTACCCGCAGCCTCAATTCATACCGCGATTCTTTCAGTTCAAAAAGCGACGTTTTGCTGATGCAACCTGACAGCGATTACTTCAAATATCTGCGCAGTGACATCGCTCCCTGAGTTCATGGAAGAAGATAAGACAACAGCACGGCCCTGAGAATCAGGGCCGGGAAACCAGAGCAGGACAAAAACATGACACGTGCTGACCGCTGGCTGCTGCCGGAAGGCGTTGAAGAAGTGCTGCCTCCGCAAGCGCTGATGCTGGAAACACTGCGACGGGATATTCTGGATCTGTATCAAAGTTGGGGTTATGAACTGGTCATCACACCGTTGATCGAGTTCCTTGACTCGCTGCTCGTCGGTTCATCACACGATCTGGACATTCACACCTTCAAGATTACGGATCAATCCAGCGGCCGCATGATGGGTGTGCGTGCGGATATCACGCCGCAAGTTGCGCGTATTGATGCGCGTAACCTTCATCGCGAAGGGCCTGTGCGCTTGTGTTATGCCGACAGCGTGCTGCACACCTTGCCGCGAGGATTATTAAGTTCGCGTGCGCCGATAAGGATTGGTGCGGAAATGTTTGGGCATTCGGGCGTCGCCTGCGATGTGGAATTGATTGTACTGATGGCAGAGACCTTGCGTTTGGCGGGCATCAGTCCAGTGCACATTGTGCTTGGCCATGTGGGCATTTTCAGAAATCTGATCGCGGCTGCTGACCTAGATAAAGACGCGGAAAGTGAGTTGTTTGATGTGGTGCAGCGTAAGGCCTACAACCAGGTCGACAGTCTGCTCGATCAGCAATTAACCGATCCTGCGCTGCGCGATATGCTGAAATCCCTGTCTCGCCTCAGTGGTGATGCCAGTGTGTTGATCCGTGCGCAACAGACGTTTGCTGATGCGCCGGTGTCAGTGCGCACTGCGTTGTCTGAACTGAGCAGCATTGCTGAACGCGTGCAACAACGATTGCCAGACGTTACCTTTGGTTTTGATTTATCTGAGTTGCGCGGTTACCAATACCACACCGGTATTGTATTTGCAGCTTATACCCCGGCGCATGGCAGTGAAGTTGCCAAAGGCGGGCGCTACGATGATATTGGCGAGGTATTTGGACGCGCGCGGCCGGCGTCTGGTTTTGATGCGGATTTAAAAACGCTGGCCCGCTTGAGCAACAGGGTGTATCCGCGCCGCTGTGTTATTCTTGCTCCAGATTCGGACCAGCCAGCGTTGTTATTGCTGGTTGCTTCACTTCGCGCAGAAGGACACGCCGTTGTGACACATCTGGCAGAGGGTGTACCCGATGTGACGTTGATCAATGAATTAAATGCCACGCGATGTATTGTGTCAGACTCATCGGGTCAGTGGCAGGTGGTTGACCTTCCGCCTGCTTGAGATACAATCCGCGCCGCTCTGGCGACAGGGTGATGCGAGTACTTCCTACAGATTACATACAGAGTACGGGGAACATGGGTAAGAGCGTTGTTGTTTTAGGCACACAATGGGGTGATGAGGGCAAAGGCAAGATTGTTGACCTCCTCACTGAGCAGGCCGCAGTGGTTACCCGATTTCAGGGTGGTCACAATGCGGGTCATACGCTGGTAATTGGTGGCAAAAAGACCGTGCTTCACCTGATTCCGTCAGGCGTGTTGCGCGCCGGTGTCACCTGTGTGATCGGCAACGGAGTGGTAATTAGCCTTGAGGCACTGCTCAAGGAAATTGGTGAACTCGAAGCGCAAGGTATCCCTGTGCGTGAGCGTTTGAAGATCAGTGGTGCCAGCCCGGTTATTCTGCCATCACACGTGGCGCTCGATCAGGCGCGTGAACAGCGTTTGGGTGCCGGCAAAATCGGAACCACCGGTCGCGGCATCGGGCCAGCTTATGAAGACAAAGTGGCGCGTCGCGGTATTCGTATGGGCGAATTGTTCAATGCAGAACACTTCGCCAGTCGTTTGCGCGAAGTCATGGACTACCATAATTTTATGCTGACGCACTATTATCAGGTTGCGCCGGTTGATTACGACAAAACCCTGACTGACTGTCTGGCTTATGCCGAACAGGTCAGGCCCATGCTGGCTGATACGGTCGAGCTGATTCATGCACACCGTAAAGCTGGCGATCACCTGATGTTTGAAGGTGCGCAAGGCTCATTGCTGGATATCGACCACGGTACCTATCCGTTTGTGACCTCATCCAACACCACTGCGGGCGGCACGGCAACCGGCAGTGGTTATGGTCCCTTGTACCTTGATTATGTGCTGGGTATTACCAAAGCCTACACCACGCGTGTGGGATCAGGCCCATTCCCTACTGAGCTGTTCGACGATATAGGCACCCATCTGTCGACAGTGGGTATGGAGCGCGGCGCAACCACCGGCCGCGCGCGCCGTTGTGGCTGGTTCGATGCCGCGGCGGTGAAACTTGCCATCCGCATAAACAGCGTCACCGGCATTTGCCTGACAAAACTGGATGTGCTGGACGGTTTGAAATCCATCAAGGTATGTGTGGCTTATGAGAGCGAGGGCGAAGACATCGGCAGCGCTTGCATGACCGTCGACCGATATGAAAAACTCAAGCCGGTTTACGTGGAATTGCCGGGGTGGAGTGAATCAACGGTCGGTGCCCGCTCGCTGGCAGAGTTGCCTGAAAATGCCCGTGCGTATATCCGTTTTATTGAGCAGCAGATTGAGGCACCTGTGGACATTATCTCCACGGGCCCGGATCGTGACGAAACGATTATCCTTCGTCACCCGTTCAGTGACTGATACGGTCACGCCTACCAACCCGGATGACGACCGGCATAAACGTGTCGTCAGCCGGGTTAACCCCCGGTCCGGCGCCTCTGGTACTTTTATTGTTCCTCGCTTTCATCCCGGTTTCCGCCAGGATTGCTCAATCGACAAGGGCTAGCGTATGGATCTGTTGACCATGAATTCGCTGTTTTTGATCGGCTCATTGCTGGTCGGTTTCAGCGTATTGGTCAGTGCACTGTCTTCGCGGTTTGGCATCCCGATTTTGTTAATTTTCCTCGGTGTTGGAATGCTGGCCGGTGAAGATGGCATCGGTGGCATTCTGTTTGATAACTATTCCCTGGCGTTTGTTGCCAGCAATCTTGCCCTGGCCATTATCCTGTTTGATGGTGGACTAAGGACGAAAGTGGCATCTTTCAAGGTGGCACTGGGCCCTGCCTTGTCCTTGGCTACGGTGGGCGTGGTGATTACCGCGGCGTTGACCGGGGCGATGGCCAGCTGGTTGTTTGATCTGAATCTACTGCAAGGTTTGCTGATTGGTGCCATTGTAGGATCCACCGATGCGGCCGCCGTGTTTTCGCTGCTGGGCGGGCGCAATATCAACGAGCGGGTGCGCGCTACGCTCGAAATAGAATCGGGCAGCAACGACCCGATGGCAATCTTCCTCACTGTCGCCCTGATCGATATCGTTGCTAAATCCCTGAACGCTGAGTCAGTATCCATCCTCTCGTTTGCAGTGATGCTGGCGCAGCAGTTTGGACTCGGCGTTATGTTGGGCGGACTGGGCGGTTTTTTGTTGTTGCAGCTGATCAATCGTTCAACGCTTGCCAACGGCTTGTATCCCTTGTTGGCAATCAGTGGCGGATTATTTGTGTTTGCCCTGACAGCCAATGTCGGGGGCAGCGGGTTTCTGGCCATTTATCTTGCCGGCTTGTACCTGGGCAATAAACCGCTGCGCAGCCGCCCCTCGATTCTCAGTGTGCTTGATGGCATGGCGTGGTTAAGCCAGATCGGCATGTTCCTTGTGCTGGGGTTGTTGCTGACACCGTCTGAACTGTTGCCGATTGCCATTCCCGGGTTGTTACTGGCAATGGGTATCATCTTTATCGCCCGGCCTCTGGCAGTGTTTGCCAGTCTGCTGCCGTTCAGTCGCTTCAAAACACGTGAGCGCTGGTATATCTCCTGGTTGGGACTGCGCGGCGCAGTACCTATCATTCTTGCCGTGTATCCGATTATGGCTGGTTTACCCAATGCGCCGTTGTATTTTAATCTGGCATTTTTTGTGGTGTTGGTCTCGTTAGTGCTGCAAGGCAGTTCCATACCGATTGCGACACGCCTCGCCAAAGTGCAGATTCCTTCTCAACCTCAGCCTATTTCAAGAGCCGGATTGGAGATTCATCCCACCAGTGAGTGGGAATTGTTTGTCTATCGATTGGGCGCCGAAAAGTGGTGTATTGGAAAGGAACTGCGCGGGCTGCGCATGCCGGAAGGTACCCGTATCGCTGCGTTGTTCAGAGGGCGCGAGTTGTTGCACCCGACCGGTAGTACCCGGCTACTGGCCGATGACATTCTCTGCATTGTCGGGCATGATCATGATTTGCCTGCACTGGGCAAATTATTCAGTGTCGCGCCTGCCAAAGATCTGGATGACTGGTTTTTTGGCGACTTTATTCTGGACGCCGCCGCTCGCATACAGGACCTTGCGCCAATCTACGGCTTGCATCCGGATCCATTGGTCGCGTCTCAGTCGATTGGAGAGTTTCTGACCGCTAAGATGGGCGGCAAACCTGTGCTGGGCGACCAACTGGAATGGCAGGGATTTGTATGGAGCATTGCGGCGGTTGAAGAAGGCCGCGTAAAACGAATCGGTATGAAAATCGCGTGATTGACTAAAATGACAACAAAAACCTGGAGGACTCCGTTATGTCGACAACGTATTTGCTGAAAACTGTCAGCGCACTGGTATTGGTGGCAGGTATCACTCTGTCTGCCCCCAGTGTGCTTGCCCAGGGCAACCCGCCCAGTGAACCGCCTGCAGACTGGGGACCCATTTCGTCTACCATGGATGAAATAACCTACCCACATCCGGTGCATTTTTTGCCGGTCACGCATTTTGGCAAACGTGGCAATATGGCCTATATGGACGTAGCCCCTGTGGGGCGGGCCAATGGCCAGACTGCGATGCTGTTTCACGGGATGAATTTTGGTGGTATTGGCTTTGGCCCCACCATCACAGCGTTGAGTGAAGCCGGTTTCCGCGTGGTAGTGCCCGACAGAATCGGTTACGGCAAATCGTCAAAGATGGACATCCCCTACAACCTGCACATTTTTGCGACGGATTCAAAGCGCTTGCTGGATCATCTGGGCATTGAAAAAGCAGCCATCGTCGGTCATTCCATGGGTGGCATGTTAGCCGCGCGTTTTACCATGACCTATCCGGACAACGTCACACACATGGTGCTGGTCAATCAGATTGGCATGACGGATCAGCGTCAGGGCCGCGCCTGGGGTGATATCGAAGAGGCTGCGCTGCGAACGGAATCCACCACAACGTATCAGTCCATTCTTGCTAACCACATGCGCTATTACAACACCGAGATCAAGCCGGAATACCTTGAGTTTGTCCGTATACAGTACGGCCAGACCTTGAGCGCGGACTGGCCGTTGCTGGCAAAAATCCGCGCGTGGCAACAGGCTATTCTGTTTATTGATCCCGTGGTATATGACTGGCAACACATCAGTACAAAATCACTGGTGTTGGGTGGCGCTGATGACAGACTCACCAATGATTTTGCAGGTCAGGCGCGTATGGTGGCGGAATCGCTGCAAAATGCGGAACTAACGCTGTATCCCGGCATTGGTCACAATCCACATTTTGAATATCCGGAACAGTATCACGCAGATTTGATCGCTTTTTTGCGGTCGGACCCGAACCAGCCAGCACGCACTGGCTGGTAATTCTTTATATACATCATTTGTTCCACATCGGGTCGCTCTCGCAGATGCGTGAGCGACCCGCGATGACCAATCCCATACCAGGCGCCGTCAGAAAAGTGCTTTGTCGATGAAGTGACGCAATTGTGCGTTAATTAGTTGTTCCTCCTCTTCAATCAGTCCTCGTTATAAGTCAAATTCAAGAGGTCAATGTTCCTTGACCGTCAGGTTTAGCGAACGAATTCATGTTACGTCGTCATGAGTTGGCAACAGAAAATAATAATCAAAATTATGGAGAGGGATTATGCGATTAAAACAGTCGTGTGCCACGTTTGCTGCCCGCCAGAAAAAATCGACAAAAACGCCTCAAGCCGCTCTTGAGGGCAGACATCTGTTGATGTTGGGTGCTGCGGCTTTGTTTGTAATGCCGTCGGCTTTGTATGCGCAAGCTGCCGCTACCCAGAGTGAAACCGATCAGGAAATTAAAGAAGTTGTGGTGACCGGATCGTTTATCCGCAACAGCCAATTTACCAATGCCTCACCTGTTGAAACCATTACGCAGGAAGATCTGTGGACGTCTGGTGCCGCCAACCTTGGTGAATACCTGCGCGACATGCCTTATATGGAGAATATTGATACCGTTGCCTCGGTACTGGCAACGCAGGATGGTCAACAGGATTCCAACTCTGCCCGTTTTAACCTGCGTGGACTGGGCACTGAAAGTACCTTGACACTGGTTGACGGTCGTCGTGCTGTGAATGAAAGTGCGGTTGCTGCATTGCTGCCCGGTATTGCCCAGCGCTCGGTGGAAATCGTGACCGACGGCGGTGCCGCGCTGTATGGATCGGACGCGGTAGCCGGTGTGGCCAACCTGATTCCTTACAAACAATTCGATGGCATGAAAGGTCGTGTGTATTACAAAACCGACCAGGAAAACAGTTCAGAGCAATACACGGCAGAATTCCTGATGGGGCACCGGTTTGACATCGGCAATGGCCTGGAGTGGGTGGGTGCTGTTGAAATCAATAAACGGACGGCGTTTCTGGTCTCCGAGCGACCACAGTATCAGGAGTTCTACGACCAGGACAGCACCTACAACAATCCGGGGCGATGGATTTCCGGTGTGGCAACCGGTCGAACAGATCCTAGTTGTGGCACTTTTAACGGTACCGCGACCGACGTCAGTCAGTTTGGTTCGTACCCGAGCGGTCAGCCGTTTGCCACCGGTTGCAGACTCTATTTTGGCGAATGGCAAGATTATGGTCGGCCCTCAGAGGGTATGACTGTATTCAATAATTTGAATTATGAAGTGAATGACTGGCTGAACCTTGAATTTCAGGTAAGCATCAACGACCGCACCTCGACACTGGTCAGTTCTCCCAGCAATGCGTTGACTACCAACCTGACGTCGTTGATCGTGCCGGCCACGCACCCAGCCAACCCGTTTGGTGTGCAAGTCAGGCCCTCTACCTGGCGTCCGTTTACCAAGTTAGGCACCCTGCCAAGCGCTTTGGATACTGCTGGTATGGGGCTAACCGACTATAACTATTATGCCGATGCCTATAAATTCGGGGGTGAGTTCAAGATTGCCAATACCACTTGGGAGGGTGAAGCCTGGGTAGGTATGCAGGACTCCTGGCGCGAGTTTGACGGGCGAGGCATGCGCCTGTCCAAAATGAGAAGTGCGCTTCGTGGGCAAGGCGGCCCAAGCGGCAACCAGTACTTTAACCCCTTTGGGTCTGCCGATCCCCGATCTCCGTTCTATCGTGCCGGTATCACCGACAATAGCCAGGAAATGGTTGACTGGTTGGTCGAGGAGGTCGTCTGGATTGATACCCGTGATAAATTGAAGTACTTCGACATTGTATTTAATGGTGAAGTCATGGAAGTCCCTAACGGTACCATTCGTGCCGCCGTTGGTGGTCAGATTCGTAACCAGAAGACCTTTGACTTTGAGCACCCGTTAACTGCAGAGCGGGATAATCTCTATTCAACTGCCACTGCGGCACTGACCCCTCGCATTGACCGCAACTCTGGAGTGCGAGCTATCTTTGCCGAAGTAGAGATTCCGATCCTCGAAAATCTGGGTGTTAAGGCCGCTGTCCGCAGTGAGGACTTTTACTCCATCGGTTTTGATGCGACCAAACCGAAGATTTCTGTGCTGTGGGAGCCATTCGATACGCTGGCCTTCCGTGCCAGTTATGGTGAAAGTTTCCTGGCACCGTCTCCCGCTCAGCTGCGACCATTGGCCAAAGATGTGTGTACCATCGTGACCAGCGGGGTCGACCCGTTGACCAATATTTCTTTGGACGGGACGGACAGTTGCACATCCGGAAACCCAAGCCTGGGTGCCGAAGAGTCGATTATTGCCAACATCGGATTAAGCTGGTTGCCCATCGAAGGGTTGAGCATCAATCTGGATTATCAGGAGATTGAATACGTCGGTCGGATTGCATCGCTGGTCACTGCCGATGTGACGCGACGTGAGCTGAATGCCTTCCTGGCAGCCAACAACCGGACAACTGCCGATTTCAGACCGGCAACGGTACCGGCTGATGCCGCGGCAGGTATCGCCTGGGCGTTGGCCAATCCAAATGAACTGATCACCCGCGATGCCACCGGCAAAGTCACCGATGTGTATCGTGCACCGATCAATCTGTCCTCACAGTTTGTGGAAGGCATCGATTTCCGCCTGCGTTATTCATTTGATATCGGTGAGCTCGGTAACTTTACCGCCAGTCTTGGCGGTAATTACTACACCCGTTGGGATTACCTGCCGGATGAGTATTCTGCGTACACCAGTGGTATTGCTGATCAGAATGCAGAGACCAACCTGGCACCGCCGTTGTCCAGATACAAAGTGAATACCGGGCTGTCGTGGTTCAGGGACAACCAGAGTGCCAGTATTACGGCACGTCATTCCGGTAAATTGAAGTTTGACCAGACAACGCTGACCTTGGGTTATGAGGCGTTTGCGCCGGAATATGTCAAAGCCGTTACCAAAGTGGATGCGCGTTACTCACATCGATTCAGTGTGTTTAATACAGACTCCAATCTGACAGTGGGGATTACCAACCTGTTCGACCGCGATGCCCAGCGTTTGCCGCAAGCCGGTGGCCTGGAAACACGGGTTGATGATCCATTTGGGCGTCAGTTCTACGTCTCTATGGACTTTGAGATGTAACCTGATCGGGGATGGAGGTGCCTCTCAGAGGCACCTCTTGCCAGACAGGGCAGTTCCTCGCAACGACGCTGCGCGTCTGATTGTTGCTCGATCGGGTGCGCCCCTGGATCAGGGGGTGGTTCCTCAGGACGGCGCTTCGCGCCTGATTGCCCTTCGACCGGGTGCGCCCCTGGATCAGGGGGTGGTTCCTCAGGACGGCGCTACGCGCCTGATTGTCCTTCGCTCACCACCCCCTGATCCAGGGGCTTGTGCGTCGCGACGCAGGAAAGTCAGCGCCGCTCGACAATGGCAGCGACGCCCATGCCTCCGGCTGTGCAGACAGAAATCAGGCCGCGTCCCCGACCTTTTTCTTCAAGGATCGCCGCCAAGGTCCCTAGGATACGAGCACCGGTGGCGGCAAATGGGTGCCCGAACGCCAGTGAGCCGCCTTTGACGTTCATGCGACTGCGATCAATGGCGCCGAGCGCGGAGTCACGGCCAAGTTTTTCGCGGCAAAAGGTTTCGTCTTCCCAGGCTTTTAACGTGCACAAGGCTTGCGCCGCAAATGCTTCATGAATTTCATAACAGTCAAAATCCTGCAGACTGAGGCCATTCCTGCGCAGCAGTTCACTGACCGCCACCGTCGGCGCCATCAGCAAACCTTCACCATCTACAAAATTCACCGCGCTGCTGCGACCAGCAACCAGATACGCGCGTATCGGAACGTTGTTGGCCAAGGCCCATTCCTCGCTGCACAACAATACTGCAGCGGCACCGTCGGTCAGCGGTGTACTGTTGCCCGCCGTCAGCGTGCCATGTTTTTTATCGAACGCCGGTTTCAGGCTGGCAAGTTTCTCCAGCGAGCTGTCAGCGCGGATATTGTTGTCGCGGCTGACACCTTCATAAGGCGTCACCAGACCATCAAAAAAACCGGCTTCATAGGAGGCCGCCGCCTTGAGATGACTGTCAAGCGCCAGTTGATCCTGATCGGCGCGACTGATGCCCCACTCGCGCGCCATCAACTCGCAGTGTTCGCCCATGGCCAGCCCGGTGCGGGGTTCACCATTCGCGGGTGCCCGCGGAGCAAGTTCGGACAACCGAAATCCTTTGAAGGCTTGCCGGCGTTGTTTAAAGCTGCGCGCTTGCCCGAGTTTGATCAGACGCTGGGCAAACTTGCGTTGAAATACAATAGGCACGTCGCTGGTGGTGTCAGTGCCTGCGGCGATGGCGCAGTCGATCTCACCACTGGCAATCCGTGCCCCCAGCATCAGCGCTGCCTGCAGCGAGGTGCCGCAAGCCATCTGCAAGGTGATGCCCGGTGTGGCGGGTGACAGATCAGTGCTGAGCACCGCCTCGCGCGTCAGATTCCAATCTTTGCTGTGGCTGGTGACCGCACCTGCCACGACCTCATCAATCTTTTTGCCTGCCAGATTAAACGTCGTGCTTAACTGCTGCAGTGTGTCGGCCAACATATCGAGGTTGCTTAAATCGGCATAAACGGTGTTTGATCGGCAGAAAGGCAGTCGCGTCCCGCCTGCGATGACAACCCGGCGTAACTGTTGTGGATGTTGGTCTGAATTAAACACGGGTCTCAGTCTCCTGCTCGGGCTCTTCATGGGCAGCCTTGGTGGGTGCCTGCGCAGTAGTGGGTTCGGGGATTTTTACCTGATCACTGACCACAGGTTGTTTGTCTTTGTGTGCGAGGTAATACAAAGGACCGCCACGGAACGGCGCAAACCCTGTTCCAAAAATCATGCCCGCATCCAGCAGATCCTCGTCAGCCACGACACCTTCTTGCAGCGCGGCGATACATTCGTTGGTATACGCTTCAATCAATTGTTCTGCGATGTCAGCTAAATTGTAGCCATCGGCAACTCCCGGTTTTTTGACGGCTTTGCCGTCTTTCCAGACGTACAAACCTGCGCCGGATTTTTTGCCCAGTTTGCCAGCGCTGACCAGCGATTGAATAAAACTTTTTTCCAGCGCACCATTGGCGGCGGACTCAGCAGCGTCGTCGGTTTGCAGCACACCTGTTACCATCAGGCAGACATCAAGACCCACGGTATCCGCAAGTTCTACGGGTCCCATGGGCATGCCAAATGCTTCGGCGGCAGCATCCAGCGCCTCGGCAGGAATACCCTCGCGATGCAGCTTCAAGGCGGTCATCATGTAAGGCGCCAGCACACGATTCACCAGAAAACCCGGGCTACTTTTCACCGGCAACGGAAAGCGGCTGATCTGCTGACAGAACGCGGCACCTTTGCGACGCTCTTCTTCATCGGTGTCATTGCTGTAAACCACCTCGACCAATGGCATCTGCGGGACCGGGTTAAAAAAGTGCAGGCCGATCAGGCGCGCCGGATGGGTCAACACGGATGCCAGCGTTTCCAACGGAATCGCCGAGGTATTGGTGGCGAGGATGGCGCCGGCTTTCATGCGCGGTTCCAGTTCACGGAACAGCGCTTGTTTGGCGTCGATGTTTTCGAAGATGGCTTCAATCACCACATCGGCTCGAGGGACGTAGCGCGCCTCGGGGTCGGGTCGCAAACGTTCCAGCGCGGCCTTAACTTTGGCCGGATCGCGCAGCTTCTTTTTGAACAAGGTTTCGGCGCGCTTGAGTGCCGGGGTAATGAACTTCATCTCCCGATCTTGCAAACTGACATCAATGCCGCGTAAGACGCACCACGCGGCGATATCGCCACCCATAACGCCTGCACCTACCACGTGCACGTGGCGGGCATTGAAGTCGCTGGTTTTCCCTTCGGATTTCAGGCGATCCATCAGGTGAAAAACGCGTCGTAAACTTTCGGCCGTTGACGACACCATCAGCCTGCCCACGGCGCGCGCTTCTTCTTGCATCATTTTTTGGGTGTTACCACCCAATTTTTCCCAGGTGTCGATCAGGCTGTACGGCGCGGGATAATGTTCTGGACGTGCTTTGCGTCGCGTTTGTTTGCGCATTTGTTCTGCGAGTAACTTACGCGCGGGCAGCGTGTTGCTTAAACGCCCAATGATGCCGGGGCCGCGATTTTTTTTGCCGGACAACACGGCCTTGCGTGCCGCCCACACCAGTTCCTCATGGCGTCCGATAACCTGATCCACCAAGCCAACGGCTTTGGCGGCGCGCGCCTTTAATTGACGTGCCGTGAGCATCAACTCCATGGCTTTTAAACCGCCCATTACCTTGACTGAGCGCGCAGATCCACCAAAACCCGGGAAAATCCCCAGCTGAATTTCCGGGAAACCTAGCCGGGTGGCGGGGACATCTTTGGCGATGCGGTAATTGCAGGCCAAAGACATTTCGAGGCCGCCGCCCAGACAATACCCTTCGATGGCCGCCACGGTGATGCAGTCGAGCTTTTCAAGACGGTTAAACATCTCGTGTACACGGTTGATTTCGCGGGTGACATCCTCTGCCGAGGTAAAACCGTCGAATTCACGCACGTCGGCGCCAAACACAAAGCCGGTGCTTTTGCCGGACATCAATACCAGCCCGCGCGGGGTTTCACGCTCGACCAGACTGATCAGTTGGTCAAATTCCTCCAGCACCTCGCGTGACAAGGCGTTTACCCGTTCGCCAGCGCGATCCAGACGCGCATACAAAATATTGTCGCGGTCGTGGGTGAGTTTCCAATGTTTAAAATGTTGTTCGGGATACGAGGCCCGATCTGGCAAGTTGCCACTGTCCGCTGCTGTGCTCATAAAAACCTCCATGCTCAGGCTGAATGCATTCATTTTGCCTGAGCGGGGAGGGATTTACAAAACAACACGGTTTTTATCCGGCTGTTGTTACCAACCATAGGCGTGACGCATGACGTGGTAGATGTAATGCTGTTCATGGGTGCTGTGGAACAGGTGCGACCAGGGCCCGCGCGCCCAAATGCCAACGTCTTCACCGGCGTGACCTTCAGACTCGAGAGGGACCAGCGCTTCCTGATGGAAATCCGGGTGGGTGGTGTCGACTTCACTCAGGTCAACACGGCCAGCTTCCACTCTCAGGAAAAACCCGTCGCCAGACCACGCTCGGCGGCCTGCTGATTGGTGTTGTAGGTTTTTGACAAACCGACAGCCGGGAACTGCTCACAGGACAGAAAGTTCTCTTCGCCGGCAGTGCCGCCTGCCCTCACTCGAACCATGACTCGGCGGGTTCATCGGCCGGGGCCGGATAAAACGTTTGTGCCTGCAGGCATCCGGCACCCAAGGTCGCCAGCACGGTCATTAAAAGCGTGGATCCAGGTTTTGTATAAAATTTCATATGCGTGCCTTTTTCTAATCGGGACAATGACTTGGTGAATCTGGTAAGGTCTGCTGCTGCGGTTCAATATTGTAAAAATGAATCAATTCAGTAATATGTCGCCACCTGCGATACGCAAGGGTATATCACAGACGTTTGAATCTGTCGTGACAGCCCGGTTGTGGTGACTTTTTTGGTCGTCCAATGGCGATCAGGTCAGCGTATTATCAGGACAGCCGGTTAAATCATCCGTTTTTTGCCAGAGGATTGCTCATGTTTGCAGCCATTATGAAGTTCATGCGGGATAACAACGTGTTGCCCCGTATTTCCGACACGGAGAAGCAAGCGCTGGAGGCCGGTACTGTCTGGATCGATGGCCAGATTTTTTCCGGCAACCCGGACTTCGCGAAAATGCTGGCGGAGCCCTATAACCAACACTCCGCCGAAGAGCAGGCGTTTCTGGATGGCCCCACAGAAGATTTGTGCCGAATGATCGATCGTTACCAGATCAGCATCACCCGCAAAGTGCCGGATGAGGTACTCGACAACATCAAGCAGCAGGGGTTTATGGGCCTGTTGATTCCAAAACAATATGGCGGCAAGGAATTCTCCACGCTGGCTATTTCGTCCATCATGGCCAAGGTCAATCCTTACTGCCCGACAGCGGGGACATTTGTGGTGATCCCCAACTCGCTGGGTGCCGCAGAATTGTTAAAACACTACGGCACGGACGAGCAAAAAAACGCCTATCTGCCAAAACTTGCCAGCGGTGAATATGTGCCATGTTTTGGATTGACCGAGTTAACGGCCGGCTCAGATGCAGCCTCTATCAAAGCGGAAGGTGTGGTGTTCCGCGACGAGCAGGGCGACACAAAAATCCGGCTGAATTTCCGCAAGCGGTACATTACCCTGGCGCCGGCAGCCAACCTGATCTCATTGGCGTTCCAGATGCATGATCCGGACAATCTGCTGGGCAAGGGTGAGTATCCCGGCATCACCGTCATTATGCTGCACAAGGGCACGCCCGGCCTTTATAACGGTGATCATCACCTGCCCATTGGCTTGAGCTTCTACAACGGTCCGATTATTGGTGACAATGTGATTGCGTCGCCTGAGCAAATTATTGGCGGCCCGGAGTATGCCGGTCAGGGCTGGCGCATGCTGATGGAGCAATTGGCAGGTGGGCGGGCAGTGTCATTGCCTGCAGGCGCGATTGGTGGCATGAAACTGATTGCAGCAGCAACGGGTGCGTATTCGGTGATTCGACACCAATTTGGTATTCCAATCGGCTTGATGGAAGGGGTCCAGGAAAAGATCGCCCGCATTGCGGCGTTCACGTACATGTTTGAAGGGTCTCGGGTGTATTCGTGCTCGGCGCTCGACAATGGCGAGCAGCCACCGGTGATTTCGGCCTTGCTGAAATCCAGCAGCACGGACTACACACAACGCGTCATCATCGATGGTATGGATGTGTTTTCCGGTTCCGGTGTGATGCAGGGACCCAACAATATTCTGGGCGGCGGTTACAGCAGCGCACCGGTGAGCATCACGGTGGAAGGTGCCAACATCATGACACGGACGCTGATTACCTTTGGTCAGGGCGCGACGCGATGTCACCCCTATGCACTGCCACTGGTGAAAGCAGTTGAAGACAACAATGTCGCGGAGTTCCGCAAAAAACTCCTAGGCTGGTTGTGGCACACCACCAGCAACTTCTTCCGTGCCAAAGTGCGCGGGTTAACACGAGGATTCAGTGCGGGTAGTCCCGAGCCGGGCGCTGTTGCCACGTATTATCGTCGACTGGCGTGGGCATCAACGCGGTATGCCTTGCTGGCCGATCTGGCGCTGTATCTGATTGGCAGTAAGCTCAAAGCCAAGGGCAGCCTCGGCGGCCGCTTTGCGGACGCGCTGACGTATCAGGTGCTGGCGCTGTCTGCGCTGCGTCGTTATAAAGCCGAGGGCAGTCGCCCGGAAGATCTGCCACTGGTGGCTTACAGTTGTGAATATGCACTGGCAAAAATTCAGGATGCGTTTGAAGGTATCCATGCGAACTTTGATGCACCGGTGGTGGGTTGGTGGCTGCGGGGGCCCTCGGCCTTGTTTCTGCGACTGAACCCCTTGTCGCGGGGTCCCTCGGATAAATTGATTCCAAAAGTCGCCGGCTCAATACAGTTGATGAATGAGCAGTATCGACGCATCACCGACGGCATCGCACCCGTCGATGAAAACGGCCCGGGCATGGGGCGCTTGATGAAAGCGTTCCGGTTGCACACCGAGGTTGAGCCGATCAAGAAAAAAATCGCCAAAGCCCAGCGCGCGCGTGAATTGCCACGTGGCATGGCTTATGACTTGACAGATCTGGCGCTCAGTTCGAAAGTCATCACCCAGTCGGAAGCCGCGCTGATGAAAGAAGCCAATGCAGCCGCCATGGCCGCCATTGAAGTGGATGTCTTTAAACCGGAAGACTATTTTCTGGATGTCAGGAGCTGAGCGGTCGGGCCGGATGTGACTTCCGGCCAATAGTGAGCGGATTCATTGACGCGCCCCGATGTGCATGGTACTTACCTTGGTTAGCATGGCACATCGGGGCATGAGTGCCTGACTTATATAACAACAATATCAAGAAGCACGATTATGAACTCATCAATTTTTTTACGCACGAACGCTATCCGCCCGGCACTTTTGTTGGCTGGTTTGTTGAGCACATCCTGGGCTTTTGCTGCGGATGCACCCGCAGCGGATTCCGCCGCCAATTGGCCAGTGACCAGCTGGGGCGTACCCGATCTTCAGGGTAAATGGGATTACTCATCACGCACCGCCGTTGAACGCCAGCCTCAGTTTGAGGGCAAGCTGACCATCAGTCAGGAAGAGGCGGAACGTCTGGTACCCAGTCTGCAGCAATACACTGATGCGCTGGAAGAGCGTGGTGCTGAGGCGCCCGGTCCACACAATGTGGGTGGATACAACGCTTTCTGGATCAATCCCGGTGACTGGCTGGCGGTGATTGATGGTGAGTTGCGCACGTCCTTTATAATCGAACCGGAAGACGGTCGTATACCGTGGAAAGAGGGTGGGCGGGACATCCGCAGTGCACAACGCGCCGCCATGTCCTATGCACATCTGGATGAAAACGATGGTCCTGAAGGTCGCAGTCTTGCAGAACGTTGCATACTCAGTTTTGCATCCATCGTGCCGTCACTGCCGTCCTTGTACAACAACACCATCCAGATTGTGCAAAGCCCGACCCATGTGATGATCCTTGCAGAGATGGCGCATGATGCACGCATTGTCAAAATCAATGGCAAACACAATGCCGCGGGCTTGCGCCAGTGGCATGGTGACTCCATTGGCTGGTATGAGGGCAATACATTGGTCGTGGAGACCATCAATTTCCACCCTGAGCAGGTCGCACGCGCCGGTGGTTATACCTCAAGCAATGCCAAAATTACGGAACGCTTTTACCGCGTGAACGAGCGTGAAATCCGCTACCAATTCACGGTCGAAGATCCAGATCTGTACAGCGCGGCCTGGACAGGCGAGATGCCGATGTTTGCGGCACCCGATCTGTACGAGTACGCCTGTCACGAGGGCAATCATTCCATGCCCGGTATTTTGATGGGTGCACGTGTGTTGGAGCAGTTGGCTGGCGAGCAATAAAAGATCGGCAGGTGGCAGGTCAGCTAGCTGGATAGCCCGGGCGTTTGTCCGGTGCATTTATTCAACGCTGACCTCCACGCCATCCACCACCAGATCCGACGGGAAAATAATCACGGTTTCGTCCGCCTGCAGGCCGTCCAGCACTTGTGCCTGTTCACGATTACGGTCGCCGATCTGCACCGCGCGCAGACTGGCCCGGCCGTCAACGACCGCAAACACGTGCCATTGTTCATTGCGTCGGAACAGCGCACTGGTCGGCACCGCCAGGGTTTGCTCGTGTTGTGCAACCACAATCGCGGCCTCAATGCGGTAACCGGCGCCCAGCGCAGGATGATGCTGAATCAGTGATCCGATGACATTCACACGTTGCTCTTCCACACCCAACGCTGAGAATTTGGTGAACGCCTGAGGCTCAACATAATCCACAATGCCGCGCAGCGTTTCGGTGCTGCCCCAGCCGCTGATGAGGATTTCATCACCCGCACTGACACGCACAGCATCCTGTGTCAGCAAATCCACCACCAGCTCGAGGGCGTCACCATCGCTGATATCAAACAGCGCGGTGCCGGCCGCCACTGCACGATCACCACGTTCATGCACCGCAAGCACCGTGCCGCTGACCGGTGCGCTCAGGGTCAGATTGCCTTCGGTCTCAGCGGTGCTGCCACTGCCCATCAGTCTGGCGCGGGCACCCTCGATGTCGGCCTGCGCCGCGGCCAGCGAGGATCGCGCACTTTGCTGACGTGACTCGGCCACCTGCACTGCCTGTCGGTAGAGTTCAACTTCCTCGCTACCAATCAGACGGTCCAGATACAACCGTTCACGGCGATCCGCTTCGTTGCGTGCGCGAGCCAGGGCCGATTCAGCTTCAGCGAGACTGGCGTCTGCGACACGTCGACGTGCTTCGGCCGCTTGCAGGTTGGCGCGGTAACTGGCTTCGGCACGATTGTCCTCTGCCAGTAACGACAGTTCCGCCAGTGCCTGCCCCTGTTCAACGCGGAGTCCTTCAATCACGGTGGTGCGCTGCATGTAGGCATTCACCGGCGCGGTGACGGTGTAGGGCAAACGTGCCCGTGTGCGCCCTTGTTCCTGCACAGTAATCAGCAGATCACGACGCTCCACCAAGGCGGTTTCCACCCGCGGTGCTGACGATGAACTGTTGATTACAACCACTGCAATCAGCAGCAGTGCCAGGAAACCCACTATCCATTTGCGCATGACTTACTCCCGGGTTTTTAACACACTGATCAGATCAAAATGATCCAGCCGACGTCTGACAGCGATTCCGCTGGCCAGTGCGGCCGCAACGGTAATCAAGGCTGAATACAGCCAGGTTTGCGGATTCAGCACATACGGAATCCTGAACATATCGGTGGCCATGCCCTGCACGACCAGCCAGGCCATGCTGTAACCAATGACCCACCCCATGGGGATGGCAAACAAGGTAATCAGCGCTTGCTCACCCAACAACAAGATAGCCACCTCGCGTCGATGGAACCCCATCACCCGTAAACTTGCCAACTCCCGGCCGCGCTCCGACAGCGCAATACGCGCACCGTTGTAAATGACGCCGACGGCAATCACCGAGGCAAATCCCACCAGAAATCCCACCGAGATAAAAATATTCTGCGCCATCTGAGTGTCAAACGATGCCAGCATGTCGGCGGGTGAGGCAACGCCCGCTACCATGGGCATGTTTTTGAGCGTCTGATACAAGCGGCTGCGTTCATCCTGTGTCACCGACAGATACGCGCCGCTGATCAGTCCCTGTTCACCACTGAGTTGATGCAGAGCCTGAATGTCCATGTAGGCAGTGACACCCATAAAGTCATCCACCACACCGGTAACCTGCACTTGACGTTGGTGGCGTTGACCTTCCAACAACTGCACATGCAGCCAGTCGCCTGTGTTGACTTCCAAACGCTGCGCCAACATGCGGCTTAACACCAGACCGTCGGCGGGCAGCGGGTAGGTCAGCACATGGCTACTCACCACCCGGCGCAGTTTGCCGTCTGCCTGCATACCTTGAATTCCACTGTCGCGATACAGATGACCATTCGACAAACGCACCGGCACGTTGCGGAAGGGTTCCACGCGTGTCACCCCGGGCAATCGCCACAATTCATGCATAACACGATCGGACTGATGCTGATGGAAATTCACCGACACATCTTCGCGCTGGATTTCACGAAACTGCAAATCCATCAAAAAACGCACACCGTCAAACATAAAAAAACCAATGACCAGAATTGCCACCGAAAACGCCACGCCCAGTGAGGACATAAAACTCTGCAAGGCTTTGCGCTCAACATTACGCAAAATCATTCTGCCTGCCGAGGGTAAGAATTTTGCAAACCCGATGCGTTCCATCAGTCCGGGCTGAAAACTTGCAGGTGGTTCCGGGCGCATGGCTTCAGCGGGTGGCAATCGCACGGCTTTCATCACTGCATTCATCGCACCGGTACACGCGCCCAGCAAACTGACCATCGATGCAATCAAGACCAGTTGCCAGTTCATGGCATATTGCAGGCCCGGCAGATCAAAAAACTGCTGATAGATACCGATATAGGCGCGCCCCAGCCAGGCACCCCCCGCAGCACCCAGCACAATACCCACCACAACGGCACCCAGCGCAAACATCAGAAAGTGCAGACCCACTTCGGCGTTGTGGTAACCAAAGGCTTTTAACACGGCAATCTCACCGCGTTGTGTGCTGATCAATCGACTTAAAACCAGATGGAGCAAAAATACTGCAACGCCCAGAAACACTGCCGGGATCGCGGTGCCCATGACGCGGTTCTGGTCGAGTTCGCCTTGCAGAATCATATGTGACGGCTGGTCACGACGTGTGTACGCCCCAAAACCACCATAGGGTTGCAAGAGTGTGTTCAGGCCATCAATGACGGCCAATGTATCAGCCTCGGGTGACAGTTTGACAAAGGCTTCGTTGAATGCGCCTTCCATATCATAGGCAGGGCCCAGCGCACGCTCGCCCATCCACAAAATGCCGTAGCGCGAATCCTCGGGCATTAACGAACCGGGTGGCATCGCATAGATGTGTTCGGGGGAAATCGCCACCCCCACAATCTCCAGATCACGCGCACGGCCGTTGATGATAGCGCGCACGCTGTCGCCGGGTCTTAACGCGCGCGCCACGGCAAATTTTTCACTGATAATGACTTCGTCCGGCGCACCGGGCTCGATGTAACGTCCCCGGCGGAGCTGGATATCGTTTAACACCGGGCGAGCATTTTCCGGCAAGGAAATAAAGCGACCGATGGCAGGTGCGTCCAGGCCTTCCAGATCCAGTGTTGCCATAAACCCGATGCGGGTATCCGCCAGCGCCACGCCGGGCAAGTTGCTGATTTGCTGGCGCAAGGTCTGAGGGGCGCGCCGCAACGACACCCAGACATCGGCAAAGCGGGTTTGCTGATAATAATCCTGTTGCGCAATCACCAGTGACTCATAACTGCCGCGCATGGTGACCACGGTCATGATGCCGGTTGCCACCACCAGCGCAATCGACAGCATCTGGCTTTTTAAATGCCAGAGTTCACGCAGTAATTTTCGGTTGAGAGCATTCATGCCGGCGTCACCATTCCACGCTGTCAACGCTGGCGCGGGTGGCATTGTGATAGCGTTCAACAATTTCGCCGCTGCTCATGCGCAGTACCGTGTCACCCAAGGCACCAATGGCCGCATTGTGGGTAATGATGGCGGTGGTGGTGCCAGTTTCGCGGTTGACCTGATCGAGCACGGATAACACCAGTTTACCGGTTTTGGCGTCCAGCGCCCCCGTGGGCTCATCACATAACAGAATGTCCGGACGTTTGGCGATGGCACGGGCGATTGCCACACGTTGTTGCTCGCCACCCGACAGTTGTGACGGAAAGTGATCAATACGTGAACTCAGGCCCACCAGCGCCAGTGCGTCTTCGGGTTTCATGGGGTTGAGAGCAATATCGGTGACCAGTGCCACATTTTCGCGGGCGGTCAGACTGGAGACCAGATTGTAGAACTGGAACACAAAACCCACATGTTCCCGCCGATACAGGGTCAGTTCGTGATCACTGGCCTGTGTCAGATCCTTGTTGGCATACAACAGGCGACCGGTGCTGGGCACATCCAGTCCACCCAAAATATTCAACAGCGTCGACTTGCCACTGCCGGACGCGCCCAATAACACCAGCAATTCTCCCCGGTGCAAGGTCAGGTCAACTTCTTTGAGGGCGTTAACAACAATGTCGCCCATGCTGTAAACCTTGCACAGCTTCTCAGCCTGCAGGATCACCTCGGCTGATGTATTCACTTACCGACAGTCCCCGGGCATGTGACGAATCCATGCATTCACCAGATCAAGGCCTTCCTGATGGACCAGGCTGCGTCCCACTTCAGGCATTAACACGCCGACTTCATCGCTGAAGATGCGGTAACTGAGGATGGACTGTTCCGGCTGGCCGGGTTCGATGGAGAAACGATGACCACCGGTGCCGCGACCGGCAGCCACAGGTGGTTTGCATAGACCAAGACGGGTTGCATCGGTTTCTTCGGCATTCAGGAACAATCCCGACGTGTCACCGCTGCCACCGCGTTGATGGCAATGTGCGCAGTTGACAGCCAAATAGGTTCGCGCACGTTGTTCGAGATTCTGCTCAGAGGTCAGTGGCTGCTCTGGCGTCCACAGGGCTGCCATCGGGCGTTGTTCGCGTGCTGGCAAACCGTCCAGCCATTGCCGCGATTGCCAGACTTCCAGCTGATTGGCCGGGCCTTGCGGATAAAAGCTGATCAGACGATTAAGATTACGTGCCGATGGGCCAATCGGTGACAGACCTTCGCTGTTCTGATCCAGCTGGTGACAGGACGCACACTCGTTGCGATTGGGCACCACATAGGCAAACGCGTGGGCGTCATCGTCGCGATGCAGTGTCAGGCGCTTGATATCGCCAGTGATCTGCAAGCGGGCATCGGTCTGCTCGTCATTCCAGACATAAGGCAGCGCCTGCCAACCGGTTTCCTGATGGACCAGCAAACGGGTTTCGATCAGCCTGACCTGTGTCAGGTCCAACGTCTGGCCGTCAAAACCCACCAGCGCATTCTGCGTCCATTGCACCGCATGGATGTCATCCGGCGCAGCCGCGGTGCGCGGGTAATAAAACGTTTTGCTGATGATGGTGCCGACGGGAAACTCAACACTGCCCGTAGTGGTGTATTGAGCACTGCTGCCCTCGGGTAACCAGACGGTACGCAATTTTAATGCGTAGTCACTGAACAACGGTGTTGCCAGATCATAGGCTAGCACGGCCGGATTCAGCACCAGACTATTGGCGCTGTCATCGACCTGCATCAGTTGCCACTGCGACAGATTTGCCGGCGTGGCATCCACTGCAAACAACTGCGGGTTGCTGTTCTCGGAACATGCCGACAGCAGCAACGCCAACACAACGGCGATCAAAGGATCTGTGGTCTTCACGTGTGACAACCTCGGGTGTTACACACCCATGTCCGCGGGCAACGCGACCGGCGATAATTTGTTATGTGTGCAACGGTGTGCCTCGGTATCCACCCGTGGGTTTGCACTCGCATTGGCCGAGTCGATATTCAGCAGTTGCGCGTCACCATTGTTGACACAGATGGCGTGTTCAGGGGATTGGCGTTCCGGATGCACCACTCCATCCCAGATAATGTCCGGGAAGCTGCCGTCTGTGCCAAACAACGCTTGTCTCAGCATGTCCAGTTCAGGGAACCCGGGTGCGTTGCCACCGGCACCAAACACGTTGTCATAAATAAAAATGGTTTCCGGATACGGGTCAAAGTCAGCGGCCATCTGACGGTCGTTGTAACCTGCACTGAAATAGCTGGAGATGATGATGTTGGCGGTCTGGTTGCCATCGAAGCGGTTGTTAAAAATTTCCACCTTGTCATTGGAGTTGATCAGCACGCCGGAGCCTGCGGGCACACTGGCCACGGCCGTGCCGGGCGGTGCAAAGTTGGCGGTGTTATTGCGCTCAATGACATTGTCATACACGCGGGTGCTGTGCCCGGGAACGGGCAGATTAGGCATGTTAAACACCAGAATGCCGCCGGTGTTGTTGATGGCTTCGTTTTCATAGACGTCGGCATTAAAACTGTTTTCGATTTCTATGCCCGCCACATTAAATTCAGCACGGTTTCTGCGCACAATGATGTTCTCTGACTGACCCACGTAAATGCCGGCATCCGAGGCTGCAATGGCCACCGAATCTTCAATCAGCGTGTTACGGGTTTGCACCGGGTAAATGCCATAGGCACCATTGCTGGTGTCTGGCCCGTTAGTCCACTCTGTGCGAACACGACGAATAATAATGTTGTCGCCGCGCGCGATTTTGAGTGCATCACCGCGGCTGTCTTCGATGCCTATATCCTCAATGGTAAAGCCGTTGCCATTCACCAGCAGGCCTTCACCACCCGCGACCTGATTTTTAAACGACAGCACGGTGCTGTCCATACCGGCACCGCGCAAGGTGATGTTGTCGACGTTCAGGGTCAGGCCGCGTTCAAAATTAAAGGTCCCGGCTGGCAAGGAAATGATGTCACCGGGTTGGGCTTCCAGCAGCGCCAATTGCAGGTCAGTCGCCGGATTGGCGACACTGATCTGGCGTGCCATGTCCATGCCATGATCACCCCCATGTTGCGCCTGATCATCGGAAGCTGGAGAACAGGCTGCGAGCACCGCCATCGCCAATAACGACGGGGAAGCGAGTCTGGAACGGGATGTGATCCGGAAAGTGTTCAGCGGCATAGGGTGCTCCTCGTTGTTTTTGTGAATGTGTTCAAAATTAACGTGCAGCCTGCACTTTTGCAAGCTGCCGATGGTCATCAGGTGCAGATGGGTGCAACCACTGATTGCAGCGCGAGTGAAGAGTTGTGGTATCGGGGGTCTTCTGACACGTCGTCAGCCAACCACACTGGCCTGCTGAAAGGCTCGTGCTCGTGAGTCAATTCCAGTTCAGCCAACCATAACCCCTGGTGCACACCATGAAACTCATCGACTTCCCAGACATGGCCGTCCACGGGAATAAGATAACGTGTTTTGCTGATAACATGGCCGATGCACAGGGTCAGCAGTTGAGTGGCATCGTCCACGGGGATGGCATATTCAAATTCCGATCGGCGGATACCCGTCGCGGGGCCTTTGATTGTCAGGAATGCCTGATTGCCAACGATGCGCACGCGGACCGTGTTGCCGGGCCGCGACGCGTCATGACTGCCACTCAGATAGGCTTGCCGGATGGCGGATTTTTCAGCAGTTAACAACGCGCCGGACTGTTTCAGGCTGTTTTCATTCAGCAGAAATTTACGTTCAATTTCGATTGCCATGAGCAGTCCGGTGCGCCTGTGATCAAGCGGGTGTTAGTAAAACAGATCAGAATTGATGGCGGGCACTGAGCATCGCATGGCGGCCCAAGGTACTGTAACCATCAACCACTTCGTAATCTTTATCAAAAACGTTGCCTATTTTCAGCTGCAGATTCAACGCCCTGATCGGCTGCCATTCGATGACGGTGTCCAGCACGGCATAACCAGCGACCCGCGAACGACCATACGTCACCGGATCCAGATCAGCCTGATCGCCTCGCAGTTGCCAGTCCAGTAACACAGACAACTGATCAAAGCGTCTTGACGCACTCAGGCTCAGTTGCTCATTGGGGCGCCGCAACAGTTTGTCACCGGTGTCGCTATTTTTATGATCCAGCAATGTTAATGCTGCGCGACTTTGCCAACCCAGCATATCACGGCTGGCACTGAGCTCCAGTCCATCGATGCGCGCGCGGCCAACGTTATCCAGACTGGTAAACGTGCTGTCACTGGCGATCAGGTTACTGATGTTATTCCGAAACACATTGATATCAAGCGCCATGCCGGCAAACGAGGTTCGCATGCCGGCTTCAAGATTGCGTGCTTTTTCCGGTTGCAGCGCGGGGTTGGCAAAAAAATTGAACGCGGGGAAATCCACATACAGATCGACCAGTGTCGGCGCCTTGAAGGCTGTAGATGCTGCCAGCCAGACTGTACTGTTATTGCCCAGATTGCGGCCCAAGGCAAGTCGACCCGTGGTGTGTTCGCCAAATTGCCCGTTATCATCCAATCGCACAGACGCCGTGACATCAAACACGCCGATATCCTGCTGATGGACGGCAAACAGAGCGTTGTTGCGCCGTGTGCTGACATTTTGTACGGCGCCACTGCTCAGGTAAAACAGATCCTCATCGTCAACATCGAGACCCAGCAGGGTATTACTGCGGGCGCTCAGACGAAGTTCGTTTTGCCATTGAGCACTGCGACGCTCGGTTTTGCTGTGTGACAAACCCGACTGGCGGGTGACATTGTTATCCTCGAACCGGCTGAGTTGCAGCTGGCTACTCCAGCGTGCTGAGAGTTGCCCGCGTACGCCGGTGCTGCCGGTTTTTTGTGACGACTCGCTATCGCCACCCTCAAACACGTTCTCGGAGTCAGTGCCCTGCCAGCGTCCCCACCATTGCCAGTTAGTGTTGAGTGCATGCTGAATGCCCACCCCCAGAGATTGATTCTCCCAGCCAGCGTTGAGGGTGCTCGGCGTGGGGGCGTTGCGCGCAGGAATGCCATCGGTTTCGCGGCGTGATACGTCGATGTCTATCAGGGTGCGATTGATACTGCCGCGCACGGCTCCGTGCAATACGCGCGATTGTTCTGTGCCGATGCCGGCTTCAAGTCGGCCTGAAAAAGTCTCGTTGCTGTGTGTGTCATCGGCAGTGGGCAATCCACTGCGTGTAAAAATCTGAATGACACCGCCGATGGCGTCGGCGCCATAGACACTGGACTGTGGCCCACGAATGACTTCGATGCGTTCAATGTGACTGACCGGAATATGTTCCAGACGCGCTGCACCTTCACTGGCTGTGTTCAGCCGCACACCATCCAACAGTATTAAGGTATGGTTGGAATTGCTGCCGCGCATAAACAAGCTGGTTTGTGCACCGTCGATGCCGGTTCGCGCCATTTGCAAGCCGGGTACCACACGCAGAAGGTCATACAGGCTGCCCGCCGCGCTCTGATCGATAACGTTGCGATCCAGCAACGTATGAGCATTCAGGGTGTCATTGGAAAACTGCGACAGACGATTGGCGGTGACCAGCATTTCCTGGACGGTTGTGTCCACGCTCTGTGCGGCAATACCCATGGGTAACAACGCTGCTGTCAGGCAGGCCAGCAAGGCCGGATGGCGTCTTGCAGAGGTTGTGATGTTTGATTGATGGTTATTCATTCGCATAGCTCCATTTACGCTCTCACCCGAGCATAAAAAACAGATGGTATGCGCCACGATGGCAGTTGAATAACATCACGCAGGCGAACCGGGCCATTGTCAGGCTTGGTTGTCCCGCATACAAACTCAATCAACTGAATCGCATCAACTGCCCGCCGCAGCGCGTTCTTGTGCAGCAGGCCGGTCTCCGGGCTTACAAGTGGGCAACAACGATGTTGCTATCGGGGATAGCACGTACCTGTGTTGTCCTGGCTTTGTCGCCTTCCCATCCTGTGACAGACAGTGGCGTCTGACAAAGCAGACTTGTTTACCGTTGCGGGGGCAGCGCCGGCGTTGGCAGTATTCTTGAGACAAGTCTCCATACCGCACCGGCTTCCCGTTTCATTCTCTGCCAAGCGATCCTGCATGGCATCAAACACCTGAAGCGTGGCTAACTTAGGCGATGAGCGAGGTTTATGCAAGGCCGGTCATGTAAGTGTCTGAACAATCAGGCTATACTCGCGGCTCAACGCATCGTGCAACCAGCATGAGGAGATAAAACAGTTATGTGGTGGTCCAGATTTCAGCGCTGGCGCTATGGTGCGGCAGAGCGGCAGGGCATATCCCTGAACCGTGAAGACACTGAACGTCTGGACCAACTGGCGCGCAGCGTGCGCCGGGTGCGCATGTCGCGCAGCTTGCTGGGGCTGGCCTGGACGGCGGGCCCCGTCACCGCGCTGGGTTTGTATGGCGGTTATTACATTGGTTACGGTCAGCTGCCGAGCAGTCAGCAGCTGGTGTACTTTGTCAGCTTCACTGTGCTTAGCGGGTTGATCGCACTGACCGCCAAAGTCATCTACGATGGCACTTGGGGTTATCGTAATGAGCGTTCCCAGCAATACGTGGTGGAAGTGACCGACAAGCTCGGTGATTTGATTCTTGCTGTGCGGAATCTCATTGTTCAAAGTTTGGACGGCGATGCACGTCAACGGGAATCAGCCACACAATTGCTGCAGCGCGTGGATCTGTCGCCGTCGGGCATTCAGCATGCCGTACTCCAGTTAACCGGAGATGCTGCGCTTGCTCAGTTGCTGGCACAGATTGATAACTATCGCCGAGCCGGACTCAGTGCCCGTATCCGCGACCTGCAAGAAAAAAGTGACAGTCGTCCTGACCAACACATTGAGCAATTGCGCACGCTGGCGCCGGTTGCGGCCGACATACTTCGCTTGCGCTTTCAAGGCGATATTGCGTTGTTGCGCCATGGCATGCCCAGAGCAGAACACTTTATTGCGCGGGTGTTGGCTGCTATCGAGCAAGACAATCTGCTGTTGATCACCATGCAGGACGTCGAATCCATGTTGATTCTGGCGTTTGAATTGATAAACGGTCGTGAAATTCCCATGCTGATTTTTGATTACCGCGGACAATGGCGGCTGGCGGCTGCGCTGGATCGAATGGAGCGTCGCCGCAGTCGTTACCGCATTGCACAAGCCGCTGGCAGCAACCGGGTGCGCAGCCTGGCCTCGTGGCTGGTTGAAGTGGATCTGATGTCATACGACGAGGCCCCTGAGGGCATTACGTCAGGGGTATTGATTGAGCGGGTAGGGTTGGCGCTTGACCGACTGGCGGATCGTATTCAGGCGTTGGCACAGGCGGTCGATGCCGGTGCGACGGAGCAGTATGATGAGCTGCGTCAGTTGGCAGAAAAAATGATCAACGCGCTGCGGTTGTATCGTTTTGCACATGAGTCGTTTCTGCGCACCGGGGAGTTGCATGCAGAGTTCCTGCAAGCAGCCGCCAGCTGGAACAAGTTGCTTGATCAAAGCCAGCAGCCAACTGAACAGTTGCAAGTAGGCCCTCGTGGTCGGGGTGTGCATATTCTGGAAAAAGTGGTACAGCTCAGTGACGATGAGCGTATGGAAGTCTGTGAGCACATTGCCCGCTATCTACGCTCGCAGCATCTGGAGTCCCATGAGACAAAAGGTCTGTTTGAGCGTCGCAGTGACCGCGATTATCCATTGACGTTTGAGAGTGCACGCCGCCTTGCCATCGAAGTTGCGCTGGCACTTGAACCTCATGTGCACCTGTCATATCCGGAAATTCAGCGCGGCATAGGTGCCACGTATGCCAGTTACCTCGGTGATCTTGAACCGGGCATGAGTGCCCGTGAAAAACGGATGATTGCCGAGGCGGTTGCACAGGATGTTGAGGAAGACATGAGCGACGCCGCCGAGCATCTTGCGTCAGCGCTGGTGCGTCATTACCGGGTCAATCTGAGTGAAGATGCCTGCCGCTTTTTGCATAATACCTACGGTGCACGGCAGTCGGTACTGGCGGTGCTGAGTGAGCATCAAAGTGGTGAGTCTGCGGCTCAAAGTCCTTTGGCAGCCCGGCCAGCGATGGTGCCACCTGCCCAGCGCCGCTGGTACAGAAGCCTGGTGTTGGCCAGGCGTCTGGTGGTTGAGTTGCGCGAATAGCCGAGCCTCAGGCTGCCGCAGAGGGGCGCGCGGAGACCCGGTCATGCCAGGCCTGTAAATTGACCTGCTCGGGTTTGATGCGTTGACGAATCACGCGATTGAAGTCGACGGTGACCAGCGCATTAATATCAGCTGCAGTGAACTGGTCGCCCATGATGAACTGCTTGTCAGCTAGGTGCTGATCGAGGAAATCAAAAAAGCGTGCAGCCTGCTGTTTGCACTCTTCGCCCCATTCCGGAAACGGCGTCATTCTGTCCTTGAAGTAACCGGTTGTATGCTGAAATCCCATGCCGGTTGGACCCATAAAATAAAAATCGATCCAGCGCAGCCATTGATCAATCTGGGCCTTTTCCAAGGGCGTGTGCCCGAGCATGCGGGGGCTGTCCGGGTACGCTTCCTCAAAATACCGGCAGATTGCCATGGTTTCAGAGACACAATCACCGCTGTCCAGTTCCAGCACCGGTACTTTTTTCATCGGGTTTTTTGCGACAAATTCAGGTGTCAGATTATCCCCGCCCTGCAAGTCCATCTGAACCACGTCAACCTGATCCAGCAAACCTTTTTCGGCCAGAAAAATGCGGACCCGTCGAGGGTTAGGTGCGGTTTTGGTTTCAAACAATTTCATGCTGAAGGTCTCCCGGGATCAAGATCAACGGCGGCATCAATCGGCGAGCACACACTGCCCTTGACTGTTACGCGACGTGAACCGAAGTGTCGCATAAGCGGCGCTGAGCTGGCTACCGCTGTCATCACCGTCGGTCATGATGGCTATGCCGTCAAGTTCGCGAATCGTCTCACCAAACGCCACTTGCCAATCCTGCTGAATATCACGGCTGTGCCATTGCCATTGTTCTGCCAACTGATTGCCACTGTCCAACGCCCACATGCGGGCATTGTCGCCTGCATAGGCATTGGGCCAGCGGGAATCCCTTGGTTGATTCGCAGACCACACATAGTTGATGGTTTTAGCGCGCCAGAACATCAGTCCGCCGCTGCGCACAACATACACACGTGCGGCATAGTCATCGCCGGATTTGCTCTGCTCATCCAGTTGCGCGGGGGCGGTGGCGTTGATTCTCCAGCGCCAGTGCAGGCAGGGAGTCTGTTGCAGATTGATTTTGCCCTCACGGTAAAACGCACTCGCCGTGCCGGCAGCCGTCGCGTTGAGGATGGCATCACCGTTTTCCAGTGCAGGCAGATACAGGGTCTCGCCACTGAACGAGCGTGACTCCCAACGTCTGAAGTCGCTGACATCCAGTGTGGCAGTTGCCGGTGGTTGCGCGAACAAGGGCGCCGCCACCAGCAACAAAGGGTAAAAAGCTATGCGAAGATCGTCAGGTCGCAGCATCCGGCTCAGTCAGTAAATATGGGTGAAAAACCTATCTCCCAAAGGAAGACGGTGACACCCATCAGCGACACCATCAGCACCAGGCCGACGGCAACTGTTGCACTGGCAAACAGGAAACCTCGCTCCTTTGGCATGTCATATACGATGGGAATGCCAATATAGAGCAAATAAATTGTATACGCTGCGGCAAGTGTGCCCAGCAACATATCCAACCATAGATTGGGGTAGAAGCCGGTCAGTCCCACGACAAACATCGGCACACACATATAGGCCGCCACCGCAATGCCGTGCGCAGCATCATCATTGCGTGCGTCGTAGGTTTTCGCCATCCAGTGAATCATCATGCCCAGAAACGCGACCGAGGCCAGGATGGTGAGATAAAACAGCCCCATGATCATCGCGGCGGACTCGGATGTCAGGCGTATGGAACGTCCTGATAACTCCCAGCCAATTTGTGAGGCCCCATACCACCATGCGACGGGCGGCAAGATAGCTACCCAGATAAGATACTTGGCATAAGTAGCCAGCACCGAGTCATTGCGGTCGCGGATGCGAGCCCATTCTTGTTGTGGCTTGGTCAACATACCCAATATGTGGTTCATGACCTTGTCTCCTTTGTAATTCACCGCCAGCACCTTGCGTAAGCCGTCGGTCTGTTGTTGTTATCCCAGGTTGTTGACCAGGGTCCAGACACCTAACCCTATCATGCCCAGACCGGCACTTTGTCTGATCCAGGTCAGCCTCAGCAGAGGCAGCATGAATTGCAGCAAACCTCCGCTGGCCAGCACAAAAGGCAAGGTGCCTAATCCAAAAACCATCATGATCAATAAACCATGAATGGCGCTGCCACTGGCCAATGCCAGACTTAAAACGCTGTACACAATCCCGCAGGGCAGCAAGCCCCATGCAAGACCGGCCAGCAGTTTGTTCGAGGTGTGTTTCAGCGACAAATGCTGAACACGACGCAATGCAGGTTGCCAGAACCGATAGGCCCAGCGCTCAACGGACAGAACGCCCAGCCACCAACCGGCCATGTACAGACCCAGTGCCATCAACAAAACACCTGACAGGGCGCGCAGCATTATAAATGCGGCTGAATTCATCCCGCCGAGCAAAAAACCACCGGTGCCGGCCAGCAAACCCAGCACCATGTAACCCATGACCTTGCCAGTCCCGTAGATCAGCGCATCACCCACCACCGGCAGAGACACGTTCCGGGCAGTCAGGGGGGGCGGTGACGCAGAGCTGGCAATCAGCCCGGGTGAACGGGCCATCACTTTGGCCGGTTGTTGACCGGTCGATAACATCGCCGTGCGCCCACCCATCAGCAGGGCGCTGGCAATGCCGCCGCACATCGCCAGGCAATGTGGTGCGCTGAACAGACCGAGCGCAAAGGCGGACACCAGTTCGCCCGTCAATGCATTTGCCTCACCCGCCATCGCGACAGTCATGGTGTGTTGCTCTCAGTTGTTGCCTCGGATTTGGTGGCTGGATTAACAGCCTTGGCCGGCGACTCATCCTCAAACAAAATTGACCAGCCCTGACGTTCCAGATCTTCAAACTGATCGTGTTTGACTGACCAGACAAAACTCCAGATGCCAAATGCAACCAGTAGCAGCCCTAAGGGAATCATGACAAACAATACGTCCATATCAGCGCTCCATCCATCGCAGGCGGCCGGCATTGCTGACCACCAATATGGACGACAGACTCATACCCAGGGCCGCCAGCCATGGCGGTACCATCCCCATGAGCGTGAAGGGGATGACCGTAAAGTTGTAAATCACTGACCAGGTCACATTCTGGCGAATGATGGTGCGGCACTTTTTGGCAAACGTCAGAATCGCCGGCAACATCATCAGTGAGCCGTTCAAAAGGGTTGCATCGGCGCTGTTCTGTACAAAACTGTCGCGTGGGGTGACGGCCAGCGATGTATCTGCCGCAGCCATGGCAGCGGTGTCGTTGATGCCGTCTCCCACCATCATGACGTGGGCGGACTGCTGCAAGTCACGTACTGCGTCCACTTTGTCCTGAGGGCTCATGCCGGTACGAATAATCTGAACGGCAAATAACGCACGAATATCCTCCTCGCGCATCGATTGGTCGCCGGTGAATACCGCCGTGCGAATGCCCAGTTCATGCATTTTGTTGACAACAGCGCTGGCATCGGTGCGTGGCGTGTCCTGAAGGCAGAACCACGCCAGTGCCTGTCGGTTTTTGCTCAGTACTATCCAGTGTCCGTTGCCCGGTGGTTGCAGGGATGCTGGATCCTGCGTTTCCAGCGCAAACGCTGGCAAGCCCAATTGATAGTGCTGGCCCTCAATGTTGCCCATGACGCCGCAGCCGGCCACTATCTGGTTGTTGGCCACACTATAGGTGTGTGGTGCGTCAAACGCATGGGCAATCGGATGCTCGCTGCCGGCTTCAAGCGCGCTGGCAAGGGCCAAACAATGTTGCTTGTGTTGCGATAGGGCAGAGGCATCAACCTCGTCTGCCAATACAATCTCTGTGACTTTGAGGTTGGCTTCCGTCAAGGTGCCGGTTTTATCAAATACCACGGCATTGGTTTCTGCCGCACGTTCCAGAAAGGCGCCGTGTTTGATGACGACGCCATGATTGCGCAGCGTTGTGGTCGCCACGCTGTAAGCAACCGGCGTTGCCAACGACAATGCACACGGACATGACACCACCAGAACCGTTAACATAATGACCAGATAGTCTTCACTGCCCGCTTGATACCAGTAAATGCCGGCACCCGCTGCAATCAACAACACGGCTGCAATGAACCAGCTGGCTGTGCGATCGGCCAACTGCGCCCAGCGCGGGCGCCAGGCGCCGGCTTGTTCGTGCAGGCGGGCAATCTGACGAATCACAAATTCACCAGGCGTACATTTCACACGAATCAGGAGTTCGCCATCGTGGTTGACCGAGCCGGCCAGCACCCGCGCGCCGGGCTGTTTGGGTTGGGGAAGGGCCTCGCCGGTAAACGCTGCTTCACTGACACCACTTTGACCGCGCAGCACAAAACCGTCCGCCGGTATGGTGTCGCCCGGCAGCACCCACAACACATCGCCAGCCATCAAGGTGTCCAGCGCCACGCGTTGCGTATCCGCGATCGTCACCTGGTTCAGGGCATCATTGTCAGCAGGCACGGGCAATCGCAGGACGGTGTCAGGCAACAGATGTTCGAGCAAGTCCTGGCTCTGTTGAAAATGGAAACGCGACAGCAGTTCCGCATATCGCCCGATCAACAGGAAAAAAGTGAACATGCAGGCAGTGTCAAAAAAGACTTCATGGCCATGGGTGACGGTGTTGAACACGCTGAGTAGCCACGCCGCCAGAATCGCCAGTGATACAGGCACATCCATGGTCAGTGTTCGGTGTTTCAGTGCAAAAAAAGCCGCACGATGGAAGGGCCATGCGCTGTAGAGTACAACCGGCGTAGTCAATGCCATACTCGCCCAACGCAACAAGGCCTGAAACTCAGGCTCCATCTCGCCACCGGAGAAATAGTCGCCAAATGCAAACATCATCACCTGCATCATGCCGATGCCAGCGATGCCCATCCGTAGCAGCAGGCTGCGGCGCGATTCGCTGAACGCTTGTCGTGCCGCATCAGGTACGTCGGGACGCACGCTGTAACCGAGGCTACTGATCAGTTCGGCCAGTGCAACGGCGTTTTGACGGCTGTCAAACACAACACGCAGGCGACGAGTGGCATAGTTCACACTGATCTCATCAACCCCGTTTTCGCGCCCAAGCACCTGCTCAAGCAACCACACGCAGGCAACACAGCGCAGATCGGGAATCAGCAGGGTCAACTGCTGACGACCATCGGGCAACGTGCTGATTGCTTTCTGCAAGCGGCTAACGTCGGGGCTTGATGTGTTTTTGTCCGCCAGCGCGTTAACATCACACTGCTCCCGGTACTGATAATAGGATTCCAGTTTCAAGTCGTGGATAAATTGCACGGCTGCCTGACACGACGTGCAGCACAGTGGTCGAGCGACGCTCTCGATGGTGACCGACAGGTCAAGTGTTGATGGCACTGGCGATTGGCAATGGAAACACAGACGCTGCGCTGCATCGTCTGCGATCATGCCGGATGTGCCCGTCAACACGCTTGCCATCAGAGGTTTGCCTCCGTTAACGGCGTTGTAATGCGCTCGCGCAGCCGCCAGTCATTGTTGGTGCCACGTACTTCCAGATACCAGCTGGTATCGCTGGCAAGAATGTCCGCCATCAAGGTTTTTTCGTCTGCATCCACCAGTTCAAACAGGCCGTCCTGATCGAGCGCAGGCAGCAACAAAAACTCATGGTCACGCAGGTTGTCGGTGACGTGATACACAAACAGGCGCAATGCATCTTCACGGGTGTCGGCTGTCCCGGCCCGGTTCAATTGCAGGGTCATTGCACCGTTATCAACCAACAGATTGGCCGACAACTGTAAGACTTCTGCCGCATCATCCAAGGCCATGGACTGATTGATACCACGCCCTTCGGCATAGTAGTTATCAACCACCAGAATCGCGGGGTTGTTGATCGCGGTCGTAATCAGGATGACACCCAACACCATGGACGCGGCCGGAATGGCAATTAGAATCCACGGCCAACGGTAGCGATACCATGGCAGGGTGTCGGTGTCAGCAGCGTGAGTGGTGCCCTGTATTTTCTTCATTGCATCCTCATCTTCTTATAGCCTTGTGGGTGACGCGGAGGCAGAGGGACTGATAAACCGGCTTTCTGTTTCATCGTTGAGGGAACCGTCGCGACTGCTAACGTTGAAATTGAATGTCTGATTAAAGTTGTTCAGTTGTGCCGGATCAATCTGTACCCGCAGCAGCAAGTCATGAATCTCACCCGAGCCTACCGTGACCGGCTGATCCGGCAGGATACTGGCGCCTTGCAGGCCATTGATGGCGATGTCGAATTCATGCGCCTGATTGTCCATGTTGATGATGCGCAGTCTGAAAATATTTTCGATACGGCCATCGGACAGTTCCTGAAACAAAGCACCACGATCGCGGATCACTTCAATTGACATGGGCACACGATTCCACAGCACCAGTACAAACAGCAAACTCATGGCTAACATCGCCACACCATAGGCGATGAGTTTGGGGCGTTTCCAGGTCCAGCTGCCGCCGGCCAGTTTGTTCTCGGTGGTATAGGAAATCAGCCCGCGTGCGTAACCCATCTTGTCCATGATGTCGTCACAGGCGTCGACGCAAGCCGCACAGCCAATACACTGGTATTGCAGACCGTTACGAATGTCGATGCCTGTTGGGCACACCTGCACACACAAGGTGCAGTCAATACAGTCGCCGAGCCCTTGTGCTTGATAATCGGTATTGCGTCGACGCGCGCCGCGTTGTTCGCCACGCGCAGGATCATAGGAAATCACCAGCGTGTCACGATCAAACATGACGGACTGGAACCGCGCGTAGGGACACATGTAGATACACACTTGCTCGCGCATCCAGCCCGCATTGATGTAAGTCGCCAGTGTAAAAAATACACTCCAGGCAACCGCAACCAGCGGTAATTGCCACAGCAAAGCATCGGTGACCAGATCGCGGATGCCGTAAAAATAGCCAATAAAGGTGATGCCGGTCAGTGCCGCAAACCCCAACCACATGCTGTGTTTGAACAGGCGGCGCCAGGTTTTGTTTAACCCCGCCTTGTTCCAGCCTTTAGGTGTGATGATGGAGGGCACTTTGTCGAGTTTGATGCGCTGGTTGCGCTCGCCCTCGGCCATTTGCTCAGCCCACATAAATACTGCGGTCCAGACTGTCTGCGGACAGGTGTAGCCGCACCAGACGCGGCCCCACAGGGTGGTCACAAAAAATAAACCGAATGCGGCAATCGCCAGAAGCCAGCCGAGCAGGACAAAATCCTGCGGCCAGAATGTCATCCACAAGACATAAAATTTGCGGGCGGGCAGATCAAACAACACCGCCTGTCGGCCGTCCAGATTTAACCAGGGCAGCAGAAAATACCCCAGCAACAACGGCCAGCCCGTGTACAAACGAATACGCTGGAAAACCCCCTCAACACTGCGGGTAAAGATCTTTTCCCGTTTCTCATAGAGATTGAAGACGCGTGAATCCACGTCTTCGCTGCTCAGTTGTTGTACCGGAATTTTCTGCATCGTCATTATTCCGGGTTACCCCGATACCTCAGTGTGGAACGCCAACAGTGCTGTCTATTGCGACGAAAGACTTCTCACGTACGCATTGAGTATGTGCAGACGATCTTCATCCAGTCGGTCGGAGAAACCTGGCATCCGGCCATTTCTGCCATGTCGCAGGACATCGGATATTTGCTCGCGGCTGCCACCATACAACCAGCGGTCATTGGTCAAGTCCGGTGCGCCCAACATGGGCTGGCCCTTGCCGTCCGCACCATGACAGGCTGCGCACAGTTGAGCAAATTGTGCCTGTCCAGCGGTTGCCTGTTCTGCAATCGCATCACGACCAGAGATCTGCATGACATATTCAGTGACATCCCGAATGCCGTATGCATCCAGCACACCATTCCACGCCGGCATCACCGCAACACGACCGTTTTGAAGTGTCGCCTGCACTTGTTCAACAGATTGCCCCCATTGCCATTCCCCATCCGTCAGGTTGGGGAACCCGTAAGCACCGGTGCCGGCACTGCCATGGCACTGTGCACAGTTGGTGGCGAACAAACGCTGTCCCATACGCATAGCCGCGGGTATGGTGGCCAATTCCTCAACCGGAATCGCTCGATACTGCGCGAAAATGGGGCCAAAACGTTCATCGGCGTCCGCCTGCTGTTGAGCCAGTTGTCCCGCAGATGTCCAGCCTGACAGTCCTTTAAAATTCCCGAGGCCGGGGTAGTAGATCAGGTAACCCAACGCAAACACGATGCTGAGCAGGAATCCCCAGAACCACCAGGCAGGCAGAGGGTTATCGTATTCTTCAATGCCATCATACTCATGACCGGTTGTCTGACCGGGATTGCTGACCTTGCGGTTCATCAGCAACAACAGCGTAAAAACGATCAGCGATCCCAATGTGCCAAGAATCACAAACAGACTGAATCCACTACTCATCATGCCTGTTCTCCTTTTTTATGCGCAGTGATTGCGGGCGCGGCGTCGTCATCCTGAAAAGGCAACTGCGCAGCTTCATCAAAATAACGTTTACGACTGGGGCCGTATGCCCACCAGGCAATACCCATAAACGCCAGAAAAACCAACACGGTGGCGACTGTTCGGAAGTCATTGATATCCATGTATTAGCGCCTCTCAGTGATCAAAGTGCCCAATTCCTGCAAGAAGGCCACCAGTGCTTCCGCTTCGGTGACACCCTCCAGGCCTTGAGTGGCATTGGCAATGTCTTCATCGCTGTAGGGCACGCCGATTCGCTGAAGCGCCCGGAGTTTGCGTGGCGTGACGTCCAGATTGAGTTCGTTGGAAAACAACCATGGGTACGCTGGCATATTTGAACCGGGCACCACAGAACGCGGATCCATCAAGTGCGCAAAATGCCAGTCATCACTGTACAGACCGCCGACACGTGCCAGATCCGGTCCAGTGCGCTTGGAGCCCCACAGGTGCGGATGGTCATAGGTCATCTCGCCGGAAACCGAGTAGTGACCATATCGCTCAACCTCTGCCCGCAGTGGACGAATTTTTTGTGAATGGCAGTTGTTGCAGCCTTCACGGATGTAAATGTCGCGTCCTTCCAGCACCAGAGGTGAGTAAGGTTTCAAGCCTTCCATAGGCTCCTGGACATGGCGCTGCGACATCAGCGGGATAATTTCCACGGCGCCACCAAAACTGATCGCAACAATAGCGAGGGCAATTAACAACCCGAGATTCTTTTCAATCAGATCGTTCATGCCAGTGCCTCCTGTTGAGTTATTTTGCCCGAGGCCAATTCCTCACGGGTAATCAGCCAGGTTTTCCAAATGTTCCAGGCCATGACCAGCATGCCTGACAGGAAAATGCCGCCACCGATAAAGCGCACAACATAACCGGGGTAGCTGGCAATCACAGTTTCGACAAAACTGTATGTCAGCGTGCCGTCATTATTCACGGCACGCCACATCAGGCCTTGCATCAGACCGTTCACCCACATGGACACGATGTACAACACAGTACCGATCGTGGCCAGCCAGAAATGGAGGTCAATCAGTTTGATACTGAACATTTCGCCGGGCTTGCGCCCATACAGCAGCGGAATCAGGTGATAAGTGGCGCCAATTGAGATCATCGCAACCCATCCCAATGCGCCAGCATGCACGTGGCCAACGGTCCAGTCAGTCATATGCGACAGCGCGTTGACAGACTTGATCGATAACATCGGGCCTTCAAACGTGGACATACCGTAGAACGACAATGAGACCACGAGGAATTTAAGAATAGGGTCAGTACGCAGTTTGTCCCATGCACCAGACAGCGTCATGATGCCGTTGATCATGCCGCCCCATGATGGTGCCAGCAGAATCAGAGACATGGCCATACCCAGGTTCTGGGTCCAGTCGGGCAGCGCGCTGTAATGCAAGTGGTGTGGGCCTGCCCACACGTAAATGGCAATCAGGGCCCAGAAGTGCACAACTGACAAACGGTAGGAGTAGATGGGGCGTCCTGCCTGTTTGGGCACAAAGTAATACATGATGCCCAGAAAACCGGCGGTCAGGAAAAAGCCCACGGCATTGTGCCCCCACCACCACTGCACCATGGCGTCCACGGTGCCAGCGTAAATCGAGTAAGACTTGGTCAGTGTTACCGGAACCGCAAGGTTGTTCACAATGTGCAGGATGGCAACGGCAATAATAAACGCGGCAAAAAACCAGTTGGCGACGTAAATGTGTTTTTGTTGGCGCTTGATGATGGTGCCAAAAAACAGGATTGCGTACGCGACCCAGACCACGGCAATCAGAATGGAGATTGGCCATTCCAGTTCGGCGTATTCTTTGGACGTGGTCATACCCATGGGCAGTGTGATGACTGCCGATACGATGATGGTCTGCCATCCCCAGAAGACAAACGCGGCGAGCTTGTCACTGATCAGTCGTGCACCACAGGTGCGTTGCACAATAAACAGGGAACACGCCATCAGCGCACTGCCGCCAAACGCAAAAATAACGCCGTTGGTATGCAGCGGGCGCAGTCGTCCGTAACTGAGCCATGCCGTGTCAAAGTTCAACACGGGCCAGGCGAGTTGGGCGGCGATCAAGACCCCGACCGCCATCCCGACAATGCCCCAGAATACCGTGGCGAGGGCAAATTGATGAACAACCTTGTAGTTGTAGACCACCTTGTTATTATCAAGAGGGTGGCTGAGGTGATTGCTGGTCATTATAAAAACCATCCATTTTGTTGTTTTGACGCGTGTGGCAATCGGCCAGGGATTGCGTTCAAAAGGACTGTACGACGTCAGGTTTTCGATGTGAATCCCGAAGCATCGGGACTGTATGCCGGCTAGTGGGAAGTATTTTTATTTGCTGTTCAAAGTCGGCATTTGTTCAAGCGAAGGCATGATAAACCCTGGGGTTTAAAGGGTGTTGATCTGGATCAATTGCCTCTTGGAGATCGCGCAATCAACATATTCTGACTGGCTCTTAAAATCAGTTGCTGAGTGCTGTCTGCGCGCTGCAGTATTGACCACCCTGATAAATGCGTGACCGGGTATTCCCCGAAAGACCGCGCAATGACGTCATCCAGTCGAAGGAGTGTGTTTTCCGCGGCCAGCGGGTCGACTCCCGTCATCAGTACAACAAAATCGTCATCACCATATCGGGCAATCAGATCCGAGCCGCGGAAGGTTTCCTTAAGAGCATGGCCGAACGCGATCAGTGCACGATCTCCCGCCGCCCGCCCCCAGGTTTCGTTAAAAGCTTTGAACTCCAGCAAGTCGAACAGAAACAGACAGGCATGCAGGCCGGCATCCTGGCAAAGACTGATCGACTCGGCCGCACGGGCATCAAATCCGCGACGATTAAGCATACCGGTAAACGCGTCACTGTGCGCTACGAAATCTGAGGCCAGTTCGTTTTCAACCATTTGCGCAAGGTGTTTTAACAGCACTTGCTGATGATTGCTGAAGCTGCGTGGTTGCTGATCTATCAAACACAGGGTGCCGAGGCGAATGCCGGTATCCGCATGCACCGGGCATCCAGCATAAAAACGTATAAACGGGGCGCTTTGCACCAACGGATTGTCTGCAAACAACGGATCCTGCGAAGCATCCGGGACCACCAGAATGCAATCGTCGCGGATGGCGTGATGACAAAACGAGATGTCCCGGGGTGTTTCCTGAGTCTCCAGCCCGACCGACGATTTAAACCATTGCCGGTGGGTATCGACCAGACTAAACAGCGCAATGGGCACCTGAAACAGGCGTGCAGCCAGGCGGGTAATACGATCAAAGCGCTCGTCCCCGGGTGTATCCAGAATGTTCAGGGAATGGAGTACGTTCAGGCGGCGCGTTTCATCATTGTTGTTGCAGTTACTGAGCCACTCGATAATTGCCGGACCACTCATCGGGCGTGCGATGGCGTAGCCTTGAGCCAGGTCACAACCGATACTGCGCAGATATTCCAATGTTTCGAGACTCTCAATACCTTCGGCAGAGGTGTACAACCCGAGGCCATGTCCGAGGTCGTTGATGGTTTTGATCACGGTGCACGATTCTTTGGACTCTGAAGCGGTCATCACAAACGACTTGTCTATCTTGATCTCGGAAAACGGCAGGCGTGCCAGTTGCAACATGGACGAGTAGCCGGTGCCGAAGTCGTCGATGGACAAATGGAAACCCTTCATGCGTAAACGGGTCAGGATATCCAGTGAACTGACAGGATCTTCCATAGCGCAGGTTTCGGTCAGCTCAAAAATTATACGTTCCGGCTGTATGTGCATGCTACGACAGTGATTTTCGATGCGCTCAAACAGGTCAAGGTGACTCAGAGAGATGGCAGAAATGTTCACGGACATGGTGACATCATTCAGTCGACGTTTCAGATAGTCAAACCCGACATCCAGGCCAAAACTGTCTGATAGCCCGGCAAACCAGCGCAAGGATTGCAGTATCACCGATTCAGTCAATGCATTGATCAGCCCGGATTTTTCGGCCAACGGAATAAAGTCATCAGGCGCAATGGTGCCGCGCGTCGGGTGTTGCCAGCGCGCAAGTACTTCAAACCCGGCCAGCAAACCTGTTCGGCAGTTGATTTTAGGTTGGTATACCACCTTGATTTGCTCAAGGCTGATGGCATCTGCCAGTTCATGTGCAGGGATACTGTTGGCAGATTGGGCAACATTGGGGGTGTTGCGCACCGTGTGCGTTGCTCTGGCGGATTGTCTGTTGAGCAATTCGCGCAAGCGCGCTGGTGAAAAGGGTTTGGGTAATACCCCTGAGATTTTTAATCCATGTTCGGTGGCTGATCGTGCGGCGGCATCCAGTACTCGCCCACCCACGCCACTGGAAATGATAATGTCTGCCTGACAATTCAGGCGTGCCAGTTCCACCATGACCTGCACACCATCCATGCGCGGCATCACCAGGTCGAGGGCAATAAAATCGGGCCCCCAGTCTTTGCTCAGTCGGAAGAACTCGCGGGGATCGTCGGTGTACAACGCTTCAACTCCGGCAAGTACCGCAATATTGGAGATGGTTTGTCCGGTCAACGGATCATCATCCAGAATCAGCAGGCGGGCAGGCGGTTTCATTGCCGGAGTCTCATTTGCATTGCAGCGTTAATGTATTCAGTTCCCGCCATCATGACACCTGATAGGGACAAGTCAACTACGGTCATGTGTTGCCGGTTAACAGCGGCAAGCACACGTTTGTCTGTGTTCCGCCCTCTACGTTGTTACGGATGTCGACCCTTGCATGTATTTCCCGGGCGCGACTAAAAATATTGTTCAAGCCATTACCGTCATGCGCACTGTGACTGTCGGGCATACCGCATCCATTGTCACTGACCGTGATCATCAGTTGGTTTTCCTGATAACCGATCGTTAACTCAACCACGCTGGCCTTGGCATGACGGATGATATTGCTGACCATTTCTTTCATGATCCTGTTCAGATTAAACACAACATCCGATGGCACGGTCACATGGGGCACAGCGCTCTGATGCCATATCACCGTGTGACCTGATCCGCGCAGGCGAAGTTCGGTCTCTTCCCGCATACCTTCAAGCAATTCAGGTAATGCCTGATCCCGCGTATTGGCTTTTGACACTGCCTGACGCAGGATTTCAAGTGCCGCACGCGCCATCGTGCCCAGTCGATTGTCGGTATCGGCGTGGATAATCGATCACAGGCGTGAACCCATATCGTCGTGCAAGTCGCGATAAATTTTGATGCGTTCCTGCTCGGTCTCCTGTTTCATTTCGAGTGTCCGGCGTTCCTCAAAACCTCGCTCAATAATCAATCGTCTGGTTTCTACCTTATTTGCCAGAACCATTCCGGCCCAATGCTCAGATTGATGATTGCTGCGAACACGGTCCACAGCACAAACAGCCGTTCACGCACCGGTTTGCGGGTGTGTGCCAGACGGCCGATAAAACAATAGATGCTGAAAATGCACAGGTCGATGGCAATGTGCACGGTGGGCAGCCAGATGTCATGTGGTAAGGGATTAAAATAGATCACCATGTGGGTGGTGGACATTGCCCAGCTTGCGCACATGATGCTGAACCATAAATACACATCGTCTTGACGGCGAGGAGGATGCAGCAGGCATGCTGCAACTGTCTACAGATACCATCAAAGGGTATGTCAAAACCATCTATAACAAACTGGGTGTGTCCAACCGATCCGAGGTAACGCTGGAAGCGATACGACTCGGATTGATTGACGTCGACTGACCATTACCAGACCGAGACTACCCGGGTGCCATCCTTGCGCTGCGGATTGGCTTTGCGCTGAGGCGTGCGGCGATCACTCCGCTCGGTTCTGGCATCGGCAGCGGGCGCCGCCTGGTTGCCACGAGACTGATACAGCCGCTCCTGATCAACACTGTCCGGCGTAGGGCGAATGCCAACATGACGTGGTTGCGAAGGGCGTGCAGTCGCAGCCGGATCGCGACGTGGACCACGGCTGAACGGTTTGTCAGCATCAAAGTTGCCACGTTGTGGCGCACGTTGCTGTCCAAGTTCTGTGCTGCGCGGCGTACTGGTACGTGCGGGTGCGCCACTGCTGCGTGCCGGGCCGTTGCTGGTGCGCGCAGACGTGCCGCTGGTCCGGGGGCTGGCGCTACGTCCGTTGTCGCTGCGGCTCTGGCTGCGGGCTTGCCGTTCAGCCATGGCACGACGCGGCGCTTCGATGCCTTCTTTCTCATCCTGGGCGCGCTCGCGCTGTTCAAAGCCGGGCACAACTTCCAGCAACAGGCGCGTTTTCAGCACCTTTTCGATCTGCTTGAGTTGTTTGGTCTGATCAGCACTGACCAATGAGATGGCCTGGCCTTCAGAGCCGGCACGTGCAGTTCGACCAATTCGGTGTACATAGTCTTCCGGCACATCTGGCAGGTCAAAGTTGATCACGTGAGGCAACTGATCGATATCGATGCCGCGTGCCGCAATATCGGTGGCGACCAGCACTTGAAGCTCACCGTTTTTAAACTGGTGAAGCACTTTGGTGCGCTGCGCCTGGCTCTTGTTGCCGTGGATGGCTGCAGCCTGAATGCCGTCTTTTTCCAACATCATCACCAGTTTGTTGGCACCGTGTTTGGTCCGACTGAACACCAGTACCTGATACCAGTTATTGCTGCTGATCAAATGACTGAGCAACTCGGTTTTGCGTGATTTATCGACCGGGTGCAGCGTCTGGGTAACGCGCTCTGCGGTCGTGTTCATCGGTGCCACACTGATCTGTGCCGGGTTCTGCAACAGGCCGCGTGCCAGTTCTTGGATTTCGCCGGAGAAGGTTGCCGAGAACAGCAGGTTCTGACGCTTCTTCGGCAGCATTGCCAGCACTTTCTTGATGTCCTTGATAAAGCCCATATCCAGCATGCGATCGGCTTCGTCCAGAATCAGAATTTCAACCTTGTCGAATTTCACCGCGTTTTGCTGGTGCAAATCGAGCAAGCGGCCCGGTGTTGCCACCAGAATGTCGAGACCGCCACGCAGAATCATCATCTGTGGATTGATCTTCACGCCGCCAAACACAACAGCAGAGCGGATTTTCATAAATTTGCCATAGGTCTTGATGCTGTCGTGAACCTGGGCAGCCAGTTCGCGGGTCGGGGTCAGAATCAGCGCACGAATATGGCCGTTGCTGGTGCGTTCGCCGCCTTCCAGTTTCTGCAGCAGGGGCAAGGTAAATCCGGCGGTTTTGCCGGTGCCCGTCTGGGCAGATGCCATCAGATCGCCACCGGCCAGAATGGCAGGAATGGCTTGAGCTTGAATTGGGGTGGCTTCGGTGTATTGTTGCTCGGCAACAGCTTTAAGCAGGGCTTCAGACAAGCCCAGGTTTACAAAACTCATTGATATCCTTGAAGGGTGCACAGCGCACCAAATCGGGTGGCCTCTGTCACAAATTTCCCTGCTGTTCTGTAAAAACAGGGGAGGCTGGACTCGGGCCGGTGGTACTGCGAATGCCTGTATCAGGCTGAACGGGAAGTTCGAAGGCCCGCACTTTACCACAGGATCAGCTGACTGGACAGCAACAATACGCCGAAGCGAGAACAAAGGCATTGCCAGCGATGGCGATTTTTAAGTAAGTTACTGGTTCAAATTTCAGAAAACGCATGAGAATTCCAATAATGACTCGCATTACCCTCTCCGCTGCAGTCCGGCGAGCCCTTTTGCTCGGACCGCTGTTATCGATTTCCCTGTTGTCGGAGTCCAACAGGTTACAAGCACAGGAAGTGGCTGACGATGGTTCCACGGTAGTTTATCCGGCAACCTATTTTTCACAATGGTCACCTGTTACGGCTCAGGACATGATGAACCGCATCCCGGGCATGAGCTCTGGCGGCGGTGGCGGTTTTGGCGGCGGTGGTGGCCCCGGTGGTGGTGGCCCCGGTGGCGGTGGTGGTGGTCGTGGCCTGGGTGGCGGCGGCGGGAACCAGATCCTGATTGATGGCAAGCGAGTTGCCGGCAAGAGCAATGAGGCCAACGCCCAGCTCGCCCGCATTTCTGCAGACAAAGTACTGCGCATCGAATTGATCCGTGGCACGTCAACCGATCTGGACGTGCGCGGTGATCAGATTGTCAACATTGTCCTGTCTGAAGCTTTGTCGAATCGCTCATACTCATATGAAGCCAATACGGATCTGAATGATGATGGCCGCCTGCAGCCCGGTGGAAAGATAGCCGTCAATGGCCAGTATGGTGGTCTGACCTATCTGTTCAGTGGCGAAATGGAGCCTCGCAATAATTACCAATCCAGCTTCGAAAGCAGTGTGTTGGGTGATTTTTCCGCCAACGACACCATCAGTGAAGAGCGCACGCGTGATCAGTACACCTACGCGACAGCCGCCAATCTGGGGTATGAAATCAATCTGAACAGCAGCGTGCGGCTGAATCTGTTATATGGAAATTCCGATAACGAAAACGAAGTGTTTCGCGATATCACCAATCTGCGTGTGACGCCCAACACAATTGACCGTGAACGCGAGGATAACCCCGGACGAAACAGCAATTGGGAGATTGGTGGTGACTATGAGTTACGACTTGCCAACAACCACCTGTTCAAAGCGTTGTTTATTCTGAATGAGCGCGATGACAACAACACCCGTGAGCGTTTTGATATAGATGACAGTGGCAACTGGAGCAAGGATCTGTTTCTGAACTCACACTCGATTACCTCTGAAGAAATTGTGCGGTCGTCTTATTCCATGGCCTTGTCTGCTGGACAGGGTGTCGAGTTTGGCGCAGAACGTGCTGTGACGACACTGGATTCAGCCTTGCGCCTGGGGTTACGCAGCAGTACCGGCGCGGTATCCAATAACCACGGCGGCTTGACCCCGCAATCAGTCAGCAATGCTGTTTCCACGGTTGAAGAGGTGCGCTACGAGCCGTTTGTGGTGCACAACTGGCAGATTAGCCCACGCCTGTCGCTGGAGAGCTCACTGTTGTATGAGCTGTCTGAAATCACCCAGACCGGTGATGTCTTCAAAAAGCGCGACTTCAGCTTTCTGAAGCCAAAGCTGGACATGCGTTTTGAAATGCGCCCGGGTTTGCAGTTGCGCGGCACCATGTACAAAACAGTGCGCCAGCTGAGCTTCTCCGACTTTGTGGCGTCCAGTGATGAGCGTGACAACGATGCCGAAACCATGGCAGGTAATGCCGATCTGGTGCAGGAGCAAGTGCTGTACGCCGATTTCAGCACCGAGTATCGCTTGCCACAGGATATGGGTGTTGTTGAAGGCACCTTGTCGTACATGAAGCATCTTGACGTGATTGAGCGTGTGGATGCTACGGTGCCTGGCGGCAGTCCGCAGTCTGCCAACGGCAATATTGGTGATGGCACCATGTTGGTGTTTCGCGGTAATGCCAGTGTGCGCCTGACGAAATTCAACATGCCAAATCTGATGTTGATCAGCAGTCTGGAAATTAAAGACTCAGAGATCACCGATCCGTTTCTCGGTGTGAATCGTCGTTTCCAGAACTTTGATCGCGGACGCTTCCAACTGGGGTTCCGACACGATATCCCCTCCTATCGCATCACCTATGGTGCTAACTGGAATAACCGCTTTGATGGCAACATCAAGCGTTACGATATCAACAATATTGAAAGATACTCGGGTGAGCCAAACGTCAGTGTTTACGCGGAGTACGTGACGTCACGCAACATTCGTATCCGCTTTGATGCACGCAGCCTCACAAATAACAATCAGTGTCGAGAGCGTTCTCGTTACGCAAATACCATTGCAAACAGCAACGTGACCGAAATTGAGTCCTTCTGCTCGATTGCGCACCGCGTCATGTCGATCAAGATCAACGGTACGTTCTGATAGTGACCGTGGTCGTCATAAAAAAGCCCTGACGTAATCAGGGCTTTTTTTTTGCCGGAAACAACGACTCAGGCATGTCTGAGCGCCTCCACCGGATCCATGTTGGCGGCCCGAACGGACGGGTAAATTCCGAACACCACACCAATCAAGGCTGAAATGGAAAATGCTAGCAAGGGTGCCGTTACAGTAACAATGGTGGTCATACCCCAGAAAATGGAAATGATGACCGGTATCAAAATGCCGATGGCGACCCCAATCAAGCCACCCACACCCGACAAAATCACCGCTTCAATCAAAAACTGCTGAACAATATTTTTTTTGCGCGCGCCCAGCGCGCGACGTATACCAATCTCGCGGGTGCGCTCGGTAACACTGGCCAGCATGATATTCATGATGCCGATACCGCCCACCAGCAACGAAATCCCTGCTATCGCCCCGGCGACAATCTGATCGCGCAGTGCACTTTCTTCGGCTTGCCGAATCAGCGCCAGCGGCACTTCAACGGCATAATCCACCCGACGATGGCGACGCTCAAGAATCTGCTCAATGATCTGGCCTACGGCTTCCACCTGTTCCTGATCCTGTACTTGAATGATTGCCTCATGCAGTTCAACGGTTTCCATCTCCACACCACTGGACGCTTGCCGCACCAGTGTTTCACCAAAACGGTAACGTGCCGCCGACAAGGGAATAAAAATGCGGGTGGGCGCGGCATTTGAACTGCCCGCCTGGCTGCGCCCCAGATTTGAATACGCTTCAGGCTCCATCACCCCCACAATGTTGTAGTAATTACCATCCATGCGGATGCTCTCGCCCAGCGGGTCAGTCATGGGAAACAGCGCGCGTGCAACTTCGTCACTGATCACCGCAACATTACGTTGTCCCAGCATTTCTTCTTCGGAAAAAAAGCGCCCGCTACGCAAGCTGTAATTGCGGGAGGCCGGGTAATCGACTGTGGTGCCCACCACGTCAGTGCTGACGTCTCGGCCAAGGTGCCTGACATCCTTTTTAATGATGCGCGACGGAATCACATTGCTGATACCGGGAATGGTCTCTTGTATGGTGAGAATGTCTTCGTAGGTCAGGCCATACGCAATCGCCTGCGGACGCCCGCTGTTACTGCTGCTGGCCTCTAGGCTGGCGGGTTTGACGCTTTTGACAATGATGTTATTGCTGCCAAGTGCACGAAATTGCTGTTGGGCTTCGAAGCTGGCCCCTTCGCTGACAGCCAACATGGAGATCACCGCTGCGACACCAATGACAATGCCCAACACAGTCAGCAATGAGCGCAGGCCATGGGCATGAATGCTCTTGATGCCGACCTCGGCGGTCTTCTTAAAACGTGTCCAATACGCCGGCTGCACATGGACTGTGATGCGCTGCAACACAGATAACAGACGCGGATGTTTAATGATGTTGGTCATCAGATTCCACCCGGCCATCGCGCAGCCTGATTTGCCGTTGGGAGCGCTCGGCCAGTTCGTCCGAGTGAGTCACCATAATCAGGGTTTTTCCTTGCTGATGCAGTTCGTCAAACAGGTTCAGAATCTCCGCACCGGATTTTGAATCAAGGTTTCCGGTGGGTTCATCTGCCAGAATCACCAGTGGGTCATTGGAGAGCGCGCGCGCAATGGCAACTCGCTGTTGTTGACCGCCCGATAATTCAAAGGGCCGGTGTTGCAAACGATCACCCAATCCCACGCGAGCTGCCAGCTCGGTGGCAATCTGCCGGCTTTGGTGTTCAGGATGGCCTTGATAAAACAGCGGCAGTTCGATGTTCTCCAGCACGGTCAGTTGTGGAATCAGATTGTAGGACTGAAAAATAAACCCCAGGCGTGCGCCACGAATTGCCGACAGTTCGTTATCGTTCATCTTCGAGGTGTCTTTGTCGCCCAGAAAATAACGACCGGAAGTGGGCTGATCCAGACAACCCAAAATGTTCATTAGCGTCGATTTACCACACCCTGACGGCCCCATGATGCTGATGTAGTCACCGAGATAAAAGTCGAGACTGATGCCGTGCAGCACCTGCATGGCCAGTTCACCCATGTGATAGGTTTTGGTGATGTCCTGTACGCGGGCGACTGATTGCCGTGACAGTGCTGGTTGCACCAGGTGACTGCTTGCCGCGCTGATGGTCTGATTATTCATCAGGATGCGGCCTGTCCGGCAATCTGACTGGATTGCCGGGGCGGCAGCAACATAACTTCTTCTCCCGACCGCAGACCTGCGGTGATTTCGATAAATTGTTCCGAGTAGTTGCCGGTTTGCACTTCACGTGCCTCACGACGCCCTGCGCCACTGACATACACCACCTGTTTGTCTTCGAGGTAGGTCACCGCCTGTATTGGCACGTACACAGCATTCTCCAGCGAGGCCACCAGTATTTCAACCTCAGCGGTCATGCCTGGACGCAACCAGTCGTGCTCGCCATCAATGCGCACAATGGTCGGGTACACTTTTAAATCCGGATTCATAAACGCATTTCCAGAGTCTGCAACCACGGCAACTTTGATGACTTGTCCGGTCAGGCGCATGTCCGGAAACGCGTCAATACGCACAGAGACCGTCTGGCCTTCGGCCACCCGTTGCACCGAAGACTCATGAATATTCACCCGCACAGCCATTTCTGTCATGTCCGGAATCGTCAAAATGGCCTGACGTTCACGCACTGTTGCCCCTTCCTGAATCGGTTCCTGATTACCGCCGCGAAACGGCTGGCCGGTGTCGGCGGAACCATAGACCACCAGCCCGGGGCGCTGTGCTCGTATCACCGTCATTGCCAGTTGCTCATTCAGGTCGGCCAGGCGTTGTGCTTCAAGCTCCAGGCGCTGAACAGCCGACTTGTAACGCGCCTCAGCCTGCGCCAGCTCGGCAGCAGCTTCTGCCTGCGTGCGCTGGTAACTCATGATGGCATCTTCATAGTTGGCCAGTTGTTGATCAGCATCCTTGATAAAGGTGTACTGCGTGTACAGATTCAGATCGGTAATGGCCTGTTCAAGCCGGGATTCCGCCTGCAGCAGCCGTGAGCGTTCGGCTTCCAGTTCATTGGGTGTAATGAAGTCACGTGCGGCCAAACGCTCCTGACCCGCGTAACGGGCTTGCGCCTGCAGGTTATTTTCCTCTGCCACGCGCACCGCTTCCTGCAAAGTGCGCAGTTGTTGTTTGGCCATGCCGTCTTCAAGACGGTTTTCGCTGGCGTATATACGAAAATCAATGGCCTCACGCAGAGACAGATACGCGTTGTCCATCAGCATTTCCGTTGCCGGAGGCAAGGCAATGGCATCACTGCCCGCCAGACCGATCACCTCTGGCTCGGTGTCGGATGGACCATCACTGCTGTCTTCCACGCGCACCAGTGTCGACGCATCATCATCCGCGCCACCGGGGACCGGGCGACCGCCGCCTGCGCGCATGCGCGCCAGAAACTCGGCAGGGATTTCGCCATTGTTCTGCGCCATCATTTGTTCGATACGTTCACGCATGGGCGCCGGCAGTGCGCTCAAATCAGACGGGTCAAAGCTGGCGGGATCAAAACTGCCGCGCGCGCCTCCGTTGCGACCCTGCTGTCGGGTTGCTTCGCGATTTTGTTGGATCTGTCCGACCCGGGCATCACGATCAGTCGTTGTCCCGGTTGCCGCCGCTTGCGCCGCCTGCGTGCGGGCAAGACGCTCTTCGATGGCAAGTCGGTTGACCAGATCTTGCACTACATTGGCGCCCAGGAATTTTTCCAGATCCAGACGTGCAAACCGCATGCGTTGTGACGCAGCGTTCAGATTGGCAACGTTCTGATTGATGCGAATTTCCAGTTGGGCTTTGCGTTCAATAAAGGTGGCATCGGCCGTTTCATATGCAATCTGCTGATTGAGTTTTTGTTCGTTCAGTTGTGACGAGTCCAGCTCGACAAGAATTTTTCCTGCCGTGACATCCTCGGCAGTAACACGATAACCTTCTTCAACAATGGACAGGATTTTTACACCGCTGCCGCCGCGAATGGCTGAGCGAATCTGCTGCGATTGCAGCGCTTCAATATTGCCGCCTTCACGTACCACAATATCCAGTTTGCCTTCGCGTGCGACAAAAGTGGGGCCGCTAAAACTGTTGTCAGCACCACCGCCCATCAGATTAAACAGCACAAAGATGCTCAGTAAACCCGCTGCGGTCATGCCAGCTTGTGCCGGGCGTGATGCCTGTTTAAACCGGTCTATGCCGGTTTGTAGAGTAGCCGGTATTTTCATGCTTGTTAGCCTGTTCTAAAGTGGGGTCGGGTTGCCGGTATTTGGAATGACGGGTTCAACGCTACCTTCCTGCCATTGCCCATTGTCACTGACAATTAACAGTCCTACATCTCGCCACAGCGCCAGTTTTGCAACATTGTGGTCAATAATTGCCGACGTTAACTGGGTGCGCGAATTAATCAGATCGTTCTGCGCATCCACGGTATCCTGAATGTTGCCGGTGCCCAGTTCTGCGCGAAGCTCGGCTTCTTCCACCCGCCGCTCATTGATTCGCACACTGGTCATGCTGATTTCATAGTTGCGTTCGGCCTGCTCCAAGGCGCGCCAGGCATCCAGCACGCCGAGTTTGGCGTTGTCCACGGCCAGTTCATACGTACGCACTGCCACGTCATAATCAATCAAAGCCCGGCGGTAGGCGGTGCGCTCGCTCATCTGGTCAACGGGCACATCCAATTCCAGACCGGCACTGTAGTCCGTCAGCCGAAAGTCCAGATCGCTCAGGCTGGCGCTGTTGTTGCCATTGGCAGGCACCGATGCACGCAGCACCAGTGCCAACCCCGGTTGAAAGGCGTTGGCGGCGACATCGAGTTTGCGCGCCCGATCAGCGATGCGGTCAGCGTGGGTAAACAAATCCAGACGATTATTGGCGGTCAGTTCCAGTGCCTGTTCCAGCGTGATATCAGGTGGCACCAGATTGCCCTCCGACATGCGCTGCATTTCCTGATCATCCAGCATCAGCCGGTCGTCAGCGCGCAGACCCAACAGTATCTTGAACGAGTCCAGCGCGCTGGCGTAGCGGGTAATCGCTTGTGCCCATGCGCGGTCACGTTGCAGGGATGACTGCTCCAGTCGACCTACTTGTCCCGGCGTGCGCAGCCCCTCAGCCTGAAATGCGCGCTCACGCTCAAGACTGCTGAGCGTGGCGCTCAACCCGGCAAAGTTATTGCGCACCGTGTCACGCGCTTCCAGCACGGTGTAGTACTGCGTGGCAATACGCACCGCCAGCGTTTGCCGGTAACGGGTAAACTCGCGCAGTTGATACAACAGATCGCGCTCCGCCTGCATCAGGGTTTCGGCGGCAATATCCGAGCCTGCGCCGCGCAGCAGCGGCTGGGTAAACGATCCGACCAGTGCAGACGACGCGCTGCTGTCCAGATCGCCGGTGACGAACTTCAGGAAGTTTGATGTGAGGTTCAGGGCGATTTGTCCACCGCCACGTAAAAACAAACGCGTCCCCAGTGTGGCATCGCTGCGCAGGCGCTCATCCGTGGCAATCGTTGTCGCGGGCAGGTTGATCAGCGCCACGGCATCCTCGACAAAGGTGTCATTGGCGTCCCACGCATAAGTACTGTTGGCAGACGCTGAAAATATCGGGGTGTAACGATAACGGTCAGCGGTTAACGACAGGGCTTGCAAGTAAAGACGCTCGCGCTGCAGCTGGTAATCTTTATTCAAGGCAAATGCCAGATCCAGAGCTTGTTCCAGATTGATGATGTGGGCACCATTTTCACTGTTGGCGAGATTGCCCAGAAAATCAAATGTCGCCGTATTGGCAGGGAAGCGCTCGAGCGTCATCTGTCGCGGCTTATCGATCACAACGTCCTGCGTACTCATACCCGGCACCAGGCTGGATTTTTCTTCAATCAATGCATAACTGGCATTGTCGGCGGCCTGTTGATTCCACGCGGCGGTGCAGCTGCTGAGCAGGCAGATGGCGGCAAACAGGCATAGCGGTTTGTTCACCAGCACAGCTGCCCGGGCTGGCATCTGGTCTGCGGACAAAAATCTGCTGGAACAATACGGTTGTGTTTGCATGCTGTGCCGACGGTCGTAGTCAGTTGAGCCAAAAGGCCTTTTTCAGCTGACTATACGGGCAGTTAAAAAGTTTCCGTCGTACAGGCACGATGTAGTGCCTGTTTTTGCAGACGGAGGGAGAGCCATGTCCTATTCAGCTGACATCTGTCATTGGCAACAATACCACACCGCGGGAGGTGAGTGACTCAACGGTGTGTTTACAGACGCCGGCTTTTTGAATCAGTTTGCTTTCACAGATATCGCAGCGCACACATTCCTTGAAGTCTATGGCGTGTTTGCGAATCGCGCCGGTTGGACACGCATGTTCACATACACTGCACGCGGTGCATTGCTGGACACGTTTGATGCGGCTAAGGCTGACCAGTGACAACACCCCTAACGCCGCACCCAATGGACAAACGTAGCGGCAGTAAAAGCGTTTAACGACCGCGGATGCCAGCAGAATAACCAGCAGAATGGCCCACATCACAATGGATGTACTGTAGAAAAACAGGGTTCCGAAGGGTTCAAAATACTGGAAGATACTGACACCGCCCTGAACCACCGCCATTACCAGAATCAGCGCCAGAAACACATATTTCAGGTAAATGGCTTTGTCATGAAGTCGTGCGGGCATGGTTTTTTGCCAACGCCGTGGCACAAATTTGCTGAGCAGATCCTGCACGGCGCCAAAAGGGCACAATGACGAGCAGAACACGCGTCCCCAAATCAATGTGGTAACCAGCGTAAACAACACAATCATCAGCAGAGGCACATCGCCCAGTATCATGGACGGCCCGAGATTGATGGTGTTGGTAATATGGGAGACCGACAGAAACCCGCCGTTGATAAACCCCAGATACACCAGCGTGATGCTCAAGGTAATCCAGCGCAGTCGCGCGTTTTTGCTCAGGAAGCTGGCCATAACCAGTGCAAAGATCACCAGCAATGCTGCAATTTTGGGCCAGCTGAGGTCACTGACACTCTGCGCGCCTTCAGGCGTTGCGCCAGGCGCAAGAATCTCATTTCCAAGTGCAACATCCAGCATCAGACCATGGATACTGAATTCCATGGACGCCGGAGGTTGACCATTGCGGGGGTCATACAAAATAGTAAAAGGCCGTGTGACGTCAATCTCTACCGGTAGCACAATAGCGCCTGCGTAGGCTGCTTGTTTGGCAATTTTGCCTTCCAGAGCGCTGCCTGCGTACACAAAGCGACGTCTTGGCATTTCAAAATCGATGCCGTCCTGCTGCAGCGCCAGTCGCTCCTGACGGAAGGGGTCTGACGCGTCACCGCCAATACCCACCAGCACCAATTGTCCTGCATCAAAACGATTGCTGGCATCACGTTCCGCACGCGAAAAATCTTCGGTGCCCAGTAAAACTTGGCCCAAGGTTTCGTTGTTGCCCATGTAGGCAAAGGACAGCGCCAGTACGGTGGCATCGGGCAGATTCACGTCCATCTCCAGCACGTGTTGCTGCGCCTTCAAATCCTCCCAGCTCAGCGCGTCGAGATGCAGGCGCAGGTTGGCACTGGAATCTTGGCCGGCGGCGATGCCACTGTCTGGCAAATAGAATTGGGCTACCCGTCGTGCTGCATTGTAGATGCCACGCGTGGTAGCCCAGCTGGTGATAGTGGCGCGAGACACGCCATCAATATCCCGACCTACGCGGAATTCGTCGGTCAAGGCTTTGCGCTGGAACTGCTCCTGAAACCCGCGCGATGACAAAAAGTCGCCGCGGCTGCCGCGAAATGATTCGTTATAGTCGAGTACCTTGATGGCGGTGACCGTGGCCTGGGTATCCAGCGCAACCAATACTTCGATCGGGGCGCTGAAGCCGATTTCCAGCGGGGGAAAGTCAGAGGTTTGAAACAGGTAGCCGATGATGCCGGTTTCGCCAGTATCGTTCAGTGGACCATACGCGGTAAACACCGGTGGTTCACCAGCTTTTTCACTAAAACGGGTCGCATTTGGCATCAATTGCTGCAATAGCTCTGGTGTCACCGTCCGATTAAACGGTGTTTGAGCCAACGCAGCTTGACCAAGGCACAACAGAACAACAGCCATCCATAAATGGCTGAAAAAAGATGACCTGACTTGCATAATTATTATTATTTCCTTAAACGTCAGGCCAGCTTACGCGGTAAAAAATACGCTGCGCGCCAGCCATAAGGTATACATCACATAACACACCAACAAAAACATACCCTTGCCCCGCGTGATCAGGCCATGTTTGCCACGCCGGCCATAACCGATCACAAACAGGGAAATGGTTAACGCCATCATCACCGCGACATCGCGCGTCAGGACCTCGTGCCCCACAGCCAACGGGTGAATCGCGCCGGCAATACCCACTACGGCCAAGGTATTAAAAATATTTGAACCCAGAATATTGCCGACCACCATGTCATGCTCGCCCTTGCGGGCAGCAATCACGGACGAGGCCAGTTCGGGTAATGAAGTGCCAATCGCAATAATGGTCAGGCCAATAATAAGATCGCTGACGCCCAGACTTTGAGCGACTTCAACGGCGCCCCACACCAGCAATCGCGAGCTGGCAATCAATAACACCAGACCAATTACCAGCCAGATCACGGCAAAGCGCAATGGCATGGGGTTGGCCAGATCAAGTTCAATCTCTTGTGCAAGCGTGTCGGGGATGATATTGCGCTGGTCACGCAACCCTTGATAAATAGTCCAGCCCATCAACGCTGAAAACACCAGCAACAGGATAATGGCGTCAAAGCGACTCAAAAAGTCGTCAACCAGCAGGAAGGCCGCAATAAACGACACCAGCGTCAGCAATGGCAAAGTGTGTCTCAGGACCTGCGAATCAACGGCAATGGGCGCAACCAGCGCGGTAATCCCCAGAATCAGTGCGATGTTGGTTATGTTGGAGCCATAGGCATTACCCAGCGCAATGCCGGGGTTGCCTTCCAGTGACGCAAATGCCGAAACCACCAGCTCAGGGGCAGAGGTGCCAAAACCAATGATCACAATGCCGATCAACAGCGGAGGAATACAGAAATGTTTGGCTGTGCAGGCGGCACCATCAACGAAGCGATCAGCACTCCAGACCAGGACAACCAGTCCGACAACAATCGCGAGCATGGGATAAAGCATAGGTCAATCGATCCTGCTGGAAATCACGAGTCGCCAAGTGTATGCGCAGGCGCCCCCCCTTGTCAGCTGCAAACTGAGTGAATTCAGCGGAAAGACCAGTACTTGTGACCAATAAAACTGGTAAAGACCGGTACAACAATACCCACAGCATGCGCGAGTTCGAGGGTATAGCGTTGCACCCCCAACGCTGGCAGCACGTAATACGCCATCAACATGCTGATCGCCCAGGTCTGTAATATCGCCAGGCCGTTGACCAGCACAAAAAACAGCGCGGAACGCGACAGTGTCTGTGAACTGCTTTTAAACACAAACAATCGGGCCAACACAAACGCAGTAATCATGCCGGTGATGTACGACAACACTACTGCTGAGGAGAAACTCATCCATTGGTTATAAACGAGGCGGGTGACAAAATTCACCACGGCCGCGGTCCCGCCGGTGAGCAAAAACATGAGGAACTGGCGCGACAGGAAGGCCTGGATCATAGGCAGGCCTCGCGTGCCAACTTGCGCCCGAAGTCCACGCTTTCCGAGATGCCGCGATCCTGTGGGTAGTAATAAGAAGTGTCGGCAATCCAAAGACCGCTGATATCGGTTTGGTAAGGAGGAAGCTGCTGCAAAAAGCCCGGTGGACAGATGGGTTGTGCATAACGATAACGGCTGGCGTGAATGTCGATAAAGTCATCGTCACTCACCTCGGGATTGATGCGCTGGATGTAGCAGCGCACTTTCTGAATAAACGCAGCATCTGACTCGGCGTAGCTGGCATGGTCGGCCGGCAGGTAAAATGGCACGTACACGATATTGTGCGCCAGCGGCCGCAGGTTGCTGTATTCCACCAGCCCGGGGATGTCCATGTCTTTGTCGTTTATATTCAGCCAGAAGTTGGGCGTTACCGCTTTGCGTAATTTGGCAATCACACAGACAACCGCGATATTGGCCTGAGAACGGTATTGAGCCAGCACAGCCTCCGGCAGATCGGGAATCATTCTGGGCACAAACGGCAGCGGAATGGTGCTGATCACCCGGTCAAATGCCTGCGTTTCCGTTTGTCCGGCCACGCGCACACCTATTAATTGACCTGACTCAATGATCACCTGCTCGACGGGCATGGACAGACGAATATCGCCACCGCCGTCCTTGATGGCGGTCGACATGGCTTGTAAAAGCGTCTCTGAACCGCCCTGCAGATAACCAAGTTTTTCGCGCATCAGGTTATAACGTGAGTTGCCAATGCGGTGAATGCGGCACCAGATCCACGCCGCTGACAGGTTGCCACTGAAGTGATAAAACTTGTAATCAAACAGGGGCTGCCATAACACCCGCCAGGCTTCCGCACCCACCCAGCGTTTGATCCAGCCACTGGCTTCAACATTGTCCAATGGCCGCCAGTTGCTGCGTTTGGTGGAAAAAAATGCATGCAGACCGTAGCGGATTTTGGCAATCAGACTGAGGCCTTTGAAATTCAGCAAGGCCAATGGATTGCCCCAAGCCTGCAGACGTTGCTGGTACCAGTAGCCCATGCGGGTTTCGGTCCACTGCAGTTTGTCGGCTATACCCAGTTCGTCCAGTATCTGCAGAAATGCGTGATCGGACACACAGTGGAAATGATAAAACCGTTCGATGGTCAAACCGTTAAAATCAAAACTGGCAGTCATGCCACCCAATCGGTCATCTGCTTCAAACACCACCACTTGATGACCATCGCGCACCAGTTGGTACGCCGCCGCCAATCCCATCGGGCCTGCGCCCAGTACAGCTACTTTCACTGTAAAAAACTCCCTTTTTGCCTGCAGCTCAGAACTTCATAATAATGTGGCTGTAGCGAGCATCGTTAAACGTCTCTTGCAACGCCTTGGTAAACGGTGTGTACGGCACCCCAAAAATCCCCGGCCAGTCTATCACTTCAAATTCATCTTTGGCGCTCAGCGCGGCGAGCTGTTGTGTGGTAAACGGCGGATTGCGGTCAAACAGCGCCCAGATCCACAGTAATGCGTAAAACAGTGAATAGGGAATGCGCAAGATCAGCGTGTTGGCGCGGGTGGCCCGTTTGATCTCGCGGATCATATCGATGTAGTCGATTTTTTCGTGACCGGAAATGTTGTAAATGCCATGGCCGGGACGATGTTGGATACAGCTGATGATAATGTCGCTGAAGTCGCCAGCGTATAAGGGCTGGCGCATATAACGGCCATGGCCTGGTATCGGGAACACCGGCACCTTTTTCATAAATCGTGATAACCAGCCCAGGTGTTTACGATCAAACCAGCCAAACATCAGCGTCGGGCGCAGAATGGGGCAGGCAATGCCACTGTCTCGCACCAGCTGTTCCTGTGCAATTTTACTGCGTGTATAAAAGTCGTCAGCAACCGACATCACCACTGAGGAACTGATGTGTATGAGATAAGGCTGCACCTCGGCGGATTTAACCGCGTCCAGAATAAGGCGGCTGGCGTCCACATTATTGCGGACAAATTCTTCGTAATGAATGCCACCAATCTGTGCCTGCAGCATGACCACCACGTCGGCGCTGCGGATCTGCGCTTGCCAGGCGCCGGGCTCCGCCAGATCAGCGTAATCACACTGAACGTCGGGTTGTACCTGCTGCAACATGGCCAGGTTGTCGCGATGTTTATCCAGTACCACAAGGTTGTGATAACCACGATCCTTGAGGCGTGCGACCAGGTTCTGGCCTACCAGACCGGCCCCGCCTGGTAACACAATTTTGCAGTCCTTGTTGGTGGGTATCACAGGTGTTCCTCAATCATGTTTGTGTGGCTGCCAGGCGCCGCGTTTAGTCCGGTAATGCTGTGTTGACCTGCAAGGCGCAACTGCTATCGCCGGCAATCAACCAGACCGCTTGCCCGCCATCTTCTGTGCGCAGATAGGCCTTAAAGCCGGTCGTGATCTCACTGATGTTGATGGCAGTCGCAACATCGGGGCGCGAGAATCCGCTGAGCCCAAAACCGGACACGATGCCGGCAATGGTCTGGACGTTGATCAGCTCAGGCGCGCGTTGGGTGGCCGGGTCAACCAGCCAGCCGGCGATGGATATAAAGCGTGGTTCACCCGGAATACGCGACACAATATCCACGTGGCCCTGACACGCGGGCAACGATTCGGGCGCCGGTGCCGTGCTGGCGCGTTGGGTGCCCGGCAGCTGACGCAGATTTTTCCACGGCGACATACCAAAAATCGACAGATCGTATTGTGAGGCGATGTTCACCACATTGATTAATCCGTCAGACATCTCATAGACGGCATTGATCTGCGCTTCATCACGAATATCCAATTCCAGCGTCAAGCCGGCCATACGATGCGAAAACACCTGGTCATGACGGGGTTCTAACGCCTTGAACTGCAGCGTGATCATCAGGAACAGCACACACGACCCGGCCGGGATCAGTGCCCATCGTGCCTGTTGCCAGTGCCGGTAAATCAGTGGCAAACACAATACAAACACCGCTGACCATGCCATCAGTGCCGGGGTCGTGTAACGATGGGACAGTGCCTGATTGACGCCAAATACCAATCGCCCACTGGCAGTGCCAAAGGCCGTTCCTACCAGATAAATGATGTAAAACACCAATGCCAGCGTCAGTACATGGGTTGGGCCGGGCATTTGTTTATCTGTCCAGACTGCGCGCACGCCAATGATCAGAAAACTGATCGACACCACCGCGATGACACTGGTGGCGACCAAGGCTGCGGTCATGCCGGTGTTTGCTTCGCCAAACAGCATAAAAAACGGTGTGCCCAGATAAAAAAACACGTAGTTAATCAACAGCAGCGGTTGTGAGAATGCAGATTGCTCACCTGCGCCGTGGCTACCCGGTGAGGTGTAGTCCGTAAAATACAGTAACAAGGTGATCAGGGTGATAACCGCCAGCACCGCCGCTCGCAGATGCGATTGCCGGCTGGCAACTGCAAACACTGTCATCAGTGGCAGCGCCAGAATCCCGTTGGCCATGGTGCCGGCACAGGCGATACCGGCCAGACAAGCTGCCACAAACCAGCCGCGTCCGCCGGTCTCAGCGCTGGCCGACCGTGCCAACAGATAAAACGCCAATAACGGCATCAATTGCGCCAGAAAAAACTGACTCTGAAACGCCCAGCCGAAGTTTTCGTCCTGCATCCACTGGAACAACCACGCACAAATCAACGCGGTGAAAACCAGCACAACCACGCGCAAGTCAGATTGTTTACCGGGAAAATGTGCGTCGAGCAGATCGCGGCTGAAGAGGTAAAACAAACCGGTGGACACAAACGCCAGCCCCGCGTTCATCACAAACAGGAAAACCGAGCTGCCCTTGAACAATTCATAGTCCAGCCAGAACAACAGACGCGACAGGACGATGCGATGTTCATTGTGCTGTGACCACCAGATGCTGGTATCCCCGTCACGGTGGGCAATATAAAAACCCAGTGTCCCGCCCCACATGTCCCAATAAGGTACAGGTGTGTAGCTGTTGGCCATGCCAATGAGGGTGGTCAGCACAAAATAAAAAGCGATGCCGGCGGCGGCCAGCAAGGTGACTTTGTGAATCAGACTATCCTTGTTGTCAGAATCCATTATCTGTCACATCCACGTTCTCACTAAATATTCATGCGGTTAAACACAAACCGCGGCAGGTGCCGAATGATCATCATGATCAACGCCCACTTGGCCGGTGCATATACCGTTGGTTTGCCTGCCTGAATGCCCTGCACAATGCTGTTGGCAACGTCTTCAACACTGGCCAGTTTCGCGCCTTGATGCTTGAGGTGGGCGGTCATGGCCGTGTCAGTAGGGCCGGGTTTGACCAGCACAACCTTGACCGGACTGCCCGCCAGCCGATGCTGCAAGCCTTGCACATACCGCATCACCAGACCTTTGGCGGCGCCGTAGACATAATTGGATTTGCGCCCACGGTCACCCGCGACGGAGCCGATCACCGCGAGGGTGCCTTGCCCGGTAGCGACCATATGGGTGATAAAGGCTTCTGCAAACAATACCGGCGACATGCCGTTAATCATCAATGCGTCAGCGTTGATCGCCAGGTTTTGTTGACACAAGGACTGGTCAGGCAAGGTGCCATGTGCAATCAACACAATGTCGGGGCTGCCTTCACGGGTTATGTTGTCGACCAGCAGTTGAATGGCCGCCGGATCTGTAAAGTCGCCGGTCTGGCAGTCGATATGCAGCGCAGGACGACGCACGCGCAGATCCTGCGCAATCAACGCCAGCTTGTCCTCGCTACGCGCCACCAGTGTCAGATGGCTGGCGCCTTGTTGTGCCCAGCGCCGTGCGCAGTGTTCAGCGATGCCGGACGTGGCACCAATAATCACGATACGTTGCGGGCTGTTGGAGCGGTTTGCCATGGTTGTCTCTCTGGAGTTGATGTGTTTGTTCAGCTGCCAAACAGGCGGCGTGACATGGCGGAGCTGATGCCGGGATCGCGGTGTTTCAAAAAATCAGGCAGGTTTGGATAACCAGCCGCAAATAATTCAGCAGGCATCCGTGCGTCTTTGGCGACATACAGTCGGCCGCCGCACTCACGCACAATGCTGTCCAAGGTGTTAAACAGTTTTAATGTGCGGTCCCCTTGATTGGGGAAGTCCAACGCCAGGGTTGCGCCCGGCATGGGAAAACTCAACAGCCCAGGTGCCGGTCTGTTGCCAAAGGTCTTTAACACCGCCAGAAATGACCCGGCACCGGCGTGACGAATACTGTCCAGCAGCGCGGCGATGGCGGGTTTGGCGACAGCGGTGGGTACCACACATTGATATTGATAAAAACCGCGCGGCCCATACATGCGGTTCCAGTTCTGCAGCGCATCCAGCGGATAGGAAAACGGTTCGTAGTGCGCAATACCTGCACCGGCTTTGCGTGCTTGCAGTCGGTAATACAGTGCGTTAAACGGCCGCAGACTCAGGCGATTGACCAGTGATAGGGGGGGCGTAATGGGCATGTTCAATTGTTTATGCCCCGGTATTTTTGCGCCTGCGGGCGTTGCATCAGCATGATTGGCACGCAGAAAAATACCGCGCGCCTGGCTGCCGGACAAACAATCAATCCACGATACGGTATGTTCCCAATCGTGCTCAGACTGATCTGCAAGATCAAAAAACGCATCCAGCGAGTGGTAGGGTACGGTATCGGTGGTCAGCCACGGGCCTTTGACCGGGCGCAACTGCAGGTCAGCGTCCAGCATAATGCCGGTCAACCCCATGCCACCGATGGTGGCCTTGAACAGGTCGGATTGCGGCTCACAATCCAGCACGGTGCCATCGGTTTTTAACAAACGAAACGACAGTACATGATCACCAAAGGAGCCCAGCACATGATGGTTTTTGCCGTGCACGTCATTGGCGATGGCGCCGCCGACAGTAATGAGCTGGGTGCCGGGTGTCACCGGTAACATCCAGCCACGCGGCACCAGCGCGCGTTGTATATCGCGCAGCAGCACGCCGGCTTCACAACGCAAGCGCCCGGTCTCCTCATTAAAGTGGATAAAACGGTTGAGCGCGCGCGTTTGCCAGAGGTGGCCGCCGGCGTTCAGGCAGATATCGCCATAACTGCGGCCATTGCCATAACAGATGCCGGGTTGATGGTTGTGGATCTGCGCAGCAGCCTGTGCACGACCGCTGATCCCGGTCACCTGATGCGTATCACGGCTCAGTCGACCCCAAGAGGTGACCGCTACCATGGCCAGCCTACCGTGCCAATAACGAGTACCAAGGCGAATCCCAGTCCAGCAAACAGACTGGCTTTGTCCTTGACTGCAAAGACCAGCGGATCATCGTGCATGTTGCCGCGATTGGCCTGCATCCACATCCAGCTGATCCAGAACAACATAAACGGGATGGCGGCCCACACAAAAGCAGGGTACTGGTACAGACGCATGACTGCTTCAGTATTCAGATACAACGCCAGCACCATCACAGCAATATACCCGGACACAATGCCGAGGGTTTGAATCATCGGCGCATCACTGGTGTAGTAACCACGGCCATGGGCTTTGACAGCTCCCGTTTGCACCGACATTTGCAGCTCGGCGTAACGCTTGACAAACGCCAGCGATAAAAACAGGAACACTGACTCTGCCAAGAGCCAGAATGTGATGGCGGTGCCAGCGGCGGCAGCGCCGGCGATGATGCGCAAGGTATAGAGCATGGCCAAGGCCATGCAATCTACCAAAACCAGTCGCTTGAGGCCAAACGAGTAGGCGCAGGTCAGCACAAAATACAGCACCAGCCACAAWAAAAATTCGGTGCCCACTTGCACCGCCAGTACGACGCTGGCTAGCAATAACACTGGCATCAACACCACGCCTTGCCAGGCAGGTAACAGGCCAGAGGCGAATGGCCGCCGGCGTTTACGCGGGTGCAGGCGATCACTTTCCAGATCGAGCAGGTCATTGGTGATGTAGACCGCCGATGCACAAAAGCTGAAAGCAAAAAACGCCATGATCATCACCGGAAACAGCGATGCGTTGTCAAACTGATGTGCTGCCAGCAAGGGCACAAACAAGAGTAAGTTTTTTAGCCACTGGTGCGCCCGGATCATTTTTAACCAGGTTAACGGGCTGGTTTTGCGTGACGGAAATTCGTGGTCTACCTGGCACACTTGACGAGCTTTATCAGCGAGCCCCGGTGCGCCATTGACCACAATGGCACGGTTGGCGTGTTGCCAGACCGGCAGGTCCTTGTGCGAGTTGCCAACATAGTCAAACCCGGTGGGATAAAAACGCTCTGACAAGGCGCTGGCTTTGTTAATGCCTGACAGGTTGGTCTGGCCGTCACTGGCCATGACGTCATCAAAGAGGTTCAGATGACTGGCCACCGCTTCGGCAATTTTCTGATCAGAGGCGGTACACAGGATCAGCTGTCGGCCCTCGGACTTCTGCGCGCGCAACCACGGCAACAATTGTTCGTTATAAGGCAGGATACTGGCATCAAATTTCAGCCGCTTTGCCAATTGCTCTTTGAGCACGGCTTTGCCACGCATTAACCACAACGGAATCAGCAAGGTGCTCATGGGATGATCGCGCAGCACTTTAAGCGCGGATTCATGGAGCATGTCCGTGTGAATCAGCGTGCCATCCAGATCTACCACCAACGGTGTATGCACGGGCAAAGTCCTTGCAGTCATGTTCAAAGCGGGCTTGTCGGTTCCAGAAGAGGAGCTATGGTAGCAGCCTTTGGTTTCCGTGGGAAATTTGTACAGGTGCTGCCATCAGTCGCTGACAACCTGGTTTCGGCCTTGCTCCTTGGCCCGGTACAATCGTTTGTCCGAATCGCCGATCAGTTCATGCACGTGTTCTAATGTGTCGGGCACTTTGCTGACCAACCCCGCTGGCATCGTGATGCCCAGATCAGACGATTCCACGCTGCTGCGCATGCGCTCAGCAACCTCGAGCACCATATCAGCATCCGCGCCGGGCAGCACAGCAATAAATTCCTCACCGCCATAGCGGGCCAGAATATCGTCGGTGCGGCGCAGGCACAGGATCAACAGATCTGCCAGTTGCCGTAGCAGTTCATCCCCGCGTTGGTGCCCGAATTGATCATTAAATTGTTTAAAGTGGTCAACATCAATGAGGATGAGGCCCAGTGCTTTTTTGTTTGTGATGCAACGTTGTGCCGCATCCGGCAGATATCGATCCAGTTGTCGGCGGTTGGCGATGCCGGTCAACGCGTCCACATGCGCCATATTCTCGAGTTTGCGGTTTGCCGTCGCGAGTTCGGCTGTTTGTTCATGGATCAGGTATTGCAAGCGTCTGCGATCCGCGTGCAAACGCGCCAGTCGCCACCGGGTAAAACCCGCGCTGGCTGCTGCCAGCGTGCTCAACGCCAGCAATAACCAGAACAGCTTTGCCCACGATGTTTCGTACCACTGTGGCTGAACCTCAAAGGTAAATGCCACAGGCTGACGACTCTCGCCATTACCGCTGCGCGCACGGATTTGCAATCGGTATGATCCGGGGGGCAAGTCGGCATAACTGAGTCGTGTCGATTGATCCCAGTCATTGTCAAAATTCAACGGGCCGCTGAGCATCGTCTGGTACTGCATGGCCAACGGGGAGGGTAATTGATCAGCGGCATATTCAAATGCCAGGCTGTATGTGCGATCAGGCATGACGAGATGTCTGCCATCGACAGCCAGGCTACTCTCCACACCCTCATCCGAGCGCAATATGATCTTGCGCATGGCGACCCCGGGCGCTGACATACTGGCAGCAGCTGCTTGCACGGTGTCAAGGCGCAAGACATTGCCGATGCCGCACAGATAGACCGTGCCATCTGCCAACTCGCCCAATGAGTTGATGCGCCCCGGATTCATTGGCTGAATCACATGTTCGCGCCAGTCGCTGTCGGGCTGGCGCGACAACACTCGACGATCCGAATAGGCCCACACCGTATTGTTGCTGAATTGCGTGATGGCAAAGATGTCGTCGGCCTGCCGCAGGCTAGCCAGACCGTCAAGATCGGTCGCTTGAAACCGGTCGTTATTCCACACAAAAAAACATCCGTGGTCGATGCTACCGGGGTGTTGTTATAAGAGCCCAGCCGGCTGAGAAGCAGGTTGTCAGCCGTTAAACCAGCCTCCTGTCCCAGCACTGACCTCGCCGCCAAGGAGCGGTGATCCGGGTTAAATCGCGCGAGCACAACGCCGTGATCCGCGACGGACAGCAACAGCTCACCTGGAGCTGTTTCGTGGATGTCCCGCACGCCACGAAAAAACACCTGGTTGCCCAGTGTTGTTATTTGCCAGATATCTGCAAATGCCTGGCCAGCCAATTCATTCTGAAAGATCACAGACAGATCAGTAAAGGTCGGTTGAAGTCGGGCATCCCATTCAATGTAGCCTGCCCTGTTCAAAGTGTTAGCATATCAACCGGTATAGTTTAAAAAATCAGAGAAACCTTATGGAAACGTTTGCCGCCGCCGTCACCTTATTCCTGATCATGGATCCGTTAGGCAATATCCCGATTTTTCTGAGTGTGTTGTCGCGGGTGGTGCCCGAGCGGCGACGGCGTATATTGATACGGGAATTGCTGATTGCGTTGGCCTTGATGCTGCTGTTTCTGTTTGCCGGCCCCGGCATTCTCAAGTTGTTGGGTCTCTCGCGTGAGGCGATTTCGATTGGCGGCGGGTTGGTGTTGATGATCATCGCCATTCGCATGATTTTCCCCTCGCGTGGCGGGGTCATGGGTGACGACGATGCGGAAGGAGAACCGTTGATAGTGCCGCTGGCGATGCCGTTGATTGCCGGGCCATCGGTGCTTGCTACGTTGGTGTTGCTTGCCGAAACCGGCCCCGATCGCAGTGGAGACTGGCTGATTGCCTTGATGGGAGCGTGGGGCGTGACCGCGGTGATTCTGCTGTCGTCGCAAAAACTCTACAAAGTACTCGGCGCCCGCGGCTTAAAAGCCATCGAGCGCCTGATGGGCATGATTCTGGTGACTGTTTCCGTGCAGATGCTGCTGAATGGTTTCAGTGCTTGGTATGGGAATTAGACTGAACTTCTGCCACCGCAATCGCCGAATCGACCTGCTTCTCGAGACGTTTTTCCCAGAAGGTGGCGTTTTTGATGCCCAGACTTTTGGGATCAAAACCGATGGGGCCACCGGCTTTCATCTGGGTCTCATAGTCACGCAAACACAGGATGGCTGGTTTGGCGACAAAAAATATCATCAGAATGCCGAGGATGTTGATCCACGCCATCAGGCCGACGCCGATGTCACCGATGGTCCAGATATAACCGGCACTGTTGACCATGCCGTAAGCCACCATGGTCATCAGCACGACTTTTAATGATGACATCGGAATACGTGCTTTGAAGTAACGGTTCAGGTAAGCGATGTTGGTTTCTGCGATGTAGTAATACGCCAGAATGGTGGTGAAGGCAAAAAAGAACAGCGCTATACCCACAAACACGGGGCCAAAACCACCAAACACACTCTGCAATGCCATTTGTGTGAATGCAGCTGAACTGATGACGGTGTCGCCCGGCACATTCTGAACTATAAACTCGCCCACTGGCAGTGTGCCCTGAATGTTGTATTGCTGGGTAATCAGAATCATAAACGCGGTCGCGGTGCAGACAAAAAGGGTATCCACGTAAATCGAAAAGGCTTGCACCAGACCTTGTTGTGCCGGGTGATCCACTTCAGCGGCCGCGGCTGCGTGGGGGCCGGTACCTTGTCCCGCTTCGTTGGAGTAAATACCCCGGCGTACGCCCCAGCCGATCGCCGCGCCAAATCCAGCCTGCGCCGTAAACGCGTCTCCGATGATCATGCCCAGCATTGCTGGCACTTGATCGTAATTCAGGAACACGACTATCAACGCCATGATGATGTAGCCGATGGCCATAAACGGCACAACAATCTGGGTAAAATTGGCGATACGTTTGATGCCACCAAAAATAATAAACGCCAGCACCATCAGGATAATGGCCAGGGCCACCAGCTTGTTGGTGCCGACATCGCCAAACTGCGTGGACACGATGTTGCCTTCACCAAAGATCTGGGTGACTGCGTTACCCACCGCATTGGCCTGCACGCCGGGCAGGAACATGCCACAGGCAATCATGGCGGAGAGTGCAAACAGCACAGCCAGCCAGCGCTGACCCAGGCAGCGTTCAAAATAATAGGCCGGACCGCCGCGATACTGACCGTCTTCTTCCACTTTGTAGAGCTGGCCCAGTGTTGATTCCGCGTATGCAGTGCTGGCGCCGAGGAAAGCAACCACCCACATCCAGAACACCGCGCCGGGTCCCCCAAATCCTATGGCTGCCGCCACACCGGCAATATTACCCACGCCAACGCGGCCCGACAGTGACACGGCTAACGCCTGAAAGGATGAGATGCCTTCCGTTGAGGAATTTTTGCGAAACAACAGTCGCCACATTTCGCGCACCAACCGGACCTGCGCAAATCGGGTCTGGATGGAGTAAAACAAACCGGCTCCCAGACACAGAAACACCAGTGCCGGACTCCAGATAATATTGTTGATGGTGGTGACGAAGGCTTCCATGAAGAGTTCCTGTGTTGTTATTACTCGCGAGACCAGACTGAACAATAACCGAGGGGGGAAATGCTTTCAATAAGGGGTTTGACGAGGCCAGCATTTCCCCCGCTAAAACATCAGTCGCCGCGGTTGATCACGGCCATCGTCAGCCGCGAAATGCACACGGTTTTGCCGTGCTCGGTTTCAATTCTGATTTCCCAGACTTGCGTGGTAGCACCGATATGGATGGCGGTTGCCGTGCCAATGACCCAGCCTTTGGCGACCGGTCGGATGTGGTTGGCATTGATATCCAGACCCACCGCCACTTTGTTGGGCTGATGCAGGCAGTGATTGGCGGCAATGCTGCCCAGTGTTTCCGCGAATAACACGGAGGCCCCGCCATGCAGGATGCCAAACGGTTGTACAGTGCGGTGATCAACTGGCATACGGCCGCGTAAAAAATTATCGCCTACTTCTGTGTATTCAATGCCCAAGGTACTGGCCGCCGTGTTGTTGGCGTGTTCGGCAATTTGTTGCAGGTTGGGCTGGCGTGTCCAGATTGACATGATGTGTTGGAGATTCCCTGATGTAAAAAAACAGCAAAACTTACACGAAGTATTGCGGAAGGCAAGCGCGGGTGTACAGCCTCCGGTGTCGCCGGTTAGACTGATGGACAATTTCAGCTATTGTAGAAAGGTAAACAAGTTTGATCCGCCCGCTCCTGCATTTTGATCATGTGATTCCGATCAAGCCGACCGCGTCTGCTGTTGGCAGCGGCATCAGTCGTGCTGATTTATGGAAGGCACTGGTGTTTCGCGCCCGTTACCCGGGCTACTTTACACCTGGGCTGGATTGCACGCTGCAGCCAGTTGACGATACCCGGTTTGTGCGCATCATCAGTTTTGCCGATACGCAATTGCGTGATGAGGTGACCCTGACGCCGCACGAACATATCCACTCGATTGTGGATGGTCGCCACCAACCTATGCACGCAGAATGCCGGGTGTCGATTGAAGAGCCAGTGCCCGGACAATTTGCGGTGCGCTTCTGTTACCGCCGCGACTCTATTTCCGAGCACGGCGGCCTCGACGCCGATGAGTTCCTGAAATCCGCCTACCTTGATAATGACCGCGAAGCGATGACAAGACTGCTTGAAATGATCGCTGAAGGCTGGGTACACCCGCACAGTTAAGCCCGCAGGAGACTTCACGAGATGTCCACCATGAATACACATCCATTGGATGAGGCCATTGCCTTGACTGAGACCGCACCGGGTCGTTATACCGCGCGCACACACCCGGCCTATGCCAATGCCGTGGGACCGTTTGGTGGTGTCACCGCAGCGCTGTTGCTGAATGCTGCGCTCAAGCACCCACAGGCGCTGGGCGAGCCAATTTCACAGACCGTGCATTTTGCCGCGCCGATCAACGATGACATCCTGCAAATCGATGCCAATCCGGTACGTACCAATCGCTCGACGCAGCACTGGCTGGTGCAGGCATTTCAGCAAGGACATCTGGTCGCTATGTGCACGGCGGTGTTTGCAGTACGCCGTGACACCTGGTCAGCGGTTGATGCGCGTTTTCCGGGTAACCTACCGCCACCCGATCAGCTGTCGCCTTTGCAATGGAGCAAACAGCCGCCGTTCACGCATTGTTACGATCTGCGTTATATCAGCGGTATGGTCTCACTGGATCAGGCCATGCGCGACGGGCCTCAGGAGCAGCCGCATGCGGAGTCCAGTTTGTGGGTGCGCGATGAGCCGCCACGCGCGCTGGACTTTTCGTCGCTGGCGTCGTTATGTGACGTGTTTTTCCCGCGCGTGTTTATTCGCCGTCAGCGCTGGACGCCGATAGGCACGGTGACCATGACCTCGTATTTTCACGCTGATAGTCAGACGTTGGCGCAAATCGGCAGCGCGCATGTGCTGGGCTGTGCGCGGGCTCAGGTGTATCAGAATGGCTTTTTTGATCAGAGTGCAGAGATCTGGTCAGCCGATGGCGAGTTGTTGGCGACCACGCACCAGATGGTGTACTACAAGGATTGATCGAGGGGCGAGGCTTATTTGGACATGCTGTAAACAAAGGCGGGCAGGATGTTGAGCGGGACAAAACTGACATCATCCATCTTCTTGCCAAACACTTGTTCAATATCGGATTTGTTGCTTTTGAAGTACTGGTACTGCAGGTAAATACCACCTTCTTTTAATCCGTGGCGCATGGCGTGAATGACTTTGTACAGAAACGCATGCTGACTGTCCGGATCTTCAAAATTTTTCAGCGGCAAGGACGACAGGATCACGTCATAACGTTCGGCTTCCACCAGCAGATTTGTCACACAACAGTTATGCAGCTGTATATGCTTGTCCGGAGTTGCGCTGATCAGTTGCTCTATCCACGGATTGTATTCGGTTTTGATCTCACAGATATCCAGATGGGAATCCGGAGACATGCGGCTGATCAATTCCCGGGTGAATGCACCGCGGCCACTGCCAATTTCGAGGATGCGCAAAGGGCGCGAGAAGTCGATTTTGCCAACCATGTTGTTCACCAGAAAACCGGAACTGCTGATAATCAGCCCGTCTTCTGTGATATTGCGCTTGAGGTTGCGGTATATCCGGATCAGCATAATTGTGTTTGGAACAACTCCCGTTGGCAAAAATCACGGCACCCTTTCTGCCGACGGTGGATCATACCCTGAGTCTGGGCTATTGCCTACAGGGGACGATTGGGGGCGAAGGTCGCAGCGCTTCGTCATCAACTCTCAGTGTCCCCATTATTCACCTTGTAGGGTCTGTCAAAAACGGTTTACTCTCCGGTTACTTTCAGGGAGAACCTTCACAATGCTCAAGTTATTCAAACCGGCCGCTGTGGCCGCTGCTGTGGTTATTTTTACTGTTTACACCCCTGCTGATCACACCGCCACGGCCCAGACCGTTGAAGAGGTTGATCTGAATGTGGTCACCCGCATCCGCCAGGAAGGCCTTCACCGCTCGCAGGTGATGGATACCCTGTGGCACCTGACTGATGTGATTGGATCGCGACTGACCGGTTCACCCGGCATGGACGAAGCCAATGCCTGGACCCGTGACAAGCTGAGCGACTGGGGCCTGAGTAACGCACGACTGGAACCTTTCCATTTTGGCAAAGGTTGGTCATTTGACCGCGTGTCCTTGCACATGGAGTCGCCCCGCAAAGAGCCACTGATTGCCTATCCTCGTGCGTGGACGCCGGCCACGGATGGACTTGTGCAAGGTGAAGTGATGCGCATCACCTTGGCTGATGACGACGATCTGGAAGAACATCGCGGCAAACTCGCCGGCAAAATCCTGATGATGGAAGCCCCGCGCGTGATTGCCGAAGGTGATGCCCCCATGGTGCACCGCCACGATGACGACACGCTGGAAAATCTCATCAATTTTCCGATTCCGTCTGACGCCACACCGCCGCTCGCCGGTGCTCGTGCCCGCACGCATCACTTCCGCGAAAAGCTGAACGCCTATCTGCAGGACGAAGGTGTCGCCGCCACGCTGTACATCAGTTCACGCGACTACGGCATTGTGCGACTTGGCGCTGGCGCCGCGCAGGATGCAGACGCCAATCCCGGCGTGCCGTCCTTACAAATGGCTGCGGAACATTACAACATGCTGGCGCGATTGCTCGACGATGACCGCCCGGTGGAAGTGTCGCTGGAAGTGGTTGCTCGCTTTCACGAGGACGATTTGAATGCCTACAACACCATCGCCGAAATCCCCGGTCGGTGCGCACCTGGATTCCTGGCACGCCGGCACCGGCGCCACGGACAATGCGGGTAGCGTTGCCACCATCATGGAAGCCGTGCGCATTCTGAAAGCCATTGGTGTGCAGCCCGAACGCACCATCCGCATCGCGCTGTGGTCCGGTGAAGAGCAGGGGCTGATTGGCAGCCGCGCCTACGTTGATCAATACATTGCCACGCGCCCCGTGTCGACCGACCCGGAGCAGCTGGCTATTCCGGCGCGTGTGCGTGATGTCACCTGGCCTATCCAGTTGTTGCCCGGTCATGCGCGCCACGTCACTTACTTGAACATGGACAATGGCAGCGGCAAAATCCGTGGCGTTTATGCACAGGAAAACTCCGCCGTGCAGCCGATTTTTGAAGCCTGGTTAAAACCCTTTAATGATCTGGGGGCCGACACGGTGACGCTGCGCAACACCGGCTCCACCGACCATATTCCGTTTGATGATGTGGGTGTGCCCGGCTTCCAGTTTGTGCAAGACAGGCTGGATTACTCCACGCGTACACACCATTCACATCTGGACACCTATGACTACGCGCGGCGTGAAGACCTCATGCAGGCCTCAGTGGTGATTGCGTCGTTTTTGTATAACGCTGCGATGAGGGAAGAGCCGCTGCCCAGGAAGCCTGTGCCGGTGGAGTGAGCCTAGGGGTCGGAGGTATGCCTCCGACCCCCTATCTGCCCAGGCTCACCCAAAAAATCACCACATACACCAGTATCGAAACCACGATATAGCCCCTTTCGGCGATACGTCGCCGTTGAGGATTCTCGCGCGAACCGGTCAGGTCGAGCGCCATCTGCCGCAGCAGAAATGTGTACATGATGTAGTACATAAACGGGATCACGTGTACCGTCGGGGGAAAGTCTGCGATGTTCAAATCCTGCAGGGCAAGTATCCATTTGAGCTCGGCGTAAATCCCGAAGCCGCCCAGTGCAGCATTGATGAACATCCAGCGTACTTCATCGCGGCCGAACAGGATGTTATAAAACATCAGGTAAATCATTAGCGCAAAGCCGCCATGGGCGTAGAGGAATAGCGTGGGGACCTCTGTGTCGGCGTAGGCGAGGAAGAAGCCACTACTGCCGAAAATGCCCATGTGGAAGAGGAAAAACGGGTAGATTTTCCAGGCGGATATGTCGCTGCCGGCAGGATAGAGTTTGCCGTTGATGGTGATGTCGCCGTGTAGCTTCATGTTTCTTTGTCTCCGTTCCCAGCTTTCAGCGTAAGGGCCAGTTGGGTAGCCGGAGGTTCCTCGCAACGACGCTGCGCGTCTGATTGTGGCTAGCCATCGATGGCCGCCACCCTTCGTGGCGCCGCTGAAGCAGCGCGCAAAATTGCTCCCGGCAATTTTGTGTTGCTCGCTCTCCTCCGGCCACCCAGCTGGCCCGTGAGGATTTCTCGATCGGGGACTGTGTTACTTGGGGTCGGAGGTCGCAGAGCTCCGACCCCAAGTAACACCGCCCCACGAGTCAAACGTTTATCAGGAGAAAACACCATGAAGAATTATCTGTCAAGCGCAGCCCTGTTGACGCTGTTGTCCGCACAATCCGTGTTTGCCGCCGACAATGTGGTATTGATCACCATTGATGGCGTGCGCTGGCAGTAGGCGTTTTCCGGTATCAGCGCGGAACTGGCGACATACGAAGAATACTCGGACGTGGCCGAGCAGTTGATGGCAGAGTTCTGGCATGACGATCCTGCGCAGCGGGCGCAGAAGCTGATGCCGTTTTTACACAACACGGTGATGTCGCAAGGCACCGTGGTGGGTGATCACAGCAAGGGTTCTTGTGCGGTGTTGACCAATGACTGGAATTTTTCATACCCCGGATACAATGAAATTCTGAGTGGCGTGATCAATGACGCTATCAACTCCAACGCCGCCGTCCCCAATCCGGAAAAGACTGTGCTCGAGCTGTTGAGTTCAAATCCTGCGTTTGCCGAGCGCATGGCGGCGTTTGCGTCGTGGAATGTATTTCCCGCGATTTATAACGTTGAGCGCAGCGGTATTCCGGTCAATATTGGCTTAAGTGATCAGCCGGCCAATGCGTTTGAAGAGATGTTAAACACGCTGCACGCCGATGTGTCGCCGCACTGGTCTACCGTGCGTCACGATGCCTTTACTCACCACGATGCGCTGTCGTGGTTAAAACGCACTGAAAGCCGTCTGGTGCATATTGCCTATGGCGAGCCGGATGACTTTGCGCACGAAGGCGACTACGACGAGTATGTGGTGGCAACGCGCCGAGTAGATGGGTTTATCGAAGATGTCTGGAACACCTTGCAGAGTCTGGACTATTACAAGGACAACACTGCCATCTTTATTACCATGGATCATGGCCGTGGCGATCAGCCACTGGAGAGCTGGTTGCACCATGCCAGCAAACGCGCAGTTGAAAACTACATGAGTGGGCTGGCCGCAGATTTCCCGCAGGGCATTATCGGTTCTGAAAACATCTGGATGGCTGCTATGGGGCCGGGTGTCTCAGCTAACGGTTTACTGCCGGCAAGCGAATGCCTAGGTGCGAATCAAATCGCAGCAACCCTGCTGCACTGGATGGGTGAAGACTACACGCAATACAATCCAGCCATGGGCAAGCCGATGACGGAGTTTCTGCCACGATGATCACTGATCTGTTGCGCAAACCGTTTTCCAGGCGCGTATTTACTCGAATGCTGGGCGCGTTGATCGCCGGTGCTGCAGTTCAAATACTAAAAGCTCGGCGCAGTGCCGGGCTTCCAACGCTTGCGCGAACAGACTGAGGTAGTCGCCATCTGGGATGATCACGACTACGGCGTCAATGATGGCATGATCGACATCGACTGGTCGGTGCAGCCGCCGGCGGTGGTTATGCAGATTCGGGACGCGGAGGGGCAGGTGTTGATTGAGCAGCAGGTGGGGTTTTAGCGGGGGCTCCACTCCGCCAGCTGCTGGTTGGCTTTCAAGCGAGCGCGCTGATGCTGCATGGCGTCAAATACGGTCTCCAGTGAAACGGTATTCTCATCAAGCAATGGCAGTGCAGATTGTGCTTCGATAAAAAACGTCGGATTCAAGGAGTCATCATCCACATAAGCCTGTTGCCACCAGTCAGTGATCAGTTTCTGTGAATGGACCAGCAATCCGGCCGAAGGCAGTTTATTGCCTTTGATGCTGTTGGCTTTTTCGGTGGCTGGCATCAGGTTCCATAGATCGTTGTTTAACCAGCGAGACCAGGGGAAACAGTGATCAATTGCAAAACGCTCATTCCGCAGCGTTTTCTCTGTCCAGACACAATGCAGTGATGCGCCGTTATTCTGCAGTGTTTTAAAGCGATTTCGCACAGGCGTTGTATCACGCTCCGCATCAATCCACTGAAACACATTGTTATAAGTATTCAGATTGTATTCTGCCCGCCAGCTCTGCATCAGTTTGACCCACTCGTTGAGAATAGCCGGTTCCAGCCAGCAGGCGTACTGGCTCATGGTCTGCCAGAGCGCAACAGGGATTTTGAATGTACCAAAGTGTTGCAAGGTGATTTTATTGATTTGCCAATGGCTATTCTTAAAGTTAAAGGAGCGGGTCTCACACTCAAACACCTGATTTTTTTGGCCGGGATAGGTGATGTACTTTGCCGGCATGTCGCGGATGTTTGAGCAAGCGTCCTTGATAGCACCAATCAATCGCTGTGCAGTAACCGGATCAAACGTGTTGCCCACTCGCAAGTCGTAAGGAGATAAATCCTGCAGGCTGTAAAAATGCTGCTTTTTCGCCCAACCATAACCTTTTTGATTCTGATGATCTGCCGTTGGCGCCTGCAGAAGGTTATGTCTGAACACCAGTGGCAAATACGTCTTGATCCAATACAGACCCACCAATCCAAAGGGAATCTCTACCCAATCATCTGTGCGCCTGGTAACCATACCCGGAGCGCCCTCCGCGATGCGTATCAGCACGCGCAGCAGACCCAGCTTATAAGACGCGGATTTATTGTCGTTAACAATGATGTGACGCAGCAGCGGTAAACTGCCGGTGCCATCATCCGGCAACTGAAACACCAAAACATCCCACTCAATCTCCGGCCTTACAGAATCCGGTGCGCGCGATTGATGCTTGTTGATCAAGGCGCGTTCATGGGCATGCGCAATAACATCCTCGGCACTGACGGGATAAAAACGGTTGTTGTCATCCTCTCCTTGACGCAGAGAAATCACCAGCAAGCCACCGGGAGCCAGCAGTTCGCTGACAATGCGCATGGCGCGCTGGTGTTGACTGGCAGGCAGATGCATCCACACCGCGCTCATCAGGATCAGGTCAAAACGTTGGTCCAGCGCACGCAGTTTTTTTAATTCAGGCAGTGAGTCATCCAGCCAAGTGATGCTGCCGGTTTTTGACAGCTCAGTTACGGGTGCCTGAGCCTCAACAGTTGCCGTAGCCAGTTCCCGCAGATGGCTGGGTTCCACGGCAACCACATCCCAGCCACGGGCTGCCAGCCAACGTGCATCCCGGCCAGATCCGGCACCGATGTCACACGCTTGGCCCGCGTGTGTGGGCAGCAGCGACAGCCACCGCTCATGAACCCGCGCTGACTGCAGGGATTCATAACGATGAAACAGTTGGTCGGCGTTGTTGTTGTAATAATCCATGCTCTGAGTGTTCCCCAACGCATTGGCCTTGTTAACGCGAGGTTGCCGTCAGGCAGGGCGATCGGGCTTTGTCAGCGAATCATTTACTCAGAAAAGATCGCTGACAGTCTCGAAAACAAAGCGCCACTTAACTCTCTAAAGAGTGGCCGCCCCGGCGGAGCCTGCAGCAGAGTCAGACCGGCCACATCCGGTCTGCATCCACCGGGCGCTGCGCAACTCACCCTCACGCGCAAGCGCGTTCGGAGTTCGAACAGTGCTCGCGCTCTTTCCGGTGTCTACTGACCGGATAAGTGTGGCCTGATTGGTCTGACCCTGCTGCAGGCACCGCCGGGGCTCTCACGTCTGGCTGTTGCGAGCATAACCTGCAGTGAGTCGGTGGCACGACTTCAGATTCGCCACCGCAGCATCGGATTGGCACAAGCACGGGGAGTGTAACGCCGTACCTGACCAATCAGGCCGCGCTTATCCTTTGATCCGGTGCCCGATCAAGCGCGAGCATTGTCCGAGTCCCGAGCGGCGCAGCCGCGAAGGTCGAGTTGCGCAGCGCCGGGTGCCGGATAAAAGGATGCGGCCGGTCAGGTACGGCGCTACACTCCCCGTGCGCACTGCAATCAAAAGCTACGCATCACCCCATCGGATACAAAATATCCCGATGCACCGCATCACACGCCTTTAGCACTTCCGGTGACAACGTCACATCCAACGCCGCAAACGACTCATCCAACTGATCCGCCGTCCGCGCCCCGATGATGGTCGACGCCACAAAATCAAAATTCATACTCCACGCCACCGCCAACGTCGTTGGCGACATCCCCGCCTCCCGCGCAATCTCCATATAACGCGCCGTCGATGCGATGGTTCGCGGATTTAGAAAGCGATCCGCCATGGCACGCTGCCGCGGACTCTCCAGCTGCAGATACTCCCCAAAACGACTGTGTTCCGGGATTTTGTCCGCATTGTATTTACCACTCAGCATGCCACCGCCAATCGGTGAATACGGCAACAGCGACACATTCTCCTTGCGACATACCAGCGCCAGCTCATCCAGAAATCGCCGATTCAACAACGAAAAATTATTCTGAATCGATTGAAAGCGCGCATAGCCCTCATAATCCGCAATGGTATTGGCCTTGGTCAGCCCATACGCGTTTTCATTGGACGTGCCCAGATAACGCACCTTGCCCGATTCCACCAGACGATCCAACGCCGCCATCGACTCCTGAATGGGCACCACGGTATCTGGCCAATGCACCTGATACAGATCGATATAGTCCAGCCCCATGCGCTGCAGACTGCCTTCCACCGCACGCTCGATGTGATGACGATCAATGGCCGTCATGCCCGAACGAATGGGTGGTACAAACCATCCCGATGCCGCGCCCGCGACCTTGGTGGCAATGATCAACGAGTCCCGGTTTTTGGTTTTGATCCACTTGCCAAAAATGGTTTCCGTCAGCCCTGCAGTTTCCGCGCGCGGTGGCACCGGATAGACCTCGGCGGTATCGTAAAAATTGATACCGCGTTCGTAGGCCTTATCCAGAATTCTGAATGATTCTTTTTCGTCGCTCCAGCTGCCAAAACTCATGGTGCCCATACAGATGGGGCTGACCCGCAGGCCGCTTTTGCCGATGTAACGATAGTTCACGTCATTTCCTCACTGTCTACAATTGACTGACCCAGAGCTCAACGTTGCCGAGCTTCAGACGATCACCCACTTTGACGGCAGATTTTCGGAAAGGCAACAGTTGCTTGCCATTTAGGAAGGTACCACCGGATGAGTTCAGGTCTTCGACCTCGATGACATCTTTGTTCAGGCTGAGGCGCAAGTGGCGTCTTGAAACGGTCGGGTCTTCCAGACAGTAATCAACCAGATCCAGTTGCCTCCCCACACTGATGCCGTGTGCTTCGCGGGCAAGTGCTTTGACGTCAAACGGCAGGTTGATATTTTTGCCGGCAACCGTTCCTGATAACGCAAGTCCGGATTTCACTGCAACCGGGCGGCCTGCCGGTCGATCAGTGTATTGCTCGGGATTAAAGCCGGTGATTTTGCGACTGACGTTGCTGATAGCTTGCACAATCTGCTGACGCGGGCGGCGCAGGGCCAACGCCAGCGTTAATGCCAGTAACACCGCGCCGGCGCTGCCGTAGATATACATTTGCCGGGTAAACTGCTCCAGCGCTTTGCTTTGCTCTGACAGTACGGCCGCTTGTTGTGAAATGGCGGCCTCTTGCTGCGACAGCGCCGCTTCTTGTTGTGACAACGCCTGGCTTTGTGTTGAAAGTTGCGAGTCCAGCGCTGAGGTATCAAACGTCCCGGCCGCGGCATCCACACAAGCGTCGGTATCATTTTGATAACTGATACCCAGACTGTCCATCTGACGCGCCAATTCACTGACATGCACCGAGGCCCAGATAAAATCAGCCTGATACTGTTGGTTCTCAACACCCCAGGTGGTTAATCCCAGCACTCGGCCGCAATTATCCAGCAACGGTCCACCTGAGTTGCCGGCGTTCACAATATTGGTGTGTTGAACAATTTTGATGCCGGCACTGTTTTCAACTACCAGTGCAATGGTGCCACCATACACGCTGACATTGGTGTTAGCGCGCCCGGTCAGGTCGTCCCCCAGCCCTGGGAATCCGACGGTATAGGACTGGCTGCCGCGGCGTGGATCGCCGGTGTGAATAGTGAAGGGCTCAAGTGGTAATCCGGGCACATCAATCAGTGCAATGTCCCGCTCGCTGTCGCCAATCCAGCGCAGTGTGCCCCGGTACACATCGGTGGTACCTGCCGGAATAATGTCGTAGCTTGTCTGGCCCTCGGCAACATGCCAGTTGGTGGCAACCACCCCCGGGCTGACCACCCAGCCTGTGCCATGGCCGCCAATCACAACCCGCACAATGGAGCGTTCCACAGCATCCACATCGGGGGCTGCGTTTACCTTGACGACAATAGAGAGAGACAGTGCCGCGACTGTCAGACAACTGCCCAGGATTCCAGACAAGATATTCATGCTGCAGCGTCCTCTTTAACGTTTACTGCCATACTGGATGGTTGCGGTAGTGGGTAAGGTGATCGGATTGATGTCCGCTTGAACATTGTTGTCAGGCGTCGGCGCCACCGCAGACTGCGCGGTTAACACGGCTGGCGTGTTTTCAACGGGTTGCGGTTCAGGTTCAACCGGTGCAACCGTTTCCTCACGTGCGACGTCCGCGGGCGCTGGCTCTGGTGCTGGCGCAGGCGCTTGTGCGGGCTCTGGCCGATTCAGTGCTAGTGAAAATTGCCCGGTGCGATCAGCATCAAATGATGACGCAGTAAGTACGTAAATCCCGGTTGTTGGCAGCGTGGCAGTGATGCGACTGTCGGTTGTGCCTGTTTCAAAATCATCGTTGGACTGGATCAGATTGGCCGGCCCGTAAAGGTACAGATAGCTGTCAAAATCCGGGGAGCGCAAGATCGCATCCAGCGATTGCCCCTGCTGAGCCAGAAACTCGACAGCGTAGATGTACGAGCCTGCATCCTGTTGCCGGGACCCGGTGGTCAGACGCTCTTCGAGCAATGAATTGCTCAGGCTGCTGAGGGTCTGATTGACACCGATCAGTTTATTGATTTCCAGTGCGTAACTGCCGCTGATATTGCCTTCGTAGCTGGTTGCGATGACCTGATAGATACCGGTTTCCGTGATCGTCATTTCTGCCATGGAGTTGCGGGTATCCGGGTAGTCGTCGTTCTCCACTTCAATGCCAGACGGTGAGCGGATGATCAGGAAAGAGTCAAAGTCATCGGCACGCATCCGGGCAACAAGTCGCTGGCCGACATGTGTGCTGTCGGCGTTGATTTCGAAGACGTCCTGATAGGCGTTGCGGGAAGAATGTCGGGCGTCGCTGCTGCTGAGTGATCCGCTGAATTCGCTGTAACTGTCAGGGTTCAGCTGAATGCTGCCTTGTCCAAACAAGCGCTCGCAGTCGCTGGCGTCGCGAAAGCGGTTAAACGCCAGCAGCAGTGACCCGCTGCCGGTGCCACGAAAATACGGGTCGTCACACACGCCATCCTGAGGCCAGATTCCACTGTCATCACCAAACCAGCGCGCAGGCACGTTGGCGGGCGACACCTGCTCATCAGTGTTGAGGTTCAATGTCGCCCAGCTGTTGGTGGCGAGTTCTGTGATGACCAGTTGCGCATCCTTGAGGGAATCGTCGCTGCTGAATACGCCAATCCAGATGTCATAACGACCCGAGGCCGGTGTCGGGAAGTTGACGCCGGGATTCAGGCCGCTTAAATGCTCGGAGTCATCATTGCAGTGCCATTGCCCGTCAGGTGCCCGCACGATCAGTGTTGTGTCGATCTCCGCTGCGGCAAAAATACCCAGTGCATAGGCGCCCGCTGTGTAATTCAGTCTGAAGTCCGGCGCGCCAGTGATGAATCCACTGCAGCCCGCATTTTGTGAGTTGACGGCGGTCGTGCCGCCCGCAATCAGTGATCTGACCAGCGGGTCTGGCTGAAAGCCGGCACTCAGATCCAGCACCCCGTAATAAGGCTCCGCATTAAAATCCTGCGCATGCGCGGCAAATGGAAGCAATAGCGTAACCAGTACCAGCGCTTCAATATGCAATCCGGCAAAGCGACTCATCGCGCAGCCTCCTTCACAAGACGGAATCCGATATCGTCATCTCGCGTGTCTGCAGGTTTCCAGTCACGAAACGCACTGCGGGTCAGCGGCGGCGGCTCTCGCCAGCTACCTCCGCGCAGAATCCGGCTGCAGGCACCCGCTTCCGGTGATGTCCAGACACTGCCGTCAACCGGCGCACCTACGTAACTGTCACGCGCACAGTCTTCCACCCATTCCCAGACATTACCATGCATATTGAACAAGTTACCGGATGCCCAGGTCACGCGGCTGCCGGTGTCTGCGCTGACCGGTCCTGTCGGAGTTGCATCGTCACAGCCCGCACAGACCACTTGTGCGCCGTCAGCCTGCTCGCCCCAGGGCCATGCAGAGCCTGTGCCTGAGCGAGCGGCGTATTCCCATTCCGCCTCGCTGGGCAAACGGTAGCGTGCCCCCGTGCGTTCACTCAGCCAGATAGCGTAAGCTTTGGCGTCATTCCAGCTGATACCTGTAACCGGCAGACTGGCATCCCCACGCGGAGCAACCTGGCCTGTAGCATCAGCAAACAGACGATACTCCCCGATGGTCACTTCCTTCTGGCCCATTTCCAGCGGGGCAGCCAATGTCACCCGGCGAGAAGGCCATTCATCGGGATCACCCGTGCCGGGTTCGCTGCCCATCACAAAATCACCGGCCGGCAGAACAATGGTGGGCGGTAACATGAATCCAGCAGGTGTTGACGCCGACCCCATGAAGTAAAAAATGCCTGCCGCAGCCGCCACAGTAACCGTTGCCATACCAGCCCACAGGGCTACATTGCGTTTGGCGGGCGCTGCTGCTTCCTGCACAGAAGACGCAGAAGGTGCCTGTGCAGGTTTGTCGGGCCGGGCAGGGATTTTGACGGTTTGGTCACTGTCAGACAGGTTGGCAGCCGGTCGATGGACCGGTGAGCCATCAAAGGCGGCGCGCCATTCTGCAATCGACTGTGGTCGTTCTTCCTCGTAAGGGCGCAGTGCCCAGTCGATGGCTGCCAGGACGGCAGGGCTGGCTTTGCCGGCACAGCGTTTTGACAGAGGAATCATCGGGTCATTGCGCATGCGCAGCGGCGCTTCCGGGGGTTTTTCTCCACACAGCGCCAAGTATGCCATTGCCCCTAGTGCATAAATATCGGTCCATGGACCTTGATTGCCATAAGTGGAATACTGTTCAAACGGTGCAAAACCGGCGGTGATGATGGCCGTAATGCTGCGGCTTTTTGACTCGATTGCCTGACGCGCGGCGCCAAAGTCGATCAGCACCGGACTGTTGTCACTGTCGCGGATAATGACATTGCCGGGCTTGATATCGCGGTGCAGGGTTTTTTGCGCGTGGACGCGGTCGAGTCCATCCATGATGGGCAACAGGATACTTAACAGGGTTTGTTCGTCCAGTGTGCCTTGTTCCTTGAGAATGGAATCCAGTGTATCGCCTTCGGCATACTCCATGACGATGTACGCCGTACCGTTGTCACTGAAACAACGGTGCACTTTGACTATGTTGCGGTGTTCAAAACGGGCCAGCATTTTAGCTTCCACCAGAAAGCTGTTCAGGCCGGCATCAAAGTCATCCTGGGCGGACGTTGAATTGGATCGCACACTCTGGCCACTGACACGCGTGGCCAGATCGGCCGGTAAGTACTCCTTGATGGCGCGTGCCTGATCCAGATTGTGGTCGAAGCACAAATACGTGATCCCGAATCCGCCGGCACCCAGAACCCGGATGAGTTCATATTCATGAAGCCGATATCCGTCCGGCAAGGCATGTATATGTTCAGCCATCATGTTTCCCTGATTAAATATGACGTCATTCAATTGCTGCGTCAGTTGAGTGTTGCACCAGTTAAACGATACGTCGGTAAAAAGTTGAAGCAGTAAACAGTTAAGTCAGTTAAACGTTACGTTGCCTTCGTTGTCGACGGTAAACGCAGTGATCAGGCGTCTGTCGCCATCCCCGCTCAGTGTCAGGTCGGGCAGCGGCATGCGCCCGTTCTGATACAGCAATGAGCCGCGTACCGCGACCGCCCCGCCCGAATTGTTTGCATAGAGATTGGCATCTATTTCATAACGTCCGGGCATGGCGCTGGGCGACAGCCAGATCTCATTGCCGGGACCGTTCACAGTATCTTCTTCCAGTGCCGCATCAGAGCCCGGGAACGTTCGGGCCTGATAGTAGTATTCCGAGCCGGCGGGATCGGTCACGTGCAGGTCCACGTCGTCGTCTGAACTCCAGCTGATCACCACCAGCACAAAGGTCTGCTGCAACGCCGTGCGGCAGTTCTGCAACGTTTCGTTGGTGGCATTCAACTGCTGAGTAGCCTGCTCCAGCGTCGCCTGACATTGGGACAAGGATCCCTGCAAGGTGCTTAACGCATTCTGGGAGGCTTGTGCCTGGGCTTCTGCTTCAGCCAATTGCGCCTGCATGGCCGCCATAGCTTGCGCTTGAGCCTCGGCCATTTGTTGCATCTGCTGTTCAAGATCCGCCCGCACATCACGAATGCGCTCGGGTGAGTCACCGGTATTGGGGAAAAACGGAAACAGAATCAACGTGATAAGGATAAAAGCACCCATCGCGGACGCAAACAAGTCCAGCGCAGACATGCTGAATATGTTCAATTCTTTACTTCGTCTTCTCATTCGCCATTCCCGCCAGAGAAAATGCCACTATTGCCCGGTTGTCATAGACAGGCTAAGGAGGTACACCAGCGCGACAACTGCCAGCAGGCCCAAGGTGATGATACCCAACTGCTTTAATCCAATACCGGACGTTCCAGTGCTTTGTTTTGGTCGTTCATCTGCCTCAGCAATTGATGCGGCAGATCCCGATTGCCGGACGTCATGGCCAACCGTTGGCCGATACACCAGCACCGTGACATTGTCCTGACCGGGTTTTGCCTTTGCATCGACAGCCCGGATCAGCGCCTCGCTGATTTTCATCGCTGAGTCCTGACTGTGTCCGGCGACGATGGTTTGAATCTCTGCATCCGATAGTGTTTGTAAGCCATCGCTGCCTATGATCACCAGATCGCCCGTCTGGCAGGCGAGGGGTTCGGAGGGCAGGTCAATCAGTTCTATGTCATGTCCCATAACTGCGGACAACAGTGAATTGCGCTTCGGGTCGCTGGCCGCCTCTTCGGCGCTGATGCGCCCGTCAACCACCATTTGCTGCAACAGTGGTGCCATTGAGTGATCAGCGTTCAACTGTGCAAGGTGTCCTTGTCGGAACAACCACAAAGGTGAATCACCAACACTGACCCAGTTCAAGCGTTCTTGCCTGATGACAACACCCACCAGCGTTGTCCCCATCCCGGCCAGTGCTGGTTCGTCAGCGATAGCTCGGGCAACACGTTGATTGGCGTGATGCAGGGCGCCTTCCAGTCGCTTGACCGTTGCCTCCCCGGAATGCTGGTAGGCGTCAATAAATGCTTCCGCAGCGATGGCGCTGGCGCGGGCGCCGTTTGCGTGTCCACCCATGCCATCTGCAACGGCAAGCAAAGTATGTTCTGGTTCCCCGTCATTCTCACGGGCATCAAGAAAACCGTAATCGTCTTCCTGATAATCCCGGGCACCTTGCGATTGTCGCGCGCAAAAACGGTAGCTGGCAGTATTGTTGGCTGGAATTGCAGTCACACGCTTTTGTCCCGAGAAGCATCGTTGCCATTCAAGATCGCCTGCCAGTCGAAGTCGGGACCGCACAGCGGTGTGAAAAACAGCGTTGTCTCGCCTATCTGAATCCGATCGCCAGCGTTTAGCACGGTAGGGATCAGTACCAACTGTTCATTCATATACGTTAAATTCTGTCCCCCGCCAGATTGCAGATAAAACATTTTGCCCCTCGGGTCATACGTGACAACCGCATGGCCTTGTCGTGAAATCTGGTTGTCGCCGAAATTCAAAGGCACTCGCTCTGACAGCGCCCTGCCCATCGAGTTTGCGCCATATCCCAGTGCCAGACTGGTGCCTGTACCGGGCCCGGCAATAATGCTGAGCCAGCCTGTGGTCCGTATTGATGAGGGGCTGCCGGCCTGGGGTTCAGTCATCATGCCACCCGCCAATACCGTTCTGTCGTCTGATGTTGCAGCGGCAGCTGGTTTGTGTGCGTCATTTGTCGGAGGCGGTGTCGTGGCGGTAGCGCGTTTCAGGTTAAGTGTATCGTCGTCATCCTGCAACGTTCGGGCTGTGCTCGCCCGTGCGCCGGGGATGCGCGTCGCGTCATCGGTCTCTGCACTGGTCGTTGCAGGTCTGGTTGCCGCCACGTTGGGCAGGTCCGGGCGCCGGAGTTTTTGAGTGCGTTCTTCAATGATCTTGCCGTCAGGGCCTCGATAGATGGGCACGATTAAGCCTCTTATTTTTCGTATAAACGGTTGATCAGGTTGTCCAGACAATACTGCCCGGTCAGGTTGATCGACATTTCTTCGCGTCCTTGTGCGATGTGCAATGCAAACATCTGTATCGCCGACTGAATCAAGGCAAGCAATGTTGTATAAAACGCAACGCCGAGGCGACCTGAAATTTCTGCCAGCAAGGTTGGATCCTGGGGGTCTTCAACGCCTGCGGCATAGTCCAGTGCAAACGCAATACCCACAACAGTGCCGATAAAACCGAGTGTCGGGATCAGCCACACCAGGTAGCGCAACATGTTGTATTTCAGATCAACTTCATGTTGATAAAGTTCGAGCGAAGAATTAAACAGCGAGTTGGCCTGATCTACCGATCGCGATGCCTGAAACTGCAGAATGCAACGACGCACCAGGCGTTGCAGAAAAAATTGCTGGCTCGGGTCGCTTTCGCTGACATTGACATAAATCGGGCCGAGATCCTGCGCGCGCAGCATCAAGGATTCATCCTCTGGCAGCAGTTTGCGTTTGATCTGGGCAAGCTCCCTGGAGGCGTCAGTAAAACGGATCCATAGTTCGCCGCATCCCACAAAAAACATTACCCACATCAGATTCTGAATGGTAAACGGGTACATAAAGCTGTCAGTGTGTCTGTCCAGCAAAAAAGCCCCAAGCATGGAAGTCGGGTCGCTTAGCAGGAAACTCATGCTCGCAATAAAAATTACCGAGATAACAACACTGACGCCTGCCGCAATCACGCGCGCTGACGAGGAAGAATTAAAATTGCCAACAGCCATGCGCGTCAGTCTCCTATTATTTCGCCGGTGATACGGTCTCGTTTGACAGGTCCTTGCGGCAGTTCATCTTTAGCGCTCCATTCGGCACCGCTTCCAGGTTTTTTGCCTGCCGCCGATCCTGCGCTGCTGTTGTAATTATCGATATGAATGGCGAGCTCCTGCACTGTCATTAAGAGTTCGCCAAGGCGAATTTGATCTGTCTTTTCAACAAAGGCCTGTCGCAATGCCACCCATTGATCGTTTCGCAAGATTGCTGTTCCGCCTGAGCTGTTCATGTCCGTCAGGTAAAACCGGCCGTCGGCAGTCACTGCAATCTCAAGATGCTGGCGCGAAACAGTTGGGTCATCGAATACAATTTCACAATCCTTGTTTCGCCCGGCTACATAAAGCGCGTGTTTACTCATGGTGTGCATCATCCATAAAACCACTGACAACACTGTCGCGGATTGGTGAGCTGGTTACAAAGAGTTGGATGCTGAAAAAAATAATTGACTGGCACGAAGTGCAGGCGAGGGACGGCATGAATGAGTATGCTACCAAGATATATCCACTTTTTGATTAATTATGACTTCCTTAACAAACGATAGCGGAACCGCAACTTGGCCGTCAATAGGCTAACTGCACTGTTTTTTTAATGGTTTCAACAGGGTAGGAAGGATGGCTTGGTCAATCCCAAAAACACGGCGCTGTGTTGTGTCTGAGGCACACGCTATCGGCCGTGTGGCACTGTGCATGCGCGTCCCGGTAGTGCTAAGCTCCGGCCCTACGGCTTAACCAAAAACAATTATTACCAACAATAATCCTTGAGGAATTCACCATGAAAACCACGTTTAAATCACTGCTGGCGGCAGGTCTGTTGACAGTGTCTTCCAGCTTGAGTTTTGCTGCTGGCCCGGCGGCGACCATTGACCAGTTGCAGTGGATGACCGGCAATTACGCTGGCGCCCTGGGTCCGAACACCTTGGAAGAGAACTGGATCGCAGCAGAGGCCGGATCGATTGCCGCCATGGTGCGAATGACCGGCCCTACCGGCACCAGTATGTTTGAAATGATTACCATCGAAGAAGTTGACGGTTCACTGGTGCTGCACCTGCAGCAGTTTGATCCCGGTTTTAAACCCAGAACGCCTGAGCCTATGAAGATGGAACTGGCGATGATCATGGGCAATCACGTGCATTTTAATAATGTCGGTGACACCGGCATGAAGTCACTGGGATACACACTGGACGGCGACACCTTTACGATTCATATCGAGCAGCCCACTGGCCAGAAGATGGATCTGGTGCTGACCAAGCGCAGCCTCTGGAATTAAGGCCATGGGCCAGTTCACTGGTAAAACCGTGGTGATCAGTGGTGGTGCTGAGGGGATTGGCCTCAGCATCGCATGCGCCTTGGGAAAACAGGGCATGAACGTGGTGCTGGGTGATATTGATCCGGTTCAGTTGGAACAGGCGCTGAACCGGTTAAAGGCCGACGGAGTGCGAGCCATTGGCGTCGCAATGGACGTCACCAGTATCAGTCTGTGGCAGCATCTGGCTGAACAGGCGATCAAACAGTTTGGCAAGATTCACATGCTGGTGAATAACGCGGGTGTGGGGGGTGGCACTGGCAGCATCGAGCAAACAGATACGCTGGACTGGCGGTGGGTGCTGGACGTGAATCTGATGGGGGTGCTGTATGGCACACAAACCATTGTTCCCTTAATTAAAAAGCACGGCGAAGGCGGCTGGTTGATCAATGTGGCGTCCATGGCGGGCATGGTCGGTGTGCCCTACGCTGGCGCCTATACAGCGACTAAAACTGCGGTGGTGGGGATGTCCGAAGCCTGGTACGCGGAGCTCAAACCGCACAACATCAAGGTGTCGGTATTATGCCCTGCCTTTGTCAAAACCCGCATCAATCTGTCGGAGCGCAATAGACAGCCAGGTTATCAGCATGTTGAGCACGAAGGCGACGTGGACAGCGTCAAAAATGAAGCGTTGGCTGCGCACATGCAGAATGTGATCAACAATGGACTGGCGGTCGACATTGTGGGTGAGCGAGTGGTGGAAGCGCTGCAGGTCGGCGAGCTCTACATCTTTACCCACCCGAATTACCGACCGGTCGTACAGCAACGCTACAAGGCAATTGATGACGCCTTTGAGCGAGCTGCCGCCAGCCCCTTGCTGGCGCATGTTCTGAACGAAGACATTGTTGGTTTTAGTTGATCCCTCTAACCCCGAGCTGCCCCGTCCCGAGGAGTCCAGATAAATGATGTCCCCCAATCAGAAGTTTGACGTAGTTGTTTATGGCGCGACGGGTTATACCGGGCGTCTGGTTTGCGAATATCTGAACGAGCGTTACGGTGTGAGCGGCGGCGTCAATTGGGCGATGGCGGGGCGCAGTCGCGACAAACTGGCACAGGTGCGTGATGAGATCGGCGTGCCGCTGGAGGTGCCGTTTGTGATTGCCGATGCTGACGATCAAATGTCAGTCAACGACATGGTGACCAGCACAAAAGTGGTCATCAGCACCGTGGGGCCATATCAGTTATATGGCTCCGATCTGGTCGCAGCGTGTGTTGCTGCAGGCACCGATTATGTGGATCTCTGTGGGGAACCTGCCTGGATGCATGACATGATTGCTGCGCATGGCGCGGCCGCCAAGGCCAGCGGTGCACGCATTGTGTTCTCTTGTGGTTTTGACTCGATTCCGTTTGATCTGGGCGTTGTGTTTCTGCAGCAACAGGCAAAGGACAAATTTGGTGGGCCGTTGTCCCGGGTCAAAGGCCGCGTAAAGGCCATGAAAGGCGGGTTCTCCGGCGGCACACTGGCAAGTTTGAAAGCCACCATGGCTGCGGCAGCAAAAAAGCCGGAAGTCATTCAGGTGATGATGACACCCTTTGCGCTGACAGAAGGTGTGCTGGGCGCTGACCAGCCTCCGGGCAGTCGACCGGTGTTTGATGACGATTTAAACAGCTGGTCTGCGCCGTTTGTCATGGCGACCATCAACACCAAAAATATTCATCGCAGTAACTATTTATTGGGGCATCCGTGGGGCAAATGTTTTGTCTACGACGAGATGCTGTTGACCGGACCCGGCGACAAAGGCGAGGCCACTGCCCACGCGGTGGCCGCTGACAAATCCATGGCAGCGAGCACCTTGAAACCTGGTGAAGGTCCAAGCAAAGACGAGCGGGAAAACGGATTTTATGAGGTTTTGTTTGCCGGCTCCGACGAACAAGGCAATCGCTTGATGGTCAGCGTCAAGGGTGACAAAGATCCCGGGTACGGCTCCACCTCAAAAATGATTGCCGAGAGCGCGGTGTGCCTGCTCAAAAATCCGCAGGCTGCGGGGGGAGGCATCTGGACCCCCGGTGCCGCCTTGGGCGAAATGCTGATTGACCGCCTGCAGAAAAACGCCGGGTTGAGTTTCGAAGTTCTATAGGGGGTCGGAGAGATCAAAAAATGATCTCTCCGACCCCGGTTTATATCAGGAGCAAAAATGAAAAAAATTAACAGATTGATCGCCTTGGGTGTCAGCGCTGCGGTGCTGGTGTCATGCGCGGGCGTTAGCGGAACATCGGGGACAAGAGAACATGATGCACGGGTATTCACGCCGGCATCGGATCTGGCCTTTGAGGCGCGCCCGGGTGCCCGCGCATTTTACGGTACCTACGCTGCACTGCAGGGTGACGCGGTGTATGCCGCTGAATTTCCTGAGGGCTGGGACGGTGACGGGCTGGTGATGTTTGCGCATGGTTATCGCGGCGTAGGCGCTGAGTTGGCAGTCTCTGTGCCCTCGGCGGCGTTCAGAGAAGCGGTGTTGGCGGCGGGTTACGCGTGGGCAGCGTCCTCCTATTCAGCCAACTTCTATGATGTGCGCGCCGGTGTGGAAGATACCAACAAACTGGCATTGGAGCTCGTGGACTATGTGCAACGCGATTGGGCGGTGACGCTCGATGCGCCCACGCAGTTTCTGATAGCGGGCAGTTCGTTGGGTGGACATACCGCTGCGGCAGCCGTTGAGCGTGAGAACATGCAGCGCACCCGTTATCCCGTGCCCTATGAAGGCGCTGCGCCGTTCTGTCAGGCCGAGCAAAATCAATTCCAGTGGTTAGGCGACTACAGCCGCCTGGCACAAATGTTCGCGGGTTATGCCTACATGCCTTACTCCGAGTTCCCATCCCTGTATGGACAAATGAACAACGAAACACGTTTGCTGAACCCAGGTCCTATTGTCACGTCCTTGTTTAAACTGGACCCTGAAACCGGTGCGCCGACCTGGGAGCCAGCTAACATAAACGGTGAACGTCTTATGCTGATGGCGCAAACACTGACGGGTGGCAAACGCCCGATTTTTGAATACGGGTTCCGTTCCAACTACCAGAATACCGTGATGGGCAGCGGCGGTGATAACGGTACAGTGCGCGGGGTGCTGGATCGCAATCTGTACGACAACAGCAATCGGGTCTACCGCTGGACCGAGGGTGATACACCCACCGCAGAAGAACTGGCATTTAACGAGATGATGCCGCGGGTCAGCGCGGATCGTGGTGTGAATGCGCTGCGCACTGACGGTGTTCGTTGGATACCGGAAATCCGAGGCGACTTTGATGTGCCGGTGCTGACCATGCACACCTTGGGTGACTTCTATGTGCCGTTCCGACACCAACAGTTGTACCGCGAAGGTGCGATCGAAAACGGCAACGATCATCTGTTGGTGCAGCGTGCGATACGCGCACCCGGCCATTGCGACTTTTCGCCAGACGAAACCAAACGTGCGCTCAGCGATTGGCTGGCGTGGGTGAATGGTGGTCCGCGCCCACAAGGTGACGACGTGCTGGATGCCTCGGTTGTTGCCGAGGAAAGTTACGGCTGCAACTTTACTACCCCCGACAGGCCAGGATTGCCGGCCTGCGCCCGTTAATTGGAATTGATGTTATGAATGCACCTTACACCCCACCCAAAATCTGGAAATGGGATCACCAGAGCGGCGGACGATTTACCAATATCAATCGCCCGATTGCCGGCGCCACGCACGAAAAGAGCTTGCCGCGTGGTCGCCACCCGTTGCAGTTGTATTCATTGGGCACGCCCAATGGTGTCAAAGTGACGGTGATGCTGGAAGAGCTGCTGGCGCTTGGCCACAGCGGCGCTGAATATGATGCTTTTCTGATTAACATTTCTGACGGCAATCAATTTGGCAGTGAATTTGTTGAGATCAATCCCAATTCCAAAATCCCGGCGTTGTTGGACGTTAGTGTGACACCGCCACAACGGGTGTTTGAGTCCGCGTCGATTTTGTTTTATCTGGCGGAAAAATTTGGCGCCCTGTTGCCCAAAGACGTGCCAGCTCGCACAGAGGTGATGAACTGGGTGTTTTGGCAGATGGGCAGCGCGCCGTACCTCGGCGGTGGTTTTGGCCACTTCTATTGTTACGCACCGGAAAAGTGGCAATACCCGATCGACCGTTTTACCATGGAAGTCAAACGCCAGCTGGATGTGCTGGATCGTCAGCTCAAGGACAAACGCTACATTGCCGGTGATGAGTACACCATTGCCGATATCGCCATCTGGCCCTGGTACGGGGCGCTGGTGTTAAACAAAGTGTATAACGCAGCCGAATTTCTGGAGGCGCATACCTATACGCATGTCATGCGCTGGGCCAAGGACATTGCCGACCGGCCTGCTGTGCGCCGTGGCCGCATTGTCAACTGCACGTGGGGTAACCCCGAGCGGCAATTGCGTGAGCGGCATGAGGCGTCGGATATTGATAAAGTCTTGCACCCTACAACGACGGCGTAGATGCAGGCGCCCGGCGCATCGGGCGCAACTGCTCGATGGCATAACCCAAGGCCAACAAACGTGTATCGCTTAACCGAGGCGCGAGTAACTCCATGCCCACCGGCAGCCCGTCAGGCGTAAAACCAACCGGCAACGACAACGCCGGAAAACCAGAATTGCCGCTCAAGGCACAGTTATTGCCGGGTTGTGGCTCGCCAATCAAGGCTGGTGTACTGGCGATAGGCGGGTAGGCAATCACATCCAGCGATTGCGCGGCCATCAGCGCATCAATCGCCTGTTGTAGCTCAGTGCGCACCACCAGCGCGGCCTGATAAGCCTGCTGATTTTGTTCGGCGGCTGCACTGCGACTGAGCAGGCCGGCAACCGCCGCATGGTACTCGCCGCCCGCCACAATTGCTTCCAGCGTCGGGTATTCGTCACTGCCAAACTGGTCCAGATACGCATCCAGATCTGCTTCAAACTCATGCCCGATCAATCCGGATTGTGACAACAGTCGCGCCATATCGGGTATTTCAATATCCATAATGATCGCGCCTTGTTGTGCCAGAAACTGTAACGCCTGGTCAATTTGTGTGCGTACCTGGGGCTCGGCAGCGTCCATCCAGGCGCTCAGCCGACCGATTCGTAAGCCGGCAATAGACTCGCGTCCCAGGGCGGAAAAAAACGGTGGTACCGGCTGGTTCTGAATCACCGCTGTGTCTGTATCGTTCGCATCAAAACCGCTGGTCAAATCCAGCACAATAGCGAGATCTGTGATTGAGCGCGCGAGTGGTCCAGCGACATCCTGGGTATGTGACAGCGGCATAATCCCATAAATACTGCTCAGGCCTTTGCTGGGTCTGAGGCCGGTCAGATTGTTAAATGCCGCTGGAATGCGGATCGAGCCACAGGTGTCTGACCCCATACCCACAGCAGCAAATCCTGAGGCGATGGCCGCTGCGCTGCCACCACTGGAGCCGCCGGGCAGGCGCTGCGGATCGTAAGGGTTGCGGGTTTGTCCGCCCAGCGAACTGATGCTGGTGATGCCGTAGGCAAACTCATGAAGATTGGTTTTGCCCACAATGATGGCGCCGGCATCGCGTAATTTTTTCACCTGGGTTGCTTCTTCATCAGGGATAAAATCGGCCAGTGACTGTGACGCACCCGTGGTCGGCATATCCACGGTGTTGTAGTTGTCTTTAATCACGATCGGGATACCGTGCAGCAGGCTGCGCGGACCGCTGCGTTGGCGCTCGTCGTCGAGCTGTTGCGCCTGTGCTCGTGCATGGCTGTTCAGGGTGATCAGCGTGTTCAACGTCGGGCCTTGCTGGTCATACGCCTCAATACGTGCCAGATAGTGTTCCAGTAACGCAACAGAGGTCAGTGAACCGCTCGCCAGTTGTTGTTGCAATGACAGAATGCTCTGTTCCTCAAGTGGTTGATCGTGGGTAACCGGTGCCGTGAATGGCACTGGCAACGCCATGCCGCGGTCCTGCATCACTGCGCGCAACCGGTCCGGGAAGTCGGTGATGATGCCGTCTACCCCGATGTCAATGAGCTGTGCCATGGTGGCCTGATCATTGATAGTCCAGGGAATCACCTTTAACCCCAGTGCGTGCGCCTGTTCAACCATCTCACGCGTGGTAAACGCGGTGTAGCTGGCGTCGTTGATGCCGGCACTTTGTGGCAAACCATGTACCGGCGAAATCGCAGACACGCCAAATGACGCGGCGGCTGCAGGCAGATTGCAATCAAAATCGTCCATATCAATGCCGCCTGTCCACGGTGACGCGCCCGGTTCACCACATTGCAGAAACGACTGGGCGTTGGACAAGGCAACCAGCGGCAGCGCGGGGGCCAGTTGTTTCACCAGCATCAGGGCGCCCCAGTCAAAACTCTGGATACTGACCTGATCCTGCATGTGATGGTGTTGTATCTGAGCCAAAACTGCGTGCACAAACTGCTCTCGTGGCGCGGTTTCATGGGGTGCACCGGCCTCGACCTTCGTTTCTATGTTCAGCATGACATCGTGGGCGCGGTGGCGTTTGACCAGATCAAAGACTTCGCTGAGCAACACGATTCTGGCGCCCGGCACGGTTTGTTGTTGCAGGTGCGCCTCCGCACGTTGAGAGCCACAATCCAGTGTGCGCACCTGCGCCAGGGTCAGGTGGGTGATGTATTTGCCAACATAAGGAAAGTCAGGGTCATTGGCCGTCACCGGTGCAGTGTCCAGACAGCGATGCGCCAAGACTTGCCGGTCGTGTGTGACCACCACATAGCCGTCACGCGTGACCTGCGTATCAAGTTCCAAGGTACTGACGCCCATGTCCAGCGCATTGGCAAACGCCTGCAGGCTGCTTTCTGTAACGAGACCCATGCCACCGCGATGCGCCTGCAAGTCAAAAGTAGGATCAGACTGTTGTCCCAACGACACGGACTGAACACCCACAGCACACAGTGCAACAACGGAAATGGCTGTGGGTAAACGTACAATGCTTTGCAACAACAATGAGATGCGGAACATGAACAGTTTCCTCGCGTTTAACGGCGCTCCGGGGTTGAGATAGCACTGACTATAGATTGAATCTGCAACGCAAGCCAAGACAGTTGCTTATCCGGTAATATCACTCCTATTATTCCATTGTAAGAAAGTTTGCGAGACCGATTGCATGAAACACCTGTTGACCTTGATAGTACTTGCCACTGTCAGTCTGCGCGCGCACGCAGATATTTTTGCCGTGTTCCGCGAGCAGGATGGCAGTACCAACTGGCAGTACATCGCCAATACCAGTGCCAGCCTGCTGATTATCACGCTGCTGGTGGTGTTGTTTTTCCTGATCCGGGCGCATCGCCGCGCCATGCGATCCAACCGGGCGCTGACAGACATCAAAGCCACGCTGGAAGACCGGGTGGCTGAGCGAACTGCCAACTTGCGTGAAACAGCTGAACAATTGCGCAAGCGCGAGGCCTACATCGCCAGTATCGTCAACTCCATGCCGGTGATGCTGATCGGTTTAAATCAGGACTTGCAGGTCACGCAGTGGAACAAAGTTGCCGAGGACACCACGGGCCGCCCATTTTCCGACGTTGCCGGCATGAACTTGTGGGCTGCGCACCCTGCGATCACGCTCAGCGAACAACAGGTGCGCAGCGTGCTGGACAGTGGCGAAACCTTGAAGGTCAAACACACCCAACGTGGGCAATACAGTTTTGATATCACCTTGTACCGTCTGGAGCATGATGATGACACGGGTATTGTCATTTTGATTTCCGACATAACCAAGCAGGTGAATGCCGAGAGCAAAGTGGCCGAACGCGACAAGTTGTCTGCGCTGGGTGAACTCGCTTCCGCGATGGCCTACGATATCAGCTTGCCAATCAATACCATCTTCAAACGCGTATCGGCAGCGCGCCAGCAGATCGAAGCCGCTGATCTGGGGCCTGCTACCGAGTATTTGTTACGAGAAGTTGAGACTGTGCGCCAGAGTGCGCAGCAGTCCAAGGCCATCGCCCAGAACCTGCTGGAGCTGGCCGGCAGTCACCACAATACCCGGCAGATTGCCGATGTGTCGGCCATCATGGATCGCAGCATCGAGCTGGCCAAGGATCTGTTTACCAATTCAGATGGGCTGACTTTCCGGGATGTTGACGTACGGCGTAACTACGCGACGGCGCTGCCACAGATTTCCTGTTTCCCGTCCGAACTTGAACAGGTGTTTACCCGACTGTTGCGCAGCGCGTTTTATGCGCTGGACGGTGTCGGATCAGCAGAGGTCAAACCACGCATCAGCGTTGAGGTTGGTGAGTTTATGGACTCGCTGTGGATCAAGGTGGGACACCGCGGCAAATGTCTGAATGCGGATGAGCAGCTGGATATTTTTGAACCGTTTTTTGCCATTTCGACCAGCCAGACGTCGTTTCCGGTTGAGCATCGTTTGTCGTACCCCTATTTTATTATCACCGAACATCATCGCGGGCACATGTCCGTGACCTCGGATGAGCAACTGGGCACCAGTTTTAATATCCAGCTACCACTGGATTGAGTACGCCATTCATTTAATTGAGGGCTCCACATGAGCGCATTTGCGCTGGCAGCGGAACAGCCCCGACTGCCAAGTCCCTATCGCAACGAGGCGGACGTGGTGGGTGAGCTGGTCAGCAGTCTGGCAGGGCACTTGCCGGACTGGGCAAAAGTTGTGTCCATGGCCAGCCCGTGGGTAGAGCAGGTACGCGCTCACCCGGCGCCGTTCTGGGCGTTGGAAACCCTGTTGCGCGAATTCCCGATTTCCAGCAATGAAGGTCTGGCGTTGATGCGACTCGCCGAAGCCTTATTGCGGGTGCCGGATGTGCCCACGGCGATTGCACTGACGGCTGATCAACTGGGGCGTGGCGAGTTCGGCGGTAGCTTGTCAGCAACGGCGATAGCCTTGTCCAAAAAATTCCTGCCGGATGCCGACGGAGCCGGTGGTCTGTTGCATCGCCTGGGAGCCGAGGCGGTGGTGGCTGCCACGGTGCGCTCGATACAGTTGCTGGGCAAACAATTTGTGTTAGGACGCACGATTCAAGAGGCGATGGGCGAGGCCGATCGCGCCCGACGCAGTCTGCGCAGCTTGCGTTTTTCGTATGACATGTTGGGTGAAGGGGCCCGTACCGACGCGGATGCCCGGCGTTATCAGGCAGCGTATCTGGCGGCCATCAACGCGGTGGCCAGCAGCTCAACATCGTCTGACGGTATTTCAATCAAACTCAGCGCCTTGTGCCCGCGTTATGAAGTGCTGCAACGCACACGCGTATCCGACGAACTGTTGCCGCGACTCTGGCAACTGATCGAAAAGGCCGCCGCCGCAAATATTAATCTGACCATCGATGCGGAGGAAGTCGAGCGGTTGGAGCTGTCGCTGGACTTGCTGGACGCCCTCGCCAGGCGCATCGCATTGCAGTTCCCCTTGTGGCGCGGGTTTGGTCTGGCGATTCAGGCGTATCAAACGCGGGCGTTGCCGGTGATAGAGGCCGTGGCTGCCATCGCCCGGCAATACCGTTTGTATTTTATGGTACGTCTGGTCAAGGGTGCTTACTGGGATGCGGAGATAAAACGCGCGCAGGAGTTGGGTCTGACTGACTATCCGGTATTCACCCAGAAGCAGCATACCGACGTGTCATATCTTGCCTGCGCCAACGCCTTGCTGAAACAGTCCGATGTCATTTATCCACAATTTGCCAGCCATAATGCGGGCACCATTGCCGCGATTTTGAATATGGCCAATGCGGCGGGTGTCAGTTTTGAGTTACAGCGCTTGCATGGCATGGGCGAGGGCATCTATCGCGAGGTGCTTAAAGTTCCCCGGATTGTTTGCCGGGTGTATGCCCCGGTTGGCGAGCACAAAGATTTGTTGGCCTATCTGGTGCGGCGATTGCTGGAAAACGGTGCCAATTCTTCGTTTGTGCACCAACTGGCTGACCCATCACTGGCACCGGAGGATCTGTTGATATCACCGATGACGCAGTTGCACGTCACCGCGACGATGCCGCTGCCCAGTGATCTTTTTTGTGATGCAATGGGGGGCGGACGCACAAACTCTGTGGGTCTCGATCTGACGGATTTTTACCAGCGCACTTTGATACGTGCGGCCATGGAGAACACCCACCTGACGACCTGCCCGGAAAGCCCGGACGCGCAGGTGGATCAGGCGATGGTACAACTGTCAGAGGCATTTTCTGTGTGGCGCACAGTGCCGGTCTTTGAACGGGCATCGATACTGCGTCGGGCAGCGGATCTGTTGCAGGCAAAGTTGCCAGTGTTTTGTGCATTGTTGGTAAAAGAGGCCTTCAAAACGCTGGGCGATACGGTTGCCGAAGTGCGTGAAGCCGTGGATTTTTTGCGTTACTACGCAGATCAGGCGGAACAATTGCCGCTGCAAGGGTATGAACAACAAGGACGCGGTGTGTTTGTGTGCATCAGTCCATGGAATTTTCCGTTAGCCATTTTTACCGGCCAGATTGCTGCCGCATTGGTCACCGGCAATACTGTTGCTGCGAAACCTGCTGAACAAACGCCTTACATTGCATGTCGCATGGTGGCGTTGTTGCACGAAGCGGGCATCCCGCAGCAGGTCTTGATCATGCTGCACGGCGCTGGCGAACGTATCGGTGCGGCGCTGGTCGCTCATCCCTTGTGTGCCGGCGTGTGTTTTACCGGATCCACGGCGGTTGCTCAACACATCAATCGGGTGCTTGCAGCAAAACCAGGCCCGGTGCTGCCGCTGATTGCAGAAACCGGTGGCATCAACGCCATGCTGGTGGATTCCACGGCGCTGCCGGAACAGGTCGTAGACGCGGTAATCCAAAGTGCGTTCCGGTCTGCGGGACAACGTTGTTCGGCATTACGATTATTGTGTGTGCAGGACAGTATTGCCGATCAGGTGCTTGAGATGCTGTCCGGAGCCATGCAGTTGTTGTGTGTCGGAGATCCCGCAGATCTGGCAACCGACGTGGGACCGCTGATTGATGATCACGCCTACAATACTGTGCTGTCGCACGTTGAGCGATTAAAACGCGACGCCCGGCTGATCTGCGAAGTGCCCTTGGGTTCGTCGTTGTTGAACACCACGGGCCACCGATTCATCGCGCCGGTGGCGTTCCAGATTGAGCACATCAGCCAGCTTGGGGCGGAGATATTTGGCCCGGTTCTTCAGGTGGTGCGTTGGACAGGGGAGCCCGAGGAGGTGATCACACAGATCAACGCGTTGGGGTATGGTCTGACCATGGGCATACAAAGCCGGATTGACAGTCGTGCCCAGCGTCTCGCAGCCGCCGCCCATATCGGGAACGTGTATGTGAATCGCAACATGATTGGCGCCGTGGTGGGTGTACAACCATTTGGTGGCGAGGGATTGTCTGGCACCGGGCCCAAGGCCGGCGGGCCGTGGTATTTGCGTCGGTTTGTCTCCAGCGCTGCTGAAGATCCTTGTGCCCATTGTGTCACGGTGATTCAACAACGTGTGCAACAGGCGCAAACGGAATTCGCGGCGGTCAAACTGCCCGGCCCGACCGGTGAAAGCAATGAGTTACGCCGTCGCGGTCGCGGTCTGATTTTACTGGTGGATGCAGAGGCCTCGGCGGTGACCGAGACAGAAAGCGATAAAGAGTCTGGCAGGGAGTCTGGCAGAGGGGCGCGCACCAACGATGAGACACTGCGGATGACTGTTGCAGTGGCGGCAGCCCTGTTGGCCGGAAACACGGTTGCTTTGCAGGTGGCAAGTCATCAGCAGGACGCCGCTCGGCAAATGGTCGACATTCTGATCAAGGCTGGCGTGCCACGCGTGGCTGTTCAGCAACGTCGGTTGGTTGATGCTGCGTTTGTCAGCCATGCCATTACCGCTGACAACATGCCGCTGGCGGGTGTGGTGTTACTCAGTGGTGAGACAGACGCGATACGCTCTATGCGGCAACAACTCGCGCAACGCGGCGGCGCGATCGTCCCGGTCATGACCGCGCAAGAGGCGTGTGACCCTTTGCAGTTTTACCGTTTTGCCAGCGAGCAGACCTTGACCATCAACACCGCCGCAGCCGGCGGGAATGCGGCGTTGTTGGCTGGAGGTTACTAACCTGTTGTTTGATTAAAGTTCCTTCACCGCCTGAATCAGCTCGTTGGCAACCTTCTGACCGTCACCAAATAACATGCGCGTGTTGTCTGCCACAAAAAGCGGATTCTCAACACCGGAGAATCCGGTGCCACGTCCACGCTTGATGACAATCACGTTTTGTGAAGCTTCAGCATTGAGTGTTGGCATGCCAAACAAGGGGCTGGAAGGATCTTTTTTGGCGGCCGGATTCACCACATCGTTGGCGCCAATCACCAGGGTCACGGTTGTGTTGGGGAAGTCGGCATTGATGTCTTCCATGTCATAAATCATGTCATAGGGCACGCCGGCTTCCGCCAGCAACACGTTCATGTGACCAGGCATACGTCCTGCCACCGGGTGAATGGCAAACTTCACCTTGACGCCCTTTTCGGTGAGCAACTGCGTAAGTTCCCAGATCTTGTGTTGAGCCTGTGCGACCGCCATACCATAGCCTGGAATCACAATGACCTGCGTGGCATAGGCCATCATGATGCCGACGTCCTGCGCCTGAACTTCTTTCTGTGTGCCACCGATATCAGCGCTTGCTTCTGCCGCCGGGCCGGTGCCAAAGCCACTGAAGAACACATTGGCCACGGAGCGGTTCATGGCTTTGGCCATCAAGTGAGTCAGCAAGGTGCCGGCTGATCCCACCACGGTGCCTGCGATGATCATGGCAGCATTGCCCAGTACATACCCTTCAAAACCCACAGCGAGTCCGGTCAGGGCGTTAAACAGCGAAATGATCACCGGCATATCCGCGCCGCCCACCGGCACCGTAATAAATACGCCCAGCACCAATGCCAACACAAAAAATGCAATGATCAGATTAAGACTGCCTGACAGGTAAACATTCACGGCCAGAACGACCAGAACCACGGCCAGGATCAGATTGATCAGCTGCTGCTGTGGCAACAGTTTGCTGGTATTGAGTCTGCCGTCGAGTTTTGCCCAGGCGATGATACTGCCGCTGAAGGCAATGGTACCGATGATCGCGCCGAGGATAGCCAGAACGGTGACGTCAGCACCCAGATAATCAGGAATGCTGCTGTATGAGCCTGACTGAACAGCGGCTTGTGCCTTGAGCAATTCCACTGCGGCAATAGCTGCTGCAGCGCCGCCGCCCATGCCGTTGTACATGGCAATCATCTGCGGCATATCGGTCATCGCCACACGTTTACCGGTGTACCAGGCATAACCACCACCCAGCGCTATGGCAATGATGATCAGCATGACATTGGTGGCGGCCTGTTCGTTACCGGTGATTTCTTCGGCCGCAAACGTCACCAGTGTCGCCACCACCATGCCGGCACCCGCCCAGTGAATGCCGCGCCTTGCGGTGACCGGCGAGCTCATCTGTTTGAGGCCAAGAATAAACAGTACCGCGGCCAGCAGGTAACTGATTTGAATGATAAGTTCCATTTATTTGTGAGCTCCCTTGTTGTCTTGCTTTCCAGTGGTTTTGAACATTTCCAGCATACGTTCAGTGACCACATAGCCACCCACAGCGTTGCCTGCTGCCAGTAATACGGCAATAAAACCAATCACTTGTTGTGAGGTGGTCTCGGCAATGCCGAGCGCAATCATGGCGCCCACCAACACAATGCCGTGCACAAAATTTGAGCCTGACATTAACGGTGTGTGCAGAATGACCGGCACCCGGCTGATGATTTCAAAGCCGGTAAACCCGGCCAGCAGAAAAATGTACAGTGCAGCTAATCCTTCAATCATGTTGTATCCCCTTTTTTAAGGTGTTTTCAGGCGCCCGGTTTCCGCAAGCGGTCTCGTACACCGGCATTCACAATGTCCCCGGCGTGGGTGATCAGGCTGTCCTTGAGAATCTGATCCTCAAGGTCAATGTGCACCGCGCCATCCTTGATGATCAGACTCAGCATGTTGAACAGGTTTTTTGCATACAGTTCGCTGGCATGATTGGGCACGGTACCCGGCACATTCAGCGGGCCGGCAACGGTCACGCGCTGATGCACAATGTTTTTACCTGCCTGAGTCAGCTCGCAGTTGCCGCCGCCTTCTGCGGCCAGATCCACAATCACTGAGCCGCCTTTCATGGCTTCCACCATGGCGGTGGTAATGATGCGAGGCGACGGCCGGCCGGGAATCGCCGCCGTGCAGATGACCACATCGGCCGCGGCAATATGGCGTGCCAGAATGTCCTGCTGCAATTGCATTTCTTCAGCGGTCAGTTCACGTGCATAACCACCACTGCCCTCGGCTTTGATGTCGATATCCACAAATTTGGCGCCCAGCGATTCCACCTGCTCTTTCACGGCGGCGCGCACATCGTAACCCTCAACAATGGCGCCCAGTCGACGCGCGGTAGCAATAGCCTGCAGACCGGCTACACCGGCGCCAATAATCAGTACTTTGGAGGGCCGCACGGTGCCTGCCGCGGTGGTGAGCATGGGGAAAAATTTGCCGGATAACGAAGCCGCCATCAGCACCGCTTTGTAGCCGGCGATAGAGGCTTGTGAAGACAAGGCATCCATGGCCTGGGCGCGTGAAATACGCGGCACCATTTCCATGGAAAACGCGCTGATGTGTTTGTGTTGCAGGGCGCTGAAGCGTTCCGTTTCCGACCACGGGTTCAGATAACCGATCAGAATAGATTGCTCGGGCAAGCGCTGAATCTGCTCAAGATCAAGCGGATTGACCGTCAACACAATGGTGGCGGACTGCATCACATCACTGGCATTGTGAATACTGGCGCCAGCGGCTTTGTAGTCGTCGTCGCTGTAACCGGCCAAGTCGCCGGCATCGGATTGAATTTGCACTGTTGTGCCCAGTGCAATGAGTTTTTTAACAATTTCCGGTACCAGCGCAACCCGCTGCTCTCCTGCGCGGGTTTCTCTGGGTACACTGATGGTGATCGACATCCTGATGACTCCTTGTTGTTGTTCAGGTGGTGCGCAGTTTATCACCGCAGGTGTGCATTAAAAAACGCAATGGTCCTTTCCCAGGCGAGATCTGCCGCTTCTTTGTTGAATCTCGGCGTGGAATCGTTGTGGAAACCATGCAGTGTCCCGGGATAGGTATGCATTTCATGGGTGACACCCGCTGCTGTCATGGCCTCGCGGTAGGGTTCGCGTGTGGCGTTTACGCCTTCGTCATCTTCTGCATACTGCACCATCATCGCGGCTTTGATGTTGGGGACCAGCGCTGGATCAGGCGCTCTGCCGTAAAAAGGTACCCCGGCCTGCAGTTCATCACCCATGGTCACTGCCAGAAAGTTGGTCGTGGCACCGCCCCAGCAAAAGCCGGTGGCGCCAAGTTTGCCAGTCGACAACGCATGGTTTTTTACAAAGCGCGCGCTGTTGAGCATGTCCTGACGCAGTTGATCCTGATTGAGGGAGGCTTGCATGGTGCGACCTTCATCATCATTGCCCGGATAACCACCGATCGGCGCCAGTCCGTCTGGTGCCAGTGCCAGAAAACCTGCCACCGCGGCTCGCCTTGCCACATCTTCGACGTAAGGATTGAGCCCACGATTTTCGTGCATCACCAGTATCGCCGGGAAAGGGCCGTCTCCCGAGGGGGTGACCAGATAACCGCGCATGGTGCCGGACGTGCCGCCGGGTGACGGGTAGTCGACATAACGCGCCTTGATGCGCGTGTCAGTAAACATGATCTGCTGCGCTTTGGCGTAATCAGGGATCAATGATTCGGCAATGCTCAGTGCTGACAGACCACCAATCGTCAGTGCCGCCGCACGTTTGAAAAACTGCCGTCGATCTATTTCACCGTGGCAGTATTTGTCATAGAGTTCATACACACGTCGTTCGACCGGATCTAATTTTTTCATGTTGGCTCCGCGTTGTGTTGAGCAAGATTGGGACGTAAAAGTGGAAGACTTGCTGGCACACAGTATGGTTCACTTGGTGCCATAAAAAACAGACCCGAATAAAAACAATGCTTGAACTCATAAACGTCAGTAAACGTGTTGGCCACCAGCAGCACATTCAGGATATCAACCTGCAGCTGCAACCCGGCTCGTTGAATGTATTACTGGGCGCAACCCTTTCCGGCAAAACCACCCTGATGCGCCTGATGGCAGGTCTTGAAACGCCCAGCGCCGGTGAAATTCGCTTTAACGGTGCCAATGTGCGTGGCATTCCCGTGCAAAAGCGCGATGTTGCCATGGTGTATCAGCAGTTCATCAATTATCCCAGCCTCTCAGTGTTTGAAAATATAGCCTCACCCTTGCGGGTTGCCGGGCTGGATAAAGCCACCATCCATCATCGTGTGCATAAAGCCGCTGAGCTGCTGCGTCTCACCGACTACCTGCACCGACTGCCCGCCGATCTGTCGGGCGGGCAACAACAACGTACCGCGTTGGCACGGGCGCTGGTCAAGCAGGCGAAACTGGTGTTACTCGATGAACCGCTGGCCAATCTGGATTACAAACTTCGCGAGGAACTGCGACGCGAACTGCCGGTCATCTTCGCCAGAACCGGGGCCATTCTGGTGTATGCCAGCACGGAGCCTTCCGAGGCTTTGCTGTTGGGTGGCAACACCGCGACACTGCATGAGGGCAGGCTCACCCAGTTTGGCCCGGCCATCGAGGTATTTCAGCGGCCGGTGGATGTACATACGGCACGCATCTTTTCGGATCCGCCGCTGAATACAGTGGCGGTGCACAAACACGGAAACGAGCTGGTGTGTGCGGACTTTGTGATGCGATTGGCTGCTGACGCTGCGCATCTGCCCGATGCAGCCTACACACTGGCCGTTCGTCCCTGGCATGTGAGAATTGACAGTGAAACGGGTCTGCCGGATGTGGCACTGATTAACGCGCACGTTGAGGTCACAGAGATCACTGGCTCGGAAAGTTATGTGCATGTGCGACTGGGTGGGCAGGGCCCGGATGTGCCGCGCTGGGTCGCGCTGGTGCAGGGTGTGCGCGATTTGCCCGCCGATTCATCGCTGACGCTGGCCGTCAGTGCTGCACAGATTTATCTGTTTGATGCTGAGGGGAAACGGTGTCTGGCACCCGCAGGTGACACGGGGGATTCTGGCTTGGGAAATAGTGACTGATGGCGAGAATTGTGCTGAACAATATTGCGCATCGTTATGCGTCGTCGGCGACAGCGGCAGGTGCAGCTGATAGTTATGCCTTGAAACCCTTGTCCCATGTGTGGGAAGACGGCGGTGCCTATGCCTTGCTCGGCCCTTCTGGCTGTGGCAAAACCACCTTGCTCAATATCATCTCCGGGTTGATTACGCCGAGCCAGGGGCAGCTGCTGTTTGATGATACAGATGTCAGCCATCTGCCTACTGAGCAACGCAATATTGCGCAGGTGTTTCAGTTCCCCGTGCTCTACGACACCATGACAGTGGCTGAAAATCTGGCGTTTCCGCTGCGCAACCGGCGCGGCAGTAACAAGCTGGGCAACGCCGACATCAAAAAGCGCGTCGATGACGCCCTTGTTATGCTGGGGCTGGAGCATCTGGCGCATAAAAAAGCGCGTAGCCTGACGGCGGATGACAAACAAAAAATTTCATTAGGCCGTGGTCTGGTCAGAACCGACGTCAATGCAATTCTGTTTGATGAGCCGCTGACGGTGATCGATCCCCATCTGAAATGGCAACTGCGCACACGTCTGAAACAGATTCATCGCGAATTTGGGCACACCATGATTTATGTCACGCATGACCAGACCGAAGCACTGACGTTTGCTGACAAAGTGGTGGTGATGTTGGCGGGCGAAGTGATTCAGACGGGTACGCCGGAGGAACTGTTCCGGCACCCACAACACACCTTTGTGGGCAAATTTATCGGTTCACCAGGCATGAATATTCTGAGCTGTGAACTGGCGGGCGATGAGGCCATCGTCGAAGGTTGCCGGTTTGCATTGCCAACGCGTTATCCGGCGTTGTCAGGCAACATTGAATTGGGTATCCGACCGGAGTTTATTCGACTTGTCGACACGGGTAAGGGGGCGCCGGTGATAGTGACCGCAATCGACGATGTCGGGCACCATCGTATTGTGCGCGCCTTGCTGGGTCGCCAGCTACTGGACATCGTGGTCGCGGAAGGTGTTGCCATTCCCGCCAACCCCGGCGTGGTATTTGAAACAGGCAGTATCGGCATCTATCAGAACGCAAGATTGGTCAGTGCGTCTTTTGCAGAGAAAACGACATGAAAAGCTGGAACAACAAAGCCTGGTTCCTGGTGTTGCCGGTCCTGCTGTTGGTGGCGTTCAGCGCCATCATCCCCCTGATGACAGTGGTGAATTACTCGGTACAGGACTCCTTTGGCAGCAATGAGTTTTACTGGGTGGGACTGGAATGGTTTCAGGAAGTCCTGTCATCCGAGCGCTTTCATAACGCCTTGATGCGGAACCTGTTGTTCTCCGCCATCATTTTATTGATCGAAATTCCGCTGGGTATTGCAGTGGCCTTGGCCATGCCGCGGCGCGGCTGGGGCGTGTCGGTGTGTCTGGTGCTGATGGCCTTGCCACTGTTAATTCCATGGAATGTTGTAGGTACCATCTGGCAGGTATTTGCGCGTGTGGATATTGGTTTACTGGGTTATTCACTGACGCAGCTCGGCTTTGACTACAACTATACACAAGACACACTGGATGCGTGGATTACGCTGATTGTCATGGATGTCTGGCACTGGACCAGTCTGGTGGTGCTGCTGAGTTACTCCGGGCTGGTATCAATTCCGCCAGCGTACTATCAGGCGGCGCGTATTGACGGTGCCTCGCGCTGGGCGGTGTTCCGGTATATCCAGTTGCCCAAAATGCGGCGCGTGCTGGTGATTGCGGTACTGCTGCGCTTTATGGACTCCTTTATGATTTACACCGAGCCGTTTGTGGTCACCGGCGGCGGGCCAGGTAACGCAACCACCTTCCTGTCGATCGATCTGGTGCAAATGGCAATCGGTCAGTTTGATCTGGGGCCGGCGGCAGCCATGTCACTGATCTATTTCCTGATTATTCTGTTGGTCAGCTGGGTGTTTTATACCGTGATGACGCAGCAGGATGCTGACGCTGAGTCAGGCAGGGGGCACTCATGATCCGACGTGCATGGATTCCCGTGTTGTACATCGTTTTTCTGATGCTGCCACTGTACTGGCTGCTGATGATGAGTTTTAAAACCAATCAGGAAATTCTGTCGACGTTTTCGTTGTGGCCGCGCGAGTTCACCTTGCAGAATTACATCACGATTCTGAGTGACAGCAGTTGGTACAGCGGTTACATCAACTCCATGATTTATGTGGTGATGAACACGGTGATTTCGCTGTCGGTGGCGCTGCCGGCCGCATATGCGTTTTCCCGTTATCGATTTCTCGGCGACAAACATCTGTTTTTCTGGTTGCTCACCAATCGTATGGCGCCGCCGGCGGTATTTGTATTGCCGTTTTTTCAGCTGTATTCAGCGTTTGGTTTGATCGACACGCATATTGCCGTTGCGCTGGCACATTGTTTGTTTAATGTGCCGTTAGCGGTGTGGATTCTGGAAGGTTTTATGTCCAGTGTGCCCAGAGAAATTGATGAGACTGCCTACATTGACGGGTATTCGTTCCCGCGCTTTTTTACCAAGATATTTACACCGTTGATTGCCCCGGGTATTGGTGTGGCGGCGTTTTTCTGTTTTATGTTTTCATGGGTAGAGTTGTTGATTGCGCGCACGCTTACCGTAACAGATGCCAAACCGATCAGCGCCATCATGACACGAACCGTGTCGGCGTCCGGTCTGGATTGGGGCGTGCTGGCGGCGGCAGGGATGTTGACAGTGATTCCGGGGGCGTTGGTGATTTATTTTGTGCGCAACCATATTGCCAAGGGTTTTGCGTTGGGCAGAGTTTAAAGACTATCTGAGTTGCCATTGCGTCGTTTAAGCTTCAGTTACGAAAGGAGAATCAGGACATGGATTTATCGTGGATGGCTTGGACTACGCCGACCGCAATCTTTTTTGCGGTGATACTGTGCCTGGTGTTAAGTATGTGGGTCTGGGAATTGATCAGTCCCGGCGGACAACCACGGCGTGGTATTTTGCGTTTTGAAACGACGCGCGGTGACCGATTGTTTGTGACTTTGTTAGGAAGTGCGTTTATCAATCTGGCCTGGTTGGCATTGGTGGGGCCGAATTTGTGGTGGGCACTGGCGGTGTGTGGGTTGTTTGGTGTGTTGGTGTTCGTTTTTGTATAACAAAAAATACTCGAGGAAACGTCTCATGTTGCAGAAAAAATTCGCACGCGCAGTGTTGTTTGGTGCCATGACTCCCTGGTTGGTGCTGTCGAGCCTGCCCGCTCATGCTGACACGGAGGCAGCCCAGCGCTGGCTGCAGGAGTTTCAGCCCTCTACGCTCAGTCAGGAACAGCAAATGGCCGAGTTGCAGTGGTTTATTGATGCAGCAGCACCTTATCGCGGCATGGAAATCAAGGTGGTGTCTGAAACCCTGACCACCCATGAATATGAGGCGCAGACGCTGGCACGGGCGTTTTTTGAGATCACCGGTATTCGCATTACTCATGACTTGATTGGCGAAGGCGATGTGGTTGAAAAGCTGCAGACACAAATGCAGTCCGGTGAAAATATTTACGACGCTTACGTCAACGATTCTGATCTGATTGGCACCTACTTCCGTTATCAACAGGTGCGTAATCTCACGGACTGGATGGCCAATGAAGGTCAGGCGGTGACCTCGCCAACACTGGATTTACAGGACTTTATTGGACTGTCATTCACCACCGGCCCGGACGGCAAAGTCTATCAATTGCCCGACCAACAGTTCGCCAATCTGTATTGGTTCCGGTATGACTGGTTCACCAATCCTGAACTCAAAGCGCAGTTTCAGGCCAAGTACGGTTATGAACTGGGGGTGCCGGTCAACTGGTCCGCTTATGAAGATATCGCAGAATTTTTTACCAACGACGTGGGCACCATTGATGGGCAGCGTGTTTACGGGCACATGGACTACGGTAAAAAAGATCCGTCACTGGGTTGGCGTTTTACGGATGCCTGGCTGTCGATGGCAGGCGCGGGTGACAAAGGTATTCCCAATGGACTCCCCGTGGATGAATGGGGGATTCGTGTGGAAGGCTGCCGACCGGTAGGCTCCACCGTTGAACGCGGCGGTGCAACTGATGGCCCCGCCGCCGTGTATTCCGTCACCAAATATGTGGAGTGGTTACAGAAATACGCACCGCCGGAAGCTGCGGGCATGGTGTTCAGCGAAGCCGGTCCGGTGCCGGCACAAGGCGCGATTGCACAACAAATTTTCTGGTACACCACGTTTACTGCTGACATGGTGAAGCCCGGTTTGCCAGTGATGAATGAGGACGGTACACCCAAGTGGCGCATGGCGCCGTCACCGCGCGGCGCGTATTGGGAAGAGGGTCAGAAGCTGGGTTATCAGGATGCTGGCGCCTGGACATTGATGAAGTCCACACCGGTGGATCGTGCCAGCGCGGCCTGGCTGTACGCGCAGTTTGTCACCTCAAAAACCGTGTCCCTGAAAAAGAGTCATGTGGGTCTAACCATCATTCGTGACTCGGATATCCGTCACGAGAGTTTTACCGACCGTTCCGCTGAACTCGGTGGTCTGGTGGAGTTCTACCGTTCACCCGCGCGTCTGCAGTGGACGCCGACCGGCACCAATGTGGCGGACTATCCGCGACTGGCGCAGTTGTGGTGGCAAAACATTGGTGATGCCGCGTCCGGTGCCAAAACGCCGCAGGAAGCCATGACCGCGCTGGCGGTAGCACAGGATCGTTTGATGGAACGTCTGGAACGCGCCGATGTGCTGGGCGAGTGTGGCCCGCGTCTGAACGAACCACAAAGCCGTCAGTACTGGTTTGATCAGCCGGGCGCACCCAAACCGCCGCTCGCCAATGAAAAACCGACACCTATTACGGTTGACTATGATGAGCTGGTGCAGAGTTGGCAGTAGGGACAAGTGGACAACAAGGTTCGCCCAGGCGACGGGTATCATTCCAGGCGCGACCTCATTTAGCGTGCTATAACTCAAGTGCAGGAACTATTTTTATTCAACATGGAGGTTGGAAAAATGAGAGAGCTAAGCATCAGTGAGGTCAGTTTGGTAAGTGGCGGTGCTAATTACGACACAATGGATGCCGGTTGTTTTTTTGCAAATATCTATCTTGGGCTGTCGCCGTTTGGTGGTCCAGTGATGATTTATGGGGCGGTTTTCAGCTGGTTAGGAGCCTGTCACGAATATATTTTTGATAACTGATTCTGGAACTCAATTTCGTATCTGATTGCCGTCCACCCCATCTCAGGTGGGCGGTATGTTTGATCTACTTGAGGTTATTACCATGGAAACTCTGCTTCAAAAACTGCTGAACTGGGAGCTGAGGTCAGCAAAGACCCGCAATCCAAAATTGGATTTAATACGAACTGCCTTAGCAGCGTTGATTACTGGTGTTCTCTTGCTAACAACATCAGATCATGGTTATTGGGGCCTAGCCATGGGCGGTTTGTATTTTTGGCACCGTTATGTGGTTCTGAATCTGGTAGAAAAACAGCAATAGAGTGTAGCGAACAGACTTGTCGCTACACTCTGATCAAAAACCAGCCATCAATCCGGCGCTGCCGCCAGATCCTTGCGAAGATGCTTGGATGCCAGTAGAAAATGGCAGGATGACCAGAACAACACCGTTGGCAGCAGTGCTACCAAGGCATAACGCAGTGACTCGGTGCCCAGTGTCGGTTGCAGATAGTCACTCAACATGCCCACTGACCAAGGGCCAAGGCCCAGACCAATAATGTTCAGGATCAGGAACAATATCGCTGATGCGGTAGCGCGCATGCGTTGTCCAACCAAGGCATGCGACGTTGCAATGGTGGTTCCCAGATAAACGTTAAACAGCAGTCCCGGAATAAAGGCCAGGATCAACGCCATGTATTGGCTTGACGTCAGATACACCATCAGCATAAAGGGCAAACTGATAAAACCGGCGATCGCAGGCAACCAAACATACCAGCGCTTGTCGCGTGGCGCCAGCCGGTCAGCAATGATTCCCCCGGCAAACACACCGATGGCACCAAACAGCCCCGTTGATAGTGCCAACCACGTGCCGAGTTCGCCAGTTGTCATGCCATGACTGCGAATAAAAAATGACGCCAGCCAATTCAGTGTGCCGTACGCCGCAAAGGCATTAAGTCCAGCCGCCAGAGCCATATGCCGGAAAGAACGTCGGCTCCACAGCAACGACAATACATCCTTGAATGGCACCAGCGCTTCAGGCACCTGCTTGTTTTCATTCAGCCCGCGGATGGGTTCAGCCAGCGTTTTCCGTACCAGAAAGGCAATCAGAATACCCGGCACGCCCACCACCACAAATGCCACGCGCCAGCCAAAAAATTCATTGAGCCAGCCACCAAACAAGAATCCAAACAGGATGCCGATGTTGACCCCTGTTGAGTAAATCGACAGCGCTGTTGCGCGTTTTTCCGGCGGGTAAATATCAGAGACGATGGAGTGCGAGGGCGGACTGCCTCCCGCCTCACCGACACCCACACCGATACGCGCCAGCAGCAGTTGTAAGTAGTTCTGCACAAAGCCGCTGATGGCCGTCATAAAGCTCCATGTGCCAATGGCGAGGGCCACAATGTTGCGACGGTTGCCGCGATCGGCCCAGCGTGCAATCGGAATGCCGGCAGTCACATAAAACATGGCAAAGGCAAAGCCGGTCAATAAACCCAACTGACTGTCTGACAATGACAGATCCAGTTTGATGGACTCCTGCAAAATGGAGAGGAGTTGCCGGTCAATAAAGTTGAAGCTGTAAACAACGGTGAGTACGCCGAGCGCATAATTTCTGGCGCGGGCGGTTGAGTAGGGATTAAAAACGGGTGGAGGCGATTGCGGTTGTTTTTCTTGTTTGATGTCGCTCATGAGCTGATCCTGATCAGGCGTGCGTTAAAGAGTTGCTGGCTTCCCGGACGGTTTATTATCCGGGCAACGGCGAATAAGAAACTCTCTGGACCGCAGCCGCCCTCCCGAATCAATAAGGGAACAGCTCTCTGAATTTTTCTTCTGTTAGTATGCCGCTGTGCGACATCATATTGTGTTCAGCGTCGTAAAAATAGCTACGTGGCAATTCTCCGTACCAACCCGGGTCGATGCTGAAGCGCAGTCTTTCCACAAAGCTGTCAGCAAACATCCAGGTGACTTCATCAGCAAGCTGATACTCATCAAGGATGTCAGCGGCATCTTCGCGCTTTTCAATGGGGTCTGTGGAAATCACTACCAAGGGAAACGCCGGGTCGGCTTTTTTCATCTGACCCAGCATATCCAGCTCAACGCGGCAGGGCGCACAGTCAACCGACCACAAACTCACCACAAAAGGTTTGCCGGCAAATTGTGCTTTTAACTCAGAGAAGGTTTGTGGACCAAAACCCTGAATGTTATCAGCAGGCCTATTATCAGCCAGCGCGACATGCGCAGCGCACAACAGTACAGCGGCAGTGAAACCTGCAATGGTGCCAAGCGATTTGTTAATCATTGTTTAACTCCTTGAACACGTAACCGTGCTGTTCACTTGACCAGCTGAGGAAGACACCCTCAGCTGAGGTGATCAATAAAGGATGATCACTGGCCTGATCGGTGCTGATCAGCGTCTGCGGGGCAGACCAGCTGCGGCCTTCATCGTTGGAGGTCATCAGTTGCAAAGGTGTCGACATCCCGTCAAAACCTTTCCATACCAGATACAATGTGTCATTAAACGTGGCCAGTGAAGGATGGCCAGCGCCGGGTGTCCCGTCAATTTTGATGATATCCGCAGGTGACGCTGTCGCCAGATCATAACGCGCGTAGTGTATACCGCTGTGGATAGTACCTGCACTGAACCAGCTCATGTGATACTGACCGTCACTACTCGCGGGCACCATGGTGGGGCCGTGATGAGGGCAGGCATCAATCTGCCAGTTATCGATGGTGGCACGTGACAAATCGCTGACCGTACCTTCCGGGCTCAACACAGCGATGGCGTGATCACGAATCTGTTCACCAAAAATCTGCCGCCACAAAATCGCGATGTTGTCGTCACCGTGCGGTGCGACGGCGATGCGGCAGCATTCACAGCTATTGTGTGATACACGCACGTTGGGCATAAAGCTCGCGCCAAGGTCGTCGGAGACTGTGTAATAGATCGCAGCACCGGGATAATTTTCGCTGCGGGCAAGGCTGGCTTCCAGATCGCGTTTATCGATCCAGGTGACATACAGTTTGCCGGACTTGGTCAGGAACAGACTGTCGAAGCGATGCCCGATGGCCAGTCCGTCATCGTTGACCGTGCGCGGTTGTTCAAAACTGCGGCCACCGTCTGTTGAGCGTGAAAAGCGGATCTCACCCGTGAATCGGTTGGAAGTTTTGGTGGTCCATGACAACAGCACGGTTCCGTTGTCTGCCACAATGATTTTCGGACGGTTTTCACCGTTGAATTCCGCGTCTTCTGGCACCGCATTCACTTGCACGGGCGTTGAAAACGTCGTGCCTTTGTCTTCCGAACGAGACACATACACATGTTTGTTGGACACAAACGCTACCCACAGGTGGTTTTTGTGGTCAAACGAGGCGCTGGGCGCACCGCCACAATGTACGCTGATGACATCCTCGCCGTGCGCTGAGCGCAACGTTTCACAGTTTTGCGCCTGTGCAGCAGGTATGAACAGCGACGACAACACACTGGCCAACGCCAGCGGTGCAGCTAATAAAAACTGCCGGATGGTATTTAAACCATCCGGCAAAGGTCGGCCGTGCAACGGGCGCAGACAATCAGAAATCAAATGAAACATTGGCAAAGAATGTCCTCCCCGGCCATGGGTGGGCCACATACGCAACTTCGTCGGTGAGATTGTCGATTCCCCAACCTAGCTTTAAGCCATTGGCAAAATTGTAATCAGTTTTAAGACCGACACGGCTAAAACCATCTTGCGCACCAAACACGTTATTTTCGCGGTCAAGGTTGTCCGTACGTCCGAAACTGTCGCTGGCATACTGATAGTTCAGGCCGGCATTCCAGTTGCTGCTCAGATGGTAGGTCAGCAGCAAGTTGCCGCGCCATTCTGGCATTCGTGGGTAAACATTGCCCTCAATTGTCGGGTCCGGGCGGTTACTGACAATTTCTGAATCGGTGTTGACCAGATTAAAACGCATGTCCAGATTTTCGATCAGCACGTCATCCACGTTGGCAATAAACTCAACGCCCATGGTTTCAATTTCATCCACCGGAATAAACGTTCTGACGGTCAGTCCACCGGGCAACACTTCTGCCTGTGATTCGATCACATCGTTGATGCTTTCCTGGAATATGTTAACGCGCAGGTAACCGCCAGCAATTTCGCGCTCGATCATCAGGTTCTGATGCACACCATATTCAGGTTGCAGTTCAGGATTGGCCACGCTGATGGCGTTATAAGCAGAGTATTGGCTGAACAATTCTTCAACAATCGGGAAGCGATAAGCTTTACCCAGCGCATAGGCCACGCGCCAGGGTTCATTTACCTGATAACCGAGGGAGAACTTGGGTGAAATTTCACTGCGCGAGGCCTTGGGTACCGCCACCAGATCAAATTCTGGTGTGGTGGCAACGTCGCGTGAGAAGTAGCCATTGTTGCTGTTAAACGCTTCCCAGCGCACGCCAAATCCGGCATCCCACTGTGCATTAATGTCCCAATTGAGTTGGGCAAACAGCGCATTGATATCGGTTTCGCCGCCGCTGCGGCTGTTAAAGCGGTTAAATGTGCCCGTCCGGTGGTCGGTGGTACTGAATACATCCAGATTCAGTTCATAGGCGTCATGGCGGGCGCCAACAATCAAGCCCATGCCCGACATCAGAAATTCGTCGAATGCCAGTTTGGCTTCCGCACTCTTCCAACCGGTATCACCAAAAGAKTTAACCTGACCCGCCAGTGTGTAGACGCGGTCGCCCGGATTTGCCTGCGATGCACGATTGTCATCACGCAGGATCTCGAACTGATTGACATTGGCTTCAAATATAACGCCTTCAGCTACCGGGCCGCGGACGCGCAGACCCAGCGACAGGCTGTCACGCTCTTGCTCGGAGACCCCCAGACGCGCGGCGGGCACATTGGTTCTGAAGCCATCCTGCAGCACATTACCACTCCAGACGGTTGCGCCAGTGGCATTGCGCAAGTAGCTGTTGGGTTTGTTTGAGCCGTTGTAACGATCCTCGTAAGCAATATTCAGCAAGGCTTGCCAGTCACCAAAATCATGGCCGATCTTCAGTTTAAAGTTGTCGGTCAGCGTGTCCTGCACACCGGTATCACCAAACCACAGGCGAGAGGCAGAACGCTCGTCGTTACCAACCACGCCGCCTGTCACCCCGGTGGCATTGGCAGCGTTGGTGTTGGCGCCAAAATAGAATGATTGTGGTTGGGATTCACTGTCGAGACGGTTGTAGGACAGGTAGAGACTGGTATCACCAATTTTGTCGCCATAAGAGAAAAACATCTTGTGGCCAGTAACCGTGTCGCTGAATCCGTAGGCGCTGAAATCCTGAGAAAAATACGAGCTGTCAAAGTGGAACTCGCGCTCTTGTGGGATGGCGGATTCAATCAATACCACGCCGCCCATGGAATTGCCGCTGAACTCGGCAGAAAACGGGCCGTACAACACTTCTACCTGAGCGATCTCACTTGACGACACCATGGTCCAGCGCGGCGCGCCGTTAAAGCGCGACTGCAGCAGGTAGTGCAAGGGCACACCATCGGCAAATACCATCGAACGAGAGGTCTGGAACATATTGGAGCCGCGCATGCCCATGGTGCCATTGGCATCACCAATAAAACGCCGGCGAATCACCAGGCTGGGTTCAAACTTCACCACGTCTTCAGTGGTGGTGACGTTGATGCTGACCAGATCCTGCTGTGTCAGAATGCTGCTCGGATGAGACGCTGCTGCCCGCTGACTGTTAGCGGCGCCCCATACAGTCACCTCTTCAATGGCAGGTGTATCCTGGGCGTGAGCGCCAAAGGCCGCTGTAAGCGCGGTTAGCGCAGCAATATGACGAACCAGCAGTTTTGGAGTTGGCATAAGCATCAATCTCATTCGGTAATAGGGGGGCAAACGCAGGATAGTTTATGGATACGGCGTATAGAGACAATGCGACATAGTGTCGCAGGGCAGGCATTAGTCTCTTAATGGCCACCACGTTAAGGTTTTCTTAATACTGGTGGGGCACACTGGGCTACAAATTGGATGCGCATCTTTGCAAGCACCCAATACTCTTTAGTCTGTAGTGAAGGTGTGTATGAGTGTGTTGAGTATAAAAAGCAGTGGTGCAACTATTTTGGCTGCTGCTTTCTTTTTCACCATGGCGTACAACGTTGCGTTTTTCAGAAATGTTTATGCCACCTATCCCGGCATCCATAACATTCCATTTTTGATCTCCCTTGGGATATTGCTGGTGACAGCCATTGCACTGATCTTGGGCTTTATCATCAACAAATACACGCTGAAACCTGTGTTGATCATCCTGTTTCCGTTGGCAGCAACAGCCAGCTATTTTATGAACAGTTACAACGTCATTATTGATTCAGCAATGCTTCAGAATTCAGTCATGACTGACTCCCGCGAAGTGTTCGATTTGCTGAGTCCACGCATGATTGCCTATCTGGTGTTATTGGGGCTGTTGCCAGCGTTTGTAATATCCAGATTGAAGGTTGACTGTCAATCGCCAGCCCGGGAGATTGCCGGCAGGATTAAACTCATTGCGGTGTTGTGTCTGATATTTTTTGCAAATCTGTTTCTGATGGCGGATCAATACACCAGTTTTTTTCGCGAGCACAAAGATCTGCGTTTTTACACCAACCCATTAACCTTGATTTATTCGTCAAGCCGATACATCAGTGATTTTGTCAAAGACGCCGAGTTGGGGCCAAGAACACCGATTGGAGAGGACGCCGTCATTGCGCGTTCGGACACAACACGCAAGTTGATTTTTCTGGTCGTGGGAGAGGCAACCCGAGCCGATCATTGGGCAATGAATGGCTATCAGCGAGACACGAATGCGCTGGTGCGTTCGCACAATGTCATCAATTTGCCCAACGTCAGTTCGTGTGCAACATCGACGGCCTTTTCGGTGCCATGTATGTTTTCGTTATACGCCTTTGATGACTTCAGCCTGCGCAAGGCACGAGCTCAGGAGAATGTACTTGATGTACTTGCCAAGACTGGCGTGAACGTGTTGTGGCGGGACAATAATTCTGATTCAAAGGGTGTGGCGGATGCGTTGGCTTTTGAAGATTTTCGCAGCCCAGAGACAAATGCCGTGTGTGATCTGGAGTGTCGTGATATAGGCATGTTGGGTGGGCTGGAAGACTATATAAACCAACATCAGGAAGGCGATATTGTGATTGTCTTTCATCAGATGGGAAATCACGGCCCGGCGTATTACAAACGATACCCCAAGGAATTTGAGTATTACATGCCTGTGTGTGAGAGCAATCAGCTCGAGCAATGTACGCGTGAGGAAATTGTCAATGCTTACGATAACGCACTGCATTACAGCGACTATTTTCTCGCCAACGCCATAACGTTTCTAAAACCGTTTCAGCGTGAGTTTTCAACGGCCATGTTTTATATGGCGGATCATGGAGAGTCATTGGGCGAACTGGGTCTGTACCTGCATGGATTGCCTTACGCGATTGCACCGGATGCGCAGACGCAAGTGGCATCGATGATGTGGTTGGGAGACGCGTTCAGTGACCAGCAGCGCGCGCAGGTAAACTTAAAAGCGCAGGAAACGTTATCGCATGACAACTTTTTCCACACACTACTGGGAATGCTGGATGTACAAACTGAGCTCTATGAGCCCAATCTGGATATTCTGGCAGAGATTGACTGGTAGCTTGTGAGTGGACTCAAACCGCTACCGCTGCTGGCGTTGGTCTGGAGTTGCTTCATTGGGATGCTGCTGATGCTGCATTGGCTGGATCTGGATTTCCGCATCGCGGATGCCATTTATCACCTGCAGGGGAGTCGGTGGGCACTTCAGGATCATCGGCTATTGCAGCAAGTGCTGCATCTTGGTGGGCGAACACTTAGCCAGACGATGGGCGGTGTCGTGCTGATTGCGTTGCTCGCCAGTCTGCTGCCAACATCGCTCCGCCGCTGGCGCAGGCCGCTACTGTTCTTGTTTCTCGCCGTCGCAGGCTCAACGTTAGCCGTGTCTATCCTCAAGTCTCTTGTGCCGATGGAGTGCCCTTGGGATCTAACTCGCTACGGTGGCGATTTGCCCTTTGTAGGGCTATTGGAGCGGCGGCCGGCCGACATGCCGGATACGGTCTGTTTCCCCGCAGGGCATGCCAGTGCCGGTTATGCTTGGCTTGCACTTTACTTTTTCCTCGCTGCCGTTCGTCCACGCTGGCGCTGGCTAGGACTGGCCACCGGGCTTGGGATGGGGCTGGTTTTTGGCTTCGCGCAACAGATGCGGGGCGCCCACTTTTTGTCCCACGACCTGTGGGCAATGATGATCTGTCTGACCGTCAGTATTGGTTTGGCGGGCTGGTTGTTGAAACCCCAGACAACTCATCTGCAAACCTCATTGAGATGACAGCGATTGTCAGGTGTGCAGTCAGTGCATTATCGGATGAGCTAATCGCTCAGGAATGCGAGATGTTCCGACGCCAGCACCAGTGAGACTACCGTTCGTTCACCAGTTAAACCTTTGATTCAGGTTCTCTGTGGACTATCACAGTGGTTCGCTATAGTCCTTTCCGCTGCCCTGTTGTTGGCAAATGGCCGGGTGGCTGACGTTGTTCCTGTTATCTTTCTGGAGTCTTTATCACCATGACTGTTACACGCACATTTTTTTCCTGTGCCCTGACGGGTTGTTTTGCGATCGCCACAATGCCGGTATTGGCGCAAAGTGAACCACAAGGCTTTTATGTGACCGCTTATGCACAAGCTAGCCGTTTGAGCTCAACCAGCTTCGATGAAATCGGCAATGCTAATCTTGGTGCCGGCCTTAAGGCAGAATTTGACGCCGGCCTGGGACTGGGCGGCGACATCGGTTTTAAGTACGGCAATGGCTGGGCGGCCGAATTTGAGTGGAACTGGCGCCGTCAAGAGATTAAATCGCTGAGCGGCGGAGGCAGCTCGGCGGTCACCGAGGGCGACTTTGCCTCGAATGTACTGTTTGTCAACGGCCTGCGCCGCTTTGTCCGGTCGGACGGCGGATGGGTTCCTTACGTGGGTGTGGGGGTGGGCTGGGTTCAGGAGATCGACTTTGATCTGAATACGGGAGCAACGGAGCGGGCCTGGTCGAAACAAGGTGACATCGGGGTGCAACTGATCGGCGGCGCTGAGTTTCCCTTAAGCGATGCATGGCGGCTGACCGCAGATGTGCGTGTGTTGCGCCTGGGTAATCAGCAACTGAGCGCCGAGGAAGGCGTTACCGGCCGGCTCGCAAAACCGGGCTACAATCCAGTGTCAGTGCAAATCGGTCTGCGACGATTGTTCTGAGGATCTTGTCATTTCGGTGACCGCTGGCGATGCTGATGAAGTCTCATACCGCGCGGCATCGCCAAAGCGCGCCAGCACATCCGCCTTGCGGCGACGGCTGACCGGTATCTCACGGCCGTCGCTCAATTGGCAAACCAGCCCATCCGCTTTGCGCCGCACGGTGCGGACATGGCCTGCATGTACCCACCACGAGCGGTGAATGCGCATACCGGTCATGGCTTCTGTGTCCTCGACCTCCTGCAATGCGCCAAGGATGAGCGCCGAACCCCGGGTTGTCCATACGCGCAGGTATTGCAGTTCAGAGCTGGCGGCAATGACATCATCGCCCAGTTCTTTGGGCAGCGCCTGACGCCAGAGCGGCCGTGTATTGTTGAAATTTGATGTCGGTTCCGCTACGTCGACTGTTTCCGCTGAGTCATCACTGTCCTGTCGCTGTACAAGCACCGGCGGCAACAAACCTTGCAGTCGTGGCAACGAAATCAGCAGCCACGCTGCCGTGACCGGTCCAACAAGCTCACTGAATTCCAGTGCCAGCGCGGGCAACCCAAAACCCAGTGTTGTGCCAGTATCCCCTTCATCATCAAGGGTCGCCTCAAGACCGAGCAATCCCTGCATCAACCCCTCGCCGATCAGCCAGTACAGCGGGGCCAGCAATGCAGAGCCGAGGATGCCGCTCGCGGCCACCAGACTCCACAAAGGCCATTGCTGCAGCTGTTTGCGTCGGCTCAGAAAATACAGCAGGCACTGCAGCACGGCCAGACCGCTGCCGATAGTGGCGGCCCAGAAAAACCCCATCCACAGCCACGGCCCACGGAATCCGACGTCGGGCTGCAGCGCCATGACCAGCAACCAGAGCGCACAGCCTGTGCCGCCGAGGTAACCCAGAATTGATGTGGCGCTGGCAGGGGGTGGGGTGCGATAGGCTGATGTCATTCGGGTATTGCAACCAGATTGTGCATGGGTGAGGCAAGCGTACTACGTGCCGGGTGAGTGCGACAATGTCAAGGAGGGGGCATGTGGGGACGGAGGGTGTACAAAAAGCAAAAGGGAAATGCGGACTTTGCAGGAGCAAAAGTCTGCCATGGAAGAAAAAGCGGCTTAAGGAGGTCTGGGCAATGAGTGATGAAGGAGGTTCAGGGGGGATTTGACTCGCGCCATCCATGGCGCTCGGTGCTGCGCACCGCCAGCTTCGCCGGCGTCCAAAACGGCTTTCCTGCCGTTTTGTGCTATCCCCGCCATTTATGGCGGTCACCCCGACTATAAGAGTCCAAACCACGGAATTCCGCAGTTTAAAAAGAAAGGGGCGTCCCCTGCGGGACGCCCCTTTCTTTTTAAACTGGTGGAGCCGGGGGGATTTGAACCCCCGTCCGTCAGTCCGCTGCCTTTGGATCTACATGTTTAGCGTCGTCTATTAAGTTAACCCGTACCGGCCCGACGGGCAGGGTGGTTTGGGCGAGCCCGATACTTTTAGCCGCTTCGTGTCAGGCGCACTAGGCTAGCGATCCTGTTTTATATGACAGTCGCAATACACCGGTTTACAGGCATCCCGGGGCGACCGCTCGCTGCGCCTAATTAGGCAGCGAGTGCGTAGCTTTCGTCGTTGGCAACTATAAAGTTGCATAGATTGATTTACGAGAGTCTATACCCTCTCGACATGCACCTCAGGGTTTGATACCGGCGTCGAATCCAAATCGGCCCCAATGTGACAAAGCAAGTCTACCACAGGACGCTTAATGGAGCCTGAATTGATTTTTTCAAGTCTGTGACGACAATCACCCGATCAGCAAATCGCGCAGTTCATCGCTGTTGCTGACAATCGCGATGGGTTTGAAGAGCGCCAGTATCTCTTCGCTGTGAGCGCCCCAACGTACGCCAATCGATGGCATGCCAATGTTTTGTGCCATCTGTAGGTCGTAGCTGGTGTCGCCAATCATCACGGCATCGGTGGGATCCAGCTCAAGGTGCTCAAGGATTTCAATGAGCATTTTGGGGTCGGGTTTTGAGCGGGTTTCGTCAGCGCAGCGGGTGATATGGAACCAGGGTGACAGCTGACTGGCTTGCAGCGCCATATCCAGGCCGCGGCGGCTTTTGCCGGTGGCGACGGCGCAGCGTCGGTCGGTGGCATGCAAGTCCCGCAGAATGTCAGTCATGCCGGGGAAAATGTGCTGATTGCTGGCCGAGGTTGCCATAAAGTGTGTGCTGTAGGCTTCGCGCATCAGCACGGTTTGTTCTTTATTCAAACCGGGATACAGGCGTTTCAGTGCTTCAACAATGCCGAGGCCAATAATGTCACGATAGGCGGCGCGGTCCAGTGCCGGGAATCCGGTGCTGACGGCGGCGTGATGCAGGCAGTCGGTAATGTGTTCAACGGAGTCTACAACGGTGCCATCCCAGTCGAAAATGGCGGCTTTGATGCTCATGGGCGGGTCAGTTCCTGGCTGATGTTGTGCTGCAGTTGCGGGTGCTTAACCAGCAAATTAGCGGTTTTTGTGGCGCACAATGCGCTGCTTTTCGATCTGCCACTCACGGTCTTTTTCAGCGCCACGCTTGTCGTGATCCTTCTTGCCTTTTGCCAGCGCGATCTTGCATTTGATCAGGTGTTCTTTCCAGTAAATCGTGGTGGCGATGCAGGTATAGCCTTTTTGTTGGACGCTGGAAAACAGGCGAGCGAGTTCCTTGCGATGTAACAGCAATTTTTTGGTGCGATCAGGATCGGCGATCACGTGGGTGCTGGCGCTGTTCAGGGGAGTGATATGGCAGCCGAGCAGCCACGCCTCTCCATCCTTGACGATCACATAACTGTCGGTCAATTGTCCTTTGCCTTCGCGCAGACTTTTGACTTCCCAGCCTTCCAACACCAGTCCGGCTTCAAAAGTATCCTCGATAAAATAATCGTGGAGAGCCTTTTTATTTCGGACAATGGTAGTATCCGTTGTCTTTGCTTTCTTTGGTTTTGCCATGGCGGCGGATTATACCCATTATCCTGTGCAGCCGTTAGTCCAAGCCTGATAAGAGTTGGCACAAACTGAGAACACAACAAAAAACAACATATCAACACAACAAGAGAGGATGTTATGGCGGTAGAGCGAGGTCAATTCAGTTCCCGTCTGGGCTTTATTCTGGCGGCTGCTGGGTCAGCGGTGGGTTTGGGTAACCTGGTAGCATTTCCGGTCATGGCATCCAAAAACGGTGGCGCCGTATTTTTGATTGTTTATGTGCTGTTTGTGGCATTGATCTGTTTCCCGGTGCTGGTCGCTGAAATTGCCATGGGGAGAAACACGCGACGTAACCCGGTGGGTGCGTTTGTCGCCCTGGCAGGGGAGCGCAGCCGTTGGCGATGGGCGGGGCGATTAGCTATTTTGACACCGTTTATGATTGCGGTGTTTTATACGGTTGTGACCGTCTGGATTGTGATTTTTATGTTCAGGGCGTTTACCGGGGAGCTGGAGACGCTGGCAACCACAGATGCGTTTGGTGAAATGATTGCGTCGCCCGGCATATTCCCCTGGTTTGTTGTGCTGCAATTTATTGTGTTCGGGATCTTGCTGGGCGGCGTAAAAGGCGGCATCGAGCGGTTGGCGCGCGTGGCGATGCCGGTGCTCGCGGTGATGCTGGTATTGCTGATTGTGTTTGTACTGACACTGGACGATGCCATGCTGGGCGTGAGGTATTACCTGATTCCCGACTTTAGCCGTTTTAACGGTGGGGTGCTGAATGCGGCGCTCAACCAGGCATTCTTTTCACTCTCGTTGGGCATGGGCATCATGATTACCTATGGCTCATATTTCAGCCGCAAAGATCGCATTGTGAGTTCTTCACGTTTGGTGGCAACTGCCGATACCTCTGTTGCATTTTTGGCGGGATTGCTGATTCTGCCGGCTATTTTTGCCTTTAATCCGTCCACTGATCCGGATGATTTGTCGTCCAGCAGTATTGGTTTAATCTTCACTTATCTACCACAGATTTTCCTGTCCATGCAGGACGCGGTGGGATATGTGGGTGCCAGTATGGTGGCGGGTAGCTTTTTTGTACTGGTGTTTTTTGCCGCGTTGACGTCGCTGGTTTCAATTCTGGAAATTCCGATAGCGTACATGATTGATGAGCATAATTTTTCGCGTCGCAAAGCGGTACTGATTCAGGCGGTGTTGGTCACCACCTTTGCGGCCCTGGCGGCATTGTCGTTTGGGATGTCACCGTTCCTGACAGACTTTATTCCCTACGGTGGCGGTACGCGGTCGTTTTTTGATCTGATCGCAGACACCTTCTCGGAAGTTATCCTGCCCTTGGTTGGATTTATGGTGTGCCTATACTGTGCCTATCGCTGGCGCGATGGCTTTGTCGATGAACTTTGCCAGGGTGAAGAGTCCTTGAAAGGCAGTGTACTGCAGCGTTATCTGAGTTTTTCGCTGCGCACCTTTGTGCCGGTGGTATTGATGTTTGTGTTTATTAACTCGGTAGCACAGAAGTATTTTGCGGTCGATCTGCTGATGGTGTTTGCCGGATGAGCGCGTGAATGATTACGATTGAACGCAGTGCGCTGGTGCCTTTTTCAGCACAGCAGATGTATGCGCTGGTGGATGACGTCAGTCAGTACCCACAGTTTATGCACGGCTGTATTGCGGCCGAGGAAGTCAGTCGCACGCCAGATGAATTGATCGGCAAGTTAACGCTGGGCAAAGCCGGGCTGCGATATTCATTTACCACACGCAACTTGCTGACAGCAGGTGAGCGCATGGATTTGACCTTGGTCGAAGGGCCGTTTCGCAGCTTCAGTGCTACTTGGCACTTCAAAGCGCTCACCGCTGAGGCCTGTAAAGTCAGTTTGGTGATGCATTTTGAGTGGGCGGGGGGGTTATTGGGTGTGGCGATGGAAAAGTTGTTTCAACATTCAGCCAATTCATTGGTAGACGAAGTGGTCAATCGCGCACACAAGGTTTACGGTCGCCAATGATTCAGGTGGAAGTGGTATACGCGCTGCCGCACAAACAATACAAAATCAGTGTGGCAATGTCTGAGGGGGGCACGGCGCTGGATGCATTGCGTCTGAGTGAATTGCAGTCTCAGGTGCCAGATATCGACCTGCAGCAACTGGACATGGGCATTTACTCTCGTTTGCTGGATGGACGCAGCAGCCCGACGCCCGCTGAGTATATGATGCGGGACGGAGACAGGCTGGAGTTGTATCGTCCTCTGCAGCTGGATCCCAACAAGGCTCGACTACTGCGTGCTGCCCGTAAAAAGAAGCGAAAGTGATGGGCGAGTGATACGCTGCATGATCAATAGGAAGGCAAGATGAGTGACCCCAATAAACCTCAAGACAGTCTGTTTCAACGCATCGAACACGGGTTACGTGAGTTTTATGTGGCGCCGTATCGGCAGACGTTCGCGCGCGCGCAGCGTGATGAAGATGATCTGTTTATGTTGATGGTATTTGCAGAGACCCTGGGTGTGCCGAATCCTGCCGCCTATTACACGCTCGAGCTGTTGCCGGTTGTGTACGACCGTTTTCATGATTGGCATCGTCGAATGGGCATGGAACATTCCCCACTGGATCACGTCAAATGTTGTTAGCGTTGGCCGCGCAGCGGCGAGTACTGTTTTTTGGAGGTAAGGGGGGCGTTGGCAAAACCACGGTATCCGCTGCTACGGCGTTGGCGATGGCCGATGCCGGCAAACGAGTGTTGCTGGTGTCTACCGATCCCGCGCACAATCTCGGACACTTGTTTGATCGGAAAATCGGGCCTGCACCCGTGCGTCTGGCGCCAGGACTGGATGGTCTTGAACTGGATCCTGAGTTGACCGTTGAAAAACATCTGGAAGAAGTGACTGCTGCGCTGCGCAGAATCATGCCAATTCATCTGGCGTCTGAAATCGACAAGCATATGGTGTTGTCGCGCGATGCGCCCGGTATGCAGGAAGCCGCTATCCTTGAGCGAATCGCCGAGGTGGTGGAACAGGGTTCTGCCTACGATCTGATCATTTTTGATACCGCGCCATCCGGGCACACGGCCCGTTTGATGGCCTTGCCTGAAATGATGTCGGTGTGGACCGATGGCCTGATCAAGCGTCGTGAAAAGGCCGATCGCTTCAGTGCCGTACTCAAAAGTCTTGCCAGTGATAAGGACACTGGTAACAAAGCGTTTGGAGGTGGCCCACATGAAATTGAGGAGGATCGCGAAAGTCGCATACGTCGTATGCTGAATAGGCGCAAACAACGCTTTGCGGGCCTTCGGGACGTGATTGCTGATCATCAGAAAACCGCATTTGTGATTGTGCTGGCGGCCGAACGTTTGCCAGTGCTGGAAACGATCGAGTTGTCAGAGCAGCTGGCGCGGGCGGGTGTCAATGTTGCCGCATTGGTTGTAAACAAACGCTTGCCGGATGGCATGCAAGGTTTTCTGGCTGAGCGAAAAACACAAGAGGAGATTCATCTGGCAACGCTGACCCGGCATCTTGGGAAGTTGCCGCGCCATGACCTGATTCTGGCCGCACATGATGTGCTGGGTGTGGACGGGTTACGGAAATTTGCGACAGATTTTTGAGATGTATCAACACACAGTCATCGTTTGACCTTAATCTATAACAAAACAGGGGTATCAAGATGCAAAGTTCCGTCGCTAGGTTTACTCGAAAGTCCGGCGCTATACAACGCGTTCCCGCCGTTTGTGCACTTGTTTTAAGCTCGTTGCTGGTCGCATGCAGTGGGGCTGATGATTCGGCCGCGCCCGCGGCGACTGGCGTGGTTTTGCCTGTCAGTCTGAACGAAGTGATGGTGGCGCTGGTGAACAAGGCAGCGGATCCGCTTTGGGCCGCAGTCTGGGCCAGCCCACAATCCGATCAGGACTGGCGTGAACTGGAACATCTGGCGTATCAGGTGGAACTCGGTGGTGCGCTGCTCAAATATCCGGGAACAGGCCCACTGGATCAGGCGTGGACATCCAACCCTGACTGGCAACAACTGGCTGAACAACTGAGTCAGGATGGCAAGCGCGCAGTCAACGCCGTCCGCAGTCGTAACATGGATTTGATGGAACGCGCGGGCGGCCAGTTGGTGGATACCTGTGAAGCCTGTCACCGCGCCTTTAAACCTGATTTGCCAACTATGGATATGTTTGGCGATTTACCAGCGCGACCACCTGTTTCACTGCCCTGACAATGCCGGGCTGCTACACAGCAGCTGTTGACTCCGATGCCGCGTCTGCCGTCTGGCAGTCGCGGCACAAGCCGTGAAACTCCAGCTGCTGACGTGCCAGCGCAAAACCAGTGTCTTCAATATTGGCGCTGAGTTCCTGCAGAATTGCCTTGCGAATACCGACTTCATCCACAGACTTGCAGCTGTCGCAGATCAGAAACTGTGGCACTTCATGGGCATGGTTGCAACTGATATGAGAGCACGGCAGGTATTGGTTGGTGGTTTCAAGACGATGCACCAACTCATTGTCTTTCAAAAAATTAAGCATGCGGTAAACCGACATCACTGACAGTGTTTTGCCGTAAAGGTCACGATACTGATCAGCAATCTGATAAGCCGATAAGGGCTCTGCTGATTCCAGCACGACCTGCAGAATTCGCCGGCGTTTGTCTGTCAATTTGGCGCCTTGCTCTGCGCATATAACCTGAGCCCGGTCCAGCACCTGCTGGACATCCGCGTTGTCAGCACCGTCAGGACTCAGTCCCGGCTTTTGTTTGGTGCTAACCGCCGGTCGAAAGCTATGAAAATCGTTGCTGCTCATGGCAAAGCGTATTCCTATGCAAGCGGTGTCAGGAATTGGAATCCGCAGCGGCGCCGTCTGAATTGGTGGTGTCGTACCATGCCGATTCCGGGCCGGGTTCAAAATCACCACTCAAGCTGCTCAACAGTTCGTTTTCAAACATCAACGTCACACGTTCCTGCCCACGAATGCCGCCGCCAGGCTGGTAATTAAACACATAGTCCCAACGATCCTGATCGAACGGATCCCGCACCAGTGGCGTGCCCATCACAAAAATAACCTGTCGACGCGTCATGCCTGGCTCAAGCTGATCAATCATTTCCTGAGTGATGATGTTGCCTTGTGCGATCGCAATTTTGTAAACGCCCGGAAATTGCGGTACGCGCATACCGGAGCAGGCACTGGTCACGATGGCCAAAGCCACCACTGCTGCGAGCGAGGCATATGATTTAAAATGGCTTTTTTTGCTGCGTAAGCTTTGCATAGGTTTACCGGATACTCTTGATGCCACAGGGCTTGAACTTTCATCTGTTTGACTTAGTGTGCATAATACCCCAGCCGCTCCGGATGGTAAAACACACAACCCAGTCTACCGGAAAAACTCACTCAACCTGCACGAGAGTTGATATGTCTTCAGAAAATCAGGAATTGCGCAAAGCTGGTCTTAAAGTTACCTTGCCGAGAGTAAAAATCCTGCAATTGCTGGAAAGCTCGGAAACTCGTCACCTGAGTGCCGAAGATGTTTACAAGGCATTAATTGAAGCCGGCGAGGAAGTTGGCCTCGCAACAGTGTACCGCGTGTTGACGCAATTTGAGTCTGCGGGTTTGGTCATGCGTCACCGCTTTGAAGGTGGGCACTCGGTGTTTGAATTGCACACCGTTGAGCACCATGACCATCTGGTCTGCAATAAGTGTGGTCGTGTTGAAGAGTTTCTTGACGAAACCATCGAAGCCCGACAGGACAAAATTGCCGCCGACTTTGGTTTTGAAATCACCGATCACAGCTTGTATCTGTACGGTATCTGTGCAGATTGCAGGGTATCCTGATCGCTCAGGGTGTGGCGAACAACCCGCGTAAGACAGTTTCAGGCTGACAACAATTCTCTGGCATGTGCCATGGACTCGTCACTGATGGAACCGTGTTCGGTTTCCCCGCCCAGCATGCGCGCGATTTCCTGTGTGCGTTGCTCGTGGGTCAGTTCAATCAGTTGCGAATGCGCACTGTCACCGTCTGCTGCTTTGCTGACCCGATAATGCTGATGTGCTTGGCCCGCCACCAAGGCCTGATGGGTCACACACAGCACCTGTCCGCGTTCCCCCAGCTGCCTGAGCAGTTTGCCGACGGTGCGCGCAACTGCGCCGCCAATGCCCACATCTACTTCATCAAAGACCAGACAAGGAATTTGCGATGTCATGGCGGTGATCACCTGGATCGCCAGACTGATACGGGATAACTCACCGCCCGAGGCAATTTTGCTCAGGGCACGCGCTGCCTGCCCGCGGTTGGTGCTGATCAAAAATTCTGCTTGTTCCAGACCGTGGGCTTGCGGTGACGTTGATTCATTGGGTTGTAGATGGACAGTCAGACTGGCCTCGCCCATCGCCAGTGCCTGAAGCTGCAGGTTAACCGCAGCGCTGAGCTTATCGGCTGCCCGCTGACGCTGTTGACTCAGTGTGTGGGCAAGCGAGCTCCACTCGGTATGCAGGCGCTTGAGCTCCAGTTCAAGATGCTGAATCTGATCAGCATTGTGCAGCACATTGGCCAGTTGCGCTTGCAAGCGTTGCTGAAGGTGCGCAAGTTCATCGGGACGCACTTTGTGTTTGCGTGCCAGCTGGTGAATGTCATTCAGACGGCGATTGAGTTGTTCCAGCCGCGCGGGATTGATGTCGATCCGATCTGCCAGCCGGCTCATCTCATCGGCCGCTTCTTCAACTTGAATCAAGGCAGTATTCAGCATCTCCTCAATCGACAGGAGTTGTGATGCAATACCCGTTGTGCCTTCGTCCTTTGAACGGTGTGTCAACTGTCCCAGCACGTGTAATGCTTGTTGCAGCTGTTGACGGATGTTGCCGTCGTCCTGTTCGTGACAAATCAACATCAAGGACTGAATACCAGCCAACCTGCTGTCAGCTTGCGACAATTCATCCAGCTCTATTCCGAGCGACTCAAGTTCGTCCGCACCCAGTTGTAACTCTTCCAGCTCATTGAGTTGATAACGCGCCAATTCATTAAGGGCTGCCTGCTCGGCGACCTGATCACGCAGTTGCTGCAAACGTTGGTGGCTGTCGCGCCATAGACTGGCAAGCTCGCGCAGTTGTTTGACGTGAGTTGTATGGCCGGCAAAGTCGTCCAACAACTGTTGATGCGTGGCTTTTTTGAGCAGGGAGTGATGCTCATGCTGACTATGAATGTCCATCAGCAATTCACCAAGGGCGGCCAGAGCCTGCAGGGTGACGGGCGTGTTGTTGATCCATGAGCGTGATCTGCCATCAGCACCGACCGTACGTCGGATCAGGCACAGAGCGGGGTCAGTCCCGGATTCCAATGCATTGTCCTCCAGCCATGCCAGCGCTGCCGGCAGCGCACTGATATCAAATTCCGCGGTAATGTCAGCGCGTTCGCAACCATCCCTGACAACATCACGGTCGGCTCTGTCGCCAAGGACCAGCCCCAATGCGCCCAGAATAATCGATTTGCCTGCACCGGTTTCGCCAGTAATAGCTGTCATTCCTGCCCGGAAACTGATGTCAAGGACAGAAGCAATGGCGTAGTTTTGAATCGATAAATGGGTCAGCATGGTTTTGTTACTATAGTTGCCATCGGCAGCGTCAGCCCGGTGTTTTTACATGTCGGTGATATCAGGTTGCCATCTGTGCATTCTGGAGGCCTTGAATCATAACATGGCGTCCCCATATTGAGCAGATATTGGCCCACGCTGATAAGGACTGCGCGATGACAACTGACACTGACAAGACCAATGAACTTCATAAAGAGATAAACCCAATGAACGATCACACCGCCGGGCAGGCAGACGAGCACAACAAGGATGCAGATTTGGACATGGATCAGGATACTGACGGCGCGGCGATGACGCTTGATCAGGCCTTGCTCCGACTCGCTGAGGCTGAGTCGCTGATTGCCGGTCATCAGACCGAGGTGCTGAGATTGCACGCGGATGCTCAGAACATCCGGCGTCGCGCTGAGCAGGACATTGAAAAAGCGCATAAATATGGTCAGGAAAGATTGGTGTCCGATCTCCTGCCTGTCATTGACAACCTTGAGCGAGCCCTGCAGGCATCAGGTGGCGACGACAACGAACTGCTGCAGGCGTTAAAGCAGGGTGTCGAGTTGACACTCAAGAGTTTTGTGGACTGTCTGCGAAAATTCAATGTGGACGTGCTTGATCCAGTGGGTGAGCCATTCAATCCACTGTTTCATCAGGCGATTGGCATGCTGGAGAGTAAAACCGCCGAGCCGGACAGTGTGTTGTCAGTGATGCAAAAGGGCTACAGCCTCAATGGCAGAGTCCTGCGTCCGGCCATGGTGATGGTGGCGCGCGCGCCAACTGACAGCATTGATATCAAGGCATGAGCCGAGATTAAAATCTTGTATCCGCCCTTGAAATTGTCTGGCTCAAACCAAATATAGAGCCTCAAGATCGACATTACTTTGTTTTAAACGGTTTATTGAATAGTTATCCCCGGCCGCAAGCGGTTTCGGGTGACATCACTGGAGAGAAAGTTATGGGCAAGATTATTGGAATAGACTTGGGTACCACCAACTCCTGTGTGGCAATTATGGAAGGTGGCAAGGCCAAGGTGCTTGAAAATGCTGAGGGTGATCGCACCACTCCGTCGATTATCGCTTACACCAAAGATGGTGAAACACTGGTAGGCCAGCCGGCCAAACGTCAGTCGGTCACTAACCCGAAGAACACGTTATTTGCCATCAAACGTCTGATCGGTCGTCAGTTCAAAGATGATGTCGTTCAGAAAGACATCAAGATGGTGCCTTACGAAATTTCCAAGGCTGACAATGGTGATGCCTGGGTGCGCGTGAATGGCGAAAACATGTCGCCTCCGCAGATTTCTGCGCAAGTCTTGAAGAAGATGAAAAAGACGGCTGAGGACTATCTGGGCGAGCCAGTGACCGAGGCTGTGGTGACAGTGCCTGCTTACTTTAACGATGCTCAGCGTCAGGCAACCAAAGACGCCGGCCGTATTGCAGGTCTGGAAGTCAAACGCATCATCAACGAGCCAACGGCTGCGGCACTGGCTTATGGTATGGACAAAAAGGGTGGCGACAGCACCATCGCTGTTTATGACCTTGGTGGTGGTACCTTTGATATCTCCATCATCGAGATAGCCGAAACTGATGGCGAACACACCTTTGAAGTGCTGTCCACCAACGGTGACACCTTCCTCGGTGGTGAAGACTTTGACCTGCGTCTGATCGATTACCTGGCAGACGAGTTCAAAAAAGAAACCGGACTGGATCTGCGTAACGATCCACTGGCACTGCAGCGTCTGAAAGAAGCCGCTGAAAAAGCCAAGATCGAGTTGTCCTCGGCACAGCAGACTRAAATCAATCTGCCGTACGTCACCGCCGATGCCTCAGGTCCAAAACACCTTGTGCAAAAGCTGACACGAGCCAAGTTTGAATCGCTGGTGGAAGAACTGGTTGAACGTACCATGGCGCCGCTGCGCATGGCGTTGAAAGATGCCAACCTCGATGTCAGCAAAATTGATGACGTGATTCTGGTCGGTGGCCAGACCCGTATGCCGATGGTGCAGAAAAAAGTCGCTGAGTTCTTTGGCAAGGAAGCGCGTCGTGACGTGAATCCTGACGAAGCAGTCGCCTTGGGCGCCGCCATTCAGGCAGCGGTGTTGTCCGGTGAGGTGAATGACGTTCTGTTGCTCGACGTAACGCCGCTGTCTCTGGGTATTGAAACGCTGGGTGGCGTGACCAGCGTCCTGATTGAAAAGAACACCACGATCCCGACCAAAAAGACACAGGTATTCTCGACGGCTGATGACAATCAGACTGCCGTGACCATCCATGTGGTGCAGGGTGAGCGTAAACAAGCCAACCAGAACAAATCACTGGGTCGTTTTGACCTGAGCGACATCCCACCATCACCACGTGGTATGCCGCAGATTGAAGTGGCGTTTGATCTGGATGCCAACGGTATTCTGAACGTGTCGGCCAAAGACAAAGCTACCGGCAAGCAACAGTCCATTGTGATCAAAGCATCCAGCGGTCTGTCTGATGAAGAAATTGAGCGCATGATCAAAGATGCGGAAGCCAATGCGGCCGAAGACAAAAAGTTCGAGCAACTGGTAACCGCGCGCAATACGGCCGATGGTCTGGTTCATGCGACCCGCAAAACACTCGCTGATGCGGGTGACAAGGTGGATGAGGCTGAGAAGGCAAAAATCGAATCAGCGATCAGTGCGTTAGAAGATGCCATGAAAGCTGGTGAGATCACGCAGATTGAACAGCGCACCAAAGAGTTGACGGAAGCATCGTCTGGCCTGGCCCAGAAAATGTACGCCGAGCAACAGGCAGCAGGCGCTGGCGCCGGCGCGGCCGGTGCAGGTGCAACGGACAACAACGCAACCAGCGGTGCAGATGATGCCGTGGATGCCGAGTTTGAAGAAGTGAAGGACGATAAATAAGCCTGGCTGAAGGACTATGTCGAAACGAGACTATTATGAAGTGCTGGGCGTAGCCCGCGATGCGACGGAAGCTGATCTCAAAAAGGCTTACCGTCGTGTTGCCATGAAACATCACCCGGATCGTAATCCGGACAACAAGGAATCGGAGGAGCTTTTTAAGGAAGCCAACGAGGCCTTTGAAGTATTGTCCGACCCTGAAAAAAAGGCACGGTATGACCAGTTCGGTCATGCCGGGGTTAATCAACAGGGCGGTGGCGGCGGTGGCGCAGGTGATTTCGGGGATATCTTCAGTGATATTTTCGGCGACATCTTTGGGGGTGCAGGTGGCAGAGCCGGTGGTGGACGTGCCGGTGTACGTAAAGGCGCCGATCTGCGTTATAACCTCGAGCTTGATCTGGAAGATGCTGTCAAAGGCACCACCGTCAAGATTCGTATTCCAACCGCAGTAGCCTGCGGAACATGTGATGGCACAGGCGCAAAAAAGGGCACCTCGCCGGTAGATTGCACTACCTGTAACGGTGTGGGGCAGGTCAGAATGCAGCAGGGTTTCTTCTCTGTCCAGCAAACCTGCCCGCGTTGCCATGGCAGCGGCAAACAAATCAAGGATCCGTGCAACACCTGCCATGGTCGTGGTCAGGTGGAAGAGCAGAAAACGCTGTCGGTTAAAGTGCCGGCGGGTGTCGATGAAGGCGACCGAATACGGCTGACCGGCGAAGGGCAGGCCGGTACCAATGGCGGCCCGCCTGGCGACTTGTATGTGCAGGTTCACATGCGCGAACACAAGTTGTTTGTGCGTGATGGGCGCGATCTGCATTGCGAAATCCCCATCAGCTTTGTGGATGCGGCCTTGGGTGGTGAGCTGGAAGTGCCGACACTGGATGGTCGCGTCAAACTCAAAATCCCGGCGGAAACCCAAACCGGCAAACTGTTTCGCTTGCGTGGTAAAGGCGTAACGTCTGTACGTGGCGGCGGCGCGGGCGACTTATTGTGCCGTGTGGTCGTTGAAACGCCGGTGCAATTGACGCGTCGTCAGAAGGAGCTGCTGCAGGAATTTCAGGCCATTGGCGAATCAGAGGGTTCACAATCACCCAAAAAGACCAGCTGGTTTGATGGTGTGAAGAAGTTTGTGGATGATTTGCGTGCCTGACCGAAGGTGAACAAGTAAGCAACTGCTGTTTGAACACAGCAGTTTTTATACAGCTTTCCAGTGTTGATTACCCATCGTTCTGAAAAAAGCAGCCCAAAAAGATGTAAGGCTGCTTTTTTTGATAGGCGCTGTAAGGGCTCAAATCTGAAAGCAACGACCGGTTTTATTCCGTGTTACCACCGCCAGATCCATCATCATCACCCCCTCCGTCCGGATTGTTGGTCACTGGCCCCATCGGACAAACCTCAACAACAACGCTGTAGTTGGCGATAGAGCCATAGACACCTTCTGCCGTGGGGCCGCCATCAGGACCCCCAAAATCTGCCTGGGCAGCGCCTGCAGAATTCGCCCAACTGTCCAGTGTGACACCCGCGTCATTCATCAAGGACGCGTTGTAAACACCGTAACCCGTGATAACGCCGRAAATATTAACCGCCAGTGAGCTGAAATCGCCGGGATACAGCGTTGCATTGGCGACCAACTGATCTGCCGCAGTGAGCAATGGCCACACTGCTGGAAAATGACAGTGCCAAGGCGCTGGCGACTGCAGTGATCGCATAAAGAACGTTAGTTTTCATATGGGTCTCCAATAAGGTGGTGACTCCGCAAGCCCGATTCTACTCCTGCAGGCAGATGAGGCCAGCCCCATTCAGGGTAAAAAGCGGGGAGATTTAACCTGCCCGGGTTGAGTCGGCCCGAATTCTGAAGCTGTTCAAATCTATCGACGCTGGCAATCGTGCTGGGTTATGCTTCAAGGACTGTGACAACCTGAGTTCATGACAAATATGAAACCCGATAGTTCTGTTGACAACCGCCTTTTGAGCGCCGCCGGGCGCCAACTTATTGTCTTCACTGTTATCGCGCTGCTGTCAGTTGCCGCTCTGATGTTTGCTCTGAATTGGCTCGCAGGTCTGACCAGCAGTACGGCCGGGGGCTCGCGCACTGCCGTTGACATTGAAACCAACACCATCACGACCTACCTGCGCGATGAACCCCCTCAGATGAATAGCATGATTGCCACTGACGCAGTCAGCGGTATGATTTTAAATCATGTGATGGAAGGGCTGCTGCGTTACGATCAACTGGGTAATCTGGAGGGGGGGGTCGCCGAACGCTGGCAGCAAAACGGCAGCGAAATTACCTTCTGGCTGCGCGACGACTCGCGCTGGAGTGATGGCCAGCCGGTTACCGCCCATGATTTTGTGTTTGCCTGGCGCAACGCCGTCTCTCCAGCCATCGGTTCCCAATATGCCTTTATTCTCTATCCCATCCTGAATGCCGAAAAAATCAACAATGGTGAGTTGCCGCTGGAGTCGTTGGGTGTGCGCGCAGAGGATGACCGCACGTTGGTGGTAACGTTGGAAACGCCGATTGCCTACTTTGATCGCATGGTCGCATTTGTGACGTTTCTGCCTGCCCGGGAAGACTTTTACACTGCCACCAACGGTCGTTACGGCGCGGATGCCGACGAAATGCTCTTTAACGGGCCGTACGTGATGACCAGTTGGGTGCATGGCTCCAGCATGCGCCTTGAGAGAAATCCCTATTACTGGGATGACAATCGCGGACGCATAGAGGTGATTAATTTTGCGCACATGACCTCTGACCCGAACACGCTGTTAAATTTGTTCAAAGACAAGCAGATTGTGATGGCCGACCTGGGTGCCACCATGTTGGAAGAGGCTATGTTGCAAGGCTGGCAGATTCAGAGCTTTCAAGAAGGCACGGTATTTTTTATCGAGTTTAACCACCGCGATGGGCGCCTGACCCGAAACCTTAATTTGCGCAAGGCGTTTTATTTGGCCCAGGATTCTGGTGAACTGGTAAATCGTGTGATCAAACTGCCGGGATATCTGCCCGGCGAAAGTCTGTTTCCGGGCTGGTTGCGCGGGGTCGAAGACTCCTTGCGTGATGAATATCCCGCGCCGATCTACAACCGCAACATTGCACTTGCCCGACAACATCTGCAAATGGCACTTGACGAGCTAGGCCTTGAACAACTCCCGCAAATGACTTTGCTGACTGGTGATACGCCTACTTCACGCATGCAGGCTGAGTACTATCAGGAAGTCTTCAAACGCAATCTGGGCATTGACGTAATAATTGATGCGCAGATTTTCCGCCAACGCCTCGAAAAAATGACCTCCGGTGATTTTGACATGGTGATGGCAGGTTGGGGGCCGGACTATGACGACCCGCTGACGTTTGCAGACTTGTTTTCCTCCTGGAACCTCAACAACCGCGGCCGTTATGCCAGTGACGCACTGGATGCACAGGTGCGTATTGCGCAGAGTTCACTTGATACCGTCGAGCGCATGAATGCGTTTGGGGAGATCCAACGCCTGTTATATGAAGACGTGGTCATCATCCCCAACTACGAGCGTGGTTACGTGTACGTGACAGACCCTCGCCTGCGTGGATTGATCCGACGGGTCATTGGCGCTGAAATTGATTTCACTTACGCATGGATTGAGGAATAACACCGTATGTGGAGCTATACCGTCAAACGCATTCTTCAAGGCATTGTCACCGTGTGGTTTATTGCCACCGCGACGTTTCTGGCTATGCACAACGTGCCTGGTGACCCCTTGTCCAGTGATCGGGCCACCAATGAAACCATCCGCGCCAATCTTGAGGCGCGTTATGGACTGGATAAACCCTTGCTTGAGCAATACGTTGTGTACATGGGCAACATGATGCGCGGGGACTTTGGCATTTCATTTACCCAGCAGAATCGTGAAGTGAATGACATTATCCGGGAGCACTTCCCGGTGTCCGCGACGCTGGGTGTGCTGGCTGTCGTGTTCGCCGCGCTGGGTGGCATCCTGATGGGGGCGTTAACCGCGCTGTACCGCAACCGGTTGCCGGATTACATCATTATGTTTCTGGTGATTATGGGCATCTCCGTGCCGAGTTTTGTGTTTGCTGCACTTGGCCAACTGTCGCTGGTAAACCTGAACGCCATGATGGGATTCTCGGTGCTGCCGGTGGCTGGCTGGGGAACGGTATCCCACATGTTGCTACCGGCGCTGGTGCTGGGGCTGGGTACCATGGCCTATCTGACACGATTGATGCGCTCCTCGATGCTGGAAGTTATCAGTTCTGATTACGTGCGCACCGCGCGTGCCAAGGGTGTACCACCTGCCCGGATTTTTACCCGCCATCAACTTCGCAATGCCGTTATGCCGGTCATCACTGTGCTTGGACCCGCAATTGCCTCTATTACGACCGGTGGTTTTGTAGTGGAACTGGTGTTTGCGGTGCCTGGGTTAGGCCGCTACTTTGTGCAAGCGGTACAGCAACTGGATTACACCGTCATCATGGGCACCACCGTTTTTTATGGCGCGTTTCTGGTGTTTATGGTGATCCTCGTGGATCTTGTCTACGGCTGGATTGACCCGCGGGTCAGGTTGAAGTGAGGCCCGATGTGACTGACCAGGCATTAACAAACAATCAGACTGCAGCAGGCGCGCAACCTGTGCGAACCTTGCGCCCTGCAGATTTTGAAGCGCTGCCACCTTCAGCGCCAACTACCGGCATTGTGCGACCGTCGCGTTCTTACTGGCAGGATGCCTGGGCACGACTAAAAGCCAACCGTCGGGCTATTGTGTCGCTGTACATTATTATTTTCCTCATGTTGTTCACCTTTGTGGGGCCGTTGATCTGGCGCGTCGACCCGGCGCTACAGGATATCGACCAGATCAGTCAGGGGCCCCTGGCGAGCCGGGCTGCCGTCTTGGTTGAACCGTTTGAGCGTTGGGACGGCGTCAGTATTGATGGGGGTTTTGGTGAGGGTGACGGCTTACGCCTTGCTGCTCAACCCACGACTCAACAGGTCCGTCTGTTCTGGGATCCTGTGCCATCGGCCTCGTCATATTCCATTTACCGTAACCATTACGAACCACAGACAGAGCTTGTGCTTGGATTGCCCATCGCTTCCATTACCCGCGACGGTATCAGCTGGTATGAGGACAGGCTGGACCTGCGTGCGCGCAGTTATTATTACTCGGTGGTTGCGTTGGACGACCTTGGTCAACGTATCGGATCACCACAAACCGTTGAAGCAAATGTCTTACGCGTGATTACACGCGACGAAGTTGCAAGTCGTGGACTGGTTGACGACCCGGATGCCTTGCAAATTGGTGATGCGGTCAAACTGTCCTTGCACCCGCTGGGCACTGACTACCTTGGGCGTGACATGCTGGCGCGCCTGATGGCTGGTGCTCGGGTGTCGCTGTTTATTGGCCTGTTGGCGCCCTTGATGTTTGTGGCGATTGGCGTGCTGTACGGTGCAACCGCCGGATTTATCGGCGGCAAAGTTGATCAGGTGATGATGCGCTTTGCCGATTTTGTGGTCGCGCTGCCCTTCCTGCTGTTTATGATTCTGTTCCAGGTGGTGTTTGGCATTGGGCCCGGCGAAAGCGGTATTGTGCCCATGTTGGTAGCCTTGGTGATCCTGTCGTGGCCAGCCACCTCGCGTCTGGTCCGCGGCCAGATTCTGCAGATCAGAGAAGAGGCCTATGTCAGTGCTGCCAGGTTGTTGGGCGGTTCTCATCAATATCTGATCTGGCGTCATATGATCCCCAATACCCTCGGCGTCATTCTGGTGACATTGACCTTTGCGGTGCCCGCGGCGATTTTTACCGAAGCGTTTCTGTCGTTTATTGGTATGGGTGTCGCGCCGCCGACCGCATCGTGGGGCAGCATGTGTAATGAAGGCTTGAAGACCATGCTTACCCACCCGCATGAACTGATTTTTCCGGCACTGATGATCAGCATGACGGTATTGGCATTTAACCTGCTGGGTGACGGACTGCGCGACGCGCTGGATGCAAAAATGAGGAATTCGGTATGACGGCGTTGCTGGAGGTCAGTAATCTACACGTCGAGTTTGATACCTACGGCGGTATCGTCAAGGCCCTGCGCGGTGTCGACTTCTCGGTGGAGTCCGGCCAGACTCTGGCGATTGTGGGGGAGTCCGGCTCGGGCAAGTCAGTGGCGATGCAGTCAGTTACCGGATTGATTCCGATGCCGCCCGGTCGTATTACCGCCGGATCAGCCAAATTGCGGGGTAAAGAATTTCTTGGACAACGCCGGCTTGATGGCAAAACCATTTGTGGTGATGAAATTGGCATGATTTTTCAGGATGCCATGAGTTCGCTGAATCCAACCATGTGTATTGGTGATCAGATAGCCGAAACATTGGAAGTGCATCGGGGTTACAGTCATGGCAAAGCCTTCAGTCGCGCCATTGAGTTGCTGGACATGGTGCGGATTCCGGAAGCTGCCCGGCGAGCCAGACAATTCCCGTTTGAGTTTTCCGGTGGCATGTTACAGCGCGTGATGATTGCCACGGCAATTGCCTGCAAACCCTCCTTATTGATTGCCGATGAACCCACCACCGCACTGGATGTCACCATTCAGGCGCAGATTCTCGATCTGCTGCAGTCTCTGCAGAAAGAAACCGGCATGGCCATTGTGCTGATTACCCACGATCTGTCCGTGGTCGCGCGCATGGCAGACCGGGTAGCGGTGATGTACGCCGGGCAAATTGTTGAGTCCGGCTCGGTGGACGATATTTTTTACCGGTCTGCACATCCGTATACCCTTGGCTTGAAACTGGCGATGCCCAGTCATTCAGAAGGCGAAGACCACCGCTTGCGTCCGATCCCGGGAAGCCCGCCGGACATGTTTTCTCCCCCGGCCGGCTGTGCGTATTGCGAACGTTGTGACCGGGCCATGCGCATCTGTCAGTCAGATAATCCACCCATTTTTACCTTGGATAAAGGTCATTTGTCGCGCTGCTGGCAGCAACATCCGCAGCATACTGGCGCCTCTGAGGGGCTGTACAAAGCGGCGCCCGTATCGGTCGATGAGGTGCTGGCATGAGTGAATTGATCAGACTCGACAAACTCACGCGTTACTTCGACATGGGGCGCGGTAAACGCGTGCATGCCGTGGATGGTGTCAGTTTCAGTATTGCGGAAGGCGAGACCCTGGGGTTGGTCGGTGAGAGTGGATCAGGCAAATCCACGTTGGGTAAAACACTGTTGGGTTTGTATGACAAAACCGCCGGCAGTGTTGTGTACAAGGGAGAGCAACTGCCCGCCCATTACCGGCCACGCGATTTTCTGCGAATGGCCAATGTGATGCAGATGATTTTTCAGGATCCCTATGCGTCGTTAAATCCGCGCATGACGGTGGGTGAAATTATTGCCGAAGGGTTGCGCCTGAAACCGGGCATTCAGGTGAATGAGGTGCGCGCCAAAGTAACGGCAGCACTGGAACGTGTAGGACTTCACGCCGCGCATGCCTCGCGTTACCCGCATGAGTTTTCCGGGGGGCAACGCCAGCGTATTGGTATTGCCCGCGCCTTGATCATGGAGCCGGAGTTTGTGGTGTGTGATGAGCCGATCTCCGCACTGGATGCATCGGTACAGGCACAGGTTGTTAATCTGCTAAACGATTTAAAAACATCGATGGGTTTGACCATGCTGTTTATTGCGCATGATCTCTCTATGGTGCGTTATATCAGCGACAGAATGGCGGTGATGTATCTGGGGTCGGTCATGGAAATTGGCAACGCCGCCGACGTGTACTTCCAGCCACGACATCCCTATACACAAATCCTGATTGCCTCAAACCCGGAACCTGACCCCGGTCGTGAAAAGCAGCGCCTGTCTACCCCGATTCAAGGCGAGATTCCATCGCCGGTCAACGTACCGACAGGTTGTCGGTTTGCCAGTCGATGTCCCAACGTTATGCCGGTGTGTCGCGAAAAAACACCCGAATTGTTGCCACTGATGAATGAAGACCGTCTGGTCGCCTGTCATCTTTACACGGAACCTGCCAACTGAGGAAAATTGCCATCCGGGGAGACGCACTTGCGCTGTCTGGATCAGATCAATCATGCGTGACTACTTTCTCAGACGACTGCTATTGATTCCGCCGACCCTGATCGGTGTGACCATTATTGTGTTCATCATCACCCGTCTGGTACCGGGTGGCCCGCTGGAGCGCGCCATCATGGAGTCCCAGCAGATGAGTGTGATGAGTGGCGGTGGTGGTGCCAGCCAGGCAGGTCAGGGCATGGCCTTGACGCAAGATCAATTAAATCGTCTGCGCGAATATTATGGATTTGATAAACCCATGCTGGCCAGTTACGTGGACTGGATGGGCAAGGTGTTGCAAGGCGATCTTGGCAACTCCTACCGATACAACCAGCCCGTTACGCAAGTCATCAGCAGTCGTTTTCCGGTATCGCTTTATTACGGCCTTGTCACTTTGGTATTGACCTACCTTGTGTGTATCCCGCTGGGTGTGCTCAAAGCCATCAAACACCGGACCATGGTGGATAACGTCAGCTCAATACTGATTTTTATCGGGTATGCGATACCCGGTTATGCCCTGGGTTCACTGTTGTTGCTGTATTTCTCGGTGAAGCTGGAATGGTTTCCGATGGGCGGTTTTGTCAGCATGCAATTTAATCAGCTCGGACCGTGGGAGAAGGTCGTTGATCTGGTTCAGCATTCTGTGTTGCCGTTGATCTGTTATCTGGTCGGCAGTTTTGCATTGGTGACGCTGCTGTTGAAGAATCATTTGATGGACAATCTGGCGGCAGACTACATCCGCACCGCCATTGCCAAAGGTGTGTCGTTCCGGAAGGCGGTAACCGGCCATGCCATGCGCAACTCCATGATTCCGATTGCCACGACCTTTGGACAGAACATTACCTTGCTGGTATCAGGATCGTTCCTGGTGGAAACCATTTTTGATATCGATGGTTTTGGGTTGCTGGGCCTGAATGCAATTGTAGACCGCGATTACCCGGTGGTGATGGGTGTGGTGCTGCTGGCAAGTTTATTGTTGCTGATCGGTAACATCATTTCCGACATTCTGGTTGCGCTGGTTGATCCGCGTATTCGCTTTAATTGAGGCCGGCATGTTGCGACTGAACCCACAGACCATTAAAAAATTCAAACGCTTCCGGCAAATCAAACGCGGCTATTACAGCTTTTTGATCCTGATGGTGATGCTGGGGTTGTTTGTGATCGGTGAGTTGCTGATCAACAATCGCGCCCTGATTGTGAAATATGAAGGCGAGTGGTATTTCCCAACCTACAGCGCGTTCCATCCCGGCACGGATTTTGGTTTACCATACACCTACGAAACCAATTACCGCGAGTTAAAACAGCGGTTTGCCGAGGAAAACAACGGCAATTGGGTGTTGCTGCCGCTGGTGCCCTACAGTCCCAATGAAAATCACTCCACCACGGGGATTTTCAGACCGGAAGCGCCCTCTGCCGAGCATCAACACTACCTTGGCACCGACTCCACCAGTCGCGATATTCTCGCGCGGTTGTTTTATGGCACACGCACCGCACTGTTTTTTGCAATGGCCTTTACGTTGGCAACCTATGTGATTGGTATTGCCATCGGTGCCGCCATGGGGTATTTCGGTGGTTTGTTTGATCTGCTGTTTCAGCGTGTCATTGAAATCTGGAGCAATGTGCCGTTTTTGTACATGGTGATTATTATCTTTTCGGTGATACCCGCCACGTTCTCGATCTTTACCCGCATATCCATTTTGCTGACGGTGATGGTGCTGTTTTCCTGGACGTCGATGACCTATTACATGCGCACGGAAACCTACAAACAAAAGGTCCGTGATTATGTCGCGTCCGCGCGTTTGATAGGCTCGTCCAACACGCGGATCATTTTTAAACATATCCTGCCTAATGTGCTGGCGACGTTGGTGACGTTTATGCCATTTACGGTCATCGCCGCGGTCACTGCGATTACTGCGCTGGACTTCCTCGGTTTTGGTCTGCCTCCCCCCACGCCGAGTCTGGGTGAGTTGTTAAAACAGGGGACGGCCAATCTGCGCACCGCGCCGTGGATTGTCACATCGGCGTTTGGTACGTTGGTCGTGTTGTTGACGCTGGTCACCTTCATTGGTGAAGCGATCCGCGAATCGTTCGATCCGAAAAAGTTTACGGTATATAAATGATGTCTCTGCTCACAAGGCGGAGTTTTTCAAGGCTGTGTTGGCTGGAGGGTAATTAACATGATCAGAACTGTGCGCAATATGCTGTCGGGTATGGTGTTGGCGGCAACGCTATTAGCCTGTGGCGGCGCCACTGAAGATGCTGAAGTCCGCGATAATACTCAGGAAGTGCTGGATTATTATGCGGCTCACCCGGATCTGTTCCATTTTAAAACATTGGCAGATTTGCCTGCAGATCTGGTCTGGGAGCGAGGCGAGGGTCTCCCGGATCTGGGCTCACCCGACGCCAAAAAAGGCGGCACACAATATGGCTCCATTCAGGATTTTCCACGCACCTTGCGCCATGTCGGGCCGGATTCCAACGGCGCGTTCCGAACATGGATTCTGGACGATGTGACACTGCCGCTGGCACTCAAACACCCGGATACGGATTACGATTTTTATCCGGCGCTGGCTAGTGAGTGGGCCATCGATGAGGAAAACGGCATTGTGTATGCGCGCCTTGATCCCGCAGCACGTTGGTCGGATGGTGAAGCCATCACGGTCGATGACTTTATGTTCATGTTCTTCTTTAATCGCTCTGAATACATTGTTGCCCCCTGGTACAACAACTATTACAACATCACTTTCAGCAACATCACCAAATACGACGACCATACGCTGTCAGTTACCATGAATACCAAAAAGCCGGACTTCGCCTATCAGGCGCTGGATTTGCGGCCTGAGCCACAGCACTTTTACAAAGAGCTAGGCCCCGATTTTGTGGAGCGTTACCAGTGGCGATTTATCCCGACAACCGGTCCGTATGTCATTCGCGATGAAGATCTGATCCAGGGCCGCTCGGTGACGCTGACACGCCAACAGGATTGGTGGGCAAAGGATAAGAAATACTTTGCCAATCGATTTAATGTCGATCGTATTGTGCTGAATGTGATACGCGACTCCAATAATGTATTCGAATCGTTCAAGCGTGGTGACATTGATCAGTTTGGACTCAATCTGGCTGAGCACTGGTATGAAAAATTGCCTAATACCGATCCGGACGTTGCCAACGGTTATATTCACAAGTCAGTGTTTTATAACCAGCGCCCTCGGCCCAACTATGGCCTGTGGATAAATACCTCGCGCCCTTTGCTGAATGACCAGAACGTGCGTCTGGGTATTCAGTACGCGAGTAACTGGGATCTGGTGATCGAGAGCTTCTTCCGCGGCGACTACTCGCGTATGCACACTGCGAATGATGGGTTTGGCAGTTTCTCGCACCCCACGATTCGGGCACGACCCTTTGATATAGATAAGGCGCTGGAGCATTTTGCGCTGGCCGGCTTCACCACGCGTGGGCCTGACGGCATTCTGGTCAATGATCAGGGACAACGCCTGGCGTTTACCATCACCACGGGCTATACCACGCTGGCCGATATCCTCACCATTCTGAGGGAAGAGGCAGCAAAAGCTGGCCTGGAATTCCGTATTGAGGTGCTTGATCAAACGGCAGGTTGGCAGAAGGTGCAGGAGAAACAGCACGACATAGGCTTTGTGGCGCTGGGCGTTGGGACTGAAATGTATGCCCGCTTCTGGGACTACTATCACTCGGACAACGCCTACGATGACGCCTTCCTCGATGATGGCAGTGTGAACCCGAATCGTCAGATCAAAGTACAGACCAATAACATGGAAGTGATGGCCAACTATGAACTTGACCAGATGATTGATCGTTTTGTGGCCTCAAACGATGTCGATGAAATGCGGGAGTTATCACATCGTATGCAGGAGATTGTGCATGAGTACGCATCGTTTGTGCCCGGATTTGTGCAGGATTTTTACCGCATAGGTCATTGGCGCTGGGTCAAGTACCCTGAGTTCTTTAACCACAAATCCCCGGCACTGGCCACGGAGCTGCATGTGCATTGGATAGACGAGGAACTGAAGCAGGAAACATTGGCCGCACGCCGTGACGGCCGAACGTTTGAGCCACAGATTCGTGTGTATGACCAGTACCGGACGAACTAAGGCTTACTGATGAGTGACCCGATTTTACAGATCAACCATCTGATCACCGAGTTTGAGACGGATGAAGGCCGTGTTCGCGCGGTCGACGATGTCTCGTTCTCCGTCAATGCCGGGGAAACCCTTGGTATTGTCGGCGAATCCGGTTGTGGCAAAAGTGTCACGGCACAATCCATCATGCGACTGTTGCCGCAACCGATGGGTCAGATTGTGGGTGGTCAGATTCTGTTCCAGGGTCAGGATCTGGTGCCGATGACACTGGAGCAGATGCACAAAATCCGTGGTGCAAAAATTGGCATGGTGTTTCAGGAGCCGATGACGGCCTTGAACCCGGTACATACCATCGGACGCCAGCTTGCCGAGGTCATGCTGCTCCACAAAAAAATTACCAAACACGAGGCCCTGCGCCTGTCCGTCGACATGCTCGACAAAGTGGGAATTCCTTCACCGGATATTCGTATGGGCGAGTATCCTCACCAGCTGTCCGGCGGTATGCGCCAACGTGTAGTGATTGCCATGGCGCTGGCTTGTCAGCCGCAGCTGTTGATTGCTGACGAGCCTACCACAGCGTTGGATGTCACGATTCAGGCACAAATTCTGGAGCTGATTGCTGACCTGCAACGGGACATGGGTATGGCTGTGATCCTGATCACCCATGATTTGGGGGTGATTGCGGAGACATCTCGGAATGTCGTGGTGATGTATGCCGGAAAAGTGGCTGAAAAAGGCGCAGTGACCGATGTTTTTGATAACCCCTCACATCCCTATACCCGCGGCTTGTTGGCCTCGATTCCGCGGCTGGATACGCCGCCCAAAGCCAGGCTGGCCATTATTCCGGGCATGGTGCCAGGGTTGCTGGATCTGCCCAAGGGTTGCCGTTTCGAAAATCGCTGCGCGTTCCGAACGGATGAGTGTGTGCAGGTGCAACCGCCGATGGAGAGCATCAGTACGACTCACGAGTTGGCCTGTCTGCGCTGGCGGGAACTACCGGCAGTTGATAGCCGGACCGGGGTGACGGCATGAGCGTTGACAGGGAAAATACCGTTCAGCCTATTTTGCAGGTGCGCGACCTGAAAATGCATTTTCCGGTGCGCGAGGGCTTGTTGCTGCGGGCATCCAAATTCAACAAAGCCGTGGATGGCGTGAGTTTCAGCATTGCACCGGGCGAGACCTTGGGTCTGGTCGGCGAATCAGGTTGTGGCAAATCCACGCTGGGCCGCTGCATCACCCGGCTTTACCAGCCAACCGAGGGGCAAATTCTGTTTCAGGGGCAAGACATTACCCGGCTACCGGCGCGCACCTTGAAACCCATCCGCCGTGATATCCAGATGATTTTTCAGGATCCGATGGAGTCGCTGAATTCGCGGCACACCGTGGGCGAAATTCTGGAAGAACCATTGATTGTGCAAGCGATCGGTGATGCGGCGTCGCGGCGCAAGCGTGTGGCCGATCTGCTCGATCTGGTCGGATTACCGGCGCGCTCAGTGACGCGCTACCCGTTTGAATTCTCTGGCGGGCAACGCCAGCGTATCGGGATTGCGCGCTCAATTGCGTTAAACCCGAAACTGATTATTTGTGATGAGCCGGTATCAGCGCTGGATGTCTCCATTCAAAGCCAGATTCTGAATCTGCTGATTGATTTGCAACAGGAACTGAAACTGTCTTACCTTTTTATTGCACATGATCTGGCCGTGGTTAAACACATTTCTGATCGTATCGCGATTATGTATCTGGGCAAAATCGTGGAAACTGGGCCAGGCGAGAGTATTTATCAGAATCCGCAGCACCCGTACACCAAATCACTGATATCCGCGATTCCTGTGCCGGATCCGCACCACAAGGCCAAACGGATTGTGCTGCATGGTGATGTGCCATCGCCGATTAACCCACCGTCGGGCTGCAGTTTTCATACACGCTGCCCTCAGGCGACTGAACTATGTAGCCAGCAAGTGCCGGTGCTGGAACACCATGCTTCCTGTCATGAGCATGTCACTGCCGCTTGCCACCATATTTAAGATAAAAAGGCGCGTGCCTGTACTCTGGAAAGCCCGTAGAACGGGCGCTCCGCAAAGTAACAAACACGTGAGTAGTTTGACGCAGGAGCAGGTAGACGGGTTGTTTTCGCCTCACTATCTGTTTTAAGATGTGGCTCCCCAACGAGGAAGAATAATTATGAATTCCCTGCATTACATTTCAAGGTCATTGGTCCGCCGACCCTTGGCCGCAGCTGCGGTAGTCTTGGCCGCGCTGAGCTCAAGCTTGAGCACCCAGACATTTGCCCAAACCGGTTCAGTGCAGGAGCAATTCGAGCAAGCCAACACGTCGCTTGAAGCTATGATCCTGACCAATACCCAGCTTCGTGAACGCATCGCTCGTCAGGAACAGCTGATCACCGAAATGGCTGCGTCCATTGAATACGCTGCTGTGCTGGCAGATGATGTGAACTCACCGCTGAATGGCCTGATCAATCAAATGATGAGCAGCATCGAGCAGTTCGTTGAGTCTGATCTGCCGTTTGAACTGGAAGCCCGCCGTGATCAAGTAGAGCGCATCCGCAATCTGATCAATAACCCGCAGGCACCGATTTCCCAGAAATTGAGTCTGTTGATAGGTCTGTATCAGGCAGAAGGCGCTTACGGCCGCACACTCGATACCTACACAGAAATGATGGACGTTGATGGTGTAGAGCAGGAAGTGACGCTGACCCGTATTGGTCGCATCATGCTGGCTTACCAGACAGCCGATCGTCAGATTACCAAAGTGTGGGACAAAGAGGCTGATCAGTGGGTTGAAGTACCTGCTGGTGAATACCGCACATCGATCTACCGTGCGATGAGTGTTGCCAGCAGCACAATTGCTGCAGAGTTGATGAATATCGCAATTCCGGCACCCGTTGCTGCACAATAATGTGATGTCGGAGATTGGCTGATGGCAGCCGACTCCGGCTCAACTAATCTCAACGTCACAAATCCTCATATACGCCACGCTGAGTCTGTTTTAACAGAGCTTGGCGTTGGCATGTCCGGCCTCGCGGCCAACGACATCGCCCAGCGACTCAAGACCGCGGGTCATAACCGGTTGCCCGCAGCGCCACGTGCTGGCGCATGGCGTCGTTTTCTGCAGCAATTTAATAATCTGTTGATACTTATTCTGATCGGCGCTGCCGGTATCACCGCATTGCTGGGGCATTTGCTGGATACCAGCGTCATTCTTGCCGTGGTGCTGGTCAATACCGTGCTTGGATTTGCGCAGGAGGGCAAAGCAGAAAAAGCCATTGCCGCGATTCGTGACATGTTGGCCCCGCGCGCAACGGTGCTGCGCGATGGCGAACGGCAAACCATTGATGCGCAGATGTTGGTGCCCGGTGATCTGGTGTTACTGGAACCCGGGGACAAAGTCCCCGCAGATTTGCGCCTTGTGCAAGTCAACAGGGTGACCGTTCAAGAGGCGGTGCTGACTGGTGAGTCTCTACCTGTTGAAAAGTCCATCGAACCAGTGGAACAGGCTGCCGCCATTGGCGATCGCAGTTGCATGGCGTTCAGTGGCACCTTGATCAACACCGGGCAAGCGACGGGTGTTGTCGTGGCAACCGGTGCCAACACTGAACTGGGGCGTATTAGCCATCTGCTCAGTGACGTCGAACAGCTTACCACACCCTTGCTCAAACAGATCGCGCAATTGTCACGTTGGCTGACCGGATTCATTCTGCTGGCCGCCATGCTGATTCTGGCCTGGGGATATTACGCACAGGGTATGCCGTTTGGTGAACTGTTTGTGATTGTCGTTGGGTTGTCCGTCGCCTCGATTCCCGAAGGATTGCCTGCGGTGCTGACAGTCACCATGGCGATTGGTGTTCAGGCCATGGCGAGGCGTAATGCCATCGTGCGCAAATTACCCGCAATTGAAACGCTGGGGTCTATATCGGTCATCTGCAGCGATAAAACCGGTACCCTGACGCGCAATCAAATGATGGTCGCCAGTCTGGCATTCGCCGATGCCAGCTTCGAGGTGACCGGCACCGGCTACGCACCTGATGGGCAGATCCTGAATAACGGACAGGTTGTTGCCCCTGAAACCACCACCACAACGACGCTGGCGAAATTGGCACTGTCGGCTGTGCTATGTAACGACGCTGTCCTGCAGCCATTGGAAGGCGGTCAGTGGCAGGTTATCGGTGATCCCATGGAAGCCGCGCTGTTGGCACTTGCGGCAAAAGCCGGATTGGATCAGGCGTCAATTAACAACGCCTGGTCTCGTTTGGACAGTTTGCCGTTTGATGCGCGTCACCGTTATATGGCTACGCTACATGATGTCCCGATGGCGTCCGGGTTTGGCGAGGGTCGCCTGATTGTTGTCAAGGGTGCCCCGGAAAAGCTACTGCACATATGTTCTCATCAGCTGGATATCAGCGGCCAGACAATGCCCTTGGACAGCAACCTGTGGCATCAGAAGGCTGAAGCGATTGCCGACAACGGACAGCGGGTATTGGCATTTGCGTTCAAACCGGTAGCTGATACCCTGGAACAGGTAGGACACAAAGATGTTGAATCCGGTTTGATTCTGCTCGGCCTGACCGGTTTGATGGATCCGCCTCGTGCGGAAGCCATTGCCGCGATCGCCTTGTGTTATGACGCGGGCATTGAGGTCAAGATGATCACTGGTGACCATGCCGGGACCGCCGCTGCCATTGGCCGGCAGATTGGGCTCAAGCATACCGGAAAAGTGTTGACCGGTGCTGAACTGGAGCTGATGGATGAACAGGCGTTGGCCAATGCTGTGCGGGATGTTGACGTGTTTGCTCGCACCAGCCCCGAACACAAGTTGCGACTGGTAAAGGCCTTGCAGGCATTGGGTCGGGTGGTGGCCATGACCGGCGATGGGGTAAATGATGCGCCGGCGTTAAAACGTGCGGATGTTGGTATTGCCATGGGACAAAAGGGCAGTGAAGCTGCGCGTGAGGCTTCACAACTGGTACTGGCGGATGACAACTTTGCCTCGATTGTGGTGGCGATCAGTGCCGGTCGCACGGTTTACGATAATCTTCGTAAAGTGATCAGCTTTCTGTTGCCCATTAACGGCGGCGAGTCCTTGAGTCTGGTGATTGCCATTCTGTTTGGTTTGACCCTGCCGATTACGGCAGCGCAAATTCTGTGGGTGAACATGGTGAGTTCCGTTGCGTTGGCACTGGCCTTGGCATTTGAGCCGCCAGAGTCCGGCGTGATGAGCCGGCCTCCGCGTAAACAAGGCGAGTCCATGTTGTCGAGACAAGTGTTGTGGCGAATTTTGCTGGTCTCGGTACTGTTTACCGCCGGCGTGTTCGGTCAATTCCTGTTGGCACAGGCGCAGGGCGCATCGCTGGAAACCGCGCGCACCATGGCGGTGAATACGCTGGTGATGATGGAGATGTTTTATCTGTTCAGCGTGCGCTACAGCTATGGCAGCTCGATCAGTTTTCAGGGCATGCTGGGCACACCTGCTGTGCAGTTTTCCATCGCCGCGGTTGCCACGTTTCAGGTGTTTTTTACCTACACACCGTTTATGGGCAGTGCGTTTGGTTCAGAGCCGCTCAGCCTGCTGCAAGGCATACAGGTGTTTGGATTTGGCGTGGCTGTGCTGTTGATTGTGGAGTTTGAGAAGTGGCTACGCCGTCGCTTTGCAGTGACGGCCTGATGGTGACTGTGTTCAACCTTTGCCGCGCATTTTGTTAGGGCCACGCAGACAATCCTTCTCAATGTATTCAATAATCGCCCCGGCGATATCCATGCCTGTGGCTTTCTCGATACCTTCCAGTCCCGGTGAGGAATTGACCTCCAGCACCAATGGCCCGTGATTGGAGCGAATAATGTCAACGCCGGCAACATCCAGACCCATGACCTGTGCGGCTTTGGTAGCAAGCTTGCGCTCATCCGGGCGCAATTTGACAACCTTGGCAGAACCACCGCGGTGCAGGTTGGAGCGATATTCACCCGGCATTGCCGTACGTTGCATGGCAGCAACCACTTTGTCACCCACCACAAAACAGCGAATGTCGGTGCCCGAGGCTTCCTTGATAAATTCCTGCACCAGAAAATCAGCCTCCAGTCCACGAAACGCATTAATCAGACTTTCGGCCGCTTTGCGGGTTTCCGCGAGTACCACGCCATTACCTTGTGTGCTGCGCAATACCTTGACCAGTAGCGGTGCCCCGCCCACTGAATTGATCAGGTCGGTGGTGGCATCGGCCGAGTGTGCATAGCTGGTAATGGGTTGGCCAATGCCCCGGCGCGCCAGTAACTGATGCGCGCGCAATTTGTCGCGCGAGCGGGTAATGGCAATCGACTCATTCACAGAGTAAGTGCCTCCGACTTCAAACTGGCGCAGCACCGCGCTGCCATACATGGTGACACTGGCACCGATGCGTGGAATGACCGCGTCAAACTCCAGTGCCTCGGGGTCACCAATTCCTTTGTAATAAACGGTGGGATTATTGGCGGTGATGTTCATATAACACTTCAGCACATCAATCACCCTGGCCTCATGCCCCCGCTCCTTGGCAGCCTCAACCAGTCGTCGTGTTGAGTACAGTTTACCGTTGCGGGATAACACACCGATTTTCATGTTCGAATGTCCTGGGAAAACACCTGTTCAGCGCAGGCAGGGAGGGGTTCCGGTTTGTGTCCGGGGTCAAAAATGGCGCACACCTTACCACAAAATGAATGACAAGCAAGTGGCACTGAAAGCCCCCTGAACAGCAATGGTTTTTATTTTTTTGCCCGCTGCTTTGACCACTTGAACGACATTAAATTCACTGGCGGCGAGAATCTTGTTAATGGTGCACTGACCATCATGACACCAGTTCAGTCGCTAAGCCAAACCTAATCAGATCCCGTGCAGCGATAGTGGGATTGGCAGAGTTCAGTGACAGGCTTGTAGAGCCTTATCGCGCATGCGAACATCCGACATCTTTTAGTCGGATGTGAAATGTGTGATGAATTCCAGCGAGGCAGCACAATGAGCAAGCCTTTACAGATGCTGACAGCCGCCGCTTTTCTGCTGCTGTTGACGATCTTGTTAAATGCCGGTGTGCTGTCTGCCGGATGGCGCTGGGATGACCCCTCGATTCTGCTGCATGCTCACCAGTTTTCGATTGTGCAGGATGTGCTGGATCCTGCTGTGTGGCAACAATTCTCCCCAGCCAATCTCACGCCTCTGTTGATCCTGTCTCTGGAAGTTGATTTGATTCTGGCAGGTCTGTCGCCGTGGTTTTTTTATCTCCATCAACTGCTTCTATTGGCAGCGGCGGCATTGATGTTGTTTACGCTGTTGCGCTTGTGGTGCGACACACGTTTTGCACTTGCCGGCGCTGTGTTGTTCTTGTGTGGATTGCCGGTAATGACGGTGGCCGAACAATTGATGACGCGTCATTACGCTGAAGGTCTGGTGCTGACCTTGCTCAGTATCTACGGTTTTGTGCGCTATTTACGTACCAACAGTATCGCTGTGTTGCTGCTGGCTGTGCTGGCTTATGCACTGGCGGTGACGGCGAAAGAAGTCTACGTGCCGTTGCCCGCGCTGTTGCTGTGTTTGCCGGAGTCAGGCTGGCGCAAGCGCATTCGTGCCAGTGCCCCGTTTTTTGGAGTGTTGTTGGTGTATGCCCTGTGGCGCAGCTGGATGTTGCCCTCGGTCACTGGGGGTTATGTCGACAGTGCCAGTTATTTCAGTGCGGCTTTTATCCAACAGGTCATGGCGACGTTCCTGAGTTTTCCGCGCTTGCTCAGTGGCGCAGCCTGGCCGCTGTGGGTAGCTCTTTACCTGGGTTTGTTGGGCTTCTATCTGTGGAAAAAGCGGACTGCAACCTCACAGCCGGTATGGCCACTGTTCAGCCTTCTGGTGGCAGCGCTGGTGCTGCTGCCGCTGGCGCCGCTGGTGCAAGCACCCGGTATTGCGCAGGCAGATCGCTACTTGTTTGCTATGTGGGCAGCATTGAGTTTTTCTATGGCGTTTTTTGCGGGCAGATTGGCTGATCGGCGCTCTTCACCGTGGTTGCTGGCAGGGTTGGGCGTACTGGCGGTAGTCAGTCTGATGCATGCACTGCCCGCGCGTCAGGCCATGGCCTCGGTAGGACAATCCTTTGATGTGCAAGGCGAGTTTGTCTGGCAGAACAATGACTCGGTTGCGTATCAACCCTCAGCGGAGGTGCTGCCAGCCTTGTGGTTTGTGAGCGGATTAACGGAACTTAAGTCCCGCATCAGTGGGGAAAGTTCGCCCGTTGTGGTTGTTGATGATATTTATCTGACGTTGGCCGGGAACAAACCGTTGTTTGCCTATGATGCCCAGTGTCAATGCATGCAAGATGAGTCGGCCAGTGCTGATGTGCGCAGGCAGCAGCTGCTTGCCAGTCTGCGCCCGATGGCACCCCTGCGTGTGCAGTTTGAGTACCAACAACGAACGGTGAGTTGGCAGTTTGGTCCTTATACCGATGGCAGTTACCAACTGGTCTCCGGCCAGATCGGCGTGATCCCAGCGCCGCCTGTAGGACAAATGCGCGCATTGTTGGCGGAAGGAGCAGAATTTTATGTGCGCTACCAGTCGCCCGAGGGTTGGCAAAGTTACTCAGACCGGTTTCTGATTAATCATGATGGGCCCGCAATCGATTGGGTCAGGGAGTAAGACCGTGCACGCTATCGCTATCATTATTCCAGCCTATAACGAAGCACAAACGATTGCTGCCAATCTGGCAGTGATCCGCGACGCCGTGAACAACATTGCTGATACTGACTTTATGCTGGTGGTGATAGATGACGGATCGCGGGATAACACCGCAGCCATTGTGCGGCAATTGCACAATGACGACCCTCGGGTGCAGTTGTTAAGTATGAATCGCCACTATGGCAAAGAGTCGGCGATTGCCGCGGGCCTGCAGGCAACGCGGACGTTTGATGCCGTGGTGGTGATGGACAGCGACCTGCAGCATCCGCCGGCCATGATTGCTGGCATGGTTGCACATTGGCGCAATGGTGCGCGGGTGGTTGAAGCAGTCAAAGAATCACGTGGCAATGAAAGTTTTATGCGGGGTACGTTGGCGCGGGTTTTTTACCGGCTGTTTAACTACTTTACCCGTCTGGGCATCAACGGTCATACCGATTTTAAACTGCTGGACAGGGAAGTAGTCAACGCCTGCTGTGATCTGCCGGAGCACGGCCGTTTTTTTCGTGGACTGATTGCCTGGTTGGGATTTGAGACCGTGCAAATGCCGTTTGATGTGCCCGGTTCTACACGGCAACGATCCGCCTGGGGCAACGGTGCCTTGTTTCGTTACGCCATCGACTCGATTACCTCGTTCACGGCGTTTCCCTTGCAGATTGTCAGTGCGTTGGGCGCGCTCACCTTTATGCTCAGTATTGTGATTGGCGGCATGGCGCTGGCAGACAAACTGGCAGGGCGTGCCGTGGATGGGTTTACCACCGTTATTTTGTTGATTCTGATCATCGGCAGCGTGTTGATGTTCAGCGTCGGGTTGATTGGTATTTATGTTGGCCGCATCTACGACGAGGTGAAACGGCGCCCGAATTTTTTAATCAACCGACACAAGAGTACCTTGCATGATTAAGTATGCTGCTGTGCTGATGCACGCACTGGTGTTGGCCACATTATTGGCATCCTCACATGGGCTGCTCAAGTGGGTGTCCAGCCAACCCCATGACAACTCTATGCAAATGTTGCTGGCCAACTGGAAAGCGGTATTTGCCGCCTTGTCTGTTTACGGTTTTATTTTCTTTTATTACATTCTTGTGCTGCGCAGCAGCCCGGTGTCTATACTTTATCCAGTGTATACCGGACTTTCGGTATTGTTTGTGCTGCTGATTGGTCGGCTGGTATTTTCCGAGCCCTTGACCAGTGTGCAGGTGTTTGGTGCGGCATTGGTACTGGCAGGCATCATTCTGATGGGGAGCGGTAAATAGTCCGCCGTCGGGCAACGATGTCATCGAATGGAGTGGGTATGAGAAAAGCAGTGTCTGGTTTGATGTGTGCTTTGCTGGCGGGTTTTTCGCTGCCATTGGCCGCGCAGGATCTTGATAGTTTTGCCGAAAACGTCAACGAATTTACGCTGGACAATGGGTTGCATTTTATTGTGATCGAGCGGCCCGTGGCACCGGTCGCGACCTTTGTCACCTTTGTGAATGTGGGTGGGGTTGATGAACCGGTCAACAATACCGGCGTCGCCCATATTTTTGAACACATGGCGTTTAAAGGCTCCAGCCGTATTGGTACCAACGACTATGAGGCTGAACAGCTGGCCTTGCAGGAAATGGATAACGCCTATCGTGAGTGGCTGGCCGAATCGCTGTCGTCCTCGCCGGATCAAGGCCAGCTGGATTCATTGTGGCAGCGTTTTGAGCAGTGGCAGACCCAAGCTGGTTCCTATATCAAAAGTGAAGAGTTTTCCCAAATCATCGAGCGTGAAGGTGGCGTGGGTCTGAATGCATTTACCAGCGCAGATGCGACCGGCTACTTCTATTCACTGCCGCAGAACAAAGCCGAGTTGTGGTTTTTTCTGGAAGCCGAACGATTTATGGATCCGGTGTTCCGCGAGTTCTATGTGGAAAAAGACGTCATCATGGAGGAACGGCGCATGCGGACCGATTCCAATCCCCAGGGTCGTTTGCTCGAAGAATTTTTGAGTGTTGCCTACTCCGCACACCCGTATCGTAATCCCGTCATTGGCTGGTCGTCGGACATTACCGCAACCACCATTGCTGATACTCAACACTTCTTTGAAACCTATTACGTGCCGTCCAATATGACGATCGCGATTGCGGGTGACGTGAGAACAGAAGATATGCGTGCGCTGGCCGAGAAGTATTTTGCTGCCATGCCGGCAGCCGAGCATCCCCCAGCCGTGAAAACCATCGAGCCTGCGCAACGAGGCGAGCGTCGTTTTGTGATTGAAGAGCAAAGCCAGCCCTTGTTTATTGCCGGTTATAAAACCGTGGCAGCGGGCCATCCGGATGCGGCCGCTCTCGAGATGCTTGGCCAGATTTTATCGGCGGGCCGTACCTCCCGACTCTATCAGCGTATGGTGCAGGATGAACAACTGGCGTTGGGTGTGCAGGCATTGACCGGGTTCCCCGGCTCCCGCTTTCCCTCGTTATTTGTCACTTTTGCGGTGCCCAATGCCGGCGTGCCACTGGCATCTGTAGAACAGGTCATCAACGAAGAAATCGAAAAGGCCAAACAGGGCGATATCCAACAGGAAGAACTCGACAGAGCAGTCACCAATGCGCGCGCCGGTGTGGTCAGGGGCCTTAACTCCAACATGGGGTTGGCATTGGGGCTGGCGCAGGCGCATGCCCAACGCGGCGACTGGCGTGAGGCGTTCGCCTATCTGGACGATCTGGAGGCCGTGACGCTGGCAGATTTGCAGCGGGTTGCCCAACAATACCTGGTGCGCAGCAATCGCACCGTTGGCATGATCAGCAACATCGGCGCTCAGGAGTAATGTCTATCATGATTAAAAAACCGATGATGTTTACCGCCCTGACGCAACTGGTGTTTGCCAGTGCACTGACGTTGTTCAGCACCATGAGTGCACACGCGCAAACGGATACCCATCCCTGGGAAGCCTTTGACTACCCGCCAATCAATAATTTTGATATGCCCGCTCTGGAGATTTTTGAGCTCGAAAACGGGATTCGTTTTTATCTGGTTGAAGACAGGGAATTGCCGCTGATCGATCTGACCGTACTGGTACGCACCGGCGGCATTCTGGTGCCCGATGATAAAGTGGGCCTGCAGAATCTGACCGGCGCAGTCATGCGCAGTGGCGGATCCATTAATTATCCTGACAGTGAACTCAACAGGATGCTGGAAAATCGCGCCGCTGAAATTGAAACCGAGATCGGCTTCAGCTCGGGTTCGGCGCGGATGAATGTGCTCGCTGATGATTTTGAAGCCATTTTGCCAGTGTTTCTGGATGTGTTGGTGAATCCGGCGGTTCCTGAGGATCGATTGCAGTTGGCGATTACGCAGCAACGCAGCAGCATCGCCCGACGTAATGATGATCAGGGCAGTGTTGCCAACCGAGAGTTTCAGCGACTGATTTATGGTGAAGGATCAAAGTACGCACGGCGTATTGAACACGCGACCCTGAGCAATATCACGCGGCAGGATGTGCTGGATTTTCACAAACAGGCTTTTGTATCGCGCAATATGATGGTCGGCGTGACAGGTGATTTTGACGTGCAGGACATGCGCCAGTTATTAACCGACGCGTTTGCAGCAATTCCATCAGGGGATGAAAACGTACTGGTATTCCCGCCGGTGGATTATGCCTTTGATTCGGGTATTTTTCTGGTCGATAAACCAGACGTGAACCAGAGTTATGTGCTGCTGGGTCATATTGGCGGTATGCGTGATAACCCGGACTATGCAGCGTTGCAGGTCATGAACCGGGTGTTAAGTGGTGGGTTTTCAAGCCGGCTGATGCAGGTGGTGCGCAGTGAGTTGGGCTTGGCGTATTCGGTGTTCGGGTCATATGGCAGTGGTCTGTATTTTCCCGGCACGTTCAGCGCCGGTGTGATGACACAAAGCGACTCAACCGCGGCGGCGATTGAGGCCATTGTGAGTCAGATCAGACGATTGCAGGATGAGCCCATCAGTGATGACGAATTAAACAGTACTAAAGATCAGTTTCTGAATACCCTGGTTTTTCAGTATCCGGGCATCAGTTCAGTGCTGCGTGAACGCATGGATAATGATTATGCCGGTTTGCCACCCGACACGTTTGAGCAGTTGGTGGCGCAGATTCAGCAGGTGACGGTAGCCGATGTGCAGTCGGTTGCGCAGCGCTATTTGCGACCGGATTCACTTCGAATATTGGTGGTGGGTAACGCAGCAGAATTGGGTGATCAGCTTGATCGCTTTGGTGTGGTACGCCGCGTGGATATCACTATTCCGCAATAACAAATACAAAAATAAAAAGAGGGCAGCACGTGGAAATAGCCGGCATTCGCTCCCGTACCATGACACTTGGCGCATTGACAATCAGTGTTCACCCACTGGTCTTTGTTTGTTTGTGTTCCAGTCTTGGCATGTTTATCAGCCTTGGCTTTTGGCAATTGGACAGAGCGGATGAAAAGCGCGCGCTGGCGGTGGCTATGCAACAACGCGCGGTGGCAGAACCTGTTGCATGGGATACGTTGCAGCAGATTGAACAATCGCCAGGCAATCTGACCCGGGTCAAGCTGTCGGGTGAGTACCAGAATGACATTTCATTTCTGGTGGCTTTTCAGTTTTTTCAGGGGCGGGCGGGGTATGAAGTGGTGACCCCAGTCAGGCAGGTAGATGGCGGGCCGTTAGTATTGGTCAGTCGCGGCTGGTTAACAGCCAGTGCCGATATTGACAGGCCAGAAATTCCGATTGTCAGTGGTCTGCAGATGCTGCAGGCGCAACTGCACGTGCCCGAGTTTGACGTGCCCGCAGGTGAAGTGACCGATACCGATTGGCCGGTGCGGTTGCCGCGCATGAATGTGGCGCAGGCAGAACGCTTGTTGGGCGAACCCGTGTATCCCTTTGTTGTGCGGCTGGAAGCTGATCAGCCGGGTGTGCTGTCGCGTCACTGGAGTGTGCCCCGTGTTGAAACACGGGGGCACTTGGTGTACGCAATACAATGGTTTGGCATTGCATTGTTGGTACTGATTGCGTCGCTGTTTTATTCCAGCAATCTGGCGCAGCTGATCAAAGACTGATCAGCGGTCAACGTTGTACCGCAACAATCTGCAGTTCCACGCGACGGTTGCTGGCGCGCCCTTGCTCGTTGTCATTGCTGGCAATCGGGCGATCCGGACCAACACCCTGCACCAGTAAGCGGTTCTGATCAACACCGCGTGACGCGAGGTAATTCGATACGCTGCCCGCACGTCGATTGGACAGGTTGTAGTTATAGTCACGCGCGCCAGTCGAGTCAGTGTGACCGATCACCTGCAGGCGGGTATCGGTAAATTTGTACAGCACTTGTGCGACGGAATCCAGCACCGGGAAAAAGTCGGAACGAATGTCGTACTCGTTGGTGTTAAAGGTAATGTTGCCGGGCATGATCAAGTCCAGTTGATCGCCGTTACGGTTAACCTGAACACCGGTTCCCTGCAATTCCTCACGAAGTTCTGCTTCCTGTGCATCCATGTAAGCCCCGACACCAGCACCGATTGCGCCACAGCCGAGCGCTGCATTGCGTGCGTGTTGACCGCTGTCAATGGCGCCTACCAGACCACACACAACACCGCTGATAGCGCCATATTGCACCGCGCGACTGGTTTGTTGTTGACCTGTATAAGGATTAATTGTGCTGCAGGCTGCCAACGCCGCCGCAGAGGTGAGTAAAACTATCGATTTGATCAGTGTAGACATAATGAAATTCCTTTTGAGTGTGTGATCTGCCAGCGTGTTGATGAGTCAGACTTGTTTTGTTTCTGATCAATAAAGCAGCTTGCAATCAGGTGTAGCCTGAGTATCGTTCAGAGCACATGAACAACACATGAACGGAAACTGAGTTGGAGCAATAACAAGATGAAAGCAAATGTGGGTGTGGTGGACAAATCCGTAAGAATTGTGGCCGGCGCATTACTGATTGCGCTGACGTTAATGGGGACTATCGGCGTTTGGGGCTGGATCGGCATTGTGCCGCTAGTGACAGGGTTGATGAACTTCTGTCCACTGTACTCCGTTCTAGGCGTAAATACTTGCAAGAAACCCTGATCACGGCCGGATTGTGCTGTTTATTCAGCAAGCGTCGGCGATTAGTGCGTGCGCGAGGTGATAACCACTGAGCCAGGCGCCTTCGACCCGGCCTTTGTTGAGCCAGTCGCCGCAGATGCCCAGCCCGCAGGATGACCCCAGCACATACCTCGGCGAATTCAGTGAGTGCAGCGCTTGAGCATAACGCCAACGGTGCAGGCTGGAACTGACCGGGCGGTGACGATCCGGGTGGATGCCCGTCAGCCGGGTAAACGCCGACAACATGGCTGCCGACACTTCTGTGTTCAGGCTGTCGATATGCTGCAACGACCAGTCAGTACTGGCGTGCAGTAACCAACTTTCGCCTGCGCCTGCGGGCCTGCCCGGTTTGCTGCTGTCGCGTGCCATCCAGCTCAGTACAGAATGGCTGCTACTGTCCGGATTCACAAACGCTGCGTCAAATGGCAGGGACAATGGCTCGGCAACATGCAACATCATCGCCCAGCAAGGGCTCAGTGCGTGCTGTTGTGTGAAGGAGGCGGCGTGCGTTAAAAAGTCTGCCGGCACGTCCAGCGAGGCTGCCAATAAAGCGTCCACCTGTTGCGCCGGTAAGGCGAACACCACGCGCTCGAATGGGCCGTGCAGACTGTGTTGATCTTCAATCGCCAACATCCACAGCCCATTTTGTTGCCTGATCGACGTGACACGTTGCTGGCAATGGATATTCAGGTGTTTGGCCAGTTGACGGGCCGGTGCCGTCATGCCGGGGACGCCGACATACCGTGTGATGTCGCCAGTGTACGGGGTCTGTCGGCCAGGTTTGATACCAAAACTGTGCAGGGACGGTGACCAGATGCCAACAACGCCTTGCGCTATCCATTCGTTAACCTGCCGGATAAACAACGGGTCCCGGGCGGTAAAGTATTGCGCCCCGTGATCACATTGCCAGTTCAACGATACACCTTGTTCCAGCGTGTCGCTTACACGGCGCGTGCTCATGCGCCCGCCGACACCCCGCGACTTCTCAAACACAGCGACAGTGTAACCGGCTTTTGTCAGCTGCACTGCACAGGCCAGACCAGAGAGTCCTGCACCAATAACCGCGACTGTTTTGTGTGTCTCACTCATGTTGCGCCAACTTTATTGTTCATTACATCGCGGGTGAATGCGACACAACAATCAGTTTATTCAGATCAAATCCTGCGTTGCCTGCCATGGCGATCAGCCTGTCGTAAATCGCGGCATCCAGTGTGGGCTGCCTCGCCAGAATCCAAAGATAGTCCAGTGACGGACCGGTCACCATCACCCACTGATAATTGTCCTGATCCAGCGCCACAATGTTGTAGGCCCCGTAAAACGGACCAAAAAATGACACCTTTAACGCGCCCTTGTCGGTTGCATCAATAAAGCGGGCTTTACCAATGGCTTCGTCCCATTGTCCGGACGCCATATCAAAACCGCGATTGATGACCTGCACCGTGTTGTCTGGCTGAATACGGTAGTTGGCGCTGACCTGAGACAACCCCCGTTCGAAACGATGATCCAGTCTGGCGATCTCGAACCATTGTCCCTGATAGCGCTCGAGTTCAAAGTTATCAACAACGCTCAAACCGCCGGGCGGGCCACCGGTACAGGCGGCCAGCAGCAGTACAGTAAACAGACTCATAAGAATTTTCATCAGACATCCAGTTGTGAAAGGTGGGGAAAACTACCAGGTAATCGGGGCGCCTGCCCAGTCAAGGTAGGACGCCTCGCCATCAAAGGGCACGTGTGAACAGATCGACAGCAGTTGCGCTGCAACAAACGCTGGCGTGAACAACTTGTCAGCGGGAACGTTTTTCTGGAACGGCCGTGACAGTGCGGTATCCACAGTGCCCGGGTGAAAAGCAAACAACTTGACTCCGGGTGCACGACGGGCATATTCAATGGCCGCCGTTTTTATAACCATATTCAGCGCCGCTTTCGACGCACGGTAGCTGTACCATCCACCTTTATGATTATCGCTGATGCTGCCAACCCGCGCGCTGAACACACTGAACACACAGCGTGGGGATTGTTTGAGCACGGGTAACAGTGCTTGAATCCAGAGTGCGGGCACGATGGTGTTGATATGCATCAGTTCGGCCATCTGCGCCGCATCAAGATCCTCAAGTCGCTTTTCAGGTTTGATGTGTTCATTGTGTAACACACCTGTGCAGATAAAGACATGACTGAATGGATTGTTGTGTTGCGGAACGGAAAGTTGAGCAACAAGCTGGTTGATGGCAGCACTTGAGTAGTCACAGCTCAGATAGCTCACCGGCATGTCATTTGTCTGCGTGCAGGTGTCTTGCCCGGGCATCGTACGACTGACAGCAACAATTTCACTGACGGTGTGATTGTGTGTCATGGCCGCGATCAATGCCTGTGCAATGGCACTACCGGCACCAATGACCAATGCCTTGCTTGACGCTGATTCAGAGTTCATCGAGATGCTCTAGCAAATACGTTGATCGTGTGTGCAGCGCCTGTTTTTTGTCGTCGCTCATACGTTCATAACTGCGATAAATCATGCTCATACGCGGGTTCTTCACAAATTGATCAGCATGGCGTGAGATAAAGTGCCAGTACAAACTGTTAAACGGACAGCTGTTTTGATCGGTTGATGTCTTGACCTGATATTCGCAGTGCCGGCAATAATCCGACATCTTGTGGATGTAGCTGCCGGAGGCCGCATAGGGTTTGCTGGCCAGCAAACCTCCGTCGGCGTGCATCACCATGCCCAGCGTGTTGGGCAATTCCACCCAGTCATACGCATCCGCGTACACGGCCAGATACCATTCACAGATGTGTTTGGGTGTGATGCCGGTGATCAAAGCAAAGTTGCCGGTGATCATCAAGCGCTGGATGTGGTGCGCATACGCGTGATCAAAGGTGTTTTTGAAGCAGGCTTTCATACACGCCATGCGCGTGTTACCCGTCCAGTAATAAGCTGGTAAATCACGGCTATTGTTCAAACCATTCAGCTCGGCATACGTCGGCATGGTGAGCCAGTAGATGCCGCGTACGTATTCTCGCCAGCCGATAATTTGTCGTATAAAACCTTCCACAGCATTCAGCGGTGCTTTATTGTCGCGCCATGCCTGTTCGGCGGCCTGACACACCTCCAAAGCCGTCAACAGACCGCAGTTCAGGCTGGTGGAAATCAGGCTGTGAAACATAAAGTGTTGCGACTGTTGCATGGCATCCTGAAAGTCGCCGAACCAACACAAACGTGTATTGATAAAACTGTCCAGTGCCTGCAGCGCCTGAGTTCGAGTGGTTGGCCAGTTAAAGTGCGTGAGCGTGCCTGGGTGAGTGGCAAACTCAGCGGCCACCAGATCCAGCACAGATTTGTCGATGTTGTCGTAAACAAACATTGGACGGATCGGAATCAACGGATCACCGCGATAAGGTTCGCGATTACTGCTGTCAAAATTCCACTGCCCGCCAACGGGTTGGTCACCCTCCATGAGTAAGCCGGTTTTGCGGCGCATCTCCCGGTAAAAATACTCCATGCGCAGTTGTTTGCGGCCCTGAGCCCATCCTGCAAACTCTGTTTTTGAACAGATAAAACGTGTGTCTGGCAGCAAGGTGACTGGTATGCCGAGTTGTTCAGGCCAGCTCGCCTGCATCTGCTGGTGCAGACGATATTCACCACATTCGGTGATAATAACTTCGTCAGCTGCATGCTGTGCCAGAAACTCACGAAGCACATCGTGCAGGCCCTGACCGGGACAGTCCGGGTTGTATGGATGGTAGTGAACCCGCCATCCTGCCGCGCGAAGGCTGTCTGCAAAATGCCGCATGGCACTGAAGATCAGCGCGATTTTCTGCTGGTGATGCGCGACATAGCGGGCTTCAACACCCACTTCCGCCATCACCACCCAGTCAGTGCGTTTGTTGAGCCTTTGCAGGCTCGACAGTGACTCGCTGAGCTGATCACCCAATACCAGCGCGAGCTTCACAGTTTGGTCTGGCAGCGATCGTCACAAACAGAGGGACGGCCGAACCAGCCGGAAATACGGTGTCTGTGCCGCGCAAAAAACAGATACACCTGGTCGGCGACCGGCTTGATAACCGGCCAGCGCATAAACGCAAACCAGTGACCTTTACCCACCAGCGACCATGCTGTGCAGGTTACATCCAGACCCAAAATAATACGTCCATCAGGTAGCTCACCGTGCAGAATCCGGTCAGCTTTGACGGGGTCGATATGCGGAAAGCGCTGAGTGAAATCTGCCGCATTGATGTCTTGCATATCGAGCAACCCCTGTGTGTCCAGGCGCTTGATATGGTTGATTTCTCTGGTACACAAGGGACAAAGCCCATCGTAATAAACTCGCAATGCAGACATCTTTACTTACCCCACGTGTATTAAAAAGCGCACTGAGCACACGGATACTCAGCGTCGCGTACTGAAGCGTTTTATCTGGCCATCCAGGTCGACGCTGAGCATATTCAGTTGCGCGGACAAGGCTTTCAGATCAACCGCCTGTGCGGCGTTGCTGCGCGCAATACCGTCCACTTCCCGCAAGTGTCTGGCGACATCATCACCCACGGTTGATTGCTGCTGCGTTGCCGTCGCAATCATGTCATTGATGCGTGAGATCTGACTGATTTCATTGGCCATGCCAGAGAGTGTATTGGCACTGGCATCGGCAGCTTGCAGGCAGCGCTGCACCGAGGTCTGGCTGCGCCCCATGGCCTCTCGTGCCGATTGCGAGGCTTGTTGCAGTCGTTCAATAAAGTCCTGAATCTCATTAAGAGACTGGGCGGTGCGTTGCGACAGGTTGCGCACTTCGTCGGCAACCACGGCAAATCCCCGGCCCTGATCGCCGGCGCGCGCCGCTTCGATGGCAGCATTCAGTGCCAGCAGGTTAGTTTGTTCTGCAACGCCACGGATGACATCAACGACCTGGTGAATGTCATTGGCGAGTTGCGCTGCGCCAACAACAGCCTCACCGGTCAGATTAATATCGACATTCAAGGAGGTAATCTCGGCTTTGATGTTCTGCATCGCGCGGTTGCCCTGCTGCGCATGATGGTCGGCATTTCGCGCCGAGCTGGCAGCCTGTTCGGCATTGCGCGCCACTTCTGCCGTCGCAGTGCTCATCTCCTGCATGGCTTGTACCATGTACTCACTTTCCGATGCCTGTCGTTCTGCACTGCTGCTCACATGCGTTGACTTGCCGGCCAAGTCGCTGCCCATCTCGCGCATGTGATCAAGTTTTTTGTTCACCCCGCTGACCAGGTTCTCCAACTGATCAAGGAAGCCGTTAAACGCATCGGTCACCGGGCTTTCAAAGGGTACCCGATACGACAGGTTGATATGCTGTCCATCAGCAGTAATCTGATGGGTGGTGTCGGCCAGTGATTCACCTTGCATGGCATCTTTTTGAGCCAGTATTGCCAGATAAACCAGCACGCCGGCTTCAGCCACCACATACCCTGCATGGATAAAAATCATCGACAACATGGGGTGCTCTGTCACGTAGACACCCACCCCGCTGACCTGCAAATAAAAAAACAGAAAGTGGTGAATAGCAATCACCACCGTTGCCACTACAATTGGCAGCCAGTCACGGTAGAAAATCAGCAATGCCAGCAGCACAAAAATCGAAAAGTGCATTTCAACCGTGCCGTGTGCCTGATGGATGTGCAGGGCGGACATCACCATAAAACCGGTTGCGACCACACAGCGCATAAAGCGCGTACCCGCCATGGTATTCAGCAGGAAAACAGCAATCCCCAGCGTGAGTCCACCCACAACGATGGATGTCATCCAGGTACCATGCCAAGGTGCGAGCGCTAACGAATACAGCAGGCAAACACCCAGCACACCGGTCATGATGAGGTCGGCACGTTTGTAAAAGGCAAGGCTTTGACTGGATGATGAATCAGACGAATAAATCGAATTTGAAGAGCGCATTAAGCACCTGTGTCTACAACTAAAATAAATCGGCTTCCGTGGGTGAAAGTGCTCCCTGTACACAGGGTATCGGCGATTTGATAACCGGCTTGATAAAAATCTTTACGATGCTTGTACGACTGGCAGCAGGAATTGGTTTTCCGCAGCCGCATGACGCCGCAAGATATTACCGTTCTGTCATATTTTTATGGTTTACTTCCTGCTGCAATGTGAGTCAGAAACCTAGGAGTGAGTTTAATGAGCGCAGTATCCAACAGCGGTTTGAGTCGACGTGTTTTGTTAAAGGGTGGCGCCGCAGTGTTGGCGGCGGGTTTGAGCCCTGTGGTCAGCGCCTTGCAGTCCCTGGCGAGTAACCAGTCAGGCAACCAGTCGGGTAGCCCGGCAACCGCATCGCGACGCTCGGCAAGTCCTTATGGCCCCATTGCACCGGTCAATGATGAAGTCACCGGATTGCCTCTTCTGCAACTGCCCGCTGGATTCTCCTATGCCACGCTGTCGTGGGTGGGTGATTTGATGAGTGATGGCAAACCCGTGCCTGAACGACTGGACGGGATGGGCGTGGTGGCTTTGGAAGACAACGAAATCATCCTGATTCGTAATCACGAGGTTGGCACGGGTACACTGATTTCTGCGCCAGCGTGCTACAACAAGGCGGTACGTGCGGATGGCAGTTATGCCGCCGGCGGCAACACCACCATTCGTTTTTCACGTCAGGCCAAGCGCGAGATTTCAACCTCACCCAGTTTGGGCGGGACGTTGGTTAACTGCGCCGGCGGCGTAACCCCCTGGGGAACCTGGTTGTCCTGTGAAGAAACCACCATCGATTTGACAGCCGAAGGCGGTCTCAAACACGGTTATGTTTTTGAAGTCAGAGTCGATGCCGCGCAAACAACAGGCATGCCCATTGTGGATATGGGGCGGTTCAAACACGAAGCCGTGGCCATTGATCCGCGCGACAGTGTTGCATACCTGACTGAAGACAGCCGCAATCGTTCGCCGTTGTACCGGTTTATCCCGCGGGACGACTCGCAAACGCCGGGTGCGCTGGAAAAAGGTGGTCGTTTGCAGGCGGCCAAAATTGTGGGTCGAGGCTATACCGAGTTGTTTACGCCTATGCCCGGCGAAACTCACCAGATTGAATGGGTCGATATTGCCAATCCCGATATGGACCCTGACGGTGACGCCAGCGGCCCGTTTCTGCAGGCGCGCGATGCTGGCGCGCTCAGCCTGAGCCGTGGTGAAGGTATTGTGTACCATGAGGGCATGGTTTATATCGTTGATACCAGCGCTGGTTTAAATGAAGAAGGGCTTGCGGGTTTCGGCGATGGTGCCGTCTGGATGCTGGACCCGGTGTCCGATTCTCTGCGCTGCCTGTTTGCCTCGACCAACCCGACCATGGCCAATAACCCGGACAATATCGCGATCAGCCCGCGTGGTGGCTTGATGATGTGTGAAGACGGTGGCGGCGCTGAGGATGAGTTTGGATTTGGTGAGCGCATCATGGGTCTTACCACCACGGGCGAGTCCTACATTTTTGCCAAAAACAACATTGTGCTCACCGCTGAGCAGATTGCTGCTGCCGGCAAACACTGTGATCCGGGCGACTACCGCGACCGTGAAATTGCAGGGGTGTGTTTTGATCCACAAGGCGAAATCATGTTCGTGAACATTCAGATTCCAGGTATTACGTTTGCAATCTGGGGCCCCTGGCAACAGGGCCCCGTTTAAGTGCGGATACAGCACTGTTATGGGTTTTCCAGTCGGCGTGCACCCGCCAGTATGCCGGCCAGCGCATAGTTGCCCTCATGACAGGCATACTCATAAATACGTTCCGTAGGCGATCGGCGATACAGCACCATTTCCGCTGTCCACGGCTGGGTGTAAGCCACGTCATCTGTCATGGTGAAGCTGTAAACAATCTCATCCGGCGATACCATACGAAACTTTTCGGTGACCTGTAGGCCGGGCCCGGAACCATAATGTGACTGCTGTGGATGCATGTTGCGGGTACTGACGACCAACGTATCGTTGTCCCACTGCGCTATCGAGTCCCCCATCCATTTGTACACTTCGGCCGGCAAGTGCTCGGAATTCAAACGAAAAATACGCACATCGTGCATCATTTCCGCCATGATCATCAGGTGATTGTCGGTTTGGACTATCTGGTAATTGTTGTTGTAGATGATGGGCATCATCGGTGGGCCAGCACTGGAATTCGAGGTGCGGAAGTCGTAAAACAACAGACAACGCTCCCCGATGGTGGTCATTTCCGGGCCGAGGAACGCATCGGCGCCATGAATGTCGCGAAGTGCCTCCATAAAATTCTGTTCAGGGGCGTCAGTGCGGAACGGGATTCTGCCATCAGGCGGGTCGATGATCATTGAGGTGCGGTATTCGCCATCAATCTGCGTTACCTGTGTGCCGCGTTCCAGCCAGAAGGTATTGTAAGCGGCCGCCGTGTTGCCATCAGTTGGCGGGGCGCGGTTGGGGTCGCTGGGCGCATCGGCGGCAACTTCCCGGCGCCGTGCGTCCTGCTGCATTTCAAGCGCTTCCTCAGCCGACATAAATCGGCGATCCGCAAAACGGGCGGGGCGCTCCAGCGGTGTCTGGGTCGCGTTGGTCCAGATGCCTTGCAGATCGGGTTTGCCGTCCATTGTGCGCGGCAACACAAGTGCAGCGGTTGTCTCTTGAGCAGTCGCTTGCATGAGCGCCGCGGGCGCGCTGATCAGACAGAGCATCGCCAGCAAAAACCTGCATGTTGGATGTGTCATGGCCACCTCTTCTTTTTAGTGTCTCAACTATACCTGAGACAAGGTCGGCTGGGCCAGTCAGTGATTTAAATACGCATGGTATTGACAATCATTCCCATTACGATTTAATCTCTCGTCGATCAATGAGGCTGAGCGATCAGCCATGTCAATGAGATGTGTGTATGTACGTGTGCATTTGCCGCCAAATTACAGATTCACAGATTCGCCAGCGCTGTCAGGAGGGTGTGACAACCTTTTCCGAGTTGCGAGCGGAACTAGGTCTGGCCAGCGATTGTGGACGTTGTGGGCGATATGCCCGTGAAATCATTGCGGAAGTTGCCTCGGCTGCACAGTGCCGTTCCATGTCTTACGCGGCCTGACCTCCGCACCGCGCAGTTACAGCAAACCATAAGCATTCTTGTTATCAATTTCTTTTCCTTGAAACTCAATTACTTAAGAGTTGCTTGCGCTTGACTTTGGTGTGCGTCCAAGGCAGTCTCTGTTCTTCAATACGCTCATCCATTACACGCCGTTTGTATGCCTGATAACAGGCATTGGCAGGAGTTTTTATGAAAGCCGATAAAACCATGATCAAGCATTTGAACAAAGCACTGGGCAATGAACTGGTTGCCATCAATCAGTACTTTTTACATTCGCGCATGTTCAAGGATCGCGGACTGAGCAAACTGGCCGCCAAAGAGTATGAAGAATCCATTGATGAGATGAAGCACGCAGACAAGCTGATCGAACGAGTGCTGTTTCTGGAAGGGCTGCCCAATCTGCAAAGTCTGGGCAAACTGTTTATCGGAGAACACACCAAAGAGATGCTGGAGTGTGATCTCAAGCTGGAAATGATTGCCATCCCGGATCTGCGCGAGGGCATTGCCTACGCAGAATCCATCAAGGACTACGTCAGTCGCGAACTGTTGGTGTATATCCTTGAGAGCGAAGAAGAACACGTGGACTGGCTGGAAACTCAGCTGAAACTGATTGAGTCAGTTGGCCTCGAGAATTACCAGCAATCCATGATGTAAGGGGTGCTGGCCAGAGGATTGTCAGGCAGACGTGGACAGCACTCAACGTCTGATGAAAATGTTGGTGCCTTGATGCCGGTCAGCGGGTTTATTCAATCGACAGGAAGGGGCAGTTGCGATGGGTGAACGATTCAAGGCACTGACAGACGAGCACATCGAGTTTATAAAACACCAAAAATTGTTTTTTGTTGGCACCGCTGGCGAAGACAGTTTAATCAATGTGTCCCCAAAAGGCATGGACAGTTTCAGAGTGCTCACTCACTCCCAGATTATGTGGTTAAACCTGACCGGCAGCGGCAATGAAACGGCAGCACACGTGCTCGACAATGGGCGCATGACGGTGATGTTCTGTTCCTTCGATAAACAGCCGGTGATCATGCGTTTGTATGGCACGGCCCGCGTGATACACGCCTGGGACAAAGAGTGGCCCGAGCGTATTGTGCAATTTCCGGATTACACCGGCGCTCGCCAGATTTTTGTGCAGGATGTCATTATGGTGCAGACCTCATGCGGTTTTGCAGTGCCATACTACGATTACCAAGGTGATCGGCCCACGCTGGACAAGTGGGCGCTCAATAAAGGGCGAGAGGGCGTACAACAATACTGGAAGGACAAAAATACCCGCAGTCTTGATGGCAAGCCGACCGGTATTGAGTAGTCCTGTTTTTTAGAAAAGCCTGATTACAGACTTTTCAGAAACGCCAGCACCGCCGCATTGGTTTCGTCAGGACGTTCCTGTTGAATCCAGTGTCCGGCCTCCGGGATCAAAATCACGCCGCGCAGGTCATCGACGACTCTGCGCATGGCGCCTTCCAGACGTGCCTGCGGTGCACCGGCAATCACCACATCTTTTTCGCCGGCGATAAACAGCGTTGGCACGGTCACGCGCGCATCGGCCAGTTGTGGGGTGATCTCCCAGTTGCGATGGAAATTACGGTAGTAGTTCACGCCACCTCTGAAACCCGCTGCCTTGAACTGATTGACCACATAGTCCAGATCAGCGCGTGTCAGCCAATCGGGCAGACCAGTGGGTTTGCCCATGCGACCGATCCAGCCGCCGGCGCTGCGTTTGCGATCTGTGATGATGGCAGGCTCGCGAGGAGAGTCCGGTGACAGATACAGGCGACTGAGCAGGCCCTCCGGATCGGCATCGTATTCGGCTTCGGCAACGCCAGGCTCTTGATGGTACAAAATGTAGTAGAAGTTATCGCCATAGGCCTCTTGCCAGCTGAGCAAGGGCGACTGCGCTGCCCGACCACTATAGGGCACACTCATGGCGACCAGCGCCGAGAAGCGCTCGGGGTGCAGCAGTACCGTATTCCAGGCCACAATCGAACCCCAATCGTGGCCAATGATAATGGCTTTTTCCTCACCAAAGGCATCAACCAGTCCAACCATGTCGGCAGCGACTTCGGTGATGTTGTAGTCCTCAACGTTTGCTGGCGCATCGGTTGCACCGTAACCGCGCATGTCAGGTGCCACCACGCGATAACCGGCATTGGCCACCGCGACAATTTGATGTCGCCATGAGTACCAGGATTCGGGCCAGCCGTGCGCCATGATGACCAGTGGGCCGCTGTCACCCATGGTGGCAACCCGCATACGGATACCATTGGATTCCACAAACTGGAAATTGATGCCTTCTATGGGTGATGTTTCATTCATCAGAGACGCTCCTGATTGAGCCAGTGCGGTGGGGGGGCCGGGCAGGGTCATTGCGCCCAAAACAAACAGACCTGCGACAAACAATCCATGTATATAGTTTTTCATATGAATTTTGATCCTGTCCCGGAGTGGAGGTTAATGGGGTATTATGCCGCCGAGCTTACAACAAAACTTTCATCAGAAGTACTGCCCCATGTTGACTTTGTTGGATTTGATCGGGCTAGCCTTGCTGGTCTTGCTGCTTAACCACTGGTGGCGATCACGCGATGCCAAAGCCTGTGCTTTGGTATATGCAGCCCAGCGCTGCCAAGAGCTGGATTTACAATTACTGGATCAGAGTATTGTGTTGCACAAACTACGTCTGAAGCGCAGTGATGGCGGTATGCTGCAGTGGTGGCGCGAATACCGCTTTGAGTTTTCCTCAACCGGACAGGATCGTTACCCCGGCTCTCTAACGATGTCGGGGTACCGCCTGCTCAGTATTGAGTTGGCCGCTCACGTGACCTATATCCATTAAAGCAGCCGTTTGCTGTTTGCCGGGTACCACTTATCGCGTACCAGGCATAATCTCAAACACTGGATCAAACTCCACCAGCACAGACGCCAGTTGCTGCAAGACTGCTGCATTGCCACTGACCTGGCCGTTGCCAGCCATCAACTGGCTGGCAAGTGTTGCCTGACCTGCAATCACCGGGATCAGATCACTGCGGTTCATGGTGATTGTGGCATCCGGATTGGCAACCTGATAACCGGAAATGTGTGTCAACGTGCCGTTGCTCATTTCAATGACCATGGTGTCGCCGGTGTCTGGTGTCACAAAATTGATCACAAACTGCAGGCCCTCGGCGAGTTGACTGTCTACGCGTGTCGCAACAGCATCCCACCATTGTGCGGTTGACATGGCGCGCGCCAGATCGGGGCCGGTGCCGCGCGCTGGCCCGGCTGGTGCCACGCCACGTCTGAGCTCCATAGCGGCAGTCAAAAATGCGTTACGCATACTGGAACTTTCGTACTGGTAACCGAGTTGTTCAAAGGTGGTGGCCAGTAAATTTTTTGCATCGGTATTGTCAGGCTCGGCATATACCAGTTTGTTCAGGATCTCCATCGCCATGCGGTATTCACCGTCATCAAACAGGGTTTGTGCGCGTGGCAGTATGGCGGCTGCACCGCCCATCATTTCCACAAACAGTGGAGCAGAATCCTCGGGTGACAGCGGTGCCAGCGTCGCGGGATTGCCATCCCAGTAACCCAGATAACGGTTAATCACAGCGCGCGAGTTATGAAATTCGGAGCCGTGATACTGGCGCACACTCCAGCTTTGCTGCAAGGATTCCGGCACTTTATAGACATTGTGAATCTGGTTGATGGTCACGCCGCGATTGGCCAGATTGAGTACCTGATTGTTGAGGTTGGCGTAGGCGTCGCGTTGATCGCGCATAACTTCCTGAATACGGTCATTGCCCCAACGTGGCCAGTTATGGGAAGCGATCATCACCTCGGCCTCCTGACCAAACCGGTACAAGGCTTCGTTGATCTGCCGTGACCAGGCCAAAGCGTCACGTACCAGTGCGCCGCGCAATGTATATATGTTGTGGATGGTGGCGGTGATGTTTTCAGCGGCCCAGAAAACTTTTTGATCGGGGAACCACGCATTCATTTCTGCCGGGGCTTCAGTGCCGGGGGTGTTCTGGAACACCACTCTCACGCCATCGATGACATGCTGTTCAAATTCCTCGGTGACCACCATGGTGGGTGCAATCAACCCACTGGTACCGCGTGCCAATGCTTTGCCGATGGCCGAGTCAACCTGCCCAAACGGGCCTGCGGGCAAGGGGTTGCCGTATTGATACGACGCACGGCGGCTCATGGCATTGCCGGCATATACGTTCTCGGAAATAGCTTCCTCCATAAATCCGATAGGGGCATAGATATCAACATTGCCAGCGATCACCTCTGCCTCATCCACCACACCACGCACACCTCCAAAATGGTCAATATGCGAGTGCGAATACACAATGGCGGTCACCGGACGTTCACCCAGTTGTTCGTTGGCAAATTGCAAAGCAGCCTGTGCGGTTTCCAGCGTCAGCAACACATCAAACAAAATCCAGCCGCGTTCCCCTTTGATGAGTGTCATGTTGGCCAGATCGTAACCACGAATCTGATAGATAAAATCCGGCACCACTTCATAAAGGCCATAGTTCATGTTGAGTGTGGCCTGACGTTGCAGGGATGGATGGATACTGTCGTACGCCTGCCCATTCAGCAGGAAATCATAACGTCCCATATCCCAAACCACGTTGCCGGCGGCGCCCAGAATCTGCCGATAATCCGGCGCGGCAATAAACCCGCGTTGTGACTCCTCGCGGTCTCGCTCATCTTCAAAGGGCAGGCTGGCGCGCAGCGCCTGTTGAGCAGCGACAGTCGCGGGTGATGCAGGTGAATTGCCGGGCTGTGCGTGTGTCAGTGTGTTGCTCAGGCTGACAGCCAGCGCCAACGTCAGCGCAATGCCTGAATAGTCTCGAAAGGACATGATGGTTACCTGTGTTTTTTGATCAGGGCTGCAGTAAACCTGAATTGATGCGGTGCTTCAAGTGCACATTGTCAGGAGACGGTTACAACCATTGTGTCGGACAAAGGAGCGGTCTACTATGTACAAGAATCGATCACATGGCGGCACACAAAAAATGACAAACCACCGCAAAACGATTTACCGCATGACCGCAGTTGGCGTGTTGGCGCTGGCGCAGACAACGCTGGTATTCGCCCAGTCAACAACGGGTGAACAGGCCCTGCCACGCACACCGGATGGCAAACCCGACCTGCAAGGATTGTGGACCAATCAGACACAGACGCCCTTGGAACGTCCAGCCCAGTTGGGTCTGCAAGGTTTCCTGACCCCGGATCAGGCGCGTGAGTTTGAGGCGATGGCGCGACAACGTGTTGAGCAATCCAATCAACCCAGTGATCCCAATCGTCCTCCGCCCAGTGATGGCAATACCGATGCAGGTTATAACTTGTTCTGGTTGGACAGAGGCACCAATGTGGCGGTGGTTAACGGTGAGTACCGTACCTCGTTGATTACTGATCCGCCGGATGGCCAGATCCCCTTTGTGGAGGGTGATCGGCCTCAGGGTCTGATTGCTGAATGGCGTGCCCGACCGGGTGTTGAACCGTTTGATGGTCCAGAACTGAGGCCCATGGGTGAGCGTTGCCTGCTGGCGTTCAGTTCCAGTTCCGGGCCGCCCATGCTGCCGGTGATGTACAACAATAACTACCAGATTGTGCAGACCCCGGATCATGTGATGATTCTGGTGGAGATGGTGCATGACGCACGTATTATCCCGTTGAACAAGCCGCATACGTCGTACGATACCGAGCACTGGATGGGACAGTCCGTCGGGCGCTGGGAGGGCGACACGCTGGTGGTGGAGACCAAACATTTTCATCCACAACAGGCGTTTCGTGGTGCGAGTGAACATCTGACCATTACTGAAAAATTCTGGCTGGAGTCGCCCGGTAAAATCATTTACAGCGTGACGCTGAATGATCCAACGGTGTTCCGACAACCGTGGACTGCGGAAATCCCCATGCAGCGACGACCGGAAGGCGAAATGATGTATGAATACGCCTGCCACGAAGGCAACTACGCATTTTCCGGCATTCTGGCCGGTGCCCGCAAACTGGAAGAACTGGGTCAACAAGGTCCGGTAGACGGGGCGCTGGATGGCGAGGAATCAGAGTGAGGATGCGGTTCATGTCCGCTGTTGCCGGCATGATGACAACAACGAGGTTGCCGGTGATTGCCGGCATCCTTTTCACCTTGAGTGTACTGTTATCTGCGGAGTTTGCTGTGGCTGACAGTCCCATCCGTCCATCGGCGGATACTACCGTCCGCCCGTTCACCATTCAGATCCCGGATGCCGATATCGCTGATCTGCAGCAACGACTGGTGCGTGCACGACTGCCAGATCAGTTGCAGGATGTTGACTGGCGCTACGGGACGGACACCGCTTATCTGGCTGAGTTGCTGGATTACTGGCAGCATGAGTTTGACTGGCGTGCTCAGGAACAACGTCTGAATCAGTTTGATCAGTTTGTCACCGATATTGATGGATTGCAGATGCACTTTATCCATCAACGGTCTCCTCATGCCCATGCCACACCCCTGCTGATTACCCACGGCTGGCCGGGTTCGATTGTCGAATTCCACAAAATTATTGAACCACTGACCCGACCGGAATTGCATGGCGGCGATATTGCCGATGCCTTCCATGTGGTGGCACCATCGTTGCCCGGTTTTGCGTTTTCTGAAAAACCCTCACAACCCGGTTACAACCCGGAAAAAATGGCGCACATGCTGGCAGCGCTGATGCAACGACTGGGGTATGACAAATACGGTGCGCAAGGCGGCGACTGGGGTGGCATTATCAATCGCATTCTGGCGGCGCGATACCCTGATCGCCTGATTGGTCTGCACTCCAATTTTGTCTTGGCCAATCCACCCACGGATCCTGAGTTGCGAGCACAAACGCCCACAGCTGATCTGGCGCGACGTGAACAACGTCAGGCGTTTATGGCCAATGAAACCGCCTATCAACAGATTCAGGGCAGCAAACCGCAGACGCTGGGGGTGGGTCTTAATGATTCCCCGGCCGGCCTGGCCGCCTGGATTGTGGAGAAATTTCATGGCTGGAGTGATTTGCCCAACAATCATCCGGAAGATAAATTCAGCAAAGATGAATTGCTCACCAACATCAGTGTGTACTGGTTTACTGGCAGCATCACCTCGTCCGCGCGTATTTATTATGAAAATCGTGCTGTGCCGATGAGTGAGCCGCTGGGTTTTGTCAGTGTGCCGACCGCCGGTGCAATTTTCCCAAAAGAGATTTACCTGACGCCGCGCTTATGGGCTGAGCAGTCTTACAACATCGTGCGCTGGACGGAGATGCCACGCGGTGGCCATTTTGCCGCGCTGGAAGAAACGGAGCTGCTGCTGGCGGATATCCGGGCGTTTTTCCGCCAGCTGCAATAAGCCGCGAAAGTCGGGGCCGTTTTTTAATTCAGCTTTGATTTAATTCAGCTTTGATTTAATTCAGCGGGGGATGACCCCAGGGCGTTGGTGGTGTGGCAACAGGCGCTGTGAGATCAAACGCTACGCGGAACATGCGGTCTGAACCCGGGCGTGACAACTCGTACACAAACTGATTGCCGGGCTCAATTTCCATGGCCCAGACATTGGCGACCGATGCGGTCGAGCCTTCTCTGAGGAACAGGTCAATCGAGAACTGATCCACGGGGAATTCCTGACGGGAGGCACTGCCTTCCGTATTGGTATCGCCGCCGTACTGGGTGAGGATGTCCTCGGAACCATCTTCATGGCGATGGTCATGTTTGAGGCGCAGTCCGGTGTCCGTGCGCGTGATAATCCAGGTGCGGCTGTGGTCATCGCCCACGTGGAACGGAATACGCAGTTCACCGTCCAGACATTCACGCACATGCATCACCAGCGTCTGGCCGGCAAATGCGTCGTCAGGATTGACGGGGGTGTTGACGGCGATGCGGCCTTGATAGGCGAGTCCGCAGTGCTGTTGAAACGCCGCCATAAATTGATCAGCTGCCGCAGTGCCGGCGTCTGCTGCGATGGAGTGGGTTTGATCTGCGCCACCACAGGCCGACAAAACGACAGCAAAACTGATAGAAGTCAGCCAAGTGCGTTGATGCAAAACGCCAGTGATAAATTGACTCATATAACAGTCCTCAAGCAGTTGGGTATCAAAAAGCGGCTGATGAAATAGTACACAATCAACAACAAGAACGGAGAGATACCATGCGTCATCACGATTGTCACCCGATACCATCAACCCGTTATCCGACAGGGTTGAGAAATTACACTTTTGCCAGTCTGCTGGTGCTGCTGGCAGCCTGCGCCGATCCCGCCGACACCGGCAATCGTGAGGTCGTGCAGGGCAACAGTGACGTCGCGCCGGCGCATCGCTTTAACACTGAAATCCGTTGGACAAGTTATGGCATCCCCCATGTGAAAGCTGACGACTGGGGCAGCCTCGGATACGGGTTTGCGTATGCCACGGCCAACGACGCGGTCTGCACCATCGCCAAGGATGTGCTGATGGTAAATGGTGAGTTGTCACGCCATTTTGGTGAAGAACAGGGCAATCTGCAGAGTGATATTTTCCATCGTGCAGTCCTTGATGACACCATGATTGCGGGCTTCCGAGCCAGTCAGAGTGACAAGGCCAATGAGTTTTCCGCCGGCTATATCGCCGGTTATAACCGTTATATCAACGATCACCGGCCGGATCTGCCGGAGAGTTGTGCAGGTGCAACCTGGGTGAGCAGCATCACCGAGCGTGATCTGGACAAACTCACGATTGGCGTGGGTATCCGTTATGGTCTGGGACGTTTCCAGCGCGAAATGGCCAATGCTGCCCCACCGGGCCAGCCAGTCGCCAGTCTGACGACCGATTTTGAGATACCCGCCGGTATCGGCAGCAATGCAGTGGCCATGGGTCGGGACGTCACCGACAGCGGCCGCGGTCTGCTGCTAGGCAACCCGCATTACCCTTGGCAAGGCTCCTCGCGGTTTCACATGATTCATACCACCATTCCGGGTGAACTCGACGTGATGGGTGTCAGTCTGTATACCACCAACCGCATCGCCATTGGTTTTAACAAGGACGTGGCGTGGACGCATACCGTGTCCACCGGGCTGCGTTCCACGATCTATGCGCTGGAACTCGATCCAACCAATCCCACCCGTTATCGTTATGGCGACGACTACCGTGATATGCAGCCGGTGACGATTGAGGTGCCAGTGCGTAATCAGGAAGGTGGCGCCAGTGTGCAGTCACACACCGTGTATATGACACATTATGGGCCACTGCTGGTGTCCAATCAGTTGCCGTGGACACCCGAGCGCGCTTACGCGATTCGCGATGCCAACCTTTACAATGATCGGGCCGCGGTAACCTACGATGCCCTGAACAAAGCCAGCAATATTGATGAGGTAGAGGCGGCGCTCAGTCAGCAAGGTGTGTCCTGGACCAACACCATTGCCGCTGATCGTGACGGCACCGCGTTTTATGCGGACATCAGCGTGGTGCCCAATGTGGATGCTGACTTGATTGGTCGTTGTCAGGTGCCAGTAGACGGTGTGCCACGGCAACTGGTTATTCTCGATGGCACCCGCCCGGATTGTGAATGGCAGAACGCACCGACCAGTCATATTCCCGGCGCCATGCCAGCGGACAACATGCCACGAATTCGCCGCAACGACTATGTGCATAACGCCAATGACAGTTACTGGTTGTCCACACCTCGCCAGCCATTGGAAGGCTTTTCACCCATCATTGGTGCCGAAAACGCAGCCGTGAGTTTGCGCACACGTGCCGGGTTGAACTTTATTGAAGCGGCATTGGCCAGCGGTCAAAAAATGCAGGCGCAGGATTTGCAGGACATGTTATTCAGCCATCGCCATTTTGGTGCTGAACTGTTTCTGGACGAGGTGTTGACGCTGTGCACAGGCGACACCGTAGTGACGCTGGACGCTGCCGAGGTCGATATCAGCGCCGCCTGTGCGGCGTTGGCGGGGTGGGACAGACGTGAAGATGTCGACAGCCGTGGCGCTCATGTGTGGCGGGAATTCTGGCGACAGGCTGCGCGCACACAAGGGCTTTATGCCGTCCCGTTTGATGCCGCCGATCCGGTGAATACACCGCGCACACTGGCACTGGACAACGATCAGGTCAGTCAGGCGCTGCGACTGGCGCTGGCCACCTCACAAAAACTGTTTACCGACAATCAGATTGCGCTGGATGCACCGTTGGGAACCTTGCAGTTTGAACCGCGCGGCAACGAGATGATTCCGATTCCCGGCGGTGATGGCGGTGCCGGCATGTGGAGTGTGATCACCTCGCAATACCGACCGGGTGTGGGCTACAGTCCGATAGCCCATGGCAACAGTTATATTCAGGCAGTGGGCTGGCAGCAGGATGGCAGTGTGCAGGCCAATGCCATTTTGACGTACTCGCAGTCAGAAGATCCGCGCTCGCCGCATTTTGCTGACCAAACGCGATTGTACTCAGACAGTCAGTGGATCAGCCTGCCCTTTTACGAGCAGGATATCGCGGCCGATCCCAATCTGGTGACACTGGTGCTGCAGGAATAAGCCCTGCAGCCAAGCGCGGGAGGGATGCAATTGCCCGGATTACTCCGGGCGTACGCAGCGTGGATCGTTTTGTTGAATGCCGGTGAGCATTTCACGTGACAAGGGGATCGGATCGCAGCCGTGTCCGGTCTCGCAGATCATGTCCCACTGCGGTTCAGCTTTGATGTGGCAATCCAGACAGTTGCCGCCAAAACGATTGACCACATCGGTAAATCCGCGGGTCACGATTTGTGAGCCTTCCGGGCTGACGGCCAGTTCAAAAAACTCCCAGTCGTTGGTTGCCGGGCTGGTGCCTTCCGGTTGTTTGATCATCACTTCGGTCGGTACCAGCTGCACCATGGAGCCTGTTGGCCAGGTGCCGCCGGTGCTGGAGTTGGCTACCGCCAGTGTGGCCTCCAGATCACCCAGCAGATTGTCGATAAAAAAGCCGCGCACCGGCGTCATCTCGGTAATGCAATCGAAGGTGCTTTCATCCACTGCAATCAGTTGATCTGACTGCGCTTTGAGTTGTGCAGCACCCGCCAGTGCCAACGCGGCACCGACAGCGCTGGCCATCAGGATCATTTGAAATTTTTTCATGGCAACAGACCTTTAGATTAAATAAGAGGGTAATGAGTCGCTCAAAATAATATCGTGTGCGATTTAATTAAGCAACAAGCCATTCAGATGCCCCAGAAATGAGTCCAGCTGGCGCTTCAGGGCTAGGCTGTCATCGAGTGGATATCCCACCTGTTTAAACAGTTCCATGGGGATACAGGCGCATTGTTGACGCAGTGCTTCGCCCGCGTCGGTCAGAGCGATATTCACCACCCGTTCGTCTTTGTCGCTGCGTTGACGGGTTAACACGCCCATGGTTTCAAGGCGTTTAAGCAAGGGCGTCAAGGTATTGGTCGCCAATTGAGCGCGTTTGCCAATATGCGACACGGTGCTGGCGCCATCTTCCCAAAGAATTAACAGCACAATGTATTGCGGGTAGGTTAATCCCAGTGGCTCCAGCATTGGCTGATACAGGCGCGTGACCAGACGTGATGCCGCATACAACGGAAAACAGATCTGGTTTTGCAGCAGCAGCGGATCAATATTATCCGGTATTGCCGTGGAATCGCTCATTCACATACCCTTGTTACTGCGTTCGCAGTTCTTTGTGCCGGATGATAATGCGATCCATGTCATGACGACAGGAGCCGGCTTTTTTGATGAGTTTGTCTTCACACACATCACACCGCACACATTCTTTGAAGTCAATTTTTTCACGTTGAATGGCGCCGGTCGGACAGGCATGTTCACACACGGTACACACCGAGCACTGTTTTACGCGCTTGATACGCAGCGGGCTGACCAGTGATACCACGCCCAGCGCCGCACCCAATGGACACACATAACGACAATAAAAGCGGGGTACCACCACACATGCCAGCAAAATCGCCGCCAGAATCGCAAACAAAATGGCAGAGCCGCTGAGGAAAAACAGCGTGCCAAACGGCTCAAAGTACGGGAACACCTTGACGTTATTAAATCCAACCGCCATCACCAGAATAAACGCGAGGATGGCGTATTTCATGTACAGGCCATTCAGGTGCCAGGTGTTGGGAATTTTGATGGATTTTTGCAACGGTGCCAGCCAGCGTTTGGGCGTGAAGCGGGTAATCAGATCCTGTACTGCACCAAAGGGACACAACGCTGAACAAAACAGGCGTCCCCAAATCAAGGTGGTGACCAGTGTAAAGACCACAATCATCAACACCGGCAGGTTGTTCAGGAAAATGGATGGACCTTGGGTAGCTGCCCCGGTGATGTGTGAAATCGACAAAAAACCACCATCGATAATGCCCAGATAGATCAACGTGGCGCTTAAGGCTGTCCAGCGAATCGCCGCGCGCTTGGTGAAAAATGCGGCCAACGCCAGCGCAAACACCAGCGACAGATAAATCACCTGGGCCCAGGGCGTGACACCCCAGGGCGGGTCTCTGAAAAACTTCAGTATAACGCTGTTCTCGGCACGCAGAATGCTGGCTATTTCCCGCTCACTCAGGATCGGATCTTTTTGTGCCAGTTGTAAACCCAGGCCAACCGCCTGGTAAGTCAGTTCATAAGGCTCAAGGCTGCCCAAAGGCTGATACGTAAAGTTGATAGGCAAGCTCGGGTCAATCCAGTCATCCATGACGATGGCGCCGGCAAACTCAGCGCGATTAGTGATCATGCCTTCGTCCGCATTGCCGGCAGTCACCAGTCGATTGGGCAATACACGACGCGTTGGGGCATCCCCTTGCTGGATGGTCAGGCGATCTTGCCGGAATTGTCCAAATCCGTCGCCGCCAACGGCCAGCAGCATCATCTGTGCGCCGCCCAGTCGCGCGCTGGCATCACGTTCGGCACGCGCGTAGGCGGTACGGCCGATAAAAAATTCGCCCAGCGCCTCATGTCCCAGATAGGTGAACGTCAGTTCGAGCTGACTGCCACCAGGTACGGGCATCACCAGTTGCTTCACCACGCCCTGATCGATCAGGTCTTGCCAACTGAATTCACTCATCATTTCCAGCACACGGGCGGTACGTGCTCTGTCTACGGGATTACCGGGCACAAAACCATTATGTGCTTCCGCCACCCGGCGCGCGGCTTCACGCACACCACGTGTCAGTGCAAAACTGGTCACCGTGGCACCTGCAATACCGTCAATATCACGCATCAGGCGGAATTCGTCTGCCACGTGCTTGTTGACAAGCTGTGCCTGAAAGACCGGATCCGCAGCAAAATCACCAACGGTATTGGTGTACGACTCGACATAGTCCAGCAATTTAAAACCACTGACCTGATTGTCTAGATTCAGGCCGATCAACATGGCCAGCGGTGCACTGTAGCCACGCTCCTCCGGCGGGACATCGGCACTGAGAAAGACATACCCGACCAGTTCCTGCTGGCCATTGTCCGGGTTCAGTCGATAACCACGGTACACCGGCGGTTCACCTTCTTTTTCGGAGAAACTCTCTGCACCGGGCAATACCTGCGCCAACCACTCAGGTTGCACATCGGTGGAAAACGGCGTTCTGACCGGGTTACCCTCAACCGGTTGGCGGGCAGGTTGTGCCGACAACGGGGCGCTGACCATCGAGACAAACAACAGGCTGACAAGCAGGGTAAACAGGAGAGTGTTGCGGTTGGCCAACATAAAAAAGTTCCAGAATCGGGTTGAGTGCAAAAACCTGAGCCCGGCTAATATACTCGCGACTGTGCTGACGCTCCAGTCGGCGCCACACTTTGTAATAACTCGGTCATCCTGTCGTGGATTAGGGGCGGTCAAGCTGGTATAACACGATAAAGCACTCTCCGATCATCTGATACACAGACTGCCCACGGCCGAGGCGACGGGATGCCAACCAGTAAACAAAAACGAATCAAGTGGCGTTTGCAATCGCGGGCGTGCCTGATTGCTGGCGGTTACGCGCTGATTTCCCTGCTGTGGATCTATTTTTCCGACTTGCTGTTGTTTGCGTTGTTTCCGGATCCCGATACCTTTACTCGATTGAGTGTCTACAAGGGCACCGGTTTTGTGATTGTCACCGCCTTGTTGTTATTGTTGCTGTTATGGCGGACTTTCTCCGCGCTTGATGGCACCTTCGAGGCACTACGCGAATCGGAGCGCCGATTGAATGCCAGTCGTGCCAACCTGTCAGCCGTGATCAACTCCGCCATGTATGCCATTATTACGGTGGATGTCACCGGGCGCCTGAATTCGTTTAACAGCGCCGCCGAAAAAATGTTTCTGGTGGATGCCCGCAATGTACTGGGTCGACCGGTGCACAAACTGTTACCTGCGGGTATCGACCATTTCAGTGCGCGTCGATTTGAAACAACTGCAGTTCGGGAAAACGGTGACGTATTCCCGGTGGAGGCTGCTGTCTCCGAAGTGTCCGGCCGTGAGGGTGTGTTCTACACCGCCATTTTGCGCGACATCAGCGAACGCCTGGCACAACAGGCAGCGCTCAGAGAGATGAATGAGTCACTTGAACGAAAGGTAGCAGATCGTACCCATGAGTTGCAGATTGCTGTGGCGCGTGCGCAGTCTGCGGATAGGCTGAAATCCGCGTTTCTGGCCACCATGTCTCACGAACTGCGCACACCGTTAAATTCCATCATTGGCTTTACCGGCATTGTCTTGCAGGAGATGGCGGGTCCACTTAACGATGAACAGAAAAAACAATTGGGCATGGTCCGCAGCAGCGGGCGCCATCTGCTGGATCTGATCAACGACGTACTGGATCTGTCCAAAATAGAAGCCGGTGAACTGGAAATACGCGAAGAGCCATTTGATCTGCGCGAGTCTGCTGAGCGGGTGTTTGCCAGCCTCAAGCCGCAGGCGGCGCTTAAACAGCTGACAATGACATTACTGATCGCAGAGGATGTCGGCACCCTGCGAGGTGACCGTCGGCGAGTAGAACAGATCATGTTGAATCTGCTCAGCAACGCCATCAAATTTACGGATCACGGCAGTATTACCCTGCGCGTGGAGATCGCCAGTCAGCACTGCAAAATCACGGTGAGCGATACCGGCATTGGAATACGTGAGGAAGACATCCTCTCCTTGTTTCAACCCTTTAATCAAATTGATGCCGGATTGTCGCGTGAGCACGAAGGCACTGGCCTGGGATTGGCTATATGTCACCGGCTCAGTGCACTGATGGGGGGGTCTATCCATGTACAAAGTGAATGGCAGAAAGGCAGTGAATTCTGTTTTGTGTTTCCACGCCGGACCGAGGGCAAATCATGAGCCTGCACGTACTGATGATAGTGGACAACGAACAAAATCGATATTTGCTGCGTTTTTTACTGGAGAAACGTGGCCACACGGTTATCGCTGCGCATGATGGGCCTGCGGGTATCCAGCTCGCGCAACACAGCCATCCTGATGTTATCCTGCTGGATATTCAGTTGCCGACCATGCACGGTTATGACGTGGCACTGGCCTTGCGGCAGATCCCGGCACTGACAAACACACCGATGATCGCGGTGACTTCCTATGCGATCCCGGGCGACAAGGAGCGTGCACTGGCGAGTGGATGCAACAATTACATTGAAAAACCAATTGATCCGGACACCTTTGTCGCCGAGGTTGAACGCATTGTGCAGGAGCTGCGCACGTGAGTGATGTGCTGATTGTCGATGACAAGGAAGAAAACCGCTATTACCTGCAGGCCTTGCTTGGTGCACATGGCTATACGGTCAGTGTCGCCAGGCATGGTGCGGAGGCGTTGGTGTTGGCCAGGCAGTCCCGGCCGCAGCTGGTGGTGTCTGACTTGTTGATGCCAGTGATGGATGGTTACACACTGCTTCGTCACTGGAAGTCTGATTCGGGCTTGTGTGCTGTACCGTTTATTGTCTACACGGCAACGTATACACAGGAAAAAGATGAAAAACTGGCCATGGATCTGGGGGCCGATGCATTTATTTTGAAACCGGCAGAGCCTGACGACTTTGTAGCACTGGTGCGTATCGTGTCCGGCCGGACTGCCAAACCCGGTGTGGCCGCCGCCACGGCAGGCCGGGTTGACGAAACCGATGTGCTCAAACATTACAGCGAAACCCTGATCCGGAAACTGGAAGAAAAGTCCCTGCAGTTGTCTGAGGCGAATCGCTTGCTGGCGCTCGATATCACTCGTCGGGAAAAAGCCGAAGCCGCGTTGCGTGACAGCGAAGAACGATTCCGCTTGATGGCCGGTGCAACCAATGATGCAGTTTGGGACTGGGACATCGTTCACGACGCGGTCTGGTGGGGTGATGGTTTTATGCAATTGTTTGGCTACTCTGGCAGTCATCAGCCGGATAACCTCGATGCATGGTCTGCATTGATTCACCCCGATGATGTCAAACGCGTCAATGACGGCTTGAGTCAGGTTCTGCAAGACAGCAATCACTGGCGGGTGCGTTACCGTTTGCGTCGTGCTGACGGCAGCTGGGCGGAGGTCGAAGACCGGGCACAATTGATACGCGATAACAACGGCAAGGCCATTCGCATGATTGGCGGACTGACGGATTTTTCCGAGCGCATCGCGCTGGAAGAGCGGCTGCGCAACGCGCAGCGGCTGGAGGCGATTGGTAAGCTCACAGGTGGCATCGCCCATGATTTTAATAACCTGCTGACCGTTGTTTTGGGTAACGCCGAAACACTCAGCGAGTTGCTTGAGTACGACGTTCAAAAAAGTGATCTGGCACGTATGATTGTCAGTGCGGCTGAACGCGGCGCGGAATTGACGCAGCGTATGCTGGCCTTTGCGCGCAAGCAGTCGTTGAGCCCACGCGCCGTCGATGTCAACCAACTGTTGCAGGGCGTCAATCTGATGCTGGATCGAGTGTTGGGCGCATCGGTGAAATTGACGTTCAGACCCGGCGAGCACCTCCCGGCGGCGATGGTGGACCCCTCGCAACTGGAAAACAGTGTGTTGAATCTGTGTGTGAATGCGCGAGACGCCATGCCCGCCGGTGGTACCTTGTTGCTGTCTACCGATCAATTGCAACTGCACGAGGAAACCCTGTACAAAGGCCGATGGGTGCCAGCGGGTCATTATGTGGTGTTGGCAGTGTCAGATACCGGCACCGGCATTCCGTCTGAGCATTTGAGCCGGATTTATGAGCCATTTTTCAGCACCAAACCAGAAGGTAAAGGCGCGGGACTTGGACTGGCCATGGTCTACGGATTTGTCCAGCAAACGGGCGGTCAGATTGTGGTGGAGACCACGCCCGATCAGGGAAGTACCTTCAGTTTGATGTTGCCGGCAGCAAGCGCCGCCGAGCAGGTGACGCAGCAGCCCGACTCAGCCAATGCCGGTGACATTCCGGGCGGCACCGAAACGGTGCTGCTAGTGGAGGATGATGCACTGGTGCGCCAACTCGCCCAGTTTAATCTGGAATCGTTGGGTTATCAGGTGTTGGTTGCTGCCAGCGGCGAGGCTGCGCTGGAAATTTTGAATGACCTGAGAGCAAGCTCACAACACATTGATTTGTTGTTTACCGATGTGCAAATGACCGGTATGACCGGGCTTGACCTGTGGGCAAAGGCTCAGGTGCTCTACCCGGATTTGCGGGTGTTATACACGTCGGGATACTCGTCGCGACTCATGAACGCCGACATGCCGGTGCTCACCAAACCCTATCGTCGCGCGGAACTGGCGGCGGCGCTGGCGTCAGCCTTCGGGCGGCGCATGACGCAGGCAACAGCAAGCTGAAGGTCAGAAGCTGCTGTCGATTTCCTGTTCGTTCAGAAAACGCGTGGACTCACCCATTCGATAGGCGTAAATGACTGAAAACGCCAGCACGTTCTGCACGTAATTCCGCGTTTCTGCAAAAGGAATGGTTTCGATCCAGGCATCCAGCGGTATGGGGTGGTCACTCGTTTGACGCAGCCACTGGCGAACGCGATTGGGGCCGGCGTTATAGGCGGCGGCCGCCAGTGCTCGGTTACCGCCAAAGTCATTGAGCAGCTGCGCCAGATAACGACTGCCGAGTTGAATATTAATGTCCGGTTTCAGCAGATCCTGCTCGTTGATTCGTAACCCTGCCCGTGTCGCAGTTTCGCGCCCGGTAGCCGGCATGAGCTGCATCAGGCCCAACGCGCCGGCGCTGGAGCGCACATCATGCATAAACGCGCTTTCCTGTCGTGCGATGGCAAACAATAACTGTTGAGAAACATCGAGTTGTGTAGCTGCGCTGGCAAACAGGTCGCTGTAGGCGAGCGGGAAGCGCAATTGCAGATCGTCCCAATACTGCGCACGAATCATGGCTTGTATGCCATTGCGGTGCCAGCCCCAGCTGTCGGCGATCAGACCACTGCTGATAATCTGGTCGGCCGTCAGACTGGCCTGTGCAAACTGCCACTCATTGCGTGCACTGATTTCATCGCCCAGCACATACAACTCATGGGCGCGTTGAATCGCGGGATTGCTGTACAGGGCGCTGACGTCGTCGGTGCGGACCGGTACCGGTCTGTCCACCAGTTCATAGGGAAGGCCTAACTTGTCTGCGGCCAGAAACCCGTAAAAACTGCGGGTTTGTGCCAATTCGTAGTACAGGTCCTGGGCCTCCGGTAACGCGCTGTCATTATCAACGCCGGTCGCATGGAGTTGTTCGAGGGTGCGCGCCCGCCAATACTTCCAGCGTTCGGTGTTGAAGGCATCGTCGGGCAACCGGGGTAACCAGGTTGCCATGCGCTGCCAATCCTGATCGCGGATGGCAGCGCGCAAGATCCAGCCCACCAGCGTTTCTGTGCCCAGCGCCGGTTCAGTGCCGAGAAGCGACTCGGTCTGTGACACAAGGCCCTGTTGCAAGCTGCGCTGGGCAATAAACTGTTTGCTGGCAATCAATTCATCTGTGCTGAACGAATGCACCTGGTTATGTTTTTCCAGCGCGGTCAGCGCCTGAGTGGCATCCACCATCGCCAGACGACGCACACCGTGCAGAATGATCTCTTTCACTTCCGGCTCGTTTGCTGCCACTGCTGCGTCTGTCAGCAAGCGCTCGGGTTGGCCGTCAATTCTCAAATACAATTCCGACAACTGGCGTTCGCGTGCCGGCATCAGGCGCGAGACATAACGCGCCAGACCCAGCTGACGGGATTGTAAGGTTTTGGTGAAACGTTGCCAGGCAATACCGGGTTCCAGAAATCCTTGTGCCAGCCAGGCTTCAAACACCGGATCGCAATCGTTGGGCTGGGAATAGTCCACATTCCACAGCGGTGCAACATCCATCAGCGCAGCGGTGTTGCCCAGTTCAAGCTGGGCGCGCAGTGCGCGGCAGGTCAGCGTGGTGGTGGTGTTTTCCATACGGTGATACCGTACCACCTCAGACCATCGACGTTGATCCGCCAGCGCGGTCACCCATTCGCGTTCCAGCCGGTTGCCAAGGTATGTGTCACGGTGACGTGACAAAAAATCATCCACCAGCAAAAAATTGTCACCCGTCCGTGCCCAGCCGGCCAAGGCAGGACGCAAGGTGTTGTACTCCAGATAAATGTGCAACGGGTAACCTTCAAGCTGAGCCATCAAGTCACGCAACTCAGTGGTTTGGCCGCGTTGCTGAGCCTGTTGTGCCTGCTGGTACAGTGCGCGCTGCTGGATCAGGGTGGGTTCGAGTTGTAAGGGATTGTCTGCGCTTTGCGCAAACAGACTACCCGACAACAGGCATGTCGCCGTGGCCAGCGTGGCAGGCCAGATCAGGGTGGTGAACACCCGTGAAAAGGTGTGTGTTATCACGTTTGTCATTGCTGTTGATATCGTTCCTGTCATGGAAGTGCAATAGGTCATGCCGTAAGCTTGGGTGCCAGTCGACACAGCAGACCGGTTTGGTGTTAATAATGACTCACGTAGCCGTGCACCTCAATCACGGTTATTCTATGTGTATTGATCTCTCTCACGTTTCACTCTGGTACTGGAAATCATTTATGTTTATACGCAGGTTGTGTGCTGGTCTGTTGTCGACACTCGCGATCATAACACCGGTGGTGTCCGCCGATACCCAGGTCAAGATCATTGCGTTTAACGACTTTCACGGCAATCTGTTCAGTGCTGGCAATGTGGCTGACGTCCCTGTGGGTGGTGTCGATGTGTTTGCGGCATATGTTGACAAACTCAGAGCACAAAATCCCTACAACGTTGTGGTATCCGCCGGTGACCTGATTGGCGCCAGCCCATTGGTTTCGTCCCTGTTTCATGATGAACCCACCATTGAAGTCATGAATCGTCTGCGACTGGACTTTAATGCGGTTGGCAATCATGAGTTTGATGAGGGCACCGAAGAGCTGCTGCGCATGCAACACGGTGGTTGCCATCCAGAGGATGTTAATTCCTGCCTGGGCGAGAAGGTGGGTACACCAGTCCCGTTTGAGGGTGCACAATTCGGGTTTCTGGCGGCCAATGTGTTGAACCAGCAAACCGGTGATACGCTGTTTCCCGCCTATGGCACCAAGGCCTTTGGTGATCATGAGATTGCCTTTATTGGACTGACGCTGGAAGGCACGCCCAGCATCGTGTTGGCTGAAGGTATCCGTACGCTGCAGTTTCTGGATGAAGCGGACACCATCAACGCCTTGATTCCGGAAATCCGCGCGCGTGGCATTGAAGCGATTGTGGTGTTGATTCACGAAGGCGGATTACGGCCCTCGGCAGCGGGCGCTTACAACACGTGCATGGACGATATCACCTCGTCCGATCTGGTCATGCCCATCGCAGAGATCGTCAGTCAGTTGGATGATGCGGTGGATCTGGTGATCACCGGCCACAGCTCGGTCGCATACAATTGCAGAATACCCAACAGCGTTGGACGCCTGATCCCGGTTACCCATGCGCAGGGTGCCGCAGCTGTTGTGACCGACATTGACGTGCTGCTGGATGATGTCAGCGGCAATATTGTTGATATTACACTCAACAATGTATTGGTTGAGCAGAACGAATCGGTGGTCCCGGTTGAGGGCATTACACGACTGATTCACGCCTACAGTGATCTGGCGCAGCCCTTGGCGGATCGCGTGATTGGCGTGATGACCGCTGCGGTGACACGTAGCAATGATCCGACCAATGGGCAGAGTGATGCCGGCAATATGATTGCGGATGCACAGTTGGCTGCCACACGATCACCTGACACCGGCGGCGCACAACTGGCATTGATGAATTCCGGTGGTGTGCGCGCCAATATGGGGGCTGAACTTTATCCCGGTCACATCACGTACGGGGCAATTTACAGCATGCAGCCGTTTGGCAACTCGCTGGTCACCATGACCTATACGGCCGCCCAGTTGAAAGAGGTGTTGGAGCAGCAATTCCCTGAATGTCTGGGGCGCAGGCAGCGTACCTTGCTGCAAGTATCTGCAGGGTTCAGTTATCAGTTTGATGAGAGCGCACCGGCTTGCAACCGAATTATTGAGATGTCACTGAACGGTACGCGTCTGGTGGAAGGCGGTCAGTTGATTGACCCGGAAAAAACACTCCGCGTGACGGTCAATAATTTTATTGCGGATGGTGGGGATGGATTTACCACTTTGGGCGTGGGCACAGATCGGCTCGCCGGGGTATTGGATATCGACGCGCTGGAGCAATATCTTGTGCAATACAGCGGGCCCGACAATGCTTACGATCCCAACGCTGCCAGTCTTGGCAAACCCCGTGTGGTGAGCTTGCCTTGATCCCAGGCCGTTGCCTTTTCCTGAACGTGCTCAAAGTGCTATCATCCGCGCACTTTGAAGACCCAGTCCCCCTGTCCCGAACTCATGAATAGGAATCACTATGTCGTTTGATGATTCGAAGATTATCTATACCGAAACCGATGAAGCACCGCGTCTTGCCACATATTCCCTGTTGCCTATCGTCAGGGCATTCACCCAGGCTGCTGGCGTGTCAGTGGAAACCCGTGATATTTCGCTGGCCGGCCGCATTATTGCCAACTTCCCTGAATTCCTGACGCCCGAGCAACAAATCGGTGACGCCTTGACGGAACTGGGTGAGCTGGCCAATACCCCGCAAGCGAATATCATCAAATTGCCAAACATCAGTGCCTCCGTGCCGCAATTGATTGCTGCCATCAAAGAGCTGCAGTCCCAAGGTTATGCACTGCCGGATTATCCGGTCGATGCCAAAAGTGAAGCCGATCTGGACGTAAAGTCCCGTTACGACAAAATCAAAGGCTCTGCGGTCAATCCTGTGCTGCGTGAAGGTAACTCAGACCGTCGGGCCCCGGCCTCGGTCAAAAACTACGCCAAAAAACACCCGCACAAAATGGGCAAATGGTCCACAGCGTCCAAAACCCATGTGGCCCACATGAGTGATGGCGATTTTTACAGCAGCGAACAGTCAACGACGTTTGAATTGCCAGAGGAACTCAAGGTGGTGTTGAAGACCGAGAACGGTCCCATCGTGCTCAGAAAGCCAGTTAAAGTCATGGCGGGTGAGGTCGTCGATGCGGCACGTATGAGTGTGGCCCAGCTGCAAGCGTTTTATGCTAAAGAAACCGCCGCTGCCAAAGCTGAAGGTGTGTTGCTGTCGTTGCACTTGAAAGCCACCATGATGAAAGTCTCCGACCCGATTATGTTTGGGCATGCGGTCAAGGTGTTTTTTGCGCCGGTATTTGAAAAATATGCAGACACCTTTGCTGCGTTAGGCGTGGATGTGAACAACGGTTTTGGTGATGTGGTTGCCAAAATTGCTACCTTGCCAGCCGATCAGCGTGCGCAGATCGAAGCGGATATTCAGGCGGTTTACAACAACCAGCCGGAACTGGCTATGGTCAATTCTGACAAAGGCATCACCAACCTCCATGTACCCAGCGACATCATCATTGATGCGTCCATGCCTGCCATGATTCGTGATTCCGGCAAAATGTGGGATCGCAAAGGCGAGCGTCAGGATACCAAAGCGATGGTGCCTGACCGTTGTTACGCGGGTGTTTATCAGGAAACCATCAATTTTTGCCGTGAACACGGTGCGTTTGATCCGTCCACCATGGGCACTTGCCCAAACGTGGGTCTGATGGCACAAAAAGCCGAAGAGTATGGCTCACACGACAAAACCTTTGAGATTCCTGCCGATGGCTCTGTTGTGGTGAGCACGCTGGCGGGCGACACCGTGTTTGCACACAGCGTGAAAAAAGGTGATATCTGGCGTATGTGCCAGGTCAAAGATGCACCGATCCGTGACTGGGTGAAACTGGCTGTGTCCCGTTCACGTCTGAGTGGCATGCCTGCAATCTTCTGGCTGGACAACAAGCGTGCGCATGATCGCCAGCTCATTAATAAAGTAAATATTTATCTGAAAGAGCATGATACCAGCGGCCTCGACATTCAGATCATGTCACCTGATGCTGCAACACGCTACACACTGCAGCGCATGAAAGCGGGTCAGGACACTATTTCTGTCACCGGCAACGTGCTGCGTGATTACCTGACTGACTTGTTCCCGATTCTGGAACTGGGTACCTCAGCCAAAATGTTGTCTATTGTGCCGTTGATGAACGGCGGTGGCCTGTTTGAAACCGGCGCTGGCGGTTCTGCACCCAAGCACGTGCAGCAGTTTGTGGAAGAAAACTACCTGCGTTGGGATTCACTCGGTGAGTTCCTTGCACTGGCCGCCTCGCTCGAGCATCTGGCACAAACGACTGGCAATACCCGTGCGCAGATTCTGGCAGATACGCTGGATCAGGCGACCGCAAAGTTCCTTGATGAGGACAAGTCACCGTCACGCGCTGTGGGTGGTATCGACAACCGCGGCAGCCACTTCTATCTGGGTATGTACTGGGCACAAGCCATGGCAGCACAAACACGCGATGCGGAGTTGGCTGAGCGCTTTGGCAAACTGGCGCAATCGCTGACCAGTAATGAGTCTAAAATTGTAGAGGAACTGGTCAGCGTGCAGGGCAAGCCGGTGGAAATTGGCGGCTATTATCAGCCCAATGTGGAACTGGTTTCCAAAGCCATGCGTCCGTCTGCGACCTTGAACAATGCATTGTCTGCGCTGTAAGTAGATCATTGCCGAGTTCAGTTAGAAAAGCCGGAGCCTTGTGCTCCGGTTTTTTTTTGGGGCTTGATTGGTAATTGCTGTTGATCGTGAGATAGTCGGGTGTTGGTTTCGTGCAGTCTGTTTAATTGAGGCAAAAAAGTAATGAAGTTTCTGGTCAAAGTTCTCTTGGCGTTAATCGCGTTTGTAGCGCTTGCCGCCATCTACGTGCTCAACCCCATTCTCCCCACACCGACCGGGCCGCAAAGTGCCGCCTTGTACGCGCCGGGTGATCTGGGTTTGAGCAGCGAGCCGCTGGCGCTGATCGACAACACCCGCGCCACCCTGGCCAACGGTGAGTTTCCCGGACAGGCGTTTCGGTCGTTAAATGGCGAAGTCTGGTTTCCCGATAATCGCGACCAAGGACCGTATCCACTGATTGTGTATAGCCATGGGTTTATGTCGTCGGTCAGCGAGGCTGAATATCTGGTTGAGTTTCTCGTGCCCAAGGGTTACGTGGTTGCTGCGGTTGATTACCCACTTAGCAGTGGTGGATCGCCCGGTGGCCCCACTGTCAATGATGTGATTAATCAGCCCGGTGATGCGTCGTTTGTGCTGGATCATTTGCTGGCGCGCAATACTACTGAAGGTGATAGTTTGTTTGGCATGATCGATCCCCAGCGTATTGCGGCCGCAGGTTTGTCGCTGGGCGGCCTGACATCGCAGTTGGCGGCATTTCACCGCGATGTGCGAGACCCCCGTTTTGCCGCCGCCGTCTCAATTGCCGGTCCGGCGGTGTTTCTGACGCCCGAGTTTTTCAGCACCAGCGATATGCCGTTTATGATGATTGCCGGCAGTGCCGATGCCATTATTCCTTACGCAGCCCATGCGGCGCCGATTCCACAAAAATACCCACAATCGTTGCTGGTAACGCTGGACGGTGGCACCCATGTGGGTTTTGCGAGTATCGCCACCACCTTTATGCGCTGGTTTAATCACCCCGACGAGTTTGCCTGTCCGATGTTACTGCAAGGTCTGGAAAATGGTGATGCGCCTGCCGAGGAGATGATGCTGCCGGATGCCGCGATTGGCATTTCCGCAGATGCCGCACGCCCTTGCACAATGACAGAGTATGAGCGCGCTATGCGTCCCGGTGAACAACAGATGCTCACCCGACTGGCCATGTATTCGTTTCTGGAAAGTGTGTTTGCAGTCGCGCCGGAACGTCGTGAGCAGATGGAAACCTACCTGATCAGCGAACTGGCAAAAGAGCAACCCGCTGTGTCCCTAACGATGTGAATAACGCCATGAAAACACTCCTCAAGCTGCTGAGATATGGTTTGCTGACTGTGCTGGTCGCGCTGCTGGTGGTGCCATTTTTGTTACCACAATCCGGCTCAGGCACGCTGGATCACCGTCAGTCTGCCGGGCCCGATGCCGTGTTTGAACAGATCAACGGCCTCGACGTGCATGTGTTGCACGTGCCCTATACGGGTGTGGACAGCAATCCGCCGTTAATTGTGTTGCTGCATGGTTTTGGCGCTAACGTCACATCCTGGCGTGAAGTCACCGAGAGCCTCAGTGGTTACGGGAATGTGCTGGCGTATGACCGGCCGGCATTTGGCTGGACACAGCGTAATACCGACGGACTGCCTGTGAATCCTTACTCGGAAGCAGCAGGCCACGGCATCTTGACGGAACTCATCGCGCGCTATGGCAACACATCAAGTCCGGTGGTGCTGGTTGGACATTCGGCGGGCGGCGGTGTGGCGGCCAGTTATGCACTGGCGCACCCGGGGCGCGTCGATGCGCTGGTCTTGGTGGCCCCGGCCATTCAGATGTCTGGCGGCAATCGATCCGGCCTGGGCTGGATCACGGCGATTCCGCAAGTACGACGCACGGCGGTCTGGCTGTTTGGCAACTTCACCGAAAGTGGCCTGGCATTGCTGGAACTGAGCTGGCATGATCGGTCAAAACTCACCCCGGAGATTGTTGAGCTTTATACACGTCCCACGGAAATTCAGGGCTGGGAACGCGCCCTGTGGAATTTTGCCAGTGCGCCGCGCAGCAATGTAACTGACCAGCAACTGGCAACATTAACGATGCCGGTGTTGGTCATCACGGGTGACGATGATCAGGTGGTGGCAACACGCGGCAGTATCGCGTTAGCGGACAAGTTACCTGACGCCATGCTCGACGTTATTGCACAGAGCGGGCACTTGCCGCACGAGGAAACACCCGCTGAGTTTTTGACCGCGGTGGCAACGTCGTGGCCCCGATTGCTGCCATAAACGTTGATCCGCTTTGCACAGTTGTTGTGCATATTGCTGCCGATGGCGCACTGCAAAGGTGCGCAAGAGTCGCCGGAAACGTCCCGTAACACGTTGATTTAATATATTTTAAACAGACAACTAAATGTTGTTGCCAGCACCGATGAAATAACGCTAAAAATAGAACGCCGATATAAAAATAACCAACCAACGTGCGTCAATCCGGAAGCTGATATATGAACAAAACCAAGGTTCAGTTTACCCGCCGCTTACTCAACAGTGCGCTGCTTTGCCTGTTTTCTGTGTCACTCAACAGCCATGCGCAGTCCCCTAATGCCTTTGGTACGCCAACGGCGGAGGTGCCATTTCCTTCTGCCGGCGTGACCGCAGCACCCGGCGCGCGCGCGCAAGGCTGGATGTTACAAGGGCGCTCGGAGGTACTGGCGCGTAATGGTGTGGTAGCGACCAGTGACCCGCTGGCCTCACAGGCCGGGCTGGACATTCTGCAAAATGGGGGTAATGCCATTGATGCTGCCGTCGCTGCCGCGTCCGTGCTGGACGTGACCTCGCCCAATGACACCAGTATTGCCGGTGATTTATTTGCCTTGATCTGGATAGCGCGTGAGCAGAAGTTATACGCCATCAACGCTGCCGGCTTTGCCCCTGCTGGCTGGACGCCGGAATATTTTCGCGACACCTTGGGTGTTGACCGCATACCCGGCACCGGTGTGAATGGCACCACCGTGCCGGGCGCTATTGCCGGCTATGAAGCCATGCTGGAACGGTTTGGTACGCTGGGTTTTCCGGAAACCCTGGAGCGTGCGGCACAGATCGCCGAGCAGGGCTGGGGGCTGACGGAGCGCCGTCACGCGGATTTGATCAGTGCGTTGACACGAATCCGCAGCGACGAGGACTCGGTCAACACTTTCCTTGTCAACAATGAACCGCCGGCGCTGTACAGTGTGATACGCAATCCGGGGCTGGCCCGCGCACTGCGCATGATTCAGCAAGACGGTGCCGACGCGTTCTACCGGGGCCCTATTGGTGAAGCGATTGTGGCGAAGATTCAGGCCTCTGGCGGCGTGATGACCATGGACGATCTGGCTGCCTTTGAAGCCGAGTGGATAGAACCCATCTCCACCAATTACCACGGGTTTGATGTGCACCAGTTGCCACCGCCCGGGCAGGGGTTTGCAGCATTACAAATGTTGAATCTGCTGGAAGTGTGTGCCGTGGCCCACGATATCCGCCTGGCTGAGATGGGGCCATCCAACCCCAACTACTGGCACTTTATGGTGGAAGTCAAAAAGATTGCCTACTCAGACTTGCTGGCGTACAACGCGGATCCGGACTTTGCCGAGATTCCGCTGGATCGTCTGTTATCCAAATCCTACGCGGCGGAACAATGTGGTCGCATCGACATGAATCGTGCCACGGCGCCGGCCACCACCGGCGGCCTGGATGGTGGCACCATCTACCTGAGCACCGCCGATCGTTGGGGCAACATGGTGTCGCTGGTGCACAGCGTGTTCTCCGTGTACGGCAGTGGCGTGACGGTGCCGCCTTACGGGTTTATCCTGCATAACCGCGGTGTTGGATTCTCGCTGGTCGATGGCCATCCCAATCTGGTGGCGCCGCGCAAACGTCCTTTCCACACCATCATTGCCGGGTTTGTCACACGCGATAACCAACCGGTGATGTCGTTTGGCAATATGGGTGGCAGTGTGCAGCCGGAAACCCACGCACAGCACATGGTGAACATGATAGACCACGGCATGAACGTACAGATGAGCACCGACGTGGCACGATTTACGCATAACCAGAACCAGAACGTGTTGTCGCTGGAGACAGAACTCTACAACCTGGTGTCCTCCGCCTTGATTGCCAAAGGCCATGAAGTGCGCAGTGTGGATGGCAGTGCTGTCGGTGGATACAACGCGATCCATTTTGCGCTGGACCCGAATCTGCTGCGTCCCGCCGAGGGCGACAACCTGTCTCCGGTAAATGGCGTATATCGCGCAGGGTCGGATCATCGTAAAGATGGACAGGCGGTGGGCTGGTAACACAACGTTGACACCCTCCGGAATGAGTTGACCTGACTGCCCCGACACGGGCAGTCACTTCAGGAGAGGACACAGCGTGAGCAAAATTTTTCAGGCCTTCAGCCACCCGATCATTGCGGTTGATGATTATCCGGACGCGGAAAATCTGGCCGATCGCTTTTACGAAAAAAGTATGCAGCTGATGGAAGACTATCCCGACGCGGGGCTGATCAGTGACGCCTGGCACAGTGGCCGGCGCGCCACCAGTCCCGAGGATATCAAGCAGCACGGATTTACCTCCTACTACAGCGAGAATCTGACCCGACTGGATGATTTTGACTTTATCAATAAAGCCGCCATCGCCGTGTTTGAGCAGTACCTGCACATGGTGGGCAAGCGCGGCGCGCCAATCCGTATGGGTAATGCATGGTCTTCTGTATACGGGCGCGGCCATTACATTCCGCAGCACACACATCCGCTTTCACACCTGAGTCTGGTGTTCTACGCAGCAGCAACAGAGGGCACGGGCCAGCTGGTGTTTGAAAACCCCGCCATCGCCAACTTCCAGCATTTTTACCCGCCAGAAATCAGCTGGATGCGTTATCACTTTTCCATCCAGCCTCAAAAAGGCCTGTTTGTGGTGTTTCCCAGTTATCTGGTGCACAACACGGAGCCTCATCAGAGTGATGCGCTGCGCGTGATCTATTCTGCCAACGTGCAGTTGGAGTTCAGCAAACTGAGCGATGCTGAGCGGGCGCAGCAAACAACGTCGCTGACATCACGCTGAGTGGGTTGCAACACAGACTGGGATATACTCGGTTTTTTTTATCGGGGAAGCCAGCCATGTCAGATCGTCTTGCCGTTATCACCGGTGCCACCAGTGGCATCGGCGCCGCCTACGCCGAGGCGTTCGCCAAACAAGGTTACCACCTGCTTCTGGCCGGACGTCGTGAAGCGGAGCTCTGCCAACTGGCGGATCGCCTGCGTGAACAATACGGTATCAAGGTGCAGCTTGAGATTGGCGACCTCGCAGACCATCACGATTTACACGCGCTGGTGGACACGGTCACGCTGTTACCGACGTTGGACGCGCTGGTGAATAATGCCGGTTATGCCGTGGATGGTCGTCTGGGTGATGTTGACTGGTCTGATCATCAGGCGCTGTTGGATGTGCACGTCACCGCCACCACCCAACTGACCCATGCCGCGCTGCCGAATCTGGTCAGAGCCAAAGGTATTCTGATTAATGTTGCGTCGCTGGCCAGCTGGATACCCACCGGCAACAGCGCCTTGTACGGGCCGACCAAAGCGTATATACGCAGCCTGACAGAAAGTGTCGGCTTGGCATATCGCGCCGATGGCCTCAGAGCGTTGGCTGTTTGCCCAGGTTTCACCGTCACCGATTTCCATTCCAGAATGGGTCTCAATCCGGACACCTTCTATCAGAAAAAGGGGCTGGTGCGCGCGTGGACTGCCTCGCAGGTGGTTGAGCAATCCTTTAAAGATCTCAACAAGGGACGGCTGATTTCTGTGAAGGGCTGGAACTACAAACTGCTGGTGTTTCTGGTGCGCCATTTGCCCATGTCCGTGTTGTTTGCCGCGCTAGGGCGATCAAAGTCGGCGCGTTTTACCAAGTAGTTGGCCTAACCAGCTTGACCAATGCATCCATCGCGCTTTGCATGCCGCCCTCAATCAAGGGTTGCAAGGCATCGGGCTCAATCTGCGTACTCCAGCGCAGCTCGCAGTTATGTTCATCAATGGCCAGCACCTGTAGGCTGGCCTTGTGCAGCGCCACAGCCGGGCGGTTGATCAGACCATATTCCAGCACCATGGCATCAGCATCGCGTTTGTAGATACGTTCCTGTACGGTGCCGACACCGGCCATTTCCATGCTGCGCACGTCACCGTCCAGTGTGCAGGATGTAATCACGGGGACCCAGTCGATACGGGTGACATTGCCAACAATGGCCCACAGGTCGGCGGCAGGAACTGGGAAGCGCAGGTGTTTGGTGACAGTAGCCATGCGGGAGGGTCTCCTTTTTTTAGCGTATTCTGGCAGAGCGGATTTGTTGTGAGAAGTGCTCGAGCGCGTTTTCATGCGGCTTGTTCAACACCAGACTGATCTGCCATCATGCGGCTAAAACAACAACGTCATGGTGTCCGCAAGCAGCCTTGCATTGGCGTCAGGCTATCCATGCCAATGTTCGACCTGCTGATGATTCAATGAGAGGCTTTGTATGCCGAATCGCACTGCTGTCTTCAAGTACTCACGCGCCCACCGGCGCTCTCCATCTATGCTGGCGCTGGCCTTCACCCTGTTGAGCCCAACCCTCTTAGCGCAAGGCGTTGGCGATCAACTCACCGACGCTACCAGCAGTGATGGCCGCTATATCAGCTGGCAAGAACAGTTGGTGGATGATGCCGAGATGCTGGATTTTGTGCTCAGCGGTGGCGATGGTCTGGTGATGACCGACATCGACAACGACGGGTATATCGACATTGTGTCGGTGCACGAATCCGATTCCAGTTATGACTCCGCCAATTTTACGCCGGGTTTTGAAGCGCCGCCGGAAGGTTATGTGCGCATTGCCTTTGGCAGCGCCGATCCAACGCAGTGGCACAACATCACGGTGGCCAAAGAGCTGGATGCCGCCGCGCCAGAAGATGCCGCGGTAGCCGACATGAACGGTGACGGCTATATGGATATCCTGGTTGCCGCTGAATTGTCGCATGTGCTGTATTTACAAAACCCTGGCCCCGGTGCCCGTGATACCGAGTGGCCACGCCTGAAGCTGCCAATGACCGTGGGTCGCGGCAGTTACATCCGCGTGTTTGCCGCGGATATTGATGGCGACGGTGTGCCGGAAGTGATTGCCCCCAACAAAGGTGCACAAATCCCCGGGCCGGAAGATTTTGCAGTGTCCAATCCGGTGTCGATCTTCAAGGTGTCGGGTGACCCTTTAATGGGTGGCAACTGGCAAGAAATAGAACTGGGCCGGTACAGTATTCCACAAAATTCCGAACCCGTTGATCTGGATGGCGACGGCGACATCGATATCGTGATCGGCACCCGCGGTGAAGATCGGTTGGTGTGGTTCGATAACCCCGGTGATGGTTCGCTGAATTTTATCGAACGCGCTATTGGTATCAACGGCGCGCGCATGGCGGGATTTAATCTGGAGTACGCCGACCTCAATGGTGATGGCCGCCTTGATATCATCGGTGCCGGTGTTGGCCCGGTTGGCAACGGTCTGGTATGGATAGAACAACCGGCGCGCAAAGGTGACGCCTGGAATGCGCGTTTTATCGGCACCTTTGCACCGGACAGTATTACCGGATTGGAGACCGCAGACATCAACGGCGACGGCCATATCGACGTGTTTGCCGGCAGCTACAGTCGCGGTGAACGTGAGGCCGATGATGCCAATGCAGCGTTCACCGATCCACTGGGCCGCCTCGGCTGGTTCCAGAATCCGGGCGTCATTGGTGATGCATGGACGCGCTACGATGTGTCCCGCCGCAAGCGCGGTATGTTCGACAAATTTATCGCCCACGACATGGACGGTGATGGTGATGTCGACTTTGTCGGCACGCGCGGTAACAGTTATCCCTATGACGGGGTGTTTTGGCTGGAGCAGGTAAGGTCAAGCACACCCGGTGCGCGATTTGTGAAGGCGAGGGCAGTGGACAGTGTGGAGGTAGGGTTACCTTGAGTCTTGCTCACAACTCATCATGTTTCTTCGCGCTGCCCCGCGACTTTTCCACCGGGTATTTTTGCTCGTTAATGCGAATTTTTGCCATCACAATGTCGTTGACATCCAGCTGGCAAGTATCCGCGAGCAGAAAGGCATAGGCAAACACGTCTGCCAGCTCTTCTTTGATTTTTGACATGTCCGCGTCGCCGGGTTGTTTCCATAAAAACGCCTCCAGCAACTCGGCGGCTTCAATGCTCAGCGCCATCGACAGGTCTTTGGGGTTGTGAAACTGTTGCCAGTCACGCTCGTCGCGGAACTTCTTTAACGCGTCAATAATGTCGTTCATGATGTGGTTAACGTGTCTGAGTGAACTTGTGGCATGATTTCACGCGCGAAGGCAACAGGCAACATCCGCGAAAGCTGAGTCACATCTGTTATGCAATGTAAAACGTACAAGGCGTATGAATTTCTGCATTGTCCCCCGCCCCGGAGTAATACTGATGAACATAAGTGTGTTCCGTGGCCTGTTGGCCATTCTGCTGATCGTTAACTGGACAACCGTGATGGCTATCGAAGAACCTAAGTATGCCGTGGTCACACAGGTCGGTGACATCGAGTACCGCCTGTATCAACCCTACCTGCTGGCTGAGACACTGGTGGCGGGGGAAGGCAGTCAGCAACGCGCTGCCAACACCGGCTTCCGGCGCTTGTTTGGTTATATCTCCGGGGACAATGCGGTACAAAGCAAAATTGCCATGACTGCACCGGTGCAGCAGAAACCGGTATCACAAAAAATCGCCATGACGGCACCCGTGCAACAGACACCCTCCGGCGAAGGCTGGTTGATTGCGTTTGTGGTGCCCAGTCAGTTTGATATGGACAGCGTGCCACAGCCCACCCATCCCGAGGTATCGATCCGGGTAGTGCCTGAGCAGTTGATGGCGGTGCTGACCTATTCAGGGCGCTGGACTGAGGATAATCGGCAGGTGCACCAACAGGCGTTGTTGGCGGCATTGTCCGCGGCAGGTGTTGATGTCACAGGCGAGCCGATATCAGCAGCCTACAATTCGCCGTTTTCATTGCCGTTTATGCGTCGCAATGAGGTGATGGTGGCGGTGGCCAAGGCGCCTTGAAGAATGATTACCTCAAACGGCTTGCCGCTGATTGCCTGAAGGTTTATGGTTGATTCCTGAACGTAAAACAAGATAGTCAAACGCCGAGGGTAGATCTCCCGCCAGTCTGATCATCTTGTCCATGGCCTCGGATTGTGCCACGTCATCGCTCTCATACTTTGAAAACGCGACAGGTCCTCCACCAAAAACGCGTGCGGCATCTGTCTGGCTCAGCTGCAGCCTTTCTCGGATCTCTCGGACTTCTTTTCCGGTCAACAATCCATCGACTGTTTTTTTGAATTGAATCATTACGCGTTTGTTTGTTCGCAATTGATTTGCAGCTGCTTGCTCTGACCCACACGCTCTACAAACTGAGTACATGACCTCCAGTTCTTTTTGTACACCCTTGTACTCGGCAGTAGTTTTTTTTATTTGGCTATCCAGATAGCCTCCACCACAAAGCCGGCACAGCACTTTCTCCGATGTTGTCATAGTGTGCGGACTCTGTCTTCAGGTGGGTGGCAAGATATGATCAGCAATACAGCACCAGTCACTGAGATTGCAAATTTCAGGTAATACTCTATGTCCATTTCTCAAAAAGCTTTTTCAATAAATTCCTTTCTGAAAAGCGAGTAAGCGTTGCATGCTGCCCAAGGCCCGTTTGGCGCTTGAATGCACCATTCAGACTTTCTGAATCTCCCGCGAGTGACAGCAATTTTTACCAGTTCCATCAAATCTTCCGCGTCAAGATTCATGATTTGCAGGTCTAAAATACATTTTTCAGTCCAGGCAATAACATCATTTTCGGAAATGTGATCAATCAGTTTTAGTACTTCTGACGGTGGATACAGTGGCCCGAAAGGAATTGTGCGCATCCGGGCGTCAGGGAACGGTGGCCCTGCAAATCGACTGCAGATAGTAATTGTTACCATTATGGTAAGTTAAATCCTTTTTAACAAGCCTGTTTCTAATCAAAACAATAGTTGTGCCTCATGTTGTTATCCATTTTTTTGGTTGTACCCGGTTTTGTTGTGTTGCTAAACGTGAGGGCCTTGAGTGCATTTAAACCTCACTGCCCCGCCTGTTCCGCCTCCAGGCGCCGCGCTCCCGCCAGAATACCTGGCATTGCGTAATTGCCTTCGTGGCAGGCGTATTCATACATTGGGCCTTCGCTGGCGTGGAAGCTCAGTTCAGCGGTCCACGGCTGCGAGTACAGATTGGCATCGTCAACCGTGAACTGGTAAACAATTTCGGTATCGGAATAACGGCTGAAGCGCTCGGTAATTTTGCCGCTGGCGGTGATGGGCACAGAGCTTTGTGCCATCTGCTGTGGATTGATGTTGACGGTTTCCACAACAAGTTCGCCGTTTTCATACCAGCCGCGTGAATCGCCAAACCACTGTTGCAGGGCCGCTGGGCGCAGATTGGCGCGGGCTTCAGCGGCGTTGGCGTAAATGGGCACAATGCGTGCGTCATGCACCATCTCCACTTCAATCACCACGTAATCATCCGTCTGCACAAACCGATAGGTGCTGTTGTATAGCGTGCCCATCATGCCTGGGCCGGCGGTATTGCCAAAACCCAGCAGACAACGCTCGGCCAACGGCATGGCTTCCGGGCCGGACATGTCGCCTACACCGGTGGCATAACGCACACCAAAGTTGCGGCGTTCAAAATCAGCGCGCGGTGTATCGAGATGCGGGATCTGACCATTTTCAGGATCAATAATGTAAGAGCTGCGGTATTCACCTTTGACACGTGCCAGCGCGGAACCTGGGTCAATCCAGAAGTCGTTGTAGGCGCGCAGTCCAAAATCGTCGCTGCCAGCCGCCGGCGGGGCTAGGGTGTCAACACTATCGGTGACCGCCTCAAATTCACCCACTGGCAAACCTGCAACACTGGTGTTGGCGATGATCTGTTGTGCTTCGGCTGCACTGACAATCAGCTTGTCTACGTTGGCGGGTCGCGTCATGCGGGTCAGCGCGGCATTGGTCCATACGCCGGTGAGTTCGGGGCGTTCATTCACCTGTGCCCAGCTTGGGGCGCTGGCGATGGCCAGTGTCAGACCAATAAAGTTGGATGCAACTGCAGACGATCGGGCGTTGAGCATGGTCAATCTCCCACTCATTATTATGTTGTGGAGGTTTTTGTGTGCCGGCAAGTCAGAATGTAGTCTTGCAGGGTAGGTTTTGTAAAGCGCGTCAGGCAAGTCAGCACGTTCCCTTCGACACACTCTGGCCTTTTGCCTATTATGCTGTGTCAGTCGGCAATGATCTTTCGGCAAAAGCGCGTTCCAGGTGTCTGACATGATGAAACTGATGATTATCCTTGCGTGCTTTTTTGCGTGCATGAGCGCGCATGTTTATGCGCAGGAAGTTGATGCCAACACTCAAGAGTCAAAAGTGTTGATTGACGAAATTGTGGTCACTGAAATTCGCAGTCCCCGACTTTGGCGCTTGAATATCGAGCGAGCTGAAGACGACGTGTATCAGTTATTCAATCGTCTGGTGGATAACGATGACTACAGGGTGGAATGCCGGCGAGAGGGCACTACCCAGAGCCGCATACTGGTGCGCAGCTGTGAGCCAATATTTGTCAGTAAACGTCGTGCGCTCAATACCCGCAACGTCATTGTTGACTGGCGCTCGGACGAGGAAGACCCGGTGCGCGGCATGGAAAATGCCATCAACAATAAACATGTCACCGACAGTGAGCTGCAACACGAATTGGTCGGCAAATACGAAGAAATGAACCAAGCCATGCTCAAACTGGCGCTGGAGAATCCGGATTTAATGCGTGCCCTTGAGCGACTGGGTGCCTTAAGGGCTGCTTACCTTCAACACGGAACTCAACATGAATAAACCACTGATTGTTTTTGGCGCTACCAGTTTTGTTGGGCAAATCCTCTGTCGATATCTGCATGAGCTCAATCTGGAGGGGATAAAAAATGATCAACCAGTACACTGGTTGATGGCCGCGCGCTCCGAGCAAAAACTCAAACAACTGCAGCAGGAACTGGGCGGCCCGCATGCGCCTGCCTACCGGCTGGCCGATGCCGCCAACGAGACGCAGTTGCGTGCGCTGTGTGAGGAAGCGGGCGTCATCATTTCCACCGTTGGCCCATACGCGCTATACGGCGAGCCGCTGATCAAAGCCTGCGCGGAGACGGGCACAGATTATTGTGACTTGACCGGGGAAACGCAGTGGATACGGCGCATGATCGATCGCTACGAAGCCAAGGCGCGTGAGAGCGGCGCACGCATTGTGCACTGCTGCGGTTTTGACTCCATCCCCTCTGATCTGGGTGTGTGGTTTCTGCAGCAGCAAGCACAACAGCAGCTGGGCAGCCCCTGTCAGCAGGTGAAAATGCGCGTGAAAAAGTTCAAAGGAGGATTCTCCGGCGGCACCGTGGCCAGCATGATGAACGTCGCCAAAGAAGTCGCCCGCGATCCGGCCCTGCGCCGTGAAATAGCCGACCCCTACTCACTGTGTCCGGCCGCCGGCAAAGCGACAGTCAGGCAGCCCAAAATCACCGCTGTTCTGGACAACGACGTCAACAGCTGGATTGCACCGTTTGTGATGGAAGCCATTAACACCCGCGTGGTGCACCGCTCCAATGCCTTGCTCGGCCATCCCTGGGGTCAGGATTTTCTGTATGACGAAGCGGTGATGACAGGCGGTGAAGATTCGCCGGGGTCTGTTGATCGTGGCCGTCGCCGTGCCAAACTTACTGCGTTCGGGCAGCCGCTGCTGATGCTGGGATTTGCCATACCCCCCACGCGCTGGCTGATGAGTCGCCTGTTACCCAAGCCCGGCGAAGGCCCAAGCCCGGAGATGCAACGCACCGGCTTTTATGACCTGCTGTTTGTCGGCCACACCCGCGACGGCCGTACCATCCGCACCACGATTTATGGTGAACGCGATCCGGGTTACGGTGCGACCGCCCGCATGCTGGGTCAGGCAGCCCTGTGTTTGCGCGACGATGTCAGCAAAGACGATAAGCCGGGCGGCTTCTGGACGCCGGCCTCAGCGTTGGCGGAGACATTGATTCTGCGTTTGCAGAAGGATGCGGGCATGGTGTTTGGGGTGGTGTGAGCCCGGATTCCCGGATGACTCAGAGTGATGGAAGAATTAGACTCTGGGGTGGAATGTTGTTTCGATTACCCTTGAGCACGCGAGCGCCCGGACCGATGTTCAAAAGGTCACACTGACGGGCATTGCTGCCTGAATTTTTTAACACACCGACCGGATTGTCCCATGACATCAGCCAGCGCATTACCCTCGTTTTTCCTCATGCTCCTGTTAACCACTCCCGCGCTGTCGCTGGTGGCATCCCCGGTGCTCGCCCAGGCGCCCGTGTTTGTCCCGGCATCCAGTGCCGCGCATGTGCATCCCTTGCCAACGCTGCGGGAGCAGGCAGTTGAACAGCAGGCGTGGCTGAAGGCGCGTCTTGATCGGGTATTGCCAGCGCTGATGAGCGAGTATGGTGTGCACATGTGGATACTTTCGATGCGCGAGTACGCCGAAGATCCTGTGTTCTGGTCAATTACCTCACCAACTACCTTCGCAGCGCGTCGCCGCTCTATCTATGTGATGACACTGCAGCCCGACGGCTCGGTCGAACGGCTTGCACTCGGTGGCACCAGTCAGGGCGGCGTGTTTGAGGCCTACCGCTCGACGCGGCCGGCGCCAACTCAGGCAACCAGCGAGCTGGTGGGCGATGAACAGTGGCGTTTGCTGCGTGAACTGATTGAAGAGCGCAACCCGCGCAATATTGCGTTGAATATTGATTCCGAGTGGGCATTTGCCGACGGCTTGCATGCCGGTGAGCGCGAGGTGTTGGAAGAGGCGCTTGGGCCTTATCTCGAGCGCGTGGTGCGCGAGCCGCGTCTGGCGGTGAATTACATAGCGCTGCGCATCCCCGAGATGATACCGCGTTACCGCAACATCACCGAGACTGTGCATGCCGTCATCTCGCAGGCGTTCTCAAATGCCGTCATTACCCCCGGCGTAACCACCACAGAAGATGTCATCTGGTGGATGCGCCAGCGCGTGCAGGAGCTCGGTTATCAGGTGTGGTTCCAGCCCTCTGTGGATGTGTCGCGCCATGGCAGTGGCCGCATCAGCGGTGATACCGTCATCCTGCCGGGTGACTTGCTGTGGACAGACTTTGGTGTGGTGGCCATGAATCTGCACACCGATACCCAGCATCTTGGCTACGTTTTGAAGCCCGGCGAGACCAACGCGCCAGCCGGCCTGCAACAGTGCATTGCGGACTCCAACCGCATGCAGGAGCTGGTACTGGAAGAGATGGAACCGGGTCGTACGGGTAATGAAATTCTCGCCGCGACGCTGGCGCGTATGCGCGCGGAAGGCATCACCGGCACCGTTTACTCACACCCCATCGGTGACCACGGACATGGCGCCGGGCCGTTAATTGGACGTTGGGATGCGCAGGAAGGGGTGCCCATCCGCGGCGACGAACTGCTGTTACCGTCCACCTGGCACTCCATCGAGCTACAGGCAACACGCGCGATCCCCGAGTGGGGCGGCGAAGCGGCAAACTGCCGGCAGGAGGAAGAGGCTTACCTCGACGCAGACGGTGCGCGGCATTGGGTGTATCGGCGGCAGACAGCGTTTCATCTGGTGTGGTGACGTTAGATCCGCACTTCTCAGGAAGAAACCAGCCGGTTGCGGTAAACAGATGGTGTAATGCCCTGCATTTCCTTGAAGGCTTTGTTGAAGGACGATAATGATGCATAACCGACATCAAGCGCAATGCTGGATATCTTGGCACTACTCTCCCCACTGTCCTTAAGCATCTCAATGGCTTTTTTGACGCGAAATTCGTTCAGAAACTGATTGAAATTGCGGTAGCCCAATGTCTGGTTGATAAAACGCCGCAGCATGTATTCTCTGACCTGCATGGCATCCGCGAGCGTTTTTATCGTTAAACCCTGCACTGAGTACAAAAGATCTTTCTCCAGCGTTGCGTTGAGATGCAAATAAAAAGTCTTGTCTGCTCTGGAGTAAAAAGTTTTGATGTTGGGCTGTGACACCGGCTCGCCAGCTTTGGTCAACTGCGCGGATTTTTTGTGCAAACGGAAAATGAACACATTAAAAAACAGCGCGTGCAGGAATATCAGGGTGATAAAGATGATGCGAACGATCTCGGGGCGAGAAGGAAGAAAACCCGATGCCACAATCATGCACACTAACAGTCCGATGGTCAGGACAAATGCTACTCGCAAGTTTCGTCTCGGCTCTGCAAGATCGTAGCTGAAATGTTGTATCGCCAGAAAAATCGCGTGAGCGGAAAACGCCAGCATGATGGTTTGTGGCAGGTAGTTGAACATGGCAAACGTCATATCATCCAGCTCCCGGCCCATGCCGTCAGCTGCAGAGCCAATCAATCGCAAGGTGGTATAGGTCAGTAACACTAACCATGCCCATGCAGGTGTTTCAATTTGGTCGGTAAACAGGCGGAGACTGATTGTCCACAACAGAAAGGGTGCACAGATGGCCAGCAAACGAAAAATTTGTTGAAAGGCTAGCGGCGCATTTTGTGTGACAGGCATCACAAGAATGATGTATGAGGTAAGGCAGATGCTGAAGATTGCTACTAATCTACTCAGCGCCTGCTGCTCATAATGGGCAAGGTAACACGTGCCAATAAATAGCAACTGGGAGATAGCGAGGGCACTGACAAAATACTGCACAACCTGCTGGGTCATAGCATTTTGCTCATTTATTTTTATTGTCTGTTTTGATCAAGATAAGTGACGACACGATTCATTGTCAACACTGGTGACTGCCAGGTTTCAAGCGCGCAGCAACGCCACCTTATTCTGCTTTTTGATAATCAATCAGACTAACGAATTCCGGAAATCATGGATTTGGTTATTCGTCGGTTTTATTTTCACAATGAACAAGACTTCGTACGCCGGATCGCCTAAAGATCATTGGCGGGTAATATGTTTGTGTTACTGATCAACAATAAAAATAATCATAAGGAGTCTGCTAATGTTTACAACTCACCAGGGTCAATCACGTATTGGTTTTGCTTACAAACGTAGTGCGATCTTTATTGCTGTTTCAATGGCATCAGTCATGCTTTCGGGCAATAGTCAGGCACAGCCGGCTGAGTCGGAAATCGAGGAGGTCATTGTTACTGGCTCATTTATCCGTCGTAGCGAGGGCCTCAATGCGGCATCGCCAGTGACGAGTTTCACCGCCGAGGATCTTGAAGCCCAAGGCACCGTCAACATGGCACAGGTGGTGCAAAATCTGACGTTTAATAACGGTACTGCGGTGACCAACTCGATACAAGGCGTCACCAGCACCACCTCCAATTTTAATCTTCGCGGCCTTGGCCCACGCGCCACGCTGACGCTGATCGACGGGAAACGTATCGCCACCGATAACGTCCAATCCATGCTGCCCGCCTCTGCATTGCAACGCATGGAGGTAGTCACGGATGGTGCTGCTGCGCTGTATGGATCCGATGCCGTTGCCGGTGTAGTGAACCTGATTCCCTACACCTCGTACGATGGCATCAAAGTCGAATATTTTGAAGAGGGCGACAGCCGAGGTGATTACCGGAAGGCTGAAAGCTCTTTTCTGATGGGCAGAAGTTTTGATTCGGTCGATCTGGTGTTTGCCGGCTCGTTTATTGACGCCGGTGCGCTCGAATGGGGAGAGCGGCCCGACTATGTAAAAGCAGGTCTCACGCATAACGGGGGATCCAATCCCGGCAATTTCCTGGTGCCGAACCGCAATGCCAACGGAGATTTACTTGCCACAACGCGCAGCCGGCCCGATCCGGCGTGTGGTTTCAAGACTGAAGCGGATCAGGTCAGCAATGGCAACAACGCCTGGGGTAACCCTGCGGGCGGGCGCTGTTTCATGAGTTTTGGGGATACCCGGGATTTCCAGCCTGAGTTTGATACCTCGTCCTTGTACGGTAACCTGAATTGGGAGATCAACGCCGATACCACCTTCCGCACGCAGCTCATGTGGAACCGCCAGTTAACCCGCAACCGCAACAATACCGGTAATCCGGGTGCCCGATCGGAGGATCTGCCGGTCGTGCGAGGGGAATTGCCCGGCAATAATTTCAGAGCAAGAACATCCAGCGGTGTTGATCTGTTTGCAGCGCCACTCCGGGACAGTTCAGGGAACATCGTACTGGATGGTTATGGCCGACCTCTGCCGCAGCGCGATGCCTCCGGCAACGTTGTGCTCGCCAGTAACCGGTTTGCCTCCATAAACAGCGATCCGTTGGGTGGCGTGCCGTTCAGTGAAGATGTCAGGATCAATGGTTCGCAGTGGTTGCCATTTGGCAAGCCGGAGGCAAACACCATCCCCACCGTCATGCAGGAGTTTGGCCATATTCAGATGAACCTCGGTGACAGGCGCGCGCTGCGCTTCGCAACCGGTCTGGATTTTGCCGTACCGATGCTTGAAGGTTGGCAAGGCACCACAAACTACGTGTACAGCCATTACGACAACGTGGGTCAAAGCACGCAGCAGTTCAGCCTCGGTGCGGTTGCACAGGGCTTGAACTGCGACGTGGTCACAGATGTCAAAAGCTGCTTCAACCCGTTTGGAGCAACAGATCCCAAATTCAGAACGCCGCAGCACGTTGCTGATGCGATTTACACGAACGATAGAGTCAATGACAGGAACTCATTACAGACCTTTGACCTGATGTTTACGGGTGACGTGCCGTTGGGCGGATTTGAATTGCCTGGCGGCCCCATTGCCATGGCAACCGGATACCAGCGTCGCGAGGAAACCCAGAAAGACGGGCCAACCGCGACGTCGATCAAAAATGATCAGCTGATTGGTGTACAGGCGCTGCCCAGAAAAGTCAGCCGTTCCAGTGATTCGTGGTTCGCCGAACTCGCCTTTCCGTTACTGGACAATCTGGAGTTGTCGGCCGCCGTCAGGGATGAAAGTTTCAGCTCCGGTCAGGGCGCAGTGGTTGACAAGTTCGGCCTGGTTTATGTGCCCACGGACTGGCTGAGCGTCCGTGCGACCATGGGTGAGGCGTTTATTGTGCCCACGTTGACGCAATTGGATTCTCCGCAAGTGTGCGGATTAAGTAACGTGGATTACCTGTTTTCGGTGTTTCAGGGATTCATCACCTCGTGTCGTACTGGCAACCCGAATCTGACGCCAGAATCCTCGGACAGTCTCTCCCTCGGTGTTGACCTGGTGTTACTCGACAATCTGACCTGGTCGCTTACCTGGAGCGAAACCGATTTTGTCGACCGCATTGTCAGCACAACAACGCAGGATATTATCCGCACGGATTACCGGAACTTCCGCGAAGCAACGGGCTTTAATCCAACCACGGCCGCGCCTTACCCCACGCTGGCGCAGCTTCAGGCCTGGCAAAATGATCCGCGATCAGACAAACGTATCATCCCTAATTCTCAGGATATCAGCACACCCGACCGCATCCTGCAGAGCGATTCCAATGCGTCGTCAATGCTGGTGCGCGCCTGGGATACACAGATGGATTATGGTTTCAGTCTGGACGATGTTGGCCTGAATGGCTGGGGCGACATCGACATGCAATTGCAGGCGACCTATATGGATACCTACAGTTTCCAGCTGGCGGCGGATCAGCCTGTCAGAGAGGCGGTGGGCAGGCAGAATAACCAGTTCGGTGCCGTGCCAACCACACCGAAGATTCGCGCAAACCTGCGCATCAACTGGTCTCTCGGCAGCCATACGATCAGCACCACCACGCGCTATGTGGATGAGGTGATTTTTGATGCCAACGAGTTCAGCTTCCAGGCAGCGTTTCCCGGCAATGAATGGGGTGGTGTGACAGACAAGCTGCGCACCTGGACTCAGCTGGATATGTTCTACTCGTACCGGGGACTTGAGCTGTTTGGCAGTGATATCAATCTCTCGGTTGGCGCACGTAACCTGACTGACCGCATGCCGCAGCAAACCGGCATGATTGCCGGTGTCGCCGCGGAGTCTCAGGATGTACTGGGGCGTGTTGTTTATGGACGGGTAAATTTCAACTTCTGACAGCGCACGGTCTCATAGGAAAGACCTGACATCAGGTTGCTAACTAACTGACGCCCCGCTCAGCCATGTTGTTGAGCGGGGTTTTTGTTTAAGATGGCCCCGATACTGATCTGCATCAATGTGAGACACACCATGAAACAACGCGACATCATCGTTGCCAATACGCTGACTTACAGTGGTACCTTGCCGCTGATCGGGTCTGTAGTCCTGCTGCAGTTCCCAACGCTACTGCCCATGGTCGGGCTGGACGCTGCTTTCATTGCCAGCACCTACAGTGCGGTCATTATCTCGTTTCTGTGTGGTATTCATTGGGCAGTGTATCTGTTTTTTGTTGACAGATGCCCGCGCCACTTACTGATCAGAAGTAATGTTGTTGCCTTGCTTGTATGGGTGTCTTTGCTGACAGGCAATCAGTTGACCACCTTGCTTCTGCAGATTTTGTGTTTTCTCTATCTGCTGGCGCTGGACTTCAAACTGCGCAATGCCGGCATTTTGGCTGAGTGGTTTTTGCGCTTACGGCGCAACGCCACCCTCATTGTTGTGCTTTGTTTGCTTTTTATTGCAGCGGTGCTTTCATGGCCTTGGTGACTGACGTCACCTTGATGGCAGGTATTCGCCAGGAAACACCACCACCCACCACGGCAAAACAAAAAGCCAGTGTCAGGCCAAATGCGAGGCCTCTATATTGAGTGTCTGTAATTGAATTGTGGTTCAACGTGGCGGCAAACCTTTCACCATCGTCAGAAATTCCAGTCGCGTGCCAGCACGTCGGTGTTCAGACAGCGCTTGGTACTCAGGGTCAGCATACCAGGCTTGAGCTTGCGCCTCTGACGGGAACTTGAACAGGATCATGCGGCCAGAACGTGGGGAGTCTCCCTCCAGCGTGACGGCCGAATCGTCGAAAGTAACAAACTCTCCGCCGTAACGTTTGAGCAGCGGGAAGAAGCCCTTTTCATATTGGCGATAGGTGGCAGTGTCAGTGACGTGCAGGTTCACAATCATGTAAACAGCAACTTCGGTCATGGGTTAACTCCGAAAGTCTTAAATGGTAATTTTCTTTTCAGGCGATTTTTTTTCAGGCGATTTTCCGGCCCAGCCAATCCAGAATGATGCGGTTCACTTCGTCCGGCTGCTCCTGTTGAGTCCAGTGACCACTGTCCTGTACCGTCACTTTCTCCAGATCTGCAATAAAATCCTCCATGCCATCGGCTGATGCGGGAGGCAGGATGACATCATGTTCCGCGCCGATATACAGACAAGGAACATCAATGGTGTTGCGCGCATTTGCCAGTGCAACCGCCGTGCGGATCGCCGAACGATACCAATTCAGGCCACCGGTAAACCCCGTTGATTCATAGGCGCGGATGTAATAGTCCATGACTTCGGCGCTGAGAAACGTTTCCCCCGGCTGAATGCGTTGCTGCAGCATGCCCAGAAAATCCATGCGCCGCTCCAGCGAATCTTCCGGCAGATCTGCAAACACCTCTTTGTTCCAAATGCCGCCCCGCGACAGGAAAAATTCAAAAGATTGGCGGACATCGGCTTCCAGTACAGCTTCTGCCCTTCCTGGTTCCTGGAAGGTGTTGAAGTAATAATCAGCTGTCCTGACGAGCAGCGAGGGTTCGCTGCCTTGCACTGGCGGCAGGTTGCCTGGCCGGTTGGCGGCGGTATTCAAACCGATGACACCCAGACAGCGATCCGGATACACACGTGGCATCGTCCATACCACCGCGCCACCCCAGTCATGACCCACAAACACAGCTTTGTCGATGCCCTTGGCATCGAGCATGCCAATGAGGTCTGCACAAAATACATCCATGCCGTAATCGACAATATCATCAGAGCCACCCGTCAAACCGTAACCACGCTGATCCGGCGCAATGGCATGAAAGCCGGCGGCGGCCACCTGCCCGATTTGATTGCGCCAACTCAATGCCAGCTCTGGAAAGCCATGACAAAACACAACGGCCGGGCCAGTACCCTGCTCGTACACCGCCATGCGTATGCCGTTAGTATCAACAATGTGCAGGCCGGGCATCATCGGAGCAGGCCCCAGGCTCGCATCTTGGGCAAACACCGACAGGCTCAATCCGGGAGCGCCTATGCCGACGCCCAGCCCAGTATAGAATCCGGCGCTGACTGCACCTTGCAAAAAACGACGACGATTATTGACCATGTCTTGTAACTCCGTGCCAAGTTGGCATGTTTTACAGAACTGCAGTTGATGTTAGTGACAAGTTCTCATAGTACCAATCTCGTCCGTTGTGAACAAAGATAAAGCAAGGAAGGCAAACCACGAAGAAATACCGAGTAGTTATTTTTAACTTTTTAGGGTCATTTAAACAAAAATATACAATGTTGGGTCCTGTGTACGCAGCTTATCTAACATTATGTTTTTTTTGATGTATTTGTCAAAACTCAGCGCTTGGGAAGTCGATAAACACACGCATCAACATTGTATGGGGCACGATGCGCTCTAACTGTATTGCTTAACAAGTTTCCTAAACGTTACTGTTAGGGGTCTAAGAGACTAACGGGCAATTTTGCTTCTGGTCGTAAGAGTACACATACAAAAATCAAGAGAGTTGGCATTACGCTGCTGGTTTTTTTTGAGGTTGGTCAGACTACCTTAGATGACAGAACCGTCCAAAGAATTCGATCTGAAAATTTTTAACTGAAGCTATTATTTGAGGTTGTAGGAATAAAATGAGGCATCTGAAGGTAATCCTCACATTGGTACCGCAACTTGCTGGACTTGTTGTCTCCTCGGAGTCTATTGCGCAAAGCACGCCAGATGAATTTGCTGAATTAAGCTTACATCAGCTATTTGAACAACGAATCGACGATACCGTTAACGGCGCAGAGGCACGATCGCCCTGGACACTCGCACATCAGTATAAATACGCAAAATTTGAAGGTTACCTCGACGGCAGTGACAGCTTGAGCTTTCAGGACGTGCTATGGAATGGACCTACCGAGCCGCGCACTGCAAAAAATTTCCCAGTATTGCCGACCGTAATTACCCAGATGGCAGCCATTGTTGGGGTGAGTTATCAATTTAATAGAAATTGGCAAGGCAGCATCTTCACCAGCTACATTGAACAAAAATCTGATCACATCAGCATCGTTAAAAATTATGACTTTTTTACGATCGAGTCGCATGGTGTTGGCGATACCACCTTGTCGGCGAGTTACACGTGGAATGATTCAGCCAGTCATTTTTGGCAGCTCTCATTGGGTTTAAGTTTACCTACCGGTTCGATTGATGAGGTAGGTGACACGCCCAGAGCGCCTGGTGATCAGCAACTACCTTACACCATGCAATTAGGATCAGGGACGTTTGATATACCTGTTGAACTAACATACCGGCACAGTGAGGCCGATGGCCTCGACTTTAGCCTTGCGGCAAACATCAGAACGGGCAAAAACGACAGGAATTACCGCCTAGGTAATAATTTCAGTGTCAGTAGTCGTTACCAGATTCAATTATCGCCCACCATAAGATCGTTTGCGGCTGTGTCTCTGAATTATAGCGAGGCCATTAATGGCCAAGATACGTCTCTGTTGGTCAACGCGCCGATCCCCTACCCAGCAAGCATTACAAATCCTGAACTTTATGGTGGAAAAAAAGCTAACCTGCGACTGGGGCTCACATGGAATCTGTCGAAGGTATACCAGTTGAGCCTGGAGGTTGGTAAACCGCTGTATCAACACCTGAATGGGCCGCAACCTAAAGAGCAATGGAGAAATGCGCTGTCGATTTCACGGACCCAATAGGCATGCATCGATTGACCGAAAAAAAATTCTTACACTTAGTCGGTTTGCTTCTTGCGTATATTGCGATATGCGTTGGATTGTTAATCCAATCTTCCGCCTTTGCTGCTGTCGAGCTCAGCAGAGAGTACAAGCTCAAAGCGACATATCTGTTTAATTTCACCAAGTATATCGAGTGGCAAGACCCGCGAGCGACCGAGACTTCCGCATCTGTTCAAGTTTGTGTGGATGCTCCACGAGAGTTTTTCGAATTTCTGAGTGAACTAACGGCGGGCCGCGTGGTAGGAGATTTGCGGCAATCTGTCGAAGTTGTATCTCTTGAAAGAGCAACTGATTGCGATCTAATTTTTGTGCGACAAGCCGAAGTGTTGGAGGATCTGATTTTTCCTGATGCTGTTGTCGTTGCAGATTCTTGCACTTCTGATTGCCCGCAGGCTTCCATTATCTTTTATATCGATAGTAGCAGAGTACGATTCGAAATTAATTTGGAAAAAATTCGTTCATTGAATGTTGTTGTTAGCTCTGATCTGCTGAAGCTGGCAAGGATAAATCCTTCATGATTCGGAAAGCTCTGTCATCGATATCATTTTTTCACAAACAATTGTTGACAACGGTTTTTGTGAATATTTTGTCGTTGAGTGTTATGTTAATCTTCTTCTTTTCTGCTTTTACCAGTTACTACAAGAACAATCTCTTGGAGGTAATGAGTAGCAAGGCGACGTTACTGGGATCAACAACGACCTCGGCACTAGATTTCGGAGATGCTGAGTCCGCGACAATTTCGCTGTCTTCCCTGGAGCAATTCGACGATATCAGGTATGCACAAATTTATGATGCCGACAAAATGTTGTTTGCTGAATATAGTCGGCCCGGTGTGCAAATATCCAAGGCAATCAATGATTTTCAGGTCAATAATTTCTTTGAGAATCAGTTTGCTTACGTTTGGGAATCCATTGTCAGGAATGATGAAATTATAGGCTTCATCGTTCTGTCAGCAGATACCGGATCATTTCAGGTCCAGCAATGGCAATTTCTTTTTGTCGCGGCCTTGGTGTTTCTTAGTAGTGGACTGTTGGCATACGTGCTCAATTTGAGGCTGCAGAAACTAATGCTAACCCCGATCAATGAGTTGGTTGGTTTAGTTAAGTACGTCACTGAGAGTAAGATGTACGATAAAAGAGTTTACAGTGCAAATCGGGACGAGATTGGAGACCTCATAGCTGGTGTCAATTCCATGCTTGGAACCATTCAGAAACATGAGTCGGAATTATTTCGGCGTGCTAACTATGATGAGCTTACTGACTTGCCCAACAGGCATTTGCTGATGGAGAGGCTAAGTCACGCGATTTATAGTGCAAGCCGGCACCAAAGCCAGATTGCATTACTATTTCTAGATCTCGACAGATTTAAAGTTGTGAATGACAGCCTAGGTCATTCGATCGGCGATGAACTCCTCATTCAAGTATCAAAAAAATTAGCCAGTATTGTAAGGAAATCAGATTCTGTGTGCCGCTTGGGCGGTGACGAGTTTGTAATATTACTTGAGGATATTAGGCACATAGAGGACATTAAATTTATTTCACAAAAAATCATTAGTGATCTGGGCGAACCTACCGATATGCAAGGGCACTTGTTGCACATCTCTACCAGCATTGGTGTGGCTCGATTTCCGCATGACGGTGAAGACGGTATTGAGCTGTTAAAGCATGCAGATATTGCTATGTACGAGGCGAAGAGTCAGGGGCCGGGCAATATTTGCTTTTTCAATCAGGAGATGCTTAGAAAATCCGTAAATCGGTTGACGATCGAGACGCAGGTATATGAGGCGTTTCAGAGAGGAGAGTTCTTTCTGATGTATCAACCGCAAATATCAGTTACCAGCGGACAAATTGTTGGTTTTGAAGCTTTGATCAGATGGAAAAGGAATGGTCAATTTGTGCCTCCCTGTGAATTCCTGCCGGTAGTTGAGGAGATTGGACTGATGACAGAGGTTAGCCATTGGGTTCTTGAGCAGGCATGTTCGCAGAATGTCATTTGGCAAAAAGAGGGCCTAAGACTAATTAAGATAGCAGTGAACTTGCCAGCTTCGTTTTTAATGAGTGTGGGATGTGTGGATCGTGTTAGCACAATTCTGGCGGAGTCGGGTTTGCCACCTGAATATCTTGAGATCGAAATCACTGAAGAATCTTTTTTGACATCAGCGTCGAGTACCATCGTTGTCTTGCATGGATTGAAGAGGTTGGGGATTAACATTGCAGTTGATGACTTCGGCACAGGGTACTCCTCGATGCGATATTTGCAGGATTTGCCCATACAATCGTTGAAGATAGATGGCTATTTTGTTGATGGGATGGAAGCGAGCGATCGTAGCCAGGGTATCGTAAAATCGATCATTGCGCTGAGCAAAAACCTGGATTTGGTGGTGGTCGCAGAATGTGTTGAAACAAAAAAGCAGTTTGATATCCTCGAGGAAATGAGGTGCGACATAATTCAGGGGTATTTGTTCAGTAAACCCTTACACTTTGACGAAGCCTCACGATATCTCGCTAGTAGTCCGAGCGACTTGGGGTTTGCTCGCCTGGCAGGCTAGGGGACCCCTACAGGCTGCACACGACCCAAGAACAGCATTAGCTTACAGTTTGTTGCACGCCCAGTCTGGTTAGTACCTCTTGGGGTGGCCCGTCATAGGTTGATGAAGGCTGGTTGCCCACATAACCGATTGCCTCCCAACCCGGCGGTGTGGCGTAGTAGGCGGCCGCGGCCAGTGAGCGAAACCTGCTGAAGAATCTTGCTGCAGATCTGAATTCATCTGTCGCATCTTGCACAAAACAGATGTCGTCACAGATGGCATTCTGCTGCTCTGGTGCCAGCTCTGCGAACACGCGTTGGAAGCGACTGTCGGCTTCTGCATCAAGCCAATCCAGCCCCGGCAGCACAATCTCGCGATCAAGCCGTTGGGCGGCGTACGGTGCGCTGACCCATTCATCAACAAAGTCGATGACATGCACCTCGCTGGCTGCGGGCCCAAGATTGTCCGCCGGCAGGATAACGTCTGCCAGTGCAGTGGCGGCGGCACGCTGTACCCGGCTTAGTGTTAATGGCCACACATCTCCCGGGCTGTATGCCTGGTTAAGCCGCGGATCACCGCCATAACCCGTGGCAGACACGAGAGGGATGGAGGACAATGGTTCGGCACCGAATACCGATGCGTCGCCCAGTTTCAGCGCAGTGGCCACGGCAACAAACCATTTGAAGACAGTGCGTCGCGGTAATCGTGGCAGGTGATTAACCGTGATGGGAACAGCGCTGAGTGATTCGGGTTCCTGATAATCATGCGACATTAGAGTAGCCCCTTTTTCGATTGATCAACCAGATAGTCACCCGCGCGCCACGCCATGGCCATGATGGTGAGAGTTGGGTTCTTGTCTGCATTGGAAGGAAAGGGTGTTCCATCCACCAAAAACAGATTCTTCACATCCCAGGTCTGATTGTAGCCGTTGCATACCGAGGTGTTTCGGTCACTGCCCATGATGGCACCGCCCACCTCATGGATGATTTTACCGCCCGGTTCGATACGGTTGCGCCCGTTGGTAACGCCACGAACGGTGCCGCCCATGGTTTCTATCAGCTCTTTAAACGTCTGTTCAGCGTGGTCACACATGCGCTGTTCATGTTCAGCCCATTTCCAGTGCCATCTCAGCACGGGAATACCCCATTTGTCCGTCACGTTGGGGTCAAGTTCCGCAAAACAATGGTCGTTCGGAATCATCTCGCCACGGCAGGCAAAGCCCATAAATGAACCGTAATAGCGCCGCGCTTCCTGTTTATACTTTGAGCCGTAGGCGCCGGCCCCCAGATCATCGGGCAAGGGATTGCCGCCACCCGGCATGCCACGCGTCGCTCCCATCTCAATGTGGTAACCACGCGGAAAACCCAGTTTTGCCGCATCCTTGTAAAGCCACCACGGTGCATAGAAATGTGAACCGCCGGCCCCATCTTCGTTATAGGGCGGCAGATTCTCCAAAGCCGGAATCTGCCCCTGCAGGCTGGTGCCGACTGTATCCATGATGTACTTGCCGACCAGCCCAGACGTGTTGGCAAGTCCGTCAGGAAATAAAGAGCTTTTGGAGTTGAGCATGATGCGCACCGTTTCACCACTGCTGGCCGCCAGCACCACAGCCTTTGCGTTGACCTGCACATCCTTACCGGTGGTTTTGTCGATAAACGAGACACCGGTGGCTTTGCCGTCTGCCCCGACCAAGACTTCCCGCACGTGCGCATTGGCAACTATGTCAAGATTGCCGGTGGCCAGCGCCGGCGGCAGGTGCACGGTTGTGCTCTGGTAGTTGGCGCCGGTTGAACAGCCACGCCCACACGGGGTCGCCCAGAAACAGGCTGACCGGGCGCGCATGGCATCGCCCACAATTTTTTGTGCCCAGTTGTTGCCGGGAAACAGCACGGCGGGCAGCCTGTCAGCATCAAGCTTTTGCGTCAGCACCGCTCGGTGGATAGGAATGATGGGTATACCCAGCGTCTTGCCATGTTTCTGCGCCAACAACTCACCTGCGCGGCCTTTGGGCGGCGGCTGCAACACACCCGCGGGTGAATCAGGGGTGTTTTCCAGGCCATGGTTGTCGCCATAGACGCCAATGAGCTGCTCAACTTTGGTGTAATACGGTGCTATGTCGTGGTAGTCAACGGGCCAGTCCAACCCAAATCCATCACGTGATCTGGGTTTAAAATCATAGGGGCCGTTGCGCAGCGAGATGCGTCCCCAATGGTTGGTGCGACCGCCCAGCATCCGCGCTCGCCACCACCAGAACTGCTCTTCCGGTTTGTCGCTTGCTTGCGTATAAGGCTCCGGCTCCATCCGCCAGCCACCGTCCACCGTGGCATCATGAAAGCCGAATTCTTTGTCCGGCGTGGCGTTGCCGAGCAGCGGCGCCTGATCGCGGCGCTGAAACATCGGTGTTTCGGTGACCGGGTCGTAGGCGCGTCCCGCTTCCAGCATCAGGCACTTAATGCCTGCCAGTGTGAGCGTGAATGCCATTTGCCCACCGCCAGCGCCGGAACCCACAATAATGACATCGTAGTCTTTGGTGGCCTCTTCGGCCTTGATGGTCAACATGCAGGCTCCTTTTAGTTTTTATTGTTCGCGGTGGCGTTGTTTTTGGCCAAGCGTTTATACAGCGCATCTGACCGTCACAATAAAACAGGCACCCTCAATACACAATCATGGTTTGATACAGAAGGTTCCTGATACCTCGGCATATTGATTGTTCAGTGTTGGATAACCATCGCCGGATGCCCGGAAGCTGTAGGTCCCTCTGATTTCCGGTGTCACCGCGGAAATTCTGATTTCTCCCATATTCTTGTTTTTGCCAAAGTCCCGGTTGGTTCGCCAATCATCATTAACACCGCCATTAACCGCAATCAGCCGCCCAACCGCACCGGTACTGGTGAGCCCTGCACCGACGCCGGCATTCAGGAATGGAAGTGTTTTATTGGCGACCAGATTGGCCGGCGTCAACATCATCTGAACCTGATAGCGGTTACTGCCAGACGTTGCGTCCAGAATGAGCGCAACATCGGTGGACCTCAAATCAGAGAATACCGTGTTGCCCGCTGCACGTCTGCCGGTGCCCGTGGCATTACCGGGTTTGATTTGTGACCAGTAACTCGCGAAGTTTGTTGGGCTCACATTGATGGTATTGACACAAGCGCTGCTGCCTGAGCTGCCGCCAGAACCCGAACCGCCCGTTGAGCCGCCTGAACCAGGAACGCTTGGTGGCGGTGTGGTGACGGTGGGCTTCCGCACCTGTGTGCCGTTTGCGACTATGCTGCCGTCTTTGCGGTATTCAACGTTCAGCGCTCCGTCGAACTGGAATGGTGAATTACTTGTGGACTTACTGGGCCACTCGCCTGATTCGACAAGCGCCTCACCGTTCATCAGCACGTTGAGCCGCAGTCTGCCGGTGGTTTCAGACGTTGGCTCCAAGCGCAGTTGCAACTGGCCATTAAAATCCATCCCTAACATTAACCAGGATAACTTCCCGGTGCCATCCGGTATCGAACAATACTGCGACTGCTGAATGTTGATGTAGGGTTCGCCCGCTTGCGTATACGGTAAAGGTAGCGGAATCACTCTGCCGTCAAGGGCCGCCTCGTTGATTCTGCCGCTGATAGTAACTGCACAAAAGCTTGGTGAAACCGTTGATATCTGCGACGCATCTGGCTCTATCGAGATGACAAATTCCAGTGCACTCTGTGTACTGCTAACGTCTCTGCGGAACTCAGCCAGGCTTGCTTGAGCATAATCAAGCGAGAAATGACGTTTGACGCCACCGCCGCGATTTTCGGAAATTTGTTTGGTGCCGCTGTTTATTGGAAACGGAATACCCCTATCAAGCGAGTTAAACGTAGAAAACGGCACCACACTCTCCGGGCTGGCCTGCGCACTAGCGGCAGGCGGCAAAGCGGGCATTGCCGGACGCGGTCGAACATTAACAACCTCGAGGTTGCCGAATCTCATGGCCTTATCATCCAGCAGCGTCATGTAAAGTTCGTAGACCTCAGCACCTACAATTACCTGAGGCAGATACAGTTTTCCGTCCTGCCCAAATCGCGTCGGACGAGTACCGGTAGCAATACCGGGAGCATAAAAATACGCATCGACCAGTGTGAATTCGAAAGGATTCACCCGGGTCAATTGTAAGGATGCATTGGCAATGCCTGAGCCCGGTACGTCTACGACAGGCAGGTTGACGATGCCCGTTGCGTCGTTAAATACCGAGATAATATCCACACTCAGCAACGCTGAGTTCCCGGAGAAATTGACCGGGTTGGCTGTCACCGCTGCTCTTGCAGAGCTGAGTGCCTGATATCCGTTGCGTGGCAGTTGTTCACGTTGATAAGTCAGTGTATCGATAGTGCCAAGTCGCACACTGCCGCCACTGGCGGACAAAAATCCGGACGGCAGCCGATAGTCTACAGGGAGTTGCGATAATGCTGAAAATGCGTCCGTGCCAATCAACACCGAGGTGTTGGCCGTTTGTGAACTGCTCAGGTTGGAAGGGAAGGTGAATGTCAGTCCCGGTTGCCCGTTTGTATCAAAGGCACGCAAGGTTTGCCCCGCCAGGTTTTGCTGATTGTCACTGGTCGTGGACAGTTTAATGTACTGCGCAGTGCCATCCCCACTGGTGAAAATCTCGCTGATGCGCCAGCCATCTGAGGCCAGGGCTGCGCCTGAGGCGAGGAGGGCCGTTACGAAAAAAGAGAACAATGCCATGGTTGCACGCGGAAACGAAAAATATTTACTCATAAACTATCTGTCCCAGAGAATTTTCAGATATTGCTGACCTCAGAACGAAGCCCGTAACAGCTCAGATTCTTATTGCGGTAGCGTTATCATAATGATAGCTAAAAAGCTTGCTAGATGAATATTAGCCAAACAGGTATCCATGGCAGCACCCCAATCCCTGCTCTGTCAGTTGCACCGTCATTGAGAATTGATTGAACATCTGACGCGTCAATTACGTGAGCAGCATCCCTTTGTGGATATAGAAGATCTAGGCGCTGGAGCAAGAGGCTGTATGGTTGTAGCTTGGACAGGCTGCCCTTTCGCAGACACCCCCCTCACCGCACCACCGGTAGCGCCATCCACTGAGTGGTATACGCCGGCGACAGATGCTCCCGCTTCATGGTCCACGGCGACTGTTGGCCCTGACTGGCAAACCACGCTTTGCCGTACGTGCTGGTGTTAATGCGGTCAAGCAGTGCCATGAGTTTTTTGCTTCCGTCAGGTTTGTGGGTGTCAAACAGATCCTGCTGCACCACACCCTGATCACCCAGTTCCGTCAGCATAACGCCGGCTTTAGCGTAGCGCACGCCGTCTTTCCAGATCACATCCAGCAGCGACAGGGCGGCGCGGGTCAGCACCCGTGTGTCATCGGTTTTGACCGGAAAGCGCGTCGAGGCGGCGTTACTGTACTGGAATGTGCCCTGGCGGAAAAAGCTGGTGCGGATAAACACTTGCACATGCCCGCAACACTGGCGCTCGAAGCGCAGCTTTTCAGCCGCTCGGGCGATGTAACCACTGACCAGTTGCTGCATGATGTGTTTGTCAGTCACCACCTCACCAAACGAGCGTGAGCACAGAATCTGCTGTTTTGTGGGCGCTTCCATCTCCAGCTCCAGACAGCTCTCGCCGTTGAGTTCGCTGATGGTTTTTTCCATCACTACTGAAAAGTGTTTGCGCAATTGTTTGGGATTGGCATCCGCCAGATCCAGCGCCGAGGTAATGCCCAGCGCCGCCAGCCGGGTGGTGAGTTTGCCACCTACGCCCCAGACCTCATTCACTGGCGTGATCGCCATCAGTTTTCGTTGCCGGGTCTTGTCGGTTAAATCCAGCACGCCGCGGGTGGCCGGATACTTCTTGGCGGCATAGTTGGCCAGCTTCGCCAGCGTTTTGGAGGGCGCCATGCCAACACACACCGCCATGCCCGTGTATTGGGCAACGGTGTCTTTGACCTGATAACCAAAGTCGGCAAGCGGCATCACGCGATCAACCGAGGTTAAATCCACAAAGGCTTCATCAATGGAATACACCTCAACACGCGGTGCCAGCGCCTCCAGCGTCTGCATCACCCGGTTGGACATGTCGGCATACAAGGTATAGTTGGACGAGAACACCACAATCGAGTGTTTGTGGATCATGTCCTTGATCTGAAATGCCGGCACACCCATTTTGATGCCCAGCGCTTTGGCCTCTTTTGAGCGGGCCACCACACAGCCGTCATTGTTCGACAGCACCACCACGGCGCGATGTTTGATATCCGGCCTGAAGAGTTTCTCGCAGGACGCGTAGAAGTTGTTGCAGTCGACCAGGGCAAACACGGTGCTCATCGTTGGCCACGAATGTCCCGTATGGAGCGCGTGACCACACCAAAAATCTCCAGCTCGCTGTCATTGCCAAGCGTGATGGGCGCATAGGCGCGGTTTCGGGGCAGCAACATGGTTGTCGGATGCAGCGCCAGTTCCTTCACCGTAAACTCCCCGTCCAACACCGCGATGACCACATCACCGTGGTTTGCCCGCAGCGATCGATCCACCACCAGAATGTCACCGGGGAATATGCCAGCCTCAATCATGCTGTCACCGGAGACGCGCACAAAAAACGTCGCGGCCGGGTGCTGAATGCATAACTCATTCAAATCGAGCGTCTTTTCAACAAAATCCTGCGCCGGTGATGGAAAACCGGCAGATACCCGCTCCAAAAACATGGGAATCAGGCGCAGCGCAAAGCTGCCGGCTTTGCCTAAGATGGATGTATGCATGGTGCCTCGGAGGTTGGTGCTGAATAACTGTATTTACATACAGTATCAGAGGGAGCGGTTGATGTGAAGGATAGACGTTCACTGCCCCAGTTTGATACCTGATACGTGGGAGGTAATGGTCCTCGTGATCGTGCAGGCAGTGCTGAACCCATGTTTTTAAGGTGGCAAAAAAAACGGCTCGTTTTTTCTACCCGTCCTCGTTTATTCTTCAAGGCATCAATATCAAAAACAACAAGAAGGTTACCCTCATGCGCACTTCGTCCCGAATGCTGACCCTGACCGGTCTATCTCTTTTCCTTCTGCAAACAGCCATTGCCCAATCAGATCTGTCTCCGTTGCAGGATTACGCACCGGTGACGGATCAATTGCTGCTGGAACCACCGGCCAGCGACTGGCTAATGTGGCGGGGCACGTACGATCTCAGTGGTCATAGCGCTTTGCAGCAGATCAATCGCGACAATGTTGCTGACTTAAAACTGGCCTGGAGTGCGCCGCTGGGTGAAGGCGGCAATATGACCACACCGCTGGTACACAGCGGCGTAATGTTTATCGCCGACACCAACAACGTGCTGCTGGCACTGGACGCCCGCAATGGCCAAGAGTTGTGGCGCTATCAACACGCATCTGACAATCTCGATGGCCGCCGCATCGGCATTGCCCTGAATGGTGACAAGGTCATCGTGCCGCATAACGATCTGGATGTGGTGGCGCTGAATGTACGCACCGGCGAGGTTGAGTGGGAGCAGGTGATCAGTATGCCGACAACGGAAGTGAGCCGTGGGTACTATTCTCTTCGCGGCGCGCCCATGGTGGCCAATGGCATGGTGGTGCAGGGCGTCGGGGCCACGATTGTGCCGGAGGGCGGCTTCATTGTTGGCCTGGACCTTGAGACGGGCGAAGAGCAGTGGCGTTTCCATACCGTCGCTCGCCCCGATGCGCCCGGTGGGAATACCTGGAACAACCTTCCCCTGAATGAACGCAGTGGTGGATCGGTATGGATCCCGGGCAGCTACGATCCCGCGCTGGATCTGGTATTTTTTGGCACCGCACCGACCTACGATACCGGGCCACTGTTGCCTGACCTGGGCATTGACGGAGTGTCCAACGCCGCACTGTATACCAATGCCACCCTGGCACTTCGGCCACGCACCGGCGAATTGGCCTGGTACTTCCAGCATATGCCCAACGATCAATGGGATCTGGATTGGGTCTATGAACGGCAGCTGGCGAATCTGCAGATTAATGGTGAGCAACGTAGAGTGGTGTTTACCGCTGGCAAGATGGCGCTGTATGACATGCTTGATGCGGCAACCGGTGAATATCTGACATCGCTGGACACCGGTATACAGAACATGATTTCGAATATTGATCCGCTGACGGGCGACAAGACTTTGTACCCGAGTGCGATACCTAACGCCGAACTGGGACACTTACTGTGCCCCTATATGCTGGGGGGCAGAAACTGGCAGGCTGGCTCGTATGATCGCAGCAGAAACATGGTGTACTTGCCCCTGTCAGAACTCTGCATGATGGCCGGCCCTATCGGTGAGGGCACGCTGTTGAGTTCAGGTGTCGAGACGACCGCCCAACCACGTCCGGACAGCGATGGTAATTTTGGACGCCTGCAGGCCATCAATCTGGACACCATGGCGCTGGCCTGGGCGCACCGCGAGACAACGCCACCAGTCACTGCTGTCTTGGCAACGGCGGGCAGTCTGGTGTTTGGTGGATTCCTGGATCAGTCCTTCAAAGCCGTCGATGCAGATACTGGCGATGTGCTCTGGCAAACCTCACTCGGGCATATCCCCTCGTCGTTTCCGATGACCTATGCGGTCGATGGTAAGCAATATGTTGCCATCGTGCGCGGCCAGCCTAGCCGCTTTGTGGGCAGTCTGTACGGCATCATTGCCGGTTTCCTGGGCGCCGACAACAGCGCCCTTGGCTCGCCCAGCACTGGGGCTGCGATCATGGTGTTTGCGCTTTGATGACCCTAACGCCATAAAAAACTCAGCGGGCAAGCAAACTTTGCCTGCGATGGATGTGTTCAGGACTGCGACGGATTTGGGCAGCATGTACGTTTAAAGCACTAAGTATCAACAAAAAGTGCATCAACAAACAGAGCGCGTGAGCCATCATTATGCCAACACCCCAACCGTCCACCACCGGCGCCAAATCAGCTGATTGGGTTTTGTTAAAACAACTTATCAGGGTGCTGGCGCTGCTCTTTCTTCCATTTTCCGGCGGTGCTCTGGCGCAAACCGCCACGCTGGCCGAGGCCAATCGGATGTTTGACATGGCCGAGAGACTGGAGCCGGGCTTGTTTTTTCCGCCGTCACCAACGCAGCAGATCATTGAGTTTGATAATGAGTGGTACCTGCGCGTGTATGACGGCTCACACACAATGGCCGCTGTAAATATCAATGGAACCGGGCCTTATTTTGCAGGTGATGTGTATGTGTTGGGCAGCGCCTTTGGAGACAGCCCCGTATACATCAACAAGCTGGTCCCGCTGCTTTCAGAGCTGGAAAGTGTGCGCGTGTCCGTCTCGAAAACGCTTGAGTTACCGGACACACCCTTTGACTATGCCAACTTGAGTCTGCCCTCATATTTCGTAACCAATACGCGTGGGCAAAACTTGCCGACGTCAATTAATGGCACAGACAACACGCCAGCGGATAACCCGATTACAAACGATGGCGCCACACTCGGCAGAGTGTTGTTTTACGATACAGAATTAAGTGCAAACGGCACTATTTCCTGTGCCTCGTGCCATCAACAAGACAAGGGTTTTTCTGATGATGCAGTCTTGAGCGCAGGTTTTTTAGGTGGCAAAACGGCGCGTCATTCCATGACACTGATCAACGCGCGCTTTTATCAGCGCGGCCGATTCTTTTGGGATGAGCGCGCGGCAACGCTGGAAGAGCAGGTATTGATGCCGTTTCAAGATCCTGTTGAGATGGGCATGACGCTGGAACACGTTATCAGCAGAGTCAGTGCACAGCCTTTTTATGCAGCACTTTTTGAAAAGGCTTTTGGGTCGCCTGACATCAATGCCGATCGCATCGCAAAAGCATTGGCACAGTTTGTACGCAGCATCGTCAGTTATGCCAGCAAGTACGATGCTGGACGAGCGCTATCGCCAACACCCGGCGCAAACTTCAGCAACTTTACCGCGCAGGAAAACCTCGGGAAGAACCTGTTTTTTCAGACGATCCCCAATGGCGGCGGCGCTTGTTTTGGCTGCCACACCACCGAGGCATTTATAAGCGCCAATCCTGGCACACAAAATAATGGCCTTGATGCTGTGTCGATCACAGATCTGGGCGCTGGCGCAATTTTTTCCAATTCGATTTTTGTGGGACGCTTTAAGACGTCCAGTCTGCGTAACGTGGAATTGACGGCGCCCTATATGCACGATGGGCGTTTTGCCACACTGGAGGAGGTTGTTGAGCATTACAACAGCGGTATTCAAAACCACCCCACGCTGTCACCTGCATTGCAGGACAACAACGGCAATCCTGTTCGTCTGAATCTGACTGAAACAGAAAAAGCTGCCTTGGTCGCCTTTCTGAAAACATTAACAGACCCAAGCGTCGCCACTGAAGAGAAATGGAGTAACCCGTTCCGGGCGCTGTAATAGACAGTTGAATCAACATCACGATGTCCCTAAACAAACGGATGAGCGATCAATGGCTTCTAAGGCCGACTTTCGACGCGTGCGCTGCAAAAAGGCTTGCCATTTATTTTGGCTTTCGATGAATATTGAGGTTTAAAGACCACCTTTTTTTGCCGTCTGTGTCAGGAAGAAATCTCTATGTTTCAACGTTGGGTTGTTTGTGTATGTGCGTGCGTTACCCTGTGTTTTCAATCTGCGGCCGTCTTGGCGGTGGAAGATGCCGTGTTCAATTCCATCAGCGGCCGGTTGGTCCTGCCGGGCGTCGAAGTAGGCACAGCTCATTACCGAGTGGAACTTAATCTGGTTGCCAGTGCACCGGACATCGTTTTTGAGCTGGCCACGGCTGAAGACCGCGGCATCATGGATCGCAATTTTGCCTTCCTGACGCAGCAAACCGTCACCTTGCCGCGGGTCATCGTCGACGACATCCTGTACCGTGTGAATCTGGAAATGATACCTGACACTAATCCGCTGCGTTTGCGTGTCAGCGAAGCGGTTCCCCTCGGCGCTTCCGGGTATAGCTCCTGTGCCGCCTTGCAGTCCACTACCAACGGTCGGTTCGGCGACCTGCTGCGCATCGGCAATGGGACTGTTGGTGTGGAGCTGTCGGCGGTTGATGGCACCCTGCGACGCGTATGGGATCCGCGCAGTAACATTGAACTGTCCGACAGCAGCAGTCAGGGCTTCCAGGCTTTATGGTTAATGCAGGTGAACCAGAATGGCACCATTAATTCAGCGAGCAACCATGGCGCCGACAGTTTCAGTTACGTATTCGGTGAGGATATCGCGCACAACGCCGTGACGCTGGATCTGACCTGGCAGGGCATACGCTTTTTTAATGGCAGCAGCCTGCCTGCCGAGGTAACCGCGCGCATTCGGGTGGGCTGCGGCGACGGCAGGATTCTCTGGAGCCTGAAGGCAAACAACCTGCAGAATTCAAATGTGGTGGAAGTCGAATATCCAATGCTGGGTGGCATAAAGGCTCTTGGCACCACCGGAGCGGATGATCGATTGCTGGCGCCATTTTTTGAAGGTGCAGAGTTCAAGGATCCGGTGCTGAACAGGGTGACGGTATCCGGTCTGTATCCGTCCTATCGGCAGTCCATGCAGATGATGGCAGTTTATGATTCGGCGGGTGGATTCATGCTGCATAGCAACGACAAAGGTTTCCGCACGAAGTCATTTACGTGGTCCGGTCAGGAAGACAACCGGATGCGCTGGCAGGTAAGTCACTTTTTCAGTGACGAACCAATCAACAGTTTTGATCTGGCTTACGACGTCGTCTTGCAGTCATTCAATGGCAACTGGGAGCGGGCAGCCGAAATCTACCGGGAGGCTGTGTCGTCCAGTCCCTGGGTGTTGCAGGCAAAACAGCGAACGCGCGTGAATTGGTTCGATAAGGTCGGTTACGGAAGACTCGGGCGCTACCAAGACATGGGTTATGGTACGTTCATCGATGATCAGGCGGTCAATCCCGGTCAATTCGACTTGCCGGTGCTGGCCACCTATTGGGGTTGGGAACCTTATGGAGAATGGTACTACGGGGATTACCTGCCACCGGTAGAAGGCTGGTCCGCCTTCGACAATTTTGTGTCCGGTGTACATGCATCCGGGACACGCCTTAATCTGCTGCTGAGTGGGATATACGTCGACAAATCAGTACCGCTGTGGCGGAGCGGCATCTTGGAGTCTGCTGCAGCGCGCAATAAGGCCGGCGGATTAATCGAGAGTCCTTATGCAGAAAATGGGGTCAACCAGAGCTGGATACACATGAGCCCGGCTTCCGCAGCCTGGCGTGCCAAGCTCGTGAACGATTTTGTCACGCTGGCCGATCGCGGCGTGGATGCGTTGCAGTTCGACAACTGGCCCATCAGCGAATTCGATGATGACTATTCACCTGGACACCCACCAGGCAAGGGCGGTACCTGGCAGGCGCAGGCATACCAGACGTTGCTGACAGAGATTAATGCAGCGTTGGACAACGCGGGGCACCAAGACGTGGCTTTCACGACGGAGGGTTTTTCTGAATTGGTGATTCCCTATGTGGACTTTGCGCTGGCGCGTGACATCAAGTCGGAGTATCTGGATTACAGCGGCCAAATGCGCGCGCTGAGGGCCGAACCCGTGCCGCTGTTCAGCTTTGTCTATAAGCCCTACCTGCAGGTCAAGACAGAATATTGGCCGAGCATCTCGGAGGATCGACCCGACTCCTATCATCGCTTGGCCTATGCCCGGACATTGGTGTGGGGACAGATGCCACAGCTTTCCATGTCACCCTGGTTACAGGACAAAAACTTTGATGCAGAACTGTTGGCGTTTATCAAACGGATCGGCTTGGCCCGGGTTAACCATTCATCGTATCTGATCGAGGGTGTGCGGCTTCCCACGCCACAGGTTAGCAGTCCTCTTACTACGATTGCCCTGGCTGATTCGGTAACGTTCAACGGCACGGCCGCTGCTATCCAGTTGTCGGCCTGGAAAGCGATCAATAACAAGAGAGCAGTGGTGCTTACCAACATTGCGCCCGAAACGCTCAGCGTCGGCGTACCGCTGGATTATGCCAGTCTGGGTCTGGTTGCCGGTCGAGAGTATCAGGTGAAGGTAATCGATGAGACGGGCGCGGTGCTGAGCACGGAGAAGATGACCGGTGACCGTGTGGTGCAACTTGCGCTTTCGCCATTAGCAATCCGCGTCGTGCAGATAGAGTCGATCTAGCGCGCTCGCGGTAAGCATGGCGGCAATAAACAAAGGAGTATGGTTACAAGATGGTGCCCAGGAGAGGACTTGAACCTCCACGACCTTTCGATCACCAGCACCTGAAGCTGGCGTGTCTACCAATTCCACCACCTGGGCATTTAGGGGCTGGATCAATTAAGAGCGCGCATTTTGCCCACTGGCTAAAGGCATGTCAACGGGCTTTTTGAAATTCTTTAAGAATTCAGCGGCCCGCAGGTGTATACTCGTTTCCACATGAAAACGAGACGAGATGAAATGGCCAGAAAAAAGAACGCCAATGATGGAAGCAGCAGTGTGAGCAGCAGTGTGAGCAGTAGTGTAAACAGCAAAAGTGTTAAGAGCCCCCCCGCAGTGAAATCCCGCATGAAAGACCCCTACGCATCACGCGAAGCAGAAAAATACGAAAAGCCCATTCCCAGCCGCGAATACATCATGGAGCTGATGGCCAACATTGGCGAGCCCGTGACCTACGAGTATTTGCGTGAGCAAATGGGTTTTGACGAGGATGAGGATCAGGCCGAGGCGCTGCGGCGCCGGCTGATTGCCATGAGCCGTGATGGTCAGTTGATCAGCAATCGCCGTGGTGTGTATGGCCTGGCGGACAAGATGGAGCTGAGCAAGGGCCGGGTTCAGGGCAACAAAGAGGGCACCGGTTATTTTGTGCCAACGGATGGTTCCGGGGATATGTTCCTCGGGCCGCAGGAAATGCTCAAAGTATTTGATGGCGACATCGTGCTGGTGCGGGTGTCGGGCGTTGACCGGCGTGGCCGCAAGGAAGGCATGATTGTTGAAGTGCTGGAGCGGCGTCTGACGCAAATTGTCGGGCGTTTCTACCGGGATCATGGTTTTGGGTTGGTGGTGCCGGATAATCGGCGTATCAGTCAGGAGATTCTGATTCCGGAGGCGGATACGCGTAATGCGAAAGACGGCCAGTTTGTGGTCGCAGAGATTCGTAGTTATCCCGATCAGCGCCGCAAAGCGGTCGGCGCGATTGTGGAAATTCTGGGCGACCACATGGCGCCGGGTATGGAAATTGACGTTGCGCTGCGCAGTCACAACATTCCGCATGAGTGGCCCAAAGAGGTTGAGCGTGAGGTCAAGGGGTTAACCGAGGAAGTCGCCAAAGACGATCTGGCCGGGCGCGTAGATTTGCGTGAACTGCCGTTTGTCACCATTGACGGTGAAGACGCCAAGGACTTTGACGACGCGGTGTACTGTGAAGAGGGCCCGCGGGGTACCGCCAAGTTGTTTGTGGCGATTGCCGATGTGTCTCACTATGTCAAACCGGACTCCGCGCTGGATCTGGAAGCGCAAAATCGTGGTAACTCGGTGTATTTCCCTGGGTCCGTGGTGCCAATGTTGCCGGAGGTGTTGTCCAACGGGCTGTGTTCGTTGAAGCCGCAGGTCAATCGTTTGGTGATGGTCTGTGAGATGGACCTGAGCCGCACCGGCAAGGTGACAGATTTCCGCTTTTATGAAGGCGTAATTTTTTCGCATGCGCGCATGACCTACACTGAAGTCGCTGACATTCTGGAAACGCCTGACTCACCCACGCGCGAGCGCAGTCGTGAGCGGCTGCGTGAAAAATACGCATCGCTGATTCCGCATCTGGAAACGCTGTACAGCGTGTATGAAAAGTTATCCAAAGCGCGGCAGTTGGCCGGTGCGCTGGATTTCTCCTCGCAGGAAACCCGTATTGTGTTTGGCGAGACGCGCAAGATTCGCGAAATTGTGCCGGTGGTGCGTAACAACGCGCACCGTCTGATTGAGGAATGTATGCTGGCGGCCAACGTGTGTACGGCGCAGTTTCTTGAGGAATCGGGGCTGCCGGTGTTGTACCGTGTGCACGAGGGTCCGAATCCGGACAAACTCGAAAACCTGAATATTTATCTGAAAGAACTCGGCTTGGTGTTGACCAAATCCAACAAGCCGGAGCCCAAGGATTATCAGCGAGTACTGCAGGCAATTGCGGATCGGCCGGATGCCAATCTGATTCAGACCATGCTGGTACGCTCGATGCTGCAGGCGGTGTATCAGCCGGACAATATCGGCCACTTCGGGCTGGGTTTCGAAGCATACACTCACTTCACCTCGCCGATTCGTCGTTATCCGGATCTGTTAGTGCACCGTGCGCTGCGCTACCTGATTCGCAGCGGCAAAAATAAAACGCAGATCCGCCAGATCAAGGGCGCGACCAAACTGACGCGCAAAGAAGGTTATCCGTACCAGCCCTCCGACATGCAACATTTTGGCGAAATCTGCTCAATGACCGAGCGTCGCGCCGATGCCGCCAGTTACGATGTGCAGGATTGGTTGAAGTGTGAATATGTGCAGGATCGTGTGGGCGATGAATTCCGCGGGACGGTCAGTTCGGTCACCGGGTTTGGTCTTTTTGTGCAGCTCAGCGACATCTACGTAGAAGGCTTGGTGCACATCACTGCGCTCAAAAATGACTACTACCAGTTTGACCCGGTGCGGCAGATGCTCCGTGGCGAGCACAGTGGTGTCACCTATCGTCTGGGCGACAGCATCATGGTCAAAGTGGCGCGTGTTGATCTGGATGAGCGCAAGATTGATCTGCAGTTGGTGGATGGCGCAGGTGGTGTGGTGCGGCCAAAACCAGAGAACAAAGACAAAACCAAGGGTGGCGGCGCGCCGCGTGGTCGTGCGTCGGAAAAACCTGGCAAGGCATCAAAGGCCGGCCGTTCACGCAGAACGGTCGCAGCTGAGGCGACGAAAACACCGGCCAAAAGAGCGCCCGCAAAAAAAGCGGCTGCAGCGCCTGCCAAGCCAGCAAAACGTCCGCGGTCCAATGCCAAGCGTCGGAGTGAGTGATGTCAGGGCGTGAATGGATAGTGGGGATTCACTCGGTGAGCGAGCTGTTGCGGCGCAACCCCGAGGATGTGTTTGAGTTGGTGCTGCAGCAGGAGCGTGCCGACCAGCGCCTGGACGAGGTCCGTGAGCTGGCGCTTGAGCTGGGCATCAAAATCCAGGTCATGCCCAAAGCGGCGCTGGAGAAAAAGCTGCTGGGCGAGAGCAAAGGCGAAGGTAAGGGCACAGGCAAGCGTGTGCCCGTGCATCAAGGGGTTGCCGCGCTGTGTCAGTGGCGCGATACCGTCAAGGATGAGGCCTTTCTCAACAAGTTGCTGACCAACCTGGATCACCCGGCGCTGATTCTGGTGCTGGACGAGGTGACCGATCCGCATAATCTGGGTGCCTGTCTGCGAACTGCCGATGCCGCGGGTGTGGATGCGGTGATTGTGCCCAAGGACAACTCAGCAACGTTGAACATGACGGTGCGTAAAGTGGCCAGTGGCGCTGCTGAAAAAGTGAATCTGGTGGCAGTCACCAATCTTGCCCGCACGCTGGCGGCGCTGCAGGAGCGCGGCATCTGGATCAGTGGCACCGCCGGCGAGGCTGACCACAGTCTGTATCAGGCGGATTTCACCGGCCCGGTGGCGATTGTGATGGGGTCGGAGGGAAAAGGCCTGCGCCGGTTAACCCGTGAACACTGCGATTATCTGATTTCTATCCCCATGGCGGGCGTAGTCAGCAGCCTGAATGTGTCGGTGGCGGCGGGTGTCTGCCTGTTTGAGGCGGTCAGGCAGCGCCAAAAAGCGATTGCAAGTCGCTAGCGGCTTCTCTACAATGCGCGGTCCCGGAAATCCACCTTGCAGTGGGCGTGTGTTGGATCCTCAGATCCGGCAGCCAGGGAAAACTAACGTTAACTCCTTGTCTTACCGTACTTTCATTTGGCGGCCTGGTTGTTAATTGAACCAGTTCTTCGGCTTGCGGAAGACTTATTTCCAGAAGGAGTCTCTATGAGACACTATGAAATAGTATTTGTTGTACACCCTGATCAGAGCGATCAGGTTCCTGCGATGGTTGAGCGTTACACCCAGATGATTACCGAGACCGGTGGCAAAATTCACCGTTACGAAGATTGGGGCCGTCGTCAGCTCGCTTACCCGATAAACAAAGTACACAAAGCCCACTACATTCTGATGAACGTAGAATGTGGCAAAGACGTACTGGACGAAATCGTGACGCTGTTCCGTTATAACGATGCCATTCTGCGTAATCTGGTTATCAAAATGGACGCCCCGGTGACTGAAGAGTCCCTGATCCTGAAAAATGAGCGTGAAAGCCGTGAGCGTCGTGCGCGCGCTGAGACCAAGCGTCGTCTGGAAGAAGAAGCTGAATCAGCTGAAGACGATGACTCTGATGATGGTTTTGATGCCGATTCAGATGACAGCGACGAAGACGACGCTAACAACTAATCACAGCTTTTTAAAGGATACTGACCATGTCACGTTTTTTCCGACGCCGCAAATTCTGCAAATTTACTGCAGAAGGCACCATACAGATCGATTACAAAGATATTGAAACGCTGAAGGCTTACATTTCCGAGACCGGCAAAATTGTTCCAAGCCGCATCACAGGAACCAAAGCACGTTATCAGCGTCAGCTGGCAGTTGCGGTTAAACGCGCTCGTCACTTGTCGCTGATTCCGTACACTGACAGCCACAACGTTTAAGCTGAATGCTGGGTCTCGCACGATATGCCATGAACGGTCGCCGTCAGGCGACCATAACGGTGTTTGTGTGTGGCCTGATTCCGCTGCTTAACATGATTGTCCCGGCATTATTGGGACTGGTTTTATTACGGCACGGTCCAAGAGAGGCCTTGCTGGTGACAGCCTGGGCCGCCTTGCCGTTGTTTGGTTGGGCGATGATGGGTGACATCACCCCATTGTTGCTGCTGATTGGCGTTCTGGCGCTGGCAGTAGTGCTCCGACAGACAACGTCCTGGCAATTTACCTTGCTGGCGGCGATTCTGGTCGGTGTGGGTGCCGAGATGGCGCTGCGACTGCGACCGGACTTTCTGGTGTTGTTGCAGCAGCAGGTAGAGGCGTTTATGGCAGCCGGTGCAGTGCCGGATCAGCCAGTCATCGACGCGGATGTGATGCGCAGTGCGCTGATCAGTCTGTTTGGTGTGATGCACATGTTTATGAGCATCTGCCTGTTGATGTTGGCGCGCTGGTGGCAAGCCGTGCTGTATAACCCGGGTGGTTTTCAGCAGGAGTTTCACCAGATCAGGCTGCAGCCCTCGGTGGCCATGACGTTGATGGTACTGTTTCTCGCCGCAAGTGTTGGCGTCACCGTACTGACAGGCTGGATTTTGTATTTTATGTTGCCCTTGTTTTTTGCCGGTTTGGCATTGGTACACGGGTTGGTAGGCTTGAAAAAACTATCGCGGCTTTGGCTTGTAGCGTTTTATATGCTGATGCTGAATCCGCCGTTGGCGCAACTGTTATCAGTGGCCGCGCTTATTGATAGCTGGTATGACTTCCGTTCACGTGTAAAAACAAGCGGTGGTCCAACAAGCTGAGGCCGGACAGGCGCCTGATCATGAATCAGGATTTTATTGAGGAAAATATCATGAACGTAATTCTGCTGGAAAAAGTAGGTCGTCTGGGCAGCGTCGGTGACACAGCGTCTGTACGCCCGGGTTATGCACGTAACTTTCTGTTCCCGTCCGGCAAAGCCGTTCCGGCAACAAAAAGCAACCTGGCTGATTTTGAAGCCCGTCGCGCTGAACTGCTGGCTGCTCACAACGCCAACGTTGCTAAAGCTCAGGCTCGCGCTGACAAGCTGAAAGATCTGCGTGTTGCCATCTCCGTGAACGCGGGTGATGAAGGCAAGCTGTTCGGTTCAGTCGGTACTCGTGACATCGCTGAGGCCGTGACGGCAACAGGTCAGGAAATTACCAAAGCAGAAGTTCGTCTGCCAAACGGCGCAATCCGTGAAGTGGGTGAATGGCTGGTATCCATTGACCTCGGCTATGAAGTTGAAGCTGTCGTCACTGTTGCGGTTGTTCCTGCTTAATAGCACCTGCTGGATAACACCTGCCTGACAGCGAATGCTGGTAGGCCGTGTGTACTCAGCACCCCCTGCGGGCGTTGATTCACCCTGCTGGCACCTGATGATGCCGGTTGTTTGTGGTCACTGCTTAGTGGGAGAATACAGCACCGCCGCCGTCAAGGCTGCGGTGCTTTTTTTTTGGGCCGGGTTATTGGGCTTGGGTTATTGGGGAGTGCAATGTCAGATCGAACAACAACAGACGTCAGGGAGCCGACGGCCATCTTTGACCGCCCGTCCCGTCAGACACCGTTGAGTGCCGCAAACGCCTTGGGCGCAGGATTAAAAGTCCCTCCTCACTCGGTCGAAGCCGAACAAGCGGTGCTCGGTGGCTTGATGCTCGACAATACCGCCTGGGACAATGTTGCCGAGGTGCTGCAAGCGGTGGACTTTTATCGCCATGAGCACCAGTTGATATTTGATGTCATGCAGCGCCATGCCGAGGCCAGTAAACCCATTGATGTCGTCACGCTGGTCGAAGCGCTGGACAGTCTCAATCAGGTGCAGGATGCCGGTGGCATTGAGTATCTGTCGGATCTCGCCAGCCACGCACGTGGCACCGCCAATATCAGCGCGTATGCCCGCATCATCCGCGAGCGTGCAACGCTGCGCACGCTGATAAGTGTCTCCAACGAAATCGCCGACAATGCGTTTAATCCAGCCGGTCGTGAAGCCGCCGATGTGCTGGATTTTGCCGAACAGAAAGTGTTTCAGATTGCTGATAACCGGGCGCGTGATGGCGGCCCGCAACAAGTGAATCCCTTGCTCACCAAGGTCGTGGAAAAAATTGATGTGCTGATCAAGTCCAAAGGCGGCATCACCGGACTATCCACCGGTTACAAGGATCTGGACAAAAAGACCTCCGGTTTGCAGAAATCTGATTTGATTATTGTGGCTGGACGTCCCTCCATGGGTAAAACCACGTTTGCTATGAATCTGGCCGAGCATGCGGTGATGACTCAGGACAAGCCGGTGCTGGTGTACAGCCTTGAAATGCCAGCAGAAAGTCTGATTTTCCGTATGCTCAGTTCCATAGGTAGAATAGACCAGTCACGGTTGCGTAGTGGGCAACTTGAGGATGAGGATTGGCCCAAACTGACAGCGGCCATCGCCAAACTCAAAGACCGCCCCTTACTGATCGATGATACCGTGGGCCTGAGTCCTACCGAAATGCGTGCGCGTGCCCGACGTGTTGTGCGCGAGTATGGTGGGCTGGCGCTGGTGGTGGTTGACTACCTGCAATTGATGCAGATTAAAGGTTTTGGTGATAACCGCGTCGGTGAAATTTCAGAAATCTCCCGCTCTCTTAAAACGCTGGCGCGTGAATTCTCCTGCCCGGTGATTGCGCTGTCGCAGTTGAACCGAAGTCTTGAACAACGTCCAAACAAACGTCCGGTGATGTCAGACTTGCGTGAGTCCGGCGCGATTGAGCAGGATGCCGATATCATTGCCTTTGTGTATCGCGATGAAGTGTATAACCAGGATACCCAGGACAAAGGCATCGCCGAAATCATCATTGGCAAGCAGCGTAATGGTCCCATCGGCACCGTGAAACTGGGCTTTATGGGTCAGTTCACACGCTTTGACAATCTGGCGCTGCCTGACTATGACGACAGTTATGCGTGAGCCACACAGTTGGGCTGATATCGATACTGACGCCCTGCGCCACAATCTGCAGCGAGCGCGTATTTGTGCGCCGGGTAGGCGTGTGTGTGCCGTCATCAAAGCCAACGCCTATGGTCATGGTGTGCACACGGTGGCAAGAGCCTTGCAGCCAGTTTTTCTCGCGGACGATCTGTTTGCGGTCGCCACACTCAACGAAGCATTAATACTCAGGCACACCGCAAGCAGAGAAACCATTCTGGTCTTGCGTGGTCCACTGGATGCAGACGAGTTGGCGGTGCTGGTACACGGTGGTTTTCACTGGGTGCTGCATTCGCGCTGGCAGGCTGAGATGTTGAAGAGCTGGCTGCACAAGCACCCGGCCATCCAGCAGGTGTCGCTGAACATCTGGTTAAAAATCAACACTGGCATGAACCGCTTGGGCGTGCCGGTCGATGATCTGCACGACATCTGGCCGTGGCTGCAGTCACTTAAACTGCCCGGTGAACGCGTGCTGATGTCTCACTTTGCCACCGCAGATGAGCATGATCATGTGTTGGCTGCGCATCAACAAACCGAGTTTGACCGCATTGTGACGCGTTTGCCGGATGCAGCGCATTGTTCGCGCAGTTTGTCGGCATCAGCCGGTATTGTGTCGTGGCCGCAAGCCCATCACGATATCGTGCGTCCTGGCATTATGTTGTACGGCGCGTCACCCATGGCAGACACGGATGGCAGCCACTACAATCTAAAACCGGTAATGAGTTTAAAAGCCCGATTATTAACCATCAATCACGTTAAAGCCGGTGATACCGTTGGTTATGGCGCCACGTATTACTGTCAGCAGGATACACCAATTGGTGTGATCGGCATCGGGTATGGTGATGGTTATCCCAGACATGCGCCCAGCGGCACACCGGTGATGATTTATGCTCAGGGCAAGGTCTGGGAAGCACCCTTGGCGGGCCGTGTTTCCATGGATATGTTGACGGTTGATCTGACGGGTATCCCGGCAAATCCCGGCGATGAAGTATTGTTATGGGGGCAAGCCTGGGGCAGTGTGTTGCCAGCCGATAGGATTGCGCGTTACGCCGGCACCATTGCCTATGAATTATTCTGTCAGATCACCTCCCGTGTCAGGTTCAATAGCTGATGGCCAAAGCAAAAACAGCATTTGTCTGCGAAGACTGTGGCTCCGAGTTCAGTAAGTGGCAAGGCCAATGCTCCGACTGCAAGGCCTGGAATACGCTAACACGCATCAGTATTGGCAGTGCCACACCCAATACCTCACCGGCTGTGCAGGCGGATTTTCGCCGTCAGGGATATGCAGGGCAATTATCCAATGTGCAGGATCTGTCCGAGATTGATGTGGCAGCGGTGCCACGGTTTTCATCGTCCATGGGGGAGTTCGATCGTGTGCTTGGCGGCGGCCTGGTGCCCGGTTCTGTCATTCTGATCGGTGGTAATCCCGGGGCCGGTAAAAGCACCTTGCTGTTACAAGTGATGTGCACGCTGGCGCAATTGATGCCCGCTATGTATGTGACCGGTGAAGAGTCCTTGCAGCAGGTCGGCATGCGCGCACACCGACTGGGTTTGCCGGAAAAAAATCTCAAAATGTTGGCCGAAACCGCGGTTGAAACCATCTGCAGATTGGCGGAAGAATTGCAGCCAAAATTGTTGGTGGTGGATTCCATTCAAGTCATGCACAGCAGTGACGTAGCTTCTGCGCCCGGCAGTGTCTCTCAGGTGCGTGAATGCGCCGCTTATTTGATTCGGTACGCCAAACAAACCGGGACCGTGTTGTTTCTGGTGGGGCACGTCACCAAAGACGGATCGCTGGCCGGCCCGAAAGTGTTGGAACATATGATTGACTGTTTTGTGATGTTGGAAGGCGGCAGTGATACCCGTTACCGCACCTTGCGCGGCCAGAAAAATCGTTTTGGCGCCATCAATGAGTTGGGTGTGTTCGCGATGACCGAAAAAGGTCTGAAGGAAGTAAAAAATCCCTCTGCTATTTTTCTCGCCAGAACCGAGGAGGAAAGCCCTGGCTCGCTGGTGATGGTATTGTGGGAAGGCACCCGCCCCCTGTTGGTCGAAATCCAGGCCTTGGTGGATGGCAGTCAGACCGGCAGTGCGCGTCGGCTGGCAGTCGGTTTGGATCAGAACCGGCTAGGCATGCTCCTGGCGGTGTTACACCGGCATGGCGGTCTGTTTATGGCTGATCAGGATGTGTACGTGAACGTGGTGGGTGGCGTCAAAGTCACCGAGACCGGCGCGGATCTGGCAGTGCTGCTGTCGATTGTGTCCAGCTTCCGTGATTGCGCTTTGCCGCACGATCTGGTGGTGTTTGGGGAAGTTGGGCTGGCCGGTGAAATTCGTCCTGTCCCCAGCGGTCAGGAGCGTTTGCAAGAAGCTGCCAAACATGGCTTCAAACGCGCCATAGTGCCGAAAGCCAATTGCCCGAAACATGCGGTGCCGGGCATGGAAATTATTGGTGTCAGCAAATTGTCAGAGGCACTGGCCGCCTTATAAGTGCCGCCTGAAACGGGTTTATGCCGCTTGTACGATACAATTGCGGCCCGCTTTTTTGGCCTCGTATAAAGCCACATCGGCGCGTGCCATAAACTCGATCAATGTTTCGCCTGCTTTGTATTCGGCAACGCCCATACTCAGTGTCACCTTGATATCTGACTTGTCGTGCCTGACTGAAAAAGATTGCATGGCGCTTTGTATTTCCTTTGCGCGGATAACAGCTTCTTCAACTTCACAATAATCCAATAACAGCACAAATTCTTCGCCTCCCCACCGACAGATCGTGTCGCTGTCGCGAATGTGGCGAAGAATTAATTGGCAAACCTCATTGAGCACCAGGTCGCCCGCTTGGTGGCCAAAACTGTCGTTCACCGATTTAAAGTGATCGATATCCACGCTGATCATGGAAATTGGACGCGGATAACGCTGCATATTCCGGGTCAGGTGTTCAAATATCATTTCGAACAGATGCCGATTTGCAACGCCGGTGAGCCGGTCTTTGGTGGCCATGTCTTCAAGCTTGCGTTGATAGGAGCGCAGCGTAAAGTGCGCAATGGTCAGCACCAGCGCCATGATGGCTGCCGACAGCAACAGATTCAGCAACAAGGTGTTATCCAGTCGCTCGCCATCGCCGGAGCCTACCTGTTCAACAATCAGATACCAGTCAAATTCCGGGACCAGTCGACTGTTCAGGAACACGGTCTGACCGTCGCTGATGTATTCCAGCGTCGCCATCGGAGAAGCAAGAATCTGCGCAGCGACCTCACTGACACCCATTTCATCCTGAATTCTGTTCAGTCGCTGGTCATTGCTGCCAGTCAAGGTGACATTGCCCTGACGATTAATAAAATAGATAGAACGGTCGTAACGCTGTTGATAGATGTCAATCAGCCGGGTAACGGCCTCAACTGACAGCCCAACACCAGTGGCGCCGATGTACTGGCCGTTGTAGTCCATGACCCGGTAATTGATAAAAATGCTGACGCGGCTGCGATCCGCCGTGTCGGTGTCGACATTGACCTCATAATCTTGCTGCAAGCTGCGCACCCGAAAGTACCAGGCATCAGCGGTATCCAGTTCGGATACAGTTTTGAGAACGCCGGAAGGGTGGTAGTAGCGACGCGTGACTTCGGACACATAAAAGGCGGTGATGGTGTTGTATTGTTGCTGAATTTCATTCAGATACGAAATGATGCGTGCACTGTCTTCTTCACCTTCTAGCGCCCAGTCTCGGACAAACGTATCGGTGGCCATCACTGACGAAATCAGAATGGGGCGCAGCAGATCACGCTGGATTTCCGAATAAATATTATCACTGGTCAGCGGCAACATCTGTTCTGAGACATTGCGCGAGAGTGACTCTTGGGCAACAAAATAACTGGTCAGGCTGGTGGCCATGAATCCAATAATCATCAATGCTGTTAATGCACTGATAAATATGAATTTACGTTTATGGATAAACATCCTGTTAAGTCTTGCCCTGTTTTTGTAGGAAAAACCTGACTGAAGTCGCTGGATCGGACGCGGATACTTCTTTTGTCACCTTCTTTTGCAGTATAGCAAGATGTCCAGTCATAACACACGCACCTTTAGCCTTGGGGGCAGACTCACCATCATGATGACCGGACTGGTTCTGATCTCTGTTGTTTCTATTGCCAGCATTATGTACATGTCCTACAAGCAGTCTTTTGAGCGTGTGACGCTGACGAAACTGGAAGTTGCCGGTGACTTGAGTGTGAAGTCGTTCCTGCAGTGGGCGCAGGCGAGGCAGGATGAAATGGCGTATCTGGCTTCGCTGGACACTGCCCGTTTTGGTGATCTTGCGCAACTCGAGCACCTGATGCAGCGTATCGCGGAGTCGCAAGGTTTTTACGATACAATTTTTTTAGTTGATACGACAGGGTTTGGTGTAATTGGCGTTGCGTATGATGGTCAGGCGCGCATTATGCCGTCAGAGGAAGCGCAGGCGTTTGCTGTCGCGGATCGGGAATGGTTCCGACAAGCCATGCGGGGAGAGGACGCGTTTTCGCAACCTGTCGTGTCGCGTGCCACTGGCAATGTTGTCAGCACAGTGGCCATCCCTGTACGCGTCGGTCAGGAAATAGTTGCCGTTGTTCGAGGTGCGGTGCGTGTTGATACCATTTTGACCCAGGTCAGCGAATTGTCGTTGGGTGAAGGTTCTAAGGCCTACCTGCTGGATTCCAATGCGCTGCCTGTGACGCCTGCGCGGGCAGGCGAAAGTGGGCGTGGTTTTGCGGTAGTTGCTGATGAAGTCAGGTCACTGGCCGGTCGCACCAAACAATCCACCACCGAGATTCAGGCCACCATAGAAAAGTTGCAAAGCGGTGCTCTGCGCGCTGAAAAAGTGATGCTAGGCAGTCGTGAAGTCGCCACACAAATGGTGGATCGTGTGGCTGAAACCGATCACGCACTGGAACGCATTTCACAAGGTGTGTTGCTGATTGAAGAAATGACACAGCAGATTGCCAGTGCGGCTGATCAGCAAACGGCGGCCGTCCGCGAGATCAACATCAACATACATGGCATCAGTGACGTGGCTGAAAGTACCGGACGCAGTGTTGAACAGTCAGGCGAGGCCAGTGAATCACTGGCTAACCTGGCCGAGCGTCTGCGGGGACTGGTGCTACAGTTCAGGGTTTAAGCCAGCGGGCAGCAGTGAGAATTGTTAATTGGCGGACACTGGTTTACTGTCTGCCGAACGCTTGCCGGGTTACACTTGGCAATGTTCACAACATCACAGGGACTCTGTGCTACCTATGCTGTCTACATCACTGGCGTACATTCAGGCCAATTATCTCAATCTGTTTGCGATGCTGTTCTTTCTGGCGTGTTTTAGGGGCTACCTCTACTACACCGCCAGACGCAGCGTTGATACCCCGTGTTTGGCCTTCGCCATGCATCGATATCGCAAGCAATGGATACGCATGGCGTTGATCCGCGAGAACCGTATTACCGACACCAATATTGTGGCCAATCTCGAGCGCAATGTGTCTTTTTTTGCCTCTACAACATTGCTGGTGTTGGCTGGTCTGGTCACCATGCTGGGCTCGTCGGAAATGATGTTGGGCATGCTCAATGATCTGCCATTTTCTGATCAAAGCACGTTGGCACAGTGGGAACTCAAAGTGGTTCTGCTGATCTGCCTGTTTGTGTATGGCTTTTTTAAATTTACCTGGAGCCTGAGACAATTTGGTCTGGTCTCGGTGATGATTGGCAGTGCGCCGGAAAAGTCTTTAAAACCGGATGCCGAAGAAATGAATCGCCATGTGGATTCCATTTCCAAAATGGCCTCGAAAGCCTCTGGCAATTTCAACAATGGCCTGCGCAGCTATTATTTTGCCATGGCTGGTCTGGGCTGGTTTCTGAACGCCTGGGTGTTGATCGGACTGTCCGTATTTGTCGTATTTATACTGTATCGCCGTGAGTTCAAGTCAGATACCTTGGGCATTATGATGGATGATCTGCCAGACGCCTGAGCGAGGAGAGTGATCGATGAGTGAAACCGGGAAAACCTTTCAAGTCAGTCTGAAGTTGCTGGAAAAGTACCTGTTCGAAGTCGACTTTGGTGAATTTGGCAATGTGATGACCGATGAGCCACCGCCGCTGGGGGATGGTGAAGGCCCCAATCCTTCGGCGATGTTGGCTGCTGCCGTGGCGAATTGTATGGCAGCTAGTTTGCTGTTTGCCATGCGAAAACACAAAGACGATCCGGGTGAGTTGACAGCGACCGTGTCAGGCACCATTGAGCGGGTTGAGAAGTTCCTGCGTGTGACCCGACTCGACGTCAAATTGCATCTTGGAAAAGCCTTGGCAGATCTGCCATCTATCGTCAAAGCGGTATCACAGTTTGAAAATTTCTGTGTAGTCACACAAAGTGTGCGACATGGTATCGATGTAACCGTTGAGGTATTTGATGCACGTGGAGAGCAGGTTCTCTGACCGAATAAAAAGCAGCCAGGGCCGCAGCTGGGCATTGCTTTTTTCCCTGCTGTAGCTGGTGGTCATCATGATTTTGTTCGAGCGGTTTCTTGAAAAACGCTACCTTGATCGTCAGCTGTCAGAGCAGCGTGAGGTCATTGCAGAGCGTTTGAGTGGCATTCGCGATCAACTTGAAAGCACTCTGGCCAACAACCTCTCGCTGATAAACGGGCTTGCTGCCTTTATCACGGCTTATCCGGATTTTACCTAAACTCAATTTGAGCAGTATGCGGCCACCGTCATCGCACGTGAGCCAGCACTGAAGTGTCTAAAAAGCCGGAGCACTCCAATTCAAACTGACTTGCTAGCGGTGCGCATTGCCAGTTTGACCGGGTATTTATTGTCAGCCGTGTTATTGGTGCTTCGCTATCGTCAGCTGGCCAACAACCAGTTGCTACGCACCATCATTTTTCACAATGAGCGTTTTTTGCGTGCAGTGGAAACGGTGTCACGCGTGGGCGGTTGGCGCTGGTCGTGTGGCAGATTCACAGAGGTCTCGGAGCAAGCGCGCGAAATCATGCAGTTGCGCAAAAACCAGTCTTCACCTGATATGGCTGAGTTTAGTCAGTCGCTTGATGCCCAAAGTCATCAGACTCTGGAAAACTGTATTCGCAATGCTGCCCGACATTTACAACGCATTGATCAGGAAATTGAGTTGCGCCGGACAACAGGCGAGGTGTTCTGGCTGCATCTGAAGGCTGAAGTGCTGACGTTTGGGTCTGATCACTCGCATGTTGAACTGGTTGGGGCAATTCAGGACGTATCCCAGCAAAAGAAAGCCGATCAGCTCATCGAATACCAGGTCAATTATGACTTGATGACAGGAGTGCCCAACCGCGCTTTGTTTCACGATCGGTTGTTGTCGGCATTGATGAGCGCAAGCCGGCGAAGCACCCGGTTAGCGGTCTTGTTCATCGATCTGGATAACTTCAAATCAGTCAACGATAACCTTGGCTATGATGCAGGCGATGAGCTGTTGGTTGAGTCTGCCAAACGTATTCGTGCCTGTATTCGTTCGGTGGATACCGTCGGCCGCTACAGCGGTGATGAATTTGTTGCCTTGCTGGTTGATGTGTTTTCCGTCAGTGTTGCGTCACGCATCGCAGACAGTATGGTCAATGCCATGCGTGAGCCGTTTGAGCTGAACGGACGGTAGATTTACTGCAGCGTCAGTATTGGCGTGTCATTTTATCCCGATGATGGTGATAACCCTGACATGTTGTTAATCAAAGCGGATCAGGCGATGTACGAAGTTAAAAAGTCCGGTCGCAATGCCTGTCAGTTTTACACAGCTGCGATGCAGATGGAGTCAGAGCACAAACATGTGCTTTATAACGAACTGGTCAGCGCGATTAATAATGAACAGTTGATGGTTTACTTTCAACCGGTGGTGGATGCGGTCAGCGGCATGATTGTGAGTTGTGAAGCACTGGTGCGATGGCCGCGTGCGGATGGCTCATGGGTAGCGCCCGATGTTTTTATTCCGGTGGCCGAGGAAAGAGGACTCATCAACAGAGTGGATTTATTGGTCTTGCAGCGATCGCTGGAAAGTATCCGCCAGTTAAACAGGCAACTTGATCGTCCCATCGGATTATCAGTGAATGTGTCACCCAAGTTGTTGCACCTGCGTGATGACGACGCCCAGCAATGGCTGCGGGTTCTGGAAGGTGAGCACGAGGTAGCCATCACCATTGAAATCACTGAACGTGTGTTGATTGACGAGGTTGGCAATACCAGCAAAGTGCTGGAGCAGATTCATGCAGCCGGTGTGAACATAGCCATTGATGACTTTGGTACGGGGTATTCGGGGCTGAGTTACTTCTCACGTTTCCCGGTGTCCGCAGTGAAGATTGATCGTTCATTTGTACGCGATCTGGGCCAGCGTGCAACTCAAACTACCTTGGTAGAAACCATTTTGCTGTTGGCACGAAAGCTGGGTATTCAGGTGGTTGCCGAAGGCGTAGAAACAGCTGAACAGGCGAGCATATTGCGCGACAACAACTGTGATTTTTTGCAGGGTTACTTCATCTCAAAGCCAATTCCCGAAAAGGAATTCATGGCGTTGGTGATGGCTCAGCAGGATAAAAACAAGGCTTGAATAAGCGGAGTTATCCAAGCCTTGCCAGTCAGCGTTTGTCTTGACCAAGGTCAGACAAAATAGGATTTCAGCGGCGGGAATCCGTTGAATTCAATGGCGCTGTAGCTGGTCGTGTACGCGCCGGTCGAGAACCAGTACAAACGATCGCCGGATGACAGATTCAAGGGCAGATGCGGTTTGTATTGCTCGTACATGATGTCCGCGCTGTCGCAGGTCGGGCCGGCAATAATGACTTCTTCCGGTTCGCCCTGTTTTTCGACGTAAATCGGGTACTTGATGCTCTCGTCCATGGTTTCGATCAGGCCGGAGAACTTGCCAACATCCGTGAACACCCAGCGATGCAGGGACGTGTGTGATTTACGGGAAATCAACACCACCTCGGATACCAGAATGCCGGCATTGGAGATCAAAGAGCGGCCGGGCTCGAGAATGATTTCCGGAAAGTCATCACCAAAATCTTCCTGAATAAATCGCGTAATTTCCTCCGCATAGGTTGGCAGTGTATTGGCGCGTGTGATGTAGTTGGCCGGAAAGCCACCGCCCAGATTGATCATTTTTAACTTGATGCCGTCTTCTTCAGCAAGGCGCTCAAAGATCACCTTCACTTTGGCGATTGCCGCATCCCAGACACCAATATCACGCTGCTGTGAACCCACGTGGAATGAAATGCCGTAGGGGACAAGACCAAGGTCGCGGGCCAGAATCATCAGATCGATGGCCATGTCAGTGTGACAGCCGAATTTACGTGACAAGGGCCAATCTGCCGTATGACTGCCTTCGGTCAAAATGCGTGCATACACACGAGAGCCGGGTGCAGCGCGTGCGATATTGCGCAGATCCGCTTCCGAGTCAGTGGCAAACATACGTACGCCCTTATCATAGAAGTAACGGATATCTTTGCTCTTTTTAATGGTGTTGCCATAGCTGCATCGCTCGGCTGGCACACCCAGGCCCAGCAGCTTATCTAGCTCGTAAATAGAAGCGACGTCAAAGTTTGAGCCCTTTTCCTTCAACAGCGTGATGATTTCCGGCGCTGGGTTGGCTTTAACAGCATAATAAATTTTTGAGTAGGGAAAATACTCAATCAAGGTGTCGTAATGTTCACTGATGGTATTCAAGTCAATCACCACAAATGGTGTCTCCTTGGTATCCGCCAGCGCTTTCATGCGGTTAAAGGTATCCAGCGGATAGAAATCTTCAATCTTGATGGGTTCAGTGCTCATTCTTGGTTGTGACTCCTTGAGCAAGTGCTGTAAGGCGCTTGCTGGGCATGCGTGAAATCGCGGGTTGCAGGGAATCTGGCGGACTTGCCAGCGCTGATGGCGCGCATTGTAACAAACGCTTCCCCCACGTAAAACGAAGATTTTGGTTTTGAGAGAAATCAGGCTGGATTTTTTTGATTCACTGACAATAATAGCGGCCTCGGCGCGCACAATTGCCTGAAGACCTACCACGTCTTGGGTTTGGACTGTTCATGGACATTTTTTTAAAACTGGGATGGTATTTCAGGGAGCAGTGGCGCCGTTACCTGCTGGCCGGGTTGTTGCTGATCGCGGTTGATGTGTTGGAGTTGTCGATCCCCTGGTTGGTAGGCCGATTGATTGATGAAGTCCTTGCGCAATCGCTTACCACACAAAGTCTGTTGACGTATGTCGTCGCTGTATTGGTGCTCGGTGTGCTGATCTACATCATGCGATTTTTGTGGCGGTTATTTCTCTTCAGCGCATCGTTTCAGCTGGCTGAACGCTTGCGACAACAAGTGTACAAACATCTGACACTGATGGCCCCCGGGTTCTATAACAAACATCGCACCGGCGATTTGATGGCGCGCGCGACCAATGAAGTCACAGCGGTCGAGATGACAGCGGGTGAGGGCGTACTCTCCGGTCTGGATGGTGTGGTTACCGGTGTGCTGGTGCTGGCCGTGATGATGGTATTCATCAGTTGGGAACTTACCCTCGCGGCGTTGTTGCCCTTTCCGGTGATGGCATGGTTCTTTTATGTCATCGGTACACGATTGCACGATGGATTTCGCGATGCCCAAGAGCGATTTTCCGATCTCAATGACAAAGTCCAGGAGTCGGTATCCGGTATTCGTATGACCAAGGCCTTTGGTCGCGAAGTGCGTGAAGATGCTGATTTTATGCAGGTCGCGGATCGCGCGGCCGAGGCCAATATGCGAGTGGCGGCGACTGACTCGCTGTACGATCCGGCGATTTTTATCACCGTAGGCGTGTCGTTTTTGGTGTCCATTGCCATGGGTGCGTGGTTGATTGAACAAGGCAGTATTACGCTGGGGCAACTGACCAGCTTCACCATGTATCTGGGCTTCCTGATCTGGCCGATGTTTGCCTATGGCTGGTTGCTGAATCTGGTTGAGCGCGGCAGCGCAGCCTATGCGCGGATCAGTGCCTTGCTGGATGCGCAGTCCCCGGTCAACGATGAGGGCGTTTTGAGCACCGCCGTTAACGTGGATATCGACTGGACAGTCACTGAGTTTGAGTACCCGGGCGCGGGCAATCCTGCGCTGAAAAACATTCATCTACAGGCTGCACAAGGTGAGATGTTGGGCATTGTGGGCGCGACGGGTGCGGGCAAGACGACGTTGATCAGTTTGCTGCTGCGTTATTACGATCATGATGCTGCCACGGTGTTGATCGGAAATCAGTCAGTCAAAAATTACACACTTGAGTGCCTGCGCAGCATGATCGCTGTCGTGCCTCAGGATGCTTTTTTGTTCACGGCAACTATTGCCCAAAACATTGCGTTGGGTCGTCCGGATGCCAGCATTGAAGAGATTCGTGCGGTTGCGCGACTGGCGTCAGTTGAACAGGACATCCTGCGATTCCCGGCTGGTTATGACACCTTGGTAGGCGAGCGTGGCGTCACCTTGTCCGGTGGACAGAAACAACGTATTGCCATCGCTCGCGCCTTGTTGCTGGATGCGCCGATACTGGTGCTCGATGATGCCTTGTCGGCCGTGGATGTCAGCACTGAACGCAACATTCTGCAGCATCTTAAACAAGCGCGTCTTGGGCGTACCACCATCATCCTTTGTCATCGACTCTCTGCGGTGGAAGATGCCGACCAGATTGTTGTGCTCAGCCATGGCGAGATCAAGGAACGCGGCACACACCTGCAGTTATTGCAGGACAAGGGTTGGTATTCACGCATGTATGACTATCAGAAACTGGAGCAGGCCGTTGCATCAGGACGATGAAATTCCCTTGAAACTGAACAGGCGCTCTCTGCGGCGCCTGTTGACCTATGCCTTGGCCTATCCGGGATTGTTAAAAAGGGCTGCCGTGTTATTGGTGCTGGGTACTGTAGGCCAAGTCATGGGCCCAGTGCTGGTCAAAATATTTCTGGATGATTACGTTACGCAATCTCACTATCCTCCCGGGGAGTTGCTGATACTGGCATTTGCCTATGCGGCGCTCTATGGTCTGTCTGCGTGGGCGGGGTACTGGCAGGCGATGCGTTTGAACGAGATTGCGTTTTCTGTCGTGCGCAGTTTACGTGCCCAGGTGTTCAGCACTGTGATCAGAAAACCGTTAGCGTATTTTGATCACCGCCCGACAGGAAAACTCGTTTCGCGTATCACCAATGACACCGAAGCCATCAAGGATTTGTTCCTGCATGTCATCGCCACTTTCGCACAGGGCATTGTGTTGATGTTGGCAATTTTTATTGCCATGGCGATTCTTGATCCACGTTTGATGCTGGTATGCCTGGTGATTGTGCCGGTGATGTTTGCGGTGATGTTGACCTATCAGCGACTCAGCGCGCCGCGTTACCACAAAGCGCGCAGTATTCTCAGTCAGATTAATGCCACCATGAGCGAGTCCATTCAGGGCATGCGGATAATTCAGTTGATGAATCAGCAGCGTCGTTTTCACCAGGAATTTGTCAGAACCAGCCAAAGTCATTTTGCAGCGCGCATGACCAATCTGAAACTTGATGCCATGTTATTGCGTCCCATGCCGGATCTGCTGCGAACACTGACACTCGCAGGCGTGTTGTTCTATTTTGGATCGCAATCCATGACCGGGGTGGTTGAAGTAGGCGTGATTTATGCGTTTATCAACTACCTGTCGCGTATCACCGAGCCGATCATGCAGATGACTCAGCGCTTGAGCATGCTGCAACAGGCAGTTGTCGCGGGAGAGCGTGTGTTTGACATACTCGACGAAGGTGCCGAGCACCATGTCAGCGCAAATCAACAGATCAGCAAGGGGCTGGTGGAGTTCAGGGACGTTGGTTTCAGCTATGACGGTGAACACCAGGTGTTGCGCAATATCAATTTCAGCGTAGGGCCCGGTGAGTTTTATGCCATTGTTGGGCATACCGGCAGTGGCAAGAGCACACTCATGAGTTTGCTGATGCGTTTTTATTCCCCGCAATCTGGTGCCATTCTGCTGGATGGTTGGCAGCTACATGAAATTGATCAGAACAGTCTGCGTAACCAGGTTGGTGTGGTCTTGCAGGATCCATTTATCACTACGGAGACGGTCAGAGACAACATCTGTCTGGGGCTGGACATGTCCGACGAACAGATTATTGAGGCAGCTAAACAAGCGCAGATTCATGAATTTGTCATGGGTTTGCCAAAAGCTTACGAGACGCCCATGGATGAGCGTGGTGCCAATTTTTCAACCGGGCAGCGGCAGCTTTTATCGCTGGCGCGCACGTTGGCCCACAAGCCACGCATCCTGATTCTTGATGAGGCAACGGCCAATATTGATAGCCATACCGAGGCGGTTATCCAATCGGCGCTCATGCAGTTGAAGGGCAAAACCAGCATAATTGCAATTGCACATCGTTTGAGTACCATCACTGCCGCTGATCAGATTCTGGTGTTGCATCAGGGTGAAATTACACAGCGTGGGACACATCAGGCGTTGCTGGCGCAGGAGGGCTTGTATCGGAATATGTATTTGTTGCAGCAGCGATCTGCATGACCTGCATGTGACGCCGGATTGTATGACGGAGCCGGAAAACAGAACCTTAAAACTGTGCCCTGAACCCGGACTGAGCCAGCGGGTGTTGGGCTCATAACGGCGCGTTGCGCCTGATTGTTCTTCGACGCACACCCGCTAGCTCAGTCCTTTGAACCTGCCGCGTCGTTATTGATCTTCATTTTTGCGGTTTTTTCTTTCAAGCACAGTAAGTAAGAGAAACGTGCAGACTGTCATAAAGATGAGTTTTGCCAGTTCAACGTTGTCAGGGCCGATGAAGACGTACTCCAATGCAAGGACGAAGATCGCCGTCAACAGCGCAGACATAAAATTTTTGATCATATGTTTAATGCCGGCATCAGATGAGTAATCTTTTTGTGCGCAAGCAGGCTGAAAATCGACCTGCTCGCAGTTCTTATCAATCCGCGTAACTGAATATGGCCGGATCGGAGAGCATCTTTTCACCGACTCGGAGTGTGTAGTCGGTCATGCAGTTATCAAACGTCACAAACGCACTTGCAATGCCATCAAGCCCACCAATCAAATCCCATCCACCAGCAAAGACCACGTTGCCCCAAAAGCCTTTGAATGTAAAATCACCCCCAGAAACCTGCTCAATCTCTTCACAAGTCAGTACTTGCATAACTCCTCCTTGAATTTGCATTTATGTAACTGGTTTCAGCGTTCGAGTAACGCTACAAATGTTGTAGTTGGCCGGAGGTGCAAAAGCCAAGTTTTTTTCCAAAGTTGAATTGACGTTTTCAGAAAAAAACCCTTGTAACATGCACAATGCAACCACCAGCCGCAATCAGGCTCTGCCAGGGGGCGTGCGTCGAAGAACAATCAGGCGCGAAGCGCCGTTCTGCGACCCACACCCCATGGCAGAGCCTTTCCGGTGTCGCTGTAACATTCAGTGACTTACGCCAATATTGATGTTGTTTACTTCCCGACAAGGCAAAAAAAAGCCCATCCATGACTGGACAGGCTTTTTTTACAATCAACTATCAACCAGTGATGGTTTACTCAGACCGCAAAGCAGCCTGCGCTGCAGCCAAGCGTGCGATGGGCACTCGCGGTGGTGAACAGCTCACGTAATGCAGTCCAAGCTTGTGACAGAAATCAATCGAATCAGGGTCGCCAGCGTGCTCACCACAAATCCCCAGTTTCAAGTCTTTACGGGTCTTCTGGCCATTGCTGACAGCGAACTGCATCAGTTTGCCCACCCCGGTTTTATCGAGGCTGGCAAAAGGGTTCTTGCTGTAAATTTCCTTTTGCTGATAGACATCATAAAACAGCCCCATATCATCACGGCTGAGGCCAAGCGTCGTCTGCGTCAAATCATTGGTGCCGAAACTGAAAAACTCTGCTTGCTCTGCAATTTCTTCAGCTGTGATTGCTGCTCGCGGCACTTCAATCATGGTGCCAACCAGATACTTGATCTTGATGCCTTTCTTCTTCATGACTTCGTCAGCCATGCGACGCACGATGGCGAGTTGGTCGGCCAGTTCAGCCTTGAAACCCACCAGCGGAATCATGATTTCCGGTTGCACATCAATCGGGTCTTTGCCGGTCATCACTTGTGCGGCCGCTTCGAAAATTGCTTGCGCCTGCATTTCTGTGATTTCAGGGTACAGGATGCCCAGACGGCAGCCGCGGCAACCCAGCATCGGGTTTTCTTCGTGCAGCGCTTTTATACGATCAATCACAAACTCCAGCGGTAAACCAAGCTTGTCAGCCAACTGACGGCGCACCGCATCGTCTTGCGGCAGGAATTCGTGCAAGGGCGGATCCAGCAATCGAATTGTCACCGGGCGGCCAGCCATGGCTTTGAACAAACCAACAAAGTCTTTTTTCTGCATTGGCAGCAGTTTTTTGAGCGCTTCGCGACGCTGGACACCATCTACAGCCAGAATCATCTGACGCATGTCGTCGATGCGGCTGCCTTCAAAAAACATGTGTTCTGTACGGCACAGACCAATCCCTTCCGCACCATAAGCCACCGCCGTCTGTGCCATGGCCGGCGTGTCGGCATTGGTGCGAATGCGCAGTTTGCGGTATTTGTCAGACCACTCCATTACTGTCTGGAACAATTGGTAGGTATAGCTGTCCGCGGGTTTCATATGGCCTTCAAGAACCCGTTTGACTTCAGAGTCAGCGCTTTCGATCAAGTCCTTGTACACAACGCCGGTTGTTCCGTTAATGGAGATGTAGTCGCCTTCGCGCAATACGTAGCCATTGGCCGTCAGTGTTTTGCGTTCATAGTTGATTGTGATATCGCCAGCACCACAAATACAAACCTTGCCGAGTTGTCGTGCCACCAAGGCCGCGTGTGAGGATACTCCGCCACGTGTGGTCAGGATGCCTTGTGAGTGCAGCATGCCTTTGAGGTCGTCCGGTGAGGTTTCAGATCGGCACAGAATGACTTTGTTGCCTTTGCGCGCTTCAATTTCAGCTTGCGCGGCAGTGAAGGCAATGCGCCCGGTTGCAGCGCCGGGGCCGGCGGGCAAACCTCGGCAAATCACGGCAGCTTCTTTTTGGGCTTTGGTATCAAACACCGGTACAAGCAGGGTATCCACCGATTCAGCCGGGATTTTTAACAGTGCTGTTTTCTGGTCGATCAGCTTTTCCTTGTTCATTTCTACCGCGATACGTATCGCGGCCAGTCCGGTGCGCTTGCCATTGCGAGTCTGAAGGATAAAGAGCCGACCATTCTCGATGGTGAACTCAAAATCCTGCATATCTTTGAAATGTTTTTCGAGGCGTGCCCGTACTTTTTCGAGGTCCGCAAAGTTCCTTGGCAGCTCTTTTTCCATCGCGGCAATTGGCTTTGGCGTGCGTACACCGGCGACTACATCTTCACCCTGTGCGTTAGTGAGGTACTCCCCGTAAAAGACCTTTTCACCACTCGCAGGGTCACGCGTAAATGCGACACCCGTGCCGCTGTCATCGCCGGCATTACCGAACACCATCGCCTGAATGTTGACTGCTGTGCCCCAATCGGCCGGGATGCCGTACTGTTGCCGATAGAGGATGGCCCGATCGTTTTTCCAGGATCCAAACACGGCGCCCACGGCGCCCCACAGCTGCTGGTAAACATCCTGAGGGAACTGTTTGCCGGTGGTTTTGTTGATCAGCAATTTGTAGCGATTGACCAGCTCGCGCAGTTCATCAGCGGTCAATTCGTTGTCCAGTTCTTTGCCCAGTGTGTGTTTCATCTCGTCCAGCAAGGCGTGGAAAGGGTCTTCAGACTCTTCGTCGGCGGCTTGCACACCCATCACTACATCGCCATACATCTGGATAAAACGTCGATAACAGTCCCACGCAAACCGCGGATTGCCAGAGATATTTGACAGTCCTTCAACGGTTTTGTCATTGAGGCCCAAATTGAGAATCGTGTCCATCATGCCGGGCATGGAATCGCGTGCACCCGAGCGGACAGAAACCAGCAAGGGATTTTCACCGCTGCCAAATTGTCGCCCCATTTGTTCCTCAATCAAGTTCATGGCGCGCTCGACATCTTTAAGCAACGACTTGGGATAACTGCGCTCATGGTCGTAAAAATAGGTGCAAACTTCAGTGCTTACGGTGAATCCGGGGGGCACTGGCAGGCCAATGGCTGCCATCTCCGCCAGATTGGCGCCCTTGCCACCCAGCAGGGCGCGCATAGTTGCGTTACCGTCCGTTTGACGACCAAAGTTGTAGACGTATTTGGAAGATTTTTGAGTCGTGGCTTTGCTGGTATCAGATTTCTGTTTCATGGTTCCCGGGTTCTTGATCAGCAGTTGGGCGCATCAATGCGCGCTTTTAAAGGGCGCAAGAATACTTCAAATGCAGCCATTGAGTCGATATCTGGCCGCAAAAGAGTGCTTTTGTAGTAATACTACATTTCCGGGGCCGGTGACGGGTGGTTAAACGAGCCTTGCTGTAAAAAGTGAATAACCTGCTGTATCACGGCGTCTCGCTGCATGATAAAGGTATGAGTGTAGGGCATCTCAATGAAGTCCTGCATACCTTCAATTTTGGTGCTTTCCACGGTGACTTTGCCATCATCACGATCGGGAAGCGCCAGCGAGAAAATCGGACTCATAGAGCGATTGCCGGCGATCACGCCTAATTCGAAGCCGACCGGAGGCAAGCTTGCCGGGATGCTGTCCGGGCCTGACGTGCCCAGCTGCAATGCCGGCTCCCCACTGAACAGCTCAAAACCGGGAACTTGCCCAAACACATCGATAATCTGCGAACCATGATTGGGTGGGGCAAGCATCACAACGCGTCCAAGCTCCTCGAGGGTGTGGTCTTTGAAGAAGTATCGCACCAGAATGCCGCCCAGCGAGTGGGTCGCGAAGTGTATGCGCGCTGCGCCCAGCCTAAGGCAATCAGTGATGCCTTGGTTGACAGCAATATTGGCGAGCGCCTGAATATTGTTATCTCTTGAGTCATAATGCACGTTGCTGACGAAATAGCCATTCTCAGCAAGTACTTTTGCCATTTTCTGCATCGAGAAATCAGTGCGGCTGAGTCCGTGCAGTAGCACAACACATTCGTTATCAGGGGCCTGATCGCTAGGGGGCTCCGCCGCCCAGGCTGCAGGCGCAGGGACTGTGCTCAGGCAGCCGACAAGCAGGGCGAGCAGATACGCGCCGCACCTGATGGGTGCAGTGAAGGTGGCGCATATGTCTGCATCGAAGCGTTTATGCGTGCTCATTTGATGACATCATTACTGCCGACTTGATTCAGGTCAAGCCGCAGAGCTCTTGTTGGTGAAACAATTGCGAGGAATTCAGGTGATTTGGCCCGGTTGTCGCGGCCGCCTTGTCACTAATGGTTTACAAGTGTTGATAGCGCTGGGTAGATGCGGGCATCGCTCGCAACTAATTGCCAGTGTTACAAATTCATAGGGTTCATGTTACTCTTCGATGGCGGTTCACGTCTAATTGAAGCGACACACTTTGTTGCAAAAATGGGCTGACAATCGTTGTACTAGTTCTGAAAGTTCAGATACGATCCGCTGCAATGCTGATAAACAAGTATTTGATGCAGACAGAAGACAGTACAGCGGTAGTTGCTGTCGGGGGTAGTCCCGGATAGACTTTGAGCCGCTTAACCCTGCGGGAGGAATTCCAAATGAAAAAGACCAGTATGACAGCTATGCTCGCTCTGGCGGCTGCAGTTAGTTTTCAGGCTAATGCGGCAACCGGTGTTGACCCACTGACCCAGATCAAACCAGTAGATGCCGAGTGGTTCTACAACGGTTCTGAGCCAGATTTTGTTGTAGAAGTACCTAGCTTTACAGTTCCTGCAACAGGCGTAATCGACTATATCGACTCTGTAATTCCGTTGGAATTCGGCGAAGATCGTTGGGTGAAAGCAGTGCAGTTTATCCCAGGTGACAAGCGCGTTCTGCACCACCTGCTGAGCTACGTTGTTGCTGATGGCAAAAACGCTACTGACGGCATGATCGATGAGACTGTCAATGACGATCGTCGTGAATTCCTGGAAGGCTATGCGCCAGGCAAAGAGTACGCAACTGAGTTCCCTGCGAACACGGGTGTGTTTATGCCTGACGGTTCCGCACTGCGTATGAGCATCCACTACACCTCTTTCGGTCAGGAAACAACCGACAGCACTCGTGTAGGCCTGTGGTTTGCAGACAAAGACGCTGAGCCAGAGTACGAGTACCGTACTTACTCAGTATCTACCCCAATGAACCAGATCAAGATCCCGGCTGGCGCAATGGAGTATGCATCCAATGCAACGCACGTGTTTGAAAACGACATTACCCTGTACGGCTTCCGTGCTCACATGCACTACCGTGGCAAGTCCATGGCAGCACGCGTGATTTACCCGGATAACACTGTTGAAGAAATCATCAACGTAGCTGACTACAACTTCGCATGGCAGCCAACTTACCGTATGGCTGAGCCAATGGTTCTGCCAGCTGGTTCACGCGTTGTTGTTGAAGGTCTGTTTGACAATTCACAGTACAACGTTGGTAACCCGGATCCGAACGTAGACGCCATCGGCGGCCTGCAGAGCTGGGAAGAAATGTTCATCGGTTACTTCTCTTACACTGATAACAAGTAAGTTATAAGTAAGTGACTGTTTGAGCAGCAAAATAAAGAGGGGCTGCTTCCTGACGGAGCGGCCCCTTTTGTTTGCAGATTGTAAAAGATGATTTAATTTGATACAGGTATGACGCGGTTTTTTTGCCCGTTGTCATAAGTTTGCGCCAGATTAATAATTTGTTGAGTCCAGTAGAGTAGACTTGCTTGCGCAATGTCTTGCTGTAAACCACTAACCAAAACAATAATATGTCGCAGAATGTGATGTCCTTCGAGATCACAGTCCTGCAGAATTATCCAGAGAGAGAGAAAGAGGGTTCGTTCATCATGAAAAAAATCAGCTTGCTGGCGATGTTTACCTTAGCCGCTGCATTCAGTGTAAGTGCCCAAGCCGCCGATCGTGTTGGCGATTTTACGCTGATCGATAACACAGGCAAAGCTCACCAGTTGAGCAAGTATGCCTATAACAAAGCGTTGGTTATTGTTTCCCAGGCGACTGGCTGTGAAACCAACCAGGAAAACATTGCTCGATATAAACAACTTCGTACCAACTGGGATCACCGCGGTGTGAGTTTTGTTATGCTGAACTCCGATGCTCGTGATGACCGTGCTGGTATCCGCGCTGAAGAAGCCGTGTGGAAATACGATTTCCCTATTCTGGACGACGAAACACAATTGGTGGCAGAGTCTCTGGGTGTGACGTATGCCGGTCAAGTAATTGTGGTTGACCCAGTACGTATGAATATTCTGTACCGTGGTCCGCTGCCTGCCCAGCCGGCTAACGCACCGCTGGGTCAAGTGTTGACTGCGATTGTTGCTGATGGCGCCGACAGCCGTCAGATGGAGACAGTTGCCGTAGAAGCTGAAGTGCCGGCAAGCTGCGCACTGGCATTCCCTGCACGTGATGCACACCTTGCAGACGTGCCTGACTACGAAACCGAAATCGCGCCGATCCTGATCGAGCGTTGTGTTGGTTGTCACGTAGAAGGTGGTATCGGCCCGTTCGCAATGAACAGCCACATGATGATTCAGGGCTGGAGCCCGATGATTCGTGAGGTCATCATGACGGGTCGTATGCCTCCTATGCAGGTCGACCCGACTGTACGTGAGTGGACTAACGCGGGTAACATTCCGGTCGAAGAGCGTCAGAAACTCATCCATTGGATCACTGCGGGTTCTCCTCGCAATTGATTCCGGTGCCCGGGTAATGCGCTGATCAAGCGACATTCAGACTCGGGCGACTGATTGAAAAGGCCACCTTTGAATCCAAAGGTGGCCTTTTTACATTTAAGTGACAATTCCTTGCGCCAAGTCAACGCTACATTTTGTTGCAAATCTTATAGCTGCCCAGTTGTGTTGCCGCCAAGGCTGGTTTACGATCGACGTTAATGCAAGATGAGTGGTGTGCAGAATACAAACCGCAAGCTGATTTCGCGGCAAGTATCTTGCTCGAATCGCTTATTCCCGTAAGAGGAGCATTAATAATGAAAAGAACAAGTTTGACTGCTGCACTTGCTTTGGTTGCAGCCTGGGGTGTTCAGGCCCAGGCAGGGGTAGATCCGCTTACGCAGATTCAACCACCACAAAGCGAGTGGACTTACAACGGCTCGGCGCCTGATCATATCGTAGAAGTGCCTGCATTTACTGTCCCTGCGACTGGCGTCATTGACTACATCAACTCTGTCATTCCGTTGGAATTCGAAGAAGAGCGATGGGTTAAGGCTGTTCAGTTTATCCCAGGTGACAAGCGCGTATTGCACCATTTGTTGTCCTATGTTGTCGCTGATGACGGCGGCAACGAAGGCACCATCAATGAAGAAGATAACGACCCACGACGTGAATTCCTCGAAGGTTATGCGCCGGGTAAGGAGTATGCAACAGAGTTCCCGGCAAACACCGGTATCAAAGTGCCTACAGGCTCCGCACTGCGTATGAGTATTCACTACACCTCATTTGGCCAGGAAACTATGGACAACACCCGTGTTGGCTTGTGGTTCCACGATCCTGAAGCCGCACCTGAGTTGGAGTATCACACTTACTCAGTCTCAGCCAACGGTGCTGGCAACTTGCAGATACCTGCAGGCGCGATGAACCATGAAATGGCAGCGACCCATGTGTTTGACGATGCCATTGTGCTGCACGGTTTCCGTGCGCATATGCACTATCGTGGAAAGTCCATGAGTGCTCGGGTGATATACCCGGACAACTCAGTTGAGGACATCATCAACGTGGCAGACTATAACTTTGCCTGGCAGCCAACTTACCGTATGGCTGAGCCAATGACTCTGCCAGCGGGCTCGCGTGTTGTTGTGGAGGGCGTGTTTGATAACTCACAATACAACCCCGGCAACCCTGATCCGACAGTGATGGCAGTTGGCGGACCACAGAGTTGGGAAGAAATGTTTATTGGTTACTTCTCCTACACTAAGGTTCCAGAATAAGTCCGTATTACTGAATGCTCAGTTGTAACTGAGCGATTAGTTGCAGGAAAACACAAAAACCGCCCCCAAAAGGGGCGGTTTTTTTTATTTAAACAGCGCTGAAATTGAGTTATGTCAAATTAATAGAGTCAGGATAGAGAGAAACTGTTTGCACGGGGAATTTTTCCGGCTATCAAGTTGCAGACAATAGGAGCTGACTAAATGAAAAAAACTTTGTTAACGGCAGCGGTGTTTATGGCCTCCGGTTGGGCGGTGGGTGCCAGTGCCGGCGTGGATCCGCTGACCCTGATTCAGCCGCCAACCAGTGAGTGGGTATATGACGGCTCTGATCCCGATTACGTGGTCGAAGTTCCATCGTTCACAGTGCCTGCAACAGGTGTAATTGACTACATTGATTCAGTTGTACCGCTTGAGTTCGGCGAAGAGAAGTGGGTAAAGGCTGTGCAGTTTATCCCGGGTGACAAGCGTGTGCTTCACCATCTGCTTTCTTATGTTGTGGCTGACGATGGTGATCACGAAGGCATGATCAATGAGGAAGATAACGATCCGCGTCGTGAGTTCCTCGAAGGTTATGCGCCGGGCAAAGAGTATGCAACGGAGTTTCCTGCCAACACAGGCGTTAAAGTGCCAGAAGGCTCTGCCCTGCGTATGAGCATCCACTATACGTCATTTGGTCAGGAAGCCACGGACAGCACGCGTGTTGGCCTCTGGTTTTATGACAAAGCTGACGAGCCGGAACTCGAATATCACACGTATTCTGTGGCTGCCAATGGTCCGCAGAACCTGTTGATTCCGCCGGGCGCAATGAATCATGAAATGGCCGCCACTCACGTGTTTGAGGAAGGTATTGTGCTTCACGGTTTCCGTTCACACATGCATTATCGTGGTCGCTCAATGACTGCGCGTGTCATTTATCCTGATAATACCAGTGAAAACATTATCAATATTCCTGAATTCAACTTTGCCTGGCAACCCACTTACCGTATGGCTGAGCCAATGGTAATACCGGCGGGTTCACGGGTGATCGTGGAGGGCGTCTTTGATAATTCACAGTATAACGTCGGCAACCCTGATCCAAATGCCACCGTTGTAGGAGGCTTGCAGAGCTGGGAAGAAATGTTTATCGGATATTTCTCTTACACTGACATCCCCAAGTAAGGTATCGTTAACGCCTGAATAGACAGGCAGTACGTATAAACAGGGCTGCTTCCATTGGAGGCGGCCCTTTTTTTTGTATCAGAAACTGGACAGGACACCGAATTAAATGTCGATAGATGCTTTGTTAAAACCGTTTGTCAGCGCCAAACTCACGTTGAAGAACCGGGTATTGATGGCCCCGATGACCCGTCAATTTTCACCAGATGGCGTGCCAGGCGCAAATGTTGTGGACTATTACCGTCGTCGTGCTGAAGGTGACGTTGGTCTGATCATTACCGAAGGAACAACCGTGAATCACAAAGCGGCCTCCTTTGATAGCAAGATTCCCAATTTCTATAGTGATGAAGCGCTGGCCGGTTGGTCAAAAGTTGTTGAAGCGGTGCATCAAGCGGGCGGCAAAATTGCTCCTCAACTCTGGCACATCGGCTGCGCACGCAAACCGGGCACCGGTCCATTTCCTGATTACCCAAGTGCGACACCCTCTGGATTGGCATTGCCGGGTAAACCTGTGGGTGAGCCGCTCACTCACGATGAAATCGCTGACATTGTGCAAGCGTTTGCCGATGCGGCAGGCAATGCCAAGCGAATCGGATTTGATGCGATTGAAATCCACGGTGCGCATGGGTATCTGGTGGATAACTTTCTGTGGGAAGGGCTCAACCAGCGTGAAGACAAGTATGGTGGTTCGCGCACCAAACGCAGTCAGTTTGCGGTCGAGATTGTGCAGGCTATTCGTGCTCAGGTAGGCGAAGACTTCCCGATTATTTTCCGTTTCTCACAGTGGAAACAACAGGACTATAACGCGCGTCTGGCCAATACACCCGACGAGTTACTGGAAGTGCTCAAGCCGATTTCCGATGCGGGTGTTGATATTTTCCACTGCAGCACACGTCGTTTCTGGGAACCGGAATTTGCCGGATCTGACCTTAATCTCGCAGGTTGGACAAAAAAATTGTTGAACAAACCGACGATTACCGTGGGCAGCGTCAGCCTGAATGAAGAATTCATTTCAACCTTCATGGGAGGCGAAGCCAAGTCGGTGGATATCAGCGAGTTGCTCAAGCGCCTTGAAGCAGAGGAGTTTGATCTTGTTGCTGTTGGTCGCGCGCTGATTGCCAACCCGGACTGGGTAAAACTGATGCAGACCGGCAAACCAGGGGCCTTAAAAACCTACGATAAATCCATTCTGGCTGAACTGGTGTAATTGGTTCTGAGCAATATTGACGTGAAGCCTTCTTGGAGGGCGTGAAACAGCGGCAAGCTGTAAGTTCGTACCCTAGGCCGGGTGCGTGCTGATGACAACAAAAACGGAGAACGATGATGAAAAATCAATCCAACCGGTTTTGGGGGTTCAGTGCGATTCCTCAGATTTTTTTCCCGGCAGCGGGATTTGTCTTGCTGTTTATTGTGCTGGCGCTGTCCTTTCAGGACAGCCTCGCCGATTTTTTTGGTGCAGTGGGTCAGTTTACCTTTCGGTATTTTGGCTGGTTTTATGTGCTGGTTGTCAGCACCTTATTGATATTTCTGCTTTGGGTCGCATTCAGTTCTTATGGCCATTTGCGGCTTGGACGCGACGACGAACTGCCGGCCTACTCAACCCGATCCTGGTTTGCTATGTTGTTCGCAGCCGGGATTGGTACCATTCTAATGTTCTGGGGGGTGGCTGAACCGTTAAGTCATTTTGTTAACCCCCCGTTAGCTGGTGTCGAGCCAGAAAGCCTTGATGCGGCGCGCAACGCCATGAATATCGCGCTATATCATTTCGGGCTGCATACCTGGACCATCTTTGTATTGCCCGCACTGGCTATTGCCTATTTCAGCTATAGGCATGACCTTCCGTTGCGTATCAGCAGTGTGTTTTATCCTTTGTTGGGCGAGCGTATTTATGGTCCTGCAGGCTGGGCTATCGATACGATCGCGCTCGTAGGTACCCTGTTCGGGGTATCAGTATCCGTCGGTCTGGGTGCTTTGCAAATCAATAGTGGCTTGACCGCAGTGTTTGGTTTTCAGCCATCCCAGGCCCTGCAATTGATCGTTGTTGCGTTGGTCACCTTAGTGGCGTGCCTGTCTGTGGTGCTGGGGCTTGATCGGGGCATTAAACGACTGTCTGAAATAAATATTATGCTGGCACTGATGGTGATGTTGTTTGTCTGGCTGGTTGGGCCTACCTTGTTTATCACCTCGGGCATTGTGCAGAATTTTGGCAATTACATGCAGAACCTGCCGTGGATGGCATTCTGGACGGAAGCCTATCAAGGCACCAGTTGGCAACAGAGTTGGACGGTTTTTTATTGGGCGTGGACGATTTCCTGGGCGCCCTATGTCGGCATTTTTATCGCCAGAATTTCACGAGGTCGTACCATCAAACAGTTTGTATTGGGCGCATTGGGCGCACCCATGTTGTTTACGCTGATTTGGATGTCAGTGTTTGGTATTACCGCCATTGATATGGAACTGAATAAGGGAATCGATTTAAAAACGCAAGTACAGGCAGATGTCGCCGTGGCATTGTTTGACTTTCTGTATCAGTTGCCGCTACCGATTCTCAGCTCTGTACTCAGCTTGCTGGTGATACTGATTTTTCTGACTACCTCTGCAGATTCTGCCGCATTAGTTATTGATCAATTGTCGCGGCGTAACGACCAACACAGTCAGGTTTTGCTGCGGGTTTTCTGGACATTAATGATTGGAACAACTGCCGCGACGTTGTTATCGGGTGGTGGTTTGCCAGTACTTCAGAATGTCGTCACCGCACTGGGTTTTCCTTTTTGTATTCTGCTGTTGCTCATGGCGATATCGCTGTATCAGGCCCTCGGCCGCGACCAACGGCACTCAACCCATTCAAAACAATTATCTGGCTGAGATCAACCAGGTTTGATGGATACGAGCATTGCGCTCAAAGTCTTTATCCAGGCTTTGAGCGCTGTAGTCCTGAACGTCATATTGCTCAGCAACCGCTTCATCCATTTTAAAACGCCGCATGTTGTTAGAGAAAATCAGCAACCCACCCGCATTCAATCGTTTCATACACAGATCAATCAGCATGCTGTGATCGCGCTGAATATCCAGCACATTCTCGGTGCTTTTTGAGTTTGAGAATGTCGGCGGATCCAGAAAAATCAGGTCAAACTTTTCCCGATACTTTTGCAGATAGGTGATGCAGTCCAGCTCAACCAGTTCGTTCTGATAAGCATCCAAGCCGTTTAATTCAAGGTTACGTCTGGCCCAATTGATGTAGGTCCGTGACAGATCCACACTGACCGTGTGACGGGCACCACCCAGCGCTGCCTGAACCGTGACGGATCCGGTGTAACAAAACAGATTCAAAACATCCCTGTTGCGAGCTATCTCGTGCACATAACGACGCATGGGGCGGTGATCCAGAAACAATCCGGTATCCAGATATTTTTCCAGATTAACAATCAGGCGGGCGTCGCCTTCTTTCACAATGATGTCTTCACCATCGCGTTCGGTCGGTTGATATTGTTGTTTGCCTTTTTGTCGTTCACGCACTTTGATGGCGACTTTGTCACTGGGCAGGTTCATCACGTTTTGCACGGCAATGACGGCCTGTTTACGCCGCTGCGCAGCGTCATCTTCGCTGATAGATGCAGGCGCCTTGTATTCCTGCATGTGCACACGAATAACGCCGCGCTCGTCTTTGTAGACATCAATCGCAAACGAATACTCAGGCATGTCCGCGTCGTACAGGCGATAACAGTCGATGCCTTTCTGCTCGGCCCAGCGCCCGATGTTTTTCAGATTTTTGCGCAAGCGATTCGCCAACATGGTGCCACCTTCATCCAACGACGCTTCGGTCATGGACTGGATGGTCACCGGGCCAGTCGCCTGACGCTGGTAAATGCTGTCTTCATTAACATGGAATAACAGTAGCTTGGCGGGCAGGGCGCCATTAAATAGCGCGTACTGGCGATGGCTGTGCATGCCAATCAGTTTTCCCCACTCGGGGCGGGCGGTAAATACAGCTGCTTCGGCGCCAACGGCTTCGGTGCGGATCAATTTGCCCAGCTCCTGATACAGTTGCATGACTTCAGTGTCCTCACCCAAGCGCTCGGCATAAGGTGGATTGGTCAGCAGCAGATCGGGTTTGCGCGCGGGTTTGGCGTCGCCGAGCAGACAGGAATCAAATTCAATAAAGTCCCAGACGCCTGCGCGTTCTGCATTGCGACGCGCCATGCCCAGTGCGCGGAGATCCTGGTCGCTGCCGAGTGCATGGCCTTTCCAGCTTTTGCCCAGTTCGCGGCGTTGCTCGGCTTCTTCACGAATCTGTTTGGCTGCCGCATGATCATGGTGTGGCCACTGGGATAATTCCGCATCACGCAGCAAACCTGGCGCCACATCCAGGGCCATCAGTACGGCCTCGATCAAAATAGTGCCAGCACCGCACATCGGGTCATAGATCACCGGCTCATCCTGTTTCATGATGCGCGGCCACCCGGCACGCATTAGCAGTGCAGCGGCCAGCGTTTCTTTCATGGGCGCTTCGCCTTGTTCAAGACGATAACCACGCCGGTGCAGACTTTCAGTCATCAGTTCGATGCCCAGAATCAAGCGATTGCGTTTGATGACGGCATGAATCCGCAGGTCGGGACTGTCCTTGGATACATCGGGGCGCGGCAGTCCTTGTGCACGAAACTGATCAACAATCGCGTCCTTGATGCGCTGCGCAATAAACTGGGTATGGCGAAGCTGGTCAGTGGTGCCGGCGGCGCTGATCGCAAAACTGCTCTGGCTGTCCATGTGATCGAGCCAGTTGATACTGTTGGCGACCTCATAAAGCGAATCCGCATCACTGACGGCGCGCTCTTGCAGTATCAAAATAATGCGGTTGGCTACCCGCAAATGCATCAGTGCGCGGTAGGCAATCAGCAAACTGCCCTTGAAATAGACACCGGCCACTGTTTGTCTCAGGTCCTCTGCACCACAAAGACGAAGTTCATCTTCGAGCAAGGCTTCAAGGCTTTTAGCGCAGCTGGCAAAAAAGTGCAGGGATTGCTGGGTGTCGGACATAAATGAACAGGTTTCCTGATTCAGGCTAGGCGTTTAAACAGGCGTGCATGATAATACGAATCCTGACTGAATGCCTGTCAGGAATATTGAAACCTTCAGTCTCCACACCTCAAGAGAAGCTTTATGCTCAGTTATCGTCACGCCTATCATGCCGGCAATCATGCGGATGTCCTCAAACATCTGGTGTTGCTGGCGCTTCTGCAGCAATTGAGGTCAAAGGAAAAACCGTTTGTGGTGATTGACTCCCATGCCGGCAATGGGTACTACACACTGGACAGCCCACAGGCGCGAAAAACACGCGAGGCGGAAAGTGGTGCGTTGCCGTTATGGCATCAGCATCACAAACAACCGTTTACACAAACCTTGTTGCGCGACTACATGAGTCTGATCGCTGGTTTTAATCCGCTGGCTGATACAAAAACGCTGGCGGTATATCCCGGGTCGCCGGCCATTGTACAGTCTCAGTTGCGCGAGCAGGATCGTTTGGCAGTGATGGAGTTGCACAGCACAGAGATTGAAGCGCTGCGCAGTAATTTCCATTTTGACAGCCGCATCGGTATTCATCATCGTGATGGCTTTGAAGGCGCGATTGCCTTGACACCGCCCAATCCCAAACGTGGTTTGTTGTTGATTGATCCGGCTTATGAAGATAAAACGGATTACCAGCGCGTGGCTAAAACGGTGAAAGAAGTGCATCGGCGCTGGTCCACAGGCATGATTGTCGTGTGGTATCCCATGTTGGGACGTAGCCGTGATCATAGTCCCGCGCTGATACAACAGCTGCGTTCCTTGCCGGAGGTGCGGGTGATGGAATTAACGGTTGGAAATCAGACCGAAGAGTTTGGTATGCATGGGTCTGGCATGATTCTGGTCAATACGCCCTGGCAGTTTGGCAAACTGGTTGATGCGGCGATGAATGAAGCCGCGTCATGCCTGAAGGCCACGTATCGTGTGAATTTTGGTTAACGCTTGAAAGGTGAGAGTAACGATGACTAACAAGGCTTTGATAGTGGCAGGTAGTTTTCTGTTGATAAGCATGGCGATGGCGCAGCCGCCACTCGACTCGACCATGTACTCTGGCACGCACCTTAAAATTGGGGAAGTGGTGTCGGGAGAACTGTTGACCAGTCATCCGCAGATGAGTGATGGTTCACATGCTGATTGTTTTCATCTGGACACCGAACCCGGCAAAAAATATTCAGTCACGCTGCGCTCTGCAGTCTTTGACAGTTACCTGATGCTAGGCACCGGTGCCTGCTCGGATGTCATGCTGGCGTTGGAAAATGATGATTTTGAGGAAACGTCGTTGGACGCCCGGATTACCTTCACAGCGGAGCATGCGCTGTACTCCATTTTTGTAAACAGTTATGACGCTGGATTTACTGGGGAGTTTTCCATTGAGGCGCAGGAGGTACCGCTGTAGTCGACGTTAAATTCAAGAGCCACTTGTCGCGATGGAAAGGTGGCTCCTGTTTGCCCGTCAACATTCAGCGTCCATTGCCCAGCCAACGTACTTCGTAAAGATCATCACGTTGATCGCGTGCGTTGGTCACCGAGCCTTCGTGCCGCACCTGCACCAGCTTGTCCAGATCGAGGTCAGCAACCAGCGCCATTTCTGTATTGGGCGTGCTTTCCGCAATGACGGCATCGTGTGGAAACGCGAAGTCTGACGGCGAATACACCGCAGATTGTGCGTACTGAATATCTACGTTGTGCACTTGTGGCAGATTGCCGACGCTGCCGGCGATACACACATAACACTCATTTTCAATGGCTCTGGCCTGTGCACAACGTTGCACACGCAAGAAGCCGTTTTTGGTATCGGTCCAGAAAGGCACAAACAGAATGTCCATGCCCTGTTTGGCCAGCAGTCGCGACAACTCAGGAAACTCGACGTCGTAACAGATCAGAATACCGATACGCCCGGCGTCGGTATCAAAGACTTGCAGCCGATGGCCGCCGTCGATGACCCAATCGCGTCGCTCGTGCGGGGTGATGTGCAATTTGGCTTGTGAGTCCACGGTGCCATCACGGCGACACAGATAGGCTTTGTTATAAAGATTGTCGCCTTCCATGACAGGGATGCTGCCGGCGATGATGTTGATGTTGTAAGTGATCGCAAGTTCGGACAACGCTTCGATGGAGCGAGTAGCAAACGTTGACAGAAAGCGGATCGCTTCAAACTGATTGCTCTGGTCGCCCAGACCCATCAACGGCGCATTAAAAAATTCCGGAAACAACACAAAATCCGACTCATAGTCAGCCATGGTGTCCACAAAGTATTCAACCTGCGACAACCATTCCTCAAACGATTCAGTCAGTCGCATCTGCCACTGCATGACGCCGACGCGTACCACAGTTTTTCGCCGCTGACTGAGATCGCGCGTTTCGGGTTCATACAGAATGTTGTTCCATTCGAGCAAGGTCGCGTAACCCTGCGACTTTTCATCCTGCGGGTTGTAATCCTTGAGCAAGCGTTTGACTTCAAAATCGTTTGCCAGCTGGAAGCTGAGAATCGGGTCGTGTACTTCCTTGTGATCAACGGCTTCAATGTAGGCGCGCGGTGAATAGTCATCGGCGTGCAAGTGGTAATTAGTAATCCGTCCACCGGCGAGGATGGCACGCAAATTCAGGTCACGGCACAGATCTTTGCGGGCGTCATACAATCGTCGGCCCAGGCGCAGATCGCGATACTCCGGATCGACAAACAAGTCCATCCCATACAGCGCGTCGCCGTCAGCGTTATGTTTGATCTGTTCACGCCGTCCAATCAGGTCATCGTAGGTATGTTGTCGACTGAAGCGGTCGTAGTCGCAGCGAATTGTCAGTGCTGCGGCTACCAGATTGCCAAAGTCTTCGATCACAATCTGGCCTTCCGGAAAGTCGTTGATCAGTCGCTGGATCGATCCTTCCGGCCATGCACCACCAATGTCCGGGTACACCGCCTCCATCAGTTTTGCCAGCTGTGGGTAATCAGCGGTTGTCAGGTTTCTGAGTTTCAGGTGAACATCTGAGGGTGTATCCGGGCTCATCTGGGGTGTCCTTGTGGAAATGAGCCATACACGGTATCAAATAAGGCCTTTGGCAGCTACCGTGCGTTAGATGGAATGCCCGCAATTATGGACTTGCCTGGGACTCTGGAGTATGCTCTGAGGCCCTTTCCGAATTGATGAAAGTTCAGCATGCCGTCAATTAAGACCGTTTCTACAGGGGGCGACGGTTTTTCCTGGTGGGCAGTGAACGGGAAGGTTCTGCAGATCCAGGAATGCTATTAAAAAGAAAACCACAAAGCCTGAAGCTGTTTTCCGGCTTGATGAGGAGAGTGCAAGTGAAGATAAAAAGTAAACGTTTGGCTGGCAGATTTGCCAGCAAGCCCGCACTGATGGCGATCAGCCTGGTGATGGGTATGCCTGCGCTGGTCTCTGCCCAGCAGACAGGTGAGAGTATCGATTGGGTGACGCTGGGTTCAGACTTTGCACACACTCGATTTATCCCTGCCTCGCAGATCACTCCTGAAAATTTTGAGTCCCTTGAGACTGCATGGGTCTGGGATGGCGCAAGCTTCCAGGCAACCAGCGGTCGTTCTACTCCCAGCTACGTGAACGGCAAACTCTACACTGTTGCCGGCGATCGTCGTCACGTTGTCGCTATCGATCCGGTGACCGGTGAAACCATCTGGTCCTACCGTGAGCCGCACACGTTCCGTCATGAATACTCCATGCGTAAAGACTACGGTAAGGGTGTGGGTTTTGCTGAAGTGGATGGCCGTCCAGTCATCTACATCATCAGCCCGGGCTTTTTCCTGACTGCGTTGGACGCGGATACGGGTGCACCGCTGGAGGGTTTTGGCCATGAAATTGGTGTGCCAGGCTTCCCGAAAACCGGTGTGGTTGACTTGCAGAAGATTCTTGCAGACGCCAACGGTTACGAGTTCGACCCTTACTACGGTATCCCGCTGGAAACCGGATACATCACGTCTTCCTCGCCACCCATAGTTGTTAATGGCACGGTGGTGATTGGTAACTCTGCGGAGCAGGGCTACAACCAGACCCGTATCGAAAACATCCCGGGTGACATTATTGGTGTTGACGCCAAGACCGGTGCACACAAGTGGACGTTTAACATTATCCCGGACAAAGGTGAATTTGGCTGGGATACCTGGAAAGACGGCAATGGTAACCAGATCGACGATCCTCGTGCCTACACGGGCGAAAACTCATCCTGGGCGCCGATGGCTGCAGACCCGGAACTGAACATGGTGTACATCAACACCAACAGTGCCACCATCGACTTCTACCGCGGACACCTGCAGGGCGATAACCTGTACGGTTCAAGCGTATTGGCGCTGGATGCAACAACAGGCGAGCGCAAGTGGCACTTCCAGTTGGTCCACAAAGACATCTGGAACTATGACACCCCAACCGCGCCAGTCCTGCTGGATATCGAGCAGAATGGGCGTACGATTCCTGTCTTGGCGCAAGTCTCCAAACAGGCATTTACCTATGTGTTCAACCGCGAAACCGGTGAGCCGATCTGGCCAATTGAAGAGCGCGCAGTGCCACAGTCAAAAATGCCAGGTGAGGTGTTGTCAGCAACACAGCCGTTCCCAACCAAGCCTGCGCCTTACGACATGCAAGGTCTGACGCACGACGATCTGATCGACTACACGCCAGAACTGCGTCAGCAGGCAATTGAAGCTATCGCCGACTTTGAGATTGGCCCTTTGTTCCATCCTCCACTTCACCGCGACAACGATCTTGGCAAACAAGCTGCCCTGTGGTGTCCGGGTGACGTCGGTGGTGTAAACATCGACGGTCCTGCTGCTGCAGATCCAACCACAGGCACCTTGTTTGTGGTATCCCGTAAAGGTTGCACCAACCGTATCATGGCGCCCGCGCAAGAACGTGATGCATCACTGGAGATGCCAACGGGTACAACGTTTGCACAGTACGCGCCACTGCGTTCAGCACTGGTTCGCGGTCCGCAAGGTCTGCCACTGTTCAAGCCGCCCTACAGCCGTTTGACCGCAATCGACCTGAACACCGGTGACCACAAATGGTGGATCCCTATTGGTGAGACGCCCGATCGCATCAAGAACCATCCTGCGCTGGCTGGTATTGATGTTGGCAACACCGGTACAGGCACCGTTGCTCCAATGACTGTGACTTCAACCATGTTGATGTACTCCAGCAACTCCAGTGATGGCACAGCTGCACTGTTTGCTGTTGACAAGGAAACCGGTCGTCAGCTGGGTAAAGTGGCAACGCCGGAAGTGAGCCGTTACGGCATGATGAACTTCCAGCATGAAGGCAAACAGTACGTAGTGCTGCAGACCGGCAGTACACTGACTGCTCTGGCTTTGCCGGATTGATGATAGGCCGCGCGATGATGTAATTGTTATCCGCGTGATAAACAAATAACCCGCTGCAGCGAAGGCTCGGCGGGTTTTTTGTTTTCAGTAAATTAGTGCTTTGATCCTTAAATGATATGTTGTAGCATACTTGAGTTTTCAACATCATGTAGTCAGGGATTCGCCTATGAAATTCAAAAAAGCACCGCTTGGTCTGGCCATTACAGTTGTAATGGGTAGTGGTTCATTGTTGTTGAGTGGCGCAACTTCCGCGCAAGAAAACAGCACGACCCAGTCCACTGTGCCCGTGACTGAAATCAGAGTCACCGCTCTCGGAATTGATGAAAGCGCTGATTTGATTGTTGCCCCTTTTGATGTGCTCGAAAGAGACGCACTCCTTAATCGTGCAGGCACCTTGGGCGATTTACTTAACGGCCTCACTGGTGTCCATGCGGACAGCTTTGGTGGCGGCGCATCACGCCCGGTGATTCGTGGTCAGGGCGCTCCACGCACCAAGATTCTCTCCGATGGCAATTCAATACTGGACGCTTCGGACGTGTCACCTGATCATGCGGTGACCGTTGATCCACTGCTGGCACAGCGCATTGAAGTGCTGCGCGGCCCGGCAACTCTGTTGTACGGCGGCGGCGCCATTGGTGGTGTCGTCAACGTCGTAGATGACAAAATCCCGACGTCCATGCCTGAAAAAGGGTACCAAGGGTTTGCAGCGTTGCGTGGCAATAGCGTGGCCGATGAAAAAGCTGGCGCGATCAGTCTGACTGGCCGCGCAACCGACAATATTGCTCTGCATTTTGAAACCTCTCTGCGAGATACCGACGACTATCAGGCAGCCGAGTGGGATGAACCTCGTGTTGATGGCACTTTCTCGGAAAACAAGAGTTCCAGTCTGGGTGCCTCCTGGATAGGGGAAAAAGGATTTTTTGGCCTGGCATACTCCTACCGGGCTGATGAATACGGCATTCCCGGTCACAGCGAAGAGTATCTAGGATGCCATCCGGAAGGCATCGAACTGCATTGCGACGGACATGACGATCACGATGACGACCATGACGATGATCACGACCACGACCATGAAGAACATGCGGTACCATTTGTTGATCTGACCAGCAAACGCATTGATTTGCGTGGTGAGATTGATGATCCCTTTGCTGGTATCAATAAGGTGCGATTCCGTGCCAGCACAACCAACTACGAGCACACCGAATTTGAAGAAGATGAAGTGGGTGCGACGTTTGGCAACAAAGGCTACGAAGCGCGTCTGGAAGTTGACCACGCTGAGGTGATGGGCTGGCAGGGGCTTTTTGGCATACAGGTCTCTGACAGCACCTTCAAAAACGGTGGTGAACACGTTTTTATGCCGACTGTCGATTCGCGCGCGACCGGTGTGTTTATTGTTGAACATTACCAACTGAACGATGATTGGCACTTTGAGGCTGGTGCACGGTATGACCGACAAAGTCATCGCCCGGTTAACGACGCTCGTAATCGCCCGTCATTCAGCGACTCGGCGTTCTCCTATTCAGGTGCCGCTATCTGGAATGTGGGTGCTGACACCATCATGTCGTTGACATATGCACGTGCGCAGAGACTGCCGCATGCCCAAGAGCTATTCTCGAGAGGCGTGCACGTGGCCAGCAATACCTATGAGTGTGGGTTGATTGCTCACCCGCTGACCTGCGGCGGTCTGGACAATAATCAGGAGATCAACAAAGAAACTGCCGACAACGTTGAACTGGGATTACGCAAGATCGCGGGCGATTTTACCTACAGCTTCAGCCTGTTCCGCAATAATGTTGACGACTATATCTACGCACGTACCCTTGACCAGTATGAAGACTTCCGTTTGATCAAGTACACGCAGCGAGACGCTGAGTTCACCGGGTACGAAGCCGAAATCAGTTACCGATTCAGCGATGTACTCTCGGCCTCCTTGTTCAGCGACTATGTGCGGGTAGGATTGGCGGCGGCAGACCGGTTGCCGCGAATTCCGCCACGCCGCACAGGCGGACGTATCACAACGGAACTTGCCAATGGGTACAACGCCGAGCTTGAGTTCTACCGAGCCGCCAGCGCGAGCCGGGTAGCGGACTTCGAAACTGCCCAACCCGCCTACGATATGCTGAATCTGAGTGCGAACTACAGCTTTGGCAGTGATGATCGATACCAGTTGTTCCTGCGCGGTTCCAATCTGTTAGATGAGGACGTCAGAAACCAGTCATCATTCCTGGCGGATGTAGTTCCTATGCCTGGGCGTAATCTGAGTGCGGGTTTCAAGGTGGGTTTTTGATCCGGTCACGAGCGCCGCAAGGAAGCGGCGCGTTATTGATAACCATTATCATCAAGATAGATTTTTACCAATATTGCTCACCATTACACTGTTGTAAGCTGCTCCTATTAACAAATGTTAGTGGAGTGGTAATGATGAAAAAAACAGCAAGTTTTGCAGTTCTGCACGTCGCAACAGCATTTACCGTCACGTGGGCGATGACGGGCAGTATTGCAGTTGGAGGGGCAGTTGCTCTGGTAGAACCTGCTGTGAATACCGTTGTCTATTTCTTTCATGAGAAAGTCTGGCAACACAAGCAAGCCGTGGTTACCCAAGGATCAGAATTGTTGGGTGCGTAATTGGCGGGATTTCTGACCAAATAATTCATTGAGCACATCGGGGAACTATAGTAGGATCAAACTCCGTTTTTTTTCAGGAGATCCAAGTACCCTCCATGGGCACATTAATTATTATTGCCGTCTTGTCGATTAGCGTCTCATTTATATGTTCATTGCTCGAGGCATCCCTTCTGACACTGACGCCAAGTCACATCGTGAAGTATAGGTACAGCAAACCTGATCTTTACCAACAACTGCGTAAACTTAAAGACCGAATTGATCAGCCTCTGGCTGCGATACTGACACTCAATACCGTTGCTCACACATTTGGGGCCGCTGGTGTTGGCGCTCAGGTTGGTGTTGTATTTGGTGATGGCTACCTTGGCGTGGTCTCGGCCATCATGACTTTCCTGATTCTTGTACTTTCCGAAATCATTCCTAAAACCTTGGGTGCCCGCTATTGGCAATCTCTGGTGCCAATACTACCTGCAACCTTGAATGGCCTCATTTTTATCCTCAAGCCATTTATCATGTTGTCGGACAAAATTACTGAATGGATGGGTGTCGGCACTGCAGATATTGACCTGCGATCCGAAATCAAAGCATTGACTAACCTGGGCCGCGATACCGACCAGTTGGATGAAGACGAACGCCGGGTAATTGCCAATATCCTTGATTTGCACGAAGTAAAAGTCAAAGACATCATGACGCCACGTACTGTCTGTGAGTACCTGACCAGTGGCGTAACAGTAGGTGAAATTCTGGAAGAGCTGCGTGATACGGCATTCTCCCGTTATCCCGTGTTGGATGAAAACGAACACCCGCAGGGCATTGTATTCAGGGCAGAAATGCTCGATGCAGAGCCTGACACCTTGATAGATGAACTGATCAAGCCGGTAAAAATTGTTACCGATGATGTCAGCGCGGAATCTGTTATGACCGCGTTCCTGGCTGAACATCAGCACATGAGCTTGGTGTACGACCAATACGGCACCTGGTTGGGTCTTGCAACGATGGAAGACGTACTCGAAACCATTCTCGGTCAGCCCATCATGGATGAAACTGACGATATCCCCAATATGCGTCGATTTGCCCGTAAGCGTTGGGAAAATCGCATGAAGCATCAAGGAAATACGCGTGGTCAGCAACAGGCAGCGGATAGCCCGGTTACCCGATAACACCCAGGGGCCGCTTTCCACTATAATCCGCGACTCCCATTTATCGCGGCGCTGTTGATCATGCACTCTCAATCGTCACCTGCAACACTCACCCTGAATCCGGTCAGCCATATTCAGGGTGATGTCACGCTTCCCGGCTCCAAAAGCCTGTCCAATCGAATCCTGTTGCTGGCGGCGCTGGCAAAGGGTGAAACCCGCATCAGCAATCTGCTGGACAGTGATGATGTGCGTTTTATGCTGCAGGCGTTGCGAGCGCTGGGTGTGTCTTATGAGCTCAGCGAAGACAAAACTCGTTGTGTTGTGCATGGCAACGCCGGGCCTTTAACCCACGACGGTGTGTTGTCGCTGTTTCTGGGCAACGCCGGCACCGCCATGCGGCCGTTAACTGCCGCGCTTGCCGCGGGCAATGGTGAGTTTGAGTTGACGGGTGAGCCTCGCATGTCAGAACGTCCGATTGCCGACTTGGTAGACGCCTTGGTCGCTTGCGGTGCCAACATTGAATACACAGGGCCGCATGGTTTCCCGCCACTGCGCATCCATGCAGCTGGCCTGAACGGTGGCAAGGTCAGTATTCGCGGCAATATCTCCAGCCAGTTTTTGACCGCCATGTTGATGACTGCTCCGTTATGCCGCGAAGATCTTGATATGACTGTGGAAGGCGAATTGGTTTCCAAACCGTATATTCACATCACGCTGGATGTTATGAAACGTTTTAGTGTGCAGGTCGAGAACCACAACGACCAACGCTTTGTGATTCGCGCTGGCCAGCACTACGTCGCGCCCGGCGATATCATGGTCGAAGGCGATGCCTCGTCCGCCTCCTATTTTCTGGCAGCCGCTGCAATTGCCGGTGGTACCGTGCGCGTGCATGGCACGGGCACTGCCAGTGTGCAAGGTGATGCCAGATTTGCCGAAGTACTGGAACAAATGGGCGCCATCGTTACCTGGGGTGATACCTGGATTGAGGTCAGCAAAGGCGAGCTCAATGGTGTGGATGTGGATTTGAATCATATCCCTGACGCGGCGATGACCATCGCCACCACGGCGTTGTTTGCCAAGGGGCCTACCGCAATCCGCAATATCTACAACTGGCGCGTGAAAGAAACCGATCGTCTGACGGCGATGGCAACCGAATTACGTAAAGTGGGTGCGCAGGTGGAAGAGGGCAATGACTCTATTGTGATTCATCCACCAACCAAGATACTGCCGGCAGCCATTGATACCTACAATGATCACCGTATGGCCATGTGTTTTTCGTTGGCGGCCTTTGGCGACAGTGCCATTGTGATCAATGACCCGGGTTGTATCAGCAAAACGTTTCCAAACTATTTTGAGTTGTTCTGCGCGATGACCCGCTAATCAAAGCGGGCTCTGGAGTAAACACAGTGTGAAGGACATCATCGGGGCGTGGGTGCTGACTTCATTTGAGTTTCTCAAACGGCATCCCGGCTTGATGGCGATTGTTGGGTTTATCTCGGGTGTTGCCAGTTATGTGCTGGTGGAAGGGCGCGAGGCTTTTGCGCAAACGCTGGCCATATTGATGCTGGTCAGTTGGTTGCTGTTGGTGCTGGAACCCTGGATCAGGCTGTTATTTCACAAGATGTTCGGTGTGCAGATGCCGCCCGTGGTGATGCGCGTTGGAACACAGATGGTGCATCAGGAAAGCCTGTTTTTTGCACTGTCTTTCTTTTTGGCTGCAACCACCTGGAATCACGCCCAAGCCTTATTTACGGCGACACTCACCGGCTCCGCGGTCATCTCGGTGATTGATCCCATTTATCACGGCCAACTGGCCAAACGCCGCGGATTTTATCTGGTGTTTCACGCCATGACGTTGTTCGCCGTGTTATTGGTTGTCCTGCCACTACTCCTACTACTGAATACCGAACAAAGTTTGCAACTCGCGCTGATCGTGTCGCTGGTATTCAGTGTTCCCAGTCTGTTTGGCGGGATGCCAAACGGTCACTGGTGGCGCATGCCATTGCGGTTTGGCGGGCTGATCGTACTGGGTTTGATAATCTGGCAGGCACGCACTCTGATCCCGCCAGCCTCGCTGGAGCTGAATGGCATAACATTGTCTCAGCAGGTTGATCGCGCGCAACGTACCCCCGGCGAGAGTCTGCAGACCATTTCCGAAGCTGACCTGCGTGCCTCGGGTTTGTATGCCTGGACTCACAAATTGAACTTCTACGACGATGTGTTGGGCAGTTGGCAAATCAGAGTGCTCACTGACTCGGGCCAGCTGATTGGGCTGGCCCGCTTTGAAGTGGCGGGTTCAACGCAGTAGTTACAAGGCGTCCGTGACAATCGGCAGAATGATGGCAGACGGCCGGCTGCTGTCAAAATAGACGGTATTCTGCGCAGCCTTGGCGGGTGCTGCAACATCATCCAATGCCGCACCATTGTTGGGGTTCACCGCAAAACGCGGGAAATTGCTGGACGTCACATGCACGCCGATACGATGCCCTTTTTCAAAGGTTTGCGCCGTGCTCCACATATTGATGGTGAGCTTTTCAACGGCGCCGGGCGTCATCAGTTTCACATCTTCGGGATTCTGGCCATCGCGGAAGCGTGCCCGCATTGGATAATCCAGAATCAAGGCTTCGTAACCATCTGGGTAGATATCCACCAGTTTGACCACAAAATCGGTATCCAGCGCGTCGGTTGACACATACAACTCCATGTCGATATGGCCGGCAACCACCGTATCAGTGTCGAGCACGGGGGTCGCAAAGCGCAGGTAGTCCTGACGCTGGCCGATCTCACGTTGATCACGGGGGCCAACATCCGCACCGAGGTTCTGACCACCCATGGTCGGTACCGGATTAGCCGGATCAAACACATAGGTTTTGAATGCCTCAGACGCAGCAGGTAGCGTGGTGGCCAGACTCATATCCGGCTGCAAATAGTAGTTTGTCAGTGTGGCCTCCGGTGGCCAGCTGTCCATATGAATCACGCGGTTATGCGGTGACACCGCGCCTGTGCGCGCGGAGCCCATCATGTAAATGCTGACTGCGGGTTCATCCATGATGCCGTTATCGATATCTTTCAGCCAGTAATCCCACCAGCGCATTTGCTGTTCTAGGTCGCCATTGATAAAACCACCACCGGGATATTCGAGGTCACCTTGCAACGTGCCGTGACCGAATGCACCCATAAACAGCTTTTGTTTGCCACGGGCGGCCGGGTGTCCCTCATTTTGCAGGTACACAAAGTTGAACAGCGAGCCCTCGGCGTAAATGTCATGCCAGCCGCCAACGTTATACACTGGGATCTGCACATTGTGCCGATGGAACATAAAGTCAGTGGCACGCCACTGCTCGTCGAGTACTGCGCGCGCGCGATAGGCATTGATCATGTCTTCACTCACGCCCTGACCCCGCAGCCAGCCGCCGGAGTGACTTTCTTTAAAGACGCCACCCACAAAACGTGAACGGTAAAAAAGGCTGTCAGGTGCCACCGTGACATAAGCAGCCATTAAATGCGGCGGCGCTGACGCGGCGGCCAGATTGGAGGTGATGCCGGGGGCTGATGTGCCAAAGATGCCGATTTTGCCGTTGCTGAAGGGCTGTGCCGCGATCCACTCCACGGTGTCGTAACCGTCTTCGATGTCGGTTTCAAACGGCCGGTTTTCACCCTCTGAATCGTAACGTCCGCGCACATCCTGCGAGATCAATGCGTAGCCACGTTCGTTGTAACGCGCCACGCTGTTGTCCACACCATCTTTGTCATACGGGGTACGTGTTAACACCACCGGGAAGGGGCCGTCCCCGTCAGGCAGGTAAATATTGGTTGCCAGCTTCACGCCGTCACGCATCGGCACCATCACAATCTGTTTGTTGGCGGGGCCGTTTTGTGCCCAGACGCTGCCGTTGAACAGTGCGAGGCACAACAATCCCAGCAACATAAACGCCAGACGGGATGGTGTGGTTGTCATTCTGGTGTACAGTGCGGGTGTCATGTCTGACCTCTTTGTTGTTTTTAGAGGGTTATTGTTATTAACGGTGTCGATCCAGTGCTGATAGTAGAGATCATAAAACACAGCATGTCAAAGCCACAAACACCTCAACAGATCATCCGGCAACTCATTGTTGATGAGCATCTGCCAGCTGACTTTGCCTCGCTTGCCAGCCACTATTATTTGCCGCTGGCAGACTACATCACACTATGCCATCAGCATCGGCAGCAGACACTGGTGGTTGGTATCAACGGCGCACAAGGCACGGGCAAATCGACTCTCTCAGAGTTGTTAAAACGCTTGTTGCGGGCACGGAACCTTGAATGCGTGGTGTTGTCGATTGATGACATTTATCTCACGCGCGCCCAACGTAGCGAACTTGCCCGCGATGTTCATCCGTTACTGCAAACACGTGGGGTGCCCGGCACCCATGATCTGGCGATGGGTTTATCGCTGTTGGCTGATCTGAAAGCAGCAACATCAGATACCCTTGTCGACATTCCCAGGTTTGACAAATCACGCGACGACCGGCGACCGGTACAGGATTGGAACGTCCATCATGGGCCGGTGGATGTCATTGTGATCGAAGGCTGGTGTGTCGGTGCTCTGCCAGCCTCACTGGCGGGTGAACCCATCAACCGTCTTGAACAAGAACAGGATGCTGACGGACGCTGGCGCGCGTTTATTGAGCAACACCTGCTGGACTACCAACGCCTGTTTAGTCAGTTCGATTTACTGGTGATGTTAAAAGCACCTTCCATGGAAAGCATTACCGAGTGGCGCAGTTTGCAGGAGAAAAAGTTACAGGCCAGAACCGCTGGCGAGGTGGCCGCAGGCATTATGAACGACGCAGAGCTGCGGTGGTTCATCATGCATTATGAGCGGCTGACTCGACTCATGCTTGAGACCTTGCCCGAGCGCGCTAATGTGGTATTCGACCTCGATCCTGACCATCGCATCGTCAATGCCCATTATCGGCAACTCGCTGACTAAGTCAGTCTCAGATCAATGGTGTTTGCCGTGTCGCCAGCGCCAGATCAGTGCGGCTCCCAGTTCCACAAAAATAAGCACCACCAGCACCTGCACCGCCAGTGTTGAGGCGTTGGCGTCCGGCACAAAACCTTCAGCAATATACCCGACACCAATAAACAGACAGTTCCAGAGCACGATGCCAGACAGTGTTGCCAGGCTGAAGACTTTGGCTTCCGCGTGGAACAAGCCTGCGATGATGGGGGAAATCAGCCGGATGGTCGGGATCAGTTGCATAACAAACGCCAGCGTGCGCTGATTGGCGCGAAACGATACCACCGTGCGATCCACTCTGGCTTGTGACAAACCCACCAGTCGTCCCACCCAATACAAAAAGCGATAACTGCGCGCTTCACTCAACGACACCGCCAGCCAGTAAAACACCAGACAACCGCTGACACTGCCGGTGACCGTACCAACGATGGCTGCCAATACTGACCACTCACCATTCCCTGCAGCGATACCGATAGCGACCAGCACGCCATACGATGGCAGCAGCGGGATAAAACGCTCGGCAAGCCCCAGGGCCAGCAGGCCAAAAATACCGTATTCAGCGATCCATTGAATAATTTTGCCAAGCGGGTCCATTGCGGGGTGTTCTCTGGGGGTAGTCGGATTGATGAATCAATTGGGCGCGATGCTACCGGAACACGCGTGTGTCATCCAGTGCCGTTAGTCTGCTTGTGAGGCCTAATTCACTGGTACATGCGCATTTAGATTATGTTGTTAAGTTGCCCCTAAAACTGACCCACCAATTGCACTGAAAATTGACCCGCCTGATTTGCCCAATTATGGTTTAGATGCTCCTCTTTCTGCCAGCGTTTCCCTCCCTGTTTTGTTTCGTTGAAAGATTGAAACGGTAACTGTCATTGCCGGTCACGATGATGTGGCAATGATGAGTCAGTCGATCGAGTAAAGCGGTGGTCATCTTTGCGTCACCAAAAACCGTTGGCCATTCGGCAAACCTCAGATTGGTGGTGATGATAAGACTGGTTTTTTCATACAACTTGCTGAGTAGGTGGAACAGCAAAGCACCCCCAGCCTGACTGAAAGGTAAGTAGCCAAGCTCGTCCAGGATCACCAAGTCCGTGTGGGTCAGCCGATTGGCAATACAGCCTTGAGCGCCTTGTTATTTTTCCTGTTCAAGCGCATTAACTAAACCAATCGTTGACAGGAACCGAACCCGATAGCGGTGATGTTGGATCGCTTGCACCCCCAAGGCAGTTGCCAAGTGAGTTTTACTGGTGCCCGGGCTGCCAACACGCACCAGATTCTGTGTGTCCTCGACAAACTGACAGCGGTGCAAGGTGCGGATCAAGGTTTCATCAAGCGTGCTTTGAGCGAAGTCGAAACTGGCCATATCCCGGTAGGCTGGGAAGCGAGCCACCTTCATCTAGTATTGTATCGAGCGAACATCGCGCTCAGCGACTTCGGCTTTAAGCAGACTTTCCAGTATCGGTAATGCCTGCTGGTAGGCAGGTGAGGATTCGCCAGCCAGTTCATCTACACTTAGGGCCATGCCGAACAGATTAAGTGTCTTCAGGAGACGCACCATGACATCAGTGTTCATTGCTTGCCCCCCCCCCCGCAGATAATCGTAACGGGCGGTATTTGCCTGCGGCTCTGTTCTTAGCCGCAGCGGTTGTGGCGGCTCCAGTGCGTCCGGTCTTGGCGCCTCATCAAGCCGGCTCAGGCAGTTGAGCACATGCTGTTTGGAGCGTTGCTCACTGATCAGTGCCTGCTCAACCGCACGTTCAACAAGCTGCTCATCGTGTAGTAACACCAGCGCCAGTATCTCCACAATCTCCCGATCACCGTCAGGGCGTCTCAGTAGTATTTGCTGCAAACGCTGGAAGCTTTCCGGTAGTTCGTTGAAGGGAGCCCCATATCGCAATGCACCCGGTTTGCGCTGAGCAACGGCCAGATACTGTGCCAGGCATCACGCACTGCTTTCTCCAATAGCCCCTTCTCCCAACCAGAGGCTGGGTTACAGAACTGTGTATCAAACAGATAATGACTGGCCATGGCCTCAAAGCGCTTGTTGACCTGCCGCAATTTACCCCGGATAACTTTGTCGATAGCCGTCTTCATGTTGTCGTAGATGCCGCGCTGTGGCACACCGCCGAACAGCGCGAAGGCGTGTTCGTGCGCATCAAAGAGCATCTCATGTGTCTGCTGCAGATAGGCGCGCATGGCAGACGCGCGGCTGTGACTCAGCTTGGTATGCGCCACCTACAGCTTTGTTTTTACACCAGCACCCAGCGCCCAATCCTCGCTCCAGTCAAACTGGAATGCTTCGCCGGGGTCAAAGCTCAACGGAATGTAGGCCTGCTTGTCATCCTTCAGGGCCAACTCCATTTGTTGGCGCCTCCAGTGCTTAGCGAAATCAGCTACCCGATCATTAGAACCGGTGTACCCCAGTGGAATCAGGTCACGGTATAACTGCTTGACGCTGCGACGGTTCTTGCGGTGGCGCTTAGCTTCCCGATGCAACCAGCTGGTCAGTGTTGCCTCGTAATCGTCCAGCTTGGTGGGGGGCATGCGTTTGGGATACTGCGGGTCCAGTATCTGACTGGCCAGATATTTGCGAACCGTGTTGCGCGAAAGTCCGGTACGCCTAGCGATGTCTTGGATGCCGATGCAATCACAATGGTGCCAGCGCCGAATTACACTCAATAATGCCACGTTTATCACTACTGGAACCCCCGCTCAATGGTCGCGAGGGTAGTGTTAGATGTGGGTCAATTTTCGATGCAATTCTTGGGGGGAAGTGGGTCAGTTTTAAGTGCAATTCAACAAATCTGGCGGAGAATTTGTTGCAGGAATTAGCGTGTCTTAACTTGTAAGCTGTTGATGTGTAATCAGTAAATACAGGCTATTTTGTGCTAGTGGAGCGGGTGAAGGGAATCGAACCCTCGTCACTTGGTTGGGAACCAAGAGCTCTACCATTGAGCTACACCCGCAGGGATGTTCGATACGCTGATCGGCCGCCAAACTAACGCAACCCGGACAATTTGTCGATACCCGTCTAGTTGATCAACGCGGGAAAGCGTTTTTAAAGACACCCGCAATCACCGGATATGCGCCCTCGTCCCAACTCAGCGTTTTATTGAGTGTGTTTGCAGGCAAGGACGCTGCCAGTATCACCGACGCCGGTGGTGGTACATCGCCCATCGCTTGCGACAACCAGACGCTGAATTGTTCACACCAGGCAGGCAACGTGGATGGGCATTCACGCAGCGCAAGAAAATAATGCAGCTCGTGCCTGCCGTCTCGATACTGGTAACGCACCTTGGCATTCAGCAGGTCAGGATGGGATGTCAGTGTCGAGGCCAGCGTCACCAGATTGATGTTGTGCCCAGCAATCTGCACCACGTCATCGAGTCTGCCAAGCAGCTGAAAGCGTCCGTTGCTGCCTATCACAAGTTGATCGTCCAGCGTGTGTTGTTCATCAAAGCGCTCTGAGTACACCGTGGCTCGGTCGTGTTGTTCGGTCAGTTGCCACCACGGCAGAAGCTGATAATCGGCCTGCGTCCAGTATCGCCACGCCAATCCGGCTGTTTCTGTGCTGCCATACACGGCCAATTGTGTGGACTCGGGGAAGCGCACAGACAAGGCTTCAGCAACTTCGGGTGCAAGCGGTGCCGTGGAGCTGATGGCGGCAAACTGCGTCGGCAACGCAACGTCAAGCTCCAGCAGCAAGCGCCAGATGTCCGGCGTTGCAACAATCACATCGTGTTCGTGGAATTGTGCTGCCCAACTGACCGGCAGCGAGGTTATGGGGTTCAGGCGCAGGCAGTGTGTGTTGAGCGCGACTGGCAATATGTTGCCCCAGATAAAACCGTAGATATGGTGAGACGGGACTGCGCAGACAATGCGTTTGAAGGGGGCCAGCAATTGTGCAAAAAAGTGTGCTTCACACTGCAATTTTTGCAAGGCGTGCACACTTAATGCTGGACGACCTGTCGAGCCAGAAGAGTAAAATCCGACGTGGCGGTCATTGATGCCCAAGCTGCGACGTGCCACCTCGCACCATCCGGCAGCAGAGCGTTTTGCCAGCAACAAATCCGATAACCCGGTGTGGTTTAGGCCAAGACATGCAGCAAATCGACTAGCCAACGTCACCATGTCCAGAGACGAAAAACCAAGACTTTTATAGTCAGTCAACAGCTGGGACGGGGCACACAGCCGCGCCTGAAGCAGCTCGCTGCGTCCGTGTCGGCGCAGCGCGTCGCTGAGAAAATCATCCAGCCACTGCTCCAGATTGTTTGACTGATGCCACCATGTCGGGCTGTGAACCATGATCAAAGGCGTTTGACAAAAATCCAGAAATTGCCGCCGACCAGCGCGGGTTTTATATGCACATTAACTTTGGTAGGCGCCATCTGATGGTCAAATGTGTACTCAAGCATCACGCTGATTCGGTCTTTCACGACCTTGTCAAATGCGCCTTTAAATTTGGGGGTATTGGTGCAGGGTGCAACATCTCTAAAAAAGTTTTTGCCGATGACCTGTGAGGGCGATCGCCCGGTAATGGCACCTTCAGTTTCGTTGTAATGCACGATGGTGCCTGTGGGGTCCAATTGAATCGCACCAAAGGCCAGTTGATCGATCTGTTCGCTGCTCATTGTGTTGAGGCGGTTGTCGATATCGTGGGATCCAAAATCAATGACTTCAAGTGACATGCGACGCTCCATCATGTTGCTGATGTCGCAATTACGAAAAGCGCTGATGCTCAGATCACCGGGTTGATCGGCGGTGACGCTTCCACAGTGGCATCAGCAGGGGCGTCTCGTGTGGTGCGAAGCGAGCTTGGATACCGAATGGCGTACTGTGTCATCCAGCGCAAGCCCATCAATTGTGACTGGCTCAACTGCTCGGGATTCATTTCGCTTCTAAGACGGTTCATGGCGCGAACGGCTTGCTCATAACCAAAGCGATAAGAAATCTCGTACCACATGTGGGCCATGGGCAAATTCAGTTCAGTGCCCAAGCCCTCTGAGTAAATTCGGCCGAGGAAAAATTGTGCAGTTGAATCGCCCCGATGCGCGGAGCGGTTAAACCAGAACAGCGCTTGCTCATAGTTGCGAGGCAGCTCAGTCTCATTGCCAGACGCATACAACATGCCCAGCTGCGTCTGTGCATCGCGCATGCCCGACTCCGCGGCCATGGTGAAATAATCGCGTGCTTTGACGAGATCCCGGTCCGTGCCCCGTCCCGTGGCGTACATGACTGCTGCATTGAATTGTGCATCCGCGCTGCCATTATCTGCAGCCATGGAAAACCAGGTCAGCGCCACGGTCAGATTAGCCTCGGCGCCAAGACCATTCAGATACATAACACCCAGATTGTATTGCGAGTCACGATGTCCCTGACGGGCAGCCTCCTGATACCAGCGCAATGCTTCTTCAAAATTTTCACGACGACCCTGGCCATAAAAATTCATGGTACCGACGGCGTATTGACCGTCGGGACTTCCGGCATCTGCCGCTTGTTGATACCAGTAATAAGCCTCCCGGTAGTCCTGTGCAACACCTTCGCCGCGGTCATACATCAAACCAAGATTAAACTGGGCCTGTGTAATGCCTTGTTGCGCGGACAGTCCGTACAACTGCATGGCCTGCTCAAAATCCTGCTGGGTACCAATGCCTTGATGAAACATTAACGCCAGATTGAATTGCGCAAGCGCGTGGCCCAACATGGCGCCTTCCGTGAAGTTAGCAAGCGCCGTCTGGTAATCCTGCTCTTCAAATGCTTTGAGACCAATTTCCACATCGTAAGCCAGCGCGGTGCGAGTCAAACCCACAGACAACAGCAGCGTTATCAGCAAAGCGCGCAGAGTCCACAAGACAGGTTTTAACATGACATTGACCTTGGAGTTTTCAGAGTTGATGCCCCGGATTGTAACGCGCAGCGGGTGTCGCCGCCAGACAACAATCGGTGCACTCCGCCTGAATCTGTCTGTTAAAGTCGTCGGCTGGTCGAGCTGGATGTGGCATGAGTGCTGCGCAAACTGCTATTCGGTTGCCCGACAGAACGGTGGCAGCGTAAACTGCCGACATGAAGGATTCCGATACGATTAATGCCTTGCTGACGCAGGCGCAGGCGATGATCACCCACGATGCCCGGTCGGCTGCCCGCCAGTTTGCTCTCGCGCTGGATAACCCTGATGAGTACAGATTGTCAGATCTGCAGCGCATTCAACTGGGTTTTTCGCTGGGTCTGGCGCGGTTTGCCAGTCCGCAGTTGACGGTTCCTCTGCTTGATAGCGCGTTGCATGCCATGCACACAACGTTGACGCTTGCTGGTACGTTGTCACTGCCTGCCGCCAAACCTGCGGTCAAGGGTGCCTATGACGCCAATAAAGCCTTGAACCTGCTTAACCGCACATTGACGTCACTGGCCGCCCGCGACTGTGTGGCATTTGCGTTTGGTGGCGTGTTGTTGGGACTTGTGCGTGATGGTTGTTTGCTGCCGTTTGACAAAGATCTGGATATCGTTGTGCCGCTGAACTACTTCAAACGGGTCTGCCAGTTGTTGAAAGCAGATGGCTGGAAACGCTGCTGGGTACCGGTTCAGGCCGACAATTTTGCGTGTTTTGTCGATGCGGAAACCGGTATCACGCTGGATGTATTTGCCTACGCGTTTGAGCAGCAGCACATAAAAATAGTGGGTGGCTGGTGGCCCTGCGGACTGCAACGAGAGCAGGGCAGGTTACTGGAATTTTTGCCATTTGCACCGGAAATAGTGAACGCCGCAGATGGCCGATACTGGCGGATCAAGAACCCGGAGTCCGTGTTGACGCAACTGTACGGTGAGCACTGGCGTGTACCTGATCCGATGTTTGATTCGACGCTGGAATCGCCGGCGTTAGTCAACTGGACGACATACACGCGCTTGTGGGCGTCACTGAAATTGCTGGAAGCGTGGACGCTGGGCAACGAAGCGCGTATCAACCGCATCCAACAGCTTGTTCGCAGCAAGGATCTCGCAGACCCGCTGGGGCACGTCTTTTCAGTGCGCCCAACTCAATCAGTATGCAGGCAGGCATGATGGCACGTAACACGGGCAAACAACCGCCACGGTTGGGCGGCACCATCGGCGCCTTTGACATGTTGCATGTCGGGCACCTGCGGTTTTTGCAACTGGCGCGCAGTCGCTGCGATTTTCTGAGGGTCGGTGTTGGCAGTGACCGTTTGTTACAACACTCCAAGCATCTCAAGCCGGTAATTGACGAACAGCAGCGCTGCGAACTGTTACGTGGATTGTCCTGCGTGAATGACGTGCTGGTGTTTGATATTGGACTCGATCAGACCGATGCCGCCGTGGATTTTTTATGTGCTTGGCCAATCCATGTGTTTTTTGTCAGTGAGGATTGGGCTGGCAGTCAGCGTTTTAAAACGCTGGAACCCGCGTTGTTGGAAAAAGGGATTGTCTGCGAATGGCTGCCGTACACTGCCGGTATTTCCAGTTCGGATATTCGGCAACGGTTGGAGCGCGACCATCAATGAAATCGTCTCACGCAATGAAACCGTCACACGTCCTGCCGATGTCTGTCCGTGAACGCTTTGACAGTGCCGTCGCGGGACTGCCCGTAGACCGGTTGCCGGTCACGGCCTGGTTACATTTTGGATCAGAACATTTACCGCCGTCAGACACGGCTGCTGTGCACCGCCAGTTTGCCGAACATTACCAACCGGATCTGTTAAAGATCCATGCTGACTATCGCTTGTTGGTCAGCCATCAGCATGATTTGCGCAGCGCAGACGACATCGCTGCGATAGGTCTATCTGCCGGAGACTCACCTTGTTTTGTCGCGCAAAAGCAGTGCATTTCCGCCTTGCTTGCATCCGACAAGGGTAAAAGTCTGATGATGGAAACGGTGTTCTCACCGTTCCAGAATTTACTGAGAAATGTCGGCGCTGATCAGTTAACGGCTCTGCTCAGTCATCCTCAAGCGACGCATGACACGCTGGTGCGCATCACCGAGGCAACGTGTGATCATTTACGCTGGTTGCGGGCAAACGGTATTGATATCTGTTTTTTTGCTACCCATGGAGCCATCGCTGCGGAACGTTATTCTGGCCCGGCACAGCAGTGGCATGCATTTATTGTTGAGCAATGGATACAACCGTTTGACCGGCAGGTGTTGGCAGAAGCCGACGGCATGACGCGTATTTTGCACGCCCATGGTCAGGGACTGGTGATGGACACGCTGCGAAACTATGCGTTTGAGGTTTTGCATGTGTCCACTGAATTGCCGGGGAATCCAACATTGGCGGCGCTGCGTCAGTGGACTGACCGGTGTGTGATGGGCGGTATCAATGAGGCTGACTTCACCGGTTTGTCATTGGCTGGTTTGGATGAGCGTATTGCCCATGCGGTTTCCACCGCAGGGCAACAGGGATTTATCCTTGCACCCGGCTGTTCGTTGCCGTCGCATACACCGGGCAGGTTGTTACATCGGTTGTTAAAAAGTCAGAACCACTCAACAGCCCACGAGCGTCTGGTCACTGGCATCTGACTCCCTGGAGAGGTCGCCTTTAAATCCCGGCAGCGTACACCTCGTTGACGGTCTGTGCCAGTGCCTGAATCGCCGATGTCTGCATCGCAGCGAGCATGGCAACAGACGCTGCCTGATACTGAGCGCGGCGCTGAACGGGATCGCCTGCTTGCCCTTCGAGTGAATTGGGTTCCTCATTATTGGCGAGCCGTTCCATCACGCGACTCATGGCTTCTGCACGCACAAAATCGGCAATGACCCATTCAAGTTCATGAGTAGCGGTCAACAGTTGCGCAGCACTGTCTTGCAGCTTCTGCTGTGTGTCGGCGTCGACAGTGACCGGAGGATACGCCAGCGCACGGGCATGACGGATCAGTTCGAGGTGTTCATATTGCAGGAAATCAAAGTGAGCCACGTCATTGCGCTGTATGCGCTGCATTTCTGCCACCATCTTGTCGCGGGCCTGCGCCACCGCTCTGAGCGCATCCTGATATTGTGCTTGATGCAACGCGGTGTTGTTCATGGCCGTGTCAGATGATTCGGTTGCCGGGTCAGCCGTCGGTTCGGCAGGTGCAGGTGTCCCCTGCATGCCTCGGCCCATGCCCATGCCGCCATTCATTCCTCCACCCATCATGCCGCCGCGCATGCCGCGCCCCATGCCCATGCTACCCATGGCCATACCCATCGGGCGACCGCCCAGAGAATTCAGGAAGGCCGCAATATCATCAATGTCTTGCTGGCTGAGCATGCGCCCCAACTGATGTTCAGCCATTTCCTCAATCGCAGCTTCCAGTGTGTCCACACTGCCGTCATGGAAATAGGGTGCGGTTTCCGCGACCCCGTGCAAGGTGGGTACCTTGAACACGTGCTTATCGCTTTCCCGACCGGTGCGGTTAAACACCCCGTTGTCATTGGGTCCGTCGGTCCGGTGTTCAACAAAATAATCCAGCGCAGATCCCAATTGCTGGTAGGAGTTGCCGCCCAGATTGATGCCGTTGTGACAGGTGACACAACCCACGTCTTCAAAGCGTTGCAAGCCGCGTAAGGCCTGTTCGCTGAGTTGTCCTTCTTCACCCGCCAGATGCCGCACAAATGGCGTTGTAGGCCGGGTAAAGTTCACACGCTGAAAATAGGCGATGGCGTCGGCCATGTTATTCACGGTAATTCCGTCAGGATACACCGCTGCAAATTCAGCTGAATAACGTTCATCCTGACGCAGCATGTCGATGACCGCGGGGAGTTCGTGCGCCATTTCCAGTTCATTTTCGATAGGCCCGAGCGCCTGGTCAGCCAACGTCACGGCGCGGCCATCCCAGAATTGCCGGAAGTTGAACGCAGCGTTAAAGGTCGTTGGTGCGTTTAAATTGCCCAGTTGGCCTCGCGCCCCGGTTGAGACTTTGCGGCCATCGGTGCCCCCGAACATGCCGGAGTGGCAGCTGTTGCAGCCTACGGACTGATCTATGGCAAAGCGGTTTTCGTGGAACAGGTCAAAACCAAGCCGCATTTTGTTGGCATCCAGTTCGTCAACTCGCAGCGCTGGAATCGGGCGGTAGGCGCTGTTTGCCAGCGCGTGATCTGCGTTGGCGCCGATCAGAGCCGGTTCGCCCAGCGCGGCCAGAAAGGCTCGGTACACCGGATCGTCTGACGCGGTTTCCTGTGCAACGGCGCTACCCAGACAGCCAGCCGATACCAGTGCCATCAGCAATAATTTGTGTGTGTGAGCCATGTTGATTTTCCTCGTGCCACGTGAAAAAGAAGCAAACTGTTACGATCATTATGTCCCTGTTTGGCTCAAGATCAATGACGTGAGTCAAAATGTCGCAGCCTCGGCATCACGATGCGCCGCACTTAGCTGGCATCAGTGACCATTTTAATCATCGAGCTCTCAACTTCTTTTGCAATCTCAATCAAGGATGCATCGTTTGATAGCGCACCCAGCATTTTTATCGGTTCAATATAACCAATCTTAACGTTGCCATTTTCGGTATAAACTGAAATGCGGCATGGAAGCGCCATGTTCAGACGCATATCAACGGACAAAACCTTGAACGCCTGCCCCGGGTTACACACTTCAAACACCTTGCACTCTTCTGTGAAATTAATGCCTTTGCTGCGCAGCGTCGCACCCAAATTATGGATATGCAGCACGCCAAAGCCATTAGCCTTTACGGTTTGTTCAAGATCGGTGACGGCCTCATCGAAAGTTTTTTTTGTTTCTACGGTGTAATACATCGTGTTCTCTTGGGCAGATTCTGATACCCGAGTCTGATACCTCTGACATACATGCACAAGCGTGCTGTTACGTCGGTCACACAAAACTTTGATAAAACTCAACACTTGAGGACTTGCAGGCATGTGTCTACGTTACCGCCAACGTGTGGAATGTTCGACTATATGATGACCACTTCTTATCCCGGAGAACGAGGTGGTCGTCATGAATTCTCAAACGCCAGTCATGCCACGCAGACGCTTTATCGCCATCCTTGGCGGCGGATTTATCTTGGCTGCCGGCTCAGCTTTTGCCGGCTTTGCACTGACCCGCACGCCTCATCAAGCCTTGGCTGCCTGGGATGAGGCCGGTCAGTACAACGAGCCGCGTCGTTTTGCGCTGTCCTATGCCATCCTCGCCCCTAACCCACATAATCTGCAGCCCTGGCTAGTCGATTTGTCAGAGCCTGATGTGGTGACTGTGCTGGATGATCCTGCCCGCTCGCGGCGAGACGGTGCAGATGTTGGGCCGTTTGGGGTATGCTGCAGCAGTAGCACGCACCCCACGCTGGAGCCTGAATGAAAAGATCATCAACGCCTGACAACCCTGAGATCAGTGACGCTCAGCTGATGTTCGACGTGCTCAACGAGATCGGCGTTATTTCCCAGCTCAGCCGCGCATTGTTGGAATCACGCTTGCAAGATGGTTTAACACAACAGCATTTTGGTGTGCTCAACCACATGGTCAGACTGGGTGACGGGTGTACGCCGCTGTGGCTGGCGCGCGCTTTCCAGGTGCCGAAAACCAGCATGTCACACACGTTGGCCGGATTGGAAAAACGTGGGCTGATTACCATGGTGCCCAATCCCGATGATGGGCGCGGCAAGCTGATTTATCTGACTGACGCAGGGCGTGTATTGCGCAACAGTGCGATCAGCAACATTGCGCCCGATGTCATTGCCATGATCCCCCAGTTTGGCCGCGACGATGCCAACGCAGCATTGCCGTTGTTGCGCAAGTTGCGTGTGCTGCTGGACGAAGCCCGATCGACGGGCGATAGATGACTGACTAAAATGATTAACAGACGCTGGCAAGCAGCATAATGCTGAGCAGCGCGATAAGAACAGTGGTAAGCAGCGTGTTGTGAAAACTGATCTTTATGGGTCAGGCACGATCTCATCAGACACAGAGCATCAGTCTGCTGTCATCTGAAAAACTTTCTTACGTATTCCGGAAAAACAGGTCTGGTTGTTCTTCAAGGCACGATCAACCGGAAAATTCCACCACCGGCCTTTGCATTGGCGAGTTCGACCCTGCCTGCGTGCGCGCCCAGTCGGTGCAATGCGGCGATGCGTCCCGCCAGATAGAGTCCCAGACCAGTACCGGTTTGGCCGGGATTGGACGGTGCGGCAGCTCCTTGGGCTAAAAAGTCACTTGGGAACCCTGGGCCATCGTCAGTTATTTGGAACACAGTGCCTTCATTGCTGCTGTGTACGCTCAGTTGCACCTGTTTGCGCGCATGGTGACAGGCATTGTGTAGTGCATTTCCCAGCGCCATTCGCAGCAGAAATACGTCGTAGAAGGCGGTATTGGGATCTTGATCGAGATTCACTTCAATATCGAGGGCCGGGAATAGTTCGACATATCCGGTTGCTAAATCCTGCAGTAAATCCGCTGGCGAGTGCGCATCAACATCCGCCAGCAACATGCCTGAGGCTACGCGCTGAGCCAGTAGCAAATCGGTCAGGCGTTGTGCGCAATTGGCGACCAGTGCTTGTTCATTGCTGGCATCGCCTCGTGCTGCAAGGCGCAGTTGCAATGCTGCCAGGTGATTTTTGACCTCGTGCAGTATGGCTGAGGATAACAACGGGAAGTCTGACACCATGATGCTACCGTGCTCATTCATCGTTTCAGCCTATGCAAGTTGCTATCAATCTGCCTGAGTTTGGGATCTTCGGAGTATTGCTCGGCCAGAGAATTCCGGTAGCGCAGGCAGTTGTTCAAACGTTCGGAATCGACGCCGTCTCGCACCATAAACTGGGCAAGTGCCAACGCCGCGTTTCCAACAATCTGCAGATTATTCGGCAGTCTGTCCGCCGCTGCCGAGAGCAAGGTGACTGCTTCGTCAAACAATCCGGCATCGGCTTTGCGCACACCTTCGTTATTGAGTTGAATAATTTCGCGTCGACTGGACGCAATGATCTCCGCTGCACGGTCACCCTTGCCATCGCTGCCCAGCACCGCCTGTACCTTTTGCATCAGATTGTGGTCATTGGGCGTGTTCTGGATGGCTTGTTTTATCAGACTGAGTGCATCGTTTTCGCGGCCGACTGCCAGCAGTGCTTCTGCAACTGACATGGCAATATCCAGCGGAATCCCTGTCATGTCGCTGGCCATGGCCCGGGCCAGTGCTTCAGTCGCCTTGGTGTTATCGCCAGCGCGCTGATAAATGACACATTCGGTGGCATCCAGCATCACGTTGCTGTCACTGTCGGTAAACCCCTTGCGCGCTTGTTTGACTACATCGAGCGCCGCGTCACTCTTTTTTTGATTAACCAGCGCTCTCGATAACATCGCGTAGTCGCCGACGTCACGTACTGGGGAGTACTTATTAGCATTCAGGGCATCGCACATGACCTTCTCGGCGAGCTCATTGTAGCCGAGGCCGATGGCAAGTGTTGTCAGCGTGCGCTGGCGGCCCATCGTACCAGGTGATATTTCACCTGCTTCGTCCAACACGTCCAGAGCGTCTTTGTGCTTGTTGCTGTCGGCCAGCAGTCTGGCCAACAGGTCATAAGCCTGCATAACCATCGGCGATTCTGTAATGATGTCGCGCAACAGTGCACAAGCCGGTTCAATTTTGCCTTCTGCTTCCAAGGCGCGCGCCAGGCCAACCCTCGCCCACGACAGTGGTCGTTGCAGCAGCACAGCGTCATAGTGTTGTCGGGCCTCAGCCCCGCGGCCACTTTTAAGCAGCGCCTCACCTTTAGTTTTCATAGCGTCAAAGGCGTACTTGCTGTGCGCAGCGATCAGTTTGTCGCACTCCGAAATGACCAGATCCCAGCGTTTGCGGTCGGAGGCGCGATTAACCCGCTGAAGTTCCTCCTGACGCTCAATCAGGCGATCGACGCGGGTATTAAGCTGCGCTGGCGTAAACGGTTTGAGCAGGTAGTCATCGGGTGTCCATTCGGCAACTGCCATGACTTTCTGATAGGTCTGCTCGGCGGTAATCATGATAAACAGTGTGTTGCGGCTGATCAGTTCGCGGGTACGTATGTACTCGAGAAACTGCTGCCCGTTGGTGTTCTCGCCCAGATTGTAATCACACAGAATCAGGTCAAATGTCTCGGTTGCGATGGCCTCTAACGCAAGCTGGATATTGGCGACGACACGCAGGTGCTTGCAGCCGACAATGGTCATCGATTGTCGGAGTTGGTTGCGCATCATTTCCTGGTCTTCAATCAGCAGGATGCGTTTGCCGTAAAGTCTACTCACCAACTGCGTACTACTCCTTGCCGTGAGCGAACCATCGTCATGAGTCTATTCAACATAGTCAGGCATGTTATGGTTGTTAAGTTTATCTTCATCCAGACGTTAGCGGCATTTGATGCATGGCCTTTAGCCTGACTGCTGCCAGCTGGCTATAAGGTCTAAATTGTGTTGATTCAGACCGGTCGCGTCATACACAATCGACCGGACAATAAATAAGCGATTCATGATGTCAGTCAATTGGGCCGGGCTGAGTTGTTCGGAAAAAGCCGTAAATTCCCTGACATCCGAAAACAGAAGAGTCATTTCACGCTCTTCGCCTTCCAGCGACACATCTTTGTCGGATCGGATAATATCGGTGACCAATTCAGGCGGTACGTATTGCCCGAAGCGCGATCGAACCAGATGAACGCGTCTGCTTTCCCGCAAATAGTTGCAGAGTAGATTCCATCCTGTGAGGAGCACAATCAGCAGTGCAGACGGGGCAAATGCCAGAACCAGACCATTCTGCCATATCCACAGATTGCCCAGCACATGCAGCAGCAGAAGTGATGCGCTGGCGACAATGATCAGCATGGAGTTCAGCCACGGCATACTGAGGGTGCCGGCAATCCCCAGTAATAACAGGATCACCAGGCTGGCAGCTCTGGCGTAATCAGGTTCTGCGAGAAAACGTTGATGCAGCATGCCAGCCAGCAACGTCAAATTGATCTCAACACCGGGATACACGGCAGCAACGGGTGTTGCGCGCGAATCCTTTAATCCCGGCGCTGAGGTGCCCAGCAATACAATCGCGCCAGATATCGCATCCACAGGAAGATTGCCGGTCAGAACATCCACCGCTGAGACATACCGGAAATGCCGTTCAGATCCATACCAGGGGACTAATGCCATGCCGCTCGAGTCAGTTGGTATTCTAAAGCCGCCGACATCCAATCCCTCGAGTTGGTAAGATCCGGCCGCCGGTGCAATGTCCAACGTGACGGGCGGATTACCCAACAATTCAGACAATACAGCCAGCGACAACGCGGCATACAGATTGCCGTCAGGACCTTTTTGCAGCAGTGGGGCCCGTCTGAACACGCCGTCTATATCCACGCTGGGGTTGTCAAAAAAACCACCCCCCGCACCAATCGCATTCGCTGCCTCCTGCAATTGCTCAAGGTTTCCGTTGAAGCGTTCTGCTTGTATCCACGGTAGATTCAAGGATGCCCAAGGCGGTTCACTGACGACCTGAAGGGGCGGTGGTAATGCACCGACACTCTCGACAACCTGAGGAAAAGCACTGTCTGGTCCGGAAAAGTAGTAACCCAGCACAACGGGCCAGTTTGCGATCACGCTTGCCAGACGAGCGTCCCCGCTGGCCACCGGTATTTCCGGGGGAAGTTGTGGGTAAAGTTCGCGGATCAGTTGCCACTCGCTGGCGAGCACATTCGACTCGGGTTCTGAAAACACCACATTCACCCCCAGCACAGCAATGCCATAGGTAGCAAACAGTGTATCGATTAACTCAGCCACAACCCTGCGAGGCCATGGCCATTGCCCCAGCGTCGAGATGCTGTGTTCATCAATATCAATAATCACCAGTGACGGATCGGGTTCACCTTCAAACATCAAAGGGATGCGGTAGTCGTAACTGACCAGTTCCAGACGAGTCATGATGCCCGAAGGCCAAAAGCCGGCAACATCGCCAGCAATCCAGAGCGTCAACAGCAAACTGAAGGCGATCTGCCATTTGATGATGGAAAACCGCAATCGTTTGAATGCTGATTCAATCACGCTGTTTGTATTTTTTTTATGTTTCATTGGTCTCATGTTGAACGCAATCCGTACCTGTCAGGCAAGCCTTGACTCGCTGGTTTGCTCTAACCCTTGTGAAGGTACACCCAAGCATCGTATAAATCCTCAAACACAAAAAAAGAAGGACGCTTATGACAACGCACACCAGTCCACCCTGGGCAGAATCCCTCGGACACATCTCCTGGCAAATGCCTGCCGTGCCAGATGAGTCTATTCCAGAAATCGTAGAGCGTCATGTGCGTGAAGCGCCGGACGCACCGTTTATTTATTATCTCGGCCTGCAGATGAGCATGGGTCAGGTCAATGATCTGGCAAATCGACTGGCCAACATGTTGCGTGGTCTCGGTGTGGAGCGGGGTGATGTGATTGGTTTGCACCTGCCCAATTCCCCCCAATATGTGATTGGTTTGTTGGCGGCAGCTAAACTGGGTTGCCCGGCGTCAGGGGTTTCGCCACTGTTAAAGCCGGACGAAATTGTTTATCAGGTGGGTAATGCCAATATTCGTGTGCTGATCACGCTTGATCAATTGTTTATCCCGGCATCGACAGCCTTGGATGGACGACTCCCGGATCTGAAAGCGGCAATTGTCACCGGTCCCATCGATTTTTTACCGGGCTGGAAAAAAACACTGGCAGCCTGGACAGGTAAAGTGCCAAAAACAGTGCTGCCGGCCCTCAAGCACATACGCGTCTGTGCGCTGTGGCCGGATCTGCTAAAGGCCGACAACACCCGCGTATTTGAGCCTTGCCGCCTTGACGATGTGTTTATGATTCAGTACACCGGCGGTACTACCGGCAGCCCGAAAGGCGCGGAACTGTCACTGCGCAATATCATGAGCAACGTTGTGCAGAACGAAACCATGGTGGAGTATGTGGTTGGTCGAGAGACCTTTGCCAGCGTGTTGCCGTGGTTTCATATCGCGGGACTCAGCGCTTTGTTTATGGGGCTGCGCAAGCGTGCATTGATGTTGGTGGTACCCAATCCGCGCGATGTCAAAACCTATTGCAAAGCCATGTTGAAACACCCGCCAACGGTGCTGGGCAATGTGCCAACGCTGTATCAGATGCTGCTGGATGAACCTCTGTTCAAGCAGATAGATTTCTCCAAACTGAAAATTGCCGTCTCCGGCGCCGCACCGGCGCCTGTCGAGTTGATCCGTCGCGTAGAGGAAATTATTGGGCACGGCAAATTCTGTGAAGCCTACGGGCTGACAGAAACCAGTCCCACCTTGACCACCAATCCGCCCGGTCGTGCGCGACCCGGCACCATCGGTGTGCCATTGCCGGGTACGGACTTGCGTGTTGTTGATGCGGAAACTGGCACGCGTGAAATGCCCTTTGATGAGCCCGGTGAATTGATCGCCAACGGTCCGCAGGTGTTTCGTGGGTACCTTGGTCTGCCGCAGGAAAGCAACAAAGCCCTTCGAAGTTTTAACGGCAAAACGTATTTCTACACCGGCGATGTGGCGCGCATGGACAAGGATGGTTACATCACCATCTGTGATCGTGCCAAAGACATGTTGATTGTCGGCGGCTACAAAGTGTTCTCCGTTGAAGTGGAGAACAAACTCAAGGAAGTACCCGAAATCGAGCTGTCAGCAGTGATTGGCACACCGGATGCTGAGCGGCCCGGTAACGATGTGGTCAATCTGTATGTGCAATTATCAAAGGTGGGTAAGGAACTGGGAGACGACGCGGTGCGCGAAAAAATCCTGGCATTTTGTCGGGAAAAGATGGCGCCCTTCAAAGTGCCCAAACACATTCATATCATTGCCCAGATTCCGCTGACACCAGTGGGCAAGGTTGATAAAAAAGCACTGCGCAAGTGAGGACATGATGGACAAGGGACTGCCCGGCACAGCACCAAAACGTGGCTGGTTTACTCGCTTTCTGGACGGTGTGGAATGGCTGGGCAACCTGCTGCCGCACCCGGTAACCTTGTTTGCTGTGCTGGCACTGCTGATGGTCCTGCTGTCAGGCCTCTTTGGTGCCATGGGTGTGTCGGTGCCGGATCCGCGGCCGTCAGCGGCTGAGGGTGCCAGCATTGAGGCGGTGAGTTTGCTCAATGGTGCCGGCCTGCGGCGAATTCTTGAAAATCTGGTGCCCAATTTTGTTAACTTCGCGCCGCTGGGTGTGGTGTTGGTGGCCATGCTGGGCGTCGGGATTGCTGAAAAATCCGGGTTATTGTCTGCGGTGGTGCGGGGGATTGTGTTGGGTGCCCCCCGACATGTGGTGACCGTCGCAATCGTTTTTGCCGGTGTTGTTTCCAATACCGCAGGTGAAATGGGGTATGTGGTGCTGATACCGTTGGCGGGAGCCATTTTCCTCGCACTCGGGCGCCATCCGCTGGCCGGTATGGCTGCAGCCTTTTCCGGTGTATCAGGCGGCTACAGTGCCAATCTGTTGATTGGAACCATCGATCCGCTGCTGGCGGGCATCACGCAAGAGGCCGCGCGTCTCATCGACCCGTCATACGAGGTGTATGCTACCGCCAACTGGTATTTTATGGCCGCGAGCACCTTTATGATTACGGCAGTAGGATCGCTGGTCACTATCCATATCGTGGAACCCAAACTGGGACGCTATGATGACTCGGATGCGGATCCCGCGGTGCTCGACAACCGTACGATGGCGTCTATATCAACCATCGAGCGCAAAGGTCTGGCGGTAGCCGGACTCGCAGCAGTGGTGATATTCGCGCTGATGGCCATGCTGGCGTTGCCTGAGGGTGCGCCGCTACGCGATCCTGTCAGTGGAAATTCACAACCTTTTTTTCGCAGTATTGTGGCATTTATTTTTGTGTTTTTTTTGGTAACAGGGTTTGCTTATGGTCGAGTGACAGGGTCCATGCGCAACGATCGCGACGTTATTGATGCCATGTCGACGGCGATCTCATCGCTGGGTCTGTACATTGTGCTGGTGTTTTTTGCGGCGCAGTTTGTGGCGTTTTTTGGCTGGAGTAACCTTGGCGTGATCACTGCCGTCACAGGTGCAGACTTTCTGATTAATGCACAGTTGACCGGACCGATTGTATTTGTGTTTTTTATCATCATGTGCGCGATTGTGAACCTGATGTTGGGCTCAGCCTCCGCGCAGTGGGCAGTGACTGCACCGATCTTTGTGCCCATGCTGATGTTGGTCGGATATACCCCGGAGTTGATTCAGGCGGCGTATCGGATTGGTGATTCAGTCACCAATATCATCACGCCCATGATGAGTTACTTTGGTCTGATTCTGGCGTGGGCGTCGCGCTACAACCGCAATCTGGGCATCGGCACCCTGATTGCGATGATGCTGCCGTACTCCCTGTTCTTTTTCATTTTTTGGGTGATTTTGTTCTACCTCTGGGTGTTCGCCCTCGGTTTGCCCGTGGGGCCGGGCACGGAAACCTACTACATCAGCGATGTTTGTACTGCGTTGGGCAATATCCGCGGCTGACATCGGGGCTGCGCAGTTTTAAATGTTTGGTTGCCCGCCCGCTGACACGTGCCCGCCATAACCTGAAGCTGCCCGGCTTCAGGCATGCGCGCATCAACTGGATCACCATGGACTCATCCAGACCAAACTGCAGTTTGATGGCCTCAAACGGGGTACGGTCTTCCCATGCCATTTCAATGATGCGGGATTCGTCATCTGGTGTTAACAACATCGTTATGGTCCTTGGATTCTAGGTTTGGCGTGCCTCTTTTACGATCAAATGTCATGACAGGATTCATTATTCTGACAAACACCTTGAGCCAGCATTATAAATATGTAGCACCTGCTTCATTTTTATGTTTATATCTGTAGCGATTGCTACATAATTATGAGGGGAGCAACGATGGACGCTAAAACGGTTGTCGAAAACTTTATAAAAGCCTTTGAAAAAATGGATTACGACGCTGCCTGTGCACTGATCGCTGATGACTGCACGTATACCAACATGCCGGCAGGGATGGGCACGGTCACAGGGCCTGCCGGTGTCAGGGCAGTGCTGGAGCCGTTTTTTTCACCGACACTGGAGAACGAGTTCCAGATTATCCGCTGCCTCGCGGAGGGCGATACCGTGATCATGGAACGATTGGACAGACACCGCCTGGCAGACAAATGGGTGGAATTGCCGGTGGTGGGAATCTTTGAAGTCAAACACGGCAAAGTGACGTGTTGGCGTGACTACTTTGATCTGAACACCATCATGAGCCAGTGGCCTCAAGCCTGAGATTGCGACTGCGACACTGTGTCGCATGGTCAATGGGGTGTGGTTGCGCGATGATGCAAGTGAACGGTCGGTGTGTTACTTAATGTAACAAGACCGGTGACTTGAGGAAAAGGGAGCCACAAAAATCATGAACACACAATCACACCCATTGCACGCATCAAATCTGGCATTGGCAGTTGCTTTGGCAATCTCCGCGTCTGCCGTGTCTGCCGCAGAGCCGCCAGCCAACATCGAAGAAATCATCATCGAAGGTCAGCGCCACACCAGCAGCAGCCACTTGCAAAGCATCAATGAATCTGACGTTCGCAAATTGTCCGCAGCGACCAGCGACACGGCGAGCCTGTTGTCCATGTTGGCGGGTGTCAGCGTCAACCAAACCGGCGCTGTCTCCAGCCTGCCTATGATTCGTGGACTCTCGGATGACCGTTTGCGTATCAAAGTTGATGGCATGGATATGATCGCTGCCTGTCCCAATCACATGAATCCGCCGTTGTCTTACATGGCACCGAGTGACGTTGGTCAGATGACGGTGTTTGCGGGTATCACGCCCGTCAGCGTGGGCGGTGACAGCATTGGTGGCACAGTGATCAGTGAATCAAAAGCGCCAACGTTCTCCGACGTGGCAACTTTTGAAGGCGAGGCCGGTGGTTTCAGCCGCAGCAACAACAGTGCAACGGGCATGAACGTCAGGCTGACCCATACCAGCGAAAATCTGTTTGCCAGCTACAGTGGCAGTTATAGCCAGGGCGACAACTACACAGCCGCCAAGAATTTTAAAACCATTGCCATGACAGGTCGTCCGGGGCACACGCTGCCGCTGGATGAGGTCGGCTCAACCGCTTATGAAACGCAGAATCACAATGTACGTCTTGCCTACAAAACAGGCGCTGATGTGTTTGATGTACAAGTGGGATATCAGAATATGCCCAGCCAGTTGTACCCCAATCAGCGCATGGATTTGCTCGACAACAAACAAACGCGTGTGAACCTGAACTGGCAGCGTGAGATGGGCTGGGGTCAACTCCAGAGCCGTTTGTATCATGAGCAGGTAAACCATGGCATGGACTTTGGACCTGACCGGCAGTTCTGGTATGGCACCAATGCGATGGGCGGTGCTGCCTGTGACCCGATTCGCTTCCATGGTGACCCTGCGGGCACCTGCGCAGGCGGTATGCCAATGTTTTCGGATTCCAACAATACCGGCCTGAGTCTAACCGCGGAAATCGATCTGCCTGCCAGAGGCATGGTGCGGCTTGGTGCGGATTTGCAACAGTTCCGTCTGGACGATTACTGGACTGCGTCTGGCGGTGGAATGGGCCCGGGAACGTTTGAAAACATTAACAACGGCAAGCGCGACAGAGCAGCACTGTTTGCCGAGCATGAGCTGAACGTTGCCGATAACTGGCTGGTGATGTACGGGGCGCGCGTGGAACGCGTGATGCGTGACGCCGATGACGTGCGTGGGTATTCAACCGCGATGAACGCACCCGGTATGCAGGTCATGGAAGCCAATGCCTTTAATCAGGCCAGTCGCAAGAATACCGATACCAACCTCGACCTGACCTTGCTAACGCGTTATGAACTGAGCAATCAGATCGACCTGGAACTCGGTATTGCACAAAAAGTGCGTTCAGCCAATTTGTACGAGGCCTTCCCTTGGTCCTCGTGGATGATGGCCGCCTCCATGAACAATCTGGTTGGTGATGGCAATGGCTACGTAGGCAATCTGGCGCTGAATCCTGAAAAGGCACACACCCTGTCAGGCAGCCTTAACTGGCGTAGCGCAGATACCCGTCATGAGTTCAGTGTCAATCCGTACATTACCCGGGTTGATGACTATATTGATGCGGTGGCGGTCAATGCCATGTGGCGCCCCGGTCAATTTAATGTATTGAAGTATCAGAACCAGCAAGCTGAGCTCAGAGGTGTTGATCTGACACTGGCCTCGCAACTGGCCAACAACGCCACCGGCAATTGGACGCTGGCAGGTAACCTGAGTTTTATTGATGCCGAAAATACTGACACCGGCGCTGGCTTGTACAACATTGTGCCCATGCAAGGTCGTATGACGTTGTCACAGGAACTTGGAGGTTGGGACAACAGTCTGGAGTGGGTGTTTGCCGGCAAGAAAGACGATGTGTCCGGCGTACGCAATGAAATGGGCACCGACAGTTACTCGCTCTTTAATCTGAGAGTCAGCCACAGTTGGGAATCGGTCAGACTGGATATCGGCGTTGAAAACCTGCTAGATGAGTTCTACTTTCTGCCAGCCGGCGGTACCTACGTTGCGCAAGGCATGACCATGTCCATCAACGGCATACCGTTTGGAATTGGTGTGCCGGGTATGGGCCGCTCGCTGTATGCAGGTGTGAATTACAGCTTCTAAACTTCAGGCGCTGGGCTCCGATGCATTGGAGCCCGGCGTTTCCCGCTTTTGAGTATATCTTCGACCTCTTTTTGTCTTCTGCCAAATTAAACGGCCACTCCAAAAAGTGTTCCAACGCCGGCCGTCAACGCCATGGCAAGCGCTCCCCAAAACGTAACTCTGGCTGCGGCTTTGACTACTGGCGCGCCACCCGCGTTGGCAGACACGGCACCCAACAGCGCAAGAAACACCAGAGAGCTAACCGATACGACCCACATGAGCATCGTTGTCGGGACAAGCAGTGCAATCAGCAGTGGGAGCGCCGCTCCAACAGAGAACGTCCCAGCCGATGCAAACGCGGCCTGCACAGGTCGAGCCGTCGAGATCTCTGAGATGCCCAGTTCGTCTCGCGCATGAGCACCTAATGCATCATGGCGCATCAACTGGGTTGCAACAGTTGCAGCAATCGATGGCTCGAGGCCGCGCTTGACATAAATGGCGGCGAGTTCAGCAAGCTCAAGCTCTGGTGTGTTTGCCAACTCGGCCCGTTCTTTGTCCAGATCGGCACGCTCGGTATCGGATTGTGAGCTGACCGAAACATATTCCCCGGCGGCCATCGACATGGCGCCTGCGACAAGTGCTGCAACGCCGGCGACCAAGACCGCCCGGGCGTCTGCACCCGCAGCTGCAACACCCAAAACCAGGCTTGCTGTGGAAACAATCCCATCGTTTGCGCCCAATACTGCCGCTCGAAGCCAACCAATGCGCTGTGTTCGATGACGCTCGGTGTGCCTCATCGGCTATTGCTCCATCCACTGCATAAAATCAACGGACGCTTTAATCAGGCGTGCACGTGGCGTTTCCAGCAGCGCCGCATGCGCGCCGCCGGCCAGCACCACCCATTGTTTGTTGGCGTTGGGGATTTTCACAAACAGGCGGGCGTGGGCGTCAGTATTGGCGAGCGGATCAAACTCGGCCTGCAGCAACAGTACTGGCACGGTGAGCAGCGCACCATCGAGCGCATTCCATTGATGCAACTGATTCCAGTCAGCACGTACCGGATCAGCCGCCAGTGCTGCTGCCACAAAAGTATCAATCGCGTGCTGGCTGATGGCGCCGGGCACAATAAAATCCGAGGCCGCGGCTTCTGCTGTTGTCGGGCGACGTGGCGGCTCGCCGCTGGTGGTGTCAACAGGTACGTCAACATCCGGGTCGGTGGGATAACCAAACAGCGTCACGGAGCGGAAGGCATCGGGATACCGTTGTGCCGCCAGTTGCGCCACCATGGAGCCATACGACCAGCCCCAGACATGGGTTTTTTCACCGTTACGCGCTTGCAACCAATCCAGCACAATCGCCAGATCCTCTGCAGCGCGGTCCGGTGTATGCCAGCCGCTGCTGTCTCGCGCCGTACCACCGTACCCGCGCGCATCGAGTGCCCAGACACTGAAGCCCATGGCATTAAATCCATCCATCAGCGACAACGCTTCACCGGGAACCTGCAAGTCAAAATCCGGCAACGAGCTCCAGGTGCGGCCGTGATGCAGCAGGATATGTCCCTTGGCATCAGGGACAGATTTTTCCCACACAGCCATGGCATGGCCATCGGCGTCAACGTTGTGGCGTACAAGTTCGGCTGCATGTGCGGTGGACAACTGCAGCAGAGACAGCAGCAAGCTTGTAATCAGCAGCCATCTTGATGGGTCAGGGTATTTCATAATGTTTGCTCAGGTTGTGACGGTTGCGTATCCCAATCAGTTTTGACAACCGGGATAACGTGTTTGTCATCCATAGCGGCGAGTGTAATCAATAGATGGGACTTTCGCCATGCACGCCTGCATCGCGACGGTTTAGCGGCTTTGTGACAAAGCAGTCACAAAATCTTCATCAAGCTGTCAAGCAAGCTTCATAGACTCGTCTTCAGCGTGTCACAAAGATGACGCCAAACCCACGTTTCAAGCTCTGGAGCCGATTCATGTCTTCGCTTTCAAGATTCCGAAAAAAAATTCTGCCCGTGATGATACGCACCGCTGTGCCTGCCATGGCATTGCTGTTTGCAGCCGAAACCTTTGCACAAACTGGCGTGGTTGCCGGCCGTGTTGAAGATCGAGCGGGTTCGGCCTTGCCCGGTGCCCAGATTACTATTCAGGAACTCAATGTCCGCGGTGTCACCAACACGCAAGGTGAATTCACCTTGGGCAGCCTGCCGGCTGGTACCTATACCGTGGTCATCGACTATCTGGGATATGAGTCGACCACACAAAGCATCACGGTAGCGGATGGCCAGCGCGCCAACGTGTCACTGGCACTGCGCCCTGCTGGCGTGATTGAAGAAATCATTGTGCGGGCATCGCCAATTGTGGACAGTCAGGCGCGAGCGCTTAACCAGCAGCGTATGGCTGACAACGTCAGCAACGTGATTTCCTCCGATGCCATTGGTCGTTTCCCGGATTCCAACATTGCGGAAGCTTTGCAGCGCGCACCCGGTGTGGGCATTCAGCGTGACCAGGGTGAGGGTCGTTACATCAACGTCCGTGGCGCACCGGCCGAATTCTCTGCTGTTGCCATCAACGGTGTGAGTATGCCTGCGCCGGATCCGTTTACGCGTGCGGTTGACCTTGACACCATCCCGTCAGATATCGTCAGTCAGATTGAAGTCTCCAAAACCCTGCGTCCTGATCAGGATGCGGATTCTATTGCTGGCGCGGTCAACATCGTCACACGTTCGCCATTTGATTCACGTGGCCCGCAATTACGCGGCTCAGCGGGTATGAGCGACAATGAATACGGCAAAAACGATACACGTGGCTCCTTGCAGGCCAGCAATCTGTTTGGCAGCGAGCAACAGTTTGGTGCGCTGGTATCGCTGAGTTACTCCAAAACCCGACGGCAGGTGGATAACGTCGAAAACGTCTGGGATGTACTGAACCGCCCTGGCGGTGGAGAAGTGCTGAGTCTGATTGAAACCTTATTCAAAGATTACGATACCCGCCGTGAACGCATGGCTGCAACCACCTCACTGGAATGGCGCCCCACCGACACTGACAGCTACTACCTGCGTGGCTCATGGGCGCGATTTACTGATGATGAGTTTCGCAACCGCTCAGACATCCTCTGGGAAGACGGTACTCTGCAGCCTGGCGCCACTAATCTGAACGGCACGTTCAACGCTGTGCGTTTGCAGAAGCAGTTCCGCCACCGTGTTCAGCAGAACAACATCACCTCATGGACGCTCGGCGGTGAGAATGAGCTGAGCAACTACACGCTGGACTACTCGGCGTCGGTATCTCGCGCCAAACAGACCTATCCGAATCGTGATGAGTTGTTGCTGCGCTCCAGCCTGCGCCCGAATGTCAGTTACGATTTTTCGCAAGATGCCAATAACCCGGCCTATTCCGTGTTTGCGACCGGCGAGTTAACACGCGTTGATCGTATGAGTTTCCGCGAAAACACGTTCCGTTCCAACACTGGTGTTGAAGACGAAATCAGTGTGCAGGCCAATGTGGAAATGCCCGGCATGTTGTTCAGTCAACCCACCACCTACCAGTGGGGCATCAAATTCCGTGGTCGTGAAAAGACCCATGATGAAGAGCGTTACCGTGACCGTCGTGCCGCGTCTGCGCCGACCCAGAATTTGCTGACATTCCTGACCGATACACCATCGTTTAACTATGGTTATGATTTGGGCTTTAAAATGGATCCGGCACTGGTGACAGCCTATTTGGATGGCATCAAGGCCAGCTCTATCACCCAACGTCGTATCCCGCAATCCATCACGGCAGACTATAGCGTAGATGAAGATATTTCCTCAGCCTACGGCTCGGCGCGAGTGGAATACGACCGCGCGGAGTTATTGCTGGGCCTGCGCATGGAACGTACCGAGCAGAATTCAAGCTCACCGTCGTTTAATGAAGTCACCGGTGCAATCGGTGAGCGAACCGCAGGTAACAGCTATACGGAGTTTTTCCCCGGTGCCACGCTGCGTTACAGCTTCAGTGAAAATCTGATTGGCCGTGCGGCGATCACGCGTTCAATTTCACGGCCCAATTTCCCACAAATCGTACCGCGACTGGTGGAGAATGATTCGTCAACCATCGTGCGTGTGGCGGCCGGCAACCCTGATCTGAACCCGACACTGACCAACAACGTTGATCTGATGCTTGAGTACTACATCGAGCCGCTAGGTCTGATTTCTGGCGGTCTGTTTTACAAGGATCTGGCGGATTACCGCTATGAGTTGACGCTGAGCGGCACGTTTGAGGGCGAAAACGCATTGATCACGCGTCCGGAAAATGCACCGGATGGTCGTATCCTGGGCGCGGAAGTGAGCTGGCAGCAGCAGCTGACCATGTTGCCGGGTTTCTGGTCTGATTTTGGTGTGTTCGCCAACTACACCTATACCGATGCGCACATGAATCTGGGCCGTACCTACGGTGGTCGCAGCCGCTTTGATCTGCCGGGCCAATCTGAGCACACCTACAATCTGTCTGCGTTTTATGAAGCGGATGGACTGAGCGTGCGCCTGTCCTACACCGATCGCAGCGATTACCTGAACGAGATCAATGCTGATGATGGTCGACTGGATCTGTATTGGGAAGGCCGCTCACAGCTTGACCTGACCGCCAGTTACGCCATCAACGACACGTATGAAGTGTTCTTTGAGGGCAAAAACCTCAGTGATACCGCGGGTGCGCGCTACTACGGCGATCGTCAGCGTACTTACGAATATGAGAAGTTTGGGTCCTTGTACTTCCTCGGTGCCCGCGTCAACTTTTGATGAATAGCCGGGGCAGGGAAGCCCCGGTCTTCGACGTTGTATAAGATCAACTTTCCAGAAGATTGGCTATAAACTGCCGCAGCGCGTCCGGAGACTCCGGGCGCCCCCTGCGTCCCAGCACCTCGCCGTTGCCATCAAACAAAACCAGTGAACCATCGCTGATATTGTGATCGCGGGCAAACGCCTGCCCATCCGGATGCCCAGTGTGCACCACCAGAAATTCCACCGTGTTTTCAAATTCAGGATGGATGTGCAGCATCTGCTCCATGACCAGATCGCCACCCATGACATGCACTTCACGCAACATCACCAGCGCAGGCTGCCCTTGCCCTACACGCGTCAGGTCATTCGAAAACGAGCCTTTTGGCAACAGCTGCCACATGACTGCGCCAATCAACACAATGCTGCCCAGAATGGCCAGGGTGCGAGTAAGTCGGGTACGAGCTGAAGGCTGAGTGGTCTGAGTCATAAACGAGTCTCCGAAGTGACGGGATTATTGCGAATTGCAGGCAGGTGACCGGCAAACAAACGCTTGTATTGCAATCAATCAGTGGCGCTGTGCCGGTTTGCCTGCTGGCTTCATCGTACTGTCACATTTTTCACGAATAGTATGGGTTTTCAACAATAAAAACGGATGACTTTTGTGTCAGGCACCCCTGGGATATCGTCAACACCTCATCAAACTCCAACGGGCATTGCCGACGATCAAAACCGTTGGTTATCCTGGTTGGCCGTATTGGCATTGGTCTATCTTCTGCTCGCTGCAGTGGCGGGTATTGGCGATGGATTCAAAGCAGCGGCGGGCGACAATGCCCGCGAGTTGTTTGCCTTTGCCTCCAACCCGATTATCGCGCTGGTAGTAGGTCTTGTAGCCACCGCGCTGATTCAGAGTTCGAGCACGGTCACCTCCATCATCGTGGGGTTGGTAGCCGGCGGATTGCCGATCGGTATCGCTATCCCCATGGTAATGGGCGCCAATATTGGCACCTCGTTGACCAGTACATTGGTCAGTCTGGGTCATGTGCGTAACGGTGAGGAATTCAAAAGAGCATTTGCGGCGGCAACCGTGCATGACAGCTTTAATCTGTGTGCAGTGGCCATTATGCTGCCAATCGAAATTCTGTTCCGACCGCTGGAGCGCGTCGCGACAAGCCTTGCGCAGGTGTTGTACTCCGATGCGAGTCTGAGCATGAGTGACATGAACTTTATGAAAACACTGTTGGCACCCGCGTCACAGGTTCTGGAACTGGCAACCTCATGGCTCCCAGGCATTTTTTCAGGCATTGCCATGATTGTGATGGGTATTGCGCTGATACTGTTTGTGGTGTCCCGCATCGGTAAAATTCTGCGTACTTTGCTGGTAGGCAAGGCCAGAGACATCATGCATGCCGCGGTAGGCAAAGGACCCATTGCGGGGATGGCGTCGGGTACTGCCATCACGGTGCTGGTTCAGTCCTCATCAACCACAACATCACTGATTGTGCCTCTGGCCGGCACGGGTGTGTTTTCTATCCAACAGATTTATCCGTTTACGCTCGGTTCTAACATCGGCACCACCATCACCGCACTGTTGGCGGCCACTGCGATCAGCGGTCCCATGGCGGATACCGCATTGGCCATTGCGCTGGTCCACCTGTTTTTTAACGTGTTTGCCATCGCCATCATTTACGGCATTCCGTTCACACGAAATATTCCTGTTCAGATGGCAGAGATGTTGGCCACGCTGGCGATGCGCAGTAAATGGTATGTGGTTGCCTATATTGCCGGCGTATTCTTTCTGATCCCCTTGTTATTGATCGCCTTAAGCAGGCTATTCTGAATCACGGACGACACCCGGAGGTCGCATGACAATTTCCAAACGACAGGAAAAAGAACAACGAATTATCGAGTTGCGTGAAGCAATAACGCGGCTGGAAATCGAATTGCAAAAAGACGCGGAGCTTGAGCAACATCAAGCGATCGACCATCTGGATGAGCATTTTGAGGTGGTGGAAGTCAAATTCAACAATCTCAAAACCTTCTGGTCATCACTCAAGTCTGACTGGCAAAAAACCAAATCATCAATGGATGTGGAGTGAGAGTCCCATGTTGAGCCGATTGTTGTTAATGTGCGCCGCTTGAGTGACTAGTTCGACCACTTACTCCGATCCGAACAAGCGCCGCAGGAAAACCGTCTCTACCTCGCGGCGCAGATCATTGTTGGCCTTTTTCAAAAAGCCATGTCCTTCATCGGCAAACAACACGTAGCTGGTATCCACCCCGTTGGCGCGCAGTTCGCGCACCACCTGATCCGACTCGGATTGCGGCACTCGCGGGTCGTTGGCACCTTGCATCACCAGCATCGGTTTGGTGATACGCGCCACGTTGTTGAGCGGGGAAATACGCTCAAAGACAGCGCGCATGGCAGGATCACGCTCGTCGCCATACTCGGCGCGGCGGTTGTCACGACGATACGCTTCGGTGTTTTGCAGAAAGCTGATCCAGTTGCTGATGCCATAACGCGCAACGCCGCCTACCAGCCGATCCGAGTAGTGGCTCATCACGGCCAGTGACATATAGCCGCCATAACTCTGTCCATACACCGACACGCGGTCCGGATCCAGCCCCGGTTGTGCCGCAATCCAGTCTAGCAATGCACCAATATCCTTGACGCTGTCTTCGCGCTTTTCTGCATTGTCGAGACTCAGGTAATGCAAGCCGTATCCATCACTGCCACGGACATTGGGCAGAATCACCACGGCGTTCAAGGTATCAGCAAAGTATTGCGCGCCGGGGTTCCAGCCGGGACGCGACTGCGATTCCGGGCCGCCATGGATGTCGATAATCACCGGCAAACGCGCAATCGGCGATGCGCCAGTAGGACGATATACAAACGCGGGCACCGACAGTCCGTCAAAGCTGGTAAAACGAATCAGGTCTGGCTCGGCGAGCCGTGTTGCATCCAGATCACCGAGTTCGGATTCCGTCCAGCGCGTCAGCGCGCCGGATGTCACATCATGACTCCAGATATCGCCCGCTGACGTCGCCGTCGACATGCCGATGGCAAGTTGCGCAGCATCCGGGGAGAAATCGAGTGCGGTCAACACGCCTCGCGGCAACTCAGGCTGAGGTAATGCCCGTCGGGTCACAAAATCCTGAACAACCACGCGACTGAACCCATCCTCATTAACGGCGTAGGCCAAGACCCGGCCATCGCTGCTCAGTGCATAGTCCTCGATATCCCAGGGCAGGTCGGGGGAAATGGCGCGCAAATCCCCGCTTGCGACATCAATCTCCACCAGCCTGCGCACGTCACTGCCGTTGTTACTGATCGCCAGAATGGCTGCGTCGCCGCGAATAAAGCGGACCTGGTCATAACGCGCAGGGCCGCCGGGTATGGTGAGTGGGCGCACCGTCGCGCTGGCAACATCGAGCAGCATCAACTCATCAATCTGATTGGACAGTCCGCGGCGCACCAGGATGGTGCTGCCGTCATCACTGATATCGTCAGGGCCCACCGAGCCAGACCCTTGCCACAGCAATTGCGCGCTGGCCGGGTCGTGTGGATTTGCGGTGAAAATCGCATAGTCACCTGACCCGCGCACCGCCTGCGACCACGCCAACATCTGACCGTCGCTGCTGAATCGTGCACTCTGATTGCGCGTACCGGGTGTGGTCAGCAGCGTAGTGCTGCCATCGAGACCGCGCGTAAACAGCTGAAACCACTCGTCACCACCGGTGTCGCGACTGAACAGAAAGCGCTCGCTGCCGGGGATTGCCTGTGCGCCTGCCACCGGCTCGTCGTAAAACGTCAGTTGCTGTCGATGTGCGCCAGGTGTGCGCACCCGATGCAGTTGTGACGTTGAACCAAAGCGTGTGGTGATCAACATTGATCCATCCGGCAGCCAGTCCTGAAACTGCGCCGAGCGAAAATTCTGGTAGCGCTGCACCGCGGCTCGCACGTCGTCCGGGATTGCGGGTACATTCTCAACGCGGGCACTGCCAACCTGACGCTCGTCCATAATGGTGAGCGGGCCCGCGCCCAAAGGAGCCGACTGAGCCATGGCCTGGGATAGCATCACCGTGCTCATCACGGCGCCAATTAAAAAATGCGTCTTCATGGTTGTCCTTTCTCAGTATGCTGATGCACCAAGCCTGGTGACAGGCAGTGAGTTGAAAGCAAAAATTCTGTATACACGGCTCTGATTTTTTTGGAAAGCATTTATCAAAGGCATTGTCGGTTTTGCAAAAGCCTTTAATTGCCAGATTATTGCCGAGGGTATCGAAACAGCAGAGCAGCTCACCGCGCTTGTGAACCTCGGTTGTCTGTCGGGGCAGGGGTTCTTCATCGCAAGGCCAATGCCTGCTGAATCCATCGAACCCTGGATCATGGCGCGTCAACGAACCGGAGTAGTGAATGAAGACTAACAGCATCAGCAAACGTAATAATGTCAGGGTATTCGGTAGCGGGGATCAGGTGCTGATGTTTGCTCATGGTTTTGGTTGTGACCAGAACATGTGGCGATTTATTACAGAACACATGCAAGCTGACTTCACCATTGTCACCTTTGACTATGTGGGTTCCGGTCAATCTGATCTGTCGGCGTTTAATGTTAAGCGCTACACAACTCTGGATGGATATGCCACCGACATCATCGAGATTTTGACCGAACTCGATTTAAACAACATCACCCTGATTGGTCACTCCGTCAGCTCGATGACCGGTATGCTGGCAGCCATCCGCATGCCCGATCGCATCAGCAAATTGGTGATGGTGTGCCCCTCACCGTATTACATGAATGACCTTCCCGCTTACGAAGGCGGTTTCGAGCGTGATGACCTTGAAGAGCTGATCGACATGATGGATAAAAATTATATCGGTTGGGCAAACTACCTTGCGCCGTTAGTGATGGGCGGTCGCGCTGAGTCGGTTGCGGTCAAGGAATTGACCACCAGCTTTTGTTCCACGGACCCGTTGGTTGCCAAAACCTTTGCCAGAGCGACGTTTTTTTCTGACTACAGAGATATTTTGCCCCACTGCCAGGTTCCGACGCTGGTGTTGCAAAGTCTGATTGATCCGCTCGCGTCAGTCAGCGTTGGTCAGTTTGTGGCGGATCGATTGCCGCGGGGTAATTTGAAAGTCGTGGATACCCAAGGCCATTGCATTCACATGACCGATCCTGCATTAACTGAGGCTGAGATTCGCGCGTTTTTGAGCAACAACTGAAAAGATATGCCAGTCGTGAGATGCGCCATCCGGCGTCACACCCGACAGTTTATGCTCGGTGAACGACAGGATTTCAAAACCTTGAAAACGTGTTTTCACTTGTGCGTCGGTGAGTGTCAATACATCCGGCCACCAGGCATCTTTGTTGTAACTTGGTCCCGCCATGGTGTCATCGGGGCCTAGAAATGAACCACAAAATATGCCGCCAGGCACAAGTGCTTGTGTGATCCGTTGCCATACAAAATCGAACTCGTGCGGAGGGCAAAAAAACAGGCTGGCATCAGCAACCATCAGTGAACAAGGTGGGTAAGAGAAGCTGCTGAAACTGGCTTGGGTCAGGTGAACTTGTTTGTCTGACTGATAACGCTGCTGGCAGCGCTTGATTGATTCCTGCTCAATATCAAATCCGTGTACTTCAAATCCTTCGCTACGCAGAAAGGCTATGTCACTGCCGGCACCGCATCCGCAGTCAACGGCGATGCGCGGGGCACGCACCATGGTGACGGCATACCGGAGATCCGCACGCACCGGGCGTTGTTCAGTCGCATCAAAATAGTGCAGTTTTTCGTTGGACAGCATGCAGTAAGCCTGTTCAGTGTTGATAAGATCCTATTATCCAAAAATCAGTCTATGTCAGTTCGCGTTGAAATGTCGAACCAAGCTCAAACGAATGCTTTTGTAACGCGGCCAGTCGCCAATTGTGAGCGGTCTGATGATGGGTGTGGTCATCGCGACGTACGTGACCAAAATAGGTAAGTGAAACCGGATCAGGAATTTTGATGGGATTGATGGTATCGCCGAGGCATGGCTGGCTGCAATCGTCCGCTATGTGCAACCATCTCAAACAAAATAGCGATAACCCGCACAACCTGATATTGCTTGTCATTCAAAAATACGGGTTTTGTTCATGTGAGCTGCGCCGCAATCAGTTTTGCTCTCAAGTCTGTTGCGTTTATCAGCCATGCTCGCCGTTCAGGGATGCCGCGTAGTCAGTTCCCGGTGCCAGACAAACACTCTGAAAGTTTGAAATGTATCCTGCAGGACTCCTCAGTTGGCCTGAAAGAGAGCAGGGTGATTTCATCTACAAATAGGTGTATTTTCACCACGTCATTACAAAAAACAAGAATTTGGAAAGAGAATAACAAACCATGACAACACTCTCGACCACACTCGCCCGCATCACAAACAAACACATCCTTGCGCGCGTCCCCACGCTGTGGCTGGTGGCCTTCATTGGCTTCAGCTTGTTATACATTGCGCTGCCGGGTCTCATCCCCTCGGGTTGGCGCTGGTTGTTTAAAATTGTTCCGATCGCCTTGCTGCTGTTTCTGGCACTGACCAGAACCGAGGGCAGGGTACGTACACTGCTGGGTTTGGGGCTTGTGCTGTCAGCAATTGGCGATGTGTTGCTCGCCATGGACGGTTTGTTTGTGCAAGGGCTTGCCGCCTTTTTGTTGGCTCAGGTCACCTACACGGTGCTGTTTGTCACGCAGCGACGCTGGCAACCCCGGCGCCTGCCATGGGCCGCGCTGATTCTGGTGTATGCGCTGGTGTGTACGCTGGTGATTGTGCCGGCGGCGGGTGATATGCAGTTGCCGGTGACCGCCTACATGATTGCCATCAGCCTGATGGCGATCACCGCGGGTTTTCGCAACGATCAGCAGTTCTTGTGGGTGGCCATGGGCGCGTTGATCTTTATGGTCAGCGACACACTGATTGCTGTCGGGAGGTTCGTGACACCGTTTGAATATTCCGGCATCGCGGTAATGGGCACGTACTACCTTGCCCAATGGCTGATTTGTGTGGGCATTGTTCGACACAGCGGCAGATCAGCAGGCGCTGTCACCTGATTGCCCAACCGCCACAAACCGGGAACACTTGTCCCACAAAACAGTCGGCGGCGCTGCTGCACAAGTACGCGGCAAACAGTGCATCCTCGCGCGCTGCCACCAAGCGCCCGAGCGGTACCTCGCGACTCAAGCGTTCCTGAAACTTCGGGTTAGCCTGCACCTCGGGTGGAAAGTAGGTCGGGTTATCAACAAAGTTCTGCGCAATGGCATTGACCTGAATATTTTTCGGCGCCAATTCAACGCCGACGGCCTGCACATACGCGAGCTGGGCACCTCGCGCGGCGCTATAGGTTGAGGCGCGTTTCATGCCCTTCAGTGCTGAGGCGCTGCCAATCACAAGAATTTTGCCGCCGCCCTGTTGGCTCATCATTGGCACCACCGTGGAGATCAAGCGTGGCAGCGGGTCCACCAACGCAGAGAACACACTGCGCCATTCCTGCTCATCAACCGCGATGGCTGCCGTGCTGGGCGCCAGAATGGACAGGTTGATGACCAACACATCAATCGGGCCGGTGTCCTGTATCAGTTTTTCTGCAGCACCGGGTGGCGCGAGTGGCGCCGTGCTGCTGACCACCTCGGCACCTTGTTCCGCAAACACCTCGCACAGCACAGGACCCATAAATTCGCTCGCCTGCGTGATGAGAACCCGCTTGCCTGTCAGTGTGTTTTGCATGAAGAATCCTTGTGTTATTGGCTAACTTGACATGAGTAAGATGCTCCATATACTCCAATCTTCCTGCTACAAAAACAACAGACAAAAAGGTACATGTGATGAACGCAATCCTGATGCGCGTGTGCAGCGCCGCACTGACTTCCTCTTTGCTGATGGGCGCGTCGCAGGACGCGTTGGCGCAGGATATTCATGGCATCTGGCGCACCGAAATGACAGAAGAGGGTTATCTGGAGGTCAACATTGAGGCCTGCGATGCCAACCTGCTGTGCGGCACGATTCTGCGGGCACGAGATCCGCAAGGTAACGAGCAACCCTACGAACACACCGGCAAACGCATGATCTGGGACATGGTTGCCAGCGGTCCAACAACGTGGGAAGACGGCGAGATCTGGGATCCGCGCAGAGATCGCAACTTCAACTCGCGTATGGAGTTGTCAGGCGACACCCTGTTGGTATCGGGCTGTGTGTTCAGGATCTGCCAAACCCAGACCTGGCAGCGCCAGCTGTAATCTGTTAGCCCGGGAGCATTAACGGGGGCGAGCCAACCAGTATCCCAACCAAGCGCATGGGAAGTAGGCAAAAATAAGGTCCACGGCAATAAACCAGGTTGGCGCAGGAATCATGCGCGAGGCAAGTACACCTCCCACAAAAAACAGGGCACCAATCACCATCGCGGCCGGCAGCTTGTAGGGTGTTGTCATTTTTACGGCAACAAAAGCACCCACCAATGATCCGACCGCATGGGCCAGAAACGGGAACATAAAGTGTCGCGCCTCAAGTAGCGGCAAGCCAGCATTGATGCCCTCTGCGGTGGTCATGTCAACCCCCGGGGGCGGTGGAATGACATAGCCACTGATCATCACCAGCGCCATGTTGGCGATGCTGCCAAGCACAAGGCCAAACAGAACTGCAAAAATCACTCGTAACAGGTTCATGTTGATTTCCGGTTTATCAAGAAGTGCCTGATAGCATGCCTCATTTGTAATTGACTTGTCATTCTATCGATGTCGACGTCTGCTGTAGATCTCCATCGGTTTTTTCAAGATCAAAACTCAATTCAAAACGGGTAGGGTTGCAGTCATTGATGTTGATGTCGGCGTCAATCTGCGAGGCCAGCGCCTCCATCAATCGCAGCCCCAGCGTGTCGCCACTGCTCTCGGCATTCTTTTGTGGCAAACCGATACCCGTATCCGAAATCGACAATCTGGCACGCGCCACATCGATCTGTTTGAGGGTAACGGTGAGTGTGCCGCGTCTGTTATCCGGGAAAGCGTGTTTCAGCGCATTGGACACCAGTTCATTCACAATGAGCCCCAGCGGCAGGCTGCGGTTCATCGTCAGGGTCAAGGGATCCAGATCCAGTTGTATGTCAATCAGCGCCCGATTGACACCATAGGACTGCGCCAGATTGTGCGTCAGTGAGCCAACAAATTCCGTTGCATCGATTTGTGCAAAGTCCTGCGACTGATACAGAATCTGGTGGATCAGCGAAATGGTTTTGACACGGTTCTGGCTGTCTCTGAGAGCAATGCGCGCCTGATCACCAACCACCTGATCCATTTGCATACCAATCAGGCTGTCGATGATCTGCAGATTGTTTTTCACCCGGTGATGAATTTCCGACAGCAAGGTTTCTTTTGCGAGCAGGGCTGATTTGAGTGATTGCTCCTGCTGTTTTCGTTCAGTAATGTCGACCACCGATGCCAGAATCATTACCCCGTTGGCGGTATGTAATGGGTTCAAGCCAATTTCAACGGGGAACTCTTCACCCTGTTTGTTCAAGGCGTACAAATCCCGGCCTTGGCCCATAACGCGCGAAACCGGCTGGCCGATGTACGCGTGTCGCACCGCAGGGTGATGGCCCCGATAACGCTCCGGCACCAGCATGTCGATATTGGAACCAATCAATTCGTCGCGGTGGTAACCAAACATGGTTTCAATCATGGAATTGACGAGCGTGATAACCCCGTCCTTGTTGGTCATGATCATGCCGTTTGGTGCAGCTTCAACGGCAAGATTCACCATTTCCTGCGAGCGTTTTCGTTCCGTGATATCAACAATGGTTGCGAATATAAACGTTCGTGTGTCAATGGTGATTGGGTTGAGGCCTATCTCTACCGGAATTTCGCTGCCATCTTTGTGTAAACCATACAAGTCGCGGCCATGGCCCATGGCGCGTGCCTGAGGATGTACAAAATAACTGGCACGCAAATGCGGGTGCGCCGCAGCAAACCGATTGGGCACCAGTTGCTCGATGGGTTTGCCCAGCAGTTCCTTGTGTTGATAACCGAACAAGGTTTCAACGCTGGAATTGGCCAGCACAATGTTGCCACGGTCATCGACAATCACCATACCATTGGGTGCCGCTTCGATGGCAAAGTGCATGAGTTTGTCATTGTCCAGCAGCACTGCATGATCGTTGTTATTCAAGTTGCGTTAACCTCCGCTGTTGTCAGCCGATGCGGTTACCGGGTGGGAAAAAGTTGTTGCCTCAACTGTGTCACCAGCACATCTGCAGCCACCGGTCTTCCGAACAGATATCCTTGCAGTTCATCGCACCCCGCTGCCCGAACAAAATCCGCCTGCACCTGTGTTTCGATTCCTTCAGCAATAATCTTCATGCCGAGTTCGTGCCCGAGCACTATAATCGCCGTGGCAATCGCACAGTCATTGCGGTCACCGGGGATGTCTTTGACAAACGATTGATCAATTTTCAAGCGGTGAATAGGCAGCGTTTTCAGAGAACTCATACAGGAATATCCGGTGCCAAAATCATCGATGGAGATGGTGACGCCCAGCGACTCAATAAAACGCAGCGCGGTGACATTGTTTTCTGAATTCTGTAACGACGACTCCGTGACTTCCATCTCCAGAAATTCACCCGGCATGTTGTTGGTTTTCAACGCATTGGCCACAATACTGACAAATCGCGGATCCCGAAGTTGCATCACCGACACGTTGACCGCGATGCGCAGGCGAGGATTGCCTTCGTCAACCCAGGCCCGGTATTGCCTGCAAGCTTCTTCAATCACCCATTCGCCGATCTCAACAATCAAGCCACTGTTTTCTGCAATCGGAATAACCTCTGCGGCCGACAGCAGGCCGGATTCCGGGTGCTGCCAACGGATAAGCGCCTCGACGCCAACAATGGTTTTTTCATCTGCGCTGAATTGTAGCTGGTAGTGCAGCACAAACTCCTTGTTATGCAGTGCCTGCCGCAGTTCCTGTTCACGGTTCAGGTAATGCGCAACTTGCTGGGTCATTTGTGGTTTGTAGAATGAAAAACAGCCTCTGCCCTGATTCTTGGCAGAATACATGGCGGTATCGGCCATCTTCACTAGATCATCTTTGTCCGTTGTGTCACGAGGAAAAATACTGATGCCCACACTGCAGCCCGGTGTAAACATTTTGTTGCCAAGTTGCATGGGCTGACGCACCACATCGATGATTTTGCGTGCCAGAATCTCGAGGTCTCTGTCTGAGTTAAAGGTGTCGACCATCACAATAAATTCGTCGCCACCAATTCTGCACAAGGTATCCGAATGGCGCAGCGCCGGGCGCATACGGTCTGCCACATGGCGCAGCATCTGGTCACCCACCTGATGTCCCAGCGTGTCATTCACACGTTTAAAGTGATCAAGATCGATAAACAGCAGCGCCAGTTGTTTGTCAGTACGCCCCGCGCGCGCAATCGCCATGTTCAGTCTGTCCATAAACAAATGTCGATTGGGCAACTCAGTTAACGCGTCGTAGTAAGCGATATACGCCAACTCCGCCTGCGCACTTCGAATCTCCGAGATATCTGAGATCAGAATGACAAATTGCCAGTTGCTATGTTTGTTTTGTGTGATGGGGGAAATATTGACCAATGCGTGAAACAGTTCACCGGTTTTTCGGTACGAACGGATTTCACCACGCCAATTTTCGCCTTGCGCAAGTTTGGCGAGCATGTCCCGGTTCACTTCTTCACCAATGTTTGCTTCGGTTAAAAAGGTCAGAGGCTGGCCACGGGTGGTGTCCTCTGTTTGCCCGGTCATTCGATAAAACGATGCATTGGCGTTAAGCACCGCCAAGTGCTGATCGGTGACCACAATGGCCTCGGAACTGGTGTTGAAGACCTGTGCTGCCTGCCGCAACTCTTTTTCAATCAGTTTGCGCTCGGTGATGTCCTGAATCACACCCACCGCATCCCGGGCGCGGTCCACGCCGTTGTCGCCAGCGATGCCATACAGCATATAAATTCGTGGCTGTGCGTGGGGGTCTACAATTTCAAACTCAACTTCGATGGTGTCTTTTAAACGATTATGAAGGCCGTTGATCTCGCGATCGACCCGCGCTCTGTCGGACGCTTTGATTAACAGGCGAAACTCTTCCCAGCTCGAAATATGCGCCAGATCCTGATTCGGTAAATTGGCCAATTCAATATGGCTGCCGGCACTTTCGGTGATCTCCCACGTGCCCATGTTGGCGGCATCAATCGCCAGCTTTAAATGCGCTTCGCGACGTTGCAGCTTTTCGTCCCATTTTGAACGCTCGAGCGAAATTTTGATCACCGCACACAGATCGCGTTCGGAAAAAGGTTTCAGCAAATACCCATAAGGGCGCGTCTGACTCGCACGCCCCATGGTGGAATCTTCGGAATATGCTGTCACAAAAATCACGGGGATTCGGTATTTTTGATTCACCAGATTGGCGACATCAATACCGTCGAGGGTGTCATTAAGGTGAATATCCATGAGGATAATGTCGGGTTGCTCAGCGTCAATGAGCTCAAATACCTGCCGGGCTTTGGCGGCTAAACCAGTTACCCGATACCCGAGTTTTTCCAGCCGGCGCTTGATATCCAGTGCAACGATGGTTTCATCCTCGACAATCAGTATCTTGCTCTGAATGACGGTGCTCATACTATCTCCTTCCAGACGAAAGGTGCCCTGATCCGTAGGTGCCGAGCATGGTGGTGAATGAGGTCCAGTGATAACACAGCGGCTCTGGTGAGTCAAACGCTGCCCGACAAGCCAATAGTTTGTGCCGAAGATCAACGTCAACAGGACCCGGATCACGATAAATATAACAACCAGATCGATTAGCGTCGCAGCAAGTCGCACCCCCAGAATCCGGCATATTGAAGATTGTTCATTCTGCGCGTTCCAGTACCAAGCGGAAGCCGATGTTTTCTAGCCGCACTCCCGGATCGACGCCACCTCGCACAGCACCGCGAACCAGGTTGGCTTTATCACGAAAGGAGCCGCCGCGTATGACCCACAACGGATCCTCGTCCAATGCCAGCGGGTCCTGTCGGGGAGCGTCTAAGGGTGACGGATCGAAGGGGTAAGGTTGGAACGGGCTACGAGTCAGCTCCCAGACATTACCACTCATGTCTGCGAGTCCATAGGCACACTCCGGGCATTCAAAACTGCCGACTGGCCGAAGACCAGTGCTGTCATAATTTGCCCGGTCACTGCGTGCCTGATTGCCCCAAGGGTAAACCCGGCTGCCGAAACCCCGCGCTGCCTTTTCCCACTGTGCCTCATTGGGCAGCGTGATGTGCCAGCCATCTAACAATAATTGGCGAAGTTGTGGCAAGGTTTCAGCCTCTTCCCTGAGACTGCGTTCCAGCCACCGGCAATAGGCTAGGGCGTCTGTCCAGGACACATTCACCATTGGCAACATGTCTTGGGTGTCAGCTATGTTTTCGTGCCGATACCCCGTGGCTTCAACAAAGGCCCGAAACTGACCGGTGGTGACCTCAAAGTGCCCGATGTAATAATCGGGCAAGTCAACACGACCCTGTCGCATTTGTGGTGACCAACGTTCGTTTTCAAAAGCCAGACGGTCTTGTGTCGGATTGCTGCCCATTAAGAAGGTGCCGGCAGGAATATGAACAAAACCGCCCAGCTCGTCTTGCGGCAAAAACCAACGGCCACCCATCGGTGGGTTCGCAGATGCAGAAGCCTTGGCTTCTTGCGCTTCAGCCATCGGCAGCAAACTGACAGCGGAGCACAGCAGCAAAACCAAAACACGCATGAATTCAATCATCATACTTTTTCGCATGCAAATGCCCATCCATGCTCGCAGGCCCGCACATACAAATCATGTTCTGGCATCTGCATCAGATTACGCCCGCCTTCGCGCAATAACAGTCGCAAATCCAATTCTCTGGGTTGCGCATGGGTGAGTCGATCGGGTTCAAGCAAATTCAGACAGGCCGCCTTGAAATGCAGTTCACAGGCCTGAGAGAAGTACGTCATCGCCCGGTCTTTGTCCTGCTCAATATAGCGGCCCTGCAGATAGTAGGCACCCAGTTCATTGCAGGCCCAGCCCGATCCATCACCACAATAGGTGGTCTCCAGCAATATCAGTCTGTCGCAGGCGTTACTGCGTTGCCCGGTGCAGGTTTTTTCCCAGAACGGCAGCGAATCACCGGTATGCCGGGAATCCGTTTTGCCCAGCAGACTCATCCCAGCAAAAAACACAATCCACACCGCCATGTGCGCCAGGTTGGCCCGCCCTCCGGCGGCATCCAGGCCCAAACGGCTTAGAACGGGTGTGTAGTGGATAGAGCGTGCAAGTCTGTCGATCCATTGCACGCCAAGATTGAGCAACGGTACACACAGCAACTTGTCATAAAAAGTTGGCGCACCCAGTTGACTCAGCAGAGAGTAAAGTGCAAACACGCCCAGACCATACAAAATGCCAAAGATCAGTTTGCCGGGCGGTGTGCGCGGTGATGTCGAGGGGTCGGTTACCAACAAGTGCAATCCCAGAAACACCGCTGTGGGTATCTCTGAATCCAAAAAGTAGGGCACACCATTGATGGTGGAGTAGAGGGCACTGAGCATGAACAGTGTCATGGCCGCAGATGCGGCAACCAGCGTGATGGAAAAGAAGTACATCACGACCAGTCCACAAAGGAACAGATATGTATAAATCCCGGGTGCCAGGCTTAAGGTAGAGGCGATCTCCGGACCCCACGTCAAATCAGTTGTGTTGGTGGTAATCAGCACCAGCGAAAACAGACCCAGCGTAAATGCCGATGGATTAAAAATGTGCGTGCTGCGCCCGTCCCGATTCCATCGGACAAACTCCTTGCCGGCAAAACCAACAGCCACCATCAGGAACTGTAGATAGAACCAGTCGTCGCGAAACCACAAAAATAGATTGGTGCTGAAGATAATTGGAAATGGTCCAAAACCCAGTAGGTAATTTTCCCGGCGCGACCAGGACAACAGCATATCCACAGCATAAGCAAAGACCAGTTGACCGAGCAGCAACCAGGCGTAGTGGTAGACCGGTTCCCAGTACCAACCCCAGTACGCATAAATTGACAGGTGCACCATGGCCTGAAGATAGTGCTGTGGACGTGGTTTGGCCAGAATGAAGGCGCGACCCACGTTGGCGCGTTTGAGATTGATGTAAAGCATGACTTGCCAGAGCAGCAGAACCCCGGCAGCCGCCTGAAAAGAAAGTGCCAGCGTGGCATTCTCCTGCATGCGGGGCATGAATGAGAGTAACAACAACAGGACTGTCAGTGACAAAGGGGCAAGCAATGTCCGACGAGACAGTTCAGTGCGACCAACAGCCTTGGTGTCGGTCATGGAGAGAGTTTGAGTGGTACGGATGATCCACCTCCGCTTTTTTAATTATTATGTCTGCACGCCTGCGGATACGTCTTGGTCGTGTCCTTGAAGGGGCATTGGAAGGCAGTATAAACCCTCGTCCCCGCAGGAAGTAAAGTTGCCTTGATCAATTTTTTGGTGGTCTATTCCTTTTGACCGGTAGCCATTGTCGAGTGGATCCGTTTCTCAGCGATCCCTGGCCTCAGCCCGTCGCCTGGGCTGCGACACTGGATTGCTAACGGTACTGGAAGATGGTCAGGGCAATGTGCTGAATATTGGCCGCAAGACCCGCACCGTCTCACCAGCGCTGCGGCGCGCACTCACGCGCCGGGATCACTGCTGTCGCTTTCCCGGTTGCACCGAGTCACGGTTTGTTGATGCGCAACAACGCTGCCATATTGAGTTTCGTCGGCCGGATCGTCAGAGGTTGCCCGAGTCGCTGTACCCGCAGTTCGCTCAGCATCAAGCCCATGAAGAAAGTCTGGCCATCGAACGGCAGCATCAGATCATGGGGTTACACATCGATCAGTTAACCGCAATTACCCGGTGGAGGGGCGAGCGGCTGGACTATTCAATGGCGATAGAAGCGGTGTTGGGGGTTGGGTCAGGCATGGCAGCGTGATCGGCCGTTGGTTCTGCGCAACAACCTACATCAATACGTATCCTCCAGATACCGCCCGGCTTGTTTGAGCGCAGCCACTGACAAATTCATCGGTGCCAGCAGAGCGTCCATGACCGTCGCCACATCCGTTGCCATGCGCCGTCCGCCGCACACCAGAATCTGTGCGTCGTGGGCGATCAGCTCACGTAACTGAGCACTGTCGACGCGCAAGCTGTCCTGCACATAGGCGGGTTTGGGGCCGCGCGAAAACGCCACATTCAGACGCGCCAGCCGATGATCAGCGAGACAGGCGTGCAGGGTGTCCTTGTAAAGAAAGTCTGACTCGGCCAAACGGCCTCCCCAATACAGATGCATGGGACGGTGTGTGCGATTGCTGCGAATGAATCCCACCAGTGGACCAATCCCGGTGCCCGCGCCGATCAGGATCACCGGTGATTTGCCGCGCGCCGGCTGAAAACGAGGATTCTTCTGGATAAAACCGTCGGCGGTCTCGCCAATTTTCAAGTCGCACAAAAAGCGCGAGCACACGCCGTGTTCCTGGCGGCGTACACAGATCTCCAGCACACCGTCGCGGCTGGCCGAGGCCAGTGAATAAAAGCGCGGCACGTGGCTGGTGCCCGAATGGGTCGAATCAATTGCCACCGCACTGTCTGCAACGCCGGCCGGCGGAAAAATGCCCACCAGATCACCCGCCACAAACGACGGCAGTGACCGGTGCGGCGTGCCGCTGCGAAAGCGCAGGATGCTGGTCGGGGCGTTGACCTCGGCGCCAAAATCCTCGCGGTCGATCAGCATCAGTGTGCGCGTGGCCGGACGCAGCGGCGTGTAATGCAGATTCAACGGCACACTGATGGCAGCGCCCAGTGCTGCAGCCCAACGCTCGAAGGTCTGACCCGACTGCCTGTCCACATAGTCGGTGGCCATGAGTTGGGGCCAGCCGCGTGCCTGCAGCGCGCCGGCAACCTGGTCGGCATAGGCGCAAAAGTGATCAAACTGGCGGTCGCCAAAACCCAGCACCGCCCAAGGGAGTGCGGCAGGCTTTGGCTGCGAGCCGGGCTGTTGCGTCGAACCAAACTTATGCAAAAACTGCGCAGCACTGGCCGGGGCATCACCATCGCCATAAGTCGCCGTTAAAATCAGCAAGCGTTGTGCCTTGGGATAACGGCCTGTCCATTGGTTCAGCGGCGCGACATGCACGCGACATCCCTCTTCAGTCAGCCCGTCGTGCAAGATCTTCGCAAAACCCCAGGTGGTATTGGTCTCCGAACCCACCAGCAGCAACGTATCCGCCGTCGGTGCCGGCGTATTGCCGACCAGACGCGGCATGGATCGACGACGTTGCCACCAGATGATCACGCCGGTGACCGCCAGCACAGGTACGGTCAAGGCAGCCACGCCGAGTATCAGACCCAGCCACCAGTAAGCTTCGCCCGTGTGCAGTTCCATAATGAAGGTCTGCCACTGCGCCGGCGCGCCGTAGTCCGCGTATGCCAGCCATTGCCCGGTGGCCTGATCGACATAACCCGAGCCCTGATGCGTGCGCAGCGAGTACACATCCTGCGGGTCATCGGGGAACGGCAAAATCAGCTGATGCAGATCGCGCAGATCCACACCCTGCAAGGCCTGCAACGAACCGACCGGCGCGGGTGCTGTGCCGGCGACCTCGGCGGGAAACTCCGCTTCCAGTTCCTCGGCCTCGGTGACCCACTCAAATCGCACGGCTGACATCCACGCGCCACTGAGCGCAGAAATCAGCAGACCAAGCACCGCTGCGCGCGCCAGTTCAGTGTGTAAACGCTGACTGCCGCTGCCGCGAATCGGTGCCAGCAACTTACGCCAGCCACCCGCACGTGACGCCAGCAGAAAGGCGCCTGACACACACATAAGCGTCATCAGCACCGCGCCAATGCCCGCCGCCGCACGGCCCACATCGTCCAGCAGGAACGCGCGGTGCAGATCCTTCATCCACGTGAAATACGCAGAAGGTTCCCACGCGGACAGCGCCGTGCCGGTCAGTGGATCAACCAAATCCGCGCCGGGATTACCGTCCACCGAAAAATAGACCAGCACCGCGCCCGACGGCAGGCGTTCGATCTGCTCGGCACCGGGGTACTGTTGCACCACGCTGGCTGCCAACTCGGCAACATTGACCTCACCCCGCGCTGGCACTGTCGCTACCGCGCGCTCCAGAGCCGGGTTCAGTGACAGCACTGCGCCGCTGGTGGCCAGCACCACCAACAGCAGTGCCGCCACCAGACCGGGCAAGGAATGCAGACGACGAAGCATGAACGTTCTCCTTTCTCAGCGCAGTGTCACAGGTGCGATTGCTGAGACACGGTGACTGAGTGTTGGTGTGTGCGACCGGGTCACTGACTCGCAGCCACAGAGCCGTAGTTAAAGTGAATAGCTCAGGGTTTTTACATACACACGGCCGGCCACCGGTGTACCGGCGCCTTGCGAGGTCAGCGCAATTTCTGCGTCCCCGCGGTTCTCGCGCAGATCTTCTACCGCGCTGTCCACTCGCACCAGATAACCTGCATCAATCAACGCATCGTTAATGTCCACGGTAATCGTCAGGCTTTTGCCACTGGTCACGCTGGCGCCGGTCATGCCATCGTACTCGGCAGCCTTCAGGCCGCTGCCCCGCGCCCAGTCCAGCAGATGCTTGTAATACTTGCTCTTGCCCCCGGCCACCCACAGCGTGCGGGTATACGTGCCGGCCGCGTCAGTCAGATAAATCGCCAGATACGCGCCATCGCCGCGGTAAGCATTGAGTTCGGTGGTAATGGTGACCTCACGTGCCTGCGCCACGCTTGCAAGGCTCAGGCTGAGCAGCAAGCCGGTTGCGGCGAGTAGTGATTTGATGGGTGCTTTCGTCAATATTTTCATTTGGCAGTCTCCATGATGGCCTGAACTATCGGGATGGATCGTGGTGTTCGCGGGATTCCCGCCGTTCGTGTTTGTCGTCTTCAATTTCCAGCTCAACAAGCTCCAGCGTGGCCGGCGAGTAGGAAGCCTCAACGCGGCGGCCTTGTTCGTCTAACGCGCGCACTTCGTAACACCCGTCGTCAACACGAATGCGGTGTACCTTCCAGCCCTTGGCCTCCAACAAGGTGCGTAGCACCTCGCGCGGTTGCCAGTCAGCAATCGGGTCATTGCAATCCTGATCCGCAAACACACGTGTGCCTGCGACAGACAGAATCGCGATAAACGCCAGTCCCAATAACAATTTGGTCGGGTTTGAAAGCGTGATATTCATCGAGCTCTCCTTTTTTCGGTGATGCATTTGTACCGTTGCATGACGCGTTGGGTGGCCCGTCGTTAGCGTTCTGCCAGAGCAGGCCACCGTTGCTTTTCAAGTGGTTTCACCAGCGCCTGACTTCTAGTGTGACAGGCATGTAGTGGCCGACGTTGATACAAGTCTAATGATGAAGTCTTAAAGGGGGCTTAAGTAGGAAGGCCGAATGAGCAAACAGTTGATCGGTTGTTATTAGAATCGGCTGTATTAGCCCCCAATAAAACCGGTCACTTTCGGGGGCTGTATGGCAGTTCAATCAATACTGCGTAAAACAGCAAGGCACAAGATAGAATCCACCAGAAAAATGATCCGGGAAAAACGTTTCCCCGGAAACTTGCTGATACACAACATCCGTTACTGATGCGATGAGGGCGTGTGTCGAAAACGACAGATGGAAGCAATTGGATGCAGTGTTCCATGCCCCAGTGTTCAGATACCTCTACCCAATTCATCCCATAGTTGTTCAAGAGACCGGGCCAATTTCAGGTCCCTGTCGGTAATCTGATTCTCCATGTCGAAAGTCGATAGCCAAACTTCGACCCGGTTGTACATGTTTTCCCAGCGCGGATGATGATCTTGAGGTGTGACAAGACGCGTTGCGGCCGCAGACATAAATTTAAAAGCGTCTTCAAATGTTTTGAACTTATAAATTCTATGTAATTCTCTCGCGCCGTTTCCTTCGGCGCCGCGTTCAAGTATCTCCCACTGCTTCAGATCAGCAAGCAAAAGACTTTCTTGCTTTTTCGAGACATTTTTTGGTGGATCACCCATTCGTAGTATAGATTTTTCAGTCATTTGAATCCCCTTGGTGAGTACCCGGACGCGTCATCCAGCGAGACAGTATTTCCTACAAAAAGCAATTTTTCAGCAGTTTTTTCCAAATGCCGATATCCATTGACTGTTTATCGGGTTAGGCAGCCGCTGCCAGTAATCAGTGGCGTGTAGGCGAACAGCTTGGCTGTTTTATGCTGCACATTGCTTTTGCATGACCGGATGGTAAAGTCCCGTTATGCTGATTGTTTAACCCAGCAGCACCACAATTACAAAAACACAATTACAAAAAAGAGAAACGCCATGAAAGCTCCCAGCAGGACGTGTTGCACTATCGTACTTGCCCCAACCGCAGCGCTATTGTTACTCACCAGTTTGCCTGCATACGCCCAGCCCTCGACGACCGAGATCGCTCGCTGCGAGGCGCTGCAAGCGCTGAGCGATATGACCATCCTGGACGCAGACATACGGGCCAATCCCGCCGATGGCGCGAGTTATTGTTATGTGCGCGGCATCATCTCGCCAGCTATTCATTTTCATGTGCAGCTGCCCTTGCAGCAGAACTGGAACGGCCGCTTTCTGCAGTGGGGTGACGGCGGCAAGGACGGCGATCTTGACTTCGCACCGCAGCGGCTGGCGGAAGGTTATGCGGTGGCCAACAGTAATCTAGGCCACGACAGTGGCGTCGAGCCGGGAGCATCATTCGCTTTTAATAACCGCCAGGCGGAGATCGACTTTGGTTACCGTGCCGTGCACCTGACAGCTGCCGCAGGCAAGCGTCTGGTCGCGGCCTACTACGGCAAGCGGCAGGACTATTCCTACTTTGAGGGCTGCAGTCAGGGCGGTCGCCAGGGACTGATATCGGCCCAGCGTTTCCCGGATGATTTTGACGGCATCGTTGCCGGGGCACCGGCGTTCAACTATCAGGGACTGAATGCTGCTGGCACCTGGAACCTGCAGCGCATGTTCCGTGACGGCCTGTCCGGCAACCTGGCGGTGGACACCAATGGCGATGGCAGCTTTGACAGCCTCGCCCTGATGGATGTACTGCACGATCAGGTACTGGGCCAGTGTGACGCGCTGGACGGCATACGTGATGGACTGGTGAGCGATCCGCTGGCCTGTACCTTTGAGCCTGCTGCCGATCTCGCAGGCCTGATGTGTCCACCCGGCAGTGCCTCCGACCAGTGCTTCACGCCAGCCCAGTTACAGACTATCAGCGATTTCTATAACGGCCCGCGTGATGACGCCGGGCGTCAGGTGTATCCGGGCAAGATGTTGGGCTCCGAACTACACTGGGCTGGCTACTACATTCCCTGGCAGGGTAACGATATGGCACCGGGCAAGCTCACCGGCGTCGCCGGGGATCACATGAATTATCTCTTCTACGAGGAAGACCCCGGCGTCACCGTGCCCGATCTGCGCGATATTGACTATGTGCCGGACACTGACGCCGTGATCCCTGAATTCCACTGGTTTCACTGGGACATCAATGACTTCCATTCGGGCGCCGGTGATCTGATGAAGTCGATCACCGACGCCAATGATCCCGATCTTAATCGCTTTGTCAGCGGCGGGGGGAAACTGATCCTCTATCACGGGCTGATGGACACGCTGATCATCGCCACTGACACAATCGATTATTACCAGCAGGTGGTGGACACCACCTTTGCCGGCAGCCTGGCCGAAGCACAGGCACATGCGCGGCTCTACCTGGCGCCGGGCATGGGCCACTGTGCCGGCGGACCGGGGCTCAATAATTGGGACAAACTGGCACCCTTGGTGGAATGGGTTGAGAACGGTCATGCCCCCGACAGCATTATCGCTACCCATGAAACCAACAACGTGGTGGATAATGAACGGCCACTGTGTACGTATCCGCAACAGGCGCATTACATTGGCCCGGCGGGCGGCGCCGATGAGCCTGCCAACTGGGTAGCCGCGAACTTTGAGTGCCGCTTAAGATGAAAAATTCTCCACTTCAGGTGCTGATTGATACCCTGCCACAGGTCGGCCGCGTTGAATGGATCGGGTTGCGCCCGGCGCGCGACGCCGCCATGGTTGCGGTAACTCAGGTACACGCAGCGCCCGATAGTGGGCTGGAAGGTGACCGCTACCAGGGCCGCAGCGGCGGTAACGGAAAGCGGCAAGTCACACTGATTCAGTACGAGCACCTTGCTACCATCGCTGCGCTGGCCCATAGACCCTCAGTGACAGCGGACATGTTAAGGCGAAACGTGGTTGTGTCAGGCATCAATCTGCTCGCTCTGAAAGGCAAGACATTCCACATAGGCGAGGTAATTCTTGAGTACACGGGTCCCTGCGATCCCTGCAGCAAAATGGAAACCCTGCTGGGTCCGGGCGGATACAATGCGATGCGCGGCCATGGTGGCATCACGGCCCGAGTACTGAAAGAGGGCAGCATCGTTGTTGGTGATGAGATCAAAATCACCGAAAATCAGGCGGTGCAATACGCGCACGCGTAGCCTGCTCAAAACTATAAGCCAGCTCGATCAATCGTGCTTCGCTGCAGGCCGTGCCGCTAAAGCTGATACCAAAGGGGCGTGGTTCGGCATTAAAGCCCTCAGGCAGTGGTGGATTCAGTTCATTCGCGACACGACTAAACGGAACGATGACAGTGGGGTAGCCGGCCCTGGCCGCTATGCCGGCGCCAGAGGAGGCGGGAAAGAGCAGGGCATCAAGGTCAAGTTCGGCCATGACTTCGTCGATGCCATGTTCGGCATTCAGGAAAAGATCCCGTGCCCGGTCGCTCTGGTAGGCGGAAAGCGAGTCAATCAAATCCAGTGCATCAGACTCATCAATGCGTGCCTGACCATAAGGAATCGCGCCCCGGCCTTCATTGGCCAGATTCCATTCGCGCAGCTGCGTCAGAGTTTTCACAGGCGCCATGTCTCCCAATGAAGCCAGCCAGGCATTAAAGTCGCGTTTCATACCGTACGACAACACACTGCTGGACGGGCTGGCCAGCAGGTTGCGCGCCGGGTCCGGGTCAATCACGCTGGGTATATCCGCGGGGTCAACAATGATCGCGCCCTGCTGTCGCAACACGTCTATGGCTGCTGCCATGACGGCGCGGGCCTCTTCATTGAGGCCGCCCCGGGTGTCGTCACTGCCGGGGACTTGTGCCTCATCATAGTAAAACGCTCTGGGTATACCAATGCGTGCGCCTCGCAAACCATCGGCCTGCAGATGGGGCATGTAATCATTGTTGGCCGGCGCCTCACAACGGCTGGTTGCCGCATCACGAGGATCAGGTTCAATGCTCTCCAGCACCCCCAGCATGATGGCGGCATCCGTCACCGAGCGCGCCATTGGTCCAGCGGTGTCCTGATCCGCTGTGATGGGAATGATTCCCCAGCGGCTGATCCTCCCAACCGTTGGCTTGATACCCACCAGCATATTGGCGTTGGCTGGCGAGAGGATTGAGCCGGAGGTTTCGGTGCCCACATTGGCGGCCCAGAAACTCATAGCCGTACCGATGCCCGAACTCGAACCACCCACGCCCATCACGGGCCTGCCATCATCAAAACCTTGCCGCGGGTCACGACGGGGATCGTAAGGGTTCAACCCATAGCCGCCAATCGCACTATAGTTGCCGGGCATGCCAGAGCCGAGAAAATTAGCCAGTTCAGTCATCACCGTCTTGGCAATAATGATGGCACCCGCGTTGCGCAGATTGGTGGTCAGCGTGGCCTCGTAGGGCGGCACAAAATCCCGGAACACCAGCGCGCCGCCGGTGGTCGGCATGTCGGTGGTATGGATATTGTCTTTCAGTGCAACGGGAATGCCATGAAGCGGCCCACGTACCTGTCCCGCCGCTCTTTCGGCGTCGAGCCGGTCGGCGTCTGCCAAGGCGTTCGGATTGACCGCAATCACCGCGTTAACCCGCTCCTCGTAGAGCGCGATACGAATGAGATATTGTTCCACGAGTCCACGGGATGTTATCTGGCCGGATTCCATGGCCTGTTGCATCTCGGGAATGCTTGCTTCTAGTACGGCAAATGGCTGGTCGTTGCTGGCGGCGGTGAGGGGTTGAATGGATGTGAATATGAGTAGAAGTGTGGCGGAGAAAAGGCAGGGGATAGTGACTCGAGAAGGGCCCAACATCTGTGTGAATAAACGAATCATGGTGGTACTCGTAAAATTAGTTTGAAAGTGGGTCAGTTTTACATTGCCGGTTACAGTCTCGAAGCCCGAGGTCAGAAAGTTCTGATATCACCCCGGAGTGGCTCCACCATCGATCCGGTTCGTCCCATATAGCATTGCTGTTCAGATCACCGATGATCATGGTTGAGGGACCTGACAACTCTTTGCCGTGAATCTGAAGATACTTCCATAGCTGACCCACATATCCAAATGCTTCTTTGTCGCTACCCGTTGTCCAGACAGCTAATATGGTCAAATTGTCATTGACGGAAAACGGCAGAAATAGCTTTAAATCGGACGTTGACTAGTGTGCGCTGGGATGAATTTGTGATAACCCGATAATGGCAAATCCGCCGTGCCATGGAAGTGCAGAAACGCGATTTTCATTTTTAGGAAAAACTCCGATTCCTTTATTTCTGTTTGTTCCGATCCAGAGGTAGTCGCCTGCCCAGTCAAGATAATCCTGCTTGTAGAACTGCGGATCATCGCACTCTTGAATTACCAGAATATCAGCATTCAGTGCGTCGATGTCTGGCAGTTTTTTGCGCAATGCGCCGTTGCAATTCCAGGTCAGTATCTTCATGGGTAACTCGGTCTCCTAACGCCCTCATTTGCGGCTGGTTGGAGCGCAGCGGCAAACCAGTCCGACAACATGCGCTTGTTACATGCGCCCTTGCTCGATCAGGTTGTAAAAATCTCGACCTGAATTCGTCAGGTAATCATCCCAATATTTAAATGAAGTCAAAAGTGGAATTTTCTCGTAATCTAAGCAAAGAGGAGATTCTGCATGAAAAGTTCAAAGTTTACCGACAGTCAAATTATGGCCATCCTCAAACAGGCCGAGGCCGGCACCCCGGTGCCGCAACTGTGCCGTGAACACGGCGTCAGTTCGGCAACCGTGTATAAGTGGCGAGCTAAATTTGGCGGTATGGATACCTCACTGATCGCCCGATTAAAGGAGCTTGAGGCTGAGAACAGCCGCCTGAAGCGATTGTATGCTGAGGAGAAGCTAAAGGCCGACATCGTTCAGGAGGCTCTCCAAAAAAAGTGGTAAAGCCATCTCAGCGTAAAGAGGTGGCACGGTACATGGTTCAGACCCATCAGATCAGTGTCAGCATGGCTTGCAGGCTGGTCGGCATCAGTGAGACGTGTTACCGCTACACACGTAAAATTGCTGGTGAGAATGCACTGATTGCGCACTGGTTGCTGAAATTAACCGACAATCAACGTAACTGGGGATTTGGGCTTTGTTATCTGTTCCTGCGCAACGTCAAAAAGTTTGTCTTGAACCATAAGCGGGTGTATCGCATTTACAAAGAGCTGGAGTTAAATTTGCGTATCAAGCCCCGTAAAAGGCTAAACCGGGAACAGCCAGAGCCTCTTGAAGTCCCTGATGGCATTAATAAAATGTGGTCGATGGATTTCATGCATGATCAACTGGGCAATGGCCGTTCGTTCCGTTTATTGAATGTGATAGATGATTACAACCGTGAAGGTCTGGACATAGAAATTGATTTCTCACTGCCGTCTGAGCGAGTAACACGCACACTCGACCGCATCATTGAATGGCGCGGAAAACCCAGACAAATACGCTGCGATAATGGACCGGAATATATCAGTGAAACACTGGCCAGTTGGGCCAGGAAGCGTGAAATTAAAATCGTGTTTATACAGCCCGGCAATCCACAGCAAAATGCCTATGTTGAACGTTACAACCGAACGGTGCGTTACGACTGGCTGAACCAACGGATATTCGATACGATCCAGGAAGTGCAGGAACAGGCTACCAAGTGGCTTTGGTCCTACAACAATGAGAGACCTAATATGGCAAATGGCGGACTGACCCCGGTACAAAAACTGGCGATGGCCGCTTAAATAATCTCCACTTTTGACTTACGTTAAAAATGGGGGGATTACCACCCCCAGTCAAAATTTTCGATACATGGCGAATTCTTGTAGACTCGAATACAGACCAAAGTCTTCCACCAGGAGAACACCGTGCCCCAACAACCCCACCACCGACTGCTAGTCAACAAACATGACCTAACGCAGATGCGTATTGACGATCAGGCACCACTAGCATCACCATCGGCAGGCGAAGTCCTCCTAACCCCAGACCTCTTCTCCCTAACCACCAACAACGTCACCTATGCCGCCTACGGCACCGCCATGCGTTACTGGGATTTCTTCCCCACCGACGATGCAGATTGGGGACAGGTGCCGGTGTGGGGTTTTGCCAATGTGGTGGCCTCGGCGGTCGAGGGTATCAGTGAGGGTGAGCGCTTTTACGGTTATTTTCCGCCGGCAAGTATGTTGCGTGTGCAGGCCGCGAATGTGAGCAAGCGTGGTTTCCGCGATAGTACGGCGCATCGTCAGGCATTGCCGGCGGCCTACAATCAATATGTGCGTTGTGAGGTTGATCCGTTGTACACCGCGGACAGCGAGGCATTTCAGGTGATCTACCGGCCGCTGTTTATCACCTCATTTACGCTGGCTGACTTTTTGGCTGACAACCATTGGTTTGGCGCGGAGCGGGTGGTGATCTCGAGTGCGTCCAGCAAGACGGCTTACGGTACGGGTTTTTGTATCGGCGACGCGGTGGAAACCATTGGTCTGACCTCGGAACGTAATCGTGATTTTGTGGACGGCTCTGGTTGTTACCGCCGCACGCTGACTTATGCGGAACTAGACACGCTGGATGCTCAGGTGCCGACCTTGTATGTGGATTTCTCCGGTGATCGCGAGCTGCGCAGTGCCATTCATCATCATTGTATTGAGCTGAAGTATAGCTGCGTGGTGGGATCGGCGCAGACGGTGGCGATGCCGAAAAAGCAGACGCTTCCGGGACCGGCACCGACGTTTTTCTTTGCGCCCGATCAGATCATCAAACGCACGGCGGAGTGGGGCGCGCAAACCTTTGGTGAGAAGCTGGGCCATGCCTGGATGAGTTTTGGTGCTCACGTGAACGATCCTCAGCGAGAGTTGCTGAGGATCGTTGAGGGTCACGGTCTTGAGGCGGCGCAGCAGGTGTTTGCGCAGTTGCTGGCGGGTGCTGTGACGCCGCAGGAAGGGCATGTGATACGACTACCAAGGCGCTAACAGCACGGGCTTGGATAGTGCGCTTGCCTGATCACTGAGCCTCTTCTGGAAGCGGCGGCACGCCGGGGAAGTCTGGGCTCGCGACGAAGGCCTTATAGCCTTCGGTCATGGCGCGCGAGCACTCCACGGGCGTGCCCTCCATCGTTCCCCGGTTCTTGCAGGGGCCTTCCGCCACCTCGGGCATGTTCTCGCGCACCCATGCCGCGGCCTGGCGATAGATGTCCTGATCGTTCGAACTGGTCGTTACTCTGATGAGCACACCGTCCTCGAAGGTGAGGTGGAAGGTGTCAGTGACGTCGAAGCCCGTGCCAAGCGCCTGCACGCGATCGTCCTTGACCTTAACGGGGCAGTTCACGATCCCCTCTTCGTCCCGGGCGCAGGGCGTGCGCAGCAGCACCTCGTAGTTCCCGCCCTTTGCCGAGCCCTGGTAGTAGAGCAGACGCGGTGCGGTCTCCGGCGCTGCCGCCATGATCGGCGCCAGTCGGTCGGGTTCAAAGGAGTAGAAGGCGTCGATAAAGGACTCCGCGATGACCAGATCCGGATCGGCGGCGGCTTCGGGCTGCGCGCTCACTGAACTGGCGGCAAGCAAGGCGGTGAGGCAGGCCACAGAGGTGATCGTGCGGTGAAATCTGTTCATAATATCTCCGTGTGTCGGGCATAAATGGGGTCAAATGTCCTTCAACTTTACGCTTATTCCAGCACTTCGCCTTCGCCACCCCGCTCTTCATCTTCATCGCCTTTCGCGCTGCTGCAGGTCTCGGGCAAGTAGCGCCTGGCCAAGGCGTCTGGTGTCACCTGATCTGCCACGCAGTCCCATTTAATGGTGTTATCGTCCTGAGCTCGCGCGATGAGCAGGAAAGCAGATTCAGTGTCTTCGAATCGCACACCAAACTCTGTCATATCTACCAAGGCCTTGAGCGTTCCGATGCGTAATTTGTCGGCAGCCGGTACTCCCAACTCGCCTGCCCGGTATTCTATGCCGGTAAGAATGCCTTCCGGCGTGAAATTGCTCAGGTTGATGTCCGCTTCTGACTGAGGCATCTCACCGTTGGTGTTAAAGTACTCTTCTATAATTGCCTTCTGCTCCAACCCCAAATCAACTGCAGCGGCCACAGCAGCGTCGATTCTGGAGTTGTGGAGGAAGCCATAGGCAACGCCTATCACTGTTGCAATTATCATTGGGTAGACAACCATCTCGGAAGTTGTGAGCCCAGTCTGCCGGGACCGTGTTTGTGGTTCTATCATCGCGCCGAACTCCAATTTTTCAGATAGTGATGCCCTGCACTAATTGCAGGCGTACACCTCCATGCAATTTTCGCACCCAGACGGTCTGGATTGCATCAAGCGCCACTATCCAAGCTAGGCACAGTAATTGCTTTCATAATCTACAGCTGGATGCGTTTTGCGGTTCATCACGCCAAAACGCACGAATCCATCACATTTGGCGCACAACTTCGGCGCACGTTTAGGTTTTTTGTCTCAAAAAGATGCGGGGCTAGCATGGAAACTTGGAACAATCTGATCGATAAGTTTGATCACCTGTTAACGAAGATCAAGCTGGATAGCACTGTGAAAATTTCCGGGAGAGAAATTCCTCCGTTAGTGATGGGCTTTGCATTGGTCGCTATCTGTATTGGCATTTGGACCTACCTGGAATTTGCAGGTGGTAACAAAATTATTGCTACGCTGATTGGTGCGGTGGTCGTCATTCTGTTTGCCTGGGCCGTTGCCCAGTTTGGCGCTCTGGGTCTGGGTGACGGTATCGGCGAGAAAGTGACCGTTCCCACAGCCGAAAAATCCAGCTCAATGGACGCCAGTGAAACTCAGCCCGATCAGCAGCAGCGGTTGATGCTGCTCACCTTCGGGGGTGTGATCGTTGCATTATTTGTCATCTTTCAGATGAGAAATATTGACAGTGTCCAAGAGATGAGGACTGAGTTTCGTTATAGCGAACTGGTCGATATGGTGAAGCCCATCCAGGACACAATAGAGGCTGCTCTGCTATCCGGGAGCACAAACGCAATGGATTTTCTCGATAGCGGAGCGTCAGGGTTGCCCGATGAAGTGCTGGTTTCTGCAGAGGCCCACGGTATTTCCATCATCGACGGCCAGATCATTGCTACGTGGAAGACGGATGAGTCCGACCTGGATGGGGTCACTTATATTCTTACCCCAAAGATCGAGGACGGAGAAGTTGAGTGGGCAACCACTGGCACGTGTGGAGGTAAGAATGCCTGTTAGATCACCATCAATACAATTCATGACTAATCAATTCACACTAACGATCAGAAAAAAAGCTCAGGAGAAGCAGCAATGAGTACCGTAGACCCTTTCGATATAGCTACTAGCTCGCCGCTTGACTTGGTGGACCGCTCAACACCCGAGATCGGTCCCTCCGGCAAGCCATTAGTGCGCACCGAAGAAGGCATCATCACCGAAGGCAGTAAAGTGACATGGAATAAGAAGGCAATTCTTTGGGCACTGCCGCAGCCGCTTCTGGTCGCGGGCTCTATGCTTCTGGTCGCCGCCATTGTAGTAAACGAATGGGGCGGGGAGTATTACCGAATATGGGCGCTGTTTGTTGCTGTCTTTTCCACGCCTCTTCTGCTGATCGCCGAACGTTTTTGGGCCAAGAAAAAGTCCTGGCTGCTCAAGCCCGATGAAATGTTGGAAGACGTGTTCTGGATGGCGTCAGGAGCCCTGCTTTGGGGTCCTATCATTTCCGGCATGTATCGCACGCCAGTGTCTGATGGCTTCCTCGCCCTGCGTGACATGTCGCCGCTGCAGATCGAATTTCAACCCACGACTGTGCTCGGGCTCATTGGCGCCGCTCTGATTATCCGATTCACGTCCAGCTTCTTCTACTACTGGCTGCATCGGATTCAGCACGAGTCACTGTTCTGGTGGCGTATGCACGCAACACATCATCACCTGACCAAGTTGAGCGCCATGCGCGGCAACCGTACACATCCGTTCGAATATCTGGCACTGGGCCTCGGTACGCCAATGGCGCTGGCACTGATGGGTGCCAGCGATGAAGTTTTCATCGTTTCAGCAGCCTTCGGCATGTGGAACGGCAAATTTAACCATGCCAACCTGCCATTGGTTTCAATGCCGGTGTGGGACTGGTTCTTTGCTACCGCACAACAGCATCATTGCCACCATGCACATGAGCGCCGTCAGGCAGATTCCAACTACGGTTGTGACATCATTTTCTGGGACCGCGTCTTCGGTACTTACTGCGGCGATGCTGAGGTAGGACCCGCTGGCGCAGGCAAGGGTGTTCGACTTTCCATCAAAGATCAGCTTATGCTGGCCTTCTATTCCGACAAACGCCTCAAGGATTTGTAGGTAATCTGCTAGAGCCGATCCCAGGCGGTCCATTTAATGGGTCGTCCTGGGCAGGCTGTCTCCGCCTAGAGACCTTAAACAGGTTTTTTATGGCTACCGTCACAGAGCGGTTGCGATGCGGTCACTTTACAGCCACAGAAAAATATCTTTTTTGATTCCGTCGCTTGAAATTTCACTGGCGTAAACTCGCTTCCTTTGTGAGAGCCATCACAAAAAGGTTGTTTTTGACTCAGGCCACAGGCACACCAGAAATAGGATTTTCCCGCTTCAACTTCAATTCCAAAAGGTGTATCTGCCGCTCTGTTAGGATTGCTCATATTCTAAATTCCTTAATTGTTGACGTAGGTTTTGCCCAGTCACTGTATGCAAAAAGCATACTCACACTGATCTTTTGTTCGAAAAAAACGTTTGACCTGATTGGCAGCAAGGCCCCTGGTCGTTCAGTGGCTGTTCCAGGCAACTGTCGTCCTCTCTGCTTCTGATTCAAAAGAGCACCAATACATAGCAGTCTCGCTCTGATTTTGTGCGCGCGCACTAAGCTGGTGCGGTATGACGTGTGCAAGACGTGTGCAAAGAGACGGGATTTAATCTCAGTACCCGATATAAGGCTACTTTCTACGGAATGTAACAGCTGGCACGGAGCATGCATCGTTGAATGTCGCCAAGCATGCCTTCTCGGCAAAATGATGGCTACGATAAGAATGGAGTACTAGGGTTCTGGCATTGTAGAAGAGGTATTTCAGTACGTGAATAACATACCAGGAGACATAAAATGAGACGAAACCTACCAAAGAGCCTTGTCACCCTTTTATTTGTGACCGCTGCGACGTTTGTCTCGCCGGTCACTTTTGCGCAAGAACGCTTCAGCCTGTGTTGGTCAATCTATGTTGGATGGATGCCATGGGAGTATGGCGATGCGACCGGCATTATTGATAAATGGGCCGATAAATACGGCATAGAGATCGATGTCGTGCAAATCAACGATTACGTCGAATCCATTAACCAGTACGCGGCAGGGCAGTTTGACGCCTGTTCCATGACCAACATGGATGCCCTGACGATTCCCGCTGCCGGCGGTGTGGATTCTACAGCGCTTATTGTTGGCGACTTTTCCAACGGCAATGACGCAGTCATCCTGAAAGAAGGGTCGAGTCTGAGCGATATAAAAGGTCAGCGCGTGAATCTGGTTGAATTAAGCGTATCCCACTATCTGTTGGCGCGGGCACTGGAATCCGTCGGTTTGAGCGAGCGTGATGTCACTGTTGTCAATACATCAGATGCTGACATGGTTGCAGCATTCTCGACGCGTGATGTGACTGCGGTAACAACCTGGAATCCGCTGGTTAATGAAATACTGAAAATGCCGGGCGCTACAAAAGTTTTTGATAGCTCTCAGATTCCAGGCGAGATCGTTGATACCTTGATGGTCAAGACTGACGTTCTTGAAGCAAATCCTGAGTTGGGCAAAGCCTTGGTGGGCGCCTGGTATGAAATTATGTCTGCGATGGAGAGCAACCCCGAGGTGCTTGCACACATGGGCGAGGCGTCGGGAACAGACCAGGCCGGATACGAAGCGCAACTCGCGACAACCCGGATGTTCTATTCCGCAAGTGAGGCGGTTGCTTTTGTGAATAGCCCCCAACTGTTGACGACAATGGAATACGTTGCCAATTTTTCATTTGATCACGGTTTGTTGGGTGAAGGTGCTCCTGACGCTGGTTTCATTGGTATTGAAACGCCTACAGGTGTCTTCGGCAACAACCGCAATATTCGCCTGCGTTTTGATCCTTCTTATATGCAAATGGCAGCCGAAGGCAGCCTGTAATGTCACAAGTTGGGCATTCCGTCCTCGTGACATTTTAAGAAGGGTATTTCCATGCGCAGACTTATCAATTTACAACCAAGCCGCGTTCTCAAAGCCGCGCTTGGCATCATTCCTTTTCTTCTCATTCTGCTGGTTTACCAGTTCAACTCGGATATCCGCAAAGCCGAGAATGAGCAAGACAGACTGTTGCCAAGCTTTACTGAAATGGCAGACGGTGTCAGACGGATGGCGTTTGAACCCAGTCAACGCACGGGTGACTATGAATTCTGGGAAGATACCAAAAGCAGTATCAAGCGCCTGGCGACGGGTATCGCGATTGCAGCGGCTATTGGCTTGATTGTTGGATTGGCAGCGGGGGCAATCCCGTTAATCTCAGCACCATTGAGCCCCTTGATTACCGCCATATCCTTGATTCCTCCCATGGCTATCCTGCCAGTGCTCTTTATAGCCTTTGGTCTGGGTGAGCTGTCCAAGGTCATGCTGATCGTGATCGGGGTTTGTCCTTTCCTGATTCGTGACATCCTGCAGCGTACTCAGGAGTTGCCACGGGAACAACTGGTCAAGGCGCAGACGCTGGGCGGCAACAGTTGGCAAATTATTCTTCGGGTGATTCTGCCGCAGATCGTTCCTCGCCTGATTGATGCTGTCCGACTCAGCCTGGGTGCCGCCTGGCTGTTTTTGATTGCCGCCGAAGCCATCGCTTCTACAGACGGACTTGGGTACCGGATATTTCTGGTTAGGCGCTACATGTCGATGGACATCATTCTGCCTTACGTTGTCTGGATTACATTCTTGGCATTCACATTGGACTGGTGTTTGTTAAAGCTCAGCCGGGTGATATTTCCCTGGTACCACGCAGAGAAGTAGGAAACGGTATGAGTGCATTTATTCAATTAGACCATCTGTCAAAGCATTACCGCGATAATGTGGTGCTCGAAAACCTCAACTGCGAAGTTCGTGAAGGCGAATTCGTTACCCTTGTTGGCGCATCCGGATGCGGAAAAAGCACCTTTCTCAGGTTGCTACTGGGCACCGAAAGCGTCAGTTCAGGGCAGTTGTTGATGGCTGGGAAACCGATCGAACAGGAGCCTAGTCCCGATCGGGGCATCGTGTTTCAGAGGTACTCGGTATTTCCGCATTTGAACGTCCGTGAAAATGTTGTGCTGGGTATAGAGTTTGTTGAGAGCAAATGGCTGGGGCGCCTGTTCGGAAAGCGTCGCAAAGACGCTCTGGCACAAGCCGATGAATTACTCGCTGCAGTCGGACTTGAGCAGGCACGATTCAAATATCCCCACGAGTTGTCCGGCGGCATGCAGCAACGACTCGCATTGGCACAGGCGCTCATCAAGAGACCAAAGATACTGCTATTAGACGAACCTTTTGGTGCGCTTGATCCGGGTATTCGCAAAGAAATGCATGAGCTGGTTATGGGGCTTTGGCGTCAGTATGGCCTGACTATCTTTATGGTCACACATGACCTGAAAGAAGGTTTCGAACTTGGCACACGGCTGTGGGTATTTGACAAAGTCCGTGTCGACCCGCATGCCCCAAACCGCTTCGGGAGCACCATCACGTATGACTTATCGCTCAACTCCAAGGATAAAGCCTTGAAGATTGCTGCTTTGGATGAAATCAAAGGCCGGCTTCACACAGCTGACCGAACTGAATGACCCGATATTGAGTTAATCTGGAATCTAGAAAAAATGAAAAACCAAGAACTTTTTCCCAGTGAATACAAAACCGTCATCGCACCCGGTGCCCATTGGTCGTTGGTTGTACGCAAAGGTATCAAGATGACACTGACGGATCTGGAAGGCGGTGCAAACGTCGGTATGCTTTTTTATAACCCAAATCTGCTGAGCGAGAAATATAACGCACCAGACACCTTGAAATGCCAGCACACATTCAAACTGACACGTGGGCACTGCCTGTATTCTGATATGGGGCGTGTTTTTGCGTCCATCACCCACGATTCGTTTGGGTGGCACGACACTATCTGTGGCAACTGTCACGCTCAGCATGTTGAAAGCCGCTGGGGTGAGAGAAGTTATCAAACACAGCGCAATGCCTGGTTGCAAAACGGCTTTGATGCTTTTTTGGTTGAACTTGCAAAATATCGAATGAAAAAACAGGATCTGGCGTCCAACCTGAATCTATTTTCAGAAGTCTCTGTTGACGATGAAGGCAAGTTGCGGTTATCCCGCCAAAGTCAGGCAGGCGACACCATTACACTCAGATTCGAAATGGACACACTGGTGGTCATGCACACCTGTCCACACCCGCTGAATACTGCTGCTGACTATCCGCGCAAACCGGTTCAGGTTTTCCTGGAAAAGGCAGACCCCATACAAGCGGATGACTATTGTTTGAATCTTTGTGACGAAAACCGCCGCGGGTTTCACAACAATGCGTTGTACCACCTGGGTACGTGAAAGAGATATGTGAAAGAGATACGTGACAGAAATACAAGAGGCATGACCATGATTAAAGAAAGCAACCTTGCCCTGGCTGACGCCAAGACCCGCGCGAAGGTGGATGCCGGGAACTATTACATTCAGACCATCAAAGCGGGTGAAACCATCCGCATTATTGACCTGGAAGGCAATCAGGCAGCAGACACCCTGTTTTACAACGCTCAGGATCCAAGCGAACGTTACAGTGCCAGTGACACGATCAGGGAAGGCGGGACACTTTATCTCACCGCAGGCACCATTTTAAAAACCAACCTTAACAGGGATTTGCTGGAGATAGTGGCCGACACGTGTGGGCGACATGATACCGTGGGCGGGGCCTGCTCCACAGAATCAAACACGGTGCGCTATGACTTGGAAAAGCGTTGCATGCACGCATGCCGCGACAGCTGGTTGCTGGCTATTGCTGAGCAAGAACAATACGGCTTAGCCAAGGAAGACATTGGTCACAATATCAATTTCTTCATGAATGTGCCCGTTACCCCGGATGGTCAGCTAAGGTTTGCCGATGGTGTATCGGGGCCGGGTAAGTATGTTGAGCTGACAGCAAAAATGGATACTATCGTTTTGATTTCGAATTGCCCGCAATTAAACAATCCTTGTAATGCCTACAACCCTACACCCATTGAGGTTGCTGTATGGGCAGCGGCCTAGGCCGCATCAGAATAGTAGTTCAATAACGCGCAGGACGACCTGCTGGCGTTTTCAGTCATCCTGGGACGACCCTGTCAGACAGAGAGTAGTCATGTTCAAACGAGTACTTGTTGCCAATCGTGGCGCTATCGCCACTCGCATTATTCGCACGCTTAAGAAGCTGAATATCGAATCTGTTGTTGTCTATCACGAAAAAGATCAGGACAGTTTGCATGTGCAGCATGCAGATATTTCGGTAAGCCTGGGCGGAGGTTCTGTTGCAGAAACCTACCTGAACCAGGAAAAAATCATCCAAATCGCCAAGGAATATCAAGCCGAGGCAATACACCCTGGTTATGGCTTTCTCAGCGAAAACACAAGCTTTGTTGAAAAGTGTGAATCCCAGGGCCTGGTTTTCATCGGGCCGACACCGGATCAAATGAATGTTTTTGGCCTCAAGCATCTTGCTCGGGAAGCCGCACAACATGCGGACGTACCCATGTTGCCGGGCTCACCTGTACTTGAAAACATTGAGAGCGCCGTCACGTGGGCCGAAAAAGTCGGCTTTCCCGTCATGCTGAAAAGCAGTGCCGGAGGCGGCGGTATCGGCATGCAAGTCTGTCGCGATGTCAATGCCCTCAAAGGTGCCTGGGATAGCGTGAAACGCATGAGTGCGAATTATTTTTCGAACGACACCGTGTTCCTCGAGAAATTTATCGTTAATGCTCGCCACATTGAGGTGCAGATTTTTGGTGATGGCAAAGGCAACGCTATCGCCCTCGGTGAGCGTGATTGCTCCGCTCAACGCAGAAACCAGAAAGTCATAGAAGAGTGTCCTGCTCCCAATTTAAGCCAGGACTTGCGCGAAGCCATGCATCGCACGGCCGAAACGTTGATGGCGTCTGTCCAGTATCGAAACGCTGGCACCGTTGAGTTCATTTTCGATACTGATGCGCAATCATTTTATTTTCTGGAGGTGAATGCCCGTCTGCAGGTTGAGCATGGTGTCACCGAGGAAGTTTACAATGTTGACCTGGTAGAGTGGATGCTCAAGCTGGCTGCCAATGAAATGGAGCCTTTGGACTCCATTGGGCCGAAACTGACTCCCTCGGGTCACGCAATACAGGTGCGTCTGTATGCAGAAGATACCACGCAGGACTTTCAACCCAGCGCCGGCTTGCTGTCGGACGTGTTTTTTCCGACAGCTGACTATTTGCGGGTGGACACGTGGGTGGAGTCAGGCATTGAAGTCCCGTCCCTGTTTGATCCGATGCTGGGTAAGTTGATTGTTTCTAGCAGCACCCGCGAGGACGCATTGATTAAATTGATCAAGGTGCTCCAGCAGTCCCGAGTCTACGGCATAGAAACAAATCTGGCTTATGTCGCGTCAGTGCTTTCGACAGAGCTGGCGCAGAAAGGTCTGTTGCTGACAAAGACGCTGGCGTCCCATGCTTTTCAATCTCATTCATTGCGAGTCCTGAGTGCGGGCACTCAAACCACCATTCAGGATTATCCGGGTCGTCTGGGTTATTGGCATGTTGGTGTGCCGCCTTCAGGTCCGATGGACTCAGTGTCATTTCGACTGGCTAACAAGCTGTTGAATAATCCGACCGATGCGGCTGCTCTGGAAATGACATTGAGCGGGCCTACGTTACAGTTTCAATCCGATACCGTTGTTGCGATCACCGGTGCTGACATGCAGGCTACGCTCGATGGGCTGCCGGTACCGCGCTATCAGACGATACCCGTCTCTGCAGGTCAGGTCCTGGGCTTTGGTAAAGTGCTTGGCCAAGGTGCCCGAACCTACCTTGCCATTGCCGGAGGGATTCAGGCTCCGACTTATCTTGAGTCAAAGGCCACTTTCACGCTCGGCCAGTTTGGTGGGCATGCGGGGCGCGCCTTGAGAACGGGTGATGTACTGCACCTGTCTTCACCGGATGCTGTTGCCTCTGCTGCACTTGCGATTCCGGAAATTCCAGAGGTGATGGTGTTGCGCGTCATATATGGTCCACATGGCGCTCCGGACTTTTTCACTGATGCCGACATCAACGAGTTCTTTGCCAGTGAATGGAAAGTGCATTACAACTCAAGCCGAACGGGTGTGCGCCTGATTGGTCCCAAGCCTGCCTGGGCCAGACCATCCGGTGGCGAAGCCGGCATGCACCCTTCCAATATTCATGACAACGCCTATGCGTTTGGCACGGTCGATTTTACTGGCGATATGCCAGTGATACTCGGACCGGACGGGCCTTCACTGGGCGGCTTTGTGTGTCCCGCCACGGTCATCACGGCAGACCTGTGGAAACTCGGACAGCTGTCTGCCGGACAACGTCTCAAATTTGTTCCTGTTAGTTATGAGGCTGCCGTGGCGGCAGAAGCTGCGCAAGCTGCAGCCATTGAGCAAAGGCAGCTTCCTCCCGTTGACAACGCCGCTGAACCTGAACAACTGGGTACTCCGATTGTTAAACGCTTGCAATGGGAAGATGACGAACTGGTGTGTCGCCTGGCGGGTGATCATTTTCTGCTGATTGAAGTAGGCCCCATGGTGCTGGATATTCCGCGCCGCTTTCGCGTCCATGCCCTAATGCTGGCGCTCGAGGAACGTGGTATTGCCGGTGTCAGAGAGCTCACGCCCGGTATCAGATCTCTGCAAATCCATTACGACTGCCAGACAATTCAGTTGTCTCAATTACTGACTATCATCGAAAAGACCGCCCAATCGCTGACCACTGGCGACCTGACAGTCCCCAGCCGTGTGGTTTATCTGCCTCTGAGTTGGGATGACGAAGCCTGCAAGTTGGCCATCAAAAAATACATGCAGTCCGTGCGCGCTGATGCGCCATGGTGCCCGAGTAATCTGGAATTTATCCGGCGCATGAATGGCTTGGATTCAATCGATGATGTGAAAAATATTGTCTTTAATGCCTCATACCTTGTGATGGGTCTGGGTGATGTTTACCTGGGTGCTCCCGTTGCAACGCCCGTTGATCCAAGACATCGATTGATTACAACCAAATACAATCCGGCCCGCACCTGGACGGCGGAAAACTCCGTGGGTATTGGTGGTGCCTACCTGTGTGTGTACGGCATGGAAGGTCCGGGAGGTTATCAGTTTGTCGGCAGAACCTCGCAGATGTGGAATCGTTACAGAAAGACTGCCGAGTTCTCGACGCCGTGGTTGCTGCGTTTCTTTGATCAGATTCGCTTCTACGAAGTCAGCGCTGATGAGCTCGCTGTGTTCCGGCGCGATCTACCCAAAGGCCAGGTCTCTTTGCGCATCGAAGCGTCCGAGTTTTCACTATCACTTTACGAAAGCGGGCTGACAGAGAATAAAGACAGCATTGCAACATTCATGGCAATGCGGGAACAGGCTTTCGAGGAAGAGTTACAGCGTTGGCGCGATAACGGCCAGTTTACTTTCACTCCTCCGGAAACGAATGAAAGTAGCGCCGATATCAGTGAAATCCCGGCAGGCGTATTACCGATAGATAGCTCAGTATCCGGCAATGTCTGGAAAGTTGTGGTGAAGGAGGGTGAGCGTGTCAGCGCAGGACAAACGCTGGTGATCCTGGAGTCCATGAAGATGGAGATCGAGATTCATGCTCACCAGGCAGGAAAAATAACCAAGGTCCTGGTTGGCGAAGGACAAGACATCCACGCTGGCCAGTGCCTGATATGGCTTGAACAACAGGCTTGAACAACAGAAAGAGGCTAACGATGACTGACATAGTAAATTTGCGCATAGCAGACGTGCACGACGCTTATGCCAATGGACGAGAAACGCCCGAATCCTTGATTGCCAAGCTTCGCACCCAGGCGCTGGCCCAAAGTCAGTTTAATGCATGGATCTACTTGTTAAGTGAGCAGGAGCTCCAGGTTTACTTGGATGCACTCAAGCTCAAGCCTTTTGATGAGTCTCCGCTTTGGGGCATCCCTTTTGCGATCAAGGATAATATCGATCTCAAAAATGTACCAACCAGTGCTGGCTGCGAAGCTTTTACTTACACACCCGGACGATCCGCAACGGTTGTTGAGCTGCTTATTGACGCCGGTGCCATACCACTGGGCAAAACCAATCTTGATCAATTTGCTACCGGCCTTGTGGGCACTCGTTCTCCTTTTGGTGAAGGCAAGAACGTCTTTAACCCGGACTATATCAGTGGCGGCAGCAGTGCCGGTTCCGCCATTGCAACAGCCTTAGGTCAAGTCTCTTTTGCACTGGGTACGGATACTGCCGGGTCAGGGCGAGTACCTGCTGCTTTTAACAATTTGATTGGTCACAAACCGACTAAAGGCTTGCTGAGTACCAGCGGCGTGGTGCCTGCCTGTAAGTCTTTAGACTGTGTGTCCATTTTTGCGCTAACCACAGAAGACGCCGTGCGGGTTTTGGACGTCGCAATGCTCGCCGATGACAACGATCCCTACTCACGAAAAAACATCGCGTTTAATACGCAACCCTACTGGAGTGATAAAGCACCGGCAGCCTTTCGCTTCGGAATTCCTGATCAACTTGAGTTTGATGATGAGCGGGCAGAAGAATTGTTTCAGTTGGCTTGCCAGCAGCTTGAGGCGCTGGGAGGCCAATCCGTTACGATTGATTTTGAGCCTTTCATGAAGACAGCGCGTCTGCTCTATGAAGGTCCCTGGGTTGCAGAGCGTGCATGGGCAACACAAGCTGTTAGCCCCAGTGCCATGTTGCCGGTCATACAGGACATTCTGGCGACAACAAAAAAATTCGGGGTAACCGATGTGTTTGATGCGCAGTATAAACTGCAAGCTTTAAAACGCATCTGCGATCGCGAACTGGATAACGTTGACTTTGTTGTGACGCCAACAACCCCCACGTGTTATCTCAGGTCTGAGATAACACAACAACCCGTTGCATTAAACTCCAGGCTTGGCACCTACACGAATTTTATGAATCTGCTCGACTACGCGGCCACTGCCATCCCGGTTGGACGATTGAGTTCACAAGTCAGTTGGGGAGTGACGCTGTTTGGTCGAGCCTTTACTGATATTCGCTTATTGAGTTATGCCGGCGCATTACAGAGGCAACTCAATCTGCCATTAGGCGCCACGCCACACACATTGCCGCCGCAATCGGTAAAACCCGCCCGTGTTGCGCCTGCGGAGTCAGTTGCAGTGGTTGTGTGTGGTGCCCATTTACAGGGACAGCCGCTCAATTGGCAATTACAGGATCGCGGCGCCACACTGAAAATGAAAACCCGTACAACCCAGGCCTATGCCTTGTTCGCACTGCCGGACGGAAAGCGCCCCGCGCTTGTTCAAAAAGAAGCTGGCTCAGCCATTGAAGTGGAAGTCTGGCAATTGCCAATGGCAGAGTTTGGCAGTTTTGTAGCGGGTATTCCTTCACCGCTTGGCATCGGCAAGGTAGCGCTGGAAACAGGCGAAAGTCTTCCGGGTTTTATTTGTGAAGAAGGTGGCATTGCTGGTGCTGAAGACATATCACATTTTGGCGGGTGGAGAGCCTATCTGGCGTTCCGCTCCAACCAGAAATAAAAAAGGTGTGATCTTCAGGTTTCGAGTTAATTTGTGAAAAAGGCGCTATCAATGACTCAAACTGTCAGGAAAATATGTTGGTCATTAGACGCAGTCAGATTTTCTTCACTGACCGCTTTGCTTCTTTTTGCTCAGGGGGGGGTATGCCCAAGCCGCCACCGATCTCACTGATGTCCAGTGGGTCCACGGGGCGCAGGACTGCGAAGCGGCGCTGAAAGGTCGCTGCTGATCGATACGGGTGCCACTGAAGACGGTGGTGCCAGCATCGCAAGGCTGAACACATGGATACGTGAAAAGCCGGTGTCTCACGTCTTGGGAACCCATATTGAAATGACCGCAGAGGCAAACGTCGACTATCCAATGGGTACTACCTACCAGCCAGATGAGCGCCCTTTACCTCTGGCACCTTCTGATATCCTCAAGTTGCATGAAACTCTCATGTCGCTGGAGGTTCCCGAAAGAACCGACCTTGGCAGTTTCATCATCTGGCCAGTGGATAGAAGATAAAAAAATCAGAGCGCGTCCCAGGTGGCCCAGTCGATAGTTCTTCCCGGATAGGCCACATTCGAAAATGGCCAGCTTTGCTCTATCCACATCCGTGTCCATTCGAAAAGTATCGCATCAAATCCTGCATCAAAATCGGCCTGCGTGACCCACATTGTCACCTCGGCGTCATATCCCGGTTTGCTGCTGGGTCTGACATAGACACTGCCCATTTCTCGCTCACCATCCTCTGTGAGTACACCGTAGGCGAATGATTCACGTCGTTCGAAACGGCCTTGCTCATTCAACATGTCCTGCATAGCCTCTTCAGCAGTGATGCCTTCACGAGGCCAGCTGCCCGTGCGGGAAAACGTCTTTTGCAGATGATCAATCGATGACATGTAAGCGGCGTAGTCGAGATCCACCAGCTCTGGGCCCAGGGGGACCAGCTTGAAGCCCCAGCCCCCGACATCCTCCGAAGGCTCGAACTCATCTGGAACAAACGCGTCATCAAGAGCTGCTCGAGCCTTCATCGCATCCAGGAACTGTTTGTACTGTCTGTACGCGTCAGTCATGGCCCGGGAACAGTCCCTGGGTGTATCACGCACACCATTGGTACGCTTGCAGGGCCCCTCCATCACCTCAGGCATCGTTTCCCGAACCCACACGCCGGCATCGCGGTAAATGGGTTGATCATTGGAGCTGGTATCAACATTAACAAGAACGCCATCTTCAAATGTCAGATGAAAGGTATCCGTTACATCGAACCCTGTCTCAAGCGCCTGCACCAGGTCATCCTGCACGGTGACGGGGCAGGCGATCACGCCGCCTTCTTCAGGAGCACACGGCGGACGAACCAGTACCTTGTAATTGAGCCCTTCAGCCGAGCTCTGGTAGCCAAGGATACCCGCAGCGGAATCACCCGCCTCGGTGAGAAATGATTGCAACCTGCTCGCATCAAACGAATAGAACGCATCGATCATTCCTTCCGCCTTTTCAAGGTTTGCGGCCAGTTCTGTTTTTTCAGGTTCTGTCGCCATCTCGGTGGTCACCTCCGCATCATTGGAACAAGCGGCCAGACCCAACAAACACAGTGTAGAAAATGCAGCTCGTTTTTTTAATGACCTGTACATAAAAAATTCCCCTAATTATTTGATGGTTAGTTACGACGTGAGCAAGACGTGTGCCACAGGCCTGTAGGGTACGAAATACTTGGCTTCCTCTGTCTCTGGGAATTTTGTGCACGCACAATATGCACTCAAACAATGCGTGATGATCGCTGATGCACCATTACTCCGCCAAAACGTCCGCTAGCTTGGGCAAGGAATCCAGCAACTGTTGCACCACATCGGTACAGCCGCCGCAGCCTGTGGATGCCAGGGTTTGAGTCATTGTTTTCACCGCAAGAATACTGGCGCACGGTGACACTTGTCATGCTAGCGAGAGGCAAAGCTGCGCAGAACTGGACAATGCCCCGCTTGGCAGCTACCGTTCCTGCTCTTTATCGACAGGACGTTCCTTATGACATTGCTGCGCAGCCTGCGCGTTGTGATCGCCACAATTCTGCTGAGTCTCAACTCGATTTTTCATGTCACGCCGTTGTTGCTGGTGGCGCTGATCAAAGCCGTCATTCGTGTGAGACCTGCACAGGCTGTGTGTGACCGGGTGCTGATGGCGATTGCCGCGAGCTGGATTGACGTGAATAGCTGGATGTTCGATCACCTGACCGACACAGAGATTGTGGTGACTGGTCTGCCCGAGCCCATGCCCGAGGGGCATTTTCTGCTGCTCTGCAATCACCAGTCCTGGGTGGATATTCCGGTGCTGCAGAAGCTGTTTAACCGGCGCCTTCCTTTTTTGCGCTTTTTTCTCAAAAGCCAGTTGATCTGGGTGCCGGTGTTGGGGCTGGCGTGGTGGGCGTTGGACTTTCCGTTCATGAAACGTTATTCGCGTCAGCAAATTGAAAAGCGCCCCGAGCTGGCCGGCAAGGACGTTGCGGCAACACGAGAGGCCTGTGAAAAATTCCGTCGCATACCGGTGTCCATCGTCAATTTTGCCGAGGGCACGCGTTTTCGCGCCGGCAAACATGCCCAACAACAATCGCCGTTTCGGCACTTGCTTAAACCCAAAGCCGGCGGGACCGCGCTGGTGCTGGATGCGATGAGTGAGTCGCTGGATACGCTGGTAGATGTCACCATTGCCTATCCCGACGGGGTGGGTGAAATCGGCGATCTGTTTGCCAACCGCATCAGGCGTGTCGTCGTTGATATCCAGATCCTGCCGATACCGGCCGAGCTGCGCGGTGGCGACTACCAGAACGATGAGGCGCACCGTGCGCGTATGCAAGCCTGGGTCAATGAACGTTGGTTGGTCAAGGACAAGACCATTGATCGTCTGCTGGGCCAGGGTTAAGAGCCGGGGGTTGATAAAGAGACGCGCTGAGTTTTTGGTAATCGCACTAAAAGTTGTGAGATTTCGCCATAGCTGATGTGGTTGCTCCAAAAAAATAGCTTTAAAAACAGATGATTACTTGGTGGTATGGTTTTTGCTGATCCTTAAAACAAGGACAAACCAACATTAGACACATCAGGATTTTCAGGAGAACACATGCGCACACTCGGCAATATCATCTGGTTACTCTGCGGGGGTCTTATCATGGGCCTGTTCTGGTGGCTGGTCGGCCTGATTGCGTTCGTGACCATCATCGGTATTCCCTGGGGGCGGGCATGTTTTGTTATCGGGGAGTTTTCGTTTTTTCCGTTCGGCAAGGAAGCCATCTCGCGGGCCGAACTGGAGCAGTACAATGTCGGCACCGGGGTGTTGGGTGTGCTGGGTAATGTCATCTGGTTTCTGTTCGCCGGACTCTGGCTGGCGATTGGGCATCTGTTGATGGCCATTGTGTGTTTTATTCTGATTATTGGCATTCCGTTTGGCATCCAGCATCTGAAACTGGCGAAGCTGGCGCTGGCGCCGATCGGTAAGACCATTATCGATTCCGACTATGCGCAGGCAGTGCGGGCCGGTGCGGTATAAGGGCGCGGTATAAGTTCGCACCTGTCGCATCTGGACAAGGTTCTGGTTTGCAGATACCTTTTGGTTTCCCTATACACATCATCAGAGGCACTTATGGCCCGACTTCCGCTCCGCTTTCTGGGACTGCTGCTGCTGATAGCCACCATCACCGTGCCGAGCTGCCAGGCGATGTTTTATGGGGCCTCGCTGCCGTCGGTGCTGGAATTCACAGAGGACTGATTCAAGCCATGGACGAATTGCTGCGCCAGGGCCGGGCCTGGGTGCCGGTGTTGAAGTCGGCGGCGCTGTTCCTGCTGCCGATGCCGCTATTGGGCGCCTTCTTTGTGGCGCTCATCGGCGGGGACGTCGGTCGGCTCGCCGCCATCAGCGGCGCCATCTGCGCATTTTTTGGCGCCGGCGTGCTCACCTGGCGCGGTTTGGTCGCCCAGGCGCGCTACTTTCTTGGCCAACGACTCGATCCGCCTGCGGTGCCGCTGAAGACTGTTAGCGGGATACTCACCGCGCTCGGCGCCGGCCTTGCCGCTGCTGCCGGCGGACACGGTCCAGCCAGCATCGGTGCTTTCGCCGTGCTGGCGGGCGTGGGCTACTTCTGCTTCTATGGCCGCGACCCCAAGCGCAAGCGCATCGACCTGCCGGAGGTGGCCGGCGTAGACCGCGACGCGGTCATCGCCCAGCTCAAGCAGGCCTACGGGCGGCTGCAGGGCATCGAGGCTGCCGCGCGGTCCATTGCTGTGCCGGAGTTTGTTGAGCGCTTGAAACGTATCATCGGCATTGGCAAGCAGATCCTCGCGGAAATCGAGCGGGATCCGCGCGACGCCGCCCGGGCGCGGCGCTTCCTGCACCTGTATCTCGACAGCGCCGAGAAGGTGACGGTGGAGTACGCGCGCACCCACCGCCAGATCCGCAACCGCCCGCTCGAGCGCAACTTCCGGCAACTGCTGATCGACATGGAACAGACATTTGAGGCGCAGCACCAGAAGCTGCTGGAAAACGACATGCTGACGCTGGACGTCGAGATCGAGGTTCTGAATGCGCGGCTCAAGCGCGAAGGCATCAACTGAGGAGATCATCACATGAACGAAGCCACGTCTAATGCAAGCAGCTCCACTGCAACCGGCTCCATCGAAACCGGTGGCCTGCCGCTGCCCAATAGCGGCATCACCGCCTACCGCGCCGCCACCGGAACCGAGCTTGCGAGAATCGAGCGCGCCCTGGCCGAGATCGACCTTGACGACAGCAACTCCATCCTGTTCTTCGGCACTGCCGCGCAGGGCGAAGTCACCACGGTAGCCGACGAGATGCTGGAGGGCGTGCGCAACAAGGACACCGGGCCGGCTGGACAGGCACTGAGTGAGATGGTGACGACCTTGCGTGGATTTCCGGTGGAGGAACTCGACCCGAACCGCAAGCGCGGCCTGCTGGCACGCCTGTTTGGCAAGGCCCGGCCCATCGCGCGCATCCTGCAGCAGTACGAAGACGTGCGTGGCCAGATCGACAAAATCAGCAATCGCCTCGATGACCACACCAGTGCGCTGATGAAGGACATCGGCATGCTCGATCGGCTCTATGACAAAACGCTGTCGTACTTCCATACGCTGGCGGTCTATATCGCTGCGGGCGAGGAATCGCTGCGCCGCCTCGATGAAGTGACGCTGCCGGCCCTGGCTCGCGATGCCGAGAGCAGCGGCGAAATGCTCAAGGCCCAGTCGCTGCGGGATATGCGTGCCAAGCGTGACGATCTGGAACGCCGCGTCCACGACCTGAAACTCACCCGTCAGGTGACTATGCAGAGCTTGCCGTCCATCCGCCTGGTGCAGGAGAACGACAAGGCCCTGGTGAGCAAGATCGGCTCGACCATGGCCAACACCATACCGCTGTGGCGCCAGCAACTGGCCATGGCCGTGACCATCGCGCGCTCGATGGAGGCCGGTACCACCTTGAAGCAGGCCTCTGACCTTACCAACGAGCTGTTGACGTCAAACGCCGAGGCACTGCGCACTTCCAGTTCAACCATACGCACCCAGATCGAGCGCGGCGTGGTCGACATCGCGTCGGTGAAGCAGGCCAACGACGCACTCATCGCCACCATCGACGACGCGCTACGCATCGCCGACGAGGGCAGACGTCAGCGCCTTGAGGCGGAGAAGCAACTGATCACCTGTGAGTTGGAGTTGAAGCAGGCTCTGACAGCGGCGCAGGCACGTAATGTAAATAGTGCAAAAACCAATAAAATAAACTGGTCGGAGTGAGAGGATTCGAACCTCCGMCCCCCGCCTCCCGAAGGCGGTGCTCTACCGGACTGAGCTACACTCCGAATCTATTGCCTGTCCAGCGTCCGTGGGGTGGCAGCGAGTGCCGGGATTCGACTGAACGGCCGGCATTATAAGCCACAACCCCGGGGGCTTTCCAAGAGCCGCCTGAGAAAAAAGTCTGCAAGCAAACCCTTCCTCGTGCGGCGCCCGGTCATTCCGTGATCAGGCGGATTTCTTGCGATTATCCAAGCTGAACGCACCAGCACCAGCGTTCGTCAATATCAACAAACCGGCCATGATGCCCATGTTCTTGAAGAAGTTCTGGGTTTCATGTGAGCGCTGCAGGCCTTCTTCCATGGACCAGAAGTCGTGCATAACCAAGCTGATGATGAAGGTCAGGCCGGCAAGCAGGAAGGCGGTGATGCGCACCTGGAATCCGGCGAACAGGGCGGCGGCGCCACCAACTTGCATGATGCCGCTGAGGATAAGAAAAAATGGAATAAAAAACATGCCCTTGGAGGCCATGTAGTCGACGTGGAAGTCGTAGCTGGTGAACTTGGCGAGGCCGGGCAGCAGAAAGTAAATGCCGAGTATGAAGCGTCCGAGTGGGTTGGATAAGGTAGTAATGGCGGCGCTGAGCTGCTGCAGCATGCGTGGTTCTCCTGAGTGTTTTTATTCCTGAATGTTTTTATAGTAAGGCGGGCGCTAATATAGCGTCTTTCCTGAGGTGGTCGATATGCCTAAAGTCCTTTTAAACGTCATTCTGGTGTGTCTGATCTCGGCGCTGGCTGCGCAGGCCGGGGCAAATAATCTGACAAAATCGCAATCTGAAGCGTTGCTGCAGCAGGTGTCAGAGCAGCACTTGCAGAGTTTTGCTGGCTTCCTGACGTTTGTGGCCACCAAAAATCCCGCCTTGGCGGCGGTGATCAACGCCTGGCACGGCGATCCTCAGGCGTTGGATGCGGCGCAGCAGGCGCAAGTGTTTCGGCTGCTGGGCATTTACACACGTGCGCGGTATGCAGATGAGGCGCGTGATGTTTTAGAAGAGCTGGTGGCGATTCCGACCTTTCTTGACGAGACGGTTGAACAATACAACAACCCGAACTTCCATCGGCTTGCCAGCCGTCTGGAGGCCCTGGCGGCGGCGTTTGGGTTAGCGTTTCGTAATGTGGACAACCGTGTCTACGAAATCACGCTGCCGGGCGCGTCAGATGAACCTGGCGCAGGTAATGAAATTGTCGCGCTCCATGCCCACGCTGATGTCGTCCCCGCCAACGCGGCGGACTGGGTGTTGGATAACGGCACCCAGTTGGATCCATTCACGCTGACCGAAATCGACGGCCGTTTATACGGGCGTGGCGCGGAGGACAACAAAAACGGCATTGTGGCGGTGATGTTTGCCATGCGTGTGATTGCACAGGCGCAGTTGCCGCTGCAGCGGACGCTGCGCTTGTTGGTGGATACCACGGAGGAAACCACCGGTGAGGCGATGCCTTATTATCTGGAACGTCATCCGCTGCCGGACTTCAATATTGCGCTGGATGGCGGGTACCCGGTGATTATTGCCGAGAAGGGTTATGGCACTTTGCTGGCACGCTTTCCGTACCGTGAGGCGATTGGCGAAGGTGCGGAGCTGATTCATCTGACCGGTGGCCTGGCGGGTAATCAGATTCCGGGGGCGGCGACGGCGACCTTGTTGACAGACGATCCAGAAGAAGCTGCCGCGCGTCTGCAGCAGCTGGGCGCCAATTATGTGCTGTTAAATGGCTCGGACTTTGCGATCACGGCGACGGCGTTGGCAGATCGGGTGGAGGTGCGGGTGATTGGCACCTCGGCACACTCCTCTGAGCCGTGGACGGGCGTGAATCCGGTGGCACGGCTGTTTGATTTTTTATATGAGGCCGGGCATATGGTGTACATGAAGGACAACCATCTGACCGATGCTATTTTGTATGCGGTCAGCAACTTTGGGCTGGACTACACCGGGCGTCAGTTGGGCATTGGTTTCAGTGATGACTTTATGGGGCCGCTCACCGCGTCGTTGACCTATGTGAATGTGGACAACACGGGCATGGAACTGATCACCAATCTGCGTGTGCCCAAGGGGCGAGACATTGCTGAGTTGCAGCAGGATATTCTGGATCGCTTGAATGAGTGGTCTGCCGTGAGCAATCTGCCGCTGGATCTGGCGCTGTCGATTGCCGAGCCGATGTTCCGCAATCCGGAAGGTCAGTGGGTGCAGACGTTGTTGGATGTGGCCACCGAGAACCTGAATCTGCCGCGTGAATTTATGTCGTCTGATGGCGCGACGTCCATTCATGATCTGCCCAATGGTGTGCAGTTTGGACTGGCGATGCCGGGCATCAAGTACACCGGTCACAACGATAATGAGTTCAAAACCATCGAGCAATTTGAGGTGGACTTGCAGATCGTCACGGAAATGATGGCGCGGATTGGGACCTTGCCGGCAATGTAAGGTTATGCCTTGTGGTGAACGGCGTTCACGGCGGCAAGCAGGCTTTTACGGTTGAAGGGTTTGTCGAGCACGGCCACCACGTTGCTGCGCCGCAGTTTTTCGCGAACCTGACTGTCGAGCTGCCCGGAGATGATCATGACGGGCAACTCGGGCATCTCAACGGCCAGATTGGCAGCGAGGTCTGAACCGCGCATGCCGGGCATGGTTGCGTCGGTGATCAGCAGGTCTATTGGTCGGTAGCTGCGTTCGCCCTCGGTGCACAAGCCCAACAGCTGCAGCGCTTCATGCGCTGAAGTTGCTTCCTGCACTTTGTGTTGGGCACTTTCCAGAGTCATCCGTAAGGTGGTCCCGGCCAGGGAAGATGTAAACGTCAGGCTGCCGCCCAGATCGCTGACCAGCCGGTGCACAATCGACAGGCCAAGACCGGTGCCCTCACCGGGTGCGCCCGTGGTGAAAAAGGGTTCGAAGATGCGCGACTGTATGTGCTCGGGGATGCCGCGGCCGGTATCACTGACCTCGATCAACAGAGGAATATCCAGACGCTGGGAAAATAGGCTATGCTGGCAAGGATAACGGTGGCCCAGAGTGTGTACTGCAGGATGGTTTCACGTTGCCTGAGAGTGCTGGTATGTGCTGAATCGGGCGACAACATTGGCATAAGCTCCGTGCGCTGGCCGGTCCAATCGTTAGCTGCTATAGTCGGCTTCAGTGTGCATCAGAAGAAGAACAAAACCAATGGATTTGATACTTGCTGCCGTCCCGATTTTTATTCTGCTGATCTTTGTTGAACTGGCAGTCAGCCAATACAAAAAAGCAGGCGTCTATCGTTTGAATGATGCGGTGGCATCCATGAGCACGGGCATGATCAGCCAGACCATGGGGTTTGCCACACGCTTTGTCAGTTTTCTCGGGTACACCGCGTTATGGACAATCCTGCCGCACGGCGAGCTGACGATGTCGCCGCTGATATGGGTGGTGGCCTTTGTGTTGTACGACTTCTGTTACTACTGGAACCACCGCGCCCAGCACAGCATCAATGTGTTGTGGGGCATCCACGTGGTGCATCATCAAAGCGAGGAATACAACCTCACCACGGCGCTGCGCCAGCCGTTTAACGGCTTTATCATTGGTTCGGTGTTTTACCTGCCGATGCTGTTTATCGGTTTTCCGCCGGAAGTGATTGTGACGGTGGGCTCACTGAATCTGATTTATCAGTATTGGGTCCACACGCGTCTGATTGGCACGCTGGGCTGGATGGAGCAGGTGTTTGTGACGCCCATGAACCATCGTGTGCATCATGCCATCAATGATCCCTACATCGACCGCAATTTTGGGGGTGTGTTTATTCTGTGGGACCGGCTGCTCGGCACATATCAGGCCGAGTTGGCAGAGGAGCCGTGTGCTTACGGGGTGCGCAAAGCGCTGCACAGCTGGAACCCGTTTTTTGCCAATGCGCAGGTGCACTGGCAGTTGCTGAAAGACAGCTGGCACGCCGAGCGTTGGTGGGACAAAGTGCGCGTCTGGTTTATGCCCACCGGCTGGCGACCCGCGGATGTGACGGAGCGCTACCCACTGCCGCGTTGTCTGCCGGACACTCAACAAAAGTACAATCCACCGATACCCGGCGCATTAAAAGTGGCCGTGCTGGCGATTCATGTGTTTCTGGTATTGGTGATGGTGTCGTTTCAGCTTATGGTACCGGTGGATAATTTTACGCAGGCGCTGGTGCATTTTATTCCGCTGGGGGCGGGGTTGTGGTTGAACGGTCGCCTGCTGGAAGGGCGCCCGGATGCAGTGTTGCACAGCAGTCTGTTCTGGGGTGTCTGTGCCTTACTGCCCTGGTGGTATGACGCGTGGCTCATGCCGCCGGTGTTGTCGACGGTGGGGTTTTTAGTGGCGTCGGGTGTGATCCTGATCAGTGCCAGGCAGCAGGCGGCGGAGCAGTCTGATGTGGTAAGCTCCAACCCTGAATCACCATAGAACAACGCTCAGGCGCTCCATGCAATCCTCACTGATACCCGAACGTCCACTGATCATTTCGCCGACGCTGGCGGCCACCATCGGTCTTGAAGAGGCCGTGCTGCTGCACGTGCTCAGTGAGCTGATGGTGCATAAACCTTGCCTGTTGCGGCAGGGTTTGAATTGGCTGGAGCTGGATCAGCAGACGCTGCTGGATGCGTTGCCATTCTGGGCGTGGATTGATGTCAAACGTGTGCAAAAAAGTCTGCAGGATTTGGGGCTGATTCTGATCGATCCGGTCACCGGGCGGGATGACAGCTGGCTGTTTGCGATCAATCAGCGGCCGGATCTGGCATCCGTGTCAGCACCGGTGCCACCACCGCAGATCACGGTGCCCAAACGAGCACCGGCATCTGCTCGCCCGCCACAACGTAAATCGACACCGTCAGGTGTCCGTACCCGTGATGGGTCAGCCGCGTATATCTCCACCGATTGGCAGCCGGACGACGAGTGGTTGTCGCTGTGTCGTCAGCATGGTGTGCCTGATGCGTTTGCACTGAGCCTGGTGCCGGGGTTTGTGATGTATTGGCGCGATCGTGCGCAATCACGGTTTTCATGGGGAAATGCGTTTTACAAACATGTGCTGCGTGAGTGGCGCCTGGAACAGACCCGTCGTGGCTCGGCCGAGCTGGATGCGCCGATGTCCGCAGACTGGCGACCCAACGCCGATGCGCTGGCAATTCTGCAAAATGCCGGTATCAGTGCGGCGTTTATCGACGATGCGGTACCGGAGTTTGTGCTTTACTGGCGCGAACGCGGCGGTCAGAATGGCGCATGGAATACCCGCTTTATTGAGCATATTCGTCGGCAATGGGCGCGTTATCAGGTGTCGGTGGTCAACGACGGTGTCCCACGGCCGATTGCGGAAGATTGGCAACCCAGTCCGGATGTGTTTGAAGTGCTGCGGCTGGCTGAAATCGACGAGGCTTTTGCGCGCGGCAAAATCGCCGAATTTGTGCTGTACTGGCGCGATACCGGTCAGGCGCAGTCGTCGTGGAATACGCGGTTTTTGCAGTTTGTGAAGTACAGCTGGGCCCGGCGCCCGGAAGCCATCAAAACAGGATTAACGGATCGTTATGCAAAAGATCAACTCGCTACTGAACGAGGCGGGCAGGGCCTTGAAGCCGCGTTCAAGCGATTCACAGACCGCAGCTGGGCAGAGTGACGGTTCAGCAGGGCGCGGTTCGTCTGCTCACCATAACCGTGGTGACGATTGGCGCGACGACCTTAGCGATCATGGTGAGCAGCCGCAACGCAACGGCCCCGATCTCATTGATGCCATCAATCAGATATTTGCTGAGTTTGAGCTTGCCTATCACAACCAGTATCAAAAAGCCTACGGCGATCCGGATTGGCTGATCCTCGCCAAAAAATATTGGCTGGAATGTCTGTCAGATTTTCATCCTTTGCAGTTGGTCACCGCCGCGCGGCGGCTGGTAAAAAGCCAGGATTACCTGCCCACTATCTCAACCATGATCCGTGCCTGTGAACAGTCGTTTGAGCTGTTTGGTCTGCCCTCGGAATGGGAGGCTTACACCGAAGCCTGTCGGGCACCTGCGCCCAAACATCAGCATGATTGGAGCCATCCGGCAGTGTATTTTGCGGGTAAAACCACTGACTGGTATCTGTTGGCGACGGAGCCTGAGGACAAGGTTTTCCCACTGTTTTCCTACTATTACAAACAGTTGTGTCAACGGGTGATGCACGGTGAACAGCTGGAGGTGCCAATGGTGCAGGCGTTGCCGGAAAACCCGTCGCGGCCATTAAGTTATGAAGAACGGCAAAGCCGCTTGCAGGATCTGCGCGCCAGTCTGGATGTTTGAGATATTGTCTTGAGGGTTACGCCAGCGCGTGCAACTCGCGCTCCAGCAGACTGGTATCGCCCACATTGAGCTCAACCAGGCGACGCAGGTGCGTCATGCTGTCCACATCGATGTGTTCACACGTCAGCCTTACGAGATCACCCTGCTGGCTGATAATACGCACAGACATACAGATTTCTGTGCCGCCGCCCAAGTGGATGCTAACATCCAGTTGGGCGGCATCACGCAGGAATTGATCCGGCAATATTCTGATCAAAACACCGCGCAGGGAAATGTCGACCAACTGCACTGGCCAGATGTGATCGCCCTGAATAATCACTGTTTCGGCATCAAAAAAGATGCGTGTGAATTCCCTGCGTGATGGATGTTCTGCGGAATTACCCGTGGTCTCTGACATTTTTTGCTCTCTGGCTGGTCGTGGGTCGGGTTGTTGTTTCTGTCCCTTCCCACGGACTCTATCGGCCATCCGCAGAACAGCTTGAGTGTAATTAACCGAGTTTTCGGTATTTGACGCGTGTCGGCTGGAAATCCGAACCCAGCCGCTTGCGGCGGTCAGCTTCGTAGTCGGAATAGTTGCCTTCGTGGAACACTACCTGACTGTCACCTTCAAACGCAAGGATGTGTGTACAGATGCGGTCGAGGAACCAGCGGTCGTGCGACACCACAATGGCCGCGCCGGGGAAGTTCAACAGACCTTCTTCCAGTGCGCGCAGGGTTTCCACGTCGAGATCGTTGGTCGGTTCGTCCAACAGCAGCACGTTGGCGCCGCGCTTAAGCAGTTTGGCGAGGTGCAGACGGTTACGCTCACCACCGGACAGGTCCTTGATGAACTTCTGCTGGTCGCCGCCGCGGAAGTTGAACCGGCCGGCGTACGCGCGTGACGGAATCTCGTAGCGACCAATCTGCAGGATGTCCTGTCCGTCGGACAATTCTTCCCACACGGTTTTACTGTCGTTGAGTGAGTCGCGGCTCTGGTCAACATAGGCCAGATCCACGGTTTCGCCCAGTTCAATGGTACCGCTGTCCGGTTGCTCAACACCGGTCAGCATGCGCAGGAAGGTGGTTTTACCCGCGCCGTTACCGCCAATGATGCCAACGATGGCGCCTTTGGGCATGGAGAACGACAGGTCGTTGATCAGCACACGATCACCAAAGCCTTTGCACAGGTTTTTCACTTCCAGCACTTTGTCGCCCAGACGTGGCCCCGGCGGAATGTACAGCTCGGTGGTTTCGTTGCGCTTCTGGAATTCCTGTGAGTTCAGCTCTTCAAAACGCGCCATACGCGCTTTGCTCTTGGCCTGACGGCCTTTGGGGTTGCTGCGCACCCACTCCAGTTCTGAGCGGATAGTCTTTTCTCGCGCAGCTTCCTGCTTGGCTTCGGTTTCCAGCCGTGCTTCTTTGGTTTCCAGCCAGTTGGTGTAGTTGCCTTCGTAGGGGATGCCGTGACCTCGGTCAAGTTCCAGAATCCAGCCGGCGGCGTTATCAAGGAAATAACGGTCGTGGGTAATTGCCACCACAGTGCCGGGGAATTCCACCAGGAAACGTTCCAGCCAGGCCACGCTTTCCGCGTCCAGATGGTTGGTAGGCTCGTCGAGCAGTAACATGTCGGGGTTGGACAGCAGCAGGCGGCACAGGGCCACGCGGCGTTTTTCACCACCGGACAGTTTGGTCACATCCGCATCCCACGGCGGCAGACGCAGTGCATCGGCGGCGCGCTCCAGTGTGCGCTCCAGATCCCAGCCGTTGGCGGCGTCGATGGCGTTTTGCAGTTCCCCTTGTTTTTCAAGAAGATCGTTCATTTCGTCATCGCTCATTGGCTCGGCAAAACGGTCGCTGATGGCGTTGAATTCTTCCAGCAGTTTGATGATCTCGCCCATGCCTTCTTCAACGTTGCCACGCACGTCTTTGGCCGGATTTAACGCAGGCTCCTGCGGCAGGTAACCGACGTTGATGCCCGTCTGCGCGCGCGCTTCGCCGTTATATTCTTTGTCGACGCCCGCCATGATGCGCAGCAAAGTGGATTTACCTGAACCGTTTAAGCCCAACACGCCTATTTTGGCGCCGGGGAAGAACGACAGGGAGATGTCTTTGAGGATTTCTTTTTTAGGCGGGACAACTTTGCCCACGCGGTGCATGGTGTATACGAACTGTGCCATAACGCTGATGATCTCCGGGATTACTGGCTGCGCAGGAATTGCCTTGGCGGCGATTGTTGACTGGCCGGCATTCTAGCATGTTGGGTCAGGGGGAGGAGATCAAAAATTCCGCCTATGCCACATGGTGCGCGTTGTTAAAACAGCGATCTTGATTGGAAACCGATAAGTGCTCGGTTTTTGTGGCTAATCAACTGCCGTAGGGACTCTTCGCAAAGTAAAAAGCCCCTGTGACAGAAGCTGGGTACTTAGATCGGACCTGCACGCAAACCTGCAATTTCAGAAGGGGTTGCTTTCAGGGCATTGGCGACACGGTCAAAATAGTCGAGTTCAAGTTCCCGGATGTGATTGTCGGCGCGAAATACCTGGGCAAGACATTGCAGAATCAGGATGCGATCTTCGTCACTGAGTTTGCGTGTCGCTTTTGTCAGTGAACGATCAAGGGATCGTCGTTCAAACATTTCAGAGGTCGCTGCCAGTTTGATATCAGCCACGCTGATGGTTTCGCCCAGCACATTGGCGAGGATGGACTGCACGGTCTCTAACTCGTCGTTTTCGATGTTTGTGTCAGCCCGGGTGGCGCGGGCAAGGACCAGTACTAGAATCTCTTTTAATAATTGCCTGGAACTGTTGTCGCTGTCTGCGGAATTGAACAGGCCTTTTAATAAATCGAAATTGACAGGGTTCATTGCGTTGATTTCTCCATTTGAAAATACCGGATTCTGTTGTTGCGGCAGACACAGCTTATACCAGCGATGTTGTTATACGCCAAAAAAAAATATGACATACTAGGTCTCAGTATTAAAAACCGTTCGATATGGAGGAGACGCCCATGATGAAGTTCAACACTCACAGAAAAAGTTCACTTTCTTCACTGGCGGTCGCGATGACACTGGTGTTTGCAGGTTCTCAGGCAGTGGCTCAGGACAGCGGTTTTTACAGCGGACTGAGTCTAGGTAAAAGCCTTGGCAACATTTCGTCCGGCAGTTTATCGCGTACCTTGCAACCAAACGGGTTTTCATTCAACACGCTTGATGCATCCGATCGTGATACCGCATGGAAGGTGCTGGCGGGATACGACTTTAATCGTTACCTTGCTACCGAGTTGAGCTACTTCGATTTTGGTAGCTACGATTTTGGTGCCACGCTGCGGCCCGCCAACAATCTGAGTGGTAAAGCCGATTTGTCAGGCTTCGGACTGGATGTCGTGGCGACAATCCCCTTCACAGCCAATCTGTCTGGCCTGTTACGGGCCGGCATGGCGCGTACCTCGGTCAAGCAGTCGTTTGCGGCCAGCGGCGCTGCGGCCAGTGGGTTTGTTAATCGCACGCACCGTGAGTCCAAAGCCAAGGTCGGTGTAGGTCTGGAGTATGCCATTTCCGAGGCACTGTCTCTGCGCGCAGAATGGGAACAGGCACGGTTGCCGTCCAACCAGATCACTGATTCAAACGCAAATTCAGCGACCTTGGGCGTGGTTTATCGCTTCGGTCGCTCACCCGCGCCCGCGCCTGTTGTCGAAGCATCCGCGCCGGCGCCCGTGCCGCCACCTGCGCCGGCCGCCGCGCCACAACCGGTCAGTGTGACCTTGGCAGCCAGCGCGTTGTTTGATTTTGATGAGTCTGTGTTGACTGCCAGTGGCAGGCAGGAACTGGACGCGCTGGTGCGGCAGATCAATGGCCTGAGTTACGAGGCGGTGATTGTGATCGGGCACACCGATCGCATCGGAACACGCGACTATAACCTAGGCTTGTCAGAGCGGCGCGCCAATGCCGTGCGAGCCTATCTGATTCAGGGCGGAATTCCTGCCAACCGCATCACTGCCAGTGGCGTTGCCAATGATCAACCAGTAACGCCGGCAACCGGATGTCGCGGGTTGGGCAGCAATGCCGCAACCATCGCCTGTCTGGCACCTGATCGTCGTGTGGTGGTTGAGATTAACGGTACGCGAACGCCGTGATGAGGTGTCGGGGACAGCGCCACCACGCTGTCCCTTTATCCGTCCGCGAACGCAGATTGAGACGTGGCCTCTTGCATTAACTCGCTTGTCTGCCCTTGTCACGATACATGTCGGCATCGGCGACTCCTAATAGCAGATCAGAAGTGTCGCCTGCAATGGGATACACGGCGGTGCCAACGCTGACCCTGATGTCGATCGTATGACCATTCAAGTCCAATGCGCCGTTTAACTGCTGACGAATACGGTCGACCAACTGGTTTAACAGGGCCGCTGAGTTCATCCTCCGCGCAAGCACCACAAACTCGTCACCGCCCAGTCGTCCGGCAAAGTCAGACGCGCGGACGGCCTTTCGTAAGCGATCTGCAACTTCTGTGAGAACTTTATCGCCGGCGCTGTGACCAAATTTGTCGTTCACCCGCTTGAACTGATTGATATCGAGCATGATGACGGCAAATTGTTGACCGCTGCGTCGTGCCTCGGCCAGCGTCTGTGAGAGCATTTCGTCAATCCAGCGCCGATTGGGGAGCGCGGTGAGTGCATCTTCCCGTGCCAGAGACATCACTTCTCTGCGCGAGCGGTAGTAGCAGGCCACGCTTAACCCGAAAATCCAGGCCACATGCAAGTTGGCTGCCGCAAACAGATACCATTGCGTCGCCTGTGATTCCTGTCCTTGTGCAGCAAGGTCACTCCCGCTGTTGGCCAATCCCAGTCGCCAGAGGATCAGCAGTCCGATCAGCATGCCGGAGATGGCCGCCAGCAGGTTGGCCTGCAGTTCGCCTCGATCGGCTATCTGCCACAACAGTACCGCGCCAGCGAGAAGCTGAAATGACATCGTCAACATGTCGTGAAGGGTGTCGCTGACCGCCGGGTCCAGGCGATAGATCCAGGTCACCGCGGTAAATACGATTAACAAAACCAGAAAATAGGGCCAACGACGCTGCGATGCATAGCCGCGGAACAGCAGCGCGCCTTCCAACACCAATACATTGGCACCCATACTGATACAGTTACTTAGAAATGGTCCCCACCCGGCATCGCTGCCTGACAGCGCATACAGCAGTGTCGCCAACGCTGAGGCTGTGTTGAGCAGTGTCGCCACCATCCAGTGCAGAACGCCTGGCATGTCCCGGTTGATGCGCCAAATCAGCAACATCACAAGAAAGGCAGTCATTGCCAGTGTGATGAACATCAAAATCAACGTGGCAGTATCCAGTTGCAAAGCCATGACGATTCGTTTCCGTTATTGTTGGTTTTTGTCGTGCCGAGTCGCCTGATGCGAGGCAGTTGTCAGCCTGAATGGGTACACGAAATGTGCGTGAAAGCCATGAATGTTGTCAACGAGTATTAACACAGATAAACATGAAGAATTTCCGAGTGCTCTGAACCCGCACATCATGTAAAATGCCGCTCCATCGAAAGGCTGCCCTTGATTGACGCAAGGGGCCACAGGCTCCAGCGCACTCACGCTCCAGCCCAACCAGCTTCTGACTTACCACTTAGCGGGGACTTGCATGTTTACTACCAGCATGACTATTAAAGACTTTGATCCGGATTTGTTTGAAGCCATTGAAGGCGAGCGTCAGCGTCAGGAAGAGCATATCGAGCTCATCGCCTCTGAAAACTACACCAGCCCACGTGTGATGGAAGCGCAGGGCAGTGTACTGACCAACAAATACGCCGAAGGTTATCCGGGCAAGCGTTATTACGGTGGTTGTGAGTTTGTTGATGTGGTTGAGACATTGGCCATCGAGCGTGCCAAGCAGCTGTTTGGTGCCGACTACGCCAACGTCCAGCCTCACTCCGGTTCACAGGCCAACGCGGCGGTGTATTTTGCACTGCTGAAGCCGGGCGACACGGTATTGGGCATGAGCCTGGCACACGGTGGTCACCTGACGCACGGTGCCAGTGTCAGTTTCTCTGGCCGCATCTATAACGCTGTTCAGTACGGCATTAACGACCAGACCGGCGAAATTGACTACGCCGAAGTAGAAGCGCTGGCGCTTGAGCACAAACCCAAAATGATCGTGGCCGGTTTCTCGGCCTACTCACGCATCATTGATTGGCAGAAATTCCGCGATATCGCCGATAAAGTCGGTGCCTACTTGTTAGTGGACATGGCGCACATTGCAGGCCTGGTCGCTGCGGGTGTTTACCCCAGCCCGGTGCAGATTGCAGATGTGACCACCACCACCACACATAAAACATTGGGTGGTCCACGCGGCGGTATCATTCTGGCCAAGGCTAATCCCGAGTTGGAGAAAAAGTTGAACTTTGCGGTGTTCCCGGAAAGTCAGGGCGGTCCGTTGATGCACATCATTGCTGCCAAAGCTGTGTGTTTCAAAGAAGCCATGAGTGATGATTTCAAAACCTACCAGCAGCAGGTGGTTAAAAACGCACGCGTGATGGCGGAAGGTTTTATCAAACGTGGATTTGAAGTGGTGTCCGGCGGTACCGATGACCACCTGTTCCTGCTCAGTCTGGTCAAACAGGAAATCACCGGTAAAGACGCCGATGCCGCGCTGGGTCGTGCTTACATTACGGTGAACAAGAATGCGGTGCCAAACGATCCGCGTCCGCCCTTTGTGACCAGCGGTCTGCGTATTGGCTCACCCGCCGTGACACGTCGTGGATTTAAAGAAGCCGAAGTCGCGCAGCTGACCGAGTGGATGTGTGACATTCTGGACGACATCAATAACGAGTCTGTGATTGATGCGGTGCGTGAAAAAGTCAAAGCGCTGTGTGCGCGCTTTCCTGTGTACAAAAGCGCGTAAACAAGCGCATCGAGACGCCTGACCATGCATTGTCCCTTTTGTGGCGCGCTGGATACCAAGGTGATTGACTCGCGGCTGGTCGCGGAAGGCGACCAGGTGCGACGTCGTCGTGAATGCATCACTTGTGAAGAACGGTTTACGACCTATGAAACGGCTGAGCTGGTGATGCCGCGCATCATCAAGCAAAACGGCAATCGTGAGCCCTTTGACGAGAGCAAACTGTATTCCGGCCTCAATAAAGCGCTGGAAAAGCGGCCGGTGAGTGTAGAAGCCGTTGAGTCAGCCGTTAACCGTATCAAGCATCACATCCGGGCGACCGGCGAACGCGAAGTACCGTCCGAATTGGTCGGTGAAGCGGTCATGCGTGAGTTGCGACAACTGGACGAAGTGGCGTTTGTCCGCTTTGCGTCGGTGTACCGCAGTTTCAAAGATCTGAACGAGTTCAGGGCCGAGATCGATCGATTGTCCAATGATGATCATCCGCCAGAACCCAAAACCTCTGATCAGGGCTGATGTTACAAAGAGTCCCTGACAATCCGTCGTGAAGCGGCAGTGTTGACTGTTGCGTTTCCCGGGCCTGCTGGAGTCATGTATCGGTGATTGCTGAACAAGCTATGCAAAGGGCGCTGGCCCTCGCCCAGTCGGTATTGACGGCCGGCCCTAACCCTCGGGTAGGTTGCGTGATTGTGCGCGACGGAGAGATTGTGGGTGAAGGTTTTCACGCGCGTGCCGGTGATCCGCATGCAGAAGCCAATGCCTTGCGGCAGGCGGGTGAGCGTGCCCATGGCGCCACCGTGTACGTGTCGCTGGAGCCATGCTCACATACCGGACGCACGCCGCCCTGCTCGGATGCATTGATTCATGCCGGTGTCGCCGAGGTGATTTTTGCCGGTGCTGATCCCAATCCCAAAGTGTCCGGTCGCGGGTTAACGCGTATGCGTGAGGCTGGCATCAAGGTCAGCGGGCCGGTATTGCCCGAACAAGCGGATGCTATCAATCCCGGGTTTATCAAACGTATGAAACACGGCTTGCCGTGGGTGCGTTGCAAGATGGCGATGAGTCTGGATGGCCGGACTGCCATGGCCAGTGGTGAAAGCAAATGGATCACCGGTCCCGCCGCGCGCGCCGATGTGCAGCGCCTGCGTGCCTCCAGCTGCGCGGTGTTGACCGGTGTGAATACCGTGTTGGTCGACAATCCCTCGTTGAACGTCCGTGTTGAAGAGTTAACGGATCCGCGTGCCCGGCATCTGGCGGGTAAGCAGCCGTTGCGTGTAGTGCTGGATTCCGCATTGCGTACCCCCATGGACGCGCGCATTTTTGAATCCGACGGCGACGTATTGTTGTTGTGTGCGTCAACAGCGTTGACGGATGACGCGCGCTATGACCGCGCGGGTGTACTGGTGCGCTCGATGCCCATGACAGACAGCGGGCAGGTTGATCTGCGTGCAACACTCAGTCTGTTGGCGCTGGATTTTGATTGTAATGATGTGTTGATCGAAGCCGGTCCTACGTTAGCCGGTGCCATGATACAGGCAGGTCTGGTGGACGAACTGGTCATTTATATGGGTGCCAAACTGCTCGGCAATGACGCCATGCCCTTGTTTAAACTCGACGGTATGACGCGGATGCAGGATCAGATCAGCCTGAAGATTGTTGACGTCGTGCAGTTAGGCGACGATTGCCGCCTGATTGCCGTGCCGACGCGGATCGCCGACGTCAACCCACCTGGTCAGAGGAGTTAAGCACATGTTTACTGGAATCATTGAAGCCTTGGGGCAGGTCAGTGAGCTGAGCCTGCGCAGCAAAGAATGGCGTCTGCGTGTCAGTTGCCCGGCGCTGGATTTTTCTGACGTCAAACTGGGTGACAGTATTGCGGTCAACGGTTGCTGCCTGACAGTGACTGATTTTGATCAGCAGAGTTTCTGTGCCGATGTGTCCAACGAAACCATCAGCCTGACCACCTTTCGTTTTCTGAAATCCGGTTCAAAAGTCAACCTGGAAAAAGCCCTGACGCCACGCACACGCTTGGGTGGGCATCTGGTCAGCGGTCATGTGGATGGTGTTGGTGAGATTATCAGCCTCAGCGAAGATGGCGGCAGCTGGCGTATCGAGGTGCGTGTGCCGGACGAACTGGCCAAGTACATTGCCCAGAAAGGCTCGGTATGTATTGATGGGACCAGCCTGACGGTCAACGCTGTGTCCGGTGCCGTGTTCGGTGTTAACATCATCCCCCACACGCAGAACGCCACCATTATCCATACCTATCGCGTCGGGCATCAGGTCAATATTGAGGTGGATCTGATCAGTCGTTATCTGGAACGGCTGATCCTTGGAGACAAAGCCGCGCAGCCGTACGCCAGTGCGGGTCTCACGCAAGCGTTTTTGGCCGAACATGGATTTAATTAAGTACCCGGTTTTAACTCACAGACAGCAGGTTAACAAGCAGGCGCTATGAAACTGAACACAATTGAAGAACTGATTGATGATATCCGTCAGGGCAAAATGGTTATCCTCATGGATGACGAAGATCGCGAAAATGAAGGTGATCTGATTATTGCTGCCGAGCGAGTGAGCGCCGAAGACATCAATTTCATGGCGAAATACGCGCGTGGATTGGTATGCCTGACTTTGACCCGCCAGCGCTGTGAGCAGCTGGAACTGGGGCTGATGGTCAGCAAAAACAATACGCCCTACAACACCAATTTTACCGTGTCGATTGAAGCGGCAACCGGTGTGACCACCGGCATTTCAGCGGCTGATCGTGCCCGCACCATTCAAGTTGCGGTCGCACGTGATGCCAAACCGGACGATATTGTGCAGCCCGGTCACATATTCCCGATCATGGCACAACCCGGTGGTGTGCTGCGCCGCGCAGGTCATACCGAGGCCGGTTGTGATCTGGCGCGACTGGCAGGTTATACGCCAGCGGCAGCGATTGTTGAGATCATGAATGAAGACGGCACCATGGCGCGCCGCCCGGATCTGGAAGTCTTTGCTGAAAAACACGGATTAAAAATCGGTACCATTGTTGATCTAATTCACTACCGGATCGCTAACGAACATACCGTGGTGAAAAAGAGCAGTAACGTGCTCTCTACCGAGTATGGCGATTTCACCTTGCATACCTTTGAGGACACCATTTCCGGCGGTACGCATCTGGCTTTTGCCATGGGTGACATCAGCAAAGCACATCCGACGTTGGTGCGTGTGCATATTGCCAGTACCTTGCGCGATATCTGTAACGTGATTGTGCCTGGCGGTACCAGCTGGTCATTCAGTCGTGCGCTGCAACGTATTGCCGCTGAAGGCAAGGGCGTCGCCGTGCTGCTGAGCGGAGATGACTATGATGAAGACATCAATGAGAGCATTGCCAGTGTGGTGGGACATCGCAAGATTATTCCACGTCGTCATCGTCATGCCGGCAGCGATGTGACGATTGGCACCGGGTCACAAATTCTCAGGGAGTTGGGCGTTGGCAAAATGCGCCTGCTCAGTTACCCGGCTAAATTTAATGCCGTGACCGGTTTTGATCTGGAAGTGGTTGAGTTTGTACAGTTCGACACGACTGTCTGAGTCAACGAACTGACCGGTTGGGTTACTACCGTTTTTTGTTATTGAATATGAGGAAGACAGCATGAGCGGAATTCGCAGAATTGAAGGAGATTTTCTCCCCGGTAACGGGCGTTTTATTATTGTGGCATCACGCTTCAACTGGTTTATTGTTGAAAAGTTGGTTGACGGTGCGGTCGATGCGCTGCGTCGCCATGGCGTGTCGGAAGACAACATTACCATTGTGATGGCACCTGGCGCCTACGAGCTGCCGGTTTTGGCCAAGCGTGTATTGGCCAAACATCCTTGCGACGCGATGATTGCCATTGGCGCAGTGATCCGTGGTGGTACACCGCATTTTGATTATGTAGCAGGCGAGTGTGTGAAAGGTCTGGCGCATGTCAGCCTTGATACCGGTACGCCGATTGCCTTTGGTGTATTGACTGTGGATTCCATCGAGCAAGCGATTGAACGCGCGGGCACCAAAGCCGGCAATAAAGGCGCGGAAGCAGCGCTGGGTGCACTGGAAATGGTCAGTGTCATCAACAAGCTGGGAGCCTGACAGCGTGATTGATTTAACAAGCGCAAAGCCTCTGTCGGCGTCTGCTGAAAAAGGCAGTCGCGAGCTGGATGACGAAGGTAAAAAGAAAAAACTGAGTGATCGTCAGAAAGCCAGACGTATGCTGTTACAGGCTCTGTATCAGTGGGAAATGGCGCGCGCACCGGTCAATGAAATTCTGGCGGAATTTCTGGTGTATTATCAGGGAAAAATTGATCGCGACTTTTTTAAGGAAGTGTTCCCGCAGGTGGTTGCCAACGTGCCTGGTCTCGACGCCATGATGGCGCCGTGGCTGGATCGCGAGATGTCCGCACTGGATCCAATCGAATTGTCCCTGCTGCGGCTGGGGCTGTACGAATTGGAACATCGTATTGATGTGCCGTACAAAGTGGTGATCAACGAGGCGGTGGAACTCGCTAAAGTATTTGGGGCCACCGACAGTCACAAATATATCAATGGCGTGTTGGATCGTGCGTCAAAAACCTTGCGAGTGTTGGAGCAGCGTGGCTCAGGGCGAGTTTGAACTGATCAGACGCTACTTCGGCACGCCTGAGTTGAATTTTGCTCACGACGATGTGCTGCTTGGTCCGGGTGATGATGCCGCGATTGTGTCATTGCCCGTAGGTTTTCAGATGGTCATGTCCATTGACACATTAAACGAATCCATCCACTTCCCGACGCAGGCAGATCCGTTTTTGCTGGCACAACGTTGCCTGCTGGTGAACCTCAGCGATCTCGCTGCCATGGGTGCACAACCGGTGGCATTTACCTTGGCCATCAGTTTGCCTGCGCCCGATGCGCATTGGCTGGCGGCGTTCAGTCACGGGTTGGCAGTGGTGGCACAAGCGCATCACTGTCCGTTGATTGGTGGCGATACCACGCGTGGTCCGTTATCGATTACCATTCAAGTGCACGGCAAAGTGCCAGCAGGTCAAGCCTTGCTGCGATCCGGGGCAGCCGTGGGTGATGCCATTTATGTCACCGGTGACCTGGGTGATGCGGCTGCTGCGTTATGGTGGATACTCGGCGATGCGCGCCTAAATGACGCAGCATTGGACGCGTCAGCAAGACAGGTGTTGCAACAGGCGTTTTATCAGCCGGATGCACGGATAGACGCGGGCATCGCCTTGCGCGGTCTGGCGTCGGCCGCGCTGGATATCTCTGATGGACTGGCCTCTGATCTTCAGCATGTGCTCGACACCAGTGCGTTTAAACGGTTTGGCTCAACGCAGGGGCTGGGTGCGCTGATCAAGAGCGAAGACATCCCGCTGTCTGACACATTTCAACGCTGTGTGCCTTTGCGTGAACAATTGGCGCTGGCGCTCAGTGGCGGTGATGATTACGAATTGTGTGTGTGCGTGCCACCTGCGCAGGAAGCGGCCGCCCGATCGGCAATGCAGGCACTGGGTTTACGGTTCACGCGTATTGGACACATTGACGACGGTGTCGGAATTCGCTTACAAACTTCTTTAGGTGAACAACATCCTTTGTCACTGAAAGGTTACAATCACTTTTCTGAGTCCTTGTGAGGTTGTTAATCATGGCGGCAACGCCGGCATCAGTGTGGCGCAATCCGGTACATTTCCTGGCCTTTGGTTTGGGCAGTGGCGCTGCGCCGCATGCACCCGGCACCTTTGGCACCCTTGCTGCGCTTGCTCTGTATCTGGTGCTGCCTGCGATGCCCCCCGTGGTTTACCTGCTGTTTCTGTTGGCGGGGTTTGTACTGGGTGTGTGGTTGTGTGGCAAAACCGCGCAAGACATTGGTGTGCATGATCACGGTGGCATCGTCTGGGACGAATTTATTGGATACTGGTTGACCATGTTTCTGGCGCCGCCCGGTCTTGTGTGGCTGCTGTGTGGGTTTGTGTTGTTTCGAGTGTTTGACATCATTAAACCCTGGCCAATCCGCTGGTTTGATCGTCATGTTCATGGTGGATTTGGCATCATGATTGACGACGTGCTGGCGGGTGTCATGGCGTGGATTTGTCTGCAGCTGTTGGCTGTCTGGATTTTGTAAGAGGTTTACTTTGTGAGTATCAAGTTTGTTGCCAGCGCCACACTCCCTACCGAGTTGGGTGACTTTTTAATTCATGGTTTTGAAGACACACTGACGGGCAAGGAACATGTGGTGCTGAGTATGGGCGACATCAGTACTGCCGAACCGGTGTTATGCCGCCTGCATTCAGAATGTCTGACGGGTGATGCGTTGTTCAGCATGCGCTGTGATTGTGGGCCACAATTGCAATTTGCCATGCAAAAAATCAAGGAAGAGGGACGCGGTATGATTCTGTATCTGCGTCAGGAGGGACGCGGCATCGGACTACTTAACAAAATCAAAGCCTACTCCCTGCAGGATAAAGGCGCCGATACTGTCGAGGCGAATGAGCAGTTGGGTTTTGCCGCTGATGGTCGTGAGTACGATATCTGCAAACCGATACTTGAGCATTTTGGTGTGAGGCAGGTGCGTCTGATGACCAATAATCCACTCAAGGTGGATGCGCTGAGGGACTTGGGTATTGAGGTGGTCGATCGCGTGCCGATTGAAGCCGGTCTGAATCTGCACAATGAAGATTATCTTGAGGTCAAAGGCCGCAAGATGGGGCATCTGTTTAAACAGTGATCACGGACGTGCGCGGGCAATCATCTCGCACATGGTGTCCATGCCTTGCAGCGCCCTCAAACTGTGGCGCTGCACCAGATCCGGCTCAATCGCATACAGGTGCTGATCGCGCACCGCAGCTAATTCCGGCCATTGCAACCAGTCGTCCAACCACGCCGGGCTTTCACGGTCTGAGCCGCTGGCGATAATGACCTGAGGATCGCGAAGCAATACATCTTCAAGATTCACCTTGGGGCCGACCGGCAATTCCGCAAAAATGTTGGTACCGCCGCATCGATTGATCATGTCATGAATCAGTTCTGCGCCACCCACACTGATCATCGGTGAGTGCCAGACTTGATAAAACACTCGCACGGGCGCTGCGTTTATCATCTGTGTTTCCACAGCGTCCAGCCGGTTCAACAGTTGTTGGCTCAGGTCAGTCGCTTGCTGATGTTGCCCGGTCAATTGTCCCAACCGTAGCAGGTGGTCAGAAATACTCAGCAGGCTGTCGGGTTCGGCGGTGTACACCGCAATACCGAATTCCTTGAGACGTTGGATCGCCGTGCGAGGGTTGCCGGTCAACCAGGCCACCACCAGATCAGGTTGCAATGCAATAATCTGCTCCATGTCGAGCATGTCATAACGGCCAACAATCGGAATTTGCAGCGCAGCCGGAGGGTAGTCGCTGTAGTCCATCACACCCACAATGCGATCACCGACACCCAGACTGAACAACAACTCGGTCATAGACGGTGCCAGGCTGATGATACGTTGCGCGGGTTTTTCCAGCGTGACCACATGCCCAGTATCGTCTTCGACAGACAAGGCTTGTGCAGAGGCGGCACCGCAGCAAAACATCCCCGTAACGACGAACAGTAGCAGGCTCGCCTTAATAGTCGATACCTTTCTGCACGCGAATGCCGGCATTAAATGCATGTTTGACATCATTGATCTCGCTGACGGTGTCAGCCATGGCAATCAGGGTCTCGTTGGCATTGCGGCCGGTGATAATCACATGCTGATCTGCCGGACGGTTTTTCAAGGCATTAAACACTTTGTTGTGGTCCAGATAACCGTAGGTGAGCATGTAGGTCAGTTCGTCCAGTACCACCACTTTAACGTCGGGATTGCTCAACAAGTGTTCGGCGTGTACCCAGGTTTTTTCAGCCGCAGCAATATCACCTTCGCGGTCTTGGGTGTCCCAGGTAAAACCGGTATTCATCACATAAAATTCAACCAGTGGGTGCTGGGAAAACAGCAAGTGTTCGCCACACACCCATTGGCCTTTGATGAATTGCACTACTCCACAGCGCAGGCCATGACCCACACTGCGCGCCAGCATGCCAAACGCTGAAGAACTTTTGCCTTTGCCATTGCCGGTGAGCACCAACAACAGCCCCTTGTCGATGACCGCCGCCGCAATGCGTTCGTCGACATGCTGCTTTTTGCGTTGCATGGCTTTTTTATGCCGTTCGTTGCGTTCTTCGCGGGTTTCCATCGGGCACCTTTGCTGTTCCTGTCTGTTGATCAGACGTCTGTTGAACAAATACCTGTTAATCAAATGCCTGCAGGAAAACTGCCTGCGCGTGTGTGAAGTTTGCAGCGCGCCAGTTTGTTGCGCACCGCATCCACAATGCCGTCTCTGTCCAGACCTACGCCGGCAAGCATTTCCGGTACACGGCCATGTGCCATAAACAAGTCAGGCAAACCCAGATTCAGCACGGGAATCTGATAGTCATTCTGCAGCAGCCATTCGTTCACGGCCGAACCAGCACCGCCGGCCAGCGCATTCTCTTCGATGGTGACCAGCAGCACGTGCTGTTTGGTCAGTGCTTCAATCAAGGCAGTGTCCAGCGGCTTGATAAACCGCATGTCCGCAACCGTGGCATCCAATATGTCTGCAGCTGCCAGCGCGGTATGTACCATGCTGCCAAAACCGAGCAGCGCCACGGTGTGACCCTGACGCTTGATCACGCCTTGCCCGAGAGGTAGCGCGGTCATCTGTTTGTCGATCACCGCGCCCGGGCCTTTGCCACGTGGGTAACGTACAGCAGCCGGGCCGTTATATTGATGGCCGGTAAACAACATCTGGCGGCATTCGTTTTCGTCACTGGGCGCCATGATCAGCATATTGGGGATGCAGCGCAGGAAACTCAGATCAAAGCTGCCGGCGTGGGTTGGGCCGTCTTCACCGACTAGTCCGGCACGATCAATCGCAAACAGCACATCCAGATTTTGCAGTGCCACGTCGTGAATCAGTTGATCATATGCGCGTTGCAGGAAGGTGGAATAAATCGCCACCACCGGTTTGACACCGTCGCAGGCCATACCGGCCGCAAACGTCACCGCATGTTGTTCCGCAATGGCAACGTCGTAAAATCGTTCAGGGAATTGTTCGGCAAAGTTATCCATGCCGGAACCTGCGCTCATGGCAGGGGTAATCGCAATCAGACGCTCATCTTGCTGTGCCATATCAATCAACCAGTCCCCAAAAACGTTGGAGTAACTGGGCGATGCCGGTTTGATATCCTGCGGCTTGCGCGGTTTGACCTCGATTTTGGTCAGGGCATGCATGCCAAAGGGGTCGTTCTCAGAGGCGGTGTAGCCTTTGCCTTTTTGTGTCACCACATGCAGCAATTGCGGGCCGCGCAATTCACGAATATTGCCCAGTACCTCGATGAGTCGACCCATGTCGTGCCCATCCACCAGACCGATGTAGTTAAAGCCAATCTCTTCGAACAGGGTGCCGGGTGACACCATTCCCTTCATGTACTCTTCTGCGCGGTGGGCAGCCTTTAACGCTGGCGGGATTTTGGACAGCATCTTTTTGCTGCCTGAGCGGATAAAGTTATATGGCTTGCTGGCCCACATGCGTGCAAAGTAGCTGGATAATCCACCGACGTTGCGCGATATCGACATGTTGTTATCGTTGAGGATCACCAGCACATTGTCATCCAGTTCGCCGGCGTGGTTAAGCGCTTCAAAGGCCATGCCCGCGGTCATGGCACCGTCACCGATCACGGCGATGACATGACGATCTTTTTGTTGCTGCCGCGCGGCGACCATCATGCCGAGCGCAGCACTGATGGACGTGCTGGAATGGCCAACCCCAAAACTGTCAAACTCACTTTCATCGCGGCAGGGAAAGGCAGCCAGCCCGCCGGGTTGACGCATGCTCAGCATCCGCTCGCGGCGGCCGGTCAAAATTTTGTGCGGGTAGGTCTGATGGCCTACATCCCAGACCAGGCGGTCATCGGGTGTGTTGAATACATAATGCAGTGCAATGGTCAGTTCTACAACGCCAAGCCCCGCACCAAAGTGGCCACCGGTCTGGCCAACCGAGTAGAGCAGGAAGTTGCGCAATTCCCGGGCTAAATCTGTGAACAGCGCGGGATCCATGGCGCGCAGATCAGCGGGACTGTTGATCTGATCGAGTAACGGGGTGTCCGGTCTCGTCAGAGGAATTTCATTTAACATGGCGTGTGTGCCCGATCAGTCGCTGGCCGCCTGTGACGGTCAGTTTCCGGTGATTTTTGCGGAGCGGCTACGTTAATCAATCGCAGGGTATTCGTCAAACGCTAGTGTTGTCGGGCAGTGATATAGGTAGCAATATCACGCAGTAAACGGGTATCGGCGTTGATGGCATCCAATGCTGTGTGTGCCTGATTGATCAGGGCATTCGCCTTGGCGCGGGCGCCCTCCAGTCCCAGCAGACTCACGTAGGTGGGTTTGTTGCGCGCTATATCCGAGCCTTGTGGCTTGCCCAGTACATCGGTGTCGCTGACCACGTCCAGAATGTCATCGTGAACCTGAAACGCGAGGCCGATGCAGCGCGAATAATTGCGCAAGGCCGTAAACACCGCAGCATCCCGGCAATGGGCGCTCAGTGCACCCAATTCAACACTGGCCTGTATAAGTGCGCCGGTTTTCAGCAGGTGCATGTTTTCCAGTGCTGCCAATGTCAGTTGCTGGCCAACGGCCGCCAGATCAATGCTCTGACCGGCAATCATGCCTTCACTGCCGGCCGCACGTGCCAGCAGGGCCAGCATCTGTAATCTGATATCGGTATCAACTTGCTGGTTTTCGGCCAAAAGCTGAAACGCCAGGCTTTGTAGGGCGTCGCCTGCCAGAATCGCCGTTGCCTCATCAAAGGCGCGATGCAACGTGGGTTTGCCGCGGCGCAAGTCATCATTGTCCATCGCCGGCAGATCGTCGTGGATCAACGAGTAGCAATGGATAAACTCAACGGCAGTGGCCGCTGCATCAGCAGTATTCAGCTGTCCTCCGAGCGCGATTGCACTGGCATACACCAGACAGGGCCGAATTCGTTTGCCTCCCAGCAGGCTGCTGTAACGCATTGCATCAACCAGACGATCGGGCATGGCCGTCAAGCCGGTCAAACTGGTCTGCATATGGCTTTCGCAGCGCTGACGGCAACTGGCCAGAAATAAAGACAGGTCTTCGTGTTCAGCGTGCACAGTCAGTCTCCTGTTGTGCCGTTGGCAGTTGTGTTTCCCAGCCCGGTACTGGCGAGGTCAAAGGCTTCGGGGGTGCCATCGCCGCGTGTCAGGATTTGTACTTTGAGTTCTGCCTGTTGCAAGGCCTGCTGGCAGTCACGTGTCAGTTTGATGCCGGTCTCGAAAGCGCCGAGTGCGTCTTCAAGACTCATTTGCCCATCTTCCATGCGAGTGACCAGTGTTTCGAGTTGGGCCAGGGTTTCTTCAAACGAGGGGGTTTGGGGTGTTTCTGACGCCTGGGTAGTGTCTGACATGGTGAGCTGACCTCTGTGGTAAGACGTGAATTATCGGCTGTTCGGCCATGCAAGGCAATTCAATCAGTACTGGCGTTGACCCTTGATTGTTGCGCGCAGTATGCTGGCGCCTCCGTTCGGGGGGACCAATGAACAACAAAGTAACAATCAGTCAGCAGGAACATGATGCAACCAGACAGGATCAGCGTCTGAATGATCCCGGTGCGTTTTTGGCGCCCAAACTCGAAGTGAAGGATTTTTACCGTCAGGACTGGCGGATTCAGTTTGGACTGATCGTCACGCTGCTGTGGTTGCTGGCGGGTTCGTTGTACATATCCAGAGCCGTGGGCTGGCATGCGTTTGTGCGCCTGCCGATTGCCGAGATGGGCAATTTTCTGGAAGGCGCTTTTGCACCGCTGGCTTTTCTTTGGCTGGTGATCGGCTTGTTCATTCAGCAAACCATTCTTGCTCAGAACAATCGCGAGTTGTACCACAGCAATATTGTCTCTGCGCGTCAGGCAGAAGCCTTGTCAGCCAATGAGAGAAACGCCCGGCAGGAAACCTTTTTTAAAATTGCCGACAACACGCGCCGGCAGTTGGGTGGCATTACCGGTTTGTTGCTGTTGTCCAGCAAAGGGGTGCAGGGCGATGGCTCGATCAGTGAGGCAGACTTTGCGGAAATGTGGCATCAGTTTGCGACGGGTGATTTCGAAATATTCTCCCGCCGGTTTCTGACCCTGGCGGGGCGTGGTGAAGAATTAATGCCGCTGTTTTACGGTACCCAGATCCGCATCACTCACACCGAAAATTTTATTGTGAATTTTGATCGTCTGCTGAAGTTGGCGCGAGATTGCGATATCAATGGCATTATCACCGATGCCCAGTTGCACTCGGCGCATGGGTTGCTCAGTTCCCGAATGCGCGAGCTGCACCCTCGAATCAAATTCCGACGCTACGAAATGACACGCACCAGCACCTATCTTGACCAGATCATGAAGCAGAGCATGGAGTAACTGCCGGTGATCTGTGAGCAGTTTGATGGTGGTGATGATGAAGACTGTTTTGAACGCTTTGTATTGGCACTGCGGGAGCGCCCGTGGGTCGTGGTGCCCAATGCTTTGCCACCCGTGCTGGCGGAAGCCCTGTTTGCCCGCGTCCGAGCTATGAAGCCGGCGGATTTTACCGCCGCGGGTATCGGTCGTAGCGCAGATCATATGCTTAATCAGTTTGTGCGGCGCGATCAGATCCGCTGGATCGAAGGCGCCGATGACACTGAGCGAGCGTGGCTGGACTGGTGCGCGCGCTTGCAGCAATACCTGAATCGGCGGCTGTTTTTAGGGCTGTTCTCCTTTGAATCACACTTTGCCCACTACGCGCCCGGCGCCTTTTATAAAAAGCATCTGGATGCGTTTAAACCTGATCAGACTGAGCGGGGGGCGCGTCGGGTTTTGTCTCTGGTTGCCTATCTGAATCCTGCCTGGCAAAGCGCTGAGGGCGGCGAATTGGTCATTTACGACGAAAACTCGCCTGAGCCCATTGCCAAAATACAACCTTTGTATGGCTCTGTGGCTATTTTCCTGAGCGATGAGGTGCCGCATGAGGTTGCACCGGCGTTGAGGGATCGTTACAGCATTGCCGGCTGGTTTCGCGTCAATGGATCAAAAGCCGACCGTGTGGATCCGCCGAGCTGACATCACTGCCTGACTAAGGTGCTGCGTGCGACGATTTGCTGTTTCGCTGCGTCGAAGTTTTGTCTGGTGACAATCTTAATGCTGAGTTTTCTGTTACTTTTCGCCACACGTTTAGTCAAGGTCACTGATGTGACGAGGGTTTGAAATGTTGAAAAAAGTGTTATTGATCGCGGGTTCAGCCATGTTGTTCACTCAATTGGCGTTTGCGGATGTCAGTGGTGACTGGAATTTTGCCGTTGAGATCCCGGGTGCAGGTTCCGGCAACGCAGGTGTTGTCATGCAACAGGCCGCTGATGGAACCATCACCGGTAAGTACTCCGGGCAGTTGGGCAACGCCGACTTTACTGGCAAAGCCGACGGAAATGCCTTTGAGTTCACACTGGCGAGCCAGATGGGTTCAATCAAATATGCAGGTGAATTACAGGCTGACGGCACCCTGAAAGGCACGCTAAATCTGGGTGACATGGGCCAAGGTAACTTTGTTGGTACAAAAAAATAATATTTCTTGGCCGCTCGCGGATAGTTGTCTCGTCGGTGAGCGGCTGACTTTAATAGGCTTGACACTGAAAAACTGAAGTGTTTATATCGCGAGACAACAAGGGGAGGTGCATAACAACATGCCAAACGGGTTTAAAAAAATAACACTAATAACTGCTTTGATGTCACTTGGCGTCATGGCCTGTTCACCCAGCGATACACAAACAACCACCAGTAACCCGACAGCGTCAGTTGCAGAAGCTCAAAGCGCTATGATGTCTGCGATTCCGAGGACTCCGGATGGCAAGCCGGATCTGAACGGTATCTGGCAAGTGCTGACGACTGCAAACAATAATCTGGAGCCAGCGCCGCCCAAGTCTGCGTTTGCAATGGTTCCCGGTGATTTTGTTCCGGTACCTGCCCCCGAGGTGGTTGCCATGGGTGCGGTCGGTGCTGTACCCGCCAGTCAGGGCGTGATCACCACCAATAACGGGTATATCCCCTACAAACCGGAAGCGTTGGCCCGTCGTGACGAAAATCGCGAAAACTGGCTGGATCGTGATCCGGAAGTAAAATGCTTCATGCCAGGCGTGCCTCGCGCAACCTATTTGCCGCATCCTTTCCAGATTTTCCAAAGTAACAGTGCGTTTTTTATTGCCTACTCGTTTGCTGGTGCAGTAAGGAACATTTACCTCGAAGATCCGGGTGAAGCACCCATTGATTCATGGATGGGGCAGTCTTATGGTACTTGGGATGGTGATACGTTTGTGGTTGAAGTCAGTGGCCTGATTGACTCCACCTGGTATGACCGTGCCGGTAACTATCGGTCATGGGAATCGAAAGTGACCGAGCGCTACACAATGATCGACAAAAACACCATTGAATACACTGCAACCATTGTTGATCCCCAGCTCTACACCGAGCCTTGGACAATCAGCATGCCTTTGTACCGAAGACTTGAAAAAGACTTCGAGCTGCCCCAATTCAAGTGTGTCGAGTTTGTGGAAGAATTGCTGTTTGGTCGCTTCCGAAAAGGCCGACCAATCGAAGGCATGACAATGCCGTTCTGAAAAACTTTCACAGCTTGCTGATTAGTTGATCAAACCTTAAGTCTGATCAACTAATCATTTAAAACCGGGTCTGTGTTGGCCAGCTCACTTGCAGATCAACTGTACCGGTAGTAAATATGAACAAAACAAGAGAAGTTAATGCGAGGTAGTCCTGGCATCAGGCCTGCCCGCAGCGTTAAGTCAAGGTTAAGGCGCGTACCGGATAATGAGACCAGATACCGGTAGCAGTCGTCAGGCAGACCATCATTGCGATGGATGAGGTTGGCCACCTGGTGTAACATTGTTTTCAGCTTAGCTCATTGAATAGGGGAAATTTGTATGAAAATGAAATTGCTTGTAGCTGCAGTAGCAGTGGTTGGTGGCATCGCTGCCATCGGCATGCAATCACCGGCAACCGCACACCATGCGTTTTCCGCTGAATTTGATGCCAACCTGCCAGTGGCATTGCGCGGTCCGATCACACGTGTTGAGTGGATCAACCCTCACTCCTGGATTCACCTGCGTCACACCAATGAAGATGGTACTGAACAGGCTTGGATGGCCGAAGGCGGCACGCCAAACACACTGCTGCGTCGTGGCATCAACCGTGGCTCACTCGAAATCGGTACCGAAATTGTAGTAACCGGTTACCAGAGTAAGGACCGTCTGTGCACACCTGCTTGCCGCGCAAATGGCCGTGATATTACCTTCCCGGATGGTCGTAAACTGTTCATGGGATCCTCAGGTATCGGTGCTCCGCAAGATGGTGCTGATCCCGAAGACAATTAATACACAGCTGGATAGCGGCGCAAGCCGATGATCTGGCGGTATAAAGTAGTCTGACTATAAAAAAGCGCTTGATTGATGATGATCAATCAGGCGCTTTTTTTATGTGCTAATTTTGTACGAGTTGGTTTTGAGATATTCAGCAACCGCATTCTGCTAACAGTGTGCAGTGAGAGGGGATGATGAAAACGCATAACAACGTGACAGACAGGGTGAAACGCGCGCCGTTGCGCCTGCTTGGCGGATTGGGTTTGGCGGGCGTGGTGTTGACCATGACCGCATTGGCCGCGGATAACGCGGCGCCGCAAGCCAGTGCCAGCATGTCGGAGTTGATGACCCGGATTGTGCAACCCACCTCGGACGCGGTGTTTTATGTTTCACGTACGCCGCCACAAAGTGATGACGACTGGCGGCAACTGGAGAACAAAACACTGATGCTGGCTGAGTCCGCCAATCTCTTGCTGATCCCGGGATACCTGCGGGATCAGGATCAATGGATACGGGACAGCCTGCTGATGCGTGATGCCGCGGTGGCTGCGTATAAAGCGGCGCAGGCCAAAGACTTGCCGGCGCTGGAAGAGCTGAACAATGCGCTTTATGAATCCTGCGAAAATTGTCATATGGCCACCCGCTGAGGTGGCCATGAGCTCAGAGCACTGGTGGTGGCGAGCGATCGCTGGTGCCACCCCCTCTGAACTCGGTTGCGTTGACAAAAAAGCCGGACGTCTTCAGACGCAGTGTGATGGTGTCAAATCCGCGGTTTTCCCAGAACCAGCCGTGCATGCCGTTAAAGGCCGCTTCATAAGTGCCCATTTGCTGTGAGGCAACACCTTGGGCGTAGCTTTCTTCTGCATCTTCGACAGTAATGTTTTCCGCGTGCAAATCAAAGTACAGCTCGCCATCGGCCGACCAGCTGAACACCACAGCGTTGCCCAAATCCATCAGGTATTTGTATTCCAGTGACTGAAACGGTTCCAGCAAAAATTCGACGTCGTCGTTTTTGTGGAACTCCAGTTGTGGATGTAAGGCATCAGCCGTGGTGGTGGTCAAACCACTCAATCCCAGCAATCGACCGGTTCCGAGGGGATCTCTGCCAAACTCGGCAGGCAGAATGATAGCAACAAATATAGCAACCCCTGCCACCAATGCAGCGCTGATGGCTACGGCAAGGTTGCGTTGATGTTGTTGCGGGTTCTGTTCACTACTCATCAGGAGACTCCGTATCAGGCGTTTAACAACCAGGCGGTCAATTGATAAATCATCAGGGTGAAACCGGCACTCATCAGCACCGCATTGCTGGTGAATGCCATGCGGTTAAAACCCGATTGACGGCGCCACACGCTGAAACCGATCAAGATCATGGTCAGCGCGGTCAGTTGGCCGAGTTCAACACCCACATTAAAGCTGATCAGATTGATTAACAGCCCATCCGGATGCAGGTTGAGTTCTTGCAGACTCGCCGACAGACCCAGTCCATGGAACAAGCCAAATATAAACACGGCCCAGCGGGTATCGGGCCGCCAACGGCCCAGCGAATTGAACGCACCCATGTTCTCGAGCGCTTTGTAAACCACCGACAAAGCAATAATGGCATCGATCAGGTAGGCGTTGACACTGATGTCTGCCAGCACGCCGATCAGCAAGGTCAAACTATGGCCAAGCGCAAACAACGAGACGTATTGTACGACCTGCATGGGTCGACTCAGGAAAAACACTACGCCGGCCAGAAACAACAGATGGTCATACCCCGTCACCATGTGTTTGGCGCCCAGATACATAAACGGGCCAATCGCAGCGCCGGCATTGGAGGTTACAAAGTCGGCATCGCCACCCGCGATGTTGTGTGCAAACGCAGCAGCAGGGATCAGGCAAGCAGTCAGGGTGGCAAGAAACACAGCCAGTGCGTTTTTAGTGAGCATCAGTAGCGTCAACCTGTTAACAACATGGTCCGCGTCATTCCGTCAGACTGCGGGGCTGAAAGCGCGACAGAATGTCAGGATTGTAGGCCTGATGACAAGCGGTGCACACGCTATAGAGTTGCGCGCCAGCCTGAAACAGATCTTCGTTATTTTTTTCATCGGCAGCCTTCATGATCGACAGCCCAACGGTGCTGGTTGCCTGCGCGTACGTGGTCCAGGCGCCATCTTGTGCGCGGCCCGGCAGCATCATCAAATTGCCCGCTTCAACAATCATTGCGCCATGGTTATGGACATTTAGCCAGCCCTCGTCATCCGTGGGGTACAGTTCGTAATATCCTTCATTTTCGTCGAGAATCCAGCCCGCAGATTTCCACAACACATCAGCTATGGGTTCAAGGACGTGCGCCATAAATTCGGTGTTGTCCAAAGTCAAGTTGTATGCGGATGTGTCGCTTTTGCCTGCGTCGGCGTCGGCCGGGGGGCTAGTATCCTGGCTGCACGCAGCCAGGCACAGTAATGACACTGCTGTCACACACAAAACACGTGCTACTGATCGATTTAAGAACATGGTGTTGATTCCCGAATTGGCCGGTTTAAGAAAACGCTTGCCGGGCGTTGGAACAGATGACTGCATGATACGCGTATGGGTTGTACAGCATCAACCGTCGTTCGTGGTGTGTAATGCGTCGTATTGTCGCGTCCGGTTTTTTGCTGGACAGTGCGGGTGCGACTTGATTCTGTTGCTGCACTGGTTTAGCTTTCAGCGTGCTCCACAACAATAATTATTAGAATGAGGAATTCGGGCTATGACCTTTGTCCCATGCAACGTGATTGAGGTAAACCCCTCGTCGACCAGACCTGCGCTGCGCTCGCTGCTGCTTGCGTGCACGTTAATCGGCTTGTCGTGTCAGGTCATGGCGCAGGCGCCAGGCTACGAACCTCCTCGCACTCCGTCAGGCAAACCCGATTTTCACGGTATCTGGACCAACGCCTCAATCACCGATCTGCAGCGTAACCCACAATACACCTCGCTGGTTATTCCACCGGAAGAGCTGGAACGACTGACCGCCAATCACCCACAGAATGTGCGTCAGGCGACTGACGATAATCTGCAGCAAGGCGAGTTGCTGGACGGTTCAGACCTGGGTATGGGCCGGGGCTATAACGCATTCTGGATTGATCCGGGCACCAGTTTCGGTTTTGTGAAAGGTGAATATCGGACGTCCTGGGTGGTTGAGCCTGACAATGGTCGAATCCCATACTCGGAACAAGGGCAGGTTTTGCGCCGTGAATACCGTGAAACTTTCAGTGGCAATGACGGTCCCGAGGGGCGTGCACTGGGCGAACGATGTCTGATCGGGTTTGGCGGCACCGGTGGCCCACCCATGTTGAATGTGTTGTACAACAACCATTATCAGATTGTGCAAACCGACGATTACCTGATGATAATGGTCGAGATGAATCAGGATGCGCGCATTATCCCCATCGGCGGTAAACATCGGCCACCAGAATTACATCAATGGCTGGGGGACTCTATCGGCTGGTGGGACGGCGACACATTGGTTGTGGAAACGGTCAGCCTGCACCCGCAACAGGCCGGTGGTGGCCAGGTGCCGTTGTCAGATCAGGGCAAAATTATAGAGCGCTTCAGCCGCTGGTCTGACAGTCAGATTCTGTATGAATTTGAAGTCACTGATCCGGTGTATTACACCCAAACCTGGCGCGGCGAAATGAGTTTGAATGCCAGCGATTCGCGAATTTACGAGTATGCCTGCCATGAGGGTAATTATGGACTGCCGGGCATTCTGGCAGGTGAACGACGAGCAGAAGCGGATGCTGCCAACCAATAAGTTGATCTGACGCAACACGGCAAGACAAATACTGATTGCAAACATAAATGAGAGTAATTATCATTCGCCCATTCTGAGTCAAATCCAGGTCTGGGAGTCGGTTATGAAAAAATTATTCCTGTCGATGTTTGCCGTGTCTGCCATAGCGGCCGGTCTGTCTGTTGTATCTGCCGCGCACGCCGCCGAAGTCAACGTGTATTCCGGCCGTGAGGAGAATCTCATCAAGCCGGTACTTGACCGGTTTACCGCTGAGACTGGCATCACTGTTAACCTGATCACTGCGGGTGCAGATGAGCTGACCACCCGTCTTGAGCTGGAGGGTGCAAATTCCCCAGCGGACCTGCTGTTAACCGTTGATGTAGGTCGTTTGTTGCGCGCCAAGGAAATGGGATTGTTGCAGTCAGTTGATTCCGACGTGCTGAAAGCCAACATCCCGTCTCAGTATCGCGATTCGGAAGGCGAATGGTTTGGCGTGTCACTGCGCTCGCGCGTGGTGGTTTACGACAAAGAGCGTGTAGATCCAGCACAGCTATCCACTTATGAAGATCTGGCAGATCCCAAATGGAAAGGCAAAATCTGCATACGTTCGTCATCCAATATTTACAACCAGTCCATGACAGCGGCGATGATCAGTCATCATGGTGTTGAAAAAACCGAACAGTGGGCTAAAGGTCTGGTGGCCAATTTTGCGCGACAACCGCAAGGCGGCGACCGTGATCAGATTGCAGCAGTCGCCATTGGACAGTGTGAGCTGGCGATTGTGAACACCTATTACCTGGCCGGTATGATCAATGCCACCAGTGCCGAACAGCGCGAGCAGGCCTCCAAAGTGGCTGTGTTCTGGCCTAATCAACAGGATCGTGGTGCCCATATCAATATCAGTGGTGCCGGCCTGAGTGCGCATGCACCTAATCGTGCGGAAGCCATTCAGTTGCTTGAGTTTCTGGTGAGCGATGAGTCGCAAACCTGGTATGCGGAAGCCAACAATGAATTCCCGGTACGTCCGGGCGTGCCAGTCAGCGCAACGCTGCAATCCTGGGGTGAGTTCAAAGCGGACTCACTTGCTCTGGAGCAACTGGGTATCCATAATGCCGAGGCCGTTCGCCTGATGGACAGGGCCGGCTGGCGTTGAAGGAACCGGTTTGACTGACAAGGCACTCTCTTCTCAGCATCGTGATACACAGACACTGCTGGCGCGCGTGGGCAAACATGGCTCACTGCTCGCCATCATGGTGTTATGTGTCCTGCTGAGTGTGCCTGTCCTCACCATATTTACCTCGATATTTGATAGCAGCGATGGTGTCTGGCAGCACCTCGTTGACACCTTGTTATGGTCTTACATCTCGCAGTCCTTGCAATTGATGCTGGGTGTAGGGGTGCTCGTGCTGATACTGGGTGTCGTGCCAGCCTGGTTGGTGACCATGACGCGTTTTCCCGGCAGCCGTTGGCTGGAATGGGCATTGGTACTGCCGCTGGCGATGCCTGCCTATATTATTGCCTACACCTACACTGGCATGCTGGATGTTGCAGGTCCGGTTCAGGGGTTTATCCGCGACACCTTTGACCTGCGCTTTGGTGACTACTGGTTTCCGCAGATTCGGTCGACCGGTGGCGCGATTACCATGCTGTCACTGGTGTTGTACCCCTATGTGTATTTGCTCTCGCGCATGGCATTTCTCGAACAATCCGTGTGTGTGCTGGAAGTCTCACGCACCCTGGGTGCCAGCCCTTGGCAGGCCTTCAGTCGGGTAGCCGTGCCACTGGCGCGACCCGCAATTATGGCGGGTCTGGCCTTGGTATTGATGGAGACGCTGGCTGATTACGGCACGGTGCAATATTTCGGTATCTCCAGTTTTACAGCCGGCATCTTTCGCACCTGGTTTGGCATGGGCAGTGCCACGGCGGCGGCGCAGCTGTCTGCCGTGTTGATGTTGTTTATTCTGGTACTGGTGATTGCTGAACAATGGTCGCGCAACCGGGCACGTTATCATCACACCAGCACGCGATATTCCCGGTTGCCACAGATCAAACTCAAGGGCTGGAAGCTGGCAGGTGCATTGGTTTATTGTCTGGTGCCCGTCTTGTTCGGTTTTCTGATTCCCTTCCTGCAATTGGCCTTGTGGGCGTGGGATACCCGTGCGCTGGTAGATTTCAGCGCTTTCAGCCAGTTGATTTTTAACAGCCTGCGCCTGGCGTTTACTGCCGCCCTGATTGCCTTGATGCTTGGCATGTTTATCAGTTATGCAAAACGGCTGCAGCCCGGTATGCCGATGCGCACCGCCACGCGTATTTTGGGGCTCGGTTATGCAGTGCCGGGCACGGTGATTGCGGTCGGCGTGCTCATACCGTTTGCCTGGTTTGATAATTCGCTGGATGCCTGGATGCGGGCGCAGTTTGGTATCACCACAGGTCTGCTGATGAGCGGCACACTGATTGCCGTGGTGTTTGCCTATGTCGTGCGGTTTTTACCGGTCGCCATGAACACCATGGACGCAGGCCTTGGCAAAATCAAACCCAGTATGGATGATGCCGGTCGCTCCATGGGACTGGGTTCCTGGCAGATTCTCAGGCGCATCCATATGCCGATGCTGAAAGGCAGTTTGCTGACCGCCGCTTTGCTGGTATTTGTGGACGTACTGAAAGAGCTGCCAGCCACCTTGATCCTGCGCCCGTTTAATTTTAATACGTTGGCCATCCGCACCTATGAACTGGCCAATCAGGAGCGATTGACAGAGGCAGCAGCGTCTGCCTTGATGATCGTTCTGGCCGGCATTATTCCTGTTATTATCATCAGCCTTTCAATTTCAGCATCACGACCCGGTCATGACAAACGCGCTTGAACTGCAACATGTTTCTGTAGAGCTGGAGAAAACGCCGATTGTGCGTCAGATCAGTTTGACGCTGAAATCCGGCGATATCGGCTGTTTGCTTGGACCGAGTGGCTGTGGCAAAACCACCTTGCTGCGTGCAATTGCCGGTTTTGAACCGGTCAGCGATGGCGCCATCCTGATTGCCGGGGAACGTGTCAGCGCTGCCGGATGGCAGTTGCCGGTTGAAAAACGTCAGGTAGGCATGGTGTTTCAGGACTATGCCTTGTTCCCGCATATGACGGTGCGCGACAACATTGCCTTTGGTTTGCGTGCGCTGAGCAGCACCGCGCGTCGACAACGGGTTGATGAGTTAGCGACCATGTTGCGCATCACCGAACTGCTGGATGCTTGGCCACATCGTTTGTCCGGCGGCCAGCAGCAGCGAGTCGCCATCGCACGGGCCATGGCACCAAAACCGCGTATTCTGCTGTTGGATGAACCCTTTGCCAGTCTGGACGTGGAATTACGTGAGCAAATCGCACGTGAAATCCGCCTGGTGTTAAAAGCTGACGGCATTACCACCATTTTGGTTAGCCACAATCAGTATGAAGCCTTTGCGATGGCGGATGAGATCGGGGTGATGAGTGCAGGCACGCTGCAACAGTGGAGTCCGGCATTTGAGTTGTATCATGAACCAGCCAATGCCTATGTGGCTGACTTTGTGGGGGAAGGTGTCTTTTTGCCGGGGACCGTGGTGGACGATTTGCATGTGCAGACCGAGCTGGGTGTGCTGCATACCGATCAACCGCTGGGGTTTGCGGCAGGGGAAGGGGTGTCGGTGTTGATTCGCCCGGATGATGTGATCCACGACGATCACAGTCCATCGACTGCCAAAGTCATCGACAAGGCCTTCAGAGGCTCACAGTTTTTGTACACACTGGAACTGGACAGCGGCGCGCGGGTGCTGAGTCTGGTACCCAGTCACCATGCGCACGGTAAAAACACGCAGATCGGCATCAAGGTGGAGATGGACCACCTGGTTGCATTTCCTCGCTGAGTTCTTGTCTGAGTAGCAGCGTATCAGGCTGTTTATTTAGCGTCGGCTTTGGTAAACATCACCGTGTTCAGTGGTGTGCCATTAAGCTCGAATGAGGCAATTTCCAAGCGCCCACCACCGGGACCAAACGGCCACTTGGCGCTGACATAACCGCTCATGCCACCACTGCTGACCATGCCGGCGCTGATGCCAAAGTTCTTGGCCAAGCCCACGGCTGTCCACTCACAGGCACCTTCGCCACTGGAAATCAGTGCGTACAGATCGTCGCCATATTTAGGGGATTTGCCCAGACTTTTGATTTCCAAGGTGCACCCGCCGCGGCCATTTTCGCCAGATGATGACAGATATACACCTTCAATCATGGTTTGCGCGGATGCCGGCAATGCCACACAAAACCCGACTGCCAACAGCATGCTGCTGAATTTTTTCATTTGAATAGCTCCTTGATCTGCTGAAAGTCCAAAACTGCATAACAACTCAGGGTCCGAGTGTAGGCAGGTTAATGACCATTCGTTTTGATTCAGATCAACAGCAGGCGTTTAGCCTTGGTCTACGAGGAAGCATTCAAGGCTTTTGCCAGTAAGGCGTTTTATGCTGGAAAACACAAACCAGATGGCAATCATCAGCACGATCATACTGGGGATGGCAATCACCGGGTAACTGAGCGCAGTCATGCGACCAAGCTCGGCCGTGTATTCCGGGGTGCCGGGAGGACTCACGAGAATAACGCGAGCGAGGATGTAATTGAGTGATGACGAGAGGAAAAACGAGGCTGCCACGATGTAAGAGGCCTGTGCCATGCGCCGCCCGAACGCATCAGTATTGCCATGGGCTGCCAGAGCGGCGTAAAGCTCATCCACGCGGATCATCTGGCCATTCAGGATCAAGGTTCTGACCAGCGGGAAACGGGTATATTGGCTGCCCAGCACAGCAATTCCGATGATGCCGGGGATCGCGGCTTCTTTGATGGCAATGTATTGCGGATCCAGTTCAAGCAGACTGATCCCACCGGTGAGCATGACACTGACAATACCCAGCACAGAAAAGGGGTTGACCTTGCCACTGCCTTTCAGATCCCACAGACCATAACCAATCGGGAAACTCAGTGCCAGTACAATGCTCCATGCCGGGCCAAGACTGTCTTCGCCGCTGAAGCGCGTCAGAATGACAACCGGGATGATGATGTTAAACGCAAGATTGCCGAGGAAGCCGCTGCCGGACTTTTTGGCTGGCTGGGATGTTTTACTGCTCTCTGTACCCTCGGTCATCGTGTGGGCCTGATCAAGTTCAAAAAGGGCAGATTAATATGGCAGATTAAAAGAGGTGGTAGCTACGAGTGGATTTGAACCACTGACCCCAGCATTATGAGTGCTGTGCTCTAACCAACTGAGCTACGTAGCCATCGCAAGGCGCGCATTCTGTCTAACTGAGCGGAACTTGTCAAGATTGAACCTGATTGTAAAACGCGACTGTATGACTCGGATAACACTTGCGCGGTCTTTTTTTATCACCTGCAACGAAGCGGTTGACGTTCTTTTTATTGAATACCTTATGTGCTATACAGAGTAAAAAAAAATTTTGGACTTGAAAGGGTAAGCGTATGAGCGCACTGGAAGCTGCGGTTCCCGTTGTATGGAACAATCTGAAAATCGAATATACAGGGCCGTTGTTGCTTGACTATGATCTGGACAGTAAAGATCGGAATGCAAAGATCAGGATTACCAATATTGGTGATCAGCCGATTGAGAATATACATTTTCAAATGGCCGTCCAAGGCCTGGCTGACTACCCGCGTGTCAGCGGAGATGGCGGTTTTGCTGTCTTCCCGAATGGCGGAAACATAGATCTGGCGCCGGGTGAAAGTTACATCGCTCAAACGTGGCTGCAAGGTATCTATGAAGACCGCTTTGGCAATAAACCGCCGGTCGCTGGTGAGTCCAAAACGTATGTTATCGACTTCATTCTGGCCAAGGATAACGCCGCCTTCCATCGTCCCGACCCAACATCTGATCCCTTGTTGGCAGGCAAATTGACGCAGGCAATTTCCTTCATTCGGAACGATTTTGGTATAAATGCGTTCCGCACAACATCATCGTCCGTGATAGAAAGCGGTCAAACACTGTCTGGCACTATTGCTGGGCTAACAGGCCTGGCACCCGGTTTGACCGTAGAAATTGCAACGCCCTACAGTCGTTGGTACCCGGTTGAGCTTGTGTTTTCCGGATCCCAGGCCACGTTTGCGACGCGTGTTCCTGTGCGTGATGATTGGGTTATCCGTATAACGGCCGACAACGTTCAGTCTCAGACTCTCACAGCAAACCAATTGGCGACGGCGGGCACAATCATGCTCGAACCCTCACCCGCGCTCGACTATGGCTATCATGTTGCGGTAGCAGAAGATGCGCCAACAGGGTTTTGGCGGGGTGCAGTCAGTGAGTCAGAAAAAACTGTTGTCTTGATTCCGGGACAGGAGAATTGGTCGGATCCGGGTGACGATGTGGCGGATGCTGCACTACGTGCAACCTCGGTGATTCGCAAGTACAGTTTCAGTGGTGAGTTGCTTTGGGAATATGCGCCAGGCTGGGAAACCTGGGGTGGCGATATGACAGCTGACGGCAGTAGAGTGGTGTTTCTGGTAAACCCGGACATCAGCCGGTTTGCTGCAGGTAGTTGGACATTGGGTGTGCTGGATGGCGGTAATGGTCAATTATTATGGAAAGTGACCGGTGATGTTCCTTACCTGGAAGGTCTGGAAGCCGCTATCAGTGATGATGGTTCATACGTGGCGGCTGGTTCATCACAAGGCGCATTGGGTATCCATGATGCAAAAACGGGTGCGCTTGTCTGGCAAAAGCCCGCTGGGACATTTGGTCAGGTCAGGAAACTCCAGTTTGTCGACCAGTTTCTTTATGTTGGCTCCGGTGATGGTTACCTGGTGAAGCTGGAGGCAGAATCAGGCAACCCGCTATGGAAGGCATTTGTTGGTGGCTGGCCATTCGTGAACGGACTGGCGGTTCATGAGCAGGCCGGTCTTATCGCCGTTGGGACAAAATCCAAAGATACCTCGGTATTGGATGCGGAAACTGGCGCTATTCTCTGGTCACGACAAACGGGGTCATTGGATGCTGTGATATCCCCGGATGGGAAGTATGTTGCTAATTTTTACGGTGATATTTTTGACGCACGGACCGGCGAATTGCTGGGCCAGACGGGCATGGCGGCGACAGCCTTATTTTCACCAGACAGCAGGTATCTGATTCAAGCCGACCGGGGTTTGGTTGTTATTGCCGATTTCAGCGGCAAGATACTGTCACGAAGCACAGACAAAACAGATACGGAAATTGGGGGAGGTGAGCAAGCTCAATGGAGTTATCTGACTCAGGATGGTGCTACGTTATTGGTGGCCAGTCGCGACATGGATACGCCCGGTGAACGGGCATTGACAATCTGGACTCGGGGGTTACCTGTCAACCCGAGTCAGGAGGGCGGTAATCTTCCACCGATTGGACCTGTGTTGCCAACGCCGGGTAATGATGTATTTTTTGCACGACCCGGGAATGAGATTGTTGAAGGAGGCGACGGATTGGACACTATCCAATACGCACATCCGGCGGCCCACTTCACATTGAAACTGATGGGCCCCGGACAGTGGGATGTCGAGTCAGTAGACGCCATCAGCGGCCATGATCAGTTGCGCAATATCGAGAGAATCCGGTATTCCGATATGGGGGTGGCTCTGGATCTGGCGGGGCATGCAGGTCAGGTTGCTAAAATTCTGGGTGCAGTCTTTGGTGCCAGTGCAGTGTCCAATAAAACATATGTTGGTATCGGACTGGATCTGCTCGATCATGGTATGAGTTACGAGACCGTGATGGGCCTGGCGCTCGAGGTCGCACTCGGTCAAGGCTTCAACCACGGGCAAGCAGTCGATCTGCTGTATTCCAATGTAGTAGGTGTTAAGCCATCAGCGGATGAGCGAGCCTTGTATGTGGGGTTGTTGGACAGACAGGAATATTCCCCGGCATCCCTCGGCGTGATGGCGGCTGACACCGATCTGAACCTGGTCAATATCGATCTGGTTGGTCTCTCACAAGTTGGCCTGGGGTATCTACCCGTTATTTAAACCGGTTAGACATTAAACCGGAAGTGCATGACATCGCCGTCCTTGACGATGTAATCCTTGCCTTCCAGTCGCCATTTCCCTGCATCCTTGGTACCGGCTTCGCCTTTGTACTGAATGTAGTCGTCATAGGCGATCACTTCGGCGCGGATAAAACCTTTCTCAAAATCGGTATGGATTGCAGCGGCCGATTGCGGGGCCGTGGCGCCTACCTTGACGGTCCATGCCCGCACTTCCTTTACCCCGGCGGTAAAATAGGTCTGCAGATTGAGCAACGAGTAACCGGCGCGGATCACGCGGTTCAGACCGGGTTCTGTCATGCCCATGCTTTCCAGAAACATCTGCATTTCTTCCGGATCATCCAGTTCAGCGATTTCGGCTTCAATCTTGTTGCATACCGGCACCACAATCGCGCCTTCTGCATCAGCGATGGCTTTCACCACGTCGAGCAGCGGGTTGTTCTCGAAGCCGTCTTCAGCCACGTTGGCGATGTACATCACCGGTTTGGTGGTCAGCAGATGGAAGGTCTTTGCCAGACGTTTGTCATCGTCACTCAGATCTTTCAGCAGGGTGCGCGCCGCTTTGCCTTCGTTGAGGTGCGGGATAAGTTTTTCCAACAGCTCTTTCTGCGCCACAGATTCCTTGTCACCGCCCTTGGCCGTGCGGGCCACACGCTGCAATTGTTTCTCACAGCTCTCAAGGTCGGCCATGATCAATTCAAGGTCGATGATCTCGATGTCTCGCTTGGGATCGATGCTGTTGGCAACGTGGATGACGTTGCCATCTTCAAAACATCGTACCACGTGGGCGATAGCGTCGGTCTCGCGTATATTCGCCAGAAACTTGTTGCCCAGCCCTTCACCTTTTGAGGCGCCCGCCACCAGACCGGCGATGTCGACGAATTCCATGGTGGTGGGCACAACGCGCTCGGGTTTGACGATATCTGCCAGCGCGTTCAGGCGTGGATCAGGCATGGGCACAATGCCGGAATTTGGCTCAATGGTGCAGAACGGAAAGTTTTCCGCTGCAATACCGGCTTTGGTCAATGCATTGAACAGCGTGGACTTACCTACGTTGGGCAGACCAACAATACCGCATTTAAAACCCATGACTGATATTCCTGTTTAAGACTGTTTTTTGTCAGCGGCTGATTAATCGGGTGCTGTGTTGCTGTGCAACTGCAGCATCGCCTGATTCCATTGACCTTTGACCATCTGAGGCAGCACTTTCATGGCCTGCCCGATATTGTGTTCTATCGAAATGCTGTCGTCCTTGCCCGGATCACTCAGCACATAGTTGGCGACTTTGTTTTTGTCCCCGGGATGTCCAACACCAATCCGCAGGCGGTAAAAGTTGTTGGCACCACCCAAGGCGCTGATGATGTCACGCATGCCGTTATGGCCGCCATGGCCACCGCCAGCTTTTAATTTTGTTGTTCCCACCGGGAAATCAATTTCATCGTAGGCAACCAGCATCTGCTCAGGCTCAATGTCAAAATAGTGACAGAGCGCAGCCACGGATTGTCCGCTACGGTTCATAAACGTGGTGGGAAACAGCAGGCGAATATCCTGCCCTTCAATCGAGACGCGACCGCAATCGCCATGAAAACGTGGTTCCGCACGCAATTCACCACCGTACTGGCGACAGATTGCATCCAAAAACCAAACGCCGACGTTATGTCGGTTGTAACGGTATTGTGGGCCTGGATTTCCCAGACCCACAATCAGCTTGAGCGTGTGATTGCTCATGCCCGTTCAGTATCAGGCTTCTGCGCCTTCAGTGGCACCGCCACGTGGCGCCTGCACTGCGACTACCGCGTGGTCAGAGTCGTGGCCGTGGGCCAGGTCAACACTCGATACGCCTTTCGGGAACTTGATCTGGGATATGTGCACGGATTCACCCACGCCGATATCACTCATATCAATTTCAAGGTACTCAGGCAGATCTTGTGGCAGACACACTATTTCCAGTTCCGACATGGTCTTCAGGATGCTGCCGCCGCCGACTTTGACGCCTTTGCACTTGTCTTCATTAATCAGGTGCACAGGCACTTTCACGTGAATGGTGTGCGTCGTGTCAACGCGCTGGAAGTCAGCGTGCAAGATGCGTGGCTTGGCTGGGTGGCGCTGCATAGCTTTGATCACAACCTGCTGCTTCTTGCCATCCACCACCAGCGTGATGATGTGCGAGAAAAACGCTTCGTTCATGGTCGCGCGCAGGATGTCTTTGTGTGGAATCGAAATCGATTCAGGTGCTGCTGTTCCGCCATAAATGATGGCAGGTACAAGATCAGCCAGACGACGCAGGCGGCGGCTCGCACCTTTCCCCAGGTCGTTTCTGGCGCTGGCATTCAGTTCAAACTCATTGGACATAATGTCTCTCCGGTTTCAAAACATTTAACAGACTTGCGACCGATCCATTAAACGTGTGGTAAAAAAGATAAACAGACCTCTGTTTATCTCTGGTAAAAATCAGACGCCAGAACCTTCGAACATGGCGCTGATTGATTCTTCATTGCTGACGCGGCGAATGGATTCAGCCAGCAGTCGAGCCATACTTAATTGACGTACTTTCGGACAGTTTCTGATTGCCTCGCTCAGCGGGATAGTATCGGTCACTACCAGCGAATCCAGCTCAGAATTAGCGATATTCTCAGCGGCATTACCTGACAATACTGGGTGTGTACAGTACGCCACCACTTTGGTTGCACCGTGTTCTTTCAGCGCGGCTGCTGCTTTGCACAAGGTGCCGGCGGTATCAACCATGTCGTCAACAATCAGACAGGTACGGCCTTTAACTTCACCAATGATGTGCATCACTTGTGCTTCGTTGGCCTGCGGGCGACGTTTGTCGATAATAGCCAAATCCACATTCAACTGCTTGGCGACCGCACGCGCTCTGACCACGCCACCAATATCCGGTGATACTACGGTCAGATTTTCATAATTCTGTCGTTCGATGTCTTCGGTCAGCACCGGTGAGCCGTATACGTTGTCCACGGGAATGCTGAAAAAACCTTGAATCTGTTCTGCATGCAAATCAACCGTCAACACACGGTTAACCCCTACTGCAGAAATCATGTCAGCGACCACTTTCGCGCTGATCGCCACACGAGAGGAGCGTACACGACGGTCCTGACGGGCATATCCAAAGTAGGGAATCACTGCCGTGATACGGTTGGCTGAGGCGCGGTGCATGGCATCGGCGGTCAGCAGCAGTTCCATTAAACTGTCATTGGTCGGTGCGCACGTGGACTGGATAATAAAAACGTCTTTGCCGCGCACGTTCTCTCTGATCTCGACAGCAATTTCGCCATCACTGAATTTGCCGATTTGAGCATCACCGAGCGGTATTCCAATATATCGGGCAATTTTTTCAGCCAGCACGGGATTAGCGTTGCCGGTGAAAACCATCAGATTATTAGCCATGGGGAGAGTACCTTCAGACTTGTCTGCCGGAGAACTCCAGCGTTTGCCTGGTATTAATTTTTTCTGTGGTCGTATGATGGTTTTTTCCGCCCGGGTCATTCGTTTAGGTCACTGGCATTGACTGAATGAATGCTGCGTTGCTTAAACAGCTGTACCCGGGTATCCGAGAATTTGGCTGGGGTGGCTGGACTCGAACCAACGCATGTCAGAATCAAAATCTGATGCCTTACCAACTTGGCGACACCCCAAAAAACGTCGCTATTCTAAGCTATTGTGTCTGGACTTGGATACCTGCGATTTCCACAAGTACGAGTCACAACGCCTTGAACATACTGCTTTACTGCATTTTTACTGATTTGCCGTTAACCCACGCTGTTCAAGGCGGATTCGTTAACGCCTCTCGCAACAAACCCTTGTATGTTCTTCAAAGGGCCGTCTAGTTCGGCTGGCAACTTCAGTAATACATCTCTGGCTGAGGCCTCGTCATTAAATGCCGCGAAGATGCTTGACCCCGTTCCTGTCATCCTTGCCGGTGCGAATTGGCTGAGCCATTCAAGCGCAGCATTGACCTCGGGATACAGTTGTCGGACCAGCAATTCACAGTCGTTTTGGGACTGCCCTGCCAGAAAGGCGGCCATTTTGATGGCCCTTGTGTCGCGTGTCAACTGCTGATGTGAAAAAATCATCGCAGTCGAAACATGACAGTCAGGGCTCAAAACCAGGTAATAACGTGCAGGAAGACTCACGGGTTGCAACAATTCGCCAACACCTTCTGCCCACGCAGATTGACCATGAACAAAGACTGGCACATCGGCACCGAGACGAAGGCCTAAGTCCGCCAACGTGTTGCGAGTAAGTCCGCATTGCCACAATACGTTTAATGCCACCAGCGTCGTGGCTGCATCAGAACTGCCGCCGCCCAGACCCGCTCCCGTCGGTATGCGTTTTTGCAGTTTGATATCAACACCCACTGAGCAGGCTGTGTGCTGACGCAACAAATGGGCGGCACGCAGCACCAGATTGTCAGCACCCGACAGTTCAGCGTTGTCACAGTGCAGGACAATCTGACTGTCGTTTCTCAGGGTGAACGCCAATTCATCGCCATAATCCAGCAACTGAAAAACGGTTTGCAGCAGGTGATAACCGTCAGCACGTCTGCCGGTGATATGCAGAAACAGATTTAATTTGGCCGGTGCCGACAGGGTCAATTGGCTGGGTGACATGGTTTACTCGGCGACGGGCAGCGTCCAGTTCAGACGCATTAGATCAAGGCGTAAGGGCGGTTTCTGCACACGGATTCGGGTGGGCAGGGTTTCCTGACCGAAGTTGGTATAACCCAGATAATCGACCCGCCATCCCGCCTGAACAAACCCCAATAATTGCTGGTTGTCGGCAAAACTCAGCTCCTCACTGGCACCCGGCGCAGGGATGCCTTTGATCCAGAAATTCAACTCGGTCACCGGCAGTTCGTAACCAATGCGGTCGTACAACAATTGTTCAGGTGTTTCTGTGATGATCGGGTCTTCACCTTCTTGCTCAATGCGCACTTCGCCGGGGCGGCCGTTGATTTCAGTCGCACCAATATTGAAGGTTCCCCACAGGTTTATGCGGTAACGCTCGTTGATCTGCCGCCAGCGGATTCGCGAGGCGTGTGCTTCGTTAGCGTCACGTACGTTGATGCTGCCGGTAAACTCCCACTCATCGAGGGATTCCAGAACGGCTTTGCGCGCTTCCCATTCGGAAACAACCGGAGCGTCCATACGTGCGGTGCCAGTGCAGGACAGCAATGTGGCGGTCAATGCAACGATGGTCAATGCCCGAAAAAAACCCGCCTGCAGGTGGATCACGAACTCAGTCTCTGTTCAGGCTGGATTACATCTGCGTCTGCCGGTATCAGGCGACGCATGGCTTCCATGATAAATTCACTGTTCGGGAATTCTTCCAGAGAGGTTTCCCACACGTCTATTGCCTCGTCAAGCTGGCCATTGACCCAGAGTACTTCGCCGAGATGGGCGGCCACTTCATGATCCGGAAACAGCGCATAGGCCCTGCGCAGATTGACAATCGACTCATCCAGCAAGCCAAGTTTGTATTGCACCCAACCCAGGCTGTCGATGATGGCCGGGTCATCCGGTGTGACGGCCAATGCCCGGCTAATCAGATCGATGGCTTCCTGATAACGATCGGTCCGCAAGGTCATGGCATAACCCAGATGGTTGAGTGCGCGCGCATTTTGTGGATCCAGATCGATGATCCGCCGCAGATCCTGTTCTACCAAAGCCATGTCGTCAAAGCGCTCCGCCAGCAAAGCACGCGCAAACAGCAGATCAATGTTGTCAGGAAAGCTGCTCAGCGCCTGATCAAGGACGTCGCGCGCACGCTCATTTTGATCGGCGTTCATCAGCGCTTCCGCTTCAAGTGTGGGCATCACCGGCGCCAGCCGTGCATCGCTGTTGGCCAGTTGCTGAGACCAGTTTTTGGCATCCTGAAAACGTTCAAGCTGAACCAGCAGTCTGAGGATCTGCCGCTGTGCGGTCAGATACGCATTGGACTGTCGGTTGATCTGCTGATAACGGTTGATTGCTTCGTCGATGGCGTTGCGATCCTCCAGAATGATCGCCAGATAATAGTTGGCTTCGTTCATGCGGTGCCCGGCACCAATCAGCTCTCGCAGTCGTGGTTCAGCTTTGTTGTACTCCTCGAGTTCAAGATTGATCAGCACCAGCGAGTACAAGGTCTCAAAATCACGCGGCTCGCGCTGCATGATGTATTCAAATTCCAGCGCTGCCTCGGCGAGTTTGTTGTTTTGCACCAGCAATTGCGCAAGACTGTAACGCAGCAAACGATGATCCGGGTATTGTTTGACAGCGCTGATCAACACCGTTTCTGCTTGCTCTGCACGCCCCATATTTTGCAGCAGCTGCGCTTCGATCAGGTATGTGCGGGGACTGTCGCCAAATTTTTCGCGCCCAGTCTGCAACCATTGGGCAGCCTGTTCACTCATACTGCTTTGGTCATACATCTGGGCAATTGCAAAATACAGGGTAGGTTCGTCCGGATGTCGGGTAACCATGTCCTGAAGTTGGCTGATGATGATGGCGCGCTGGCGGTTTTCCAACGTATAAGTGCGCGCTGACATGGCAGTGAAATCAACCTGCCCACCCAGTTCCATGACAGCGGCCAGATGTGGCAATGCTTGTCCGTAGAGCCCTTCTTCCATCAACTGATACCCCAACAACAGGTGGGGTTCCATGGCCTGCGGATCCTTGCTGGTCCACAATTTCGCCAGTTGGTTTAACGCCTCGGTATTGCCGCTGGCCGACACAAACTCGGATGCTCTGCGAATGATGTTGAGGTCGCCGGTTTCAAGCGCCAGTTCGTAGTAACCTTCGGCTGCTTGTGGCAGGTAACCGCGCATACCCCCAAGCTCACTGAGCAGTGCTATTTCCAGCTGTTCTAGCGTGAAGTTGCCATATTCAACGGGCTCTTCCTCGACGACCACCGAGGACTCGGTCGCGGCAGAAACAGTGCTCTCAGGCGAGATGGCGGTTTCCTGCGTTGCATCGCCGTCAGGTGCAATCAGAGTGGAACATGCCACCATGATCGGTGACAGTAATATAAGCAGTTGTAAGTGCAGATTTTTCATAGTGTCCAGTTCAGGGTGCCTCAGGCACCGCCGGATTGTAACAACAGTACTGTCGCAAGACTACATGAGAGACCGCTGAGCATGCATAATAAAAACGGTCTGCATGGTTGTCGCTACGTTAAAAACAGGCGACGCAAGATAAGTGCAGGCAAGCGTCTGCAGTTTTTAGTAAGATAGCGCACTTTTTAATCAAGGCTTCCCGGGAAGTCGATACGTCAAGCGACGATTCAAGGCTGGTTCATGGCGCTGGTTCTGCTCGGCATCAATCACAATACGGCAAATGTTGCGCTGCGCGAGCAGGTGGCGTTTCCGCCGGAAAAAATGGCAGATGCCATGCACAGGGTTGTTGAACTCGAGCATGTGCGTGAGGCTGTGATTGTTTCTACCTGCAACCGCACTGAATTGTATGCTGACGTGGATTTGCATGACGGCCTGACAGACGACGATGACATAAACCTGAGCGGCAATGAGGGGCGTGCAGAGCCCCTTGTACTGGCATCCGCTCAAAAGACCTTGCTGTGCTGGTTGAGTCAGTACCATGGCATCAGCGAGTCAGAGCTCAATAGTTGCAGCTATTTTCATTGGCATGAGGATGTCATCCGGCATTTGATGCGAGTGGCCTGCGGATTGGACTCGATGGTGTTGGGGGAGCCGCAGATTCTGGGGCAGATAAAATCGGCTTATGCAGTCGCCAAAGAGTTGGGCGTTGCCAAAGCACAATTGGGCCGGGCTTTTCAGGAAGCGTTTTCAATAGCCAAAGAAGTGCGCACTGACACGGCCATTGGCGAGAATCCGGTGTCGGTGGCTTATGCTGCCGTTACTCTGGCCGAACAGATTTTCTCAAATCTTGGCTCACTACACGCCTTGTTGATAGGGGCAGGCCATACCATTGAATTGGTGGCGCGCCATTTGACCGATAAAGGCGTCAAAAGTATTGTGGTGGCCAATCGAACATTGCAAAACGCAGTGACGCTGGGTGAAAAGTTTGGTGCGCGTGGCGTGTTGTTGTCCGATATCCCGGACGAGCTGATCCATGCGGACATTGTGGTGTCATCAACCAATAGCCAGCTGCCTCTGTTAGGCAAAGGTGCCGTTGAGCGCGCCATCAAAAAGCGGCGTCATAAACCCATGCTGCTGGTTGATCTGGCGGTACCACGGGATATCGAACCGGAAGTGGGCGAGATCAGCGATGCCTATTTATACAGTGTTGATGATATCCGCGATGTGATTGACGACAACGTCAAAAGCCGGGAGCAGGCAGCACAGCAGGCTGGCGCAATCATCGAGCGCGGCGTTGAGGAATACCTTAAACAACTGCGTGCGCTAAACGCCGTGGCAACGTTGCGGGCGTTCCGAGAAAAAGCAGATGCGATCCGCCAGGCGGAGCTGGACAAAGCGGTTAAATCCCTTGAACGGGGTTTGCCGGCCGACAAAGTGTTGGAAGCATTGGCGCGCGGGATTACCAATAAACTGATTCACGCACCGAGTGTGCAAATGAAAAAAGCCAGTGCAGAAGGTCGTGATGAGCTGGTGCGCCTGACCCAGGAATTGTTTGAGTTAACCGACCATCAATCGGATGGTAAACCTGCGCTGGCAGGCGATAAACCCGCAGGAAACATTGAATGAAAGAGTCAATTCATCAAAAGCTTGAGTTGCTGGCAGATCGCTGCGAGGAGCTGCAAGCCCTGCTCAGTGATACAGAAACCCTGTCTGATCAGGACAAGTTTCGCAATTTGTCGCGGGAATTTTCTGATCTGGAGCCCATTGTCATTGAGTTCAAACGCTTTCTGACTGCCACGCAGGATCTGGCGCTGGCGCAAGACATGCTGCGCGACAGTGATCCCGAGATGCGGGAAATGGCTGAAGAGGAAATCAAGTCCCTGCGCGAACAGCTGGAAACGTTGGAAATATCCCTGCAGAAGCTGCTGTTGCCCAAAGACGAAAAGGACAGCATGAATGTGTTTCTGGAGATTCGCGCCGGCACGGGTGGTGATGAGGCCGCGATATTTGCCGGTGACCTGTTTCGTATGTATTCCCGATATGCTGAACGTCAGGGCTGGCGTATTGAAGTGCTGAGTGAACGCCCCGGTGAACACGGCGGATACAAGGAAATTATTACCCGCGTTGAGGGTCGCCAGGTTTTCGGGCAACTCAAGTTTGAGTCGGGTGCACACCGCGTGCAACGGGTGCCGGATACGGAAACGCAGGGGCGCATTCACACGTCTGCGTGCACCGTCGCTATTTTGCCGGCGTCTGATGAATTGGCTGAAATTGAAATCAACAAGGCTGATTTGCGGGTAGATACCTTCAGGGCCAGCGGCGCTGGTGGGCAGCACATCAATAAAACTGATTCAGCGATTCGTATTGTGCATATTCCCAGCGGACTGGTGGTTGAGTGTCAGGAAGAGCGTTCCCAGCACAAGAACCGGGCGCGCGCCATGTCGTTACTGCATGCCCGCCTCAATGATATGCAGCAGGCAGCTGCTGACAAACAACAATCTGATGCACGCCGGCTGTTGGTCGGCTCCGGAGATCGCTCCGAACGCATCCGCACCTACAATTACCCGCAGGGCCGCGTTACCGATCACCGCATTAATCTGACTATCTACAAACTTGATGAGGTCATGCAAGGCGATCTCGATGCCGTTGTGCAGCCGCTGATTCAGGAATATCAGGCCGATCAGCTCGCTGAATTGGCTGCGTGATTTCATGCTGAAGACGCTGCAACAGGCAATCGACTGGGCGGCAGACACCTTGCATGACCTTGAAACACCGCGCGTTGATGCCGAGTGGCTGTTGATGCATGTGCTGCAGTGCACACGGACGCGCTTGTTGACTCACGCGGATCAGACACTCACCAAGCAACAGACAGTCGCGTTTGAGCAGGCGATTATGCGTCGTCACGCGGGTGAACCGGTTGCCTACATCACCGGCACCCGCGGGTTCTGGACACTTGATTTGCATGTTACGCCCGATGTGTTGATCCCGCGCGCAGACACAGAATTACTGGTCGAACAGGCGCTGGCCTTGGCTGATAATCAGGCCCGTTTGTGTGTCGCTGATCTGGGAACAGGCAGTGGTGCCATTGCGCTGGCGATTGCCAGCGAGCGTCCCAACTGGCAGGTACTTGCTGTGGACAGCAGTGCTGCCGCGTTGATGCTTGCCCGCAAAAACGCCCGCCTGAACCACCTGAGCCATGTCGAATTCTATGAAGGTAACTGGTGTGAAGCCTTGCCTGACAATCTGCTGTTGGACATGGTGGTGAGCAACCCGCCTTACATCGATGCTGCCGATCCGCACTTGTTGGCCGGTGATTTGCGTTTTGAGCCCATGTCAGCATTGCGTGCTGCAGAAAACGGGCTCAGTGATCTGCGTACACTCAGCGCTCAGGCGTATGAACGCTTGAAACCGGGTGGCTGGGCCTTGTTCGAGCATGGGTATAATCAAGGACCGGCGGTACAAACACTGTTGCAGCAATCAGGGTTTGTAGGCATCCGGACAATTCGGGATCATGGTGATCAGGATCGTGTCACCATGGGCAAAAAAGCAGAGGGTTCTGACCATGAATGATCAACAACTGCTGCGTTACAGCAGACAGATCATGTTGCCGGCGTTTGACGTGGAAGGGCAACAGCGCCTCTTGTCGTCAACGGTCGTCATTGTCGGTTTGGGTGGTCTGGGCAGCCCGGTGTCGATGTATCTGGCTGCAGCCGGTGTTGGGCATTTGATACTGGTGGATGATGACGACGTGGATCTGAGTAATTTACAGCGCCAGATCGTTCATGCCGAGCACAGCATCGGCATCAGTAAAGTGCAGTCTGCGGCCGACACAATCAAAGCGCTGAATCAGGAAACACAGATAACCTTGTTAAAGCAGCGTCTGGATGCGGTGACGTTAACCACATTGCTGAATCAGGGTGTWGATCTGGTGGTGGATGCCTGCGACAACTTCAATACACGCTTCATGATCAATCAGGTGTGTGTCACAACGGGTGTTCCGCTGGTATCCGGTGCTGCCATTCGGCTGGAAGGCCAGGTTGCAGTGTTTGACAGCCGCAGGCCAGAGAGTCCCTGTTATCAGTGTCTATACCGGGCAGGCGACGATGAGCAGATGAGCTGTGCCCGCAATGGTGTGCTGGCGCCGGTTGTTGGCATTATCGGCAGCATGCAGGCATTGGAAGCAATCAAGGTGCTGACCGGTCTTGGTCAGGACTTGTGTGGCAGATTATTGTTATTTGATGCATTCAGCAGTATGTGGCGGGAGCTGCGCCTGCCACGTGATCCCGGGTGTCCCATTTGCGGGACACACCATCGGCCCGCCGTGCTTGATGCGCCGGATACTCAGGCGCTATGATGCGGGCGCTACTCTTCAGTCGATTCAGTAAAAAGGCAACGCTAGATGCATAAAACGGACGAAAATGATCAGCAGGCAGCGCTAGAACTCCACCCGGTCACCCCTCCCGAGACAAATCCGCCAAAGGAGTCTGTGGAACAGCCCGCAGATGCAACGCTTATAGATGCTGTGAGTGTTGTAACAGATTCACAACAGTTGCCAGAACTCAATCTGGATGCTGATCCAGTGTCAGAACCGATGCCGACAGAGCCCGACAGCGCTGCTGAAACAGTGCCTGAAGCAGTTATTGAGAGAGTGCCAGACAGTCCATCAGCATCAGTAAGCGACCTGACCACAGACACGGTTGCGGACTCAATTCCTGACGCAGCGGAAACAGCGGAAACAGCGGAAGAACAGGAAGTCCCCGCTGACGAGCCTGTCGCTGAGTTGGCGTCTGCGTTAAAGTCTGACGTGCCTTCTGACGTGCCACCACTCGTTGCCTTGGCGGTCGCGCCGACCAAAGTTCAATTCAGCACCTTTAATCTTGAGCCAGCGCTTGAAAAGGCCATCGCCGACCTGGGTTATGAGTTCTGCACGCCTATTCAGGCGCAGAGCTTGCGCTATACATTGCGCGGATACGACGTCACTGGCAAAGCCCAGACCGGTACTGGCAAAACCGCGGCATTCCTGATAACCATCATTAATGACTTGTTGAAAAATCCGATGCAGGACACCCGTTACATCGGTGAACCACGCGCGATTGTGTTGGCGCCGACACGCGAACTGGTGATGCAGATTGCCAGCGATGCGGCCAACCTGACCAAGCACACCGATTTACATGTGGTGACGCTGGTGGGCGGCGAAGATTATCAAAAACAATTGCGACAGGTGGACAAACGTCCTGTTGATATTGTGGTTGCAACACCCGGTCGTCTGATTGATTTCCTGCAGCAGGATCACCTGTACCTGGGCTTGGTGGAGTTGTTGGTGATTGATGAGGCAGACCGCATGCTGGACATGGGATTTATCCCGCAGGTGCGCACCATTGTGTCACGTACGCCGCACAAGGATTGTCGTCAGACCTTGCTGTTCAGCGCAACGTTTACGCCGGAAATTATTGAACTGACCTCACGTTGGGCGATGGATCCGATCATGATCGAGATTCAACCGGAGCGGGTGGCAACAGACAATGTTGAGCAGTTGGTGTATCTGGTGACCACGGATGACAAGTACAAACTGCTGTATAACCTCATTGCAGCTGAGGGCGCGGATCGCGTGATCGTATTCAATAATCGGCGCGATCAGGTGCGTAAACTGGCGGACAATCTGTATCGGCATGGCGTCAGCTGTGGCTTGTTGTCGGGTGAAATTGCCCAGAACAAGCGCGTGCGCACGCTGGAGGAATTCCGTGATGGCACTATCAAGGTGCTGGTGGCCACGGATGTGGCGGGACGGGGGTTGCACATTGATGATGTGACACATGTCATTAATTACAGTCTGCCGGAAGAGCCTGAGGATTATGTGCATCGCATAGGTCGAACGGGGCGCGCTGGCTCAGTGGGTACATCAATCAGTTTTGCATGTGAAGAAGATTCGTTTTTGTTGCCTGACATTGAGAAGACGTTGGGGCAGAAGTTACCTTGTGTGTATCCGGATGCGTCGTTGTTGGTGGATCCACCGCCGTTCAGTCGGCCGACGCACTTCAAGGATGAGTCGAAGCCTTCGCGCAGTGGTGGGTCGTCGCGTCCAGGGCAGGGGCGCAGTGGTGGGGGCAAACCTCGGCCGCGTCGGTAGGCTTTGTTTGCTGAATGGCTGAAAAGATAGAAAAGGCGGGGACCAGGATTGAGGTAGATTGATAGTGTGGTCGCGACGGGAGCGGGTGGCCGTGCCGGACCTGCCGCATCGTCTGAATGACCGACCGACGCTGCCCAACTCATCCTCAGGCGCTTCGCGCCTTGCGAAGTCGAACAGTGCTCGCGTTTATTCGGTCGGTCACCCAGAGGATAGACGCGGCCTGATGGGTCCGGCACGGCCACCCGCTCCCGTCGCTCACGCTGAAATTTATTCTGGTGGTGTGGAGAAGTGCAAATTACTATCTCAGCGCTTCCCTACATCCATGGTAACTTCGATTTTGCTATCGGTAGATGCACTGTCGGTTATGTGGCCGCCGGCAGCCATGTAATGCAGCAAGGCATGTAAGTACATAATCACGCCGTACATTTCCAGGCCCTCTTCAACTGGCGTCCACAGATTATAGGCAAGTGTGTTGAGTTCATCATTGTAGAGGTAGGGTTCTGTGTACAGCTCAACCCCTATTGCACCGCCAACAATTAACGCGCCTGAGAACATGATCAATACCGCGGTGGGTGTTGGCAATGCAAACAGAAAGCGCAGAAAAGCAACTGCCAGCAGCAGTACAGGAACAATGGCGTAAACCGCCCATGATGAATCTGTGACGCTGTTCAAGCTTTCGTGCAGGCCAGCCATTTCATCCAGTGACAGCAGTAAGAAGCTGTAACCAAGAAACACCCAATAACGTGCCCACTTGTCATTTTCTGCTTTCTTTTGATAACCCAACAGGAGTATGAAGCCTGAAGCGATTAACAAAGCAATGGACGAGTACCAGGTAGGGATATTGTTCTCTTCATCCACATCGAACAATTGCCTTACCAACCAGGGCAGGTCCGAGATTGTATAGTGATAAACCGTCAGGCCAATATGATTCAGCAACAAAACCCCTGCAATCACGCAGAGCAATGTAATCAATTGTTTTGGATCTATCGCAACCTGGAATCTAGTGACGTCTGTTCTGCTTGTTGTATTCACTTCAATCGCCCTGCACCACAGGGCGATCTGCGGCATATTCGTTTATCACGCATCTGCTCCAAGGCAGCCAGGTCATCGACGGTCAAAAACGCTACTGACTTACTCCTGCAATTCCAGCGGCGGTACTTCCCAGCTGCGGTCACGTAATTCCTGTCTCGGTAAATAGGCGCGTAATGCGAGTCGCATCTTTCCGGCTGGCGCAGGCAACCAGTTTGCGGCCATTTCGTCTTGTGGGCGTTCATGTTGGATCAGGATGTCGACACTGCCATCAGCATTAGTGATTAAACCCAGTGTGCGATCGCCGATGGAGTATCGGTTGATGAGGTTTTCCACCAGAAAAAAACGACCGTCTTCCTCTACCTGATACATGGTCAACGACCAGAAGGCATCTGCAGGTATACCACCAGGCGGGATGCGCCAACGATAGGTTTGTTCACCGGTCAACAGTTCGCCTGACGCGGTAGTTGTGGCCTGAAAATACATAGCCTCGTCCTCAGTCAGTGCCGCCAGTCCTCCCAGTGCGACCGAAGCGCGCAGTAAATCGTTGTCACCAAAGTTGCCGATGCCTTCTTCCTGATAGCCCCAGCCGTTGACAACATGGTCTCGGATCAGGAATTTCTCCCGTAACTTCTCTATGCCAACAGGGATGAAATCGCGCCAAACTTCAAGTTGTTGTGCTGTTGGTGTGATACCTGCCCCGATGCCAAACGACGCAAATGCTTCCGCTCTTGCTGTATGGCCCTCGCCGCCAGGTGAACGTGCCAGCATGTCATTAACAACAGCCAGAAAATTTGCTGGATCGAGTACATCGCTCGCGGTTACTGTAAAGGGGTTTGCCGGTGCGGCAGAAGAGAGCGGGCGCACAGTGATCTGTTGCTGGAAGGCGTTAGCGGCGCGTAAATCTTCAGGCCCGTATACCACGGTACGTCCCAGCATCCAGACATCATTGGTGGATGAGCGGATAACCTGAACCCCTTCTGGCGCGCTGCCCTCCCATTGTGGGCCGACCACCCAGAAACGCCCGCCATTGCCACTGGTTGCACGGCTGCCAATATAAGCAAAGTTGTCAGTGAAGGCATCCATAAATGCAATTGAGTAGTAGCGTTCGGACTCGTAGGGGGCAATCACCTCTACCGGCCCGCCGGAAAGCTCAAGCTGCGCCGACGCATACACGGTGTCATTGTTTGGGGCAGTAATCTGTCGGCTGGTGTGATCGAGCAGGCGCGCCACATATTGCAATTTATTCAGCCCTGCTGTGCGTTCCCGGTTCTGTCCTGTGCGAGCAATTTCATACAGAGGAAAAGCATAATAAAACGCAGCTTCCAAGGTAGGTTCAGCTGGTTTTGTATGGCGTTTGAAAAACGCCCACATCTCGGCACTGGCATTGTATTCCCGGGTAGGTTGGTCGGCGACATCGCGGCCAGCCTGACCGCCTGGCCAGGCATGACCGTTGGCTGCAACAACCGCAAACATGACGTCAGCACCCGACGCACAATTGCCCCAATGTTGAATCCGGGTGCCATCGTTCCGTGTTGTCACAGACTCAGGTTCGATGCAGTCATTGGCGTCAGCCCAGTATTGCGCTTGCGCAATCGCCGGCGCGGCGGCGCGTGCGGCCGGTGGACGAGGCAGATTGGCGATCAGTCGGTCCGTCTGGCTACCAATCACCCCGCCTGCACCGGGCACCACCGTGTCGTCAACACCCACCACAATAAACGCCGGCACTGGCACCTTAGCAGGCGCCTCATTCCCGAATACAGTACCCACAACAGGTGCAATCGCCGCGATTTTTGATCCCAGTTCGCGCGCCAGTCGGTGGGCCATCATCGCGCCATTGGACATGCCCGTGACATAGATACGTGCCGGATCAGCGCGCCCTGAGGCTACCAGAGTATCAATCACGCCTTCGATAAAACCCACATCATCAATATTGTTAAGCATGGCGTAGGCACAACAATCGCCTGCGTTCCAGGTCAGCAAGCGACCACCCGGCGAACCGCCAGTTCCATCCGGATAGACCAGTATCAATCCTTCACGTTCACCAATACTGCCGAACTGCGCCATATTGGCCGCGTTTTCAGCATGTCCTCCGCCGCCATGCAGGATCAACACTACGGGCGCAGGTTGATCACCTGAGTAGTCGTGGACCAGAAAGCGACGATTGCGTTCATCGTGCAGCAAAAATTCTTCGGTAAAGACCGGGCCGGCGCCAGTCGCCGTTGCAGCCTGTGCATACACCGCTTTCCACGGTACTCCGATGGTTAGAAACAGCAGGGCCAAAATCACAAGCGTTGGTCGTTTAAACATGGAGCACCTCAGAAGAACACTGATGCCTATCGGCTGACTCGCGCATCACGCGCAATCATCAGGATTAGAGTAATCCAGTATTCCAGAGGCGTCGAGCCGAGCGTTGATGTGCTGATAAACATTGCGGTGCATTTTATGCAATGTGTTGCAGTGGCAGGTTTTGCAAAGTGGTCTGCAAAAACTGCTCAGTTATGACCTGACAGCGCCCCCGCTTGCCTGAGAATATCCTGATAAGCACCGGAACTGCGATGCTGATTCACATGATCCAGAAACGTACTGCCATTGTTGAGCCGCACATTGATGTCATGCCCGGCTTCCACAAAAAATGCGACAAACCGCTCAAACTGCTCCGGCAACATCCCCCGATAGGCTTTTTGCAACAGATGATAGTCCGCCGGCACACTCTCCGGCGGCAGCAGCGTCAAAAACGCCTTGATGCGCTCATCGCTCCACTCTTCGTTGCGCACTGCAGGTTGGGTGCGCTCTTTGCCAACTTTTTTATCTTCAATCATGGTGACTAATCTGCCTTCAACTTGTTTCGCAGCAGCTCATTAAGCTGCGCCGGGTTGGCTTTGCCTTTGGAGATTTTCATGGCCTGGCCAACAAAAAATCCAAACACGGCATCTTTACCCGCACGATATTGTGCAACCTGATCCGGGTTGGCGGCGATCACGTCATCAACCAGTTTCTCGATGGCACCAGAGTCGGTAACCTGTTTCAGCCCGCGTGACTCGATGATCTGGTCGACATCGGTTTCACCGTCGGCGAGCGCCTCAAACACGGTCTTGGCAAGTTTGCCGGAAATCGTATTGTCTTTAATGCGGGCGATCATAGTGCCGAGTTGATCTGGTTTGATCGGCGACTCGCTGATCAATAGATCACTTTTATTCAGCAGACCCAGCAGGTCTACCGTGACCCAGTTGGCAGAAAGTTTGGCATCGCCGCACATCGTGACCACTGCTTCAAAATAGTCAGCCATGGCTCGGTCGCTGGTCAGAACGTCAGCGTCATAAGCACTCAACGCGTATTCGGATACAAAGCGCGCGCAGCGAGCTGCGGGCAGTTCGGGGAGCGTTGCACGGACCGCAGCGATGTATTCGTCGTCGATAATGACGGGGAGAAGATCCGGCTCAGGGAAGTAGCGGTAGTCATTGGCGACTTCCTTGCTGCGCATGGAACGGGTTTCGTCTTTGTCTGAGTCATACAGGCGGGTTTCCTGCACAACACGACCGCCGTCTTCAATCAGTTCGATCTGGCGCTGTACTTCATAGTTAATAGCTTTCTCAACAAAACGGAAAGAGTTGACGTTTTTAATTTCTGTGCGGGTACCAAATTCTGTCGCACCTTTTTTCCGTACAGAAACGTTGGCGTCACAGCGCATGGAGCCCTGCGACATGTTGCCATCCGAAATGCCGAGATACAAAATGATGGAGTGCAATTTTTTCAGATAAGCCACGGCCTCTTTGGCATTGCGCAAATCCGGGTCGGAGACAATTTCCAACAACGGAGTGCCCGCGCGGTTGAGGTCGATACCTGACATGCCCTGAAAATCTTCATGTAGGGATTTGCCAGCATCTTCTTCTATGTGTGCCCGCGTAATGCCGATAGTTTTTTCGCTACCATCTTCCAGTTGAATCTTCAGAGAGCCACGCCCCACCGTCGGGAATTCCAGTTGCGTGATCTGATAACCCTTGGGCAGATCCGGGTAAAAATAATTTTTGCGGTCGAAGACCGAGCGTTTGCCAATCTCTGCATCAACGGCGAGACCAAAGCTGACGGCCATACGCAAGACTTCTTCGTTCATCACCGGCAGAGTGCCCGGCAAGGCCAGGTCGTAGATGCTCGCTTGTGTATTGGGTCCTGCACCAAACTCGGTAGCGCTGCCCGAGAACAGTTTGCTTTTGGTCGCCAGCTGGACGTGTACTTCCAGTCCTATCACAGTTTCCCAGCTCATTCCTTATACCTCCGGTCGCAGTGTGTGCCAGTCCGTATTCAACTGGAACTGGTGCGCGACATTCAGCAGACGCGACTCTGACAATGATGGGCCGACCAACTGCATGCCAATTGGTAACCCGTTTAACATGCCTGCAGGCAAGGACATGCCCGGCAGGCCAGCCAGATTGACAGCGATAGTGTAAATATCTTCCAGATACATGGTGACCGGGTCACTGACTTTTTCGCCCAGTTTAAAGGCGGTGTGCGGCGATGTCGGACCAAGGATCAGGTCTACCTCGTTAAATGCCAGATCAAAATCCTGCTTGATCAGACGGCGTATTTTTTGCGCCTTGATATAGTAGGCATCGTAATAGCCCGCGGACAGCGCGTAAGTGCCGACCATAATGCGTCGTTTGACTTCGTCACCAAAACCTTCGCCGCGGCTGCGTTTGTACAGGTCATCGAGGTTGGCCGGGTTTGCACAGCGATAGCCAAAACGCACACCATCAAACCTGGACAGGTTGGCGGACGCTTCGGCGGGCGCTATCACGTAGTACGCTGGCACAGACAGGTAGTTGTTGGGCAACGAAATTTCTTTGAAGCTGGCGCCCAGTGACTCGAGTTGGCGAATGGCTTCCTGGAGAATCGTTTGTACCGCAGGGTTCAAATCGGTGGTGAAATGCTCACGCGGTAAACCGATGCGCAAGCCGCTTAACGGTTGATTCAATAGTGCGGTGAAATCTTCAAACGGCAGTTCAAGACAGGTTGAGTCGCGCAGGTCGGTGCCGGCAATGGCGTTCATCATCAGGGCGGCATCTTCAGCGCTGCGTGTTAACGGGCCTGCCTGATCAAGGCTGGACGCAAAGGCAATCATGCCCCAGCGTGAGACGCGTCCATACGTCGGTTTTAATCCGGTCAAACCGCAAAAAGACGCTGGCTGACGGATTGATCCTCCCGTATCCGTCCCGGTTGCCATCGCACACAGGCTGGCTGCCACGGCTGCCGCAGAGCCGCCTGAGGATCCGCCGGGTACCCGCACCTGGTCCCACGGATTGCGTACCGAACCAAACCAGCTGGTCTCGTTGGACGAGCCCATGGCAAATTCATCCATATTGGTTTTGCCGAGCATAACAGCACCGGCCTGTTCAAGGCGCTCAACAACACAGGCATCGTAGGGCGATATGAAGTTGTGCAGCATGCGCGAACCGCAGGCGGTCAACACACCGCGTGTACAGAAAATATCCTTGTGTGCGATAGGAATGCCGGTCAGAGGGCCGGCATTGCCTTGGGCGCGACGGGTGTCGGCTGTCTCGGCTTGCGCAAGCGCTTGGTCCTCGGTGATGGTGACATAAGCATTCAGTGCGGGATTCAATTCGTGGATCCTGTCCAGATAGGCTTGTGTCAGCTCTCTGGAAGAGACCTCTTTCCGAGTCAGCGCGCTCGCCAACTCAGCTACAGTTTTGCTCAACATATGCGCTTGGTTCCTTGCCTGATCCTGATTCAGGATCGATGGTATGTTCGAAACTTACTCAATAACCCGGGGTACCAGATAGAGGCCGTCCTGCGTGGCAGGTGCTATCGTCTGGTAGTAATCGCGCTGATTGGTTTCAGTGACCTGATCTGCCCGCAGACGTTGCCCGGCATCAAAGGGATGCGCCATGGCGCTGACTGCTGATGTATCGACCGACTGCATCTGGTCAATCATTCCAAGAATGTTGGAAATGCGTTGAGTCACTTCTGTAATGTCAGTGTCATTAATCTGCAGCCTGGCAAGGTGCGCAATTTTTTCCACATCGTTCTTGTCTAAAGCCATTCAAGGGCTCCCGGAGTATGCAATAATGCCGGCCCTGACAGAGATCAAATTGGCCTCTGTGCCGGATTGTTTTTGATGCTTGCCCTAACAGATAAGCGTTGTTAGAGTGCGTATCCAATAGCTGCGAAAGCCATGATTATACGGGATTATGGCTGGTTAGAGGCAACAGTTTCCTTCCAGGTTTACTCTCGTTCCCTGCCACATCAGCGAAAATACAGTCAGTCACTGAACGACCAGTCGAACGCTGGCTGATCAGGCACCAGCAATTATTTTGCCCGCTGCCGATCTGCCGGGGGGAACTGTCACAAGAATTATTTGTCTGCATCTCATGGCGGACGCGGTGATCCGCCGGTCGGATCGCTTACGATTGATAAGGTAGCAGGAATTCAATGTTCAAAAAAATCAGAGGAATGTTCTCAAACGATCTGGCGATCGATTTGGGTACGGCGAATACCCTGATCTACGTCAGGGGTGTTGGAATTGTATTGAATGAGCCGTCTGTGGTGGCGATCCGCAGCCACAATGGGCAAAAGACAGTCACGGCTGTTGGGGCAGATGCCAAACGTATGCTTGGTCGAACACCCGGCAACATCACAGCTATTCGCCCCATGAAAGATGGTGTGATTGCCGACTTTCAGGTCACAGAAAAAATGTTGCAGCACTTTATCAGCAAAGTGCATGAAAACAGTTTCTTCCCGCCGAGTCCGCGTGTGCTGGTGTGTGTGCCGTGTAAATCAACGCAGGTTGAGCGTCGTGCCATTCGTGAATCGGTGATCAGTGCCGGTGCACGCGAAGTACGCTTGATTGAAGAGCCCATGGCCGCCGCCATCGGTGCGGGTCTGCCAGTTGAGAAACCCAGTGGCTCCATGGTGGTGGATATTGGTGGTGGCACAACCGAGATTGCCATCATCTCCCTGAACGGTATCGTGTACGCAGAATCCGTGCGTATCGGCGGTGACAGGTTTGATGAGGCGATCATTACGCACGTTCGCCGCAACTACGGCAGTCTGATTGGCGATGCCACGGCTGAGCGTATCAAAAAGGAAATTGGTTGCGCCTATCCTTCCGAAGGTGTGTTGCGCGAGATCGATGTGCGTGGACGCAATTTGGCCGAAGGTGTGCCGCGCAGTTTCACACTGAACAGCGACGAAATTCTTGAGGCGCTTCAGGAACCGCTGTCAGCGATTGTGCAGGCTGTTAAAAGTGCACTGGAACAGTCTCCCCCGGAGCTTGCCTCAGATATCGCGGAAAGTGGTATGGTGCTGACAGGTGGCGGTGCGTTGCTCAAAGACCTGGATAAGCTGTTGTCTGTAGAGACCGGTCTGCCGGTCATTGTGGCGGATGATCCATTAACCTGTGTCGCCCGGGGAGGTGGCAAGGCCATGGAACTGATGGATTCCAACGAGATGGATGCGCTGACCCTGGAATAATTCCGGATAGCCTGAGGTTCTGAGATTAAAACCTTATTCATCAAAGGGGTGTCGCTCGAATACCGGCTGGTGGCCTTTATGGCACTGGCCCTGTCGCTTATGTATGCAGATAATCGCTATGAGTATCTGGATCGTGTGCGCTTCTCGGTAGCTTACCTCACGACACCAGTGTATTGGCTGGCTGATATTCCTACGCGTATCTCTTTCTGGATTGATGATGTGTTTGTGTCGCAGCGTGATCTCATTGAGGAGAATACGCAGCTTCGCCAACAGTTATTGTTTGCGCAACGGGAATTACAGTTACTGGCCGGTCTGGCTAGCGAAAACAGCCGGCTGCGTGAATTGCAGGAAGCGTCTCAGGCCGTGCAGGGCCGCGTCATGACCGCGGAAATTATCAATGTGTCGAATGACCCGGGGTCCCGCCGTGTGCTGATCAATCGTGGCGCGCACGATGGTGTTGTTGATGGACAGGCTTTATTGGATGCCCATGGTCTGATGGGGCAGGTAGTGGAAGTACTGCCGTTTACCAGCTGGGTTCTGTTGATAACGGATTCCCGGCATGGCACGCCGGTGCAGGTCAATCGCAACGGCGAGCGGACCATCGCGCGCGGCAGCCGAGGGGATGCGCCGGGACTGGAGTTGGAGTTTGTTCCCGATACCGCAGATATTGCTGTGGGTGATCTGCTGGTCAGCTCGGGTTTGGGGCAGCGCTTCCCCAAGGATTATCCGGTGGCTGAAGTGACCAGTGTGGTGCACGATCCGGGTCAGCCTTTTGCGCTGATCAAAGCCCGACCGTTGGCACAGATGGACAGGACGCGACATGTGATGTTGGTGGTGCCCGACGAAGAGGCGATTGTTGGTCCGCCCGTGTTTTTTGATGCCAATACCGGAGTGATTGAATGACTCCAAAATCAAACGGAATCTGGGTCATCCTCTTGAGTTTTCTGGTGGCCTATCTGCTGGCAATTGTGCCTTTTCCGGATTGGGCCATGCATTATCGTCCGCAGTGGGTCATGCTGGTGCTGATCTATTGGGTGATGGCGCTGCCTTACCGTGTTGGTATTGGTTCTGCGTGGATGGCGGGTATTTTCACCGACATTCTTGAAGGTTCATTGTTGGGTATTCATGCCTTTACGTTTGCGATCCTCGCTTATATCACGTTGAGTTTGCATCAGCGCGTGCGTTTGTTTTCGTCATGGCAGCAAAGTGGCATTATCCTTGCCTTGGTCGGTCTGGTTATGACCGGTACCTACTGGATCAAAGTGATGACTGGGGAAACCGCCCAAGGCAGCATGCTATTCCTGCTGGGGGCGTTATCCAGCGCATTTGTGTGGCCTTGGCTCTTCCTGTTGCTTCGGCAATTGCGGCGTGGTTTTGATGTGCATTGATCCTTGCAGGTGATTTTGATGAATCCAACGCCCGGCCCGCTGGTCCTCGCTTCAGCCTCCCCTCGCAGACGTGAATTGCTCACCCAGATCGGGGTCGGTTTTGAGATCATTGTGCATGATCTTGATGAGAGTCTGTTTCCGGGCGAGTCACCGGTTGACTACGTGTGTCGACTGGCCCGTGCCAAGGCCTTGGCTGTGTCGCAAAACGACCTGGCCGTGAAGGGCCGCCCGGTGCTGGGCGCCGATACAATTGTGGTGATTGATGATCTGGTGTTGGGTAAACCGAGTGATGAACACGATGCTCACCGGATGTTAAGTCTGTTGTCTGGACGTGAACATGAGGTGATGACCGCTGTTTGTATTTGCCAGGGAGAGCAGTCAGCCCTCGAATTATCTCGCACCTACGTAACATTCAAACCCATGTCAGCTGCCGAGATAAGCAGTTATTGGCGCAGCGGCGAGCCCCAGGGCAAGGCGGGGGCTTATGCTGTTCAAGGGCTGGGCGCCTTGTTTATCGAATCGCTGCACGGCAGTTACAGTGGTGTGGTGGGATTGCCCATTTATGAGACCGCCCGATTGCTGACGGCCTTTGGAATCACAACCGCATTGGACAGGAGTGGATTGATTGAGTGAAGAAATCCTGATCAATGTGACCCCGAGGGAAACCCGGCTGGCGCTTATCGAGAACGGTCTGCTGCAAGAGATTTATCTCGAGCGACGCAGTCGCAGTGGTTATGTCGGCGACATTTACCTCGGTAAGGTTGTGCGCGTGATGCCGGGCATGGAAGCTGCGTTTGTGGATATCGGCCTCGAGCGGGCGGCGTTTTTGCACAGTGCCGACATTGCCCCGATTGGCGCTGATGGTCTGGAAGTGCGGGAAACTGAAGCGGTTGATATCACCACTTTGCTACGCGAAGGTCAATTGATTGTAGTGCAAGTGGCTAAGGACCCTATTGGCTCCAAGGGTGCGCGATTGACCACTCATCTGACCTTGCCGTCGCGCCATCTGGTGTATTTGCCACGCAATCTGCATATTGGTATTTCCCAGCGCCTTGAAAATGAAGACGAGCGCAATCGCTTACAAGCCCTGCTGGAACAGTGTCTGGTTGCCGAATCCATGCAGGACCGCGGTGGTTTTATTATCCGCACGGCTGCGGAAGGTGCGACGGAAACCGAGTTGCTTGAAGACATACGGTTTTTGCGCAAATTATGGGCGGCGGTTGAGCGTAGAATTGGTAAAAGCAAGGATATTCGGGTGTTATACCGGGACCTGCCACTGTATCTGCGGGCAGTCCGCGATCTGATCACGCCCGGTATTGAGAAAATCCGGGTAGATAGCCAGGAAGCGTTTGAGGAAATCTCCGGTTTCATTCAGGACTTTATCCCCGATTTTCGCGATCGCCTTGAACTCTATGCCGGTGAGCGTCCCATTTTTGACCTATACGGTATCGACGATGAGATTGATAAAGCTCTGGGGCGCCAGGTCAAACTCAAGTCAGGTGGTGATCTGATCATTGACCAGACCGAAGCCATGACCACCATCGACGTCAATACCGGTGCCTTTCTCGGCACAAAAAGTCATGCCGAGACGGTCCTTAAGACTAATCTGGAAGCCGCCACAGCCATTGCCCGTCAATTACGTATTCGTAATCTGGGTGGCATCATTATTCTGGACTTTATTGACATGGAGGATCCGGAGCATCAGCGTCAGGTATTGCGCACACTGACCAAAGCACTTGAAAAGGATCATGCCCGCACCATGGTGAGCGCCATTTCCGAGTTGGGTCTGGTGGAAATGACACGCAAGCGCACGCGTGAAAGTCTGGGACAGATTTTGTGTAGCACCTGTCCGGTGTGTGAGGGACGGGCCCGACTGAAAACACCGGAAACGATCTGTTACGAGATATTTCGTGAGATCGTTCGCGTTGCCCGGGTATATGAGAATGATGAGTTGATGGTGTTGGCCTCACAGGTGGTTGTTGACCGCTTGTTGGACGAAGAATCCAGCACGCTGGCCGATCTGGAAGTGCTGACCGGCAAAACTATCCGGTTTCAGGTAGAACCTATGTATACTCAAGAGCAATATGACGTTGTTCTGTTTTAACAGGCACTTATGATTCTGCGGAAATTGCGGGCGTTGTTTGCACTGCTGATGCGTGCATCGATCACACTGCTGATGATATCGCTGGTGTGCCTCGCGCTATACGTCAGTGTCGGCCGACAAATGACGCCGCAGGTTGCCGACTACAAAGACTGGATTGAGCAGCGGCTCACGTCTGAAATGGGCATGCCAGTGCGCATCGGCAGTCTGCGTGGTGAATGGTTGCAGTTTGCCCCGCGTTTTGTGCTCGAAGATGTCACGCTGGGTGAGCCTGCTGCCTTATCGTTGCAGCAGGTCTCGCTGGCTCCCGCGATTACAGAAAGTGTGCGGCAACGCCGGTTGGTGATTGCCAATACCTCTATCGACTCTCTTGCACTCGATTTTCTGCAACAAACCAATGGTGCATGGCAGTTATCCGGGTTTGCCGGCGGCACACAGGCGCCTGATATGGAGCTGATTTTTCAGTTACTGACCCGGCTGTCACGTTTTTCCCTACGCGATACCACGCTGAATTTTACAGATACTGCCGGCGACAGTACCCAGCTGGATCAGCTGCAACTCGATTTCCAAAGCCAGCTTGGTTCACATCTGTTGAGTGTGCAGGCTCAGGTGTCAGATACAGCGCAACCCCTCACGCTGGAAGCCTCGCTGAGCGGCAGCAGTCTCGCGCAGTTGCAGGGCGAGCTCTATGTGAATCTGCCATTGGCTGACTACCGCATTTTTGTCCCGCCTCTGTCCAGCCTTGACAGTAATGAGGGTGGCAATCTTGATGGTCTGGACCTGCAGTCAGTAGCGGTGCAGGCACAGTTATGGGCTGAGTTATCACAGGGACAGCTCACCAATCTGGTGCTTGATACCCAAGGTGATGTGACGCTGTTATCTGGTCAGGCCGGACAGGGATTGCGGCTGAATGACCTGCGCGTGGCCGGGCTGTATCTGACGCATGAGCCGGGGTCGAATGAGTGGGAAGCCTATGCAGACGACGTTTACTTTGAACTTGATGGCGCGCAATGGCCCACCGGGGATGTCTCGCTCAGTTATCAACAAGGATCACGTGCGCAGTTGCGTGCGGATGCCATCGAGCTTGGCATGGTCTCCCGTATTTTGCAGGCCCTGCCGCTGGATGAACAGGTGATCAGCGAGGTCGCGGGATTTAACCCGAGAGGGCGTTTGCTGAACCTGAATCTGCAGGCTGACTTTGATGCAGGCACGCTGACAAGTGCCAGAGTAGCGACCAATATTGATGATGGTGCGCTCAGTTCATTTCGGGGTGTCCCATCGTTTTGGGGGGTGGGCGGTTACGCTGAAATGGGTTTTGATGCCACGTCCGGCATTGGCGAAGGTTTTGTGGAGGTGGACAGCTCGGATGTGTCTATGCATATCCCCAGACTGTTTGACCAGGTTTGGGATTATGGTCATGTCAATGGCAGGGTGGGTGTCAAAGTGCGTACCGGCGCGGATGCCAATATCAGACTGGTCAGCGGTATCGTGGTTGCCGAGTCCGATATTGTCACCGCACATGGTCAGTTTGCCACTGAAATCCAGATGGGCGAGCAGCGCTACATTGATCTCGAACTCAAATTAGGTGCGCTGCAAGCGGACGTCAGCCGCAAGACACCCTATCTGCCGATGGCGGCAACCGCGCCAAGGTCTGCGCAACCTGCGCTGAACTGGGTTGAACGAGCTGTGTTGCAAGGTGAAGGTGCCGGCAGCGGTTTGATATTCAGGGGGCGCGTGCAGCGTGGGGCCTTGCCGGTTGAGCGCACCCTGCAAATGTTTTACAAGGTTGCAGATGGCACATTGAAGTTTGATCCGGACTGGCCGGCTCTCGAAGAGCTCGACGGCTACGTGCTGATCAGTGACAACGCTGTGGATATCGCCGCAAGTGCCGGTAGCACCATGGGTATCAAACTGGATGCCAGTGCCGGCACCTTGCGGCCCAATCCGTCGGGTGGCAGTTGGCTCAATATAAACGGGAAAGGCCGCGGCAGTGCCGCACATGGTTTGCAGTATCTGCAACAAACACCGGTGACCGCCAGCATTGGACAGACGTTTTCGCAGTGGCAGGCAGAAGGGGATACCGACATCACCCTTGCCTTGAGTATCCCGCTGAATGTGCCCGACGCGCGCACCGATATCGCGCTTGATTTTTCGTTCAGCGATAACCGGCTCTACATTCCCGAGTATGAATTGCAGCTGGAAGCGTTGTCAGGCACGTTGTTGTATACCGATGACAATGGCATCCAGAGCGATGCGTTGCAGGCCACTGTGATGGGCGAACCTATCATCGCCAATATCCGATCGTCTGGGTTTTTGACAACCGGGGATGCCTTGGTCAATACAGAGCGTTCGACGGAATTGACCTGGTCCGGGGCCACCGACATCGGCACATTGACAGCTTGGCCCGGTTTGCCATCAGCGGTATTACCAGTGCTCTCGCAGTTTGAGGGACGGCTGGAGTATCAGGCGGGCATCAGTGTGCCGATTTTATCCAGCGCGTCACCCGCCAGTCGGTACCCCTCGTTAATGATTACAACGGATCTGTCTGGTGTTGAATCAGCATTGCCTGCGCCCTTTATGAAGCCCGCTGAACAGGCCAGCCCGATGAGCATTGATCTGACATTCAAGCCGGCGGGGCCAGCGCTGGATCTGCGCTGGCAGGATATTACTCAGATGAATCTTGAGTTTGCAGACGGCTTGCCCACAAACGGGTTGATTTATCTGGGACCTGCCGGCGATGGTTTGCGAGTACGGCGGATCAACCCTGCCGCCACGGGTGTCGAATTGTTGGGCACGGTCGCCCATATCGATTATGCCGCCTGGCAACAGACGCTGGCCGTCATGTTTCCGCCAACTGCGGTGATGACGTCTGCGTTGGCGTCAGGTGGTCGCAGAAATCTTGACTGGATCTCGGCTATACAAGGCACGGCCGAATTGGCAGTGGGGCAGTTGACTGTCGCCGGCGAAGTGTTTGATCAGCTCAATCTCAGCCTGCGCAGGGACGTGGACGCCTGGGTAATGGCGGTACAGGGGGAGGATGTGCGGGGCACACTGGCCTGGCCGTTGGCAGGTAATGCACCCTGGCAGGTGAATCTCGACTATCTGCATCTGGGTGAGATTCCGGACGACGTACCCGTCGAGGAACCAGCGCAAACCGATACCGTGGTGGCCGTTGCCGAGGACGTGGCGAGTGGAGATCAAACCTTGCAAGATCTGGAAGATTTGCCCAGTGTAGAGTTTGAATTGCCAAGAGAAGATCCACTCCGTGCGCTTGACCCCAGAACTTTCCCATCCATGCAGCTTACACTGGGGCAGTTTACGCTGAATGGTGCTGACTTCGGCCAGTGGCAGTTTGCATTGTCTTCAGATGGAAGTGGTGCAGTATTCAGGGACTTGCAAGTGAATGCGCGTGGTCTGTCGATTGGCAATGAGGCGGCGCCTGCTGAGTTCAGGTGGATTTTTGACGGGCATAATCATCGCAGTGTGCTGAATGGACAACTGACTGCAACGGATCTGGCGCCCGTGTTAAGTGCATACGGGTATGCACCCAGCTTGCAAAGCACCTCAGCGGTCTTTGAGTCGCGCTTGCACTGGGATGGCAGCCCGGCGTTTTTCTCTGCACTGGGTTTAAGTGGTGATATCGACATTAATGTGGCGTCAGGGCGGTTTCAGCAACGCGCTGGTGTTGCCAACAGTGCGCTGCGCCTGATCAGCATTATCAACTTCGATGCTGTCGTGCGGCGCCTGCGTTTCAGTGATGACTTTTTGCGTTCAGGATTGTCTTACGACGAAATCAGCGGGCAGGTTAACCTGAGTAACGGCATCGTCACGATCAAAGATCGCTTGCAGATTATTGGGCCCGCTAGCTTGTTTCAGGTATCGGGGACATTGGATCTGGCGCAGCAGACAATCGACGCCAACCTGTTTATCACCTTGCCTGTGAGTGAAAATATCCCTTGGCTCAGCGGTCTGGCAGTGTTGAATAATCTGATTAACTGGCAGCTTGCCGTTGGCGTGTTTTTGTTTGACCAGATTTTTGGTGAACAGGTCGACAATTTGACCAGTGCCCAGTACACCTTGAAAGGCCCATGGGATGGCGTGCAGCCAGTGTTATATCAGGTGTTCGCCAGTGGCAGCTGACCAGGCTATATCACCCGGGGCAGGATCAACACCGGTTAACAGGAGTAAAACGCGTGTCTTTGGATAATTGCCGAATTGCTGCGGTGCAGATGGTCAGCAGTGCAGACATTCATTACAACATGGCAACGGCTGAACGGTTGATGGTAAAGGCTGCGCAACAGGGCGCTAAACTGATTGTTTTGCCAGAGAATTTTGCGGTGCTCGACGGTGGTCCACAGGCCAGGTTCGCCGAGCGCGAGGGTGATTTGCAGGCCCCTTTGCAGGGCATGTTATCGCGTGTTGCCCGGCTGCAGGGTGTTTGGATTGTCGCGGGAACCCTACCGATGATTACTCGCCCACAGCAACCGGGCGCCGTGGTGACTGAGTTGACTGATGGCCGTGTACGTCCTGCGTCGCTGGTGTTTAATGCCGACGGAGTCATTGTTGCCCGTTATGACAAAATGCACCTGTTTGATGTGCAAGTCAGCGACAAACAGGCGCGTTACGCAGAATCTGACAGTTTTGAAGCAGGAGATTCACCGGTGCTGGTAGATACCATCGCCGGCCGCCTGGGTTTGTCGATTTGTTACGACATCCGATTTCCAGAATTGTATCGCCACTATTTTGCCAATCGTGTTGATCTGGTCACGGTGCCGTCAGCCTTTACACGGGTAACCGGTGAGGCGCACTGGGAGGTGTTGCTGCGTGCGCGAGCGATAGAAAATCAATGCTACATCATTGGTGCAGGGCAGGGTGGCGTACACAATGAGCGCCGGGAAACCTTTGGGCACTCTATGATCATTGACCCTTGGGGGCGCGTACTGGATGTGCTTGAGCGTGGCGAAGGTATTGTCATCGCTGACATGGATAACGACGCGCTGGCGGCCATTCGTCAGCGTATGCCGGTTTTTGAACATCGCCGTCTGGCCACGGCTATCGAGTAATCTGGAGTATCACGTATGGATAAAGGATTGTTGACCAATCTGTCAGCGGCCGCGCTGGTGTTGGCGGGCTGGTTGTTACCGGAGCCAGCCTCTGTGTGGGTGCTAAGTGCCGGGTTGTTTGCATTGTCCGGGTCTTTGACCAATTCACTGGCCATTCACATGTTGTTCGAGAAGGTACCCGGGTTTTATGGTTCGGGTGTTATCACGCTGCACTTTGAAGAGTTCAAACGCGGCATCCGTGAAATGATCATGCAGCAGTTTTTCAGTGCAGACACGATCGACCGGTTTTTTGATGCTCAAACCATGATGCACAGTGGTATCAACAAACTGTTGCCATCGCTGGTCGACGAACTGGATCTGGACCGGGCCTTTGACTCGCTGGTCGAAGGCATTATGCAGTCGTCGTTAGGTGGAATGCTGGGGATGGTCGGCGGCGCACGTGCTTTGTCAGGTTTACGTGAACCATTTAACGAACGCATGCGTACATATCTACACGACATGCTGGTATCCGATGAGTTTCAGCAACGCTTCACCCAGCATCTGTCTGACGCCACCCACAGTGATGCGGTAGTTGCTCGTATTGAAGATCTGGTTGATCGCCGATTGCAAGAGCTCACGCCGGACCAGGTTCGTCACATCGTGCAAAAGATGATTCGACAACATCTGGGCTGGCTGGTCGTTTGGGGAGGTGTTATCGGCGGATTGATGGGCATCGTTTTTGCGGCGCTCAGCTATTTATGAACGCTAAGTCGTGTTTATTGACACAAAGGCGGTTAAACATGACGCGACTCCTTAATTTTGTGGCATTTTGTATCATTTGACCTTGGAAGTTGTCTTAATGGTCTAGAATCGAGTCTATCTCACTGCTGTACATAAAATTTTTAAAAACAACAGTCGTAGAATTCCGTATTTGTTTTAAATCCATTCAATAAAGAGCGTGTGAATAATTATGGCAAGACCCGTAGAGTTTGTTTACGAAGATGTACTGACCAATGCCATGGAACAATTCTGGAGAGAAGGTTTCGAGGCCAGCTCGGTGCAAAAGTTGTTGGATGTCACTGGTATCAATCGCGGCACCTTGTATAACTCGTTTGGTGACAAGGATGCTTTTTTCAAGTCCTGTCTTGAGCACTACAGCAAGCTGGTAGACGGTGAACTGGCCTCCAGCCTGAACAATGAACAATTGTCTACATGGGCAGCCGTCAGCAAATATTTCGATACGACTGTTGTTGGCACAAGCAACAAACGTCGTAGCATGGGATGTTTGATCGTTAACTCGTTCTGTGAAAGCATCAACTACGACAAAGACATCCAGAAGTTGCTCAAAAACTATTACGGTGTCATCCGCAAAGCATTGCTTAAGCGCATGAAAGATGCTGAAAAGGCAGGTGAACTGGCGAACGGTTTGAATGCTGATCTGGCAGCCGATGTGCTGTTGAATCTGTTGAGCGGTCTGCGTGTCCATTCACGTGAAGGAAAAACCGGTAAACAGCTGGCTGACGTCGTTGCCTTCACCTTGAAATCCGTGCAGGCGTAAATCCACCACGCGCCTGTCATGCCAGCCGAATACAATTGTGTTGAATGATGCCGGCCCGCGCAGATTGCCCGGGCCGGTTGTTTTGTGGTCGGATAGATGATGTACCCGGAAATTTTAATCAAGCCGCTTTCTGGCTGTTGTGATGAAACATTATTCGGGTATACTTGGGCCTTTCAGGTAGACATGAAACAGTTGAAAGATGGCTTTCGGGAAGGTATTTACTTCTTCCGGTTCAACTGCTTACAACTAAAAAACAGACAATCAAGTGGTAGATAATAATGAAAAAGCTGGGTGGCGATAGAAAAAAGGATGAAGGTAACATTGACCTGACCCCAATGCTGGACGTGGTATTCATTCTTTTGATTTTCTTTGTTGTGACGGCAACCTTCCTGTCCGAGCAGGCAATTGATGCGGCCAGTAACGAAAACAACGATCAACCACCGCCCGAGCAAGATGATGAAAAGCGCAATATTTTGATTGAAATCAGTCAGAACAACGAGATCACACTGAATGGCGAGCCGCGCGCAATTCTCGAAAGCCAGTTGCGTGCAAACATTGACCGTCTGAAAGCTGAAAACCCTGCAGCATCAGTCATTATTCGTCCAAACGTGCGCTCCAATGTGAACACGCTGGTAATGATCATGGATGCAGCGCGACAGGCAGGCATCTCCGCGATCTCTATCGTCGAGCCCTGATCAAGCTTTAAACACATTGCCAGACTCCCAAAACGCACCTGATGGTGCGTTTTGCGTTTCAGGGAAAACAGGAATGATATGTCATGCAAGCAGGCGCTGAATTACAAAGAACGCTCTGGTTTGACGATGAAAACCGCTGCCTGAAAGTCATTGACCAGACTTTGCTGCCGTTTCAATGTGCGGTGTTGACATTGAATACCCTCGCTGAAGCCGCCGACGCCATTGTTTCAATGAAGGTGCGTGGTGCGCCCCTCATCGGTATTACGGCCGCTTTTGGTGTTTATCTGTCGCTGCGCGCGGATCCGGATTCGCTGGTGTCCGCTTGTGAGGTGCTGATTAAAACGCGTCCGACGGCCGTCAATTTACGCTGGGCGCTGGCGCGGATGCAAACCTCCTTGCAGAACGTTGCCAGGCCATTACGCGCGCAGCATGCACTGCTGCTGGCGCAACAACTGCTCGACGAAGATGCTGCTGCGTGCAGTGCCATCGGCGATCACGGTCTGACGTTATTGCAAGACATTTTCCGGCGTAAACTGGCAAAACAAGGTGCTGGCGCTGTGTTAAATGTGTTAACACACTGCAACGCCGGCTGGTTGGCGACAGGCGCCTGGGGCACCGCCTTGGCGCCCATCTACAAAGCAAAGCTTGCCGGGTTGCCTGTGCATGTCTGGGTGGATGAGACGCGTCCACGAAATCAGGGGGCATCGTTAACCGCGTGGGAACTTGGCCGCAGCCATGTTCCGCATACCTTGGTGGTTGATAATGCTGGCGGGCATTTAATGCAGCATGGGCTGGTGGATGTGTGCCTGGTCGGCAGTGACCGAACCACAGCTGCCGGCGATGTATGCAATAAAATCGGCACCTATTTAAAAGCCCTGGCTGCGCATGACAACCAGATTCCATTTTATGCAGCCTTGCCGCTGTCTACGGTGGACTTTGGCAGTGTGGATGGTGTGCGCGAGATTCCGATTGAAGAGCGGTCTGCTGACGAAGTAACACACGTACAAGGCCGTGATCGTGATGGTGTGATCAGGCAGGTTCAAGTGTCTGCGCCGGGCACAGCTGTCAGCAATTACGGTTTTGATGTGACACCAGCACGACTTGTGACCGGTATTATCACGGAACTGGGTGTGTTTCCTGCCACGCCCGACGGATTGCGCCGCTTGCGGTCACTCAGCCCGGAGGCCAGCTCAGGTGTCGACCACTGAGTACATGTACATGGATATGGAAGACGGTCTGGCCACCGTGTTCACCGGTGTTGATGACAACCCGATAACCATCGTCGGCAAAACCTTGTTCGCTGGCTACCTGTTTGGCAGTCAGTAATAACTCGCCCAGCAGTGCCTGATCATCGGGGGAGGCATCGTTCAAACTGTGCAGGTGTTTTCTGGGGATCACCAGAATATGCTGCGGGGCGGCCGGATTGATATCCCGGAACGCGTAAACACGGTCATTGCTGTAGATTCTGGTGGATGGAATTTCGCCGGCCGCGATACGGCAGAACAGACATTGGCTTGTCATCAGTAGCTCTCCTGCTTAGACTGGCTGCACGGCATGCAGCCGCGGAGAAACATAACATGTTGTTTGTGCAAATTCATCGGCGAATTCTGGCGGTATCGTTGACGTTGGGCTGTTGGTCAGCAGCACCTGCACTCATTGCTCAGGAAAATACAGTTGAATTACCGGTATACGACTACCGGGTAATCAAACGTTATCCGCACAATCCCCAATTTTTTACACAAGGTCTGTTGTTTCACGACGGCGTGCTTTACGAAGGCACCGGCCGAAACGGCCAGTCTGCACTGATGCAGCTGGATATTGAGACTGGCAACGTCATCAGCAGCCGCCCGCTGGCATCCCGCTATTTTGGTGAGGGAATTGCCGTTGCCAACGAGCAGATATTTCAGCTCACCTGGCGTGAAAATATGGTGTTTGTCTATGAGCCGGATACCCTGACGCCGGTGACCTCGCACTATTGGCCACGAGAGGGCTGGGGACTCACCTGGAATGGCGAGCACCTGATTCTCAGTGACGGCACGGATCAGCTGTTTTTTATCAACCCGGAGACGTTTGTCCCTGAAAAACAGATTGATGTGCGTTTGAATAACCAGCCGGTGTATCAGCTTAACGAACTTGAGTTTATCGAGGGTGAAGTCTGGGCAAACGTCTGGATGAGTCAGCAGATTGTCCGTATTGATCCGGACAATGGTCAGGTCACTGGCATTATTGACCTGACCGGGCTGGCCGATCAGACACAAACCGGCGGCCGCGATGCAGTGCTCAACGGTATCGCCTGGAATGAAGAAACCCGCCAGCTGATTGTGACCGGCAAGTTGTGGGCGCACTTGTTTGAAATCGAGCTGGTGCCCCGGTGATAAAACGCATTACCCGCCTCATGGCACTGGCAGGCATGGTCAGTGTGATGTCGGCTTGTGACAGCGTGTATTTTTATGCTCAGGCCATGCAGGGGCAAGCAGCCATCCTGTTAGCGCGTCAGCCCATCAATGACGTGCTTGCCAATCCTGATACCCACAGTGATTTACGTCAGCGCCTGACGCTGGTTGACGCGGCACGTCTGTTTGCCGAACAGGAGTTGAAACTGGCGTCCGGCGGCAGCTTTACCAGTTATGTGGATGCGCAGCGAGAGCATCTGGTGTGGAACGTGTTTGCAGCCCCGAGTGATTCAGTTGATCTGGTCAATTGGTGTTTTCCTGTTGCCGGATGCGTGTCCTATCGCGGCTATTTTTCCGAACAGGCCGCACAGCGATATGCGGATAAACTGGCCCGGCAAGGCCTTGATGTCTACGTCGGCGGAGTTGATGCCTACTCGACGTTGGGCTGGTTCAAAGATCCGGTGCCGTCGACGGTGTTAAATCGTTCAGAATCACAATTGGCCGGTTTGATTTTTCATGAGCTGGCGCATCAACGCGTGTACCTGCCTGGAGACACGCGTTTTAACGAGAGTTTTGCCAGTTTTGTAGAGCGAGAAGGCTTGCGGCGCTGGCTTGATCAGCCTCACCAGGCTGAGCAATTCCAACGTGCCATTGCAGCATTGGACGTCCAGCAACGGTTTGCACAGTTTGTTGGCAATTACCGTGCTCAGTTGCGAGAGCTTTACGCCAGCACCCCAGCGGCAGACGAGCGTCAGGCTGGCAAAGACCGGATTATCAGCCAAATGCGCAGCGATTGGGCGCAACATCAGGATGCAGCATATTATTCAACCTGGTTTGCCGGCGATATCAATAACGCCAAACTCGCAACAGTGGCAGCCTATTTTGATTGGGTGCCGGCGTTCGAGCAGTTATATCTGGAGTCTGGCGAAGATTTTGAGGTGTTTTTCCAGCGTGCCGAGGCGCTGTCAAAAATGACCGACAGCGATCGTCAACAGCAACTGACTACCTTGATGTCAGACAGGCTCGCGGCAGCGCTGCACTGAATCAACCCTGAGCGATGGTTGCGCTTAACGCCAGTCTGGCTTCCAGATTCTGCACCAATTCGCGGTAGTACTGAGCGCTGGGGTCGGTCTCTGCTGCGCGCTGGTACTGCACCAATGCTTCCTGCAAGCGGCCTTCACGTTCCAGCAATCGGCCGAGATTACGGTTCATAAAGGCATTGTCTGGAATGGACAGGGTGGCCTGCTCGTAAATGCGGATCGCTTTTTCGGAGTCCCCGGCGTTGTCATACCGATTAGCCATCAGGTGTATCTGTGATTCATCACGCGGATCGGCAGCAATGGCCCGGATATCATAATCAATGGATTCATCAAAACGTTCAGCTCTGCGTAGCAGCTCGCCGATCGTTTTCAGGGATGCAACCAATGGTGTGCTTTGCTCGTCGCTCTGCAGAGCGATAAAACGTGCCAGCATGGTGATGGCTTCATTAAAACGTTCTTTGCTCAGAAAGATATTGGCGAGGTTGCGATAGGCATCAGCCAGATTTGGATCGGCAGCAATTGCCAGTTGATACTCGGTGATCGCTTCGTCAAATCGTTCGAGGTTGTTGTATGTATTTGCACGACGATAATGACGTTGTGCGAGTTCGTTGGTTGTTGCCAGCGCCTGTTCCTGCTGCGTAGCACCCGTTTGTTGGGCCTGCACGGACGTCGCGGTGACACCAACGGTGAGCATGGAGATTGCCAGACTCAGTCCGAGGACTCTGAAAGTAAATCCGGAATGTGTTTTCATACGCAATAACCTGCCTAAAGAGTTGTGTGACAATACTAACGATGTCTGATGTTATCAAACCATGAGTAAGCATGTGTAAGGTGTAATAATTTGTGACACTGTTGGCTGTATCAGCCATAAGTTTAAATTATAATCCGGATCAGTTTACACCCCGAACGGGATTCACAGGAATTAGCCACATGTCTGATCTTCAGCTTATCGCCGGTCCGGGCGCCTTACGACATCTCCGGGCGCATGGTTTGCGGGCTGATGATGTCAGTTGGCTGGCAGGCGCCTCAGGCGGGCCCAAATGGTTTGTGTTGTACGGCATGGACAGGTATTTGGCTGGCGAATTCTTTGTCGGTAAACAACAACCTTTGCGGATGATTGGATCATCAGCCGGGGCGTGGCGACTGGCGTGTTATGCGCACGCCGATCCGGTATCAGCATTGCAGCGTCTGGCCTACCGTTACGCCGGGCAAATCTACTCTGACGCACCTGACAAACATGAGATCAGCCGCGAGGCCCGAGCCATGCTGGATCATATGCTGGGCGATGCTGGCGCCAGAGACATTGCAAGCAATACGCACCGCCGGCTTTATGTGATTGCGGATCGCGCCCGCAGCCTGGTGCGCTCTGACAGCCACGTGCCGTTAAACGCGGGATTATTGCTGGCGGCCATGGCCAATACGGTGAGTCGCAAACTGCTGCGACAGTTTTTTGAGCGTCATATTTTTCACAACACACTTGATCAACCGCCTGCGGACTGGTTAACCGATATGCCTACTTCATGGCTGCCGCTGCAAGAGGACAACGTACGGGAAGTACTGATGGCCACCGGATCAATTCCACAGATTATGGAATCCGTCCGGGGTGTCGCAGGCAGCGAAGATGTTGTGTATCGGGACGGGGGCATTACCGATTACCACCTTGATCTGCCGTTTCATACTCGCCCGGGGTTAGTCCTCTATCCGCATTTCTACGCAGGTATTGTGCCAGGCTGGTTCGACAAGTTTGCGGCCTGGCGGCATGCGCATCCCCACTATTTTGACAATGTGGTACTACTGTCACCGTCCCGTGCATTTGTTAATAGTTTGCCGTTTAGTAAAATTCCTGATCGAAATGATTTTCGCCGTATGACACAATCGCGCCGCGTTGACTATTGGAAACAGGTGCTGACTGACAGTGAACGACTGGCTGTCGCATTGCGAGAACTGGTGGTGAATGGCAAAGGCATTGACAAGATCATGCCGTTTACGACCCGCCGTGGTGGTCATATCTGAGACCTCGCGAAACTGTGGAGCTAAAGCAGAGCAATTTTTATGAAAACGGGACTGTTGCGACGTGTGTTGTTGGGCGTGCTGATGATGTCATTATCGGCTTGCCTTGGTGCGGTTGTGGGCACTGCGGTTGATGTCACACTGGAAGTCGCCAAGGTGCCATTCAAAGTGGCCGGGGCTGCTGTTGATGTGATGACAGATGATGACGAAGATGAAGATAAAAAGGACAACAACTGAGTGAGTACGAAAGACGTTACACCACAAGCCTATGGCATACCAGCGCACTTCCAGCATTGGGTGGGCGATTGTGCAGAAGATCACAATGGGCCATTCTTTTTTACCGTTGAATCCGATGGGCAAACCGAATCGGTGACCACTGCTTTCAGAGTCAGACCTGAAAATTGCAACGCACATAAAACGTTGCATGGCGGGATTCTGATGATGTTTGCTGACTATACCCTGTGTATCGCGGCTATTGGTGGCAGTCATGAAGCCGTTGTTACCGTCACCTGTAACAACGAGTTCGTTGGTCCTGCTTTTGAGGGAGATCTGGTTATCGGTCGTGGCGAAGTGACACGCAAGGGCGGTTCACTGATTTTTGTCCGTGCTGTTATCGAAGTTGACGGAAAACCGGTGTTGACCAGCAGCGGTGTGGTGAAGCGGGTCAAACGCCGGGAGTCGTAAGCTGGTAAACCCGTGCGGCTGTGCCAAAGAACAGCGCATGTTTGTCATGGTCACTAAAATCAGCAACCAGTTTTTTGAAAGCGTTCCACAACACCGGGTAGCTGATCGAAAGTCTGTCCACCGGGAAATTGCTCTCAAACATGCAGCGATCCGGCCCAAAACAGTCGATGGTGTGCAGATAATATTTTTTCTGCCAACGCACCAGTTCATCGGAGTCAGCGGGTCGGTCTCGTTTGTCCCAACCAAACCCGTTGTCCGGCATCGCCAAGCCACCCAGTTTTGCGACAACATTCGGACAGCGCGACAGGCGTTTGATGTCCTCTTTCCACTGAGCAAAAATGGCGTCACGCGCGCCTTTGTATACACCAACACCCAGCGGTGTACCAAAGTGATCAAGCACCAGTGTGGTCTCAGGGACGGCTTCGGCAAGATCACAAAAATCAACATTCTGGTGATGGTAATGCCAGGTGTCGTACACCAGCCCCATTTCCCCAAGCATACGCAGGCCTTTTCTGAAGTCTTCTCTGCCATACAGGTAGGGTGGTGCACGGCCTGGAATTAACAAATCTTCCGGCCGGGAATCACGCGCACCGGAATGCCGGATGCCTTTGAGTAACGATCCCGCAATGGATTGATGTTGTTGAAGGACGGACCTGAGCAACGCCGGTTGCTCGCCCATGCAAAGATTCACATGCGCAACAATGCCATTCACGCTGGACTGATCTGCATACGTGCGGCTGGCATGGGCAATATCGGTGATTGCGCGGGTTTCACCCAGTGACTGCAAATGCTCGGGGGCATCTTTGTCATAAAACGCACGGCATTCGATAAATACAGTCTGCTCAATATTATGGCCGCTGTTGGTGTCAGCAAAATACTCGTCCAACAGGTAATCGCGGTCAAAACGTTTTCGCCAGAGATGGTGGTGGGGGTCGATAATGCGCCGTTCGGGATCGATGATGTCTTCTTTGACCAGGTTCAGCCATTCATCACTGCCCGGAGTACATGTTGCTGTGTGCTGATTCATAGTGGCCGCTCTGCCAGTGGTACTTGTCGATCATGCTACACCAGCCACTCCGGTGCTGCACTCCGGAGTGGCGCTGTCTTTGCGTAGGATCAATAAACTGGCCGCGCTTAAGTCTGAATCAAGCCTGATCACTCATACCAATAGTCACGGCGTGGTTTGATCGGCGCCAACAGGAAGTAGAATATCCATGCAAACCATGACAGGAAGATGATCGCCAGTATCCACGCGGCCTTTTCTCCACCGGTCGTTTTGTCCGAATTCAGGATCAGCAGAATTGGCAACAACCAGATAAACACTGCGCCGAACAGCACCATCAAACCGAGGCCTGCACCAATCAACGGCAACGCCAACACAAACAAGGCGACAAAAACGATCAGTGTGCAAATATTCTTGATGATATTCATATTATGAGGCTCCAACCGGTCTGACGTGCCGGAAAACGGCGTTTAAAGTCGTTTTAAATCACAGTACAGTGACAAGCTGCTTTTTTGTATCGTCACTGAGCAGTAAGCGAGAACCGTGCCAATATAAATAAATTAAGTAAAACAATGGGTTGTGCTTTTCTTGGGTTTTGGTGGGCGCCAGATTCAACATGTAACGGTTAATCATTGGTCGCCCGACACACTTTTTAGCCAAAACTTAAACGCTTAACACATCGCCTGAATCAGGAAGGGGCCCGGCTCCTGATAACTGCGCGACAGCAGTGTGCACAGTTCCTCGGCACTGCGTGCTGTTGCTGACGGGACGCCCATGCTATTGGCCAGCATCGCCCAGTCGATGTCAGGATTGCCAATATCAAAAAGGCTGGCAGCAATCGGGCCTACCTCAGTCACGCCCAAACGGCCATATTCGATATTGAGAATGTTGTATTTGCGATTGGCAAAAATCACCGTGGTCACGTTGAGTTGTTCACGTGCCTGTGTCCACAGGGCTTGAATGGTATACGCCGCACCACCGTCACCCAGCAGTGCCAGTACGCGGCGTTGCGGGCATGCCAGTGCTGCGCCGGTTGACACCGGGCTGCCCTGGCCTATGGATCCGCCGGTGAGACTGAGCCAACTGTGTGGCGCGGCCGTCTGACAGGCGGGTTGTGCGGCGTTACCCAGACCAGAGTCTGTGGCAACAATAACGTTGTCTGGCAGGGTGGCGGCAATCGCTTGAATCATATTGCGGGTGTTCATCTCGCCAACCGGCAGCGCCAGTTCCGCGCGGGCAAAGCGTCGCGCAACTGTGTTCGCCGCGCCAACGCGCTCGGCAAGATGCTGCAGCGCGTCCAGCGCATTTTCTTCGATGCGCGCCAGTGTGTGCACCTTGCAACCTTCGGGTACCAGTCTGCTCGGCGTTGTCCGGTAAGCAAAAAAGCTGGCGGGGATCTGCGCGCCAACCAGAATCAAGTGTTGAACACCGGCCAGCGACGCCAGAATGTGCTCAGGGAAATACGGCATGCGCTCAACATCAATCATGCCGGCGCCGCCATCCACTCGTCCCGGGAACGTACCGGACATAATGCGGCAGCCGGTCTTCGCAGCTATTTTCCCGGCTTGCTCAAGGGATTCAGTGCGCACACCATCGTGTTCCAGAATCATCACACACTTTTCACCGGAAGCCAGAATGTCAGCGACTTGTCGGATATTCTGATCATCAACCAAGGCCCGACGAGGGATACCGTTAACGGTAGCGGGGCCTGGCGAATCACCCCAGGCGGCATCAGCGCCTAGGATCAATGTGGAAATTTGCCCTTGAGAGCCGGGCGTGGCACGCAGCGTAGCGGTGTACGCTTCCGCGCCGTCCTGCGCCAGTGTGTCGGCGGTACTGCATGATTTAATCCAGCATGAGAAATTGCGGGCCAGCGTGTCGATATCGGACGTCAGCGGCGCGTCATACCCCATGTGAAACTGCGGATGATTGCCCACCAGATTGATGATGGGTGTGCCAGCTTTACGGGCGTTGTGCAGATTGGCGATACCGTTGGCCAGACCAGGTCCGAGATGCAGCAATGTCGCGGCAGGTTTGCCGGTCATGCGACCGTAACCATCGGCTGCCCCGGTGCAAACACCTTCAAACAACGCCAGCACGCTGCGCATTTTGGGAACCTGATCCAGTGCTTGAACCAGATGCATTTCCGAGGTGCCAGGATTGGCCAGACATAGTTCAACGCCACAATTGGCGAGTGTTTCAATTAGCGCTCTGGCACCGTTCATGGCTTTTTTCTCCAAGGGGATAAACTGAACAAGGCGGTTATCATAGGCATTGAATACCAAGTCGGCAAGGCGGTTGAGGATTGACCAATGACTGAATGCTTGATCGGGGTACTTTCTTTGATATGATGGCGCTGTTTTTGAAAGCAACTGAAGCGTTCAGGAACCAAACCGTCACAAGATTGTCTTCAAAATCAGGCCGTGACAGAGATTTGGAAAACCAGCACAGTAATCAAGATCACAACATCAGCGCATAATCCATTACAAGAAGCTTCGCAGATCATTGACTTCCTTCATTATGAAATTTGAAGCCTGTAAGGGCTTGTCACACGTGCTGCCTTTGCCGCATCAGCGCTACAGCCTTGCGCTGGTCTGGTTGCTGTGGCTGGCGCTTGTTGTGTCAATGCCTGCTCACGTGCTGGCCCAGGATGAGAGCTCGACCGCGATGTCAGCGCCTCAGGGATTACCGCCAATCGATGATGCTGCTGCTATTCGTGTGCCTGCTGATTTGAATCGCGTCCAGTTCTATTTGATCACTGTTGATGTCGGCAATCATCTTTGGGATAACTTCGGGCATACGGCACTACGCATGGTTGATGAAAACGCCGGCACCGATATTGTGTTTAACTGGGGGCTGTTTGACACTAGCGTTGGACTGCTGCGGTTTGGCGCCAATTTTGCCCGCGGTGTCATGGAGTATCAGTTGGGGGTCTCGCCACCGCATTGGGAGCTTTCACGTTATCAGGGAGAAGCCCGCAGCGTTTGGCAGGACCGGCTGGTGCTTACCAATCCGCAAAAAAGACAACTGTATCAGCGGCTGTCATGGAACCTGCGGCCAGAGAATATCAATTATGATTACGATTACTTTTTTGATAATTGCACCACGCGGGTGCGCGATTATCTGGACGAAGCACTGAGTGGCACCCTGGCAGAGCGTAGTCAATTGCGCGTCCAGAATACCTTCCGCGACGAGGTGCAATCACATTATGCCAACCTGCCTCTGATCGCTTTGTCTCTTGATGTGCTGATGAACGGTCGTATTGACCGACAAATGAGTCAGTGGGAACAAATGTTTTTACCCGCCAGTCTGCGACAGCACCTGAACAGTCTGGGTTTGTTGGCGGACGGCGAAATGTTGGCCCAGTTCACACCTCCCGCGGATGGCCCCAATCCCTATCTTGCCGTGATTGTTTTATTGATTCCGCTGATTCTGTTAATCATCAGTGTGCGCAAGGCGTCAATTGCCTCGTTTTCCAGTCAGCCCGGTTTCACGTTGCGTGCGCCGGCATTAAGTTATCGTGTGCTGGGGTTGATTGCGTTGGCAATCTGCCTGTTCAGTGGTGTCTACGGCAGCATGATGGTACTTGGCTGGATGTTCTCGGCGCATCTGGACATACACGCAAACATCAATCTGTTGCTGTTCTGGCCCACCGATTTGCTGGGCCTTGTGGTGGCTTCACGGTGGTTATTGATGGGCAAGGCACCGGCAGTCAGTCGGGGGCGCAGTCAGTTCATCATGTTGTATATGGTCTTGCATGTCATTGCAGCGGTAGTTTACGTCCTGATGGGGCTGACCGGGTTGTCTGCGCAAGACACCACATCATTGATTGTATTTGTTGTGCCTGTGCTGATTGTGTTTGCACTGCTTGTGTCAGTTGCCGGAGTACGACCTGTCAGGTCATTGCGGTTTACCTGATTATTTTTCTTGGGGAGCCCGCTGACTTGCGGAATCTCATCACTTTGTTACAAAACAGTGTCTTTGAACAAAACAATCAACAAAATTCCCAGCGCCAGTCGGTAGATGACAAACGGCTGCATGCCAATTCGCTGAATAAATGCAAGAAAGTAAAAAATGCATAAGTAGGCACTGATGCCAGACATCAGGACACCTGCCGCCATGGCCGTCCAATCGACAGCCGTTTCACTGTTGATCAATTCGATACTCTGCGAGCCGCAGGCAATCAGAATGACAGGTATTGATAACAGGAACGAAAAACGGGCAGCAGCATCACGGCTAAGCCCAAGCAGCAACGCCGCTGTGATGGTAATGCCGGAGCGCGATGTGCCCGGAAACAAGGCAATGGCCTGCGCGATACCGATCAGCAACACATCTTTCCAGTTCAATTCACGTTCAGTCCGGCTGCCACGATGTCTCCAGTCAGCCCACCCGAGTGCAAGCCCAAACACAATCATGCCTGCCGCCAGATAGAGCGGGGAGCGCAGAACGTTCTCAATAGTGTTTTCAAATGCCAGGCCGGCCAACCCCACCGGTATGGTGCCGAACAAGACGGCCCAGGCCAGTTTGGCGTCCGCATCCAGTTGACGCGTGAACAATGAGCGCATCCAGCTCTGTGTCATGGCAAGAATATCGCGTCTGAAAAACATCAGCACGGCAGACAAACTGCCGAGATGCAAGGCCACATCAAACGCCAGCCCTTGATCATCCCAGGGCGTTAACACCGGCACCAGTATTAGGTGGGCAGAACTGGACACCGGCAAAAACTCGGTCACGCCCTGCACGACTGCCAATACAATGATCTGAAGCCAATCCATTCATTATTCTCCCGGGTTTGATCGCCGCGCCATTATCAACTAATACTTTTCGGGGTCAACCATCGGTGCCCAGTTGCCCATAAACTGCGCGCCATCTGCAACAATGCTGGCACCATTGATGTAGCGCGCGGCGGGTGAACACAGGAACAGGGTAATGGCAGCCATCTCCTCGGCGGTACCCATGCGGTGCGCTGGCACGTCGCGCAGCGTGCTCTCTGCCAGATCACCATATTCAGCGGAGGCAAACTCTTCTTCATGCACCCCGCGGGTATCAATGGTGCCCGGTGCCAACGCATTGATGGTGACGCCATGGCGGGCCAGATAATAAGACAGTGATTGCGTCATGCTCACCACCCCTGCACGTGCAGCACCCGAATGCACGAAGGGTGGTGCACCACGGTTAAATGAATACACATGAACAATGTTCACAATGGCGCCGCTGCCTTGTTCAACCATCAGCGGTGATACGCGGCTGCACATGTTCCAGGTGCCATTCAGATTGAGGTCAACAACGGCACGCCAACCGTTGTCGCTGATCTCGGAAGGGCGTGCCGGGAATTGCCCGCCAGCGTTATTGATCAGAAAGTCGATTCGCCCAAAGGTGTCGCGTGTTGATCCAACAAGCCGCTCAACGTCGTTGGTATCCCGAATGTTCATGGGGACTGCGAGACACTGGCCCCCATAAGTGCGGATCTTTTCAGCGGCAGGCAGCAGATTTTCCTCACGACGGCTGGCGATCACAACATTCGCGCCCAATCTCGCAAAGGCTTCTGCCACGGATTGTCCTATGCCGCGACCCCCGCCGGTGATGAGCGCGGTTTTCCCTTTAAACAGCCCGGGCGCAAAGGTATCCAGCGGTGTCGATGACAGCATACACAGTCCTTTTTAAAAATGAGTGGAGCGGAATCGATTTGGAAATTGTCACTTTGTTCTGGCAAATTCAGTGCCGATGGATCATAACGGTGCAGGTGCCAGGCAAGCCAGCCCGGATGGTTTTTTATCGCGATCAAAATCATAGAACAACTGTTCGGCTTTTCCATTTTCAATGCATGGGAAAAGTGGTAAAGTCGGTCTCCCAACAAGGTGGTCGCCCGGATACGGGCAGATCCATCGGCCGTGCCTGAACGTAAGTCAGTGATGGTCTTGCCTGACGGTATCGCTTTTTTGACATGCTGGTAAATTTGACAACTATTTGATTTTAAAATTGATTCTGGGAGAGTCTCTGTGAATGCTGATTTCACTGCTGAAGAGTTGAAGTTTCAGAAAGAAGTTCAGGACTTCTTGAAGGCGGAGTTTCCGCAGGATATCAAACATAAAGTCGACAATGGCATTCGTCTGGAAAAAGACGACTTTGTGCGTTGGCAAAAGATTTTGAACAAGCGCGGTTGGGTGGCGCCCAACTGGCCGGAAGAATACGGTGGTACTGGCTGGACACCCACACAAAAATACATTTTTGCCATGGAAATGGGTCTGTATGGTGCCATGGAGCCAGTAGCATTTGGTGTCAAGATGGTTGCGCCTGTGATTTACAGCTATGGCAACGAAGAGCAGAAAAAACGTTTCCTGCCGGATATCCTCGAAAGCAATGTCTGGTGGTGTCAGGGTTATTCAGAGCCTAACGCCGGATCAGACCTGGCTTCCCTGAAAACCACCGCCGTGCGTGACGGTGACCATTACGTGGTTAATGGCACCAAGACCTGGACAACACTGGGTCAATACGCTGACTGGATTTTCTGTCTGGTGCGCACCGACAGCACTGCCAAAAAGCAGGAAGGCATCAGCTTTTTGCTCATCGATATGAAAACACCGGGCATCAAAGTGTCGCCAATTTACCTCTTGGACGATGAACCGGAAGTCAACGAAGTACATTTTGACAATGTCCGTGTCCCTGTTGAAAACCTGATTGGTGAAGAAAATCAGGGTTGGACCTATGCCAAGGTGTTGTTGACACATGAGCGCACCAACATTGCCCAGGTGCCTAACTCCAAACTGAAATTGCGCAAGTTGCGCGATCTGGCGGCCAAAACGCCTGACGGATTTGGCGGTAGCCTGCTGAACAATCCGGTTTTTGCCCGCAAACTGGCCGAAGTCGAGATTCAGGTGCTTGCACTGGAATTTGCAGAATTACGTACGCTGGCAGCGGTCAGTGTTGGCAAAGCGCCTGGTCCAGAGTCGTCCATTTTGAAAGTGGTTGGTACTGAAGCAACACAGTTTATCGACGAGTTGTATATGGAAGTGGCGGCGTATCACAGTCTGCCGCACGTGCCTGCACAATTCACCGAAGGCTTTGACGGCGAGCGTGTTGGTCAAGGGTCACTGGCGAATAGCGCCAACGTTTATTTCAACAACCGTAAAAAATCCATTTATGGCGGTTCTAACGAGATCCAGAAAAACATTATCAGTAAAGCTGTATTAGGCCTGTAATCGCACACTGGCCAGCTACCGCGTCAAGTGACTTGACGGGTTAACTTAAATAGACCGGGATATCTTAGAGGTAACATCGTGGATTTTTCTTACAGTGATGAGCAGCAGATGCTGCAGGACAGTGTGCAGAAGTTTGTTTACAGCCAATATGACTTCGATACACGACGCAAAATTATTAAAAGCGAACAGGGTTTCAGTGCTGAGTACTGGGCGTTGTTTGCCGAATTGGGTTGGTTGACCGTGCCGTTTAAAGAAGAAGATGGCGGGTTTGGAGGTTCTGCAGTTGATCTGATGGTGGTAATGGAAGAGTTTGGCAAAGGCATGGTAATTGAGCCTTTTCTTGCCACCGCCGTGATCAGCGGTGGAATGATCAGCGCGCTGGGTAGTGCTGAACAAAAGGAGACGTTGCTGTCCTCTGTCATGGATGGTTCCCTGCAGTTGGCCACGGCATATGCCGAAGCTGACAGTCGGTACAATCTTGCCAGCGTGGGAACAAGCGCTCAAAAGCAAGGTGAGACCTATGTGTTAAATGGCAGCAAAGTGCTGGTATTAAATGCGCCCTGTGCGGATAAGTTGCTGGTGGTGGCCAGAACCTCCGGAGGCAAATTTGACCGCTCAGGTATTTCTGCATTTATCGTTGATGCCAAAGCGTCTGGAGTATCAATGCTGGCATACACCGCGGTCGATGGTCATCGTGGCGCAGAAGTCCATTTCAGTAATGTGGTCGTGCCTGCGCAGAATTTATTGGGTGCAGAAGGTGATGCGTTATCCGGCCTTGAGACAGTGATCGACCGTGCGGCGCTCGCTGTCAGCGCCGAAGCCGTTGGTGCCATGGATTGTTTGCTGAAGAAAACCGTTGAATATGCCAAAACCCGCAAGCAGTTTGGTGTCGCTATCGGTACGTTCCAGGCATTGCAGCACCGCATGTCAGAGATGTTTATTGAATGTCAGCTGGCGCGTTCCATTGTGATCATGGCTGCCATGAAATTAGATACCGACGCGTCGGATGCCGAGAAAGCCAAAGCTGTTGCGGCTGCCAAAGCACGCGTCGGCAGAGCCATGCGCAAGGTTGGCCAGGAATCTGTGCAACTGCACGGTGGTATCGCGGTCACTGATGAGCTGGATGTAGGACACTACTTCAAGCGCGTTACCACCATTGAAAATTTGTTTGGCAATACAGATTATCAATTGGCCCGATTTGCTGCGCTGTAAGGTTGATCCGGGGTTGATTGAATAAAACACAGGGCTGGCTGCTGTTGCAGTCCAGCCCGTTTTTTTGCGTTCACAAACAGGAATCAACACTGGATTGTTGAGCATGAAAATAGAGGGACACCCGTGAGTGAATTGATTTTGGTAAGGCATGGGCAAGCATCATTTGGTGCGGATTCCTATGACAAACTCAGCCCGCTTGGCGAGCGTCAGGCTCAACTGTTGGCGCAGCACTGGCAATCCATGGGCGAGCAATTTGAGGTGGTCTACAGTGGCACCTTGCTCAGGCAACAGCAAACCGCGTCCGCACTGCTGCCGCTGGTTAAACAACCTGAACTTCAGCTTCATGATGGCCTCAACGAATACAACGGTGAGCCCTTATTGCGCATTTATGTGCGCGATCATGCAACGCAGGAGGGATTCCCGGCGGATCTGCGATTACCCATCAAAGATCGGAAAACCTTCCAGTTGGTACTCGAGGCAGCCACACAACACTGGATCAATGGCAGCTTGGTTGCCGCACCGGAAGATGCGGATTTTGAGTCATGGCGGGACTTTCAGGCGCGTGTTCATGGCACGCTGGATCACTTGATGCAAACTTACAGCAGCGGCGCACGTGTATTGATCTCAACCTCTGGTGGGGTCATCGCACTGGCATTGCAGCGTGCCTTGAAGTTGCCAGATAATCAGGCGATTGCCACCAACTGGATGGTAAACAACAGTTCAGTGACACGCCTGGTTTACGGTCGTGGGAAAGTGTCACTTGGCTGTTTTAATGCGCTACCTCATCTTGAAACGCCTCATCTGAAGGATTTGATCACGTTTCGTTAAGTTGCAAAAAATAAAGGATTAATCATGTCACTACTCGATCAACTGGTAGATCAGGCGCAAACGGTTCGTGAAGGCGAAGAGCTGGATCTGTATGTGCTGCGTGAACATTTGCGACCCGTATTGGGTACGCTGGTCGATAATCTTCAGGTGAAGCAGTTTCCGGGCGGTTATTCCAATCTGACCTATTTGTTAAACAGTGGTGATCAGAAGTGGGTGTTGCGCCGTCCCCCGTTTGGCAGCAAGGTCAAGTCAGCCCACGACATGGGGCGTGAATTCAGGATATTGACTGCGCTTGAGAAAGTTTTTCCGTATGCGCCCAAGCCAGTGCATTTTTGTGACGACCAGGCCGTATTGGGTTGTGATTTTTACCTGATGTCTTATATCGAAGGTCTGGTGATTCGTCGGGAATATCCGCAGGGTCTGAATTTGTCCCCGGCGCAGGTGCGACAGCAGTTTTTTGCGCTGTTTGACGTGCTCGGCGAATTGCATTCGGTTGACCTGCAAGCAGCCGGCCTTAATGATTTTGGTAAACCTGAAGGTTATGTGACGCGGCAGGTGGATGGCTGGAGCAAACGTTATGTGGCTGCGCAGACTCAGGACGCGCCGGATTTTGAACCGGTGATGGCATGGTTAAGGGACAAAATGCCGGCCGAAAGTGGTGTGGTTGGCATTATCCACAATGACTACAAGCTGGATAACGTCATCTGGTCTCTGGATGACCCCATGAAAGTCATTGGCGTGCTGGACTGGGAAATGGCTACGGTAGGCGACCCGTTAATGGATCTGGGTTGTACACTGGGGTATTGGGCAGAGGCAGATGATCCTGAATTTTTCCGACAGTATCGTGCCATGCCCAGTGATGCCCCGGGGGCACCAACGCGGGCGGAAATTGTGGCTCGCTTCAGCGAACGCACCGGAATAGCCGTTGATAACATTGATTTTTATTTTTGTTTTGGCTTGTTCCGCCTGGCGGGCATTGGTCAGCAGATTTATTACCGTTACGCACAAGGACTGACCAAAGACCAACGCTTTGCCAGACTGATTGACAAGGTTCATAGTCTGCGACAGATGTGTGAACTGGTGATCAGTCGCTCACGGCTTTGACGTACCAGGCCCGGCGATTGTCAGGGTACCCACAGTAACACCAGTGACAGCGGCAGCAGGCTTGCCAGTGTGGAAATCACCGAGGCTGCAGCCACCGCGGCCTGTCCACTGTTGTAACGAATCGAAAATACATAGGCACTGATACCCACTGGCATGGTTGCGCCTAAAATAGCGGTTTTGGCCCACAGCGGGTCAATGTCAAATATCACCAGCATCGACAACGCCATCAACAGTGGCAACAAACCCAGTTTTAAACCAGTGATGATCAACGCCGGTTTGAGCTGATGTCCAACCTTGTACTGATGTAAAGTTGTGCCGAGCACAAACAACGCGCAGGGAATGGCCGCTTCTGACATCAGCGTCAGGCTGGTATCCAGCGGCTGATACAAGGGAATGGCCAACAGATTAAAGGTCAGACCGGCAATCAGACTTGCGGTTAAAGGACTACCCAGCAATTGTTTGATCAGGTGCGCGATACTTCGCGTCATTGACTTGATATCAAAATGCTCGCGTTCCGCTACCAGCGTGCCGACGCTGAACAACACCAGATTTTGTGTCGCGATAATCAGGAACAATGGCAATAGCGCCTCGCTACCGAGCATCTGTAAAACCAGCGGAATACCAACCACTGTGGTGTTTGAGTAGGTGGTTGCCATGGCAAAAACGGATTGCAGGGTAGCATCTGCAGCCAGCCAGAAACGTGCCAGCAATGCGGCGATCAGGTACACACACAACACCGCTGAATAAAATGCCAACAGGAACTTGATTCCAAAATTCTCGGGAATATCTGCGTGCACCATGTTGACGAACAGCAGACAAGGGATAATCAGGTTGAACGTAAATCTGGAGAGCGCCAGCGTTTCCGACATCTGCAGATAACCACTGCGCGCAGCGGCATACCCCGCCAGCGCCAGTGCCAGCACCGGGAAGATGCCTTCCAGCAACCCCACTCAGCGACCACCTGCAACGGCGGTTTTCCAGCGACCTTTACGAAATATATAAAAATACATCGCAGATTTGATGATGTAGTCGGCTATCAACGCGCCGTAAACCCAGTAAATGCCGAGTTCAAGGAAATAAAACACAGCGGTCAGCAACACCCGACCAAACAGAAAACCTGTCAGGGTGATACGGGCGGGGGATTTGGTGTCGCCAGCGCCTCGTAACGCGCCGCCAAGTGTGAACTCGATGGACATCATGGGTTGAACCACGGCAACCATCACGGTCAGCGCAACCAGGTAGTCGAGAACCAGAGGGTCGGTGATAAAGAAGCTGCCAATAAAGCGCGCATTGATACCAATGATCAAACCAAGCACCGCCATCGTGCAAAAGGAAATCTTTAGGTTGCGCCAGGCTGCCCGTTCGGCTTCCTCAGGTAAACCTGCCCCCAGATTCTGGCCAGTCATGGTAGCGGTGGCGATCGCAAAACCCATCCCGATAACAATTGAAATCGACAAGATGTTGACGCCAATACCGTAGGCAGTGAATGCCTCTGTGCCATACAACGACACCACCCACATAAACGCGATGATCGAGACGTTAAAAATGGATTGTTCAATACCGGCCGGCACCGCAATACGTACCAGTCTGCGGGCGCGATCCTTCTGCATAAACACTTGTTTTTCCGGTTTTAGGAGCAAGCGCTGACTGCGCCACATCCAGAAAAAGATGACGCTGACAATCGCGTAGGAAGTACCCGCTGCCACGGCGGCACCTTGTATACCCATGGACGGAAACGGACCGACGCCATACACAAGTACATACGCCAACACGATATTCACCACATTGCCAATGGCGGCGATCCACACCGGGGTCAGCGCATCGCCGGCAGCACGCAGCGCTGCACTGATGACTGCCAGAAATGAAAAGAACACATTAAAGTAGATCAACAGCTTCAGGTATAACGCTGCTTCGTCGAGTATGGCGCCAGTCAATCCAAATATGGCAACCAACGGCGTCGCTATCCATTGAATCAGCACACATAACAACAAAGACGCAGACAACGTCAGCACGGACGACATTTTGACAACCCGATCGGCTTCTGCATGATTACGACTACCCCACGCAAAGGCCACCATGGCAGTTGTGCCGGCAGTGATGGAAAAAATAATCAACTGAACAGCCATGTAGATGCGATCTGCAGCGATGACGGCGGCGACCGCTTCAGCACCCAATTCGGCAACAATCTTGATGGCGGCCAGATGCACCATTGACAGCAGTAAGTTGCCGATAATGGTCGGGCCGGCAAGTTTAAAAAGGCTGAGTTTTAGCGGCGCCGCAGCCACAACAGGCGCATGGGGATCCGGGGCGTCCGGATTGGGATGTTGCGTGGACATAAGGGGTCCGGTTCAGGAGGGTTTTTCAGGGCGCAGAGGATACGCCCCTGCTGGTGGTTTGGCAATCATCTGCGCTGATTTCACGGTGAGGTCTGTGATACGCTTGCGGCCTTGAGTGGCGTAGTCGGGACGGGATCGAGTTGAAAAAAAACAAAGTCAAACAAGACACGGTTAAACACAATGCGCCGCAATTTGCAGGACTGGCGGATTCCGCGCTGGGTCGTTGGGTTGTGCTGCTGGTCGCATTTACCAACGGTTTTGTCATTATGTCCATTGAACTGCTGGGTGGCCGGGTGATGGCGCCCTATTTTGGCAGCAGTGTCTATGTTTGGGGCAGTATTATTACCGTGTTCATGTTGTCGTTGTCGCTCGGGTACCTGTGGGGCGGGCGATTATCCACACGACATCCGGATGTGCGATTGTTTGCCGGATTTTTTCTGGCCGCTGCGTTGCTGTGTCTGCCGATCATCTTTCTTGCCGAACCGGTAATGACGCGGATTTTTGTATCGATTGAAGATCCACGCTACGGGTCACTGTTGACAGCGGGGCTTTTGTACTTCTTGCCAATTTGTGTGATGGGCATGGTCTCGCCCTATTCGGTGCGCTTGCTGGTCCTCTCTCAAGAGGGCAGTGGTGGTGTGGCCGGAATGTTGTATTTTGTTTCCACGCTTGGTAGCGCGTTGGGCACACTGGGGACATCATTCTATTTTGTGCTCTGGTTTAATCTGGACCAGGTCATGTGGGGATGTGTGCTGGCGCTGTTGAGTTGTGCCGCTGCCGTCCTGTGGGCGCAGCAACACATCAACAAGTCAAACACCAACAATGCCGTGGAACGAGGTGTGGCGCGATGAGAATGTCAGGGCTTGGATTGATGTTATTGCTGCTGGTCTGCTGGTTTGGGTTGGATAACCGCGCGGTGGCGCAGCGCACCATCATTCACGAGGAGCGTTCGCAATACCGGGACGTGGTGGTGACCGAGTTCAACAATCAACGTTGCATGCTGTTTAATGTGCATCGGGGTGATATGAATCAGACCTGCATCGACCTGCGCGATCCGCGCCGATTGGTGTTTAACTACACCCGTATGAGTTTTGCAGGTTTATTGCTGAACCCCGACCCCAAGCGCATTCTGGTGGCAGGATTGGGCGGCGGAACAATTCCGACGGTCATGCGAGAATTGTTCCCCGAGGCGCGCATCGATGTGCTGGAAGTTGATCAGGCAGTTGTCACGGTTGCAAAGCAGTATTTTAATTTTGTTGAGGACGAGCAGCTGGTCAACCACGTGGTTGATGCCCGGGTGTTTATCAAGCGCGCCGGGTTACGCGGCGAACAATATGACTACATTGTGCTGGATGCGTTTTCCGGTGAATACATTCCTGAACATCTGCTGACCCAAGAGTTTTTGCAGGAAGTCAGTCAGATCCTGACGCCGGATGGTGTGCTGGTTGCCAATACATTTGCATCCAGCGGTTTGTATGATTATGAATCTGTGACCTACCAATCGGTATTTGGTGCGTTTTTTAACTTCAAAACCGCTGGCAGCGGTAATCGTATTATTCTGGCCAAAAAACAGGCGCTGCCGTCCGCAGCCGAACTCAATGCCCCCGCCCGACAATTGTATGAGCGTTTGCGACCCTACGGCATCAATCTGCTGGAGTATCCAGCCCAGCTCAGCACACGACCTGACTGGGACGTGGATACCCGCATATTGACTGATCAGTACTCCCCCGCCAACCTGCTCAATTGACAGGTTTGGCGCGCGACTTCTCAATGACTTCGTAGATAGCCATGCCGGCAACCATGGCTATCACAAACACGATGGCCTTGGGTGCCCCCGTCCCGAACGCAACCAACGCAGGGCCTGGGCAAAAGCCTGCCAACCCCCAACCTATGCCAAAGCCAAGGCTGCCCATTATTAAACGGCTATCCAGGTCTTTTTTGCCCGGCAAGCGCAAGGGTTCTCCCCACAAGGAATGCGTGCGCCCCTTGATCAGGGTAAATGCCACAGCGCCCACCGCAATGGCACCGCCCATCACAAACGCCAGTGAAGGATCCCAGGCCCCTGCAATGTCCAGAAAGGACAGTACCTTGTCCGGGTTAGCCATGCCGGACACCAACAACCCAAGGCCGAAAATCAGGCCAGTGACAAATGCTGAAATAAAATGTTTGTTCATGTTCATTCTCCTCAGATGCCAACCAAATGTCGGGCAACGTAGACAGTGACAAATCCGGTGAACATAAATGCCAGTGTAGCAACGATGGAGCGTGGCGAGAGTCGCGAAATACCACAAACCCCATGCCCGCTGGTGCAACCGGATCCATAACGGGTGCTGATACCAACAACCAATCCGGCGATGATCAACAAGGGATATCCTGCATCAATCTGCATTTCCGGCAGCGGCGCAGCGATTAACCACGCCGCGGGTGCCAGCACCATGCCCGCGACAAACAGCGTTCGCCACAAAATATCGCCTTTTTGCGGGTTTAACAGGCCGCCCAGAATGCCTGATATGCCTGCAATCCGGCCATTGAGCAGGATGAACATCGCGGCGGCAATGCCAATTAACACGCCGCCGGACAACGATGCCCAGGGTGTAAAACTACTCATATCAATCGTCATACGCTGATCTCCTGATTACAAAAAATGTCATGAAGTTGGTGGAGGATATTGAGCGCTGGCCCCGGGCTCACCCGGTAATAGATGTGTTTGCCATCGCGACGTGTTTCCACAAGTCCTTCGCGGCGAAGCACACCCAGTTGTTGCGACAGACTGGGTTGGCGGATGTCGAGTCCTGACTCCAGTTCGCTCACACACATTTCCTGCTGACTTAGCTGGCAAAGCAGCATCAACCGATCCTCGTGCGCGAGTGTACGAAGCAGGTTGACGGCATCGCCCGCATTGTTGCGCATTTTTATCATGTCCATTGGTGCTCCTTGTGCCCTGGATTATGATTGCGATGCAAATAATATATTTACAGATATAATGTTTTCAAGTATTTTGTTGCTAAGGTGCAAAATAAGTTGATGCACATGCGTGTTCCAACCGCAACTCACAGGAGAGACATGATGAACAGACCCATAGTCGAAGCGTTTCTTGATCGGGACTCCGAGACCTTCAGTTACGTGGTATACGACAAAACAGGTGGCCATGCGGCCGTCATTGATCCCGTGCTGGACTACGACCCCAAATCCGGTCGCACCCGCACACATGGCGTACAACGTCTGGTTGATTTTGTGCGCGCGCAGAATTTGACTGTCGACTGGATTCTGGAGACCCATGCGCACGCAGACCATTTGTCAGCGGCCCCCTTTGTGCGTGACCAGGTTGGCGGCAAAATCGCGATTGGCGAAAAGATAATCGCCGTGCAGCAGATATTCCGCGACGTGTTTAATCTGGAAAAACAGTTTCTGGTTGATGGCAGCCAGTTTGATAAATTGTTTGCTGAAGGTGAAACATTCCAGATTGGTGATCTGCAGGGCGACGTTATCTACACACCCGGACACACACCGGCCGACATGTCGTGGCGGATAGGCGATGCGGTATTTGTGGGCGATACGCTATTTATGCCCGATGTTGGCACAGCACGGTGCGACTTTCCGGGTGGCAACGCACACACCTTGTATCAGTCAATTCAGACCTTGTTGAGTATGCCTGACGACACGCGTTTGTTTATGTGCCACGACTACCCGGGTGAGCAACGCGAACATGCGTATCTGACCACCGTTGGCGAACAGAAAAAGCACAACATTCATGTGCATGAGGGTGTGACGGAAGAGCAATTTGTCAGTATGCGTGAAGCACGCGACAAGACGCTGGAGATGCCGAGACTGATTCTGCCCTCCATTCAGTTGAATATCAGGGCAGGGCAGATGCCGCCGGCCGAAGATAACGGCACGGTTTATTTCAAGATTCCAGTCAACAAACTGTGATCGACTGCTGGTCGGGAAATGTGTGAATTATTCGCCAAGGATGGCTTTTAACTTGCTCATGTCCTTGATTTCAATTTCCCGGTTTTTCACCAGGATCACGTCTTTTTTCTGCAATGATGAGAACACGCGGCTGACAGTTTCAAGGGTCAACCCCAGGTACTCACCAATGTCACTGCGGGTCATGTGCAGAATAAAACGTTCGGGCGAGAGTTGGCATCGTGCATAACGGGCAGACAGACTCAGCAGGAACGACGCCAGTCGTTGCTCTGCAGTGTAGCTGCTCAGCAGGGTGTGAATTTGCTGATCTTTAACAATTTCATTACCCATGATGGCAAAAAATCGGCTCTGCAGGTTTGGCAACTGATGACTTAATCGCTCCAGTTGCGAAAACGGGATTTCACAGATGGACGAGTGTTCCAGCGCCATGGTTGACACGCCATGAATGCGATTACCGATGCCATCCATGCCAATAATCTCGCCGGGCATAAAAAAGCTGGTGACCCGACTCTGACCATCCGGCCCCAGTACGTAGGATTTAAAACTGCCACTGCGCACGGCAAACACTGATCGGAACTCGTCGCGCTGACGATAAAGGTGTTCACCTTTGCGCAGCGGTCGGTTGCGTTCGATGATCTCGTCAAGCTGCACTATTTCACTTTTATTCAGTGCAATCGGCAGACACAGGTCACTGAGCCGGCAATTGCTGCAACTGACTGACGGATTATGCGGGCAAGGGCGCGTTGCCGTGATCGTGCCGGAGCTGGCCAGAGGAACTGACGCTGGCTGCTTGTTGGTGATGCCAATAAAACCGTTCATGGGCTGCTGTGACATAGTGACTCGTATTCTTTTGTGTGTGCTGGTTGACTTAGTGCAGTTTGCCGACGCGTACCGTCATGATATCGCAGGACGCGCCATGCAACACCTTGTTGGCCGTTGAACCGAGCAACAGCTTCCATCCGGTGGTGCCGTGGCTGCCGATAACAATCAGATCTGCATTTATTTCTTCCGCTTTGCTACGTACTTCTGTTGCTGCAGCGCCTGCCAGCACCAGTTGTCGATCGGTCGCAATGCCATGCTTTTCGCCAATACTCGCCAGGCGCTGGGCAGCAATGGCCATCGCTTCTTCCTGCAGTTTGGTCATATTGATTGCATAGGCATCAATTGGGTAGGCTGCTGCCACGGGTTCTACAACGTGGACCAGCGTCAATCGGTCAATCTGGTTGCCGGAAAGCTCGATGGCGCGTTCGATTATCCTGTCAGATTCATTGGAAAGATCGACGGCCACTAACAGATTTTTGTAGCTCATGACATTCTCCGCCTCATGACATTGTTGGGGGGTATACAAACAATCATTGTTATTAATGACCCAGAGTTTAACCGAGTGCCTGTTAAATGAGAAGCAGTGTGCCGGATTGACAGGCACCACTGATTGCCAAGGTTGTCTGATTGGCTTAATCTGCCATTGAGAGGGTGTTCCAGATGAAAAAAATTTCCAACAAACAGGAACGGAGGAGAGCTGCATGTTGTCGGTCCAAAAGATACTGGTAATTGTTGAGCCCGGTCAGGATTCCCAGTTGGCACTTGATAAATCCCTGCGCCTTGCTCGCGCGACAAACGCTGCGTTGGAGTTATTAATTTGTGATCACAGCAGTTATCTCGAAGACGGGTTTTATTTTGATCCGCCTCAGGCGGCTATCCTCAGACAGGAGCATCTCAACCGCAATCGCCAGTTGTTGGAGGACATGGCAACTGTCATTCGCCAGCAAGGGTTTACAGTGACGGTGGATGCCTTGTGGGGCAATCCACCTTATCGTCAGATTATTCACAAAGTCTTGCAAAGCAAACCGGATTTGCTGGTGCAGAGCACGCGTCATCACGAAAAAATTTCACGACTGCTGTTGTCTCATCAGGATTGGCAGTTGTTGCGTTTTTGCCCTTGCCCGGTGTTGCTGGTCAAAGACAAACCTTGGCCCAATCATCCGGCGTTTGTTGTTGCCGTTGACCCCGATCATGCCAATGACAAACCCGCCGATCTTGACCAGCAATTGACCGCAGCCGGACAGTTGTTGGCAGGTTCAACTCAGGGGCAGGTGTATTTATTCCACTCCTGTTATCAGCCGCCGGTGTCGGGACTTTACGCATTGCGCCCGAATATTGACGCATATCGTGAAAAAACCGCTGCCTTGTTGGGTAGGTTTGGTATTACGCCGGCGAATCTTCGGATTGATGAACAGGAAGTGGTCGAATCATTGCCCGCATTTCTCGCAGAACTCGATGCCAGTGTGCTGGTAATGGGCGCTGTTTCACGGTCGGCACTCGACCGCTTTCTTGTTGGCAGCACTGCTGAGAAATTGCTGGATCTGGTGGATCAGGATGTCTTGGTCATCAAGCCGGAAGGTTTTACAGATACGGTGAAAAAAGCCACGCTATCGAGTCTCTGAGTTTAACCGGCAGGGAGCGCTGATTGATGTGCTCCAGTGTCATCGCTTTGGACAACTGCTCGCGCAATCTGAAGTATTCGCGCAAGGTGGCATTGACCTTGGCGGAAAAAATTTCAACACCCAGTTCATAGTTGAGGCGCAGGCTGCGTTGATCGATGTTCGCGGAGCCAATCAGCGCATATTGATCGTCAATCAATAATAACTTGGAGTGCACAAACGGCGGTGGCTGCAGGCGAATATCCAGTCCCGCCTCAAGCAGTTGTCGCACGCTGTTGTGCATCGCCCAGTGCACCGGTTTGATGTTGTTGTGGCCGGGCACCAGTATACTCACCTTGACCCCGCGCAGATGCGCCGCAATCAGTGCGCCAATCATGTCGTACATCGGCAAAAAATAGGGTGTCATGATCAATACTTGATGCTGAGCTGCCGAGATGACACTCACCATCAAATGGTTCAATTTATCAATATCTTTGTTGGGGCCGTCCAGAATCAAGCGTGTCCAGATGTCAGCATTGGGCTGCAGTTTATTGCTGCCATGAAACACGGGTGCGTCGTGTTTTCCTTCGCAGTATGACCAATCTTTCCAGAAGGCCCATTCCAACTCATCCACGATTTTGCCTTTCAGTCGAAAGTGCAAGTCAAACACGCGATCCGGATTCTGGTCCTGCATGGCGAGATGCCGGTCACCAATATTCTGACCGCCGGTAAACGCCCATTCGCCGTCAACAATCAACAGTTTACGGTGATTGCGCATATTTATATTCAATGAAGGCGGGAACAGTGTCAGAGGATTGAAGCGGTGAAAAGGTATCCCCAGTTTTTTCAGATAGTGACCAATTCTGGGTAGTGTCATGAACTCGCCCATGCCGTCGATGATAACTTTGACATCAACGCCACGCTTGACCGCGTCAGACAGCGCCTCTGCAACAGCCAGACCGCTGCTGTTATGATCGAATATGTAGGAGGCGAGCAAGACGCGAGAGCGCGCCTGTTTAATGCAATCGATCATTGCCGGGTACAAGGCTTCTCCATTTTCCAGCATCAGTAACTCGGTGCAGTCGCAGAGGCCTTTTCGAGTCAGGTTCTCGCCGATATTGGACAGGGGCTTGAACCGGGCACCTTCCGGTTCGCTGATGGTTTGCAGGTCTTCGCGCGGAATTTTGATGTGGTAGTCGCGCTGTGCGCGATGATGAATGCGATTGATGCCAAACAGTAAATAGATCAGCGGACCCGCTACCGGCAAGATGATACACAAGGCAATCCATCCAAAAGCGGCTTTCGAGTCACGTTTGTTAAGCAGGATATGACCGGCGGCCAGAAATCCCATCATCAGCCATAATGGCGGCAGAATGTAGAGGAGCAACTCGGCGGCTGACAATGTCTGCATGATCCTTGCCCTTTGCTGGTTGTGCCTTGTATCGGGTAACGTTCAGTCTTCGGCGGTTTCCAGACTGATGTCGGTCATCAGCGCGCAATGATCTGAAAATTCCCGCCAGTTGTCACCTGACAGTATCTGGCTGTGGTGAACAGTAAATCCGCGCACATAAATGCGATCCATTGGCAGCATGGGCAGAAACGCCGGAAAGGTTCTGGCACAACGGCCGGTAACCGCCTCGTGTGCCTCCTGCACGCCCAGTGCCTTTGTCAATGTTAAATGGGTGGTGCGACGCCAATCGTTCAGGTCCCCGGCAATAATCAATGGGTGTTCTGCAGGAATGGTGCGCTTGACATGCTCTATCAAACGTATGACTTGCAGTTTGCGTTCATGCTCCAACAAACCCAGATGAATACAGATCAGATGAATACTGCCTTCGTCACGACCAGCGATAGTGCCATGCAAGAACCCGCGTTGTGAAAAATTGACAAATGATGCGTCAATATTGTCCCAGTTGATAAAGGGCTGTTCGCTCAGTATGGCATTGCCGTGATGACCATGTTGGTAAATCGCATTTTTACCATAGGCGTGATGTGTCCAGACGGTGTCTGCAAGATATTCAAGTTGGGTGCCTGCCGGCCAGTGCTGCAGGTTCTTGCGGTGGCGCTGATTGTCGCCGACTACTTCCTGAAGAAATACAAGATTGGCTTTACTGGCACGCAGGTGCTCACGGATGTGTGACAACACGAGTCTTTTGGGACCCAGAGCAAAGCCCTTGTGGATGTTGAGGGTAAGAATTCTGAACTGCCGGGTGGACATGGGGTACCCAAAAAAATCGGATGCTACTGTTAGTCACATGCAGCAGGATACCCGGTCTGGAGCATGTCCAGCAAATAGCGCGGCAATGCAAACGCGGCTTGATGTAATTCGGGCGTGTAATAACGGGATTGGATGTGTTGCGACAGCCAGCGCCGGGTCAGTGTGTCAATATCCACCTGGGCCAGGTCAGGATTGTCACTTGCCCAGGCAAATGTCATAACGCCACCGATGTAAGTAGGCACGGCTGCCGTGTAGAAGCGTCGATCTCGAAACAGTTTTGAAAGCCGTGCTGCCGTATTGCTGAGTTCGCCGGGCTGCATAAACGGTACACCATTCTGAGTGACCAGCAGGCCTCCCGGATTCAGGCTTCGCTGACATCCCGCGTAAAAGTCCTTGCTGAATAACACCTCCCCAGGTCCGAGCGGATCAGTGGAGTCCGAAATAATGACATCAAAACGATCCTGAGTGGTTTGCACAAAATCGAATCCGTCACCAATCACTATATTGGCGCGAGCGTCATCGTAAGCCCCGTCGCTGTGTCCGGGAAACCAGGTCTTGGCCAGATCAATTACCGACTGATCAATTTCTACCTGCGTGACATGTTCAACTGTGGAGTGGCGGCAGACCTCGCGCAGAATGCCGCCATCGCCACCGCCGATAATCAGCACGCGCCGGGCACTGCCGTGAGCAATCAGCGGGACATGGGTCAACATCTCGTGATAAATAAATTCGTCGCGTTCGGTAGTCTGTACGATGCCATCCAGTGCCAGCACCCGCCCGAACTGTTCGTTGCGAAAGATCAGCAGGTGCTGGTGTTCGGACTTTTCCTCAAACAGCACTTCGTCGACACGAAAGCGCTGTCCGTAGGCGCTATACAGCGTTTCTGTCCAGAACGTGTCAGTGGTTTGCTTGCTCAATTGTCTGAAGCCGTTTGGGTCAGGCCGCGCAGTTGTTCGCCAACGATAATTCGTTCAGGTTTGAATGCGCCTTTCAGGATTGGGATAGCTTTTTCAGGTTGCGCGTCACCACACATAAAAATGTCAAATGCCGCATACCCACGTTCCGGCCAGGTATGAACACTGATATGGGATTCAGCCAGTACAGCAACACCCGAGATGCCGCCATTTGGCGTAAAGTGATGCAAATGAATGTGCAGCAGGGTAGCGCCGCATTTTTCAACACACTCGCGGAATTTGGTTTCCATCAGTTTCAGGTCGGTGAGGTTGTGTGCGCCCCAAAAATCGATGAGCAAGTGTGTGCCCGCGAACTCAATGCCGTTTCGTCTGATAAAGTGATCCTTGGCTTCGTCAGCAGCGGGTGCTGAAAATCCAGGCCATTCACTTTCATTGGCGCTGCTGATGCTCTCACTGGCGGTAGATGCTTTGAGAGTCTCTTTAATGGAGGAGATCGTGCTCATAATCCTTACCCCAAAAAAAGATGGCGGTGAACTCATAGTCCGTCAGTGTCGCTGAGTTGCAGCAGTTGCTGTCTGGGCTATTAGCCTCCAATCCATATGTGGTTGGTTTGATGATCTGCGTCAGTGTGTCTGAATTTTGCAGAGGGGGAGCAGTTTAAGTATTTTTTTGGGAAATACAAGCAAATTTCCACTTTTTACAGGTCTTGCGTGGGTTTTTATTGTCACAAAACTGAGATAAATCAAAGTGGATCACTTTGGACTTGAGCGTATTGGGTGCCGGGCGGTGGCAGCAGGGTTGGTTTTCAGAACGGGTATCAGGCCGTTGTAGCAGGTATGGGTTTCAGAACGGTGGTGCAGCGGGAAGGCAGTGGTCGCAGGTATGGGTTTCAGAACGATGCCTGCGGCATCTGATTGTTCTTCAACGCATACCTGCGACCACTGCCTTCCCGCTGCGTCTAGTCGTAGTCAGGAGGCAGCTTTGATCATGTTTCGGGCGATGATGAGTTGCTGGATTTGTGAGGTGCCTTCGTAGAGTCTGAACAGACGAACGTCGCGGTAGAAGCGCTCAACGGCGTATTCAGAGATGTATCCGGCGCCGCCGTGAATCTGCACGGCACGATCAGCAACACGTCCCACCATTTCCGTTGCAAACAGTTTGCAAGCAGCCGATTCGGTGCTGACGTTTTTCCCATCATCACGCATGCGTGCAGCATCCAGTACCATGCAGCGTGCAGCATAGGATTCGGTTTTGGAATCAGCCAACATGGCCTGAATCAATTGGTGTTCAGCAATGGCGACTCCAAATTGCTTGCGGTCTATGGCAAAACGCAGCGCGTCATCAATCAGACGTTCAGCAACACCCACACTGACACCGGCGATATGCAGGCGACCACGATCGAGTACTTTCATGGCGGTAATAAAACCGTCACCTTCTTTGCCGATCAGATTGGCCGCGGGCACACGGCAGTTGTCAAAAATCACATCGCAGGTCAATGAGCCAGCTTGTCCCATTTTTTTGTCGATAGCGCCGAGGATAATGCCGGGCGTGCCTTTTTCAACAATGAACGCAGAAATGCCACGTGCTCCCTTGATATCAGGATTAGTGCGTGCCATGACATTAAAGGTGTCGGCAACCGGGCCGTTGGTGATGTAGCGCTTGGTGCCGTTGATAATGAAGTGGTCTCCGTCGCGCACCGCTGTGGTTTTCAGCGAGCCGGCATCGGAGCCAACATCCGGTTCAGTCAGGCAAAAACATCCTACCCACTCACCACTGGCATACTTGGGCAGGAATTTCTGTTTTTGTTCTTCGGTGCCATCAAACACCACGGCGGCAGAACCAATGCCGTTGTTAGTACCCAGAATGGAACGGAAAGCGGGAGATGTGTGACCCAGTGCCATGGCAACATAAATCTCCTCTTCCATGGTCAGGCCGAGCCCGCCATATTCTTCAGGAATTGTCATGCCAAACAGGCCGAGTTCTTTCATTTCCCGGATAATTTCGTCAGGTACTTTGTAGTCTTCAGCTACTTGATGTTCAGCCGGAATTAACCGTTCCCGAACAAAACGCTCAACCATATCAATGAGTTGATTTAATGTTTCCTGGTCTCGAATCATAGTTGGCCTCTTACAAGATAGGTCTGACTGCTGGTCGCTGAAAAGCTGACCGAACGAAAGTTCGGCATAATACCCCGAACGAGCGTCCGGAGTCGAATTCCACCCCCGAAAAGCATGTGCTACCATGCGGCGCGGTGATGAAATCTATGTTACGGGGAACAAGAGAACAATTCTATGAGTCAATTTCAAGATGCCTTTATTTATGACGGCGCGCGAACAGCGTTTGGCCGTCACGGCGGCAGTCTGTCGTCTATACGCCCTGATGATCTGCTGGCACATGTGATCCGCACGGTTGTCGGTCGCAATGTCTTCAGCCCGGATGCCTATGAAGATGTAATTATGGGTAATACCAATCAGGCCGGCGAAGATTGCAGGAACGTCGGACGTTTTGCCGCGCTGTTGGCGGGGATGCCGGTTGGCGTCGGTGGACTCACGGTAAACAGATTGTGCGGATCGGGGTTGGCAGCGATTCTGGACGCCAGTCGTGGCGTCAAGTCAGGTGAGGGAGAATTGTTTTTGGCAGGTGGTGTTGAGTCCATGAGCCGGGCTCCGCTCATTTTGTCCAAAGCCCAATCCGCATTTGATCGGGGACAACAGATTGCTGACAGCACACTGGGTGCACGTTTTACCAATCCGTTATTTGCAAAAGGTTTTGGCAATGACACGATGCCGCAGACAGCTGACAATATTGCCAGCGATCTCGGAATTACACGTGAGCAGAGCGATCTGTTTGCAGCCGGATCCCAGGCGCGTTACGAAGCAGCGCGCGCTTCCGGTTTTTTTGCCGGAGAAATCATTGCTACCGAAGTGTCTCGCGGTAAAAAACTGCCGCCGTTGGTGGTGAACATTGATGAACACCCGCGGGCTGATTCTACGCTGGAAACACTGGCCGGACTTCGTCCGCTGTTTGAAGGTGGTGTGGTAACGGCGGGCAACGCATCGGGGATCAACGATGGCGCCGCCGCCTTGATTATCGGCAACGCCGCCATTGGTGAGAAGTACGGAGTTAAACCACGGGCGCGCATCATCGCAGGTGCGATCGCCGGGGTTGAGCCACGCGTGATGGGGCTTGGACCTGTGTTTGCGGCGCGTAAAGCGCTGGCCCGCGCTGGACTGACGCTGAACGACATGGATATCATCGAAATCAACGAAGCATTTGCTACCCAGGTGTTGGGTTGCCTGAAACTGCTGGAAGTCGACTTTAACGACACGCGTGTAAACCCCAACGGCGGGGCCATTGCTGTCGGGCATCCGCTGGGCGCGTCCGGTGCGCGAATTGCGCTGAGCGCCGTCCGTCAACTCGAACGCAGTGGCGGGCGTTATGCCATGGTCAGTCTGTGTATTGGTATTGGCCAAGGTGTTGCAGCCATTATCGAGCGGCTCGACTAAGAGAAATTCACAAAAACCATTCACTCATTTTTTGCTCTGAAAGGGATTCACTCATGTCCAGTGTTGTCAGTTACGAACTCATCAATAATATCGGTGTTATCAAAGTCAACAGTCCACCCGTCAATGCGCTTTCCCAGGCCGTCCGTGAGGGCATTCTTATCGCTGTCCAGTCAGCTCAGAAAGATGCGTCAGAAGCGATCATTCTCATGTGTGATGGACGTACATTTATTGCGGGTGCCGACATCACTGAATTTGGCAAGCCGCCAATGGCGCCTTCATTGCCAGATGTGCTGGGTGCTATCGAAAATTCATCCAAACTGGTGATTGCCGCAATCCATGGCACCGCGCTGGGTGGTGGTTTTGAAGTCGCGCTGGCCTGTCACTATCGTTGCGCGGTGCCCTCAGCCAAAGTAGGGCTGCCGGAAGTGAAACTTGGTCTGCTGCCTGGCGCGGGTGGTACTCAGCGTGTTCCGCGTATTGCCGGTGTCAAGGCCGCGCTGGAAATGATTACGACCGGAGATCCAATTGCCGCACGGCAGGCGTCTGACATGGGTTTGATTGATGAGGTGTTGGGCAATGAAGATCTGCAGGCAAGTGCCCTTGCCTATGCGCATGATCTGGTTGAATCGGGCGCCAAATTGAAACGGGTGCGTGATATCAGTATCGACCCGGCGACCATTGAGCCGGGATTCTTCGACGGCTACCGTAAGCAGGTTGCAAAACGTGCACGCGGGCAGATTGCCCAGGATCGTATTGTGTCGTGCATTGAAGCCGCCGTGGGACAACCCATCGATGCGGGTCTGGAAGTCGAGCGTAAACTGTTTATGGAGTTGGTGACATCACCACAATCCAAAGCGATGCGTCACGCGTTTTTTGCCGAACGTGAAGCGGCCAAAATCAAAGATCTGCCCAAAGATACGGCTGTGCGTGACATCAAACAAGTCGCCATCATCGGTAGTGGCACGATGGGCGGTGGTATCGCGATGTGTTTTGCAAACGTCGGTATTCCCGTCAAGTTGGTTGAACTGAGTGCAGAGGCGCTGGAGCGTGGTCTTGGTGTGATTCGCAAAAATTACAGCATCACTGTGCAGAAAGGCAAAATGTCCGAAGCCGATATGGAAAAGCGTGTTGGACTGATTACCGGAACCACCAGCTACGATGATATTGGTAACGCTGATCTGGTCATTGAAGCTGTCTTCGAAAATCCTGATGTCAAAAAAGAGGTGTTTGCCAAGCTGGACGCCGTTTGTAAACCCGGCGCCATTCTGGCCTCCAATACCTCGTATCAAGACGTGAATATGATTGCAGAGGCCACTGCGCGACCGCAGGATGTGGTGGGTATGCACTTCTTCAGTCCGGCTAACGTGATGAAGCTGCTGGAAGTGGTGCGCGCTGACAAAACATCGCATGAAGTGCTGGCTACGGTCATGCAGATCGGCAAAAAAATCGGCAAAGTGTGTGTGTTGTCTCGTGTGTGTTACGGATTTATTGGCAACCGTATGTTGACCGGTTATGGACGTCAGGCGCACATGCTGCTGCTGGATGGTGCCACACCGACACAAGTTGATGCCGCGGCCGAAAAATTTGGCATGGCAATGGGACCCTTAGCGGTTGGCGACCTTGCCGGATTGGATATCGGTTACAAAGCACGACAGGCTCGTACGGATGTTGTTCATGATCCCAAAACCCATTGTATCGCCAGTGCGCTGGTAGAAATGGGTCGCATGGGCCAGAAGACAGGTGCCGGGTATTACAAATACGATCCGGCTACCCGGGCACGTCAGGCTGACCCGGAAGTAGAGGCATTGATCAAGCAAAAAGCCGCTGAACTGGGTATTGAACAACGGGAAATCAGCGAAGAAGAAATTGTTGATCGTCTGTTTTTCCCATTGATCAACGAAGGTGCGCTGATTCTCGACGAAGGCATCGCCCAACGCCCCGGCGACATCGACATTGTGTACCTGTCCGGTTACGGTTTCCCCGTCGCCAAGGGTGGCCCAATGTGTTACGCCGATCAAGTCGGTTTGAAGACGGTGGTAGATCGCATCAACGAGTTTGCAAAAACGCTGGGCGGGGACTACTGGAAACCGGCACCACTGTTGGTGAAACTGGCTGAAGAAGGTAAAACCTTTGCTGACTGGGCTAAAGAAAACGCCTGATAAACCATGTAACCGGGCGCAAGGCTCAAGGAAAAAGTCATGATTTCGTACCAAACCGCGGCGCCTGGCGCGCCGCTGCAGCGGGTAGAGGCCGACACTCCCGTGCCGCAAGGCACTGAAGTGCTCGTCAAAATGGTCGCCTGCGGCGTGTGTCATTCGGACATTCACCTGCACGACGGTGAGTTCAATCTGGGCAACGATAAAAAGCTCGAGGTCGGTCGTCCCGGTCTGGTGCTGGGACATGAAATTTTTGGTGAAGTCATTGCCGTCGGACCCGATGCCACCGATGTTAAAGTCGGTGATCGCCGGGTGGTGTTTCCGTGGATCGGCTGCGGTGAATGCCCCAGCTGCCGCCGCGGAGAGGAACATCTGTGCACGCCAGGTCGTGGGCTTGGTACCATTGCACAGGGCGGCTTTGCTGATCACGTGATGGTGCCGCATTCGCGCTACCTGTTTGACAAGGGCGGGGTGGATGATGCGTTGGCATCTACCTACGCCTGCTCAGGTTTGACGGCCTACAGCTCACTTAAAAAAGTAGGGCCGCTGGTCGAGGGTGATGAACTGGTGTTAATCGGTGCCGGCGGGGTAGGCATGATGGCCTTGCAGGTCGCGCTGGCGCAGGGGCTGCACCCGATTGTGGTGGATATTGACGACAACAAACTGGCTGCTGCCAAAGAATTGGGCGCCAAAGCGGTGTTTAACTCCGGCGACAAAGCATCAGTCAAAGCCATCAAAACACTGTCTAACGGCGGTGCCTATGCGGTGATTGATTTTGTTGGTGCCGAAGCCTCCGTCAATTTTGGCATGGGTTGTCTGCGCAAAGGCGGCAAAATAATCATCGTGGGTCTTTATGGTGGCGCACTGAATGTGCCGTTGCCGTTTATCCCCATGAGTGCACGCATTATTCAAGGCAGTTATGTGGGTAGTTTGCAGGAAATGGGTGAGCTGATGGCGTTGGTGCGGGCAGGCAAGATTGCGCCCATTCGTATCGAAGAGCGTCCATTGGCCGCTGTGTCTCAAGCCTTGGCGGATCTGAAGGCGGGCAAGGTGCAGGGTCGGGTGGTGTTGCGGGGCTAACCGCGGCCTGACAACTCCGGTGCGGCGCTAACCGCCCGATGCTAACGCCGTGTTTGCAGGCTGTGTTTGCTGTCTGATTGCGGCGTTTCTGATTTTGCGCTGGTCCGGGACGTCATTTGCATTTGACAGAGTAAAGAGCGCGGTAAAATTTGTCTTGTTTGGCCCGCTGCTCGCGTCTTCGGTGGCAGCCGTGCCGGGGGCGTTGATTTACGTTGTTCTGCAGCAAGACAGCAGTGAGTTCCTCTCACACTGGCGGCTCTGGTGGTTTGGTGACGCGCTGGGCCTGCTGATACTGACACCGCTGTTGATCGGTGTAATTCGCTTTGTTCAGAACGGCATACCGGCGTTCAACTGGGCGAAACTCGCGGAGTTTCTGCTGCTATGTACTGTGCTGATGTTACTTGGCCCACATTTTCTTGAACCAGCCGGCGGCAGTTTTTTTGAATTCTATGTGACACCGGTGCTGATGTTACCGTTTGGTATCTGGGCGGCGGTGCGCATGGGTGTGCCCGGCGCGGTTCTGGTTGTTGCGATGATCTCCGCAATGACAGTGGACAGTCTTCTGGGTGGAGCCTATCTGTATGCGGCGACCAACCCGCAATATGCAGTCTGGCTTGCTCAGGAATTATTGGCTATTGTGTCGCTGGTATCGGTTGGACTGGCAGTGTTGTTGGCAGAAATTCGTCAACAGAATATATTGTTGGAGAGGCGCATCGAAGAGCGCACTGAATCATTGCAGGCAGCTAACAATGCGCTGAATGCTGCAAACGACAGACTACAGCAATTAGCCTCCCTTGATTTCCTCACGGGCATCACCAATCGCCGCTATTTTTACGAGAATGCCCAACGTGTGCTGCAGCGCTGCCGACAGGAAAAATCGAATGTGTCGGTGATCATGTTTGATCTGGACCACTTCAAAAAAATTAACGATCAATACGGTCATGAAACGGGCGATGAGGTGTTGCGGTCTATTACAAAACCGGTCACCCATACCTTGCGTCCACTGGACTTGTTCAGCCGCACCGGCGGCGAAGAGTTTTTGGTGCTGTTGCCGTCAGTGCAGCTGGAGGAGGCAGCGATAATCGCCGAGCGAATTCGTCACGCTGTTGCCGGTATTGTGGTGGAGGCCAGTGGGGCAAGAATCAACGTTGCGATCAGTCTTGGGGTCGCGCAGTGGGATGGCAACGAAAGTCTGCAACGACTTGTTTCACGCGTTGATCAAGCGATGTACGACGCAAAGAATGCCGGTCGAAATTGTGTCCGAATAGCGTTGCCGCCATCCTGAAAGGACGAAGACGGGCACGAATAGCCAACGTTGATTGAACTGGCAGTAAAACGGTATTGTGATCAAGCAACTTAAAAAGAATCAGAAAGAGGAGGCTTGCATGTCTGTTTTGAAGAAATTGGCAGCGCTGGAATATCGTGATCCCGGCAAAAAAGTCGCCGTGCTGGCAGCCACATGGTTGTTCATATTCTCCGCAACAACCACGCTGGCACAGTCACCACCCGGCAGTCCACCCGCAGAGTGGGGCCCGGTTTCAATCAACCTCGAAGAAATTCCTTACCCGTACCCGGTGCAGTTTCTCCACCGCACGCTTCATGGGCAGGATGTCCGCATTGCTTACATGGATGCCACCCCGACGGCGCCTGCCAACGGTCGAACTGTTGTGCTGTTGCACGGCAGTAGTTACTACAGCTGGTATTGGGAAAACACCATGAAAGCATTGACTGCAGCAGGTTTCAGGGTGGTTGCTGTCGACCGTCTGGGCTGGGGGCGCTCCTCAAAGCCGGTGATTCCATACGATGTTAATCTGCATGGGTCCAACGTGATGGCAATTCTCGACCATCTGGGGATAGAGCAGGCGGCGATTGCCGGCCATTCTCTGGGTGGACGACTGGGCAGCAGTTATGCGCACATTTATCCGGATCGTGTGACGCACCTGATTATGGTCAACCCTATTGCTTTGAATAACAGCGATCGTGGACGGATGTGGAGTGCTCCCAGCGCGGGGGTACCAGAACCTGATTTACAGGCGCATTACGCAGCCAATCTCAGGCAGGAACAAAACAGGATTGTGAACTGGAAACCGGAGTACATGGAACACGTACGTATTCGTTATGGTCATGCGTTGAGCGGCGATTTTCATCGTTTGAATCTGGTGCGATCCATGAACAGTCATTTAACTGCGTTGCCAGTTGATGCGTTTTGGCCCTCTATTCAAACGCCAACCCTGCTGGTTGGTGGTGCTGAAGACGGGCCCAATTACCCGTCTACCGCCCAACGCGCCGTGGATTTGTTGCCCAATGGTTCGCTGGTGCTATTCCCAAATGTTGGCCACAATCCGCATCTTGAATCCCCTGACCTGTTAAATGCAGAGATTTTACGTTTTCTGACTGATTAAACCGCTGTTGATGGATGTAATAAAAATCACAATAAATAGAAGAGGTGACAAATGCCACACATAATTAAACTCATTACAGCAATTGCGTTGACGGCTTTATCAGCCATGACTTTTGCGCAAACGCCGCCCTCTGGCCTGCCGATGGCAGAACCGGAATCAGTGGGCATGTCCTCAGAGCGACTTCAGCGCATTGATGCGTTTACCCAGCGTTATATTGACGATGAAATGGTTGCGGGCACGGTCACGCTTGTTGCCCGGCGCGGTAAGGTGGTGCACTTCAGCGCTCAAGGCATGAAGGATGTGGAGCGCAATCAACCGATGACCAAGGACACCATTTTTCGCATGGCATCGATGACCAAACCGATTGCATCGGTGGCATTGATGATGCTCTACGAAGAAGGTTATTTCCAGTTGGATGATCCCATTTCAGACTGGCTGCCTGAATTTAAAAATATGATGGTTGAAGTTGAGCAGGCTGACGGAACAACCCGTCTTGAACCTGCGAAAACACCCATCAGTTTTACGCATATCCTGACGCACACAGCTGGTTTGATGAACAGTTATCGAGGTGATATTGCGCGTTATTCTGAAGTGTCTCGCGTTCAGGGTGATGAAAACCTGGCCAGCTGGACCGAACGACTGGCAACCTTGCCTTTACGTTATGAACCGGGTACGCGCTGGGAATACTCAGCAGCCACCAGTGTCGTAGGCCGCTTGGTCGAAGTCATTTCCGGCGATGATCTGGATACCTTTCTGCGTGAAAGGATTTTTTCACCCTTGCAGATGAACGATACCCATTTTTATCTGCCGCCTGACAAGGTGAACCGCTTTGCAACACTGTATGGCCCAGATGCTGACAATGGCAACCGCATGACGCTGACCGAAGTTGGCGATGAGCGCAGCAATTATGTCTCCGGTCCACGAGCATTTTTTTCGGGTGCCGGTGGTCTGGTGTCAACGGCTCATGATTACATTCGTTTTCAGCAGATGATGCTCAATGGTGGCGAGCTCGATGGGGTGCGGCTGCTGGGTTCCAAAACAGTTGAACTCATTTTTGCCAACCACACGGGTGACCTGCCATTGTGGCTGAGTGGTCCCGGAATGGGTTTTGGGCTGGGTTATTCAGTTGTCCTGGACCGTGCGGTGGCGCATACCTCGGATACAGAGGGGGCGGTTTCCTGGGGTGGCGCGTTTGGGACGTTGTTCTGGATTGATCCGGAGGAGGAGTTGGTGGCGATTATTCTGACGCAGATTCGGCCGTATAGTCATATTCGGTTGCGTGAGGGTTTTCACAATGTTGTGAATCAGGCGATTGTGGATTGATTACGTAAAGCATTTTTGAAAGTGTAAAAGCAAAAGCAAAAGCAAAAGCGAAAACAAAGGGGAAATCTTCAGCATAAGCGCAGCGGGAGGCGGCCGCAGTCTCGGGCCGGCCGCTTCCTTTAATGGGGCGCCCTGCGCTGCGCAACTCGACCTTCGCGGCTGCGCCGCTCGGGACTCGGACATTGCTCGCGCCTGATCGGGCGACCCATCAAAGGATAAGCGCGGCCTGATGGGCCCGACACGGCGGCCGCCTCCCGCTGCGCTGTTGGCTTACCGTTATTCTCGTAGTTTTGAAATTCGAACATTCATCGTATCGAGCCATCACTCTGAAGCTGCAATTCCCGGAAAGAATCAGCGCCACATCCCCTATTGACAACCCCGCCCCGGCAGGTAGACTCAGCCTCACTGGAAAATATAAAAAGAAAATGGTTTTCCGCTACAGGGTGCTGATGCATCCACAAAATAACTAGAATAAAGAAAGGTCAGCCCATGATAAAAGTAGCTCGCCTGTTTGTGATGACGACGTCTATCGGACTGGGGCTCTATGCTGCGCTTGCCAGCGACGTAGTCCTTGCCAATGGTTCTGCCGATGCCGTCGGCAACACGTCGGTGGTAGTGGCCGTGCGCCGCCTCACGGAACCACAGTATCGCCGTAGTATTGCGGATATTTTTGGTGATGATATTCAGATTAATGGCCGCTTTGAACCGGAACGCCGGGAGTTGGGGCTGCAGGCATTGGGTAGCGCGACGTTGTCGCTGACCGCTGCGGGTTTTGAACAATACTTTAATCTTTCTCATGACATTGCACGTCAGGTGCTTGACGAACCGCGGCGAGCGGTCGTGATGCCTTGTCAGCCGTCAGCCTTGTCGGCATTTGATCAGGCGTGTGCAGCAAATTTCATCAGCATGGTTGGGGAACGGTTGTTCCGACGCCCGCTGAGCGCGGCTGAGATGAATGCTCGTTTGCAGACGGCTGCGTCAGGTACGCAGCATTCGGGCGATTTTTATACAGGGCTGCAACTTGCGTTGAGCAGTTTGCTGGCTGCGCCGGAGTTTTTGTTCCGAATTGAACGCGCTGAAGTGGATCCGGACAACGGCGATAACCTGCGTCTGGACGCCTATTCGCGTGCGTCACGATTGTCCTTTTTGTTCTGGAACAGCGCCCCTGACGCTGAGTTGCTGGCTTCTGCGGCCAGCGGTGACCTATTGACGGAGCAAGGCTTGCAAACGCAGATAACTCGCTTGAGCAGTTCCCCGCGCGTACAAGACGGGATTCAGGCGTTTCTGGTTGACATGATGCAGATTGATGGCTTTGACAGCATGGTCAAAGATGCCACGATTTATCCCAAGTTCAATCAGCTGGTGGCGGACAGTGCCGAACAACAGATGATCCGCACATTGGTAGACCTGCTGGTTGTTAAAGAGCGCGACTATCGGGAGATCTTTACCTCCAATGACACCTTCCTGAATCGACCGTTGGCCGCCATCTATCAGGTGCCATTTGCGTCCAGTGAGGAGTGGGCGCCTTACACCTTTCCTGATTCGGCTGAACGTTCCGGCATATTTTCACAAGTCGGATTCCTGTCGTTATATGCCCATCCGGGGACGTCATCACCGACTGTGCGCGGCATCAAGTTGCACGAAATTTTCCTGTGTGAGCACACACCTGAACCGCCTGCTGATGTGGATTTTTCTGCGGTTGTTGACAGTGATGCAGCAACCTCGCGTGAGCGTCTGCTGGATCATATGAGCAATCCCGGTTGTATCGTCTGTCACCAGCGAAGTGATCCCCCCGGCCTTGCCCTCGAGCACTTTGACGGTCTGGGTCAACTGCGCAAATTCGAAAACGGGCAGTTGATTGATGTAAGCGCAGATCTGTTTGGCAATAAATTTGTGGGTGCACAAGGCCTTGGTCAGTTTCTCTACAACGATCCGCGAGCGTCATCCTGTTTGGTGCGCAATGTTTATGCTTACGGGGCAGCCCGCATGCCCGGCAGTGCGGAGCGGTCGTACATCACCGCGCAAATAGAGCAGTTCGCTGACAATGGATACCGGGTGCCGGCATTGTTCAGGCAGATTGCACAGACGCCTGAATTCTTTAAGGTGGTGATCCCACAAGGCGCCCCAGACCACGCAAACACGGCGTCTGTTCAATAACAACAGCAGGGAGAATGCATCATGGCTAAATACATCAATCGACGCACGCTGCTGAAGGGGTTTTTGGGTGGCGCCGCGGTCAACCTGGGTCTGCCCATGTTGAACATGTTTTTGAATGAAAATGGCAACGCGTATGCCGATGGCACCCGCATTCCCACGCGCTTTGGTACGTATTTCTGGGGGTTGGGACTGACGGACACGCCTGCGGGCGGGACACGATGGGTGCCACAAAAAACAGGTCTGGACTACGACATTACACCCGAATTACAAGCGATCGCCGCACTCAAAAATAAAGTGTCAGTATTTTCCGGGTTCCGTGCAATTCCCGATACCCGGCCCAATCTGGTGCACTGGAGTGGCCATGCCTCCATCCTGTCCGGTGTTGCCCCGGCTGGTAGCGGGCGCTTTGATGCAGCGACGCTGGACACGCGGGTGGCCGATGCCATTGGCGGTTCAACCCGCTTCAAAGTGCTGGATATTGATGCCTCGATTTCTCGCCGCCCCATCAGTTATTCCACGCGCACAGGATCGACATTTGCATCGCCTGATCAGACAACGCTGGCGCTTTATCAGCGATTGTTTGGTGACGGTTTTCAGGATCCAAACAGCGAGCATTGGGCGCCGGACCCTGCGATCATGCTGCGGCAGAGTGTTCTGTCTGCAGTGACCGATCAGCGTCAATCTCTGCTGCGCAGCGTCGGACACGAAGATCAGATCAAGCTGGAACAGTACTTTACCTCGTTGCGTGAAATGGAAAATCAACTGGCTGTGCAATTACAGCGTCCGGAACCCCGGGACGCGTGTGTGCTGCCCGCTTCACCGGAGGAAATGGCGCGTGCTGCTTCGGTGGATGTCGTCAATAACAACACCCGTGCCATGGCGCGACTGTTGGCCATGGGATTGGCCTGTGATCAGTCGCGGGTCTTCAACTTTGTGCATACCGGTGGCACCTCTGAAACCTATGTGGCGGGACAGAGCAAAATTTACCATCAGATTACCCACGATGAACCGACTGACCCGCAACTGGGGTACCAGCCGGAATCCAGCAAGCTGGCCGGACTGGTGATGGACGGGTTTGGTGCTTTCCTTGAAGAGCTGGATGCCATTCAGGAGGGAAGTGGCACCTTGCTGGACAACTGCCTGGTATTTGCCTTCAGTGACACCGGTTACGCCAAAATACATTCGCTGGAAAATATTCCCATGATGCTGGCCGGTGGTGCGGGCGGCCGGCACAAGGCCGGTCAACACATTCATGCACCGGGTGAGTCGGTGACGCGAGTCTCGTTGACGGCCATGCAGTTGGCGGGTGCGCCGGTTGGTGAGTTTGGTACCGGTTCCATGCGAACAGCCCGAGCGGTCAGTGAAGTGATTGCGTGAGCCTTCAGGGAGAATCTAAATGAAAAACGGACAGTACGTTATAGACACACTGCGCCACGCGATCTTGGCCGCTGCCACAAGCGTGATATTGCCGCTGGCGGCGCACGCGGAGTGGCAACGCTCTTATGTGATCGAATGGAATGAGCCTGCCATGTTTTTTGCGGGAGAAAGCGGTATCGAAGGGCCAGGCAGTGATTGTCCCATGGGCGTGAATCCTGAGCAGAATTGGGTAGACGTGCTGGTTCGTGCCGGCTACACCCAAGAAGAAGCCGAATGGTTACGCAACCCGGCTAACCCGACTCGTAATCCGTCTCACGGCCAGAATCAGATGGCGTTCCGAGGAGAAGGTCGCGCCAATGTCTATGTCAATCCTGAGTCCTATCCGGATCCCGGTTTGTATGCCATGACCGGTAGTGTGGCTGAAGGACTCAATCTGGATGGCAATACCGATACCGGTTTTGTCAGCCCAACGGGTGAGCCTGGCATTGATAACACGTTCTACAAAACGCTCGGGTGCTGGAAAACCTATCGTGGTCCTGAGCGTCTTTCCAGCGGCGCGATGCAGTTTAATGACGGCATGCGCAATGGTTCATGGACCATGGTGATTGTGGTGTCAGGTGAAGGTAATGATCCGGACAATGACAACGAGGTCATGGTGGGTTTTTACATGAGTCAGGACAACATGGTGAAAGGCGGTGATGGCAACATTTCTCCGCATTACACCTATCGCATCCAGCCACATGCAAAGTATGAGGGATTGTTTCCGGCGCGCACCGTGAATGGCGTCATTGAGTCTCGTGAACCGGTCACGGCCACATTGCGGGATCCCGGATACACACGTGATCTTGAACTTCTGCAGGCGCAAGTCAAACTCGAGATGAAAGATGACGGTACGTTACGAGGTTATGTCGGGGGCTACCGTCCGTGGTTGCCGGTGTATCAGGGTTGGGTGAATGCCCGAGGTCCAGTAATTGAATCGCTGACCTGGGTAGAGTTGCCAGCCGTGTACTACGCGTTACAGCGCGACGCTGATTATCATCCCGAGGGTAGCAGTGACGAGAACACACATATCTCTTACGCATTACGCATTGATGCGTTGCCTGCGTTTGTGATGACGCCGGATGCCAGTGAGGTTGCCACACAGGTTGTGTCCTACAAGGATCAGGCGCCACCGTTGCCGGCACCGACGGCACCGATGATTGGCCGATCGCGCGTTGTGGATGGCTTGGTGATTGATCCGAATGCAGCGCAGCAGGCTGGCCCGAACGCCGTTATACTGCCTGCTCGCTAATCTGACTCAGTTAAAAGTAACTCATGAAAACCACCGTTGCTCGTGTACATCCATCGCACACTGTACCTGCCTTCGCTGATGAACCAACAGCAGCTGCGGTGCAGACGCTGGTCAGTCGACTCCCGGATGACCACAGCGCGGTGATTGCCAATCAGATCGTGGATGAGTTTGCGCACAAAGCCAGAGTGCTGGGTATTCGCTCCATCTCAATGGCAGAGCTGGCCAGCGCTTTACGCATGAGCACTAAAACGTTGTACAAGTATTTCAGCAACAAGGACGAGCTGGTTCACGAGTTGGTGGTGCGTTGGGAAGCGCGGGTGCACAAGCCGATCAGTGCCTATGGCACCAACAACCTGATGGACATTCTGCGTTACCGAATCAAAGTGTGGGTTGAAAATGATGCGCAGTATTCAACCGCATTCTGGTTGGACCTGAAGACCGGATATCCCGCGCTGTACAAGGTCTACATCGATTCCTTGCATGAAAGCATGCGCGCCATGCGAGAGCGGCTGGGGCCTTTTTTGCGTGATGACATTGACGTGGAGTTTGCCTGGGTCTGTTATTTCACGCTGATGACGGATGCCGCGCGCCGCAAAACCTTTGAAAAAGTCGGTATGACCCGGGAACAGTGTGTGTTTGCCGCATTTGATTTTTGGGTGAGATCTGCGCTGGACCCGGATAAGTTGGCAAACGCCGCTTGGGCGTAACAGGTGATCCGGCGCAATCGGGTGCAGGATATTGATCAGTCTGCACCATAAACACAGACTCCAGATAAATTATCATCACAGCAAAAAACGGCTGGGCGGATGCGGATATCAGGCGCATAATTCGCGCGTTTTCACTCAGGTGCCTGATCATGTCTTCTCGTCAATGGTTCTGGATCGTTTTTCTGGGAGCGGTCTGGGGCGGTTCTTTTATATTTAATGCGCTGTTGATTCGTGAGTTAGGCCCGTTATGGGTGACTGCACTGCGCGTCTCGATTGGCGCGCTGGCTTGTTGGCTGTTTCTGTTTTCACGTGGAAAAGCGGTGCCAGTTGATCCGGTGTTATGGTTCAAACTGGGCATGTTGGGCGTGCTCAACTATGCAATACCCTTTGCGTTGTTCCCACTGGCGCAGGCAAACCTGGCAAGTGGTGTTGCCGCCATCGTGAATGCGCTGACACCGATCATGACCGTGATTGTCTCTCACTATTGGGTGAACGGTGAGCGCATGTCGTGGACCAAAGCAGTGGGTGTTGTCGCTGGCTTTGCCGGCGTGGCAATACTTGCATCACCTGCACTCGACATGGAAGGGAACTCAAAATTGTGGGCTATAGCGGCCTGTCTTGTTGCAACATTGTGTTATGCACTGGCGCTGAATATTGTGCGCAGCTTTCGTGATGTGGAACCGACGGCCTTGTCCTCAATTGCATTAACCGGCGCTGCCGTTGTCTCCGTGCCTATTGCTTTTGCGACTGAGGGATTGCCGGTTATGGTACTGCCAACCACCTGGCTGGCAGCCCTTGGCATCGGGGTGATTTCTACCGCCTTTACCTTTCAGATTATGTACCGCTTGTTGCCTCAGGTGGGTGCAACCAATTTTTCAACCACGACACTGATCGCACCCATTTCAGCCATATTTCTGGGTTTCTGGTTTTTGGGCGAAGTCATTCTGCCGTCCCACTTTATTGGCATGATGGTGATTTTTGTTGGACTGATGTTTATTGACGGGCGATTGCCGCGATTAATTCGGCGGCTGATTAACCCCGTCAGTGCCTGACGATCAGAACATCTTGCAAGTCTGGATTGCCCAAGCAACGGTTGCTACACTTCGAGTGCCCGTTCGGTAAATCGACTACAAAGACAACACGATGCAAACAGGGGAACAACATCTTGACCAATCTTGACGCATTCCGCGCAGACACGCGCGCCTGGCTGGAGGAAAACTGCCCGGCATCCATGCGAACGCCGGCACCTGAAGACGAAGTCGTCTGGGGAGGCCGTCACGCCGTTTTCAAAAATCCTGACAGCAAAATCTGGTTGGACCGCATGGCCGCCAAGGGTTGGACTTGTCCGACGTGGCCCGCAGAATATGGTGGCGGTGGTCTGGACAAGGCGCAGAGCCTGATCCTTGCAGACGAAATGCAACGCATCGGCGCGCGCCCTCCCTTGGTGAGTTTTGGTATCAGCATGCTTGGGCCAGTGTTGTTGGAGATGGCAACACATGAGCAAAAGCTTGAGCATATTCCCAAAATTGTGCGTGGTGAGATTCGCTGGTGTCAGGGATACAGTGAACCCGGGGCGGGTTCCGATTTGGCCGGTCTGAATACCAAAGCCATACTGGAGGATGATCATTATGTGATCAACGGTTCCAAAATATGGACCTCCTACGCCGATAAGGCAGACTGGATTTTCTGTCTGGTGCGAACCGACTTTGAGGTGCCAAAACACAACGGCATCAGCTTTATTCTGTTTGATATGCAAACGCCCGGCGTCACCACCAAACCCATCAAGCTGATCAGCGGCAACTCAGTGTTCTGCGAAACATTTTTTGATGATGTGCGAGTGCCCGCGCGTAATGTCGTGGGTCGATTGAATGACGGCTGGACTATCGCCAAACGTCTGTTGCAGCACGAACGCACCATGATCTCCGGTTTTGGTCTGAGCAGTGGGCGCAATAATCGCGGTGGACTCACCGGTAGTCTGGAGCAGACGGCCATGAAATATCGTGGCGATACCGGCAAATTGTCTGACCCGGCGCTGCGCGATCAGATTGCGCAATTTAAAATTGACAGCGAAGCGTTTGCATTTACGTCGCAACGTTCTGCTCAGGAGGCCAAGCTCAGCAAAGGCCCCAATGCCACCTCATCCATGCTGAAAAACTATGGCTGCGAGTTAAACAAACGTCGTTATGAATTGTTGCTGCAAGCCGTAGGTACCCAGGCGCTGGGTTGGGAATCGCTGACCAACGATGCCTCTGACTTTGCGGCTGAAGAGTTGGCGGTGGCCCGTGAATGGTTGCGCTCCAAAGGTAACTCGATCGAAGGGGGCACCTACGAGGTGCAGTTGAATGTGATCGCCAAACGTGTGCTCGGTTTGCCCGACATGACGTCAATGATCGGCAAGCAATAAGGAGCGGCACACGATGTCATTAGTATTGAATGAAGACCAGTTGATGTTGCAGGAATCCGCTCGCACCTTCTGCCGTGAACAGGCCCCGGTCGCCGTGTTGCGTAGTATGCGTGATACCAGGGATTCAATCGGTTACCCAAAAGCCTTGTGGCAGAGCATGGTGGAGCTCGGCTGGGCAGGTATGGCCATTCCCGAGGCGTTTGGTGGTTTTGAATTTGGTTACAGCGGCCTGGGTATTGTGCTGGAAGAAACCGGACGGACCTTGGTGCCGACCCCGTTGGTGTCGACGGTGTTGTTAAGCGCAACGGCCATCAATCTGGCTGGCAATGATGAGCAGAAATCCCGGCTTTTACCGGCCGTGGTGGCAGGAGAATCCGTCATCGCGTTTGCACTGGAAGAAACCACGTTTCACAATCCTGCCCGGGTTGCCTTGCGTGCTGTCAAAACAGCCGAAGGTTATGTGCTTGATGGCCAGAAGAAATTTGTACTCGATGCCGCAGCCGCAGACAGCTTTGTGGTGGTGGCTCGCAGCGCTGGCAAACCCGGCGATACCGATGGCATCAGTCTGTTTGTAGTCGACGCCAACACCCCGGGCATCACGCGCCAGCCGCTGAGTATGGTGGATAGCCGCAGTGCCGCCAATGTCAGCTTCGACAAGGTTGCTGTGCCGGCAAGCGCCCTGCTGGGCAATGAAGGCGCTGCCTGGCCCGCGTTGGAACGCACACTGGATATCGCACGTATTGGTTTGTCGGCAGAGATGCTCGGCAGTATTCAGGAAGTGTTTGAACGTGTCGTGGATTACTTGCGGCAGCGTACGCAGTTTGGCGTGCAAATCGGTGCCTTTCAGGCGTTGCAGCATCGCGCGGCATTGATGTACTCGGAAATCGAGTTGTGCAAATCCCTCGTGCGCAAGGCACTCTCTGAGCTCGATCGTGGTGACGAGACGGAGGACATTGCGGCGCTGGCCAGTATGTGCAAGGCCAAGTTAAGTGAGGTGTCTGCGCTGATCAGCAATGAGGGCGTGCAGATGCATGGTGGCATCGGGATGACGGATGAGTTTGATCTCGGGTTTTTCCTGAAGCGGGCCAGGGTAGCGCAGCAGACGCTCGGTGATGCGCTGTTGCATCGGGATCGTTATGCGTCGCTGCGGGGATTCTGACTGCAATGTTCCAGGTGGCATTCGGCAGCTGGCACAAAGTTTTTGCAAACGACGCTTCGCGCCTGATTGTTTGCAAAACACTTTCTGCCAACCACCGAATGCTTGCAGGGCCAGTGTAATATCTGCTTCCCGCAGCATATAAGATACACAGCAGCCGCCGACACAACTGAGCATCGGGAGCGGGTGACCACGGCGGACCCATCAGGCCGCGCTTATCCATTGGCGGGACGCCCGATCAAGCGCGAGGATTGTTCGAGTCCCAAGCGGCGCAGCCGCGAAGGTCGAGTTCCGCAGCGCCGGGCGCCCCGTCAAGGGATGCGGCCGGTCCGCCGTGGTCACCCGCTCCCGATGCGTACTTTGATCGGAGCACTGTAAACATACCCGCTCCCGATGCGTACTTTGATCGGAGCACAGTAAACATGGCCGCTCCCGATGCGTACTTTGATCGGCGTGTGCTGTCCTCGCCCAAGCAGCAACGATTGCCGACAGGTCAGCAACATCAGCTGCCGAAACAGATTCTGCACTTCCGGTGCCCCCGCATCATGCACCGACGGACAATCCCAGTTGAGACAAACCCGCTGCGTTTCCGCATCAACCACCTGCAACACTGGTCTGCCTTCCTGCAATTTCGCGTATATTAGATATCCAGACATAATGACCACCTCCACGCACAAATGATAATCATTATCATTTAAATAGTAAATGGATAAATTCAGCTTATGATTTTTGCGGTACTTGGATTGTTGCTGATTGTCAGCGCATATTTTCCACAGTTGTGGGTTCGCCACGTGATGCAAAAGCACCACCGTGAAGATCCTGACATGCCAGGCACTGGCGGCGAACTGGCCAATCATCTGATTCAACGCTTTCAACTGGAAGGTTTTGTGGTTGAAGAAACCGACGAAGGTCGCGACCATTTTGATCCGGCGGCCAAAGCCGTCCGCCTCAGTCCCAGTAACTACCATGGTCGATCAGTAACAGCCGTGGCAGTCGCTGCGCACGAAGTTGGACATGCGATTCAGTGTTTCAGAAATGAAAAGATATTTGAGTTACGCATAGAATACATGCCGCTTGCGTCAAAACTGGGCAAATGGGGCGTGGCGCTGATGATGTCTGTACCGGTGGCGGCCATCGTCTTGCGTTCACCGATTGCGATTGGTGTTGTGATCGGTCTCAGCGTGATCCTTCAGTTGCTCGGCGCCCTGGCCTATCTGATTGTATTGCCTGAAGAATGGGATGCCAGTTTTAACAAAGCCTTGCCGATACTGATTGAGGGTGAGTACATCACCGAGCAACAACACCGTGGTGCACGACAAGTGCTGAAAGCTGCGGCGCTCACCTATTTTGCCGGCGCGCTGGCCAGCATTCTCAACATTGGCCGATGGTTGATGGTGTTGCGCCGCTAACGCCTGATTCGACAAGGCTCGAATGTCTGTTTATGCTGCGCTGACAGCACAAGTGACCCGTGGTTAAAGTCACTGACTACACAATAATTAAAACAACTGCTACCGGGACTACCGTGTTTGAGTCGACAGTCACACTGCCATCGTGGATGTTTGTTCTGCTATTGATCGCGGCGACTTATGCCGTGCTGATGAGTGTGTTGTTTCCCAGTGTGCGTTGGTACATTCGCCGCCGACTCAACCGTGCCGTCGACAGAATCAACACCAATCTGCAGATTCGCATCCGCCCCCTGCAACGCACGCGCCGCCAGGTGCTTATCGATCAGCTGATATTCGATCAGGATGTCATTGCCATGATCGAGCAGATGGCACGTGATGAAAACATTCCCCGTGATGTCTTGCAGCAACGTGTGCTCAGTTACGCACGCGAGATTGTTCCGTCGTTTAACGCCTATGTGTACTACCGCGCGGTGTACTGGATTTCCAAAAAGCTCTCGCGTTTTATTTATCGGGTTCGGGTGTCAGCAGCAGACCCGGCTGGCCTGCGCACCATTGATCCGGATGCCACGGTGGTGTTTGTCATGAACCACCGCAGCAACATGGATTATGTACTGATCAGCTACCTTGCCGCTGAACGGGTGACGCTGTCATTTGCGGTAGGTGAATGGGCGCGTGTTTTCCCGCTGGATATGCTGATTCGTGCCATGGGTGCCTTTTTTGTGCGCCGCGGCTCCCAGAATCCGCTGTACCGCAAGGTACTGGAACGTTATGTCTGTATGGCCACAAAAAGTGGTGTTTGTCAGGCCGTGTTTCTCGAAGGTGGCTTGAGCCGGGATGGCCGGTTGGGTGAACCCAAATTAGGATTTCTGGATTACATATTGCGCAATTACGACTGGCAGACGGATCGATCCGTGGTGTTTGTACCGGTGAGCATTAACTATGACCGTGTGCTCGAAGACCACAACATGGTGTCGTGGGAAAGCAAAGACAAGCGACTGACGCCGCGTCAACACCTCACGCGACTGCGAGAGTTCCTTGGCAATAATCTGTTTGTCAGCTCAAAAGTGCGCTGGTTGCGTTACGGTTATGCCAGCGTAAACTTCGGGATACCGCTTTCCATGCGCGAGTATTGTCGCGACAACACCGTCGACTTTAACCACCTGAACAAAGACCAGCGCATAAACAGAATTGCCGAGTTGGCCCATGTGCTGATGGATGCTTTACGTTATGTGATGCCCATTATCCCGGTGCCGGTCATAGCCTCTGTGCTGATACGCGCGGGTGAGGAAACATTAACCTCGCTGGAGATTGTCAGCCGCAGCGACGAGTTGCTCGATATGATGATCAACAACGGTGCGGCCATGAAGGCGGAAGAAAAACCGCGCTCACGCACCCTGTTAAAAAGTCTGGAGTTACTGACCGCCCGCCAGTTTGTGGTCGAAGAAAACGACCACTACCGCATCAATTCCGAGCATCATGCGCTGGTCGAGTACTACGCCAATTCCATCGCCCACTGGTGGCAGGAAAAACCACAAAACTAGGTACAAAGAAACTGCCAATACGACACCAAAGCTCCTCAATTGGCACAAGCGTCGGGGAGCCCGGGCAGCAGCGGACTGGCCGCATCCATTGCCCTGTCCACCGGCGCTGCGCAACTCACCCTCGCGGCGTTGCCGCTCGGAGTTCGGACAGTGCTCGCGCAGTTTCGGGCAACAGTGCCATGGATAAGCGCGGCCTGATTAGTCCACCGCTGCCCGGGCTCCCCGACGCGCTCCACAAGAAGATACTGAGCGTCAGGAATTCCGCACCATCAAACGAGGCGGTTCTTCAGCAGGAAAAGTGTTTTGTGAACAATCAGGCGCGGAGCGCCGTGAACAAAAACTTTTCCTGCTGAAGAGCCGCCCCCGGTCGTGAGTTATTTACGCTCAGTAATCGCCCCGTAAACAAGCTCCTTACTGGTCGCCTGCAACTGACGTGCATACATCAGATTGCGATTCTGAATCATCCCGATGAAGGTCAGATTCTCAACCGGGTCAATCCAGAACCACGTACCACCAATTCCCCACCACCAATAACTGCCTTCACTCATGCCATTGTTACGCGCAGGATCCGCCACAATCGCAAAATCCACACCAAACTGGTTACCCGGGTAGCCCGGGATTTCTGCCATGCCAGCTGGCAGTTGATTGGTACGCATGGTCTCAACAGACTCGGGTGACAAAATCTGCACACCATTCAGCTCGCCGCCGTTGGCCAGCATCTGGGTAAATTTGATGTAGTCACCAATGGTGGACACCAGCCCGCCGCCGCCGCCAAAGAAGGTTGCTGGATCGGGATAGTCGCCGCCCAAGGCGTCAGCGGCGGCAGGCTCTTGCAGGCCGTTTGGCGTGGATTGGTACATTTTGGAAAAACGAGCACGATCTTCATCAGCCACACCAAAGCCGGTATTGTCCATGCCGAGTGGTGTAAACAGCCGTTCTTGCAGGAATTCTTCAAAGGTCTGACCGGACAAGACTTCGACCAGATAACCTTGTACATCCACGGATACGCTGTAATGCCACAAGGTGCCAGGCTGCTGGCGCAGCGGAATACGTGCCAGCTTGTCGATCATGTCCTTCAGCGTGCCATTGCCATCCAGAATGTTGGCGGCCACATACATCGAGTCAACTTGCGAGCGCGAGAACAAGCCATAGGTCAGACCGCCGGTGTGAGACATCAACTCACGGACAGTCATTTCGTGGCGGGCAGGTTCGGTGACCGGAAATCCGCCGGGACCATCTTCAATGGCGACTTGCAGATTGGCCAGTTCAGGAATGTAGCGGGAAACCGCATCATCCATCGTGAGTTTGCCTTCTTCAACCAGCATCATCAGGGCTACGCCAGTGATGGGTTTGGTCATGGAGTAAATACGGAACAAGGTATCTTCGGACACCGGTATTTGGTTCTCGACATCCTGATACCCATAAGCATCCATGTGGACCAGCTTGCCATCGCGGAGCAGGGCACTGACGATTCCCGCCAGATTGCCTTCATCCACCGCGGCACGCATGCCATCAGCCAGCGCTTGTACACCCGCACTGCTGAAGCCCGCTGCTTCAGGACTTGCACGTTCAATGTCCTGCGCGTTCAGCGACAGCGGTAATGCCAGCGCCAGCGCGGAACCCCAGAGCAGGTGTCGCAGGCTGTTAGCCAGTGAGTACTTTTTCATGTCGGGCCTCTTTTGTTTCAACGTTATTGATTTGTTTGGTGATGTGTTTGATGCAGGCGTTCGTAGCGGGTGGTGAGTAAACCCGGGATCGAACAAACGTTCCGGAGTGTAGCCTAGAGTGTGTGGGTGGGCTACATGTAAGAAGTCAGGTTGTGGGGGATTTGAGGTGGGTGCCACTCAACAGTGTGGGGCGCTGGGGCAAGCAGGAATGGGCAGACCAATCAGGCCACGCTTATCCGCGGACCCAGCGCCCGATCCAGCGCGAGCATTGTCCGAGTCCCGAGCGGCAACGCCGCGAAGGTCGAGTTGCGCAGCGCCGGGCGTTGGGTCCGTGGATGTGGCCGGTCTGTCCATTCCTGCTTGCTCAAGCGCGCAATCAGGTGCAGCTGTACACATTTTTTGGCCATCGTGCTGCGACGTGATCTGCAGTAACATCCAGGTATTAAGAACTTGTACGTTGGAATTCAGGAGAACAGTGATGTCGCGTTACGTGGTTACAGGTACTAACAGAGGTATTGGCCTGGAATTTGTCAGGCAGCTACTGGCACAGGGACATGACGTGGTGGCAACCGCACGTGATCCTGGCAACGTGCCCGCGCTGCTGGAGATGCAGCGGGCGAACAGCCAGCTCACACTTTTGCCGCTGGATTTGTCAGATGAAAGCAGTATCCACACCTTTGCCGGGCTGGCAGGTGCCACGCCTGTTGATGTGCTGATCAACAATGCCGGGATTTATGGGCCGCGGCAGGCCAGTCTGGGGCAGTTACGCACAGCGGACTGGGAGCAAGTGATGCTGGTTGATCTGATTGCGCCGATGATACTGACCCAGGCACTGTTGCCTGCACTGCGCCAGGGTAAAGACAAACGTATTGCCTTTCTGAGTTCTATGATGGGTTCCATTGCCGACAACAGCAGCGGCGGTTCTTACCTCTATCGCAGTGCCAAAGCGGGTCTCAATCAGGCGGTGAAGTCAATGGCTGTCGACCTGGCCAAGGAGCAGTTTATTGTGTTGCCTTTGCATCCGGGCTGGGTACAGACCGATATGGGCGGCCCCAATGCCATGATTGATACCCACACCAGTGTGACGGGTCTGCTGCAACGCATTCAAACAGCCGGCGCCGCGGAGAGCGGCAAGTTTCTCAACTATGACGGCAAGATCATTGCCTGGTGAGGAAAACACCATGAATTCCATGCACACATGTCAGGTCTTGCTGTTGGCGGTGTTGTTAACCGGTGGCGTTGGGACGGGCAGCGCCGCGGACAATACCAGCATTTGTTCGGCGATGAATCTGGCAGCGCTGGAGCCGGCACCCGGCGCGATGTACGCCGCCGCCCGCATCAGTAACGGGCTGGTATTTGTCTCGGGGCAAATTGGCGTGGACACCGCATCCACAGCACCAGCGCCGGATTTTGAAACACAAATGCAGGAAGCTTTGTTGCGACTTGAACGTGTGCTGGCGCAGGCGGGCAGCAGTGTGGCACACATTCAACGCGCCACGGTGTATGTCACTGATCCGGCCAATCTGGCCACCATGAACCGGCTCTATCGTGCGTTTTTTGACAGGCATGGTGCAGCGTTGCCAGCGCGCAGTCTGGTGCCGGGACTCGATTTCGGTAACGCCATCGCCTTTGAAATGGATGTGATTGCGGAACAGGTGGTGTGTAATTAAGTTTTAACAGGCGGTTGACAAATTCCGGTGCCCGGGAGCAAACTGCGCGCCATGAACATTAACACTCATATTCAATCTGTGTATTTCTGGTGGCGTGGCTCGACGGGTCGCCAGAAAAACGTACAGAGTCACCAGTAAGTTTTTCAGGCTGCCCCCGACAGGAAGGCGGCCTGATGCATGCAACAAATTCCGAATCTGACATCCCCCTGATTCAAATCTGACAGCAAAAAATCAACGCAACCTTCCAGTGTGGTTGTTTCTGCATTCTTGTTTTTTGAATCAGAACACTTCTCCAGGCCGGCGGCAGTCTCTAGAAAAACGTGTGATCAAACTTGATTGCAAAGTAAGTTTTGGACAGAGAGGAAAACAGCATGTCAGTTCCATCGTATTGTCGATACACCAGCGCAGGTGGTGTAAGTATCACGCGCCAGTCCCGTGTCTGTGATGGCGCGGGAGAACTTCTGAAACGCTTGCCCTTATTGGATACCCAACCGGGCGTGTTGCTGAGTTGTGCCAGTGAATTCCCCGGTCGCTACCAGAAGCGTGATCTGTTGCTGGTGAATCCTCCTATTCAACTCGGTGCCCGTCATCATCAACTCAACATCCGTGCGTTGAATGCCCGGGGCGAGATTCTGTTGCCGACGTTTTATGCGGCGCTGCAAGCAATGACACAGGTTGAACTGCAGTTGTCTGATCGGGTCATCGTCGCTGAGTTGAGGGTGCCGCCGTCCGCTACATCGTTGTTAGGGGATCACGACGCCGAGGAGATGCGTACTCGTCGGCCGGGATTGTTCGACATGCTGCGCGCCTTGATTGCATATTTTTCGTCCGACGAGGATCACATTCTCGGGTTATATGGCGCGTTTGCCTACGATCTGGCCTTTCAACTGGAAGCCATTACGCTGCATCTGCCGCGCAGTGACCAGCAGCGTGATCTGGTGTTATATCTGCCGGACGAAATCCTGCTGCATGATCCACGCACTGGTGCGGGTACACTGCACAGTTACGACTTTGTCTGCGCTGATCAGCACGGGCGCTTGCAAACAACCGGTGGTTTAAAACGACTGGTCAACACTGAGCAACACGATGAGTTTCGCTTTGTGCAAGACAAACATGCAAACAATGGACACGCCAGCGTTGAGGCCGTCTCCGATCACGCACCTGGCGAGTATGCTGCGGTGGTTAAAAAGGCGAGGGACTATTTTGCGCGGGGTGATTTATTTGAGGCGGTCCCCGGCCAAACGTTCAGCATGCCATCAAACGCCTTGCCAAGTGTGTTGTTTCAGAGACTCAAAGACAGTAACCCCGCGCCCTATGGTGCGTTAATCAATCTTGGTCAACAGGAATTCCTGATTTCTGCGTCACCAGAAATGTTTGTTCGCGTTAAAAGCGGGCGTGTTGAGTCCTGCCCTATCTCCGGCACTATCTTGCGCGGTGCCGACGCACTGGCAGACGCCGCGCACATTCGTGAGCTGCTAAATTCCGAAAAAGACGAAGCAGAATTGTCCATGTGTACCGACGTGGATCGCAATGACAAAAGTCGTGTCTGTGTGCCCGGCTCCGTAAAAATCATCGGCCGGCGCCAGGTGGAATTGTATTCACGGCTGATTCATACCGTTGACCACGTCGAGGGGAAACTGCAGCAGCCGTTTGATGCGCTCGACGCATTTCTGACACACACCTGGGCGGTGACGGTAACCGGGGCGCCCAAGCTGCGCGCCATGCAGTTTATTGAGCATCATGAAAAAACCGCGCGCGGCTGGTATGGCGGTGCGTTTGGTTGTCTGGGTTTTGACGGCAGTCTGGATACCGGATTAACGCTGCGCACCATGCATTTGCATAAACATACCGCGCGGGTGCGGGTGGGGGCTACCTTGTTAATGGATTCCGACCCGATTGCGGAAGAGGCTGAAACCCGACTGAAAGCCTCTGCCTTGCTTGATGTTCTCAAAGCTGCCAATTCACATCTGGCAGCCAATAAAAATAGTCTGGTTGACCGGACATCGGGGGCATCGGCTGTGGTGACGCTGCGCCGAGTGGCCTTGACTGAGTCCAGTACGCCGGAGAAGCCGCTGCGGGCATTGATGATTGATCATCAGGACTCGTTTGTGTTGACACTGGCATCGGCATTCCGCGCGCAGGGAGTGCAGTTACAAACGTTGCGACCATCGGCTGCGCAACAGTTGTTGCGACAATGCCAAGGCGACAAATTGCCCGATCTGGTGATTCTGTCACCGGGTCCCGGTCGGCCACAGGATTTTGATTGTGCAGCCACCTTGGCCTTGTGTGAGCAATTCAGCATGCCGGTGTTCGGCGTCTGCCTGGGATTACAGGCGATGGTGGAGTTTGCCGGTGGCAAACTCGCCGTGCTTGAGCAACCGGTGCATGGCAAGCCGGGTTTGATAGCTCATCAGGGACATGCCTTGTTTGAAGGTTTACCGCAAGCATTCAAGGCAGGACGTTATCACTCCCTGCATGCAAGCAAGGTGCCTGAGTGTCTGGCGATCATTGCCCAAACTGAATTGCCAGAACCGTGTGTTATGGCCGTGACGCATAAAGTACTGCCGTGGATGGGGGTGCAATTTCACCCGGAATCGTTAATGACCATGGAGTCCAGGGTGGGCGACCGCTTGATCGCCAATGTGGTGGACATTGTCCGTGATTACGCAAAAACCAAAACGATCAGTGCCGCAAACGACGTGCCGGAATTGCACTCAGCAACATCAGCAATGCGATGTACACATAAAACGGAATATGAAGCTCATCGTCATGTGACGGCGCGGCAGCGCCCATGATGACTTCGGTTTGTGCCTGCCGCCCGGCATTGTCGGTAGCGGTCAATTGGTAATGTGCTGTGCTGTCGCCACTGAAGGCAAACCAGCCTTGTCGGTCGGTGCGCAAGTATTCAGTGCGCTGGTTGTTTAGGTTGAACACCTGAATTTCCAGATCCGCCACTGCAGCGTCGCCTGCTGATTCGTCTGCGGGAATCAAACGGCCCATGACCTGATCGATATCAGTGAAGACTTCAAAGGACGGTGCTGAGCGCTGCCGCAGATCATTAAAAAAGCCATTTAACTGGAACAATAGCAGACCTGCACCGGCAACGATCAAGGCGGCATTACACGCCTTGCTGATCAATGGCCAGGTTTTGACTTGCTGCCAGCTGCGGATAGCCACCGCCATGATCATCAGTGCAATTATCTGCCCGACTTCCACACCCAGATTAAAAATCAGGATTTTACCAAGCAGATCTGGATCCTCAGCCAAGGTGACTGCCTGCAAACGCGCCGACAGGCCAAAGCCGTGAATCAAGCCAAACAAAAACACTATGACCAGCAGGTTGGGCGCGTCAAAGCCCAGCCAGCGTTTAAAACCATTGAGATTTTCAAACCCTTTGTAAGCCACGGTGACGGCAATCACGGCGTCAATCAAATAATGGTTGGCGGTAATCCCGGCAAAGGTTGCGAAGATCAGCGTGACAGTGTGCCCCAACGTAAACGCGGTCACAAACATAAAAATATCGCGCAAACGCGTCAGGAAAAACATCACACCCAGCAGAAACAGCAGGTGGTCATAACCGCTCAGCATGTGTTCCGCGCCGGTCCACATGACATTGAGAAAACCGCCTTCAGCCATGCGATCTCGGGCGATGTCGGTCATGTCGTGAGCAAACACCCGCGAAGGCAGCAGCGCTGCAGCGAGCAATAGCAGAAAACAAACACAATGCCTGGTGAGAGTGGCCTGTTGTTTGCTGGAGCGCAAATGGCAAATGATGTGTGACATAAGTGGCATCATCAGGGTCTATTTTATACAGGAAAGCACGGATTACAGCAGAATGACGCTGACCGTGCAATCAGTCGGTCCGCGTCGTAAAATGCCAACCTTAGATGAAACTACCGGGGAAGTTCATGTCGCAGTTCAAATCCGATTCCGAATCAGATCAACCGGAATCCAGCTTGCCAGATTATTGTCAGCGGTTTCTGTTTTCCGACGCCGATGTGCGCGGTGAAATCGTGCGCCTGTCGCGCAGCTACACAGATACTGTAAACAACCATGCTTACCCGCCTGCGGTGCGCAAATTACTTGGTGAGTTTCTGGCCGCAGCAGCCTTGTTGGGCTCTACCATCAAGTATGACGGCAGGCTGGTGCTGCAAGTACGCGGGGATGGCGAGTTAACGCTGATCATGTCCGAGTGCACCAGTGAGGGCGCACTGCGTGGTATTGCCCGTTATCAGCAGGTTCCTCAGTTACACGATTTTGATGCACTGACTGGCAACGGTGTGTTGGTTATCACCGTGGATTCACGGCATGCGGATACGTATCAGGGCATCGTATCGCTGGAAGGTGGCTCGCTGGCGGCTTCCCTGAAAACGTATTTTGAGCAGTCTGAGCAACTGCAGTCCTGGTTCTATTTTGCTGCCGATGAGCAGCAAGTTTGTGGTTTTATGCTGCAGCAACTGCCCTCCGCGCGCTTCACTGACAGCGACGAGCGGGCGCGATCGTGGGAGCATTTGCTGGCGCTGGGGCAAACCATAACCCCCGCTGAGCTGCATGAGCTCAGCAACGAGGATCTGTTGCATCGACTCTACCATCAGGAAAAAGTTGAACTGTTCACGCCTCGAGACTTCCATTATCAGTGCAGCTGCTCACGCGAACGTACCGCGCGTGCGCTGATTTCCATCGGCAAACAAGAAGTTGACAGCATCGTTGCTGAGCACGGTGCCGTCAACATCGCTTGTGAATTCTGTGGCACCGACTACCACTTTACTGCCGCGGAAATTGACCTGTTAATGCAGGATCGGGGTGAGCTACTTCACTAGTCCGCAGCCGCCAGATCCTTCATCACTGCCGCCAGAAAACGTGCGGCTTCGCCACCGCTGGCTGCGCGATGATCAAAACTCAGCGACAACGGCAGTACCCGGTGGATGGCCACCTGTTCTTCGCCGCTGATCTTGATGGCCACAGGTTCCCGCCGGATGCGACCTGCGCCAAGAATGGCCACCATCGGTGGCACAATCACTGGGCTGGCATAACGGCCAGCGAGCATGCCAAAGTTGGACAGGGTAATGGTAGCGCCGGTCATTTCGGCGGCCGGGATGCTGCGTGCATTAACGGCCGCGCGCAGATTATCCAGCCCTGTGCGCAAGTCCTCGCGGCTGCGCCCGGTGATGTTGCGCAGCACCGGCACAAACAGCCCTTGTTCGGTATCAACGGCAATTCCCAGATCAATGTGTGGCAGCAGTCTCAGTGACAGTTTGCGGCCGTCGAACCAGGCGTTGAGTTTGGGCTCGGCCGCGCAGCCGGCGGCGATGGCGCGCACCAGGCGCATGGTGGCATCTTCACCGGGTGCCCAGTTGTCGACATCGACATCGTCAAACAGCGTGACTTTCACCACCTCGGTGTGCGCTTTGGCCATGTTTTGCGCCATCACCCGTTGTACACCTTTCAGTGCCCACGGGTCGTCCGCGCGCGGCGGGCTGCCGATAATAAAGTCCTCGTCCAGCACATCACTGGTGCCGGCGGTTTGCATTTTGCCCACGACCGTACCGGTGTCATCATCCTCGGCATCGACATATTCCAACAGTGGTGTGCCCACATGGATCAGGTCGCCCGCTTTGCCAAACAGTTTGCCGATACGACCTGCTTGCGGCGACGGTATGTCCACAATGGCCTTGGCAGTTTCTACCGACAGAACCAATTGATCCTCGTTGACCTCGTCGCCTTCGTGGACATGCCATTCTACAATTTCAGCTTCCTGCAGGCCTTCACCCAGATCCGGTAGTTTAAAAAATTTCATAAGGCCTCCAGGCCGTTGTAGACGGCGCCTCCAGCGTTTTTTCGCAAGCGTTCACAATGTCAGCGACGGTGGGTAAATAAAAATGTTCATGACGCGGATAAGGCATGGGGGTATCAAAACCCGTGACGCGCTGCACCGGGGCGCGCAGGTACGCCATGGCGTCTTCGGCCAGCCGGGCGCTGATTTCCGAGGCGATTCCGCCGTTGCGCGCGGCCTCCTGCACAATCACACAACGCCCGGTGCGCATGACTGAGCTGAGAATGGTGTCCATGTCCAGCGGGCTGATGGTGGCGACATCAATCACCTCCACACTGACCCCGCGTTGTTGTAACTGTGTCGCGGCTTGCAAGGTCTCGTGCATCGCAGCACCCCAGGACACCAGCGTTATGTCGTCACCTTGCCGCAGCGTAAAGCAGGTATCCAGTGGTAGACCTTTGCCATGATCAGTGACGCGCTGGCGCACGATACGATAGATGCGTTTGGGTTCCAGAAACAGCACCGGATCGGGATCACGAATGGCTGACAGCAGTAACCCATACGCGCGCACCGGAGAGGAGGGAATCACCACGCGTAGTCCGGGGATATGGGCAAACAACGCTTCAGTGCTTTCGGAATGGTGCTCAGGTGCGCCGATGCCGCCGCCAAACGGGGCGCGTATCACCAGCGGGCAATGCAGACGTCCGCGTGTGCGGTTACGCATGCGCGCCGCGTGGCAGACAATCTGCTCCATGGCCGCAAAAATAAATCCCATAAACTGGATTTCAGCGACGGGTTTCAATCCTTGAGTGGCCATGCCGACACTCATGCCGGCAATCATGGATTCCGCCAGTGGCGTATCCATCACCCGTTTGTAACCAAACTCGGCTTTTAATCCTTCGGTGGCGCGGAACACGCCGCCATTGGTGCCAATGTCTTCGCCCAACAACACAACGGAGGGGTCATCCAGCATGGCGCGACGTAAGGCCAGTGTCACCGCCTCAACCATGGTCAATTCACGTGCATCCATCACCGTGCTCCTTGCGGATCTTGCGTGCCGCTGTCCGTGGCAAAACGTACCTGCTGATATCGCTGCTGCGCGGTTAATGGCTTGGTCATCTGCGCAAACTGGAATTGCAGGAACTCATCCGCTGCCTGTGGTGGCAGGGCCAGATACGCGGCGACTGCCGCATCAACTTCAGTGCGTACCGCCTCCAGCAAGGCGGTTTCCTGTGCCGGATCCCAGGCATGCTGCGCATGCAGCCAGGTTTGCAGACGTTTGATGGGCTCGCGCTCCCAGGCGTCATTGACCTGTTGGATATCACGGTAGCGGGTCGCGTCATCAGCCGTGGTGTGGTCGGTCAAACGGTAACTGACAGCCTCGATCAACGTGGGGCCTTTACCACTGCGCGCTTTTTTAAGCGCCAGATCCACGGCATGGTAAACCGCTACCACATCATTACCATCCACACGGATACCGTCCATGCCGGCTGCAATGGCTTTTTGCGCTAGCGTAGACGCGGCGGTTTGCATGGTCAGCGGCACAGAAATGGCCCACTGGTTGTTGTTGATCACGCTGACCAGTGGCAAGTGCCAGAGAGCTGCCAGATTGAGCGCTTCAGAAAAATCTCCTTTGGATGTCGCACCATCGCCGCAGGTCACCAGCGCAGCATGCGGTTCAGCACGGCTTTTCAGCGCAACGGCGACGCCGGCGGCATGGGTCATCTGTGTCGCAATCGGAATGCACAGCGGCAGATCACGATGGGCATGACCTGTGAACAGATGACCGCGCTCATCACCGCCCCAGATCTGCATGATCTGCGTCAGAGTCACGCCGCGCAGATACAGGGTTGCCTGATCACGGTAGTAGGGCACAAAAATGTCATTTTCCTGCAGCGCCAGGCCTATACCGACGCCGATGGCTTCCTGTCCGAGACAGGACGGATAGGTACGCATCTGACCGGTACGTTGCAAGGCAACCACTTTTTTATCCAATGCACGAATCAGCACCATATGGCGGTAGGCTGCGCGTAACCAATCAAGAGATATGTCTGAGGGCAGAGGTTCCAGGTTCTGGCCCTGGGCATCCAGAAAACAATAATGTGTATTGCGTTGTGAAACGTGGTTCATAGGCGCTCTCCACCGCGGTCAGACTGGGTAAGTCATCAGCAAGAACAACGGTCTCGGGGTGTTGAGGCCACTGTCCTGCGGTTATCATCAGGCGCTTTGGGTAAAAGCGATATCCTGATACATGCGCTTGAGCTTAAACCAAAACCGAATTACAAAACAGTCTGCTGGTGTACACTCATAGCTGTTTTCAGACTCACCACAAAGGAGCAATCATGGCTGGTCAGTATCCCGATAGATTCCGCGCGCTGCCGCTCTACGACGGACGGTTTGATGCTTTTAAACTGGCCGCGGACGGCGCTGATGTGTTGCTGGCGTCCTATACCGCAGGAACGCATATTGCGGAACATCAACATGACACGGACAACTACGGCGTTATTATTCGCGGCGAGTTACAGCTCACCATGCATGGAAAAACTACCCGTCATGGTTGTGGAGACTGGTATCACGTACCCGCATTTGTGCCGCATGCCGCGACCTTTGATGTGGATACTGATGAAATAGAGTTCTGGTTCAACGTGGAGACAGGAGCTGACAAATGAAAGGCAGTTGTTTGTGCAAAGCAGTGGTATACGAAGTTGACGCGTTTGATAAGCCTTTGAGTCATTGCCATTGTTACACCTGCCGCAAAGCCAACGCGGCGGCGTTTAATACCTCGGGCGTCGCCTTGCGTGAACATTTCAGATGGTTGTCCGGTGAAGACAAACTGTCTCACTACGAGTCCTCACCCGGCAAAATCCGCCACTTCTGTTCGGTGTGCGGGTCTCAGCTGGTAGCTGAAAAGCCCGCGTTACCCTACATGATTGTGCGCGTTGCAACGCTGGATGATGATCCAGGGGAGCGACCGCTTCGTGCCATTTGGACGTCGCATAAGGTGCCGTGGCTGGACTATGAGCATCTTGAAGAATCCTGGCCTGAATGGCCCGCCTGAGGAAGAGCTGCCTGCGTTGCCATTGCGGCGTTATTGTTTGCTGACAATGTCAAAAAAGCTCATCACTTTGCGCATGTTGTTGCGGTCGCTGGCGATGAAGTTGGTGTGATCCGCGCCCTCCAGTTCGATGTAGAGGTGTTGCATACCGATGCCGCGCATACCTGCAACCCAAAGCCGGGTTTGCTCAACAGGCACCAGTTCATCGTCGGTGCCTTGCAGCACCAGCATGGGAGTGTCGCGTACCGCCTGCAGCACGGTTGGGCTCAAGTCGGCACGTGGCGCTGGCGCTGCAACAGCCAATGCCGCAAACATCGTCGGGTTATTGACCGCAATCTGATAGGTGCCCGCACCGCCCATGGAGTGGCCCCACAAAAACAGTCGCGATGCGTCGACACTGAACTCGTCGCGCATCAAGCCGATGACGTTCATCACATCCTGTTCGCTGTAAGACGCAATCTGTTCGATCTCCGTTGGCCGTGAACCGTACCAGCCCCGACGGATATAACCGAGTGGTGTCACCACAATAAAACCATACTCTTCGGCGTAATCCAGAAATCCCTCATAACCCATCAGCCAGTCATACGTGCGACCGAGTCCATGTAGCGATACCAGCAACGGAGTGGGTGTGCCGGCACGGTAGGACGACGGCACAAACACCGCGTAGGGTAACGTCTCGCCGGTGGGCGCAAACACATAACTGCGATGTTGCACCCGTGGATCGTTGATCAGGCGCTCGTCGTCAGTCAGTTCGCGTTGTGCGTAGGCGCTGCCAGTGATGCCTGACAGCGTCATCATGGTCAGCAGCAGGCTGATAAAGCGTTTTTTAAGGGATGTGCTGAGTGACATAGGGATTCCCGTCCTGTTGTTATAAGGGTGAACTATTTTTGGCGCTGGAATTGTTCAAACACACGGGCTGCGTGTTCGATGTCGGTGCTGCTGATATCCAGATGGGTGACCAGCCGAATATTGTCGCGACCCAGGCAGTCAGCTTTGATTCCGTTTTGATGTAGCCAGGTCGCCAATGCAGCGCGATCCAGTTGCCCGGCATCGATAAACAGCATGTTGGTCTGTGGTGGTTCCAGCACATAACCTGCGCGCAGCAGTCTTTCCGCCAGCAATCGGGCGTGCTGATGGTCATCCGCCAAACGATCAATATGATGCTCGAGCGCATACAAACCTGCAGCCGCCAGAATGCCGGCCTGACGCATGCCGCCGCCAGTGACTTTTCGCCAGCGTCGGGCGGTGTGGATAAACGCCTCTGATCCAAGTAACACAGAACCGACCGGTGCCCCCAGACCTTTTGACAGGCAGATGGACACCGTGTCGGCGTTGCGGGTAATGTCGATCAGGTGGCAGCCCAGTGCGACTGACGCGTTAAACACGCGCGCGCCATCCAGATGCAGGTTTAATCCGTGTTGCTGGCACAAGGCATACGCACGGGTCATATAGTCCAGCGGCAGCACTTTGCCATGAACGGTATTTTCCAACGCCAGCAGACGGGTGCGGGCAAAGTGAATATTGTCAGGACGAATGGCGTGTTCAATGGCCTCAAGGTCAGGGCCGCCCATGGCGCTCATTGGCAACGGATGGGGTTGAATACTGCCCAGCGCTGCCGCGCCGCCCCCCTCGTATTTATAAGTATGTGCCTGTTCGCCCACAATAAATTCGTCGCCACGGCCGCAATGTGTCAACAGCGCTACCAGATTGGACTGTGTCCCGGAGGGCATAAACAGACCTGCTGCTTTGCCGGCCAACTTGGCTAAGGTTGTTTCCAACAATGTGACTGTGGGGTCTTCTCCCCAGACATCATCACCGACCTCGGCATCAAACATGGCCTGGCGCATGGCCGGGGTGGGGCGTGTGACGGTGTCGCTTCGAAAATCTATCCAGTCTGTGGGGCGGTTCATGCAGTGTATTCCAGTGTCGTAACCCATGTCGGGTTGGGATTTAACAGGTAAGATGATGGCATCAGTGTAATCCTGGAGTGAAATTCTGACCATGACTTTGTCTGCCGTCGAGTCGATGTTGCCTGCACACACGAGCCCGTTGGTGCTGGTGGGCGCCGGGCATGCGCATCTGGTGATGATGCGTATGTGGTTGCAGCAGGGCTGGCAGCCACCAACCGGCACGTTACTGATCAGCGCCGGCGCACAAGCCTGGTACTCAGGCATGATGCCAGGATTGATTGCCGGCCGCTTTGCACTCGAGGACTGTGCCATCAACTTGCAGCCCTTGTGTCAGCGCCTTGGCATTACCTTGGTGCAGGCCTTGGTGACAGCGCTGAATACGGGAGAAAAACACCTGACGCTGGACGATGGTGCACGCGTGAACTATCAGTTGTTATCCATCAATTCAGGTTCGCGACCGATGGGGCCAGACCTCTGTGATGGGTCGGTCACAGTGTTGCCTGCCAAACCTTTCCCTGAATTTATCCGCCACTGGCAGCATTGGCGGCATCAACCACCTGTTCGACTCATGGTGCTGGGCGGGGGGGCAGCAGCGTTTGAATTGGCCTTAGCGCTCAAACAGCAGTTTCCGGACAGTGAACTGAGTCTTGCCTGCAGTGGTGTGCTGCTGCATAACCACGGGCAGCATCTACGCACTCGGGCGCAGCACTGGTTGCGAATGGCGGGTATTCAGATTTATCAACACAGCCGCGTTGATCGTATTGCTGACAAGCAGGTGTATGCCGGTCATCAGCGGTTGCAGAGCATTGATGCCCTGGTGCTGGCCACGGGTGCCAGCGCCTTGCCGTGGTATGCGCAGTCCGGACTGATGTGTGATGACCAGGGGTTTATTATGGTTGACAGTCACTTGCGAAGCCGCGATGCGCGGGTGTTTGCTGCCGGCGATGCGGCATCCTCCACGGGCAGTGTGCGCTCGGGTGTGTTTTCAGTACGTCATGGTCCAACACTGGCGCACAATCTGCGCGCGACGTTGCAGGCGCAAGCCTTGATGCCGTACCAACCGCAAAAAAATGCGCTGGCATTGCTGGCAACTGGAGACGGAGGCGCGCTGATGAGTTATGGCACCTTGGCCATAGGCAGTCGATTGTCTGCACCGTTACTGGGACGATGGAAGGATTATCTGGACCTGTCGTTTATGAAACGCCACCGGATCGTCAGCTAAGCTGAAAACTACCCAGCGCCATCGCTTGTCCATTGATCAACAGCTCGACGTTATGCTCACCAGCATAGTGCTTTCGCGTAGTCATGGCTGCCAGAGACAGGCGTTTGTTGAGCTGTATCTGTTCCCCGGCCGCCAATTCACAGGAGGTGAGTTTAAAGACTTTGGGCCGGCTGCTGCCGTTGGCTTTGATGTAGTGCACCACAAAATCAATCAACAATGATTGTGAGGTGTTGCTGCGACTGCGCAGTGTGCAAGACAGTGTCACAGAGTCTCCTTCGCTGACGACAGCCGGCGCTACCGTGGCATCCAGCACATCCACCAGCGGTGCGCCACCGAAACCCATCAATGCCAGCGCACGTGGATGTGCATCCTTAACCGCGACCCGCAGCGCATGTTTTACCACCCAGGCGCGGTGCTCTGACGCATCGCGCATCCAACGCTCTGCCGTGTCCAGCATGATATCGGGATTGTCTTTACCGATATCGTTCAGGTTATTGGCCACCGAGCGGCGCACGTAAAGTGAATTGTCATCTTTTAAGGCATCCAGCAGGGCAATGACGGGTGTTGGATCTTTCTGAAAGGCTGGCAAACGTGACGCCCATGGCAAGCGCGGGCGTGTGCCTTCCGAAACCAACCGGCGCACATGTTCGCTGGGATCAGTCAGCCAACTTTGCAATTTAGCCAGTGTCGCGCTGGTGTGCTGCTGCAGAAACGGGCGGATGCTGAATTCAGCGGTAAAGCGTTGAGTCAGTTCGTATTGGGCGCGCATCGACGCATCAAAATGCTGCAGCCCATAACGCGCCACAAAAAATGTGTGCGGCATAAACAAAAACGGTGCCAGCGTGTTGCCTTCGCGATCTTCGGTGGCCGAATTCACCGCGACATGGGGCCGCGCCGGTGGCAATGAACTCAACAGGATGTCAATGGCCTGTTCGTAGTTGTCAGGTAGCGCATGGTGCAGACCATCCGCCATGTGCCAGCCACGCGGCATTAGTTCCAGTGATTCATAATCGGGCAACACAAAATCCAGAAACGCCTGTTGCTTGAAGGCCGGATACGCTTCGCTGATCATCGCGGCGATGCGTCGGGGAATCTCCGGGCCGTACAGATTTTTTAAGGGTTCCGCCATGCCGTTGCATCCTTGCTGATTAACGCATTACTTTTTGTTTACTCTCGCGCAGAGACCAGATCAGTCCCAGACCAAATCCCGCGTTGAATTTGTTTTCAAACAGCGGGCTGTGAATATTTTTTGCACCATGATGAAAGCTGGTCTGAACGGTGGCAAACATACGCGCTTTATTACTGATGTGCCAAGTGCCTGAGAAATTCAAACCCGTGCCGAAATAGCCGCCACGCGCACGATAGGTGTTGCGATCAACCTGACTGAACTCATTGGCAACATCAAAAAAGTAGCCATGCACGTCGCGGGTCGCCCACAAAGGTTTCAGTGATACAGTTGCTTCCAGTTGCGGGTGAAACGCGCCGTAGTGACGGTAACGAACCATCGGCTCAAACACATAACCATGGTGATCAACACCGCCAAAGTCGGTGGAAAACGCGGCCCGTGCCTGCAATGCGAGTTGGAGTTCGGAACGACTGGTATCGCTGAACTCAAATTTGCCCAGACTAAACACCAGTTGCGGGCCTATTTCAAAAATGAAATCCAGATCGGGCATGCCTTCGCGCAAAACATTACCGTCACTTTCTGAATCGAATGCCGCCGCAAATGACAACGATAATTCATAGTTGCCATTTTCTGCTGCCACGGCACGTGCGGCTCCACCATCTCCGATGCGCAGGATATCGCCGCGATAAACGACATAAGGCAATCCAAGTCCCCGGGTTTGATACTCATCGGACGAGGGGTAATGCGGTTGTACCAGCACGCCTCCACCCAAGCCAAGTTCCCACAAGGGTTTTTCAATCATCACCGGTTCGGCCGCCTGTGCGGCAACGGAAAAGGTGCCTGCTGCCAGCATCAGACTGGCAAATGCAATCAACGCGTGGTGCTGTGTCATAGGTTTTCCAGAGTATGAGCTATTCGTGCGCCAGCTTCTGCAATTCGCCGGGTGGCGATATCGCGCATTTGCTGCTCATACGCTGCACTGAGCGTAATGGTTCCAGGTTCACTGCCAGTATTTTCGCTGCGCAGCACATTATCGATGATCGATTGTGGGTATACCGTGCTCACCAAAATGTCACGGCTTTGCTGTAACCAGAACGTGGGGCGAAAACTCAGCGCATCGGAATTGGATTGCATCTCTGTAGCGATCGCAAGCAATGCCGGGAGTGATTCAGTGACGGGTATCTCACGCAAGGCTCTGTCCCAGGTGGAGTGCAGATTTCCGTTGTTGACACGGGTACCATTACCGCCACGGTCTCCTTCAGGAAACAGGCGCTCGGAAACCAGTCCACCGGTATGCAGAGGTTGATGGACATCACCAATCAGGTGCAGCAGCCAACTCAACGCAACCGCTTGCTCCTGCGGGTCCGTCGCGTTTCTGAGTTGGTAGATTGCAAAATCCAGTCCATTGGCGACGTTGTCGACATGCGCACGTTCTCTTATCTGCTCGGCAGCGATTCCCTGAATGTCCGGGCGTGGTTCAGTATTGACGTAGACATTGCCTTGTCGCACGGTTTCATCCCGTACCCAGGCACCATCTATCCAATGCCAGTTCGGGTTGTCAAAACGTTGTTGATCGTCACCCTCAAGACCGCGTGCGGTATCCGGCCAGATCGCCGCCTGACCTAGCAACCAACGAGACTGGGTATCACTGTCGGCTGACTTGATATTGTCAGGCATGTTAGCCGTAAAGTCCTGATCGAAACGCGGGTGTGCCTTCAGGATGGTGATGAACTGTTCACGCGTATCGCTGGACATCAGTTCCCAGGCGACATCGGCTGTCAGACGATGTCCGGTGGCGTCCCAGGCGTGTGCTGTGAAGGGCAGCAATACCAGCAGTGTGGCCTGCAATGAAGCCAGCACTCGTTTGCGTGTTTGGTGACGAGGCTTGATCGAGGAGAAAACTGCGCGCTTTAACAACATATAAAAGCTTCCTGTCTTGTGGTTTGCGCACAGTGTAGCAGAGCAGTATAGTCGCGTATCTCCGAATTGCAGGCAAAAAAATGCCCACGTGAAGCGCTTGGCTCACACGTGGGCGAGGTATCACCCATCAATGGAAAAGGGGAGAGTCTATTCCATTCAAGCCACCAGCAGGGGAATGCTGATGCTTGTTTGAGGTAATGCATGAGGTGTGCCATGTTTTTTTGTGATTGGTTTACTCATTGATAAATAAGAAAAAATATTTTAATTCTGCGTATGAGGGAATTCCGACGCACATTTTTAACGCTGAGCCCTGATTGCGTGCGATTCGTTTTGGTTCTTCTGCGGAATATTTGCACCAATTCAGGGCGATGATTGTTTGCTTATTGGTAATATGCTGTCATAAAAGGACGCGGTTAATGGAGCCATCACAGTCAAAACAGGTTTCAACTCACGAGATTGAATTTAATGCGATCCGTGCGCAAGGTGCTGGCGGGCAGAATGTCAACAAAGTGTCATCTGCCATTCATTTGCGTTTTGACGTCCATGCGTCGTCACTGCCGGACGATGTAAAAGCTTTGGTGTTGGCTTTGCGTGACCGGCGCATGAACGCCGAGGGTGTTATTGTCATTAAAGCGCAGCGTTTTCGCACTCAGGAAAAAAACCGCGAGGACGCCATCAAGCGCTTGCAGGCGTTGATTGATGCGGCCTGTGATGTAGCGCCGGCGCGTCTCGCAACACGGGTGCCCAGAGCCGCCAAACGTCAACGCCTTGATGAAAAGCGCAAGGTATCAACCATCAAGTCCTTACGTGGCAAGCCGATTGCCGAGTAAACTTGGGTAAAACATTTTTACAAGAGAGTACGACCATGTTACGACCGTTTCATCTGGCTATCCCTGTCCGTGATCTGGACGAAGCCCGCGAATTTTATGGCAAGCGCCTGAACTTGCCGCAAGGACGCAGTTCCGATCACTGGATTGACTACAACTTGTTTGGTCACCAGTTGGTGGTGCATTTGAATCCGAATCTGGGCAAAGATGGGTCGGTGCATCAGCACGCCAATCATGTGGATGGGCATGGCGTCCCTGTGCCGCATTTTGGTGTGGTGTTGACGATGGAGGAGTTTGCTGACTTCGAGCAACGCTTGCGTGCCATGGGCACTGAATTTGTGATTGAGCCTTACATTCGCTTTAAGGGTCTGGCGGGCGAACAGGCCACCATGTTCTTTAAGGATCCGTCCGGAAATGCCTTGGAGTTCAAGGCATTCCGGGATATCGAATCGCAACTTTTTGCGGTCTGATCAGTAGACTTCAAACAGACCGGCACCGCCCATGCCACCACCAATACACATGGTGCATACCACGTATTTGGCGCCGCGACGTTTGCCTTCGATCAGGGCGTGGCCGACCATACGCGCACCACTCATGCCGTAAGGGTGACCAATAGAAATCGCGCCACCGTTCACATTCAGCAGTTCGTCGGGGATGCCCAGCTTGTCGCGGCAGTAAAGTACCTGCACAGCAAACGCTTCATTCAGCTCCCACAAGCCGATGTCTTCCATTTTTAAACCAAAACGCTTGAGCAGTACCGGAATCGCAAATACCGGGCCTATGCCCATTTCGTCAGGCTCGCAGCCGGCTACCGCCATACCACGGTAAGCACCCAGCGGCGTTAAACCGCGTTTTTCAGCTTGTTTGCTTTCCATGAGGATGCTGGCTGAGGCGCCGTCTGACAACTGGCTGGCATTACCGGCAGTGATGCAGCCGCCTTCAATAACAGGTTTCAGGCTGGACAGACCTTCCAGCGTTGTTTCCGGGCGGTTGCCCTCGTCTTTGGTCAGCTTGACAGTTCTGAAGCTGATTTCGCCGGTTGCTTTGTCGGCAACTCCCATGGACGATTCCATCGGCGCGATTTCCTGATCAAACTTGCCCGCTGCTTGCGCGGCAGCGGTCCGTTGCTGGCTCTGAAAGCTGTATTCGTCCTGCGCTTCACGGCTGATGCCATAACGTTTGGCAACAATTTCCGCGGTCTGCAACATAGGCATATAGGCGTGCTGAGACAGTGCCACCACGTTGGCGTCTACGGTGCGGAATTTGTTGCGATGATCGTTCTGCACCAGGCTGATGGACTCCATGCCTGCGCCAACCACGATGTCCATGTTATCCACAATAATCTGTTTGGCAGCTGTGGCAATGGCCATCATGCCGGACGCGCACTGGCGGTCCATGCTCATGCCGGATACGCTGCTGGGCAGACCCGCAGCAACACCAGCCAGACGGCCAATATTGTAGCCGGTAGTACCCTGTTGAACGGCACAACCCATCACCACATCATCAATTTCATGGGGCGCAATGCCCGCGCGCTTGACGGCTTCACGAATGGCATGGCCACCCAGTGTCGGACCTTCGGTATTGTTAAATGCACCGCGATAGGCTTTGCCAATCGGGGTTCGGGCGGTTGCCACAATGACTGCTTCTCTCATGATGGGTCCTTCTCGTCGTTTGACTTTTTGTTGAGACAAAATGAATCAGAATTAGAACACTTGTTCGTTCTCAAGTGTAGCCGAAGCAGGCACCATTTCCCAAGTGCAAAAATGCATGTGTTTCTGGCGCGTTCTACCAGTAAACTGACCCAAATCACCAATTTCCTGACCTTTGGTGCATTGCTGTAAGACCGCTGTTGTGCTAGCGTCCCCGAGTCCTTTTGAAAATCAAGTCTCCGACAGACGACCTGATTGGGCTCCTTCAGGAAGAATCCGCCCGGATACCTCAGCACGATGCTGGATGTCCAACAATAACAATGAATAACAAGGCTCATCTGCCACTGCAGATGGCACTCCGGAGGAAGATATGAAAAAACGTCAGTTCAGGCGCGCGTTCAGCCTGGTCCCTTTGCTGTCCACCGCTGCGCTCGCTGCTGCGTTGGCTGGCCCGCTCTCAGCACAAACCCCGGCGGCCGATATCAGCGCTCGCGTTGGCGATTTTTCGCTGTTGGATCAGCATGGCTATTTCCACCATATGAGCTGGTACGACAATCGCAAAGCGATTGTGTTGCTGGTACAGGCAAATGGCAGCACGGCCTTCCGACAGGCGCTGCCAACATTTTCCGCACTGCAGGCAGCTCACAAGGATGATTTCCAGTTTTTTATGCTGAACCCGCTGGGCGAATCGCGCGCCTCGGTCATCGATGCGGTGGCAGAGGCTGGTGATACCATTCCTGTGCTGATTGACGACGCGCAACTGATTGCTGAAGCCATGAATGTACAAACCGCTGGCGAAGCCTTGATTTATGATCCGCGTTCCTTCCGTCTGGTATACCGTGGCCCGGTCAGTGGTCTGGAAAAAGCCCTGTCGGAGATAGATGCTGGCCAAACGGTCAGTAACCCTGTGATGGCAGTGACTGGCGAAGCGATTCAATATGCTGCACGTGATCACAACATGGCGCGCACTGTTTCCTATTCAAAGGAAGTCGCCCCGATATTGGCGCAGAACTGCGCAAGTTGCCACCGCGATGGCGGCATCGCGCCGTTTGCGCTCGATAGCCATTCCATGGCTCAGGGCTGGTCGCCCATGATTCGCGAAGTATTGATGACCAAGCGCATGCCACCGGGGCAGATTGACCCGCATGTTGGCGATTTTGTGAACAGCTATACGGTTTCCCCGGAAGATCAGCAAACCATTCTGCACTGGATCGCCCAAGGCGCTCAGCGTGATGGAGACGCCGATCCGCTGGCTGAACTTGTGTGGCCGGCAACCGAATGGGCATTTGGTGAGCCTGACCTGATTCTTGAACTGCCACCGCAGGTGATACCTGCCACTGGCGTGCTGGATTACCGCAATGTGGTTGTGCCTTTTGACGGGCTGACAGAGGACCGTTGGGTACGCGCCAGTCAATACATCGCCGGTGACCGCACTGTACTGCACCATACGCTGAACAGCATTCTGCCGCCGGGTTCCAACGGCGAGCGTCGATTCCTGGGCGGCGGCAGCAGTGCTGACGAAGCCAATATCACCGCTTATATCCCCGGTGCTGAGCCCAGTCACGAACCCGAAAACACTGGTGGTTTGTTGAAGGCAGGCTCCGCGTTGGCGCTGCAATTGCACTACACCACCAATGGTCGTGAAACGGTGGATAACAGCAAAATAGGCATCTGGTTCTATCCAAAGGATCAGGTGCCGGAAAAACGCATGTCAGGTCAGTGTGCCTGTATCTTCACACCAGAATGGACTCACATTCCGCCCAATGATCCGGATTTTGAGCAATCACAATCCATCACTGTGCCACGTGATGCGTACCTGCACGCTTTCCTGCCACATATGCACTTCCGTGGCAAACGTATGCGCTTTGAAGCCACCTATCCAGATGGCAGCAGCGAAGAGCTGATCAATATCGCCAACTATAACTACAACTGGCAGCTACGTTATCAGTTGCGTGAGCCGAAACTGGTGCCGGCAGGCACCGTGATTACAGCAGTTGGCGCCTTTGATAACTCCTCGCAGAACAAGATGAACCCGGATCCAAACCGATTGGTACCGTGGGGTCTGCAGAGCTGGGACGAGATGTTCTTCGGCTCAGTGAGCTGGCAGTATGTTGATCCTGAACCTGCAGCCGTTGAGACTGCGTCGGTCCAGTAACAATCAGTTCAGGAAGCAGGAAATGATGGTCATCTGACAGGTCGTTAATCAGCAAGTCAAGTTAAGCAATCAGGGTGCGGGGGATGCGAGCGACGCGAATAGCGGAGGAGCTTCCCCCGCACCCTGATTGCTTTTGGCACACATTAATTCACCTGCAACTCATAACCACTGCCCACGCCTGGCCCCAGCGGTAAACCCAAACCAATCCATATCATCGCCAGCACCATTCCCGTAATCATCAGCCAGATGCTGTAGGGAATCATGGTAGCGGCAAGTGATCCCAAGCCAAATTCTTTGTTCCAGCGCTGGCAAAACGCCAGAATCAGCGGGAAATAAGGCATCAGTGGTGTAATGATATTGGTTGCGCCGTCACCGACCCGGTAGGCGGCAGTGGTCATCTCCGGGCTGACACCCAGCAGCATCATCATCGGCACCAGCACAGGCGCCAGCAATGCCCATTTGGCGCTTGCAGATCCAATAAACAGGTTGATCGACGCGGTCAGCAGGATGATCAAGGCAATCAACATGGGCATCGGCAATTCAGCCGAGCGAATCATGTCCGCGCCATTAATCGCGAAAATCAACCCAAGGTTAGACCAATTAAACATGGCGACAAAGTGCGCAGCAGCAAACGCCAATACCAGATAGTAGGCCAGATCACCCATGGCACCCGACATCATGCTGACTACATCGCGATGGTTTTTAACGGTGCCTGCCGCGGATCCGTAGGCCCAACCTGTCGCCAGGAATAACAGGAAAAAAGCCGCGACTAGGGATTGATAAAACGGCTGCAAACGCGCCACACCTGCTTCCTCGTTAATCAACGGGGTGCCCGGTGCAAAACACAGCACCAGCCACAGCAACACAATACCCAGTGCAGCCCAACCTGCGCGACGCAATCCGGCCTGTTCTGCAGCGGTCAGCGTGCTGTCTTCGCGGGTGCTGAGTCCAACACTGTTGTTGGCAATGATTGTTTTGGCAGAACCCAGCCTGGGTTCAATAATTTTATCGGTGACATACCAGATGACTGGCAGGTAAACAAACACCATGGCAGCAATAAAAAACCAGTTGCCTGCGATGTTCATAACCCAACCCTGATCGAGTGTCACCACCGCGGCTTCCGTGATGCCGAACAATAATGCATCGAGTTGGCCGGGAATCAGATTGGCGGAGAATCCGCCTGAAACACCGGCAAACGCTGCGGCGATACCGGCTATCGGATGGCGGCCTGCGGCTGCAAACACCACCCCTGCCAATGGAATCAAGACCACATAAGCCGCGTCTGCAGCGAGATTGCCTAGCATCGCCAGTAGTGCCACAACCGGCGTTAACAGGGCCAATGGTGCTTTTTTCACCGCGCTGCTCATCGCTGTCGCAAACAAGCCGCTACGTTCTGCCACACCAGCGCCTAGCATCACAAGCAGCACATAGCCCAGCGGATGAAAGTGCGCAAATGTGGTTGGCATTTGTGTCAGCAGTCGCTGCAGATTTTCCGCAGACAAAAGGCTGGCCGACAACACAATGACCGGGCTGCCATCGGCTTGCACCTGCGTGGGATGTATCGCGGACACTCCCATCAGTGATGCGATGACGCTGATCACAATGACCCCGCCAATCAACCAGAAAAAGATAAACACCGGATCAGGCAGTCGGTTGCCGGTGTCTTCAATCCAGCCAAGGATGCCCTTGGGTTTTTCACCGGACGTGGGGGTTTGTGCCATTGTGAGGTCCTTTTGTTTTGTTGTCGTTTTGCGACGTGTTTGTCGATTTTTTTGTGTGCCATCGGGCACAGATCACCGCAAGCATAATGCAGGCATGGCTGTGCGGCAAACCTCGTGTGCTGCAAGGGGTAGGGGGAGAGAGACGACATAATGAGAAGCGGGTGGTCGGGAGAATGCAGCAACAGCTGTTCCTGACTGAACAACCGATACTGCATTCCCCTGCCTTCCGACCGGACCGTTGCTTCCTGCTGGCAGATTCGTATAACGCGTTTGAACCGCTTGTGGTTCGTTAACAGCAGTATAAACCATGTATGGTTCACTTGCGTTCAAGATTGGCAGCATTTATCCGGCAGCGTCGCGGCAGCATGCCGCAGCGTGCTTTTGCCCGAAAAACAGGATTGGCGCAGTCGTCCATCATGCGCATTGAGAATGAGGAACAGAACGTCACGCTGGAGACGTTGGAGATGTTGTGCCAGACTTTTCATATTGATGTGGCGGAGTTATTCCCGCCGGTTGGCTCGATCAGGGTATATCAAGCACCTGTGCGCCGGGGTGCCGGTGCACCCATGATCCATGAAACGCGCGTTGAAGGCGCCGCCGCCTCAGATGAGAGTGTCGCCGCCACTGATCAGGGCAAGCAGCCAGTCCGCAAGCATAAAAAAACCAACGCTCGAGTCTAAATAAAGCTCAGTGTCGCCAGCGCGTTGGTCATCACCAATAACAGAAACAACATGGCGATACGCCCGAGCGCTTTGCCAGGATCCTGGCCCTTGAATCCGCGTTTGACCCCGACCAGCAACAAAAACGTCCACCCAATCAGTGCGATCAGCATGGTTGAATAACGTGACCAGTCTTCATCGGCAACGGCGGCGCTGCCCAACACAAAAAATACCAATGACATGGTCAGGAAAAGTGTCCAGTACGTTAATGCCAGACCAAAGTCGCCGCGTATCAGACGTTGCAAAAGGGCACCCTGGTGTTGCTCTGGTAAATTGTTCATTGCGTTTGGCTGTGCTCGAAGCGGAGTAGATGGGGATGATAGTAGCAGCGCTGACGCGATCATCCAAGACGCCGGCCCCACTGCAGTCGGCCAGAGGTTGACTCCACGGGGTAGCACGCTGAGAATGGCTTCTGGTATTCCCGCACGGAGTTGTTTGCCCCTCATGTCAGAATCTGTCCGAAGTCATTTTTATGCGTACATCAGTAAACTGCGCTGGCTGCAGCGATGGGGCATGAAGCGCAACGTCATTAACGAAAATGTGATGGAGCACAGCTGGGAAGTTGCCACCATTGCCCACGTGCTGGCGCTGGTAAAAAACCGGTACTTTGATGGACAGCTGGACGTTAACGCTGTGGTAGTCGCCGCGCTGTATCACGATTGCAGTGAAGTGATCACTGGCGATATGCCGTCGCCTATCAAGTATCACTCACCGGAAATTACCCGCGCGTACAAGGCCATAGAACAACAGGCCGGCCACGAGCTGCTGAACCTGCTGCCACCCGAACTGCAAACAGATTTTCGCAAGGTGCTGATTGAAGAGGAGTTTGCTGATGATGTCCACACCATCATCAAGGCTGCTGACACCATTTGCGCCTATTTGAAATGCAAAGCGGAAGTGCAGGCAGGCAATACTGAATTCTCCAAAGCCGAGGAAGATGTGCGTCGGCGACTTGAGCGCATTAACAGTCCGGAAGTGCGATATTTTATGGAAACGTTTGCGCCCAGTTACGGTTTGACACTGGACGAATTGCTGAAGTGAAAGACGTTGAGGCCTCAGGCAGCGAGTGGTTTTTATGACGGGTTATCTGTCGTTTATCAGGCAACATTGGGCGCTGCTTGGATTCGGGTTTCTGACGGTGTTCTGGGGCAATTTTGGCCAGTCCTTTTTTGTGGCGTGGTTTGGTGCGGATATCCAACGCACCTTGGGACTCAGTGCTGCGGAATACGGCAGCGCATATTCATTGGGTACCTTGATGTCGGCCATCGCCGTGGTGTGGGCGGGCGGGGTCATTGATCGTGTCAGCCTGCGCACCTATACATTGCTGGTGTCTGCGGGACTTGCCTGCGCCATGTTGGTGCTCTCACAAGCCAACAGTCTGTGGATGCTGTTGCCGGGATTTTTCCTGCTGAGACTGTTCGGTCAGGCGTTGTTGCCGCACACCGGTATCACCACCATGACGCGTCATTTTGACAAGCAACGCGGCAAAGCGGTGAGCGTGGCGATGTCTGCAGTCCCGGGCGGCGAGATTGTCTTGCCGGTCATGGCCGTTGCCTTGATTGCTGCCATAGGTTGGCAATCAACGTTTTTAGGGTTGGCGTTGGCTGTGCCGGTATTACTGGTGCCACTCTTGTTATGGTTGCTCAAACACGCACAGTTAGCCGCGCCTGAAACCAGTCTGCCTGATCCGCTGACGTCCAATGCTGCCTCACACTCACCTGAGCCTGCGAATGCTGCCGGCAGGCGTGAAGTGCTGCGCGATTACCGATACTGGTTGGCGATGCCGGGCATTATTGCCAACCCATTTCTGATCACCGGAATTTTTATTCATCAGAATTTTCTGGCCGACAGCAAAGGCTGGAGTTTGAGCTGGCTGGCGACCTGTTTTGTGGTTTATGGCGTGGTGCACTGGCTCAGTTCGTTGATCACCGGGGCACTGGTTGACCGCTACAAGGGCGTACGGTTGCTGTCGGTGTTTTTGATACCTTTGCTGCTGTGTATGTTGGTGGCGGCGTTTGTACCGGGGCCATGGGCAGCCATCCTGATGATGGTTTGCCTGGGCATCTCCGCCGGGAGCAGCCCGCCCATTACCGGTTCACTCTGGCCTGAAATCTACGGGACGCGTAAACTGGGATCTATCAGGGCGATGAACATGTCGGTGATGGTGTTGTCCACGTCCGTTGCGCCAGTGCTGTTTGGCTATTTCATAGATAGTGGTGTCACAGCGGCGGGTTTGTATGGAAGTTGCGCCCTGTATGTTCTGGTGGCGCTGGTGTTGATCAATTTTTCGTACCCGGCAAACCCGGCACCACACGGTACTGCTTCCCCAGTTACCTGAGAAAATGTACGACACGACTAGGTCTGAAAGGAGTTGTATGACAGATCAGGGCGCACGATTGTTTGAAGAGTTGGTAGCGTTGAATTTTCAACTCTACAGTAGTTTATTTCTGACGCTGCCCCTTGATGCGATTGAGCAGACCGGGACTTTACTGCCGCTGCTCAATGAATCTTGTGAAGATGGTTTGCAGCAGGGCGATTCACCCGTCAGCATCATTAACGATTTTTTCTCGCAACACCGCCCGCATTTCAGTGAGCATGAGCGCATCCAGTTTCTGTTTAAAATCATCCAGTACGTGGAGCGCCAGGTGGTGCTTATTGATGCATTGGAAGATGCGGCGTACAGCCGAATCCATCAGTTAGGTAACAAAAATTCGTTGATGCGTCTGAGTGATCGCGCCGCCGACGAAGGGCAGTCTGACAAACTGGCCAATCTGCTGCAAAGTTTTGGTGTGCGAGTGGTGTTGACCGCACACCCGACACAGTTTTATCCCGGTCAGGTGTTGGCAATCATTTCAGATCTGACCGATGCCATTTCCAATGCCCGTGCGGCGTCGGTTCGGGATTTGTTGCAGCAACTGGGCAACACACCTTTTTTCCAGAAAAAGAAACCCACACCCTTTGATGAGGCTGTATTGCTGACCTGGTATCTGGGCAATATTTTTTATCCGGCCATTGGTGAGTTGGTCGATCCGCTGGCGGCGCGTTTTCCCGGGCAGATCAATGCCAACAGTGAGTTGGTCAGTATTGGCTTCTGGCCGGGCGGTGATCGTGATGGCAACCCGTTTGTGAATACTGCCACCACATTGCAGGTTGCCACCAAATTACGCTTCACGATTTTGCAGTGTTACTACCACGACCTGCGCCTGATCAAGCGGCGGCTGACCTTTGCCGGCGTCTACGACATGCTGGATAAGCTGGAAAAACGCATTCACGATGGGTTGGTAGAAAAGCACGATCGCACAGAAGTCAGTCTGGCAGAGATATTCGACACGCTGGATCGCGCGGAAGCGCTGGTAAAAACGCATTTCCAGTCCATGTACATCGAGCAACTGCAATCGTTCCGGCGCAAGGTCACCCTGTTTGGGTTGCATTTCGCCAGCATCGACATTCGACAGGACAGCCGCGTTATTGCCCGCAGTTTGAATGCTGTGTGTGCTGTTCATCCGGGCATACTGCCAGATGACTTTGACCAGTTGACGGAGTCACAGCAGCTGGATTGTCTGTTTGCCTGCTCGGGCGAGATTGCCAGTGAGGTGTCCGACGATCCTGTCATTCGCGACACCCTCGAGTCCATGCGGGTGATTCAGCAGATTCAGGCTGTTAACGGTGAACGCGGTGCGCATCGCTACATCATCAGCAACTGCCGTGGGCCCGTTGACATTGCGCGGGTGTTTGCGCTGTTCAGGCTTTGTGGATGGGCAGATTCACCCATCACGGTTGATGTGGTGCCGTTGTTTGAGACGGTGAATGATTTGCGCGGCAGCGCTGAGTCCATGTCCAGCCTTTATGCCCACCCGGATTATCAAGCGCATTTAGCGCACCGGCGCCGCCGACAGACCGTCATGCTGGGCTTTTCCGATGGCACCAAGGACGGTGGTTACATGATGGCAAACTGGGCGATTTATTCTGCCAAGGAAACTATCACGGCCATCTCGCGTGAGGCCGGCGTGGAAGTGATCTTTTTTGATGGCCGGGGCGGCCCACCGGCCAGAGGCGGCGGTGATTCCTATTTGTTTTATGCGGCTCACGGCAAAAACATTGAAAGCAACCAGATTCAGATGACTGTGCAGGGGCAGACCATCAGTTCGCACTATGGCATCAAGACGGCGGCGGCTCACAATCTTGGACAGTTGATGACGGCGGGACTGGAAAACAACCTGATTGACCGTGCCGATCGCGAGCTCGATGATTTGCAGCGCAACCTGATGCGCGAGCTGGCCGAGTGCAGTTATCAGAAATACGAAGCCTTCAAACAGCATCCGCTGTTCCTGCCCTATCTGGAGGAAATGAGCACATTAAACTATTACGCCATGGCCAATATTGGCAGTCGCCCGTCCAAACGCGGCGCCGGTGTCATGCGTTTTGAAGATCTGCGCGCCATCCCCTTTGTTGGCGCGTGGAGCCAGCTCAAGCAGAACGTACCGGGATTTTATGGTCTGGGTACTGCCCTGAAAAATGAAGAAGATCTCGGGCGGCTCGATGCCTGCAAGGATCTGTATCAACGCTCGCGATTTTTCCGGGCGTTAATTTCCAACAGTATGCAAAGCATGAGTAAAACCAATTTTGAGCTCACCCGCTATATGCAAAGTGACCCACGATTTGGTGCGTTCTGGCAGGATATTTATGATGAGTACTGCCTCAGTCGAGACATGGTCTTGAAAGTTGCCGGCCAGACGCAACTGCTGGATGATAATCCCCGCACGCGCTTGAGTATTCAGCTGCGCGAGCGCGTGGTATTGCCCCTGCTGATGATCCAGCAGTATGCCCTGATTCGAGTGCGCGAGATGCGCGGTCATCAGGATGCCGAGCGATTGGCACTGTATGAAAAGATGGTGGTACGCACCATGTTTGGCAATATCAACGCGGCGAGAAATTCCGCCTGATTGATTGCATTTTATGTGTGCAGACCCGCTGTTCGCCGCGTTTGTTCGGGCGTATGATGCGCCGCCCGAACACGTGATTCAGGCCGTTTACAGCAGGATCATCAACGCAGGCTGTTTATGCACACCCTGCCTGATGTTGCTCCCGGGGGGCTTATGGTTATTGTTTTTCTGATCGCAGGTTTGGTGTTGTTGGTGGTGGGCGCGGAAGTGTTAGTGCGTGGTGCCTCGCGATTGGCCTCCAGATTGGGTATTTCACCGCTGGTGATTGGTTTGACCATTGTTGCTTTCGGCACCAGTGCGCCAGAGATGGCTGTCAGTATTGGCGCGTCCTGGACGGGGCAGGCTGATCTAGCCCTCGGTAATGTGGTCGGTAGCAATATTTTTAATGTGCTGTTGATTCTGGGGTTGTCTGCGTTGGTTGCCCCGCTGGTTGTCTCTCAACAACTGGTACGACTCGACGTCCCTCTGATGATCGCCGCCTCCATTGCTGTGCTGTTGATGGGACTGGATAACAAAATTTCCCGCATCGATGGTGTGGTTCTGTTCGCAACCGTGATTGCTTATACCTTCTTTCTTATTCGCCAGAGTCGCCGTGAGTCCAGTGCCGATGTGCACGAGCAGTACGACGCCGAGTTCAGTGCCAAATCTGAAGCCGGTCTGCAGACGCTGCGCGATGTCGCATTTATTGTGGTGGGTCTGGTGCTGCTGGTGTTGGGTTCGCGGTGGTTGGTGGACAGTGCGGTACAAATTGCACAGTACCTCGGCATGAGTGAGTTGGTGATTGGTCTGACGATTGTGGCCGCCGGCACGTCCATGCCTGAGCTGGCCACGTCAGTGATTGCCAGTCTGCGAGGCGAGCGTGATATTGCCGTGGGCAATGTGGTTGGCAGCAATCTGTTTAATCTGCTGGCAGTGCTGGGTCTGTCCAGTATTGTGTCACCGGATGGCGTGCAGGTGGCTGACGCCGCGCTGGTGTTTGATATTCCAGTGATGGTAGGTGTGGCACTCATCTGCTTGCCAATCTTTTTTACCGGCTATCTGATATCGCGCTTCAGCGGTGGTTTGTTCCTGTTCTATTACGTTGCCTACACCGCTTACCTGATGATGGCGGCACAGCAGCATGAAAACTTGCATACCTTTGGTCTGGCGATGGTCTGGTTTGTCATCCCTGCCACGGTCATTATGCTGCTGACCATGGCCTGGCGTTATCAGCGGTCGTGCAAAAAACCTGGGTGAACCATTTCAGATACAACTACATTCCGTGTTTCACGCGTGCGATAAGCGAAAAACGCTTAACAAAATGAGCAAAGGATTACCCGCTGTTCTAAAGTTTGTTATAACTGCCTCCTCTGCAGGAGGCGGACAAATACTTTAACAAACAAGGAGCACAACGATGGTCTCACCCGTAGAGGAGCGCATCGACGCATTGGATGCGTTACGCGGATTTGCCGTGTTAGGCATTCTGGTCATGAATATCCAGTCGTTTGCCATGCCAATGGCGGCTTACCTTAACCCCTCGGCGTTTGGTTCCATGGAGGGGATCCACGGGGCTGCCTGGGCCATCAGCCATGTGCTGGCCGATCAGAAAATGATGGCCCTGTTTTCGATGTTGTTTGGTGCCGGCATCGTGCTGTTTTGTGAGCGTGCCGCAAAATCAGGCCGCTCGGAAGCGGGCTACCACTATCGTCGCAATGTCTGGCTGATGATGTTTGGCCTGTTACATGGCTACCTGCTCTGGCATGGCGACATTCTGTTTTTGTATGCTCTGTGTGCGTTTGTTCTGTTCCCGCTCAGAAAGCGTCAGGCCAGCTCGTTGTTCAAACTGGGTATCGCGTTTCTGGCAGTCTCCTCGATTTTTTATATGCTGACCGGTGTCAGTCTGGACTACATGCCCCCGGAGGCATTTGAAGAACAAATGATGCCAATGTGGCAGCCTGACCAGGCTGCGATTGCCGCTGAAATCGGTGCCTTTCAAGGTGGCTGGCTGACACAAATGTCGGTCCGTGTGCCCATGACGCAGGAGATGCAGGGGTTGGCGCTGTTTTTATGGGGATTCTGGCGCGCCAGCGGCATGATGTTGTTGGGCATGGCCCTCTACAAAACCCGCATGATCACCGGTCAGGCAGATAACAAAGTGTATCGTCGCTACGTGCAGTTGGCTGTACTGGTCGGTGTGCCGCTAGTGGGTTTTGGCATCTATTGGAACTTTCAGAACAACTGGCAGATCAGTTCCATGTTTTTTGGCTCACAGTTCAATTACTGGGGCAGTGTGCTGATCAGCCTTGGGTTTATGTCAGTCATTCTGCTGTTGTTGAAAAACGGCATAGCGCCGGCGCTGACCACCCGCCTTGCGGCGGTGGGTCGTATGGCGTTCAGTAACTACATCATGCATACCGTGTTATGCGGTCTGATTTTCTACGGACATGGTCTGGGCTTGATTGGTCAGGTCGAGCGTGCCGGGCAACTGTTGATTGTGTTTGGAATCTGGGCCTTGCAGTTGTGGCTGTCGCCGATCTGGCTGCGCCATTTCCGTTTTGGTCCGCTGGAGTGGTTGTGGCGATCATTGACCTACTGGAAAGTGCAGCCGATGCGGGTCTGACGGGATGAATCAAATCATCTCAATCGCCACCGCAACCGCTTCACCACCGCCAATACACAAACTCGCCACACCCTTGGTTTTGCCCAGCTTTTTCAAGGCATACATCAGCGTCACAATAATGCGTGTGCCGGACGCGCCTACCGGGTGCCCGAGCGCACAGGCGCCGCCGTGGATGTTGACCTTGCTGTGTTCAAGTTCAAGCTCGCGCATCGCCAATATTGGTACCATGGCAAAGGCTTCGTTGATTTCCCACAGGTCGACATCGGCCGTGGTCCAGCCGGCACGGGCCAGTACTTTTTCAATGGCACCGATCGGCGCGATGGTAAATTCACTGGGGTGACGCGCGTGGCTGGCTTGCGCGACGATACGCGCCATAGGAGTTAAACCTTTTTCCTTGGCAGTGCTTTCGCGCATCAACACCACCGCGGCTGCGCCGTCGGAGATTGATGATGAATTGGCTGCGGTGACGGTGCCATCTGCCGAAAATGCCGGGCGCAGTTGCGGGATCTTGTCGACGTTGGCTTTGCCGGGTTGTTCGTCGTGCAGGATGACGGTGTCCGTTTTTCCAGCTTTGACCTGCACACCTACAGACTCGGCATCAAACCAGCCGTGTTTGATGGCATCCTGCGCACGGGTGAGAGAGGCAATGGCGTAGTCGTCCATGTCTTTGCGTGTCACGCCATGTTTGTCAGCCGTTTCCTGTGCAAAACTGCCCATCAGCCGCCCTGTGTAGGCATCTTCCAAGCCGTCCAGAAACATGTGGTCCTTGAGTTCGCCATGGCCCAGGCGTAGACCGCCGCGAGCTTTGGGTATCAGGTAGGGGGCTTGTGTCATGTTCTCGATGCCGCCCGCCAGAATGGTATCCGCGCTGCCGGCCAGAATCTGGTCAACACCCATCATCACGGTTTTCATGCCGGAGCCACACATTTTGTTAACGGTAGTGCAGGGTGTGGTGACCGGCAGACCGGCGCCAAGTGCCACCTGTCGCGCGGGTGCCTGTGCCAAACCGGCAGGCAATACGCAGCCCATCAACACATCATCGATGACATGTGTCTGATTATCAGGCTGTATGCCGGCGCGTTCGAGGGCGGCGCGAGCTGCCAATACGCCCAGTGCCGGCGCGGTGACGCCATTAAAGACACCCTGAAATCCACCAATGGGCGTGCGTGCGCCGCCGAGAATAACTACGGATTGTTTGCTCATGCGTTTTAAACCTGTTTAGTGATTGTTTCTCATTTGACGCAGGCGGCTACGGCACTGTGTTTCGAATTCCTTTAACTCATGCAGACTGAGCTGGATGTCTTCCATTTGCTGGCGCAGGACGTGTTTGCGCGTGTCAATTTTGTCGAGCACGTGCCGCAGTTGTGCCAGCTCCCCGGTGGCTGAATCGTACAACTCAAACATCTCACGGATTTCTTCCAAGGCAAAACCAAGGCGTTTGCCGCGCAGAATCAGTTTCAGGCGCGTGTGGTCACGCTGGCTGTACAGTCGATTACGACCATCTCGTTCGGGATTCAGCAAGCCTTCGCTTTCGTAAAAACGGATGGCGCGCGTGGTGATATCAAATTCTTTGGCCAGCTCTGAGATGGTATAGAGCTTGTGGCCATGGTTTTCGCGGGGATCCAGTGCATTACTGCGCAGGAAACTGTCGCTGAGTATTTGAGTCAGATCTGTCATAGGATAGTCTTCAATGCGGTTGAGTCTTCGATTGACGTTGACGTTAACGTAAATATAATAATCCAGCATCGCACTCAGTTCAATTTATGGTTTTAATGCTCGTTGTGAGCCCGGGAGTTTATGTGTCCTCAGTTGTTTCCATCCGGCCTGATCTGTCGGCCCCTGCCCAAAGCGACTCCCGCGTTCAGTTAAACACCGCGCTGTATCCGCGGTTCATTACAGCGGCGAGCCTGTTTGACGGACATGACGCGGCGATCAACATCATGCGTCGTATGCTGCAGGCCTCAGGCGCCGAAGTCATTCATCTGGCGCATAACCGCTCTGTGCAAGAGGTAGTGGAAGCCGCCTTGCAGGAAGATGCCCAAGCGATCGCCATCAGTTCTTATCAGGGCGGGCACATCGAATACTTCAAATACATGGTAGATATGTTGCGTGAGCGTGGCGCTGGCCATATTCAGGTGTTTGGCGGCGGTGGTGGGGTGATCATTCCCAGTGAGTTAAAAGAATTACATGCGTACGGCGTGAGCCGGCTGTATTCACCGGAAGACGGTCAGACCATGGGACTGCAAGGCATGATCGACGACATCATGCAGCGTGTTGCCTCCGGTTCGCGCGGCCCGCAAGTGACTGCGGCGGGCGATGTCGCTGGCGGTGATCATCTGCAATTGTCGCGGTTGATCAGTGCGCTGGAAAACAATCAGGTGGATGAGGCAGGCAAAACACAACTGCATGCCATGGCGCAAACTGTCGCTGCGTCTGTGCCAGTGTTGGGTATTACCGGTACAGGCGGCGCGGGTAAATCGTCGCTGACCGATGAGCTGATTTTACGTTTCCGTCAGGACAGTGGCGATGCGCTGAAAATCGCTGTGTTGGCCATTGATCCGACGCGGCGCCGCACCGGCGGTGCGTTGCTGGGCGACCGTGTGCGTATGAACGCGATATATCATCCATCGGTGTACATGCGCTCCATAGCAACCCGTCGTTCTGAAACTGAAGTGCCGGCCTACATGCGCGATATTATTGCGGCGGTGCGTGTGAGCGGGTTTGATCTGGTGATTGTAGAAACCCCGGGTATCGGACAAGGGGACGCTGGCATTGTGCCGTACGTGGATGCCTCGCTGTATGTCATGACGCCTGAGTTTGGTGCTGCCAGTCAGCTGGAAAAAATCGACATGCTGGATTACGCCGACGTCATTGCCATCAATAAATTTGATCGCAAAGGTGGCGAGGACGCGCTGCGCGACGTCAGCAAGCAGGTGCAGCGCAATCGCATGGCGTTTGATCAGCCCACCGAGGCGATGCCCGTGTATGGTTCGATTGCCTCGCGTTTTAATGATGACGGTGTGACGGCTTTGTATCAGGGTTTGTTGCCCGTGCTGCGTAACAAAGGTTTAATGGCTTTTGACGGTAAACTTGCACGGGTGTCTACCCGCACCTCCACCCGACAGTCCTCGATTGTGCCGCCGCAACGTCAGCGTTACCTGGCAGAGATTGCAGAAACCGTGCGCGCCTATCGTCGTCATGTTGAACAGCAGGCGGTGCTGGCGCGTGAGATACAACAGTTGCACGGCGCCGCGCAGATGTTGAACAAAAACGGCCAGGCAAGCGACAGCGTGCACGCCCTGATCAAACAGCGCGAAGCCTTGCAGCACGGTGAATGCAAAACCCTGCTCCAGCAGTGGCCGCAGATGCAAGCGGAATACGCCGCAGATGAATTGATCACCGAGATACGTGGCAAACAACTGCGCACTGAATTGACGTGGACCAGCATGTCCGGCACACGTGTGCCCAAGGTATCGCTGCCACGCTTTAATGATCACGGCGATGTGCTGCGCTTTCTGATGCTGGAGAACGTGCCGGGTCGCTTCCCTTACACGGCGGGCGTGTTCCCCTTCAAACGCGAAGGCGAAGACCCCACACGTATGTTTGCGGGTGAAGGTGACGCATTCCGCACCAATCGCCGTTTTAAAGCCCTGTCAGAACACTCTGATGCCAAGCGCCTGTCGACGGCGTTTGATTCGGTGACCTTGTACGGTTTTGATCCCGATGAGCGCCCGGATATTTATGGCAAGGTGGGCAACTCCGGTGTGTCCATCGCCACGCTGGATGACATGAAAGCACTGTACGATGGTTTTGATTTGTGCCACCCGTCTACCTCGGTGTCAATGACCATCAATGGTCCGGCGCCGACCATTCTGGCGATGTTTTTGAATACCGCCATTGCCCAGCAGTTGTCAGTGTTCCGCGCGCAACAGGGCCGTGAACCGGATGCGGCCGAAGCCCTGCAAATCAAAGCCAAAACGCTGGAATCAGTGCGCGGTACGGTTCAAGCGGACATTCTTAAAGAAGATCAAGGACAGAATACTTGCATCTTCTCCACCGAGTTCAGTTTGAAGCTGATGGGCGATATCCAGGAATATTTTATTGCCAACAAAGTACGCAATTTTTATTCGGTTTCGATTTCCGGATACCACATCGCAGAAGCGGGAGCCAATCCCATTTCCCAATTGGCCTTTACACTGTCCAATGGTTTTACTTTTGTGGAAGCGTGGCTGGCGCGTGGCATGCACATCGATGATTTTGCACAGAACCTGTCGTTCTTTTTCTCCAACGGCATGGACCCCGAATACACGGTACTGGGCCGCGTCGCGCGACGCATCTGGTCGACAACGATGCGCGAAAAATACGGTGCCAATGAGCGCAGTCAAAAACTGAAATACCACATCCAAACCTCCGGGCGGTCATTACACGCGCAGGAAATGTCATTTAACGACATCCGCACCACCTTGCAGGCACTGATCGCCATTTACGACAACTGCAATAGTCTGCATACCAATGCCTATGACGAAGCGGTGACCACGCCGACGGAGGAATCCGTGCGTCGTGCCATGGCGATTCAGCTGATTATTAACAAAGAATGGGGTCTGGCTAAAAACGAAAACCCCAACCAGGGCGCATTTATCATTGATGAACTGACCGATCTGCTGGAAGAAGCAGTGATGCTGGAATTTGAAAAGATTGCCGAGCGTGGCGGGGTGTTAGGCGCCATGGAAACCGGTTATCAGCGTGGTCGCATTCAGGATGAATCGATGTTCTACGAACACAAAAAACACGATGGCTCGCTGCCGATTGTGGGCGTAAACACCTACCTCAATCCCCACGGCGAGGACAACGCCGGCGAGTTCTCGCTGGCGCTGGCGCGGTCGACCGACGAGGAAAAACAAAGCCAGCTCCAACGCTTGCGAGCATTCCATCAGCGTCATCAGGCTGATGCAGCGTTGGCCATTCAGCGCCTGAAACAGGCTGCCATCAACAACGATAACGTGTTTGAGGTGCTGATGGACGCGGTACAGCACTGTTCATTGGGACAGATCACCCATGCATTCTTCGAGGTGGGCGGCCAGTACCGGCGGAATATGTGATGTTTGATCTGTGGTTGTTTGCTTACCTCGCGCTTGGTCTGCTCACCGGGTTGCTGGCCGGCCTGTTTGGTATCGGTGGCGGTGCTGTCATGGTGCCCGTGCTCACCGTTATGTTTGGCGCGCAAGGCTTTGCGCCCGACTATGTTGTGCATCTGGCGCTCGGCACATCCATGGCGACGATCATTCCCACGTCACTCTCCAGCCTGAATGCCCATCACAAACATGGCGCCGTCTTGTGGTCAGCGGTGCGTGGATTGGCGCCGGGCATTTTGCTGGGAACCTTTTCAGCGACATTTCTGGCGGCAATGTTATCACCGCGCCCGCTGGCGATTTTTTTCTGTATTTTTATGAGCTACGTGGCGACACAGATGATTCTGAATCGTGAACCCAGCCCGTCCCGGCAATTGCCTGGTGCCATTGGGCTGGCGTCTGTCGGTGCAGGTATTGGTGGTATTTCCGCTTTGGTCGCCATTGGGGGTGGCACCATGACAGTGCCGTTTCTGACCTGGTGTAATGTGCGTCTGCAAACGGCTATTGGAACCTCGGCGGCGGTGGGTTTGCCGATCGCGTTGGCGGGTGCCACCGGCTATCTGATCAATGGCTGGAGCACGCCGGATTTACCCGCGAACACGCTGGGATTCGTCTACTGGCCGGCGGTGTTGGCGATGGCTGCCGCCAGTTTGTTCTCCGCGCCCATGGGAGCAAAACTCGCGCATAAACTGCCGGTAGCCACCCTTAAAAAAATGTTCGCTGCGCTGATTATTGTGCTGGCGTTGCAGATGCTCAGAACAGTCATTGCCTGAAGGAGTTGACTCATGGCCAAGTGGCTCGCCAAAACCGAACCGTCGGAATGCAGCATTGATGATTTTGCACAACACCCGGACAAACCCATTGTCTGGGAAGGCGTTCGCAATTATCAGGCACGCAATTTTTTGCGCGACATGACAGTCGGTGATGAGATTTTTATCTATCACTCCAGTTGCAAAGACATCGGCATTGCCGGCGTCGTCAAGGTTGTGCGTGAGGCGTATCCCGACCCCGCGCAGTTTGATCCTGCATCTGCATACCATGACCCAAAAAGCCCACCGGACAATCCGCGCTGGAGCGCGGTGGACATGGTCTTTGTCAGCAAGTTCGCCAACATCATGACGCTGGATCAGCTAAAAGCCATGCCTGAACTGGTGTCACTTTCGTTGGTACAAAAAGGCAGCCGTCTGTCAGTGATGCCGGTCAGTGATGGCGAGTGGGAAGCCATACTGACTCATCAAATCAATGCACCGGCACAGGATTAAATCCGTTGCTGCGGGTGCCACTGCTCAGATAACGATCAATGCCATACCCCTCTGCACTGATCACCGTTTTCTGGCCACTGATCAGATCCGCCAGCAACTGGCCTGAACCGCAGGACATGGTCCAGCCGAGTGTGCCGTGTCCGGTATTCAGGAACAGGTTGGCCAGCTTGGTTGCACCCACCACCGGCGTGCCGTCTGGCGTCATGGGACGTAACCCTGTCCAGTAACGCGCGTTTTTAATGTCGCCCGCGCCGGGGAACAAATCGTCGAGCACCATGCGCAAAGTCCCTTGCGGCCTCGCACGTAGTTTGGTGTCGTAACCGGCCAATTCCGCCATGCCGCCCACACGGATGCGGTTGTTAAAACGGGTGATGGCGATTTTGTAGGTTTCATCCATGATGGTGGACACCGGCGCAACATTGTCATTGGCGATGTCTGCCGTCATGGAATAGCCTTTCACCGGGTACACAGGCAGATCAATGCCCAGCGGTTTTAACAACTGGGGTGAATAACTGCCCAGTGCCAGCACATAACGATCAGCATGCATGGCTTTTTCACCTACACGCACGCCGGTGACACGCTGGCCATCGGTGAGCAGTTCATCAATTGCCACGCCGTACTGGAATTTGACTCCCAGCGTTTCGCATTGCTGAGCCATACGCGTGGTGAACAACTGGCAGTCACCGGTTTCATCACGTGGCAGTCGCAGTCCGCCGACAATTTTATCTGCGCTCGCGGCCAGTCCCGGCTCAACGGCAATACAACCCGCGCGGTCCAGCACCTCAAACGGCACGCCGCACTCCCGCAGCACCGCAATGTCTTTTGCCGCTGCGTCCATTTGCTGCTGAGTTCTGAATACCTGCAGGGTGCCGAGTTCGCGGTGTTCGTAGTCGAGACCGGTCTCTGTACGCAGATCCATCAGGCAGTCACGGCTGTACTCGGCCAGCTTCATCATGCGCGACTTGTTCACCGCATAACGGTTGGCGTTGCACTGCATCAGCATTTGCCACATCCAGCGGTACTGCGACAGATCTGCCGTAGGACGCACGGCCAGCGGCGCGTGTTTGGCCAACATCCATTTGATGGCTTTGACGGGCACACCGGGTGCTGCCCACGGCGCAGAGTAACCGGGGGAGATCATGCCTGCATTGGCAAAACTGGTCTCCAGCGCCGGACCGGGCTGACGATCAATCACCGTGACGTCATGGCCGGCTTTTGCCAGATACCATGCGCTGGTAATGCCGATCACACCGCTACCTAACACCAGAACTTTCATCGTCCACTCCCGAGGTCTCAGACCTATACTTGATGGCGCTATTGTAAGAGCGTAGCCAACCATGTATTTTCTGTATTAATTGCTTCAGGAAGAGATTAATCCTGCATAAATTTATAATAGCCAGAAAAAGAACTGAAAAATTATGAAAACACGGAGAGCCTCCAGCCGCGAGCTGGATAACATCGATCGCAACATCCTGCGCATCATTCAGCGCGAGGGCAGAATCTCGTTTGTTGAGCTGGGCGAGAAGGTCGGATTGTCGACGACGCCGTGTATGGAACGGGTGCGGCGACTGGAGCGGGAGAAGTTTATTCTGGGTTACGGTGCGCGCCTGAATCCACAAAAGCTGCAGGCCAATCTGTTGGTGTTTGTGGAAATCAGCCTGGAGTCCAAGTCGGCCAGCATCTTTGATGACTTCCGCCGCGCGGTGATCAAACTGCCACATGTATTGGAGTGTCATTTGGTGTCGGGGGATTTTGATTACCTGATTAAAGCGCGGATCTCTGAGATGGCGTCCTATCGCAAACTACTCGGCGATATTCTGCTGAAACTGCCTGGGGTGCGTGAATCCAAAAGCTATATTGTGATGGAAGAGATCAAGGAAACGCTGGACCTGATTGTGCCCGACGAATCTGACGCTGACTGACAGCGAGCGACTGCCGGGCACTGACAAGCGTTCAATTTTCCTGCCAGTCAACTTCCATCTGCCGCGCGGTTGCCACGGCCAGCGCGCGCCCAGCCAGTGTTTCGACCAGATGCAGGCTCATATCAATGCCCGCCGAAATCCCCGCCGAGGTCACGATGTTGCCCTCATCAACCCAGCGGGTATTCTCAATAACATGGAGTCGCGGAAACTGCTGCCGCAAGTCGGCGATATCTTCCCAGTGCGTGGTGACCTTGTGATCAACAAGTACGTTGGCTTTCGCCAATAAAAACGCGCCCGTGCACACCGATGCGGTCAGTCGCGCCTGCACACTGCTGCGCTGAATCCACTCAATCACCTCGGGTTTTAACATTTCTGCGTTGACCACGCCGCCGGGCACAATCAGCACGTTAATGTCGGGGGCATGTTCAAACGCAAAATCGGGCATAACCGTCATGCCGGCACGCATTTTTACCAGTTGCACAGTGGCCGCTACAGAAAACACTGAAAAAAGATCATCAGACGCCAAGCCGGTTTTGCGTGCGACACGATTGGCCGTGGTAAACACTTCATAAGGCCCGGCAAAATCCAGCGCTTCAATATCTGGAAACAGAAAAATGCCAACGTGAATACTCACGGTTGATACCCTTCGATAATCACCATATCCAGTGTCGAAACCGGTTGTCGCAAGGTAATGGCATATTGGTATTCGGGTGAATGCCAGCAGTCGAGTGCCGACTGATAGTCCGGAAATTCCAGCACCACATGTCGTGCGCGGCTGTTGCCTTCCGGGTTCTCAAAACGGCCGCCGCGCACCAGAAATGTCGCGCCATAGTGTTTGAAGGGCTCGGCATTGGCAGCCATGTAAGCTTTGTATTTTTCAAGGTCGTCAATGTCGACCTGCACAATCCAGTAGCCCTTGGGCATAAATAACTCTCCATTCATTCCGTATCAGCGATATCCAGCAAATCACCCGGCGTGCAATCAAGTGCCTCACATAATTTGGCCAGCGTATCAAAACGCACACCTTTAATTTTGCCTGTGCGCAGCAGCGACAAATTTGCTTCAGTAATGCCAATACGCTCCGCGAGTTCCTTGGAGCGCATCTTGCGCATGGCTAACATGACATCCAGACGAACAATAATCTGTTTCATACAAAGGCGTCATTTTCAGATTTGATATGGGTCGCCGCCGCCAGAATCCTGCCAACGGCAGAGACAAATACGGCAAACGCCAGCATACCGATATACTCGGGCTCAATGCGAACATCAAAACCGCCTTGTTGATTAACCCACAACAACAGGTTCGGCGTGATCAACATCACGGCAATCATGGCATAAATGGCGCTGGATCCAGCGTTAGCGACATGTCTAGCCGCATCATTACTGAAGAATTCACTGTTGCCAAACGTGCTGAGTGCCCGCCGCAGATGATTGACTGCTTCAAGGAACAAAAACGCCGGCAATAATTCAATTAGCACCAGAGCTGTGTTGTGCACTTTCTGCTGCCAGCCCAGTTCGGCAGAAACAACGGTAGCGCCAATGCTGAAACCGGCTTTGCTGACGATGGCAACAATCAGCGTCACGATGGCGATGATGGCAAGTGTTTGAGCAGTAACGGCAAGGTCTTGCGCGTGTTTCAGTTCATTGACGGGGGTTGACATGATGATGCCTCCATTTCTGTTTGGTGCTATAAAATTATTGTTAAACAATAATTAATGCAACTAATATTTTTATATTGTGAAATGAGAGGGCGCCGTAATCAGAAGTGAACTAGAACTCTTCGTCGCAGTATCGTTGACAAAGGCGGTGGGGCAGCAGCACTGACAATCGTGTTTGGTCTGCCAAACGTCCATGTTCATCAGTCCGAGACAATCGCGTCGGTAATCGATTGGTATCAACAAGGTCTTGATTTTGCTGATGCATTTCATCTTGCAGGGGCCCAACACACTGAGTCCATCAAGACCTTTGATCAACAGTTTGTCAAACGCGCTGTCGGACTTCCAGTGTCCCCTGCAGAGCTGCTTTAGAGATCGTCCTGCCCTGGTCGTCCCATCCACAATCCGGTAAACAGTATTGCCGCCACACCCGCCAGAATCATGGCCGGGTATATCCGGTCATCCATGCTGCCGGGATTGGGAAACCAGCGTTCAAAGAAAAGGGTGCCAAGCACATCGAGACACATGGCGGGCGCAGTCAAGGCCGCGGCCGCATGAACTCGCCATGCTGGCGGTGTTTTGAACAGCTTGAACATGATCACCGCGGTCAGCGCTGAGCCTGAAAAACCGATGACCAACCACAACCAGAGCACGGTGAGTGTGCTGTCTGGTTCGGTATTGCCGGGCCACCAGCTTCTGAATATCAGTAAAAATCCCACCCAGCCTGCCAGTGAGATCACCATCATCCAAAAAATCTGCTGCTTGATGTTTGTGTGTTTGGGCGTCAACATGACAGGGTCTCCTGAAAATTGTAATGGTTGCTACAGATTAGACTTGTAGCAGGCGCTACAATATTTAGCAAGAAAAAAGTGACATTTGTGAGGACGTGGACGTGGCTAAAAGGCAAGACAAACGTGCTGAGGTGATTGATCTGCTTGCGGTGCATTTTCTGGACACCGGGTTAAGTGATACCGGATTGCGTCGACTGGCAGAGGTGGCAGGCACCAGTGACCGCATGTTGTTGTACTACTTCGAGAACAAGGAGGAGTTGGTGGCCGCCGTCTTGACGCACATCGCAAGTGGCCTGAGTGCATCGCTGACGGATATGTTTGGCAACCGTCCTTTACCACCGTCAACCTTGTTGGAAACCTTGTGGGCTGCGGCAAAAAGTGAGGCGTTTAAACCGCACCTCAGGCTGTGGCTCGACTTGGCCGCCAATGCCAATCGGGGAGACCCTCTGTTGATATCGATAGCCCAACAAATCAGTGCGGGTTGGATAGATTGGATGGCCAATCTGCTGGATGTACCGGCCGCAGAAAAAAATGCCACCGCTGCCTTGCTGCTGGCCACCGTGGATGGCCAACTGGTGTTGTTTCCCGGTGAGATCGCGCGGGGCGAGGCCGCAATTCAGCAGTTGATCAGTTTGTTTAAACACTGGTCTCAGGCAGTTTCAGTGTGCTGAGCGATGTGTTCGTAAACTCGAATGACCTGTTTACGTGGTTCACCCCAACGATAACCACCCAACGCGCCGCTTTTGCGAATTACGCGGTGGCAGGGGATCAACAGTGCAACCGGATTTGCAGCGATGGCATTGGCGACAGCACGCACAGAGGCCGGTTTATTTATCTGCCCGGCTATATCTGAGTAGCTGACCGTGTCACCGGCTCCGGTGTTTAACAAAGCCCGCCAGACCGCTACCTGAAAGTTGGTGCCACTGACGTGTAACGGGATGCTGTGTTCAGGCGCTTGGCCACGCGAAAGGCCCGCCATCATGCTGGCAACAGTCGCCGTACTGGCCGGGTTTTCTGTGATTACAGCATGTGGCCAACGATTGTGCAGGTCGCGGATTTCCAGATCTGCCTCGTCACCCTCAATAAACGCTACGTTGCAGATGCCCCGCGGCGTTTGCGCAATCAACAGGTCACCAAACAGGCTTGGGTGAATACCATACTCGATGTGCAGTTGTTGCCCGCCACTTTTGTATTCACCAGGCGTAACCGCTTCCAGCGTGACAAAATGATCGTACAGACGCGACGTGCTGCTCAGGCCCAGTTGCTCCGCCGTTTGCATCAATGAGGTTTGGCGGGACAACAGGGTTTTGGCTTTTTCTGTGGTCAATATCTGTAGAAAGCGTTTGGGGCTCACGCCCGCCCACTGACAAAACAGCCGCTGAAAGTGAAATGCACTCAGATGCACCTGTGCGGCCACGTCCGCCAGTGTCGGTTGTTGCTCGACGTGTTGGCTGAGGAAGTCGACGGCCTTGGCAATACGTTGGTAGTCATTCATCATGTGCACAGTATGTGATGCGCAACGCCGCCTGTCGAACCGGTTCTTGCGCAGTTGATGGCAATAGCCAGGGACCGGACCATGATTCTGGATGACAAACAAACAGCACTCGCCATCAAAACGCTCAGCGAACAGGACTCCACGCTGGCGGCGCTGATTAATCGCGTAGGGGAATGCCGTTTGCGCGGCAAAGATCATCCGGATTTGTTTGGTACGTTGGCGGATGCCATTGTCAGCCAGCAATTGTCGGGCAAAGCGGCGGCGACAATTTTTGCCCGCTTCTGCGTGTTGCTCGATGCCGATGATAAAAAACCGCAGCCTGCACAGCTGGCTAGTGTCACTGAGGAGCAACTTCGCTCAGTGGGTTTGTCGCGCGCCAAGGCGCTGGCTGTCAAGGATCTGGCCAGCAAAATTGAGCAGGGTCTGGTGCTGCCACTGTCAGTGCTGGAAACACTGCCTGACGAAGCGGTCATTCAAAACCTGATTCAAGTGCGCGGCATTGGACGCTGGACGGCCGAGATGTTTCTGATGTTCCAGTTAGGCCGCGCTGACGTGTTGCCACTGGATGATCTGGGGGTGCGCAAAGGGTTTATGCTGACCTATGGATTGGACGCCATGCCAGACAAAAAAGTGTTGATGCAACAGGCTGTCAGCTGGCAGCCCTACCGCAGTGTGGCCAGTTGGTACCTGTGGCGGGCAACAGAATTGCGTTGAGTCTGCTATGATCCAGCGCTCTGACATGTCACGGGTATCCTGATGTTATGACCTCAACAGCCACTGAATCCTTGCAGGCCATAAGCCAACGCGCAGACGCTCTGAAACAGCGGGGCGATCTTGCCGCTGCGTTGTCAGTTTATGAAGAAGCCGCGCATGCCTGGCCTGACAGCGCGGTCGCGCAACATAATCTGGCGTCAACGCTCGGTGATCTAGGGCGCTATGATGAATCCGCACAAGCGGCGATGGCTGCCATCAAGCTGGGTATCAGAGCACCTGAAACCCGCCTGGTGTTAGCGCGCGCCCACATGAATGCCGGCCGGCTGACCGCCGCACAACTTGCTTACCGGGAGGCCGTCAGTCTGCGACCGGACATGGTAGTCGCGCTCCAGGAACTGACGCAGTTGTTGTGGATGAGCAGTGCTGACAAGAACCTGGCCTTGCAGCCACTGGTTCAGGCCGTACAAGCCTACCCGATGTCCGCAGAGTTGCATCTGGCGCTGTCACAAGCATTGGAATTCACGGGAGATAAAGAAGGCGCCATTCGTGTCATTCTGGATCTGGCGTCACGCAATGCCGCTGATGCACTAATGATGGCGCGAACAGCGGACTTGTTGCTTGAAACTGGTAAGCTGGCGCATGGCAGGGAGTTGGCGATCCGCGCATTCAATGCTGACCGATCTTCATTCCCGGCACTGATGACGCTCGCACGCGCGGCGCTGTCGTGTGGTGAGGCCGATGGTGCGTCAGCCGCAATAACAGAGGCATTAAATCGCAGACCTGATGACCAACATGTGCTGGCCATGCAGGCCATGGTCTGGCGCATGACCGGTAATGCCGGATTTAATGCCTTGTACGACTATTCATCGATGGTCAGGTCTTATCTGATTGAACCGCCTGCGGGCTGGAGCACACGGGACGACTATCTCGCCAATCTGGCGGAAGAGCTCAAGGCGGCGCATCACTATCGCACGCATCCCTTTGGCCACTCAGTCAGGCAAGGCAGTCAGTTGCCGAATATTTTTGCGGTTAAAACACCCGCGATTCAGGCGTTTCATCAGGCTTTGCAGGCACCGGTCAATACGCATATCGAGCATCTGGGAACCGGGCCTGATCCGCTGCGTCGACGTAACACCGGCGCCTGGCAGATACAGGGTATCTGGTCGGTGATGCTGCGACCCGGCGGATTTCATGTGGATCATGTTCATCAGGAAGGCTGGTTATCGTCAGCGTTTTACGTGGAGTTACCGGATGTGGTGACAAAAAACAACGCCAAAGAGGGTTGGATCCGTTTTGGGCAGCCCGGTTCGCCGGTACAACCCGCTCAGGCTGCACAACACTTTGTGAAGCCTGAGCCCGGTATGTTGGTGTTGTTTCCGTCGTACATGTGGCACGGCACGGTGCCGTTCAGCGGTCAACAATCGCGCCTGACCGTGGCGATGGATATTATTCCGGGCTGAATATAGGTCTGATCACGTGTTCACCCGCATAACTTTCCATCGGCGCTACAGCGTCGACGCTGTATGCCTGCTCCATCACCGTCGACACGTAAAAATAGCTGTTGGCGATTTTCTCGCGAGTAATGTCCAGTTCCATCCAGCCGCGACCCAAGCCCCGCATGTAACGCATTTCCGGGCTGGCACGCATAAAGGCCTCAACCAGCTCGTCTTCCGGCAGAGGCATAAAGGATTCAAAACCGGGTGAGCTGACGCTGGGTGTGCCAAACTCAACCGCGATGGCATCGCCCTCATCATTGTGCAGATCAAACGCCCACGAGCTGTGAGTGTCGCCCGCCAGCACCACCACGTTATTGGCCAATTCCCGGAACATATCCAACACGCGTTCGCGATTGGCGGGGTAACCGTCCCAGGCATCAAAATTCAATGGCAATCCCAGCTGACCGCGTTCTCGCAACAAGGCATAACGACTGTTGGCCACCGCGTCGCGGACCTCGGGCGCAAATTCTTCATTGGCAACCAATGGGATGTTTTTACGCCCCATGATCACTTGCTGGCCGATGATCTGCCAGGGAATGCCGGCATCTGCCGAGTGCTTGAGTTGTGCTGCCAGCCAGTTTTCCTGCTGTGCACCCATGATCGAGCGCGCAGGATCAGCCAGTTCACTGCGAATCACATCGATGTTCATGTTGTGTGTAAGTTGCTCATCGCGCCCCACCAGACGGGTGTCCATCATGATCAGCGAGGCCAGATCACCAAAATCGAAACTGCGGTAAATGATGCCTTCTTCGATACTGCTTTGTTCACGAATCGGCAACCACTCGTGGAAGGCCTGGATGGCGGCCAACCGACGGCCGCCGAAGTCACCTTCGCCCTGATCAGGGTTGTGGTTTTCAGCGCCTTCTTTGAAAGTGTTATTGGTAATTTCGTGATCATCCCAGACGCAGATAAACGGATGTGCCTGATGGATAGCCCGCAGATCTGCATCGCTCCGGTAGAGGCCATATCGCATCCGGTAGTCTTCCAGCGACACAATTTCATGGATAGGCTGCACGTGTCGGCCTTTTTCCAGAATCAACGGGTTGGCATACCCACCGTCGGGGTATTCGTAAATGTAGTCACCCAAATGCACCACAGCGTCGCAGTCGCGGGCCGCGATTTCACGATAGACGTTGAAGTACCCTTGCGGGTAATTGGAGCAGGACACCACCGCCAAGCGCGCCTGTTCAACACCGGCTGCCGGCAACGTGCGGGTCCGACCAATCGGGCTGCTGACGCCTTGCGCTGTAAACCGGTAGAAGTAGGATTGTCCGGGTTCAAGTCCAGCGGCATCCACTTTCACCGTAAAGTCGCGGGCTGGCCCTGTGGTTGAATTGCCGGATGCCACAATATTGGCAAAGCGCTGGTCGCTGGCAACCTGCCATTCCAGTTGGATGGATTCAGGTTCGCCGCTGCCAGGCAACACGCGCGTCCACAAAATGACCCGATCTTGTAACGGGTCACCACTGGCAACGCCGTGCGTAAAATGGGCGGGCGCGGCGGCCAGCACCGGCATGCCTCGCACCGACAAACTGCCCAGCATGGCGGCTGACACGGCCAGAAAACGACGACGGTTGAGCTGGAATAAATCCTGGGACATGGCTGATTGCTCCTGAGTGAACGGACTGCCATGTATGCTGCCACCGTACAACGACAGAATGGTGACAGGAAGCGATTCACCTTTATATCTGACGCACTGAAACCAGTTTGTTGTTGTCGTCTATTTCCAGGCTGAAGCTGCCGTGGATACCATTATGCGTCACAAAGCGCTGCAGAATGGCGGAGGGGAACTGCACTTTGCGTCCATCGCGTGCGGTACAGATGACCTGCCGGACAGCACCTTGATAATGGCGCTGGTACTGTTCGGGGGAAATGTGCAGGTCAACAATGATGGATTTGGGCATGATGGTTTGTCTTGTCAAAAGTTACATCAGGCGGCTTGCCAGAAAAACAAGCACAGCGTAGCGCAGACTTTTGCCTGTCGCTACCAGAAACAGGAAAAGCCAGAAGCGCACTCTGAGCACACCTGCAATAAACGTCAGCGGGTCGCCCACAATCGGCAACCATGCCAATAAAAGACTCCAGACCCCATAGCGATTGAACTGCAATTCTGCCCGATACAATTGCCCGGTTGTGACCGGAAACCAGTGCCGGTCGCGGAATTTGACAATCTCCCGCCCCAGAAACCAATTCACACAGGATCCCAGCGTATTGCCCGTGGTGGCTGCCAGCCACAGCAGCAACGGCGTATAACCCTGCTGAAACAACAGCAACAGCAAAGCCTCCGAAGAGGCCGGGATCAAGGTGGCGGCCAGAAAGCCGGTCAACATCAACGAGAGGTAGATCACCCGTCAGTCAACTCAATATTGCGCATAGGCGGTGACTCTTTCAAGGCAAACGGTCAAACAGTGTTTGTTGTGACTGCGCAAGGTCCATCAACACCGGCTTGAATGCTGGCAATAAAAAACCACGTGCGATCAGCGCATCAGTTGCCGATTCATACTGCTGTAGGTAGTCAGCAAAATCGCGGTACAAACTGCCGATAGCCGGGCGCGGGTCACCTGCGTCACGCGCTGCCTGTTCGGTCAACGGCAAAGGCAGATAACCGCCACTCAGTGTGGCCAGTTCGGTGTCAGCGCCGCTGGCAACTGCCCGCAGATTCCAGGGCACAAACGTGGCAAGGGGCACCGCGGTCAGTGGCGGCAGAATCAGGTCAGTGGCCAGATCGTTGTTGTCAGTGCCGGTTGCCGGGACACGTGTGCCGTATTTTTGTTTACTGTTAAGGTCAGGCAATTGTGCGATGCCGTTGGTCAGAAATCCGGGTCCAAAATCCGCGTAGGCAACCTGATACAAGGTACGAGGATGATTGATGCCCGGGACAATACGCCATACTGCCGGGTTAATGTCATTGGCACTGTCTCCCAGATGGGACATCAGCAAGGTGCCGCGACTGATGCTGGGGTAAACGGACGCCGGGGGCAACTCACCCTCGTTGACCCACACCACCATGGCCGACAGCAAGGATTCGGCGATCGGTGTCCACAGATTCGGATTGGCTGGCAGTTGCCCACTACTTGCAGGGCCGGGTGTACCGGTGCCCGAACTGTGTGGTGAACCTCCAATGGTGTAAAAGCGCACGTTGTCGGGGATCTCGGCGTCACTGAGCCCCAATGGATCCGTATGTGGCAGTGAACCACCGCGCAACCAGTATTCGTTACTGGTCTGAATGTGCATCAGTTTGGGTTCAGTGCCGGATTCCCGGGCCTTTTTCAGAATGCCGTCGGTGCGTCCACTGAACGGGTCCGTGCTATCTCCATAGGTAAAAGGGAAAAAATCGTTGGGGAATAGATGGTTTTCGTGTTGGCCGTTGGTGCGTGTGGGCATGGCAAACCGTTGATTGAACATGCCAAAACCTGCGCCCGCAATCAAAGGTACAACGCCGTCAAAGACCTGCCGTCCGTCAAGGTCTTCGTTAAAGCCTTGATACAGAAACTGACGCAGCAGGCGTCCACTTTGTGAATAGCCCCAGGCCACGGTGGCATTGATCGGTGGCAGTGACAGTTCAGTCATGACTGTGTTTATCTGCGCGGGCAATTCATCCGTTACCGCATGCCGCAATGCTGACACCACGTCCCGGATGCCGGCCAGGCCAGCGCCGCTCAATACCGGATCCTGTGCGTCATACATCAGTTCGTAGATATGGCCAGCTTGCATGCCACCCTCAAGGTTCAAGGTAATCAGCGGTTGATTGCTGTCTGCCACGTCCGCTATGGTCAGACTGAACTGATCGCGCGCAATCATTTGGCGCTCAGCGTCTTGGCGTGGGCGGACACTGAGTGTGGCATCTGGCAATGCTGCCGCGACAGGAGCGTAGGCCAGATGAAAACTGCCTGCGATATTCAGATCGTTGCCATGGCTGGCCGGGATGATTTCATAACGTACAGACCCGGTCAGCGGATTGCCGTTGTAGGTCAGTACCGGCGCAAACAGGCGCAGTCGACCGTCGGCCGGGGGCATCTCATTGATCCAGCCGGTGGCAAGAAAGGTGTGACCCTGCATGGCCAGCGGGTGCGATAACGACACTTCCGGTGGCAAGCGGCTGCCGCCCCGATTGTTAACGTGGTAGAGCAGGCTGGTGCTTTGTGTCTCCCCGCGCGGTACCAGCAGTTTGAAGTCAGCTGAAAATTCTGTATGTCCCTGCGAGTTTAACGGCGCATGTTGGATATCAACAATTTTTTGATTACCGGGATGCCGCGGGTCCAACGTGAAGTGCAGCACGCCAGTGATCAGTTCGTAGCGCACCGGGTTTTCCGGCTCGCTTAACAAGGTTCGGGTCCGAATGTCGATGCCGGATAACTCAGCCTGCAGCGGCGTCACACACAGCAGCAAACCCATGGCTGAGACAAACGAACGGAAAGTAATGAATTTACCCATGTCAGATTCCCTGGCGAAAGCGCCTGATGTTGTCAGCGGTTTTGTCTATGAGTGTCTGCCGTGCTTCCGGAGTAATCCAGGCGTTGTGCGGCGTCACAATCAAGTTCAACGGTTGCTGCAAGGCGTCGAGCAGCAGATGTCCTTCGCGCGGCGGTTCTTGTGGCAGTACATCCGTACCGTAGCCACCCAGCTGACCGCGTATCAGGGCATCCAGAGCGGCCTGATCATCCACCAGACCACCTCTGGCACAATTGATCAGCAAGCAGCCGGGCTTCACCTGCTGCAGCAGTGCGCGACTGATCAGGCCCTGAGTGTGTTCATTTAGCGGACAATGCAGGCTGATCACCTCGGCGAGTGGCGCCAGATCGGTCAGAACAGGACGTGCATCCACGTGCTCATGCCCCGGTCGGGCACTGAAGCTGACCCGCATACCCAAGGCTTCGCCCAGCCTGGCAACACGGGTACCCAATTCACCGCTGCCAACAATCACCAGATGTTTACCGTCTAACTGCAGCGTCGAATGATGTTGCAAACAAAAGTTGGCGCTTTGTTGCCACATACCGTTGCGGACATCGTTCTGGTACAACGGCAGACGATTGGCCAGCGCCAGCATCAGCATCAGGGTGTGTTGCGCGACACTGGCGGTGCCGTAGGCGCTGACGTTACGAACAGCAATCCCTGACGCTTGAGCCGCCGGTAAATCAATATTGTTCATGCCGGTGGCTGTGACACAGATCAGCTTGAGTGACGGCAATGCCTGCAGCGTAGCTGCATCCAGGCGGACTTTATTGCTGATGGCAATGTGCGCGCCACTCAAACGCTCGACACATTGCGCGGGAGTTGATTGCTCATACAGTACCAGTTCATCGACACAGCCGCGTATGCCGGAAAAGTCAATGCCGGCACCCATGCTGGCAGTATCCAGAAATACCGCCTTCATAAGGCGCGGGCTGCCGGACGGTTCCAGGCTGCTTCCAGCACGGTGCTGTTCAGATTCTGTTTGGCCTGTTCCAGATAGTCATGCAGGCGAGCCATAACATCCGGGTTTTCGCGCGCAAAACTGTAGGTTTCAGATGGATCCAGCGCTAGGTCAAACAACAGTCCTTCCGTACCAAACTGCGAGGCGTCATGATCAAAACGTGTGATAGCACTTAAATAATTGGATTCCAGTACCAGCTTCCACTGGCCGCTACGTACACCGGCAATACGATCATTCTGGAACAGGAACAGCGCCTCGTGGGGTGATGCGGCACCCTCGCTTAATACCGACATCATATTTTTACCGTCGATGACCCGATCCGTCGGCAAGTCACCGCCTGCCAAGGCCAGCAGCGTCGGAAACAGATCGATGTTCATGACCGGTTCATCGCTGGTCTGGCCGGCAGGAATCACCGAAGGCCAGCGCGCAATAAACGGCACGCGTGAACCGCCGTCCCATGACACGCCTTTGCGGTCGCGCAAATGACCGGCGCTGCCTTCCATCCACGGACCATTGTCGGAGGTAAAAATCACCAGGGTATTATCATCAAGCCCGAGTCGATCGAGCGTGGCGAGAATCTCGCCGGTGCTCCAGTCCAGCTCTTCAACAACGTCGCCGTACAATCCCGCGTCGGACTGGCCTTCAAACTGGTCCGATACATACAGGGGCGCATGCGGAAAGGTGTGCGGAACATACAGGAAAAACGGCTGGTCTTTGTTTTCCTCAATAAAGCGCACGGCTTCTGCCGTATAACGTTCGGTGAGGGTGGATTGATCAACCGGATCTTCAATCACCTGTTCTCCCCGGTACAGTTCCAGCGGGTGCATATCATTGCTGTGCAACAAGCCGTAAAACTCGTCAAAGCCATTATGAATGGGGGAGCGCTCCGGTTGGTGACCGAGGTGCCATTTGCCTATCATGGCGGTGCGGTATCCTTCGGCCTGCAGGGCTTCACCTATGGTGATTTCATCAGGCGACAAACCAATATTGTTGGTGGGTCGGGCAACATCCATGACCAGATCCAGCCTGATCGGGTATCGACCGGTCAACAGTCCGCCCCGCGAGGGTGTGCAGGTATTGGCACTGGCATAAAAACTGTCCAGCCGCATACCTTCCGCGGCCATACGATCCAGATGCGGCGTTTTGATAAGCGTTGCGCCATAGATACCCAAATCTCCATAGCCGAGGTCGTCCGCCATGATCACCACAAAATTGGGTTTGGTGGTCTGCGGTTGTTGTGCATACACACTCTGCAAACCAGCAGCAGCGAACAGCAGAAGAGTGGTTAACAAGTGCTTCATGGCAGGGCTCCGTTTATCAGTTTTATGGCTCAACAATATCACATTCAGCATAGACGAACAGGGTTGAGGAGTTTATGCTCGAACGTATTCATAAAAAATAACAAGCAGGTCTTTATGGAAAACAATGAGTACGACGCAATCGTTGTGGGGTCGGGAATCAGTGGTGGTTGGGCTGCAAAAGAGTTGACCGAAAAAGGCCTGAAGGTGCTGATGCTGGAACGTGGCCGCAGCCTTGACCATGTCAAAGACTACGTCAACGAGAACAAAGAAATCTGGGAGTTCCCGCACCGTGACCGCCCAACGCGCGAGATGTTGGCGAATTACCCGGTGTTGCGCCGCGACTATCCCCTGAATGAATCGACCTTTGGCTCCTGGACTGACGAACAGGAATCGCCCTACGAAGAAATCAAACGTTTTGACTGGTACCGCTCCTATCAGGTCGGCGGCCGCTCATTGTTATGGGGCCGCCAGAGTTACCGCTGGAACCGCATGGATTTTGAAGCCAATGCTCGTGAGGGTATTGCCATCGACTGGCCTATCCGCTACGAGGATCTGGAACCCTGGTATCACTATGTAGAGGGTTTTGCCGGCATCAGTGGCTCCAAAGAAGGCCTGGAGGTGTTGCCTGATGGTAACTTCCTGCCGCCCATGGATCTCAACATTGTTGAGAAAGACGTCGCCGCGCGTATCAAGGCACACTACAACGGCGATCGGCATTTGTTTATTGGTCGCACCGCCAACCTGACAGAATCGCGCCCCGAGCAAAACCGGGTGCAGTGTCAGTACCGCAATCGTTGCTGGCGCGGTTGTTCCTATGGGGCATTTTTCAGTACCCAATCAGCTACCTTGCCGCCAGCGATGGCCACCGGAAATTTGACGCTGCGGCCCTGGTCCATCGTCACGCGCGTGTTGTACGACAAAGATACTCAGCGCGCCACCGGAGTGGAGGTGGTAGATGCCGAAACCAACGAAGTCATTGAGTACAAGGCGCGTATCATTTTCCTGAATGCATCGACGTTTAACACCACCTGGATTCTGATGAACTCCGCGACCGACGTGTGGCCCGATGGTCTGGGTAGCAGCAGTGGCGAATTGGGCCACAATGTCATGGATCACCACTTCCGGCTTGGTGCTGCCGGTCGTGTGGAAGGTTACGACGACAAATATACCTATGGTCGGCGTCCTAATGGTTTTTACGTGCCGCGTTTCCGTAATCTGGGCAATGACAAACGAGATTATCTGCGGGGTTTTGGTTATCAAGGATCGGCCAGCCGTACCGGTTGGTCGCGCAATATCGCCGAGATGAATGTGGGTGCTGATCTGAAACACACCCTTGCAGAACCCGGTCACTGGACCATTGGCATGACCGCGTTTGGTGAGATGCTGCCCTACCACGAGAATCGTATTTATCTGAACCGCAACAAAACCGACAAGTGGGGCCTGCCGATACTGGCGTTTGATGTGGCGATGCAAGAAAACGAGTATGCCATGCGCCGCGATATGGTGTTTGATGCCGTGGAAATGCTTGAAGCCGCCGGTGTCAAAGATGTTCAGGGCCGCGATGTGGGTTATGCACCCGGCATGGGTATCCACGAGATGGGCACGGCGCGCATGGGGCGTGATCCACGCACCTCGGTATTGAATGGGCACAATCAGGTGTGGGATGCGCTGAACGTGTTTGTGACAGATGGCGCCTGTATGACGTCAGCCTCCTGTGTTAACCCATCACTGACCTACATGGCCTTGACGGCGCGCGCCGCCGATTTTGCCGTGCAGGAACTTAAACGAGGAAACCTGTGATCATGAACAGACGTGAACTTTTACAGATGATCGCCTCGGTTACCGGTTACGCCATGATTGGCAGCCCGTTACTGATGACTGCCTGCAGCAGTGCCAACCCGGTGCGCGGCATGGAGCTGTCAGCCGATGACCAGATGTTGCTGGCTGAAATAGCCGACACAATTTTCCCGCGCACCACAACACCCGGCGCCAAAGACGTGGGTGTGCCTGAGTTGATGGTGCGTTTGGTTAACAATACCTATGAAGACCTCGATCAACAGGAATTTCACAACGGGCTGTCAGCCATTCGCAGCGATTCACTGGCGCGTTACGGTCAATCCTTTGAAAATCTGCCGGCTGAGCAGCGCGCAGAATTTTTGAATCAGCTCAATCAAACCGCGCTGAGGTATGAGCGCCCGTACGGTGTGTCAGCGCATTACTTTATCATGATGAAGCAGCTGACCATTTTCAGCTACTTTACGTCTGAGCAAGTGCAGACCCAAGTGCTGCGGCTGGTGCCGGTGCCGGGGCGTTTTGATGGTGATTATCCGTATGTTAAAGGCGAAACCGCCTGGGCGATCTGAGGAATTTTAATGAACAGAAGACATTTTCTACGCACAGCCGGGCTATTGGCAGGCGCCACCCAGTTTGCAGGGTTCAGCGCCCTGACGCGTGCCGCAGAGGCCAGTAATCCATTTGGTATTCAACTGTACACGCTGCGCGCAGATCTGCCTGCGGGGCCGGAAGCCGTAATCCGTCAGTTGGCTGCATTCGGTTATAAACAGATTGAAAGTTATGAGGGCCCGATGGGCATGTTCTGGGGCAAAACCCCTGCCGAATTTGGCCGGTTTATTACCGATCTTGGTATGGATCTGCTGGCCAGTCATTGCAGCATCGAAGAGAACTTTGAGCAGAAAGCCGCCCAAGCCGCTGAAGCCGGCATGGAGTATCTCATCTGCCCGATGATCGGGCCGCAGGAATCCCTAGATGAGTACAAACGTTTTGCCGAGCGCTTTAATCGTTGTGGTGAAATCTGTCGGGATGTTGGCCTGAAATTCGGTTATCACAACCACCACTATTCGTTTTTTGAGATGGACGGTCAGATTCCTCAGGATGTCATGATGCAGAACACCGATCCGGCACTGGTGGAATACGAGATGGATATTTTCTGGTTGGTGGCGGCCGGACAGGATCCGCTAACCTGGTTGCGCAAATACCCCGGCCGCTTCACCTTTGCGCATGTCAAAGATCGATTGCCGGATCAGCCTGCCAACTCCTTTACCGCATCAACCACCCTGGGCCGCGGGTTTATCGACTATGCGAGTATTCTGCCTGTCGCCAAGTCGCTGGGTATGAAATATTTTATGGTTGAGCAGGAAGCCTTTGAGGGCACTACGCCGCTGGACAGCAGTCGCGACAATGCGGTGTATATGCGCAATCTGAATGTCTGATCCAGCGTTGAGCGACGTCTAGTTGGCCGTGTGAACAGATCAATCCGGGTGTGTCACAACTCCCGGATTCTGATATTGCGGAATCTCACCACATCGCCATGATCCTGCAAACCGATGTGGCCTTGCTGCATGGCGCCAAACTCATTGTGATCCTTGAATTTGCTGTTGCGCAGCATCTCAAACCACGCCACCGTCCAGCGCTCATAACGTAGCACCATCTCGCCGTTCAGCCAGTGCTCAACAATCGGGCCTCGGGAGACTATACGTGCCTCGTTCCATTCACCAAAGGGTTTGGCGGTTTTGGGATTAATGGGAATCAAGTCATACAGGGTGCCGGCCTGACGATTGCCATTAACACCTAAAAAACTGTCCGGGTGATTGGCGTCATCCAATACCTGCATTTCAAGTGCTGACCAATAAATCGCCTGATTCGGTTGTTCCAGCGCATGATAAAAAATGCCACTGTTAGCGCCGCGCTCGACCATCCATTCCAGTTGCAGATCAAAATCGCGGAAGATCCGTTTGGTGATAATGTCGCCGATGGGCCGCCGGTCTTCGCGTGGCCTGAACACCAGTGTGTCATCTTCGATCTGCCAGCCTTCGCTCGGAAAATCTGCACGGTTATACAAACGCCACTCATCCGTGGAGCTGCCATCAAACAAGGTGATCCAGTCGTCAGCCGCGTCACTGTCGGGCATTTGTCCGTTGCGCCGTGATTCCGCCGCCAGCAGGAACAATACAGCACTGCTCAACAGAGCCGTCAGCAATGACACCATCAACAGTCGTTTGATCATAAATTAACTCTGCACTGTACGCGTTAAATGCCCAGAATTTTACGATTCAGGGACTCATCCGGCTGCTGCCCGGCAAAATCATCAAAGGCTTTGTCGGTGACTTGAATAATATGATTCTGGATAAACGGTGCGCCTTCCGCAGCGCCTTGTTCCGGATGTTTGATGCAGCATTCCCATTCCATCACCGCCCAACCGTCGTAACCATATTGGGTGAGTTTGCTGAAAATGCCAACAAAATCTACTTGTCCATCACCCAGCGAACGGAAGCGCCCGGGTCGATCGATCCAGTCCTGATAACCACCATACACGCCGCTGCGACCATTGGGATTAAATTCCGCATCCTTGACGTGAAACATGCCGATTTTTTCATGATAGATGTCGATGAACTGCAGGTAGTCCAGCTGTTGCAATACAAAATGGCTGGGATCAAACAGGATACGCGCGCGGCAGTGATTGCCGCTGGCTTCCAGAAAACGCTCGTAACTGACACCATCGTGCAGGTCTTCGCCCGGATGGATTTCGTAACACACATCCACACCCTGTTCATCAAACGCGTTGAGGATGGGCAGCCAGCGTCGGGCCAGTTCAGCAAAACCCTGTTGCACCAGACCTGTTGGTCGTTGTGGCCAGGGATAAAACGTATGCCACATCAAGGCACCCGGAAAACTGGCATGCACGTTAATGCCGAGGTGTCGGCTGGCTTTTGCCGCCGATTTGACCTGATTCACCGCCCAGTCCGTGCGCGCTGAGGGGTTGCCGCGCAGCTGTTCCGGCGCAAAACCGTCAAACATGTCGTTATAGGCAGGGTGCACGGCGACCAGCTGTCCTTGCAAATGGGTGCTGAGTTCCGTGATCTGCAGACCATATTCGTTGATGCGGCCTTTGTACTCGTCAGCATACGTCTGGCTGTCAGCCAGACGTTCCAGATCAATCAGGCGTTTGTCCCAGGTCGGGATTTGAATGCCTTTGTAACCCAGCGACGCTGCCCACTGACAAATCGAGTCGATGGTGTTAAACGGCGCGTTGTCGCCTGCAAACTGGGCCAGGAAAATGCCCGGCCCTTTGATGGTGGTTGGCGATTTTTTTGTACCTTGACTCATGACTATTTACACCTCAATCGCGGTCCATTTTTGAGCGGACGTGGATGAACGCTGCATGGCTTCAATAAAGGCCATGCCGCGGACGCCGTCCTCTATGCTTGGATAATCATGGTCAGCACTGGCGCACTCCAACAGATCCAGCGCAAAGGCGCTGTAGATATTGGCAAAGGCTTCAATAAATCCTTCCGGATGCCCGGCCGGCAGGCGCGTGGCCAGTGAGGCAGCCGCACACAAACAGGACATGCCACTGCGAACAACCTGCTCCGGCTGTCCCGCCAGCTTGATGATCAAGGCATTGTTGTGCTGATGTGACCATTCCAGCCCGCCGAGCTCGCCATAAACGCGCAGTCGCACATTGTTTTCTTCACCGGCAGCCACTTGCGTAGCGATCAACACACCACTGGCACCGCCTTCAAAGTGCAGCAAGGCACTGGCGTCATCATCCACTTGCCGGCCCGGTACCACTGAATTCAGCTCTGCGCAGACCTCGGTGATGTGTAGACCGCTGACGTATTCAGCCAGATGTGCGGCATGGGTGCCAATGTCGCCCACCGCGCCGGCGCCGGCCTGCCCGGGATTGGTACGCCATGACGCTTGTTTATGCTGCTGGTTTTCCAGCGCCGTACTGAGCCAACCCTGAGGATACTCAACAAATATCTTGCGGATGCGTCCCAGTTGACCACTGGCCACACGATGGCGGGCTTCTTTGATCATCGGGTAACCGGCATAGGTATGGGTCACTGTCAGCTTACACGTTGACCCCTTGAGTGCCTCTGCGATCTGTCTGGCCTGCAGCAGGGTGAGCGCCAACGGTTTATCAACAATGACATGAAAGCCATGTTGCAAGGCAAGCAGCACGGGTCCCGCATGCAGGTGATTGGGGGTGACAATAGCAACGGCCTGCATGCGCTCGCCGGGTGGCAGAGACGCCTCGGTCACCAGTAACTCGGTGTACGAGCCATACACCCGCTCGGGCGCCAGATTTAGCAATTCGCCACTGCGGCGCGACGTTGCCGGGTCACTGCTGAAGGCGCCGCACATCAGATCGTAATGACCATCCAATGCGGCTGCTTTGCGGTGCACTGCGCCAATAAAGGAGCCTTCACCACCACCAATCATGCCCAGTCTAATTTTTTTCATACGCTCAATAGTGATTCCAGATCGCGGGTCAATTCAATATCAGGCTGTTGAAAAAGCGTCATCAATGCAGCCAACGTAACGTAGATAGTTTTTTCACAGCCTGTTAGAGTTTGAATGCATTCAGGAAGACAAGCAAGCCTCACCGGCGTGCGGTCTGCTGCAGAATAACAACAAGCGCTTAGCACGGGAAATCCATTTATGACATCCAGCCCTTACCTGATTACTCGCCTCAGTTTGATGATGTTCCTGCAGTTTTTTGTCTGGGGTGCCTTTTTTGTCACACTCGGCAGTTATCTGTTGGAAGTGTTTAAAAATGAAACCGGTATCAACACCATTATTGGACTGGCGTTTGCAACCCATAACTGGGCTGCGTTGTTGGCGCCGTTGTTTGTAGGGTTGTTGGCAGACCGGTTTATTAACGCGGAACGGCTGAATGCGGTCTGCCAATTGCTCGGTGGCGGGCTGCTCTGGTATGCGGCCTCGGTGACGGATCCCGGTGTGTTTATCTGGACCCTGTTTGCCTATTTTATGTTGTACATGCCGACACTGGCGCTGGCCAACACCATTGCGTTTTCCAACATTGATGATCCCGACAAGCAGTTTCCGGCGATTCGTGTCTGGGGTACCGTGGGCTGGATTCTGGCCGGATTTATTGTCGCGCAGACCGTGCTCGGCTTTGTGAATATCCCCATCCTGCAGGTGTTAACCGGTGTTGATAACGCGCAGATCACCAATATCCCGTTGAAGATGGCGGCCATCCTGTCCGTCATTTATGGCCTGTACAGCCTGACCTTGCCCGCCACGCCGCCCAAGGCCAAAGGCGAAGCCTTCAGCGTCAGCAAAGCGCTGGGTATGGATGCGCTGATGTTGATGAAAGAGCGTAACTTTTTTATTTTTGCACTCAGCAGTTTTCTGATCAGTATTCCGCTGGCGTTTTATTACGCGCGTACCAATGACTTTGTGGCGGCGATGGCGTTTGGCAATCAATCCGCGTCGTTTATGGCCATCGGCCAGATGAGCGAAGTGCTGTTTATGTTGCTGGTGCCGTTTTTTATTGTGCGGTTTGGTGTCAAGTGGATGCTGATGGTGGCCATGGCGGCATGGGCGCTGCGTTATCTGGTGTTCGCCAGCTTCCCGGAGTCAGCCGCGTTGTTAATATTCGGTATTGCCCTCCACGGCATTTGTTACGATTTCTTTTTTGTCACCGGTCAGTTGTATGTGGATCGCAAAGCGCCGGTGGCCATTCGCGCCAGTGCCCAGGGGTTGTTTGCCTTGCTGACGTATGGCGCAGGCATGCTGGTCGGCAACTACATTCTGGGCTGGTGGGGCGACAGCATGGCGCTGGATGGTTCAACGCAGGCCGGTTGGTTGCAAGGTGCGTTCAGCTTCTGGATCATGCCGGCGGTATTGGCGGCCATCATTCTGCTGTTCTTCTCATTGACCTTTAAACGTGAAACTGTCTCCACAGGAGCAAGTGTATGAGCGTTCAGTTAAGCCGTCGTGAGTTGCTGCGACAAGCGGCGCAGGCCTCGATGTTGGCTGCTGCCGGTGTGGGTGCAACAGCCGCCAGCAAGGTGTCAGGCGCCAGTGCGGCTGAGTTGGCAGCCACGCCTTTTCAGAATCGCGGCAACATCAAACATTCTGTTGCGCAGTGGACCTACGGGTTTTTGTCACTGGAAGAGTTGTGCACCGTGGTCAACGAAATCGGTTTTGCTGCGATTGATCTGATTGGGCCGCAGCAGTGGCAGATTCTGAAAGATCATGGCATTGATTGCTCCATGTGTAACGGCGCCGAAATCAGCCTGACCGAAGGTTGGAACAACCCGCAATTTCACAGCACGCTGATCACCAGCTATCAGAATCACATCGCACTGATGGCGCAGGCGGGTTATAAAAACCTGATCTGTTTCAGTGGTAATTGCAATGGCATGGACGATGAGACCGGCTTGCAGCATTGTGCAGATGGTTTAAAACAGATCATGAGTCTGGCGGAGCGCAACAACATTGTGATCCAGATGGAGTTGTTTAACAGCAAAATTGATCATCCGGACTATATGTGTGACAGCTCGGCGTGGGGCATTGAACTGTGCCAACGTATCGGGTCGCCCAACTTTAAGCTGTTGTATGACATTTACCACATGCAGGTGCAGGAAGGCGATGTGATTCGCACCATACGCGACCATCATCAGTGGTTTGGACACTACCATACTGCGGGTGTGCCGGGGCGCAATGAAATTGATGACACACAGGAGCTGTACTACCCGGCCATTATGCGCGCCATTGTAGCCACTGGCTTTGATGGATATGTGGCGCAAGAATTTATTCCAAGAAGGGCTCCAAGAGGGGTCGGAGGGATTGGGGTTGGAGGGATTGGGGTCGGAGGGCGGGAGTCCTCCGACCCCAATCCCTCCGACCCGGGTTCTCCCGATACCCGCATTGCCTCACTTGCTCAGGCGATCGCCATCTGCGACGTGTGAGTGCTGGGGTCGGGGTTACTGTGGGCGGTGGAAACGGCCCATGTATACGGATTTGGCCAATACATGGCCTTCCATCGCGGCCATGACCGCATCACGGGTGGCAATCGGGTCATCGGTTGCCGTCACATTGATGGTAGTAGCCAGTGCATAGACTTCAAACAGGTAATGGTGTCTGGGGCGTGTCGCGGGTGCGCCCGGGCCACGATAGACACGGCCGGTAGCGCTGATCTGGGATGCGCCGTTGGGCAGTTGATCACCCGCCGGCTGGCCCTCTGCCAAACCGGTTGCGTCGCCAGGGATGTTCCAGACCACCCAGTGCACCTGGGTTTTGGTACCTCGATTCGGCGCAAAATCCAGATCAACCATGTTCACCACAAAACTTTGTGTGCCTTCCGGGACGTTGACCCAACTCAGTTCCGGTGAGGTGCCGCCACCCGGAGCCGCACCCTCAGCCGCCTGTGTAAAGCGCACGGGGATATCCGCGCCGTCTTCAAAACCAACAACCTCCAGTATGAAGTTGGCGGGCGCTTGTGCCAGGGCCGCGCTGCCCATTGCGCTCATGGCTAACACTGCAAAAACCTTTTTAATAACATTCATGCTTTACTCCTGTTGTTGTTAATTGTCTGATTCATTTGGGCATCATGGCGTTGCGATAAGTCGACAGATCAAAATAATCGCGCCATTCCCTGATTTTTCCTGCACTCATCTCAAATACGCCGGTGCATGGAAGATCTACATTGCCCTGCAGGGTTTTGGTTTTATCGAGTCGCTCAACCATGACTGTATTGCCAACCTCGGCGATATTGATAATCAGCCAGTCAGTTTCGGTCCATTGCTGGATAAAACTCTCAATAAACAGCTTGATGTTTTCTCGTCCTGTCACCGGACGCGCAGGCATATTGTGATAAATGCCATCCTCTGCAAAATACCCGGCCAGCTCGTTTGCGTCCAGTCGCGTCCATGCCTGCATAAACGACGTAATGATTTCGATATTGTTATGGTCCATACAAACAACCCTTTTTTATTATTTTTTTTGATACGAGACCGATCATAAACAAACCGGGGTTGCCAAGGAAGCACTTGCGATTCAGTTGCTCGAAAACAAACAACTACGAATGTATAATCCGGCTGCTTTGATGTTGGTGAGTCAGGAATACATCAGCCCTAAGAGGACAATTATGGTTCGGCGAACAAAAGAAGAGGCCGCAAGGACACGCAGTCGTATTATGGACGCGGCAGTTGATGTGTTTTTCGACAGAGGGGTGGCCAATGCCACACTGAACGAAATTGCCAGTCAGGCCAATGTTACCCGTGGCGCAATCTATTGGCACTTCAAAAACAAGCTGGATGTATTTGATGCATTGAACGACCGTTTGCAGCTGAACTTTGCCGACACCATTTTGGCGGACTTGCGCAATGACCACCCTCATCCGCTGTTGCAACTGGAGCGAATGTGTGCAGATTTGCTGATCGATCTGGAAAACAACCTGGACAAGTTCAAAGTGCTGAGTATTTTGTTCCTGAAAAGTGACTACACCGGCGAGATGGAACCCTATCTGGACTTACAAAACGCCCGCAAAAAACAGAGTATCGAGTTGTTCTCCGAATACTTTGCGCGCGCGAAAAAACACAAACACCTGCTGGCTGATGTGGATACCCGTGTGTTAAGCATGGCTTTGCTGTCCTACATTACGGGCATCGTTGTGGATTATCTGCGTGATCCCGGCAGTCTGGTGATGCGGGAGCACGCGCCTAAATTCATGCGATTATTTTTCCGCAACCTGGGGTGAGGCGGGTTACCTGCCTCAATACTGAAGTCCACCCGAGGCAGGCGCCCGCCGGATACGCCGGTCTGGTGTCAACGCCAGTTGCACAGAGAGTGCTGTGCTTCCCTCTGCGTTCATGGTCACGACGTGCTCCTGTGCCAGATCATTGGCGCGGGCACGTGCGTGCCAGATTTTAAATCGAACTTCACCAACTGGCACATCGGGTACAACCGCTTTACCAGCAGCATCACTCATGGCCATTAAATGTGATTCCCCGACGTAGACATAACCCAACATCCAATCGTGGATATTGCAGCCAATCACAGCGACACCGGCCTTGTCGAACAGGACCGGTTCGGCGGTATCGCCCTTATAAAGTGGCAATTCAAAACGTTTGGTATCGGAGTAAGAGTAGACATGATGGTGGATGTCGTCGCTGTTTGGAAAAGAGACCAGGCTGTTTTTAACCACCTTTAACACGGGACCCACAAACTCTTTGTCGATTTGATCCATTTCACCCGTGAGTGGCCAGTCTGCGGGCAGGGCGGGCACTGGCGAGATGATCTCAACAACGGCATCAGGCACAGGCTGACCCGTTGCGTCAGTCAACACAACCTCAAGTTCCCCGGCTTGAGCTGTGGCAGACCAGATGAGCAGCACCGCGATAGCAACAGTCGCACGCAAGGTAAAAAAGGTTATCAGCCGGAATGCGCCAAAGGTGTTATGTTTTGCACTCATAGCCAGTCTCAAAATCGCAGATTGAGCTCTGCACGAAGGTTGTAATTGAAGTATTTGTTGCCCTGTGCGCCACGCGAGATCAGGCGCTCATAACCCAGTGTCAGACCTGTGTCGGTCGCCAGCGGCATGCTCCATTCCAGTGACAGGCCTTGTGTGCGTGCCTCGAGTAAATAGGCAACATAGTCCCCGCCGATGCCGCGGTCGAAGGCAATGGCTTTTGAAACCGGTAACAGAGGTGTGCCGGGCGGAGAGCTGGCATCAATATCGCCATCACGAAAGCGATAACCAACGCGTATGGCATGAGCGTTGAGCAAGGTGTACTCAAGCCTGGAGAGGAATTCGCGACTCTGTTGATCAAAAACAGCGCCACTGGCCGTGGGTTTGTAGGCCTGTGCCTGGTTGTCTCCCCCATTGCGTTCGCGCGCGTTGATGCCCATCGTCAACATCCACGCCGGGCTCAATCGTTTACCAAACTCCGCAGTCAGTTGACTGACCCAGCTATCCCGGTATTGATCGCTGAACTCAACGCGGTTAACTGACAGGCCAAGATTGTAACGCGGCGCATAAGGGCCAAGACCCACACGATGGCTGTATGCCATACCCACTCCAAGCGTGGCACTTTCAAGCCCTTGGGTATGACGGTACTGGCGTGCGCCTGCCTCGGCCCCGATTGAGAGTCGATTGCCGGGGCTGGTCACAAAAAAACGGTTAATCCGGTAGTTCACGTCGAGAAAACTATCGCCAAAGACATTGGGCTCCGACAACGCATTTGGTACGTTGCTGTGGTAATTGGCAGACAGATTCAGGGTTGACTCTGTTTCAGCATTCAATGGATTGCAGAGCGCAATGCTGCACAGCGCCACCGCCAATGATTGAGATTTGGATATGCAATAAGTAGCCATGTTAACGCTCAGCCTAGTCCATGTCCGTTGCCAAACAGTAGCACTGGAATGGACTTTAGCCAAGGTTGTCAGTGTCTTCTTTTATCCAAATGTCTTGCGGACTCGTAGTTGGATAAATTCGCGTGGATCCAGCCGCTGCTGTTCTCTGAAAGCGAGTGCCTGTGTGCTGCGATCTGTCCAAGTGTCGCGATACGCCCTGAAGTCGTCCCAATGCGTGTATTCAGCACGCACCACCATGCCATTGGAGAAGGTTTTTTCGGTAAACAACTGCAGATTGTGGCGCAATTCCCGGGTTCGACGTTGGTCAGGGTTGTAGGTGGTATCCCGGAAATAGGGGTTATAGTTGACGCCCCAGCTCATGTTGAACTGCTGTAAATCCTGTTCAAAACTCATTCGCCCACGAAACGGCCGATTGCCTGAAATTGAGCGCTCCCGATTCTGCGTAGGGTCCAGCACACGTGTGTGGTCAAACTGTGTACTCATGGTCAGGCGTGCACCATGAATACCCAATGAGTCCAACGGCAGGCGCAGATTCAATGCAATCCGATCGAGTGTGCCATCGCCAATGTTGCCGGTGGCGGTCAATCCGTCGTCCAACGGAATCTGGTCAATGACATCACTGATTTCATCGTGACGAAGCGTCAACCCCACAACAGCACGATCACTGAAACGTTTTTCGTACACAGCCTCGGAGATCAGGCGTTGCTGAGGGCGCAGATCCAGGTTGCCGCCAAAGTACTGGTCATCAGTCAATGAGCTGGACGCAGCAAAGTCAGAAAAATTCAGCTGGCCCAACTCACGCTCCAGGCGCAGGCGCAACTGATGTGTTTCATCGATGTCCCAGGTGGCAGCCAGACGTGGTTTTGGATAAAAAAAGTTGCGCTCAGCGCCGGCACCGCCGGTTTGTTTGATGGTCGAACGCTCCAGACGCGCCCCGGCTTCAATCTTGAGCGATTCGTTGATAGTCCATGTGGCCATTGATGACATCTCAGCGCGCAGCTCTGAGACTTTGGTTGTTGACAGCGGGAGCGCCACTTCGCCGCCGTTAACGGTCAAGCGTTGACGTGTGTCCAAGGCGTTGTAGGCAAGTTCAACGCTGGATTCGACATTCAAGGTGTCGGAGACAGACCAGCCCAATACCGATCTCAAAATCGACTCGTTGTTGTCACTGTCGCTGACAAACAACTGTTCTGCGGTCGGCAGCGTCGCCAGATTAGCAGACTGGGTTTGTTCGACGTTGTGGATCAGCCGGGTTTCCAGCGACAGTTGACTGCTCAGCTGGCTTTCCAGACGTGCCGCAAAATCAGCATTGCTGACGTCATTTTTAACATCGTAGTGACGTGCAGAGGACGTTGACTGGTAGGTCAGCCATTCTTCAAAAATGTAGTCGGTAAAACCGGATGTCAATTCCAGTTTGCCAGCACGCGTGGGTGTCGACCAACTGGCGCGGCCAGACCAGCCATCGCCGTCAAATTTATTGGTGCTGCGTTCCGCCAACAGCAGATTGCCATCAGCATCAGCGCGTGTCAGGGTGCCACTGCCGGTGGAGTCATTCATGGCCACTACACGCGCCAGCATCAGTGAGGTGGTGCGGCCGTTGTTGGTCGCATTGTATTCATATCGACCTCCCGGCAATGTCGGGCCGCCATCAAAAAAATATCCCTGTGCAACAATGGTATGCTGACTGGAAATATCTTCATTCAGCACCACATTTACCACGACCGAGTGACCTTGCATATCAATGCCGGGTGTTGCACCACGAATCAATTCTATGTGTGCTACCCGACCCGCCGGGGTGCGCCCCAGCACTGAGGTGACACTGTCAGACTTGGATGCAGGGCGAGCGCCGTTGATCAGCACATTGCCACCGGCCCCGGCAAACCCTCGCACGTCATCACCGTTACTGATACTGAAACCCGGAATCCTGCTCACCATGTCCTGCGCAGTGGCGGGGTTGGAGCTGGCAAAAAAATCCGGTTGGTACATCAGTACGGTTTCACTGATGACGGGTATGGGGGTGCTGCTGTCTTGAGCAAAGGCGGAGCCTGTGGTGATGGATGACAACGCGTTGGCAAAAATGAGTTTATTGTTTATGTAACTCTTCATGTATTTCTCCCTGAAAACGTTCGCAGTGAACTGATCGCTGCGGTGACTGGGGGTTTAAAGCAAATCCCGGGCCACATTAAAATCCCTTTAAAATCATTGTGATGTAAAGCATGCTCCATTTGGTATCAGTCAGGACACCAAGGTTTGGTCAATAAAACCAAACCTTGGCAAATCAGTGGCAGCAACCGGGCGCAGGTAATTACTGTGCTGCGGTCACATTGTCGGAAGGAATGCGGTCGATCAGTTTGTTCAACGGGTCGATGCCAACCGTGTCGGGCTGTGAAGCAACAGTCACCTTGATCTGCTGCTGATTTTGATCAATCAAGTGTTTCTGCAGGTACAGAATGGCAGGTACGCCGGTCGCCGGATCCTCTTCGCCAAACACCCCGATATCCACCCATTCGCGGATGGTGATTTCACGTTCTTCACCGCCACCGCTGGCCTCAAATTTGCGCGCGCTGACATCGATGGTCACCTCGTACTGACTATCAGCCAGTTCGGTGACCTGTGACTTTGTGACACGCAAGTCAAACAACACAATACGCTCCAGCATATCGGTGATCACACTCTGATACGCCTCAGGCGTGTGGGCGCGGATACTGCTGATCAGATCACGTGTTGTGGGGTAGGGCGCTTCGCCGAAGGCAAACTTGTCCAGAAAATCAGCCAATGCCCGGTTCATGTTGTCTTCGCCGATATAGTCCTTGATGGCGTACAGCACCAGACTGCCTTTGCGGTAGTGAATGTAGGGTTGATTCTCCACCAGATACAACGGCATTTCATCAATGGCCTCGCCGCCACGGCCTTGTAAATACCGATCCAGCTCAAACGCCAGGAAACGTTTCATGTGGTCGGCACCGTACTCGCGTTCCATCGCCATCAGCGCAGAATATTGCGCCAGTGATTCCACAATCATGGTGGAACCCTGCACGTCTGCACCAATCACCTGATGTCCCCACCACTGGTGCGCCAGTTCATGCGCAGTGACATAAAACACGTAATCGATTTCTTTGGGATCTCTCAGGTCAGCAATAAACCCGATGCCCTCTGAAAACGGAATGGTGTTGGGAAATGCCTGTGCAAACGTGCCCTGAAAGCGCGGGAACTCCAGGATGCGGAACTGACGATACTGATACGGAGAAAAGTTCTCCGTAAAATAATCCAGCGAGTTTTTGGTGGAGCGAATCATCGTGTCAATGTTGTAGTCGTGCACATAATACACCTCGATGGCGACCTCATCGCCGGTCGGGCTGCTCCAGGTGTCTTTTTTCACCTGATAGTCAGCTGACATAAACGAGTAGAAGTTCCAGATCGGTGTATCCATACGGTAGTGGAAATAGCGCCTGTTGTTATCTTCCCACTCGCGGATCAGATAACCGGGGGCCAAAGCAATCTGGTCGGTCGAGGTCGACACCACTGTTTCAAAATTGACGCGGTTGCCGCTACCCAGTCCACTTTTCATCAGTGCATCCGCGTCATCAATGCTGGCGGCACGCTGCACCGGCGGCAGATCATGACGTCTGCGTATGTTGTTGTCCTGCAGTTCCTGCGAGCGCTGATACCCGATTTGTGGAAAGGCTGCGCCATTGTTGAAGAATGTACCGTTGGACGTTAACTCTGCGCCGTGGCCGCTGTTGGCAAATCCCGGGGTAGTCCACGCCACATCAAAATCCATGGTCAGGTCAGCGCCCGGCGCCATCGGTGTTCTGAGTTCGTAGACGCGATACCCCAGCGTTTCGTCATTGTGTGTCAGCGTCGCACCCGGGATATCCAGCAGTTGCACATCCAGATAGGGTCTCAGACTGACGTGAATCTCACTGATTGTTTGTGAGGACACATTGCTCAGGCTGTATCTGCCCTTGATGATGACGTCGCGAGACTCAGGGTAAATGTCCACCTCGGCATACACGCTGGTCAGTGATGGTTGGGCGATATCCGCATGGACCTGGTACTGCTTTTCGTACTCGGCCTGCATGCGCTCTCGATCACGGAACGTGCTGTAATCATTAAGCACGTTGGTGTTGTAATAAATCCAGACGCCGGTGGCAACAAACAAACTGGTCACCACACCCATCGACAACAACATCGGTCGTGTCAGCCGTTGACGGGCGACTTTCAAGCGGTTACGCCAATCGTCTTCAATGCCGCGCGGCCACAGCAGTTGAACAACCATCAGCAGCAAACACCCGAACAATCCCCAATACAGTGTTTGCCACAGATAGGGGACCAGATTGTGTCCATAACCCGTAAACGACGAGTACACCGGGCTCAGCATGCGCATGCGATACAGGGCGTGTTCAAGACCCACTTGTGGAGCTGCCATCAGGAACACCACATAAATCACCATCAAGGCCATGGCAAAAAATTTGTTGCGGGTCAGGATATAGGCAAAAATCGCCAGCACCATCATCAGGTAAATCGGGAACTGGAAAAAGAACAACAAACCTGCCAGATAATGCAGTAGTTCAATGTCGTAATACCCACGCGACAACTGTACGCCGATACCGGCCAGCATGGCCGACACCATCATCAACACAATCACCAGCGTCAGTGCGGACAGTTTGGCGGCCAACATCACCCAGTTCTGAAATGGCATGGCATCCACAATCCCGGCGATGCGCACCTGTCGTTCACGCACCATCAATTCGCCGGCGTAATACACCAGCACAAATAACAGCGATAACGAAAATGCGCCGTTGATGATGTCCACCATGATGGCGGTGGTCGGGTACACGGCCGTGCCAAACATATTGCCGAGGTTGCCGGCAGCATTGGCGATGATCAAAACAAGGCCCATCAGCAGCAGAATCAGGAACGCCGTGCTGCGCACAATACTTTTTACTTCAAGCCGGGTTTGTGACCAGAATTGTTGCAGTTGTGTTGACAGTCCAAAGTGCTGTTGCACACGAGGCAGTGCGGCAGTCACCGATGTTGATGATTGTGTATCCGCAACTATTAACGCAGCCTTTTTTCTCTGTTTGCGTGACGGGTTGATGTTGAATGGATACAGCAGCGATGCCAGCCCCAGAAATGCAAAGGCAATTACCATCCAGAACAGGCGGTTTACCAGAAAGGCACCTTCCACCGCCGGCAGCAGTGAGTTTTTCTCAAATACCGTCCAGTAGCGGGTGACCTCCAGCAATGCAGTGGCACCAAAGGGATCCAGCAAACTGATGGTTTCAACGGTCGCCGGTTCATTAAAGGTTTCCAGCAAAAACGTCAGCATTAACAGGGCGACCATACCGGTGTAGGTCGCCATCATGCTGCGCGTGGCCGTGGCGATACAAAACAGAATGCTCGAACAAATAAACAGATTGGGAAGGCCCACAAACAAAATGCTGTACGCGTAAGCGGTACCATTAAATGCGCCGATGCGCTCCTGATCCAGCCACGGCATAAACTCGCCGACCAGCACACCCAGCGCCGCAGCCAGAAAAATGCCGGCAGCAAAGACAAATGAGCCTGCAAACCTGCCATAGACATATTCAAATCTGCGCACAGGCGTAGACAAAAACAGCTCGGCCATTTTGAGTTCGTGATCCCGGATGACGCCGTTGGCGGCAAAGGCAATCGCGCCCAATAAGGTGATCACGGACAGCGTGCTTAATTGAATCAGAATGGCATACGGGGAATTGATATTGACGTTACTGAAGTCACCGCCAATCTGCACACCATCGGTGGTAGTGCCGAGAAAGGACAGCAGGAAAAACACGCCGGACAGCACGTAAAACAAATACTGACGACGGTGAAAATTCATTTCAAATGTTGCGATAGTCCAAAACATGACAGTGCTCCTGTGGACGCTGGGTTTACACCGCGACCTTGATGTCATGTTTGATCAAGGTGGAGAAATATACATCCTCCAGATCGACCTCCTGAGGCTCAAAACCGGCCGGTTGCGTGTCGCTGATCACGTGGATCACCGTCTCGCCTTCGGTCAGGTGTGACAGAATGACCTGATACTGTTGTTGATACGCTGCGAGGGCATCACGTGTGACGCGTTTGCGCCAGATGCTGCCGCGCAGACGGTCAATCACTTCGCGTGGGCGTCCGCTGAGCAGGATTTCACCCTTGCCCATGATGGCCATGTTCGGGCATAGGTCGCTGACATCTTCAACAATGTGGGTCGACAGAATCACCACGATGTTCTCGCCAATTTCTGCCAGCAGGTTGTGAAAGCGATTGCGTTCGGAGGGGTCAAGCCCGGCCGTAGGTTCGTCCACAATGATCAGGCGCGGATTGCCAATTAACGCCTGCGCGATACCAAAACGCTGTTTCATCCCGCCGGAGAAGGTGTCGATGGCCTTTTTGCGCACATCGTAGAGATTGGTTTTGTGCAGCAGACTGTCCACCATGTCGCGGCGCTCTGTCCGATTGCTGACGCCCTTTAACACAGCAAAGTGATCAAGCATGTCCAGCGGTGTCATTTTAGGGTAGCTGCCAAAGTCCTGAGGCAGGTAACCCAGCACTCTGCGCAGACTGTCTTTGTCTTCAAGAATGTTGATGTCGTCCAGAAACGCAGTGCCACTGTCGGCTTCCTGCAAGGTCGCCAGTGTGCGCATCAAGGATGACTTGCCGGCGCCGTTTGGCCCCAACAGGCCAAACATGCCCGTGGGAATATCCAGTGTGATGTTGTTGAGGGCGCGTACGCCGTTTTTGTATGTTTTGGACAGGCCTTTGATTGCTAGCATAAAAGTAGATCCCTTGTTCTGTTAAAACCATCTGGTTTACGGAACAGCAAAATCCGGGCCAGTTACCAAAATATTGATATATATAAATATTTGCAGATTTTATCGCGTATTGTTTACGGAATTTACCAACAGTTAGCGAAATCATCGTCCATCATGACTTTGCTTTTGCAACTGCGCTCTGAAATCCGGGTGTGCAATACCTATTAATAACTGCGCCCGTTCACGCAGACTGGTGCCACGTAATCGGGCCACGCCAAACTCAGTCACGACATAATCCACCTGTGCCCGCGAGGTGACGACACCGGCGCCGGGTGACAACTGCGCGGTGATGCGTGATTCGCTGCCGTCTTTTGCGGTCGCTGGCAAGGCAATGATGGAACGACCGCCCGCCGATAATTGTGAGCCGGTGACAAAATCCACCTGTCCCCCAAAACCAGAATAGATGCGATTGCCGATGGAGTCCGAGCTGACCTGGCCGCCAAGGTCAATTTGAATGGCGCTGTTAATCGACACGGTCTGCGGGTTTTTACGAATCACCGCTGGCGAATTCACGTACGCGACGTCCAGAAACAACACCTCGGTGTTGTCGTCCAGAAAATCATAAAACGCTCGGGAGCCCATGGCAAAACTGGTCACGGTTTTGCCGGGTTGAATGACCTTGCGACTGTTGTCGATGACACCCGACTGCAGCAGTGGCAGGACCCCGTTAGAAAACATTTCCGTGTGAATCCCGAGGTGCCGGTGGCCGTGCAATGCTGCGAGCGCAGCATCAGGAATAGCACCAATGCCCATTTGCAGGCAATCGCCGTGTCTGATCAGCCCGGCTATGTGTTCGCCGATGCGTTTGTGGGTATCTGAAAAAGGTTTGGGATCGTGTGTGACCACCGGGCTGTCCAGCGTCACCGCAACATGAATTTTGCTCAGTGGAATCGAGGCATCGCCGTGGGTGCGCGGCATCTGTGGATTGATCTGGGCAATGATGGTGGAGGCCATTTCACACGCGGCCATGCTGGCTTCGACGGAGATGCCCAGCGAGCAATTGCCATGGCGATCCGGTGGTGATACTTGGATCAGCGCCACATCAATGGCTTGATCGCCACTGCGAAACAGCCGTGGAATGTCCGACAGAAAGGCAGGCACATAATCTGCCCGACCGCTGTTCACCAGCTCGCGGGTGCTGGCACCCACAAAAAAACAGCGATTGCGCAAGTGGCCGTCCAGCGCAGGGGCGCACACCGACTCTGCCTGCTCCAGATGCAGCTGCAATAAGTGTACGTCGCTGAGTTGCTGTGCGTGTTGCGCGAGTGCCTCCAACAGGCGGTAGGGTGTGGCGGCCATGGATTGGCACCAGATCCGGTCGCCTGACTTGATGGATCTGACGGCCTCGACCGCACTCGCGCATATGATGGCCACGTTGTTAAATCATGGCAGTCTGTGCAGGGCGCAAATTTTGTTGCCTGAGGGGTCGCGCAGATACGCCAGATACAACTTGCCATGTGCACCGGCACGTACGCCGGGTGGATCTTCACAGGTCACACCGCCGTTGGCGATGCCGGCCGCATGCCAGGCGTCAGCAGCTTCCGGGCTGTCCGCGGCAAAACCGATGGTGCTGCCATTGCCATGGCAAGCCGGCTCACCATCGATCGGTTTGCTCAGTGCAAAAATGCCGGTTTTGGTGCGATAAAAACAACGGCCTTTATCATCGATAAAACCGGGTGGGCAGCCCAGTGCGCCAAGCACAGCATCGTAAAACGCTTTTGATTTTTCGATGTCGTTGGCACCGAGCATGATGTGACTGAACATAACGGTTTAACTCCTGTCTGGTGATTGTCTGGTTAACTGAGTCAGCGTACAACCTCGGTTGTGCAGTAGGTGCTTTCCTCAAGTCGTTTGGTGTAATTATTCAGAATGCGTGTGCCTTCCGCGGGTTTGATCACGCCGGCATTGATCTGTTTGCGCACCAGTTCGGTCATGCGACGGTCCAGATCATTTGGGAAGTACTGCACCTGATTCAACATCTCTTTGGTGCTGATACCCTTCAAGGTTTCTTCTATCCAGAAATTGCCGGTTTCATCATCTCGTGCGTACACGTGGACTTCATCAACACGCCCCAGCAGGTTGTGTGCGTCACCCAGAATTTCCTGATACGCGCCCACCAGAAAAATGCCGATGTAGTAAGGTTCGCCGTGTTGATGTTTGTGTAACGGTAACCAATTGGTGTTGCCACTGCCGACCACGTACTGATCGATTTTGCCGTCGGAGTCACAAGTCAGATCCACTACCTGGGCACGGCGCTCCGGGCGCTGATCGTGTTTGTGCAGCGGCAGTACCGGGAACACCTGTTCAATGGCCCAATGGTCGATGATGGAGTGGAATACCGAGAAGTCACACAGGTATAAATCGGTGAGTTGTTCTTCCAGTTCCAGCTGTTCGTTGGGGGGCGGCATCAATTCCGCGGCGGTCAGTTTACGCAAGACTTCGCGGCAGGTGCTCCAATACATGCTTTCAGTGTGCGCCATCTGATCCAGCGTCAGGTAACCCAGACGCGCCATTTGTTCCGCTTCCTGACGCGCTTCCTGAGCATCGTGATAACACTCCAGCAAAATGCCAGTTACTTCCGTGGCGCAGGCTTCTTCAAACGAGGTTTCCATCCGGGTCACGACGGAGGGCGAATCCGGCGGCAAGTCATTCACCGGCGGGCTGTCGGGGCGATGCACACCCAGTACCGGGACCACCAGCATGGAGTGATGGGCCGTCAGTGCCCGGCCGCTTTCTGACAGCAAGGTCGGGCAAGGCACGCCACGTTCATCACAAATTTCTTGTACCGCGTACACCACCACGTTGGCGTATTCGCGCAGTCCGTAGTTGATGGACGATTCCGGATTGTCGTAGTCACCGCCATAGTTAACACCGAGGCCGCCGCCGACATCGAGAAATTTCACCGGAACACCGCGCTTTATCAGCTCGGCGTAGACGTGTGTAATTTCTTTAACTGCAGCACGCAGCACCTGAATGTCAGAAATCTGGCTGCCGAGATGGAAATGCAGCAGTTCCAGCGAACTTTGCATCTGCTTCTTTTCAAGTTCGCTGACCAGTCGCACCAGTTCAGGAATGGTGAGGCCGAATTTTGAGCGTGAGCCACCTGATTCAAACCAGCGTCCGGCGCCACGTGTATTTAATTTTACGCGTACGCCCAGACGTGGTGCCTGCTGGCGCTGCTCTCCCAAAATCATCAACTGATCAAACTCAGAATATTTTTCAATAATCGGAATCACCTGCTGACCCATCTGTTGCCCGTTCAGCATCATGGTCAGCATCACGTGGTCCTTTACACCGTTGCACAACAGCAGTGTGTCGACACCTACCAGCGGCAGTGCCGCCATCAGTTCTGCTTTGGAGCCACACTCCAATCCGATGTCGAATTCTTTGCCGGCATCCAGGACTTCTGCCACCACTTCATGCAGCTGATTCACTTTAATCGGGAAAATGCTGCGATACCTGCCCTGATAGTCAGCAGCTTCAATGGCGTCACGGAATTTGCGGTTCAGTTTTTTGACGCGTGAGCTGATGATGTCTTGAAAGCGCAGCAGCAGCGGCAGCGTTGAGCCTTCCTGCACAGCCTCTTCAATGACATCCATCAGATCGACACTGATGTCGGCGCCCTCGATGGGGCGAACACTGACATGGCCCTTCTCGTTAATGCTGAAAAAGCCATCACCCCAGGTGTCCAGTGCATACAGTTCCTGCGCGTCTGCAACTGTCCATTGGCTATCATTTTTTGCGGTTAAATCTGTCATCAGTTTTCCTTTTTAAGGTGGGCTATAAGGTGGGGTCGGAGAGATCATTTTTTGATCTCTCCGACCCCACCTTATAGCCCGGATACAGTCAGGCCCTTGCTGCGCGACACTCGGCATACAGCGCCAATAATTCAATAGCGATTTGTGCACCAGCCAGCGCCGTCAACTCAGCATGGTCATACGCTGGCGCTACTTCTACGACGTCCATGCCAATCAGGTTTATACCTACCAGCCCACGAATGATGCTGAGTGCCTGAAATGACGATAGTCCACCGGGTACCGGGGTGCCTGTGCCGGGTGCAAACGCAGGATCCAGACAGTCAATATCAAAGGTAATGTACGCGGGCGAGTCACCAACACGATCCTTGATACGCTGGATGGTCGACGAAAGGCTGTTTTCATGCACATCTATGGCAGAGGCGATGTCATACCCCAGCGTGTCATCATTGGTGGTGCGAATGCCAATCTGGATTGAGCGCTCCGGCAACACAATGCCTTCTTTGGCGGCTTTGTAAAACATGGTGCCGTGGTTAATGCCTTCACCGGAACTGGGCCAGGTGTCGGTGTGCGCGTCAAAGTGAATCAGGCTGATCGGCCCGTGTTTTTTGAAGTGAGCACACAGGCTGGGGTAGGTGACAAAATGATCGCCGCCCAGCAACAACGCAGCACTGCCGGCATTCAGAATATCAGAGATACCCTGTTCAATATGTTTCACACTGGTCAGACCACCGCCCATGGTGTTTTCGCAGTCGCCGTAGTCCAACACTTTCAGTGCCTGGAGGGGGTCTGTTTTCCAGGGCCAGGGACGTTCCCACGCCAGTGACATGGAGGCGTTGCGAATCGCGCGTGGGCCCAATCGGGCACCTGAGCGGTTGGTCACGGCAATGTCCAACGGAATACCCATCACCGCCACATCAATCCCCGTCAGATCGCGTCCAAACGGGGTTCTGAAAAAACTGACCGCACCACCAAAACTGTGTGAATTGACCGCACCTGTGCCAGGTTGTCCGGTAAATGCATTGTCCCAACCACTCATAATCAAATCCCAAGCATTTTGAAGAAAAAAACAGCATCGCTGCGGCGCTAAGGTAAACCACATGAACCCTGAAGCCAAGTAAATGAAATATGTCAAAAACGTGTCATTTGTACGGGTGCTGAAACGTCTTGTCACAACTTTCCATGAATGTGCAGATTTGCGCGATGAAAGCACTGCAATTTCAGGGTTTTGACACGATTGCATTGACGGATTCGCGTAGTATTTACGTATAGCGTATATACCCGATGTCACGAGACTGCAGATATGATCAAGTTGTTAACCCGCAAGCCCTCAATAATGCTCAGCCGTACCGCACGATTTTATGCGCTGGCGGCTGTCATTTTTGTGACGGCCTGTAGCTCAGAAACTGAAGCACCAGCGTCTGCGCAACCGACGGCAGCACCCAGCGGCCAGCAAGGTGGCATGCGCGGTGGCCCGGGTGGTTTTGGCGGCCCGGGTGGCTTTGGTGGTCGCGGGTTTGGTGGTCCTGGCGGCGGACAGGCGGTGATTCCGGCAGTCGAAGTGGTCGCAGCACAGTTGGGCGGATTGCCACTGGAAGAGCGCCTGACCGGCCAGGTCACCGCTCGTAACCAGACAGTGATCTATCCTGAAGTCAGCGGCCCAATTGTTGAGGTCTACGCGGACAACGGGCAGTTTGTAAATGCCGGCGATCCGCTGGTAAAAATCCGCGACACCGAATACCGTGAGCGTCTCCAACAGGCGGAATCCGCGCTGGAAATCACGCGCGCGCAAAACCGTCAGACAGAAGCCAATTTCCAGATGCTCAGCAACCAGCTGCGACGTGTGGAAGAGCTGCGTGCCCGACAGCTGGAAACGGAATCCGCACTGGAAACCATTCGTGCGCAGGTTGCTGTGGCCCAGGCCGATCTCGATCTGCGTCAGGCGCAACTGCGTCAGTCCGAGTCGCAGCTGCAAGAGAGGCAGATGGAACTGGATCGCACCATCGTGCGTGCGCCGACCAGCGGCACTATTGGCTTGCGCAATGCCGAACGCGGACAGATTGCCGGCCCCAATTCGCAGCTGTACCTGATTGGTGACCTGTCGCAGATGCAAGTCGAGATTCTGCTCACCGAACGCAACCTGAGTTATATCCGGCAAGGCATGCCGGTCAATCTGTATTCCGAGAGCTGGCCAGATCTGCAGATAACCGGTCAGATCGCCCGCATTTCGCCGTTTCTGGACAGCACAACGCTGCGCACACAGGCCTATATCGACGTCGCCAACGTCGACAACATTATGCGTCCCGGTATGTTTGTGACCGTCGACGTGCTGTACGGCCAGTCCGAAGAAGCGGTGTTGATCCCCAACAGCGCCATTTACCGCCATCCGCGCACCGGTGTTGAAGGCGTGTTTGTGATGCAACCGCCCCCCGGCAACGAGTACCGGCCACTGGAAGAAGTGGACGGCGCGCCGGCATTAACGCCAGAGCTGCCGGTCAGATTTGTACCGATTTCGATCATTGCCAGCGGTCGTATGGCGACTGGCGTGAGTGGCATCAATGAAGGCGATTGGGTCGTTACAGTCGGGCAGAACCTGCTGGTGGGCAATATTGCTGCAGCGCGCGCGCGTCTGATGGAGTGGCAACGCATGATGGACATGCAGCGAATGCAGAGTCGGGATCTGTTTGAAATTATCGATCGTGCACGTGAGCAACAAAAACCTGTTGCAGAAAGCTGAGTTGTCAGCTGCAATTAAACGAGAATCAGCACCATGGCATTAACCACCACATCGATCAGACGCCCCGTTGCCACCACGATGGTGTTCCTGATCATTATCACACTGGGTACCTTGTCTTTCCGCTTTTTGCCGGTTGATCTGCTGCCTGCCATTGAAATGCCTGAGTTGTCAGTGCAGGTCAGTTATCCCAATGTCGGCCCGGAAGAAATCGAGTTGCTGATCACCGAGCCACTGGAGAACGCGCTGTCAGTTGTGCCTGATGTTGAACGCATGACCTCGTTTTCGCGCGAAGGCAACGCCTCGGTGTCATTGCGCTTTGCGCAGGGCGTGAATATAGACGTGATCAGCAATGATGTGCGTGAAGCCCTGGATCGTGTGCGCCGTTCCATACCCGATGAGGCTGATGCGCCGCGCATCAACCGGTTTAATCCGGATGACCAACCGATTGTGGTGATTGGTGCGCAGTCCACGCTCGACATGATGGAACTGACCCGTATTTTGGAGCGCGATCTGGCGCGCCGCTTTGAACAGATCCCCGGCGTAGGTGCCATTGATATCTGGGGTGGCATCAACCGCGAAATTCGTGTGGAAGTCAGCCGTGACCGACTGTTGGCTAGCGGGTTGACCATGAACGACATCAGTGCGGCGATCGGGCGCGAGAACACCACATTGCCCGGCGGCAACGTGCAGCGCGGACTCAGTGATTTGTATGTGCGCTCGCGTGGTGAATACGACAACGTTCAGGAAGTGCGCGACACGGTGATCCGCACTGTCAACGGTGTGCCGATTCGTGTGGCGGATCTGGCGGAAGTATCGCTGGACAGGCGCGACATTGGTCGCTTTGTGGAAATCAATGAAACCCCCATGCTGAGACTGGGCATCCGCAAACAGTCCGGTGCCAACACGGTGGCCGTGGCACAGGAGATTCGCCGCGAGGCCGAACGTATTTCAGCCGAACGTTCTGACATCAATATGATTGTGATTCAGGATCAACGTCAGTTTATCCAGCAGTCCATCGACAGTGTGCGTAACTCCGCGCTGTGGGGTGGCATGTTGACAGTGATTGTGTTGCTGGCGTTTTTCCGCAATGGGTCCATCACCATGGTGATCTCGGTAGCGATTCCGATTGCCATCATTTCCACGTTTGGCCTGTTGTATTTTGGCGGCCTGACTCTCAATCAGATGAGTTTTGGTGGACTAGCGCTAGGCGTGGGCATGATTGTCGACAACGCCATTGTGGTGATTGAAAACATTGTGCGCTTGAGGCAAGGCGGTGCCTCCAAAATGGAAGCTGCTGCCAAAGGTACACAACAGGTGACCGGCGCAGTGGTGGCCTCGACACTGACCACGCTGGTGATATTTTTGCCGGTGCTGTTTATGCAAACCACCACCGGTGCCATGTATCAGGAATTGGCATTGGTGGTAGCCTTCTCACTGATCTGTTCCCTGTTTGTAGCACTGACCTTGGTGCCCATGTTGGCCAGCCGGTTTTTGACGGTTGTGCCAATCGCCGAACGCACAGGTCCCGTCGGTAGCAACGAGCGTGTGTTGCAAGCCATGGAAAACAGGTATGAACGCGCACTGAGCTGGTCGCTGCGTCACCCGATTATTGTGGTGGCGGGCACTGTTGCGCTGCTCGGCGCCGCGCTGTTTGGCACGCGCTACCTGTCCTACGAATTGAGCCCTCAGGCGCAGGCCGACAGCATCCGTATTCGTATGAGCATGGATCAGGGCACCAATATTGCCATCCTGCACTCCTACCTGATGGAAATGGATACCGTGGTGCAATCAATTCTGCCGCCTCAGGATGTTTTGCATTACCTGCGTGATGTGTCAAATGGCAGCGCAGAAATAGAAATACAACTGGTGCCTCAAGGTGAGCGCAGCATGAATGCCGACGCATTGGCAGATTTCTTGCGCGCGCGTGTGCAACAGGCGATTCCTGGCATGCGCGTGCAAGTGCGTGCGCAGTCCGGCATGGGGTTTATGAACCGCATGATGGGGTCCAGCGGCGGCGACGATGCGGTACAGATCGAGCTGCGTGGTTACGATCTGGATCAGGCGGTGCAAGTGGCACAAGCCGTGCAGCAGCGGGTTGAGTTAATCCCCGGCATCGCCGACGTCAACTTGAGTCGCCTCGAAGGGCGTCCCGAGCAGAATATCCGTTTTGATCGCGAGCGTATGGCCAGTCTTGGCATCAGCGTCACCGATGTCAGCCGCGCCGTGCAGGCCAGTATTGGTGGATCACGTGCCGGGGTGTTCCGCGATCGTGGTGAGGAAATTGATATTGTGGTGCGTCTGCGTCAGGAAGATCGCCTCAACGTGCAGGACATCGACAATATTTCCATCCGCGCCTCAAACGGCCAGGTGGTGCCTTTGTCGTCGCTGGTCACCAGCAGTTATGACCGCGGCCCCACGGATATTCGTCGTATCGACGGGCAACGCGTCACGTTTATTAATGCCAATCTGCAAAGTGGTGTTGCTCTCGGTGATGCGGTTGATCGTATTCGTGCAGATCTGGCATTGATGCCACTGCCTGACGGTTTTTCACTTGTGTACGGCGGGCAATACGAAGAGCAGCAAAAGGCACAGCGTGATTTTGTGATGGCCATTGTGATGGCGCTGGTATTGATTTACATGGTCATGGCCGCGCAGTTTGAGCGCTACCTTGACCCGCTGATTGTGATGTTTTCAGTGCCGCTGGCGATTGTGGGTGTGGTGCCCATGTTGCTGGCCACCGGCACCACACTCAACATGCAGAGTTTTATGGGGTTGATCATGCTGATTGGTATTGTGGTTAACAATGCCATTTTGCTGGTGGACTACATCAACATGATGCGCCGCGAGGAAGGTATGGATCTGGTGCCTGCCGTCATCAAAGCCGGCAAGTTACGCATGCGTCCTATCCTGATGACCACACTGACCACCGTGCTAGGCCTGATGCCCATGGCCTTGGGCATTGGTGCCGGCGCCGAAATGCAGGCATCGTTGGGTCGCGTAGTGATTGGTGGTTTGCTGGCCTCAACACTGATTACACTGGTTTTTATTCCGGTGGTGTATGTAGGTGCCTATACCTTGCGCGGCTGGATCACCGATCGCATCGCCGGGCGCCGTTCAGCTAATTTTGCACATCGTCATCCACAATCGTAGAAATGGTGTCCTGATCATGGATATGTTTCAGCGCGCCGGTATAAATGTTGTAGTGCCATCCGTTGAGTTTTAATGTGCCGGCCTCAACGCGGCTGGCAATCCACGGGTAGGTCATCAGGTTGCGCAGAGAAAACCCCACCGCCGCCTGTTCACAGCGGTTGAATGTCTTCAGGTCATCGAGTTTATCGGGGTCAGCCAGTTGGGCAACGGGCGCTACAATGGACATCCAGCGTGCGATAAAAGAGTCGGGTTGCAGTTTGTCCTGCTCGGTGACCAGTGAACGAATGCCGCCACATCGGGAGTGACCCAGTACCAGAATTTCAGGCACATCGAGTACGGTGATGGCAAATTCCAGTGCGGCGCTGGTGCCGTGATAGGAGCCGCCGGTTTCGTAAGGTGGCACCAGATTGGCGACGTTGCGGATGACAAACAGCTCGCCGGGTTCGGTGTCAAAGATCAGCGAGGGTTCCAGCCGTGCATCGCAGCAGGTGATCAACACGTACGAAGGTTTTTGGTTGCGTGCCATCTCACGAATTTTGTCGCGATTCTCGGCAAAATAACCCGCTTTGAATCGTTTGTAACCGTCCAATAATTTATCGCTCATCCTGATTGCTGTCCTGCACGTGCTGTTGTGATTGTTATGAGTATCAAAAACGGGTCATCGACGCCGGCGGGAATCAACCGTTTGATGCCTAGGTTTTCCAGGCTTCTGTCACCGAATGAAGTCATTGTAGCGGAGTACGCCGGCAGTTTCAGCAGGGTTCGGCCGCTTAATCGCTCTCGCCTGCGACGATGTGTCACACCTTGAGAGCTGTAATCAAAAATCTGATCAGGTAAACTGGTCACCGACCAATTAACTGTCTGGAGTTACAAATATGCGACTGATGTCCTGGTTTAAATCTCTGATGCTGACGATCGGCGTGTTTGCTGCGTTGGCAGCGCTGTCCGGGCCGGCCATGGCGCACGGCACGTTGACGGCGTCTATGCCCGGCGACAAAGCTGTGGTCGCGGCACCCGAAAAACTGGAATTGACCTTTAATGAGGCAGTGCGGGTATTGCGTTTGACCTTGGTCCATGGCGCAAATCACCAGATTGAGTTCGGTTTTGCACCTTCTACCGAGGCTACCAATACGCTGAGTTATGAATTGCCTATGTTAATGATGGGCGAGCACACTGTAAGCTGGACAGTAATTGGCTCTGATGGTCATACCGTTAACGGCAGTTTCGGGTTCACTGTCAGCGCCGAGGGTGCACCCGCACATCAAATGCAGCATGGCACTGCACCGCACGCTGATCACCATCATTGATCAGGTTGCGTGACGCGGCCAAGCAATGAGCGTCTGGGAACTGGCCAGCATACTCAGTAAATTCCTCATTTATGCGGGGTTGTTATCGGCCATTGGCGGCGGCTTGATGGTAATGAGTTGTCGTCAACAACCTGCACTGGTCATATTGATTGGGCGTTTTTACCTGATGCCAGCCTTGCTGACAGGCCTGTTGGCAACCTGCGTCTTTTTTCTGGTGCAAATTGGCTCCGTAAATCAACGCGGGCTGTCTGGCATGTTTGATCCCCTGATTGGCAGTATTCTGGTGGAGACTGAAATCGGCAGTGCCCTGCGCTGGCGGCTAGGCGGGTTTATGTTGGCATTGATCTGTCTGGTGGCGGTTAACTGGCCGGGTTATCCGTTGCGACATAATGGCGTGCAACGCGTCTGTGTCGCGCTGACGGTGCTGGCTGCGGCCTGTTTGATGGTGTCAGTTGCTGTGCAAGGGCACAGCAGTGCCGTCAGTTGGCTGGCACAAACGCTGGTGGGACTGCATGTACTGGCGATTGGCGCCTGGGCAGGAGCCCTGGTGCCGTTATCACTGATGGTGCACCACAGCCGGGCTTTGCAGGTTGAACCGCTGTATGTCGCAGATCAGTTGCGGCAATTTGGTACCTATGCTGCCGGGATGCTGCTGGTGATGGTGGCCAGTGGACTGAGCCTGTTCTGGTTGCTGACGGATGGTTTTGCGACCTTGTTAAGCACCCTGTACGGACAGTTGTTTCTGGTCAAAGTGCTGACGGTCGCCGCTATGATGGCACTCGGCGCATTACATAAGTTCCGTTGGGTGCCGCGAGTGCGCCATGCCGCGGAGTCCACGCCCGATGATGAGACCGCGCTAAAGGTCTTGGGCCGGAGTATCCGTGTGGAAACCGTGTTAGCCGTGGTGGTGTTAATGATCACCGCCAGCATGACAACAATCACCGGGCCAAGCGCCGGTTGAAATTTTTTTTGTCATATAACTGTCACCAAATTGTAATAATCCGGCGCTTCGAATAGACTGCGCCCGTCATGAATTATTTCGAAATCACATATACCGCACTTGGCGGCCTCGCACTGTTTTTCCTCGGACTCAAATATCTGTCTGAAGCCTTACAGTCCAGCGGCAAGGAAGCTATTCGCGGAATACTTGCATCACTGACCCGCAACCGAGTGCTTGCGGTCCTGGCGGGTGTGGGTATCACGGTATTTGTGCAATCCAGCAGTATCACCACGGTCATGACCGTGAGCATTGTCAACGCCGGCTTAATGGAACTGCGTCAGGCGATAGGCGTGATTCTGGGGGCCAATATCGGCACCACCATTACCGGCTGGGTAATCTCCATCAAAGTTGGCAAATACGGGCTGTTGCTGATCGGCTTGGGCATGTACCCGATGCTGGCGGGGCAGCGCGCTTGGGTCAATGGCTTGGGTAAAAGCCTGGTAGCACTGGGTTTGGTGTTTACCGGCTTGGAGTTTATGAGCGGCGCGTTTACCCCGCTGCGCACTGATGAAAATTTTATTTCCTACCTGCATTATTTCAGCGCGGATTCTCTGCCCAGCATTCTCGCCTGCATCCTGGTAGCGTGTTTGCTGACCATGATTGTGCAGAGCAGTTCGGCCATGCTGGGCATAACCATGACGTTGGCAACCACCGGTGTGATTGATTTTGATACCGCGGTGGCATTGATTATTGGTGAAAATATCGGCACCACCATCACCGCCCAGTTGGCGTCTATCGGCGCTAATACCTCTGCCATCAGAACGGCACGTGCTCATGCTATTTTTAATATTCTGGGTGCCATCATATTTACCGCGTTGTTCCCCTGGTACGTACAGTTTGTAGATCTGATTGTGGGCGGCGCAGCGGATTTGCAGGCCGCAGATGGTTCACGACCGAATATCGCTTTCCACATTGCGGTGGCACACACCATGTTCAACGTGCTGAACGTGTTGATCTGGATTCCGATGATTGGTTTCCTCACCAATCTGGTGATCTGGCTGGTGCCACAGAAAGAAGAAAAGGAAATTCACAAACTCAAGTATCTGGGCTCACGCACCATCATGGCCCCTGAAGTGTCTCTGCAACAGGCGGAGATGGAAATGGATAACATGGTGGTGATTGCGCGTGAGATGTTTGAAGTCACGCGAGAATATATTGTCGCGCCCACGCATAACAAAAAACTGTTTGATCGTATCAACCATCTTGAAGACATCACCGACAACATTGAAGAGGAAATGATCAACTTCATCACAGTGTTGTTGACGGGATCGGTGACTCAGGAGCAGTCAACACGTTCCTATGGGTTAATGCGTATGGCCGATGAGCTGGAAAGTATTGCTGACGCGCTGCAATCCTTGAGCATCTACCGAAGTCGTTTATATAAACGTAACGAGGATATCTCCCCGGCAGCCTGGCAAGACACGTTGGAATTCTTTGATGAAGTCACTGCCTACTTTGACCGTATTACGGCCGCACGTAAGCGCAATGCCGAGGTAACGGAAGTCAAACTGCTGATCAAGGAAGGCAGGCAGGTACGTAAAAGTGCCAAAGAAAAACGGCAGCGCCATCTGGACCGTCTGCGTGCCGGCGATTGTCAGGCCATGACTGCGCAAACCTTCAGTGACATGTTTATGTCGCTGCAGCACATCAAAAACCACACCGTCAATTTTGTGGAAGCCTACGCGGGCATCTGATCAGCTGTTTTTCACCAGCATAAAGCTGGTCAGCGAGATCAATGCAGCCGCTAACATCAGCAATAACATCGGATACACCGTGCCGTTAAACAGCAAGGCCACCAGTTGTGCGGCCAGTGCTGACAGCGCCATCTGCAAAAAGCCGGTTAATCCAGACGCGCTGCCAGCCATATGGGGGAACTCATTAATCGCGCCGGCCTGCGCGTTTGGCAAGGAGATACCATTACCCAGTGTAGTCAAGGCAATAGGTACAAACAAAGCCAGTGGATGGACCAGTCCTGCCAAATGCAAAACAAGCGCAATCACAATTCCCGCAATACTGAGTTTGGAACCCATGGCAATCATGCGATGGATGCCCATGCGTTTTGACAGACTGCGCGCCAGGTAACTACCTGCCATAAACGCCGCCGGTACCATCACAAAATAGTAACCATACTCATTGGGCGGGCGTTTTAACACGGTGACCATAATTTCAGGTGCTGCTGAAATAAACGTAAAAAACACTACCGAGATAAACGCCACATTAAATGCATAGGCCGTAAATATCCGTGACCGGAACAGGCTGGCAAATCCCTTGATCATGCTGGCAACGCCCGTGAAGGCTTGGGGTCCGGACAAGGTCTCCGGCAAATATTTATACATGGCAATCAGCATCACCACGGCAATGGCCGCTACCAGATAAAAAATCGAATGCCAGTCATAACGAATCATCAGCTCTCCGCCAACCAGCGGGGAGATCATCGGCATGACCACCATCACCATGACCAGTGTCGCAATAATGCCAGCGGCATCGACGGCATCGTAGACATCACGCACGATGGCGCGCGCCAGCACCAGACCCACTGCGCCACCAGCTGCCTGCACAATACGCCCGGCAATCAACCATTCGATAGAGCCGGCCATCATGCACAGGCAGGATCCCAGAACGGTGATACTGATGCCCGCCAGCATTACCGGCCGTCGACCAAAACGGTCAGACAACGGCCCGTAGATCAAGGTCGCCAGTGCAATCGAAAACATCGACAGACTCAGCGTGAGCTGCGCCGTACCGGTACTGATAGCAAAATTTTCGCGCACGATGGGGATGGCGGGCAGCATGATCTGCATGGCCACTGGGCCCAGTGCAGAGGCGGCCGCCAGCAATAAAATCATGCCGCGGCTGAGTGAGCGAGTGAGTGTTGTCATGGTGTTTGGTTCAGGCGCGTCCTGGCTGAAAAGCAGATGTCAGCGCTGCAGCACGGTGTCCTGGTCTGCGGCGGGATTATTAATCTGGTTGCTGAAAATAACACTGTTACCCAGCAGGGCCAGCCGTTGAGTGCGGCTTATATCATAGGACAAGCTGAATGTCCCTTCGTGAAACTGCTGCACCAGCCGCTGTGCGTCGCTCAACGCCGTCGTGGGAATGACGGGCGCCTCATCACTGGCAGCCGCCGCAGCCAGTTGAATACACGACAGGGCATCACCCGAGTGGTCGCGCAGACACAGGGTTTGTGAGTCATCCGCAAGCAGTTCCAGAGGCAAACCTTGTGCATGTGCCATCAGGCGCGGGGATCTGCGCAAATAGCGGGATAACTCATCGGCAAACGCCGACGCGCCGGCACTGGCAACAAAATTGACCGGTATTGCCAACCCGGTCCGGCGGAAGATTCCCGGGTCGTGACGTATGGCATACGCAAAGTGTGCAGACGCCGTCTCGTAATTGCCCGCCTGCCAGAGGCTGTTGGCCAGTCGCAATGAGACGCGCGCTCTTAACAATACTTCTTGTGCGGGCAGCAAGCGCAGCGCTTGTTCTGCGGCACCCTGAACCAGATCCGTCTGTCCGCGGATGGCCAGAATTTCGGTCTGATAGGCAAAAAAGTATCCTTCGTTCAGCGCAAACACACCTTGAGCGGCCGAAGCATTGAGCAGGTTTTGCATCACGCCAGCACCCATCAGTTGAATCAGCTCTGACTCAATCCACTCCGGAATGTGCACATCCAGCGGCGCATAGGGGCGCATACGGTTTTGCAGTGTTTCCTCGTCGGCAAACAACGACGCTGCCAGTTTGCCTGCACGCCAGGCCTGAAACCGCGCGGCTTGCGCTTCTATAAGCAAGCGCCAGTTGCGCCACCAGGATTGAATGGCGACCTGTTCGCGCAGTCGCTCATAACGTTGTTGATGCGCCATGCTGTTGACCAATGCTGCTACCGAGTCCTTTTGCGCCTCGTCGGCGGTGTAGGAGCCAGTGCGATCGGGTTGGTTCAACGCTGCCTGTGTCAAGCGCGCAGCATCGTCCGGATAGCCGGCCAGTAACAGGAAGATGGCACTGACCAGAAAGTGATCGCCGCGATTCATGACGCCGACCAGCGGGCTTTGTGCATCACGCCACACCAGCATACGGTCAAGCGCCTCGCGTGCGTTGTCGTAACGTGCCTGATTCATGTACAGATACAGCTTGTAGACCCAGGGGTTGCCCACACTGTCCGGATCAATCTGGCGCGAGGCGCGGTTCAGATAATCTTCGGCCTCTTCAAAGCGCAACAAGTTCAGGGACACTTCTGAGGCATTGAGCAGATGCACGGTATCGAGGTCTGCGTTGGCATCCGCCAAGGCAATGCTTTCTTCCTCCCCCATGGCATTTTCACAGGCCTGCAGGGATTCGTTGGGCCGCAGATCCGCCAATTCCACCGCACATAAAGTATTCCAGGCGCGGCTGCGATCGCGAGGGTTATCGCTGGTCGCCAACACTTTGTCCGCACTGGCGCGCGCTTCATCGTAGAGCTTGAGTTTGATCAGTGGCCAACCACGAAAAGACTCCACATCCTGACCATAAATCTCACCAATCAGGTCGAGGTAACGCAGGGATTCCAGCTGATTGCCAATCAATTGATGGGCATACGATAACTGACTGAGTGTCAGGTAGTGCCACTCCAGGTTACCGGATTCGATGGCCCGGCCCAGAGTAGGGTAGTCCATCAGCGACTCGGCGACATTCAAATGGAACAGGGCGCGTGGCAGGTTACCTTCCACGCGGAACAGCACCTCGGCCAGCGCAAATTGCGCCGCCGGGGAATCCGGTTGTTCGCTGACCCACTGCTGCGCCAATTCACGGGCACGCACGTTCTGACCCAACGCCAGCGCATCACACACGCCCAGCGCATCGGGATCGGTGATGCCATTCATGCCAAAACACAGCACTTGATTGACAGGCATGTCAAAACCGTCCAGCTCTTGCGCATGACCGCCCGTTGTCCCGGACAACAGACACACACTCGCCAGTGCGAACACCATTCCTGTTTTACACAACGCGCGTTTGATCAAGGGTTCACCATCGGGGTGCAGCATTCATCAGTCAAGCTCCGGCCTTTATGAGTCAGCAGTCAGACATCAGGGTGCTGGGTTCAGTGTGCTGCGCGCCAGTATTTCCATCGGGCCACGCATGCAGTCACGCAGAATTTTTACAAAATCAGATGAGCCTGGCGCTAACTCGACGCGATGCGTCAATACCGGGGGCAGCAGCGTCTCAAGATCATCAGCATTGACATAACTGCGTCCGCGCATCGCTGCCAATACTTGCAGCGCGGGCAGTATCAGCACCAGGCTGCGCGTGGAGTTGCCTTGCAGAATGCGTTCGTCGGCACGCAGCGCCCGCGAAATATCCACCAAGGCGGTTTTGATCGCATCGGAAATATACACGCCGGCATCAATGGCGTGACGCGCCTGAAGAATTTCAGTGCGCCCGACGTGAATGCGGGTGTTTTGTTTGTCGCGCCGCGATTGCCAGGTGTTGAGTACTTCCAGCTCGGCATCGCGTTCAACATGCACCATGGTCAGTTTAAACAGAAAACGGTCCAGCTGCGGCGTGGGCAAGGGGTAGGTGCCGACCAGATCGAGCGGGTTTTGTGTGGCAATCACAAAAAACAGCGGATCCAACGGGTAGGTCTGGTTGTCCACAGTGACCTGCTTTTCGCCCATGGCTTCCAGCATGGCGGCTTGTACTTTGGGTGAGGTGCGGTTGATTTCGTCAGCCAACACCACGTGAGCAAATATGGGTCCGTGACGGAAATGGAAACTGTTGGTGCTGGCATCAAACACTGCGCTGCCGGTGACATCCGAAGGCAACAAGTCCGGGGTGAACTGTATGCGGCGGAATGGCACAATCGGCACCAGTGCACCAGACGCGTCAGTGGTCTTTTGGTGAGCAGGCTGATCATCCACAATCGCTTCACCCAAGGCTTTGGCCAGCGTGGTTTTGCCTGAACCGGGGAAGTCTTCCAGCAACACGTGACCATCTGACATCAGGGCAATGAGAGCGAGTTCAATCACATCATCGCGGCCCAGCACTTGCGCTTTGACGGCCTGGGTCAGCCGCGACATGACTTCCCGCGCGTGATCGAGATCGGTGCTGTGTACAGTTTGAGCTTCCATGACTTGCATTCATGACTCCACGAACAGGTTTTTAGATTGTCAGGTTTTTAAAACAGCCGACAGTGCGTGTGATTCGCGCCATCGTATTAACGACTCTGCAGCCAGGGAACCGGGTGCACAATCGCCAGCATCTTTTGCCACCAGCGTTGCCGCGTCCACAGTTGTTCGCGCATGTCTGCCAATTGCAGCTGCCATTGTTGCCGGGTGAATTCGGGTACCGTTGATGCCGCGTGTTTGTGGCCGCCCGCCATAACAAGTGCCGGATCAAACGCATAACCTGGCGCGGCCGACAGGTGCGCGTTACTCAGCGTCTGAAACGCTGGCAGGCCTTGAGCAACGCGTCGCGCAAAGGCTTCACGGCTTTCACCGGTGCGCCGCACGATGCCATGCGCAGCGAGTATGTCCAGTGCGGCGCGGTACGCCAGTCGATACAATGCCTGCTCATTTGCCCAACCGATACAACTGACACGGTACATTTTGATGGCATACGCCAGTAACAACAGCGCAAACACCAGCGCACTCGCCAGCCGCAGTGTCAATGCCCAGTTGATGGCGGACGCACCGGCCTGATCATCCAGAAACGCCTGGAAAGCCGCATCGTCGCGCAACATATCGCCGAGTAATTGTTGCAGGGAATCCTGTGGGTCAACACTCATATCAACCAGTGTTTGTCTCGGTGCAGGATCCACAATGACCCAGCCCAGATCTTCCAGATATATCTCCGGCCAAGCATGGCCATTCACGGCTTGAATCAACAAGGCCGAGCCACCGGCACGATTGGCAGACGGTACCGAGTAACCCACCCCCACGCGTGCCGGAATACCAAGGCTGCGGTACAGGTAGGTGGCGGAATAGGCAAAATGCACACAGTATCCCGTCAAATCACCAAACAGGAACGAGGCTGCCGGATCAACCGCGTACGCGTGTTCATTTTTGAGGCTGTAAATGCCGTTTTCATCCAGCCAGGCTTTGATGGCCATGGCTTTGGCATACGGATCATCAGCGAATTCAGGGCGCAGCGTTGCGGTTAGTTGTCTCGCAAACTCGCCGTATCGCGGATCGTCGGGCATCTCCAGATACTCAGCCCACTGCTGCAATGTCCAGGTGCTTGAACCGGCTTTGCGGCCAATCAGATCCGGGAACTCAAATTCGGGTACCAGCGACTCCACGGTAAACGTCTGTCGGAACCGCAGACTGTTGGGGTTGGGCGCCGGTTCAAAACGGACGGGCGCATCCAGGCCAAACGGGCTGCGATGGGGGGCAAGCAGGCCGATGGTGGTGGTGACGCGTCGTCGTAACTGCTGGGCGGGTACTTCGTTTGACACATCGATGGGACTGGACGGGAATCGGTCCACCAGATCCTGATCCAGGTCAGGATTTTCTGCTGTCCATAATAACGTGCCGTTAAATTCGGAATAGGCGGACTCCCGGAAGTAATAGGCACCACTCGCAGGTTCATAGTCGTCTCGGAACAACACAATCGCCACCGGTGCCTCGCGATCACTGGCATTGTTTTCACCATCGCGGAACGGGCTGTCATTGTTGGCACTGCTGCCGCTGCCCTCGGTGCCGGTAAGGCCAAGGTCATTGGTCAGTTGTGGCGTTGGCAGTCCAAAAAATTGCACATAAAACAGCAGCGAAAAACACAGCACCGCCAGAATGCTGGCATTGTAGGGCAAGCGTCGATGCTGGTTTTCCATCATCAGTAACACCGCCAGCGCCAGCACGGCGGCAACACCTATCCCCATCAAAATGGTAGTGGGATCCATGCCGCGGATCAGGGCGAAGTCGCCGATAAAATACGGGCGATCAATCATGCCGCGCTGGTGAGCCGCCAGCGTGATAACAAAGGCACTGGCCACAAACAACAGTTCCGGGATGGCACCCCAGCTGTGGCGCCGGGCAGTATGCCGCAAGGCGATGGCGACGCTGGCTGCCAGCGCAAACCAGAACAGCGATTGCCCACTCTGGTACAACACAATGGCGCCCAGCAGATTGGCCAGCACTGCGCTTTGCACTAACAGAGTGGTCAAGGTGCTGGTCAGCACCAAACCCACCGCCAGTATCAGCAGCAATGCCGGTGCGCGCAGTTGCAGCAAGGTCGATGTTCTCAGTTGCCTGTCCATCCACAGGCAGGCAAACAGACAACCCACTGCCGCGGCGGTGGAGCCGGTGACCGTGGTGAGTGGCGTGCTTAATACCCAGCAGGCCAAGGCGAGGATGACGCCGCGTATCAGGCCTTGTACGGGTTTGACGGCGCTTGCCGGCGAATTGGATGTTGTCTGGCTGAGCGTGTTATTCATGGCGTTGGACATTAAACCCTTTTCAAACGCTGGTCAAAAGACTGTCCGCTTTGCCTGTCGATCAACAGTACATAAGCGCCCTGACGACTGAATTGTGCCATCAACTGCTGAACACCTGCGCTGGCGACACCCACAGGTTCATTCTGCGCTGGCCTATCGAGCAACAGCTTTTTGAGCGTTTTACTCAGGGACGTCTTGCTGTCGTTAACTAACCCATCGGCTGCCAGCACCACGGTAAACGGGCCAGCAAAACGCGTCAGGGTATGCTGCAGCTGCTCGACCCATGGCCCTTGAGTGGCGGGCGCAAAAATGATGCAGGCACTGTGTGCGCCAGCATTACTCTGTTGACCTTGATTGCGCAAAAATTCTTCCAGCCCGTAAGGGTTTTGTTGTCCGGGTTTGCGTGAGCCGGCAATCAAGGGCAGGGCGGAGGTCGCGGTACTCGCCACATAATCACTGCCGTCGGCACCAAACACCCACGGTGAACCCAGTGCGCCATGACTGACGGCAAAGCGTGCCACGCCGGCGGCTGCCTCGTCCTGCGGGCCGGTGATCAGGTAAGCCAGCGTGCGTTCTGCGTAAAACACACTACGCTCGGCCAGGCGCACGTTCAGGTGCCGGTTACGGGCATACACACGCCAGAGGATATCGCGGGTGGAATCGCCGGGGGCATAACGGCGAATATCCATACGGTCGCCCTCAGGCAGACCTGCCGGGTTAGGTATGCCATCTTCGGCATCCATGGAGCGCAATACCGGCAGGGTGCGCAGTTTGCCGGTCAGCGGCAGAATCTGCCAGTGCGCTGGCGATGTTTCCTGCCAGGAAAACTGGCAAAGTCCCAGCACGTCGCGCAGTACAAAACGGCGTGTCACCGTGGTACTGAGACAGCGCTGCGCCGGCGTGATTTCTTCCTCCAACAAACCGGTCTCAGGATCTGCACGATTTATTGTCAGCAGACCTTCAGGGCTCACCACCTGCCAGTCCAGCGACATCAGCGGCAGCCAACTCCAGTCGGGCAGCACAAAACCACTGACATTGGGGAAACCGGCTTCGGCACTCAAGGGGGGATACGTCTGTGTCTGCATGGCGCTGCGGATACGCAGGCGCAGCATCACGCCGCTCAGCGTCACCATCAACACGCTGGAACCAACAATACTCAGCCCACAAATGGTGAGTGCAAAGATCACCAGATCCATGCGCCCGTATCCAAATCCCTGCAGCGCCAGCACACACACCAGTGTCACTGCCACGCCCGTGACGGTGAACGGAAACCACGTAAACAGGCGCTGAGCACGCACGTATAACCGATGCAGGACGTCGGACAGACACTGTTGAAAAGGGTGCAATCGGCTCATTGAGACAACCCGGCCTGGTTTCTAAGCGCTCTGCGGCGCGCGGACTGCAGGCATTTTGCCATCATCAGAATATTGCGACTGTGCACCAGCAGACGGGCGTTGAGCATCTGTGGCAACTCAATTAACAGCAGGGCAACACAAATCATGCCGGCAATCAACAGACTGGGTCCGCCCCAGGGAGAGTAGTGTGTCAGGCTCAAGCCAGCGTTCAGACTTAAAAATACATCCAGTAACCCGCGTCCCCAGCGTCGCAGGTAAAAGTGGTGGACTCCCAAAGGAAACAACCAATTCAACATGACGTAGGTTGACGCCAGTTTCAGTCGTGGAATTTCCAGCGCATCGTAAATAGCTTTTTCCGCTGGTGACAGGCGGCGAATTTGCTCACGCAACTGGTGTTCTTCCAAATTCAGCTCTTTTTCAGAAAACATGCGTGACGCCCTTGAAAACCGCTGATACAAACAACGCTACTGAGTGTTAAGTGTTTCTTCCCGCTGACTATGTTCCTGACGTCGTTGGAAACGTTGCCACAATACCACGGCAAACAGCAAGCCTGCACCGGCGAGGTGAAAAGCAAGTCCCAACGGTGACCACATCAACAGATACGCTGCCAATAGCAACATGGACGCGGTCAATAGATTAAGAGGCCGTTCCAGCCGCCATTGCAGCACGCCACACAGTGCATACAAACCCATACAGGCCCACACAAACACATAAATACGCTCTGGCCAGGTACCAGTAATGATGGGTGAGTAAGCAAATAACAACGGTACCAGATATAAACCCTTGGCGAGTTTCCAGGACGTCATGCCGGTTGCCATGGGGGGAGTGCCGGCAATGCCCGCAGCCGCAAACGAGGCCAGGCAGACGGGCGGGGTCACGTTACTGTCCTGTGATAACCAGAAAATAATCAGGTGGGCACTGAGCAACATGCCGGCCAGCAACTCGGGGCTGAGCAGTTCTTCACGCAACAGTTGCCGCATTTCCAGCGGCATTTCCTGAAGGGCCAGCAGCACATCGCCACCAAACAGATTCAGTGTGGCGACGACGCTGGCCGGCAGATCCGGCGCGCTCAAGGCCATCAACATCTGTTCCTGGGCAATCAGGTCAAACAGGATCGGCGCAGACAACGTCGCCAGCACAATATACGCCGCCGTGACCGGCAGACCCATGCCGAGCACCAGCGACGCCAGCGCAATCAGCACCAGCGTGATAAACAGACTGCCTTGTGCCCATTCCACAATCATCAGCGAAAAGGCATTGCCAACGCCGGTGGTGGTCACGACGTTGATGATAAGACCAACGGCCACCAGCAGCAAGGCAGTGGACACGCCCGACCGCACGCCCTCGACGGTGGCATCAAATATACCCTGCCATTTCATCGGATTTTTGGACAGCCAGGATGCGGCAATCACCGCCAGAATGGCCACGGCTGCCGCGCGAATCGGTGTGTACCCGGCCACCAGCAAACCCACCAGCACCATCAGTGGAATAATAAAATGCCAACCGCCTTTGACGACTGCCCAGACACTTTCATGGTCACCTTTTTTATCGACTTTAATACCGAGTCGGTTGGCTTCAATGCGCACAAAAAAGATCACTGTCAGGTAATACAGCAATGCTGGCAGCACGGACACGGCAATGATGGTGAGGTAAGAGATTTGCGTATAACTGGCCATTACAAAGGCCCCGGCGCCCATGATGGGCGGCATCATGGCCCCACCGGTGGAGGAGGCCGCAACAACGCCCGCTGAGAATTGCGGACTGAATCCGGATTTATTCATCATCGGAATGGTAATCACCCCGGTGGAGACCGTGTTGGCGACGGCTGAACCGGAAACAGATCCCATCAAACCTGAACCAATCACCGCAACAATGCCTGCGCCACCCGTAAACCGACCCGCCAGGCAGCGTGCAAAATTCACGATAAACTCGCCGCCGCCGGATTTCAGCAAGAAGGAGCCAAACAAAATGTACATAAACACAAACGTGGCGGAGATATTGGCAGTGCTACCAAACATGCCATCTTCACCAAAATAACTGCGGTATAACACGGTTTCCAGACTCAAGCCCGGGAACGCAAACACACCCGAGATGTAGTTGCCCAAAAACAGGATATAACTGAGTGAAATCAAAATCAGGATGGGCATAAACCATCCGGTGGTGCGCCGGGTCATCTCGATTGCGAGCAACACAGCGATACTTGTGACCACGTAGTCGGACAACACAAACTCGGCTTCGCGGGCGTACAGTGCATCCTCAAACAAGATCAGGTAAGCGGTCACCAAGACTGCCAATACGGCTAGTACGATGTTGATTGTTTGAAACAGCAGTGAGGGCTTGGGTTGATTTAAAGTTGGTTCATTGCCGGACAGTGCACATAACACGGCAAAACCACCAAAGTGGATCGCCGAGAACCAGAGTTCCGGAATGGTCGCAAACACATTGGCGTACACATGGAACAGGGCAAACAGAAAGGCAGCCCACTTGAGCAGGGGAGTTTTCATACGATGGCTCTACTGTTGTGCGTTTTGGTTGACCATCACCGGACGATCGTCACCCGGTAAAATCAGACGATCAGGAATATCGAGTCCCTTTTCCCGGTAATAACGTATGGCGCCGGGGTGCAAGGGAGCACCCAATCCGGTGACAGCCAGTTCCAGTTTCATATCATTGGTGGCTGCGTGAATCTCTTGCAGTGCGGAGAGGTTCTCCCAGATCGTACGTGTGATTTCATACACCACGTCTTCAGGGATATCGGCGCGTACGGCCAGCACATTGGGGCTGGCGATGGTGCGTACCACCTCATTCTGATTGGGGTAGGTGCCCGGTGGAAACTCATACCAGTCCCACAACGGATACTTTTCATTGATGGCATCCAGATCTTGCTGGGTGAATTCCAACAGGGTGAGACGTTCACCCATTTGGGCCATGGCCTGAGTAATGGCGCTGACCGGGGCACCGGCAGGTACGTTCATGCCCACTATGTTACCGTCCTGCATGGCATTGGCGGCGTTGCCATACCCCATCCAGGCCAACGACAAGCGGCGCTCGTAGTCAATACCCAACGATTCCAGAATATAACGCCCGGTTTGTTCGGCGCCTGAATTGCGTGCACCGAGCACGTAACGCTGACCATCGAGTGTGTTCATGTCCTGCATATACCCGGTGGGTGCCAGATCGCTGGTCAACACAAAGTGTTCAACATTCTGCCAGACAGCCGCCATCGAACGCAGGCCTTGCTGCGGGCGGCTGATGGGGCCTTCCCCGTTCCAGCCCCAAGCTGCAAAGGGTCCTTGCAACAGGGCAAATTGCGCTTGATTGTCACGCAGCAGTTTGATGTTTTCCAGCGAGCCAGCGGAACTGATGGCAGACAGCGTGATACCGTGCGATGGGCCGAGGCGGGATTTGGTAATCGTGGCGATCGCCACACCAATCGGATAATACGCACCGCCGGTGGTGGCGGTGGTCAATACATAACGACGGGTATTGGCCAGCTCTTCGGAGCAGGCCGCTAACAACAGGGCAGAAATCAGAAGTATCGTTATTTTGTTTTTCATGGGCGCTGATCTAAGCATATTTGGCCGCAAAGCTCAATTCGCTTGCGGCCAGCAACGGATCTTTAACGCACGGGGCGAAGCAGGGTTCTCATATCTCGTGTGTAAGGCACCGCGTAGTCATACGAGGCCACAATGACGTTATCTGCCGTACGAATCAGTTTTGCCGTGACAAAAATATTGTCGTCCGCAACCGCATAGGTGCCGACCAGCACAACGGGTGCGTTGTGTTCGGTACTGAGATCAGCCACTTCGCGTGACAACAGGAATTCCCCTTCACGACTGTCAATATAGATACTGTTGCGCATCAGCATTTCAACAAAGGAGTACCCCTGAATCACAAAGGAGGACACCAGTTGCTGGGATGCCATACGGCCGAACGTGGAGGATGTGGTCAGATTGTTCACGTCGGCAAAACTGGCGGCGATCAACTTGCTGTTAGGCTGCAGATCGGCACCGGCCATTCGCACCAGATAACGCGCAGCGTCATGATGGCTGGCAATCATACGGTTATTGGGGCCGGGAATACGATCGGATGCACAGGCGTTCATCAGAAGCAACAGAGTGACCAGCACGGCACTGTTACGCAAAGACAGGTTAATCATGATTATTGCGCTCCGGCATTGACTGAAGTGTTACCGGAGACCACCTGGAAAGCGCGACCGCCGCCGGTGAAGTTATGCTGATCCTCATCCATAAAATAGTACACGCGCGAATCGGCCGCCAGCAAGCGCACGCCATCATGCACACGGCTGTTGATCAACACCTCGGTGACTGAGCTGCTGGTATCTCGCCAGAACAGGCTGACCATTTCCATCCCCAGTGCCAACGGGATGGCGGCAAGCCCCTGATTGTTCCAATTACCGACGCTGTAACCGATGGCGCCGATTGCAAAGGCCGCTGATGCAACGCCGGGGCGCGGCAACAACGTTTCACGTTCAGTATGGCGGATCACCTGTACGTCGTAATCTACCTGATACACCGCACTGCTTGGGGTCACTGCCAGCTGCAGGCCATTGGACACCAGGTGCGAGGTGAGCATGTTGCGGTAGGCCTGTTCGAAGGGACTGTGGCTGCTGCTGGCCGGCGGTAATCCAACCAGAGAGGAGGCCGGGATCAACTGCCAGATCGCCGCTGCTTCATTGGCTGCCAATGCATCCCAATGCGCCGCTGAACGCAGCACCAGTTGCTCGCTGGCAGGGAACATGACGGCACGTGGTTGTGGGTTATAACCACTCTGGCAGGCGGCCAGTGTGCTAAGTAGCAGAGCGCCGGAAAAAAGCACCTTAACAAGTCTTGATGTCATGGATGAATCCTTGTTGTTTGATCTTCTGTCAGCCAGAGGCTGCGGTATGTCCTGATTATATCGGCGCGCGCGCCAGAATTTTACTGAAACCTTGAAAAGATACCCTGAATATTCCCCCTCATTTTTTTATCCAAAAAACCAGTAGCTTGCCAAAATCGCGGCAGTAATACCTGCAAAGTCCGCAAAAAGCCCACAGCCAATGGCATGACGGGTTTTGCGAATGCCGACGCTGCCAAAATAAACGGCCAACACATAAAACGTGGTTTCGGTGCTGCCTTGTATGGTAGCGGCCGTGCGGGCAGCAAACGAGTCGACACCATGGGTCGCCATGGTTTCCAGCAACATGGCCCGGGCACCGCTGCCGCTGAGGGGTTTCATAAACGCCGTGGGCAGCGCGTCAACAAAACCGGTATCCATCTGCAGTGCACTCACCAACCAGCGTATGGCAGACAACAACAGATCCAGACAGCCACTGGCCCTGAACACGCCGATAGCCACCAACATGGCCAACAGGAAGGGAATCAGCCTGACCGCAACCTCAAAGCCTTCTTTGGCGCCGTCGATAAACACACTGTAACAATCCAGTTTGCGTTGTATGCCGGAGATCAGAAAAAGACACACGGTACTGAGCAACAGCAAATTGCCAATCAACGCCGAGCGATCTGACAACTGCGCGGGGGGCAAACTGACAATCCAACTTAAAAAAAGCGCCATCAACACGGCAAAGCCACCAAACCAGGCGAGCAGTACCGGATCGCGCAGTCGGATTTTTTGTATCCAGGCGACTGCCAGCAAACCCGCCAGTGTTGAAGCACAGGTTGCCATCAAAATGGGCAAAAACACAATCGCAGGCTCGGGCGAACCTTGCTGGGCGCGATATAAAAAGATGGTCACGGGCAGCAGCGTGACGGCAGACGTGTTCAGCACCAGAAACAGAATCTGGGCGTCGGAGGCGGTTTCTTTATCGGGGTTCAGGCTCTGCAGATCCTGCATGGCCTTCAGGCCCATGGGCGTTGCAGCATTATCCAGTCCCAGCATGTTGGCCGCCAGGTTCATGGTAATGGAACCCATGGCGGGATGACCGGCTGGTACTTCAGGCATCAAACGGGTAAACAATGGTGTCACCGCGCGGGCGATCAAACCAATCAGTCCACTGTGTTCGGCAATGCGGAACAGGCCCAGCCACAAGGCCATCAATCCAATCAGGCCGATGGCAATTTCAACCGACAGCGAGGCCATATCAAACATACTGGCCATGACGTCATTGAACACGGCCGGATTTTGGCCGGAAAACCACTGCCATAACGCTGCCAGAAAGCCAAGCAGGAAAAAACCAGTCCAAATAATATTGAGCATGGCTGCATGGCTCTCACGGCAGCGGGCCGTTTATTTCATCTGTGAGAAGTCTGTGGCCGTCATGTATTTGCGCACAACCGAGTCCAGAATAGCGCCATCGCGGTTGGAGTCTTCGTTGACCTGACGCCACTCCGGATCCTGCGAAAACGCGCGCCACGACGCTGTGGCGGCTTCCATGCTGTCGTGTTTGAGCAAATATATCAGGGTGTCCTGGCGCTCTACTTCGTCGGTTGGCAACCAGTAGCCGATATTGGTCATGCCATGCTTTTCAAAAATGCGCATGGTGTGGTCACGAAAACGCGCCATCAATTTGTCGAGGTTGCCAGGTGTTGCCTTGTACGTGCGCAGCTCAAAAACCGGACCGTCTTGTGCCTGGGCGCTGACCGGTAACAGGGAGGAGAGTGTCAATCCAAGGGTGACGACCGATGCCAGGGTCAGGGATTTGATAATGGCTTTCAAAATGGGCTCCTTAAGGGGGTTATTGTTGATTTTGTGAGGGCTGTCAGCAGCCTAGCAGAAGGCCTGTTTTTCAACAAGCCGGGGTTTGTGGTGACTGCCAACTAAAATCCGCTTTCGCTTAACCGTCAATCGCGCCGCTCGCGCTCTGCATTCAACATCAAGTGCCAGGCACCCACAAATACCAAGCTGATAAAACTGATGGCCAGCACAATCACCAGTCGATAGGGAATCGCGATGTATACCCCCCAGATGTAATCTGCCAGCATGGCTGCCGCGTTTACAACGATCAGTGCAGCAAAAAAGCAGATCCAGATGATTTTTTTCATGATCGAGGTTCCTGTTGAACGTGCGGATCAGTGAAACAGTCTGTTTTAGGGCACTCTCAGTCTGACAGGTACAACACACCCTTGATGGATGACAGGTCTCGGCTGATAAAAACAAAAATATCGTCAATGCCGTTATTGTTTAGGTCGGTTGCCACCAAATCGCCGCGCGGCGCTGCGTCCGGCAGTGGAATACGCAGATTGGGCTCGCGCACACGCACCTCATTCACCTCGGCATTCACCTCGATGTTAAAGGCGTCCACGATCCTGCGCAGATCAATCTCGTAGCTGTCCAAGCCACGGCGATAACCCAGCGATGCCAGGAAACGATCGTCGGCAGGCGGCGGTTCCTGAGCGACTGCCTGATAAAACACTTCAAGCTGATTGTTTGCCAGCACCAACAGGTCATCCATGGCTGCTTGAGCACTGGCGGCATCCGGCAACACTTGTGCGCGGGTAAAGGGAATCACCGGCTCCATGCTGCGCGCGCGATCGCGCGATTCCTGCACCGAACCTATCATTCTGACCACGGAGGGAAAGCGCATGGCGACGGTGATACGCCGCGATGGGCGCCGGGCAAACTGATTGCCCTCATTCGGGTACACAAAGGCTTCCATATTGATGGTGCCGGAGACCGCCAGCCACAGGAACAGATCGCCGATGGACACTTGATCCACGCGCCACAACCAGAGGTCCGGGCGTCCGTCGTCGTTTTCGTCAGCGAGGAATACCGACAACACATTGCCGCTGGACCGCAGTATCTGATCCGGTTGTTGCAGATTGATAGTGCTGGCTTGCGCCGGGCCCGACTGACCGAGATGCAGGGCAACGCGGCCACCTTCACGCAGGATAAAATCATCAATGCCGTCGCCATTCATGTCTTCCAGCAATTCTTCGTGAGTCAGGGCCAGTACACCGGTCAGATTGGAAAAATCCAGCTGATCAAGGTCAAACTCACCCAGGCGCTCACGAATGGCCTCTCTGTCGATGGAGTAATTGGGCAGCGTCGGAAAATAGTCGCCCGTGCGGCTGGCCAGAAACACATCCAGCCGCGCCTCGGTATCAGAGATCAGATCCGGCAGATCATCGCCGTTGACATCACGCAGGCTGATTTGGGGAATGATCAACGACTGGCCAATTTCACGGTCGAGTTCACCGTCAGCTTCCAGTACCACCCGCTGCTGCACCTCGGATTGCACGCTGAGTGGTGGCTGGAAACTGCCATCGGCATTCTGAATCAGCAGATTCATCACCCCGGCACCGGGCACCACCAGATCAGGTAAGCCGTCGTTGTTGATGTCCTGATAAAAATTAAGCGGGTAGGCACCTTTACCCAAAAAACCGCCCAGATTGCTGATGAGCTCCTGTGGCTCAGAAAACGCGCGGTTGTTTATCTGCCATTGCAGCACACGTTGCCCATCAATCAGCGCAATCAACGCGGGTAACGGCCGACTCCCGGCCACTGTGCCTGCAGCCTCCGGTATGTCCCAGCCGGCGGCCTGACCCGGCAAGGTCAATACTGAATCGGGCTGCGTAAAATCAAACGCCGGCGCCGCGTTGCGCTGGAAATACACACTGAGGGTGTCGTCCTGAATGGCCAGCAAATCCTGCAGGCCATCCCCATCCAGATCTTTCACCCGCAAGTTGCTGGTGTCGGGATGCAAGGTAAAGGGAATCGGTGTGTAGCTGGCCGCTTGCGGTGTTTGTGCCGCAGCGATAGCGCTCGTCATCGCCAACAAGACAGGACCCATCACGCTCAAGGAGGTTTTAAACAGGTTCATGGTGCAGACACCAGCACAGTCACGGTATTGGAGTGATCCAGAATCAGATCCGGGCGTCCGTCGTTGTTCATATCTTTTACGCTGAAGCGCGCGATGCTGCGCGTCGGCACGTATTGCCAGAACGGCTGGTTTTCAAACTGCAGACTACTGTTGATACGTTTGGCAGTTAATGCGCCTTCCGGCGTGACATGCAAGGCATCGATGCGTCCGTCGTTATCCAGATCGGCATCCAGCACAATCGGGCTGGACAACCCGCGGACGGTGCTGGCGGAGAACGTCTCTTCCAGTAAAAAGTCCGGCCGATTATTAAACAGGGCAGGTCCGGACGTGGTGTGATTAAACAACAGCAGGCTGCGCACAATGCTGGCGTCGCGGATCGCGGCCACCACGGGGATGGTGTAGTAACTGATACTGAGTTGTGGTTTCCCACCTGTGATCGGGGTGACAGCCACACGCAGGTCATACCCGGAAAAACGCATCACCTGATCAGCCTGCGCAAAATTGAACGAACCACCGGCATTGGTGTAAAACGACACTGTCCAACTGCTGCCGTCCTCTACCAGACGCACAATGTCGCTGAGTCCGTCGCCGTTGACGTCCATCATCAAGAAGTCGCCGCGCATCTCAACCGGCGCCTGCCAATCGGGGCGTTCCGCAAAACTGCCGTCGGCGTTCATCGCCAGAATATTGATTTGGCCTTGAATATCGTTGCCAATGTTCAGATAAATCAGATCGTGGCTGCCCGCTGCGCTCAGCGGAGCCATCACCGCCGGCGGCATCCAGTTGCGGATATCCAGGATGGCTTCGGACTGCGTTGTGCCCACATGCAAAAAGTCTTCAAACAGCGAGCCTGAGCGCAGTTGCACGTCCACCAACAACCCGTCCTGTGCATTAAACGAGATATTGGTGGAGAAACGCCCGGTGGGCGGCGGCAAATCACTGTCATCAATGTCTGTATTGACGGTGCTGAATTGATGACGCAGCGTAAATTGTTCGTCAGGACCACCGGTAAACCAACCGTAGTCCTCCACACCGGGCAACAATAAATCCACAAACCCGTCACCGGTGGCATCCACAGGGGTACTTAAAAAACGCGTGACTTGCGGATTGGGCACGGCAGATGACAACGGCCAGTCAAACAGACGGCGCAGATTGCCGCTGTAGCCGGATACCGCGCTGCTCAGACTGAACACCGTGCTGCCGGTGAACAACAACAGTTCTGTTCCGGGCTCGGGGCGCACATCAGCCAGTGCCACCGCCACAATTTCAGAGCGGATATCCACTATTCTTGAGGCTTGTGCCGGAAAACGCTGATTGGTCTGTTGCAGGTAGATATGTAACTGACGGCCCGCATCTGCTGACCAGAAGGGCACAATCACGTCCTGCAGGCCATCGCCATTCATGTCGGCAATCTGCACATCTTGCGGCCATTCCGGGCGCGGCAGTTCGGTTGCGACATAATTGATGCCGGCCACCTGCCCATGGCTGTTCATGACGAACAGCAGTGTGCTGGTCGCCAACAACAAAGCTCTGAGGCGGGATGACAGCATGTTACTCCTCTGCCAGTTCACCCAATCCACTGCTGGATCGGATCAGGCCAAGCACACTGTAAGAGCGCTCTGGCCCGTTGCGTTCATAGGTAAACAACGAAAACAGAATCAGATCGCCAATGTTCAATCGACTGGCATCCGGCACTTGGGTCGCCTGATAACTGAATAATGGCCAGGCTCGTAGCGCAGTCAGTCGTCGGCCCGGATCCCACAACGTCACGGGCATGGCACTGACAACGTTGTTGCGACTGACACTCAGTGTCACCCGGTCGCCCGGTTGGTATTGATTGTTCAGCAGGCTGACCAACCCTTGCGCCGATGAAACAGACTGACCATCCACGGCAAAAATGATGTCGTTTACACGCAGACCGGCGGCAGGCAGGGGGCTTTGTGCAAACACTCGCACCAGCCGTGCGCCGGAAACCCGCTCGCCATTGGCAGTTTGCAGCCATTCTGAACTGTACCCGGCGCGCGATAACAAAGGATCTGCCCGATACAGTTCGACTGGCGCAGACTGGTTTTCCAGCACCGGGCGCACCGTCACACTGGCCTGAAACACCGTGGTGTTGCGCCGTACCTCGAAGTTAAACGTGGTTTCCTCGCGGGTCTGCAGTGCCAGCGCATCCAGCATATCCGGATGATTGGTTTCAGTGCCATCCACGGCAAGTATGACATCACCCGCCCGAATACCGGCGCGCTCGGCAGAACCGGCAGGCGTCACCGCACGTACACGAATACCGGGCAATACACTGACATTGGTCAGGGAATCGCTTTCATTCACGCCACCTGTGAGACCAAAACTGACACCTGCGTTTTGTGCGCTGCCATCGTTACCGGCCAGCAACTCATTTTCCGCCGACAAGGTAATGGTCGGGCTAAGTGTGCGCGGTTCTGTGCTGAGGCAGGCGGACAACAACGCCGTGCTGCCGAGCAGCAGCACAGATTTGATCAGGCATTTTGCTTCACTCAACCATCCGTGCATCAGCGTCTCCTCAGAGTTTTTTGTGGCGAACCATCACCAGAGCCAGCACTACAAACAGCACCATCTGTGGCCAGGGCACCCATTGATTCAGCTGCAACAGCGCCGGATCAATCATCACGTCTGAAAAACCACGTACCAGCCGTGCCACATCGTCCAGATAGGATTCATCCAGCAGCGAGACCATGTACGAGGCATACAGGTAATCAGCGGCGCCGCCCAGCACCGACTTGAACAAGTCCAGTCCCAGCGTCAGGCCGAGGGCCACGCTCAACGCTTGTGTGGTATTGCTGCACAGCACTGACAACAAGACGCCCAGCGCGATGGCCGCCGGTATAGGAATCAGGGCCAGACTCAACCCCAATTGCAGTTCCGCGCGAATTTCGTCGACGCCGATCAACTCGTAACCATCCTCCACCACAGGGCCGAAGTCCCACAACAGCGCAGCACTGCCGAAGGTCACCAGCAACATCAGCGTAATGGATACCAACGCCAGTAAATGCGCCTGTAGCAGTTTGCTGAGCACCAGTGCCGGTCGGCTCACCCGACGAATCAACAAATGACGGACCACACCCAGATCACGGTCGCTGGCAAAACTCCACGCGGCATAGGCAACCACAATCAGGCTGATCAGCGTCAACCCGGTACCCAGCGCATCCACCAACGCGCCCCAGGCATCAGCGCCTTCAATGGTGCCGGCACTGCCAAATCCACCGCCACCAAACCCGCCAGGCGCATCATCAGCGCCCATCAGCGCAGCGCGCGCGTCACTTGATGCGGCCAGTGATCGCACCAGCACCAGCTGTGCAGCGGCAATCAGCGCTGGCATCACACACAACAACTGAATGGCGCGACTGTGGGTAAACACAAAAATCTCCGCTTTGATGGCGGTGAGCAAGCCTTGCATCACACCACCTCCCGCACGGATTTTGATTTGTTTGTGGGAGCCGGTTTGGCTGACACCTTGCTGACAATATCCTGAAACAGCGCCGTCAGATCGCGTTTTTCCGGCTGCAACTCCGAGACCGTCAGCCCCGACATCACCAGTTTGCGGTTGATATCCCCGGGGCCAATGCCATCCAGCGTCAACATAAACGCCGGTCCGACTTTCTCGAACTTGATCACGCCCAGGGTTTGTTTCAGGAGTTCGCGCGCCGCCTCGGGGTGATCACACACCAGTTTCAAACGCGATTCGGTAGGGCTGATCAGTTCGTGTGTTGACGCACTCAGTGCAATCTTGCCTTCATGCAGAATCGACAGATGGGTACAGATGGATTCCAGATACGCCAGTTGATGGCTGGATAACAAAAAGCCGGTGCCCTCCTGACGATTCAGACGTTGAATCAAGGCCAGCACATCGTCCACACCACCAGCGTCCAGACCGTTAAACGGCTCGTCCAGCACCACAAACGCAGGTTGGCCAATCAGGGCGTGGGCAATGGACGCGCGGCGGCGGTTGCCCAGCGATAGCTGCTTGATTTTGTAGTTGGAGTATTTGCTGATACCCAGCAGCGCTTCGACCTCGGCCGGTGTACGCATGGGTTTACCGCACAGCAGCCGGGCATGATCGAGACATTGCCGCACGGTTAAGCCCGGGTGCAGGCCGGGTGTATCAAAGATGCCAACCACGTCGCCGGCACCTTGCCACAAATCACGCGGATGCCGGCCAAGCACTTTGACCTCGCCACTGTCAAAACCCTGCATGCCCAGCACACATTCCATGGTGGTGGTTTTGCCTGAACCATTCAGTCCCACCAGCCCATGAATGGCGCCGCGTGTCACGGTCAGGTTCAGGTTGTGCAACACCTCAACCTCACCATAACGCTTGATCAAGTCCTTGATGTGTAACACGGCATCAGTCATGGCACGATCTTCCCGATCAGCAAATTATTCTACAAACACATCATCCACGGTCAATTCGCGGATAGTGCCTAACGCCTGCAGTTGGCTCATGTCCATGCGGCTGGTATCACCGACAATCGAAATCAGTTTGGGTTTGCCGGCAATGTGTTCACGCTGGAATTGCATCAGATCCTCGAGCGACGAGTTTTGCAGCCGTGCAAAACGCTCAGGCCGCGGATCGCCATCCAATCCCAACAGTTGCCACCCTCTCACCGTGCCCGGTATCGCACGGAAGCCGACGGTTCCTGAACGGTAGCGGTTGACCAGTGAACCATAGGCATCCGCAAAGCGGTCAGCCGACGCGGGCATATTGTCGAATAACTCGATAAACGCCGTGGTAGCCTCGATGGCTTTGTCGTTTTGTGAACCAATGGCGCCAAGTGCCAGATTTTCAGCGCCCAGTCGACCGCCTTGTGAATACTGGGCGGCTGCAGAGTAGGCCAGTGCCCGCGCTTCACGCAGTTCCTGGAACACCACGCTGGACATGCTGTTGCCAAAATAATTGTTGTACAGCGATGACGGTACCACCAATGACTCGTCGTATTCACCGTCTGGAAACTCCAAACGTACCTGCGCCTGCGCGGTTTCCCGGTGAATCACATAAATTTCATTGGCACCGACCTGACGCGCATGTCGGAAACGGTACGGCGGCGGATCCAGCAGATCATCCGCCACCACGTGCTGACGTTGCAGAATGGCGGTCAGCTCGGTCGGTGTCATCGAGCCGGTGTAACTGAGTGTGTGTTTGTAGCGCTGCAATCCACTGATCAGTGACAGCACCTGATCCAGTTCAACGGCACGAATGGCATCACTGCTCAACGCACGCAGCATGGGCGATTCGTCACCGTAGCGGTTATACAGATAAAGAGCCTGGCTGATGGCAGCCGGGTCCTCGCGCTGATCACGACGCGCCTGCAGAATGGAGTTTTTTAACTCTTCAAAAGTCGCTGCATCGGTTTGTGGATTGCTCGCCAATTCCAGCATCAGCACCAAGGTTTCTTCAAACTGCGGATCCATGCCGGTAATGCTGATGACGGTTTCATTGGCACCGGAGCTGAAATTGAACTCGCTGCCCAGTCGGTACCACTGCTTCTGCAGTTCTTCCAGCGGATAATCAACGGTACCTGCTTTGCCCATCACAGCGCCGGCCAGGCTCAACAGGTCATTCTCCTCGGTACCCACCTCAATGCTCATACTGAAGGTGAAAATGTCGTTCAACGGATTCGGTGCGTAATACAACGGCACACCGGCCGCGTAATCAATAATCTGATAGTCCTCACCTTCCTGCAGATAAACCGGCTCAATCTCTTCATAGGGCATGGACAGGATTGCAGATGCAAACTCGGACTGGCGGCTGGGGTCAATATTCACCGGATCGATCGCCGGTTTGTCCACTGTCGGGATGTCCGCAGGCCCGTTCAGGCGGTGTACGGCCACGTAGTTGTTGTTGCTGAAATACTTGTTGGCCACCGCCACAATGTCGGCTTTGGTGACTTGTTCCAGACGCTGAATCTGTTTGATGGAGTAGTCCCAGTCGGCTTTCTGCAAATAGGACTGACGCATCATGCCAACACGCGCGGTGTTGGACTCCAGGCCGCGTTTTTCCATGTTTTTAAAGTCATTGATGATGGCTGGCAGAATCCAGTCTTCAAATTCACCACGGCGAATCAGGTCGATCTGCTCCAACAGCAGTTGCTCCACTTCCAGCAAGGTCTGGCCTTCACGCGGCACGCCCCACAAGGTCTGTGCACCAAAATCATTCTGGAACTGCGGTGAGGACCCAGCCGCCTGCACACGTTGACGTTGATTCAGATTCAGGTTGATCAGACCAGCCGTGCGGTTGTCCAGAATCATGTCCAGCAACATCAGCGCTTCTTGATCTTCGTGACCGTTAGGCACGGTGTGGAAGGCCATCTGCACCTCTTCTTCACCCGGATAACTGACGGTCACGCGCTCTACGGCGGTTACCGGTGCTTCGGTCCAGCTGGGKTCAGGCGGCAGCGGTTTGGGCTGCCAGACCGAAAACTTGTCAGCGATCAACGCAATGGTGTCATCAATATCAATGTCGCCACTGATAAAAATCGCCATGTTGTTGGGCACGTAGTAGGTGTCGAAATAATTCTGGATGTACACCAGTGACGGGTTCTTCAGGTGCTCGGCGTCACCAATGGTCGATTGCTGACCATACGGATGGTTTTTGTACAACAGATCGGCCAGTGCGTAGTAGGACAGGCGATCACGGTTATCCAGTGTGCGGTTTTTTTCTTCGTAGACAATTTCCAGCTCAGTGTGGAACAGGCGGAACACCGGGTTGATAAAGCGTGTGGACTCAATTTCAGCCCAGTGCGCCAGCCGGTTGGAGGGCAGACCGACCTTGTATACGGTTTCCTCGTTGGAGGTGTGCGCGTTCAAGCCCGTTGCGCCCATGCTGTTGTAGACCTTATCGATCTCGTTGGGGATGGCGTACTGCGAGGCCAGCTGTGACACACGATTGATCTCGGCATAGATCTCCGCGCGGCGTGTGGTGTCGGTTTCGTTAAAATGCTGCTCGTACAGCGCCTGGATCTGCTCCAGATAGGGACGCTCAGCCTCATAATCGAGGGTGCCCATGGTCTGATTGCCCTTGAACAGCAGGTGCTCAAGGTAGTGCGCCAGTCCGGTGGCATCGGCCGGATCGTGTTTGCTGCCAGCGCGTACGGCGATTTCCGCATAGAAGCGCGGCTCCTCGTGGTTCGCGGTCAGATATACCTGCAGGCCATTGTCCAGCTCAAAAATATGCGCATTCAGCGGGTCATCGGCATTAGCGGGATACAGTCGCTTATATCCGGGATTTTGCTCCGCGGCGGGGGTCTCCGCTAAATTGTCGGTTGATTGTGACGGCGCCTGTTCAGCAGGGCTGCAGGCCAGCAACAGAGGCGTCAGCAACAAGGCTGCGCTCAGACCACGCCACGACCGCGGATTCAAGCGTGTCGACAAGATGAGAGATGAGTCGGTAAAGCTGTGTTGAACCATGGCAAATCTCCGGGGACTTCGTATTTGAAAGTCATCATTTCTTCAAAATCAACAGCGTGCCTACCAGTAGGCCTCGTAACTCAATTCACCGCTCAGCGCGGGTTTGTTATCTGAAAAACCGCGTTGCTGCAGCACCGATACCGCATCTTTTACCATGCCGGGGTTGCCACACAACATAAATTGGGTCGTCGCCGGGCTGAATTCACGGTCCAGCAAGGTCTCCAGTGTACCGTTTTGCAGACTTTCCGGAATATGGCCCTGAATGGCAAATGGCATCAGACGAGCCGACGGGACTTCGCGGCTGACAAACGCAATCAACTGAAAACGGCCCGGAAAACGGTTGCGCAACTCATCAAACAGCTCCTGATAACGCAGATCCTGATTCTGCCGCACGGCATACACCAGCACCACATGTGTAAAGCGCTGCCAGGGTTCCCGGGTTTTCAGCATGGACAAAAACGGTGCGACGCCCGTGCCTGTTGCCAGCAGGCACAAGGTGTCTGCATCCCGGACTTGAGAAAGGGTCAGTGTGCCCGCGGCCGCGCGTTTAACCCACAACTGATCGCCCGCATTAAAACGCGACAATTGTTTGGAGAGATCGCCTTCGGTGCGTGTGTAAAAAAAGAACTCCAGTGCCTGATCACCCGGGGCGCTCAGGATGGAGTAGGGCTGTGCGCTTTGTTCAATGCCGGTTTCTTCGACACTGCCTGGCGCCAGCCAAGTGTATTGCCCTGCTTCAAAAGGAGAAACGTCCGCTTTGATCCGCAGTGAAAAAAGATTATTGGTCCAGTGGGAGCAACCTGAAACTACACCTTTTACCCAGTCTGTCATGTACTACTGCCTGCTGTGGTTTTGCGGAGGTCGTCATTCTCGCACAAACGGAAAATGATTGGCACTTGGGGTCAAGTTTCTATAGTCTTTGGGGCATCGTTGTGTTGCCCGTCGAACATTGGTGACGGTGCTTATACGCAGCATTCATCAAAATGAGCCAATCGCTGTTTGAATAACAGCAGCAAAAAAAACAAGAGGTGAACAATGTCGTCGGAAGTATCCCCATCCCTGATTTCCCGCTGGTTTAACACCCCTTTGTGGCGACGTATTCTGCTGGCACTGGTGTTGGGTGTCATAGTCGGGGCCATCTGGGGCGAAGGCGCGCAATCGATACGCTGGATCGGTGATTTGTTTATCCGCGCCATTCAGATGGTGGTGGTGCCGCTGGTGTTTATCACTATTGTGGCGGGCATCGTCTCCATGGGCGATCCCAAACGCCTCGGTTCATTGGGTGTCAAAACGCTGGCCTTGTACATGGGGACAACGCTGATTGCTATTTCTATTGGATTGACACTGGCCGCCATGATACAGCCGGGTCTGGGCGTTGATATGTCAAATGCGGTGCCCGGCACCTTGCAGCCGCCGGTGTCGTTTCGTGATCAGTTGATGCGTATTGTGCCAACCAACCCGGTAGCGGCGTTGGCCAACGGTGACTTCCTCGCGATTATCTTTTTTGCCATCCTGTTTGGTGCCGGCATTCTCAGTGTGGGGACTGCTGGCAAGCCCATGTCAGATCTGATGGATTCCGGCGCTGCCATCATGCTGAAGCTGACTGGCTGGGTCATGGAAATGGCACCGTTTGGTGTGTTTGCACTGATCGCCTGGGTGTCCGGCACACAAGGTGTGGCGGCGCTGATGGATGTGATTCCGTTGGCGGGCACCGCAGTGCTGGCCTTTGCACTGCATTTTTTCCTGATCTACGGCGGCTTGATGAAGTTTGTGCTTAAGCTGTCACCGTACAATTTTTTCCGCGATGCCAAAAATGCCACGCTGGTGGCGTTCTCTACCTCGTCCAGTTCCGCCACCCTGCCGGTGACCATTTCGGTTGCTGAAAAAAATCTGGGTATCAAGCCGGTGATTGCCTCCACGGTGCTGCCCTTGGGCGCCACCATCAATATGGACGGTTCCGCGATTTATGTGGGAGTCGTGTCGGTGTTTGCAGCGCAGGCATTTGGCGTGGATCTGACGCTGGTGGACTACTTTATTATGGCCGGCGCCACCACACTGGTGTCCATCGGTACCGCAGCGGTGCCTGGTGCGTCGGTGTTTTTGATGGCGGGCGTGATGGCAACCATCGGTCTGACCCCGGCGCAGATTGCCGTGGTGGTTGGGTTTGTGCTGCCGTTTGATCGACCTCTGGACATGATGCGCACCTGCCTAAACGTCACCGGCGATCTGGCGGTGGCGACGGCTGTGGCCAAATGGGAAAACGAGTTTGACGAGGACATGTTTAACAGCGGACACGCCTTTGTGCATCCGGATGCTTAGAAATTCCACACCACGGTGACGCCGGCACGCACATCCTCATCCAGAAAATACAGTGGGGATTGTGTGCCGATGCGGGTCAGTACCAGTTGACCATTAATCTCCCAGTCATCATTCAAGCGATAGTCCGCTCCCAGAAACATCAACACGGCCTCCCCATCGAGCTGCGATTGCAGCGTAGCGGACAGCACCAGATCGTCATTGCGCAAATTGTTGCTGTAACGCAGCAGGAAATTCCCGCGCGCATCCTGATCAAGGCCGCGATCCTGTTGTGCTGAGGCGCTGACACTGATCTGTTGGGTTGGGCTGATACCGTACTCCAGCCCGGCAGATACGCCAAGGCGATTGCGCCGCTCAAAGGCGGGTGCCGGTATGCTGCCGCCCCCCGGTAACTCCAGATTATTCACGCTGTCGATCAACACGCCTTGGCTGAACGCAACATCCAGCGTCAATAACAGCCGTCCCATGGCGCGGTTGGCACTCAGTCCCAACAAGGTGTAGTCATTGATGGTGGACTGCGCAGCAAACGCCAGCGCCGGCAGGGTCGGGTCTGGCAATGCCAGCGTGTAACGCAGCGGGTTCTCGTACAAGCGGGCAGCCATCACCGCTACGTCGCTGCCACTGAACGACCGATTCCAGCGTGTACCTACTTCAAACAACGATGACTCACGGTGGTGATAACCCAGCCGTAAGGTTTGTCCACCAACGCTCGGCGCGCGGGGAAACAACGGACTGCCGGTGATCGGTGTCGGGTCAAATTCCGGATACAGGTTGATAAAACTCGACCAGTTACCGTTGTCGCCAAACCTGTCCCACACCAGTAACCACTGATTCAGCCGCGCGTCCTCAATATCGATAATGCTCAGATCGCGGTACTCGGTGGTGTTGATCACATCCAGCACCGAGTTGCCCAGCGTTTCGCCCCACACAATGGTCTGCCGTCCAAAGGAAAAGCTGTCACGCGCGCCGCTGCGCTGCACATACAGCTCGTTGATGCGCCACTCGGCATCATCGCGCTCGGGATTGTTGTACTCGTAATCACCGGGCAACCAGGCACGGATTTGTGCGCTGCCTTGCAATAACCAGCCACTGGCAAATGGATTCTGATAGCGGATATTCATGCCCAGTCGCTGGTTTTCGATGCCGCGTGTGCGTTGTTCGCGGGTGCCAAGCGGTGTCGGTGTGCTGTGCCGATTGAGGTGCCCACTGAGTTGGTGGCTGAGCCGGAAACGAAAGTGACTGGGTGCTGAGCTACCGGCGTTATCAAAAAGATTCTTGTCATCAAAGGCGGCAGCGAACGGGTCAGTAAACGGGGCATCCGACGGGTCATCAAGCGGGTCATCAAAAACCGCCTCAAAACTGTCATCCAGATTGATGGTGTCCGGAAAGTCCTGGGCGTGGACCCCCGTCATACTGATCAGACTGGCACCCAACAACAGCACGGCACTGGCCAGTGTCCACGGGCGAGGCATGTTATTCCACTTGTTCGCGAATGCGTTGCAGTTCCGCCTCGCGAAACGCGACATCGGTCAAGGTGCGCGGCGTCAGGAAATTCTCCGGGATCTCCACATCGCTGTTGATTTCCAGAATCGCCATGTTGGACAAACGATTCGCCACCAGATTCATCATGGTCAGCGAACGCGCCATCCAGTTGCCGTTAACCTGTTCCACACGCGAGGCCATCAGCCGTTTGATTTCACGGCCGGTGCGGTCATACATGTCTGCGCGCAGCACCACAAAGCGCTCTTTATCCACGTATTGCACGGTGCGTGCATAACGCGTGCTGCGGCTGCGTTTTTCATTGGGAATGGTTTCAATCAGCCATACCTCGCGACCGGACTCGGTGCCTTCTCTGAGCACGTTGATGGTGTAGTCCTCGAGTTTGCCGGTGTCCTGATCTTCAGTGGTGAACTCGGAGCCAAACAGCGATGCGGGTTCGGATTCATCATCGGAGTTGCCGCTGGCAATACGTTTGACCTGGCCCAATGCCGACAGGTACAGCCAGGTCTCGTTATCCTGACTGGCGTCATCGTAGGTATAACTCAACATACTGATGCCGCGTTCTGCGGCGGGTTCCAATACGATAGAAATGGAGCGTGTGTCGCGGTTGTTGGCGCCGGTATTGATACTGACAGATTCCAGTGCTTTGACACGTGCGCGTTCAGCACAGGTGATCTGGCTGTTTTGCAGACCAAAACGGCAACTGGACAGCTGAATCCGGTTAAACGCAGCATCGGCAATGGCGCGCTGGTTATCTTCAACACGTTCCAGTATGGCGCGGCCATCGGCCGGCGATTGCGCTGATACACCGCTGATCAGCGCGGTGCTGAGCAACAAAACACCCAATAAACGTCGTTTAAATAACTGCATGCGTTTATCTCCTTTCGCTTGAGGTGGCGGCCACTGTCACGGGTGACCGTGCTGCATCGCTGAAACTTTCCATGTCGCCTTTGATACCAAACCGCGGTTGCAGTTTGATGATCAGCGCTGGCAGCAGTAACAGGTCACACAATAAGGCCATCAGGATGGCCAAGCCACCAAAAATGCCCACTTTGGCAATGCCCAGGTACTCGGAAAAACCCAGTATGGCAAATCCCAGACCCAATATCATGGTGGTGAACATAACGGCGCGGCCGACATCGCGCAAGGTATTGTTCAGGGCCTGCGGCATACTGCGGGTTTTGATCAGTTCAAGTCGATAGCTGGTCATAAAGTGGATGGTGTCATCCACGGCAATGCCGATAATGACGGGGGCAATCAGCAAGGTATCAACATCCAGCGCGATGCCCAACAGCCCCATCAAACCAAACGTCATCAGCGCCGGAATCAGGTTGGGGATAATGGAGATTAACCCGGCCTGCACCGAACCCAGGGTGATGATCATGATGGCGCTGATCACCGCCAAGGCCAGCAGCAGACTGCTGTATTGCGACTGCGCAATTTCATCCATGGCGCGCATCATCACCGGCACAGACCCGGTCACTGTGACCTGCAGTTCCGGAAACAGGGCGCGGACCGGTTCAAAAATGCGGGCGATATCTGCATCCAGTTCGCTGATGACCTGCTGATACTCATACGAACCAGCGTTGTAGGTGTTTAGGGTGATATGACTGCGACTGAAATCGTCAGACACCAGACTGCGCCGTTCTTCAGGGTTGGCGCTGTTAAACAGGTACATCAGCTGCGACACAGTGACCGCGTCATCGGGTATGCGGTAAAACGCCGGATCGTCCTGATTCATCACCTGGTGGGTGTCTTTGACAATGTTGGCCAGTGAGTACGTGCGCGAAATGCGCTCACGGTAGTGCGTGGCAACTTGTTGCTGCAATGCTTCCATGGCTTTTAACACCACCGGTTCCAGCAAACCATCACTGCTGGCGGTGTCAATCATGACCGATATGGTCTGCGCGCCGGCCATGTGCTCATCCACCATGTTATAGGCGATTCTGGGGGCACTGCTCTCACGCGCCAGTTCCGCCACGTTACTGTCAATGTTGACTTGACTGGTGCCATACACCGACGCGCCAAAAATCAGCGCAAACACGCCCAAAATAGTGCCGGGCCGACGCCGCGCCCAATTGGGGCAGGCGGCCAGAATGTTTGACTGCCAACGTACCACTGCCATGGTGACCAACACTGTGAGGCCAATATAAAAGCCGATGGCAATACCGGTAACGGCGAATAGCACCGCCAGCAGCACCAACATCACCGCCGCTTGTGTTTTTCTGGACAGTTGTTGCCAGCGCACCCAATACGATAACAGCCGCGAGGTACCCGCTACCTTGGCTGGCGCGGGGTGCCAGATACTCAACAGAATCGGCAACAGCACCACGGTAAACACAAGCGCCATAAACACGCCCAGTGCTGACATAAACCCAAATACTTTGATCGGCACCAGATCGGAACCGGTCAGTGCCAACACCCCCGCCATGGTGGTAATGGTGGTCACCAGAATCGCCAGCCCGGTTTTTTCGTAGGCGTTGGCAAGGGCTGACTCGTGTGACTTGCCTTCTTCACGGAATACAAAATAGGCGCTCATCACGTGCACACAGTCAGCAATGCCCACTGCAAACACCAACATCACCGTCAGACTGAGCATGGTCGACAAGGTGGCGCCGATCCAGACCGTAATGCCCCAACTCCACAACAGACTAAGGATGATGGTGATAATGGGCCAGAACACCGCGCTGAAGGAACGGAACAGTGCCCGCAGCAGGAAAATGAAAATAGCCACCACGCCAGCCGCCAGCCACAACATCTGTTGCAGCACATCAAACACCCACGACATCAGCGACGGGTTACCGGCCGGATAAAACGCCAGATCAGCTTCGTAGTCTGCCAGTACCGCACTGACGGCGGTAAAAAACACCTTGTACTCGGCCATGTCGACGAGCTCAAAACTGACCTCGTCAATGGTGGCCTGTTCATCAAACGCCAGCTCAAAACCGCCGTCACCACCAAAGTTGCTGAAGGCGTCATCAAGAGAGATATCCTCGGCGTTGACGGCGGGCACGTAACCTTCCAGCGGTCGGGCACCAAAGGTGGTTTGAATGAGCAGGGCGCCAAATCGAGCGTCGTCGGAATAAAACGCCAGCCGATAGTCATCTTCAGCGAGGGCTTGTTCGCGGATGGCCGCCAGTTGTGCCGGGTCGTCAGGAATGTCGTCAGGCACCAGGCGCTCGGAACGCAGTGTGTCACCGTCCACACGCTGAACACGCAAGGTGGTCACCGACTGCACTCGGCGAATCTGGTCAAGTTCCTGCAAATCGGCGTCATAACGCGATACATCCAGCGAGCGCCAGTCACGCAGGCTCTCGGTCAATGCGCGGGTGGCCGCCAATGAACGCGCAGAAAAAATGTCGCCATCCCGGGCCTCATAGACCAGAAATAACGAATCGTCACTGCCAAATTGGGTGCGAAACGCATTGAGTGCTGCAATCGCAGGATCAGTCTGATCGATCATACTGTCGGTGCTGATATCAATGCGCGTGCGGGTGGCAACACCAACAGCTTGCAACACACTGATCAGCACAACCATGGTCAGAATCACAATCCGATGTCTGACCACAAACCCGGGCGCTGCCGCAAACAAGCGGGCCAGCACCAGAAGCCGGTTTTCCATAACGTCGCTCCAGCACGTCCTGTTACCGCTTTACACAGGGACTTTTTGTTAAACTTTTATTGTTATTTGACGTCAATTTTTAACGTCTATTGTGCGCCTGTTTCAGACACGTGTTCTTTCGGCTCAGCAGCGGAATACACCAAAGGTCTGTCGACCATCTTCAATCGTGGATTCGGGTACGACACGGTTGCCGCCTAAACGTCCACCTTCGTTGCGTGCGAGGCTGATCAGTTCCTCTTGCAGACGCGCGGCGCCGCGCTGCACAAAACCGATATTATCCAGCGCATTCACATTGGCGGTTCCCACACGGGTGCAGCCTGCGATGTCCTGAGTGGTGGCTACACGCACTGCCTGACCTTCGGGGGTGACTTGCACCCAGCTACTGGAGCAGGCGCTGAGCATCATGACGCTGGTCAACAGCACAATAGCCAAGGGTTTTTGCGAGATGGGTGTTGTGTTACACGCGGTGTGCAATGTCAACATGGTAATGTCTCTGTAGTAACGGGTCAGATTGACCGGTTTATGTAAAAAATGAGTCTGTTCAGACTGAGTTGGTATTATGCGTCATCCCGTTCAGTAATCAACTGACAATGCGGCGAGCGCCTGTCCGAATTACCCCGAATGTGCACAAGTTCACGTTACTACACTTTGTCCCCAAACGGGCACTTGTCTTTGCGAATCAGGCGTGTCAGGAATTGTGATAACATCGCCGCCATTAACTGAAGGCGCTGGCAAGCAACGCACAGGCCGATATTTTGACTACAGGGAGCTAAGAATATGCAGGCAAACACTTCAGCCTTGTCCGGCAAAAACGTGGTGGTCATTGGTGGAACCTCGGGCATCGGATTGGCAACGGCCATCGCTGCCGCGCAACTGGGTGCCAATGTCTGGGCCGCCGGCCGATCCGCAGAGCACATGGACAAGGCAACGGCAGCGATCAACGCCGCCGGTGTGCAGGTCAAACTGGTGCAGCTGGATACTCACGATGAACCCGGCATGACGGCGCTGTTTTCCTCAATTGGACAAATTGATCACCTGGTCTCCGCAGCGACCGGTGGCACCCGCACCCTCAAGCCGTTTATTGAACAGACCCAGGCGCAATTTGAAGCTGCGTTTGGCAAACTCTGGGGCTACGCCAAAGTGGCGCGAACCGGCGCACCGTTTGTTGCCAAAGACGGTTCCATTACCTTTGTCAGTGGCGCACCAGCGCGTCGTTTCAAACCCAACATGTCGGCGCTCAGCGCGGTGGGTGGGGCAGTTGAAAACATGGTGCGCAGCCTGGCCGTTGAGCTCAGCCCGATTCGCGTCAATGTGGTCGCGCCCGGCATCATTGATACTGCGCTGTTTGACTGGATGGGCGCAGAGAAAAATGATCGCGTGGCCGCCATGACTCAAGGTCAGCTGGTACGCCGTATCGGCCGCCCGGAAGAAGTGGCCAGCGCGCTGATTTATCTGATGCAGAATGCCTACGCCACCGGCACCACCGTGGACGTTGACGGGGGCCAGTTGCTCTCATGAGTACCGATGACATCCTGAAAGCCGCCGCCGGGATAACCTTGGAACAGGCCATTCTGCAGCGCCGCTCGGTGCGTGGTTATTTGCCCGATCGGGTACCGGAGTCTGTTTTGCAGCACATTTTTGAGCTGGCGCAACTGGCACCGTCCAACTGCAACGTGCAACCGTGGAAGGTTTACATCGCCAGCGGTGCGCTGCGTGATCAGCTCAGCACGGAGATGCAGCGTCGTATCCGCGAAGGCGTCGCCCCTAACCCGGATTATGAGTATCGCGGCGATTTTGTTGGCGAGTACCGCACCCGTCAGGTCAAATGTGCCGTGGCCTTGTACAACGAAATGGGTATCGAGCGACACGACAAACCCGGACGCAACCACGCCATCATGCGTAACTTCGAGTTTTTTGACGCGCCGTACATGGCCTTTATCGGCATGGACAAAGCCTTTGGTACCACCGTGGCGATTGACGTGGGTATGTACGCTCAGAATCTGATGTTGTTACTGGTGGCCCATGGACTGCACAGCTGTCCGATGGGTACCATGCGTAACTATCCCGATCTGGTGCGTGAAGCCTTTGGTCTGAGTGACAGTGACCGTATCCTGTTTGGTCTGGCGTTTGGTTACGAAGACCCGACAGTGCCGGCCAACAGAACAAGAACAACACGCGACCCGGTCTCGGCCAGTGTGATATTCAAGTCGTAAGAGATAATAATAAGTATGAAATCAAAGCCGGTAGTACTGATCTACGATATCAACAATAAGTTAGTTGATGATGTGGCGCATGAACTGGGCAGCAGCGGTTTGCTGACCACGATCAATACCTATAATGAAGGCAATGCGGTAGAAGCCTTGCAGCAATACGACAGGGGATTTGGTCTGCTGACCAATAAACTCAGTTGTGTGATCACCGGTTGGAACAACCACAAAAAGCCGCGTGATCAGCTTCTGTATCGCATACGTGATATGGAAAGCAAAAGCCCGTTGCGGCAAGCGACTCCGGTAATCCTGATCACCGAGGATCACCGCCCCGATCTGAAACAGCGCGCACTGGATGCTGGCGTCATTGCCTATTTGCATCCGGACACGTTTAAACAAAGCCTGTTATCGCTGATGGTTGAGCTGATTGAAAAAGACAATGCCACAGAACTCAATCAGCGCGCCCGTTTGCAGTTCGCCAGAGACCAGTATGCCAATGAAAGTGAGGACGACTAGTCCTCATGTCAAAATTCGAGTTCATCATGATGTTTGTGTCGGTGGTGGTTGCCTTCGCCATGTCCGAACTGTTGATGAGCTGGGGACGCATTATCCGCAACCGTCAACGCATGCAGCAGCCCTGGCTGCTGGCCGGCTGGTCGTTCTGGTTGCTGATCATCATGACCTACCATTACCTCGGATTCTGGGAGTATCAGGCGTACGACTTCACGCGGGTAGCGCCTATGCTGTTGTTTCTGGCCGCCCCCATCATGATGGTGCTGCTCACCTTCGCCCTGATGCCGGAAATACGCCACTACCGTAACACCAATCTGCAGCAGCACTTTTTAAAACAAAAAAACTGGTTTTTTGCGATGGTGATCATTTTTCTGATCCTGTCGCGTGCCTCCGATCCGCTGCTACCCGATTACGCGGATACCTGGATACCCCGCAATGTGGGCTCCATGCTGGTGATCCTGTCGGTGGTGTGGCTGTTTTTTACCAACAACCTGCGTGTCCATTTTTCGCTGATGTTGTTTAACCTGTCTTATCTGATGCTGGTGTCCAGCTTTGTGCCGGTGCGAGGCTTGACCGCGTTTTAACGCGGCGTCAGCAGTTCCGACAGTTTGTCAACCGTCGGCAACGGATACGCCCCGTCCTTGTCATGCACTTCCTTGCCCGTCACTGGCGGATTAAACACACATGCCAACACCAGGTCTGAGGCGTCAGCTGTCAGAATGTGTTTGTCATGTTTGTTCAATGCATACACGGTACCCGGGGCAATCGGGTGCGACTCACCAGTGGCCAGATCTTTGATCGACCCCGTGCCGCTGATGCAGTAAACCGATTCCAGGTGATTTTTGTAATGCATATGCGTTTCGGTATTGGCAAAGATGGTGGTGATATGAAACGAAAACCCCATCTTGTCGTCGGCCAACAGCATACGCACACTTTGCCAGGTGTCTGATTTAACCAGCCGCTCGTTTTGTTCACAGTCCGTGAGTGTTCTGACAATCATATTTGTCTCCCTGAATTGATTGAGGGGGCGCTGCAAAGTAGCAACGCCCCTTGCTGGAATTGTTATCAAGACGCGGCGCGCAGAGAATCCTTTAACACATGGCTGACCGCCCGCTGCAGAATGTCCAACCCTTTGTCCAGATCCTCCAGGCTGATGGTCAGCGGGCACAGGCATTTGACGACCTGGCTGTCCGCGCCGCTGGTCTCAATCACCAGACCATGGTCAAACGCAAACCGACAGATGGCGCCGGCCAGTTCGCCATCACGACACTCCAGCCCCTGCATAAAACCGCGACCTTTGGGTTTGATGAGCTTTTTGTCGAAGCCTTTGGCGATGCCTTGCAGACGTTTGCTCAGATGCGCAATTTTTGCCTGCACGTCTGTCTGAAATTTATCGTCTGACCAGAAATGCTCCAGTGCTTTGGCAGCAGTCACAAAGGCGTGGTTGTTGCCGCGAAACGTACCGTTATGTTCGCCGGGTTTCCAGGTGTCGTATTCAGGTTTGATCAGCGTCACGGCAAAGGGCAGCCCGTATCCGCTGAGGGATTTGGACAGCGTCACCAGATCGGGTTTGATCCCGGATTCTTCAAAACTGAAGAAGCGACCCGAGCGGCCACAACCGGCCTGGATGTCATCCACAATCAGCAGAATGTCATGCTCACGGCAGATTTTTTCTACCGCTTGCAGCCACTCCGGACTGGCAGTGTTCAAGCCACCTTCACCCTGAATGGTTTCCAGCATCACCGCGGCAGGTTTATCCAGACCACTGGACGAATCTTCAATCAACTGTTTCAGCAATATCACCGTATCCAGTTTGTCGCCCATATAACCGGCGTAGGGCAGATGGGTGACTCCAATCAAAGGAATGCCCGCTGCATCGCGGTGATGTGAATTGCCCGTGGCCGCCATCGACCCCATGGTCACACCATGAAACCCATTGGTGAAGGCCACAATATTGTGGCGACCAGTGACATTGCGCGCAATTTTCATGGCTGCTTCCACGGCATTGGTGCCGGTTGGACCGGTGAACTGCACCACATACTCAAGATTGCGGGGTTTAAAAATCAGCTCGTTGAGATTTTCCAGAAAAGCTTTTTTGGCTGTGGTGTGCATGTCCAGACCGTGGGTGATGCCATCTTTTTCAATGTACTCCAGCAGTGCTGATTTGAGTGCCGGATGATTGTGCCCGTAGTTCAGCGTGCCCGCGCCAGCCAGAAAGTCCAGATAGGCATTTTCGTTTTCGTCATACAGATAACTGCCTTTGGCACGTTTAAAAATGACCGGGAAGGCGCGTGCATAACTTTGAACTGAAGATTCAATATTTTTAAAAATATCCGTCATGAGTGTGTTCCCCAAGGTGTCTGTTGCCAGATTCAAATAATTAACTATTGTTCAAAATGACAGGTGTCAATCGTCAGGTGTTTTTTAAAGACTCTGTATTTAAAGGCCCTGTACTTAAAGGCCCAGGTATAAGTGGACCAATGCGCAACATGTGTTCCGCGTCATGCAGATTCAGAAAGTGTTTTTCACGGTCAAACATCACTGATTCACTGACGCCGGCATTAAACCGTCGTGCCAGCGACATAAACATGGCGCGAGATGCGCTGTTATCTGCAGTGACGGTGGTTTCGATGTATTGGATGTCGCGTGTGCTGTTGCGATCCAGTAGGTCATTCAGCATGCGACTGGCCAGGCCACGGCCCTGAACGGCGGTATCCACGGCAACCTGCCAGACAAAAAGGGTGTCAGGTTGTTCGGGTGGAATATAGGCGGTGATCACGCCCGCGAGATCGTTGCCGAGCATCGCAACCACACTGGTGGACTTAAAATGTGTGCAGACCAACAGATAACAGTACAGCGAGTTGTCATCCAGAAAAGCACTTTGTCGGATCAGATTATGAACAGCGATGCCGTCATCCGGCACAGGTGGGCGAATAAGAATTGGGTGCTGAGAATTGGGTCTTTTTCGAAGCGCTGGCGCCTCTTGATACATGCTCATAAGGCTGGATGTTTCCCTTCCCGTTGATTGATGACACCCACAAGCCTAACAAGCGAGGGTGTGTGTGTCTAAACCAATGGGTCAGTTATACGGCATATTTGCGCCTCTACAGCACAACGTGGTTTTGAAAAATAACCAAAGAACAGTTGCTTGCGGGTTATTTGAGGTTTTTCAAAAAAGTCTCAAAAAAAACCAAAAAAAACGGCGCTCACAGTGGGCGCCGTTTCTTTTGCAGGCAGATTACGCTGCCGTCATGTCATGTTGCTTATCTCAATTCGGCAAGGTCAAGGCGATGATTTCTGCCGGGCCGTTACCGCTGACGGCCATCACAATGTATTGCTTGCCATTTTGTGTGTACGTCATCGGCAGACCGGTTTGTGAGGCGGGCAGGGCAATCTCCGCCAGAATCTCACCCGTCGCTTTGTCGTGCGCGCGGAACACCGGGTTGCCACCCTGGCCTTCACCGGCAAACAACAGCGACTTGGTCACCAGCAGACCCGCGCGGGTCGGGATACCGGTACGGGGAATATTCACACCTTGCAGCAGCGGATGATTTTTGACGCCGGGCGGCGTATCGGCATTGGCCATTGTCCAGTCGATGTCACCGGTGTTCAGGTTCATCGCGGTGATACGACCCCACGGCGGCGCAATAATTGGCAAACCATCTACATTGGGTGTACGTGCCGGGCCCTGAATCCAGTCCACAGTGGAGAATTCAGCACCGGGCACCAACGACAACACAGCAACCTCGGTACGCGAGGGAATGTACAACATGCCGGTATCCGGATCGTAGGCGCCGCCTTCCCAGTTGGAACCACCCAAGGTGCCGGGCAAGCTCAACGTGCCGGCAGTGCCATCAGCGGCATTGGCCAGTGATGGTGGTGCAAAAAACTCACCCATACGATACGGCTTCACTGCTTGACGCGCCTTGGCCAGAATCTCCGGGGTAAAGTTCACCAAGTCGGCATCACTGACGCCCTGACGGTCATACGCCGGCGGCTTGGTGGGATGTGGCTGGGTCGGAGAAGTCCACTCACCGGGTACATCCGTTTGCGGCACCGCACGCTCTTTGATTTCCCAGATGGGTTCGCCGGTGGCGCGATCCAGCACAAACGCAAACGCCTGTTTGGTCAGCTGCACCAGCACTTTTTTGCCATCGGGCAGGTCCGCCAGAATGGGCGTCGACGGCGTGTCATAGTCCCAGATGTCATGGTGAATATGCTGGAAGTGCCACTTGTACTCGCCGGTACGGTAGTCCAGCGCCACTATCGAGGTCGTAAACAGGTTGCTGCCGGGACGGTCGCCGCCATAACGGTCACCAGTACCGGCTTCCACCGGCAGGTAAATCAGCCCCAGTTCCGGATCGGCCGACATCGCCGTCCACACACCACCGTTGCCCGTGGTCAGCGCCGAATCATTCAGCCAGGTCTCGTAACCCTTGTCACCCGGTGCCGGAATATTGCGGTGTGTCCACAACAGTTCACCGGTACGTGCATCAAAAGCACGCACATCACCCTTGATATTGTCAGCATGCGGTGGGCGCATACTGACCTGGTGCGCCGCACCCACCACAATCACATCACCCACAATGGTGGGCGGAAAGGTTAACGTCACGTCCAGATCATCACGCACCGGGCTCAAGCGCAGCCCCAGCGTCAGATCCAGAATGCCGCCATCGGCAAAACTCTCCACCGGCAAACCGGTGTTGGCATCCAGCGCCGCCATAAAATAACCCGGCGTCACCACAAAAATGACTTTCTGCTCACCATCCGTCCAATAGGCCACGCCTTTACCGGAGTTCTTACGCGGTGAACCTTCAAAACGCTCGCCTTCAATCGGCCGCCACATCCACAGCGTTTGACCGGATTCCGCGTCAATAGCCACCACGTTACGCGTGGTACCGGCGGTGGCATATAAMACACCATCCACCATGATCGGGGAGGTGACGTTCAGCCCTTCCGGACGCGGCCCGAAGTTATCTGCCTTCCAGCGCCAGGCAATCTGCAAGTCTTTGACATTGCTGGCATTGATTTGCTCAAGCGGCGAATAACGGTTGGCGTTCAGACCACCATTGATATTGGTCCACGGCAGATAATCCGGACCTTCCGCAGCCTCACCTTGATTGATGGTGAAATCAGCCAACTGAGCAAGGGACAGGTTCTCGATAGAGCCCGTGGTCGCCGCCATTTGCAAGACATACGCCGTCAGGTCCAGATACTGATCCGGTGACAGCGAACCCGGGGTTTCCGCCGGCATGGTACTCATGATTTTTTGATGCAGCTCATTCGCTGGTTTCCCCAACCAGTTCATGCTGATCCGCATCTCGATATCGGCCTGCACGTGACAACGGGCACACTCTGACTGGAACAGCGTTGCGCCGCGTTCCGCAGAGGCATTTTGAGCCTGAGCACTGGCCGCTGCCAAAAAGGTCAAAGTCATGAACAGAAGCGCTCTGATCACGCGGTATCTCCTCTGTAAATAGTGTAGATTGGGTGTTTGCTGATTGTTTTTGTTGTGGCGGAGTACGTCTGTGGTAGTCCGTTTAAATGAAGTCCGCTATGAGACAGACCGTACAGAGATAGTACCGCGTTGTATGACAGTGTAAAAGCGCCCGTCTGCAACAGAACGTGTCTTGCAAGCGGCTTGCCTCACAGCAGAGAATACTACGCAGGTTGATGAAATTCAGTTCAGGAGTGCCGTTAATGACGAATATCGTGCGTGGGTTTGTACGGGTAATCAGGGTGCCGGTGGTGGCAATATTGCTGCTCACCTGCAGCGTCAACCCGGTCACCGGTGACCGTGAGCTGGCATTTATCTCCGAACGCGAAGAGATTTCCATTGGTACCCAACAATACGTTCCGTCCCAACAAAGCCAGGGCGGCCAACTCAAAATAGACCCCGAACTGACAGCCTACGTGAACGAGGTCGGCCAACGCCTGGCGGCGTTTAGTCCACGCCAGTTGCCCTACGAATTTGTGGTGCTCAACAACTCCGTGCCCAACGCCTGGGCCTTGCCCGGCGGCAAAATCGCCATCAACCGCGGCCTGCTTTACGAACTCAACACCGAAGCCGAACTCGCCGCCGTACTCGGCCACGAAATTGTGCACTCCGCTGCCCGCCACGGCGCACAATCCGTGGAACGCGGCATGTTATTGCAAGGCGCACTGGTGGTCACCGCCGTTGCCCTGTCCGACAACGAATACGCCGGCGCCATCGTCGGCGGCGCACAACTGGGCGCCCAGCTGATTTCCACCCGCTACGGCCGCGACGCCGAACGCGAATCCGACCTCTACGGCACCCGCTACATGGCCCAAGCCGGATACGACCCGCAAGGCGCCGTACAGTTGCAACAAGCCTTTGTCCGCCTGTCCGAAGGCCGCGCCTCCGGCTGGTTGGAAGGCCTGTTCTCCAGCCACCCCGCCTCACAGGAACGCGTACAGAACAACCAACAGCTGGTCAACCAACTACGCGCCGAAGGTTTCACCGGCGGCGACATGGGTGCTGAGCGCTACCAACAACGCACCGCCAGCCTGCGCGCCGCCAAACCCGCATACGACGCCTTTGACGAAGCGCAGAAACTCATCGCCGACGACAAAATCGAAGACGCCGAACGCAAACTCGACGAAGCCATTGGCCTGCTGCCCAACGAAGCCCGCTTCTACGGCCTCAAAGCCGACATCGCCCTCATGCAACGCCGCTACGGCGCCGCCATTGACCTGTACAACACCGCACTCGCCCGCGACGACGCCTACTTCGACTACTACCTCGGCCGCGGCATGGCGTACTCACGCCAAGGCAACCGCAACCGCGCCCGCGCCGACCTGCAAGCCAGCGTCGACCTGCTACCCACCGCCATGGCGACCAACGAACTCGGCACTATGGCCCTCGCTGCCAACGACCGCGCCGGCGCCAAACAATACTTCCAGATGGCCGCCGCCGCCCCCGGCGACATGGGCGCCCAGGCACAAACCGCCTTCCTGCGCCTCGACGTGGTTGACAACCCCACCGCCTACGTACAAGCCTCGGTCTACCTCGACCGCAGCGGCCGCCTGATCATCCAGGTCCAAAACCGCGCCCCGGTGCCCTTGGCCAACGTCACCTTCGAACTGCAAGGCATCCTCGGCGGTCAACTTGAACGCCGCCCCTTCAGCGTCAACAACCTGCCTGCCAGTCGCGTCAGCGAATACGACACCGGCCTGACGCAACCCGTTGACACTGACATGGCCACCGTCCGCGGCCAGGCCATCGTGCGCTCCGCCACTGTGAATTAAATTGCCAGTAGCGCGCGGCTGAAACAGCTGTGTATAATCGCCGCCCTGATCAGGTGGGTGGGTATGAGCCACGAGGTCAGGATTGAGATAAAACGCACAGCGTTTTAGACGGCTGTAAGCCGCCCCGAAGGGGTGAGCAATCCGCCACAGCGGATTGCGAATCAATCAATCTCTCCGGATGGTCGGGGAGGGTTAAATCACTGACGATGACAGTGAAGCAGTTAAAAAACATCAACAGTTACGCACCCGTAGCTCAGCTGGATAGAGTAGGTGGCTTCGAACCACTTGGTCGGGAGTTCGAATCTCTCCGGGTGCACCAACAAAGAAAAGGGGGTAAATGCTTTAGCGTTTACCCCCTTTTTCTTTGTTGGTACATTCGGTAGTTCAACTCCCCAGTTCGACAAAACGCATCGCGTTTTGGACAGCCGCCAGGCTGCCCTGAAAGGGTGAGCGATCCGCCGCAGCGGATTGCGAATCAATCTCTCCGGATACTAGCCCCCATCCACCTAGCCATCCGGCTAATTGCATATCCCCAAGCAATTGCATAACCCTGGCATTCGATCCGCACGAAATTTTGTCGCGAAGTATGGCAGACAGCTTTCTGCTACATCTTCTCTCTGAGGGTAATCTCTGGCATACGTTGAGATAAATTCAGTATCACGAGACTGCGCGATCAGCCACGCTGAAGAAGTTGCCAGGCGCGAATCCAGTGACGTGTGACAGGCTTCATGGAACAGCGTTTCTTCCAGCCATTTGCCATGATAGGCCGTAGTGTCTGAATGGATAAGCAGGTTGTTGTCGCTGCTCGCGCCGACCTTTTCCTGCTGCTTCGACCTTAACGAAGGTGGATGGATCGGCAGATGTAAGAGTATTTTCGTTGACGAAAACGGTTCCGGCATAAGGTGGCACAGCGAAGGCCGACACCGAGACAAACAAAAACAGGACGCACAAATTACGAATATACATTAATAGTTCTCTGGGCTTGCCCAGTTCTCCCAGCCACCAAAAAAAAGCCCCGACTCCATGAGTCAGGCCCTTTTTTGCCATCAGGGGTGCCATCAGGTGTGACACCACCTCAGATCAACGATTACGGTAAGTGCGGGTCGGCGGCAACTGCGAACCGGACAGATCGGCCGGCACACCTTGCTCACGCACAACGCGATGGGTCAGTGTGCCGATACCTTCAATAGAGGCGCTGATGGTCTCGCCATCAACCAGATAACCTGAACCGGTCGCACGTTCAACACGTCCCGAACCGGTACCGCCGGAGGTGCCGCTTTGCAACACATCGCCGGGGAACAGCGTGATCAGCGAAGAGGCGTACTCGATCAGTTCCGGGATGTTGTGGATCATGTCGCCGGCTTTGGCTTCCTGGACGGTGACGCCATCCACGACGGTGATCTGATGCAGACGTTCCATGGGGTCACCATAAAACTCCTTGGGCACAATCCAAGGGCCATGCGGCGCAAAGGTATCGTGCCCCTTGCCGACGAACCAGTCCTGACCTGAGCTGAAGCCCCCCGGTGGACGGCCACCGCGATCGGAGATATCCATCGCGACCATGTAACCGAACACGTGATCATAAGCGCGGGCGGAGGACACATATTTACCTGTACGGCCAAATACGATGGCCATTTCGACTTCGTATTCAATCTCGTCGCGACCATAAGGCATGATCACGTCTTCGCCATCACCGATAACGGCGCCGCGGGTCGGTTTCAGGAACAGGTAGGGCACGCCACGGTTTTCCTGACGCTCACGGGTGCGTGCTATCAATTGCTCTTCGGTGCAGCCCTCACAGGCGTGGGTGTAGAAGTTGACCGCTGCGTTCATGATTTTGCTGGGGTATTGAATAGGTGCGCGGATATCGACATCCGCCACTGCATGGATGTAGCTGGGTCGGTTACTGCCGCTTAACTGGCCAGACTCAACCAGTTCGTTAACGATTTCATAAACACGGTACTTCAGCCCGTATTCATAACCTTCGATCAGACCGAGCACATCATCGGGCATATTGACGCCGGGATACTCCGGCATCAGCTCCAGCGCTTTGTTGGCTTCAGCCAGATCCACAATCAGGGAGTCATTACGCATCACAAGACCGGCAAACTGCTCGTTGCCGACCGCAAAGGTGCCGACCTTGAACGGTTCAGCGGGTTCGATATTGGGCTGGGCCAGCACACTGGCCGGCAGGGCAAACAGCGACAGATTCGCCACCATTGCCAAGGTACAGAGCAATCTTCTTTTCATGATCCTGACTCCCTAAAAGCACGTCATTGTTGTTATTACTTGGGCGCTTTACGTTACCCCTAATCGGGCGTTCTGTCCAATGTCATGGTGGACTCTATAAGAGGCACTGCCGCCGCTTTGACACAGGCGTATGGCTTACGTCATACGCTGGATGGCAAGTGTCTGTCATTATCCATAAATAAACCACAATAGGCCTTTATGATTCACATATAAATCATTTATGGGTTTCCAAATGGCTTAAAAAAACTTGTAGATTGAGTCGCATGAGGATCATCAGTTTGGATAAACCAAGAAGCCTATGTCTGGATCTGGTTGCCCTTTCATGCCTATTTATGAGCCGGAATTGCCGCTGGTAAAAGGCGTATTGCCGTGGCTTAACGGGCTGAGCAAACTTGAATCCTGCCTTGAAGCAGCACCGCATTTCCTGCTCTCTGAAAACGAGGCGATAGCGATGTTAGACCAACAGCGCGAAGCGATTGAAACTAAATATGACTATAGCATAGGCGTTGCATCGAATGGCTGCGGCAAGTACATGCCTGTCGTTTAAATCCGGAAGATCCAGGCTGTCAATTAACGCTTCATATCCCACAACTTTAGCATCGCGGACATGGGCATCCATGAGTTCTCTTACCCTTTGCAGAGCTTCAGGTGAATGCTTTTGCTGACGCAGCAGCGCAGTTATCCATTCATCATGAATAGCATCAGTCCAATGGGCCCTGAACAAGTCTGTCATAGCAAGTCGCATTAATGCATCCCTCAAGGGCGCGGGGTAAAGCACACATGCATCGTAGACAACCGTAAACTTGCTCATCCCTGATTAGTACCCCATACCCTCGTGTTGAGACAATTCAGCAAGTTCATCCAAAGACTTGCTTCTTTCCCGATCAATCCGGTCCTTATATGACAGCACTTGCTGCAGCAACACTCTGCGGTGCGCGCCGACCTTGCGGAAAGGTATAGCTCCCTGCTCAAGCAACGATACCAAATGGGGACGGCTGACATTGAGCAAATTGGCAGCTTCCTGCGTACTGATTTCCTGATGGTAGGGAATCAGGCTGATGGCGTTGCCCTTTGATGTCTCCGCAAGCACATCAAGGAGCATCTGAAGAACATGCCCCGGCAACACCAGATCATCAGTTTCTCCGTTGCTCCCTCGCAAGGATAGCTGAACCCTGTCCACATCAGCATATTTGGACAAAGTGCGGCTTGACTGTTTTGCCTGTTCTACTTCGGCGGGTGTAGGCAAGTGAACTATATTGTTTGCCGGCATGTTTTTAACTCTCTGTTGCGACATCCGATGTGTTTCTGGAAACTGTTAACAAGGTTGAATCAAGTTACGTTTGATTACAATTCCACGCCAAATCTCATACAAACCCGCCGCCGCAAAACCGTAAACTAAGCACTCATACACCTTGGTGGACGTGTGTACACAATCTTGACCCTACGCCCATGCAGACCCATTTTCCCGATTTGCCTGCCGTCTTGGTGCTGGGTTCTGCTGTGCCTTTGTGGCCTCTGACGACATAGACCTCAACGCCATCCTTGATCTGGCGTGGTATGGCGAACACTGGTTTTTCGACAATGGTGATATTGGGTTTGTTTTTCATGAAACTGCCCAGTTCTCGGCCAACGCACTGCTGACATTTAACAACGAACGCAATTACTACAGTCACCTGAGCAACGGCAGTTCCGGGCTCGACATCTTCAGCCTCAGACAACTCGCCGCAGAGAAAGGGTTGAGTTTTCCCAGCATTGCCGGCGGAGAACCCCCGGATCTGGGTTCACTCAACACCGACGAACTGGAAACACTGGTCTTTAACGATTTGGACACCTCACTGCCAGAACGGGATTATGCGGTGAATTCGGGTATTGAGATGCTATACCTCAGCCAATGGGGTGATCTGCAGGCGCAGTTACTGACCGATGCCAGCGGCACCCATCATGGCCAATCCGCCTGGTTTTCCTATTCTTACCCATGGATCACCCGGACCAGCGAATTCAGTCTCACCCTCGGGCTGGAGTGGAAAAGTAGCGATCTGATTGACTACTACTACGGTGTGCGCCCCGAAGAACGCATCGACGGTCGGCCAGTGTATACCGCCGGCGAAGGCATCAACCGGGTGATGCGTTTTTCCGCCAGCCGCGCTTGTCCGGGCGCTGGCGACTGGTCGGGGTTCTGGAACACGAGTAACTCAGCAGCGCAATCCGGCGCAGCCCCATTATTGAGCGAGGAACGGTGAATACGGCGTTTGTTAGCCTCTATTATCAATTTAAATAATCCTGAGCACACATGCTGAAGATTGTTACAGAGTTCAGGAGATTGTCAGACACGGCGTTCAGCGCCGTGGGCTTGTCTATGGCAGGTCGCTTAATCGGTGTGCTGCTGCTCTGGATGGGGGCGCCCGCCTTGTTTCAGGCAACAACGCCCGGTCAAGAAGTGACTCTGCACGCGCAGCCACGTATCTGCGTGGTGCCCGCCGACAAACAACGCTGCTCACTGCAATTGAAGGTGGCATGGACCTCGGCAACCCCAAGGCATGTCTGTTTGCAATTACACGGACAGTCAGCGACCCTGCAATGCTGGCAGGCACAACAATCGGGCGACTTTTCCATGATGCTGGCACAAACGGAAAACATCCTCATACAATTGCTGGATGCACAAACCCTTGAGGTGCTCAGTGATATTGACATTCCCGTCATCAAACGGGATCTGCGCGACACACGCCGACGCCGCCGTCATGCCTGGAGTGTTTTTTAATGTGCCAGTTTCACCCATCTGACAGTCTGGCCGCGCATCGACACAGCCGCGCCGTGCGCCCGTTGCTGATTGAAGACGACATCCGCCTCGCCAGTCTGGTGCGCGACTACCTGACACAAGAGAACTTTGAGGTCAGCGTGCAGCATAAAGGCGATGTTGCCGTGACCAGTTTTGATGCCAGTGCGGTGGATATTGGGGTGCTGGACTTGATGCTGCCCGGCATGAACGGCTTACAGGTCTGCACGCGGCTTCGTGACACATTCTGCGGGCCCATTCTGATTCTCACCGCAAAAAGCAGTGACATTGATCATGTGATGGGCCTTGAACTTGGCGCCGACGACTTTGTCACCAAGCCGATTGAACCGCCGGTGCTGTTCGCCCGTTTACGCGCGCTGTTGCGCCGCATACATGCGGTTCAAGCATTGACAGACAATCAGTCACTCAGGTTTGGCCGGCTCATCGTGAATCTGCAATCACATCAGGTGATCTACGACGGGGAAGAAGTGGATCTGACCACTCAGGAATTTGAGTTGCTCAGTATACTGACGCGCAATGCGGGCACCGTGCTGAGCCGCGACATCATCTACAGCAATATCCGCGGTATCGATTACGATGGCCTGGATCGCACCGTGGATGTGCGCATCTCACGCCTTCGCAAAAAGTTGCATGACAATCCTGAGCAGCCTTTCAGAATCCGCACCATCTGGGGTAAAGGTTATTTGTTTGTTGTAAATGCCTGGGACTAGACGCGGATGAACAGCCGACTGTCCTACTTGCTGTTTCTGCGCGCTTATTTCCTGATCGCGGCTGGCATCCTGATCATTAAACAATGGCCAGATCACGTCTTATCGTGATGCAGAATCGCATGAGATTTTGGTCAAAATGATACCTGCCATCGGGCAGGTGATAGCCTTGGGGCCACTACCAGCAGAACCCCCATCGGTGGCGTTTATCGAGACAGCGGTTATCCTCAGCTACTACACATTAGTCGCATTATTGTTGTTTTTGTGGATCAGACCGTTTTACCGCGACCTGAGCGCACTGCGGTATGCGGCAAGCCAGTTTGGGCGTGATGACTTCAAGACGCGGGTGTCGGTTGCCGAAAATTCCAGCATTTATCCGGTCGCACATTCCCTTAACAAGATGGCCGAGCACATTCAATATCTGGTGACCGCGCATCGTGATCTCACCAATGCCGTGGCCCATGAGTTACGCACGCCGCTTGCGCGATTTAAGTTTGCTATGGAAATGATTCCGAAAATCAAGGATGAGGCGCGTCTGGCCGGTCATCTGATGGCCATGAAAACCGATGTGCAGGAACTGGAAGGCTTGATTGATGAGATGCTGACCTACGCCAAACTCAGTGAGGACAATCTTCAGTTGCAGTTGCAGCGTATCCGAATAGGGCCGTGGCTGGAGCGCCAGTTGGCTCAATATGCCGATTCAGAGATTCCGGTGCAGGTGCAGGCAGATAGCGTCACCCTGACTCTGGAAACTCGTTTTAATGCTGATTTGCTGGCGCGTGCGCTGCATAAGATCGTGCGCAACAGCCTGCGTTATGCCGACTCGGCGGTGGTTGTCAGCTGCACTATTGACGCAGAAACCGTGACCCTGAGTATCCGCGATGATGGCCCGGGAATCCCGGAAAAACATCACCACAGCATTTTTGAACCCTTCGCCCGACTCGATACCAGTCGTGATCGCCAGTCCGGCGGTTATGGACTGGGACTCGCCATTGCCCGGCGTATCCTGCAGCGTCACGGTGGTGATTATCGGGTGGTCGTCAACGGCAACGACATTGATTTCACGCTGGATTGATTCAGGCATCGGACGTTTGTGTGACATCAGGAGTAGTCGTTTCAGGGACGGGGATCAGGGAAGGCAGTGACTCGGTAAGGGGCGGGGGCAGGGTGCTGCTGCTCCTTACTTTTTTATCGATAGACCTTACACCCCTCGTATTTGTTCTATTTGCAATTCTTCTTAAAAATAATCCAGTAGCAATGTAGTGGTCTATGACACGTCAGCGCATATTGCAAGGGGTTCAGACGATGTCGAGAATCTGGCAAACCAATCACATAAGATCTATTCCATTGTGGAAGTGATCCGCGGGATAGCAGAACAGACCAATCTTCTGGCGCTGAATGCGGCGATCGAGGCCGCCAGAGCCGGTGAGCAAGGCCGCGGTTTTGCGGTGGTTGCAGATGAAGTGAGAAACCTTGCGGCCCGCACGGCGAAGTCAACATCAGAAATCGTTGATCTTGTTGCCGTAATCAATGAGAGTGTTGATAAGGCGAAAGACAGCATGAAATCCGGGCGCTCAGGGATTGAGTCGGGTAATGCGCTTGTTGAAAAGACCGGGAACGCCATGCGGCTGATAAACGCTGCCGTTGTTGATAACCTTGATGCCGTTGCTACGATTGCTCATTCTCTGGACGAGCAGCGTATAGCAGTGGATGATGTCGCGCGTAATGTTGAGATTGTTGCGCACATCGTGGAGGAAAACTCGGAAGCTCAGGCCGGTATATCCGGGTCGGCAAATTCCCTACGATTGTTGTCTGATGACATGCGCAAGCTGACCCGAAAATTCATACTTCATTCGTAGCTTGGTGAGACTGTGCAAACTGAAAAAGGCGTACTGACATTTTTCTGCGGAAAAATGGGTGCAGGTAAAACAACAAAATCCCGCAAAATGGCCCAGACGCGACATGCGGTCTTGATCTCGGAAGATCAATGGTTAGCGTCACTCTACCCCAATGCTATCCGGTCGCTCGACGACTACATGACATACGCCGGTCGGCTCAAACCCCCAATCAAGGCACTGGTGCAATCAATACTGACTGCCGGCACAGACGTGGTGATGGACTTCCCGGCAAACACCATCGCGCAACGCGCGTGGTTCAGAGATCTTGTGTCAGAGATTCAGGCGCCACATGAGTTGATTTACATCGACCAGTCAGATGACGTGTGCCTGCAACAGATCGAAAAAAGACGTTCAGAGCAGCCGGACAGAGCCGCGACGGATACCCGGGAGATGTTTGAGCAGGTGACAAGACACTTTGTGCCCCCGGCAGCGGAAGAAGGGTTTAACATCACGAGAATAACGGGCAAGTCATAACAGACAACCGCTCCGGGACATCAAACCCTTCGCTCGCAGGAAAGCCATGGACCCCAAAAAAATAGCAGAAGGATATGATCAGCTTGCCGGACACTGGGCAAGTGATGCGTTTCCAGAAGGCAATGGCATGGCCCAGCATGAGCGCGCTATTGCATTCCTGAGTGAAAAGCGCCGGGCGCTAGATGTTGGCTGCGGCAGCAGCGGCCGATTTATCGATTTATTGCTGTCCAGAGGCTTCAACGTTGAGGGAGTGGACATATCCCGGCAAATGCTCTTGCTGGCACAGGCAAAACATCCTGATGTTGTTTTTTATCATGCGGACATTTGCACGTGGGACATTCCCGGTAAATATGATTTTATTTCCGCGTGGGACAGCATCTGGCACATACCGCTGTCACGGCAGACGGATGTCATGACTAAACTGGTCGATGCCTTGGAACCGGGCGGTGTTTTGATATTCACCACGGGAGGCATCGATAGCCCGAGTGAAAAGGCCGACGCATTTATGGGGCCGGACATGTATTACAGCGCTCTCGGTATTCCCGGCTTGCTTGCGCTCGTGAGTGAGTTGGGTTGTATCTGCCGCCATCTTGAGTATGACCAGTATCCCGAGCAGCATGTTTATGTGATTGTGCAAAAAGTGTAGCGGGAGAGGCAGTTGTTGCAATAAATGCAACAGCAGCCAGTGACGGCAAGACCTAACAGGTGGAGTATTTTAATCTGGACGTCATTATCTCCGTCGGCTAACGAGTAAACATGCTGGCTCGATAGCCGGTCAACGACTCACCACTTACTCCTGCAAACTCTCGTAAATGATATCCCGCGCCACCTCGCCCATATTTGCGGCTCCCGGACGTCGTGGGCCCTGCGCCTGAATCATCGACAGCCAGAATATGTCATTCACCGGATCAATCCAGAACGATGTGCCCGCGGCGCCCGCCCAGTAATAAGTGCCGGGGCCTTGTGGTGAACCGGCAGCCTGCGGATCAAACAGCACCGCCATATCAACGCCCCAGCCTTGACCCGGCTGACCGGGACCACCGATGCCAAAACGCATGTCTTCTTTGCCCGTCAGGCTATTTGTGCTCATGATGCGCACTGATTCCGGTTTCAGGATACGCACGCCGTCCAACTCGCCCTTGTTCACCATCATCTGGATAAAACGGGCATAGTCATGGGTGGAAGACACCAGCCCACCGCCACCCGACTCCAGTCGATCCGCGTCCAGATAGCTGGGGCGATCAGGTCGCTCGGCCTGCTGGGCCAGTGCGTTGGTCTCGGCATCCCAATAGTGCACTTCCGCAAAACGCGGCACATCGTCCGGCATCACATAAAAGCGCGTGTCCATCATATCCAGTGGCTCAAACAGGTGTTGACGCAGGTAATCACCAAAACGCATGCCGGTCAGTTGCTCAACGATGTAACCCTGGATATCCATGCCTATGGAGTAATACCACTGCTCGCCAGGCTGCGCCATCAGCGGAATACCCGCGATTTTCTGAATCATTTCATTCAGGTCGCCCGAGGCCAGCACCTCCTGATCGCGGAATGCCCGGTTGGCCGGATCGTCACCAAACAGGCCGTAGGCAAAACCGGCGGTGTTGCTCATCAATTCACGCATAGTGGGTTGACGTGTCAGGTCGTCCGGTTCATTGCCATCGCTGGACAGCACTTTCAGATTGGTAAATTCGGGCACAAACTTGCTGATCGGGTCATCAAAATCCCACAGCCCCTGTTCCCACAGCATCATCATGGCGACGCCGGTGACCGGCTTGCTCATCGAGTAAATGCGGAACAGTGAGTCTTTGGTCATCGGCGCCTGATCATTAACGCGCGCCAGGCCGGCCGCCTCAAAGGTCGCGATCTGACCGTCTTTGCCCAGCATCCACACCATGCCGGCGACATCCTGGTTGGCAACAATCTCTCGCATCGCGGCATCCAGTCGCTCAATACCCTCAGCCGTGAAACCAGCGGCTTCAGCGCCGACGGCCTGTTGTGGCCAGGAGTCTGCGTAGAGGGGCGCTGCCAGACTCATCATCAATACGGCGCCAATCAGGTGTTTTAGGCTGGTTGAGGTGATACGCGATGTCATGAAGACCTCCGGTTCTTGTGATTGTTATGTTGTTGATGGTTTACTTTAGCAGCTTGGCAACCCGGCCGGCGACAACAAAAACAGGCTTTGTGCATCATGCATACACTCCAGATAGACATCGTCTCCGACATCGCTTGCCCTTGGTGCGCCATTGGCTACGCCCGGCTCAAACAAGCCATGGAAAAATTGGGGGCAGATTACCAGTTTAACGTTGAATGGCGTGCCTTTGAGCTGAACCCCTACCACAGCGGCAAGGGTGAACCGATTTTGCCGGCGTTGGCCAAAAAATATGGCCGTAGCGAACACGAGATGCGCGCTGCGCAGAGCCAGATGATGACTATCGCCAAAGAACTGGGCGTCAACTTTGACAAATTGCAGGAGCGACTGACCGCCAATACCTTTGACGGTCACCGACTGGTGAAATGGGCGGCAGATCAGGGGCAACAGACCGCTATGAAACTGGCGCTGTTTGAAGCGTATTTTGGCAAGGCACTGGATATTGCCGACAAGGTTGTACTATTAGATTGTGTTGGCGCACTGGGGCTCGATCAGGCAGACGCACAAAAAATGCTGGCGTCGGACCAGTATGAGGCGGCAGTCCGTCAGGACGAAGAGACTTACCAGAATGCCGGTGTATCCTCCGTGCCTGCGTTTATTATTAATCGCAAGTACCTCATTTCAGGTGCACAGGACAGCGATGTGCTGGCTAAAGCCCTGCGGGATATCAGCGAAGAGGCGGCTGGGTCCGTATGAGCACATCGCTTCAGCAGATTTGGTAAATCAAACCGTCACAACCCGTCATTTGAGCCCTCCCGGTTTTGGGTTATCCTGCAGCATCTTCGGAGGAAAGTTAATGAATCTTCAACAACACCATGCCAGACCCGCTCCCCATTCCCTGACGGCAGTGCTGCTCGCGCTGGTCCTGCTCTGTCTAAGTTTGACCGCGAACGCCGCAGAAACCCGCTACCAGGTGGACTTGTCTGAACGCGCCATGCAACAGGTCACGATTGAGGCGCGCTTCAGCGACGTGACCGGTGACACACTGGATTTTCACCTGCCCATCTGGCGATCCGGTCTGTATCTGGTGATGGACTTTGTAGGCACAGTGTCCGGCATGCAAGTCAGTGATGGTAATGGCAACGCGCTGCCCGTTGAGCAGACCGCGACCTCGTCGTGGCGGGTCAGCCGACCCAATGCACGCTCGGGCGATGTCGTCGTGCGCTATCGTGTGTATGCCGACAGCCTGACTGATCGCACCCGCCATGTGGATGCCGAGCATGCGTTTTTGAATCCCGCCGCAGTGTTTGTCTATGCCGACGCGCTACGCGACCAGCCTCTCGAGGTTGCGATTGATCTACCAACGGGTTGGAAGGCAGCCGCCGGTATGGAGCAACCCGAGCAAGGCCGCTTTGTGGCGCCGCATTATGACCGCCTCGTGGATTCACCGATTGAGATCGGCACCTTTGATCTGGTGACCTTTGAAGCCTCAGGCATCACCGTTGACTTTCTGATTCACGGCATCTGGGATCACGATGAGGAGCGGCTTTCCCATGATATCGGTGCCATTGTCACCGCCACGGTCGAGGTGTTTGCCACGTCGGATACCGGTTTGCCAACCGACTACTACCTCTTTATGTTGCACAGCGGCGACGGTCTCGGTGGGGGTACCGAGTACTACAACAGCACAGTGGTGCATACCGACCCGCGCGCGTTCTGGGACAAAGAGCGCTGGCAAGGCTTTCTGGGACTCATGGCACATGAGTTTTTCCACACCTGGAACGTCAAACGTTTTCGTCCGGCCGCCATCGACCGTTATGACTACCAGAACATTAATTACACGGAACTGCTCTGGGTTGCTGAAGGCCTGACCAGTTATTACGACCAATTGCTGCCGGTGCGCGCAGGACTGGTCCCCGTGGACGATTATCGTGATCAACTGGCCGAGGTTATCAGCAGCGTGGTCGATGCACCTGGTTATAACCAGGACACCTTGGCACGCGCCAGCTTGGAAGCCTGGACAAAGGGTTTTCACCGTGGCGCCGACCGGGCGGCAGACAAAGCTAACCGCACCGTGTCATTTTATAGTCAGGGTGGATTGCTGGGACTGGTGCTGGATCTGGAAATCCGGCGAGTCAGTGACGGCAACCGCAGTCTGGATACCGTGATGACCGCTCTGTATGACGATTTCCCGCTGGGTGGCGGTGGGTTTACCTATGCCGATTTTCGTGAGCGTTTGGCCGCCGCCGGTGGTAACGCGCTGGCCGAACAACTGGACGGCTGGGTCTACGACACGCAGCCATTGCCGGTGGAAGAGGCGCTGCAAACAATAGGTTGGGTGCTGGACCGCGAAGACACCAGTAAGGCGCCAGTACAAGTATCGCTGGATGCCTCTCTGCGCGGCAATCCACCGGTGGTGTCGACGCCGCGTCTTGATGGTGCGGCCTGGCGTGCGGGCATCAATGCCGGCGATGAACTGCTGGCGCTGGATGGTGTTCGAATTGGCGGCAACCTCGACGCGCTGCTGCGCCGATATACCCCGGGTGACGAGGTGGAGTTCACGCTGTTCCGTGATGGCTTGTTGAAAACCCTGCCTGTCATCTTGAATCCCGTGCGTGGTGATTTTGAGGTCGACGTAGATGATGATGCCGGTGAAGCGATACAGCGCCTGCGGGCTGGGTGGCTGGGTGATCTTGAAACAAGCGAGGAGATAGCCAAAGCTGACCAGTCAAGTCAGCTCAGGTAAATGCGATAGTGCCTTTTTCCTTTGTCTTTGCTGCATACATTGCCATGTCAGCTTCTCGCATAATAGCCTCGCGAGAACGCTGTCCCTGTGAAAATAGTTGTACGCCCAGTGAGGCTGTGCAGCGATATTGGAATGATATATTTTCACTTGGTGTTGAGCTGCCGGAGGTCAGTGCGTAGGGCTCAGCAAGGGCATTCTTAATTTTCTCGGCGACTTCCAGCGCGGATGCTTTTGCTTGCTGTTGGTCTGTTCCCAAAAAGGGCAACAAAAATACAAATTCATCTCCGCCCAGTCTTGCGACCACGTCATGTTCACCGATACATCCCGACATTCGATTAGCGGCCTGTATAAGCATCTGATCGCCAGCGCCGTGGCCATGTGTGTCGTTGAGTGGTTTGAAATTATCAAGATCGAGCAGAATCAGCGCTGCGTATTGTTTTGATTTTTTGTCTGAAATCAGCTGGTTTATGCGCTCGTAAAAGCTCCTCCGGTTCATTAGACCGGTCAGATAGTCTGAACGTGCCATGGAATACATGGTGGCTTCGGCCTGCTCCTTTTCCATGAGAACGAGTCCAAGCGCATTCGCGATGCTAAGTATGTTGATGCCAAGAAAGGTGTACGTCTGCGCAAAGCCACCGCTGTCATAACTTGGGATTTCGGCCACCCCTGCTATCACGGTAAGCGGCCTGATGAGGCTGAGTGTGGCTCCGACCGCGAAACAGACAGTCAAAATTTGTTTGCCGCGTCCGGCAATTTCAAATCGATGACGTCTCAGCAGTAGAATCAGAAAAAGCATCTGTCCGGTATTAGTAAGTCCCCCCAATACCAAGCGCGCTTCCAGATTGTCGAACAAATATAAAAAATTAAGGAAAAGCAGGGCTGGCACCAGAACAACCCATTTGGACGTAGCTCGATGCAAAAAGTTGAGTAATCCCGCAGCGAGTAGCGAATAGCCCATCGAGACCAGCAGATTACCCAGCCAGATTGATAAAACGTCAGATATTACCTGTCGCAGAGAGATCAGCAGGAAACCTGCCGCTTGCGCCAAATAGGCCGTCGACCAGATCAAAAGACTCTTGTCTGCGCGACTGCCGACACTAGCCAACATGGCAGCGACTGTCACGCTTATTGCTATCAGCACAAGAAAAAGCGTGTTGATGTCAATTTGCGGCATTTATGTCCCCACAATTGTCAGGGCATTTGCCCGTTCCTTGCATATCAAATAGTCACTTATCCATTCCAGAACACAATTTGCGTCTGGTGATCTATTGATGTGCTTGCAGCCCCGACAAGTATAAATGAGGTGGAGTCTGAAAAGGAGGTGGAGTCTGAAATAGTTGATCCATCTCTGGCTAGTCGCTTGTCAGATGGCTTATTAACAATGACTTTCGATGGGCTTACAGTCCCTAACCCTAAAAACACCCTTAACTGGTCAAATGCACCCTATTTTTACCCATCGTTTTTCCGGCAACCTTTGTTTGACCATTGGCCAGGATTAAAATGTAAAAATTTGTACCATTTTTTCCCTCTTCACTCTGTTTACCAGTCTTGGACATCTATAAAATCGAAACCGTCTCATTCTTGACACATACTTCCCCTGCCTGAGAACCAGAATGCCCGACGTACAACAATATCGAAAAACTCCCAGTCGACCCGTTTTGCTTTCGCGCACGGCGCTCGGCGTAGCTATCCTGCTGGCAATGACCGCATGCGCAGGGACGCCACCACGACAGTTAAGCGAAACGGATGTTTTCAGTCAAAGTCAGATTGATCTGGCGAAGATCCGGCGCGAGGTCATTCCCATTCAGAGCGAGTTAACCCTTGAAGAGGCCCAGGCCAGAGCGCTGAAATACAATCTTGAGCTCAGAACAGCCATGATGGAAGAGGCCTTGCAGCGCGCCCAATTGGATGTCTCCAATTACGACATGCTTCCGACCTTGTTGGCTCAGGCGGGATATAACACCCGCAGCAATGAGCGCATCAGCCAGAGCCGTGATTCTGAGAGTGGAGAGCTCTCGCCTTCGCGCTTCATCTCGCAGGAGCGCGAGCACTGGCTTTCACAATTGGGGGTCAGCTGGAGCCTGCTGGATCTGGGAGTCGGATATTACACCGCTCAGCAACAGGCTGACCGGGCGCTGATAGCCTTTGAGAAGCGCCGTAAGGTTCTTCACCTTTTGTTGCAAGATGTACATATCGCATTCTGGCGCGCGGCCAGTGCCCAGGTGATGCAGGAGCGAGTGCAGGCAACGATTGTCATCGCCGAAAAAGCTCTGGCGGAGGCACGTATTGCCCAGCGCGAACGCATCGATGTCCCTCAGGATGGGCTGCGATACCAGCGTCAGTTGTTGGAAAACCTGCGCTTGTTGGAAGCCGTCAGCCGGGAACTGTCCAATGCGCAGGTCGAACTGGCACAGCTGGTCAACGCCCCTATCGGACAAGCCATCCGGGTCGAAGAACCTGAGCGACGAGACTATCCCATGCTGTTGAGTTTGCCCGTTGAGACACTGGAGGAGATGACACTTTCGCGTAATCCGGACATTGTCGAGCAGCAATACAATGCCCGAATCGCCAGGGTAGAGTCCCGCAAGACGCTGGTTCAGATGTTTCCCAACCTGAATTTCGATTATGGCGTCAGCTATGACGACGATCGTTATCTTGTGAATAATCACTGGAGCCAGGCCAGTGCGCAGCTCTCCTTTAACTTTTTTAATCTGCTGACTGCGCCGGCGCAAATGCGTCTGGCCGATGCCGGTATCGCGTTGGCTGACCAGCGACGGGCAATGGTGCAGATGGCTGCGCTGACGCAATTGCATTTATCCCGACTGGAATACGCCAACGCAATTGAGCAGTTGGAGCGATCCAGACAAATCTGGGATGTAGACACGCAGCTGCTCAAATTCACGACAGATGCTGTGTTTGCCCGCACTGAGAGTCAGCTCAATCTGGTGAGCAGTGAGACGTCGGCGATACTCAGCGAGTTGCGACTGTATCAGGCAAATGCGCAGTCTGAGGCGGCCGCCGCTCGTATGCTCTATACCTTGGGTGTGGAGCCTCAGGTTGGCAGTGTCTCGGAGCTGTCTCTGGAGGAATTGGTCGAACAATTGCGTGCAGAAAGCACCTTGGCAGGTGTGCGGTTGAATGAGGTTGACCCCGGCAGTCGCCCTCCTGAACAAGCCGGTGACACTGTTGGAAATGACGTTGCTCAAAGTGACCTTGTAGCTCGTACTGCTGATCCGATTGTTGTTACTCCGACAGCGTTTACTTCAATTGCTGTGTCTCAAACGCCTGTTGCGCCAGTGATTGCAGCATCAGATGAACCGGCGGTTTCTAGTTCAACGGTTTTTGAGTCCACTGACAACACCACCGCACGACTGACCGCGCTAGCCGATGCTCTGGAGAGTTGGCGCCAAGATTGGGCATCAAAAAATAACGAGGCCTATTTGTCCCATTATGCTGAGCATTTCAGTGCGGAAAACGACAACAAAGCCTCTTGGTCGTCTTATAAAAGCGCCGTCAATAATGGAAAAACCTTCATCAATGTGGAGATTGAGGACACGACGTTTGATGTTGATCCAGAGGACAGCACGTTGGTGACAGTGCGCTTTTATCAGCGCTATGAGAGTAACAACTACACATGGAATGGATGGAAAGAGCAAATTTGGCAGAAAATGGACTCAGCGTGGAAAATCACCTACGAAGGCGAGGTTTGACTTGAACGCGCCTTTGGGTTCATGGCTATTTTTGTTGATGGGATTAGTGGTTGCTGTTGAGTCAACGGCGCAGTCCTCCTTGCCGGGAACAACCGGTATTGAACGTCAGCAGATTCGTGCGCAGTTAAGTCCCGTTAACCACACCTTACTCTCCTCTGAAATAGGCGCGATCGTCAGCAAGATTGCTGTGAGAGAGGCTGGCAGCTTCAAACGTGGAGATGTGTTGCTGAGTTTGGATTGTTCCTTGCAAGAGGCGCAATTAGAGATCGCTCAAGCTGAACTTGCTTCAGCAGAAGTTGTGCTGGCGGCCAATGTGCGACTGGATCAGCTTAACTCCATCGGTAAGCTGGAATTGGATCTTGCTAATGTTGCCAAAGCCAAGGCAATGGCCGAAGTGCGAATGAGTGAAACACTGCTTGCCAAATGTGAGTTGATTGCGCCTTTTTCTGGTCGCATTGCGGTCCAGCATGTCCGCGAACGTCAGTATGTTCAGCCGGGTGAACCTCTTTTAGAAATATTTGATGATAATCAACTTGAGTTGGAATTTATTGTTCCCTCACGCTGGCTTGGCTGGCTGCAGGATGGTCATAGTTTTGAAGTCAGCATTGATGAAACCGGGCTTGTTTACCCGGCAAAAATCAGTCGAATCGGCGCCCGTGCGGACGCGGTCAGTCAGACCGTGAAAGTGGCGGCGATCATCGACGGTGAATACAAAGAATTAAAAGCAGGCATGAGTGGTACCGTTCAGGTGATCACCCCGACCGGCGCAGTTAACAAAAAATCAGATACGGAACGTCCTATTGAGGTGAGCCTATGAAAAACGGTCGTAAAAGCGGAAAAACTCCATCAAAAGGCAAGCTGATTGTGACCAAACAGGATGCCGGGACCGCGACCGAACAAAAAACAACAGGCTCACTGGTTCGCTCCAGCCCGGGCATGATGGCGCTGGAACAGCGCTTTATGTTTGACGGCGCGGCGGTCACTGATGCAATCGCCACGTTTGATGCGGATACGACTGATGTCGGTGTTCAGGGCGAACTTTTTGCTGACATGATGGCCGCGGCGGTTTTTGGGCCGACGAATGAAAATGAAACCAATGCTGGTGGCGCTGCCGCTGACGCTGACGAAAACAGTCTGAGTGATACGGCTGGGGATCTTGTTAGTGTGGGGCAGCCCGAGCATTTGTCGGTGGAAGGATTCGACCGCTTGACCGATTCGGTGGCTCGCGAGACCTGGAACACTGCAGTTGATCAGGTCAATCGCTTGTTGAGTGAACTTCCTGATCGCCCGGATTACCTGCAACTGATGCAGGATGTTTTTGGTAACGCCGGTACGGATAGCGATGACTTTTCCGCCAATATTGCTGCTCTTGCGGCATTGCTGGGTAAAGATGGTCTCAATTTAACGCTGGAATTTCGCAGTAATGCTGAGCTAGGTGGTGCGTTAGCTGCTTACGCGGCCATAGGTCATACAGGGTCTGAGCGTATCTATATCAATGCTGACTGGATCAACATGGGGTTCAGCAGCGATTTTATTTCCAAGGTGTTGCTTGAAGAGGTTGGTCATGCGCTGGATCAGCGCTTGAATAATGGACGCGATAGTTCAGGCGACGAGGGCCAACTCTTTGCGGCCAAACTGACGGGCAGTGATGTCACACAAACCGGGTTTGCCAGCGATTATGACCACGCTGTGCTGGACATCGATGGTCAATCGATCGCCGTGGAAAGGGCTGCGTTTGAGTTCCCTAATGCCTATCAAGTTAATACAGCGACAACTCCTGCAGGCAAGGAGTCAAACAGCCATGACTATATCAACACCAGTCTTAACGTGGCTGTTATCAGTGACGACGCTAATAGCAGTCTGTTCAGCGGAAACGACGTGCTGGCAATTGGTCTGGAAATTGGTGGCCAACAGTACTTTGGCTGGATCAGTCGACCAATCAAAGTGCAGGGCACCCTCAGAGGTTTCTATTTCTGGTCAGACAATGATTTTACCAATTTGGCACTGGCATCGGCCGATGGTAATAAGGACGGAGACGCCAATGTTTCGGATAACGTCGGTTTCATTCTGGTTGTTGATACGAACTATTTTGCGACACGATCTGGTGCTTCAGTGCCTGGTGCAATTCTCAACATTGGCTCCTCGTCGGATAGGGTTGATGCCCAGCTGAATGCGATTATTACCGCGCCTCCGACAATGGCGGCTGATACCGCGACCGCTGTTGAGGCAGGTGGCGCCAGTAACGGCACGGCCGGGTCCAATCCCACAGGCAATGTACTCACCAATGATAGTGCGGCGGGTGGCGGCAAGGTGGTTGCCAAGATCGGCACGACCGCCGCCAGCGCAACCGTAACGGCATCCACAACGTCAGCCAACGGTACTGAGGTGGTTGGTCAGTACGGTACGCTTAAGATTGGTGCGGATGGTAGTTATACCTATACAGTAAATAACAGCAATGCTGCCGTGCAGGCGCTGCGCTCCACCAGTAATACCTTGACCGATTCTTTCACCTACCTGATGAACGCCAATGGTGGCGTCAGCGGTACCAGTACACTGACGGTGACCATTCAGGGTGCGAACGACAATCCGGTTGCTGCCAATGATTACAATGTGGCGAAGGAGTCTTTGCGAACCAGTGGTGCTTATGACAGCACCGATCCACTGGGTTCAAGAGCAACCGGTAATGTGTTGGTGAATGACACCGACGTGGATCAGTTCTCGGAAACCAAGTCGATTGTTGCGTCTCAGGGGTCGGCGACTGTTCTAAGTACTGCCGATACAGTGACGCTCAGCCAGTTGTTCTTCCAGGGAGACAATGGTTTTAACGCGGTCGGTACCAACCATACGATGTATATTCTAATCAGTGGTGTCTACCGAGCGGTGCATGCTCAAGGGGGAGCATTGGTCAAGTTTGTGTCTGATAGCGTGAGCGGTACTGATACCACGCTGACACTCTCTGCTAGCCCGAGCTATTATCTTAATGAGTCCAATCAGCAAGTGCAGATCACGAGTCTAAACGGTGCTGCCGTCGGTTTTGAAAACTCCTCTAACGAAACCGAAAATACCAGTGGTATGAAGACTGCCACCATCACAACGGCGACCACATCAGGTACAACAACCGTCACAGTTAATAACCCGTCTGCTTCTACTGGCGTTATTGCCGTAGGCATGACTGTTTCAGGCACTGGCGTGCCAGCCTCTACCACAGTGACGGCTGCAACCTATGATGTCAGTGGTAGGGTGCAGACGTTCACGACCAGTAATCTTCTTACAAGCACGGCCGGTACCGTTCTGAGTTTTAGTGCTGCACTTGGCACGAGTTTGACTGGACAATACGGAAGTCTGGTGCTGGCGGCAGATGGCGCTTATACCTATACCCCTTTTGCAAATAATGCCAGTCTTGGCGATGGCCAGACTGGCGTGGATTCTTTTCAGTACACTATGCAGGATGCCAGTGGTGCTACCAGTCCAGCGACGTTGTTCATCACCGTTTCTGGCTCCAGTGCCAGCGATCCAAACGCTGTGGCAGATACAGCAATAGCGGTAGAAGCAGGTGGTGCGAGTAACGGCACTGCTGGCACCAATCCAACGGGCAATCTGCTGACCAATGACACCACACCAGCGGGGAGTAACACGGTAACCTCTGCGCGTTACTCGGGTGTGGCATCTGACACCTCTGTCAGTACCAATACGCAAATAGTAGGTCAGTTTGGTACCTTGACGTTAAGTTCTACCGGTGCTTATACCTATACGGTTGATAATAACAACTCAACTGTACAGTCTCTGAGAACCAGTAGTCAGACCTTGACTGAGACTTTTGTCTATTCGATCAAGAATACAGCCAATCTGGTTGATTCATCAACACTGACAGTGACGATTCAGGGTGCCAATGATGCGCCAATAGCCAATAACGACACGGCCACCGCGATCGAGACAAGTGGCAACTTTAATGCCACACCAGGATTTAACCCCAGCGGTAATGTATTAAGCAATGATACAGATGTGGATGATGCAGCCTCTGAATTGGTGGTTGCTTCCGTGCGCACCGGAAGTGTTGAGGGTTCAGGGACAGCTGGCACCTTGGGTGTTTCATTGACAGGTGCTTATGGATCTTTGGTTCTAAATTCCAATGGAAGTTGGATATATACAGTTGATAACAATAATGCCAATGTAGACGCATTGACCAGCGGTCAATCTTTGACCGATAGTTTCAATTACACTGTGCGAGATCGTTCGGGCGCGGGTCTGACTGATATTGGCGTGCTGAATGTCACTATTCAAGGTGGAGATGATACTGCGATTCCTGCCGTTAACTCGGTATTTGTCAACGAAGCATCGCCTTACGCAACATTCACTGTTTCCGGTCCTGCTGGTGTTACGGTCAATCTTGCGCTGAGTAACAGTACCGGTCTGGCCAGTTCTGATATTACAGCGACGTTGGGTACGGATCTAAGCAACCAGATTGAATATTTTAATGGCACTGCATGGACTAATTACACAGGTGCAGCGGTTGCTATTCCTTCCGGTGACAAACTGTATGTTCGTATGGCCGTTACTCAGGATAACGTTCACGAGGGCAACGAAGCTTTCTCGCTGACCGCGAATACAAGCAGCGGTTCCAGCACCGGCATCGGCACAATTAACGATGAGGGTGAGGGAGATGTGTTTTTGGCTAGCAACAACACAGGCACTGCCAACACGTCTGGTGACAGCGGTTATCCCACGCTGGACGATGACAGGCCCACCATCAGTGTTAGCAGTCCAACGGTAACGGAAGGTTCAAGCGCACAGTTCACGGTAAGTATTAACAAAACTTCCACAGGCGATATCAATTTTAGCCCAACATTGAGCAGCGGCACAGCGACCTTGGGGACTGACACGGCAGCATCAAGCTCGCTGGAAGTGTCCACCAACGGTGGCAGTTCCTGGAGCACAGTCTCGGGTCCGGTAACCATCGCTGCGGGGCAGTCCTCAGTGTTATTGCGACTTGCTACTGTTGAAGATGGAGTGACTGAAGGTGGTGAGACTTTTTCACTTGCGACGGGATACATTGCCGGAACAGTAACCAATCAAACCGGGGCGAGTGGCACGGCGACGATTAATGATCCAGCGGCGGCGACGCTCGCCATCAATGATGTGACGGTGAATGAAGCGGCCGGTACGGCAACGTTCACCGTGACCCGAAGCGGCGCCACTGGCGCTGCAGCGTCGGTTGATTACGCCACTAAAGATGGCACAGCCACGGCTGGCAGCGATTACACTGCTACCAATGGTACCTTGAACTTTGCAGCGGGTGAGACGACCAAGACTATCACTGTGGCCATCACCAACGACGCTGTTTTTGAAGGCAGCGAATCGTTCAACATCACCTTGAGCAACGCCAGTGGCGCGACCATCAGTGATGACACCGGTGTAGGCACCATCAAAGACGATGGTACCGGCGATGGTGGTACGGATAACGATACCCCAACGCTGTCAGTGAGCAGTCCGACCATTACTGAAGGCTCCAATGCTGTCTTCACTGTCAGCCTGAGCAAAGCCTCAACGACAGCCGTGAGCTTTACCCCAAGCTTAAGCAGTGGCACCGCCACTATTGGCACTGATACCGCCGCGGCCAGCACACTGGAAGTGTCCACCGACGGTGGCACGACCTGGACCGCGGTCTCTGGTGCACTAACCATTGCAGCCGGTGAGACCTCGGTGCAACTGCGTGTTGCAACGACCGATGATGCATTGGCAGAGGGTGATGAGTCGTTCAGCCTGTCCACTGGCACGATCACTGGCACAGTGACTAACACTGGCGCGGCGAGCGGCACGGCGACCATTACTGATAACGACATCGCCCCAAGTCTGGCCATCAATGATGTGACAGTGAATGAGGCGGCCGGTACGGCAACGTTCACCGTGACTCGAAGCGGCGCCACCGGCGCTACTGCGACAGTGGATTACGCGACAAGCAATGGCAGCGCTGCTGCAGGCACTGACTACACCGCGGCCAATGGCACAATCAACTTTGCAGCGGGTGAGACCACTAAAACCGTCACCATCAACATTAGTAATGATGATGTGTTTGAAGGCAGTGAGACCTTTAACATCACGCTAAGCAATGCCACTGGCGCGAGCATCAGTGATGACACCGGTGTAGGCACCATCAAAGACGATGGTACCGGCGATGGTGGTACGGATAACGATACCCCAACGCTGTCAGTGAGCAGTCCGACCATTACTGAAGGCTCAAATGCTGTCTTCACTGTCAGCCTAAGCAAAGCCTCAACGACAGCCGTGAGCTTTACCCCAAGCTTAAGCAGTGGCACCGCCACGGTTGGCACTGATACTGCTGCGGCCAGCACACTGGAAGTCTCTACCGACGGTGGCACCACTTGGACCACAGTCTCTGGTGCAGTAACCATTGCAGCCGGTGAGACCTCGGTGCAACTGCGTGTTGCAACGACCGATGATGCATTGGCAGAGGGTGATGAGTCGTTCAGCCTGTCCACTGGCACGATCACTGGCACAGTGACTAACACTGGCGCGGCGAGTGGCACGGCAACCATTACCGATAACGATACAGCCCCGACGCTCGCCATCAATGATGTGACGTTGAATGAAGCGGCCGGTACGGCAACGTTCACCGTAACCCGAAGCGGCGCCACTGGCGCTGCAGCGACAGTGGATTACGCGACAAGCAATGGCAGCGCTGCTGCAGGCACTGACTACACCGCGGCCAATGGCACAATCAACTTTGCAGCGGGTGAGACCACTAAAACCGTCACCATCAACATCAGCAATGATGATGTGTTTGAGGGCAGTGAGACCTTTAACATCACGCTGAGCAATGCCACTGGCGCGAGCATCAGTGATGACACTGGCGTGGGTACCATCAAAGACGATGGTACCGGCGATGGTGGTACGGATAACGATACCCCTACCTTGTCAGTTAGCAGCCCGACGGTAGCGGAAGGCTCAAATGCTGTCTTCACTACCCCAAGCTTAAGCAGTGGCACCGCCACTATTGGCACTGATACCGCCGCGGCCAGCACACTGGAAGTGTCCACCGACGGTGGCACGACCTGGACCGCGGTCTCTGGTGCAGTAACCATTGCAGCCGGTGAGACCTCGGTGCAACTGCGTGTTGCAACGACCGATGATGCATTGGCAGAGGGTGATGAGTCGTTCAGCCTGTCCACTGGCACGATCACTGGCACAGTGACTAACACTGGCGCGGCGAGCGGTACGGCGACCATTACCGATAACGATACAGCCCCAAGACTGGCCATCAATGATGTGACAGTCAATGAAGCGGCTGGTACGGCAACGTTCACCGTGACCCGAAGCGGCGCCACTGGCGCTGCAGCGTCGGTTGATTACGCCACTAAAGATGGCACAGCCACCGCTGGCAGTGATTACACTGCTACCAATGGTACCTTGAACTTTGCAGCGGGTGAGACGACCAAGACTTTCACTGTGGCCATCACCAACGACGCTGTTTTTGAAGGCAGCGAATCGTTCAACATCACCTTGAGCAACGCCAGTGGCGCGACCATCAGTGATGACACCGGTGTAGGCACCATCAAAGACGATGGTACCGGCGATGGTGGTACGGATAACGATACCCCAACGCTGTCAGTGAGCAGTCCGACCATTACTGAAGGCTCAAATGCTGTCTTCACTGTCAGCCTGAGCAAAGCCTCAACGACAGCCGTGAGCTTTACCCCAAGCTTAAGCAGTGGCACCGCCACTATTGGCACTGATACCGCCGCGGCCAGCACACTGGAAGTGTCCACCGACGGTGGCACGACCTGGACCGCGGTCTCTGGTGCAGTAACCATTGCAGCCGGTGAGACCTCGGTGCAACTGCGTGTTGCAACGACCGATGATGCATTGGCAGAGGGTGATGCATTGGCAGAGGGTGAT